>NZ_CM155258.1:2817500-3317500 GCF_056679955.1 Sphingomonas sp. PEI4
GAGTGATATGCGGGAGACAGACGGCGGGTGCTAAGGTCCGTCGTCAAAAGGGAAACAGCCCTGACCTACAGCTAAGGCCCCCAAATCGTATCTAAGTGGGAAAGCATGTGGGACTTCCAAAACAACCAGGAGGTTGGCTTAGAAGCAGCCATCCTTTAAAGAAAGCGTAACAGCTCACTGGTCTAAACAAGAGGTCCTGCGGCGAAGATGTAACGGGGCTCAAGATACGTGCCGAAGCTTAGGGTGTGCCATTTATATGGTACGCGGTAGCGGAGCGTTCCGTAAGCCTGTGAAGCGATCTGGTAATGGGTCGTGGAGGTATCGGAAGTGCGAATGCAGACATGAGTAGCGATAAAGAGGGTGAGATGCCCTCTCGCCGAAAGACCAAGGGTTCCTGCGCAAGGCTAATCCGCGCAGGGTGAGCCGGCCCCTAAGACGAGCCCGAAGGGGGTAGTCGATGGGAACCACGTTAATATTCGTGGGCCTGGTGGTGTGTGACGGATCATGTGTGTTGTCATCCCTTATCGGATTGGGATGGCTTCGAAATGGTTCCAGGAAATAGCCCCACCGTATAGACCGTACCCGAAACCGACACAGGTGGTCAGGTAGAGTATACCAAGGCGCTTGAGAGAAGTGTCCTGAAGGAACTCGGCAAATTGCCTCCGTACCTTCGGAAGAAGGAGGCCCTCACTATGCGCAAGCACTTTGAGGGGGCACAGGCCAGGGGGTAGCGACTGTTTAGCAAAAACACAGGGCTCTGCTAAGTCGGCTTCAAGACGACGTATAGGGCCTGACGCCTGCCCGGTGCCTGAAGGTTAAGTGGAGGGGTGCAAGCTCTGAAATGAAGCCCAGGTAAACGGCGGCCGTAACTATAACGGTCCTAAGGTAGCGAAATTCCTTGTCGGGTAAGTTCCGACCTGCACGAATGGCGTAACGACTTCCCCACTGTCTCCAGGACATGCTCAGCGAAATTGAATTCTCCGTGAAGATGCGGAGTACCCGCGGTTAGACGGAAAGACCCCGTGCACCTTTACTGCAGCTTCAGAGTGGCATTAGGAAGAAACTGTGTAGCATAGGTGGGAGGCTTTGAAGCATCGGCGCCAGCTGATGTGGAGCCATAGGTGAAATACCACCCTGTTTGTTTCTGATGTCTAACCTCGTTTCGTAAGCCGGAACAGGGACCCTCTGTGGCGGGTAGTTTGACTGGGGCGGTCGCCTCCTAAAGAGTAACGGAGGCGCGCAATGGTGGGCTCAGGACGGTCGGAAACCGTCTGTTAGAGTGCAATGGCATAAGCCCGCCTGACTGCGAGACTGACAAGTCGAGCAGAGACGAAAGTCGGTCATAGTGATCCGGTGGTCCCTCGTGGAAGGGCCATCGCTCAACGGATAAAAGGTACGCCGGGGATAACAGGCTGATAACCCCCAAGAGCTCATATCGACGGGGTTGTTTGGCACCTCGATGTCGGCTCATCACATCCTGGGGCTGGAGCAGGTCCCAAGGGTTTGGCTGTTCGCCAATTAAAGTGGTACGTGAGCTGGGTTCAGAACGTCGCGAGACAGTTTGGTCCCTATCTGCCGTGGGCGTCGAAATTTGAGAGGAGTTGACCCTAGTACGAGAGGACCGGGTTGAACATACCTCTGGTGTACCAGTCGTTCCGCCAGGAGCGCAGCTGGGTAGCTATGTATGGACGGGATAACCGCTGAAAGCATCTAAGCGGGAAGCCTCCCTCGAGATAAGATTTCATAGAGCCGTCGGAGACCACGACGTTGATAGATCGGATGTAGAAGTGCGGTAACGCATGGAGCTAACCGATACTAATTGCTCTATTCGCGCTTGAGAGTCTCACACCATCAATGACAACACTGGGTCACCAGCTAGCCATCAGATGCGTGCGGATGATTACCCAAGTCGAACGCCAGATTGCCAATCCCCTCGCCGTCGAGGGATTGGTTCAAATACACCAGCACTCGGTGTTCCGAGAGGCTGGCAACCAAAACGTGCACGGTATCGATTTTAAAACCCCACCAAGGCGAAAGCCAAAGTGGGGTACCCAAGCATTCCCCAACGTATCGTCGCACCGGCTCCATTGCCTGGTGGCTATAGCGTCGGTGTCCCACCCGATCCCATTCCGAACTCGGCCGTGAAACCCGCCTGCGCCAATGGTACTATCGCTCAAGCGATGGAAGAGTAGGTCGTCGCCAGGCATTGAAGCCCGTGCGACGATACGAACAAGGAACGCTCAAAACCCATTCACCATGTCTCATACCCCCTTCGCTAACGCGAATGTCGCGGGGTGGAGCAGCCCGGTAGCTCGTCAGGCTCATAACCTGAAGGTCACAGGTTCAAATCCTGTCCCCGCAACCAACCCCTCACATACCACAACCGCCGCCCTCACGGGCGGCGTTGTCGTTCACGGCAAACGCCAGCAAATCCGACACCTTCGCCACCACCCGGCCTCGGGACCATGTTTGCCATGCGGGTAGATCGTCACACTCTCGATCAGCGTCGCAAGCACTGCCGTCGCCTCGGAACGGATAGTGACACCGTTCGGCGACGTCCGGAGCGCGGTCACCTTCTCGCTGAAGCGCTGCAGCAGGACCGGATGCGGCAGGATATCCGCGGGTTTG
The DNA here is from genome assembly GCF_056679955.1 of Sphingomonas sp. PEI4. Classification (NCBI taxonomy): domain Bacteria; kingdom Pseudomonadati; phylum Pseudomonadota; class Alphaproteobacteria; order Sphingomonadales; family Sphingomonadaceae; genus Sphingomonas; species Sphingomonas sp. PEI4. The sequence continues at coordinate 2,820,129 of NZ_CM155258.1, forward strand.
CGCGCCGCTGCGCCGACAGCCGCGCGAGTTCAGCTTCGCGGTGCGAGATCATGTCCATCAGGATGGGACTGACAAGGCCGCCCAGAAGATTTTGCGTGAGGTTGGAAAGCTCCACCTCGAGTTGTTGACGCCGGACCTGCCCGGCTTCGTCCGCGTGGCTGTCCAGTCTGACCAACCGCGCTGCCTCTCGCTGAAACTCCTCGACGAAGATCCGCGCGTGTTCCTCCGAAAGGAGATGGCTTTGCAGGATGGCGAGGGTCGCCGTCTCGATGGGTTCCTTACGAACGGAAATCGTGTTCGTGCAGGTGCCACGTTCCTTCTGGCCGGCACACCGATAATAGTCCTTGCCGCTTATCGTGTAGCTCGACCCGCAAATCGAACATCGGATGAGGCGCGATAGCAGATGCTTCGCGCGCGGCTTGCCCGCCTGCGACGCTGAACTCGGCTGGCGCCGGCGTCGGGTCATTTCCGTCGTGCCAGCCCCGCGCTGCCGGCAGTTTACGCCCATAGCGGCGCTCGTCTCGCGTGGCATGATTGCATCAAAGCCGCTACAAATAGCTGGCAGGCGAGGCGGGGAAGGCGTGTTTTGCGGGGTCACAGGTCGGGGGCCGGTACCCCGTCCAGGGAGCCCGTCATGATCGATGGTTGCGCGCTTCGTCCTCACCCCTGACGTGCCGAAGGTGGCGACCTGTCACGGAGGCGAAGGAGGCGCGGGGATCGGGCATCGCCGGGCGCAAGAGCGGCGACGTTTCGGTGTCAGCCGCCACCGTGTCATTGCCGCTCAGCGTCAGAGGCGAAGGGCGCGCGGGGATCGCGGCATCGGCGGGCGCAAGAGCCGGCGATGTTTCGGTGTCGGCCGCAACCGTGTCATTGCCGCCCAGCGTCGCGATCGCGGCCGGCGGGCTCACCACAATGGGTACGTCGATGGTTCGCACCACCGGTGGCGGAGCCGGCTGATAATAGTCGCGCCATGCGCCATAGGCCGCGTAGAATTCAACGAACGGGCGGTCGAGCGGTAGCAGAGCCGTTCGGGCGAAGGCCGGTAGATCGTCATCGGCGACCTGACCGACCTGCGCGATCTCCACGCGTGCCACCGCGCGAAAGGCCGCCCGCATCGCCGGCTGCGCGTAGAAATTGTAGATGCGCGTCTGATTGTCATCATAGACACGCTGCCACTCCCACCAATCGGGCGCCTGCCATTCCCGAATGTAGGCTTGGTAGTAGCGACCGATCACGGCGGCATGCGTCTCGATCCACGCATTATAAGGCTCGACTACCCCGCCACCTGCCCGGTCGCAGCCGAGCGCGGCGAGGTTCAATGCGTCGCGCAGATGCCAAACGGCGGCCTGATCGGTATTGTCGAAATTGGGCGTGAAATCGGTGCCGTCGGCGCGCTTGGTCGGACTCTTCATGCCGATATAGCCACCTCCCGGCATCGGCGGGGGGGGGGGGCGGAGTTAGCGTCGCGACAACCGGTGGCGGCTGCACGGGAGCGGGCGGCGTGGCGCAGCCGGACATGGCGAGAGCCAGTCCGCCTATGGTTAGACTCATTCACAGCCAGAACGCGATGGCGGTTGCGATTGCCACGGCTGAGAGGAAGTTGACGGCGAGCTTGTCATAGCGAGTTGCGACGCGGCGAAAATCTTTGAGGCGGCAGAAGGCATTCTCCACGAGGTGGCGAGCGCGGTATCGCTCGTTGTCGTAGCGGACGGCTCGTTTTCGGTTGCAGCGTCCCGGAATGACGGGCGTGGCACCTACCTCACGGAGCGCGCGGCGGAGGCGATCGGCGTCGTATCCCCCATCGACAAGCTCAGGACAGGTTTGTCGCCAAGCAGGTATCGCATACGCCCGGCGCGTTTGAGCAGAGCGGGAGCAGCCTTGATGTCGCTGACGTTGCCCGGCGTCAGCATCAAGGCATGGGGACGGCCGACGACATCGGTGAGCGCATGGATTTTGGTGGTCCAGCCGCCACGCGATCGTCCAACCGCTTGCGTCGAGCGCCCTCCTTCGACACGCTCAGGGCAGGCTCTTTTGCGCCAAATGCCGCACGCTGGATCTTGATGTACGTGCTGTCGATCGCGGTGCTCTTGGTCACCACGCCTGCGTCGACCAGCGCCGCGAGCAATTGCAGCCAGAACCCTCGTTGCGACCAGCGGTTGAAGCGCCCTTCGACAGGCTCAGGACAGGATTGTAGATCGTCGTCGGCGGGCCATAGTCTGCCGGGCAGTCGCACCAACGACAGCCGACCTTCAACACGTGGACGATACCCGAGATCATCCGCCGATCATCCACCCGACGGGCACCAGGCTGGTTCTTTGGCAGGTGCGGCTCGATTGCTGACGTTCGCAACAATTGGGCTCGTTGTGTATGCAGATGGCATGGAACCGGACAGATATCGAGGATCAGACCCTCTATCGTGGGGCCTTGAGATCGGCTGTGGCGTCGTGCTGTTCCTGTTCCTCGGGGCCTACTGGACGGTGTTGTCGGGCTTCGCGGTTGCTCCAAAAGCACGTTGGATTGCTGGCATGGCGATCATCGCGCTAGCTGCTGGCCTACTCGCTAAAGGGGTTTCGGCTCTCACTCGAAAGCTAAGGCCTCGCTGCTGATCGAGGCACCCACGTATACCCGTACGCGCTGCAGTTGCGTTCTGGCGACGTCCGCTTTCCTCTCCTTTTAAGCCGTCCAGGCAACTGATCGGCCGCTGAGCGGTGCCGTCCAGCCCGATGAACGAATGGCTGAAGTTGGGAGGCGGGGAAGGGCACCTGAACGTCTGCTCATGGGTCCCCGCGGTCGGGATCAGCCGAAAGCCTTTCGACCCATTCCGGCCATTCGGTAGATCGGCGAGGCATCCCCAAACGGTCAACGCGTTTTGGGGGGAGATCAGGATGTAACCCGCATTCTCTAAACGACTAACCCGCTGCAAAGCGAGAAACCTCAACGAGCCGCTGATGCGCTTCCCGAAAGCTGCGGCCGGTCATCAGGTCATCCATCTGCGTGGCGAGATGCGTCCGTCCGTTCTGGAGCGCCCAGCGGCGCAGTCCCCACATGCCGGCCCACCCAACTACCCCGCTCACTAGGGTCGTGATGAGCCACGCACTGATGCCGATCGGAGCCAGCATGTCCGTGCCCCACAGCAGCCGGACGGACACGGCCGTGAATGGGGAGCCACAGCACCCACCAACTCGCGCCGACCATCCAGCCGGATACCAGCTTGATCCGGTGCAGCCGGGCCATATGCCCTTCGGTTTCAACGATGGGAGCGGCTACATCAACCCGCACGGCATGGGTGAGACCGGCTACTCCAAGAGCGATCATGGCTGCCCCGAAGAAATTGATGAGCAGCCCGTTGGCGAAGAGCAGTCCGGGTCGCGCCAGTAGGTCGCTCCACACCATTCCTCCCGCAAGGGCGATGATGATGCCGGCACTGATCTGGACGATCTGCCATTTGGTGAGAGCGCCGACGCTGTGCCTCGCCTTGCGCACAGCGAGCGTGCTCGGCAGGATCATTTCGCTGTTGTGGTCCTCAAGCGCCGCCATTGCAGCCTTCAGCGTGTCGGCATTCATTAGCCTATTCAGGGCCGGTACTTGCCGGTCCGCGGGTACACCCTTGCCCTTGGGAGCGTCGACGACGGTATCGGAAGTAGTGCGCCATCAAGGGGCCTTCGATCATGACATAGGCAAGTAGCCCCGTCGCCATCCCAGCTGCGAAATGAAGGGAGATAGCCAGTGTCGCGGAGAGGTGAAGGTTGGCCGCAATCATTGCTGTCACCGACATGGCGAGCGCATGCCAAAGATAGATGGAATAGCTCGCATCTCCAAGAAGCCGGAGCGCAGGCACATCGGTGATACCTGCGGGACGCCGTTCATAGGCAAGCATGGCGGCAACAGCGGAGAGCGCGGGCAAGCCATAACGCGCCGCCTTCGGCCATTCCAACGGCAGAGCCCGCGCGAGTACGAACAGTGCCAAGGTCGCCACGACGAAGATTGGTCCGGCAACCGCGCGCGCGAACATCGCGTTCCGCCAGCACTGCGCCAGCCACATGCCGCCGAGAAATTCAACGATATGGGGATCCGTATAGAAATGTAGCAGGACGTGATCGCTATCGATCAGAGGATGCAGGAGCGCGAGCGCAAGCAGCACGATCGTCAGCGCCGCGAGCTGTATCTGGCGTCGCAGCCAGAGTGCGGCGCCGAACAGCAGGTAGAACCCTGCTTCGTAGTTAAGTGTCCAACCCGGAACGAGCAGAGGCCAGACCTGACCATTGCTAGGTGAGACCGTCGGCACGAATGCGTAAGACGTGACGATATGGGCAATCGTGAGCCGGACGGCCGGGAAGAGCCCGGCGATCGCGCCGGCGAGCATGACGGACGTCACGATCCAGTAGCTCGGCACGATTCGCCTAGCGCGATCGGCGAGAAAGCGGCCCGGACGGCTCGTCGCGTCCGTGATCGCCCACATCAGGAAACCGCTAAGCACGAAGAAGAGGTCGACGCCTGCTTCACCGGCGACGAACGAAAGTCCCGCCCGGTCGGCCGCGTGATACGCTACGACACTGCACGCGGCGAGCGCACGCAGATATTGGAGACCGAACAAACGCTTCATTGCGGCGCAGCATAGGCTATCGTTGGTACGGCGTGACGCCCTCAAAGGATCGGTGCGTCGCGTGGTTCGGCTCCGGTGAGCGGAAAAAGCCAGGAATTCTGCGGTGAGCTCGAATGCAGCACGGTGCTTCCCGATCCTGTCGCCGGCACGCCTGCGTGGGGAATCGTGGTGCGGTGCGACAGTGCCAAGACAGATGTGCCTGATTGCGCTCACCGACGATTGAGACGGGAACACACGTGCACATCGTCTACTACATGCCGTCGGCAATTTTGGCGATGATCTGAACGAACTGATCTAGCCGAGAGTGCCGCCAGACAATGTGCGGGCAGCGCCGATACCGTGCTAATCGGCATCGGCAGCCTGCTGGACGAGGCCCGTTTCCGCGATGTTAAAACCGCCGACAAGCGGGTGTACGTTCTGGCTCGGGCGCCGCCTATGGTCGACTGCCCGACGATTACGCCCGCTGGACCTCTTGCGCAGTACGCGGCCCGCTGACCGCCAGCGTGGTCGGGCGTCCCGAAGCGTCCGTGACCGACCGCGCGGCCCTGCTGGCCAGATTGCCTGATCTCGTTCCGCGGTCCGCCCCAGCCGGACGAGATCCTGCTCATGCCCCATCACCGGACGTAGGTGAACAGTCGCTGGCAGGCCGCCGCCGAGCAGGCCGGCATGACCTTCGTCGATCCGCAATGGAAGCCTGGTCGCATCCTCGCCTGCTATGGCCGTGTCAAGCTGATCGTCACCGAGGCGATGCCCCGCGCGAGTCGTAGCCGACACACTGGGACCGGCGAGAGGATGTTCGAAAACATGGGTGATCGCGGGAGCGGTACCTTAATCTGTCACGAGATGGATGCTGGTGGCTGTTCCCCGATAAGATAGAAGAACGGGCCGAGTGGTGGGCAGCGACGACGAGCTGATCACGGCGACCGTCGATCTGGCGAGGCCAGACGTCGGCGCTCAGGCGGGCGGGCTCATCCATGCCGCGATCAGTGCCTCCGCGTTCGCGGGGGCGACGTGACCGTTAGATAACGCGATAACACAATTAAGGTCGGGCTTGTCTTCAGCCGAAATAAACCAGCATCAGAGCTGAACAAACGGCCAGTTTTGGACCGCTGCTAAGGAAGCATGAGCGACCGCAATTGGGTCCGTGTAGCGAGACGCAGCGTCTTCGATGCTATCCCTCATTGACGGCGTCCCGCATCTAAGACCATCGGGTGGCCCATGACCAAGAGCAAGGGACGCACCGGCGCGCACGCGCGCGCCAATATTCAACCTGCACCAACAGCTGCCGAGCTTGAGGCAGCTAAGCGAGAGGCTGCGCAGATAGAAGGGCGGCTTGCCAGCCTGGCGTCGGGGCATCCATCGGTGAAGATATGGAAGGCCCGCCTTCGTTCAGCCCAAGCAGTGATCGCCCGCGCTCCGCGCGACTGAAAGACGAGCGGCTTGGCCATTGCGACTGTCCACCTGCGGTAAGTGGGCGCGACGGCGCCGCTGCCCGTATCAACTGCTTGCACTCGCCTGCCGAGCCAGCGAGGATCGGGTATCAGCACCGGGAGCGTCCTCTATGCGTCGTCGAACTTTCCTTGCCGCCTTGCCGGGGGCCGTAGTGTTGCCGCGCATTGGCATGGCCCAGGATGATCGACCCGCGCGCGGGGTCGCAGGAAAGCAGGGTGTCCCGGGACCGGGACAGGGCGGTGCGCCTCAGCCGGCGACCGCCGCGCTTCCGCCGCGCTGGATCGTCGGCGAGGACCGCTTCCGTCGCCCCGACGTAGCAGCGGGGGATCGCCCGGTCGGCGCGAGTTTCGCCTCGCGGACCGCCGCATACGGCCTCAACGGCGCTGCCGGTACCGCACATCCGCTGGCGACGCAGGCCGGGATCGACATCCTGCGCCGAGGTGGATCGGCGGTCGATGCAGCGATCGCGATCAATGCGTGCCTGGGTTTCTTGGAGCCGACATCGAGTGGCATCGGCGGCGACGCCTACGCGATGATCTGGGATCCGAAGCAGCGCAAGGTCGTCGGGCTGGCCGGATCAGGCGCGTCACCGCGTGGCCTGAGTCTGGAAACGGTGCGGTCCCGGGCACGCGGCGGTGCCCTGCCGCCGCTGGGCGCCGTTTCCGTGTCGGTGCCTGGTGCGGTGGACGCCTGGTGGACGATGCACCAACGCTATGGCCGACTGCCTTGGGCGCAGCTCTTCGAGCCCGCGATCGCGCACGCCGAGGCGGGCGCGCCGGTGCCGGACATCATCGCCTATTACATCCGCCGCAGCATGGCGGCATTTCGTCGGCCGGGTAACGGCATCGAGGAGACTGCGAACGCCTTCCGGACCTATGGCCTCGCGGACGGCAGAGGCCCCGCGATCGGGCAGGTGTTCCGCAATCCCGATCTCGCGCGTACCTATCGCGCGATCGCAGCGGGCGGGCGTGACGCGTTCTACACCGGCGAGATCGCCCGTGTCGTCGATCGCTACTTCAAGCGGATCGGCGGCTGGCTGCGCTTCGAGGATCTGGCCGCGCATCGGTCGGAATGGATCGAACCGCACCAGACGGGCTATCGCGGCGTGGAGGTGCATGCCCTCGGCGCCAACACGCAGGGCATCGCGACGCTGCAGATGCTGAACATCCTGGAGACGTTCGATCTCGGTGACGCAGGCTTTCAGTCGCCGCTGTCGATCCATTTGCAGGCGGAAGCCAAGCGGCTCGCCTATGAGGACCGCGCGCGCTTCTACGCCGACCCGCATTTCAGCAAGGTGCCGGTCGAGTGGCTGATCTCCAAGGAATACGCCCGCCAGCGCGCGAAGCTGATCCGCCCTGACCGGATCCTTGATCCCCTCCATCCCGGCCAGGCGCCCAGCCACGGCGACACCACCTATTTCAGCTGCGCCGACAAGGACGGCATGATGGTGTCGATGATCCAGTCGAATTTCCGCGGCATGGGATCGGGGCTGGTCGCCGATGGTCTCGGCTTCATGTTCCAGGATCGCGGGCAGCTTTTCAGCCTTCGGGATGGCCACCCCAACATATACGCGCCCGGCAAGCGGCCATTCCAGACGATCATCCCCGGGTTCGCCACGCGTGGGAGCGATCCCTGGATGAGCTTCGGTGTGATGGGCGGCGACATGCAACCGCAGGGGCAGACGCAGATCATCGTCAACCGCGTCGACTACGGGCTCGAGGTCCAGTCGGCGGGCGATGCGCCCCGCTGGCACCACGAGGGCTCGTCGCAATCGATGGGGGAAGACGGTGCCGGGCTGGGGGCGCGTGGATTGCTGCGGCTGGAATCGGGTGTGCCTGCCGTCACGAAGCAGCGGCTGGCCGAGATCGGCTGGACGATCGGCGAGCCTGATGGTGGCTTTGGCCGCTACGAATGCGTCGAGCATCGCATGGACGGTGCAACTCGCGTGTATGCCGCGGCAAGCGAGATGCGCGCCGACGGCTGCGCTTTGGCATATTGAGAGGATGACGATGCGCCACCTGATCCTTGCCGCTCTGGCTGCCGTGGCAACGCCCGCGGGCGCTGCGACCTACGAATTGAAGGCGACGCCGCAGACGGTCGCCTGGGGGCATTACGATGCGACCGACAAGCCGGTGCTGACGATCCGCTCAGGCGACACTGTGGTGATTCATACGTTGCTGACCAACAGTCCGGCGGGTCTGGAAAAGGCCGGTGTCGCGCCCGCGCAGATCGAACCTGCGCTTCGTGCCGTCTATGACGGCGTACCGGCGAGCGCACGGGGGCCCGGCGGCCATATCCTGACCGGACCCATTGCGATCTTCGGAGCGGAACCCGGCGATATGCTGGAAGTGCGCATCCGCAAGGTCGATCTGGCGATACCCTATGCCTATAACGCGTTCCGGTACGGGGCGGGGTTCCTGACCGACGATTTCCCCTATGCGCGGATGAAGATCGTCCCGCTCGATGCCAAGCGCATGGTCGGCTTGTTCGCGCCCGGCGTCGAAGTGCCGCTGGCGCCGTTCTTCGGCAGCATGGGTGTTGCGCCGCCACCTGCGTTCGGCCGCTACGACAGCGCGCCACCGACGATCAACGGCGGCAACATGGACGACAAGGCGCTCGTCGCGGGGACGACATTGTTCCTGCCCGTCTTTGCCCCCGGCGCGTTGTTCCAAGCCGGCGACGGTCATGCCGCGCAGGGCAATGGCGAGGTCGATATCACAGCGCTGGAGACCTCGTTGACCGGCACGTTCGAGTTCGTACTGCACAAAAAGGCGGCGATCACCTATCCGCGGGCCGAGACGCCCAAGGCCTATATCGCGATGGGCTTTGACGACGATCTCAGCCATGCGACACGCAAGGCGCTGCGCAACATGATCGATTTCCTTGTCGCGGAGAAAGGTATGACGCGCGACGATGCCTACATGCTGATCAGCGTCGCAGGCGATGTCGAGATCACCGAACTCGTCGACCGCAACAAGGGCGTCCACGTCGTCTTGCCCAAGGCGCTGTTCACGAGGCGCTAGCATTCACGGCTTGCAGTTGTCCGTGAAACCGCGGGCCACGAGAGAGACCTACCGCTGGACCGGAACGATCGATGCTAATTCAGCTTGAGAAACGACCTCGATTTATCCTGCTCGAGGGGCGCACGCCGATCCAGCGTCTGACCAAGTTGGAACAGGCGCTCGGATGCGGGGGCTGGACATCCGGTTGTGGGGCAACCCGCGACCGTTAGCCGCCAAAGGGCGCTGCCATCTCACCCGCGAAGCGCCCGACCAAGCTCTTACAGCGCCCGCTAACTGGCCGGCTTGATTTGAGGAATCACACCGGCAGCTTGTTGCCGTTCGATTGCTCGGATCAGGGCGTCAACCGGGTCGCGATCCTCGTGGAAACCGGCAAGGCGGATTTTGGTCATGTCGGAGATCACATCGGCCTCGGTGCCGAAGATGAAGTCTCCAAAGCTCCACCCCACTGCCTTCGTGAAATCGGTCTGGAGTAAGCCCGCGCATATCTGCCGCCATACGGGCTCGAGGGCAGGCATATGGGTAGCGAGTGCGAACGGGATAGGCTCGCCAGTCTCGATACCGAAATGCCGGGCAACCTTTTCCCACATGCGCCGCCAGCGGAACGGCGGGTGAACGTAGTTGAACGCCTGGTCCGCCGCTTCACTGGCAGTAGCGGCCCACAGGCTCGCGCGCGCCAGCGCATGTGCATCCGTCACCTGAACTAAACAGTCATCGTAGGTCATACGGGAGCCCGGGAAACGGAACGCTGCCCCGTCCGCGGCTGACAATGCGGCGTAGGTGCCGATCACCGTCGCGATATTCATGGCATTGCCGGCTGCGTCACCAACGACAACGTCCGGTCGCAGGATCGACCATTCCGGTCCACCCGCGGCGCGACGCCGTTGTAGCTCGCGTTCCTGCGTAAAATAGAAGTTCGGCCCGATCGGTCGCGGGTTTTCGTCCTCATAGAATGGCGTCGTTACTGGTCCGAGGTGAACGCCGTAAACTTTTGCCCCCTGATAGAGCACCACTCTCTCGATCGGGGCGCTGGCCGCCTCCAAACCGTCGAGCAGGTTGCGGAGCATGGCCGAGTTGCGCTCGTCCTCCTCCGCCAGGCCGCCGCCCGGGCCATAGGCCGCATAAAAAACGTGGGTGACATTGCCCACGTTCGCCAGTGCAGTTCGGCTTGCCTCAGCGTCGCTAAGATCGGCAACAACATCACCATGACGACGCGACAGGGCTACCCCATGCCAGCCTTCCGTTCCGGCGATCTCTTCGAGCAGAGCCTTGCCGATGATGCCGCCTGAACCGGCGACGAGTGCAACGTTGGTCAAAAACCTGCTCCAGGATCATTGCGGGGAGCCTAACGGAACGATCCGCTCCGCCAAACTATCCAACCAATCGGTTCTGGCGGTAACGTACTCAAGGCGATGTGATGCCAGCCGCAGCACCTTGACGAACGAACGACCGGAACTGAGAGAACGGACGGTTGTCACCACTGACCGCTTTTGGGTCGAGCCTTCCAACGCGCGAAGAGCACAGCTTCCGAATAGGCCAAACATATCTTGGCCGCGGCTTTGCCGCGATAGGTAATGCGGTGCTTCGCCCGCTACATGGGCAGCAGACCCGCATCCTGATAGTTTGCGATAATTTGGTCAAACAGCGATAAATCAGCGCGGCTCCTTGCCATAAGCTGCGCGCCTGAGACTGCTGCGAAGATGGCGCGCCCGCGTGGCTTAGCGTGACCGGCGTCCACCAACTTTGCTTCGGTCAGGCGGTCGGCGAGCCATGCGACATTTACATCTGAAAATGCTTGGATCTCGATCCTGATCGGCTGGGGCAGCTCGTCATATTCAGCCGCCATGAAGCTTGCGAGGCACATGCGGTTGTCGTTCGTCAGCGCCGTACGGAACGTTTCGGGATAGCGTTTCAGGCAGACGAAGGGATCGCCGGTCTCAACGGCAAGGGCCTCCAAGGCGTCGGCATTGTCCTCGCGATAGCGCTTGGCGACCGCGGCGCCGAGATCAGCCTTGCTCGGAAAATGATAATAGATGCTCGCGGCTTTGATCCCGACGGCGTCTGCGAGGTCGCGGAAATTCAGCCCACCATAGCCTCGGGCCTGGGCGACGAGGCGTGCTGCGGTCAAGATCGCGTCTTTGGAATTGGATCTCATCTCTTCGCCTCACCGGTGCGTCTACCATCTGACAGGTAGTCGTTGACGATGCCAGAGGGGAGAAATAGATGCTTTATGCCTACCATCTGGCAGGTAGAATGTGGAGATGACTATGTTGATGATCTATGATTGGTACAATGGGCCCTATCCCTCGCGCGTGCGCATCGCTGTCGCCGAACTCGGACTTACGTCGCACGTCAATTTCACTTCGGTTGACCTTTGGACGGGTGAGCACAAACGCCCCGAGTTTCTCGCGAAGAATTATTCGGGCACGCTGCCCGTCCTCCAAATCGAGGACGGCACGTATCTCGCCGAATGCACCGCGATGACGCAGTATCTGGATGCTCTTGGTGATGCCCCGCGGCTGACTGGCACGACAGCGCGCGACCAGGGCATGATCCACATGATGAACAAGCGCGCCGAGATCGAATTTCTCGATGCGATCAGCGTCTATTTCCATCATGCCACGGCAGGTCTGGGACCCGACGTCGAGCTCTATCAGAATGCGGAGTGGGGCGTGCGCATGCGCGACAAGGCACTACGCGGCGCGCGTTATTTCGACGGGGTCCTGAAGGATCAGCCGTATGTCGCGGGGAACGCCTTCTCGATGGCAGACATCACGGTGATTGCCGGATTCGTCTTCGCAAAGATCGTTGGGCTGCAGATCCCGACCGAGCTTGATAGCCTTCATGCCTGGCATGCCCGGATGCTGGAACGCTCAAGCGTACAACACTGGGAGGGGATGCATTTACTCAGCGAAGCAGCAGACCTATCGCGGCCGGCGGTCTAACAAGCATAGCGGGGAGTGACCCACGCAGTATCAGCGGGCCGCCAGCACACCTCATGCAGCCCTCATCTTCGTGCTCTGTTGCGGTTCTCGCGGCAGCCTCCGCGAGCCCGACTATCCGTTTCACGCGACCGCCCATGCTCCCCATATGATGATTTCACGTGCACTTTCGAGAGCGCGCCGTCTCGGGAGCTCTCGGGGATGTGCTGATGGGACGCTCACGTAGCGGAACAATCGATCGTTACATCCGCTGGCCCATATTCGAGGGTTCAAGATGTCCGATCGCTTTACCGTCCTGCTTCAATATGCCCTGCCAAAACAGCGCCTGACCCTTCTAGCTGGTCGTATCGCCAGAGCGCGGGGCGGTGCGATGACCACCAGGCTGATCCGCTGGTTCGTCGCCAGATACGGGGTGGATATGAGCGAAGCTGAAAATCCGGACATCGCCAGCTATGCCAGCTTCAATGACTTCTTCTCGCGGCCTCTGAAGAAGGGCATTCGCCCATTATCGCATGCTGACTTCGTCTGCCCGGTAGATGGCGCGATCAGCCAAGTCGGTGCAATCGACGATCATCACATCATGCAGGCCAAGGGACACCGGTTCACCACGACCGAACTGATCGGCGGCGACGGCACATTGGCAGCGGAGTTCCGTCATGGCAGTTTTGCGAACCTTTATCTGTCGACGCGTGACTATCACCGTATCCACATGCCGTGCGCCGGCAGATTGACCAGTATGAGCTACATTCCAGGCAGCCTTTTTTCAGTGAACGCTGTCACTGCACGCGGCGTGCCCAATCTGTTCGCGCGAAATGAACGTCTCGTGTGCGTATTCGAGAGTTCGGAGCACGGCACATTCGTGATGGTGCTAGTCGGAGCCACCATCGTCGGAAGCATAGCTACCGCTTGGCACGGCGCCGTCAATTTGAAGCGTACCGGCACGCCGACGGAATGGCGCTATGCCGATCAAGAAATTGCTCTCGAACAGGGCGAGGAAATGGGACGCTTCCTGCTTGGCTCGACGATCGTGATGCTATTCCGGCAGGGAACAATCGAATTTGATGAAAGCTGGATGCCAGCGCGGCCGGTGCGGCTCGGCGAACGCATGGGCGATCACCCGGTTTGATCCCGCTGGAAAATACGAGGGCAGCCGCTAAGGCACCTTTAAACGCTCAAAATCAGCGTCAAGGGAGCGGGACTTCATCTCATCTCGCGGTGCTGACGTCGCGTCCCGCACAACGCAGTCCATCAGGGCCTAGCTCGTCCTGGCAGATGCGCGACACCGGGCTGTGCCGTCCAGCGATCAGCTTTCTGCGGTCCCGATCCTTTAGCAACGTGAAATCGTCATAGACGGTGCCGGTGGGTGTCAGCGCCTGGACGTGGATCGTTCCGGCGCGATGATCGATGTCCAGCCGGTGATAGAGCTGGGTATCGGCGGCGAACCGGTCGGCAGTGCTTGGAGCCCGTGCGTTCAGCCCATACATCTTCGGCCCGGAGACCGAGACGATGTAGACCGGGCCCTGCGTCTCACCCGGCTTCGCTGCACCCGTCCTGCTAAAGCAGTGATCGTGCCCCTGAAGGACGAGGTCGACTTTGCGTGCCTCGAAGATCGGCACCAGCACGCGCTTGAATGCCTCAGTGTCGTTCGGCCGCGCGCAGGTGAAAACAGGCTGGTGCATCGATACGATTGCAAAGCGGTCGCCGCGCGATTTCAGCACCTGATCAAGCCACGTGGCCTGCGCGGCAACGGTGCCGTGTTCCAGTGCGGAGGTTCCGTCGAGCGCGACCAGCCGAACGCCTTGATAGTCGATATAATAGGTCGTCGCGCTCAGGCCCGGGGCACCATTGCCCGGCAGATCGAATTGCGCCGACCAATGCGGGCCGAGAGCGTGCACCGGCGCGCCGTCTGCACCCTTCTCCTCACGATATTCGTGATTTCCGGCAACCGGCATCTGCGGCACGGAGCCGAGCACCGGACCGCTCGCCATCGACCATTCACCCCAGTCATCATCGTGCCGGTTCTCCTTGCCCTGTGCGACGAGATCGCCGGCGTGCAAGACGAGCGCAACGTTCGGCGTCGCCGCATAGGCGGCGCGGAGCACCCGCGCGCCTTCGCTCAGGATCCGGTTCTGGATGTCGCCGAAATAGAGCATCGTGAATGGCCGGTCGCTCGCAGCAGCGGTTCGGAATTGACGCCACTCGCTCCACCCGCCGCTGCCCCGCACCCGGTACAGATAGCGGCTGTCAGGTTGCAGGCCCGTCAGCCCGACGTGGTGGTAGCGGTCGCTGCCGTTCTGCGTAACCAGCGCGGTACTCGTGCCGCGCCAGCGGTGCGCGCGCTGCTCGCTGCCGGGGCCGTCCAGTGCCGTCGCCAGCTCCAGCTCGGCATCGCGCATGGCATCGTCCGTCCGCCAGCTGACCGACATGGCGACCGAAGGATCGGACGCCGGAGTCAGGACGATCCGGTCGGGCCACGGCGTGGACTGGAACCGCACATGGGGGAGGGTGTCCGCCGAAGCATCGGCCACTCCCCCTCGACCGGGGCTGGCTTGTGCCGCGGCGATGCCACCGACCAGCAGCACCCCCAGCATTGCGGCGCGCGCGCGCCTCACATCGACACCCGCGCGCCGAACAGGAAGCGGCGGCCGAAGCTCTCGCGTTCATAGGGGCGGTCTTCCCGACCGAAATATCGGATGCCCGGCTCGTTGGTGAGGTTGTTGGCGTCCACACTCAGCGAAACCTGCCGGGTTAGCTGGTAGCGCGCGGAGAGATCGAGGCGGCTGGTCGGCTCCCAATACAGATCGCCGGTCGGTCCGTCGCTGATCTCGTCGAGCCAGCCGCTGCGATGCTGCCAGCTCAGGCGTACCGACGCGCCGTATTTCTCGTAGAAGCCCGTCAGCCCGAACAGGCGCTTCGAGGTGCCGGGAAAGCTTAGCTCGCGTGATGCGACGCTCGTGCCCGCAGGCGTCCGGAAACTGCCCCCCAGGAAGGTCGCGTTAGCCTCCATGCCCAAACCCGACAGCGGGCCGGGGAGGAAGGTGAACGGTTGGATATAATTGAACTCGACGCCGTACAGCTTGCCCTTTTCGCCGTTGGACATCGCCGAATAATTGTACCGCGAACGATCGAGGCCGGCGCCGTCGAAGCGGTCGTCGCCAACCGTCCGGGTTGCCGAATAGAGAACGTCCTTTACGCGTCGATAGAAGCCGTTGGCCGAAAGGATGGACGACTTGCCGAAATACCATTCCAGCGAGCTGTCGAATCCACTGGCCTGCTCGGGCTTGAGGAACGGATTGCCTCCCGACACGGTAGTGTTGACGTCGTTGATCGTCGTGGTCGCGCTCAGATCCGTGAAATTGGGCCGCGACGAACCGGTGATAAACGAAGCACGCGCCTTGAGCGTCGAGCTGAGGTCCACGTTCAAATGGAGGCTCGGAAACACGAAGGTGTAGTCATTGTCGAAGCGGATCGGCGCGACCGTACCAGCATTCAGCAGCAGACCGTTCGAGCGATTGCGGGTCTTTTCGACGCGTACGCCCGCCAGCAGATTGACGTTGTCCCAGGTCCAGCTGTTCTCGACATAGCCAGCGACGATGCGCTCGTTGATCCTGAACGCGCCGAGCGGATCGAACTTAGGCGAAGCATAATTCCCGCCTGCCGCATTTGCAGCGCTGATCGCGGCGAAAACTGCACGCGCCTGGTCGCCCAGTGCATGGTTGTCGATGAAATTGAAGGTGAACCCACGATCGAAAGCGGTGTTGACGGCGTTGCGCGTGATGGTCGACTGCGGATTCCACGCGACGCCGAGTGAAGCCGCAAGGACGCGCGGGTTTACCACCTGACCGATGGTGCCGTTGGGCAGCGTGTTCGAATAGCTGCCGGTCGCCATGAAGCGTCGATCGTTGAACTGACCGCCGAAGCGCAGCACCGCGTCGGCGCCGAAACTCGACCAGCGATAAAGCCCGTTGAACTTGCCGAGGTAATCCTTCGTCTTCTGTGTCGATCCGGAGATCGAGATGCGATCCTCATTGAAGGCATATTGGTCGAGCGCGCTCCTGACGCCGCCCGTGGAGTCGTAAAGCGTGACAGTAGGTAGATTGTTCTTCCCGACCGCATAGCCGAGCGACACGCGCTGGGCCGCGGACTGGCGTTGCTCGACCAGCGGACCGTCCGACGATGCTTCGGTCTCGGTATACCCCGCATCCCAATGCAGCTCGAAATCGCTGCCGAACGCGTGGTCGCCGTGGAGTACGTTATAGAATGTGTTGCGCCACGAACGCCCGTCCTGGAACAGACCGCGCACCTCGACATCGTTGAGTTTGCCGTTCTTGAAGTCTCGGGTTCCCTTTCCGGCCGCCGGATAGAAAGTATATTGGTTGCGCGTCTCGTGATCGATGAACTCGGAATAGAGTGACGTCGCGGAGATGCGGTGCCCAGGGGCGGGCTCATACTGGATGGTGCCGGACAGTGAGTTCGTTTCGCGTGTCACGACATAGGTGGCGGTGCGCAACTGCGAGATGCCCAGCGCATCGTAGCGCGGTTCGGCATTGTCGGTCTGTTGCTCGAACTGGAAATGCGACCCGCCGACGACGATCCCGATCTTGTCATTGGCCCAGCTTGCGCGACCGCCGAACTGCTCCTGCGGTCCATTGCCGACAGTGACGAAGCCAAGCCCGCCCGTAGCGTCGAAATGCAGGCCCGGATTGTCGAGCGGAGCATAGGTCTTGATGTCGACGCGGCCTGCCAGCGATTCCGCCGGCATATCGGCCGTCAGAGTCTTGTTGACGACCACGGAATTGATAATCGTCGACGGAACGGAGTCGAACCGGAAGACGCGGTCGCCCGCGCCCAGCACGTCGACACCGTTGAACGCCACCGTCGTCCACCGCGCAGGCGCGCCGCGCACCTGGATATAGCGTTCCTGACCCTGATCCCGCTGCACGGCGACCCCGGGAAGGCGGGACAGGGCTGCGGCCGCGGTCTGGTCGGGAAAACGCCCGATCGTGTCGGCGGCGATCACGCTGACGACGTTGGACGCGGCGCGCTGTTCGGCGAGCGAACGGCCGATGCTGTCCTTGATGGGATTGGCGGTGATGACGATTTCTTCGGCACCCGGCGTCTGCAGCTCGTCATCGGCGCTGCGCCCTGCGGCCAAAGGGGAAGGCGCACTCGCCTGAAGCGTGACGGTGCGGCCGTCATAGGACGATATGACGACGCCGCTTCCCGCGAGCAGCCGTTCCAGCGCCACGCGGGCGTCATAGCTGCCGCGAACCGCTCCGCCCTGGCGTCCGGCGAGAATATCGTCGGCGGCGAGTACCTGCATACCCGACTGTTGACCAAAGCTGTTAAGTGCCTCCCGCAGTGGCTGCGGCCCGATATTGAAGCCCAGCGATCGCGCATCTGCCGGCGTAGCAGAGATCGTAATACAGGCAGCCGCCGCCAAGAGCATGGCACGCGATGCAACATAACTAGGCATTCAAAATTCCCCCGTGCGTTTATCCGACACAGTGAGGATGCTTGAATTCTAAATTTCCGCCGCTTTTCTTGTTTCAGTTTAGTGACAAAGAAGAACGTCTACCTTGATAAGGTTATTGTATTGCCTTCCTGCATCACCCTTGCACCTGTGACTGTCGAAGCGGCCTGGGCAAAGGCGGGCACCTCGTTGCTCTTGAAGCGCCCTGTCAGCCTGACGCGGGCGAGTTCGGGATCGGCGATAATGATGCGCATCGATCCGTAACGATTGAAGCGGGCGGCTGCATCGGCCAGCGTTTCGGCATCAAGGATGATCAGGCCGTCGCGCCACGACAACAGCCGCGTGACGGCTGCTGCATCGAGCGTCTCCGGCTTAGGAGTCGCATCCGCCCATGTTGAGCCATCGCGCGCGAAGCGGAGGCGTTCGCCCTCCTGCACGCGTGTGCGCCGCTGGTCGTCCCCACGCCATACCTCGACAACGCCCTCGCTAACGATCACCTCGATGCCGTCGTCCAGGTCCGAGACGGCAAAGGCAGTGCCGACCGCGCGAACCTGGACGTCTCGTGCCGAGACAAGGAATGGCCGCGCCGGGTTGGGCAAAACGTCGAACCAGGCTTCCCCTTCCTTGATCACGACGCGCCGTTCCGCATCGGACATATCGGTTACCAGCGCGCTGCGACTACCGATCGTTGCGATCGATCCGTCCTCCAACGCGACGCGCCGGACCTCCCCGATGCCGCTGCCATATCGCGCGGTGCGCAGCAGCGGGAGCAGGGCTACGCCGCCGATGACGCTGGCGGCCAGCGCTCCGGCGCCGACGAGTA
This sequence comes from Sphingomonas sp. PEI4, assembly GCF_056679955.1. Lineage (NCBI taxonomy): Bacteria > Pseudomonadati > Pseudomonadota > Alphaproteobacteria > Sphingomonadales > Sphingomonadaceae > Sphingomonas > Sphingomonas sp. PEI4. Next base: position 2,838,442 of record NZ_CM155258.1, read on the forward strand.
GATTACGACGGGTAGGCGTCTTGTTGACGTGCGCCGCTATCTCACTCGGCGGGCCAGGGAAGAGCGCGATTGCTGTCGCTATAGGCTGGTTGATAGCAGATCGTAGCGGCAAGGCGCGCTCCAGCGCGCGCATGCCGGCCTGAGCACGAACGAACGCGCCTCGGTGGCGCGTGTCGGCATTCAGCCATTGCTCGAGGTAAATAGCGTCAGCCTGAGCAAGCCTGTCTTCGGCCACGCGAACGACCCACTCGCTGGCCTGCCGGTCGATATCATTTCCAGCGTCGGGCATCGGGTTCCAGATGTTCATTCGCGTGGCGCCTTGCAGGGCTGGTCCAGGCTTTGAGAACAAGCCTCAGCCCCTGCGCGGTACGTTTTTCCACGACATTCTCGGTGACGTCCAGTCGCCTGGCGACGGACCGCTGCGAAAGATTCTCGATCTTGCGCAGGACGAAGACTTGCCGACATATCGCCGGCAGATCGTTGATGATGGCATGAAGGCGTTGATACTCGCGCTTGCCTGCGGTCACATCTTCGGGCGAAGGTGCCTCATCGATTGCTTCGAAACCATCAAGATCGGCCAGGTGCAGGATATGGACGACCTGCTGGCGACGAACATGCTCACGCAGGAGATTACGCACGGTGGTGAAGAAGTAGGAACGGGGATCGGTCACAGATTGGTAGTCGGGCAACTGCGACAGGCGGCAATAGGCTTCCTGGATGAGATCGTCCTCTTCCAACCCTGCCGGAAGACGGCGGAGCCAGCCCCGGACACCAGCCTCGTGAGGTATGATGCAAACCGCAAGCCAGTCTATGACATCGGCGTGGCGGGAGCATCCATGAGTATGTGCCATCGAGAACCGCCTAGCGGCGCACCGTGAAACTAATGTGGCACTGCTTTGGTATGGATGAGCATAAGGCCTGAACGAACTTCCGGTGCTGGCGAGGAGGCGAGGCGCTCTGAGCGACCACTTTTGGGTCTTGGGAGCCCACACGCACGACTTGGCTAAGGCTTACAGTCCACCGAACAGAGTGAAGCATTCACGCTCGAGCGGGACTTAAACCACCTCCTTGCCCAAGCCCGCGACCAAAGCGTCGAACACAGTACGGAATCGTGCGCTGGTTTTCAGGTCTTCGTGCATGACGATCCAGAGTGGCAGGCGCAGTGCGATCGCGGGAAGAACCCGAACCAGCGCCCGGTCGCGCTGCGCGATCGCGGACTGGCACAGGCCGATGCCGAATCCGGCGCGAATGGCGGCAAGTTGGGCAAGGTTGCTGTCAGTCCTGAGCGCGAAGCCTTGCCGATCGAGCGGTGACAATTGCTCGGCCATCGCGCGCAGCGCCGGCGTTTCGGCATCGTACCCGATAAGATCATGCGCGGAGAGGTCTGCCATGCTCGCCGGCGTCCCGCGCTGCTCGAGATAGCTGCGGTGCGCGTGGAAACCGATCTCGACCGGAGCCAGCCGGCGCGCGAGCAGCGCGGTCTGCTTCGGCTCGGTCATGCGAACGGCAATATCCGCCTCGCGAGCGAGCAGATCATCGACACGGTCCGACAGCATCAGCTCGATGACAAGCGCCGGATGGTCGCGCCGCAGCCGCGCCAGGATCGGCGGCAGATGTTCGACGCCGACGACGTCGCTGGCGCTGATCCGAACCGTGCCGGCGACGCTGCCGAGCGTTCCGCTCGCGGTGCGCAGTAGCGCGGCCGCCGTGGTGGCCATAATCTGCGCGTGCGATCGAAGTGAGTGGGCAAGGTCAGTCGGATCCAGCCCGCGCTGAGAGCGCACGAACAGGTCGGCGCCCAGCGCCGCCTCCAGAGCATCGACATGGCGAGCAACGGTCGGCTGCGTCAGTCCGAGGCTGCGAGCAGCTGCCGATAGCGACCCCTCGTTGAGGACCGCCAGTAAAGTCCGGTATAGGGCCCAATCAGGATCGCCGTTCATCGATAAACGTATAGCAGGCCAACGATCTTCGGCAATTTTCGAGTTTCCCGCCGCCGAGTACCTGTGTTCCACAAGAACGGAGACAGACGATGACCCAGCAGATCACGGTATTTGGATATGGCGCAGTCGGGCAGCCGATCGTTGGCCAGCTCGTGGCACGAGGCGACCGCGTTCGCGTCGCTACCCGCCGACGGCCAGCGAACCTCCCGGTGGGCGTCGAGCATATGATTTGCGACGTGCTCAATGCCGGCGACGTCCGCGCTGCGCTCGAGGGTGCCGCGCAGGCGGTGTTGGCAGTGGGTTTCGCCTACGACGCGCGGCTATGGCGCACCGTGTGGCCGCAGACGATGACGAACATCGTCGAGGGCTGCGCTGCGGCGGGTACGCGACTGGTGTTCATCGACAACCTCTACCAGCTCGGCCCGCAGACGGCGCCGCGCACGGAGGATATGCCGATGACCACGGTCGGCGAGAAACCGGTGATCCTGGCCGAGGTAGCGCGCATCTGGCAGGCGGCGCCCGGGCGCGTGCGCGTGGCGGCGCTCCGCTGCACCGATTTCTACGGCCCTGGCGTTGCGGTGTCGCATCTCGGGGCACTCGCCATCGGCGAAGTCGCGAAAGGAAAGCCCGCGCAGCTTTTGGTCCCTGCCGATACGCCGCACGACTTCGCCTACGTGCCCGATATCGCACGCGCGGCGGTGATCCTGCTGGATGCACCGGACGCAGATTTCGGTCAGATATGGAACATGCCCTGTGCGCCCACCCGCACGCCGCGTGCGCTACTGGCGATGGCGGCCGCCACGCTCGGCGGCAAGCTGCGGGTCTGGAGTGTGCCGCTGGCCTTGCTCCGTCCGCTGGGTGTGTTCTACCGCTTCGCCAAAGAAGTTGCCGATGTCGGCTTCACTTGGGATCGCCCCTATGTGATCGATGGCGGGAAGTTCGCTCGCCGCTTCGGTTTCACCGTGACACCGTTCGAGATCGGCGTGCCGGCGACCGTGCGCGCGTTTGCGGACGGTCGATGACTGGGCGACGGGCGTTAGGAACGAGGCGAATGGTGACTATGCCCGACTGGATAATGGCAAGCGCAGGAGTCGCGCTATGTGCTGCAGCCGCCAACGCGGCCGCTCCGCAAGCGGCAGCCGGATTGGAGCCCGTCCAGATGCTGACGCAAACGCCGGTCGCTTCCCCGGCCGATCACCCGTTTAGAGGCACGATTGCGCTGGACGTGGACGCGCGCGATGTGGCGCACAGGATATTCGTGGTGCACGAACGCGTGCCGGTGCAGCGTGCGGGCGCGATGACCTTGCTCTACCCGCGCTGGGAGGCGGCAAGCCACGGGCCGAGCCTCACCGTCAGCGAGCTCGCCGGACTGGACGTGTCGGCAAACGGGCGACCGCTTGCGTGGCGGCGGGATGTGATCGAACCGCACGCCTTTCACCTCGACGTTCCCGAGGGCACACGGACGATCGACGTGCGCTTCCAGATCGTCGCGGACGACGATCGCCTCTCCGCGGACGTGGTGGCCATCGCATGGCAGCACCTCCTGCTGTACCCGGCCGGCTGGTATGCGCGCAACATCGCGGTAGCGCCGTCGGTCCTGCTGCCGACCGGGCTGAAGGCATTGACGTCGCTCGACGTCACCCCTGCCGAGGACGACAGGGTCCGCTTCAAGACGGTCACTTTGGAGCAACTGCTCGACGCACCGGTTCTCGCCGGACGTTACACCGCACGCGTGCCGCTCGCGAAGGACGGCGCAGGCGCTGTAACGTTCAACCTGACCGCGACCCGACCCGACGATCTCGCGATCCCTGCCGAGCGCATCGACGATTTGGGTCGGATGGTGACGCAGGCGCGCGCGGTGTTCGGCACGCCGCCATTCGGCCGCTATGAGGTGCTGGCGCGGATGAGCGACGACGGCTCCTCGGGCGGTACCGAGCATCGGGCGTCGGCCGAGATCGGCATGGCGTCGTCTTACTTCCGTGACTGGGCCGGACAGCTCAACAATCGCGACATCGTCGCGCACGAGTTCGTCCACGCCTGGAACGGGCTCTACCGCGTGCCGGCCGACCTGTGGGCGCCGACGCCCAACGTTCCTCAGAGCGGCAGCCTACTCTGGATGTACGAGGGGCAGACCGAGTTCTGGGCGCGCGTACTTGCCGCGCGCGCCGGGCTGCGGAGCCGCGGCGAGACGCTCGACAAGCTCGCGCTCGACGCGGCCGAGGTCGCCAACCGCCCGGGGCGGGCGTGGCGGCCATTGTCGGACGACGTCAACTACCCGTCGTTCATGCTCCACCAGTCGGTTCCCTGGCGCGACTGGCAGCGGCGCAAGGATTATTATCTCGAAGGCGTGATGCTGTGGCTCGACGTTGATTCCATGCTGCGCGAGCAATCCCAGGGGCGGCGTGGTGTCGACGATTTCGCGCACAACTTCTTCGCTGGCGCCGAAGCGCAGAGTCCTGCCCGCACCTACACTTTCAGCGATCTCTGCGCTGCCTTGTACCGGGTCGCACCGTTCGACTGGGCCGGCTTCCTGAATCGCTGGATCGACGGACATGGGAAGATGGACACCTCCGAAGGGCTCGAGCGGCTGGGATGGAAGCTCACCTATACCGCCGAGCCGACTCCGACATTCGAGCAGAACGAGCAGGAAGTCGCCGGTGCGGACCTCTCATACTCGATCGGGCTGACGGTCGCAGATGACGGCAGGGTCCGCTCGGTCGCGTGGGCGGGACCGGCGTTCCGCGCGGGCATGGCCCCAGGGGTTCGCATCACGGCGATCGCGGGCGCGCCCTACACGCGCGGTGCGCTCCAAGACGCCGTGCGCAAGACGGTCACGACTCCGGTGGCGCTCACCTGGGAGCAGGACGGGCGCTCCCTGACACGGACGATCGATTATCGGGGGGGACTGCGATACCCGCGCCTGGAGCGCATCGCGGCGCGTGCGGATGGGCTGGCATCCTTGCTCACCGCGCGATGAGCAACGCCTTCTTCCGCATCTCTTGAAGGGTGTGAGAACACCGGCGGTCCAACTGAAGCCGTCTAGTGTGACATACGAGTTTCTAGATCGGCCGCGAATGGTTTGGGCGCCCCGTAGCGTCGAGTTTGCGCAGAGATCGAGCTTGTGACTATCCGGGAACCAGCGAACCTATCGCAGGTTGCTCTGTGTACGAGGCGTCGCGATTTTGCGGGAAGGTATCCGGTGGCACAGGAAGTCGAACTGAAGTTGGTATTGGACGCCGCGGCGGCCGATGCCTTTGCTGGGGCCGACCTGGTCGATGGCCCGGCGAACACGCGGCAAATGCACGCGGTTTATTTTGACACACCTGATCTGGCCCTTTCGCAGGGCGGCGTCTCGTTGCGCATCCGCCAGTCCGGCGATGCGCGGACGCAGACGATCAAGGTCGCGGATGCGAAGGCGGCGGGCCTCTTCGCGCGGTCCGAATGGGAAATGGGGGTGGCCGACATGACTCCGATCGTCGACGACCGGACCCCCATTCCGACGCTGCTCGGCGACGAGGCCGGCACCGTCGCTCCGATCTTCACCGTCGCGGTCGAGCGCCTGACGTGGATGGTCGACAGCGGCGAGGCGTCGATCGAACTGGTGTTGGATCGTGGTTACGTTGCCGCGGGTGACCGCCAGTCGCCGGTCTGCGAGCTCGAGCTGGAGTTAAAACAGGGAGAGCCTGCTGCCTTGTTTGCGCTGGCCAAGACAATAGGGGCGCATTTTCCGGTCCGCCTCGGCGTCGTGACCAAGTCCGAGCGCGGCTACGACCTGCTTCGTCCCGTATCCAAGGCGTTCAAGGCGGATCGGGTCGCGCTGAGCCGGACCGCATCCGCAGCGGACGCTTTCGAGGCAGTCGCCGGCTCGTGCATACGTCAGTACCGCCTGAACGAAACCATCCTGCTCGACCAAGCCGACGCCGAGGCACTGCATCAGGCGCGCGTGTCGTTGCGCCGGCTGCGGTCCGGATTTTCGATCTTCAAATCCCTACTCGATGGCAACGAGGTGCCGCATTTCCAGAACGAATTGCGCTGGCTGGGCTCGGTGTTTGGCGAAGCGCGCGACCTAGACCTGTTGCTGGCGAAGGCGAAGCCCGGCACCTCCGTAGTCGAGGAGCTCAACCGGGCTCGCTATGCTGCCTATGCCGCGGTCGACGCCGCGCTGGGCTCGGACCGGGTTCGCGCCCTGATGCTCGATCTGACGGAGTGGCTGGCATGCGGGGCGTGGCGCACCGCGCCATCGACACGCGATGCTCGAGACGCGTCGGCGAGGCAGTTCGCGGCGGAGACGCTGCACTCGCTGCGTCGGCGCGTCAGCAAGCGTGGGCGGTCGCTTCCCACACAGACGGACGAGGGACGGCACGAAGTCCGCAAGACCGCCAAACGGCTCCGCTATGGCGCGGAGTTTCTCGGTTCCGTTTTCCTGGGCAAGAAGCGCGCACGTCGCTACCAAAAATTCGTGGGGGTGCTGGAGAAGCTGCAGGATCAGCTCGGCGCACTGAACGATATGGCGACGGTGCCGACGGTTCTGGACCGGTTGGGCCTGCGTGACGAGCCTGGCGCGAAGAGGCTGCTGGCGCATCGGAAAAAATCGAAGCTCATCGACGCCGCGGCCGAGGCGTATGACGATCTCCACGATCGCAAGACCTTCTGGGACTAGGGGCGGGGATCAGCCCCCGGCAAGCGGGACGAGTGTCGTGCTGATCGTCTGATCGTCTGATCACTCATGGTAAGTTCGATGATGATGCGGCTACGCCACTGGCGGGGATAGGAACTACGCTCGCGCTGGTCGGCGGGCATGTTCTAGCTGGTGAACTGGCGACCGCGTTTGTCACACAGGGTTAAGATGCGCGCCGTAGCGCCCGCCTATGAAAAATCGAACCTTAAGGCTGTGGTCCCAGAGCATGGTGGCGCGACTGATGATACCCGTCGCCATCATGTTGGGATTGGTGTGCCTTCTGGGCCTGATCGGACACGGTACCAGAGGACGTGTTCAGACTGCGCGCGACGCGGCGAATGCCGGCCAGATCGTTCGGATTAGCCTGATCGAGGTGCGGTCGATCAGCCGCTCGTTGCAACGCGACGCGCTAAATCTGTTGCTCGAACGCAATCCTCGCGAGCTCGCGATCATCCACGGGAAATTCGCGAAACGGTCAATCCAGATGCGGACGCAGCTTGGCCAACTGGTTCGGAGCGCCAGCGCGGGGCTGAGTGCACGGAGTCCATATATAGATAGTCAGACAATCGTATTACGTCAGTTGGCGATCATGGCCGACGACGCCACGAAGCATCGCCAGAGTCGGGCGTGGACCGTCTTTCGCGATGACGTCCGTCCCAACGAGCGGATGGCATCCAAGATCGCCGATACCCTCATCGCTGGACAGGAAGTCGAGGTCGAGCGTCTGTTCCGCACCGCCCATGATCTGGAGAAGCAGGAAGTAGCGATCAGTATCGCGGCGGGCATTATCCTGTTTTCTCTAGCCGCATACGGCACGGTGCTGATCATCCAGAGAACCATCGTTCGCCCGTTGCTGGACATCGAGCACACGTTGGCGGTGATCGCCGGAGGTGATGCAGAAGGCCGCACACCGCACGGGGAACGACACGATGAGATAGGCCGGATGTCGCGAGCGATCGAGGTCTTTCGTGCCTCGGTAGTGGCGCGCGGGCGGTTGGAAGCTGATAATGGCCGGCAGCGCTTGGCAGAGATTCAGCGCGAACGTCAGGTTGAAGATGCGCGGCGTACGGCACAGATAGCCGAGGCTGAACGTGACCGTATCGTCCGGCAGGCCGCAACCACGTTGGAAGGAGAGATAGCGAATGTCCTTGCCGAACTTCGCGGAGCGGCCGGACAATTGTCCACGACATCGGGAGAACTCGAGGATCATTCGACCGACGCAACCCGCGAACTGAATAGTGTTAGCGTAGCCGTTAGGCGAGCTATCGATGGGGCGACGGATATCGCTGCGGCAACGAATCAGTTTACGGGCGCGATCAGTCAGTCCAGCCAGAGTACACGTTTGTCTGCCGATCTCAGCGCAAGGGCTGCGGACTGCGCGGCCCGGCTCGCACAAGATATGACGGACGTCCAGAATGACTCCCGTGCAATTGGTGCAATCGTCGGAGTTATCACGAGTATTGCCGCACGAACCAAGCTGCTCGCGTTGAACGCCGCCATGGAGGCGGCCCGCGTCGGCGAAGCCGGAAAGGGCTTTGCAGTCGTTGCCGACGCAGTGAAATCGTTGGCCGCGCAAACCGCGGAAGCTACAGGTGAAATTGCCGAGCAGATAGCTGGCATGCAACGCGGCACCGGGGCAGCCTACGCCGGCCTGTTGCATATCCGCGCTATGGTCGAGGAGATGGCTCGCGGCACCGATGATCTCGCTTCGAGCATTGGCGAACAGGCGCAGAGCGGTCAGGTCATCAGCCGTAATGTGGATGGAACCGCTACAGACCTGGACCTGATCGGGCGTCTGGTGACAGATGTATCCGTCGCGACACAGAGCACTACGGGGATGGCAGCTAAGGTCCGCATGGACTCACGGTTGGTCGAAGACGGCGCATCGTCAATCGACGCCGCCCTGTTGCGCTTCTTTGGGAAGTTGCACGTAACTTGAGCCTACGCGCCGTCGTTCCGGAGCATCGAACAGGCGCGGCTTAGCGTAGACCGCTGCCCTCCAAAGCAAGGACCGCAGCCCGCATTGCTACAATCCATCGGTTAGTAGCTTGAGTACCGCGTTGACCTTCGGAGCAAGCTGTCGACTTCTCCGCCATACAGACGAAGCAGAAGGCCGACGGTTGCCAGTTCCGGAAGGATCTTGACGAGTTCACCATTATCGAGGTCGTCCTTGATCAACCACGTCGCAAGTTGGGCTATGCCGAACCCTGTTCTTACCGCTCCAACCTGAGCTTCTGCACTTCAAAGGACGATCCGGCTTCGCATCGGGCGCTCCTCGACCCGCCCGCTCTCGCGGGCAAACCGCCAGTTGATAGTGCTGCCCAAGTCCATTGTGGAATTATTGTCCGGCTATGCACGAATTCATGCCGCACGACGCACGTTTTTGTCGCGCGTAGAGAGAGCGCCGTTCAGGAGCTTTGCCAATGTCGTCACCCAGCCAATCGATCCAAGCCGCACCGCCCGGCGCCACGCCCGCGGGGCATGGCCTCGCCGTGCTACTGCTGGCGATATCCGCGTTCGTGATCGTTACCACCGAGTTCATAATCGTCGGGCTGTTGCCGAGCCTCGCGCGAGACCTTGGAATCTCGATCACGGTTGCTGGACAACTCGTGACGCTGTTCGCGTTCACCGTGATGCTTGCAGGGCCGTTCCTGACTGCGATGCTGTCGCATTTCGAACGTAAGCGTCTATTCGTCGTTATCCTCGTGATTTTCGCCGCCGCCAACGCGCTCGCGGCGGCCGCTCCGGACATCTGGGTGCTCGGCCTGGCGCGGTTCCTGCCCGCGCTGGCCCTGCCAGTGTTCTGGGGCACGGCGAGCGAGACCGCGGGTGAACTGGCTGGCCCTGAGAAAGCGGGCAAGGCCGTCGCCAACGTCTATCTCGGCATCTCCGGCGCGATGGTGCTCGGCATTCCGCTCGGCACGCTCGCGTCGACCGCGTTCGGCTGGCGCGGGACGTTCTGGCGCCTGTCCGGGCTGTCGCTGCTGATGGCTGTGCTGCTGCTGGTGGTCATGCCGACGCTGGCGAGACCGGCACGCGTTAAACTGGCCGAGCAGGCGCGGATACTGAAGGACCCGTATTTCCTCGGGAACGTCGTGCTGTCGGTGATCGTCTTCACCGCGATGTTCACCGCCTACACCTATCTCGCCGACACCCTCGAGCAGATGGCGCATATCCCGGCGAGTCAGGTCGGTTGGTGGCTGATGGGCTTCGGGATCGTCGGGCTCGCGGGTAACTGGCTGGGCGGGCAGTTCGTCGGTCGGGGCCCATTGCTGGTGACGGCGATCACGTCGCTGGTGCTGGCGATCGGGATGGCCGCGACGACTCTGATCGTGGGCTCGCCTGTCTGGCTCGTGGTCGCGCTGGGGGTCTGGGGCATCGCCAACACCGCGCTATATCCGATCTGTCAGGTGCGCGTGATGCAGTCGGCGAGCCACGCGCAGGCGCTGGCCGGGACGCTCAACGTGTCGATGGCCAATGCCGGGATCGGTCTCGGCGCGATCATCGGCGGGTCGGTGATCCAACACATGGGCCTCGGCGCGGTCGGGTATGTCGCTGCCGCGATCGCGCTCCTCGCGGTGCTGGTCACGCCGGTGGTGAACCGGTTGAAGGTCCGGAGCGCCGGCTGATGGACACGCTGGCCCCAGACCTGGCGGGACATGCCGCCCATGCGCGCGTGTTCCAGCCCGGGCGGCTGACACTGGGCTTCATCGCCCCGCTCGAAGCCTATCCAAACGCGCCGTGGCCGACGCTCGCGGATCATGCGGCGCTGGCGCGGAAAGTCGATGCGCTCGACTTCGCTGCGATCTGGCTGCGCGACGTGCCGTTCTACGATCCGGGCTTCGGCGATGTCGGGCAGGTCCTCGATCCGATGGTCTATGCCGGCTGGCTCGCCGCGCAGACCACGCGCATCGCGATCGGTACGGCAGGGATCGTCCTGCCGCTTCGCGACCCGCTGATCGTCGCCAAGCAGGCGGCCAGTGTCGACCAGCTGTTGGGTGGGCGGTTCCTGCTCGGCCTCTCGACCGGCGACCGTCCGTCCGAGTTCGCGGCCTTCGACAGCGATCTCGGCAACCGTGCCGATCGCTACCGCGATGCGATCGGCGTCATTCGCGCGGCGACCGAACAGTCGTTCGCCCGCCATGCGTCGCGCCACTACGGCACGCTCGACGGTACCATCGACATGGTGCCCAAGCCTGTCGGACCGCGGCTGCCGATCCTCGCGATCGGGCGAGCGGGACAGACGCTGGAATGGCTCGGCGAGAACACCGACGGCTGGATATGGCATCTGAGCGATCCTCAGCGTTTGCCCGACGTACTCGCGCGGTGGCGGACGGCTACGGCCGGCGGGGCGTACAAGCCCTATGGCTATGGCGCGATGTTCGACCTGCTCGCCGATCCCGACGCACCTATGGCATACGCTGCCGGCGGTATCCGCAGCGGCCGTAACGCGCTGATCGAACTCTGGAAACGCCAGCGTGACGAGGGCGTCGCGCACGTCGCGCTCAACCCCAAGCCATCCCGGCGCCCGTTCGCGGACGTCGCCGACGAACTCGCAACGCATGTCCTGCCGCATTTCCCGACGGACGCGCGTTGAACCCCCCTTGCTGACAGGATCTCCCCCATGCCCAAAGTCTCGACCACGACCAACTACGCGACGCGCGACGACAGCATAGCCATCAACAGCTACACGACGGTGTTGCGCCGTCCCCGCGTGTCGCACGACGTGTTCGCGACCTATTGGCGCGACGTCCACGGCCCGTTGTGCTCGCGCATCCCGGGTCTCGGCTGGTACGTCCAGAACCACCTGAACCGCGAGCAGGACGCGCATCTCTGGCCAGCGATCGCCGGCATCGCGCCGTTCGACGACTATGAACTCGACGGCGGCGTCGAGATCGGCTTCGCCTCGAAGGCCGACCAGGATGTGTTCAATGCGGCGAGCCACATCCTGTTCGCCGACGAGCAGAACATGTTCGCCGCCACCATCGCCTATGCGCTGCCCAACGGATCGCGCACGCTGGTCGACCGTATCGCCGACCCGATCCCCAATGGCGACGACGGCTTCGACCGCATGCACGTCCACTTCGGCGCGGCGGATAGCGACGCCGCGACGTTCGCGACGTTCATGACTGAGTTCGCCGAGACGCTGGCCGGCGACCCCGCGGTGCTGAAACTGCGGCTGCACCTGCCGGACCGGTACGACAACGCCGAGCCTGCGCCGCCAGCGCCCAACGTCGATCACCTCGTACCTGACGAGCGCGCGTTGATCGCGGTCGTGGAACTGGCGTTCGAAAGCCCGCTGACGCGTCGCGCGTTCTTCGAGTCCGACACCTTCACGGCAACGCGGGCCGCACAAAAGGCGCACGTCGCGCATGTTTCGGCATTCGCGGTCAGCGGCGTCTACACCTACGTCCGCGACAAGCATCTGACCACCGCAGGCTTGCGCGGGAGCCGTCAGGCCCAGCTGATCGAGCGGCTCGGCGCCAACAACCAGGTCGCCGCCGACGTGCGTGAGTTGATGCGGACGGGCTCGGTCGGCTAGCGGGCTTCGCGGCTACACGCTCTGCCGTTCAATCTGCCGCTATCGGAACCAATCCGTCGTCGTTTCATGGAGTTATAGGGGGGAGGCTTCCTACATGAACGAACGTCCGAACATCGGTGGCGGGGAACTGGCTTGGAATGACGGGGAGTGGTTCCAGCGGGCCATTCGCCGCGAGTGTCGTCGAAAGCACGACCTTCTAGCAGGCCAAGGAGATAGTCGCTCATGCTCAAGCAGCAAACTGGCGACCAAACATTGTCAGTTCTCGCAAGCTGACGGGAGGACGCCGAAAGCGGGTCGAAATCGGCGAATCTTCAAGTGCACCCATGCTGAACGCACGTCAGTCCAGAGTGACCGCGGGTTCCTGAACAGCCGATCGCCGCCTTCGCGAATAATGCCGAGCCTATGCTCGCGCGCTTCATCCAGCTCTTGGGGGTTCCTTGAGGTCCGGAAAAGCGGCCGACCGCGCCGCTTAAAAGCAGGGCACGCGGTCGGCAGGTTCAGGCGATCATGAAAACTGTATGCCGCCATCAATCATCACCGACTGGCCCGTCATATAGTCGCTGTCGGGGGACGCCATGTATGAGACCAGCTTCGCCACGTCCTCAGGCACAGAAACCCGGCCCATCAGGATCGCTTCCGAATATTTCTTGAGCGCTTCGCCGCGCGGAATGCCTTCCTCGGCTGAGAGCTTTTCATCGATCAGGTCCCACATTCCGGTACCGACAATGCCTGGGCAGTAGGCATTCACGGTGATCTTGTGCTTTGCCCATTCCATAGCCGCCGCCTGGGTCAGGCCGCGTACCGCGAATTTGGACGCCGAGTAATGTGCGAGCATCGCAAACGGCCTGAACGCGACAATCGACGCGGCACCGATAATCTTGCCACCCTTGCCTTGCTTGATCATCTGCTTGGCAGCGGTCGTGTAGGACAGGAAAGCGCCGCGGGCGTTGATGCCCATCACCAGGTCCCATTCCGCCGGGTCCATCTCCAGCAACGGCGTAACGCGCGCGATGCCTGCATTGGCGACCATGACGTTCAGTTCGCCCTGGTCCGCCACGACCTTGTCGACCATGGCCGTAACCTGCTCAGGCACCGACACGTCCGCCAGAACGGTGGTGATCTTGCGGCCCGAAGCGCGCAGTTCCTCCGCAGTCGCCTCCAGCGTGTCGGAATTGGCGGGAATGTCGTTGAGGGCGACATCATGGCCGTCAGCGGCCAGTCGCACAGCGATCGCCTTGCCGATGCCCTGTGCGGAACCCGTGACGAGCGCGACAGAATTGGTGACCTGCGTGACCATGCGAAATCCTCTTGGTTATGATGTCCGACTAGAGATGGCTGTGCGCAGGCGGCGTGGTAAGGCATCGGTTTTATCGTTCCGATGCGTTTTGGAGATCAAATATCAAACTGCACCACGTGCGCTATTTTGATGCCGTCGCCCGTCATGCAAGCCTGCACGGCGCGGCACGTTCGCTGGGGATCGCACAGTCCGCGATCAGTCGAAGTCTCCGCGAACTTGAACAGCATCTGGGCGTCACGCTTTTCGAACGCGGCCGTAATGGTGCAACACTAACCGAGGCGGGGTCGCGTTTCTGGCTGCGCGCCAAGCGCATCCAGAATGAAGTGAGGCGTAGCGAGGATGAAGCGGCGCAGGATCAGGGCGTGCAGAAAGGCAGTGTCGTTATCGGTATGTCGGCCAGTGCGCAGATCCTGTTCATTCCCCGGATCATCGGGCGATTTCGCGAGCGATGGCCGCTGGTGCGACTGACGATCCTGGATGGCCTTGCCGAAGATTTTGAGATGCGTCTGCTTGATGGCACGCTGGATTACTTCGTCGGCGCCGGCGGCGACGAAGGTCTGCATGCTAGTCTCGCGGCGGATACGGTCCTGGAGATACCGCGCATCATCGTGACCCGACGCGAGAGTCGTTGGCGGAACGCCAGTAGGTTGAGCGACCTTATCGATGCGTCCTGGGTCCAGGCGGGTTTCGCCGGCGCCGAAGCGGACCATCTGGATACCGTCTTTGCCGCAAACGGCCTTGTGGCTCCGACGCCAATATCGATCGCGCCATCGATGCTGACCACCCTCCTGCTCCTTGAGGCCGCAGATGCGGTGTCTCTCGTTCCGTCCGTTTGGACAGAACGGTGGCCTGCTGCCGATGCATTTGCTCGTCTACCGATCGTAGATCCGCTGGGCATGATACGTCTGTCTTGCGTGCGGCGGCACAGCCTGCCGCTGACGCCAGCGTCGCAGTATCTGCTTGATCTGTTGTTGGAAGCTTTCTGAATGGAAACGGCGGCGGCAGACCGGCGAAGCCGCAAACATGAACGACCGGCTGAGTTACTGCTATGCTCGACGCATTAGCCATTTGTATTTGCTGATGCCTGTTCAGCTGGTCGGACTGGAAGGAACTGTGGCGTCGAACCGCGTTTTACCGGGTAGAGATTGTACGAGGCTGAGATCGCCGTCGTGGCCGCGGAAGATCTGCCGGGCGAGCGCCAGACCCACACCCGTGCCTTCTGTCTTGGTGGTGAAGAAGGGGCGGAAGATGTCGGCTTGGCTTGCAGCTGGAATACCAGGGCCGGCGTCGGTCATCGTGAACCGGGTTTGGCCGACAAGGGCGGAGATGGTGAGCGTGACCCGCGCATCGGGCGAACCGTGCAACGCCTCGGCTGCGTTCTGCAACACCGCCCAGAGCGCTGCAGTCAATTGATCCGGGTCGGCCAGCAGATAGGCCGGTGCATCCAGGAGATCGGTCGTAAACGCGATCGTCGGCCATCGCGTCGTAAACAGCGCCGCCAGATCGCTGACGAATCCAGCGAGAGGGATTCGTTCCGTCGAGGGGGCGGGCAGCCTCGCCAATGCACGGTAGCTTTCGCCGAAACGGTGCAGGCTGGCGGCACGGCGCGCAACGGTCTCGACCGCGTCGCGCACCTTGGGCAGCATCGGGTCCGGATCGTCGAGCATCGCCACCGCGGTCTGGGCTAACGAGGCGATCGGGGTGAGGGCGTTGACGATCTCGTGGCTCAAGACCTGGACGAGTTCGCGCAATGCGGCAGCCTCGGCGGCCTTCAGTTCGGCGTCGATGTCGATCAGCGCCCCGATCCGCGTCATCCGCCCTGCGAGCGCGAGGTCGCCGGTGGCGAGCGCGAAACTCCGGATGTCGCTGTCAGGCCCGATCTCGATGGTGGTGGTGCGTCCTGGGCGGGTGTCCGCGAGCGCGGTAACGAGTCCCTCAGGCGGATCGGCGACGAGGTCGCCTGCGCCGAGCAATCGCCGCGCGGCACGGTTGACGGCGCGCAACCGGCCGTCGTCGAGCGCGACCAAAGGCGCAGGCGACAAATCAAGATACGCGTTCAGGCGCCGCCGCTCCTCTTCTCCGGCAGAAGCGGCCGGGATTGGTGGCGCTGGCGTTGGCGAGCGCTGACCAGCGTCGACCAGGTCGAGTGCGGCGATCCAGATCGCGATCATCGCGGCGAGCAGTGCGGTGGCGTACAGACCGCGTGTGGCTGCAACCGCACCACCGGCACCGGCTGCTGCTATCACCAGCGCGCGTACCGCCGCGCGCGTCCGGTCAGAGGCCATAGCGCGCCATCCGCCGGTAGAGCGCCGCGCGGGTCAATCCGAGCTGAGCGGCGGCGCGGCTGACGTTGAAGGCGTGGCGTTCGAGCGCTGCGGTGATCAGCGTTTCCTCGTTCCGCGCGAGCGACAGGTCGGGTGCGAACAATTGCGGCTCGATGGCGCCGGGCGAAAGCAGGAGGTCGCCGATCGCGTGGGTCTCGCCATTGCCGAGCAGCACCGCACGTTCCATCGTCTGACGCAAGCCGCGGACGTTGTCGGGCCAGCGATCCGCCGCGATCGCCTGCATTGCGTCTGCGTCGAGTGGTCTGAGCGGCTTGGCGTGGCGGTAGGCGAACAACGCGAGGAAATGGCGTGCGAGCAGCACCGCATCGCCCGCGCGATCAACGAGCGGAGGGAGGGCGATTTCGATCGTTCCGACCCGGTCAAGCAGGTCTTCGCCGATCGCCCCTCGAACGCCGGTGCGATCCAGTCGCGTGGTCGCGATGACCCGGATGCCATCAAGCGCAGACAGTAGAACGCCGTTGAACGCACGAGGCAGTCGGTCGATATGGTCGATCACCAGCAACCCGCCAGCGGCCGCTGCCGTTCGCTCGGCGATGACGGCGGCGTCCGCAGTCTCGGCGTCCAAGGTGACGAACGGTAGGCCGGCGTGTGGCGAGGCCTGATGGATCAGCCGGGCGATCAGCGTCTTGCCGGTGCCCGCGGCGCCGTGGATCAGGATCGGCGCTGCGGTGGGTGCGACGCGAGCGATCAGGTCGCGCGCGCGCGCGATCCCGGCACTTTCGCCGAGCAGGATGCTGTCGTGAACGGGCGGGGTCGCCGCGCTTTCCAGTTTTGCGCGGCGAAGTGCAAGCCCGCGTTCGACCGTGGTCAGTAGGCGTTCGTTGTTCCAGGGCTTGATCACGAAATCGGTTGCGCCGTTGCGCATCGCCCGGACGGCGACCGCGATCCCGCTATGCCCAGTGACGACGATCACGACCGCGCGCGCGTCCGCCGCGATCAGCCGGTCGAGCATCGCGAAACCCTCCTCGCCGGTGGTCCGGCCGCGCGCGAAATTGAGGTCAAGCAGGATGACGTCGACCCGTTCGCTCGCGAGCAGCACCCAGGCCACCTCCGGGTTCGCTGCGGTCGACACGCGCATACCGTGCCGCTCGAGCAACAGCCGCGCCGCCTTGGCGATGTCGGGATCGTCGTCGATGACCAGAATATGCGATTCGGTTGACATGGCCGTCATAGTGTCCGGAAACGGACAGTTGGTACAGTCGCAATGGCCGTCCCGCCAACTTCGCCTATAAACTCGTTGTCTAACAGTCGCTTAGGTTTGCGGTGTTCGATCCCGTACACTGTCCGCATGACAGAGACGACCCTGCCAGGAACGGGCGCCGCGATGGACCGGCGTATCGAGCGGCCGCACGCCAAGCGGCGCAAGCGGATCGTGCGCGGTGCGCTTGCGCTCGTGGCGGTGGCTGCGGCGGTGCTGCTGTGGCTGCTGATGCCCGGCGCCAATGCGCTGACGGTTGATGCCGCCGCGATCCGTACCGGCAATGTCGTGCGCGCACCGTTCCGTGACTTCGTGCCGCTCCGCGCGGAGGTCGCACCCTTGCGCACCGTGTTCGTGACCGCGATCTCGGGCGGGCAGGTCGCGGAACTGGCCGCGAGCGACGGCGCGATGGTCGCGGCCGGCACCCCGCTCGCTCGTTTGTCCAATCCGTCGCTTGAACTCGACGTCGCCAGCCGTTCCGCCGAGATCGTCGGGCAGTTGAGCGCGATCAGCGGTCAGCGGCTGTCGGTCCAGAATACGCGGCTGGATGGCGCGCGCGATCTGGCCGAGGCCCGCAACGCGCTGTCCAAGGCGCGCACTCTGCTCGCGCAGAAGCAGGTGCTGTACGACAAGGGCATCATCACGCGTGCCGCGATCGATCCGGTGCGCGAGGATGTCGGCTATCAGCAGGCGCGTGTGTCTGCGCTCGATCGTGGGACTGCCGAGGCAGGGGCGACGCTCGCCGACCAGTCATCGGGGATCGCCGCGACCGCACAACAGTTGCGCGAGAGCCTCGCGATGGTCCGGGCGAGCCTGTCCGCACTGGTGCTGCGCGCGCCCGTCGCGGGGCGGCTCACCGCCTTCGCGCTCCAGCCCGGGCAGACGCTCAAGGCTGGCGATCCGGTCGGCCAGATCGACTCCGAAGGACAGTGGAAGCTGACCGCGGATGTCGATCAATTCTATCTCGGCCGCGTTCGGTCCGGGTTGGCGGCGATGGCGGATATCGATGGGCGCAGCTATCCGATGTCGGTCATCAAGATCCTGCCGCAGGTCACCCAGGGCCGGTTTCGCGTCGAACTCGGTTTTCGCGGTACCGTGCCCGCGGGGCTGAACCGCGGCCAGACACTCGACGTGCGGCTCGTGCTCGGCGCGGACCGGCCTGCGATCGTGGCACCGTCAGGGGGCTGGCTCGATGCCGGCGGCACCACGGCGTTCGTACTCGATGGCCCCGGCGATAGCGGCGCGAAGGCCGTCAGGCGCGCAATCGTCACCGGCCGCCGCAATCCCGATCAGGTCGAGATCGTCTCCGGCCTCGCCCCCGGCGAGCGGATCGTGACGACCGCGCTCGGCACCTACACCCCCTTCCAGACCCTCCTCATCCGATAGGATTCGATATGATCCAGCTACAGGACCTCAGCCGCACCTATGCCTCGGACGAGATCGAGACGACCGCGCTCGGCGGCATCGACCTCGCCGTCGAGGCGGGCGAATTCGTCGCGATCATGGGACCGTCGGGCTGCGGCAAGTCGACGCTGCTCAACATCATCGGCACGATCGACCGGCCGACCGAGGGTCGATACCTTTTCGAGGGCGCCGACATCGCGCGCGCGCCCGAAGCCGAGCTCGCCAAGCTGCGTCGCGACCGGCTGGGCTTCGTGTTCCAGAGCTTCAACCTGATCGACGAACTGACGATCGCCGAGAACGTCGCGTTGGGGCTCGCCTATCGCACGATGCCCGCGCGCGAGAAGAAGGAGCGCGTGGCGGCAGCGATGGACCGGGTCGGCATCGCGCATCGCCAGCGGCATCACCCGCATCAATTGTCGGGCGGTCAGCAACAGCGCGCGGCGATCGCGCGGGCGATCGTCGGGGAGCCTCGGCTGATCCTCGCGGACGAGCCGACCGGCAATCTGGATACCGAGAACGGCGCGCAGGTGATGGACATCCTCGGCCAGCTCAATGCGGAAGGCGCGACGATCGTGATGGTCACGCACAGCCCGTCGCACGCCGATATCGCCAAGCGGACGGTGCATATGCTCGACGGCCGGATCCTGTCGTCGGCACGGCGGGCGGCATGATGCGCCGCTCGCTCCAGATGATCGTGCTGATGCTGCTCGTGATGGTCCTCGTCCGCCATCTCGCCGCGACCAAGCCCGGCCCCAAGCCCGTTAGCGACGCCTGAAGGAACCGCCATGTCCGCGCTCACCAGTCTCTATCGCTCGCTCGCTCACCACCGGTTGTTCGCGCTCCTCAACATCGGCGGGCTCGCGCTGGGGATCGCGACGTTCCTCGTCCTGTTCCTCTTCGTTCGGTTCGAGACCGGGTACGACCGCGTGCTGCCGCTACAGGATCGGTTGTGGGTGATCGAGGAGCGGTATGTGATGCCAGGCTATCCGGCCGACACCAGCCCGAACACGATGGGCAACGAACTCAAGATCCTGCAGGCGGACTACCCGCAACTGGTCGGCACGCGATATTCAAACACGGCCGCGACCGTGCAGCAGGGCGGGCAGGCGACGGCCGAGGATCTGGCCACGGTCGATCCGAATTTCTTTGATCTCATGCGCTTTTCCGCGGTCGAGGGCGATCCTGCGGCAACGCTTGCCGATCCGAACGGCCTGGTGGTCACGCAGAAGACCGCGCGGAAATATTTCGGAAGCCAGTCGGCGGTCGGCCGGACGCTGCAACTGTCGATCGATGGGACGACCTATCCCTACAGGGTCGGCGCGGTGCTGCGCGACATGCCCGACGACGTCACGATCAAGAGCGAGATGTTCGCGCAACTGGCACGGACGCGGTTCGGCAACGAACGGTGGGATCACTGGGGCAGCGCATCACTTACCACGCTGCTGCGGTTCCCCGATGCCGCCGCCGCGCGGGCGTTCGAGGCGCAATTGCCGGCGTTCCTCGATCGCCACGCCTATGCCGGCGGAAATTTGAAGAAAGGCGAGTATTTCCAGTCGCTGCGGCCGCTGACCGCGATGCATCTGTATAGTCCGGGTGATCGCGCGATCGTCACGACATTGGGTGCGGTCGGGCTGCTGACGTTGCTGATCGCGATCGTGAACTACGTCAATCTGGCCACTGCCCGTGCCGGGCTGCGCGCGCGCGAAGTGGCGATGCGCAAGGTGCTGGGGGGGACCCGGTGGTCGCTCGTGCGCCAGTTTCTGGGCGAGGCGCTCGCGACCGTCGCGGTGGCGGCGCTGATCGGTCTCGCGCTCGCCGAGATCGCGCTGCCGTTCATCAACGCGCTCGGCGGGACGACGCTGGCGATCCGCTACGTCGGATGGAACGGCGTGGTCCTGCCGCTGGTCCTGCTGGTCCTGAGCATCGCTTTGGTCGCGGGGCTGTATCCCGCGTTCGTGCTGTCGGGGTTCCGCCCGGCCGCGGTGCTCGCGTCGACGCGGGCGCCCGGTGGTGGGCGCAGCGGCACCCGGCTGCGCAGCGCGCTGGTCGTCGTGCAGTTCGCGATCGCGATCGCGTTCGCCATCGCGACCGGGGTCATGCTCAAGCAGACCGAGCATATCCGTGACGCCGACCTCGGTTTTCGCCGTGATGGTTTGATGATCGTGCGATCGCTGATGAATGGCGGGATCGATTCACCCCAGCGCGCCGCGATCCTGCGCAGCCTCGCGTCGGTACCGGGCGTCACCGGCGTCACGGTCGCCAACAACGCGCCGGGCGACCAGAGCACGACCAATTTCTCGGGGTACGGCCGCGCAGGAGCGTCCGGCGGCAAGATATCCTTGATGGATGTCGGTACCGGTCGCGACTATTTCCGCGTGTACGGCGCGCGTCTCGTGGCGGGCCGCCTGTTCGACGCCGCGCATGCCGACGACCGCGGCCTGTTGACGCCCGCCGAACGCAAGCGGGCAGGGCCCAACGTGGTGATCAACCGGACGGCGGTGACCGCGCTGGGCTTCGCGTCGCCGACGGCGGCATTGGGACAGGCGATCAACGACGGCGAGCGGGACTCGACGATCATCGGCGTGGTCGACGATCTGCGCTTCAGGAGCCCGCGCGACCCCGTCACGCCGGTCGCCTACACCTACAACACGGTCGACATCCTCTCGCCGTTCGCAGCGGTCCGCTATGCCGGAGCCGACGCGAAGACGATGATGGCGGCGCTCGAGGCGGCGTGGAAGCGCGTCGTGCCGGGCGTTCCGTTCGAGGCGCGCTCGGTCGAGGACAATCTGTACCAGCGCTATTACAAGGCCGATGCGCAACGCTCGCGGCTGTTCACGATCGGTGCGGTGCTAGCGATCCTGATCGGCTGCATCGGGCTCTACGGCCTGGCGGCGTTCGACACCGCGCGGCGCGTCAAGGAAATCGGTATCCGCAAGACGCTCGGCGCCTCGACCGCCGAGGTGCTGCGGCTGTTGATCGGGCAGTTCCTGCGGCCGGTGATCCTCGCCAACCTCGTCGCGTGGCCGCTCGCCTATGTCGCGATGCAGCGCTGGCTCGGCGGGTTCGACGACCGGATCTCGCTGTCGCCGATGTTCTTCGTCGGCGCCTCGCTCGCCGCGATGCTGATCGCGAGTGCCACTGTCTTCGGCCAAGCGTGGCGTGTCGCCCGCGCCGAGCCCGCGCGCGCGCTGCGCCACGAATAGGGGCCGATCGATGTTTCTGACGCTGTATCGCTCGCTCACCCGGCATCGCCTCTACGCGATCCTCAACATCGGCGGGCTCGCGCTCGGGATCGCCGTGTTCCTGGTGCTGTTCCTCTTCCTCTTCGTCCGCTTCGAGACGGGATACGACCGCGTGCTGTCGGGATGGGAGCGCGTCTGGATGATCGAGCGCACGCTCCAGTTTCCCGGCAATCCGAAGGTCGAGATTCCCTCGCTGCCGCCGATGTTGGCCCAGATGAAGGCCGACTATCCTGGCACGACGGGTGCGCGGTTGCTCCAGTACGACGTCGCGGTTCAGAACGGTACGGTCAGCGTTGCGCAAACGATGGGACAGGTCGACCCGGCCTACTTCCAGCTCTTCCCGTTTCCGTCGGTCGAAGGCGATCCGGTTGCCGCGCTCGCGCGACCCGATGGCATCGTCATAACCACCGCCGCCGCGCAGACGTATTTCGGCCACGGCTCCTCGATCGGGCGAACGCTGACCGTCCTGTTCGATGGTGCGCCCCATCTGTACCGGGTGGGAGCCGTATTGCGGCCGCTGCCGGGCAACATATCCTACGCTAGCGACCTGTTCACGCCCATTCCGGCCGATGC
Organism: Sphingomonas sp. PEI4; assembly: GCF_056679955.1. NCBI lineage: Bacteria > Pseudomonadati > Pseudomonadota > Alphaproteobacteria > Sphingomonadales > Sphingomonadaceae > Sphingomonas > Sphingomonas sp. PEI4. The sequence continues at coordinate 2,860,661 of NZ_CM155258.1, forward strand.
GACGGCACAGCGCGGCAAGGGGTTCCGGACTTTCTTGTCGTTTCCCGACGATGCCGCCGCCGCACGCGTAGCGCGCGACCTGGCGGCGTTCGTCAAACGCCACCCCGATCCTGATTTTCCGGTCGGCATGGTTGATATAGCCAAGACCGGCATCGTGCCGCTGGCCGGCGTACATCTTGCTGCGGACACCGTGGGGACAGTGGTTACCGTACTCGGCACGGTAGGCACCGTCGCGCTGCTGCTTGCGGTGATCAACTACATCAATCTCGCAACCGCGCGCGCCGCGCTACGCGCGCGTGAGATTGCGCTGCGCAAGGTCGTCGGCGCGACCCGTGGAGCACTCGTCGTGCAGTTGCTTGGCGAGGCGTTGATTGCGGTGACCTTGGCAACGCTGATCGGGTTGGCGCTCGCTGAAGTCGCGCTGCCTTTTGTGAACGCCACCGGCGGCACCACCCTGGCGATCGTCTACTGGGGATCGGACTCGATATTGGTCCCACTCGCGCTGTTGATCGTGACGGTGTCGGTTCTTGCCGGGTTCCATCCCGCCTTCGTGATTTCGCGCTTTCAACCCGCGGGCGTGCTGGCGTCGGCGCGAACGCCAGGCGGCGATCGTCCGGGCGCGCGGTTACGTAAGATGCTGGTCATTTTTCAGTTCGCGATCGCGATCGCACTGATGATCGGCACCGGAATACTCGTCGCGCAGACGCGGCACGTCCAGAACGCCGATATCGGTTTCTCGCGCCACGGTTTGATCATGGTGCCGGGATATGGTGCCGCGGCCGTTGATCGCGTGCAACGCACAGCGCTTGCCACTGCAATCCGCACCACTTCAGGGGTTGTAGCCACCACGACCAGCGGAATCGCACCCACTGGTGGCAGCTATTCGATCAGCGCCATGCACCGTGCCGGTGCGACCGACGAACCGCCGATGATCCTCCAGGCGACCGTCGGCGAGCGGTTTTTCGAAACCTATGGCGTCGCGCTGCTCGCCGGTCGCCGATTTGACCCACGCCGCTTCGCGATCGATGAGGAGCAGGACGATAAGGGCACGAAGACGCGCGACCACAATGTCATCCTCAACCGCACGGCGATCCAGCGTCTGGGCTTTGCAACCCCCGCCGCCGCCGTCGGACAGGTCATCGCACAGGGCGACCGGACGGCGCGGATCATCGGCGTCGTCGGCGACATGCGTTTCGCTACTCCGCGCGAGCCGCTGAATGCCGTCTCGTACAGCTATCGAGCGGATGGCGGCACAGCCCCGGTCCTCGTCATTCGCACCAATAGCGACGTCGCGACGATGCTGGCGCAGGTCGAATCGGTATGGCGTCGCCTCGCTCCGAATGTGCCGTCGGGCGCAATCACGGTCGACCAGAAACTGTACGATTCCTTTTATCGCCAGGACGTTCAGCGGTCGCGGCTGTTCACGACCGGCGCGGTGCTGGCGGTCGCGATCGGGTGCCTGGGGCTTTATGGCTTGGCGGCGTTCGACACCATGCGGCGGGTCCACGAGATCGGGATCCGCAAGGTGCTGGGCGCCTCTACCCGCGACGTGATGCGGCTGCTGCTGGTTCAGTTTCTCAAGCCGGTCCTCCTTGCGAACGTGATCGCGTGGCCGATCGCGTGGTTCGCGATGTCGCACTGGCTGGGCGGGTTCGACGACCGGATCAACCTGTCGCCGGTCTATTTCGTCGCCGCCAGCGCGCTCGCGCTCGTCATTGCCGCAGCGACGGTTGCCAGCCAGGCATGGCGCGTCGCCCGGGCCGAACCTGCGCGCGCGCTTCGTCAGTCCTAGGAGATGAATCAGGTATGGTTCAGGCCGGGAACGCTAACGCATGCCAAATTGTGCAACGACCGTGAGTGCTTTTGGGTCTTAGCCAGGTTCAAGTGGCCGGGTTGCTAAGGCTCAGTTCTCGACCTGCGGGAGGACGCTTCGGGAAGGAGTAGACGGGAACAGGTTTTAGGAAGCGAGCTCGACCTTGCTCGTCAGCGCGATGGGTTGCGCCGCCTGTTACCAAATGGGGAAGGCGCCATTCTTACTGCCATTCTCTCGCGAGGAGTCGATTGATCAGCGCCTCGCCGGCAACAGCGCCTTCTCGATGCGCGCGGCGACCCCCACGCTGCGCCCGGCCAGGTTGGGAACGCTGTAGTGCATTGCCGTGCCGAGAACCTGAGCCGCCTGCGATAGCGTCAAGCCGTAGTCCTCCCGCAGCCACTGGATCATGCCGGTGCTGGCGAACTTGAGTGCCTCGTCGAGCGAGCCTGCCTGCCCCAGCACCATGATCTGCGTTGGCGACTCGACGCGCGGCATGGACACCGCGCGGCCCTTGATGACATCGACCGTGACGGTCACGTCCATCGAGGTTTCGAGCGCATATTGCGTCGTCTCACCATCGCCCTGAAGCGCGTGCGCATCGCCGAAATAGAGCAATGCGCCTGGCTGCTGAACGGGCAGGTAGACTGTATTGCCCTCCACGACCTCGTTGAAATCCATATTGCCGCCGAACCGTCCGGTATCGCCGGTCGAGATCGCTGGCATCCCGAACCCGGGCGCGACCGCCAAGCCGCCGAGCATCGGCTTGACCGGCACCGAATAGCCGGCAAGTGCGCCCTCGGCCTTTTCAGGGCGGGCGCGACCGACCTCACGGTCGAGCAGCCACTTCACCGGCCTGCCCAGCTTCCCCGCTTCCGGAACCAGCGACGTGCCCAATGCGCGCCCGACCACCATATCAAGGCTGTCGGCCCAGTCGCGATTGAGCTTCAGCCGGCGGATATGCACGACCAGCGTGTCGCCGGGCTGCGCGCCCGCGATGAAAAACGGCCCGGTCTGCGGATTGCCGAACAGCGCGCGCGTATTGCCACGCTCGTCCACGCCACCGGCGTCGATCGTGGTGGTGTGGATCGTGTCACCCGGCCGCACGACGAGGACCGGGCGACGATCGGCGTTCCAGGTGTTGGAATAGTCGGTCGGGATGAAATCGATCGTGCGCGGTCCGCCGCTGCCGTCAGGTACGCGCCATCCCGAGACCGCATGCGACGCCCTAGCGGCGGGATCGTTGGTGTCCGGCATGTCGGCCGTGCCGGTAAGCTCGCTCCCCCGCAGTCGCACCGCATAGGACGATACGCGGCCCTGTCCGTCGGTGGCGGTCAATGCCATCCGGTCGCGGGTCAAGCGCCCCTCGATCCTGTCGCCATCGATGTCGCCGGTCACACCCTTGTCGCCGCGCTCCAGCGTGAGTGTCGAAAAGGCGGGATTGCCCCAAAGGTCGGTGCGGACGATCCAGGTTTCAGCGGCCGCCAAAGGCACGACCAGGATTGAAACGGAGGCAGATAGAATTAGGGCGACAAGGCGGAATGCAGACATGGTGAAGGATACTCGCAAGGATGGGCCAGCGGCTCGAGTTACCGTCCGATGCTCCCGCGAGAAAACCATCGATCGGTGAATGACGGGGCTGATCGGTGAACGACCGCCGCTTCCGTGGTAGCCTGGCGAGATGATGGCGTGTCGTATCCTTTGCCTGCTTCTGGCCCTGTGCGTCGCCCTGCCAGTCTGGGCGATGCCTGACCCGCGATGGAAGCAATGCGATCCCGGCCGGCCCTCGCTATGCCATCCCGTCGTGCCCGAGCATATGACGCTGACGATGCCGGTCACGACGCTGTCTACGGTCGTGTCCATCTCGCCGGACGAGACCAATGCGCCGCTGTCGGTCGATATCGATGCGATGGCGAGCACCGAGGTCCTCTGGAACGGATCCCTGATCGGCCGCAACGGCGTACCGGGCGCAGACCGGGCGTCGGAGACACCGGGCCTTTATACCGCCAGCATACCCGTACCTCCACGCCTCGTCCGTCCGGGTAACAACCACGTGACGATTCTCCTGTCAGCGCATCATCGCTGGTTTCCGGTCGGTCGGCCGATCCACCGGCTGAGCATAGGTACGCCGCGTGATGCCGAGGCGTACACACTGCGACATTACCTGCCTACGTTGATGACGCTCGTGGTGCCTGCGTGCGCGCTCCTCTTGCTGGGAGTCTTCCTGGTCCTCGGACGGATCGGCAGATCGGTCCTGCCCGCCATGACGATTCTAGTTCTGGTCGTCGTGCAGGGGCTGATCGAGGTCAGCAAGATCGCGATCCCCTATGCCTACCCGTGGCATCTCGCGCGCCTGACGGTACTTGCTGGGCTGACAGCAGTCGTGGGCCTGCTTCTTGTCGCGCTGACCTGCCGCGTCTTCCTGCCCTCCCGGACTCGGATGGTAAGCAGCGGCGCAGCGGTGGCGATGGCGGTTCCTTTCCTGATCCTGCCCGGCCTCGATCGTCAGGCACTGGCTGTGCTCGTTGTCGCGCTGCTTGCCATCGCGGCAGTAGTGGCACCGGCAACGATGAGGCGGGATCGCAGGGCCGCGATGCTACTCGTTGCGGCCATATTGCTCGCCATATGGGCCTGCCGCGCCGGCCCGAACTTTCTCGATACCGTCTATTACGTGACGGCTGCTGGCGCCGCCATCGCGCTCGGTATGATAGCGGTGCTGCGACCGGTTCAGGCGAACGACACTCCTGTGCCTGCCGGTGAGCCGACCGTCACCCTGCGCGATGGCGCGCGCCACCACATCATACTTCCTTCGCAGATCGTTTTTCTGAAAGCGGATGACGATTACTGTACCCTCCATCTGGCTGATGGACGGGAGATCATGGTGACGATGACGCTCAAAACCGTCTTGGCGCTTCTGCCGACCGGTTTCATGCGTATCCATCGCAGCCACGCCATCAATGTACGACATATGTCTGGCACCCAGCCTGGGCCGGGTGGTCGCGCAGTGAGACTCTCCAGCGGAGCAACCTTGCCAGTCGGGCGCACTTATGCGGCCAATTTACGCGCATTTATCGAGGATAGCTCAGTCGAGGCAATTTCCAATTTTTGATCTTTTGGGAAAACGGCGTCGCGGCGGCCGCACTATCGACCGCCTAGCTCGCTGAAGCAGCCGGCCGACTGCCATCGCCGACGCCAGTCACGGCAGGTAGATACGAAGGCCCTATAGACGGCCTTTGCCAATCAAATGCTTTACCCCCTTCCGGGCCATAACCGGCACCTCGATCACTTTCTCGGGGCTATCGCTGCCACCGTCGATCCAGTCTGTTTCGGTTTAACGTAGCGGTCCAGCCAGTCCGTCATCTGCCACAACGTTTCCTCGGTCGATTCCAGCGCGCGATAGCCGTGCGGCTCGTTGGGCAGGACGACGTAGCGTACCGTCGCGCCATTGCCCTTCAGCGCCGCGTACATGCGCTCGGACTGGATCGGGAAAGTGCCGCTATTGTCGTCCGCGCCGCCATGGATCAGCAGGATCGGTGCCTTTATCCGGTCGGCGTAGGTGAACGGGCTCATTTCCGTATAGGTCGGCGTCGCCTGCCAATAGGTGCGTTGTTCGGCCTGGAAGCCGAACGGCGTCAGCGTGCGGTTGTAGGCGCCCGACCGCGCGATGCCGGCGCGGAACAGATCGGTATGCGCGAGCAGATTGGCGGTCATGAACGCGCCGTAGCTGTGCCCGCCAACCGCCATGCGGCTGCGGTCGCCGACACCCAGTTTGACCACCGCGTCGACTGCGGCCTGCGCATCCTGCTGCAACTGTTTGACGTAGGTGTCGTTGGCTTCCACGCCGCCTTCGCCGATGATCGGCATCGACGGGTTGTCGAGGATCGCATAGCCTTGCGTGAGCAGGAACAAGTGGCTGATACCGCGTGGGCGGACGAACCGGTTGCCCTGGTCGACCGTCTGCCCGGCGACCTTCGCGTCGGTGAACTCCGCCGGATACGCCCATAGCAACGTCGGCAGTGGCCCGTCGCGTTTCGCGTCATACCCGGCGGGCAGATACAGCGAGCCCGACAGCGGCAGTCCGTCGGCGCGGGGATAGGTGATCGTGCGCTGCGTGACGCCGGCAAAGAGCGGGGCGGGATCGGCGAAGGCGGTGACGGCCTTGGCGCTGCCGCCCTTTACGCCGCGGATCATGTAATTGGGCGCAAGCTTCGCGCTCTCGCGCCGCGTCAGGATGCGCTGGCCGCGCTCGTCAAGCAATGCGACGACCGTTTCGTAATAGGGCGCCTTGGCCGTCCACAGCCGCGTCTGTTCGCCGCCGGCGACTGGCATGGTCGCCAGGAAGGGGAACGCCCCCGCCTTGGTTGCGCCGTCGCCGGTGACGTACACGCCGTCATGCGCTGGCGTGAAGCGCATCACCGGCTTGCCGGCGGCGTTGTCTTCGACCATCGGTTCGCCGGGATCGCCATATTGATCCTGATAGTTGAGCGTCGATACCATCCGCGTCTGGCCCGGTCGCGATGGCGCAACGGCCAGACGATGCTCGGTGCGCGTGCGCCATTCGCGGTCGATCACCATCGCAAAGCCATCATCGCCCCAAAGGGTTTCTGCATAGCGGGCCGGGGTCTGGGCGAGTTCGACCGGCGCCGCATCGAACGGCGCGGCTTGCATCATCACCTTGTCGTGGAACGCAATTTTTGCGCGCGGATTGCCGCCGTCGAGTGCCTCGGCCCAGACGAGCGTCGCTGGCGCATCGGACCGCCACATCGCCTCGCGTGGACCCTTGACGGTGGCGTCGAAATCGACCGGCAAATCGTCGGCGAGCGGGCGATCGACCAGTGTCTTCACCGGTTGGCCGCCGATCGTCGACACGGCGATCTCGGTCGGGAAGAAACTGGCGGGCAGCAGATAGGAATAAGGCCGCTTGAGCCGCTCAGTCAGCAGGTAGCGACCGTCCGGGGAGACGCTGAAATCGGTGATCAGACCCAGCGTTCCAATCGGCTGCGCAGCGCCTGTGAGATCGATCCGGACCAACTGCCCGGTGAAGTAATGATCGAAGAGCGCTTCGTCATGCGCATCGCCGAGTAGATCCTCATAGGTCCGCGCCGCCGAGGTGCGGCCGGCGCTTTCCTGGATCACCGGGCCGGCCGGGGTGCTGCTCGCGACGGGCGCCGCGCCGCGACCGGTGGGCACGGTATTGGCGACCAGCGCCTTGCTATCCGGCATCCAGGCGAAGGGCGTGCCGAACGTGCCGTTCAGCCCTTGAGCGACGGCGCGGGCGCTGCCGTCGCGCTCGGCGATCCACAGCGACAGGCCGTCGGTTCCTTGCACGTAGAAGGCGAGGCGGGTGCCGTCGGGCGACCAATCGGGCGCGGCGAAGCGCAAGCCGGCGGGTAGCTTGACCGCGACGGTCTGCCCGGAGCCCACGTCCTTGAAGCTGAGCGCGTTCAGCCATTGCACGCGGACCTCGGCCTGACCGTTGGTGGCGGGATCGATGCGGTAGCCGCCCAGCCGCAGGATCGGTTTCGACAGATTGGCGATCGACGGCAAATTCTCGCGCCCCAGGATGGCGAGCGTGCGGTGATCGGGACTGACGGCGACGCCGGGGGTGGGCGGTGTCTCCAGCGCCTTGGCGATCGCATCGGGCGCGCGATGATAGGCGCTGCCGCCGGGCGCCTGAGCGAAGGCGGTGGTGGTGAGGAGCAGGGCAATCAGGCAGGCACCGGCGCGCATTCGAATTCCTTTGTCTCTATCGTCAGGTCGTCTGGTGCGAGGGTTCATGAGGCGTTGACAATAAGTCGAAAGGCCGGAGCTTACGTGAGTTTCGTCGTGGGGCAAGTTGTCGATCAGAGCCTTGGGATCTCTTCAGCCCCAACATGAACGAGCGTCGAAAGTCGAGAAGGCTGCCCGTCCTCCCAGCGTCGGCATTTCGGCGACCGCAGATGCGGCCGCCGATGGCGGCTTGACTGGCTGGTCTTGTATTTTCACCCCACGGCCAGCATTTCATTCCCAGTTCGGTGCCTAGGCTGTTCTTCCACTAATTTAGGATCCCGTGGCCGAACCCATGCGCTCCGGGCGTTGCCATTGAGGGACCAGCGATGGATGAGTTTGCACGCATGATGAGTATGGAGGGTGTGCGTCCTCTCGATCACGCAAAGGAAAATTCTCGCCGTCTCGTTAAACAGCGATCTCCAGTCCCCAGCCAAGCCTTAGTAACACCGCCGGAATTGGGGCCGGGTGGCTACGCATGGGTTACAGGAACTCGTGCGCGCACAGCGCTTGAGACGGCGCTCGAGCGCCTTGCCAACGAGATCCGAAATGGACGGCGTGGCTGGGCAACCGGCATTCTTCAGGATGGCAGGACGGTCACATTGCCTGCTTCGTCAGGAGCGGCATCGCTGCTTGGCACCGCAGATCGCCAATCGCTGCGCCTTATGATTGTCGGCGGCGACGGCTGGACCTTCGTGATGCATCCGATGATGGGGGTTGCTACGCTCGATGACGATCCTGCTCAATCCGAATGAACCGGCGTCCGGAGATGGCATGTGGGTGGAGCTGCCCGAACGACCGCAGCTGAGTCTGAGCGATTGCTTGCTGTTTCTGCAATCGGCTTGGCTATCGCCTCGCCGATATCAATCACTTGCAGATATCAGCGCACCGATTGATGTCTTCGAATACGGCTTGGTCGCGACCGGGACTTGACGGTGCTCGATGGGGAAATCGATCGTGTCGCCATAACCGGACGCAAAAATAAAGCGGACGCCGAGCTGGCGCAAGCGTTCGGCGATCGGCCAACTCGTCTCGGTGCCAAGGTTGATGTCGAGAAGCGCGAAGCCCGGTGTTTCCGATTCCAACAGGCGCAAAGCCTCCTCCACGCTGCTGGCCACGAGTACGCTTTCGGCGCCCAGGTCGATCAACAGCTGTTCCGCCTCGAGGGCAATGATCATGTTGTCCTCAACCAGCAGCGCGACGCCCGCGATCCAGGATTGCGCGATCTTCTCCCGTAGGCTGATGGGTAGGGCAGGTGGCGTGTCGTCGCCCTCCCGGATGAGGGTTGCCGGTACGACGAAACGCGCGCGCAGCCCGGTTGGCGCGTAGTCGAGGCTCGCTTCCCCGCCGAGTTCGTGCGGGATTGACCGCTCGATGATCGTCGATCCGAAACCGCGCCGCGTCGGCGCTGCGACTTCGTTGCCGCCAGTTTCGGTCCAGCGGAGGACAAGATCTCCTTCTGGCAGAAGATCCCAGGTAATCGCGACATTGCCCTTTGCACAGGCAAGTGCGCCGTGCTTGGCAGCGTTGGTCATGAGTTCGTGAATGACGAGTGCGACAGTCGAAAAGGCTTGCGGCTGCAGCAGCGTCGGAGGCCCGGTAAAGGAAATCCGTGTGGCATCGTCGCCGAGAAAGGCGCCCGCCTCGGTCGCGATCAGCGCGGCGAGCGAGCCTGGCCCCCAGTTCTTGGCGGTAATCTGGTCGTGTGCCCGCGCCAACGCATGGATGCGGTCGCCCAGTATTGAGGCGAAGGTATCGACGTCCTGCGCGCTCAACCGGCTTTGCGCCACCAGGCCACGGATCAGCCCAAGGATGTTGCGCACGCGGTGGTTGAGTTCCGCTATCAGCAATTCCTGCTTCTGCGTCGTCGCCCGACCCTCCGTTGCCGACATGCCCGCGTTTTGCAGCACGATCTCGAGCAGTGTGACGCGCATCATCTCCGCGGCGGCGAGCTCGGCCGTCGTCCAGATCGTCGACTTGCCGCGAACGATCTCGCGCCATGCGGTGAAGCTCTTGCGTGGAGAGAGACGCGGTCCGTCCGGACCTACTTCGTGCAGTTTGTCAGGGCGGCCGGCCCAGGTGACGGCATGCGCCGTCTCGTGCCGGAAGAAGACCAGATAATCCTGTGTCAGGCGCGAGAGGGGAAGGACGAGGAGCCCGGCCGCCCGGTCGACGAAATCTTGGGCCGGCGGATACACCCGCCCTAGCTCCGCGGTGGCAAATATCCGGTCAGCAGCGCGGTCTTCCAGGAAAGGGCGTAAGCTCGTGCATTCCGAGACGGTGGGGGTATCGCCTTTCAAGGTCACCACCCCATCGACATAGATCGCGAACCCGTCACACGGGATGAGGTCGGCGACATCGGCAGCGAGATGCGCGACGGTACGCTTCGCCGCCCCTCGCTCGACCACCGTTGCAATCAACTGCCGGCGAAGATCGCGAGCGTGCATTTCATATGATTCGATCTCGGCTCGCTCGCGCTTTTCGATGAGCAGCGACAGGACTTCGCCAAAGAGTTCGGCGGTAGTCCGCTGCTCGAACCCGACGTGGCGCCGGCCGCGGTGGTGACACGAGATCAGTCCCCATAGCGAGCCGTCGCGCACCAGCGACACCGTCATCGTCGCGCCCACGCCCATGTTCTGAAGGAATTCGATGTGCATCGCGGAATGCGTACGCAGCGTGCTCATGGACAGGTCGATGGGGCCCGCTGCAGATCCATCCAAAGCAATGAGCGGACTGGGCTGGGCATCTACCTCGACGAGGATTCGGACCGGATTGCGCACCAATAATGCGCGCGCCTGTTTTGGAATATCACCGGCCGGATAGCGCAGGCCCAGGAATGGCTCGAGCCCGTTGCGTGCGCGTTCTGCCACCACTTCGCCCGATCCGTCAGGATGGAACCGATAGATCATCACCCGGTCGAAGCCGGTAAGTGCTTGCATGAGTCGTGCAGCTTCGGGAAGGAAATCGGCCTGTCCCTTGATGCGCGCGAGCATCGAGCGGACCATCGCCCCGGCGTTCAGATCACTTGGCGTAGCGCTTGGTTCGGCCTCGACGATGATCAGGTCCTGCGATCGGTGGATCGCGAGATCATAGTATCGACCGTCGTCCAGAAGCTGGACGCCAAAGCTTCGCTCGACACCGTCCGGGCCGATCAAGATCGACAGCCGGTTGCGGATAGCGTGGACGGCCTCGCTCCGGATGACGTCCTGCAATCGCGCACCGAGCACTGCATTCAGGGGCAGGCAGAGAAAATGATCAATGTTCGCGGATACGTGCGAAATCGTCCAGTCGCCTGAAATCGCAAGCAGAAATCCAAATGACTGGATCAAATTGATGTGCTGGATTTGCTCTCGATCGCAACTGGTGAGATCAGCTGCGGACGCCGTGGGAGGTGCAAAATCGAGATTGGGCACGTAATCTCCTCAAACACCAATATTCGAGGAAAGCGCTGCATCGGCGAACAGCACCAACGTACTGCACTACAAAGGTAAAGCACGCTATTTTAATCGACGGTAATATTTAAAATCGAGGGGCTACCCGAAGGGGGATGCGGCTACCTGCAATGCGGTGATAGCGACCGGCCAATGTCGCTAACCGGAAGCTGTCTGGGTTTAGATAAACCGGTAAAACCAGGCTCGTCTTCTCAAGGTACACTCAAGGTGAACCTGCCGATCGACTGACGGGAGCCCAAAGTCGCGCTGCCTCCGGTGATGGCGCATAAAGCTGAACGAACGTCCGATGTCTGCGTGGGCTTCGGACCAATTGAGCGTCTGCTATTGGGTCGCGGCTGCCGCCGGCTTGCGAAGAGCGGCTCGTGTTTTGTCAGCTCAGCGCTGAGCGATTGCAATCAGCGCAGTTGATGGGATCGGCAGGATCGTGCGCTCGCCCGCCATATTGTGTACCTCGGTAACCACCGCTGCCTTCTCCGCATCGCTCAAGCTCGTCCAGTCGGGGGACATCCCAAATAGCGTGTCAGGTTCAGCGAGCGCGGCGACATCAAGCGTGTAATCGTGGGTGACGTACTCGATTCGCGGGCACTGGTAGCCAGCCGCTACCAGTTCGCGCGCGAAATCCGCTGGCTCGCTGAGCGCCTGCACCGCCTCGGGCATTGTCATGCCCTCACGTTCGGGGAATAGCTTGCGACGGATCTGCCCCAGCAGCAGGAACGTCGCGGCACCGCGGTCCTGCCAGGTCGCAACCACGCCATATCCGCCAAGGCGCGTCACCCGGGCCATTTCGGCGAGCCCTTTTCGCCAATCGGGGAACATGATGACCCCGAAGATGGAAAAGACAGCATCGAAACTACCGTCGTCTAGGTCCAGCGCCTGTCCGTCCATCACGCGGGCGTCGACATTGGGCGCGTTCGCTGCCGCAATGCGTGCGACCATGCCGGGCGAAAAGTCGGTAGCGAGCACCTGTGCACCGCTTCGCGCCGCGCTCAACGCCAGCGCGCCAGTGCCGGCCGCGACATCGAGAACGCGGCTATGGGGCGTCAGCGAGACCCGCGCGAGCGCTGCTTCTGCAAAGCGAACGGTGAAGGGATGGGCAGTCTTCTCGTAATGCTGAGCGGCCGTGTCCCAATGATCACGCTTGGCGAACTCAGACATCTTGAACCTCCACGAATCACGTAACTTCATAAGTATCGTGATACGACATGCTTGCCAATCCCCTCCGACGTGCGAAGGATTATGCCGTGCGCACCGATAGCCGCCTTTCGCGAATGCTCCACGTGCTGCTCCACATGGCACGGCATGATAGCCCCATGACCTCCGACGTCATCGCGGGAATGCTGGATACGAACCCTGTTGTGGTTCGCCGCACGATGGCTGGCTTGCGCGACGCGGGATACGTGCGATCCGAAAAGGGGCATGGCGGCGGCTGGGTGATTGCGGCGGACCTGGAGCGGGTATCGTTGCTCGATGTACACCGCGCGGTCGGCGGGCCTCGGCTATTCGCAATTGGCAACGAGCATCCGAATGCCGACTGTGCGGTCGAGCAGGTCGTCAACGCAGCGGTGGAGGATGCCCTTCGAGAAGCGGAGGCGTTGCTCGTCGCGCGGCTTGGGGCGGTCAGCCTCGCTGAACTGGCGCGCGGCTTCGACGCGCAGTGTGCCCCGCGCTCTTAGGGTGCTACTCGCAAAGCGAAGTTCCTCCGGCCCAGTGTCAGCGTCGTGCTAATCCAGAGTGTATTCCGAACCTGAACCAGTGTCTGCTTTCGGGGTAGCGGGAAAGCGCCCTGGATGTCGACTATGGGTCTTCCCGCGAGCTATCCTCGTAGCGGTATCAGGCTGACAAACTGGTAAATAACCATACGAAGCGAGCGCTTACGTGCTTCGCTTCGGTTTCCGGGGCCTGGGTATCGGCAGCGCCGCCGCTGTGACGCGCAGCAGGTCGCCACGCCACTCGGCATCGTCACACCGAACGGGCTCGATTAGCATGTGCCGCCTGGCCTCTGGATAGGGCGGCGTCTCCGACACCGGCTCGACATGGAGGCGATCCGGTGCCGTCCGCTTCACGCAGAGCTGATCGTCGCAGATCGAGCCGATCATATTGCCGTCGACGAAGACGCCATACTTACCAAGCATCGACTTGGCAGACACCGCGCCGGCGCACGTCGCCTGTTCGAGCAAGTAGCCGATGTGCGTTGCTGCGTTGCCATACCATCGCCCCTAACAGACGAGCGCTCGCCATGGGCACTGATCCGAATATCGCCTGCGGCGCCGACCGCAATGAAAGAGCGGCCAGTCACGGGAGGCTGGCAGGTTAACCTGATCGTCCGCAAATGATGCTGTTGTCGGCTATGCGTACGCACCCGCGTCAGTGTCGGCTCGATCGATCGGTACTTCCCAACGAGGAGCGGCCGGCGGTCAGTCCATAGTAGCACGGAAAGCCCATTCCCGAAGACTGTGGCTGGCCCCCGACCACGTCACAAAGTCATGCGTTGCTGCGGGCCCGATCAAGGAACTTCGCCATGCCCTCGTTCGCCGCCCGAGCTAGGTCGCCTTCCAGCGCGTTGAAGCCATGATTGCCGCCCGGATACACGGCAAGCTCAGACGGATTGCCGGCCGCCTGCCAGCGCATGTGCATGAACAAACTGTCGTCCAGCAGCGGATCGATCGTGCCGACGGTGACGAATGCCGGCGGCAGGTTGCTCAAATCGGCATACAGTGCAGACACTGCGGGATTGCGCACGTCGGCGGTGCCCCCGTATGCGATCGCATAGCTTGGCATGTTGACGTGGTCGATAAAGGGCGTGCCGCTGGACGCGCGAGCGCTCGGGGTCAGCGACAGGTCGAACCAGCCGAACAGGAGATTGGCCGCGCCGAACGCTCCGCCCCGTCCCATGTCGCGCAGGCGCACCAGCGTCGAGACCGCGAGATTCGCACCGGCGGACTCGCCCCCGATTGCTAGCCAGGAAACGCCGAACTCGGTCTCGGCGTGGTCGATAAGCCACAGCGCCGCGGCAACGCAGTCATTGACTCCGGCGGGGAAGGGATCTTCCGGAGCCAGGCGGTACTCCACGGAGACCGAGGCCATCCCCGCGTCACGCCCGAACATTTCGAGAAGTCCGTCCCAGGTATCGTTGCTGCCGACGGTGAAGCCGCCCCCGTGGATATGCAGATAGACGCCGCGCGGGTTCTCGGGCGCGAGGATGCGTAGCTTCACCGGTCCGGCAGGCCCGGCGATCTCCAGCGTGCGCGCGCGCGGCGATTGCGGGAACGGCGGCAAGCCGGTTTCCCCCTTCGAATAGGGGGCCCGCGCGGCAGGAAAATCTTTCGGGGGAGTGAGCGATGCGAGAGTCGTCGCCAACCGGGCGTTGACGGCCTGCGTCTCATCCGAGATCGCGTCCGGCCGGAACAGTTCGTGAAGGGAATTGGAGCCGGCGCTATAGGTGGGGGTGGTCATGTCCGTCCTTGCTCATATATATAACAACGAGCATGGTGATAAACGATTCGGCGGTCAATTACAACAATGAGCATTGTGGAAATAAAGAGAGGGCGCGGTCGCCCCCCTGCCTTCGACCGGAACGTGGTTCTCGACGCGGCGATGCAGGTGTTTTGGGCTGCGGGCTATGAGGCGGCATCCATTCCGATGCTGACCGAGGCCATGGGCATATCGGCGCAGAGCCTCTACGCCGCCTTCGGCTCGAAGGAGGCGCTCTATCGAGAGGCGCTGGAGCGGTATCGCGTGACGATCGGCGGGTTCGGGGCGCGTGCGCTGGAGGAGGAGGCCGATGCGCTGGCGGCGGTCGAACGCCTCCTTCGCGATGCGGCAACCGTCTTTGCGCGCACCGTCGGCACACCGGGCTGCATGATCGCCACGCCCACCACCAGCGCGACGGAGAGGGAGCTGACAAACCTTGGCCGCGACTTGCGCGCCGACAGCATCGCGAGCGTCGAGCAGCGCCTCGAACGCGGCATCGCCGAGGGGCAGGTGCGCGCCGATGTGGATTGCGCTGCCTGGGCCCGCTATGTGGGGACAGTCGTGCAAGGGATGTCGGTGCAGGCGAGAGATGGAGCGTCGGCCGAAGCGCTGCTGATGACTGCCGACATCGCCGTGCAGTCGCTGGCCGTGCTGCGATAACGTAGAGGTGTAACCATGTCCCGTCCCCCCTTTCCGCCCTTCACCGCCGAAACAGCGGCGCAGAAAGCCCGCATGGCCGAGGACGCCTGGAACGGCCGCGACCCGGAGAAGGTGTCGCTCGCCTACACGTCGGACAGCGTATGGCGGAACCGGGACGTTTTCCTGACCGGACGGGAGGCGATCGTCGCGTTTCTCACGCGCAAATGGGCGAAGGAACTGGACTATCGCCTCATCAAGGAGATGTGGGCGCACGAGGGCAATCGGATCGCGGTGCGATTCGCCTATGAATGGCGCGACGACAGCGGCAACTGGTTCCGCTCCTACGGCAATGAGAATTGGGCGTTCGACGAAGCCGGTCTGATGGCGCGTCGCATAGCCTCGATCAACGATCGCCCGATCGCGGAAGGGGAGCGCAAATTCCATTGGCCGCTTGGCCGACGTCCGGACGATCACCCCTCGCTCAGCGATCTTGACCTCTGAGCAGAAGGCAAATCCTTACCGCATAGGCATCGACGTCAACTGACCCACTTTAGACGGGCATTCTGGATTAGGGCTTGTTCCGTGCCGCGCCGCCGCATGCCGCTCCCGTTAAAAACGCGCGCAACTGGCTGATCAGGCGCTCTTTGTGGCCGTCCGGTCCGGCGACCAGATAATAGGTTGAATCGCCGCGGTCGACCTCGGTTGGATGTGGCAGCATCAGACTGCGCTGCTCGAGCTCGGTCTCTACGAGGACCCTCTGTGCGAGCGCGACACCATTTCCCTCGATTGCCGCCTGATAGGCCAGGGCGGAGCTTTCAAGCTCGCGCTTTCGCAGCAGTCGCCCATAATCCACCCCGGCGGTGTCGCACCACAAGTGCCAGTCGTCCGGGCGCGCACGCGACACCAATATGGTCTGTTCGGCGAGCCACGCGACATCGGCTGGCCTGCTCGGTCGGATGAGCGCCGGGCTACAAACCGGCACGAGCACGTTGGAGACGAGCCGTGTGGATCGATATTGCGGCCAGTTGCCGTCCCCCAGCCGGATCGCCGCGTCGAAATCGCCGAGATCGCTCCATTCCGAATCCATGCTGAGGCGCACATCGATCTCCGGATGCGCGAGCTGGAACTGGGTGAGACGCGGGATGAGCCAGCGCGTTGCGAAGGTAGTGTGCGACCGGAGCCGCAGCACCGAGCGACCGGCATTGCCGTGCAGGATTGCGCTGGCCTGGCGCAGCCCTTCGAAGTGGGCGGTGACGCGCTCGAAATAGGCGGCGCCGGACGCGGTGAGCGCCAGCCCCCGGCCGTGTCGCACGAAGAGGGGGACGCCGAAATGCTCCTCCAACTGGCGTAGCTGATGACTCACCGCCCCGGCCGTGACCAGCATCTCTTCGGCAGCCGTCTTCACGCTGCCGACCCGGGCGACACATTCGAATGCCGACAAAGCATTCAATGGAGGCAAATCGCGCACGCAACATTCCTCAACTGTTGAGCAAGATTACTCCGTTGTTCCGATCCGACCAAGGCCGCAGATAAGCGTGATCGGCGAACGCCTTCCCCCCGAACGGCGGTCGGGACCCTAAGACCCGACGATATCCCGTCGCGGAGCAAAGGAAACATCATGATCAAGGTCACAAATCCGGCCGACGGCTCTGTCGTCGGCGAAGCACCCGAATATAGCACAGCGGAGGTCAAGGCCGCGATCGACCGCACGTGCGACGCGTTCCCGGCATGGTCCCGGCGTCTCGCCAAGGAGCGTGGCGACCTGTTGCGCCGCTGGTTCGAACTGGTGCGCGCCGACAGGCGCCTCTTCGCCGAGATCATGGTCCAGGAAAACGGCAAATGCCTGTCCGAAGCGCTGGGCGAGGTCGATTACGGCCTCGGCTTCATCGAATGGTATGCCGAAGAGGCCAAGCGCGTTTACGGCGACACCATCCCGACCCACGCGCTCGGCGCGCAGGTGCTCGTCACCAAGGAGCCGGTCGGCCCCACGGCCGCAATCACGCCGTGGAACTTCCCGTTCATGATGATCACCCGCAAGATCGCCACCGCGCTGGCGGCGGGCTGCACGATGATCATCAAGCCATCGGAAGAGACGCCACTCACCGCCTACAAGCTGCTCGACTATGCCCGCAAAGCCGGCATTCCCGAGGGCGTTTTCGAAATGGTGACCGGCGATTCCAAGGCGATCGGCGAAGCGTTCACCGGCGATCCGCGTATCCAGAAGATTTCCTTCACCGGATCGACCAACGTGGGCAAGCTGCTCGCGCGGAACAGCGCCGACACGCTCAAGAAGATGACGCTCGAACTGGGCGGCAACGCGCCGTTCCTGGTCTTCGATGACGTCGATCTGGACGTGGCCGTTCAGGGGCTCGTTTCCGCCAAGCTGCGCAATTCGGGTCAGGTCTGCATCTCGCCGAACCGCGTCTATGTCCAAGCCGGCATCCACGATGCGTTCGTGGAGAAGCTAAAGGAGGCGGTCGCCAAGATCCGCGTCGACCAGGGCATGCAGGACGAATTCGTCGTTGGCCCGCTCATCAACCAGTCGGGGCTTAACAAGGTCGCGGCGCTCGTCGCCGATGCGGCCGACAAGGGCGCGCGGGTCGTTCTGGGTGGGCAGCCGGCACCGCAGGGCGGCCTGTTCTATCTGCCGACGATCCTCACCGGCGTCACCGACGGGATGCAGGTCGCCTCGACCGAAATCTTCGGGCCGGTGTTCGCCATTTACCGCTTCGAAACCGAGGACGAGGTCGTCACGCGCGCCAACCACAGTGAATATGGCCTCGTCGCCTATGCCTATACCCGCGAGATCGGTCGCGCCTTCCGCCTTTCGCGCAATATCGAGGCGGGGATGGTGATCCTCAATTCGGGTTCAGTCGGCACGGCGTCGGTGCCATTCGGCGGCATCAAGCAGTCGGGTTATGGCCGCGAGGGCAGTTATTACGGCATCGAGGAATATGTGAACGTCAAGTACGTGCTCATGGCCGGCCTCGACATCTGAGCCACGAGGCGGAAGCGACGCTTACGCCGCTTCCGCCTCGACCGGCGCCCAAGAGCGACTGCGATTGTTGCCGCGCTGCTGTCGCCTCGAGCGGCCGCCCGCAGGCGACGAAGGATGCACATGGCGCTTGTTGTCGAACTTGTTTGTCCAAACCGGGAACTGCGTACCGGCATAGATCGTCGCACCCAGGAAAAGCGAACGAAGGCGCCATCCGTGGTGGCAGCTGAGCTGCAAGCGACGCCGTCTGTGAGTTCCAGATACAGTTCGCACGGCTCCCAAGTCTCTGCATCTGGGCAGGCCTCGCCCCACGCCGGCCCGCTCGATCAGCGGGTGACTGTCGACATCTGGCGCAAGCAATATCGTCACGGCAACGAGGCTACTCCGTTCGAGACATTCGCGCGCGTCGTCGACGGTGTATACCCTCAGGATACCAGCCATGCCGCCGCCGGGCTCGATGCGCTGGGAGCGCGCGACTGGGTGCGGGGCGGGGGCATCCTCGCCAGCGCGGACATCGGCAAGCGGGTCATCAGGGTTAACTGCTTTGTGAGCCCGATCATCCAGGCTTCGATGGACAGCAAGCCCGATCTGCCGGGCGTTGGCATCATGCCGGCGCTCAACGTCGCTACCTTCACCCCCGCAGCAGGGCGGCGGCATCGGCAGGGATTTCGGCTCCTTCCGCCCGATGGCGCGGCGGTGATCGGTCGCATCCTGCGCCAGCGTTCGGCGCCGCAGCAGGAATAGTATGCCGGGGTAGCATCCGACCCCGGCAAGACCTGCCCGAGCTGCAAGCGCGATACCGCGCACAAGATCGAGGGATGCCCCACATGCTATCAATGCGGCTACAGCAAGTGTGACGGGGCTGATCCAGAGCCGATGCTCCGGGGAAGGCTGAAGACTTCCCCGGCTTCTTAAGGGCGTTCCACAAGGTGATCCCACTTTCCGCTGGGATGACGGTCTGTGCAAATATCAGCTAGCATTGCACCGCGTGGTTCGATGCGCTGACGAAAGTTTACGAGATGCCCGTTCCGACGACGACACGTGCAAAAACACAACCGGTGAAGCTTAGGTCGTGGACGCGCGTCCGGTTCTCATGCGTGTCAGGAACGCATCGGCGACGAAGGTAAATTTGGACGGATCGTGAAAGGCCCTAGCCATCACCATGGCGCCGTAGATCGTCGTTTGAAAAAACTGCGAGGACCGCTCGGGATCGAGCTCCAACGTGATCGTGCCCTGTTCGACGCCCAACGTCATCACGCGCTTCAACCATTGGTTGAGGTCATTGAAATGGCCGTGCACCGCGTCGGCCACGGCAGGCGGAAGGCCGGGCATCTCGACCGCCAGTACGCCGGCGAGACAGAAAGACGCCGTCTGATCCTCGATGCAGCGTTTCCAATACTCGACATAGGCGTCGAGCTCGGCGAGAGCATCCGAAGTCTCGCCGTCAAGCGCTTCGATCTGCTCCTTGATCGCCAAACGCTGTTGCTCGACCACGGCCACCACCAGATCCACCTTCGATGGAAAATGATGGTGGATGCTGGAGTTCCGGATGCCGAGGCGCTTGGACAGATCGGCATAGCTGAAGCCATTATAACCGACATCCGCGATGAGCTGCCTGGTCTCCTGGATCAATTTGCTGGCGGTATTGCTCTCGGTCAACGCAACTTCCTTCTGGTAGGTCGGCGACATAACGCTGCCGACCCGACCGGGCAAGAAGGACTGCGCCTCCCACGGATGTGGGCGGAAGCGCCGCCGGGATCGCTGGATCCGTTGCTCACGCGCGTTCGGCAGCAGCAATGCCGGTGCCTTGGTCCCAAGTGAGGTTCCAGGGGATGTGCTCGGCCGCCCAGGGCAGGGCGGCAGCGCACATAAACGGGGTGCAGGGCATCCCAGCGGTGGGAGAGACACGCCGCCCAAAAGGAAGTCTTGCCGGGATCAGAGTGCTGGGCGCTGCACGGGCCTGCGTGCGTCGCTCACCAACAGCCAGATCGCCGAGACCAGGAAGTAGAACGCACCGAATGCGGCGTAAGGGGCGATGCTGGTTATGCTCACCGCGTCGGTGCCACCCGCTCCCTTGACCATGAACACGCCTGCCAGGACCGACTGGGCGCCACTCAGGATCATCGCCCATTGCGCGCCAGCGGACTTCCAGCGCCGAAGGCCAGTGGCTAATTGGAAGACGCCGGAAAGCGCCGCCCAAATGCCGAAGACGAACAGAACGTCCTGCATGCCGCGGCCGAGGGCAATGGCGACCGCAACCGCCGCGACGACGCTGACGAAGACATTGAGCAGCTGTGACTGGTTGCGGCCCAGCCCACCGCTGCGCTGGGCATCGACGAAGTTGGCGACGGCATCCCAGGCCGGATAGGCGATGAGCATGATGCCGGCGAGCGCGGGAGCATCCTTTGCGAAGCTGAATGCGAGCGCGACCCACGCGGCCGAAAAAGCGAACCGTGTGAAATAATAGCCCTTGAGCCACGCGGACGACTGGCGGGACACGGTGTCGATGCTTGTAAACGCCATTTCGAATCTCCTTGGGGTAGCGACCTACTAGAAGGTAGGCAGTTCGGGTGTCAATGTGCTTTGCTGCGACTTGCATGCCGCGGCGCGCGCGCTCTCGTTGCGCCGCACCGCGACGGCTACCTATGTGGTGGTGCTTGGGGGCGGGTGATGGCGCCGGTCCGACAACCAATAGCGCTGGTCCGTCATTCTCGCGGCCTCAGCGAGACGCGGCCGTCGATCCGGCATATGCGCGGCAGTCGAACGCCCAGGGCGAGGCCTCTTCTCCTGCAGGATGCCACCGTGTCGAACGAACAGATACTCTTACTTCGCCGTATCCCAGAAGCGCCAAGGCGGACCGCAACGCCGCAACCGGCCATGACGACGGACCCATTGTCGGGCTGTTTTCGGCAGCGTGACCCCGCGCGACTGGTGCCGGTGGCGCGCGGCACGCGGTCCGGGCGTGGGGCCGAGCAACCGATCCGCCGGCTTGCGGCCGACCATATGGAGAGTTGCGATGCTTGATGATGTGCGGGATCCGTCCCCGAATGATGTAGCACCGCCCGCGTCTCCGTCGCCCGCGATCGACCGCGTAGGGCGTGCGCTGGCGCAGCTTCGTGCGGGGCGCGGCGTGATCGTCGTCGACGACGAGGATCGTGAAAACGAGGGCGACATGATCTTCGCCGCGCAGACGCTGACGGTCGCGCAGATGGCACTGATGATCCGCGAGGGGTCTGGCATCGTCTGCCTGGTGCTCACGGTGGAAACCGTCCGCGCGCTCGACCTGCCGCCGATGGTCGCGATCAACAGCTCCAGGTTTGGCACCGGCTTCACCGTGTCGATCGAGGCGCGCGATGGCGTGACCTCGGGGGTGTCCGCCGCGGACCGGGTGACGACGATCAGGACGGCGATCGCGGACGGCGCGACGCCGGATACGCTGGCACGGCCGGGGCACGTGTTCCCGCTTTGCGCCGATCCTCGGGGGTTACGCGGACGGCGCGGTCATACCGAGGCCACGATCGCGCTGATGGACCTGGCTAAGCTGCCGCGCTCTGGCGTGCTGTGCGAGGTTACCGGCCCGGACGGCACCATGACGCGCGGCGCGGAGCTTGCGGCCTTCGCCGCGCGCGAGGGAATGCCGATCGTGTCGATCGACGAGCTGCTGGCCTATCGGGGCTGAGTGCGGAGACGGCGGAGGCAAGTCGGAGGTAGCGAGGCTAAGCAGGCGATGGCCGGTCGGCTCGCCGGCGGTCTATCGTAAGCGACATTCGCGCTGGTATCGCTATGTTGCCGTTCCATGCCGCAGATCCCTCAACGTCCCGGACAGGAGATGCGCGCACAGTTGTGCGGCTTTTCGCTCACGCAGGGTCCTGGCTCGCTCGCCCCACACACGCATGCCGACCGCACGCAATTGATGTACGCCACGGCGGGCGCGATGCACGTGCCGACGCCTGCGGGCAGCTGGATCCTGTCGTCTGGACGTGCGCTGTGGATCGAGGCGGGGACCGAGCATGGCCTGGAGGTACGCCATCGGGTCGACCTGAACATCCTGTACGTCGATCCGGCGATGAAGGGGCTGCCGTGCTGGCCAGGGATCAAGGTCGTCAACGCGACCCCGCTGTTGCGCGAACTAATTGCTGCGGCGGTCGATCTGCCCTGGGACTATGACCCGGCGTCGCCACATGCCCGGTTGAGCCGGGTGCTGGTCGACCAGCTCGCTCGGATGGCGCAGTCGCCCGTCGACCTGCCGCAGCCCTCCGATCCCCGCGCGTTGCGCGTCGTCGACCTCGTCCGCCGCGACCCCGCCGACCGCGCGCCGCTCGCGGCGCTCGCCCCGCTCGCAGGGGCCAGCGTCCGCACGATCGAGCGGCTTTTCCTCGCGGAGACCCGTATGAGCTTCGGCGCCTGGCGCCAGCGCTACCGCCTGATGATCGCGCTCGAACGCCTCGCCGAAGGTCAATCGGTCAGCAGCGTCAGCTACGCGGTCGGCTACGATAGCCCGTCGGGCTTCATCGCGGCGTTCAAGGCGATGTTCGGCAAGACCCCCGGCACCTATTTCAAGGCGGACTGAGCCGGGCGCGCGACTGCATACATTGCCTTGGTCATGTCCTTGTAGAGCGCGGCGCGATCCCCGTCCCGAGTGTAGAGGCTGTTCATGCCGTGCGTTGCGTTGGGAACGAAGGTGAAATCGGCCCGTCCCCCGACCTTGCGAAACGCCCCTTCGAGCCGATGCGCCGCGCCATCGAGATAGAAGGAGTCGGCGGTGCCGACCGTCAGGTGAACCTTCCCGTCGAGATCGCGTCGCAGGCGCGGCCACTCGGTCTCGATCAGATGTCCGATGTCATAATGGTCGCGCCAGTAGGAGACGACCGTCGGATCGACGGCTCCGCTGTCGCGATCGAACATTGGCGCCGGCGTGCCGTCGGCACGGCGCGGCGAGAATACCCAGTCGAAGGACTGGAGCTGTCCTCCTCTGTGGCCGAGGACCCTCTCGACCCGCGCGGCGGTCTCGATCGTCGTCAGCACCTGGCCGTGATCTCGCTCCAGCGGGCGTGAGCCGTTCCTATCGTCCCGGTACATGTTTGCCCCAGGCGCGTAGAGGTCCACGCCGAGAAAGTCGCGAAAATCGCTGGGGTCCGGCGATGTCGGCCAGCTTCCGCCGAACATCGCCGGATACCGAACCATCGCCCACAAGGCGAACCAGCCGCCCGAGCTGTGCCCGGTCAGGAAGCGACCAGGCGGCTTGGCGTCCATCCGGTATTTGGCTTCGAGCGCGGGAATGATCTCCGCAACCAATGCTTGTCCCCATGGGCCGTTGTTCACGCTGTCGGCGAATTCGGTCGTGCCGGTCGGTGAGGCATAGTCGGGCGACACCCAGATCATCGGCGGGATGGCCTGCGTTTCCATCAGCTGCCAGATTTTCGACAGCAATTGTCCGTCCATCTTGTGGGACGTACCGAAGCCGTTGGCCGTATAGACCGTCGGGTACCGCGTGCGCGACGTCGGGTCGTACCCGGGGGGTGTCAGTACCCAAACCGCGACCGATTGCGGTGTACCGCGAAAGCGCGTGAGCGCGCCTGATGCCACGCGCTCTTCGTGGAGATGCTCGCGCGACGCGGCAATCTGCGCCATCGCTCCCGGTGGCATCCCGTTCGTGTCGAATTGATCGCTCGCAGGCGGCATCACGTGGTCGAGCGCGATCGAGGGCACGGACTCGAGCGGAAAGTGGATCGTGACGGTTTTCGAGAGGATATCCCCGGGACCGCGTCCCGCGAAAGCGTAATCGCCGTTCCGATCGAGCACGACCTGCACCCGATAATCCCCCTTTGCCGTGGTCGCGAAGTTTACGGGGAATGCAGTCTCCCGCGCGTCGAGCGTCACGGCGTGTTCTGGCCCGAAGCCAGTCACGTCGCGCGCCGCGACCGAGACGCCATCATGATCGGACGTGTCGGTATCGACCTCGGTCGCTGTCACATTTTCTGACGTCGCAGGTGCGGCGAAGAGCAACAGCCGTTCGGCCGGATCATCTGCAAATGATGAAGGCAGCGTAACGGTAAACCGCGTCTCCGGGGTGGTGGCACCGAGCAATGTAGGCAGGGCGATAGCAAGGAGTAGCAAGCGCATTTTGTAGGTCCGTCGCTAGAGCAAAAGTGGCTTGTCGGGCCAACGCGGTTTTCTGCGCCAGGGTATGTACCTACTAGAAGGTAGGTAATTGTGCAACTGAGCAGTGTTGCCGATGGAATGTCAAAGAACCGCTCGCGGCTGCCGCGTCGCAGACAGGGCCGGTCGGCATCGCGGTTGACAAGATACGGGCCAACGGAGCAAAGATAGAACTACCTCCCTACTAGTAGGTGTGCAATGTCCTTGATGCTCCTGTCCGCCCTCATCGTTTCCGCGCTGCCGCAGCCCAGCCCCTATGCGCCACCGCCCCGCGACGAGGCGCAACGCTTGGCCTATCGAGCCGAACTCGGGGGTGACTCGGAGGCAAGCGCCATCGAAACATGGCTTCCCCGTCATCCGAAGGCGCCGGCTGCGGAGAGAGCGATGCTCGCCCATCGGCTCTGCAACAATCTGGGTGTTCTGACGGGCGGAAAACGGCGCGTGGCGGCTTGCCGCCTTGCGGCTGACTTGACGGGTGATCTCGAGGACCGAGCCGACCTCGCCATGGCGGAAGCGTTTCAGCATGAAGCCCCGATCAAGGCGAGGGGTTCGGCAACGGTGCCCTTGACCCGCTCCGCGGTCGGCCTTCTCACGGTCGAGATTGCCGCGAACACCGCGCGGTCGTCGTGGATCGTCGACACCGGGGCGGAGATCACGGCCATTTCGGCAAGCACGGCCAAGGCGCTGAATGTGCGCTTCATCGCGGGGGTTGCCACCGTCGGCACCGCTACGACGATAAGGGTCGAGGGCCGATTGGGGATGATCGATCGTTTGACGATCGGGTCTGCCGTCATCGAACATTTGCCCGTCTTCGTGCTGCCGGACGCCATGCTGCGCTTACCCGACGGAAGCGTTATTCCCGGCATCCTGGGGCTGCCGGCCTTGGCCGCTTTCCATAAGGTCGCCTGGCTCGACGGAGGCAAGCAGTTGGCTCTTGGGACGACGGAGCCCGCGATGAATCAGACATCCTCGCCCGGCACCAGTTCGTCCGCCACCAGAATATATTGGCATGAGAACGGCGTGGGCGTGGCGATATCGACCCCGATTGGCGTTCAGGGAATACATCTGGATACCGGCGCCAATGCTGGCCAATTGGGTGTTGCCGGGCTGTCCTTGCTGACGCCCGCACAGCGCGCGAGCGTGATCGAGGCGAGCGCCCGAGTGGGTGGAGCGGGCGGAATACTGGACGTAACCGAGCGGCGTATCCCCGAGCTGGATTATAAGCTGGCCGACACTCCGCTCCATGCAACCGGAATGGCCATTGGCAGCAGTGCTAACGACGACGGCGCCGTTGGCGGCGATGTGATCTTCAAGCTGGCGCGGTTACAACTGGATTTCGATACCATGACGATCAAGGTCGATAGGTTTAGCCGGTAACCTGATGCCTATTGATCGGTTTTGAGCATGATTTCGATGGCCATGCTATTATTCCGAATAGGGGATGCAGTCTCGTGCCTTCTGTCAAAAATCGCGTATCGCTTTTTATAGTTCTGACATGCCTGACGACTGGTCCTTTCTGGGCTTTCAGGATCGAGTTCAATGCTCGCCCATACCATCCGCCAGCGCCGGCGTACTTCCAGCCCTGACCTTGTCTTCGATCTGTCGACCGGTGCCGAGGTCGACCTGCTTCCAGTAATCGAGCGCACGCTCCAGAACGATCCCGTGCACGCCACCGAGCAGGCTTCCCGCCACCTGTTCTACGAACCGCGCACGCTCCGCGTCGTTCCAGACATCCCGGACCATCGTGCCGGCCTGGCCGAAGTCATCGTCTTGGGGATGCAGGGTATAGGCGCTCCGTACCATCGGGCCATCCGCTTCCCAGCCATCGGCGACCGGCCCGGTCTGGTCCGCCCATGGTCTCCCGGCCGCGTTGGGGACATAGACCGGGGCAGCGCCGCTATGATCGTAGGCCATCTGGCCATCGATAATGTAGCTGTTCACCGGCACCTTGGGGCGATTGACGGGCAATTGATGGAAGTTGGTCCCGATGCGGTGACGCTGCGCGTCATTATACGCAAAGGCCCGGCCGAGCAGCATCTTGTCGGGCGACAGACCGATCCCTGGGACGGTATTGCCTGGGGAAAATGCTGCTTGTTCAATCTGCGCGAAGTGGTTGGTGGGATTGCGGTCGAGCGTCATGGTGCCGACCTCGATCAGGGGATAGTCGGCGTGCGGCCAGACCTTTGTCAAATCGAAGGGATTGAAGCGATAGGTGGCGGCGTCGGCGTAGGGCATGACCTGCACTGACAGTTTCCAGTGCGGATGGTCACCGCGCGCGATCGCATCGAACAGGTCGCGGCGGTGATAGTCGGCATCACTGCCGGCCATCGCCGCCGCCTCGTCGTTGGTGAACGACGCCAAGCCTTGCTCGGTGTGGAAGTGATATTTCACCCAGGATTTCTCGCCGTCGGCGTTGATCCACATATAGGTGTGCGAGCCATAGCCGTTCATGTGCCGCCAGGATCGGGGCAGGCCCCTGTCACCCATGAGATAGGTGACCTGGTGGGCGCTTTCCGGATTGCCGGTCCAGAAGTCCCATTGCATATGGTTGTCGCGCAGCCCGGAATCCGGAAGTCGTTTCTGACTGCGGATGAAATGGGGAAACTTCATAGGGTCGCGGACGAAGAAGATCGGCGTGTTGTTGCCGACGAGATCGTAATTTCCCTCACCGGTGTAGAACTTCAGCGAGAAGCCGCGGACGTCGCGCCAGGTGTCCGGGCTGCCCATCTCGCCGGCAACCGTCGAGAAGCGCGCGAGCATCTCGGTTGCCACGCCCGGCTGGAACAGCGCCGCCTTCGTGTATGCCGACACGTCCTGCGTAACCTCGAATACACCGAACGCGCCCGAGCCCTTCGCGTGCGGCTGGCGCTCGACGACTTTCTCGCGATTGAAGTGCGCCAGCTGCTCGAGCAGATGAACGTCGTGCAAGAGGAGCGGGCCGTCGGCGCCGATCGTCAGCGAGTTGCGATCGCTGATGGCGGGCGCGCCGCTACTGGTCGTCGAGCGACCATGCTTGTCGAAGTCGGTCATGTCTGTTCCTTCTCTTCCATGCCGTTGTCGCAGTCCTGCTAGCTCGCGACGAAGGTCGGTACGGGGCGTGGTGGGACGATCCGCTCGCTCGGACGCTGCAGCTTTGACGTCGTCATCGATGCTATTTTGAATGCACGGCAGTTGGAGCGTTAGCGCCAGACAGCCAGCTTATGTCGCGATCTCGCCATATCCCGTGCAGACCGGCGATCGCCAGGATCGATCCTAGATTGGCGAGTTCGCGGTACCGCCTGTCGGTCGGCGATCATGCGACGCCGTTTGCGAAGGTTTATCGTCAGGCTCGCTGATGGCGCATGGTCGCGCCGAAGGAGCGTTCAATGCATCATAAGCCAGTCTACCGGCTGTACGATACGACGGTGCGGCAAGTCGTCGACGTCACGCCGCGCATGCGGCGCGTAACGCTTGGCGGCGACGATCTTGCAGAGTTCACCAGCGATCGTCCCGGTCAGTGGGTGAAGCTGTTTTTCGATGCCGGCGTCGAGGGACGCGCCTTCACGATCAGGGCGTGGCGGCCGGCGCGACGCGAGATCGATATCGATTTCGTCGTCCACGGGCACGGCTTGGCAGGGCGATGGGCAGCATCGGCGAAACCCGGCCTGATCGTCCAGCTCGCCGGGCCGCGGGGCGAGTTCAGGCATGCGCCCGGAAAGAAGCTGTTTCTGCTGGGCGACGAGACGGCGATCCCCGCGATAACAGCGATACTGAAAGAGATGAACCCAGCGGAGCGCGTCGTGGTGGCGGTCGAGGTGTCGACGCCAGACGCGGTTCAGCCTTTGCCCGTTGCCAACGGCACACCGGTTAGCTGGATTATAAGTGGCGCGCAGCCCGGGCTGGTACTTGCGAGATACGCCGTGGCGCTGACGGTGAGTCCCGAGACGTCACAGATATGGGGCGCCTGTGAGGCAACGGCTGCGCGTGATCTCAGGTACGAATTCGGGCGCATCGGCTTCGATCGATCCGCGCTCCATGTCTCGGGCTATTGGAAATGCGGGGAGATCGAATATGTCGACCATGACAGCGACTATTAAGCAGCCGGTTCCTCCTTCGGCCCAGTTCGAACGGTTGGGGATGGTTTTGGCTGTAGGTCAGATCGACACGTTGGTCGGGATCATCACGCGGCCTGAGACGGACGGCTGCGCTTTCCTGGATACGGTTCGGCGATGAACGGGCCCGAAAATGGGCCGTCGATGGTGCACGTCGATCGCCACCAATCCACGCGCACCGCATCCGTCAGCGAACACCGCGCATCGGCTGTTGCCGACAGTCGGAGCGGGCGGGGCGGTATTGCCGACGACAAGGCAATGCTTCGAGCTGCGGCCGACCTGACCCGCGAGCTGATAAAGCCCCGCGCGGCACTCTATTGGGGAGACATGGTCGTCTCGTCGGCGGTCGGCTATGGCGCGCTGGTCGTCGCCGCCTCGGCACGAACGACGTCGCTGATGAGTGTTGCGGCGCTGATTTCGGTGTTCACGCTATACCGTGCGCTTTCGTTCATCCATGAGATCAGCCACATCAAGCACGCCGCGCTGCCGCGCTTCCGGCTCGGCTGGAACATCCTCGTCGGCGTGCCGATGCTGGTGCCATCCTTCCTGTACGAAGGGATCCACCACCTTCATCATGCCAAGACGCGCTATGGCACGGTCGACGATCCCGAATATCTGCCGCTCGCGCGGATGAAGCCATGGACCCTTCCAGTGTTCATCGTCGTATCCGCGCTGGCACCGATCGCCGTGCTGCTACGTTTTGCGGCTTTGGCGCCGCTGTCGCTGCTATCGACTCGCCTGCGCGTTGTCGTCGTAGAGAGATATTCGGCGCTGACGATCAACCCGTCGTTCCGCCGGCGCATGCCCATAGGTGACGCTCGAACGCTCTTCACCCGGCTCGAGGCAGCGGCAAGCGTGTGGGCCATTGCGTTGATAGCATTGGTCTCGAGCAGCACTGTTTCACTGCATGCGTTTCTTGTGGGGACGGCTATCGGCTCGGGCGTCGCCGTGCTCAACCAGGTCCGCACGCTTGTCGCGCATCTCTGGGAGAACGAGGGCGAGCCGATGAGCGTAACCGCGCAGTATCTCGACTCCGTCAACGTGCCGCCGCCCGCGCTGCTGCCAATACTATGGGCCCCTGTCGGCCTGCGATACCACGCGCTGCACCACCTGCTGCCCGGGCTGCCCTATCACGCGTTGGGCGAAGCGCACCGCCGCCTCTCGGCGACCCTCGAAGGCGGTTCGTCCTATCACAGAGCGAATTATGCGGGACTGCCGGGCTTGGTGGGCAAGATCATGCGGAGCACGATTAAAGCCGCCAGCCGGGCCGGTCGGTAACTGATGGACTAAAAATGGGCAAGGTAGCCACCATCTACGGCAAGCACCTGTCCCGTCACATAAGATGAGGTGGGCAACGCGAAGAACAGCACGGCGCCTGCGATCTCTTCGGGCCGTCCCCACCGCCCGAGCGAGGTGCGACGGGAAAGATGGTCGGCTACGGCAGGGTCGGCGACCATGTCCGCGTTCGCGTCGGTCGCGAAGAAGCCGGGTGCGACCGCATTGACGGTAATCTGTCGCGGACCGAGTTCGGCCGCCAGCGCCCTGGTCAATGCATCAAGGCCGCCTTTCGTCATCGTATAGGCGGCATCGCCCGACCGTGCGATCTGGCCGGCGATCGACGTGATATTTATGATGCGACCGCCGGCCGGCATTCGGGCACTGAGAAGGCGCGCCAGGTCGAATGGCGCTACCAGGTTCACCTCGAGCAGCTTCCGAACGGCCGCTCGATCAAGCCCAGTCAACGCGCGTCGATCGCGATCCCCCGCGTTGTTGACGAGTATCTCGATCGTATCATGACTGGCCAGGAGCTTCGCAGCGGCATCGTCTCGACGAAGATCGGCGACGACTATCTCGGACGAACCGCCGATGTCGGCGATCATGCGCGCCAACGGCATGAGCCGCTCTGCGTTCCGGCCATGCAGCAGCACATGGGCACCGGCCGCGGCCAGACACTTGGCAATCTCACCGCCCAGGCCTCCGCTGGCCCCGGTAACGAGTGCGATCTTACCTTGAAGCTGAATCGCAGCCACTCCGCCCCGCTCATCCGACTGGATGGTTCGAAGGAACGATTGGCCGCTTTGGGGACCGGACGCAATGTCTCTGGACAGCCGCGAATGGGCGCGGTGCGGATCATTGGCGTCGATCAACCCAAGCGGCAGCTTCCGCCACGATCAAGGGTTCATCGACGCATCTCGGGCTGATTGGCTTTGGTCGGGTGAGGTGAACGTAACCGTTCTACCGGGCCGGGGCCGGTGATTGGAAACGCGACGGACCGCGGCAGTCGAGCCGGACAGCTGGCGGACGCTACAAGCGCATCGCCGATGACTAACGGCGGATAGGCAATTTTCGATTGTTCGCATCAGGCGGGGTGAGGCCGCCTCCGGCCAGTTCGCCGCAACCTTAACGCGCGGCATGTTTCGGGATGCGGGATAGGGTAGCCCAAGCGTCTACTTATGGGTCATCGCTTCCAGCGAAGGGCAATCGGAACAGTCTCCCTCAACGTTAGCGACGTCACCATGCCAGCTGTGGCGTTCTTGTACTTCGTGAAGTGCGGCGATTTCAGATGTGCCTCATACGCCGTCTGGTCGGCGTAGATTTCCATCAGCCGGATTTGGTCCGGAGCGTCCTTCAGCGCGACCGCGTTAAGGGTCAGGACGCCGGGCTCGAGCCGAATTGATGCCTCGATCTCTTCGCGTAGCAGCGAGAGATAGGCCTCGCGCTGCGCCGGATCGATCTGCAGTTCCGCAAGGCGGACGATTGGGGCCGGTGGTGTCATTGCTGTATCATCCTGTGGCGATGCTGCCGCGGTCAGAAGCGGTGCCAGCGCGACCGCTGCGATCTTAGCGTGCCGGTTGACGATCCGGGTGAACAGGGTTGCGCGAAGCTGCGCCATGTCAGGCGTCGCCCCGAGCGCCGGCATATTGCGCATCGGTGACGGGTTCGAGCCATTCGACATTCTTGCCGTCAAGCGCCTCCTGGATGGCGATGTGGGTCATCGCGGTGGTCGCGGTCGCACCGTGCCAGTGCTTGTGGCCGGGTGGGCACCAGATCACGTCACCCGCGCGGATTTCGACGATCTTCTCGCCTTCACATTGCGTCCAGCCGCAGCCGGCGGTGACGATCAGCGTCTGGCCGAGCGGATGCGTGTGCCAGTGCGATCGCGCGCCGGGCTCGAACGTCACCGCCGCGCACGAATGACGCGCGGGCGCGGGCGGGGCGTTCATCGGGTCGATGCGCACGGTGCCCGTGAAATAGTCGGCGGGGCCGGGCTGCGACGGCTGCGATCCTGCACGCTTGATTTCCATTGGATGATCTCCTGGTCAGTTGCGACGCGGCCGTTGGGCGCGTCTGAATGGATGCGGCTGGTCAGGCGTCCTTGAGCGCGTCGCGCGCGACGGACACCGCAGTCATTGCAGTGGGCCAGCCAGCGTAGAAGGCAGTGTGGGTGATCGCGGCGATGATCTCGTCCTTGGTCAAGCCGTTCTCGATCCCCTTGCCGAGATGAAAGCCGAGTTCGTTGTGCCGATACAGCGCAACCAGCGTGGTGATCGTCACCAGGCTGCGGTCGCGCGGGGAAAGTGCGTCGTCCGCCCACACGTCGCCGAACAGCACCTTGTCGGTGATCTCGGCGAGCTTGGGGGCGATATCCCCGAATGCCTTGCGGGCGTTGGTGGGTTCATCGGCCATGCGTAGGTTCCTTGTACAGGTGGGAAGGTAGGACGTGCTTCGATCAGGCGCTTCGGCGGAGGCCGCCCAGGAGTGCGACGGCTGCGGCCGCGACAAGCACCGCCGCGCTGCCGAGGAACGCGCTACTCGGCCCGGCGGCATCATACGCGAGTCCGCCGACGGTCGCCCCCGACATGATCGCGAACTGGACTATCGCGACCATCAGGCCGCCTCCGGCTTCGGGGTGGTCGGGTGCCGCGCGCGTCACCCAGGTCCACCAGGCGACCGGCGCCGCCGTGGCGACGAGCCCCCACACTGCCAGCAGAATTGCGACGACCGCCAGCGACGTGCCGAACAGCGCCAGGCCGATCGCTGCCGTTGCCATGATTGCCGGGATCGTCGCGAGCAGGATGTGAAGCTTGCGGCCGATCAGACGCCCGATCAGCGTCGTGCCGACAAATCCCGCGACCCCAACTACGAGCAGGAGGACCGACAGCGTACCCGGCCCGACATGCGTCACCTGCTCAAGGAACGGACGCAGATAGGTGTAAAGGGCGAACTGGCCCATGAAGAGCAGCGCCGCGCCCGCCAGCCCGATTACGACAGTCTTGCGCCTCAACAGAACCAGCATGCCGCTGCCTCCATCGCGTCGCTCGGCGGGAAGCGCTGGCAGCGCCAAAGCCTGCCAGACGGTGGCGGCGATCGCGATCGGCACCACGCAGAAGAAGGCGCCGCGCCAGCCGATCAGCCCACCGAGGAAACTGCCGAGTGGCGCGCCGATCACCGTGGCAAGCGCATTCCCGCCATTGAGCATCGCGAGAGCCTTGGGCACCGCCTCGGTCGGTACCAGCCGCATCGCGATTGCCGCGGACATCGACCAGAAGCCGCCGATCGCAATTCCCAAGACCGCCCGGCCGAGCATCAACATCGCGTAATTGGGCGCGTAGGTCACGAGCGCGCCGGACACGATCAACAAGGCGGTCAACCCGAGCAGTACCACGCGCCGATCGACGCCGTTGATCAGCCGGCCTAGCGACAGGCTTGCGATCATCGCAAACAGGCCGGAAATCGCGATCGCTCGACCCGCTTGGCCGGCGGTGAGGTGGAGGTCGGCTGCGATCGGGCTGAGCAGGCTGACCGGCATGAACTCGGACGCCACCAGCACGAAGGTACAGAGCGTCATCGCATATACGGCGCCCCATGCGGGTGCTTGCGACGCGAGGCTATGCTCGGTTGGAAGCAGGGTAGCGGTTGTCAGGGAAGCTCTCCTCGGAACGCGGTAGCGTATCGTTCGAACGAGATAGGCGTCGTGGTTGCCGCGGATTAGCCCCGGCGTGCTTCATGGACCTGTGAGCAGCGCTCAACGTCCGCGTCATCGTCCGAGCGGCTGCAACTCCCTGATCAAGTCGATCAGAGCCCGTAGGCCGGTCGGTACGTGGCGGCGGCTCGGGTAATAAAGCTCATAGCCGGGGCCGGTCGTGGACCAGGACTCCAGCACCAGCGATAGCGCGCCGGATGCCACAAAAGGCGCGAAAAGCGGCTCGACGCCATAGACCAGCCCGGTGCTGCCAAGCGCCATTGCAAGCATGGCGCGCCCGTCGTCGGCGGTGATGCGGCTGGCGACCGGCACCGCGAACTCACCATCCGGTCCCTCGAACTCCCATCGATAGATGCGATCGTCCCCCAGACGCACGCCGATGCAGCGATGCCGAACAAGATCGGCGGGGCTTTCCGGCGTGCCGAAGCGCGCGAGATAGGCCGGTGCCGCCGCCACGACCCACCGTAGGTTGCCCGACAGCCGCTGCGCGATCATGTCCTCGGGCACCGTTCCGCCGTGGC
The DNA here is from genome assembly GCF_056679955.1 of Sphingomonas sp. PEI4. Taxonomy (NCBI): domain Bacteria; kingdom Pseudomonadati; phylum Pseudomonadota; class Alphaproteobacteria; order Sphingomonadales; family Sphingomonadaceae; genus Sphingomonas; species Sphingomonas sp. PEI4. Next base: position 2,894,549 of record NZ_CM155258.1, read on the forward strand.
GAATGCCGGCGTCGAACCCGGAATCGATGACATCGATCATGCGGTTGCTCGCGACGATGTCGACTTCGACATCGGGATAGCGATCGGCGAACTCGGACATCACCGGCCCGAGCAGCAACGTCGCAGCGTCGGCGACGACGTTGAGGCGGATGCGCCCGGCCGGCGTATCGCGGAAGCGGTTGAGGCCTTCCACTGCCGAGGCGATCTCGGCGAACGGCCGTTCGACCGCATCGCGCAGTGCTTCGCCGGCCGCAGTGAGGGTGACGCTGCGACTGGTGCGGTTGAGCAGGCGCACGCCGAGCCTGCCTTCCAGCCCCTTCAAGGCGTGGCTCATGCCGGAGGCAGTGACGCCCAGCTCCACCCCCGCGCGGCTGAAGCTGCGATGCCGCGCGATCGCAAGAAAATAGGTAAAATCGGCCAGATCAGGGCGGCTGGAGGGCATGCCGTACGTGTGCGGCGCTCGCTGGAGGAAGGCAACCGCTACTCGCGCCGACGGCGAGACTGATAGCGAACCGGAGATCAATGGCGCCCCCGCTCAGGCATCCGGAACGGATTCTGAACGAACTTCGGGTTTCGGTAAGCGGCAGCGGCGACTCCAATGTCGCTTTGTGGGTCTGAATAGGAATCGCTCGCGAACTTCAACGCGCGATAACGTTCAAATTGAAGGGCATCCCTGCGCTTCCGCGCCGGTGTCGGCCCGGTTGGCAGTTGTCCACGGCTGGCAGGTGTGAGTACCCGCAGGCCGCGCCACGAGCAGCGCGGGCTGCGGGCATTTGAACTACTTGTGACCGCCGTGACCAGCGTTCTGGTTGTTGTTCTTGCTCGCGGTGTTGTCGCTGTTGTCCTGCTTCTTGTTGCCGCCCTCGTCATCCTTCCCGTTCTTGTGAAAGTCGCCCTTTTTCTTGTGGTCGGTCATTGTCTCTCTCCTAGTGGAGTAGGATGAACGCGCAGAAGCAGGCGAGTTTCCGGCAACGCATCTGCCAGCGCATCGGCACAAAGGGCACGAGGGTCATTGGAGCTGTCCGTGTCTGATCGGAGGGGCGGCTCCTATGAGCGCACGGAGAACCGGCCAAGTGCGTTCGGGACCGCGTCCAGGACGCTAACAAGCCGGCCCGAATGTCCGGATGTGGGTCGCCCTTGCGCGACGCTCCTCACCGTTAGATGTCGACTCTGGCTGGTAGCACCGGCCAGCAATCGCCTCGAGCCGCTCATCGAGGCACCCGGCTTCACCGGCAAGGCCCCCGGCGGACCAAGCCGATGGAACAACGGCAACGAAAGCGAGTGGGAGCCGCTCCGGAGCGAACTTGTCGTCGAAGTGCTCTACGGTCGGGTCACAGGCAACGCTTCCGGCATGGCACGAAGCTTCTGAGGCGGCGACCGGACAAGATCCTAGCAGCCGTTCGTAGCGTTGATCGACCTGATGAGAGGTCGGGTTCCTCCCGAGGTGAGCCGGACGATGGCGCTGCCGTTGCAGCGCAATCCCGGGGCGGCGTAGCGATACGTTACCCGATAGGCGTCACCCTGAAGGGGGCTGATGCTGGTTAGCCGCAAGGGGTCTCGCAACCGGCCGTAGAAGTGCGAGATGGCATCGGCCGAATAGGCGCGGCTCGACCTCTTTTGCGGTATCACCTGCGCCGAAGCCACGTCGCCGCTCCCGGTGCCGAGGGCGTTGTAGAAGGTCCGCACCGTCGCTTCACCCGATGACCCGGCGACCGTGTCGGGTCGAGAGGCGCTCGCGGGTGCCTCTGATGTCTTCGCAACCGAGGAATACGGGGCTCGTGACGCATCCTCCTCCGCACGGTCGTCTGCGCCCGAGCCCCCGATCTGGGAGGCGGGAGTTTGATCAGCGACCTCGGTCGGTAGCGTATCTGGGCTTGGCAGCTCGGTTTTCGAAACCTCCGTATCGACCGCGGGCAGCGGACGGTATGTCGCGTCGGACAGGCTGAACGCGGCGAGTTTGCCGACGATCGGCGCTGCGCCCGTGAGGGCATAGACCAAACCGCTGGCATCAGCCGCACCCTGAGCTGTGTAGGCGATGTCCGCCGCCAGGCGGCGGTTGCCTCCGAGCGCCTGTTCGGAGCCCGGCGGAACGTCGAGGATAATGCGACCTTTGCAGCGTGTCACGTCGAGCGCCGGATCCCAGCCTTCCACGAGCGGCTTTTCCATCCTGACGAAGGAGAACGCCTCCAGCGTGTCGAGGTTGGTACGGTGGCTGCTTTGCTCGCGCGCCTGATCGAAGATGACGCGCTTCATGCGATCATAGGCTGTACTCGACGCACAGGCGGCCTTGTGTCGTTTGGCTTCGGCCCGCGTCTGCGCCGTCTCGGCCGGCTTGCTCTCCTTGATCTTGCCACACCCGCCAAGCAAAAGCGCTAGGACAAGAAGACACGCCGGGGCTCTCGCCAATGTCGCTGACGGGCTCATAGCCACTCCCAAAAAATCAACCTCGTCCGTCCAACCTCTGCAAGCGGGCAAGGTTCACGCCCGGTTCGAATGCATGTCTGGGTTTGGAACGTGATCAGGCGCGGCGAACGCGCGCAACCGGGTCTCGCGGCGCGGACGAGTGCCCCGCCTGCGCCCCGCCGCTGCCAGCGCGCGGCCGCCACCATGGCCGCCCACAACCGCTTAGTGGCCGCCAGGCACCGTCGGCGGCTGGGTTACTTGCGCCGCCACAGAAGGGCTCCCAGCGCTATCATCCCAATTGCCGAGACGCCGATTCCGGCAGCCGCGGCCTTGCGGCGCTGGTCGGGTCGCCGCCGACCGCCATCGATGCCGCTGGCTGCGGCAGGCGGATCGAACAGCGCGCCGCTTCCATCCTGTCCCGGATGAGCCTTCGCGGTCCAGCTGTCCATGAACCCGTTCATCATCGCCGCGCTGAGATTCGGCGCGAAGAACTGGCCGAGCTTGAGTGCCAGCGCGGGCGCGCCCACGACGGTTGTGGTACGCGGATGGTCCGCGAGCCGCACGACCGCCAGCGCGACCGTCTCTGGCGCGAGCGCCCCGGGCGGCAGCGACAGCTTTGCGCCCGTGTAGTTCGCGGCGTGATCGATCCCCGGCGTGTCGACGAAGGTTGGGTAGACGTCACAGACATGGATGTGTCGATGTTTCGAGAGCTCGCCGCGCAATGCCTCGCTGAAGCCGCGTAGCCCAAACTTACTCGCCGAGTAGGCGGCGGCATAAGGGGTCGCGACAAAGCCGCCGACCGAGATCATGTTGACGAAAATGCCGTGATCCTGCGCCAGAAAGATCGGCAGCACGGCGTGCGCATCATTCATGTGGCCGAGAAGGTTGGTCGCAACCACCCGGGAATGATCGGCAACCGGCACGTCCTCGTACTTGCCGACGACACCCACACCGACATTGCTGAACCAAAGGTCGATTCCACCGAGCCGGTCGCGAGCCTCCGAGGCCAGCTGCGCTACTGCCTGTGCGTCGGTAACGTCGACGACGCGGACATGCGCTTCACCGCCGACCGCACGGCAACGCTCGCGATGTCGTTAAGCCCAGCCTCGCCCCGCGCAGCGAGGACGAGCTGCGCCCCGTGCTCTGCGAAAGCGATGGCCGTAGCAGCACCTATGCCGCTGGAGGCACCGGTAATGACGACACGTTTCGCTGTCTTGGCTGTCATGTTTGCTACCTTGTGGAGACGACAAGAGCAGGACGAATGCTAGCGCGCGTCGTTCCCAGCAACACCTTTAGGTTTCGTAGTATGGACGCCCGCATGGATGCGTAGCGGGCGTTCAGCATCGAGGACGGTCAGCTCGGCCATCCGAAGCCTATCGCCGAAGTTGGGTTACCGTTACCAGCATGAACGAAGGACGGAAGTTGGGAACCGTTTTGCGGCCGCTGAACGACCGAATTGCGTCACCCTGCCGCGAACCTGGCGAGAGCGCCGTTGTCGCCCGAGTGAGGCGACCCCGTCTAGGCTCAGTTGCACGCAAAAAGCGAAGCGACGCTCGAAAGACGCCGCTCCGTGAGGCTGGTACGTCAAATAGGCGTCGACACCGGTTCGGCCGCGAACGGTACACCGCCCGGCCCCGCCGCAAAGTTGAGCGCCTCGAGCTGACATTTGAGGATGTCTTCGGTCCGCGGACCGCCGGCAACGTGGCGAGGCGAGCTCCGGATCACCAGCGGCGGGCCGCTGTCGCAGATGCCGAGGTCGCGCACTTGGGTGGAATAGCTTGTGTCCGTGCTCAGATAGCAGAAGTCGAAGGCCGTGGCGGGCTTGGCCGTCAGAATTTGCGCCTGATTGCGCACGGCGTTGGTAGATGCCTTCGGGGCCTCAGGCGCCTCAGTTCGCTGACGCCGAGACCGTCGTACACCTTCTTCCAACGGTAGAACGTCTGCTCCGAAATCCCCCTCCGCCGGATGACCTCGGCCACCGACGTGCCGGTTTCCCCCTGCTTCAACGCAAAGGCAATCTGCTCGTCCGTGTACCTAGATTTCTTCATTTCCAGCTCCTTGCCCGAAGGCTTCTCAAGGCCAGAAAACTCTCGTTCAAAATGGACAAAAAAACAGGGGGGACGTCACGCCGCTATCGCGCTTGCCGCCACCGTCATCTTCTGGCTCTAATCGGCGAGACCTGACCCTAACTTGAGTGCTGTATGAGGCCGCAAGCATTGGCTTATGGGGCGTTCAACGACTAGTTTGAATGGTCGTTTGGGCCCTCGGGCTCACCTATCGGCGCCGATCGACCATGACGGATCATCAACCAGCCCGTCAGTATCAGTGCCACCCCGGACGCCAGGAAGACGTAGTCCCAGATCGACGATCCAATCCTCTCGTAGACGTGGTGAAGGTTCAGGATGTGGTGATCGATAATTCCCTCGACGAAATTGAATAAGCCGAACCCCAGCAGGGTCGATCCGAATAAAGCCTGGCCGGAAAGTAGCACGTCAGCGCGCTTTACGGCCTTCCAGAGCATCACGATGCCGGCCGCGGTCGCTATCCAGACCCCGGCGTGAAACAGACCATCCCACACCATGTTGGTCTTGGCGCCGATAAGAGTGTCCGTCGATATCCGCGCGGACAGCATGTTGTGGAGCTGTAGGATCTGGTGAAACAGGATGCCGTCTACGAAGCCTCCCATCCCGATCCCAATCACCATGCCAGCGGTGGTCAACGGCTTCGTTGTCAGTACGCGGTCAGGCATAGTTGCTACCTTACAAAAGATACTTGCGAACTGCGTAAGCGGCTATGATCAGTACGGGCGCTGGCGCAGCCAAAGCAGCACAATTGCTGACGAAATCCGAGCCAAGAACGGCTGCACGAACCGCCTCCGCCGTTCTGCTGTGACAGAGGGTGCACGTCCACGCTGGTGTCGCGGTCATGAGCAACGGAATTGTAGCGAGGCGGGCAGCCAGCTTCATGCAGCACCGGGCGGTAGTAAGTGTCCGCCCGGAGGGGGCGGGGCTCTATAGGAGTCGCTACCGACGATCGTTACACAGAGATCGTAGGGCATCGCCTCAACGTGGCTCCTCTAGCTTGGCGGGCGTGGGCGAGAAGGCGGTAGTCGGTAGGGCAGGTGGTGGGGTGCCAGCCTTCGCCGCCGCGTCTTCCCGTTGCATTCTGTCACGCACGCCGCCTTCGACGCTGCGGCCTTCCGGGACGGGCCGGTGGACCGAACCCGCAGTGGGTGCCAGCGGCGTGCCCCGACTGATCTCGGCGCGGTGAATGTTGGCCGAGATCCGCTCGGTCAGGTCGGGGAAGATGTGGTGTGCCGAGGAGGCGGCCTTTGCCTTCCATCCCACCGGCAGTTCTTCGCGCGGATGGAGCGAAACCCAGACCAGCGCCTGCACGACCTTCTCCGGCCCATCCATCATCGCCATGCGGTCGGTATGGCCGCTATAGTTGGCAGTGTGCTGGAAGAAGGGCGTATCGACCGCCCAGGGCATGACGGTCGCCACCTTTATCGTCTTGCCGTGCCCGGCGTGGCGAAGTTCCTCGTTGAGCGACCGGCCGAGGCTTAGCACGCCAGCCTTCGTTGCCGCGTAGGTGCCGTGATAGGCAAGTGGGATCTCGCTTTCGACCGATCCCATGTTCACCAGGGTGCCTTGGCCTTGGATCAGGAAGCGCCGCACAGCGGCATGGCTGCCATAGATCACGCCCTTCAGGTTCACGTCGACGATGCGCGAATAATCCGCGACCGGCACGTCCCAGAAGCGTCCCGTCGCGCCGACCCCGGCGATGTTCATCCACACATCGATGCGGCCAAAACGCGCCGTCGCCGCATTAGCCAGCGCCTCGACCTGCGCGGGATCGGCAACGTCGGTAGTGACGACCAGTGCCTGCCCGCCGCCTGCGCGCACCTTGGCGGCAACCTCCTCCAGCAGATCGGTCCGCCGTGCTGCCAGGACGACGTTGGCGCGCAACGCCCCCAGCCGAAGTGCGGCACCCTGACCAAACCCGCTCGATGCGCCGACGATCACATAGGTGCGTCCGGCGACCCGCGACAGTTCGCTCCGTGCGAGATGCGTTGAGGTGGCGCACCCGCCGAGCGAGAGCGCAGCCAGAACTGCGGGGGCAAGTAGCATGTGGGCCCGGCGGCGCACTGTTCAGGCTCCATCCGACTGGGCGACGTCGATGCCGTTGCCGGTCGAGATCTGCGCCATGTCGCCAGCCTGGGGAGGCGGCAAGGAATCCTGCGTGTCACGGCCGCGCAACAGTCTCCAGGCCAGCGCACCGCCCCCCAGCATCACGGCCGCGGTCAGTGCCGGGCGCTTGGTCGCCTTCACGTACAGGCTGCCGCCGCGCATCAAATGCGGCTCGTGCGTGCCACGTTCGTGCCCGCCATAGCCGGCCTCGAACAACGCCCGCCGGTGATCGCCGCTTGCCTTGCGGGTTCGCGACTGTTGCGACGTGTACATCAGCGTCTCCATCACACGATCGGTGAAGCGCGGCGCCACCGCGCCGAGCACGGCGGCGAACTTCGCCTGGCTGCCGACGAACATGTCGCGCTTGGGATGCGCAGCGCACCAGAGGATCGCCTCCGCTACGGCCTCGGGCGGGTAGATCATGCCGCGGTGGACAGGCTGCATCGGCATGAAATTGCCCGCATGTTCGTTGTACGGCGTGTCGATCCGCCCAGGATGGATCAGCGAGACCGAAACCGGCCAGCCCTCATGCTCCACCTCCTGCCGCAGCGACCCGGTAAAGCCGTGCAACGCGAACTTGGCGGACGCGTAAGTGCTTTGCACCGCCGGCGCCTTGTCGCCGAAGAAACTGCCGATGTTGACGATCGCGCCGGGTTTATCGGCATCGCGGAAGTGCCGGACCGCAGCAAGCGAGCCATAGACCGTACCCCAGTACACCGTGTCGAACATGCGGCGCCATTCCGGCATCGGCACATCCCACAGTCTGCCGAAGATCGAGATGCCGGCATTATTGACCCAGGTGTCGAACCCGCCGAACTCAGCCACCGCGACATCGACGACGCGCGCGACATCCGCCTCGTTGCCTACGTCGCAGATGACAAAGGCGGCGCGGCCACCGGCGCCCCGGATCTCATCAACCAGCGCACGAAGCGCTTCTTCGTTTCGCGCGGCGGCGATGACTGCAGCACCGGCCTTCGCCGCCATCCGGGCCGTCACCAGTCCTATGCCACTGCTTGCACCGGTGATGATGATCGTCTGTTCGGACAAAGGCTTCAAAGTCATGGAACAACCTCATAAATCTAGGTTAAATACTTGAGCTAAAATAAGAAAAAGCTCGTTTTGCCGTCAACGAAGTCGGCCTTCGAGAGTTCAGAGATCATGACAAATACTTTGCCTGACGAATTGGTGCGGCTGACCGCCATGGAGACTGCCGCGGTACTGGCCGTCGTCGGCGGGCCGCTCGTCGCGAAAGGCGTCATGGTTCGGCGCCCGTGGGTCGTCGGCGTATTGCACGCAACCGGCATCGAGCGATCCGCGGTGGCCCTGCTCCAGCGACTGCGTCGCCGATACGGCGATGGCCCGGTGATGCTGCGCCTGCCCGGCCGCGAGCAAGCTGTGCTGCTGTCGCCCGACCATGTCCGCCGCGTGCTCGCCGAAACACCCGAGCCGTTCGAGACGGACAGCAGCGAGAAACACGCGACGCTCGCGCATTTCGAGCCGAAAGGTTCGTTGATTTCGCGCGGTACGGCACGTACCGAGCGGCGCGCGCTCAACGACCGGGCACTCGAAAGCAATCGCCCGATCCATTCGCTTGCGCCGCGGTTCCAGGATATCATCGCGGAGGAGATCGCCGCCTTGCTGCAGATGAGCGGTGAGACGGGCGAACTCGGCTGGGGCGCCTTCAAGGATCACTGGTTCCGCATCGCCCGTCGATGCCTGTTCGGCGATCACGCCGCGGACGATCAGGCGTTGACGGACATGCTGATCCGGTTGCGCAGCGCCGGCAATTGGGCGTTCCTTCATCCCAAAAGACGCGCGTTGCGCGCGCGCTTCCTGTCACGTGTCGCCGCCTATCTTCACGCGCCGGCGCCAGGAACGCTGGCCGAGCGCCTCGCGGCGCATGCAACAAGTCGGGCCGCGGCGGAGGACCAAGTGGGGCAATGGCTGTTCGCCTTCGATGCGGCGGGTATCGCCACGTTCCGCGCGCTTGCCGTCCTCGCGTCCACCGACCGGCTCATGGAACGTGCCCGTGACGACGCCGTACCAGAGATGCCGTTCCTGCGCGCATGCCTGCTCGAATCGGTGCGGCTGTGGCCGACCACTCCGGCGATCCTGCGACAGAGCGACCGGGCCACCGACTGGAACGGCAGCATGATGCCGAAGGATACCGGCGTTCTCATCCACGCACCGTTCCTGCACCGCGACGACGAGCGTCTCCCCTTCGCGCACCGGTTCGCGCCCGACGCGTGGCTCGACGGTGATCCGGCGGTATGGCCGCTGATCCCGTTCAGTGCCGGGCCGGGCGAATGCCCTGCGAAGAATCTCGTTCTGCTGCTCGCTAGCAACACGCTGGCCGCGATGCTGGATGGGCACCGGTTCGCACTGCCACCTTCACGCCGGATCGACCCTGACCAGCTCCCGGCAACGTTCGACCAGTTCTCGCTCGTGCTCCACGTGCGCCTCGCGAATTGATCGGAGAACACGGAGACTGGTTGGTGGATGTCCGACTTGGGTCGCAGCGCAAAGGATGCATGAGCCGCCCATTGTCTTCCAGCGCAAAGCCACGCCAGTAGCTAAGCTGTTCAACTCTGAGGAGAATTGCGGTCACGGCGCCCTTGGTCGTCAGGTCGGTAGGCGAAGTGGTCGCCCTCGCGCAACGCGTGAAGGGTGATGTCGTGCATCGACAGCACGCGGTCGGGTTTCGGCTAGGCGACGTTGGAGCGGGCAACGGCAGCGGGTCGCCACCGGCGCTGAACCAGACAAGATGCCCTTCTGCATGACACGCCATCGCAGGCGTCATCGGATCTTTGGCGTTGAGGAAACAGTGGCGTCAGCCAGAGAATCGGCACCAGCTCAACATGCTTGGGATGGCTTACTAGAGTTAGCCTCGTGCGCACGGGAGCGATTGAATGCCTGTCCGACCGTATGCGACGAGGACGACCCAATCATAGTGGAAAGCGACCAGCACGCGTTAGGCCTTAAATCCTCACAATGGTCAGGCAGGCCAGCGCCGCCTTGCCCATGAACCACGCCGGGCTTGTCGGAGGTTCCAACTCTTGAGAGGATGAGCCTGCATGGAGATCGCCTTCGTCGGAGTCCGGTTCACTGTCGCTCGCGATCCACTTTTTCACCGGACAGGGGTGAGCAGAGTCTGATTTCATCGTTCTCTTTGCCGGGGGGGGATGTCGGCTATCATGTGTCTGGCGTCAGGCAGGTCGCGTCAGTTGCGGACGTTTTTCTGGCGATCTCCCAAACGCTGATACGCCTTAGCTCTCATCGAAAGTGCCCAAGCGTCATTAGGATCTTGAGCGATCGCCTTGCCGAAAAGCCGGATCGCTTCATCCGTTTCGCCGCGCGCCATGGCAAGAAGGGCCTCCCCATGCAGCAGAGTCAGGTTGGATGGATCGCTCTTCCTGATGACCGCGAAGTCCTGCTCGGCGCGTGCGCGATCGTTCTTCCAAGCGTAAGCAACGCCGCGACTGGCGAGCGTGATCGCGTTTGTGGGCTGCAGTTTGTACGCGTCGGTGAAGTCGGCGATTGCCTGATCAAACCTGCCCGAGTCCAGGTGAATGAGGCCGCGGTTCTGCAAGGCTTCGACATTCTCCGGGTCAATGCCGATTGCCGCGCTGTAGTCCGCGAGGGCCTGTCGATGGTCGCCGAGCTGCGCATGTACGAGCCCGAGATTGTAGTGAGACGAACTGTCTTGCGGGTTGAGGCGGATCGCGTTTGTGTAGTCCAGGCCGGCGCGACTGTAATTGCCTGCACGGTAGTAGGCCGATCCGCGCGAGGCGATCACGCCGGACCGGTCGTCTTCCGCATGATCGGCTAGCAATCGATCACAGGCCGCTATCTCGTCCTGCGGCGTGCGCTCGTTTTTCCAATCATGGCAGCGGTCACGAAGCGCCTGAACTGGAGCGTCGACAAGCGACTGCACGCCGAAGACGAGCATGAACGCCGCGAGCAGCGCGTTCCATGCCATGGAGGCCCAGTAACGTTTCGGCTGCTCAGTGCGATCAAACCGCCAACTCGCTCCGCGGACCATAGGCTCGACGCTGCCCGTCATCACACCCTTGACGACCCACCAAAGCGCGATGGCACCAAAACCGACCAACAGGATCGGCATGAAGCTCGGCGATCGCGCGAATTCGGCAGCGGCGTCCGTGAAAATGAAGATTGCGAGCGCCGCCAAGCCGATCAGGATCGCGCTGTTCTTTATCAACGCGGTCGGTGACCTCCAGCTGAGGTCTTCCGCAGACTGCGTGATGTCGCGCCTTGATGGCGACCATGCAACGTGCCGAAGGGCGTAGCGCATTGGCATCCAAGCGATCGCCCCGATGAGAAGCAGTAGCCAGACTTTGACGGGAACAGCATCGAACATAGACCGTGATGCTGACTGACCGATCTTACTCGCGCAATAGCTCGCGCAATCTGTCCGCAGATAGGTGCGCGATTGGCAGGGCTTGCCGCCCGCTGCAACGTAGCAATCGGGCGTTTCTCGGCCGGCAGAATTCCAAAATGCGTGTGGTGCGCCCGCTCACCGCGACCGCGTTTGGCCGCCACGCCTTTCCCGATTGAGATCGAGAAATGGGACTCCAAGCCTTCAGAACGGAATTGCTGTTCCCATCAGGAACATAGTAACACCGCAGGAAGCCGCGAAATTTACCACTTCAGGTAACCGCGTGTTTGGTTCCTCCGCCTAATATCCATCATATGGCCAACCTTGATGAGGAAGCGCGTCTCGACGCCTTGTATAAGCTCAACCTGCTTGATACTCCGCCGACCGAGAGCTTCGACCGGATCACCCGGATGGCAAGTCAGATCTTTGGCCTGCCCATATCCGCGGTCTCCCTAACCGATCACGACAGGCAGTGGTTCAAGTCCCGCGTAGGCGTGGAGCATATGTCTATCCCGCGCGATAAGGCACCCTGTGCGCGCGTGGCCGAGAGTGCCGAGGTCGTCCTGATCCCTGACCTCCTCGCGGACGATTGTTATCGGAGCAGCGTTCTGGCTGGGCAGGGAGTGCGCTTCTATGCCGGCGCCCCGCTCGTTACTCGGGATGGCTTTGGCCTGGGTGCATTGTGCGTACTCGGCATGGAGCCAAGAACGGCTTCGCCAGCCGAGATGGCGGCGCTGAACGATCTGGCGCAAATGGTCATGTCGCAGATCGAGCTTCAGCACGCCTTTGGCCGTGTCGATCCGCTCAGCGGACTGCCAAACCGGACGCAGTTCCTCGACGACCTCGACGATCTGGGCAGAGACGATCCCGGTCGGCGCAGGCTGGCGGTGCTCTTGGACCTCGCCCGCGCCGAGCAACTCAATGCGGGTGCCCGCGTCATGGGTTCCAGCTACGTTGACGACATGGTGCAGGAAGCCACCCTTGCACTCAGGGCCATTCTGGGTTCGTCTCGCACAGCCTACCACGTCGCAGCCACGCAGTTCGCCTTTCTTGCTCGCCCCGATGTTGACGAGGATGCCTACGTAGCGGAGCTTGGAGCGCTGCTGGACCAGCTTCGCGCCGGATCGCAAGCACGCTTCGTTATGTCCGCGGCGATCGGTCTGGCGCCCTTCGTGACTGGTCAAACATCGTCACGCGACGTTTTGCGAACAGCTCACAGCGCAGCACTGGAGGCGCGGACGGCCGAGACGGCGGTCAGCGTCTACTCGGCGTCGAAGGATAGTGCACACCGTCGCAGGTTCCGGCTTCTCAACGATTTTGGACCGGCGCTCGATCAGGCCGGTCAGCTGCGGCTGGTCTTCCAGCCGCGGGTAGATCTCGTCACGCGCACGTGCGTCGGCGCGGAGGCCCTGCTTCGCTGGGCGCATCCCGTGCTGGGCGAGGTCTCACCAGGCGAGTTCATCCCGATCCTGGAACAGACTTCGCTGGCGCGCCCGACGACCGCCTGGGTGCTCGATGCCGGCCTGAAGCAGCTTGGCACCTGGTGCGCGGCAGGGATTGGCATCCAGCTTTCGATCAACATCTCGGCTGCAAATCTCGACGAGAGGGACTTCGCGCAACGCGTTCAACTCTATCTTCTCAAGCACAGCGTTCCCGCTGCGATGCTCGAGCTCGAAGTGACCGAGAGCGCCATTATGGATAACTCCGGCCAGGCAATCGGTCAGCTTGCCACGCTGGAAGCCGCTGGGGTTCGTATCGCAATTGACGATTTCGGCACGGGCTACAGTAGCCTTGCCTACCTCCAGCGCCTCCCGGCGCAGGTCGTAAAGATCGATCAGACGTTCGTCCGCGATCTCGCCAAGGGTGAGCGGGAGCAGACCCTGGTGCGCTCGATGATTTCGCTATCGCACGAGCTGGGGTACCGTGTGGTTGCCGAGGGTATCGAGACAGCAGAAGCGGCGGAGATGCTGACAGAAATGGGCTGCGACGAGGGCCAAGGCTACTACTTCGCTCGCCCCATGGAGTTGCCGGACTTTGAGCGATGGATCCAAAGCTATAGCTTGTTACCGGCGGCTGCCTGATCGGGTAACTGCAGCCCCAGCTATCGTTCGATACCGTTGCTGATTGTCGTCGGCGGCATCCGTCGACGATGCTGCTGGCATTGCCGTGGCTTCTAGCGATCTGCCGGGTCGTTGATTTCCAGAAAATCTTGAAGTGTGCGTTGTAGATGATCCTGATCTGCCAAATCGCCCATGAGCACTACGCGTTTGGCAGCCGCGGTTGCAATGAGGGTCGGGGTCACGACCACGCCATCGATGATCGCGCGCTTGGGCTGTGAAAAGACGTCTATTATCTCCAGCTCTGGCGATAGCGCGCCCTTCATCCCTTCAAGGGCAATGGCAAGATTGTGCTGAGCGCGAACCGAATTCGGTGTCGAGCGCGCGATGTACAGTCGCAGACGGGCGACGATCGTTCCGGGCGCAAGGCTGGCTGGGGATGACGGACCGCGAGGGGTGATGTCGTTCAGGGTCACTTACTTATCCACGCCAAGGTCAACAGGGGCACCGCTGAGAACATCGGGAACGAGGCTGTCATCCCCGGAGCGCCGCAGGCCAAGCCGCTCGATCGCCGACACCCGGCCGACCTCGACGCGGCTTTTCTCCGCGACCCTGACCAGGTCTGCCTCCCGTTGTTTCCAAGACAGTTCCAACGTCGCTGCATGGACGCGCGCATGCGCTTCAGCGAGTTCGCGTTCGAGGTCGAGCCTCTGCCGCTCCGCAGCGATGTCGCCCAGCACGTGCAGGCGTTCCGCTTCTGCCTCTTTTTGGGCACGCGCACTGCCCATCAGCACCTCGCCCTCGGCGACATAGACGTCGACCAGATCGATTCCGGAAGCGTCCAGCACCAGTTCGCGCACCTGGTTGGAATGGCCTGTGCCGCGCGACTTGATGATCGTCAGCGCGCGGTTGCGCTCGCCGTCGCGGGCAACGTACGAAACGTGGATCCAGGTATCGGCGATCGTCGAGATCTGGCTTTCCGAAAGCTCTGCGTCGCCCGCCGCCTGATCGAGCAAGGACGTGCACAGCACGGTGATACCGAGCGACTTCGCGGTATCGAGCAGGTTCTCGCAGATCATCGCTGAAAAGGGATAGTCCGCCTTAGGCAAGGCCGAAATCGGATCGATCACCAAGCAGTCGGGTTTCTGTGCCTTGATCAGCTTGCGGATCTCGATGAAATGTTCTTCCGGGCTGCGTCCGCCGGACAGGAACGAAGCAATGGTCAACAGCCCGGTGTCGACGTGCGGTGCCATATCAATGCCGATTGATGTCATGTTGGCGACGATCTGCGCCACGCTCTCGTCGAAGCTGATGAGCAACGCGCGATCGCCGCGCGCGCACGAAGCAACTGCGAAACTTGCGCCCAGGCTGGTTTTTGATGTTCCGGGTGAACCTGAAATCAGCGTGCTGCTACCGCGCAGATAGCCGCCGTTGAGCAGCGCATCGAGCCGTCCGACGCCCGACGACACACGGTCAGTGAACATCGGATAGGCGACACGTGCGCCCTTGAAGGCGATGACATCGATTCCCGATGGGCCGATCACCACGGGGACCGGGTTGGCGGCAAAGCCCGAGCCGCGATATTTGGCGATACGGATTGCGCGTGACGATCCGGTGGCGGTAACAGTCTCGGCAAGGATGATCAGGCAGTCGGTCATGTATTGCAGGAAATCTGCGCGGATCTGATCGCGATCACCCGCGCCGAATGTCTTGACGGTGACGATCGCCGAGACGTCTGATCGACGGATCCAGCTATCGAGCCGCAGCAATTCCTGCCGCTCGAGCCTCTCGTCGTGCAAGCTGCTCAGCAGCATGTCGATGCCGTCGAACACGACGTTGCAGGCGCCGATCTCCTCCTTCAACGCGGTCAAGCCAGCGAGTAAGCCTTCAAGGTCGAAGGCGCCTGTAACCACGGCATTTTCCGGGATCCGCGCGTCGATGAAGAAGAACCGGCCTTCGTCCAGCGCTTCGACGCACCAGTCAAACGATGCGACGTTGCTGCGGATGCGGTCGATCGGCTCCTCAAACGTGACGAAGATGCAAGGCTCACCAAGGTCGACAAGGCGGTTCATTAAAGTCTGAAGTGCAAAGACGGTTTTACCGGCCCCGGCCGCGCCGATGATCGCGGTAAGCCGCCCTCGCGGCAGCCCGCCGCCACTAATCTCGTCAAAGCCCTGTATGCCGGTAATGACTTTTTTGACGGGCTGCGCGCTGGAGTCATCCAACGCGTGAGCCGGCTCTGGCATGGACGTCATATTGTCTGACCTTCTGAACTGAGTCGGCGTTCTGGAGCAACACTCAGTTCGCCTAGCGGCAACCGAACGCCGTTCGAGAGCATCCAGGCAAAATCCTCAGGCAGCAGCGGCATGCTGAAGAGATAGCCTTGTCCGATCACGCAACCCTCACGGTGCAAGAAATCGCGCTGCATTTCTGTTTCGATCCCCTCGGCAACCAAAGCTAGCCCCATGCTGCGCGCAAGCGAGATGATTGCGCGAATAATCAGCGCGTCGGTAGACTCGAGCACCAGCTTGCGGACAAAGATCTGATCGATTTTGAGCTTGTCGATTGGGAAGTCACGCAAGTAGCGAAACGTGGCATGACCACTGCCGAAATCGTCGATCGTTAGGGTGAAACCCATCGTTCGTAGCGCGTTCAGGGATGCCATGATCTGGGGCGATGGCTCAATCAGCACGCCCTCGGTCAGTTCGATCTCGAAGTCTTTCGCACTTGCGCCACTTGATCGTAGGGCGTCCTCAACCAAAGCGATAAAATCGGGGTCGAGCAGCTGGATACCCGAGACGTTGATCGCAATCGGCGGCGGGGCGAGGCCGGCATCCTGCCAGCTTCGGTGCTGGCACATCGCGCGCGCGAGTACCCAGTGCCCGAGTTGCCCTATCAGACCCATTTTCTCGGCCAGTGGGATGAATAGATCAGGACGCTGCATGTCCAGTGTGGGGTGACGCCATCGCACCAGCGCCTCGGCCGAAACGATGTCGCCGGAGGCCAGATCGACCAGTGGCTGGTAGTGCAACTCCAATTCGTCGTTTGCGATCGCGTGTTCGAGCGAGTGCGCCAGGACATTCTGGTTTCGAAAGCGATCATCCCGCTCGCTGGAGTAGGCGACTGGCGTACCGGGGCCCGCTTGCTTTGCCCATCGCAAGGCAAGTTCCGCCCGTTTTATCAGTTCGCCCGCGTCATATCGTTCGGGGGCTCCCCCGGGCTGGATATTCTCCTCCAGCGCCGCACCTACATAGGTCCGGATGGCAACGTCTTGTCCGCCAACGTGGATTGATGCTGTAAGTGAAACGACTGTGGAGCGTGCTGCGTTCGCCAGGGCGTCTTCGGTACCGCAGTCCGGGATTAGCACGGCGAATTCGTCGCCTCCGAGGCGAGCGGCGGTACCTGCAAAGCCAGTGGCAATTTTGCCAAGCCTTTGCGCGGTCTCGCACAGTACGGCGTCGGCAAGCGTTTGGCCCAGTCGATCGTTGAGGGCGCCGAACGCCTCGATGTCGATATACAGAATCCCGCACCGGCTGGTTTGGCGCCCGCTATCGTCCACCTGCAGCTCGAGCGCCTTACGCCACGCGGCTCGCGTGAGAAGGCCCGTCAGCGGGTCACGAAGAGCCTGGTTCGCGATCTCGCTTTCCCATCTCTTCTCGGCGGCGATCTCGATCGCGAGGCCGTCCCATACGGTATCGCCGTTTGACATTCGCCGTGGTGGCGCGTCGCTACGCATCCAATGCGTGGCGCCGTCAGCCGAAATGAGCCTGAACTCCTCTCGGAAAATCGATAAGTTGGCGGCCGAATTACGGACCGCAGCGAACAACTCAGCATGGTCATCGGGGTGGACATGGTCGTAAAATGCTGTTCCGACTTCCGCGTCCCCAATGCCAAGCAATCGACGCAACGAAGGGCTGATATAGAGAACCTCGATCGAGCCGTCCGTGCGCATGATCCGGCGATACACATAGCCGGGGATGTTATTTGCTATGCTGGCAAGCCTAGTATCTGCCTCCGCCTGTGCTGCCGCGGTGATTTGTGCCGTGTCAGCGACGTGCTGTACGCCAATATAATGGGTAACGCGCCCAGATCCGTCGCGTACCGGGTCGACGGTCACATCGTTCCAGAACGGCGTCCCGTCTTTGCGGTAGTTCAGGATGGTGCGCTGGATGCCCGTCCCGGCAGCAATTGCCGCGCGGATGTCGTCGCAAACCAGGCTATCTGTGTCGGGCCCCTGCAGAAATCGACAGTTCTGGCCCATTACCTCCTCAAGCGAATATCCGGAAAGCGCGGTGAACGCAGCATTCGCAAAGATGATCGGCTGATCGTCCCCGACCGCATCCGTGATAAGAATGGAGCAGGATGTCGCCCCCAGAGCGGCTAAGGCTGCACGTTCTGAAATACTCACCCTGTCATGCACGATTCGCTACCGGCGAGCGTGTCAATCGGAATGGTATTATCATCAGATAAGATTTGGATAGTTACAGGGGGGCAAAGACAAATCTGAAAATCTCCGACAATCACGAACACTTTCTTTTCTCTTTAGCACAGAGGCATCCCGAAGACGGGCAGCGTATGCCGAATGGTTGGCAACCTGCAACGCCTAAAGAACGAATGATAATAATCGCCACAAAGGCTCTCTGCAACTGATGCAGCAAGATGCTGCAACCCGTACGAGGTCAAAGGTAGACCAACCACATCAGGTCGAATAACATTTTTCCATATGCGCGACACGGGCCGAACCACTGGCGTGGGTCTCATCGCCAGGGAATTGATCCATCGATCTGTTGAGCATCGTCAATTCGTCACGCGGCAGCCAGCCTTGGAGCTTGCCCTGCTGGACAGCCCAGCAATCCGCCGCGGCTTCGCCCGGCCCAAAAATCTGATGCGCGCATTCATGCGTGTACCAGAAGAGTTGCTGAGCGCGGGGTAGATTGAAGACGCGGGGATGAAGAATAATTCGGCCCCGATAGGCCGCC
Organism: Sphingomonas sp. PEI4; assembly: GCF_056679955.1. Classification (NCBI taxonomy): domain Bacteria; kingdom Pseudomonadati; phylum Pseudomonadota; class Alphaproteobacteria; order Sphingomonadales; family Sphingomonadaceae; genus Sphingomonas; species Sphingomonas sp. PEI4. The sequence continues at coordinate 2,912,574 of NZ_CM155258.1, forward strand.
GCGATATCATTGATTGGCTGAATCACCGTATCGACCGGACCACAAGTAGCGCGGTACCCGGCTAGTAGCAGCGAACCGGGAAGGACGAGCTGCTGGGCGGATGAGGGATGTGGAACGAGCGCGAGCAATGACGCCGCGGCCCCAGCAATAAGATGTTTGAACATGGCAATGCTGACCTCGCGATGTACAAGGGTGTGAGATTGGTAGTATTGATGGTTATCGACAGCAGAACTGTTGAAGGCGGGCGTCGCTTTATGGGCACCTTGCTCTGCTGAGGTAGATATGCAGTGAGCTAGATTCGCGCGGCCATGCTGCCTGTGAGTGACTTGGTTCTACGTCGGCCGCTTTGAAAAAGGTGTCGCAACCCTCCAAGACCGAACCGGTTTCAGTCGTCCAATTCACTCCGCAACCGCTTTCTGGCAGCATTTTAGAAAGGTCGCTCACCCTCGTAGTTTCCCGGGCTCTTGTAGCGGCACACAAGAATATCCAGACCTCGCCCAGCGGCTTTTCCGCAGCCAACCTCATTGGTGTCTCGCCACATTACCTGCGTGTAGTGCCCAACGTCGGAAACATCGCCAGTAGTGCTATTGTCGGGAAAAACGCCTTGCTTGAAAGCGCGCTTTTCCTCGATCCACCCGTTCACCATCGCTTCCGGTGAATAATATCCTTTAGTACCTCCCCAGAGATTTTCCCCTGCTGGATCGCTGGAGTCATCATCCGAGTGCTCAAACGTGCCCGTGGAGGCAAGATGATTAGCCCAGTACTGTGCTGAGTCCTGTAGTTGACTGTTCCAAACCAACGGTGCGATCCCCATCGCCGTACGCTCGCGATTGTGGGAAGCGAGGATGCGCTCGTTGAAAGCTCCGCTCTGGGTTTGGCTTCCCATTATTGGCGGCGAGGATCCCAGCATTACGACGGACAGGGCGGTCTGTATTATCCGGCGGCAGAGCATGGCGCAGAACTCCTCCTAAGTGGAGGCGTATAATTGCCTTGCGGTGATTGCTCGTGCGTTACCGATATATTAGTAATATTACGAACTGGCGCTGAGCAGCAGTTTTACACAATATTAACTATGTTGATTTGCATCTGCGCTGGGGTGCGGTTGGGCTCTTAGCGCCGTTTTGTAGACCCATTACGTCCAAGTCAGACGAGGCTGTTCTTTACAAGGAATGGGGGCTCGATTGAGTGGGTGCTCATCCGGCTATGTCGTTGATTTCGTTAATTTCTGCCGTTTTGACCCATACCCGTGTCTGAGTCGCCACTCGTGGTGCTCGGTTTGAGTCAAGCGGCCGACGTCTCAGTTCCGAGCAGGCAAAGAGGGTAAGCACCTCTGTTCTTGTGTCAGCCTGCGTCTTAACCATCTCGCGAACTGACCTATCCAACGCCGCCACTTTCTGCACCTTGCTGAACCCTTGATTGACAATGCGATGACTCGGGAACATGCACGACGTCCGTCGCCAGGAGCTCTTAGTGACCACTCATTCCGACTTTCAAGCGGCGGGACAGGACGGTGCGGCTCTGAATTGTGGCCCCACGGATGTGTATGTCATTGACGACCACCAGGAAGTACGCCGGTCGCTCACTCTTCTCCTCGGTACGTTCGACCTTGCCATACGCCCGTTCTCGAGTGCTGCGGCGTTTCTCGAACGGTTGCCGTCGCTGGTACCAGCACCGGTGCTGCTCGACATCACCATGCCCGGTATGAGCGGAATCGAACTCCTGGAGGAATTGGCGACCCGTAACGTCAAGTGGCCAGTATTGATTATGACAGGGCTGAACGACGCCCCCGTCGTCCTCCGAGCCCTGGAGCTGGGGGCGATGGGCTTGCTCCAAAAGCCGTTTTCAGCCGAAGCGCTTGAAGCCGCCGTTCGTAGTGCACTCGCAGCGGTGTCGGAGTTCGATACGATATCCTCAAGTGTGCCGTTTGATGCCGCTCGCTGATCTGCTTGCCGCCACCGAGCAGAAGCTAGCCGCAGAATCCGAGCGTTGCCGTAACTTGACGGCGGAAGTTTATGACTATCAGCTCCGGTACCGCTTGATCGGTGAGGCTACCGACGACGCGGTTTGGGATTGGAACCTCCGCTCGGGGGAGGTGAAACGCAATCACGTTGCCTCCACCCTGTTTGGCTACAGCGACTCAGTCGAGGATCGCTCTATCGAATGGTGGAAGAACAATATCCATCCCGACGACCGAACCGCTGTGCTCAACGCTTTCGCCCTCGCAATAGAAAGCGGCCAGAAAAGCATTTCCGCTGCATATCGATTTCGCAAATCGGATGGAAATTTTGCGGACATCAGCGACCGTGGATATTTTATCTTTGACACAGCCCGCAACGCAGTCCGCGCGATCGGCGTGATGATCGACATGACCGAGCTCCAGCGAACCAAGGAGCGGTTGCGTCTCGCGGAAGATAAATTGATCCATCTCGCTCGGCAAAATGCGATGGGAACAATTGCGACGGTAATCGCTCACGAGCTCAATCAGCCGCTTGCCGCCATTGCGAACTATGTTCGTGCGGGGCGGCGGCTGGCGGCGGCCGCGTTATCCGATGCGCCACCGAACTTTGACCTCGCACTTGAGGCGGCAGAGCAAAATGCCCTGCGCGCCGGTGAGGTTGTCCTTCGGCTGCGCGACCTAGTGAAGTCGAGAATAGTCGACCGGCGTCCCGAGGGCCTTGGGTCCTTGATCCACGATGCGAGCCTTATTGCGCTGGTCGATGCGGAAAGCGCCGGTATAACCTGTCGTGTCGAGCCAGGGATCGATGGGCTGACCGTCACCGCCGATCGTATTCAGATTCAACAGGTTATCATCAACCTCGTCCGCAATGCCATGGAAGCGTTGCTCACCACTGATCATCGCGGCATCTTCATCTCTGCGCGAGAAGCAGACGGATTCGTTGAAGTTAGTATCCGTGATAATGGGCCAGGGATACCTATCGAGCGGCGTGCAGGTCTCTTCACCGAACTTATAACGACAAAGGAGGCAGGGATGGGGATTGGCCTGTCCATTTGTCGGACGATCGTCGAAGCGCACGGGGGGAAAATCTGGCTAGCCGACAATCATGAGGCCGGAACCGATTTCCGCTTTGCTTTGCCGGCCGCCGATCGGCCTTATTGAACTCCAGCGCTGGCAAGGACCACGCGCGCGCGTCACCCCCCCCCGCTCATGCGCCGAAGACCGTTCACCTTACGGCGCTCGCCGACTCGTCGCGTCACGTAGAGACGCGATCCCATAAAGGTTACCGCCATACGCCTCCTCGAGCGAGACGACTTGTTGCTTAACTTGAAGGCGGCACGAGCCATCTCGATATCGAACTCTCTGCGGCCCCGGTGGTATTTTCCCTGTTTCGTTGGCGATAAGCTATTGAGAACCGAGGAAAAACCCTGAGTTCGGAACTCGGATTTTCACAGCGCTCACAGCCCGCCGAACGCTCTGCCCGCGAGGCGGCCGTCGAGCCGCGCTGATTGGGGATCTTGCAAGGGTTTTGTCGTGCAGCGCGATGCTTCGCGAGAGCATCGGCCTTCGCGGCCGAGATGTTCCACTGCATCATCGCGACTATAGTAATTCCCCTATTGTAGATCCCACGACTGTCGGCACCTGTTTAGATTTTGCTAACCATATTTGCACGCACTGATGCGCGGAAAGGCTTCACAATCCATCAACCTAGGATTCTTCCGGATGAGCATAGCAACAGACATCGCTATCAGCACGCCTCCTGCGGCATACAATTCGGTCGCGGCCTGGGATCGTTCATACGGTTTGGATCCCTACGAGGATATACTTCCTCACTGCGGATTCGATAAGCTCACCTATGAAGCAATGGTCATTCGTCTTCATTATATCGAAGGGCTTACGATCAGCGAAATCGCTATCTACTTCGGTGCCCACCCTATCGACATTTGCCTTATAAAGTGGCGGGCACTGCGCGCCCACTAGTAATAAATCTGCCTTCGTTTCAAATATAGACGATGTGCGGTCAGTTAGATTATCAACTAGCTCTCCCGTCACCGAGCGACAACACGGGGCCATTGCTTGCTCTTGATCTATTAGCGACCGGCTATATCTTGCCAAAATGCTCCCGTCACCGCGCGGGCAAGATTTCGGATCCGTCGTGCTCGCACTCAGGCTGATTTCCCCTCCAGCGGTTGCGCCGGTGTGCGAGGTCGTTGACGAACAGGCCTAGGAGGTTCTCCGAAACTTCAAGCAGTATCAATGGCGTCACCGTGAGGGCGATCATCGACACTGGTGCACAGGGCGCGATCCTATCGCCCGTGGCGCACGCGCCATCATATTACCAATCGTAGGCAATGGTGGGAATCAGCGGTCTGACGATGCTCAGCTTCGACCGTGTCCGTCTCAGCGTTGATCGGCCGATGCAAAAAGAACTACGACCTCTGCTATGCTTCTGATGTTGAGCTTAGAAAGAGCATTCGCACGGTAAATCTCAATAGTTCGCGTACTGAGGCCTAACTGATAGGCAACCTGCTTATTGGCAGCGCCGGTCATTAGCGCTCTGAGTACCTCGTTCTCGCGACTAGTCAGCTTTCCCAAGCGGCGTTGCGCGGACTCCTGTTGCGCCAAAGCAGTAACGGCTTTTTCAAGATGGTTTCGCGCGAGCGCCACACTCGCCTCGAGTGCCTCCAGTTCAAAGGGTTTCTCAAGAAACTCGATCGCGCCGAGCTTCATGGCCCGCACTGCGATCGAGATGTCACCATGTCCGGACATGACGACAACCGGCCATTTCACCCCGCGAGCGTCCAACTCACTTAGAACTTCGAGCCCATCCATGCCCTCCATCCTGATGTCGAGCAATATTGGCGCTGGCTTCAGGGCTGAAAGGTGATCGAAGAAGTCGCCTCCGCTGGAGAACGGCCAACTCGTAATCCCGCAGGAATAAAGCATAAAGTTCAGTGACTTGCGAATCTCAGCATTATCATCGATCACATAAACAGTGTTCAGGGGCGGACTATCCGGCCCTTCACCGCCCCGATTTACATTGTCTAGCGCGTTCATACCTACAGCCTTAAATGCCTTGCGCGGTGTAGTGCGACAAGTAAGTCGCAGTGGACGTTCGCGCTGGGCGTGACAACCTTATAGACATGTCGTAATTGTCGAGAATGGTGAGGCAGCATCTATGATCGAGAGTTATCCGTTACATAAATTCATCGTCTGAGGTAAAAGAATTTATCATTTCGACAGGAAAGTGAAGCAATATGGGTCTTAGTTAGGCGACCTGTTCGAACCCGCTATAGTGCCGCCATAGGCTTCGATTGCCGTCCTAGTGACTGAAAGACCCGTACCCAAACTTTCGTCGTTCGTCGTCGCAGCGCGCGAGAAAGTCGCTGAGAGCGCCTCCGGAGTTGGCTAGACCCTAGACCCTAGACCCGCTGTCGCGGCGGTTACCTCGACCATATCCGCCCCCCGACAGACGAAGGGTCAGAAGATTTCGCGCTTTGGCCGACTGTGCATCGCATCCATAGCATTGCGGACCAGGTCGGTCAGCACATGCTGCATCTGAATGCGATCGGCAATGAGGACCGCCTTCCGACCGAAATCTAGAGTATGCCCGACGCTTCGGCCGCCCCGTCGGCCATGCCCAAGTCCAAAGCCTCGCGCACAAGTTGCGACAAGTTTACCTCTTCCTGCAATATGTCGTACTTGGACACGATCGCGCGCAGATTCCGGATGATCTCCGTTGCACGGTGAGCATTTTCCACAGCCGAATCCAGGGCATCGGATATGGTTGGCGAAATGGGTACGGAACCAGCTTCCAGCAGTCGCTTGCTACCGCGTATGTAGTTCACCGCTGCTGATAACGGCTGGTTGAGTTCGTGCGCAATCGTCGATGCCATGTTACCCATCGCACTCGCTCGCGCGATATGGTTCAGTTCTGGCTGCATCCGCTCCATGGCGTTCTGAGTCCTGGTGCGCTTTTCCATTTTCAGGACGATTTGATCGTTTATGAGGGCAAGGGCGCGTTTGTGCTCCGCAACTTGTTGCTCAAGATCCTTGACGGTTTCGCGTAAGGTCTGTTCGACACGCTCCTGATCCCTTGAATAGTGTCGAGCATCTTCTTGCCGATCGTGGGCGCGCTTTGCTGTTTTCACTAGTCGGATCAGTGTACTTGGTTGAACCGGACGCTCTACTTGGGTGACATTGCCGAACACCGCAAGAAGTGACTCGAGTCGAAGGGTCGGCGGTCGCGGCGAGGTCAAGACGATGAACGATACGTCTGACCACCCAGGTTGGTTAGCGACCGCGCGCTCGACGTCATCGACAGAAAACCGGAGCACTGCTTCCTCGGTAAGAAGCGCAGCAACGTATTGCGCCTCTGCGACCCCCGACAGCAACGTCGTGGACTCAACCAATATTCCGGGAATTCCGACGACGGCCAGGATCCTCAGCAATGCCTCGCCATCGCGTCCGCTATGAGCAGAGATCGCCACGCGCTTCATGAGCTACCGATCGTCAGAGGTCAGCAGGCAAACACTATCCGGAGCCATTGGCCTATAACTCGGAATGCCGTTACAAATTCGCGAAGTGCCAAAATTCGGAGGGGGTCGAGATCACTTATGACCAACCGGCAGTCAAATACCACAGGTTTCTCAACTTGGGTCATGCCACCCAATTACCGCCACGTAGGATAGTATATACCGGATGCCTTTGCGCTCAATGAGGCGCTGACCCAACTATTATCTTCAGTCAAAGGTAACGTGATGCGCGCCGCCGACCCCGATATCTATTTTGCCAATAACTTGCCAATTAGAAAGTAAGCATGGAAGCCTCCTGAGTGGCGTTCGCTTTCTTTTCCCAAGGTCATGACGACCCTCTATCAGCTCTACGGTAACGACGGGATTGGCTTCGAAAGGGAGCCATTTATACACGCCCGCCGCCTTGGCTTTGGCATTGCCTCCGCCTGCCTAGGGCGACGATCTTCATAGTCCTTGCGGGCCGCGCTGGGTGCCTGCGCGGCGGCTGGCGCAGGCGACGATGCGCAACCTCCGTCAGAAGCTGGCATTCTCGTTCCTGTTCAACGGGATCGGCGTGCCGGCGGCGGCGGGCATACTGTACCCGATGACGGGAAATGCTGTTTCGCCAATGATGGCTGACGCGGCGATGGCGCTGTCGTCGCTCGCGGTGGTGACCAACGCGCTGAGGCTGAACGCGGTGCGGTTGTAGGTCGGCGCGCTGTTTGACGGTCGTCAATGTCACGTCTCCGGGGCCGTGCAAGCTGCCGGCATGGAGAGCTGCGATGATCGAGCATGACGAACTCGCCGGGCGTGTCGTGCCGTTCGGGCGGCACTGGCGTGTCATCCATGAAATCGATCTTGCGCGGCTCATCGCCGACCATGCCTGCCTTCGCGCGGTGTGCGACGAGTTGGAAGCTTGCGCCGACGCCTTGCCCGATCGGCCATCCAACGCGGATGCGGACGCGATTTGCCTGAACTTGCGCAGGATTGTCGTCAGCCATCCGCGAGAGGAAAATGCGGTGATCGACACGGTGTTCGAGCGCGATCTCGATGATCCGCTCACCGCCGCGATCATCGGGCGGATGCGCGCGCGGCACGTCAGCGATGCGATCCATGCCGACGACCTGCTCGCCGCGCTGTCCGGTGCCTCGACGCCGTGCGGGGAGGCATTCGGCTACATGTTGCGCGTGTTTTTCGAAGGGTGTCGGCAAGCGATGGACTTCACTGAACTGGCGATGCTGACGCTAGGCGCCGGGCGTCTCAGTCGCGATGCGCGGGCTATGCTCGTCGACGGCCTGTGCAAACGGACGGCGCGTTAGGCGGCCTCGGCGCGGCCTTGCAGCGCGTCCGGATCGGAGATCGTGATCGCGCGACCGCCCGGCAACGCGATCACTCCGGCAACCTTGAGCCGGGTCATCTGGCGGCTGACCGTCTCGATCGTCAGCCCGAGCACGTCGGCGATCTGTCCGCGCGTGAGCGGCAAGTCGAACGTCATCGGCCCGTCCGGCGTCGCGCGACATCCCGTCGCATTGGCGCGGACGGCCATATCGAGCAGGAAGCCGGCGATCTTCTCCTGCGCGGACTGGCGCGCGAGCGACAAAATCCGTGTGCGGGCGACGCCGAGCGCGGCCAGCGTCCGCTGCAGCAACAGCCGTTCCATCCGCACATGATCCTCCAGCACACGTTCGAACGCGTCGCGCGGGAAGATGCACAGCTCGGACTCGGTCAGCGCGGTGATCGTGAAGTCGGCTTGTCCCGCATAGGGCTGCCCGACGAAATCGGCAGGGTAGAGCAGCCCGACGATCTGCTCGCGACCATCGGGAGTCGCCGCTACCAGCTTGAGCACGCCCGACAGCAGGTTCGCGCAGATGATGCTCTCGTCGCCCGCCCAGATCAGCGTCTGGCCGCGCGCGATCTTGCGGCGGCGACCGAGCGTATTCAGTGCGCTGAGCTCGACGTCGCTGAGGCTGCTGCAAAGCGCTTGGTCGCGGACCGCGCAGTCCGCGCAGATGTCGGGGTGAGCCATTGATCCAGTATAGTATGAAGGCCCGCGATATCCGCGCGAATTCTTTACGCGACCGTTACGAGTTCGCAGGTGCGTCCGCGTCGTCCTCGATCGGCAGATGGAACTCGTGCCAGATGCCGTTGAGGATGCCGAAGCCGACGGCGAGTCCGAGGCCGAGCACCCAGGTGAAATACCACATGATCAGATATCCTTAGCGTTTGGGATCAATAGAAATCGGGGTTGGTCGCGACCTCTTGGCTGGTCACGCGGCCGAACATCACCTTGTACGCCCAGGCGGTGTAGGCGACGACGATCGGTAGGAACACGACTGTGACGAACAGCATGATGCCGAGCGTCTTGGCGCTCGACGACGCGTTCCAGACCGTGAGGCTGGAGTGCGAGTCGATGCTCGACGGCAGGATGAAGGGGAACATCGACAGCCCGACGGTCGCGATGATGCCGAGCGCGGAGGCCGACGACCCGGCGAACGCCGCGCCCTCCGATCCGCGCCGGATGCCGAACAGCGCGAGTGCCGCGCCGCCGAAGCCGAGCACGGGGGCGATCATCATCCATGGATACAGGCCATAATTGGCAAGCCACCCGCCGCGCGCGATTTCGCTGGTGGTCCGCAAGGGATTGGACGGACCGGAGGGATCGATCGCGCCGACGATGCGGTAGCCGATGTCGCCATAGGCCACGAACGCCCAGCCGATCGCGAACAGCGCGAGCGACGCAATCCCGGCGACCGTACCGAATGTGCGTGCGCGATCGTGGACCGCGCCATGCTCGACCTTGATCGCCAGCCATGCGCTGCCGTGCAGCACCAGCATCGCCACCGACAACAGCCCGCACAACAGCGTGAACGGCGTGAACAGTCCAAGGAAGCTGCCGTCGAAGAACGCGCGCAGGTCGCTGTCGAGGCGGAAGGGCGCGCCCGACAGGACATTGCCGACCGCTACGCCGAACACCAGCGCGGGAACGAACCCGCCGACGAACAGCGCCCAGTCCCAGCGCGACCGCCATGCCGCATCAGGCCGCTTCGAGCGGTATTTGAACCCGACCGGGCGCAGGATCAGGGCTGCGAGGACGAGGAACATCGCGAGGTAGAAGCCGGAGAAGCTGATCGCGTAGACGAACGGCCACGCCGCGAAGATCGCCGCGCCGCCGACGATGAACCATACCTGGTTACCTTCCCAGGTCGGCCCGATCGCGTTGATCACCATGCGTCGTTCGGCATCGGTGCGCCCGACGAAGGGGAGCAGCGCCGCGACGCCGAGATCGAAGCCGTCGGTCAGCGCGAACCCGATCAGCAGCGTGCCGAGCAGCACCCACCAGATGAGACGCAGCGTTTCATAATCGAACATCGTCGTGTCTCCTGTCAGGCCGCTAAGGGGAGGGGCGGGGTGGGTGCTACGAGGATCGGACCCGCAACTGGTTGTGGATCCTCGTCATGCTCGAACGGTCCCTTGCGGATCGTCGCGAGGATCAGCCGCACTTCGATCACCGCCAGCGTGCCGTAGATCGCGGTAAAGCCGATGATTGTCGTCCACAGCACGCCGGGGGTCAGCGACGACGCGGCCAGGAACGTCGGCAGTACGCCCTCGATCGCCCATGGCTGACGGCCGATCTCGGCGAGCATCCAGCCGAGCTCGATCGCGATCCACGGCAGCGGGATCGCGATGACCGCGAGCTTCAGGAACCAGCGCGTCTGCGTATGCATCCGAAGGGAGGTCAGCACGAACGCGGTGCCGAACAGCGCGATCATGAAGAAGCCGATGAACGCCATGATCCGGAAGCTCCAGAACATCAGCGGCACGTTGGGCACCACGTCCCACGCAGTCGCGGCGATCAGTTGCGGGCTCGCCGCGCGCGGATCGGCGACGTGGCGTTTCAGCAGCAGCGCATAGCCGAGGTCGCGCTTGTGCGCCTCGAACCGTGCACGCTGCGCGATGTCGGTGCGGTCGACCTTCAGATGCTCGACCGCGTCATAGGCGATGACGCCCGAGGTGATCCGCTCCTGCGCCTTCAGCACAAGTTCGGACATCCCCGTCACCTCCTTGTCGAGGCTCCGCGTCGCGATCACGCCGAGGACCCAGGGCACCTGCACCTCGTACCGCGTCTCGCGCAGGGCGACGTTGGGCATCCCGAACAGCGTCAGCCCGGCAGGGGCTGGCGCGGTGTGCCAGGCGGCCTCGATCGCGGCGAGCTTCATCTTCTGGTTGTCGGTCAGCGCGTAACCGCTCTCGTCGCCGAGCACGACGACCGACAGCGATCCGGCGAGCCCGAACGCGGCGGCGACCGTCATCGAACGGCGCGCAACCGCGGTGTAGCGCCCCTTCAGCAGCCAGAAGGCGGAGATGCCGAGCACCACGACGGAGGCGCAGACATAGCCCGCGCTCACTGTGTGGACGAATTTGGCCTGCGCGATCGGGTTGAACAGCACCGCGCCGAAATCGCTGACCTCCATCCGCATCGTGTCGGTGTTGAATTCGGCGCCGGTCGGGTTCTGCATCCAGCCGTTCGCGACCAGGATCCACAGCGCCGACAAATTGGTGCCGAGCGCGACCATGCATGTGACGATAAGGTGGCCGAGCTTCGATAGGCGCTCCCAGCCGAAGAACATCAGCCCGACGAACGTCGCCTCCAGGAAGAACGCCATCAGCCCTTCGATCGCGAGCGGCGCGCCGAAGATGTCGCCGACATAATGCGAGAAATACGACCAGTTGGTGCCGAACTGGAACTCCATCGTCAGCCCGGTGGCGACGCCCAGCACGAAGTTGATCGCGAAAATGCGTCCCCAGAACCGCGTGATGACGCGCCAGATCGGCCGGTTCGTCATGACGTACACGGCCTCCATGATGACCAGCATCATCGACAGCCCGAGCGTCAGCGGCACGAACAGGAAATGGTACAAGGCGGTCAGCGCGAATTGCAGCCGCGACAGATCGATGACCCCAAGGTCCATGATTAAGCTCCCCACACGGCCGTCGACGGCCCTGTCTGTGGGATGGGCTAGGCGAGGCCGGCGGCGCGAACATTGACCGTGGTCAAAGACGCGTGCGGGCGCTCCTCCGATGGCGATGAGCATGAGTAGTATTGCTAAAGACCGCGCGCGCGTCTCCCGCGCCTATTTGAAGACGGTCGTCGCTGACGGCGGGGGCGCGCGGCTTTCGACGAGCTTGTTGTTGCTCGATACGGTTGCGGCGATCGGTTTCGCGGCAGGACTGGCGGGCGGCGTCGTTGCGGTTCCTGACGGCGTCGCGGCGATGCTGCCCTGGGCGATGCTCGCGGGCGTTTCGGCGATCGGGCGCGGTGCGTGCGCGATGCTGGCGGCTCGTGTCGGCGCGGGCGGGGCGTACCGGGCAAAGACGCGGTTGCGACGGCGGATCGTCGATGCCGCGCTTCATCGTACGCCGGGATCGGACGCTACCACCGGCACGCTGATGAGTGCTGCCGTGGACGAGGTCGATGCGATCGACGGCTATGTCGCGCGCTTCCTGCCCGCGCGAATGGCGGCTTCGGTGGCGCCGTTGATCGTGCTCTCCGCGACAGCCGTCGCCAGCCCGATCGCGGCGGCGATCCTGGTGGCGACGTTCTTTCCGTTCCTGGCCGCGATGATACTCGCAGGCGGTGCTGCGGCGGACGCATCGCGCCGCCAGTTCGTTGCGCTCGCTCGGTTGTCCGGGTTGTTCGCGGACCGGATCGGGGCGCTGCCGATCATACTCGCCTTTCGTGCGGAGGGGCGCGAGGCTGCCGCATTTGGCGACGCTTCGGAGGATCTTGCGCGGCGGACGATGCGCGTGCTGCGGGTCGCGTTCCTGTCGTCGGGTGCGCTGGAATTCTTCGCCGCGCTTTCGGTCGCGCTGGTTGCGGTCTATGCCGGGTTCAACCTGCTGGGCCTCCTCCCGTTTCCGGTTCCCGAGACGCTCGACCTTCGCCGCGCGTTCTTCGTCCTCGCGCTTGCCCCGGAATTCTACGCGCCGATGCGTCAGCTGGCGGCGGCGTACCACGACCGGCAGGCGGCAGAGACTGCGGCCGAGCGGCTGGCGGACGTCGAGCAGGCTAAGACCGCGGTCTCGCCGGTCGTGCCGGTTTGGTCGAACGCGGTGCCGGCGATCAGCTTCGACTCCGTTGCGGTTCGCTATGACGGTCAGGACTGCGCGGCGGTGTCGGGGGTCTCGTTTGTCGTCCGGCCCGGCATGATTGTCGCGCTGGTAGGCCCATCGGGCAGCGGCAAGAGCAGCCTGCTTCATCTGCTCCTTGGCCTTGCGCCCTTGGCCGAAGGACGCGTGTCGATCGGCGATCACGACCTTGCCGAGATCGGCAGCATCGCACCGATCGCGGCATGGATGGGACAGTCGCCGCTGATCCTGCCGGGAACGATTTGCTCGAACATCGCGCTTGCCGATCCGAGCGCGTCGGTCGAGCGGATCGCCGAGGTCGCGCGTACTGCCGGGCTGTCGCCGATGCTGCTAGCACGCGGAGGGTTGGGCGCGGTGATCGATGCGCGTGGCAGCGGGCTTTCGGGTGGTGAGCGGCGCCGGATTGCGCTTGCCCGCGCGCTGTTGAAGCCGGCGCCGGTGCTGTTGCTCGACGAGCCGACAGCGCATCTCGACGCGGACTCCGAAGCGCGGTTGATCGAGGCGATCGCGCGGGCTTGTACTGGGCGCACCACCATCATCGCGACGCATAGGGCACGGCTGGCCGCGATCGCCGACGTCGTCATCGATCTGGGAGAGCGAGCATGACCGCGTTCGACACGCTGATCGCCGACGAGCGGCGGCAGCAACGCCGCGGCTTGTGGCGCGCTAGCGGGTATGCCGCGGTCGTCGCGATAGCCTCGGTCGTGCTGCTTGGGCTGTCGGGCTGGTTCATCACCGCTGCCGCGGTTGCCGGGATCGCCGGGACGATTGCCGCGCAGGGCTTCAACTACATGCTGCCGAGCGCGGGCATCCGCCTGCTTGCGATCCTCCGCACCGCGGGGCGGTATGGCGAGCGGCTTGCCAGCCACGACGCGGCGTTCGGCGCGCTGGCCCGCATCCGACCGGCGCTATTTCTTGGATTGGCACGCGGCCCGGCGGACCACGCGCTGGCGTTGACGCAGGGCGAGGCGACCGCGCGCATCGTCCAGGACGTGAACGTGGTCGAGGCGCAGTTCGTCCGGCTCTCCGCGGTGCCCGGCATGATCGCTGCGCTCGCGAGTGGCCTGCTCTTGTGTGCTTTGGGAGGGTGGCGGCCTGTCGTGGCGCTCTTGCTGTGTCTGGCCGGTCTCCTGGTGCTCGCAACCTTCCTCGCCCGACGCCTCGAGGCGCCGGGGCGCGAGGTGCAGCGCGCGAGCGGGGCGTTGAAAGACGCGTTTGCCGGCGTGGCCGATGCCGCCGCGGAACTCCGCTGCTATGGTGTCGAAGCGCAGGCAGTGGAAGTGGTCGACGCGTGCAGCCGGCGTCTCGCGAAAGCGCAACGCGCGCAGGCCGACGTTGCTGGCTGGTTCGAGTTTATCCAGGCGGTCGCTCTCGGCTTGGCGGGACTCGCGGCTCTGATCCTCGCTGCACCACAAGGCGCACCGATCGCAGCCTTGTGCGCGCTGGCGGCGGTGATGACGATCGACGGGGCAGGGCCGGTGTTGCGGAGCCTGGCGCAACGGAGCGCGGTGCGCGAGGCCACGGCGCGGCTGAATGATCTGCTGCCCGGCAGCATCGAAGAGGGCGAAGCGACCGCGTGCGTAGCTGCTTCGTCGATCGATCTGCTTGGCACGCACCTGCTCGCCGGCACGCGCGTTGCGCTCGTCGGCGCATCAGGGACGGGCAAGACAACGCTCGTGGAAAGCCTGCTCGGCCTGCGAACGGTGGAACCCGGTATTGCCTTCATCGACGGCAGAGACATTGTCGAAATCCCGCTCGCCGTTCGCCGCGCGACATTCGGCTGGGCACCGCAGGACGCCGCGCTGTTGGCCGGCACGATCCGCGACACTCTCGCTCTTAGCGATCCGCTGGCTGACGATACGGCGATGTGGGCGGTACTCGCCGACGTCGCGCTGACCGACGTGATCGAAGCGCTCCCGAACGGTCTGGACAGCTGGGTCGGCGAGCACGGTGTACGACTGTCGGGCGGCGAGCGTCGGCGGCTGGCACTTGCCCGCGCCTATCTTGTCGCGGCGCCGTGGCTGTTGCTCGACGAACCGACCGAGGGGCTCGACGCCGCCACCGAACGCCTCGTCGCCGAGCGCCTGTCCGTCCGGCTCGCCAGGACAGGGCAGGGGCTCGTGATGGTCAGCCACCGTCCGGCGATGGTCGCGCTGTGCGATCGGCGGCTCGCGATCGCGCCGCCGTCGGATGCGATCGTCGCGCTACCCACGGATACCGCGCCGCGACCGCGTCGGTATAGCCGAGATTGAAGACCGTCGGGCTTTTGGCGGGCCTCTCGATACGCCGATAGAGCGTCCCGAACACGCGGTCCCAGGTGAAGTTCGTGATCCCGAAATTACCGGTCTCGTCATGGAAATGATGCTCCATGTGGCGTGCCTTCATCACCGCCAGCCACTTGACCCGTGGCTTGTACGAGAGGTGCTGGATGCAGTGGAAGAACTCGTAGACGCAGGTGCATAGCAGCCCGGTGGCGAACCCGGCCGCGGCTCCGCCGACACCGCCGATCAGCCAGCCCGGCACGGCGGCGACCAGCAGCAGCGTCGGCAGCGTCGTGTAGAGCGCGCCGAACAGCACCTCTAGGTGATTGGGATCGCGGTGATGATCGTAATGGATCCGCTTCCACACGCCCGCCAGCAACAGCGTCTTGAACATCCAGTGCGAGTGCAACACCCAGCGGTGCAGCACGTACCAGACCAGGGGATAGGCGATCACGACCAGCGCGATGGTCGCGACGGTCGGCACCGCCCCCGCCGGATGCCACGCGAAAATCCCGACCGACACCGCGACCAACGCCAGATAGGCGACGATCGCATGATGTTGGAAATACGCGATCACCAACTCGCGCAATGTCATGCGATCGAGGTGATGCGAGCGGCCCCAGAACGGGTCCACTCGCTCGGTCGCACCGGTCGTCACAGTCGTATGCCGAGCCCGACGCCGAACACCAGCGGATCGAGGCTGATCGCGACGCGCTGCGTACCTGCCGCCGTCTTCCGCAACCGCGCATTTGTATCGATATCGATGTATTTGACGTCGAGGTTCAGGAACACCTTCGGCGTGATGTCGATATCCACGCCGGCCTGTGCCGCCCAGCCGAAGCTGTCCTTCATATGGACGTTGGTCGATCCGACGGCTGCGACGAGTCCGTCGGACGCCTTCTCGTTCCAGAAGATCGTGTAGTTCAGGCCCGCACCCACATAGGGGCGGATCTTGCCCGTCGGGTTCAGGTGATATTGCGCGGTCAACGTCGGCGGCAATACCCAGGTCGAGGCGAGCTTGCCGATCGAGCCGGTCGTGCCGGTGCGGCCATCGGCGTGGTGCTTGGTGGTCGATGCGATAAGCTCGAAGCCGATGTGATCGGTCGCCATGTAGGTGACGTCGACCTCGGGCATGAAGCTGTTGTTGACGCTGACATGCTCGCCGGGAAACGCAGGCAGCACGCTGCCGGATTTCTCGTTCGGCGCGACCAGGATCGTCCGCACGCGCAGCAGCACATCGCCCGCGGCGACGCCCTGCCTTGGTGCCGCATCGGTCTGGGCGAACGCTGGCGCGGCCACGGCCATACCCATACCCATACAGGCCGCACCGATAGCGAGGCTCTTGATCGACGATGTCATGGTCCGACTCCTGTAATCCAATGCCGCCGGGTTACGCGCGCGGCGCGGCGACGGCGTTGATCGCAGACAAGGATCGGGTTGACCGCGGTCAAAGACATCAAAGCCCGCCGCCGCCCAGCTCACGGCCATGTGGATCCATCATCCAAGGCTGCTTGCAGTGCCGTCACGGCGCTTTTCCACGAACGGTTCAGGGTTACGCTCAACGTGGTTCGACGAAGCACGACCGCGCTGCTGGCCCGGAGAGCCGATGACGCCGCTGCCGCCATTTTTCGCTGTTGCGTGAGAGGCGAGCGCTCGTCCGCTTCCGAGTTTCGGAACCGGATCTGGCCCCAAGGAACGGACCGTGCTCCCGATTTTGCAATGCTGCGACAGGATCTGAAACGCACGCGGGCTACCTCGTACGCGTGACGTTTAGCGGCTGAAACGGCAAAGGCTCGAAAGCCGCTCGTATCGGGCACGGAATGGACGATGCCGCGATACGTCGTGTCTTTCAGAGGCGGATCAATGTCACCGTCGGGTTTTGATCGGTGCTATTCACCGTGGCCATGATCCTTGTAACGGGATCGCCCACGACCTGCGCTGCGCCGAAATACGCGACATAGAGCAGCCCGCTTGGCCAATTCAGTTCGTATGACCAGCTATTGCCCGAACTGGTGGCATAATAGCCGAGCGGTGCGGGCCTGCCGGTATTGGGCCCAGTATCGCCCGCGATCGAGTTGAGCGCGATGACATAGGCGTTGGTCCCATCCGCGTTGATCGGGCCGCCGATGATACCGAACACCGCCGGGTCCCCGCTGCTCTGCCGAAATCCCAGCTGCATCCAACCACCGGTCGTCTCTCCTTGAGCCGCTTCCGAAAGCGCGATTTGCACACCCAGTCGGCCGATCGGAAGCGGTATCGGCGTGCTGCCGAGCCCTGGACCATAGGCAGAGACCGAAATGGGCGTTGCGGTAGCTACGCTGATATTGGTTATCGTCAGATTGTTGCCGCCCCAATCATGGGAAAACACACTGGGGGCCAATGCCAAAGCTGGCGCCAACAGTATGACCGGCGCGCTGGCGCCACTGGTCCAGGCCAGCTTGCCCGCGCTGTTGAACGGCGAGACGTTGGTATAGCCCAGCAGCATCGAGCCGTTGGGCGTCTGTGGCATAGTGACACCCTCATATTGCTCAAGCGTCGTGGCGGCGCCGTCCCAGGGCGGAGCGATCGATAGGGGCGACGATCCAGCGGCACGCGCAGTACCCAGAATGGCATATGCCGGACCATCGGTCATGCCTGCACCAGCACCTGCCAAGAGGAGGTCGATCACGATTGTGCGCCGCGATATGTGCATCCTAAGGGACGAACCGGGCTATAACGCCAGCATCGTGACCGCAACCGGTGCCGCGCCGATGGGGGAAAGGTTGGCGACATAGACGATGGCGGCGTTCCAGTTGAACGGGAAGTCGTAAGAATTGTCCGGCACGGTCGCGTGATAGCCGGGTGGCGGCAGACCCTCGGGAGCATTGAGCGCGATGACATAGGCGTTGTTCTGATCGGGCGGGTTCGCGGGGCCGCCGACGATGGCGACGATAGTCAGCGCGCCGCTATTGGCTTTGAAGCGGAGCAGCGACTGCTTCGGCTTGGACAGGCCTTGCGCAGCTTGCGCGACGCCGAGCGTGATCGAGGAGCCGATCGGGAGATTGATCGGTATCGCACCGGGGATGCCGGGTCCGAACGCCTGAACCAGGATCGGCGTGGCGGATGCGTCGCTGGTGTTGGTGATCGTGAGATTGTCGCTCTGCCACGTGTCGACCAGGAGGCTCAGCATCTGCTGCAACGCCGGCACCGGATAGGAAATCGGCGCGCCACCGCCCGAGGTGACAGTGATCTGTCCCTGATTGTTCAGCTTCGACTGGTTGAGATAGCCCACGATCAGCGTGCCGTCGGGTGTCTGCGGCATGGTGACTTGCTCGGTCGTCGCCAATATTGTTCGGGCGCCATTCCACTCGTCTTGTTGGCTCTCCATCCTCGTTCCTCGCGTCGCTAGCTTGGGTCGTGGGAGAACCCGGTCCCGCAGACCGCTGGACCGGGTTCGTCGCATCAGAGCGCGACCAGCGTCAGCGTGACTGCCGCCGCCGTCGAAGCCGACATGTTGGCGAGGTACACGACCGATGCCCCCCAGTTGAAGGTGTAGTTGATGGTGTTCCCCTCGGTCACCTTGGTATACCCGGCCGCCGATTGCGCGTTCGGAACATTTAGCCCGAAGACATAGGCGTTGTTACCGGTCCCGTCGGGAGGACCGCCAATCAGCGCGACGACTGAGGCATCGCCGGTCGTCGAGGTCATGCGTAGCAGCATCGACTTCGGGGGAGTCACACCTTGCGCGACCGATACAGCGCCCGGTGCCGGATTCAGAACGAGCGCGGTGCCGACCGTGATCGGGACCGCCACTTGCCCAGGCAATCCCGGACCGAACGCTTCGACCCAGATCGGCGTCGCGTTCTGCTGGCTGATATTGTTCACCGTCAGATTGTTCGCCTGCCAGTTCTCGACGTGGATCGAGGGAACCAACGCGCCGAAATCGGCCGTCAGCATCTGGACGTTGCTGCCGCTCGACACGGCGAGCTGGCCGCTGTTGTTGAGTGTTGCCTTGTTTTGATAGGCGAACACCGTCGATCCGTTGGGGGTTTGCGGCATCAGCAGCGTATCGCCCAGCGTGGTGATCGTCTTGGGCGAACCGTCCCAAATGACAGTCGCACCAAGTGCTTCAACGGCCTCGAGGTTTTCGATTTCTATCGTTGCGTCGCTCATTGCTTGTCTCCATCAGCTGCGTTCGTAAAAGTCCCGGCACGTCGTGGTTTGCGCATTCAGGCTCCTTCGTGGCTGGTGATCAAACCGGGTCGATATCGGTCAGCGCCAGTGTCAGCGCGGTGAAGCGCAGCACCGGCGTGTCGACGCCGCTGAGCGCCGCATACAGCGTCGTATCGAACACCAATTCTGCGCCGACCGGTTCGGAAGCGCTGCCGTATGATACCGCGTTGTCGGTCGCCCGTCGGTCGATCGCCTGCGCGAACAGCTGAGCGAAATCGCCCAGTTGTGCGACGTCCTCCCCATCGATGTCGAAGCTGCGCGCAAGTACGATCGGCACCAGCGGCCTAAGCGACGCCGTGTCGTACGATGTGCCGCTGACTGCGGGCATCGGAAAGCGGAATGCGCACCCCATGGTCATGCGGCGCTTGGCATCGGGTGCGGTACCCGCCTTGTGCAACGCGGCTACCTGATCGGGGTCCGCGAGCAGATTGGCCATCAGCGTGTAGATCCTCTGGCAAAGGCTGGACCCAGAGACCGTCGAGCACGCCGCACCGCTGCCGAGGTTGGGCAGAGTGGTAATGTCGACTGCGGCAGCGACGTCGATGAACGGCGTGACCGGCTGACTGGGCCGGACCTGCGCGGTCTTGTAGACGAACGCGGGCACGACGCTCCATTGGCTCTGGTCGGGGGCGGTGAGCGTGAACAGGTTGCGTTCGACCTGCACCGACGCGAGCGCATTCTCCGCCGCCAGCACGTTGAGCGCATTGACCACGATCTCCTGCACCACGCCAAGCGGGGCGAGTGGCGCGTTCGGCACGGTGACCACCAGTGACGCACCCGACGTGGCGCTGACCTGGCCCGGATACGGCTGTAGCGTAGCGGCAGGATCGAGCGCAGCCAGCGCCAGCGTGACACCTGGATAGCTCGACTCGCCCTGTTCACTCGGCCAGGCCAGCGTGATCGTTTGCGTCGCGGTGGGATCGCGTGGGTCGGTGTCGACTGCATCGGTGACGACATAGCTGTCGGTGATGCGGGTCAACGCCAGCGCATGCGATACTGCGGTCAACGACACGTTCCAGTCGGAATTCGCCGCGACTTCGGCGACGCTCTGCGCGAACGCGGCAACCGCGTCGTTCCAGTTGGCCGCGCCAGGCGTCTGTAGAATTGGCCGCACCGTTTCGATCACGGCACTGGCCCGCGCCAAGGCCTCGAACAGCGTGAAGACGCTATTATCGGCGGCACGCAGCAGTGGCGCTCCGGGGCCGGTCGCGCTGAGATCCGTATTGTAGGTGACCGTGCTGGCGATGCGATCCTGCGCGGCGAGGAAGGCCTGGTACGTATAGCCATAGTCCCATTGCGCATGGGTCGTGATCGGGTTGACGCCGTCTGCGGCCGTGGCCGCCTTGGTCCAGCCTTGCCGAACCAGGGTCGGCGGCGTGGGATATTGACGGAACACGACCGGGATGTCGGTAATCGTATCGACCGGCCCGATGTGCGGCGTCTGGCCGGTCGCATAAGGGTCGATCAGCTGAAGCCATAGCGATGGCCGCGCCTCACCCTCGACCCCCGGCGGTGCGAGGAAATATTGCAGGTTGGTGATGTTGAAGCGGAGATCCAGCGACACGATCGCTCGGTCGGCGACGTCGGGCGTGCCATACAGGAACGTCAGCGGGCTGCTGCCGCCACTCGACACGATCGGCACGTGCGCGGTCGACAGTCCGGCATTCTGCCGCGTCGCCGAGAACCGCCCTTGACCGCTGCCGTTCGTAACAGCGAGCGTGAACTGCGTGCCACCGCTGGTGCCCGTCACGGTATAAACGCCGTCGGCAGGTGCCGAAGAGCCGGCATCGGCGGTGAACAGCATCACCACCTGATCACCCGTCGACAGCGACTTTGCACTCGGCGAGGTCGCGGTGAGAACTGCGCCGGTCCAGCTATAGATGCCGAGCATGATCGCCTCGACCTGGCCGAACAACTCGATCGCGTCGTCGGCTGCGGGTGACACCGCGGCGTTCCACGCGACGTCATACTGGACGATCGTGTCGACTGCATACGCGGTCATCAGTGCGGACCGCATCTGTTGCTCGAAGACCTCCCGCGCCGCGCCCAAATTCGCGAGCGTTCCGGTAAAGGGCGAGGTGGGGCCGAACAGCCAGTCGACCTCGAACGTCGCATACCCCTGCGCAAGCGTCTCGCGACCGCGTGCGATCGTTTCATAGGCCTGACGGACGCTCTCGAACGCCTGCGCGGCCGAAGCCGGGCCGAGCAGGGTGTCGACTGTTTGAAAGAAGACGCGGTTCAACTGGTCAAGATCGACATCGACGAACAGTCGTTGCGCCGGAAGTTGCGGCAGCGACGAGGCGAGCGTCGGCAGCGCGACGGTGGCGGTGTCGAGCGCGTTGTTGAGCGGCTTGGGCGACAGGAAGCGGGGCCCGCTGTTCGCGGCCTGACCGATCGTCACGTCGAGCATCGCCGCCTGCACCGCCCACAGCGTCTGTCCGCTGCCGCCGATCCCGCTGCCCGATCCATCGGTGGCGAAGCGCCGCGTGCGTAGCGCGCTGCGGAGACGATGCGTGCTCGACGCGAGTGCGGGCGGTTGCGCCGCATCGGTGCCGGTCAGTCCAACCGCGAGCTTGCGCGTCGGGAACGCCGCGACGAACGACGCCGCAAACGCGGAGAGGTTGCCGGTGTCGCCGGTTGCCGGCGCGATCGTCGACGCGACGTTCTGCGCGGCTGGCAGCAGGATGATGTCGCCGCTCTTGATATACGGCGAGATCAGCGCTGGATCGCGCAGGATCCCGAACAACACCGCCAGCGGGAAGGCTGGGGGCAGCGCGCCCGGTCCGGCCACGACGACCGTCAGCGTGACCGGCGTCGGGAATGCCTTGGTCTGATCGGTCAGCCAAGCGACCATGCCCGCTACCATCGCGGTGACGTTCGCCGTGTCAGGCGCGACCAGCGGCAGTTGCACGAGATTGCCCTGGGTATCGACCGCAAGGCTGGTCTCGACATAGAAGGTAATGCCGGGGCCGGTGATCTGGTCCCGGATCGTGAGGAAATGGGCGAGCGCGGCCTGCAACGCGGTCTCGGACATGCCGATGAACGCGCTTTGCGTCGGCGTGAGCGACAGCGCGATGCTGCCAAGACCCGCACCGGCAAATTCATAGCTGGCGATCACACCGGTCCATTGGTCGATCGGCAGGATGGGATCGAAATAGAAGTCGGTGTCGCGGTAGGTGGCGGGTATCGGAAGCTGGTTGCCGAATGCGTCATTGGTGAAGACGTCGAGCGCGAACGACTGGCCGATGCTGGCGTAGCGATCGGCATGGGTCCGGCCGACATTCGTAGTCGCCACGCTGTAGAGCGGGGCGACGACGCGATAGTCGGTCGCGGGATCCTGATCGGTCTGGCGCTGCGGCTGGATCGGCGCTGAAAGGTTGCTCGCGATGAAACCTGCACTGGCTTCGACCTGGTAGGTGACCAGGCTGTAAAGAGCATTGAGCGCGGCCGGCGCGGCCCCCATGCCAGCAAGAGCGGCGTGGATGTCGGGTTCGTGCGTCGTGCCCAATGCGCGCAGCGCCGCGATCGCGTCGTCGCGGTCGATCGGCGTGGCCGCGCCAAGGTTCGCCTGTGCCGCGACGGCTGGGCTCGCAGCGAGATCGGTGACGCTGTTCGCGCGCGACAGCGTCACGCCGAAGGTACCTGCCGCCGCCGCAGGGTAGCGAACCTGCAGTGCCGCATCGGTCGTCTCCGCATAATAGACCAGATCAGCCTGCGTCTGCGCAAGCACGACTGCGGTATGATAGGGCTGAACCGACAGCGGGGCGTCCGTAGTATTCGCCTGGCTCGCACCATATCGGATCAGCAGCGTGACCTGTCCGACACCCTTGACGAACAATGCCGTCGGCAGCGAATGCCCGCTCGTGTCGACAAAGCGCAGATAATAGCCCGCGGCATTGGTCACGGTCGCCTGTTGTACGATCTGGAGGAAGCTGTAGCCGCCATCGGTCGTCAGATCGGCCGTGGCCCCCACGGCCACGCCGTCGGGTAGGGCGCGGGACGCGAGCGCTGCCGATGTCGGGGGTGGCTGCGACACCGAACTCGTGTTGGTGCGCAATACGAACAGCGCAGCGGGATCGATCGTCGCCGCATGGAGGCCCGGCACGCCCGCGGCGGTCTGGTAGAGGATGTCGATCGCGGTGATTGGCCGGTCGCCGCCGCGCAGATCGGCAAGGATGCGCCCGAGCAACGCTTCGTCGGACTGGCTCGCGCCCGACAACGCGAACAGATCGTCGAGCATGACGCCCGGCGCCCCGCCGGGAATCTGCCGAACGGTCAACCCGATGCTGGTGACGAGCGCGATATCGGCCGCCGGCAACGGTGCGCCGTCGGGCAGATACGCGCCATCGGCTGCGCGCGACTTGATCAGCATCGACACCGGCGCCGTGCCCTCGTTGCGCTGGAGACGCAGCAGGTTCGGCGGGAAAGCCCGAAGACTGGACGCGCCGTCGAGCAGGATGCTGCTCTGGAAGGCGAAGGACTGCGGCCCGGCGTCGGTGAATGCGATCGGCTGTGGATTGCCGGGCTGCGTCACGGCGCTTTGCGTCAGGCCGTAATAGCCGAGGATCGTCGCCTCGCCGAGCGTATAGCTGGCGTTCGGCGTGATCCAGGTCTGCGATGCATCGGGATTGGCTAGGGCGATCGTATAGGCATCGCCGGCCGCGAACCCACCGACCGGGAACTCCTGCCACAGCAGCGCGAACAGCGGGATCGTGGTCGTGGCGGCCTCGCCGCCGGGGACGGTCATGCCGGCGGCATAGGGCAGGCGGATGCCGCTGCGCATGGTGCTGCTCATCTGCCCCGCGAGTTGCTGGAACAGCGATTGCGACTGCGGCGTTGGCGCACCGGCAGCAGCGCTGAACAGCGTGGTGAGCTTGGCCTGCCCCAGCGATTGGTTCTGCATCGTCACCAGCAGCTGGTGTACCGCGCCGCGCACCAGTCCCTTGAAGTAATCGACGAAGATCTCGGTGGACAGCGGCGTTACCGCATCGGCCGCCAGTCGCAGCGTCGGCGGGGTCGGCGTCTGGTTGACGAACAGCTGACTGAAATAGGCGTCGACCGTCTGCAGGTAGCTTTCGGGAACGAGATTCTTCGATGCGAAGGTGTAGGACAGGTCGTCGGGATCGGTTCCCGCGGTACGGCCTGTGGTGGCGAGCTGAAGGAACGGCGGCATCGGGAATGCCGTCGCCTGAGTCGACTGGCTCGGCAGCGCGACGCTCGCGGTGAAATTGGCGAGCTGGCCGAGAATGTCGTCATAGCCGATCCAGCCGGTCAGCAGATCGGGATCGCTGTCGAGCGACCGCAGGCCGGGCTTGCCGCTGACCGGATCGTCGTCGAGCGTGACGATCGCATCGTAGCTCGCCAGATCGAGCGCATGCATCAGCGCGAAGGTCGCGAGCTGTGTCGTTACCGCCTCGAACGGCTTGAATGCCGCATAATCCGGGGTCGGGGTCGGCGCAGGCTCATATTCGATGCCGAGCGATACCGCGATCCACGGCGCACCGACGTCGGTGGCGTTCGGGAACACGACGGTGATCTCGGGGAGATACAGCAACGGCAACGTGGCGGTGAGGCCCGGGCAAAGCCCGATGGCCGCCGGCGCGGCAAGTCTGCGCGTGGCGCGGTAGCCTGCGAGGCGCAGTACCGTCTGCTGGCTCGATCCGACCAGCTGCCATTCGAAGCGGAACGAGGCGTTGAAACTGAAGCTGATCGTGATCGAGAACAGGAACAGGTTGATCCTGACACTCACGCTGACGCTGACGCTTGCCTCGATATAGAGCAGGATCGAGCCATCGCCGCCGCCCGGCGCGTTGGGTTCGTAGGTGAGGATCAGGCCGATGCTCGCCTGAAGCCGGACGTTGACGCTCGCTTTGATGATGATGAAGTCGAGCGAGCCGTACAGTTCGCCGATGATCCCGACCTGCCCCTGCAACGACAGCGCGTCGGGCGTGCGGAAGATGTCGCCGCCATCGCTGAGATAGCCGGCAGCGCCCTGGATGATCCCGAAAAAGGTGACGCTGACGCCGGCCTTGAACGGGCCGGCAACGAAATCCTTGCCGATCCCCAGACGCAACGCGAAACCGAATGCTGCGATCGTCGCATAGTCGCCCTTGAACACGTCCGGGGCGGTCGCCGTGCTCAGCATCGCGATGTAGAAGCCGCCTGCGCCGGTCACCGGCACCGGTCCCGCCTGCGCTTGGATGCGGAAGCTGCCGCTCCAGTCGTCGCCGTCGGGGAAGCCGAGATCGACCTTCCAATTGCCGTTGGTATAGATACTGACGCTCAACGTCGGCAGCGTCAGCGAGGCGACGCCGACCTCGAACGTGCGCAGGCTGTCGGGCAGCGCGATCTTGATCGCATACAGGCCGATCGTATCGGTCACCTTGGTATAGGTGATTTCGAACGAGAACCCCTTGCCGGGTCCGCCGACCAGCGAGATCTGCAGCGCATAGAACGGGGTGACGTCGTAGAAGACGACGCCGACCTCGATCAGCTTGAGCAGCGTGAAATCGGCGACGAAAATCCACCGCCCGTCGGGATGGTAGATTTCGGCGAAGTCCTTGCCCTTCAGCTTCTCCCAGAAATCGGTCTGCATATAGTCGAGGAAATCGGCATAGCTGGTCGGCGGGTTGGCCGGGTCGGGACCGACTCGCTGGCCGAGGCCGACATAGGTGAGCTCGAAAACGTCGCTGCTGTCCGCGCCCTGACCAGTCTGGGTGAGCACCGCGTTGCGCGCGTCCGGGGCGGCCAGCAGGCTCGAAGGCACCGCGTCCTCGCCGCCACCACCGTCTTCACCGCCACCACCGTCCTCGCCCTTGTTGTAGGCGCCGATCCATCCGATCTGGTCGGCACCCTCGGTCGGCGCGAACAGCCCGATGCTCACCGTTCCCGACGGCGGAATGCGCGTGCCGAGCAGTTCGATGAAGCAATCCTGCAACCCGAGTACCAGCATCTTCGGATCGGAATCGGTCGCGTAGAGCAGGGTGAACTGCTCGATCGCGATCGTCAGTACGCCCTGTATCTTGATCTCGAGCTTGCCGTCGACCTGTGGCAATTGCACGCCGAAGGCGATCCCGCCGCCTTGCGCGGCGTTCTGCCACCCGATCAGCATGCTGAACTTGAACGCCGAGAGCGAACCGACCAGGCCGCCGAGCGAGCCGAGATCGAGATCGAAGATCAGCGCGTAGTTGAAACTGTCCTGTAGCGTGATCCCGTTCTCCTTGAGCCCGGGAATCGACGACAGCGAGTAATATTCGATGCTGTCGATGCTCTGACCGCCGTCGGTCGCGTACAGGAACGATTTGAGCTTGAACGGGATCAGCGAGAGCAGGCTGGTGTCGCCGCTGCGCGCCTGGGTCGCGCCGAGATCGAGCCGCAGATTGCCGGGTGCGAAGGCGAGCGTCAGCTTGTCGGTCGATGGCTGCCCGTTCGTGTCGAGGATCAGGTCGAACCCGACGTCGATGCCGAGATTGGAGAATTCGAGCTTCTCGAACGCGAAGATGTCGAGCACCTGGAGTTCGTTGAAGGCGATGCTGCCCCAAATGCCGAAGTGCGACGCGATGGTCGTCGTGGTGGTCGTCGTGGTGACGCCGCCGACGACCAACGGCTGCGTCTCGTCGTCGAACGAGAATTGCAACTTGGTCAGCGTGATCGATTTCAGATAGCTGCTGTTGGGTTGGCCGGTTCCATCGGTGAAGTCGAAAACGAAAACGCCTTGCGCGACGAAGGAGTAGAGGCCCTCGCCCGCACTGCTGTCGTCGCCCGAGTTGCCGTTTGCCTGGTACGCGCCGACGATGGTTATGGTGTTGCTGGCGGCGGCGTTTTCGCTGGTGCGGGGTGCAGTAGTGCTAACGGTCTGGTTGACGCTGGTCTCGAACAGGCTGTTGATGGTCAGGTTGAGCTGGCAGGAAAAGCTGCGCAACTCGGAATTGACGAACAGCGCACG
The DNA here is from genome assembly GCF_056679955.1 of Sphingomonas sp. PEI4. Taxonomy (NCBI): domain Bacteria; kingdom Pseudomonadati; phylum Pseudomonadota; class Alphaproteobacteria; order Sphingomonadales; family Sphingomonadaceae; genus Sphingomonas; species Sphingomonas sp. PEI4. The sequence goes on from NZ_CM155258.1 coordinate 2,939,610, forward strand.
GAGGAATTCGACCTCGAAACCATAGCTGGCGGCTGTCACGAGCGCGTGCGACGGGTCCTCGGTCTTGGTCTTCTCGTAATCGACGAGCGCGAATGCCGCGCTGCGCGCCAGCGTCGGCAGGGGATTGGCAGGGTCGGTATTGTTGATCGCCACGCCGACGTGATGGACCCGGAAGCCCGCGATTCCCGGATCGACCATGCCGCCCAGTACCGCGCGGATCGCGCCCGGCAGCGTGGCGAGGCGCATGGTGCAATTGACCGCGAGGATGCCGCTGAATGCGGGGTCGGTGACCGTCTGGTAGAACGGCCAATAGAGTGAATCGGTGTCGGGTTCGGTGCCGCCACCCGCAAAGACCGCGGCCTTGGCGTCGGCGATCGTGGTCTGGAGAAATGCTTGTGCGGCGTTCGCGGCGAACGGCGCAACATTGAAGACGTTCGGCTGTGACCACAATCGGATGTCGTCGACCAGCGCGGCAATCGACTCGCCGGGATAGAATTTCATCAAGAAGATCGGCGGCGTGCCATCCGGCGCGCCCAGCCCGCCGGGAGACAGGTCGAACGTCCAGTCACCGATCGTCAGATCGCTTTGCGCAAAGCCGAACAGCGATCCTGGATTCGTGCTGATGACGGTGAATATCTGGTTCTGCTGCAACGATTTGCGCATCGCCGGCCCGAGACTGTCGAAGGCGAGAATGCCGGCGCTGCTCGTCGCCATCTGCAAGGTTGTCCAGCCCGGCGGCGTGCCGTCGATCTGCGCGAGCATGCCCTGCGGCGTCATCGCCAGCGTGCCCCCCGTCGCCGCCAGCGCCGCGTGAACCGGCCGCAAATTGCTCTTGCCTGCTTGGGACGGCGCGGCAAGATAGGCGTCGGTGCGTCGAGGATTGAGCGCGTTCGACTCCATGTCGAGATAGGCCGACAACTCGAGATTGGGATCGGTCGCGAAGGCGAGCCCGCCATAGGGTACGAACGGGGTCGCCGGTGCGGCCTGTGCCGCAGTCCATGATTCGATCGGCAGGAATTCGAGCACATACACGCCGAGCCCCGAAACGGGCGCCGCGCCGCCGAGCATGGCGGTGTGGCTGCTTCCCTGCGCAAAGAGCGGCGTGCTTTGCGGCTGCGAGACATAGGCCCCCGCGGCGGTAACGACGCGTGCGTAGGACGTCGTCGCTGCGTCGCTCAGATAGGCAGGAGACCCGACGCTGTCGGCGCTGTCGGCGATACGATAGGCAGGGTGTCCAGGTACGAACTCAAGGCGGTCTGCGGTGCTGCCGAGCGAGACGTCGAGGAACTCGGTACCCGTGATCCCGCACAGCAACTGCGCGGCGTCGACGGTCGCCGTGGTCGATTGACCCGCGGCGCTGCCGTCGCTCAGCGAGACCGTGAACTGGCCTGCGGGTGTCAGGTAATAGTTGCTGGTGTCGCTGGTATCCTGGACGGGGCGGCTGGCGAAGACGAACCGGCTGGTGCTTGCCACGTCGTCGGCGTTGCTCCGGAAATATACCGGCTTGCCGTTGGCGGTGACGTAATTGGTGCCGAGAACCGCGTCGGTGAACCGGAACAGGCTGCGCAGCGGATCGAGCGGCGCGAGCACGTCGAGCGTGATGTCGAAACCGAACGGCGTGCCGGGCGTGCCGGGCGTTTCGGGCGCGACGGCGGCGCGGAACAGCGGATAGCCGAGTGCCTGGATCAATCCCCCCGATTGTGGCGGGTTGAAATACATCATCCCCGCCTCGAACTGCTTGAGGTCGTCGCTGGTAAACTCGAACGACGTGCTCAGTGTCGCAGCGAGATCGCCTGTGACCGGCAGCACCGCGACGGTGCTGCTGCTGTCATAGGATGACGCCCCCCCGCTGGGCGGCGTTGCGGTCAGCTGGAAGATCTGGCCGCTCGCCGCAGTGTCGGTCAGGTGGAACGCGCCGCTCGCATCGTCGAAGATCATCGTCGGATCGAAGCCCATCAGGCTGGGAGACACGGTGAGTGTGACGCTCTCCCGGAACGCCAGGGAGAAGGTCTGCGTGACGACCGGGGCGCCGTCGCCCCAGTCGAGCGCGATCAGTACCGGTGGCACGGCTGCGTCGTCGGAGAACCAGCCGAGCTGTGCCTGGTAATTGGCGGCGAACGTCTTGCGGGCTTGTGTGGCGAAACTTGCCCAGTCACGCGTCGCCGACCGCACCACGAAGGCGAAGTAGCCGGTATCGTTCAGCGTCTGCCATGACACTTCAGTCAAGTCGAACGTGGGATCGACACGCTGCGCATCCTTGAACAGAAACGCGACGCGCGCTGATTCAGGGGCGGATGGCAAGTATACACCGCTTGAATCGCGGTTGAATGCGACCATTATCCGCCCCTTGCATGAGTTCTATAGTGGAAATGCAGCCACTGACTCTCGACTCGATCTTGTTCCGCTATGGTACGGTGTTTGTTGGGGCATCCAGCATATAGTTTGCGTCAAAATGAATGGAGTCAGAGTTTTTGTTTGTGTTAGCAAGCCGTTAATCATTCAATCGTGAACTAGCGTATAAGATTTCATTGGAATATTAGAGCGTAAGTTCAATTCACTGTTACGGCGATCTAGGCCGCCAAATTGTTATGGATCGGGTGTTCGGCGGTAATGCTCTGCCGACGGACAAGGTTGGTCGAACGCAAGTCCACGCAATGGCGTCGCCGCCATAGTCGTGCGATCGCGCCGACTCCGGTACGTCGCATCGATCAATGCGCGGCGATCACTCGATCCAGGCAACAAGTCTGTTCAGGCAGGTGGCCCAGCGCGAGCATGATAGCTGCGGCTGTCCGATGACAATGGCTTAATATTTGGCTTTTAGCGGTATGTAAAACTTGAGTTTGTCAATCACGTATGCGGCGCAAATCCACCAATACGGATATAGTTATAGTATAGTATCGGAATTGCGCGTTATAACGGTGGCGGGTCGCTAATAAAGATTGCCGGCAGCAAGCTGGTTCACCGATTCTAGGAGATGATGAATGGCCGATACATCGGATAATACGCATCGTGCACTTAGCTTGCTGATCGATAAGGGAATCTTTGCCAAGGGTGTCGATGTACGACAGCTGGTTGCGCTCTCCGACGAGGTGGCGAAACTAGGTGGCGATAAAGACCTCGCTGCATGGACTCTCATCAACAAAGACTATGTGCTGACCGGCAAGGCTTTGGATCCATCCGGGCCGGTTGTGCTTGGCCGAGGCTGATCTCGCTATGCGTCTCGGTGGCGGCATCATGGATGCCGCCACCGTTCTGCTCGATCAAATCATCGCAGAGGGTTCGATACTTCGCAGCGAGAACTTCAAGTTCATCTCTGAAACGATTCTGGCCACGTCTAGGATCGGGGGCGCGCGAGCGACTGCCCTGAACGGCCGGCTTGGAAAAGCGTTGCTGTCCGACGAGTTGCGCGCAGTGCTTCTACGCAATCCTCGTAGCGTCGTGATGTATGCGATGCCGATGACCTTCCTGGTTTCGCAACCGGCGCGCGCGTCGGGGGTGCTGGCGTTGTTCCGACGCATGCACGACGCGGGTGGCACCAAGGCGCTGCACAACCCCGCCTATCGCAATCTGGAAATGGACTTCATCGCCGCGCGTATTTCGGGGACGCACTTCTTTTGCGACCCCTTCGTTGGCGCTACGATTGGGCTACCCTGGTTCGATCGTGACTTGGTCTACGGAATGACCCACGTTCATTTCTACAACAGCGACTTCGGTGCGCGTACGGTCGACTATCCCGCTGGATCGCTCGCGGTGATCGAGGTGCTGGTCGCGCAGGCGGCGCAGGGCGGTGACGTAGACGTGCTGCTCGAACTGCTGATCTGCTACGCGACGATGACCGGTGCGGCCGCCGATCGGCTGGCGTTTCATGATCATCTCGCTTCAAAGGCGATAGCGGCGCTTTGCTTGCCCGATGGCACTGTACCCGAGGGCGCCTCGTTCCGGGATCGCTATCATCCGTTGCTCGTCGCGGCGATCTACCTCGCGGCGCGTGCTGGCGCCTTTGCGCCCTTCGATGCGCCCTCCATTCGCAAACGGCATGAAGCGATCGGGGCATTGATGGGCAATATCGCACGCTGCGAGTTGATCGAGTTCCTCGCCGGCTATGCCGACCATATCGTGGTACATGGATCCGAGGAGGCAATCGAACCCGCCCTGGTGCTCCAGATGTCTCTTCTTGAAGCCGGCGCACGCGATCGGGTGGATCAGGGGGCATCGCCTCTCATCGCTTGACGGGCTACTGGTGTTTTCCCAGCGAACAGCAGAGCGCCGTCCAGGGTGAGCGGCTAATATTGCGGGCAAGTATTGAATTGAAGGGCTCGTCCGATCTTTGTCGATGAGCTCGGTGCCAGACTTCAGGCTACTGCTCTACGTCCAGATCAATTGGTTCTCAAGGTCTTTAGGTCTTGCCAAAATTCAGCGAACAGTGGCTGCGGCTTGTACATTGGCAATATAAACTTGGTATCCGGGGAGTCTGGCATCGAACTTTCTTAAGGTGGCACGATTTGTCGGGACTCTGTCATTACTTGAGAGTAGGTATTCATTGCGACCTGATATTTCTGGTTTTCAGCCAGAGATATTTACTGAAGCCCGGCGATTAAATGCCGCCGGGCTTCTATTTTTGTGTTCGACGAACTAATTGCGGCAGCCAATATTAGTGACGAGGAGCTTGCTGAACCGCTTGCCGCTGCCAGCATTGGCAGTGCCGATTGACCACGCGCTTTTCCACGCCGTCGGATGTGACCGCTCGAACACCTGCACCCAATCCCGGCCGTTGATCGTTAAAATAACCGTTCGAGTACACAGACTTGTTGGCGGCAAACTCTGCGGCGTCCGGCAAACCCTTGCTACGTTCATCTCCGCATCTGCCAAAGCGCGTCGCGTTGGCGCGTCCTCCTGCTTGATGATGCAGCATTCTTGCGAGCACGTTGAGCGCCGGATGGCCGGCAACGATGCGCGTTTGAAATCCCAGATCGCGGCGGTGGTCGAGGTCCAATTCGTTCGCGACCTGCGATCGTTGCGTCGAGTGGTCCTCGCCTAGGCTCCAAGCACCTGTGAAATCGCGTTCACAAGACTTCGGCGGCAGTGGTCTCGAGCGGACGGGCGCGCGCGGTATTCCTGCGAACGCTGACCATTACCGCGATCAATCCCAGGGCCGACGAGACGGCACCCGCCACCGCCACCGCCGGGTACCCGAACCCGGCCGCGATCACGCCGCCGCCCACCGCTGCGCCGATCGCATTACCCAGGTTGAACGCGCCGATGTTCATGGCGGAAGCGAGGTTGGGCGCGTCCGCCGCGGCGTGCATCACGCGGACCTGAAGCGGCGGGACGAGCGCAAAGCTGGCGATGCCCCAGAGGAAGATCAGGATCGCGGTCGGTGCCTTGAACGGCATCAGCAGCGCGAACGCGACGAGGATTGCGGTTAGCGAGGCGAGCGTGACGATCAACGTGCGGTCGACCGAGTGATCGGCGAAGCGTCCGCCGAGCCAGTTGCCGAGCGTCAGCCCCAGGCCGTAGGTCACCAGCATCGCGGTGACGTAGCCGAGCGAGGCGTGTGTCACTTCGCGCAAGATCGGCGTGATGTAGGTGAACACCGTGAACATCGCGCTCGCACCCACCACGGTCAGGCCCAGCGCGCCGAGCACCGGTCCGCGGGTCAGGACGCGCAGTTCCGCCATCGCGTCGCTGTCGTTGGGCGCAGGCAAAGCCGGCAACGTCAGCCGCAGCGCCGCCATCGTCGCCACGCCGAGCGCCGATACGCCCCAGAACGATGCGCGCCAGCCGAGATGATCGCCCGCCCAGGTCGCGAGTGGCACGCCGACGACGTTGGCGATCGTCAGCCCCATGAACATCGCCGCCACCGCGCCCGCGCGCCGTTCCGCCGGCACCAGGCTGGCCGCGACGATCGATCCGACGCCGAAGAATGCGCCGTGATTGAACGAGGTCAGGATCCGCGCAGCCATCAGCATGCCGTAGCCGGTCGATACCGCCGCGAGCAGGTTGCCGATGGTGAAGATGCCGGCCAGCGCGATCAGCAGCGTCCGCCGCGGCACGCGCCCGGTGGTCAGCGTCATCAGCGGCGCACCGATCACGACGCCGAGCGCATAGGCGCTGATGAGCAACCCCGCAGTCGGGATCGAGACGCCGAGATCGGTGGCGATGACGGGCAGCAGCCCCATCGGCGCGAATTCCGTCACGCCGATGCCGAACGCGCCGACGGCGAGGGCCAGCAGGCCGGGATTGAGTTTCATGATGTCTTCCTCAGACCAGCGCAGGGTTCAGCCGGGCGAAACCCTCTTGCTGGCGGTACGGCGTATGGGGGTAGGGTGGCAGCACATCGCTGGCCGCATCGAGCACAGCGACCTGCTGTACCGTCAGTTCCCAGCCGACTGCCCCCAGATTGTCGCGCAACTGCGCTTCGTTGCGCGCGCCGATGATCACCGACGATACGGTCGGGCGGCGCAACAGCCAGTTGATTGCGACCTGCGGCACGGTCTTGCCCGTCTCCGCCGCGACCGTCTCAAGCGCATCGATCACGCGGTAGAGGTGCTCGGTCTCGACGGGCGGCGCGAATTGTTCGGTATCGTGCAGGCGGCTGCCTGCGGGGATCGGTCGGTCGCGCCCGATCTTGCCGGTTAGCCGACCCCAGCCAAGCGGGCTCCACACCAGCGCACCGACCCCCTGGTCCGCGCCGACCGGCATCAGGTCCGCCTCGTACGCGCGGCCGATCAGCGAGTAATAGACCTGGTGCGCGACCAGCCGCGGCGAGCCCTTGCGGTCGGCGATGCCTTGCGCCTTCATTACCTGCCAGCCGGGATAGTTGGACACGCCCGCGTAGCGGACCTTGCCCGCGGCGATCAGCGTGTCGAGCGTGCCCATCACCTCCTCCGTCGGGGTCGAGGCATCGAAGGCGTGAAGCTGGAGCAGATCGATGTAGTCGGTCCCCAAACGGCGCAGAGAATCCTCCACCGCACGGATCAACCGGGACCGCGATGCCCCCCAGTCCTGCGGTCCATCGCCCATCGGCAAGCCGGTCTTGGTCGAGATCAGCACCTGATCGCGCCGCCCCTCGATCGCCGCGCCGAGCACGGATTCCGAGGCACCGTTCGAATAGACATCGGCGGTGTCGAACAGCGTCACGCCCGCCTCCAGACAGATATCGACCAGCCGCCGCGCTTCGGTCTCGTCGCTGCGCCCCCATGCGCCGAACAACGGCCCCGTGCCGCCGAACGTCGCGGTACCAAAGCTCAGCGCCGGTACGCGCAGGCCCGATGATCCCAATTGCCGATAGTCCATATGCGTGTCCCGTTCCATGCGTCGAAGCATAGATGGACCGTCTTGGCGCCGCGTATTAGACCGTGCGGCAGCGAAGGATTTTTGACATGGACGCAAAGATGGTGATCGGGACGGATCGTGCGCGTGCCCTTGAGATCTTCGCGGCGGTGATGCGCGCGGGAAGTTTTTCGGGGGCGGGACGTGCGCTGGGGCTGACCCCGTCCGCGGTGGCACGCTCGATCGATCGGATCGAGGCTCGGCTCGGGGTCCGGCTGCTGCTGCGCTCGACCCGCGCGCTGACGCCGACCACCGAGGGGCAAGTCTATCTCCAGACGGCGCGGCGGATCCTCGCCGACCTCGACGATGCCGAACAGCAGATCGCCGATCAGGGCTCACCCCGCGGGCGGTTGCGGATCAGTGCTGCGCTATCGCACGGGCGGCTCTGCATCGTCCCGCTGCTCGGCGAATTCGTCCGCCTTCACCCTCATATCATACTCGATTTTGCGCTGACGGATACGCTCGTCGACGTCGCAGGCGGGCAGGCGGACGTCGCTATCCGCTTCGGCCCGCTCGCCGACAGCCTGCTGACCGCGCGCAAGATAGGCGAAAGCGGCCGCGTGATCGTCGCGTCACCCGACTATCTGGCGCGGTGCGGGACGCCGGCGGAACCCGAGGACCTGCACCGGCACAATTGCCTCAACTTCAATTTTCGCCGGGTCGAGCCGGTCTGGCCGTTCCGCCGCGACGGACAGGCGATCGCCTTGTCGGTGCGGGGTAATATCGAAGCGAACAATGGCGAGACGCTGGGGCAGCTCGCCGCCGCGGGCGTCGGGCTGGCGCGCGTGGGCGCGTTCAGCGTGGTCGACGACATCGCCGCCGGTCGATTGGTCGCCGTGCTCGAAGACTATAATCCGGGCGACGTCGAGCAGATCCATGCGGTGTTCGTCGGCGGCACCAACACGCCCGCCCGCGTCCGTGCCTTCGTCGACTTCCTCGCCGCGCAGCCGGGCCTGAGCGCTTGAGCCCCAGACGCGCGGAGCTACGCCGTGTCACGAAACTGCAGTCGTTCCGTCATCACGACGAACAACGCGGCGCCTAGCTGCCCTTGCGAACCGGCGGATCCCAGTCGGCAACCCCAGGGGCATCATGAAATTCATCACCGGCAGTGCGTTGATCGCGCTGATCGCCAGCTCGTCGGCTTTTGCCCAGACCGCGCCGCAGACCGAGACCGGCCTGACCGCAGACACTGCAAGCGCCACCGCCGCGGCGGCGGAAGACGGCCAGATCGTCGTCACCGGCACGCGCGATCGGTCGCGGACGCAGTTCGATACGCTCGCCCCGGTCGACGTCCTGTCGGGTGCCGCGGTGCGATCGAGCGTTTCGGGCGACCTGTCGGATACGCTCGCGCAACTGCTGCCGTCGTTCAACGTCCAGCGCCTTCCCGCCGCCGATGGCCAGGCGTTCGTCCGCCCGGCGACGCTGCGCGGCCTGTCCGCCGACCAGACGCTCGTGCTGGTCAACGGCAAGCGCTATCACCGGTCGGCGTTACTCGGTACGCGCGGCGCGCAGGCGCCCGATCTCGCGGGCATTCCGTCGCTCGCCATCAAGCGGATCGAAGTGCTGCGCGATGGCGCCTCGGCGCAATATGGCTCGGATGCGATCGCTGGCGTCGTCAACATCATCCTCGACGACACCGCAGGCATGGAGGCGTACGGCCAGTTCTCGCAATATTACAAAGGCGACGGCAACGAATACAAGACCGGCGCACGCGGCGGCATTGCGCTCGGCGAGCGTGGCGCGATCGTCGTCACCGGCGAATATGACAAGTCCGAAGCGACTTCGCGCACCCGCCAGCGTCCCGATGCGCTCGCGTTCCAGGCGGCGAACCCTACGCTTGCCGTACCAAATCCCGTGCAGCGCTGGGGCCAGCCCGACGAGGAGCGCGTCCGCGGAGCGATCGACGCGCATTATGCGCTCGCCGACGCCGCCACGCTCTATCTGTTCGGCACCGCGCAACAGGGCGAAGGCGTCACCGACTTCAACTGGCGCAATCCCGCCGGCACCGGCAGTGTCTACAACCCCAGTAGCGCGTTTCCCGGCTTCTCGTTCCGCAGCATCTATCCGGTCGGCTTCACGCCGCGCTTCGGTACCAATTTCAGCGACTATCAGGCCAATGGCGGTCTGCGCGGCGATCTGAGCGACCGCTTCAGCTACGATCTCAGCGCCGCCGCCGGTCGCAGCCGGATCGCCTATACGCTGAACGAAAGCCTGAACGCCTCGCTCGGGCCGGCAAGTCCGACCAGCTTCTATCTGGGCCAGCTCGAACAGCGCGAATTCAACCTCAACGCCGATTTCGTCTATCGCCTGCCGGTCGGCACCGCGCAGCCGGTGAACATCGCGTTCGGCGCGGAACGGCGCCGCGAAACCTATCAGGTCTCGGCTGGCGACCCGGCATCCTACGCAGTCGGCGCCGGTGCCGCGACCGGTCTCGCGCCTAATTCCAACGGCTTTCCGGGTTTCAGCCCCAGCCTGGCGGGCACCTTCGACCAGACCAGCTATGCGGGCTATCTCGATCTCGAATGGCAGCCGATCGAGATGGTGACGCTCGGTGCGGCCGGCCGGTATGAGGATTTCTCCGAGTTCGGCGACACCTTCAACTACAAGCTGTCCGCCAGGTTCGAGCCGATCAAGGGGATCGCCGCCCGCGGCACCTATTCGACCGGTTTCCGTGCGCCGACGCCGGGCCAGCTCAACACCTCGCAAACCACGCAAGGCCTCGACACCACGACGCTGCAAATCTTCAACCAGGGCCGCCTGTCGCCGACCGATCCGCTCGCGATCGCGCTCGGTGCCAAGCCGCTGACGCCTGAAAAGTCGAAGACGGCGACGGCGGGCCTGACGTTCCAGAGCCGCATCGGGCTGACCGGCTCGATCGACATCTACCAGATCGACGTCGACAACCGGTTCGGCCAGTCGCAGACGTTCGCGGTGCCGGCGGCCTTCGCCAACCCGCAGCGATTCACGGCGGTGTCGTATTTCACCAACGATTTCGACACGCGCACCCGCGGGATCGATGCGGTGCTGTCCTACGCCCACCGCGTCGGGCCGGGCCGTGCGAGTCTCAGCCTCGCGTACAACTACAACCAGACCAAGGTGCGCAGCGGCGCTACCGCCGCGATCCCCAACGACACGCAGCGTCGTATCTTCGAGGAGCGTCTGCCCAAGCATAACGGCACCGCCTCGCTCGGTTATGACATCGGTGCGGTGTCGCTGCTGGCCCGCGCGCGCTATTATGGCGGGTGGACCGACGTCACCGGCAATGCGACCGGCGAGCTGTTCCAGAAGTTCGGTTCGATCGCGATGTTCGACGTGTCGGCCAGCTACCGGTTCGACGAGCATTTCACCCTGCGCGTCGGTGCGGAGAACGTCGCCAACACCTATCCGGCAGAGGCGACCAACCAGGCGGTTCGCGGGCTGATCTACTCGCGCAATGCCCCGTATGATACCGACGGTGGGCAATATTACGTCCGCGTCGGGATGAACTTCTGATGACCATCGTCGATCGCCGCCTGTTCCTCGCCGGAGCCGCCGCCCTGCCGGTGGCGGCACGGGCAGGGGCTTTTCCGTCCGGGGCGATCGACGAAGCCGCCTTCTGGAAAGGCATCGCGGCGCAGTACGATGTGACGCGTGAGGTGATCCAGCTCGAGAACGGCAATTGGGGCATGATGGCGCGTCCCGTGCTCGAGGCATATGAACGCAACGTCGAGCGGGTGAACCGCGATACCAGCTATTACACCCGGCGCGGGATGATCGCCGACTGGATCGCCGCACGCGATGCGCTGGCGGCCACCTTGCACGTACAGCCCGACGAGATCGCGTTCACGCGCAACGCGACCGAGGCGCTGAAGGCGTTGATCCTCGGCTATAACCGCCTGACGCCGGGCGACGCCGTGCTATACGCGGATCTCGATTACGACAGCATGCAGGCCTGCATGGAGAGCCTGCGCGCGCGGCGTGGCGTGTCGGTGATACGGATCGCGCTGCCCGAGCCCGCTACCCGCCAGTCGCTGATCGACGCCTATGCGCAGGCGATGGAGGCGAACCCAAGTCTGAAAATGATCCTGCTCACGCATCTCAGCCATCGTACCGGCCTCGTCGTGCCGGTCCGCGAGATCGCTGCGATGGCGCGCGCGCGCGGGATCGCGACGATCGTCGATGCGGCGCATAGCTGGTGCCAGCTCGACATAACGCTGGCCGATCTCGATTGCGACTATGTCGGGATCAACTGCCACAAATGGCTCGGCGCGCCGCTGGGCGTGGGGGCGATCTATATCCGGCGGGCGGCGCTGTCGGCGATCGACCGGGACCCCGCCAATCCCGCATCGGACCGCGACACGCTCCAGGCGCGGATCCACACCGGCACAGTGGACTTCGCAGCACCTCTGACCGTCCCCGCCGCGCTCGCGTTCCAGGCGAAGATCGGCAGCAAGCGCCGTGCCGATCGTCTCGCCGCGCTCCGCAATCGCTGGGTCGATCAGGTGAAGATGCTGCCCAGGATACAGGTCCTGACGCCCGACGATCCCGCATTGCACGGCGGGATCACGTCGTTCCGCGTGGCCGGCAAAACCACCACCGCGGACAATGTCGCGCTCGCGCGGACCCTGCTGGAGAAATCCCGGATCTTCACCGTCCACCGCGACGGCATTGCGGGTGGCGCCTGCGTCCGCGTGACGCCCGCTCTGTTCAACACGGTGGCGGACATGGATGCGCTGGCCGCCGCGATCAGAGCCTTGCCGCTCTGATCGCGCCCGCTCCCCGGTTCCGCGTCAGTCCTTGAACGGATCGATCTGCTGGATCGTGCCGTCGGCGTTGAACGACAATTCGGTCATCTTGGCGGAGCGAAGGTGGTTCTTATTCGACAGCTGCGTGTCGTGATAGAACAGCCACCAGCGGTTCTTGAACTCGATGATCGAGTGATGCGTGGTCCAGCCCTGAACCGGCGTCATGATATGGCCGGTATAGCGGAACGGACCGTAAGGATTGTCGCCGATCGCATAGGCGAGGAAGTGTGTGTCGCCGGTCGAGTAGGTGAAGTAATATTTACTGCCGCGCTTGAACACCCATGATGCCTCGAAGAAGCGTCGGTCATGATCGCCGCCCAGGATCGGCTTGCCGGCCTCGTCGACGATCTGGACGTCGCGCGGCGCTTCGGCGAACTGCTTCATGTCCGCGGACATCCGCGCGACCTTGGGTGCCAGCGCGGGCTTGTCGTCCTGCTTCGCGTCGGTATCGCCGCCGTTCGGATCGAACTTGCCGGTTGCCCAGCGCTGGAGCTGGCCGCCCCAGATGCCGCCGAAATACATGTAGCTCTCGCCGGTGGTGTCGCTGAACACGGCCGGATCGATCGAGAAACTGCCGCGGATCGGCAGGGGTTCCGCCTTGAACGGGCCGGTCGGCGACGTCGAGGTGGCGACGCCGATCCGGAATACGCCCTGTTTGTCGCGCGCGGGCATGTAGAGATAATAGGTGCCGTTCTTGTACGCGGCATCGGGTGCCCAGGTCTGCTTCGAGGCCCAGGGGACCTGCTTCACGTCGATGCCGACCGGATGGATCGTCACCGGACCGCCCGGGCGATCCATGCTCAGCACGCGGTAATCATGCATCGCATATTGATTGCCCAGGTCGTCGTCGGGGATCCCCGCATCGACGTCGTGGCTGGGATAGACGTAGATCTTGCCGTTAAAGACATGCGCAGAAGGATCCGCCGCGAAGATCTTGGTGACGAGAGGTTGCGCCAGATAGCGCTTGCCTTCGGGACTGCGGGGTTCGGCCTTGGCGGTGCGCGCTGTCGCGGCAGGTGCTTTTGCAGTCTGGGCGATAGCAATGCCGGAGGCGATCATCACGGGCAACGCGACGACAAGGGCGGGGATATAGCCGGGTATACGGAGGCGCATGACCTTTCGATCCTTCCTGATAAACGATCTTCTATGAGATCTGTGGTCCACGGATGTGGATAGATAGCGCTATCATATCACGGACCATGACCCCGGCAAGCGTTGATGCGCACGCGGGTCCGGGTGGTCAGAGGCACAGGCCGGCGGGTGGGCCAGCGAGCGCGGTCGCAGGCGGCGGTCCGGCCAGCGAGGGTGTCGGTCCCGATCGCGAAAGATCGGTGGCGCCCGCGTAATAGCGATCGGCTTCGGCGTCCTGAAGCGTCACGAACCGGAAGCCCATCTCGCGGTACAGCGCGAGCAGGCGCGGCAACATGCGTGCATCGAACGCGCCGACATGCATCAGCAGGACATAGGGGATGTCGCGCCCGACCTGCGTGTGCGCTCGCGCCCGCGCGGTCAGCGCGGCGGCGCGGGCGTCGGCGAGGAAGCTGGCCTCCAGTGCCTGGATCGCGACGGCATCGCGCTTGACCGCGCAAGCGGCGTAGACCGGGTTCCATTTGAAGTCGTTGAAACTCATCGTCACCGCGGCGGCACGGTAGCCGCGTTCGTGCAACGCCGCCCGTGCGGAGTCGCGCACCGCAGGCGTGCGGCCCTCCGCGAGGAACGGATAGCGAAACCAGTGCCAGTCCGTGCCCTTGGCTGCGGCGGCTAGTGGCGTTTCGTTGCGCATCGCCTCGGCGGCGAAGGCGGCAGCGCCGACTTGGTCGAGATTGACGTGCGAATAGGTGTGGTTGCCGAGCGGCAGTCCGGCAGCGCGCCATGCGGCGATCGCGCGCGCGGCATCGTCGGGCGTGTCGAGCCCGAACCCGGCGTTGAGGAAGCCGAACGCGGGTGCCTTCGCCTTGGCCAGTGCGGCGGCAATGTCGCGGATCACGCCGACACGCGTTTGACCCGGCGCCAGCGGCCCATGCGCCGGGATGTCGTCGAAGGTGATCGCGATCTTCGGGCGCGGATCGACGTCAGGCGCGACCGCCACGCGATCCACAACGCCGATCACCGCGCGCGGAGGCGACGTGTTACCGTCGAACACCGTCAACGGCACCGCCTCGCCCATCACGCGATATCCCGCTTCGGAAGGGTGGAGATGGTCGCCGGAATCATAGGCGGGGGACAATCGGTCGGGATGGGCGGGATCGCGCATCAGTCGGTCGAAGTCGATGACCGCGTCGAACACGCCGGACGTGCGGATGAAGCGGTTGACCGCCTGTCGGTCGGCGTCGGTCTCGGCGCCCGGATGATAATAGTCGTTGCCGCCGAACGGCATAACCGTGCCGCCGATGACCTTGATGCCGTGAGCGTGCGCCCGCGCGACGATCTGCGCGTAGCCGGCGGTCATCTGCGCGACGATCGCGGCATGTTGCGCAGGGGTGGCGGGTGCGTCGCGGGTGAGGACGCCGAGATCGTTGACGCCCTCCAGCACGATCGCCCAGCGCACGCCGCTGCGCGCGATCACGTCGCGGTCGAAGCGGGCGAGTAGATTGGGGCCGAGCCCGTCGAGCAGCATGCGATTGCCACCGATCCCGGCGTTGACCACCCCGATCGCCTGCGTTGCAGGCTGCGCGCGCAGTCTCTGCGCCAGTATGTCGGGCCAGCGGCTGTTGCGCTCCGGCTTCACGCCGTAGCCGTCGGTGATCGAATCGCCGATCGCGACGATCGTCCCGGCATTCGCCGTCCCCGAGATTTCGATATCGGCGAGCGCGTACCAGTGCGTCGTCGGCGTGGCGCCGGCCAGCGTGGTCGCTGCGACATGATCGCCGGCCAGCGTGAAGCTCGTCGCGCGAGCGCCGGGATGGCCGGTCTGCGGGCTCGCGGCCTCCGGCAGATACAAGCTCACCGCGAGATCGGCGCCGGGCGCAACCACGAACGCGACCGGGTCCGAATAGAGCTCCGCCCCCGCCGGGATCACAGCGTCGGCGCGTCCTGAAAAGGTCAGCCGTGCGCCCCCCTCGATCTGCGGCGTGCCAGGCGCCACCGCCCGCGCGACATGCGCGCCACCGATCGCAAGCGGGCGTGTACCGAACGCGTTGGACAGGCGAACGCGGATGCGCGCACCGCCGGCCGACAGCCGTACAATTTGACGCAGCGTGACCGCGCCCACCCGTTCGGCAGGGAGCACATTG
Source organism: Sphingomonas sp. PEI4 (assembly GCF_056679955.1). NCBI lineage: Bacteria > Pseudomonadati > Pseudomonadota > Alphaproteobacteria > Sphingomonadales > Sphingomonadaceae > Sphingomonas > Sphingomonas sp. PEI4. The sequence continues at coordinate 2,954,959 of NZ_CM155258.1, forward strand.
TCACCCTCCGCGATCATCTGCGACGAGCCCCATGTCGCGATCCAATGCGTATCGGCATGCGTCCGTGCCGAGGCCCGCGCACCTGCGCCCGTCACGATCAACGCGCCCACCATCAGCGCCGCCGGCCACCGGACGTACCGCACGCGGCTAAATCCGCCGATCATTGTGGATTGCCCGGTGCGTACGGAAAGCTCTGCGCCTTGTACCACGCCAGATCATGCTCGGGTGCGCGCGTGCCTACCGGAAGCGGCAGGCCGTTGACCGACATCCAGTACGAAAGGCTCGCATCGCGCCACCAGCGCGCCTCGCGTTCCTGGATCGCCAGATACGTCGCGGTCTTGTCCCAGCGCCCCGCATCGACCTGCGTCTTCAGGCCATCCCATTGCTTACGCATGTCGCCGACATAGCCAACGCCGGAATCGTAATCATGGACCATCTCCGCCCACAAAGTCCGCCCCGACGCCATCCGCCGATCCCAAGGTACATGGTGGAACCACAGCAGATCGCTTTCCGGCGTCGTGGCTGGATCGGCGAGCCGGCGGGCGAGGTCGGGCGCGTATTGCGCGACCGCGTTGCTACCCGTTTTCGTCCGGTCGAAGCCGATTCCGGCCTTGTCGGCGCGGTGGTAATAGACCGGGTTCCATTCCGGCCGCTTGAGGTCCGCGATCCACGGGCCGGGGCCGTAGTGATGCCCCGTCGCCATGACGTGCGCGAGGCCGAGCGGCGTCATGTAATCGACCACCGCGTCGCGCGATCCCATCATCATGCGCGTGACCGGATCGACGATGGCAGGTGCGGGAGCGAACGTCATCGCCGCCCATTCGCGCGCGACCGGCGCAGCGCCGAGCGTCGGATCCCACGCCATCCGCCCGAACGCGAACCAGTTCGCCTGGTTGAAGGTGGAGCCCGCCCAGTCGCGGTCGCGCCCGATATTGGCGACGCCGGCCATACCGGTCAGCGTGTGGCCCTCGATCGAACCGTCGACGACCTTGGCAACGGTCTCGCCCTTCGTCTGCATCGTGTCGCTCGCCAGCGTCTCCGCGAACATCGGTCCGAGATAGGCAAGATGCGTCGCGAAGCCGAGATATTCCTTGGTGATCTGGAATTCGATCATCAGCGGCGTCTTCGGCATCGCGCCGAACAGCGGGTGGAACGGTTCGCGCGGCTGGAAATCGATCGCGCCGTTCTTCACCTGGACGATGACGTTGCGTGCGAACTTGCCGTCGAGCGGCTTGAACTCGGTATAGGCCTGTTTAGCGCGGTCGTCGGGATCGGTCTCGGCATAGACGAACGCGCGCCACATCACGATTCCGCCATGCGGCGCGACCACGGCGGCGAGCATGTTGGCGCCGTCGGCATGACTGCGATGATAGTCGCGCGGACCCGGCTGGCCCTCGCTGTTCGCCTTGACCAGGAACCCACCGAAATCGGGGATCGCGCGGTAGATCTCGTCGGTCTTCGCCTTCCACCAAGCGGCCACCCGCGGATCGAGCGGGTCGGCGGTCTTCAGCCCACCAATTTCGATCGGCGCCGAGAACCGCGCGGAAAGGTACACCTTGATCCCGTACGGTCGGAATACATCGGCCAATGCCGCGGCTTTGGCGATATAGCGCGGCGTCAGGCTTTCGGCCTTGGCGTTGACGTTGTTCAGGACGGTGCCGTTGATCCCGATCGACGCGTTGGCGCGCGCGTAATCGGTGTAGCGCGCGTCATGGAAATCGGGGAGAGTCCACCAGTCCCACAGCGACACGCCAGCGTAACCCCGCTCGACGACGCCATCCAGATTGTCCCAATGGTTCAGCACGCGCAGTTTTACGCGCGGCGTGGACGTCAGGTCGACGCGATCGAGATTGCCACCGGTCTGCACGAAGCGCAGCAGCGCGAAGCTGCCGTACAGAACGCCGCGGTCGGTGTTCGCCGTCACCAGCGTCACGCGCTTGCCGCCCATCGTCGTCGCGCGGACGATGTAACCCTCATCGCCCAGCGTCGTAAGTGGCAGTCGCAGCGCGGCGACGTCGCGGTCCGTCGCTGTCGCCAACACGATCGGATGGGCGCTCGCCCCGTCACCGATCGCCCGGCCGGACAGCCCGGCGATCCCGCGCCGCACTTCGTCGGCAGCAACGCGAAGGGTAGGGGTATCGCCCCTGCGTTCGATCGATTGTGCGCTCCGGTTTAGCGCGCCGGCTTGCGTAGCCGAGAGCGGGCGATAGCGCATCCAGAGGTCGTATCCGTCCTCGGCCTGCGCTGCGGTGGTCCCCATGACGATCATCGTGATCGCGATGACGAGCTTGCCGAATAGCGTCATTCTTTCCTCTCCCGCCGACCGACCGCGCATTGACAACGGTTCTGTTTGTCGGACATGTTATCGCTATCACGACGACGGCATCGACAGCAATGCCGCGTTTCAAGACAGGAGAACAGGGTGTCCGGCAACAATATCGCCTCGATCGCGACCAACCGCCGCAGCGTGCTCGGCTGGCTGGGAACGGCCTCCGTCGCAGCTCTTACCCCCGGTATCGCGTGCGCCGCGGCAGCACCCGCGATCTACAAGGATGCGCGTGCGCCGGTCGATCTGCGGGTCCGCGATCTGCTGTCGCGGATGACGCTCGACGAGAAGGTGGCGCAGTTGATCACGCTGTCGACCACCAAACGCCAGGTGATGGATGCGGCGCTGAAATTCGATTCCGCCCGCGCTGACACTGCCTATCCCAACGGCATTGGCCAGATCGCCCGGCCGTCCGATCGCGGCGGGGCGGCAACCGCGGCCAATACCGGCACCGACGTCACCGGTCGCTGGCGCGCGCCCGCCGATACGATCGCCTTCGTCAACGCGGCGCAGCGCTGGGCCACGACTCGCAGCCGGCTCGGTATCCCGATCCTGTTCCATGAGGAGGCGCTGCACGGCTTCATGGCGCCCGAAGCGACGAGCTTTCCGCAGGCGATCGCGCTGGCCGGATCGTTCGACCGGGAGTTGGTCCGCCGCGTGAATGCCGTGATCGCGCGGGAGGTTCGCGCGCACGGCACCGTGCTGGCGCTGTCGCCGGTCGTCGACATCGCGCGCGATCCGCGCTGGGGCCGGATCGAGGAGACGTTCGGCGAAGACCCGTATCTGTGCGGGGAAATGGGCGTCGCCGCGGTGATCGGCCTGCAGGGCGAGGGCAAGACGCTGGCGCCGGGCAAGGTGTTCGCGACGCTGAAGCACATGACCGGGCACGGCCAGCCCGAGAGCGGCGAGAATGTCGCCCCCGCGCCGATCGCTGAACGCGAACTGCGCGAGAATTTCTTCCCGCCGTTCCGTGCGGTCGTCGCACGCACCGGGATCGGCGCGGTGATGCCCTCGTACAACGAGATCGACGGCGTCCCCAGCCACGCCAATCGCTGGTTGCTGAACGACGTGCTGCGCGGCGAATGGGGCTTCGATGGCGCGATCGTTAGTGATTATGCGGCAATCGGCGAGTTGGCGTCGCTGCACCACATCGCGGTCGATCGCGACGCCGCGGCCCGGCTCGCGCTGGCGGCGGGCGTCGATTCCGACCTGCCCGATGGCGAGGCCTATCGTTCGCTTGCGGATCAGGTCCGCGCGGGGAAAGTGTCGGTCGAGGCGGTCGACGAGGCGTGCCGGCGGATGCTGACGATGAAGGTCCGGTCCGGCATGTTCGAACAGCTGATCGTCGATCCGAAGGAGGCTGCGCGGCTGACCGGCAATGCCGAGGCGCGCGCGCTGGCGCTGGAGGCGGCGCGGCGTTCGATCGCGCTGCTCGTCAACGACGGCACGCTGCCGCTGACGGTGGGCGCGCACAAGCGGGTCGCGGTGATCGGTCCCAATGCGGCGATCGCGCGGCTCGGTGGCTATTCGTCGATTCCCAAGGCGACCGTTTCGCTGCTCGACGGCGTGCGCGCGCGGCTGAAGGGCAAGGCGGAGGTCGTCCATGCGCAGGGCGTGTTCATCACCCAGAACGAGGATCGCTCCGCCAACGAAGTGCTGCTCGCCGACCCGGCCAAGAACCGCCAGTTGATCGCCGAGGCAGTCGAGGTGGCGAAGACCGCCGACGTCATCCTGCTTGCGATCGGCGACACCGAACAGACCAGCCGCGAGGGCTATGCCAAGACGCATCTCGGCGACCGCACCAGCCTTGATCTGCTCGGCGAGCAGAATGCGCTGTTCGCGGCAATGAAGGCGACCGGCAAGCCCGTCGTGGTCGTCGCGATCAACGGCCGTCCGCCGTCCTGGCCGACCGCGGTCGAAAGCGCGAACGCGTTGCTCGAATGCTGGTATGTCGGACAGGAAGGCGGCACCGCGATCGCCGAGGCGCTGTTCGGTGACATCAATCCGGGCGCCAAGCTGCCCGTCACCGTCGCGCGCTCTACGGGTCAGTTGCCGGTGTTCTACGACGCCAAGCCGTCCGCGCGTCGCGGCTATCTGTTCGACACCACCGCGCCGCTGTTCCCGTTCGGGTTCGGGCTCAGCTACACCAAGTTCGAGATCGGGACGCCGCGCCTGTCCGCGCCGAAGATCGGGATCGCCGGGACCGTCACGGTCGCTGTCGACGTTACGAATACCGGGCAGCGCACCGGTGACGAAGTGGTGCAGTTATACGTGCGCGATCAGGTCTCGTCGGTTGCGCGGCCGATCATCGAACTGAAGGGGTTCGAGCGCGTGACGCTGGCACCCGGCGAGCGCAAGACCGTGCAGTTCGCGCTCGGCCCCGACGCATTCCGGTTCTTCGACATAAACATGCGCGAGGTCGTCGAGCCGGGCCTGTTCGACATCTCCGTCGGGCCCGATTCCGCGCATCTCAAGACCGCCATTCTCGAAATCGCCTGAGGGACCGCTTATGCCCAAGATCGTCAGTGCCCGCGTCATCGTCACCTCGCCCGGCCGCAATTTCGTCACGCTGAAGATCGAATGCGACGACGGCACCACCGGGCTTGGCGATGCGACGCTTAACGGCCGGGAACTCAGCGTCGCCAGCTACCTGACCGATCACGTCGTGCCGTGCCTGATCGGCCGCGATGCGCACCGGATCGAGGACGTCTGGCAGTATCTCTACAAGGGCGCATATTGGCGCCGCGGTCCGGTGACGATGGCGGCGATCGCTGCGGTCGACACCGCGCTCTGGGACATCAAGGGCAAGCTCGCCGGGCTGCCGGTGTACCAGCTGCTCGGCGGCGCGGCGCGCGATGCGTGCATGGTCTACGCGCACGCCAACGGCACCACGATCGAGGATACGATCGCGGTCGCCAAGGCCGAGCAGGCGAAGGGATATAAAGCGATCCGTTTGCAATGCGGCGTACCGGGGCTCGCCTCGACCTACGGCGTGGCCAAGCACGGCGCGCGCTACGAACCTGCCGACGCCGACCTGCCGAGCGAGAGCATCTGGTCGACCGAGAAATACCTTCGCGTCGTGCCCGAACTGTTCAAGGCGGCACGCGAGGCGATGGGCTGGGACGTGCATCTGTTGCACGATATCCACCACCGGCTGACGCCGATCGAGGCGGGGCGGCTCGGCAAGGCGCTCGAGCCGTATAATCTGTTCTGGATCGAGGATCCGACGCCGGCCGAGAACCAGGAGGCGTTCAAGCTGATCCGCCAGCACACGACGACGCCGATCGCGGTGGGCGAGGTGTTCAATTCGATCTGGGACGCAAAGGACCTGATCCAGAACCAACTGATCGACTATATCCGCGCGACCGTCGTGCATGCCGGTGGCATCACGCATCTGCGGCGGATCGCATCGCTCGCCGACTTGTACCAGGTGCGGACCGGCTGCCACGGTGCGACCGACCTGTCGCCGGTGGCGATGGCGGCGGCGCTGCATTTCGGGTTGTCGGTGCCCAATTTCGGCGTGCAGGAGCATATGCCGCACACCGACGAGACCGATGCGGTCTTCCCGCACTCGTACAGCTTCGACGACGGCATGATGCATCCGGGGGAGGCGCCGGGGCTGGGCGTCGACATCGACGAGGATCTCGCCGCGACCTACGCGTATAAGCGCGCCTATCTTCCGGTCGCGCGACTGGAAGACGGCACGTTGTGCAACTGGTGAGCCGGACATGACACCCGCTCACGTGATCGCCAAGCCGCGCGGCCGTGTCCGCTGGATCGTCTGCGCGCTGCTGTTTGCGGCGGTGGTGCTGAGCTATATCGACCGGCTCGTCCTGCCGACGCTCAAGCCCGATCTGCAGGTCCGCTACGGCTGGAGTGAGACGGGCTATGCCGATCTCGCCATCTGGTTCCAGGCGGCCTACGGGCTCAGCTACGTCGTGTTCGGCCGGCTGATCGACCGGGTAGGCGCGCGCGTCGGCTATGCGCTGGCCGTGACGTTGTGGACGCTCGGCCATGTCGCGCACGTCTTCTTCACGTCGACTGGCGGCATGATCCTCGCGCGGATTCCGCTCGCGCTGGGGGAGGCGGGGACGTTCCCGGCGGCGATCGCGGCGACCAACGAATGGTTTCCCCGGCGCGAGCGCGCGCTGGCGATCGGCATCTTCAACGCAGGGTCGAACGTCGGCGCCATCCTGACGCCGCTGGTGGTGCCGATCATCGCCGTGACGATGGGCTGGCGCTGGGCGTTCATCCTGACCGGGCTGCTGACGGTGGTCTGGCTGGTCGCGTGGCTCGGCTTCTATCGCCGCCCGCGTGAGCACCCTCGCGTCACGCCGGAGGAACTCGCCTATATCGAGAGCGAGCCGGTCGAGCCCGGCCGGCCGGTCGCGTGGAAGATTTTGCTGCGCCAGCGCCAGACCTGGGCGTACATGCTCGGCCGGTTCCTGATCGATCCGGTGTGGTGGACCTTCCTGTTCTGGCTGCCCGATTTCTTCAACAAGCAATACGGCATCACGATGCTCGCATTCGGCCCGCCGCTGATCGCGGTGTATTTGCTCGCCGACGTCGGTTCGGTTGCCGGGGGCTGGTTCTCGTCGCGACTGATCGGGCGCGGGCAGAGCGTCAACCGGGCGCGTAAGACTGCGATGTTCGTCTGCGCGCTGTGTGCGGTGCCGATCGCGTTTGCAACGCAGGTGCCGAACATGTGGTGGGCGGTGTTGATGATCGGCCTCGCCTGCGCCGGGCACCAGGGATTCTCGGCCAACCTCTACGCGTTGCCGGGCGACCTGTTGCCGCGCTGGGCGACGGGCTCGGTCGTCGGCCTCGGCGGACTGTCGGGTGCGGTCGGCGGCATGCTGATGGCGAAGTTCGCGGGCTCCATCCTCGAGACCGTCGGCAGCTACCAGCCGATCTTCATCGTCGCAGCCTGTGCCTATCTCGTCGCGCTCGCCGTCATCCACCTCATCGTGCCGCGCTATGCGCAAGTGCCTCCGGAACGCCTGTTATGACTAAGCCTTTGCGCCTCCATCCCGACCGCCTGTTCCCGGACGAGCCGCGCACCCGCGACATCGCCCGCGCGTTGCATGCAGGCGTGAAGGATCTGCCGATCGTCAGCCCGCACGGTCATACCGATCCGGCATGGTTCGCGCGGAACGAGGCGTTCAGCGATCCCGCCTCGCTGCTGATCGTCCCTGACCATTATGTGTTCCGCATGCTCTACAGCCAGGGGGTATCGCTCGACGCACTCGGCGTGCCGACCGTGGACGGCAGTGCGACCGAAAGCGACCCGCGGAAGATCTGGCGCATTTTCGCAGGCCACTATCATCTGTTCCGCGGGACACCGTCGCGGATGTGGCTCGACTGGGTGTTTGCCGAGGCGTTCGGGATCGACGTCCGCCTCGAGCCCGCGACCGCGGACCTGTATTACGACACGATCGACGCCGCGCTGAAGACGCCCGCCTTCCGCCCCCGCGCGCTGTTCGACCGGTTCGGGATCGAACTGATCGCGACCACCGAGAGCCCGCTCGACCCGCTGGAACATCACGCCGCGATCCGCGCAAGCGACTGGAACGGCCGCGTCGTCACCGCTTATCGCCCCGACCCTGTCGTCGATCCCGATACGCCCGGCTTCGCCGCCAACGTCCGCCGCTTCGGCGAGACCGCGAACGTGGATGTCGGCAGCTATGCGGGCTATCTCGCCGCGCATCGTTTCCACCGCGCACGCTTCCGCGCGGCCGGTGCGACCTCGACCGATCACGGCCATCCGTCGGCGGCGACTGCGGATCTGACGCCAGCCAAAGCCGAGGCACTCTACGCCCGCGTCATGGCCCAGCCGACGGCAGCGGAGGCCGAACTCTTCCGCGCGCAGATGTTGACCGAGATGGCGGCGATGTCGGTGGACGACGGCATGGTGATGCAGCTTCACCCCGCCGTCTCGCGCAGCCACAACGCGTTGGTGCTCGCGCGCTTCGGCCGCGACAAGGGCGGCGACATCCCGCTGCCCGGCGAATTCGTCCGTGCGCTGAAACCGTTGCTGGACCGGTTCGGCAACGATCCCCGGCTGACGCTGATCCTCTTCACGCTCGACGAAGACACCTACTCCCGCGAACTCGCCCCGCTCGCCGGGCATTACCCGTCGTTGCGGCTCGGCCCGCCCTGGTGGTTCCACGACAGCCCGGAGGGCATGCGCCGCTTCCGCGAACGCGCGACCGAGACCGCCGGTTTCTACAACACGGTCGGCTTCAACGACGACACGCGCGCCTTCCTGTCGATCCCCGCGCGGCACGACGTCGCGCGCCGGATGGACTGCGCGTTCCTCGCCAAGCTGGTCGCCGAACACCGGCTCGAAGAGGATGAAGCGCATGAGGTCGCCGGCGCGCTCGCCTATGGCCTCGTCAAGGACGCCTACAAGCTGTGAGACACATGATGACATTGCGCACTTCGATGCTCGCGCTGACCGCGCTCTCGGTCGCGACCCCGGCGCTTGCCGACGCCCCCTCGTTGCGCAAACAGGGCAGCGCGACGCAGCTTATCGTCGGTGGCAAGCCGATGCTGATAATCGGTGGCGAGCTGAGCAATTCCGCGGCGTCCAGCGGGGCGTACATGGCACCGCACTGGAAGAAACTGCGCGCGATGCACCTGAACACGGTGCTCGCGCCGGTCGCATGGGAACTGATCGAGCCGCGCGAAGGCCAGTTCGACTGGACCTCGGTCGACGCAATGTTGCGCGATGCGCGCGCCGCCGACCTGAAGCTGGTCATCCTCTGGTTCGGCGCGTGGAAGAACTCGATGTCGACCTATGTGCCGGCCTGGGTAAAGCGGGACCAGACGCGGTTTCCGCGCGCGCAGGGGCCCAACGGGCAGGGCGTCGATATCCTCTCGGCGTTCGCGCCCGAGACGCTGCAGGCGGACCAGCGCGCTTATGCTGCGCTGATGGCGCATCTGAAGGCCGTCGACTCGACGCAGAACACCGTTGTGATGATGCAGGTCGAGAACGAGATCGGTATGCTGCCGGTCGCGCGCGATTACGCTCCGCTTGCCGAAGCCGCGTACCGCCAGCCCGTGCCGACCGAACTCATCCGGTATCTGACGCAACATAAGGCAGACCTGGTCCCCGAGATGCGAGCGATGTGGGTCGAGCGCGGCGCGAAGACGCAAGGTTCATGGGAGGACCTGTTCGGCGCGGGCGATGCGGGCGCGGAGGTGTTCACCGCCTGGCATTATGCGCGCTTCGCCGATCAGCTGACCGCAGCGGGCAAGGCGGCGTATCCGATGCCGATGTACGTCAATGTCGCGCTCAACCGCCCCGGTCGCGCGCCCGGCGAATATCCGAGCGGCGGCCCGTTGCCGCATCTGATCGACGTGTGGAAGGCCGGTGCGCCGACGATCGATTTCCTAGCGCCCGACATCTATTTCCCGAACTATGTCGATCTGGTCGGCCGCTACAAGCGCCCGGACAACCCGCTGTTCATCCCCGAAGCCAACAACGCGGACAATGCGGCGGTCCCGGCCAATGCGTTCTATGCGTATGGCGAGCATGACGCGATCGGCTTCGGCCCGTTCTCGATCGACTCCGCCGACGATGCGCCGGGCGATCTGGCCAAGGCCTATGGCGTGATCGCGCAGCTTTCGCCAGATATCCTTGCCGCGCAAGGCTCGAACCGGATGGCCGGCTTCAAGCCGCGCGTGCTGTATGACGAGACCGTGATCTACGAACCGCAGACGCGCGATATCGGCGGATACCGGTTCACGATCGCCTATGCCGATATCCAGCGACCGGTCGCGAAACCCGACATGGCGAGCTATGGCGGGATGATCATCCAAACCGGACCGGAAGAGTTTCTCGTGGCGGGGCAGGGCATCACCGTCACCTTCAAGCCGATCGGCGACGGACCCGGGCTTGCCGGTATCGACAGCGCGCACGAGGGTCGTTTCGACGCATCGGGACGCTGGGTGGCTGGTCGGCTGCTCAACGGCGATCAGACGCATCAGGGCCGGCACATCAGCCTGCCGGTCGGCGACTGGCAGATTCAGCGAGTCAAACTTTACCGCTACCGCTGAAACTATTGACAGCGATCGGTCCAACAATTACTCATAATATGATAGCGCTATCATAAATAGCGCAACATTTAACGTATCCCGACATCGAAGCGGGAACATCACACGGAGGGGATATCCCATGAACTTCAACGCACGCCGTCACCATGTCCGCGCCGCATTGCTGGCCGCGGCTGCCGGTAACATCTTGATCGTCGCGGCGCCTGTCGCCGCACAGGTCGCGCAGCCCGATACAGCCACCAGCACGACCGCACCGGCAACCCCCGACCAGCAGGGCATCACCGGTACGACCACGCAAGCCGCTCCGTCGCCAGCCGATGCCACCGGACAGAGCGCCACCGCCGCCGATAACGGTCTCGGTGCGACCGACGAGATCATCGTCACCGGCATCCGCGGCAGTCTCCAGAGCGCGACCAACGCCAAGCGCAACGCCGTCGCATTCGGCGATTCGATCTTCGCCGAGGACATCGGCAAGCTGCCGGCGACCAATCTCGCCGAGACGCTCAACCGCATTCCCGGCGTGCGCCTGAACCGCGACATCACCGGCGAAGGCGTCCAGGTCGCGATTCGCGGTCTCGGCCCGAGCTTCTCCAAGGTGTTGCTCAACAACACGCAGATCGCGATCGCGTCGGACGGCGGCACCAATGGCACCGGCGGCGGTAACCGCGAGGTCGATCTCGATTTCTTCCCGTCCGAACTGTTCACGCGCCTCGACGTGCTGAAGTCGCCCGTCGCGTCGACGCTGGAAGGCGGAATCGCCGGTACGGTCAACCTGCGCAACGCACGGCCGTTCGACAATCCGGGGACGCACCTGACGGTCGTCGGGCAGGGCCAGTATAACGACACCAACAATCGCTTCGGCCCGCGTGGCGCGATCGTCGCCAGCAAGACCTGGGACAAGTTCGGCATCCTGATCGGCCTTCAGGGCGTCGACCAGAAGACGCGCGTAGATGGCTTCGAGACGGTCGGCTACACCGACGGCAACGTCCCGACGGGGCGGCCGGGCGTCGGCGACGTGGGCGGCAACGGCTTTGCCTATGCGCCGGTCGTGCCGCGCAACACCGGCTTCGGCTTGACGCCGGGCGCACCCGTCAATCTCGGGGCGACTTCGGGGCTGACCGATACGCAGATCCGCAGCGCACTGATCCCGCGTCTCGGCCGCAACAACGTGACGCAGGGGACCCGCTCGCGGTATTCGGCATTGCTCGCACTCGAGTTTCGCCCGACCGACACGCTGAGCTTCGCGTTCGACGGGATCTACGCCAAGTCGAAGCGCGATTACGTCAAGTCGAACATGAACTGGTACGTCCGCAATTCGGGCCCCGGCACCGATCCGACGTCGACCGGCGGCATGGTGCCGATCAACCTGACTGTCGATGCGAACAACGTCGTCACCAGCGGTACGTTTGCGAACTCGGTGTTCTTTCTAGAAGAGAGCATCTTCCGCCAGACCACCGAATTCTACAATGTGAACCCGAGCGTCACCTGGGCACCCAGCGACACGTTCAAGGTCGAGGCGCAGGTCAATTACGGCAAGAGCACGTTCTACCGCGAACAGCCGAGCTTCCTGATCCAGACTCCGCGCGAAACCGGCATCAACGCGTTCTACGACAATACCGACAGCAACAATCCGCAGCCGATCATCACGTCTAACGTCGATCTCGGCGATCCGAACCTCGGCTGGAAGTGGTATCGCCAAAACGTCCAGAGCGTCCGCCGCGAGACCGAGACCAAGGGCGCGCATGTCGACGTCACGCTCGGCGATGCGAACATGAACCTGAAGTTCGGCGGCGCCTACGACAGCGCGCTACGCAACGTCCGCGCCTACGACAATTCGACCGCGTACCAGACGGCGGTGTGCGGCGCGACGTGCGACGGCACCACCGGCAGCGTCACCAACGCGCAATTGTCGCAGTATCTGCAACGCCTCAACGTCACTGATATCGGCAAGCTGTCCAAGGGCAATGTCGGCTACACCAGCATCATCTCGACCAAGCTGAAGGAGTTGCAGGCAGCGACCAACTACCAGTCGTTCCTCGACAACGCGCCCGAAGCGCGTGGTTCGGTGACCGGCGGCACGACCGGCGACATCCTCGAGAAGACGTTCGGCTTCTACATGGAGGGCAATGGCGTCAGCGAGATCTTCGGTCGCGAACTGCGCGCCAATGCCGGCGTCCGCTACGTCCATACCGACCAGCGCGTCGCCGGCCCGGTCCAGGTCGCGGCGGGTCTCGTCGACGTGATCCAGGACTCGTCCTACGAGAAAGTCCTGCCGTCGCTCAACCTGACCTATGACGTGGCTAACCGCCTGAAGCTGCGTTTTGCCACGTCGATCAGCATGACGCGCGCCGATGCGGGGTCGCTGCTGCCGGGGCTGACCTTCTCCGATCAGGGCGCGCAGGTCGCCACCGCGGGCAACCCGAACCTGAAGCCCTACACGTCGGAGAACATCGACCTTGGCGGCGAATATTACACCGGCGGCATCGGTTATGTCGGCGTGTCGTACTTCCGCAAGAACATCGACGGATTCACCGCGAACATCCAGTCGACGGTGCCGTTCACCTCTCTGAACCTGGACTTCAGCACGCTGACCACGACGCAGCAGCAGGCGATCAACGGCCGCGGTGGTCCCGACGTCGCGCAGATCGTCGTGACGCAGCCGGTCAACCTGAACCAGCTCAAGATTCAGGGCGTCGAGGCGACCTGGGTCCAGCCGCTCGACTTCCTCGTTCGCGGGCTCGGCTTCTCGGCGAACGGCACGCGGATCACGCAGAAGTCGGATACCGGGCTTGTCGCCTCGGGCATCGCGCCGTGGAGCTACAACCTGCAGGGCTTCTACGAAGGCCACGGCGTGTCGCTCAGCCTGAACTATGTCTGGAACGACGAGTCGATCGCCGCAAACGGTCCGCAAAACAACATTCCCGTGCCGCTGCGAGCCGATGCGCGCGGCCAGTTCGATATCTCTGCCGGATATCAGCTGCCGTTCTTCGACAACCGCGTGCGCCTGACGCTCGACGTGCTTAACATCACCAACGAGCCGCTGCGCACCACCTTCGGCTACGACAACGCAGCCTACAGCGTCTATTATCCGGGTCGCCAGTTCCTCGCCGGCATCCGCGCCAAGTTTTAAGTCTCCTCTCCCGAGGAACCTGCAGGGTCGGTCCGAAAGGGCCGGCCTTTTTTGTATACGTATCGCCTATCTCTTCGGTCGTCGCAGCCTGCGTTGCTTGCCTATCCTATGATAAGGGTGGGGTGATGCCATTTTGTCACGAATATGGTTGATAATCTGCGGGCAATTCGTCGGCTTATCAATCGACTGCCGATCTGATCCATTTTGGACCAAGGCTTATCGGATCGAGAGCGAAAATAGACAGATATCTCCTGTTGAAGATGCTTGCCACGGTCTCGGTAAGGTCTATGTTAGCGCTCGCACAGCCGGCGTACGATCGGCGTGAGGGTATCCGCAGTCATCAAGACTGCGATCAAAAGGGGATGATCATGAAGGCTAATAGTCTTTCGTCGGCGCTCGCGCGTTCGGCATCCGTCATAGCGGTAGCGTATTGTCTTACGGTATCAGGCGTTGCGTCTGCACAAGCTCAGACGCAGGCCGGCGCCGACGCCACGAATGCACAGCCGACGACGGCACCGGGCACGACGGCAGACCCCGCGGCAGCGGCTGGTCAGTTGACCCAGCCGCAGACCGCGCCCTCGTCCGAATCTTCTCTTGCTGCACAGGCCCCCGCGAGCGACGAGATCGTCGTCACCGGCGTCCGTGCCAGCCTCGAACGGTCGATCGCGATCAAGCGCAACTCGACCGGTATCGTCGACGCCATCTCGGCGGAGGATATCGGCAAGTTCCCCGATACCAACCTCGCCGAGTCGCTGCAGCGGATCACCGGCGTCTCGATCAACCGTACCAATGGCGAAGGCGCGCTCGTCACCGTCCGCGGCTTCGGCCCGAGCTACAATCTGGTAACCTTGAACGGCCGCCAGCTCGCGACCGCTAACGTGCAGGTCGTCGGCGGCGATCAGAATTCCGATGGCGCGCAGGGTGCGAGCCGGTCGTTCGACTTCTCGAACCTCGCCTCCGAAGGCGTCCGCACGCTCGAGGTCTACAAGACCGGCCGCGCGTCCGTGCCGACCGGCGGCATCGGCGCGACCATTAACGTGGTCACACGCCGTCCGCTCGACGGCAAGGGCGGCCTGACCGGCAGCATCGGCGCGAAGGGCGTGTACGACACCAGCACCAATGGTTGCCTGGATTGCGGATCGAAGGTCACCCCGGAGCTTTCAGGCGTACTCAGCTGGGCCGATCCCACCGACCGGTTCGGCGTGTCGCTGTTCGGCAGCTACCAGAAGCGCAATTTTACCTCGATCGCGGCGACGTCCAACAATTGGAACATCATGCCGTACAGCACCTTCCTGTCCGGAGGGTTCGTCAAATCGGATGGCAGCACGAAGATCACTGGCGGGCCGAGCGACCCGAACCAGCTCGTCGCGATCCCTAACGACAGCCGCTATCACTATGCGGAAGGCAGCCGCGAGCGCATCAACGGCCAGGCGGTGGTCCAGTTCAAGCCGATCGAAACGCTGACCCTGACTGCCGACGCTCTGTTCGCGCAGAACACGCAGAAGGAAGTCCGCTCGGATCTGTCCAACTGGTTCAGCCGGCCGTTCGACGAGGTTCGGTTCGACGCCAATCCGACGGTCGCCACCGCGACGTATCTGCATGAAACGATCAACGGCGTGAAGGACGAAGGCTTCGAGGCGCAGAACCGCGGTCAGAAAAGCCGGATTCAGGATTTCGGCCTGAACGGCAAGTGGGAGATCACCGACAACTTCACGTTCAATCTCGATGGCCATTATAGCAAGGCGTCGAGCCGGCCAGACAACCCCAACGGCAACAGCTCGACTCTGGTTGGCATGGCGGCCAACGTCGTTTCCTCGCATTCGGTGGATTATTCAGGTGGTATCCCGGTGCAGGATATCACCCTGTCCGGCCCGCTTACGGTTGCTCAGGTGGGTTCGCAGATCGGCCGCACGTATGCGTCTGCGCAGGATCAGCGCGTGAAGGAACTGCGCGGCGATTTCGGCTGGGATCTCGGGGGCGGCAGTCGCTTCGATTTTGGCGGCAACCTCCGCAACACCAACATGCATCAGACGCGAACCACGACGCAGCAGGTTCTCGGAGACTGGGGTATCACCAACCCCGGCGACGTGGAACGGCTCGCGCCGGGCGCGCTTCAGGCGTTCTGCCTCGTCTGCAAATTCAAGCATTACGATCCCGGCAGCGATCCGGAATCGCAGACGGCATTCCGCGGTGATGCAGCGTCCATCTACTCGGTTCTGTCGCCGTTCTACAGCAAGGCCGGCAATCTCGTCGGTACCACCGCCACCGAAGACAATCGGGTCCGCGAGAAGATTTGGTCGGCGTATGGCCAGGTTACATGGAAGGGTGAACTCGGGCCGTTACCCGCGACGCTCGTGGCCGGCGTGCGCTACGAACACACGAAGTCCACGTCGCGATCGCTCGTCGCCGTGCCTGCTGCGATCAACTGGGTTTCGGACAACGACTATACCCTCACCATCTCGAACCAGAGCAGCTTCCTGACGGACGGCGGATCCTACAATAATTTCCTGCCCTCGATGGATTTCCAGGTCGAGTTGAAGACCAATCTGATCGGGCGCCTGTCGTTCAGCAAGACGATCGCGCGGCCGGAATATGGCAATTTGTTCACCTCGACCAGCGCCAACGGGCCATCGCGACCGGTCGCCAATGGCGGTATCCCGAGCGGCACGACGGGAAATGCGCGGTTGATCCCGCTCGAATCGGACAATCTCGATGCCTCGCTCGAGTGGTATTACAAACCGGACAGCTACGTCTCGTTCGGTGTATTCGACAAGCGGGTGCGCAACTTCATCGGCAACGGCCAGTTCACCACCGAACTGTTCGGACTGCGTGATCCGAGCTCGGGCGCGCCGGGAACGCGATCGGGACAGGCCAGGGCGGCGTTGCAGGCGCTTGGTGCCGATCAGAGCGACGTGAACCTGTTCGTGCTGACGGCGTTGCTGGACCAGACCGGCTCGATCGGCGCGGCCACCACGGTGTTCCAGGCGAACTATAATGGCGCCACCGGCTCGCTGAACAACGATTTCGTCACGCAGATCAACAACAGCCGTGACGTGATCGCGAACGGGACGGACGTTCTGTATCAGTTCCAGCTCACCAGGCCGGTCAACAACAAGGATGCGGAAATCTACGGCTTCGAAGTCGCAGGCCAGCATTTCTTCGGATCGACCGGTTTCGGCGTTAGTGCCGCCTATACGCTGGTGCGGGGCGATGTCGGGTTCAACATCGGCGGGCTCCCGTCGGAGAACCAGTTCGCTCTGCTGGGCCTGTCGGATACGTTCAACGCGACGCTGATCTTCGATAAATACGGACTGTCCGCCCGGCTCGCGTATAACTGGCGCGACAAGTTCCTGTCGGGCATCAACCGCCAGGACTCGCGCAATCCGGAGTTCACCAAGCCGTTCGGGCAGCTGGATGCGAACATCAGCTACGACATCACGCCGCGCTTCGCGGTGTCGATCGAAGGCATCAACCTGACCGAGCAGAAGCTCCGGACCTATGCGCGCGACCAGAACGAGCTCTGGTTCGGACAGGAACTGCGCCGCCGCTTCCTATTGGGCGGTCGCTTCCGCTTCTGAACGGACGTGGGGTTCGGCGGGCGACGATGTTCCCCTCCCAAGCCGGGGAGGGGGGCATCGCTCCCCGGGATACCACCGTGCGGCACTGCCCGATCGGTATCGCACGGAGCCGGCCAACGATACGGCGATATGACTTTCCTAGCCACGCGGTGCGGGACTCGATACGTCTTGGGAACATGCACTGCCTTGAGACATCTCCACCACCCAGGGAAGGCCGGAGCCCAATTGGGAGGCGCTTTTGGAACAGTGGTGGCTCGTTACTCTCGCGACCTCACGAACCTACAAGGCTCATGGACAAGGCCCTGAATGCGCGCACAAGCAAACGACTTGAGGTCTACGAAGCGCACAGCGGCCCGCGCCGGATTGCGTGCCGCAACCGCGCTCTGCATGATGTCGCGGGTATCAGGACCATGGTTTACGAGAGGCGCATCGTGACGAATATTGTCCTTCTGAATAACGTCGATCATCAGGATCTGAGGGTCGCGACGGGCCACGGACCCGAATTCGGCGACGCCGTGAACCAGGTGCTGGTCTTCCCGACCGAATGGCAGGATCTGCAACGCGAATACCCGATCCTGTTCCGACGCTCGGAAGAGGGGCGGTTCCAGTCGGTCGCACTCGTCGGGCTGGATCGTGACGAGAATTTGTTTCTCGGCGATGGCGTGTGGCACGCGCGCTATGTCCCGGCGCTTCATCAGCGTGGGCCCTTCTCGATCGGTCTGACCCGCGCCGAGGACGGCAGCGAAGCCGAGCCGATGGTGCACGTCGACATGGATTCACCCCGTATCACCGTGCGCGGCGACGGCGTTCCGGGGCAAATGGTCTTCCTGCCGCATGGCGGCAACAGTCCGTATCTCGATGCCGTATCGGACGTGCTCGGACGCATCCATGACGGGGTGATCGCAAACGATCCGATGTTCGACGCATTCCAGGTCGAAGGCCTGATAGAGCCCGTCGCGCTCGAGATATTCCTCGACGAGACGAACAAATACACGCTCGACGATCTCTACACGATCTCGGCCGAACGGCTTGCCGCGCTCGATGGCGAAGCCCTGGCGCGCCTCCACGCACCCGGATTTCTCCAACTCGCCTTCTTCGCGATCACGTCGCTGGGAACCGTCTCGCGCCTCATCGAGCTCAAGACCAGCCGGCTCGCGGCGCGGTGACTTACCCCGATACCTTGCCGGCTGTTCGCACGATCGAGGGCGCGAAACGCCGTGAGATCGGCTTCGGCTCGCTGATCGAGGCTGGCGAACCGGTCGTGCTGAAGGCGGTGGCGACCGATTTGCCGCTGGTCGAGGCCGGGCGGAAGGGTGCGGGTGCAGCGATGGCGTATCTGTTGCGCTTCGATGCGGGCCGTCCGGTCGTCGGCTTCGTCGGCGAGCCTCGGATAGCGGGGCGCTTTTTCTACAACGAAGACGTCACGGGCATGAATTACGCGGCGAGCCGCGCGCCGCTGGCCGATTACCTCGACCGGATCCGCGCGGGCAGTGCCGGAGACGAGGCGCCATCGGTGTACCTCGGCTCGACCGACGTCGACACATTCTTCCCGGGTTTGCACGCCGAGAACCCCGTCGTGGCCGAGGGCGATCTGCCCGGTTCCGGCACGCCGCTCGCCAGCCTCTGGTTCGGCAACCGTACGACCGCGGCCGCGCACTGGGACATGTCGAACAACGTCGCCTGCCCGTTGGTCGGCCGGCGTCGTTTCACGCTGTTCCCCCCCGATCAGGTCGCGAACCTCTATCCGGGCCCACTCGAACCGACCCCCGGCGGGCAGGTCGTCAGCATGGTCGATTTCGTCGATCCCGATTACGACCGCCATCCCGGCTTTCGCGATGCGCTGAAAATGGCGCAAATTGCCGAACTCGATCCGGGCGACATCCTCGTCTACCCCGCCTTGTGGTGGCACCGGGTCGAGGCGCTCGACGAATTCAACGTCATGATCAACTATTGGTGGAACGACGTGCCCGCGTTCGTCGACACGCCGATGACGACGATGCTGCACGCGCTGCTGAGCCTGCGCGATCGTCCCGAGGGCGAGAAGCGGGCGTGGCGCGCGCTGTTCGACTATTACGTCTTCGGCCCCGCCGAACGCGCCGGCGAACACCTGCCGCCGCATGCCCGCGGTCCGCTTGCGCCGCTGGACGACACCGCCGCGCGACGACTGCGGGCGCAAGTCCTGCAGCGTCTTAACAGATAGGATGGCCATGACGGACACACCGAAGCGGACCCGCGTCGTGATCGCCGGTGGCGGCACGACCGGCTGGCTGGCCGCCGCTGCCTTCGCGCAGCAACTCGGCGCGCTGATCGACGTCGTCCTGGTCGAATCCGAGGAAATCGGCACGATCGGCGTCGGCGAGTCCACCATCCCGACGGCGCGTGCGTTCCACCGGCTGATCGGGATCGACGAGCAGCGGTTCATGGCCGAGACCGGTGCCACCTTCAAACTCGGCATCGCGTTCGAGAACTGGGCGCGGATCGGCGATCGCTACATCCACGCGTTCGGCGAAACCGGCCAGTCGACCTGGATGGGCGCCTTCCACCATTTCTGGCTGCAGGCGCGCGAAGGCGGTTTTGGCGGGGACCTCGGCGACTATTGCCTCGAACTCCAGGCGGCGCAGGCCGGGCGGTTCGCGACGGGCGGCAACGGACCCGAACTGAGCTACGCCTATCACCTCGACGCTGGCCGCTACGCGCGCCACCTGCGCACGGTTGCCGAGGGGGCAGGCGCACGCCGCACCGAAGGGTTCATCGACCGTGTCGAACAGGACGGTGAAAGCGGCGATATCGCAGCGCTCGTGCTGCGTTCGGGCGAGCGGATCGAGGGCGATCTGTTCATCGACTGCACCGGGTTTCGCGCGCTGCTGATCGGCCAGACGCTGGGGTCGCCGTTCGAGAATTGGCGGCATTGGCTGCCGACCGACAGCGCCGTCGTCACGCAGACGCGCTCGGCCGGGCCGGCGGTGCCGTACACGCGCGCGATCGCGCATGGTGCAGGGTGGCGCTGGCAGATCCCGCTCCAGCACCGCGTCGGCAACGGACTCGTCTACGACAGCCGCCACCTTTCCGCGGACGAGGCGCATGCGCAATTGCTCGCCGAGGTCGACGGCGAAGTCCTGTTCGATCCGCGGCTGATCCGCTTCCAGCCCGGCCGCCGTCAGGACGTCTGGCGCGGCAATTGCGTTGCGCTCGGGCTCGCGGGCGGCTTCGTCGAGCCGTTGGAATCGACCGCGATCCACCTCGCGATGATTGGTATCACGCGGCTGCTCCAGGTGTTTCCGTTCGCCGGCAACCATGCGGCGACCGCCAAGCGCTACAACGCGCAGGCCGCGAACGACATCGAACGGATCCGCGACTTCATCGTCCTCCATTATGCGCTGACCGAACGCGACGACACCGCGTTCTGGGACGAGTGCCGGACGATGGAGATCCCCGAAACCCTGCGCGACCGTATCGCGCTGTTTGCCGAAAGCGGCATGGCATATCAGGACGGCGAAGAGATTTTCCGCATCGATTCCTGGGCGCAGGTGATGACCGGCCAGCGACTGACGCCGCGCCGGCATCACCGCATGGGCCAGATCATGGGCGAGCCGCGGTTGCGCCAGGTGATGGGCGACATGAAGACGAATATCGCCAGACAGGTCGCGGTCCTGCCGACGCATCAGGATTTCCTGCGCACCTATTGCCCAGCCGATGCTTGAGGACCGCGCACGCGAGGCGTTCCGGCCCGGTCGCCGCGACATGCTGTTCGGCGCGCTGGCGATGGTGGCCGCGCCGGCATTCGGCGCGGGGCTCGCGGACATGCCCGCCGAGCCCCGTATCCAGCGCCTATCGCCAGCGTTCGATCGGATGGTCGCGCCGGGCACGCGGATCGAGAGGATCGCCACAGGCATCCGCTGGGCAGAGGGGCCGGTGTGGGTCGAGGCGGGGCAATATCTGCTGTTCTCCGATCCTCCCGCGAACATCGTCCGGCGGTGGCGCAAGGGCGAAGTCGCCGTACCGTTCCTCGATCCATCCGGCGCTGGCCGGACCGATCCCAAGCGTATCCGCGAGCCTGGCGCGAATGGCCTCGCGCTCGACCGAACGGGCAAGCTGCTGATCGCGAACAGTGGCGGACGGTCGATCGATCGCGTCGATCTCGTCACGCGCCGACGCGAGGTGCTGATCGATCGCTATCGGGGCAAGCGGTTCAACAGTCCCAACGACATGCATGTCGCGCGCGACGGCACGCTCTATTTCACCGATCCACCCTATGGCCTGACCGACGGCGATGCCTCGCCGCTGAAGGAGCTGGCGGTGAACGGCGTGTACCGCTGGAAGCCCGGCGGCGCGGTCGAACTGCTGGCTGGCGACCTGACGCGGCCGAACGGTATCGCCTTGTCGCCGGACGAGCGGCATCTCTACGTCTCGGTATCGGACGAAGAAACGCCGCGCATCATCGTCTACGATCTGGATTCGAAAGGCGTGCGCAATCCCAGAATATTGCTCGACGCAAAGGCCATGAAGGCGAGGGGTGGGGCAGGGTTGCCCGACGGTATGAAGGTCGCGCGCGACGGCACGCTGATCTGTTCGGTGCCCGGCGGCATGATGGTCATGACCGCCGATGCGGAGCCGCTCGCGCTGATCTCGACCGGCGCGCCGATCGCCAACTGTGCGTTCGGCGAGCGCGGGCGGGCGCTGTACATGACGGCCAACGACCGCGTCCTGCGCCTGCCGCTCCGTGCGGGATGGCAAGGCTGAAAGCCCCGGCAGCGGCGGCCGCCGCCGGGGAATGGCCGATCAGAACCGGGCGCGGACGCCCAGGCGGTAGATACGGCCAAGCGTGTCGTACAGCGCCGGATTCACGTCGAGGCCGGTGTTGGTCTGCGGCGCGGGCTCCGGATCATGGTCGAACAGATTGTCGACCTTGAAGAACATGCTGACCTGCTTGGTCACGTTCACCGATCCCCCGAGGTCGACGTAGAATGCGCCCTTCATCTTGTTGTAGTCGATGGTCGGGTGGTTGGCGGTCGAGAGCGGGCAACCGGTGGTGCAGACGACATATTGGTTGCCGAACACCCCGTCCGAGAACCAGCGCTCCTGCAGGTTGATGCTGAAGACGTCGTTGTCGTAGCTTTGCGTTGCCAACCATTTCCAGTCCGGCGTGTTGCCGTTGTTGGCCCCGGCCTGGTCGACCACGTCGACGTTGGCGATCCCGGCGTCGACGAGGAATTCCTTCACATGCGTGCCGAGGATGCGGAGCGTGAAGTTGCCGGGAATGCCCAGCGGCTTCTTCCATTGATAGCTCGCCTCGATGTCGAACCCGCTGGTCTTCCACGACGCCAGATTGAACGGCTGGACGTTGATGAAATTGCCGCCCTGGGTCGGACTGTTCAGCACGAAGCCGCCGCAGAACGCCTGGTTGCCCTCGAAGCAGAATCGGACGATCTGGTCGGGCGACAGCGTCGAGACCACGCCGTCCAGCTTGATCTTGTAGTAGTCGAACGACAGGCCGAGGCCCGGCGCCCATGAGGGATGCGACAGGACGATACCGACCTCGGTATTGCGCGCGATTTCCGGCTTCAGATCGGGGTTGCCGACGGTGTTCTGGAACGCCTGCACGCCGCTACCGGAAAAGGGATTGGTAAAGTTCGGCAGCGTGGTGACGGTCGGTGCGGCGAACAGTTCGGACAGGTTCGGCGCACGGACGTCGCGCGACGTGACGGCGCGCAACCGGATGCCGTCCAGCGGCGTATCCCAGGTACCGCCGGCCTTCCAGGCCCAGACCGTGCCCGACGTGCTGTAATGCGTCACGCGGCCCGCGCCGTTGAGGTTGGCGCGGCCGATCGCCTCGCTGTTGAACAAGGGCAGGTTGAGCTCGAGAAAGCCTTCGTACACCTCGTATTTGCCGCGGCCGTTCTTGTAGTTGCCCGCTGCCCAGTTGCTGCCCACCGCGGAATTCAACAGTGGATCGGCGGGATAGGCGGTGCTGTTGGGGCTGACGTCGGCGACGCCTGCGCCGTAGGGGTCACCGTGGACTCGGTAGAATTCACGACGATATTCGCCACCGAACGCGACGGATAGCGGCCCGGCCCACAGGTTGAGCGGCTCTCCCGAGAAGTTGAGGCTGGCGACGTCCTGCGTCAGCTTGGTGCGCTGGAGCGGCCCATTGGCGGGCGTGACATAGGCGAGCGCCGATGCCGACGGCACCGCGCCGCCGAAGATGTTGATCGGCTGACATCCGGCGGCGCGCGCGACCGGATCGGCGCAGACGATCGCCCCGTTCAGCGTGATCGCGTTGGTCGCGGCGACGTAGCGGTTCTGAAGCACGGTATTCTCGACGTCGATCGCCGCCAGCGTGATGCCGTGTTCGTAATAGGCGTCGTAGGTCCAGGGCGTGCTGCCGATCTCGAACTTGCCCTTCAACCCGCCGACGAAGCGGTATTGGCGACGGTCCGTCTGGACCAGCGGATCGGGGAAGTTGCCGTTGCTAGTACCAAAGCCGAACTGCGTGATTCCGGGGGTGCCGGTGGCGGGATTGATCGCCGTCGCGCAGCGATCCCGCACCAGCTGTGGCAGAAACGGGTTGGCGCATTGCACGGTCAGGTTCGGGCGGCCATACCCTGGGCTCGGCTGGTTGCTGGTCTTCACCTGCGCGATGTTGACGGTGACGTAGGCCTCGTTGTTCTCGGCGAAATCGAAGCCGATCCGCCCGAACCCATTGAGCCGTTCCAGCGAGGATTTCAGCGACGCACCCGAGCCCGGTGCGCCCGACAGGTCGCCACCGACGCAGAAGCTGTTGGCGGGGAAGCAGTTGGTGACACCGCCGGTGCCGGTCGGACGACCGTTCGAGCCATAATTGAAGTTATACGGCGCGCCGCTCTGATCGAACGCAATGCCCTGCAACGGTCCGTTGTTGATCAGGCCGTAGCGCGCATATTGATAGGGCTGGGCATAGTCGCGATAGTTGAACTGCGGCAGGCCGTTGTTCGTCTGTCCGGTGTTGAGGAGCGTGGTGGCGCGGTACCAGTCGCGACCCTTGGCGAGGTCGGTGCCGAAATCGCCCGGGCCGACGCCGTCTTCGTCGTCATATTCGCCGCTGACGATCAGGTGCAGGCGATCGCCGAACAGCGCGGTGCCGAACGCGGCCTGGACCAGTCCCTGTTTGTCGTCGCCATAATTAGTGATGCCGCCCTGGATGTTCGCCTTGAAGCCCTTGAAGCGCGTGTCGGTGATGAAGTTGACCACACCGCCGACCGCGTCCGAGCCGTAGGAGGCGGATGCGCCACCGGTCACGACGTCCACGCGCTTGACCAGCAACTGCGGGAACATGCTGATGTCGGGCACGCCCGAGACGTTCGCGCCGACGACGCGCTGGCCGTCAAGCAGGGTCAGCGTACGGATGGGGCCGAGGCCACGCAGCGAGAAGGAACTGAGCCCCTGCGTGCCGCTCGACGTGCTGAACGTGCCGGTGGAGGCGCCGGTCGAGCCCTGCAGCGACGGCAACTGCGCGATCGCGTTGAAGATATTGGGTTGCGCGTTCTTGAGGATCTGGTCCTCGCCGATCACGGTCGTGGGCGTCGGCGCGTTGAAACCGCTCGACGTGATGCGCGAGCCGGTGACGACGATGTCGTTCGAGGTGGTCGACTGCTCTTCGGCTCGGGCGGCAGCCTGCGGCGCGAGAAGCTGGTCGGGTGCGGCCGGGTCGGCGGACCGGGTCGAGGCAGGCACGTCCGTCTCGGTCGAAGCCGGAGAGGTGGTCTGGGCAAATGCAGGGGTACAGAGCAACGCGGTCGCGAGTACGGCCAAGCTGGTAGCGGTACCACGGAAACTCCCGACGAATTGCCGATCGCGCGCGTGCCTGTGCATCATTCCATCCCCTAATTGCACGTACGCGTACCGTGTGTCCGGCTTGGCGACGTGTCGTTCCTAGACGTTCTTTACCGTAAGCCGGGGGGCGTATCATCTACGACCATGGTCGCAGTCGGGGGGCGGCGCGCCATGCTCGTCCGGCGAGCGATACCGATATCGCCGGGTCACGGCATCAGGCGTTTGCGCCCCTGCGACAGGTGCCAGCGCATCGCCAGTGCGGCGCCGTCCGCGTCCTGCGCGCGGATCGCCTCTACGATCGCGTCGTGCTCCTCCATCATCGCCTTGATGACCTCGGGCGCGCGTGACCGCGAAATCTCGACTCCGGCGCGCAGGATCTGCATCACCTGTTCCTGCAGATGATCGAAGACCGGCAGGAACGCAGCATTGGAGGTCGCCTCGGCGATCGCGCGGTGCAGCACCCAGTCCTCGTCATGCGCGGGCGCGTTGGACAGCAGCGCGGCGCGCAACGCCTCGAGCGCCTTTTCGATCGCATCGAGCTGATGATTCGACCGCCGCTGCGCCGCCAGCCGGGCGGCCTCGGCTTCCAGGACGAAGCGGACCTCGTACGTGCCCAGCGTCGTCGCCAGCGCGTCCATCGGCATGTGCGATCCGAGTCGTTCGGACGGGCGCCGCTTGACGAACGATCCCGCGCCGAGTCGCGCCTGCGTGATGCCGTCGGACGCCAGCCGCGCGAGCGCTTCGCGCACGATCGTCCGCGACATGCCGAACGTCGCGGCGAGCCGCAATTCCGACGGGAGGCGATCGCCGATCGCGAGCCGCTCGTCGATGATGATCTGGACGATGCCCGCATAGGCACGATCCGCCAGCCGGCCCTCGTTCGCGGCCGCTTTCTCCAGGCCGTCTTGCACCGGGTCAGACGACATAGCTGAGCGCCATGACCAGTGCGAGGCCGACCACCGATATGGCGGTTTCGAGCAACGACCAGGTCCGGAACGTGTCGGCCGTGCTCGTGCCGACATAGCTCTTCACCAGCCAGAAGCCCGGATCGTTGACGTGGCTGAAGAAGACCGACCCGGCGCCGATCGCGAGCACGACCAGTTCCGGCGACACGCCCGAACTCGCGACCACGCCGGGCATGATCCCGACTGCGGTGATCGTCGCGACCGTTGCGGAGCCGGCGGCGAGGCGGATCGCCACCGCCACCAGCCAACCGAGCAGCAACGGCGAGATCGCGTACATCAGCACGGTCCGCGCGAGCAGATCGGACAGGCCTGCGGTCACCAGCACCTGCTTCAACGCGCCGCCCGCACCGATCGCGAGCAGGATCGCGCCCGCCGCGCCCATCGTCTCATGCCACACCGCATCCTGGATCGCCGCCTCGCGCAGTCGTCGCCCGAACAGCAGCGGCAGCGCGAGGAGGTTGGTCAGCAGCAGCGCGATCACCGGATTGCTCGCCGCCACCAGCCAGGCCGCGCCCTTCATCCCCGGTACCATCTGGCCCAGTTCGCCGGTCGCGATCATCAGCACGGGGAGCAGCACGATCAGCAGCGACAGCATCCGCTGCGGCGGCGCGATGGAGAGGCCGGTGTCGGTTACGATCGGCGACGCGAGTCGCACGCCGCGCGTCGTCACCATCGCCAGCAACGGTCCGGCGATGATCGCGGTCGGGATCGCGATCAGGATGCCGTAGAACATCGTCAGGCCGAGATTGGCGCCGAGCGCCTCGACGGCGAGCAAGGGCCCCGGATGCGGCGGGACGAGCGCATGCACCACGCCCAGCCCGGCCAGCGCCGGCATGATGAGGCGCAACTTGGCGGCGTCGCGCGCGGCGCCGTCCTTGCCCGTCATCTCCTCCGCCGCCGCGACGACGATCGGCAGCAGCAGGACGAGCCCGGTCTCGAAGAACAGCGGCAATCCGACAACGATCGCGATGCCCAATGTGGCCCAGGGTGCGGCGCGCACGCCGGTAAGCTGCAACGCACCTTTGGCCAGCGACGCCGCGGCCCCCGAGAGGTGCAGCATCGCGCCGAGCGACAGGCCGAGCGCGACGACCAGCCCGGTCCCGCCGATGATGTCGCCGACGCCCTTCTGCACCGCCTTTGCGACGTCGGGCAGCGGCAGTCCGGCGAGCAGCCCGACGGTGAACGCGCCGCACAACAGGCCGATAAAGGGGTGTAGCCGGCCACGGACGATCATCAGCACGGCGAGAAGGATCCCCGCCAGCGCCGCGATCACCAGCCGCATGTCGTTACCGATCATCGGCGTGCGGCTCGCGGCTGTCCGGAACGATCCAGTGCTCTCGGCATCAACGCCCCTCCTGTCGGTCCAGCGGCGCCTTCGCCTGCTGGTGTAATCGAATATCTGTACGACAGGTCTTTTCGATCTGCCAACAGAAAAGGCTTGATTGCCCGTAAAGCTACGGCCCATACTTGGAACCTGTCCAACCGAATCCGCACAACCGGATCGCTGGATCAACAGCTCGAACCATAAGTCGCGGTGATGATCCACGGCAAAAATGGCCGAAGCACAGGAGGATGACCATGGAAGGGACTGGACCCGAGACGCGCCAAGCTGCGGCCGTTGCACCGACCACTACGACCCGCGCCGCGCTGACGCCGACTCAGATGCGGGTGCTTCGCGGCGTCCATTCGGGGCTGCTCAACAAGCAGATCGCGTTCGACCTCGGCATCGCCGAAGCCACGGTGAAGGTCCACATGACCGCGCTGATGCGCAAGCTCAACGTCCGCAACCGCACGCAGGCGGCGATCCTCGCGCAATCGCTGGCGATCTGACGCCCCCCCTTTTCGATCCTCCCCCGCAAGGGGGAGGTGGCGCGAAGCGTCGGAGGGGGAGGGCGCGATAACGTCGGTTGCTCTTACCTCCCCCTCCGTCTGGCAAGCGCCAGCCACCTCCCCCTTGCGGGGGAGGATACTAAGGCCCCCAAAGATACGACCTTCGTCGCAGATGAAGCAGGCCCTCACGAACGGTAGGACTATTGTCCTGATAACGGGAGATGGACGATGGTTGCGAAATGGCTGCTCTGCGGGACGGCGCTACTGATCGCCGCGCCGGCGTTCGCGAAACCCGCTACTCCCGCCAAGTCGGTCTCGGTCTATCTCAATCAGCCCGACGATCCCCGCGCGATCACCGTCAAGGGCGTCGGCGACGGTCGCGCGGACGACAGCGTCGCGCTTCAGCAGGCGATCGATACGGCAGCAGCCGGCGGCCATGGCGGCGTCGTATTCCTGCCCTCGGGGCGCTACCGGATCAGCCGGACGATCTTCGTCCGCTCGGCCGTCCGCATCTTCGGCGTCGGCCCAACCCGTCCCGAGATCGTGCTCGGCGACAACAGCGCCGGCTACGCATCGGGCGTCGCGGCAATGGTCAGCTTCACCGGCGAGGACCAGTACCGCGTCGGCAAGGCCCCCGTGCCGCCGCGCACCAGCGTGCCGTTCGACCCCGCGATCTTCGATGCGACGTCCAGCACCTTCTATTCCGCGCTGTCGAACGTCGATTTCCGGATCGGCGAGGGCAATGCCGGCGCGGTCGCGGTGCGCTTCCGCGTCGCGCAGCACGGCTATCTGCGCCACGTCGATTTCCACATCGGCTCAGGCCTCGCCGGCGTCTACCAGGCCGGCAACGAGTTCGAGAATCTACGCTTCTTCGGCGGTCGCTACGGCATCATGTCGGAAAAGACCTCGCCCGCGTGGCAGTTCACGCTGATCGACTCCGAGTTCCAGGGCCAGCGCGACGCCGCCATCCGCGAGCACGAGGTCGACCTGACGCTCGTCAACGTGGCGATCCGCGACACGCCGGTCGGGATCGAGATCGACCGCGGCTATTCCGACTCGCTCTGGGGCAAGGACGTCCGGTTCGAGAACGTGTCGCAGGCGGGCGTGATCGTGTCGGCGGAAAACAGCGTGTTCACGCAGATCGGCTTCGACAATGCGGTGGCGTCGAACACCCCGACCTTCGTCCGCTTCCGCGACAGCGGCAAGACCGTGGCAGGGGCGGGGCCAAGCTACCGGGTCAGCGATTTCTCCTATGGTTTGAAGCTGGCCGGCCTAGGCACCATCGGCAAGTATGCGACCGACATCGCGATGGCGCCGTTGTCGCGCCTGCCGGCACGACGCACGCCGGCGATCCGCGCGATGCCGCCGGTCCGCGAATGGGCGAACGTCCATGACCTCGGCGTGAAGGGCGACGACACGACCGATGACACCGCGGCATTGCAGCGCGCGATCGACACGCACCGCGTGCTGTACCTCCCGGTCGGCCGCTACCGTGTCACCGATACGATCAAGCTACGTCCCGACAGCGTCCTGATCTCACTGCACCCCAGCCTCACGCATCTCTACCTCCCCGACGAGACGCCTGCCTATATGGGCGTCGGCGGCGCCAAGGCATTGTTGCAGAGCGCGAAGGGCGGCAACGCGATCGTCTCGGGGCTCGGCCTGTGGACCGGCGGCGTAAATCCCCGCGCTACCGCGCTTCTGTGGAAGGCCGGCGAAGCGTCGATGGTCAACGACGTCAAGATCCAGGGCGGCGGCGGCACCGTGCTCACCAAGGGTAGCCCGATCGGCTTCGGCGATCCCCGCGCGCGCTTCGATGGCCAATATCCGAGCATCTGGGTCACCGACGGCGGCGGCGGCACGTTCGCGGCGCTCTGGTCGCCGAACACCTTGGCGTCGGCCGGCTTCTACGTCTCGAACACCAAGACCCCCGGCCACGTCTACGAACTGTCGGCCGAACACCATTATCGAGCAGAAATCGTCCTCGATAATGTCGAGAATTGGGAGTTCCTCGCGCCGCAGACCGAGCAGGAGGTCCGCGACGGCGTCAATGCCATCTCGACCGAGATCCGCAATTCGCGCAACATCCTGTTCGCCAATTACCACGGCTACCGCGTGACGCGCTCGATCAAGCCGATGGACGCCGCGGTAAAGCTCTACAACTCGGGCGATATCCGTTTCCGCAACGTCCATGTGAACGCCGAAAGCGGGTTTGCGAGCTGCGATACCAAGGGCTGCGGCACGTATCTGCGCGCGAGCAAGTTCCCGTTCGAAAACGCCATCAAGGATATGACGGGAGGCCAGGAGGTCCGCGAGCTCGAGTTCGCCAAGCTCGACGTGCCGGCAGCATCCGCGACGGCAGTCCGAACCCCGATACCGGCATCGCCCGGCGTCGAGAAACTCGCGGACGGATTCTATTCGATCGCCGGCGGCGCGGTCGACGCGAAGGGCAAGCTGTACTTCATCGATCGCCAGTTCCAGCGCATTCACGGCTGGTCGAAATCCGAAGGCCTGTCGATCGTCGCGGACGCCCCCGTCGACGCGGTGAACCTCGCGGTCGATCGGTCGGGCGGTCTGCTCGTCCTCTCGTCCGCCGGGCGTGACGGCACGGTCTTCAGCATCGATCCGGCCAATCCTGCCGAGATCAAGACGATCGCCCCGACGCCGGCCAGGGCGCGGCGCGGTGCGGCGACCGTGCTTCCCGTCAACGTCTGGGCAAATGGCGAGTTCGCCGACCGGATCGATCCCGTGACATACCAATATCCGCCCCTGGCGGACTTCTTCACCGGCAAGATGGGCGAGGCGAAGGCGCAGGACTATGTCTCGCCCGACGGGTCGCTGGTGCTGCCGGCGTTCCGCGTCTGGAACCAGGGAGCCGACGATCATCAGGGCTGGCGCTGGTCGGATACGCTTGATGCGAATGGCTTCGTCACCGCCGCGCCGGGCGAACGCGTCGTCCTGACCAACGCGTCGGAAAACCGCACCTATAGTGGGCTGGTCGGCGATAATGGCCGGGTGACCGACCTGAAGATCGTGGCCGATCGCGGCGGCGAGAGCGTGGCGCGCGATGCCGCGGGCAACCTCTACGTGGCTAATGGGCAGGTGTTCGTCTACGCGGCGGACGGCACGCTCGCCCGCCGCATCGACGTGCCCGAACGCCCGTTGCAGCTCGTGATCGGCGGCACCGATCACCGCACGCTCTACATCCTCACGCACCACACCTTGTACGCGACGGGGATCTGAGGCGCGGCGCAATCAAGGATTGCTGTCGCCCTGTTCGAGCACTTCGACACTGTCGCCCACCGCGATCGTGCCGATCTGCTCGGGCACCGCGTTCTGGCCGAACATGATGCCGCCCGCATTGGCGTGACCCATCGCGCGCAGCGTCGCCAGCGGTTCGTAGCCGTCGAGCCGTTCTCCGGTCAGCGGCTGCTGCGTGACGATGATGCACCGCGAACAGGGCCGTGCGATCCGCAGGATCGTCCCGCCGATCCGGATACGGCGCCAGCGATCCTCCGCCCAGGGTTCTGCGCCGGTGATGACGATATTGGGCCGGAACCGCGCCATCGTCACGCCGTTCGCCAGCCGATCGTTCAGCGCGGCGAGCGACGCCTCGGTGGTGACGAGCAGCGGAAATCCGTCGGCGAGGCTCACTTGTTCGCCGGGCGAGGACCAGCCCGGATGAATCGCCCGAACGCTCTCGTCATGTTGATAGGCCAGCCGCACCGAACGGCCGAGCGCCTCGCTCAGAAACGCATCGGCCTCGGGGTTGCCGAAGCGGACCATGACCCTATCGCGCCACACCGTCGCGGCAACGCCTGCAACGCCGTCGTCGGGGATAGCGGCTTCGCATGTCCCTAGTTCGGCCTGATGGAACAGGATCCGGCTGCCCTCGACCGAGACGGCGATGCGGGCCATGTCCGGCACTTGGCGGCGTGTGATGAACCGGTCCGCGTCGTCGACCAGCATCCAGCGACGGTCACCGGCGATGCCCCGTGCTTCGAGGTCTGCATGCTCCAGCGCATGCCCACCCAAGCTTTTCACGGGATAACGAAACAGGTTTGACGCGGCTATCATCGGCAGGGTCTATCAGGTTCCGCGTGCGTAGCATGCAAGGGTGTGCACTATGCAGGCGTTGGCCACCGTCGAGAAATCCAGCCGACCGCATTCGTGGTATTTCTGCGCTGCTCGCCCCGGATCGATGGGTCTGAACGTCGTGCGCGACGAGTAGAGTGGCCGCCTATCCGCTAGTCCAGTGCCGCGCGGATTGCGGCGGCCGCCAGAAACGGTGCGCCCGCGACGAGCACGAGGCTGACCGCGGCGAGCAGCTTCACCGCGCCAGCGCCGCCGGCCGGGTCGAGCGATCCGGCACCGAAGATCAGCAACGGCACCGCAAGCGGCAGCATGACGAGGCCCGTCACCGCCCCGCCACCACGTACGCCCGCGACCAGCGCGCTCGTCGCGACCGCGAGCGCGGCGAGGCCGGGCGTACCGATCAGCAGGCCGATCTCGACGCGAAGCAGCGTGTCGCCCGACAGGTTGAGCAGGCCGGCGGCGATCACCGCGGCGAGCATCAACGGCGGGCCGAAGCCGAGCCAGTGTGCGATCGTCTTCGCCATTGCCACCGCCGTCATCGACAAGCCGCGCACCGCGAACTGATCGAAGATGCCGGCGTCGAGGTCGGGTCCGATCAGTCGCTCCACCGGCAGCAGTGCCGCAAGCAGCGCCGCAGTCCAGATCACCCCGCCGCCGATCCGCTCGAGCAACGCCGCATCGGGGCCGATCGCAAACGGGAACAGCGTGGCGACCAGCAGGAAGAACGCGACCACCAGCGTCGCGCCGCCACTCGACACGCTACGGCGGAGATCGCGACGAATGAGCGCGATCACAACGCGATCTCCTGCGCACCGGAAATCGCCAGCGGCAGGTGCGTGGCAACCAGCGCGATGCCGCCGGTGGCGCGGTGCTCCGCGATCAGCGTTTCCAGTCGGGCGATCGAAACCGTGTCGAGCCCGTTGGCGGGTTCGTCGAGCAGCCACACCGGCGCCCCGCTGGCGGCAACGCGCGCGATCGAAGCGCGGCGGCGTTGCCCGGTGGACAGCAGGCGGACGGGAACGTCCGCAAGCGCGGCGAGATCGAGTGCGGACAGCGCTAGTCCGATCCGGGTATCGGGGGTGGGTGCATTATCCAACGTGGCCCAGAAACGGAGCGCCGCGATCAACGTGCGGTCGGGGTCGAGCGCGCTCGCTTCGGTCAGCAACGCCTGCGCCGCGTCGCACGCCACACTACCTTCGAACGGTGCGAGCAGGCCCGCAGCGATGCGGATGAGGCTGGATTTCCCGACGCCATTGGGGCCGGCGACGATCGCCGCATCGCCAGACTGCAGGTCGAACGACACGCCCGAGAACAGCATCCGCCCGCCCCGCACGCACGCGACGTCACGAAAGCGAAGGCTCACGTGGTCCGATCTTCTGCGGTATCTTCCAGCGCGTGCATGTCGTCGTCGCTGAGGCCGAAATGATGGCCGATCTCGTGGATCGTCACATGCGCGACGAGGTCGTCGAGGCGGACCTCGGTCTCGATCCATTCCTCCAGGATCGCACGGCGGTACAGCACGATGCGGTCGGGCATCGCGCCCGAGTCCATCGACGATTTCTCGCCGAGCGGGCGGCCGTGATACAGGCCCGACAGGTCAAGCGGGTGTTCGAGGCCCAGTGCGGCGAGCGTCTCGTCGTCGGCAAACTCCTCCACCGCAAAGACGATGTCGCCGAGATGCTCCGCGAACTGCGCCGGCAGCTTGGCGATAGTCGCCCGCGCGATCGCCTCGATCGCATCGGCGCCGGGCGCTTCGCCCCTGTCCCCCTCGTGCATTGTCGCTTGCCCGCTCATCCTGCCAGCCATACGCGTTGGCAAACGATGGCGGCAAGGGACACGCGAATGATCGAAGCGCTGAACGAGACCGAGCGGGCCGAGGCCCTCGATGGCCTCGACGAGTGGGATTACGACGATGCGCGCGACGCGATCACGCGGACGATCGTGTTCGCCGATTTCGTCGAGGCGTTCGGCTTCATGACTCAGGTCGCGCTGATCGCCGAGCGCGCGAACCACCATCCGGAGTGGAAGAACGTCTGGAACAGGGTAGAAATCCTGCTGACCACGCACGACGCCGGCGGCCTCTCGCCGCGCGACATCGAAATGGCCGAAGCGATCGACGCCATCGTCGGCGACGCCTGAGCCTCGGAAATTCTCCCCGCCGGGGGGAGGAGAAAAAACGGGTCAGCTCTTCCGCATATCCCGCCGCATCCGCTTGCGCAGCGCACCCGGCATCCACCGCGCGGCGAACGCCATGCGGTGCGCGGTCTTCCCCACAAAAGTGTGGACCTTGTCGCCATGCACGGCGGCCCAGGCAGCCTCCGCCACCTTGTCGACCCCGGTGAGTTCGAGCCCCGCGCCCGTTACCGTTTCGCGTATCGAGCGGTTACTGCCCCCCGCGGCGGAATCGAGCAGCGGCGTGTCGATGAAGCTCGGCACGATCGAGCGCACCTTGATGCCGTCCGCCGCCCATTCGCCATCGAGCGCCTCGGTGATCGCGCGCACCCCGAACTTGGTCGCCGAATACGGCGCAAGCCCCGCCGTGCCATAGATCGCCGACGCCGAGGCGGTGTTGAGCAGGCACGATCCCGGCGTCCGCTTCAGATACGCATGCCCGATCCGCGCCCCGTTCAGCGCGCCAACGAGATTGATCGCAATCACCCGGTCGATCTCGGCGAAATCGGTCTCCGCGAGCGGTCCACCCGACCCGATCCCGGCATTGTTGAACAGCACGTCGAGCCGCCCGCCGGTCGTCCCAACGAACGCATCGAGCGAGGCCACCCAAGCATCGCGGTCGCGCACGTCCATCTGATAGGTGCTGACCATGCCGGCGGGCAGCAGCGCGGCGGTCTCGGCAAGTCCCGCGACGTTGACGTCGGCGAGCCCGACCCGCCAGCCTTTCCGCGCGAACAATATCGCGGTGGCGCGGCCGATCCCCGATCCGCCGCCGGTGATGAAAATGCCCTGCTGGCTCATACCCTCTCCATTTGATTTTCCGGTATGTTTCCCGCATCCTGCGCACAGATGCCAGACAATTCCCCAGCGCTCGTTTTCGAACGCGTCACCAAGCGGTACCCCAGTGCTGGGGGCGCGACGATCGCCGTCGACGCGGTCTCGCTGGAGATCGCGCGCGGCAGTTTCGTCGCGCTCGTCGGCACGTCCGGTTCGGGCAAGTCGACGCTGCTGAAGACGCTCAACCGACTGGTCGAGCCGAGCGAAGGCCGCGTGACGATCGACGGTGCCGACGTCGCTGCCGAGCCCGCCCCCGAACTGCGCCGCCGGATCGGCTACGTCTTCCAGAACATCGGCCTGTTCCCGCACATGACGATCGCCGAGAACATCGCGATTGGCCTGCGCATCGCCGGGCGCCGGGAGGAGGCAAAGGTCGGCGAACTGCTCGACCTCGTCGACTTACCCCGCGACATCGCCGGCCGGATGCCCGATGCGCTATCCGGCGGTCAACGCCAGCGCGTCGGCATCGCGCGCGCGCTCGCACCCGGCGCGAAACTGCTGCTGCTGGACGAGGCGTTCGGCGCGCTCGACCCCGTCACGCGCGACGCGCTCGGCACGCGGATTCGCGAACTGCACGACCGGCTTGGGCTGACCACCATCCTTGTGACGCACGACATGGCCGAGGCATTGTTGCTCGCCGACCGTGTCCTGGTGATGAAGGCTGGGCGCATAGTCGCCGACGCCACGCCCGCCGAACTCATCGCGGGCAAGGGCGGCGAAGACGCGCAGGCGCTGGTGCAGGTACCGCGCGCGCAGGCCGAACGTTTGCAGGCGCTGGTCGCGTGAGCACGTTCCTCGACGCGCTCGGCCGCGTGCCGCCGCTGCTCGCCAACCACGTCCTGCTCTCCGCGGCGGCGTTGCTGCTCGGCATCGCGATCAGCCTGCCGCTCGGCATCTGGTCGGCCCGCAACGCGACCGTGGCGCGCGTGTCGCTAGGCTTTGCGAGCCTCGTCCAGACGATCCCCAGCCTCGCCCTGCTCGCGTTGTTCTATCCGTTGTTGCTCAGCCTCTCCGCGCTGGTCGGCGGCGGCATCCCCGCGCTCGGCTTCCTCCCGTCGCTGATCGCGCTGACGCTGTACGCCCTGCTGCCGATCCTGCGGAATGCGGTGGCGGGGCTGCACGGCATCGACCCCGCGGTGATCCAGGCGGCAGACGCGGTCGGCATGACGCCCGCGCAGAAACTGCGTCTGGTCGAGGCTCCGCTGGTCGCGCCCGTGCTGATCGCCGGCATCCGTACCGCAGCCGTCTGGACGATCGGTGCCGCGACACTATCGACGACGGTCGGCCAGCCGAGCCTTGGCGACATGATCTTCGCCGGGTTGCAGACGCAGAACTGGGCGCTGGTGCTTGCCGGTTGCGTCTCGGCGGCGGCCCTCGCGCTGGCGGTCGACGCGCTGATCGGCGGAATCGAATACGGCATCCGCTCGCGCCGCCGCTGGTTGTGGATCGCGAGCGCAGTGGTGCTGGTCTTGGGAACTGCGGCGGCGACCCTACCGCTGTGGCCCAAGGGTGGCGTGGACCGCACCGTGGTGGTGGGCGCGAAGAACTTTTCCGAGCAATATATCCTCGCGCGGCTGATCGGCGATCGGCTTGAACATGCCGGCTATACCATCGAATACCGTGATGGGCTGGGCTCCGCGGTAGTCTTCGGTGCGCTCTCCGGCGGGGATATCGACGTCTATGTCGATTACGCCGGGACGATCTGGGCGAACGAGATGAAGCGCAACGACGTCCCCGAACGCCCGGCGATGGTCGCCGCGATCGGCGATTGGGCCAGGCGCGAGCATCGCGTCGGCCTGATCGGTTCGCTCGGGTTCGAAAACGCCTATGCCTTCGCGATGAAGGGCGACGCAGCCAAGGCCAAGGGCATCGCCAGCTTGGACGACTTGGTGAAGGCCGCGCCCGGCATGACGCTCGGCAGCGACCTCGAATTCCTCGAACGTCCCGAATGGGCCGCGGTAAAGCGCGCCTATCCGCTCCGCTTCGCCAAGACGACGCCGTACAGCCCGACCTTCATGTACCGCGCGCTGGAGAGCGGCAATGTCGACGTCATTTCCGCCTTCTCGTCCGATGGCCGGATCGCCGCCGACGGCCTGACCGTGCTCACCGACCCCCGTCGTGCGATACCCGGCTACGACGCGATCCTGATGGTCGCGCCGAAGCGGGCAGAGGACGCGAAGTTCCTCGCCGCGCTGAAGCCGATGGTCGGGCGCATCCCGGTCGAGGCGATGCGCGCCGCGAACTAC
This sequence comes from Sphingomonas sp. PEI4, assembly GCF_056679955.1. Taxonomy (NCBI): domain Bacteria; kingdom Pseudomonadati; phylum Pseudomonadota; class Alphaproteobacteria; order Sphingomonadales; family Sphingomonadaceae; genus Sphingomonas; species Sphingomonas sp. PEI4. The sequence continues at coordinate 2,992,005 of NZ_CM155258.1, forward strand.
CGGGTCGATCGCGATACCGACAAGGAGACGCCCGAGTCCGCGGCGAAATGGCTCGCCGCGAAGACCGGGCTTTAGGAATAGGCGCGGTAGAAGAACACGATCGTCGTCGCGATCGTCACCAGCAGCGTCCACACCCGGATCACGCGCGGCGACAGCAGCAGGCCCAGTTTCGCGCCGAAATGCCCGCCGACGATGCCGCCCACCAACATCGGCACGCACAGCGCCCACACCACCATCCCGGTCGCGATGAAGATGATCGTCGCGGCAAGGTTCGCAACCGCAAGCATCAGCGTCCGCGGCGGTGCGAGCGTCGCGGGCGTCGCACCCGACAGCAGTCCCCACGCGGCGGTCAGCATCAGCCCGACGCCGCCCCCGAAATAGCCGCCATAGATCCCGAGCAAAGCCTGCACCGCGACCAGCGACTTCGGCCCGATCTCGACACGCGACCTGAGCCACAGCGACGCGCGCGTCCCGAACGCGATCGCCAGCGTCGCGAACAACAACAGCCACGGCACGATCAGGTCGAACGCGCGCGCGGACGTGGCGACCAGCAACAGGCTGCCCACCAGCCCACCGACGAAGGTGATCCCCGCCATCGTCTTCATGCTGACGCCGGAGATCGGCTGGAGCCCATGCCGATACGCCCACGCGCTCGCCATCGCGCCCGGCTGTAGCGAGACGTTGCTGGTCGCGTTGGCGAAGGTCGAGGGCACGCCGAGCCCGATCAGCGCCGGCATCGTCGCGAAGCTGCCCCCGCCCGCCAACGCATTCATCGCACCGCCGAGAACGCCTGCCCCTGCCGCCAGTGCGACCGCACTCCACTCAAGCAAAAGCGTCGGACTCGACAGCAGCCTCACGATCGAGTTGCGCCCGGCTCTTCTTCTCTGACGCGGTCTTCAACTGCCCACACGCCGCATCGATGTCACGCCCGCGCGGGGTGCGCACCGGCGCCGAGATCCCTGCGCCGAACACGATGCTGGAGAACGACTTGATCCGCTCGGGCGTCGAACACTCGTATGCTGCGCCCGGCCATGGGTTGAACGGAATGAGGTTCACCTTCGCCGGCAGCTCGTATTTCCGCAGCAACCGCACGAGTTCGCGCGCGTCGTCGTCGGAATCGTTCTTGTCCTTCAGCATCACGTACTCGAACGTGATCCGCCGCGCGTTGTTGGTGCCGGGATAATCCGCGCAGGCCTGCAACAATTCTTCGATGCCGTACTTCCGGTTGAGCGGCACGATCTCGTCGCGCACTTCCTTCGTCACCGCGTGCAGCGACACGGCGAGGTTCACACCGATCTCGGCCCCCGCGCGCGCCATCATCGGCACCACGCCCGAGGTCGACAGCGTGATCCGCCGACGGCTCAGCGCAAGCCCCGCGCCGTCCATCACCAGCTTCAACGCGTCGCGGACATTCTCGAAATTATACAGCGGCTCGCCCATGCCCATCATCACGATGTTGGTGAGCATGCGGCCCTCGGGCTGGCTGGGCCATTCGCCCAGCGAATCGCGCGCGAGCATCACCTGGCCGACGATCTCGGCGGGCGTCAGGTTGCGCACCAACCGCATCGTGCCGGTGTGGCAGAAGGTGCAGTTCAGCGTGCAGCCGACCTGGCTCGATACGCACAGCGTGCCGCGGTCCGCGTCGGGGATGAACACCATCTCGTAATCCTGCGCATCGTCCGACCGCAGCAGCCATTTCCGCGTCCCGTCGGTGGAAACCTGTGCCTCGACCACGTTGGGCCGGCTGATCACGAAGCGCTGCTCCAGCCACGGGTGCATCGTCTTCGAGATATCGGTCATCGCCGAAAACTCGGTCGCGCCACGATTGTAGATCCAGTGCCACAATTGCTTGGCGCGCAGCTTGGCCTGCCGCTCCTCGAGCTGCGACGTCTCCAACGCCATCCGCAGATCGGCGAGCGACAGCCCGAGCAGGTCAATCCGCCCATCGCTGCGCGGCACGAAGCTGCGGGGAACGGGCACGGGATCGATGTGCCCGGGAATAGGCATGAGGTTCGCGGCGGTCTGCATAGGCGGCCCTTAGCGGAATTTTCGTGATTTTTCTACTGGCTGGCGGAAGTGGTTGGGACACCCTTACGATCCTCCCCCGCTAGGGGGAGGTGGCAGGCACAGCCTGACGGAGGGGGCGGAAAGCGGTAACCCCTGTTTCGTATCCTCCCCCTCCGTCACCTGCGGCGACACCTCCCCCTGGCGGGGGAGGATCGGAAGGGCTCGTCCGGGAGAGTCGTTGGACGCGGAAGACGGTAAGTGCTGGTCTACCCCCCGCTACACGCCAACACAGCCGCATCGATCGCCGTCGCCGCGCCCGACAACGCATACACATCAACAAACGGCCGCCCCCCGACACCGACCGCTTCCACACTCATGCTCCGCCCCGATCGCAACGCCGCGACGATCGCCCGGTCGCTAGGCGCATCGCTCGCCCAGGCATCCAGACCATTCGCCACCAATCCGAATCGCCGCTCGCCGACCGTCAGCGTCACCCCCGCCGACCGATCGCGCTCGCGACTCAGCCGCACATACAGCGAGGCACGCAAGCCGCGCTTGGGCCAGGTCGCGACGCTGGCAAAACCCGTCGACCGCCCCCCCGCCATCACCGGTCGTGCGATCGCGAAACACCGGTCGGGGCTCGCGTCGCGAAACGCGCCCCAACGCTTGTAGATGCCGATCGTGTCGCGCGCCGCCGCCGGGGCGGTGATGGCCAGCAATAGCGGGAGGGCAAACCTCACGTCGGCGCGAAACCGGTGCCGAGATGCGGCACGGTCGCGCGGCCGTTCTCCACCAGCGTGACCGACCCCTGAGGCAACCCCTGCGCGATCGGTGCGCCGAGCACGGGATCGGCCGGCGCGCCCGTCATCACCCCCAGCATCACGCGGCTCGAGATCCCGTGCATGATCACGAGTCGGTCCCCCGCATCCTCCGCGGTATCCGCTAGCCACCCGCCGACGCGGGCTGCAATCTCCGGATACGTCTCGCCGTCTGCAGGCCGTTTCAGGATCCCGCCGGGCAGGACGATCGACCCGACCTCCGCCGCCAGATCGGCATAATAGCGTCCGCCCCATGATCCCATGTCGATCTCGACCAACCGGGCATCGGTCCGCGCGTCGTGCCAGTCCAGCGCCAGATGCTCGCAGATCACCGCTAGCGTCTGCAATGCGCGGCCCGTCGGCGACGCCCACAAGGTCAACGCCGGCTTCACCCCCAGCAACGCGCGCAACGCGCGCCCAAGCTCGTCCGCCTGCGCGAAGCCGGCGCGCGTCAGCGGCGTATGCGGCGCATCGCCCTGCAACCGGTGCGCCGCATTGAACACGGTTTCGCCGTGCCGTGCGACGAAATCGCGGCCCTTCCGCGGGGACGGGATGTCAGTGGGAGGGGCGTCCGCTTCATCTTGTCGATGGCTTGGAATCATAGCCGGCGTTTCAACCCCCTGTGGCGCAAAAGCAACGGATTTCCGTGTTTATCTGAGGTTCATGCAACGCTGCAGCGACTGGTCCATTGGAGCCATCCATCCCGCGTTTGCCCGTCGTGGCAGGGGTGTGACGAAGACATTATGGAGTATCCCAATGCGTAAGCTTATCGCCGTCTCGCTGCTCGCCACCACCGCGGTTGCAGCACCCGCCTTCGCGCAGACCGACCCGACCTTCACCGGCCCCCGCATCGAGGGTACGCTCGGCTATGATCACACCGGCGCCGGCAGCAGCGTGTCCAACAACAACGGACGCGACGACCAGAAGATCGACGGCCTGCTCTTCGGTGGCGGCATCGGCTACGACATCGCGACCGGCGGCGGCCTGGTGCTCGGCGCCGAAGCCGAACTAACCGGATCGACCGCGAAGAGCGATCGCTACGACTATACCAGCGATTTCGGTTTCGGTCGCGTCAAGCAGGGCCGTGACATCTATGTCGGCGGTCGCGTCGGTTACGTCGTCGCGCCGACGACGATGCTGTACGTCAAGGGTGGCTACACCAATTCGAAGCTGAAGGTTCTCGCCGGCGACACCAGCCAGACGACCGACACCAAGTTCAACCTCGACGGCTGGCGCGTCGGTGCGGGTGCCGAGCACGCGATGAGCCCGAACACCTATGCCAAGCTCGAATATCGCTATTCGAACTACGAGCGTAGCAACATCGACTATGCGACCGGCGGCACCAGCGGCCGATTCGACGTCGACACGGATCGCCATCAGGTGGTCGCCAGCTACGGCTTCCGCTTCTGATCGAAACGGCGCGCGGGTTTAACCCGACGTTTACCGTGATCAAAGAAGGGTCGGGGCGCTTGCTCCGACCCTTTGTTGTTGGGTAAGCCATCTGCGGATTGCCCCCAGCCCCGATTCTGGCTGCGGTGGCGGGGGGAATTACGATGAAGGCGACGATCGAACGCGCAACGCTCCTCAAGGGGCTGAGCCATGTCCAGTCCGTGGTGGAGCGGCGCAACACCATCCCCATCCTGTCGAACGTGCTGATCGAGGCGACCGCCGAGGGCACGCTCAAGCTGATGGCCACCGACCTTGATCTCCAGATCAACGAATCGATCGCAGCCGCGGTCGACCAGCCCGGGGCGACCACGGTGTCCGCGCACACGCTGTTCGACATCGCGCGGAAACTGCCGGAAGGCTCGCAGGTCCAGCTCGCCGCGTCGGAGGGCCGGATGAGCATCGTCGCAGGCCGCGCCCGCTTCTCGCTGGGCACGCTGCCGCGCGACGATTTTCCGGTGATCGCGGAAGGCGAGCTGCCGACCCAGTTCGAACTGCCCGCCGAAACGCTCAAGCAGATCATCGACAAGACGCGATTCGCGATCTCGACCGAAGAGACGCGTTATTATCTCAACGGCATTTTCCTGCACGTGGCGGATGGCGACAGCTCGACGCCGGTGTTGAAGGCTGCGGCTACCGACGGCCACCGTCTCGCCCGCGTCACGCTGCCGCGTCCCGAGGGTGCCGAATCGATGCCCGACGTGATCGTGCCGCGCAAATGCATCGGCGAGTTGCGCAAACTGCTCGACGAGGTTGATGGTTCGGTCGGCGTGTCGCTGTCGCCGACCAAGATCCGCTTCGACCTCGGCCAGGCGATCCTGACCTCGAAGCTGATCGACGGCACCTTCCCGGACTACAGCCGCGTGATCCCGACCGGCAACGACAAGATCCTCAAGATCGACCCGAAGAGCTTCATGGAAGGCGTCGATCGCGTCTCCACGATCGCGACGGAGAAGACGCGCGCGGTGAAGATGGCGCTCGACCGCGACAAGATCACGCTGTCGGTCACCTCGCCCGAGAACGGCACCGCGGCGGAGGAAGTCCCCGGCGAGTACGTCGCGCTCCCGTTCGAGATTGGCTTCAACAGCCGCTATCTGATGGACATCCTCGCGCAGATCGACGGCGATATGGTCGAGGTGCATCTGGCCGACGCGGCCGCCCCGACGCTGATCCGCGAGAACGACAAGTCGCCGGCGCTGTACGTACTGATGCCGATGCGGGTGTGATTCGCGGGCGCGCTAGTCCAGCGTTCGGATAAGCGCGCGCGTCACATCGCCCATCAACCGCATCCGCGCAGGGATCGGCAGTCGCGTACTGCCGATCATCACCGCGACGGAATAAGTATGCCCGTCCGGCGATCGGAGCAGCCCGACGTCGTTATAACCGGTCGACAGCGTGCCGAGATCCTGACCGGTCCCGGTTTTGTGCGCGAAGGTCCAGCCGGGACGCAGCCCCGATTTCAGCCGGAGCGGTCCCGTCTTGCTGGCGCGCATCAGCGTCAGCAGGTGCACGGTGGAGGCGTTGCTCAGCAACGTCCCCCGCTGCAGCAGGGCGAGACCCAGCGTGATGCCGTTCGCCGATGCACCGTCGTACGGCGCGGCGAGATAGCGGTTCAACGCCCGGTCGCGCGCCTCGAACGTCATCTTCGCCCGCGCCTGAAGGAACCCCCAGCCGCCGACCCAGGCCGACTGCCACTCGAGTCCCGCGGTCTTCGCCTGCAGCACGCGCTCGCCGGGACCGAAGCCGACCCCGGCAATGCCCTTTCGCGCCAGCATCCGGCGGATCGCAGCGGGCCCGCCGACCTTCCACAGCAGCACGTCGTTGGCGGTATTGTCGCTGCGCGTCATCGCGCCCCTGAGGAGCGCCCCGACCGTCGTCCGGTACCCGTCCTTGCCGACGAGCGGCCGGATCGGCTGATGGAACAGCGTCAGGTCCGAACGGCGAACGGTCACCGGCGCGCCGAGCGACAGCGTGCCGCGGTCGACCGCGTCCATCACCGCGATCGCCACCCACAGCTTGCTGACGCTTTGCTGCGGCAGGAGCGTGTCGGCATTATAGCCGACCACCCAGCCGTCATCGACATCGCGGATCGCGATCCCGACCCGCCCCGCAAACCGCGAGCCGAGCGCCTGCAGCGCGTTGAGCAGGTCGGCGGGTGGCTGGTCGCTACGCCGTCCGGGCCGGGGGCCAGGTCGGGCGATCGACGACGATACCGACAAGCGCGGTGCCTGCGGTTGCCCCACGACTGGCGCGCGTTGCACGGCGATCTGCCGACGGGGCGGAGCGCCTGCGGGAACACACCCGGCCATGCAGGCACTTACGCCGAGCGCCACGATCGCAGCCCGGTTCCTCGATAACATTCGCAATATTTCATTCTCGCACGGTTCCCTTCTCATACGGCGCCCGCGGCTTTGGGCGCCACCTCCTCGCGGTCGCCTCGTCCCGTCCGACGCCGGGATCATCGTATGCAGCAGCCCTGTTCCGGAATGCTCCATCCGCGCGCCACGCTTGACGCCATCGCTGCCGAGTCGTATTGACAGCGATGTCAGTAAGGAGCCGACTCGATGGCGAAGCTTCCTCCGTTTCCCGGTACGACCGGTCGTCGCGATTGGCGTACGGCGTTCGATGCGATCAAGAAGTTGCTCGCGAACGGCGACGACACGACTCAGGTGTTCCGGATCATGCGCGCACTGAACGTCGGCAACGCGCCGATGAACTACGCGCGGTTGATCGCCACCGAGCAGGGCGGGCGGATCGCCTATGACCGAGTCGAACTGGCGCAGCGTTTTTCCGACCCCGCGTTCGTCGCGAGCTTCGCGCCCGGCACGGTCGGGGCGGCGTATCGCAATTTCCTGGAGACGACGGGCTATTCCGCGGACGGGCTGGTCGAGGTCTCGCGCCTCGTGCCGAGCGAGGACGACCTGGCGCATCCTTACGCGTGGTTCGGCCGGCGGGTGCGCGACACGCACGATATCTGGCACGTGCTGACCGGCTATAAGGCGGACGAGAGCATGGGCGAGGCGGCACTCGTCGCGTTCAGCTATGCGCAGGTCGGCGGGCTCGGCTGGGCGCTGATCGGCTCGGCCGCGGCGCTGAAGAGTTTCCGCGTCACCGGCAGCACGCTGTTCGCGAAGGCAGTATGGGAGGGCTATCGCAACGGGCGCAGGGCGAAGTGGGTGTCGGGCGAGGATTATCTGACGCTGCTGCACGAACCGCTCGACGGCGCACGCGCGCGGCTCGGGATCGCGACGCCGGTCGTCTACCGGCACGCGCAGCGCGCGCTCGGCCCCGCCCTCGCCTCGTATCTCAGCACGCAGAAGGCCGAGGCTTCGCCCGAGATCGCTCCCGAGCGCATTGCCGCCTGAGCGAAGGCTGACACGAGGCGAAGATTGCCGCTAAGGGCAGTGCGATGCTGTCGCGCCTCGTCCTCACCGAATTCCGCAATCACGCTGACCTGACGCTGATGCCCGGGCCAGGGTTCGTCGTGCTGACGGGCGAGAACGGTGCGGGGAAGACCAATATCCTCGAAGCGGTGTCGCTACTCGCGCCCGGCCGCGGGCTGCGAAGGGCAGCGCTCGGCGAGATGGCGCGGCAGGGCGGGCCGGGTGGCTTCGGTGTCGCGGCAACACTTTCCCCCTCCCGCTCGCGGGAGGGGTTAGGGGAGGGCGCGACGTACGTACCGGCGTCCGCTCCCGAGGAAAACGCACCCCTCCCCCGACCCCTCCCGCAAGCGGAAGGGGAGTTAGAAGCACAACTACAGATACACGCTAAAGCCGAAGTCGAGGTCGCAACCGGCACGCTAGCCTCGGCCCCGGAACGCCGCATCGTCCGCATCCAAGGCGCCACCACCACCGCCAACGCGCTGGCCGAGTGGCTGACGATCCTCTGGCTCACCCCGGCGATGGACCGCCTGTTCGTCGCCCCCGCCGGCGAGCGGCGCGGCTTCCTCGACCGCCTCACGCTCGCCCTCGCCCCGGCCCACGCGCACCACGCCGCCCGCTACGATGCGGCAATGCGCGCGCGTAATCGCCTGCTCGCCGACGAGGGGCGCCCCGACGGCGACTGGCTTTCCGCGCTCGAAGCACAGATGGCCGAGCACGGCGCCGCCGTCGATGCCGCCCGGCGCGAGACCGTGGCCCTGCTCGGCACGCGGCTCGCGCACCAGGACGACAGCCCGTTCCCCCGCGCCGGCCTGACGCTCGAAGGCTGGAGCGGCGACACAACTCGTTTGCAAACCGACCTCGCCCAGGGCCGCGGCCGCGATGCCGCCGCCGGACGCACGCTCGTCGGCCCGCACCGGGTCGACCTGATCGTGACGCATCTCGACAAGGAGCGTGCGGCGTCGCTCGCCTCGACCGGCGAGCAGAAGGCGCTCCTGCTCGGCATCGTCCTCGCCCATGCCGACCTCGTCGCCGAACGGACCGGCCAGCCCCCCGTGCTCCTTCTCGACGAGGTCGCGGCCCATCTCGACCCCACCCGTCGCGCGGCGCTGTTCGCACGGCTGGCGGGCCGCGGGCAGGTGTGGATGACCGGCACCGAGGATGCACTGTTCGACGCGATCGATACGCGGGCGACGCGCATCGCGGTTGAGCGTTCGGCTGGCTGAACGAACGCTGTCGGCCAGGGTCACCGGGCGTTCAACCGGGCGCCGGCAAAACCCGGTTCATCGCGGGGGCGACGGAGACAGACGATGAAGAATTTTGCACGCGCGGCCTTTGGCATGCTGATGATCGCAACCACGCCCGCACCGGCGCTGGCGCAAGGCCGCGAGGGCGCGCGCTACGACATGAGCAACCCGCCCTCTGCGCGGCCCGGTTACCGGCTGGAAGGCGCGGGCGTCCCGATCCTGTTCCCCGAACTCCGCGATACGCCACGTGGTCGCGCGTTCGTGATGCCGAACTTCGACGCGAACGGCGATGGCCGGATCAACCGCCAGGAGGCCGACGACGCCAACCTGGAATTCGCGCGCATCGCGGGGCCCCGCCGCGACCGGTTCGACTGGGACGCCTATGGCCGCGATCCGCGTGGCTATCGCGGCGACCGCGGCGGCACGACGGTGGTCGAGACCACCACGACCTGGGACCGCGGCGCGATGCGCGACTATCACTTCCGCCAGACCCCGCGTGGCGCGACGCTGACGCTGCAGGAGGATGTGCTGTTCCGCACCGACAGCGACGTGCTGCGCCCCGGCGCGATCGAGAAACTGCGCCCGCTCGCGCGCTATCTGCGGGGCAACCCGGGCGTCCGCGTGTCGATCGACGGCTACACGGATTCGCGCGGCACCGACGCCCACAACCAGGACCTGTCCGAGCGTCGCGCGGCCAGCGTCCGGCAGGCGTTCGACGACATGGACGTGGTGCGCGCGCGGTTCAGCGTGGTCGGCCACGGCGAGCGCCAGCCGGTCGCGACCAACGCGACGCCGGCGGGGATGCGCCTCAATCGCCGTGTCGAGGTTACGTTGCTCGGCCAGCGCGCCGACCGCTTCTGAGGCGAGACTCCCTCTCCCCTCGGGGAGAGGGAAGGGGCCCGCCGCACTTGCGGTGGGAAGGGTGAGGGGGAGTGAGGCTAGGGAGCGCATCCCAACTCCCCCTCACCCTCCCGTCGCCTACGCTCCTCCTTCCCTCTCCCCACGGGGAGAGGGACCTTGACCAGCACGCCGATAGTCGGCCACCTCCCCGGCGAAGGCCGGGGCCCAGTCGGGAGACGTTGCCAACGAAGCGCCGCCGCGTCACCTGAACCTTTCCACCTGGGCCCCGGCCTCCACCGGGGAGGTGTACCTATCGTAAGGGATCACGGAGCCGCTGTCCTACACGGCCCGACCCTGCCACCTCCCCCACATGGCGACCAAAAATCCCCTCCAAAACCGATGCGCCAGAAAACCGAAGTGCACACCCGCGCCAAAACGCTTCCAGACTGTGAACTTCGTGCACTTCGCTCCCCACGCCCACCACGCGCCCGGCCATTTCGCTTCCGTTTCGGCCCTCCAATGCCTATATACTTGTCATGGCATCCAACCCTGAATCCAATAATCCCAATCTTCCGAACATGGGCGACTACGGCGCCGACTCGATCAAGGTCCTCAAGGGCCTCGACGCAGTGCGCAAACGCCCCGGCATGTACATCGGCGATACCGACGACGGTTCGGGCCTCCACCACATGGTGTTCGAGGTCAGCGACAACGCGATCGACGAGGCGCTCGCCGGGCATTGCGACCGGATCGACATCGTCCTGAACGCCAACGGTTCGGTCTCCGTCACCGACAACGGCCGCGGCATCCCCACCGGAATCCACACCGAGGAAGGCGTGTCCGCAGCCGAGGTCATCATGACCCAGCTCCACGCCGGCGGTAAGTTCGAGAACACCAACGACGAGAACGCGTACAAGGTCTCGGGCGGCCTGCACGGCGTCGGCGTCTCGGTCGTCAACGCGCTCAGCGAATGGCTGGACCTGACGATCTGGCGCAACGGCGAGGAGCATTACATGCGCTTCGCATACGGTGACGCGGTCGCCCCGCTGAAAATCGTCGGCACCGCGACGGAGGGGCAAAAGGGCACGCGCGTGACCTTCCTGCCGTCGCCCGCGACGTTCAAGATCATCGATTTCGACTTCGACAAGCTCGAACATCGCTATCGTGAGCTCGCGTTCCTGAACTCCGGCGTCCGCCTGTTCCTGACCGACGCCCGCAGCGAAGAGCAGAAGACCGTCGAGCTCTATTACGAAGGTGGGATCGCCGCATTCGTGAAGTATCTCGATCGCGCCAAGGTGCCGTTGATGCCCGAGCCGGTCGCGATCACGGGTACGCGCGACGACGTCACGATGGACGTCGCGCTCCAGTGGAACGACTCGTATTACGAGAACGTCCTCGCCTTCACGAACAACATCCCGCAGCGCGACGGCGGCACGCACATGGCCGCGTTCCGCGCCGCACTGACGCGTACCCTCAACAATTACGCCGAGAAATCCGGCATGTTGAAGAAGGAAAAGGTCCAGCTCACCGGCGAGGACATGCGCGAAGGCCTGACCGCGATCGTCTCGGTCAAGCTGCCCGATCCCAAGTTCAGCAGCCAGACCAAGGACAAGCTCGTCTCGTCCGAAGTCCGCCAGCCGCTCGAGTCGCTCATGGCCGACAAGATGGCCGAGTGGCTCGAGGAAAACCCGGCACACGGCAAGGCGATCGTCGCCAAGATCATCGACGCCGCCGCCGCGCGCGAAGCCGCCAAGCGCGCCCGCGAACTGACGCGTCGCAAGGGCGTGATGGACATCGCCTCGCTGCCCGGCAAGCTCGCCGACTGCCAGGAGCGCGATCCCGCCAAATCCGAGCTGTTCCTGGTCGAGGGTGACTCGGCGGGCGGCTCGGCAAAGCAGGGCCGCGACCGCCATTTCCAGGCGATCCTCCCCCTGCGCGGCAAGATCCTGAACACCGAGCGCGCCCGCGAAGACCGGATGCTGTCGAGCCGCGAGATCGGCACGCTCATCACCGCGATGGGCACCGGCATCCGCGACGACTTCAACGCGGACAAGCTGCGCTACCACAAGATCGTCATCATGACCGACGCAGACGTCGATGGCGCGCACATCCGCACGCTGTTGCTGACGCTGTTCTATCGGCACATGCCCAAGATCATCGAGGGCGGTTACCTCTACATCGCCCAGCCGCCGCTCTACAAAGCGACCAAGGGCCGGTCCGAAGTGTATCTCAAGGACGACGCGGCGCTCGACGAGTATCTGGTCGATGCCGGCGTCAATACGATGGTGCTCGACGGCCCCGGCGGCGGTCGTTCGGGTCGTGACCTGAAGGATCTGGTCGATCACGCGCGCCGGATGCGGACGCTGATGCGCTACGTTCCCAAGCGTTACGACGCCGGCATGATCGAGGCGCTCGCGCTCGGCGGCGTCTTCGATCCGGAAGCGTCGGTCGAGGATCGTACGTCGCGTTTGCAGACCGTCACGCACCGTCTCGAACTCGACGACGGCGATGCCCGCTGGACCGCGGTGTTGACCGAAGAGGGCGGCATCCACTTCCAGCGCGCATGGCGCGGCGTCACCGACCACCACATCATCGAGGCCAGCTTCCTGGTGTCGGCCGAAGCGCGCAAGCTGCACGCATTGTCGGGCGAGCAGGCCGACAGCTACGCGCAAACCTCCAACCTCGTGCCTGCAAGCAGGGCATCGCAGGCCGAAGAGCCAGAGGCCGAAGACGGTGCCGAAGCAGCCGGCAGCGGCGTGATCGGCTCGGTCATGGTCGTCGCCGCACGCGGCTCGACGCAGGTCTCGCGCCCGAGCCACCTGCTCGACGCGATCCTGACGGCAGGGCGCAAGGGTCTAGCGATCCAGCGCTACAAGGGTCTCGGCGAGATGAACGCGGAACAGCTCTGGGAAACCACGCTCGATCCGTCGGTCCGCTCGATGCTCCGCGTAACCGCGCTCAACGCCGAAAGCGCGAACGAGATCTTCACCCAGCTGATGGGCGAAGTCGTCGAACCCCGCCGTGAGTTCATCCAGGACAACGCGCTCAACGTCGCCAACCTCGACGTCTGAGTGCGGCTCCAGCGCGGACCGTCGGAAGGCGGTCCGCGCGCGGGGTGGCGGAAGCTCGAGCAGGTTGCGATGGGCAAGGCGTGGTCAGCTAGTCGAGCGCTAGCCGATCAGCGGCAGTGCATCGTTAAGCTCGATACTGCCTGCAAGCTTGGTGGAAAGCGCGTAACTTTCCAGCCCCGTAATCCTGACGAAAGTCAGGATCTAGAGGCAGGAACGTCGACGCCCGTCACACTGGATCCTGACTTTCGTCAGGATGACGCGGATTAGATGGGAGCGTTGTGTGATCCGTCCGGAGGAGTCGAACAACGTGCCGCTCAATCGTCCGTCAAGTGGTTCGAAGCCAGGCCGTCGAGTCGAGGCACATCGCGCACGTTGGGACGAAGACCGTGAGGTCGCCACCTTCGACAACCAATGACCCCGATACGCGGCCGATCAGTCACCGTAGCTACTGCCCCGTCTCGCGCCAAGCGACCGCCGAAATCGAACGACGATCTCTCAGCTAAACGCCCTAGTTGAGCGTCGTCATCTCCACGGGCTTGCCCTTGGTGGTGGGGTTCGACGCATTTGCCTTGGGGGCTTTTTCGGCCTTGGGTTTGCGAACTTCCTTGCTCGATTTCTTCTGGCTCTTGGCCATGACCACACCTCATGGGGCGGAAGGCCCCAGGGCGATGCTACACCTTTCGCCGGCGATACACCCGTCTTATCGCGGGCCCGACGCAAGCAGGTCCAGCGTTGCCCGGTCGTCTTGGCCACCGAAGAACCGGTCCAGCGCGCTGCGAAACGGCGTGGGGTCGTCGGCGACCGCGGCAAACAGCGTCATCGAGGACCGCAATTTGACCGCGTCGATCCCGCCGAGGATCGCCTCGGCGGATCCGGCCGCAGCCGTCACCGCCCGCGTAACCTCGATCAGTCGTGGCCCGAGCACGGGATGCGCGAGATACGCCCGCGCCTCATCCGCGCCGGCGATCGCATAGGTTCGCGCCATCGTACTCTGCCCCAGTCCGGTGATCTGCGGGAAGATGAACCACATCCAGTGGCTGCGCTTGGCCCCCCGCTGTAATTCGGCAAGCGCCTGCGGATACACGCCGTCCTGCGCGGCGACGAAGCGGTCGAGATCATGCGTCATCGCCGCCACATGGTCAGCTCATTCGGTTCCCGCAACCCTAACGCCTGCCGGTACGTTTGCACCCGTAACGATCGAGGAAATGCCATGAAGACGATGATCACGGTTGCGCTTCTTGCCGCGCCCTTGTTGCTCGGTGCGTGCGGGAAAAAGGACGATCCTACGAACACCGCCGCGCCAAGCGGGTTCACGCCGCCCGAAACGCGCGCGCCGACGCCGATCGCCGGACAGGCGCAGACGACGCCGATCACCGCCTATGTCGGCAAATATCCGCATGATGCCGTCGGCGGGGTCGATTTCTACGACCGTACCGATGTCGCCACGGGCCTGGTCCATGCGGTCGGCAATGCGAAGCTGCGCGAGAGAATCCGCGGGCGTTCGGGGCCGGAGACGCCGATCTTCACATTGGGCAACCGCGTCGCCGCCTGGGGCTGCGAACAGCATAATTGCGGCGATCACAACTGGGCCGTGCTTGTCGATCCGAAGGGCGGCAAGACCGAAGTCTGCTACCATGATTCGGCGACGATGGGCACGCGCAGCGACTGGTACAACGGGGCAGCGCCCGCTCGCCGCGATGCGTCCTGCCCCTCGCAAGGATAAGCCATGCTCGAACACATTCCCGCCTGGCTAGGCGCCGCGATGAGCGGTCTGCGTGCCGGTGCCGACAAGCTTGCTATCGTTCAACTGGGCAGCGATTTCGAAACGCTCGACCTGACCAGTCCCGCCTTCGCGCATGAAGGCCGCCTGCCACCCCGATTTACCGCGGATGCGGATGCCGGCGAGGGCGTATCGCCGCCGCTCGTCTGGAGCACGCCGCCGGCTGGAACCGAGCGCATGGTACTCGTCGTGGAGGATCCCGATGCCCCGGCACCGCAACCTCTTGTCCATGCGATAGTCTGGGGTCTCGAAGCCGATGCTGGGCGGCTGGCGGAGGGTGCGATCGTCGCGGACGGCGCTGGCGATGATAGCGACGATACCGGCGGCCGTGATGTCGGACGCAACTCCTATCTACGCGAAGGCTGGCTGCCACCCGATCCACCACGCGGGCACGGCGAGCACCGTTATGCATTTCAGCTTTTCGCGATCGGTGCCGGGGCAGGGGATCCCGGAACCACGCCCGGTCGCTCGGCGGTCATCGAAGCTATTGCCGGTCACGTACTGGCGGCGGGGCTGTTGATCGGTACGTATTCTCGCGAAGAAGATGCACCGGTCGGACCGGTGGGAATCGGCGCGCCTGCCTAATCTGGCGTTAAGGCCGCGACCCGGATCTTCAGGCCAGCGCGCTGCCGGCATGTGTCAGGATCAACAGGATCGTGGTCGAGAAGGCGGCGAGGCCGATGATGATGCTGCGGTTCATGATGATGCTCCTTGGCGCCGCGGTCAGGCGATCGGAATGATTGGCGTGGCGGCGCTGACGGCGATGGCGGCGAAGAAGAGCGCACCGACGAACGAGAGAGCGATACGCTGGGCGGTTTCGAAACGGAGTGACATGGGAAATTCCTTCGACTGGTGGGCGCCGGACCATCCAGCCTCCCATGTCGAATGATTTGCATGCGCCGTGCCAGTTTCTTAACGCATTGATCTAGCTAGGATTCCTGGATCGCTCGTGAAAGAGTTGGGAAAACACGCCACGCCAGCGCGGTAAATCGCACCAACTTCCAGGATCAGGCCGCGCATATCTGATCGCGACCGCGTTCCTTGGCGGTGTACAGCAGTCGATCGGCACGCTCGAACGCGGTTTCGGCGGGTTCGTCGGCGTGGATCGCGGTAATGCCCGCCGAAAACGTGATCGTCCCCAGCGGTGTATCCGTCTCGCGATTGCGATACCGTTTTTGTGCAACGGTCTGTCGAACCGTGTCGAGCAACTCGGCAGCACGGGACAGGCTCACGCCGCTTAGCAGCACCGCGAACTCCTCGCCGCCATGACGGACGACGAGATGTGGCGCGCATTCGGTCGCCATCGCCTGGCCGATCGCGATCAACACACGGTCGCCGACGCCGTGGCCATGCAGGTCGTTGACGTGCTTGAAGCGATCGATGTCGCATACCGCCAGGCAATAAGGCCCCGCGCTCGGATCGCGCCCCGCAAACGCCTCCTCGAACGCGCGGCGGTTGGGCAGGCCGGTCAGGACGTCGCGCCGTGCCGTATCGCGCGCTTCGGCGAGTTTGGCCCGTAACGCATCGGTCTCCGCGGTTGCCTCGGCCAATCGGACCTCGCTGTCGTGAATGCGCGCGATCATCGAGCTGGTGATCCGGGTGATCTCGTCGATCTCCGCCATCTGCGTGATCGAGGCTGCGCTCCTGGCCAGATCGCGCCCGAAGCCCGATGTTTCGGCCTGCATCGTCCGCATCATCTGCGCGAAGTCGTCGACCTGTTGCTGTGTCTCGATAACCAGCGCATCGGCCGTGTCGGTATTGGCGTCGGACGCCGGCGCGCGGCGTTTTTGGACGGCTGGCGAGTCGTCCGCGACACGCCCGGCGAGTCGTTCGATATCGTGCGCCCTCAGCCGAACACCGTGTGCCGTCAGCCGCGACACCGTCTTGGCCAACGGTCCGGCAGGGGCGGACACCACCGCAAACGCAAACGCGTAATGCGCGGGATCGGGGCTAAGCGCATGTTCGGCCAGGAAACTACCAATGCGCTCGAACAGTGTGCTGTCCCGCGATGGTTCGATTACTGGCTTAGCCGCCCGCACACTCCGCATGTCACTCTCCGCCTCTCGATCTAAATCAATAGACCCAAAAGCGTTAGGATAGCGTCACTGACCGGCCATTATCTGCCGGTCGTTGTAATTATCTACTGAATTACCGCCGCGTGAGCTTCTGAACGGCGGCAAGGGTCGTCGCGACGTGCTCGGCGGGGTTCATGTCGTCGTGGACGAAGGCGACGCGGCCGTCCTTGGCGATGACGTAGCTGGTGCGCTTGGTCACGTCGCGGCCCGAGATCTGCTTGCCGAGCGCGACGTCGTAACCCTTGACTACGTTAGGGCCCGCGCTGGCGACGGCAAACTTGCCCGCGCACTTCTCGGCCGAGAACTTGCTGAGCGTCTCGACGTTGTCGGCCGACATGCCGATTACGGTGCCGCCTGCCTTGGTGAACGCCGGGATCGCCTCGGCGAACGCGTGCGCCTCGGCATTGCAGCCGCCGGTGTACGCCGCGGGGAAGAAGTAGAGCACGACCGGGCCCTTCTTCAGCTGCTCGGCGAGGTGGACGGTGAACACCTTGCCCGCGATCGCGCCGCGC
Source organism: Sphingomonas sp. PEI4 (assembly GCF_056679955.1). Taxonomy (NCBI): domain Bacteria; kingdom Pseudomonadati; phylum Pseudomonadota; class Alphaproteobacteria; order Sphingomonadales; family Sphingomonadaceae; genus Sphingomonas; species Sphingomonas sp. PEI4. Next base: position 3,009,181 of record NZ_CM155258.1, read on the forward strand.
GTGGTGAAATCCGGAGCCTTTGCGCCAGGCGCGAGTGCCGCCAGCGCAGGCGCCGCGACGACGAGGGCAGCGGCGGTAGCAAGTGTCGAGACGAGGCGCATGGATGATACTCCGTTTAGATCGCAATGGCCTACGCCGGCGCGAACGATCCGTCCATTGCCCGTGACGCTTGCGCTCGATAGGCTGGAAATATGCCAGTAACCCAAGCCGATATCGATCTCGCGCACCGCCTCGCGGATGCTGCGGGCCACGTCATCCGACCCTATTTCCGCCACGAGCACGGCGTCGAGATCAAGGACGACCAGTCCCCCGTCACCCGCGCCGACCGCGAGGCCGAAGCCGCGATGCGCCGGCTGCTCGATGCGGAACGCTCGGGCGACGGGATCGTCGGCGAGGAGTTCGGCGAGAAGACGGGCGTCACCAACCGCAAATGGGTGCTCGACCCGATCGACGGCACGCGCAGCTTCACTGTCGGCCGCGCGATCTTCGGGACGCTGATCGCGCTCGTCGAGGATGGCTGGCCGGTGCTCGGGATCATCGACCAGCCGGTCCAGCGCGAACGCTGGGTCGGGGTCGCGGGGCGTCCGACGACGCTCAACGGCTTACCGGTCCGCACCCGCACCTGCCGCGAACTGGCCGGCGCGACGATCGCCACCACCAGCCCGCACCTTTTCGATGAGGTCGACGTCCCGCACTATTTGGCGCTGGTCGCGGCAATCTCGGGCGGCAACCCGCGGCAGGGGCCCGTCTACGGCGGCGACTGCTACAATTACGGTCTGCTCGCGAGTGGGCATCTCGACGTGGTCTGCGAGTCGGGGCTCAAACTCTATGACTTCGCCGCCTTGGTGCCGGTGGTCGAAGGCGCGGGCGGCCGCATGTGCGACTGGAACGGCGACCCGCTGACGGCGGACAGCGAGGGACATGTCCTGGCGATCGGCGACCCCGCGCGTATGGACGACGTGCTGGAGGCGATGCATCGGCTACAGACCGCGCACGATGAACATGGGCACGAAGGCCACGACCACTGACAGGAATCCCCCTCCCGCTCGCGGGAGGGCTAGGGGAGGGCGCGACGTACGTACTGGCGTCCGGCTTATGGGGCACGCCCCTCCCCTGACCCCTCCCGCAAGCGGAAGGGGAGCAGAAGCGGCGCTCCCCACCCGCAACCTCCGCCCCGACCTTCGAACCCGACCTCCAACTCCACCCCGTCATCCTGACGAAAGTCAGGATGACGGGGTTACTGGATGGCGGCGCTTTAGGCTCTGGATTCTGCCTTTCGTCAGGAAGACGAAAGACACCAGCCCCGAATAAAGCAGCACTCTGAAAGTCACGCGCCAAAGCCGAACTCCGGTCCAGCTTGGCTGATCGTCGCATCAGTTTCAACGCCCGCACTGGAGCAAGACGCTGCCCTAGCAAGAGACACCCCCGTCCCCTCAGAAGATCCCCAGGAACTTCTTCTTCTGTCCCTTCCGCTCCGCCGCCGACGTCTTCCCGTCTTCAGCCTTGGCGGTCGTCCCATGCCCTACGTCGTCACGCGGCTGGCCCTTAGCCGTCCGCTGCGCCGCCGCCGTCGCGCCAGCGAGAACCGGTCCACAGGCCGTCGACTTCGCGTCGCCTACGTCGACGAACGCCAGGATACCCGCCACCGGCGTCGCCACCAGCGCCAGCCCAAGCCCACTTCCGACACGCGCGAGGAGATCCTTCGAGATCACCTGCATCTGCGGTGCCGCGAACATGCCGCCCAAACCGACCGGCGACTGTCCGGCGAACAGGCTGAACTTCTTCGAGTCCGCGCGGAATGCCAGATCCACAGCCTCGTTGCGAAAGCTGAACCCACCCCGCCCGACGATCACGTTCTTGCGCGTGTCGATCAGGATCGGGTCCGCCGCCGCGACGCCGCCACGCACGGTAAAGCCGATCAGCCCGCAATTGACCTGCACCCGCTCATCGAGCTTCCCCTGGAACATCCGCTGCGCGAACGTGCCGATATCGAGTTCCGCCAGCTGCACGTTGCGCACCGACAGCGCGCCCGACGGCATCACGAACGCGATCCGCCCGCGTGACGAGGCCAGCGACTGATAGATCGAATCGCCCCGTCCCTCCAGCTTGATACGGCCCTTGATCGTCCCCGTCGTGCCCGCTTCGGCGAGGCCATAGCCCTTCAGCAACCGCCCCATCGCCGTCGGCGCAAGACGGATGTCATAGGACACCGCGCTCGGCCGTGCCCGCGTGTCGAAGATCACGTCAGACGCGACGTTGCCGCGCGCCATCGCGAAAGTCAGCGGCGACAGCGCCAGCCGCCCGCGCTCCAGGTCCAGCGTCAGGTCGACGTTCGAGATCGGGATGTTGCGCGATTTGACGACGCCAATCGTCCATTTCAGGTCGGCGTCGAAGATCTGCATCGTCGCGACCGGCCATGCAGCGTCGGGCAGCAGGCGTTGCGGTGCTGCCCCGGTCGCCGCTGCCGCAGCCACCGCGCCCTTCGATTCGACGATATCGGGATTGTAGCCGATGAAGGGCGCGGCATCGACGATGTCGAGGCTCTTGGTCGCCAGCACCGAATCAAGGTGGATGCGCTCGCCGTTGACGATCGTCAGCTTGCCCGCGAGATCGGTCCGGCCTGCGACGCCACGCAGATGCGTGAAGGCGTATTCGTCGCCCTGCTTGATGAGTTGCGCGCGCAGTTTGTAGGTCCGCGTGTTCGGGATCGCGACGTCGATGATCCCAAGCAGCGTCGACAGGTTGGCACCGCGTGCGGTCACGGCGAGCGGCACGTTCTCGACATCCGCGATGCTCGGCAGCGTGCCCGCCACGTCGATCACGTTCCCCGCCGCGCGCATCCGGGCAACCAGCTTGTTCTGCCCGCGATTGGCGGTCGCGTCCGGCGACAGGAGTTGCGCGGTCACGGTGAACGGCGTCTCGCGCAGCCGGCCCGTTCCCTTCAGTCCCACCGCACGGCCGATCGTCGCATCCACCGACCGGATATCATCAACCTTCAGGTCTGCCAGCACGCGCATCCGCGGATCGAGATAGCGCATGCTTGTTCCCGTGACTGTGGCCACGTCGATCCGTGGAAACTCCAGCGGCTCGCCCCCCTTCTTCTCGCTGAACGTCCAGGTATTGGCCGTATGCGCCGCGTTCCACTCCAGATCGACTGCGCCATTGACGAGGTCGAGCCAGTATAGTCGCCGCTTGCCGAAGAGCAGCGACAGCGGCGCGATCCGCGTGTCGAGCCTGTCCGCCTGGAACAGGTTCGGCTTGCTCGCCCAGTCGGGGTTCGAGAGCGTGAAATTCTCCGCGTACAGCTTGATGCGGAACGGCGCGAAATAGAGTTGGAAATCGCCGCGCACGGTCAGCGTCCGGTGCGTCAGCGATCCGACGACGCGCTCAAACGGGTGCTTCAGAAAGCGCCCCTTGGTGATGTACAACACCAGCCAGATCGCGGCGATGACCGCGAAGATCCCGAGCAGGATGTTACGCAGTATCCGCCGCTTGCGACGTTTTTGCGCGTCGACGGGCGCAGCGGCCGGGGGGGAGGCCGGGGAGGGGGCGTCGATCGGCGGCGTCGGGCTGTCGTCCATGCAAGCTGTATCGCACAGCACGCCTCGCGGTTCCAAGAGGTAGACATTCGGAACCTGCCCGTCTATGCGGCCCGCTTCCTCGAAGGGAACGCGTTCGACGAATCGCCCGGCCAGTGTGGGCTGCCGCGGCGATTTCAGCGTCCTCCTTCGTTAACCGAAAGGATAAAAATGCCCAAGCTGAAGACCAAGAGCGGCGTCAAGAAACGCTTCAAGCTCACCGCCACCGGCCTGCTCAAGCACGGCGTCGCCGGCAAGCGTCACCGTCTGGCGCATCACAACGGCAAGTACATCCGTCAGAACCGCGGCACCAAGCTGCTGTCGAAGGCCGATACCGCAGCGGTTAAGGCCTGGGCGCCTTACGGCCTGCGTTGAGCTGAGAAGGAATTAGACAATGGCACGCGTAAAACGGGGTGTTACCACCCGCGCCAAGCACAAGCGTATTTTGGTTCAGGCGAAGGGCTATTATGGCCGTCGCAAGAACACCATCCGCATCGCCCGTCAGGCCGTCGAGAAGGCCGGACAGTACGCATATCGCGATCGCAAGGTTAAGAAGCGCACGTTCCGTGGCCTCTGGATCCAGCGCATCAACGCCGGCGTCCGCGCCGAGGGTCTGACGTACTCGCAGTTCATGCACGGCGTGAAGCTTGCAGGTATCGAACTCGACCGGAAGGTCCTGGCCGACATCGCCATGCACGAGGGCGCTGCATTCAGCGCGATCGTCGCACAGGTGAAGGCGGCGCTCCCCCAGGCCGCGTAATTCGCGACTGAGGTGAGTTTCGGGAGGGCGTCGGTGGGAGACCACCGGCGCCCTTCCTGCGTTTGGGGTTCGCCTAGATAGCGATACAGCCCCAAGCCCTCCAAACTCCGTGGTTCCCAAACCCCTATCCGTCATCCCGGCGAACGCCGGGACCCATGGTTACGGTGGATCCAGCGATAACGTGCTACCACAACCCGGCCGGCTACCGTGGGTCCCGGCGTCCGCCGGGATGACGGGGTGTTAACGATGGATCAGCAAGATCCGGGACGCGGTGATCAGGGGAGCATGAAATGCGCGAAACCTTCCAGCCCTGCGTCTACATCCTCCACTCCCGCCGCCACGGCACGCTCTACATCGGCGTAACCTCAAATCTCCTCGCAAGGCTGGTTCAGCACCGAGAGGGGTTGATCCCCGGCTTCACTCGCCGGTACGGCATCAAGCGTCTCGCCTATTACGAGATGTTCGACAGTATGGAGGCCGCGATCGTACGCGAGAAGCGGCTGAAGGAATGGCGAAGAGCGTGGAAGATCGACCTGATCGAAGCGCGGAACGAAAATTGGGACGATCTGGGTATCGGCCTCGGGCTGCCCCGCCTAGCCGAGCCCATGGGAGTATGACGTGACCGAAGACCTGAACCAGATGCGCGAACACATGCTGACGGCGATTGCCGCCGCATCCGGCCTAGACGCGCTCGACGCGTGCCGGGTCGAGGCGCTCGGCAAGCAGGGCACGATCACCGCGCTGCTGAAGACGCTCGGCAAGATGACGCCGGACGAGCGGCTCGTGCAGGGCCCGATCATCCAGGGCCTCCGCGAAGCCGTCGCCAACGGCATCGCCGAGCGGAAAGCCACGCTCGAACGCGCCGCACTTGACGCGCGCCTCGCCAGTGAAACGCTCGACATGACGCTCCCCGCCGACGCGCCGACGCCCGGGACGATCCACCCGGTGAGCCAGGTCATGGACGAACTCGCCGAAATCTTTGCCGACCTCGGCTTCGCCGTCGCGACCGGTCCAGAGATCGAAGACGACTGGCACAACTTCACGGCGCTCAATATTCCCGAGACGCATCCTGCGCGCGCGATGCACGACACCTTTTATATGGTGGACGATGATCCGATTGCTGCGCTCTTCACTGAAGGTGAACCGGCGAAGCGGATGCTCCTCCGCACGCATACGTCGCCGGTCCAGATCCGCACGATGCTGAGCCAGAAACCCCCGATCCGCATCATCGCCCCCGGCCGCACCTACCGCTCGGACTCCGACGCGACGCACACGCCGATGTTCCACCAGGTCGAGGGCCTCGTCATCGACAAGGGCATTACGCTCGGCCATCTCAAATGGACGCTCGAAACCTTCGTGAAGGCATTTTTCGAGCGCGACGATATCGTGCTCAGGATGCGCCCCAGCTACTTCCCCTTCACCGAGCCCTCGGTGGAGATCGACGTCGGCTACACGCTGGTGAAGGGCAAGCGCGTCGTCGGCGGCGCCGAGCCCGATGGCTGGCTCGAGATCCTCGGCTCGGGCATGGTCCATCGGAAAGTCATCGAAGCGTGCGGGCTCGACCCGGACGAATGGCAGGGCTTCGCGTTCGGCTGCGGGATCGACCGGCTCGCCATGCTCAAATACGGCATGGACGACCTCCGCCCGTTCTTCGACGGCGATATCCGCTGGCTCAAGCATTACGGCTTTTCGAGCCTCGACGTGCCGACCCTCAGCGGAGGCGTCGGCGCATGAGCACCCTCACCAACAACCGTCACCCCAGCGAAAGCTGGGGTCTCCCCGTTGCCACCCGCAACGCCCACCACGCAAAGACCCCAGCTTCCGCTGGGGTGACGGGCTGATATCATGAAGTTCACCCTCAGCTGGCTCAAGCAGCACCTCGAAACCACCGCCACGCTCGACCAGATCGTCGAGGCGCTGACCCGCATCGGCCTCGAAGTCGAAGGCGTCGAGAACCCCGGCGAGAAGCTGGCTGCGTTCAAGATCGCCAAGGTTCTCACCGCCGAACGCCACCCGCAGGCCGACAAGCTGCAGATCCTGTCGGTCGATGCCGGTAACGGACCCCTGCAGGTCGTCTGCGGCGCGCCCAACGCGCGCGCCGGCCTGGTCGGCGTATTCGGCGCACCCGGCGCGTACGTCCCAGGCCTCGACGTGACGCTCAAGCTCGCCAGCATCCGCGGCGTCGAATCCAACGGCATGATGTGCTCGACGCGCGAGCTCGAACTCGGCGAGGATCACGACGGCATCATCGAACTACCCGAAGACGCCCCGATCGGCACCGCGTACCCCGATTATGCCGGTCTCACTGACCCAGTCATCGACGTCGCGATCACCCCCAACCGCCAGGACTGCATGGGCGTCCGCGGCATTGCGCGAGACCTCGCAGCCGCCGGTCTCGGCACGCTCACGCCGCTGATCGTCGACCAGATCGCCGCGAACGGCGCAGGTCCAGAGGTCCGCACCGAAGACACCGCCGGCTGCCCCGCCTTCTTCGCCCAGACCGTCACCGGCGTGATCAACGGCGAATCCCCCGAATGGATGCGCCGCAGCCTGCTCGCGATCGGCCAGAAGCCGATCTCCGCACTCGTCGACATCACCAACTATCTGATGATCGACCTAGGCCGCCCCCTACACGTCTACGACCGCGCCAAACTCCCCGGCGGCCTCGTCGCGAGGAAAGCCAAGGCAGGCGAACAAGTCGTCGCACTCAACGGCAAGACCTACATGCTCGACGCGACCATGACCGTCATCGCCGACGACGCGGGCGTGCACGACATCGGCGGCATCATGGGCGGCGAGCATTCGGGCGTCTCCGCGGACACCACCGACGTCCTCATCGAATGCGCCTATTTCGATCCCGACCACATCGCCCGCACCGGCCAGAAGCTCACGCTCACCTCCGACGCGCGCAGCCGCTTCGAACGCGGCGTCGACCCGGCGTTCCTCGACGACGGCCTCGCCATCGCCACCGCGCTCGTCCTTCACATCTGCGGCGGCACGGCCAGCGATGTCACCCGCTCGGGCGAACCCCCGCTCGAACCGCGCGTGATCCACTACGACCCCCGCCTCAGCGCAGACCTCGGCGGCCTCCACGTCGCCCCCGAACGCCAGGCACGCACGCTGTTGTCGCTCGGCTTCACGATCGGCGCGATCAAGTCCGCGGATGCGTTCAGCGACGCGCTGTTCTCGACGATCGAAGGCAAATGGCCGGTCACGATCCCGACCTGGCGCCGCGACGTCGACGGCCCCGCCGACCTCGTCGAGGAAGTCGTCCGCATCGAGGGCATCGACAACATCCCCTCGACGCCGCTCCCCCGCATGCCCGGCGTCGCAAAGCCGACCGCCACGCCCGAACAGAAGCTCGAACGTAGGGCGCGCCGCGCGGCGGCGGCCCGAGGTCTCGACGAAGCGGTAACCTGGAGCTTCCTCTCCGAAGCCGAAGCCGCGCCCTTCGGCGGCGGCGCATGGACGCTCGCCAACCCGATCAGCGAGGACCTCAAGGTCATGCGCCCCTCGCTGCTCCCCGGCCTGCTCGCAGCCACGGGACGCAACCTCAAGCGCGGGGCACAGAGTGTCCGCCTGTTCGAGATCGGCCGCCGCTATCTGGCGGACGCGGAACGCCCGACGCTCGGCGTGGTCCTCGCCGGCGACCGCCGCCCCCGCGGTTGGCGCGACGGCAAGGCCGCGAGCTTCGACGCGTATGACGCGAAGGCCGAAGCCTTGGCCCTTCTCGCCGCATCGGGCGCTCCGGTCGATAATTTGCAAGTCATGGGCGAGGCCGGCAACGCTTGGCACCCCGGTCAGTCCGGCACGCTCCGCCTCGGACCCAAGACGGTGCTGGCGAGCTTCGGCATGCTCCACCCGTCCGTGCTGAAGGCATTCGACCTCGACGGCGCTGTTGCCGCGGTAGAACTCTACCTCGACGCCATTCCACCCAAGCGGGCCACGGGCTTCACCCGCCCCGCCTACACGCCCCCGGCACTCCAAGCCGTCCGCCGAGACTTTGCCTTCCTCGTACCGGCGGCACTCGCCACCGACGCGCTGGTCCGCGCGGTCAAAGGTGTCGATAAGGTGTCGATTGTGGCGGCTCGCGTATTCGACGTGTTCACCGGGGCGGGCGTCGAAGACGGCCACAAGTCGGTCGCGGTCGAGATCGTCCTGCAACCGACGGCCAAGAGCTTCACCGACGAAGAGATCAAGGCCATCGCCGACAAGGTGGTCGCGGCTGCAGCAAAACAAGGCGCGAGCCTGCGCGCATAAGCGTGCCCTCACCCTTCCCACGACCAAGTGGCCGCGGGCCCCTTCCCTCTCCCCCGAGGGGAGAGGGAGAGACGCCGAAGGCGGCGAGGGTGAGGGCACGATCATCGAAGGAAGGACCCCCATGACCGACCTGATCACGATCGCCAACGACCACCTCACCGCCCGGATCAACCCCCACGGCGCCGAACTCACCCACCTTCAGGACGCGGACGGCCGCGAGCTGATGACCAACGCCGACCCAGCCTTCTGGACCGGCCACGCCCCGATCCTCTTCCCCGTCGTCGGCGTCGTCAACGAAGGCGTCATCCGCCTCGACGGCCAGGCCTACCCCATGCAGAAGCACGGCTTTGCCCGCCACTCGACGTTCGAGGTCATCGCGCAGTCGGACACGTCCGCCACCTTCCGCCTGATCGATTCGGAAGAAACGCGCGCCGCCTACCCCTTCGCCTTCGCGCTCGACATCGTCTTCACGCTCGACGGCGCGACGCTCGCGATCGAAGCCGTCATCCACAACCGTACCGACGCTGCGATGCCGGCGAGCTTCGGCTTCCACCCCGCCTTCGCCTGGCCGCTCCCGTACGGCGAAGCCCGCGCAGACCACCACATCACCTTTGCGGCCGACGAGCCCGGCAAGCTGAAAGCAATCAGCCCCGACGGCCAGATTGCCGTCAACGAACGCGCATCCCCGGTAGAGAACCGCGTTATCGCCCTCCGCGACGAACTGTTCGCCAAGGATGCGTTGGTCTGGGCCCCGATCCACTCCGACGCCGTCACCTACGGCGCCAAGACTGGCCCGCAGTTGCGGATCGCCTTCCCCGACACCCCCAAGCTCGGCATCTGGACCAAGCCCGGCGCCGCCTATGTCTGCGTTGAACCCTGGCACGGCATCGCCGACCCGGAAGGCTATACCGGCGATTACCGCGACAAGCCCGGCGTGTTCGAGATCGCTCCGGGCGGCACGAAGAGCATCACCATGAGCGTGACGCTGGTTCCCTAAAAGCCCCCCCCCCTGGAGGGGAAGGGAGCGTAATGATGCCGGTCGCCCCCTGTCCTACACGCCCCACATCTGCCAAGAGCGGCGCCAAGCCCGCCGCGTTCTCCAACTGCATCCCGCCGCATTTCGCGCGGACTGCATCTTGGCCTAACCCGGCCTAACCTTCTTTTCCCAGCCAAGTCCGACGACTCGGCTCACCGGACCCACGCCATGACCCAATTTCCCCGCCGCACCTTCGCGATCATCTCGCATCCCGATGCCGGCAAGACCACGCTGACCGAGAAGCTCCTCTATTTCGGCGGCGCGATCCATCTCGCCGGCGAGGTGAAGGCGCGGGGCCAGACGCGTCGCGCCCGCTCCGACTGGATGAAGATCGAGCAGCAGCGCGGAATCTCGGTCACGTCCTCGGTGATGACGTTCGAGCGGCAGGGGATCACGTTCAACCTGCTCGACACCCCGGGCCACGAAGACTTTTCCGAAGACACCTACCGCACGCTGACCGCCGTCGACTCGGCGGTCATGGTGATTGATGCCGCCAAGGGCATCGAGCCGCAGACGCGGAAGCTGTTCGAGGTCTGTCGCCTGCGCAACGTGCCGATCATCACCTTCGTCAACAAGGTCGACCGCGAAGGCCGCGATCCGTTCTCGCTGCTCGATGAGGTCGCCGAGATGCTCCAGCTCGACGTATGCCCGATGAGCTGGCCGGTCGGCATGGGCGGCGAGTTCGAGGGGGTGTACGATCTCTACGCCAACACGCTGAGCCGCCCCGAAGGCGACAGTCGCGAATTCATGGGCAAGGCGATTCCGTTCACCGGCATCGACGATCCCGAACTCGGCAAGATCCTGAGCCCCGAAGCCATGATCCGCCTGAACGACGAAGCCGAACTCGCACAGGGCGGCTATTCGAGCTTCGACGCCGAAGCCTATCGCGCGGGCAATCTGACGCCGGTGTATTTCGGCTCCGCACTGAAGGATTTCGGCGTCGCCGAACTGATCGCCGCGCTCGCCGACTATGCGCCGCCACCGCGCGCGCAGCCCGCCGAGCCCGCCCCCATTTCGCCCGACGAGCCCGAAGTCACCGGCTTCGTGTTCAAGGTACAGGCGAACATGGACCCCAACCACCGCGACCGGATCGCGTTCATGCGGCTCTGCTCGGGCGTGTTCAAGCGCGGCATGAAGCTCACGCCGACCGGTCACGGCAAGCCGATCGCGGTTCATTCCCCGATCCTGTTCTTCGCGCAGAACCGGGAACTCGCGGACGAGGCGTTCCCCGGTGACATCATCGGCATCCCCAACCACGGCACGCTCCGGGTCGGCGACACGCTAAGCGAAAAGGCGGCGATCCGCTTCACCGGCCTGCCGAACTTCGCACCCGAAATCCTCCGCCGCGTCGTGTTGAAGGACTTCACCAAGACCAAGCAGTTGCGCAAGGCACTCGACGACATGGCCGAGGAGGGGGTGACGCAGGTGTTCTACCCCGACATCGGTTCGAACTGGATCATCGGCGTGGTCGGCCAGCTCCAGCTCGAAGTGCTGCTGTCGCGTCTCGACGCGGAGTACAAGGTCGCGGCGGGGCTAGAGCCAGCGCCGTACGAGACCGCGCGCTGGATCTCGGCGGAAGACCCGCTGGAACTGAAGACCTTCGCCGAGATCAACCGCGGCGCGATGGCCAAGGACCGCGACGGCAACCCCGTCTTCCTCGCCAAGAGCGCGTGGGAAGTGAACTACATCGCCGAACGCTATTCGAAGATCCGCTTCGCCGCGACGCGCGAGCGGTAAACCCGAAGAACTCATGCGTCACGCCTGGGAACGTGCGCTGCTCGACCTTGTTGCCGGCCGCACGCATTGCCCGGCAAGCGTCTCGCCGTCGGAACGCAACGGATCGATCTGCGCATTGATGATCGTCGTCGGCGGCAGGCGGCGCAGGTTAGCCATGACGCGGTTCAGGCGCGGGTCCTGCGCATCGGCGGGCGTGGTCTGGTAATAGCGGTCGAACCACTTCAGCATCGCGCCGTTGAGCGGCTTTGCATCGGCCGAGTCCATCCGCGACGGCAGCGTCATGCTGCTGTTGGCGATCGGATAGGCCGACAGGATATGCAGCTGCGTGATCAGGCGATTGTCGCGGGCGTAGATCGCCGTTGCGACGGCCAGGTTGCCGTCTGCGCTCTCACCGGCGACCGCGATCTTGCGCGGATCGCCGCCCAGGAGGCGGCGTTCTGCAGCGTCCGGCGATAGGCGGCGGCGGCAGCGTCATGTTGCACCGGGAACTCGAATTCCGGGGCGTGACTGTATTCGACCGACACCACGATCGCGCCAAACTGCTTGGCGAGCAGGCGCGGGCGGGCATCATAGGTGTCGACCGTCGCGATCACCCAGCCACCGCCGTGATAATACACGATCACCGGCAGGTTCTTTGCGTTCGCCAGCGACGCAGGCTTGTAGATTCGCGCGAACTGGTTGGCATCGCTGCCATAGGCGACGTCCTGCGTCGTCACCGTCGCGTCGGGCGTTGCCGACAGGCCGTGCTTGACCATGACTGCCTTGGTGGCGTCGGCAGCCGAAGGCTGGGTACGCGCCACGGCCGGGGTGAGCGCCTCGATTGGCTTGCCGCCGAGCGCTGCCAGTTGATCGAGCACCGCCTGCATGTCGGGCGTGGCCTTGGCCGGCTTCGTAGCGGTCGCGGGCGGCGGGGGCGGGGGCGGGGGAGCGGCATCGACCGATCGTGCCGACTGCGCAACGGCGTGGCTCGTCAGCGCGAGGCCGGAGGTCGTGATCGGCGCCGCGGCGGCAAGCGCCATCATGGCGCGCGACGACCGATTGGGCACATGCTGGAACATCCTGTTCGAGTGCCCCCACTCGCGGCTTAAGCCTTGATGTACCGAGTTCGTTCCGGTGCCAGTGCCAACCGTAAGTCACGCATATGAAACGTATTTTAGAAGGCCGCCGACTGTCCTGCTACCCAGGTCTCGACGACCTTGTCGGCATCGCCGATTGATTGCGCCGGATTGCCGTCGAGAACGAGCAGGTCCGCGCGCAGTCCCGGCGCGATGATACCGCGGTCGGGCAGTGCCAGCAGGGCCGCGGCGTTGGCGGTTGCCACCTGCAACGCCTGTACCGGTGTCAGTCCGGCCTGTACCATCAGCGCGAGTTCGCGGTGTTCGGCAATGCCGGGAACGCGAACCGGACTCGCGCCGCTGTCGGTGCCGAAACCGATCTTCACGCCGGCATCGTAGAGCGTCTTCAGGTTACGCAGGTTCATCGCCAGCGACGCACGTGCATCGGCGGTCTTGGGGTCTGCCGCGATCTTGGCGCGCCAAGCCGGATCGTCGACCTGCCGAGCGAGCGCAGGCGACAGCGCCGCCCGTGCGAACGGGGTCAGGGTCCACGGCGCGCGATCGGCCCAGGCGAACGTCGCCTCATCGAGCTGGAGCGTCGCGATATACCAGACCCCTTTCGCCTTCAGCGTCGCAACGAAGCGTGGCGGCACCGGCTTGTCGCGAACGCCGTGCGCGATGATATCCGCGCCTGCAGCGACGATCGCCTCGGCATCCGCGAGATCGTGGATATGCGCCGCGACGCGAAGTTCACGCGCATGTGCCTCGGCAATCACGGCCGTGTAGATTGCGGGGCTCATCTTCACCGGTACGCTGCCGCCGAAATCGTCGAGCCACAGCTTCACCAGATCGGTCTTCTCGGCGGCCATCATCGCCACTGCCTTGCGCGCTTCGTCCGGTGTCGACGGGCGGAAGAGCTGGTCGGGGCCGACCTTGAGCATCGCCTGGGGTGGTGCGCCGTTCGGGACTCCGATTCCCTGCATCACGCCGAACAGGTCGGCGCCGTCGATCCGTCCGGCATGTGCGTCGGCATGGATGGCGGCGAACGACGGCGCATTGTTGCCGAGCGCGGTCACCGTAGTGACGCCGTAGCGACGGAACTGCGCGAGCTGCTCGGCGATATTGGTCCGCGTGTAGTTCTTCGCGCCGGTCTCGGTGCCGCTGACCTGTCCGACATGGCTATGGTCTGAGACCAGCCCCGGCATCACGCTGCGGCCGCGGTAATCGCGTCGCTCCGCCCCCGCCGGGACTGCGACCCTGCCCGCCGCGACGATCCGCCCCTCGACAATGACGATCGTCGCATCCTCGACCGGTGCGCCGCCGCGCCCGTCGATCAGCCGGACGCCGGTGATCGCCACGGTCTGCGCGAGCCCCGATGTCGCCAGTGCACTCGCGGCCAGCAAGCCCCAAACCAGATATCGCATCATCGTTCATCCTCGATCGGTGCGGTCATGACGACGCACAGCCCGGGCATGTTGTCGTCCTGCTCGATCGTCCCCGATAGTCCGGCAACCACCGCGGTCATCATCCGGCTACCGAATCCTACCCGTCCGTCCGTCGTTGTCGCACTCTTGCCGACGCCCTTGTCCGCGACGATCAGCCGCAACCGGCTACGATGCTGTTCGAGCGCGATCAGGATCGGGCCCGGCTTGCCCCCATAGGCATATTTGCTGGCGTTGATGATCAGTTCGGTCAGCACCAGCCCGATGTTCACCGCGCGATCGGTGGGTACCAGCACGGGCGCCAGATCCAGTCTGATGTGCGCCGCCCAATCCTCGCCGAGCGACGTCTTCATGTCGTCTGCGAGTTCCTCCAGATACCGTGAAAGGTCGACCGACTCGACCTGGTCGTCGCGGTACAGTCGGCGGTGGACCAGCGCCACCGCCGCAAGCCGCGCCTGCGCCTCGGCCAGATGTGCCTTCACCTTCGCATCGTCGGACGATTTAGCCTGCAGCGACAGGAACGCCGCGACCAGCTGGAGGCTGTTCTGCACGCGGTGATTGACCTCCTTCATCAGGACGTCCTTCTGCGCGATCAGCGCATCCTTGTCCGCAAGCGTCCGCTGGAGATCGGCGTTCAGCAACCGCAGTCGCTGGTTGACGTACGCGTCGTGGAACGCGCGGCGCAGGCGATGCGCGGCCTCGATCTCCTCGCGCGTCCAGCGCCGCGAGCGGCCACTGACGGCCTGGGTCCAGGATTCGAACGAGGTGCGCGGCGTCAGCACTGCGTTCGGATCGAGCGAGACCGCCTTGTGCGGATTGCCCGCCCACTCGACCTCTTCGATCTGCTCGGCACGAAACCACAACAGCATCGCGCCCTCGTCGACCAGCGATAGCGCGAGCACACCACTCGCCTGTGCACGATAGGCTTCGGCGCGGGGAAACAGCGACGGCAGTTCGTGCGTCGTGAACGGCTCGATCCCGCCGCGCGTCCTTGCCCATGCCGCGAGATCGAGAATGTCGTCCTTGCCGGGGCACGGTCCGTCGGTGTCGACCATCGTCCCCTCGACATAGGCGAAGCCGTCGCCATCGAGCATCCGCCGGAGATCGTCGCGCAAAGTCGTGACGATGCTGCGCGGGGCCGGTTCGGTTGCGAGCTTGGGGATGACCGCGTCCTCCGCAGCGCGCAGCCGCAGCCGCTCGCGGTAGGTCTCCGCCTCCTCCTTCGCGCGAATTTGGCGCGCAAGGCCACTGGCCAAAGTCGCCGATGCCGCGCGGATGTCGGGGGTGAGGCCTCTTGGCGAACCGTGATGGCACGCGATCAGGCCCCAGAGCAGCCCGTCCTTGACGATCGAGATCGAAGCCGACGCGGCCACGCCCATGTTGGCGAGATACCGCAGGTGGATCGGCGACACGCTGCGCAGCGCCACGTCGCTCAGGTCGAGCGTCTCGAACTCGACCGGGCGCAACACCGCGGGCGCGTAGGCGATCGTGGGAATGGTCCGCGTCCGGTTGCGAACGTACAGCGCACGCGCCTGTTTCGGGATGTCCGACGCGGGGAAATGGTGGTTGAGAAACGTGCCGAGCCCCGTCGCCTTGTCCTCGGCCATCACGCGGCCCGCCTCGTCGTCGAGGAAGCGATAGACCATGACGCGGTCGAAGCCCGTCAACTGGCGGAACGCGGTCGCGGCGCGCTCGCACAACGTCTGGAGGTTGCTCGCGCGCTCGAACGTCATTGCCATCGCGTTGAGCCGGCCGAGCATGCCGGCCGCGGTGACCGGCTCCGCTTCGACGGGTTCGAGTTCGACGAGGATGTGCTCGGCGCTGCGGTGGAGGGTGACATCGAACCGTTCGGTCAGGCCCGCTACTGGCAGCCCAGCGAGAGCGACGCTTGAGACCGTGTCGTTGGCTGTGAGTGTCGCACCAATGTCCTGCGCCAACAGCGCGGAAAGGTCACTGCCGAGCCAGTCGGGGGTCAGGCGGGTCTCGAGATCGCCCGCGCCCGCGACGACCGTCAGGCTCGTCGCATCGGCGACGAGTAGCAGGCCATGCGGCTGGATCGCACCGGGGATGTGGATCGGCTCGCGGTCGCACGCATTCAGATCCAGCCCCACGTCCTTGGTGGAACCGGCAATATCGCTCGACGCGCTCATGTACCCGAAACTCTCCTATCGAGCCTCGATCATGCCGCCCCCAGCGGAACAAAGCAAATACCTGCAGCGGGTTACGGTATTAATCTGAAGCAGTATCGCTTGGCGCGGACTGGGCATAGCGGCGCGCAATCACCGCGCAGGCAATCAACTGCAACTGGTGGAACAGCATGACGGGCAGCAGGATCACGCCGACCTGCGCGGGCGGGAACAACACGCCTGCCATCGGCACGCCCGACGCCAGGCTTTTCTTCGAACCACAGAATTGCAACACGATCGCATCCTCGCGGGGAAGCTTCATCAGGCGCGCGACAGCGAAGGTGAGCGCAAGGACGAAGGCGAGCAGCGCCGCACACAGCAGCCCGATCAGGATCAAGTCGCCGATCGACAATTTGGTCCAGAGGCCTTCGACGACAGCGGCACCGAATGCGCTGTAGACGACCAGCAGAATCGAACCCCGATCGACGATCGTCAGCAGGCTCTTTTTGCGAGTTACCCACGCGCCAATCCACGGCCGCAACAGATGCCCAGCGACGAACGGCACCAGCAACTGCAACACGATCGCCTCGATGCTCTCGATCGAAATCCCGCCGCTGCCGGACGTGTTCATCAGCAGGGCAACCAGCGCGGGCGTAACGAGGATACCGAGCAGGTTCGAGAACGATGCGCTGCACACCGCTGCTGCGACATTGCCACGGGCAATCGCGGTGAACGCGATCGACGACTGTACGGTCGAGGGGAGCAGCGTCAGGAACAGCAGTCCGGCGGCGAGCGGTCCGGTGACGAACGGCAAGGCGGTCAGGCCGAGCCCGAACAGCGGGAACGCGACGAACGTCACCGCTAGTACCGCGAGATGCAGCTTCCAGTTGCGCAGACCCGCCCAGATCGCATCCCGCGACAGCTTCGCGCCGTGCAGGAAGAACAGCAGGACGATGCCGATATCCGCCGCATAGCCAACGATCGTCGCCATCTCGCCGCGCGCCGGCAGCAAGCTCGCCAGCACCACGGTACCGAGCAGCATCAGGATGAACGGTTCGAAGACCGACAGAAAGCGTCCGATCACGAATAGGCTTTCACATAGGCGTCGAGCGTCGCGAGGTGGCCGCTGAGCGCGTCGTCGTCGAGGAAACTGCCGAGGAAGCTGTTGCGCGCGAGCGTCACCACCTGTTCGCGCGACAAATTCTTTGCCCGCGCAGTCTGGCGGAAATTCTCGCCGATATACCCACCGAAATAGGCTGGATCGTCCGAATGGATCGTCGCGCGCAGGCCGAGATCGAGCATCCGGTCGATCGGGTGGTTCTCGAGCCGGTCGACGTTGCGCAAGGCCACGTTCGACAAGGGACACACGGTCAGCGTCATCGCATCACGCGCCAGCCGAGCGACCAGCGCCGGATCCTCCAGCGCGCGGTTGCCGTGGTCGATCCGGTCGACCTGGAGGATATCGAGCGCCTCGTGGATATAGGTGGGTGGGCCTTCCTCGCCGGCATGCGCGCACAGCATCAGCCCGGCATCCGCCGACGCCGCGAAGACGCGTGCGAACTTCGACGGCGGATGGCCGACCTCGGACGAATCGAGCCCGACGCCGATGAACTGGTCGAGCCACGGCTCCGCCTGCGCCAGCGTCTTGAACGCGTCCTCCTCGTCGAGATGGCGGAGGAAGCTCATTATCAGCCCGACGCTCATGCCGTGCTTGGCCTGCGCCTCGTCGATGCCTGCAAACAGCCCGCGCGCGACGACGTCGAAGGGGATGCCGCGATGCGTGTGTGTCTGCGGATCGAAGAAGATCTCGGCATGGACGACGCCGTCTGCCGCGACCCGGTCGAAATAGGCGACCGCCAGATCGCGGAAATCTTCCTCGGTCTGGAGCACCGCGGCACCGGCATAATAGATGTCGAGGAAGGTCTGGAGATTGGTGAAGCTGTACGCCGCGCGGACGTCCTCGACACTCTTGAACGGGATCGCGACCTTGTTGCGCTCGGCCAGCGCGAACATCAGCTCCGGTTCCAGGCTGCCCTCGATGTGCAGGTGCAGTTCCGCCTTGGGCAAGTTCGTGATGAAGTCGTCTGTCATGGCTCGTCCTGTTGGTTCGGGCGTATCGGCTGCAACCATTCCGCGCGCCATGCACTACCGCAAGTGCGAAAGCCGTTGCATGACAATCCTGTCACGTTACCGAGCGCCGATACCCACGCAAAGGATACCATCGATGCCGACAGGATTGGTCGCACTGCTCGACGACATTGCCGGAATCACCAAGCTCGCCGCCGCCAGCCTCGACGATATCGGCGCGGCGACCAGCAAGGCGGGCAGCAAGGCGATCGGCGTGGTGGTCGACGATGCCGCGGTGACGCCGCGCTACATGGTCGGCTTCGAGCCGAAGCGCGAACTGCCGATGATCGGCAAGATCGCGCTTGGCTCGTTCCGCAACAAGCTGGTTTTCATCCTGCCCGCCGCGCTGGCGCTGAGTGCGTTCGCGCCGTGGTTGCTGACGCCGTTGCTGATGATTGGCGGTACCTATTTGTGTTTCGAGGGCGCGGAGAAGATCCTCGAGGCGTTCGGCGGCGGCCATGCCGAGGAGGTGGTCGACGCGCCGACCGACCCGAAGGCGCTGGAGGCGCAGAAGGTCTCGGGCGCGATCCGCACCGACTTTATCCTGTCCGCCGAGATCATGGTGATCGCGCTGTCCGACGTCGCGACCAAGCCGATCTGGGAGCAGGCGATCGTGCTCGCGCTCGTCGGCATCGTCATCACCATCGCGGTGTACGGCGTGGTCGCGCTGATCGTGAAGATGGACGACATCGGGCTGCATCTGGCGCAGCGCAACGGCGCGGCGGTGCAGGCGCTCGGGCGCGGGCTGGTGAAGGGCATGCCGCTGGTGATGTCGGCGCTGTCGGTGATCGGTACTGCCGCGATGGTGTGGGTCGGCGGCCAGATCATCGTCCACGGCGTCGAGGATTTCGGGTTCACCGCGGTCCCGCACTGGATCCACCACACGGCCGAGAGCGCCGCGGCGGCGGCGATGCCGTTGGCGAAGGGGGGCGTGAACTGGGCGGTGAACGCGTTCTTCTCGGGGATCGTCGGGTTGATTTTGGGCGGCGCGATCGCGCTGGGGCTGCATGCGGTGAAGGGCAAGAAGGCGCACTGAGGACGAGGGCGCGGTCGCCCTTCCTTGTTCTCCCGCGAAGGCGGGAGCCCAGTCTGGGTCCCCGCCTTCGCGGGGAAACACGTCGCGGTCGGTTATAAAAACACTACCCCGGCGGAGGCCGGGCCCAATTGGGGAACGGAGGTAAGGGCGGACGGCCCCTCGTTCCTTCGACCTTCCCAATTGGGCCGCGGCCTTCGCCGGGGTGGTGGCTCTTTGAGAAGATTAGTTCCCTATTTCGCCGTCCACTTGTTCATCCAGCCAAGCACTTCCCCATACCATTGCCGCGAGTTCTTCGGCTTGAGCACCCAGTGATTCTCGTTCGGATTGACCAGCAGCCGCGACGGGATCCCGCGCCGCTGCAACGCGGTGAACGTCGCCAGCCCTTGCGTGTACGGAATGCGGAAGTCCTTCTCGCCGGTGATCACCAGCATCGGCGTCTTCCACTTCGCCACGTAATTGACCGGGTTCCATTTCTCGAACGCCTGCGGGTCCTCGTAATAGGCTTTCCCGCCATGTTCCCACTCGTCGAACCAGAGCTCCTCGGTCTCGTACGCCATCGCGCGCGCGTCGAACACGCCGTCATGCTGGACGATGCACTTGAAGCGATCGGGCCACTGCCCCTCGAACCAGTTCATCATGTAGCCGCCATAGGACGCGCCGAGCGCGCAGGCATTGTCGGCATCGAGCCACGCGAACTTGTCGGTCGCGGCCTTCAGCCCCTTTTGCAGATCCTCGAGCGGCCAGCCGCCCCAATTGTTGCTGATCGCGTCGGTGAAGCCCTGGCCGTACCCGGTCGACCCGTGGAAATCGACCGCGACCAGCCCGTAGCCCGCGCCTGCGAATACCGCCGGGTTCCAGCGATACGACCAGCTGTTGTTGCTCGATCCCTGCGGACCGCCGTGCACCATGTAGGCGATCGGGACCTTGCCGGTGCTCCCGTACGGCTGCACCGCATAGCCCCAGACGGTGTCGGCGTTCGCGCCCTTGAAATTGAACCGCGTGACCGTCGGCATGTCGATCCCAGCGAGCTTCGTCGCGTTGACCTGCGTCAGCCGCTGCGGTGCGCCGGTGCCCAGGCGAAAGAAATCGGCCGGTGCGGTGAGGCTGTCCATCGCCACCACAGGCCCCCGCGGCGTGATCGCGACTGCGCCGACATGGCCCTCCTGCGTGAGCCGCGTGACCGCACCGCTCGACGCATCGACGCGGAACAAGGGAGTCTCCTGCGTGTCGTCGGCGGTCACGTAGAGCGACTTCGAATCGGGCGACCAGGCGATCGAGCCGACCGACCGGTCCCAGCGCTCGGTCAGCGACACCGTCTTGCCGCTCGCGATATCGCGCAGCGTCAGAACCTGACGATCCGCTTCGAACCCCGGCCGCCGCATCGCGAAATAGGCGAGCGCGCGGCCGTTGGGTGACACCGTCGGGAGGTTGTCGGTCGCCTTGTTCGCCACGGTCAGGTTGACCGGGGCCGCAGAGCCATCCGCGGGCACCGAGAAGATGTCGAGATTGGTCGAGAGCGCTTCGATCCGACCCGCTTCGCGCATCGCGAAATACACCGTGCGGCCGTCCGGGCTCCACGACAGTTCCTCGCCGCCACCGAACGGCTTGGAGGGCGTATCGCCGACCAGCGCGCCAACCAGCGGAACACCGTTTCCGGTCGCACCCGCGGCGGTCAGCGGCAACACGAACAGCTGCGAGCGCGTGCCGTCCGCCCATGTATCCCAATGCCGCACGAACAATTGGTCGTAGGTCCGCCCGGCCCCCGCGTTCGGGTCCTTCTTAACCATCGCCGGCTCCAGGCTCGGCGCGCCGGGCTTGCGATCCGCCCAGACGAGCAGCTTGTCGCCGGTCGGCGCGACCTTGAAGCCACTGAACCCGCCGTTGAAGCTGGTGAGCTTGCGCGGAGTCCCGCCCGTGACGGGCACCGACCAGACCGCATCCTCACCGCCCTTATCGGACGTGAAATATACGGTGTTGCCGACGATCTGCGGGTCGTTCTCGTTGACCTGCGGATCGGCGAGCAGCTTCACC
Organism: Sphingomonas sp. PEI4; assembly: GCF_056679955.1. Taxonomy (NCBI): domain Bacteria; kingdom Pseudomonadati; phylum Pseudomonadota; class Alphaproteobacteria; order Sphingomonadales; family Sphingomonadaceae; genus Sphingomonas; species Sphingomonas sp. PEI4. The sequence goes on from NZ_CM155258.1 coordinate 3,030,369, forward strand.
GGCGTAGCGCCCGGCGTGCTGAGGTCGAGCCGCCAGAGGTCGAAACGCCCCTTGTCCGCCGCGAGATCGGTCTCGCGCTGCGCCCAGACGAGCCAGCGTCCGTCCTGCGACGTGGTCGGCGCACCGACGCGGCTTAGCATCGTCACGTCGTCGATGGTGAGTTGCCGGGCGGCGGCAGGGGCACTCGCAATGGCGAGCACGGCGAGGCTGGCGGAGATCAGGATCTTCATGGCGTGCTTGATAGGACGCTTGCGAGATCGCGCGCAATCATCTCGATCGCTTGCACGCCAGCACCGGTTCAGATCATGGCGGTATCAGGCCATAATCGCCCAACACCTCCAGGATTGCCGCGTATGTCGAAGACTTTGGTTTGCGGAATGGCGGTTCGCGGAATGGCGAGCGCGCTGCTTGCGGTTGCCATGGCGACCGCGTCCGCAGCCCAGGTCGTTCCCCCGCCCACGAGTGGCGCGGCGCATGTGCAGTTGCCGGTCGATGCGCTGATGCAGGACGCGGCGGAATATGCGCGTCGGTTCGGCGTGCCGTTCGACGAGGCGTTGCGGCGGCTGCGTGCGCAGGGCGACAGCGTGCCAGCGACCGACGCGCTGCGCGAAACCTTCAAGGACCGCTGGGCCGGGATCGCGATCGAGCATCTGCCGACCTACCGGATCGTCGTGCTGCTGACCGGCACCGATCCCGTGCCGGACCAGCAGGTCGTCGCCGGCGGGATGACCGTTCCAATCGTCTTCCGCACCGGCGCGACCGCGACGCGCGACGCGGTGCTCGCCGTGATCACCACCTATCAGGCGAAGATCCGCGACTCCCTGCCGCATCCGCCCGGACTTGGCGTGGACCAGCGGACCGGCGAACTGGTCGTGATGACCGCCAGCGCCGACGCCGATCTCGACCGGAACGGCGAATTGCGCGCGCGGATCGCGGCGATGACGGGCGTGCCGGTGCGCATCGATTTCGTCGATCGGCCGCCGGTCGACATGCAGGTTGAGGCTGCTCCCCCTGCAACCGGCGTGACGCCTGCACAAAGCGGTGCGATCGAGGGCGGTGCGATCGAGGGTGGCGCGATCGAGGGTGGCGCGCGCGTGGTCGGCACCGTCGATGGCAAGCGCTATGCCTGCACGACCGGCTTCGTCGTGTCCGACGGGATGCGCAACGGCGTGGTCACCGCGGCGCATTGCCCGGACACGCTCTCCTACGTCGGCAAGCGCCCTTCGGACGGCAGCCGCGAGGAATGGCCACTGGCGTTCGTCGGGCAATGGGGCTGGGGATATCAGGACGTGCAGGTCAACGTCGCGACGGCCCCGGGCGTCAGCTACGCCCCGCTGTTCTACGCCGATACCGCCAAGACGATCGCCCGGCCGGTCGCGACGTGGCGCTACCGCACCAGCACGCGCGCGGGCGACTTCGTGTGTCATCGCGGCGAGCGGACCGGGTATAGCTGCGCAGTGATCGCGATGGTCGATTTCGCCCCGGCGGGCGATCTGTGCGGTGGCGCGTGCCTGCCGACCTGGGTCGCGGTCGAGGGGCCGACGTGCAAGGCCGGCGACAGCGGCGCACCGGTGTTCGAAGGGACCACCGCGCTGGGCCTCGTCAAGGGCGGCACCTACCGTCGCGACGGGACGTGTCTGTTCTATTATTACATGTCGACCGACTATCTGCCGCAAGGCTGGACGCTGCTGCACCGATAGGTGGCGGGCGGGTCGATTGTGTCTCCCCGCCAAGCGCTGTACGTCCCGCCGGGAACACGGCGCCGCCGAGCGCCGATCGGCGGCCTATCGACACGGGCATGACATGGACTCCTCGGGCCTTGAGGCCGTTTTCCTCGCGAACCGCGATACGCTGCTGCGGTTTCTCCGCTCGCTCGGTGCGAGCGATGCGGAGGATCTGGTGCACGAGCTTTGGGTGCGGATCCAGACGGCACCGACCGGGCCGATCGCGTCGCCGCTGTCCTATCTGTACCGGATGACGAACAATTTGATGCTCGATCGCCACCGTGCGGTGCGGCAGGCGGAGAAGCGCGATCGGGAATGGACCGAGGCGACGGGGGGACCGTCGCTCGGCCGCTCCGAGGAGCCGTCCGCCGAACGCGTCGTGATCGCGCGCCAGCAGGCGGCCTTGGCGGAGGCGGCGTTGCAGTCGGTCGGCGACCGGGCAGCGCGGATCTTCCGTCGCCACCGCATCGACGGCATCGAGCAGCGCGCTGTCGCAGTTGAGTTCGGGGTAAGCCTCAGCACCGTCGAAGGCGACCTGCGGAAGGCGTATCGCGCGATGATCGATGCAAAGCGAGTTTATGATGAGGCTTGATCGCAACGTCTCCGTCTTCGGCTATAGGAGGCCATGATGGCGGAGCATGACGATATCGACGCGCCTGCGCTGAACGGGGCCGGGCTGAACGGGGCCGCGCTGGACTGGGTCGTCCGGACCGGCAATGACGCGTTCGACGACTGGCCGGCGTTCCACGCCTGGCTGGAGGCGGACCCGCGTCATGCTGTGGCGTATCATGCGATGTCGATGGATATCGAGGAGATGACGGCGTCGATGCCGCCCGTGCCGGTCGCGCCGATCGTGATGCAGTCTCAGCGGAGACGTTGGCCGGTCTGGGCCGGTGGGGCGATCGCGGCGTCGCTGGCGTTGTTCGTCGGCTACGAGGCGATCGAAACGCGCGCGCACCCCTATGCGGTCGAGACGGCAGCGGGGGCCATGCGGACGGTGCAACTCGCCGATGGAAGCAGCATCGTGATGGGTGGTGCGACTCGGCTGATGCTCGATCGCGACGACCCGCGGATCGCGACGCTGGAGCACGGCGAGGCCATGTTCGTGGTCCGGCACGACGATAGCGATCCGTTCGAGGTGAGCGTCGGCGGCGCGCGGCTGGTCGATGTCGGCACCGCGTTCGACGTGAAGTTCGCGCTAGGCGAGACACGCGTCGCCGTGTCGGAAGGCGCGGTCGACTATAACCCGGGGCGTGACGGCATCCGGCTCGTAAAGGGGCAGGGACTGCTCGTGCGCGACGGCAAGGCGACCGTGACGGCGGTCGATGTGGCCAGCGTCGGATCGTGGCGCGACAGCGTGCTGGCGTATGAAGGCGCGACCCTGGCCGAGGTCGCCGACGATTTGTCGCGCGCACTCGGCATCGACCTGCGCGCCGATCCGGGCGTTGCGAAGCGCGCGTTCAGCGGCAGTATAGCGACCGCCAAGCTGTCGGGCGATCCACGGCTTGCGGCGCCGCTGCTGGGTGTCACGATCCGCAAGCGTGGCGGTCACTGGGCGATGTCCTCGCGCTCGTGAGGACGCGCGGATGTCTGGTCGTCGCGGCGCTCGCCGTCGCCACCCCCGCGCAGGCGGGGCAGAATACGGTCGATTTGCCGGCGGGGCGGCTTGGGGACGCGGTGCTGGCGCTCGGGCGGCAATCGGGGACAAGTATCGTCGTCGGCGATCCGGGGCTATGGGCGCGGCGCGTACCGGCGGTGCGCGGGCGGATGAGCGCGCGTAAGGCACTCGACCAGCTGGCGACTGCGGCAAATGCGGATGTCCTTGCCGCTGGGCCGGTCGGGTGGCGGCTCGTGCCCCGGGCCCCGCGTGTTGCCTCGGTTCGGGTGGGGCGATCGAAGGTCGTTTCCGTCGTTGCACCGGCGGCAGAGGGCGCGGACATCGTCGTCATCGGCAGCAAGCGCGACGTTCGGTTGCGCGATTTCGCGGGACAGGTGGCGCTGCTCGACGGGGTCGATCTCGCACTCGGCGGTGCGGGCGGGACCGAAGCGATCCTCGCGCGGCTGGCAAGCGTATCGTCGACGCATCTTGGCGCCGGGCGCAACAAGCTGTTCATCCGCGGCATCGCCGACTCGAGCTTTACCGGGCCGACCCAGACCACGGTGGGCCAATATTTCGGTGACCTCCGGTTGAGCTACAACGCGCCCGATCCAGACCTGCGGTTGTACGATATCGCTTCGGTCGAGGTGCTCGAAGGGCCGCAGGGGACGCTGTACGGCGCGGGATCGCTCGGGGGCATTATCCGCACCGTGCCAAACGCGCCGGAACTGGGCGCGGTGTCGGCGTCGATCGCAGGGGGGCTCTCGGCGACGTGGCACGGTGATCCGGGTGCCGACCTGGGCGCGACGTTGAACGTGCCGCTCGGCGAGCGCATGGCGCTGCGCGTCGTGGGTTACGGCGTGAGCGAGGGCGGCTATATCGACAATCCGGTGCTCGACCGGCGCGACGTCAACCGGACTCGGATCGGTGGTGGGCGGGCTGCACTGCGGCTCGATGCGGGGAATGGCTGGACGGTCGACCTTGGCGGCATCGGGCAATGGACCAAGGGCGGCGACAGCCAATATGCCGACCGCGACGCGTCCCCGCTGACCCGATCGAGCGCGATCGTGCAGGGCTTCTCTGCGGATTACACGATGGGGCAGGTTGTCGTGTCGGGCGAGATCGGCGGATTGAACGTCAAATCCTCGACCGGGATCGTCCGCCAGACGCTGACCGAGCGGTACGACGCGACCCTGCCAGCAGTCGATCCGATGCTACCGAGTACCAACTGGCCTGCATTCGGCAGCCCCCTGACGACGGACGCGGGCAGCCCGCGCGTATTTGCGCAACGCAATGCGACCAGCATGATCGCGAACGAGACACGGGTGTGGCAGCCTATGCGGAACGGATTTGGCTGGGTGGTCGGCGGTAGTTTTACGCATAATCGCACGCGGTTGTCGCGCTCGCTCGGCCCGGTCGATGCGCCGGCCCCGGTGGCGGGCGTGACCAACAGCATCGACGAGGCGACGCTGTACGGCGAAGGGAGCGTGCAGTTGGTGCGCGGATTGACCGTCACCGCTGGCGCGCGCGTCACGCGGGCGTCGCTGGCCGGGACCGGCGAGGACATCGCGCCGGCAAGGCTTGAGGCAGTCGCGCTCGCCCGTGCGCGCGTGACGGCGGACCGGATCGAGACGAGCGTACTGCCCTCCGCCTCGCTAATCGCGGCGGTGTTGCCGAACGTGTCGCTATACGGGCGATACCAGCAGGGATTCCGGCCGGGCGGATTGGCGATCGAGAGCGATTTCGTGCGGCGGTTCGAGAATGATCGCGTGCGGACGCTGGAGAGCGGCGTGCGCTACGGGTTGGCCGGCGTCGATCGCGCGTACCTGACGGCGAGCGTCTCCCACACGATCTGGCAGGATATCCAGGCAGACTTCATTGACGCGACCGGCCTGCCGAGTACCGCCAATATCGGCGAGGGGCGGATCTGGACGTTCAGCGCGGCGGGCGGGTGGAAGCCGGTCGCCGGGCTGACGCTGGACGCGGGGTTCACCTATAACGACAGCCGCGTGAACGAACCGAGCCCAGCGCTATTAGTAGCGCTCGCGCGGATGAGCCAGGTGCCGAACATCGCGCGCTATGCCGGGAGACTGGGGGCGGATTACCGGCGCGACGTCGGAGGTGACCTGGAACTGCGGGTATATGGGTGGGCACGGTATGTCGGACGGTCGCGCTTGGGTGTTGGCCCGGTGCTCGGCGAGGAACAGGGGAATTATCTCGATACGGCGCTGACGGCGCGTGTCGGGCGGCCTTCGTTGGGGGTGACGTTTGGAGTTACGAACCTGACCGACAGCGTCGGCAACCGGTTCGCGCTCGGGACGCCGTTCCAGGTAGGGAGCGGCCAAATCACTCCGCAGCGCCCAAGGACGATCCGCATCGGCCTGGACGCGGCGTTCTAGACCTGCCTCTCGATCTTCACCCGCAAGGGGGGGATCGCGCAGCGAGACGGGGGAGGGCACGGAACCGACGTGATCGCTTGCCTCCCCCTCCGTCTGGCAAGCGCCAGCTCCCCCTGGCAGGGGAGGATAACGAGAGTCACCCTTTGGCGTTCACCAGCGCGCGTTGATCGGCGGGCAGCAAGGCGAGGGCCGTCTTGTAGCAATCGTCGACGTGTGAATTTCCGACGAGCTTCATCGCGCCAAAGCTGATCGTTGCCGCCACCGCCGATCCCGCGAAGGGCACGAACTTCGCCATCGATCCCACCGCGATTCGGGCGCCGACGCGGCGGAGGAGAGCGACGACGATGCGCTTCGTCACCATTCGGCCGATCATCGTGTTGCCCAGGCTAGACGCCATCACCAGCGCCTGCTGTGCGATCTGCGGTTCGAGCTTCTGCACCTGCTCGTGATCGAGCCCGAAGCGCTTGCTGATCTCGGGCAGCAGCTTGGTGAGCAGGCCGATGTCCGCGACGATATCCGCGCCGGGGATCGGCACGACGGCGGCGCCTGCCGACATCATCGAGCGTGTCGTGACGAGGCGCTTGCTGTCGTCGCGGATGCGGTCGAGTTCGGCGATGGTGGTGATCATGCTGGCATTTTCCTGAAGATGTCGGGCTGATAACGCGCCGCCGCGGTCCTGGTGCCGCGCCATACTGCGTCAAGGTTCAAAGTTCGCGGGCCGCGTCTCCGTCCTCCTCTCGAAAACACGTCGAAGCGGGTTCCGTATGCGTCGTCTCCTGCTGACTACCACCTGCCTGTTCGCGGTAACGACGGGCGCCCAGGCGCAGACCGTCATCGACACCAAGCGGACGGATGCGGTCCGGACTTCGACGATCAAGGCCGGTGCTCCTCCAACATCCGCATAACGGTCGACAGCGTCAACTCGGTGAGCAACGAAGGCACGATCCAGAGCACCAACGTCGGCGGATCGACCGGCATCCTCGCCAACGCAGAAACCTGCGGCGGCATCACCAACGCGGCAACCGGCAAGATCATCATCGACGAAAGCTATGCCGCGACCGACACCCACAAGGACGGCGACCTCGACGGCCCGTTCGCGGCCGGCATCGGACGGACCGGTATCCCGACCGCGGGCGCGTACACGGGCGCGATCGTCAACAGCGGCGCGATCACGGTGAAGGGCGATAAATCTACAGGCGTCTGGCTCGGCGGCCCACTGATCGGTGCCTTCACGCATAACGGTCAGACATCGGTCACCGGCAGCGAATCGACCGGCGATCGTCGGCGACGTTCGTTTCGGCAGCAGCAACGACGTATTCGACGTCGCGCACGGCACAGTGGCCGGCACGGGCAACGACCTTGCAGTCGACGTCGCGCGCAAATCGTCGACCGAACTCGGGCTCAACCGCTCGCAGGCGTCGGCCTATGACGCAATCTACAAGGCGCTCGGCAACGACGCGAAGGTTGGCGGCGCGTTCCTGAACATCACCGAGGCCGACGCGTTTCGCGGGTCGGTCCGCCATATGCTGCCGACCATGCCGGCGGTACGTTCGAGGCGGTCACGATGAGTTGCGAGCGACCGCCCGGGTGCTCGCCGACCCACACCGCCCGTTCAAGGACGAGGGCAAGTGGGGCTATTGGGTGACGCAGGTCGCATGGGGCACGTCGAAGAGCGTCGCGGATACCGCAGGTTATGACATCAGTGGCTGGGGCGTCTCGGCGAGCGCCGAGTACAAGACCGGCGTGGGTAACTTCGGCACCTCGATCGCCTATCTCCACGGACAGGACGCGGACGACGGCACGGATAACGAAGTGAATTCCGACCAGTATGAGGTGGCCGGATACTGGCGCGGGCGCTGAGGCAGGCTGCAGGCCAACGCACGCGCGTCGGGCGCCAAGATCAAGTTCGACGGCTCGCGCCAGTTCACAGGTGCGATCGGCAGCGAGGCGGTTACCCGCACCGCGAAGGCCGGCTGGGACGGCACGCTTTTCGCCGCGTCCGGCGGGCTGTCGTATGAGGCGGGCAAGGGCATGCTGATCTTCCGCCCGGTGCTCGCGATCGATTACTACAAGCTCAAGGAAGATGGCTATAGCGAGACCGGCGGCGGCCCGTCGTTCACGCTGACCCCGGACAAGCGCACCAGCGGCTGGGTCGGCAAGCTGCGCGGGGTCGGCGGCAACGGCATCTTCCGAATAGGCGGCGAGTTCAATGCCGAGCAGCAACAAGGCCGCATCGCGCTGTCGCTGCGCGCGAGCTTCCAGATCGGGCACTAGGCGGGACGCTGGCGGCGACACTTTCCGGGGGCGATCATGGCTCGATTCCGCCCCCGGACTGTTGTCGGCTCATAGCGAGGAGTAAAGACATGGCCGACGACCGTTTGAACATCGACACCAAGACTCTCGAAGACAATAGCAACCTGCGGCAAGTTGAGTTCGAGGCGGAGGTGAGCGAGGAACGCTATCAGTTCGCAGTGCAATATGATGTGCTCGAGGCGCTCAGCACGGTATCCCCTGAGGGCGATGCGGTGGCGATTTTCAGGCAGCATGCCGACGAGATTGCCGAACTCGGCGTCGTCGCGCTGGCCCGCGATCCGGATCAGGAGACCGTCGTGATCAGCGAGAACGATCTGGACTAGCGTCGTCTTCCGGACGATCCTGCCGGCAGGTCCGGCGGTGTCGCCCGGAACGATGGGAGACGGATGATGAGACCTGTTCTGATGGGCGCCGCACTGGCGATGACGATCGTGGCGGGAACGATGTCGGCACAGGCGCAAAAGATCAGCCCCGCGATCGCCAAGGCGTTGGCAGACCCTGCACGCGCCGACCAGCAAGGCGACGATGCACGGCGCAAGGCGGCGGAGGTGGTGACGTTCTCTGGCCTGAAGCCGGGCAGCGTCGTCGTCGATTACCTGCCGGGTGCGGGCTATTGGACGCGGATCTTCACCGGCGTGGTCGGCCCCAAGGGGCATGTCTACGCCGTCTGGCCAGCGGCTGGTGCGAAATATGCCGAGAAGTCGTCACCGGCGCTACAGGCCCGCGGCCTCGCCAACGTGACCGCCGCGGTGCAAACGACCAACCTGCCTACCTCGCCCGTGCCGGTCGACCTGTTCTGGACCGCGCAGAACTATCACGACATTCCGAACAAGGGCGCGGGCGAACCGGCGTTGCGAGCGTTCGACGGTGCGGTGTTTCGGATGCTCAAGCGCGGAGGGACGTACATCGTCATCGATCACGCCGACGCGGCCGGCACCGGCATGAGCGGCACCGAGACACGGCACCGGATCGATCCCGCCGCGGTCAAGGCGCAGGTTCAGGCGGCGGGCTTCAAGTTCGTCGGCGAGTCTACCGTGCTGCGCAATCCCGCGGACGATCACAGCAAGGCGGTCTTTGACCCGGAGATCCGCGGCAAGACCGACCAGTTCGTCTACAAGTTCAGGAAGCCGTAAGCGGCGGGGGTATCCGCGCTGGTCGACGTCGCTTCGGATCGTCGACCAGCCGGGGAATACTGGTGCTGCCGGTGAGGATTGAACTCACGACCTCAGCCTTACCAAGGATGCGCTCTACCACTGAGCTACGGCAGCACTCGCTGGCATCGCTGCCGGCGGAGTGGGGCTAAGAGACGAGGGCGGGGCGATTGTCAAGGCATCCTGCCGCGATGTAGGGCGTATTTATGGATGATCGGGATCGGAAGGCGGCGGAGAAGGCGGAGCGGATGGCGGCCGCGCTGCGGGAGAATTTGCGGCGGCGGAAGGCGCAGGCGCGTGCCGTTGGGGCTGCGCCTGCGAAGGATGAGCCATCTAGCTGAGCGGGGCGCACTTGGCGGTCAGCCACGCGCGGTCTTCCGCGTCTGTCATTTCGGGGGTCAGGACCGCCAGCACCTTTGCATGATAGCCGTCGACCCAGTGGCGCTCTTCGGCCGTCAGTAGCGCTGGCTCGATCAGCGTGCGTTCGATCGGGCAGAAGGTGAGCGTCTCGAAGCCTAGCATCTCGCGGTCGGCGCCGGGGATCGCGCGGGGTTCGATCAGGATCAGGTTCTCGATGCGGATGCCGTATTCGCCGGCCTTGTAATAGCCGGGTTCGTTGGAGAGCATCATGCCCGCGCGCAGGGGCTCCATCGCGGCGCCGCCGGGATAGTTGGGTGCGGCGATGCGTTGGGGACCTTCGTGAACCGCGAGATAGGCGCCGATGCCGTGGCCGGTGCCGTGGGCGAAATCCAGGCCGGCTTCCCAGAGCGGACGGCGGGCGAAGGCGTCGATCTGGCCGCCCATCGTGCCGTCGGGGAAGACCGCCGTAGCGATGCCGATATGGCCTTTCAGGACGCGGGTGAACCGGTCGCGCATCTCTGCCGTGGGTTCGCCGATTGGCATGACTCGGGTGACGTCGGTGGTGCCGTCCGCATATTGGCCGCCGGAGTCGATCAGATAGAGCTGGCCGGGCTCGATCGGGGCGCTCGACTCCTCGGTGACGTGGTAGTGCGGGATCGCGCCGTGCGGGCCTGTCGCGGAGATCGTGTCGAACGAAGTGTCCTTCAGGACGCCGGTCTCTTCGCGGAAGGCGAGCAGCTTGGCGGCGGCGCTGAGTTCCGTCTGGTTACCCTTCACGCATTCGATTTCGACCCAGCGCAGGAAGCGCGCGAGGGCTGCGCCGTCGCGGGCGGAGGCGGCGCGGTGGCCGGTGACCTCGACCGGGTTCTTGATGGCTTTTGCGAGGACGACCGGATCGCGAAGGGGAAGGATCTTCGCGCCGCCGGCCTGGAGCGCTTGCGTGATCGCGGCGACCGCGCGTTCGGGATCGGCGGCGACGCGCTTGCCGGCGTAGGTGCCGAGGGCTGCGGCGAAGGCGGGGCGGTCGTGGAGGCGGACGGCGTTGCCGAGATGCTGGCGGACGGTGTCGTCGAGTTTGTCGGGGGCGACGAACAGGTCGGTGGTGCCGTCCGCGCCGACGATCGCATAGGAGAGCGCGACCGGTGTGTGATCGACGTCGTCGCCGCGGACGTTGAGGGCCCAAGCGATTGAGTCGAGTGCGGAGAGGATGACTGCGTCGGCATTCTGTTCGGAGAGCCAGTCGGCGATCTTCGCGCGCTTTTCTGCGGAGGAGGCGCCGGTGAACTGGTCGGGCTGGACGGTCAGCTTGGCGGGCGAGGGGGCGGGGCGGTCAGTCCAGATTGCATCGATGGGGTTGGCGTCGACCGCGACCAGCGTTGCGCCGCGGTCGGCGAGGGCCGTGGTGGCTTCGGCTACCCAGGTTCCGGTGTGGAGCCACGGGTCGTAGCCGATCCGGCCGCCTGCGGGGGCGTGGGTGCCGAGCCAGGCGGCGGGACTGGTCTGGGGCACGGGTTCGTACGCCCACTCTGCGCCATCGACCTGTTCGCGGACCTGGATCGTATAGCGGCCGTCGGTGAAGATCGCGGCGCGGTCTGCGAGGACGACTGCGGTGCCGGCGGAACCGCCGAAGCCGGTCAGCCAGCCGAGGCGCTGGGCGTAGCCGCCGACATATTCGCTCATGTGTTCGTCGGTGAGCGGGACGACGAAGCCGTCGAGGTTCGTGCTGGCGAGCTGGGTGCGGAGGGCGGCGAGGCGGTCGGTCAGCGGGGGCATGTTTTGGGTCTCTCGTTGGGTACGAAGTTCACAAAGTGCAGAGCCTGGCGCGGGTGCGATGCACGTCCCGTTGGGCTTGCACTGCCGGGGTGGGCGGCGGCTGGCTGAGCGCGGGGCGGGCTTTGCCGGGTCATGAGGGGCGTTGTGGCAGAAACTGGGTTTGTAGGACAGCGTGGGGGAGGTGCTAGCTTGCAGGTCTCCGTCTCCCCGATGACGGGGTTTGGCTTCCACACTCGGCACGGCTAACACATCCGCATGACCACTCCCCCCATTGCCGAGCAGCGGCCGCACAGCTTCACCACGCATGGCGTGACGATCGAGGATCCCTATGCGTGGCTGAAGGATCCGAACTATCCGGAGGTCGATGACGCCGAGGTGCTGGCGTATCTGGCGGCCGAGAATGTGTATTTCGAAGAGCAGATGGCGCCGCACAAGCCGCTGGTCGACACGATTTACGAAGAGATGAAGGCGCGGATCAAGGAGGATGAATCCTCGGTGCCGCAGAAGGATGGCGATTGGCTCTACTGGACCGCGTACGAGACTGGCGGGCAGTATAAGAAATGGTGGCGCAAGCCGGTGGCGGGCGGTGACGACGAGCTGTTGCTCGACGAGCCGGCGCTGGCGGAGGGGCATGAGTATTTCCGGTTGGGGGCGTTTTCCGTCAGCAACGACGGACGGTATCTGGCCTATGCGATCGACGACAATGGCAGCGAACGGTTCGAGGTTCGGGTCAAGGATTTGGTCACCGGCGAGCATCTGGCCGATGTGATTCCGGGGATGCTGAGCGAGATCGTCTGGACTGCGGACGATGCCGGGTTCCTGTACGGACTGGCGAACGAGCAGTGGCGGACGGACAATGCGCGGTATCACCGATTGGGGACGCCGATCGCCGACGACGTCGTGTTGTTTCATGAGGAGGATGAGGGCTTTCGCGTCGGGGTCGGCGAGACGAGTTCGCGGAAGTGGATCGTGATCGCGACTAGCGACCATGTGACGAGTGAGCTGTATCTGCTGCCGGCGCATGAGCCTTTGGGGGTGCCGATCCTGGTTTCCGCGCGGAAAGTGGGGCGCGAATATGATGTGGACGAGCATGATGGGACGCTGTTCATCCACACGAACGACGTCGATCCGAATTTCCGGCTTTGTACTGCGCTGGTCGAGGAGCCGGGGGCTTGGACCGAACTGATCCCGGCGAGCCCGCATTTCTATATGACGGGGGTGGAGTGTTATCAGGACTTCTTCGTGGTCGATGGGCGCGAGGATGGGCTCGATCAGATCGCGATCCATCGGTACGAGACGCCGACCAAGGGTAAGCGGATCGACTTTCCCGAGGCGAGCTATGTCGCCGGGTTGGGGGATAATCCTGAGTACGACATGACGGTGTTGCGGCTTGGGTATGAGTCGATGGTCACGCCTGGGACGGTGTACGACTACGATGTCGATACCGGCGAGCGGACCATGCTCAAGGTGCAGGAGATCCCTAGCGGGTACGACCCGGCCAAGTATGCGACCGAGCGGTTGAAGATCGTCGTGAGGGACGGGACCGAGGTTCCGGTGTCGATCGTGTATCCGGCGGGTTTCGTGCGCGATGGGTCGGCGCCTTTGTTCCTCTATTCCTATGGGGCGTACGGTTATGCGATCCCGCCGGGGTTTTCGACCGGGCGGATGAGTTTGCTCGATCGTGGCTTTGCGTATGCGATCGCGCATATCCGGGGCGGCGATGATCTGGGGCAGCAATGGTATCTGGATGGCAAGCTCGAGAAGCGCGCGAACACTTTCAACGACTTCGTCGATGTTGCGAAGGCGCTGGTCGATGCGAAGTGGACGTCGGCGGGGAAGATCGCGATCGCGGGGCGGTCTGCCGGCGGTGAGCTGATGGGGGCGGTGGTCAATTCCGACCCCGAGCTTTGGGGTGCGGTGATCGCGGACGTGCCGTTCGTCGACGTGCTGAACACGATGCTCGACGAGAGTTTGCCGCTGACGCCGGGCGAGTGGCCCGAATGGGGCAATCCGATCGAGGACAAGGCGGCGTTCGAGCTGATCCGGTCGTATTCGCCGTACGACAACGTCAAGGCGCAGGCTTATCCGCCGATGTTCATTAGCGGAGGGCTGAACGATCCGCGCGTGACCTATTGGGAGCCGGCGAAGTGGGCGGCCAAGCTGCGGTTGATGAAGACCGACGATAATGTGTTGCTGCTCAAGACCAACATGGGGGCGGGGCATGGCGGCAAGTCGGGGCGGTTCGAGTCTTTGCGTGAGGGTGCGGAGGAGCATGCTTTCGTGCTGTGGCAGCTGGGCGTTGAGGGGTGAGCCGGTTCACGCTCTCGATCACTGCGCAGGACGCGGATATCGATGAGCTTGGGCACGTCAACAATGCTGTCTGGGTGCAGTGGATCCAGCGGATCGCCACGGCGCATTGGGAGGCGGTGGCGCCGGCCGCGCACAAGCTGGCGTATGTTTGGGTCGTGACGCGGCATGAGATCGATTACCGCGGGAGTGTGGTCGCGGGGGATACCGTTGTTGGCGAGACCTGGGTCGAGGGGGGCCCGAGGGGGGCTCGGTTCGATCGGCATGTTCGGTTTTTGGGTGAGGATGGTCGGGTGAAGCTCGAGGCGGTTACGACCTGGGCTTTGCTGGACCGGGGGACCGGGCGGTTGATGCGGGTGCGCGAGGATGTGGCTGCGCCGTTCTTCTCATAATTCCCCTCCCGCTTGCGGGAGGGGAACAATTTTAGCCGCTGTTTCTCAGCGCCGTGGCGATCGCGTTGATCGAGAGGAGGATGCCTTCGCCTATGCGGGGGTCGTCTTCTCCGGCGCGGCGGCGTTTTATGAGTTCGATCTGGAGGAGGTTTAGCGGCTCGATATAGGGGAGGCGGAGGCGGATCGAGGCGTCTAGCGCGGGGTGTTTTTCGAGGAGGCGGGACTGGCCTGTTACCGTGAGAAGGCCGTCGTGGGTTTGGTGCCAGCCGTCGCGGATCGTGGTGAAGATCTCGCGGAGTTTGTCGTCCTCGACTAGGCCGGCATATCGTTCGGCGATGGCGATGTCGGACTTGGCGAGCACCATTTCCAGGTTCGCCAGCGCGGAGGCGAAGAGGGGCCAGCCTTCCGCCATGTCCTTCAGCAGCGCCTTGTCCTCGAAATCGGCGATCGCGCGGCCTACGCCGTACCAGCCGGGGAGCATGACGCGGGCTTGGGCCCAGCTGAACACCCAGGGGATCGCGCGGAGGTCTTCGATCCGGTCGGACTTGGTGCGGCTGGCGGGGCGGCTGCCGATCTTGAGGCCGGCGATTTCCGCGATTGGGGTCATTTGGCGGAAGAAGGTGCGGAAGCCTTCGGTGCCGTAGACGAGGTCGCGGTAGCTGTGGAATGCGGTGTCGCTCAGGCGGTCCATCGCCGCGGAGAAGCTGGCGTTGTCGGCGTTGGAGAGGCGTTCGGGTTCGAGGCTGGCGAGTAGCGTGGCTGAGGCGATCGCTTCGAGGTTGGTCATCGCGGCGTCGCGCGTGCCGTATTTGGCGGCGATGACTTCGCCTTGCTCGGTGATGCGGATGCGGCCCTGGACGGTGCCCGACGGTTGTGCGCGGATTGCGCGGAAGGCGGAGCCGCCGCCGCGCCCGACTGCGCCGCCGCGACCGTGGAAGAGCTGCATGCCGACGCCGGCCTTCGCGAAGACCGGTTTGAGCGCGGTAGAGGCTTTCGAGAGCTGCCAGGTGGAGGTGAGATAGCCGCCGTCCTTGTTGCTGTCGGAATAGCCGATCATCACTTCCTGATGGCCGCGCGCCGTCGAGATGGTGGCGATTTCGGGAAGCGCGAACCAGGCGGACATGACGCCGGGGGCGGCTTCGAGATCGCCGATCGTCTCGAACAGGGGGACGGCCATGACTGCCGCCGTGGGTGTTTCGCCGGAGCGATAGAGGCCGACTTCCTTGAGCAGGAGGTTTACCTCGAGCAGGTCGCTGACCGACTGTGCCATCGAGACGATGTAGTTGGTGATGCACGCGGGACCGTAGGCGGCGTGCGCGTCGGCGGCGGCCTGGACGATCGCGAGTTCGCCGGCGGTTTCCTCGGTGTATTCGGCGAAGCGCGAGGTGAGGGGGCGGGCATTCGCGAGTTCGCGGCGGAGCAGTGCGACGCGGGCGTCTTCTTCGAGCGCGAGGTAGTCGGGTTCGACGCCTGCGACTTTCAGCAGTTCTGCGACGACGCGTTCGTGGACGGCGCTGTTCTGGCGGAGGTCTAGCGTGGCGAGGTGGAAGCCGAACGTCTCGACTGCGCGGATCAGGCGGCCGAGCGCGCCGCCGGTCTTCAGCGCCGAGCCGAGGCCGTGCGCTAGCGTGACGAGATCGGCGCGGAAGTCGGTGGGGTTGGCGTAGGCGTGGCCGGAGAGGCGGCCGGGGCGGGGGGCGTGCTTGCCGGTGAGCGCGTCGTGCGTGGCGGACAGGCGAGCGTAGATGCCGGAAAGCGCGCGGCGATAGGGTTCGTCGGCGCGGCTGGCGGCGTTGTCGCCGCTGGCGTCGGCGAGCGCTTGTACGGCGGCATCTGTGGGCGTGTGTTCGGTCGAGATCGAGAGTTCGGCGCCGAGCGCGTGCACTGCGTCGCAATAATAGCCGAGCACGGCTTCGCTTGCCTTCGACAGCGCAGTTCGGAGCGAGTCGGCGGTGACGTAGGGGTTGCCGTCGCGGTCGCCGCCGATCCAGCTGCCGGGACGCAGGAAACTGGGCGTGCGTTCGCCGAGCGCGCGGTCCCAGCGCTGGTAGAGTGCGGGGAGTGCGGGGAGGAAGACGTCGCGCAGATAGCTGAGCGCGTTATCGACCTCGTCGGTGACGTAGAGGCGGTCGCGGCGGAGGACGCGGGTCTGCCAGAGCAGCGCGATCTGGCGGAGGATCGCGTCGTCGACGCTGTCGCCATCGGGCGTGGTGTCCCGGCCGAGATCGCGCAACGCCATCAGCTCGGCGATGCGGTTGCGGTGGTCGATCATGCTCTTGCGGCGGACTTCGGTCGGGTGCGCGGTGAGGACCGGGGCGATCAGCGCGTGATCGAGGAGCGCGCGGATCTGGGTGCGGTCGATGCCTTCGGCTTCGAGCGTGGCGATTGCGGAGGCTAGGTCGGCGCCGTCTTCTGCGGCGATGCCCTGACGGTCTTCGGCGAGGTTGGCGAGCATCGAGAACAGCATGAAGCCGCGGACGAAATCGAGTGTCTCGTCGAGACTGAGCTTTTCGAGGCTTAGATCGACGGCGGTGTTGTCGGCGTCCTTGCCTTCGGAGACGTGGCGGTGGCGCTCGACGGAGGCTTTACGGATCGCTTCTGTGGCTTCGAACAGGCGCTCGCCGCCGTAGGCGCGGATGACGTCTCCGAGGAGTTTGCCGAGGAAGCGGATGTCCGCGTTGTTCGCGATTGCGGGGAGGCTAGCCATGATTCCCTGCTGCGCTGCGGCAGGGATCAGGTCAACCGGGAATGGCAGGCGTTAGGCGTGAAATCGAATGCATTGCGCTGGCGCAGCGTAATATTATTGTTCTCGGGTCTCCCCGCGCGCCGATCGCAGGTTGGCACCTCCTACTCCGTTGTCCCAGCGAAAGCTGGGATCTCGCAGTGTGGCAGGTGTCCCGAACCACGAGAGATACCCCAGCTTTCGCTGGGGCGACGGGCCAGGACGGGCGTACGTCGCGCATCACGGGCATACTTTCAGCTTTCGCGGGGTGACGGCAATTTTCGATGATTTTCGAAGGGCACGCCGCGGACGCTCAGCGCTTCCGCGATTCCGCACGTTCTTCTGACGTCACCGTGCCGTCGTGGTTCAGGTCCATCCTGTCGAACCAGGCGAGCGTGCCTTCGCTCCACTCGATCGCGGTAATGACGCCGTCCTTGTTGCGGTCGAACGCCTTGATGCGCGTGTTGGGCGAAGGGAGTTCGTCCTTGGTGATGCGGTCGTCGCCGTTGCGGTCGAGCGTGCGGAAGCGGCGCTCCATGCTCGCACCGAAATCGAGCCGGGACGTCACCGACGGGGGCACGAAGCCGACTGCGTTGGCGTCGGCCTGTGCGCGCTGCTCATCCTTGTTGCCGCACGCGGACACCAGAATTCCCGTCGCGGCGAGTGCCGCTACCAGTTTCACCTGCATAATTTCTCCCATCGTAGCGAAGCCGATCAGGCTTCGAGCTCGATGTCCCAATAGAGCCAGTCGTGCCAAGTGTCGTGCAGGTAGTTGGGCGGGAAGCTGCGGCCGTGTTCCTGGAGATGCCAGTTGGTCGGGCGGATCGCCTCGATGTGGAGCGGCATCGCCGCCTGTTTTGGCGTGCGCCCGCCTTTCTTCAGATTGCAGGGCGAGCAGGCGGTGACGACGTTCTCCCACGTGGTACGACCGCCTTGCGCGCGGGGGACGACATGGTCGAAGGTGAGATCGCGCAGCTTGCCGCAATATTGACAGGTGAACTTGTCGCGCAGGAACAGGTTGAAGCGGGTAAAGGCGGGAAATTGCGACGGTCGGACGAACTGCTTGAGCGCGATCACCGAGGGCAGCTTCAGCGCGAAATTGGCGCTGCGCACTTCGCGTTCATAGGTGGCGACGATGTCGACGCGGTCGAGGAACACCGCCTTGACCGCGGTTTGCCACGGCCACACGCTGAGCGGATAGTAGGAGAGCGGCGTGTAATCGGCATTGAGCACGAGCGCCGGACAACCATCCGGATGACGCATCAGGTCGGGGTGAAACACGGCTCCTCCCACTCAGGCTTCGCAGAGCGCCCTATGGACGACAGCGATGACAGGTGCATGACAGCACGGCGCGTAGCGGTCGGTCAAGCATGCTGAGCGACGGACCGGTCGTAACGCGGTTCGCGCCGAGCCCGACGGGGCGGTTGCACCTGGGCCACGCGGTGTCGGCGATCCGGGCGCACGACTACGCGCGGGAGCGGGGCGGGCGGTTCCTGCTGCGGATCGAGGACATCGACGGGACGCGAAGTCGGCCTGAGTTCGTCGCGGGGATATTGGAGGATCTGGCGTGGCTCGGGTTGCGGTGGGATTCGCTGCTGTTCCAGTCGGAGCGGCTGGCGACGTACGATGCTGCGCTGGAGGGGTTGAAGGCGCGCGGGCTGGTGTATCCGTGCTTTTGTACGCGGGCAGAGATCGCGGCGAGCGCGTCGGCGCCGCAGGGGGATGTCGGGCCGGTCTATCCGGGGACGTGTCGGGGTTTGTCTGCGGACGCAGTAGCTGCGCGAATCCCTCTCGCGCATTGCTGGCGGCTGGACATGGCGAAAGCGGTGGCAGTTACCGGGCCGCTTGCGTGGCATGATGCGACTGTTGGGACGGTTGTCCCGAATCCACTGGCGCAGGGGGATATCGTGCTGGCGCGGAAGGATGCGCCGGCGAGCTATCATCTGGCGGTGACGCTGGACGATGCGGCGCAGGGCGTGACGGACGTGGTGCGCGGGGTGGACCTGTTCGCGGCGACGGACGTGCACCGGGTGTTGCAAGCTTTGCTGGGGTTGCCGGTGCCGGCGTATCATCATCATCCGCTGGTGGTGGATGCGGCGGGGCGGCGGTTGGCCAAGCGGGATGGGGCGTTGTCGCTGGCGGAGATGCGGGCGGCGGGGGAGGATGGAGTGGCCTTGGCGGCTCGGTTGCGCGGTGGTGGGGTGATGATCGGGGGGCGCTGCCGATCGTGAGCGGCGGAGTCGGAGCAAGATGTGCCGTGAAACGGATTGCAGCCCATCACTCCTTGTTCTCCCGCGAAGGCGGGAGCCCAGTCTGGATCCCGCCTTCGCGGGGAAACATTAGAGTAGGAGGGGGCGGCGCCTGTAACGTGTCACCACCCGGCGAAGGCCGGGACCCAGTTGGGGGACGTTGCCAACTGAACGCTGCGCTTCGTTACTGCGACCTTTCCAACTGGGCTCCGGCCTTCGCCGGGGCGGTGCTCTTGCTTGGAGCGGGTGCGCTACAACTCGATCCCCAGCCTCGGCGCCGCCCACGTCATCGCCGCATACAGCGCGATCGTCAGCACGCACCCCGCCACCAACGACACCCAGAACGGTGCACCGTGGCGGAGCATTGCCGGGATCAGCAGGAACATCGGCAGCGACGGCAGCACGTACCAAAAGGTAGCGCCAGCGTGCGCGGCCATGGTTCGCGGGTCGGGCTTGTCATGCCAGAGCCAGATCATGCCGAGCACCGATACGAGCGGCAGCGAAGCGACGAGCGCACCAAAGCCGGGGTACCGCTTGGCGATCTCCGACGCGGCGGCGATAAGAATGCCCGAGATCAAGGCTTTCAGCGTCAAGTATAACATGCAGCATTTGCGCGCGTCGTGAGGGGATTCGCAACACTGTTCCGGCCATTGCTAGCGAGGGTCGGTGCGCTTACATTCAGACGTATGAACACATTCCTCGTTATCCTCCTGATCGCGGCGATGATCGCGACCGTCGTGGCCCTGGTGCGGGGCGTCGTGTCGTTCCTGCAAGAAGGAACGGCGCAGGTGCGCGATGGCAATGGCCCGAGCGCGGCGTCACTAAAATCGAATCGGATGATGCAGCAGCGGATATTCTTCCAGGCACTGGCAATCCTGATCGTGGTGGTGATCTTGTTCGCAGCCGGGCGGAATTAGCGAAGAGACTGTCTCCACTCATGGGGGCCGGTCACTTCCGCAGTTGGTATGCGTCCGTCATCCTGACGAAAGTCAGGATCCAGAGTAATCGGCGATGCGCTCTGGGCTCTGGATCCTGACTTTCGTCAGGATGACGAGTCTTGGCGTTGGTGGGTAAAAATGGTCAAGCTGAACAAGATCTACACGCGAACGGGCGATGATGGCACGACGGGGCTAGTCGACGGGTCGCGCGTGTCGAAGGCCAGCGCGTTGATGCAAGCGATCGGCGATGTCGACGAGGCGAACTCCGCCATTGGTGTGGCAATAGTGGCGCTTGGCAACGATCCGCTCGCGGTCGTGCTGGAGCGGATCCAAAACGACCTGTTCGATCTTGGCGCCGACCTGGCGACGCCTGCCAGAGAGGGGGCGGGCGATGACGGGTTCGCGCCATCGGAGATGGTGTTGCGGATCGTGCCGGCGCAGGTCGAGCGGCTGGAGCGCGAGATCGATGCGATGAACGTCCACCTTGCCCCGTTGCTGAGTTTCATCATGCCGGGCGGGTCGCCGCAGGCCGCCGCGCTCCATCTGGCACGGGCGATTTCGCGCCGCGCGGAGCGATCCGCGGTCTCAGCGGCGCATGATATGCAACTGAACCCCGCGGCATTATCGTATGTTAACCGGCTATCGGATTTCCTGTTCGTGGCGTCGCGCGCGGTGAACCAAAACAGGGCCGGCGACGTTCTATGGCGACCGGGGGCTACGCGCGCGCAGGCGTGATCGGCGTTCGCGCGTTGCGGTACCGGGCGACGCATTGAAGGATAATCGATGCCGCAGCCCATTCGTCCAGATCTCATCGCTTTTCAGTCGTCGGAGCTAAGTGAGCGTTTCTCCGTCGTACGCGCGCTGACGCTGGCGCTCGCTGCACCGCTTTCGGATGCCGATGCGACGGTGCAGTCGATGCCTGACACATCGCCGACCAAGTGGCATCTGGCGCACACGACGTGGTTCTTCGAGACCTTCGTGTTGCGCGATCACGTCGCCGGCTATGCGCTGCATGACGAGCGGTTCCCGTTCCTGTTCAACAGTTATTACGAGGCCGAGGGGCGGCGTCATGCGCGCGATCGGCGCGGTATGGTGACGCGGCCATCGCTCGACGAAGTGCGGGCGTACCGCGCGCATGTCGACGCGGCGCTGCTCGATGCGTTGGCCGGGCTGTCGGAGGATGCCCAGGCGCTTGTAGCGCTTGGGTGTCATCACGAGGAACAGCACCAAGAATTGCTGGTGACCGACATCCTCCATATGTTTTCGGAGAACCCGCTGGAGCCGGCGATGTGGCCGGCGCCGCGGAAGGTGCCGGTGGAGATGCCGGGGCCGATCGGCTGGATCGCGCACGATAGCGGGATCGTCGAGGTCGGGCATGATGGCGACGGGTTCGCGTTCGATTGTGAGGGACCGCGTCACGCCGCGTTGCTGGCGCCGCATGCGATCGCGGACCGGACCGTGACGAACGGCGAATGGGCGGCGTTCATTGCCGACGGCGGCTATACGGAAGCACGACATTGGCTGGCGGATGGCTGGGCGTGGGTGAAGGCCAAGGGCATCGTCGCGCCGCTCTACTGGGAGCGGGACGGGGCGGGCTGGACGCGGTTCGGGCTTGACGGACGGCGTGCGATCGATCCGGCGGCGCCGGTGACGCATGTGAGCTTATTCGAGGCGGATGCGTATGCGAGCTGGGCTGGCGCACGGTTGCCGACCGAGTTCGAATGGGAGGCGGCGGCGGCGTCGCACGATGCCTCCGGTGGCAACCAGATGGATTTCGCGGGGCCGGTCGAGCCTCGGCCGGCGGCAAACGGTCCGGCGTTCTTCGGTGATGTCTGGGAGTGGACCGGCAGCGCGTACCGGCCGTATCCCGGATTCGTGACTGCGGCGGGTGCTGTGGGGGAGTATAATGGCAAGTTCATGAGTTCGCAGTTTGTTTTGCGGGGTGGGAGTTGTGCTACGCCGCGGGGGCATGTGCGGGCGAGTTACCGGAATTTCTTTTATCCGCATCAGCGGTGGCAATTTACCGGCGTGCGCCTTGCGAAAGATCTTTGATGTTGAAGCCTGAGATCGAGGACGGCGAGCGGACGCTGGCCGATCCGCAATTTCGTGCGGACGTGCTGGAGGGGCTCGCGCGGCGGCCTCGGGCTATTCCGGCACGGTGGTTTTATGATCGGCGTGGGTCGGAGTTGTTCGAGGCGATCACCGACTTGCCAGAATATTATCCGACGCGGACCGAGCGGGCGATCCTTGAGACGGCGTGCGTCGAGGTGGCCGCGATCGCCGGCGCGGGGCGTGCGGTGGTGGAGTTCGGGTCAGGATCTTCGACCAAGACGCCGATCCTGCTCGAGGCGGTGGCGCCGTCCGTCTATGTGCCGATCGATATTTCGGGGGATTTCCTGCGCGAGTCTTCGAAGGTGCTGGGCGAGCAGTTTCCCGATTTGCTGGTGCTGCCGTTCGAGGCCGATTTCATGCGGCCATTGAGCTTGCCGAAGACGATTGCGGACACACCGAAGCTCGGGTTCTTTCCGGGATCGACGATCGGCAACATGATCCCGTTGATGGCGGTCGATCTGTTGCGGGCGATGCGCGCATCGCTGGGTGTGGGCGCGATGCTGTTGATAGGGATGGACCGGATCAAGGGCGAAGACGTGCTGGTGCCGGCGTATGACGATGCGCAGGGCGTGACGGCGGCGTTCAACCTGAACCTGCTGGAGCGGATCAACCGCGAACTGGCGGGCACGATCCCGGTCGAGGCGTTTGCGCACAAGGCGGTGTGGAACGACGATGCGGCTCGGGTGGAGATGCATCTGGAAGCGACGCGCGACGTGGCGTTCGAGGTGGATGGTAGGCCGTTTGAGGTTGCTGCGGGTGACACTATCCACACCGAGAATTCGCATAAATATGGGGCTCGGGATGCTCGGATCTTGCTGAGGTCGGGGGGGTGGACGCCGGTGGCGGAGTGGACCGATCCTGAGGGGTTGTTTGGGGTTTATCTGGCTGAGGCTCAGGTGGAGCGGCCTGCTCCTTAGTTTCTTTCCCTCGGAGGGTGTTGCTTGGGGACGGGCCCCACCCCGACCCTCCCCTGAAGGGGAGGGAGTTTTGGTGCTGTGCGGAAATGGGGTTAGGGACCGCGAAAGATTTAGGAGAGCGACATGGGCGTGACGGGACAGGCGATCGGCGTGATCGGCGCGGGGCAGATGGGCGCGGGGATCGCGCAGGTTTCGGCGCAGGCGGGGTACCGTGTGCTGCTGGCGGACGTGTCGCTGGAGGCGGCCGAGAAGGGCAAGGCCGGGATTGCGAAGGCACTTGGCCGGCTGGTCGAGAAGGAGAAGATCGTAGGCGAGGCGCGCGATGCGGCGCTGGCGTTGATCGAGCCGGTGGCGAGCGTGGCGGCGATGGGCGAGTGCTCCATCGTGGTCGAGGCGGCGACCGAGCGCGAGGCGGTGAAGCGGGCGATCTTCGCGGAGGTCGGCAAGGTGCTGGGGGCGGACGCGATCCTGGCGTCGAACACGTCGTCGATCCCGATCACGCGGCTGGCGCAGGCGGCGCCCGATGCGGCGCGGTTCATGGGGGTGCATTTCTTCAACCCGGTGCCGGTGATGCGGCCGATCGAACTGATCCGGGGGCTGGCGACGTCGGACGCTACGGTGGCGGCGGTCGAGGCGTTTGCGGAGCGGCTCGGCAAACAGGTGGTGCATGCGAACGACGCGCCAGGCTTCATCGTCAACCGCGTGCTGATGCCGATGATCAACGAGGCGTGCTTCGCGCTGGGCGAAGGCGTGGCGAGCGTGCGGGACATCGACCTCGCGTGCCAGCTCGGGCTGAACCATCCGATGGGGCCGCTGACGCTGGCGGACTTCATCGGGCTGGATACGTGCCTGGAGATCACGCGCGTGCTGTTCGAGGGAACGGGCGATCCGAAGTTCCGGCCCGCGCCGGTGCTGGTGAAGTATGTCGAGGCCGGGTGGTTCGGGCGGAAGACGGGCCGCGGGTTTTATGATTATTCGGGCGCGGAGCCTGTACCTACGCGGTGAGGGGATGGGCGCAGCCGTTTCATTGGAAGCGGCTGCAAACCGTCGCAAAATAGCTCATCCTTCCGGTAGTCTTTAAAGCCTGCTGCTTTGCAAAGCGACCATCACGGCTTGGCGGAGGTCTTCGTCCGATACATCCCGCTGAGGCATCATTTCAGCTTCACGGCATGCAGCCCAGTCGTTGTAGAAATAATCAGGTAACCGTCTGGCGTAATGGCAAGGCCGCCGCCGAACGACGTTTTCCACGCGACCGGAAAGTTGCTCTTGGTCAGATCGACGGCAAACGTGGTGGTGGCACTCGAAACGAACAAATGGCTGTCAGACACCACCACGTTACCCGTTAGATTGTCGGTCCCGCCAACGTCGATCGAACTGGCCAACAGGCCAGTCGAGGCATCAATCAGGTCGACGATCGTGCTGGAGGAACGAATCGCGTAAAGCCGATCCCCGCGAACTGCGGGTTGGCCGGTATAGCTGTAGCCCGTGCGCCACAAAGGCTTGTCGTCGTTCAACGAGAATGCGGCAATCGGCAGAGACTTACCGATGGAATAATTATCCGTGAAGGTAAATATATGGCCGTTTCCATCGAGCATTGGTGCGCCGACGTACTCACCAAAATAACTAATCCCATTCTGGGAAAAGAATGGGTTTTCTATGGATTTCACCAAGGTTCCGCTTCGCGTTAATACCGCCAGTGAGCCAGCCTTGAAGAAGTATACATAGTTTTGGTCGACGGCGACGCTTTCACCTTGCATCACATAGCCACCATATTGACCGACGGCCTCCGTACGCCACAGTCTGGCACCGGTAGCGGCGTCCGCGTTGAAGACGACGTTGCCATAGTAGCCCGATGTAAAGAACAGTTCGTTACCTACTGGCGTCGCAACACTGCCGCGACTGCCCTGCGCATCAAAAGTCGGTGTGCTTATATACCCACCTGTGGTCGCGTTGATGACCTGTAAGGGAACAGCGCCTGAACTGTTATTCGACGTAATTGATGCAACCCGGTTGTTGGCATAAGATGGGGCAAATGGCTTGCCTGGGTAATAGCTGCCGTCACCCAGATCAAACACCCAGAGGGAAGACCCGTTCGAAGTCGAAACGGCGTGCGTATAAACGCGCAAGTCTGCATTGACGACATTGAAGAACACGGTGCCCGAGCGGGCCGCAACCTCGCTAGGGACTTTGGACGTGGCAATCGTCCAGGCATCAGTAAAGCTTGCGGTCGCGAAACTGGCCGCAACATAGCCGGTGTGCCCAGGATTGCCTTGTAAGGTGGACCAATTTCCGTCGCTAATGATCGGAGTAGGAGGAAGTGTGGGCGTGGGCGTGGGCGTGGGTGTGGGCGTCGGTGTCGGTGTCGGTGTCGGTGTCGGGGTAGGGGTAGGCGTAGGCGTCGGGGTAGGCGTGACGATTACGGCACCGCCTCCGGCTGGTTGGCCGCCATCGCTACCGCCGCAGGCGCTTGCCAACAACAGTACGGGAAGTGTCGCTAGTGCCGATATTTTCATGTGCCCACCCAGATACGATCAGTATAAATATTTGGCATATTAGTCTTCGTGGAAGAGTTCCGGCAAGCGCATCCTAAAAACATTGTTGACTTCAATGGTGATCATTGCCGATCCGCTACCATGCGGCGATCGACAAGGCAGATGGTTGATGCGGATCGTCGCCTGGTCTCATGATGCACTGGACGATCTGGCGGCGTAACTCGCTTATGTTGCAGCCAATATCTCCAGCGCCGTGCACAGGGCTGCCGCTCGCAACGGTGATGCGGGCGCATTCTCAGCATCGGGCATCGTGCTGGCGTCGTCAGGATCGGTGCCGTTCGGAGCGAAGGCGCGCTGAAACTCATTACGGGCTCCACCTCCTTGTTCTCCCGCGAAGGCGGGAGCCCAGGCTGGGTCCCCGCCTTCGCGGGGAAACAGGCTGCGCTCCTTCGGAGGGCCAGCAATCTGCCACGAACCAGATCGGTTAAATAGCTTGACATCGTCACGCTCGTTTGGTACATAACAGGAACGCTGAAGAATTGCGGGTCGGGCTGGGTGGCTCGGCGGAGAGAGGCCGGGACGGTCGGGGTGGGAGCCTCGGGTGTCGCCGGCCTCTTCGCGTTCTCGCGGGTGCTGGGTCGGGACGGGGGTGCTGTATGGTGAAACAGACAAGGGCGGGGGGGAGCGGTGTCGGTGTCGGTACCGCAAGCGACGAAGGGACGGGCGCTCTGCAGGAGGTGCCGCTTCGATTGCGCGGGATGGACGAGGCCCCGCGCGGAACAATCGCGCCGCTAACGATCCCATCGTCGAGGACTAAATCCCGCAAGATTGAAACGGATGACACCAGATCAGCGAGCTTCGATCCGAGCATTGCTCCGTCAAAGGGCAAGTCGCGCCGCTCCAAGACTACAGCCGGGGATGCGGGTGCCAAGATTGCGGGCGGCAAGATTGCGGGTGGCAAGAACCGGGTCGTGCAGATCAGGCAACCCCGCGCCAAGGAATGGACCGAGAAGACGCAGAAGGCGTTTCTCGACCAACTGGCGCTGACGGGCAACGTGACGACGTCGGTCGCGGTGGTCAATATGTCGGTGGGGGGCGCGTACAACCGACGTGCGCACGATCCAGCGTTTGCCGCGGGGTGGCATGCTGCACTGCTGCGTGGGTACGAGCGGTTGGAGGAATTGCTGTTGGCGACGACGCTTGCGGCGCTCGATCGCGGTGGTGTCGAAGGTGGGGGCGTCGAGGGTGGTGGCGTTGCAGACGGCGCGGACGATCAGGGTGACCAGGATCGGCGCGATGACGGCGCGTCCGACGATGCGGGGAGCGGGGCAGGGCGCGGGGCAGGGCGCGGGCCGGTAGGGCGAAAGTTCCAGAATGCGGCCAAGGTGGTTGCGGGGAACAAGGGACAGGCGGTGCCGGGCGCCGGGCTGATCCAGCTGTCGAGCGTGACCGCGATCCAGTTTGCGCTGGCCATGCTCAATCAGCATCGCGCCGATCAGGTTCGAGGTCGCAAGCGGAACCAGGTCCATCGGGCAACATCGGCCGAGACCGATGTCGCGCTGACCAAGCTGCTGGATTCGCTGGCGCGACGCCGGGCGCGAGAATCGTGATGGGCCATCCGAAGGGCCGCTCGAAGGGCAATGTGACGAGCGGGCAGAAAGGCCTGCGGCGAACGCCCGTACCACGTGGATCGGACTCGACCGATTCAGCGGCGATCGACCGGAACCTGGTGGAGGAACTCGCACACTTGCCGGTGGTACAGCGTGCGCGTGTCGTCCAGAAACTGACGGTCGGCCAACGCAACGAACTGCGCGATTGGTGGCTGCATTGGGCGCATGACGGGCAATATCCGCCGGAGGGCGACTGGCGGATCTGGTTGATCCGTGCGGGCCGCGGCTTCGGCAAGACGCGCGCGGGGGCGGAATGGGTTTGCCAGATCGCGCGCAATGACCCGAACGCGCGGATCGCGCTGGTCGGGGCGACGATCGACGATGTCCGGCGCGTGATGGTGCAGGGTGAAAGCGGGCTGATCGCGGTCGCGCGCGATAACGAGGATCTGGCGTGGCGGGGCGCGGTGGGCGAACTGCATTTTGCGAACGGTGCGCGGGCCTATGCCTATTCGGCGGAAGCCTCCGAAGCGTTGCGGGGACCCGAGCATGGCTGGGCATGGTGCGACGAGCTGGCGAAGTGGCGCTACGGCGATGCGACCTGGGACAATCTGATGATGGGATTGCGGCTGGGCGACAGGCCACGCGTGCTGGTGACGACGACGCCGCGGCCGATCGCACTGATGCGGCGGGTGATGGCGCTGCCGGACCTGGTCGAGACTCACGGGCGGACTGCGGACAATCCGCACCTGCCAGCGAGTTTCGTCGCGGCAGTGACGGCGTCCTATGCGGGGACGCGGTTGGGGCGGCAGGAGCTGGATGGCGAGCTGATCGAGGATGTGGCGGGGGCGCTTTGGACGCGGGAGCTGGTGGAGGATCGGCGGGTGGCTTTTGCGCCGGCTGTGACGCGGGTCGTGGTGGGGGTGGATCCTCCCGCTGGCAGTGTTTCCGGGGGGCCGGGGGATGCTTGTGGGATCGTGGTGGTGGCGCTCGGGGTCGATGGGTTTGCGTATGTGCTGGAGGATGCGAGCGTGTCCGGGGCTAGTCCTGAGGGGTGGGCTCGGGCTGTGGCCGAGTGCGCCGCGCGGCATGGGGCGGACCGGGTGATTGCGGAGGCCAACCAGGGGGGGAAGATGGTGGGGAGCGTCCTTGCCGGGGCGGATCGGGCGATGCCGGTGAAGTTGGTGCATGCTTCGCTGGGGAAGGTGGCGCGGGCTGAGCCGGTGGCGGCTTTGTATGAGTCTGGGCGGGCCTGGCATGTGGGGGCGTTTCCGGACCTGGAGGATGAGCTTTGCGGGCTGATTGCTGGCGGGGGGTATGAGGGGCCGGGGCGGTCGCCGGATCGGGCTGATGCGCTGGTTTGGGCTATGACCGAGGTGATGTTGGGGCCGGTGCGGCGGGTTTCTGTTCGGGTTTTGTAAGGTTTTTGCCCTCGCCCCTTCGGGGAGAGGGAAGGAGGAGCCTTGGCGACGGGAGGGTGAGGGGTGGTTGGGATTGGTGCCCTTAGCCTCACGCCCCTCACCCTCCCACGCGCAAGGGCGCGCGGGCCCCTCCCTCTCCCCGGAGGGGAGAGGGGCAGTTTTCAGGAGATCGGCATGAAATTGTTCGGGTGGAAATCCGGGCGCGATGAGTCGCGGCCGGTGTTGTCGCGGGCGCTTAGCGCGGCGGTTTTTGGGGATGTGCCGCTGGGGTATGAGGCTCAGGTGCGGGCGGGGTATCTGGGGAACGCGGTCGTTCAGCGGGCGGTGAAGCTGGTGGTGGAGTGCGTGGGGTCTGCGCCTTTGCTCGCGTCCGATCCGGCGCTCGTTGCACTGGTGAGTGCGCGGTCTGGGGGGCAGTCTTTGGTCGAGACGGTGGCGGCGCAGATGCTGTTGCATGGGAATGCGTATGTGCAGGTGTTGCGCGACGTGGATGGGGGTGCGGCGGAGTTGTTTGCTTTGCGGCCTGAGCGGGTGGCGGTGGAGGCGGATGCTGGCGGGTGGCCTGCTGCTTATCGGTATCGGGTGGGGGAGCGGGTTACTCGTTTGCACGCGGATCCGGTTCGACCGGAGGTGATCCACCTGAAAAGCTTCAATCCGGTGGATGACCATTATGGGTTGGGGTGTTTGGGGGCGGCTTCGGGGGCGGTGGCGATCCACAATGCGGCGGCGCGGTGGAACAAGGCGCTGTTGGATAACGCGGCACGGCCTTCTGGGGCGCTGATGTACGATCCGAAGGACGGCGCGGCCTTGTCGACGGAGCAGTTCGAGCGGTTGCGGACCGAGTTGGAGGCTTCGTTCTCGGGGGCGGGGAATGCTGGGCGGCCGATGCTGTTGGAGGGGGGCTTGCGGTGGCAGGCCTTGAGCTTGTCGCCGGCGGATATGGATTTCGTGGGGACGAAGGCGGCGGCGGCGCGGGAGATCGCGCTGGCGTTCGGGGTGCCGCCGATGTTGCTCGGGCTGCCGGGGGATAATTCCTACGCGAATTACCGGGAGGCTAATCGGGCGCTTTGGCGGCTGGGGGTTTTGCCGTTGGCGTCTTCGGTTTTGACGGGGATCGCTCAGGGGTTGAGCGGGTGGTTCGAGGGGGCGGTGATTTCGGTCGATTTGAACCGGGTGCCGGCGCTGGCGGAGGATCGGGAGCGGCTTTGGGGGATGGTTAGCGGGGCTGGCTTTCTCAGTGACGGCGAGAAGCGGGCGATGTTGGATATTCAGGAGGTGGCGTGATGGATGGGGCGGTTTTGGCGCAGTTGATGCGGCAGGGGGCTGAGCGGGGTGTGGACCTCGTGACGCTTCGGGCGATCGTGGAGGAAGCGGGGGAGTTGGGGGCGGCTCGGGCTTTGGCGCGGGTGGCGCTGAGTGACGAGCGGGCTCGGGAGGATGTGGCGGAGTTGCGGGAGCTGTTGGCGGCTTGGCGGGATGCGAAGCGGTCGGTTTGGAAGGCTGTTGTCGGATGGATTGTCCGGTTGGCTATGGCGCTGATGTTGGCTGGGCTGGCGGTGAAGCTGGGGTTTGCCGCGTGGTTGAAGTGAGTGTGGCGTTCGCTGGGTATGCGGCGGTGTTCGATGTTGTCGATCGGGCTGGGGATGTGGTGCGGCGGGGGGCGTTCCAGGGCGCGGGCGTGGTGCCTTTGTTGTGGCAGCATCGGGGTGTGGCGGTTGGTGTTTTGTCCGTCGTTGCGGAGGATGCGCGGGGCTTGCGGGTTGAGGGGGTGGTTGAGGATTTCGAATTGGCTCGGCTGGTTCGGGCTGGGGCGGTGGCTGGGTTGTCTGTTGGGTATCGGGCTTTGCGGGTGCGGCAGGGGGGGCGGCGGGAGCTGCTGGAGGTGGCGTTGGTGGAGGTTAGTTGGTGGCTGTTCCGATGCAGGCTTTGGCTCGGGTTGAGGTGGTCGACATCGTGGCGTGAGCGTTTCCTGCGGACGCAGGAAGGGTGAGACGCGTGTGACCCTGGGCTCCTGCGTTCGCAGGAGAACGGTGATTGGCGCGGGTGTCTTGAGCCTCACGCCCCTCACCCTCCCACACGCAAGGGCGTGCGGGCCCCTCCCTCTCCCCGGAGGGGCGAGGGTTCTTTTTGAGTTTCATGAGGCGTCCTGCGGGGCGCCTTTTTTTTGTTTCTGGTGAGGAGATGGGCATGAGTGTTGTTGACCGGCCGGTTTTGGAGGGGGCGGCTCCTTCTGGGGTGAATGCGGCGTTTGCAGGGTTCGTTCGGACCGGCGCTACGTTGGAGATGAAGGCGTTTACCGGGGTGACCGGCGACGCGGGCGGGTTTGCGGTGCCGCGGGAGATCGATGCTCAGATCGATACTTTGCTGAAGGCGGTGTCGCCGATCAGGGCGATTGCCAATGTCGTGAAGGTTGGCTCGGCTGGGTATCGGAAACTGGTTACGACTGGGGGTACGCCTTCGGGTTGGGCGGCGGAGAATGCGGCTCGGCCGGAGACGGCTTCGCCGGTATTCGTCGAGATCGCGCCGCCTACGGGGGAGCTGTATGCCAATCCTTCGGCTAGCCAGGCGATGCTGGATGATGCGGCTTTCGATGTGGAGGAGTGGCTGGCGGGCGAGATCGCGATGGAGTTTGCGAAGGCTGAGGGGGCGGCTTTCGTGTCCGGCTCTGGGGTGTCGCGACCGAAGGGATTTTTGACGTCTGCTACTGCGGCGACTGCGGATGGTGTGCGGGCTTTTGGGACTTTGCAGTATCTCGCATCGGGTACTGCTGGGGACTTTTCGGCTAATCCGCAGGAGCGGTTGATCGATCTGGTTCAGTCTTTGCGGGGGCCTTATCGGCAGGGCGCGAGCTTTGTCATGAATGCGGCGACGCTGGCGCGGATACGGAAGTTCAAGACTACGGATGGGGCGTTCGTTTGGGCGCCTTCGCTGGCGGCTGGGGTGCCGGCTACGTTGCTGGGGTATCCGGTGGTGGAGGCCGAGGACATGCCGGACATTGCGGCGAACGCGCTGGCGATCGCGTTCGGGAATTTCCGCGCGGGGTACATTATCGCCGAGCGGACCGAGACGGGGATCCTGCGCGATCCGTATTCGAACAAGCCTTTCGTGAACTTCTACGCGACGAAGCGGGTCGGTGGGTGTGTGACGAATTCCGAGGCTATCAAGTTGATGAAGTTCTCGGTGGCTTGAGCTTTCGGCCCTCTCCCCTTTGGGGGACAGGGAAGGAGGAGCACTTGCGACGGGAGGGTGAGGGCACGCGCTCTCGGCGGCGGCGTGCCCTCACCCTCCCACGACTTCGTCGCGGGCCCCTCCCTCTCCCCGGAGGGAGAGGGGTAGTTTTTGGAGATCTGGCATGGGTGGGTCGGCGATTTCTGCCGTGGTGATCGCTGAGGTGGTCGTCGCGGCTAGGGCTTTGTTGCGGGTGGAGACGGGGGAGGATTTGGTGCTCTCGCGGTTGGCGCAGACGGCGCTGCTGCTGGGGGAGGCTTTTCTGGGTGCTGCGCGGCGATGAAGGTGAGACAGCAGCGTCAATCAAGATGAGACTCCGTTTGGGGCTGTCGGCGTAGGGCGTAGCCCGGAGCCGACAGCCCCAAACGGAAGCCCTTTCGAAGGGCTTTGGTGGTCGTGACCGGCCTACATCTGGGCTTTTCCTTGGGGGAAGAGCGCAGGTGAGCGGTCGACACGTCAACGATCATCAAACGAGGCTCTTTATGAAACATCGTCAAAGCGACCCGGTGCCCGTGGCAGCGGCCAAGGCCGGTATCAGCCGGGCGACCGCCTATCGACTGCTCAAGGGCGGCAAACTCCCGTCCCAGAAGGCGGAGCCGCGAGGTCGGCGCCGACCAGACCCGCTGGCAGAGATCTTCGACACCGAGATTGTCCCACTTCTCCAGGCGGCTCCCGGCCTGCGGGCCGTTGCCATATTTGAGGAGATGCTTCGCCGGCATTCGGATCTGTCGCCCGGTATCCGGAGGACCCTGGAGCGGCGCATCCGGACATGGCGTGCGCGGCATGGTCAGGACCAGGAAGTCATTTTCCGTCAGACCCACGAGCCCGGCCACATGGGCCTGTCGGACTTCACCGATATGGGCGACCTCGATGTGCCCGTCACGGTCGCCGGCGAGCCGCTCAAGCATCTCCTCTATCACTTCCGGTTGGTCTGGTCGGGTTTCGAGCACGCCCATGTCATCCTCGGCGGCGAGAGCTATGTCGCCTTGGCCGAGGGACTGCAGAACGCCCTGTGGGCGGTAGGCGGCGCGCCACGCCTACACCGCAGTGACAGCCTGTCGGCCGCATTCCGCAATCTCGACGCTGACGCCAGAGTTGACCTGACGCGGCGATATGATGCGCTTTGCGAGCATTATGCGATGGAGCCGACGCGCAACAATCGCGGTGTCGCCCATGAGAACGGCGCTATCGAAAGCCCCCACGGCCATCTCAAATATGCCGTAAACGACGCACTGTTGATGCGCGGATCCGGCGACTTCGACGATTTGACCGCCTATCGCGCCTTCATCGACGAGATCGTCGCGCGCAAGAACCGACGCAACGCGGCTCGTATCGATGCCGAGCGCGCAACGCTGCAGCCGCTCCCGCAGCTTCGCACCGGCGACTATGAGGAGAGCATTGTCCCCGTCACCTCGACCAGCAGCTTCACGCTGAAGAAGGTCTTCTACACGGTCCCGTCGCGCCTCATCGGCCACAGGCTGAGGGTCCGCCTGTATGACGACCGCCTCGATATCTTCCTCGGCGCGACGCGTCTCATGACGCTCCGTCGCGGACGAACGCCCAGCGACGGCAAGCACGGACACGTCGTCGACTACCGGCACGTCATTCACAGCCTGCGGCGCAAACCTATGGCGCTGATGAACCTCGTCTACCGCGACCAGATCTTTCCGCGCGAAGCGTATCGCCGGACATTCGACCGTCTTATCGAACAACTGCCCGAGCGCGTCGCCTGCAAGATCATGGTCGAGTTGCTCTCGCTCGCGCATGAGCGGGGTTGCGAAGCAGAGCTGGCAGATGTTCTGGCAGCGGATCTGGACGCCAGGCGCCTGCCAGACCTCACGCAGCTACGAGCACGCTTCTCACCAGACCCGGCCAGCTTGCCGGTCGTCTCGGTGCAATTGCCCTCGCTTGCCGTCTACGACACTCTGCTGACGGGAGCGGCCGCATGAACCCCGCTGTCGACACCCAGCGCCTCGCATTCATCCTCAACGAACTGCGTCTGCCTGCCATCAAGCAGGCCTGGCTCCAGTTCGCTGAACGCGCCGACAAGGAGGCGTGGCCGGCCACCCGCTTCCTCGCCGCGCTCGCCGAGCATGAGATCGCCGAACGCGACCGGCGACGCATCGAGCGGCACCTGGCAGAAGCACGCCTGCCACCAGGCAAGACCCTCGACACCTTCGACTTCACCAACGTGCCGATGATCTCGAAGGCTCACATCATGGCGCTCTGCGCCGGCGACAGCTGGCTCGAGAAGGGGGCCAACCTCATCATGATTGGCGGACCGGGCGGCGGGAAGAGCCATCTCGCCGCTGCAATCGGCATGGCACTCATCGAGGCGGGCTGGCGCGTCCTGTTCACCCGTACCTCGGATCTCGTCCAGAAACTGCAGATCGCGCGCCGTGAGCTCGCCCTCGAAAGTGCGATCGCCAAGCTCGACAAATATCACCTGCTCGTGCTCGACGATCTCGCCTACGTCACCAAGGACCAGGCCGAAACCTCCGTCCTCTTCGAACTGATTAGCGCCCGCTACGAACGCCGATCAACCCTCATTACCGCCAACCAGCCATTCGGCGACTGGTCGCGCGTATTCCCTGACCCCGCCATGACGCTCGCCGCTGTCGATCGCCTCGTTCATCATTCCACCATCTTCGAGATGAACGTCGAGAGCTACCGACGCCGCGCAGCCCTCCAGCGACAATCAAGCTGAGACACCGTCTGTCGCGGAGCGGCGATCAAGACCAAAGTTGGCCTTGCATTGCCTGTCGCGCCGCGACAATCTCGCTCCCGTCACGGCCGCAGAGTCTCATCCTGATCGCCGCTACTGTCTCATCCAGATCGCCGCTCAATATCTGGGGGCGGCGGTGATCGTGCGGCCGTTCGAGGATGTGGTGACCAGTGCGGCGGGGTGGCGGCGGTTGATGGTTGCGCCCGTTACCGTGATTGCGGGGGTTACGGGGCTGCCTGTGGAGGGGGCTCCGTTCGTGTTGGCGGTCGGGGCTTATGCGGTCGATATCGATGCGGATGGGGTTGGTTGGGTTCGTATCCTGGCCGCGGGGTCTGCGGGGCGGGTGGCGGTGGCGTATTCTGCGGGGCTCGCGCTGAGTTTCGAGGGGGTGCCGGCGCCGATCGCGCAGGGGGTGGCGATGCTCGTCGCGCACCTCTTTGACCACCGGGAGAGCGATGTGGCGCCGCCGGCGGCGGTGGCGGCTTTGTGGCGGCCTTATCGGCGGATGCGGTTGGGCCTTGCGGTGCATTCATGAGTGGGCGGGTCGTTTTGCAGGCGGCTTTGGTGGCTCGGTTGAACGTGGTGCTGGATATCAGCGTGTTCGATGCGCCGCCGGTGCGTGGGGGGCTGCCTTATGCGGTGGTCGACGAGCCGGTGTTGTCGGACTGGAGCACGAAAACCTGGGTTGGGCGGGAGGGGCGCGTTGTTCTGACGCTGTTCGATGGTGGGGAGCGGCCGGTTCGGGTTCGCGCGCTGCTGGCGGCGGCGGAGGAGGGGTTGGAGGCGCTTCCGCCCGATCTTGGCGAGGGGTGGCGGGTGGTTCGGTTGGCGCTGGTTCGGTCTCGCGTGCTGCGGGTCGGGGATCGGTGGCGGGGGACGGCTGAGTTTCTGGTGCGGATGTACCGGGAGAGTTGAGCTTCGGAACTTGAGAGATGCGCCGCGAAGGCGCGGTGCAGGCTGGGTCCCCGCCTTTGCGGGGAAACGTCTTTGGGGGAGATCGATATGGCGGTGGAGAAGGGGAGTGCGTTCCTGCTGAAGGTGGGGAACGGGGCTGTGCCGGTGGTTTACGCCACGGTGGCCGGGCTGCGGACGACGCAGATGTCGGTGAATGGGGAGGCTATCGTTGTTACCACGAAGGATTCTGGTGGGTGGCGGCAGTTGCTGTCTGGGGCTGGGGTTCGGAGTGTTTCGGTGTCCGGCGCTGGGGTTTTTACCGGGTCGGTGGCGGAGTTGCGGGTGAAGGCTAGCGCCTTGACGGGTGTGCTCGATGATTATCGGCTGGCGTTCGAGGGCGGGGATACGATGACGGGGAAGTTCCTGGTGTCTCGGCTGGATTACGCCGGGGATTTCAATGGGGAGCGGTCTTATACGCTTAGCCTGGAGAGTTCCGGGGCTGTTGTCGTGGGTTAGCGGCTTTCCCTCTCCCCTGCGGGGAGAGGGACGGAGGAGCTCTTGCGACGGGAGGGTGAGGGGCTTTTGGGGCGGGTGTTCCGTGCCTCACTCCCCTCTCCCTCCCACGCGCAAGGGCGCGCGGGCCCCTCCCTCTCCCCGGAGGGGCGAGGGTTCTCTTTTCGGAGACTTATCATGGGCGATTTGGCGAATTCTGTTCGGGGGGAGGGGTCTCTTCGGGTTGGGGGGGAGACTCTTGTTCTTCGGCCTAGCTTTGCGGCTCTGGTCGCGGCGGAGAGCGAGTTGGGGCCTTTGTTTGCGCTCGTGGAGCGGGCGGCTGAGGGGAAGCTTGGGATTGGGGAGATGGTGGGGCTGTTCTGGCATTGCCTTCGCGAGTGCCCGGAGGGGGTTACTCGGGAGCGGTTGGGGGAGGCGGTGGTGGAGGCGGGGCTTTCCGCGGTGACGCCGGTTTTGCGGGTGCTGTTGCGGCAGATCCTGGCGGGGAAGTGACGTTTTCTGACAGCGCTGGGCGGTTGGCCGGGTTTGCGGGGGCGGTGTTGGGGTGGGCGCCGGACATGTTCTGGCGGGCTACGCCGGCGGAATTGGCGGGGGTTGTCGGGGCTTTGGTGGGGGACGTGACAGCGCCGCCGGATGCTTCGATGATCGCTCGGTTGAGGGGGGCTTTTCCTGATGGATGATTTTGATGCGGCGTTGGTGAGCGTTCGGGCGGATACGGCTGGGTTCTCGCGTGATGTGGAGGCGATGCGAGGGGAGTTGGAGGGGGTTCTCGGGGCTGGGGCGGAGCGGGCTGCGTTGCGGCTGGAGGCGGGGCTGTTGCGGGCGGTTCGGTCTGGGAAGCTGGGGTTCGAGGAGTTGAAGGGGGTGGCTCTGTCGGCGCTGGATGCGATCGCTTCGGCGGCGTTGAAGGCTGGGGTGCAGTCTGTGTTGAGTGGTGGGGGTTTGAGTGGGGTGCTGGCCGGGTTGGTTGGTGGGTTGCCTGGGCGGGCTACTGGCGGGCCGGTGTCGCCGGGGCGGGCTTATGTTGTGGGCGAGCGGGGGGCGGAGGTTTTCGTGCCGACGACCAGCGGGCGGGTTGAGGTTGGTGCTGGTGGCGGGGTTCGGGAGGTGAGGGTGGCGATCACCGTCAATGCTGCTGGTGGGAGTTCTGCGGGGGTGTTGGCTCAGTCTGGGCGGCAGGTGGCTCGGGCTGTGAAGGCGGCTTTGGCGGTGGAGTGAGCGTATCCCTCGCCCCTCCGGGGAGAGGGAAGGAGGAGCCGTAGGCGACGGGAGGGTGAGGGGCTTTGGGGCGGGGGTTCCTAGCCTCACTCCCCTCTCCCTCCCACGCGCAAGGGCGCGCGGGCCCCTCCCTCTCCCCGTAGGGGCGAGGGAATAGGAGAAATTTATGGCGCATTGGCTTTGCTCTGCTCGGACTGTGCAGGTCGAGGGGCTTGTCTCGCGGTTCGATCCTCGGTTTTGGACGGCGGATTTTCCTCGGCCGATGATGGCTTCGGTGGTGACTACCGGAGCGGATGCGCTGCGGGTGGATGCGGTGTTTTATAAGGCGGACGATCTGGCCGGGGTGATCTGGGAGGCGGTCGATCGCTTCGATCATCCTTTGTTGCAGTATGAGACTTCGCGGGATTTTCGGGGCTGTCGGCTGCGGTTTCGGTGGCGGTCTTCGGGAGTGATGGCGCTGGATGCGATCAATGGGCCGACCCTCACGATCGAGGGGCGGGATGCGGCGGGCGTGGTGCGGTCCTGGTATGTGCGGTTGTGGAATTATGCGGTGGGGACGCCGGAGGATGCGGTCGTTTCGCTGGATTTCGGCGCGATGGTGGGCGGGTTTGAGCTGCCCGAGGATAGCGATCAGGTTTGGGCGGGGGATATCGACCGGATGTTCGTGTCGGTGGTGCCGCCGGACTATTCGGGGGTGGACGTGGCCCTGGCCGCACCGCGCGAGGGGTGGGTCGAGTGGACCGATCTTGTCTGCGAGGGGCCGGGGTCGGTGTTGGCGATCGGCGATGCGGTGGTGCCGGAGCATGGGGTTCGGATCGCGGGTGGGTATGACGACAGCTATAATCTGACGCCGGCGCGGTTGCTGCGCAATGCGCTGCATCTCGGGTATCGGGGGAGCATCACGCATTATTTGGGCATGAGCCATTATTTCCGGCTCGAGGCGCTTGGCGGCGGGTTTTACGTGTCGGCGGCGGAAGGCGTTTTGAACGTTGCTTGTGCGGCGTGGCATCGGGATCTTGCGGCGCGGGCTAAGGCGCTTGGGTTGGATGTGATCTGGTCGCTGAGTTACGAGCTGTTTGACGCGCATTGCTGGAGCGACTGGAAGCAGCGGGCGGCGGACGGGTCGCCAGCGCTGACCGGGTGGGAGCCGCCTTCTACGTTGCTGTCGCCGGCGCATGGCGGGGCGATGGGGTATCTGCAGGCGGTGGCTCGGGCTTTCCTGGGGATCGCGGTCGCGGCTGGGTTGGCGCCGAAGTTTCAGGTGGGCGAGCCTTGGTGGTGGATCATGCCCGATGGGCGGCCTTGCATTTACGACGCGAGCGCGGTGGCGGCGTTTGCGCCGGTGGCGATCGGGAGCATCCTGGGGGTGAAGAACGCCGCGCGGATCGCGACGCTGGATGCGGCTGGGGTTTGCCTCGCGGCGTCGACTGCTGCGCTTGTGGCGGCGGCTCGGGCGGAGGCGCCGGGATGCGTCACGCATCTGCTGACGTATTTGCCGACCGTTCTGGATGCTGCTGCGCCTGAGGCCAAGCGGGCGAACATGCCGGTGGGGTGGGCTAGTCCGGCGTTCGATGTGCTGCAGCTGGAGGATTACGACTGGGTGACGGCGGGGGATTCCGCGTCGTCGGCCGAGGGCGTTGCGGTGGCTTTCGCGCGGCTGGGGTATCCGGTCGAACGGCAGCATTATCTGTCGGGGTTCGTGTTGCGGCCGGACCAGGCTGTGCAGTGGGGGCTGATCGAGGCGGCTGCCGAGGTGGCGCGTGCTCGGGGAGTGGCGGAGACGTTCCTCTGGGCCTTGCCGCAGGTGATGCGGGATGGGTTCGTGCATTTCGATAATTCCGAGGGAGACGAGGTCGTGGATGCGTTCGATGACGTGCTGTTTCCGTTGGAACTGGGGCGCGAGGCTGAGGTGGCGCCTGGGTTCTCGACCGCGATTTTGACGAGTGCCGGGGGGCGGGAGGCTCGGAATGCGGCCTGGGCTGAGGCTCGGACGTCGTATGACGTCGGGCCGGGGCTTCGGAGCGAGGCGGATATTGGGGTGCTGCTCGCGTTTTTTCGGGCGCGGATGGGGGCGGCGCGGGGGTTTCGGTTGCGGGATCCTTTTGATTTCGAGGCTGTGGGCGAGGTTGTCGGGGTTGGCGATGGGGTGGCTCGGCG
Source organism: Sphingomonas sp. PEI4 (assembly GCF_056679955.1). Taxonomy (NCBI): domain Bacteria; kingdom Pseudomonadati; phylum Pseudomonadota; class Alphaproteobacteria; order Sphingomonadales; family Sphingomonadaceae; genus Sphingomonas; species Sphingomonas sp. PEI4. The sequence goes on from NZ_CM155258.1 coordinate 3,069,578, forward strand.
ATTTGCTCTGGTGAAGTCGTACGGTGCGGCTGAGCGGCGGATTACTCGGCCTGTTGCTGGGAGTGTTTCGGTGGCTGTGGGGGGCGTTGGGACTTTGGCGTTTTCCGTGGAGGCTGGAGGGTGGGTGGTGCTGGATGTGGCGCCTGCTCTTGGGGTGGTGGTGACTTCCGGGTTTGCTTTCGATGTGCCGGTTCGGTTTGCCGAGGATCGGTTGAGTGTGGCGAGAGCTACGTTTTTGGCTGGGGTGGCGGCGAGTGTGCCGTTGGTTGAGGTGCGGGAGGCGTGATCTTTCCCTCTCCCCGTCGGGGAGAGGGAGGGAGGAGCCGCTTGGCGACGGAAGGGTGAGGGGGAGTTGGGATTTAGGTCCCTAGCCTCACTCCCCTCACCCTCCCACGCGCAAGGGCGCGCGGCCCCTCCCTCTCCCCGGAGGGGAGAGGGTTTTCCTTGTGAGGAGACCTTCATGTTTCTGGATGCTGAGCTGGCGACGATCGCTCTCTGTTGGCGGATCGAGCGGCGGGATGGGGTGGCGGTGGGGTTGACCGCGCATGATCGGGATCTGGTGGTGGACGGGCTGGTGCACCGGGCGGCGCCGGGGATGACGCCTTCGGCGATCCAGCGGGCCGATGGGCTGGAGGCGGATACCATGGATGTGGCGGGGGCTTTGACGAGCGCCGCGATTGGGGAGCGGGATTTGTTGGCGGGGCGCTGGGATGGGGCTCGGGTGGTGCTGTTTGCGGTGGACTGGACGGATCCGGCTTCTCGGGTCGAGCTGGGCGAGGGGATTATCGGGGCGGTCGAGCTGGGGGATGACGGGTTCACGGCCGAGTTGCGGGGGGCGAGTGCTGCGCTGGATCGGCCGGTTGTCGAGGAGACTTCGCCGGAGTGTCGGGCGGAGCTGGGGGATCGGCGGTGTCGGGTGGCGATGGCGGGGCGGCGTCGGTTTGCTCGGGTTGTTGCGTGCGTGGGGGCGGTGGTGACGCTGGACTCCAGTGCGGAGGGGCTTGGGGGTGGGCTGTTGCGGTGGTTCGGGGGGGGGAATTGTGGGTTGGAGAGCGCTGTCGCTCGGGGTGCCGGGGTGGCGGTTACGTTGCGGGTGGTGCCGGCTTTCGTGGTCGATGTTGGTGCTCTCGTCGAGGTGGTGGAGGGGTGTGACAAGAGTCTTGCCACCTGTGCGGGGCGGTTTGGGAATGCGGTGAACTTTCGCGGCGAGCCGTTTTTGCCGGGGATCGATCTTCTCACCCGGTATCCGGGGGCTTGAGCGCCATCGCGGAGGCTGCCGTCACCGCGGTGGGGACGCGGTTTCGGTTGCATGGGCGGGGGCTGGATGGGCTCGATTGTGTCGGGCTGGTCGCGCTGGCCTTGCGGGCTGGTGGGTATGCCGGGGAGGTTCCGACGGGGTATTCGCTGCGGGGTGGCGATTGGGGTTTGCTCGATCGGGTGCTGGTGCGCGTTGCCGACGCTGAGGCGGGCGACGTGCTGCTGATGGCCGCGGGGCCGGGGCAGGTTCATCTCGGGATCAGAACGGCGGCGGGGTTCGTGCATGCGGATGCCGGCTTGCGGCGCGTGGTGGAGCGGCCGGGTCTGCCACCTTGGCCGATTCTGGGGGTTTGGCGGATGGAGGGGTGACATGGCGACCTTGGTATTGACGGCCGTGGGGAGCGCGGTGGGCGGGCCGATCGGGGGCGCGATCGGCGCTTTGATCGGGCGGTCGGTGGATGCCGCCGTGTTCGCGCCGAAGCGGCGGGAGGGGCCGCGGCTGGTCGAGCTGGCGGTGCAGACTTCGTCTTATGGCGCGCAGATTCCGAAATTGTTCGGCACCATGCGCGTGGCGGGGACGGTGATCTGGGCGACGGATCTGATCGAGAGTCGGGCCTCGTCTCGCAGCGGCAAGGGGCAGCCTAGCGTCTCGACCTATTCTTATGCGGCGTCTTTTGCGGTGCTGTTGTCGGCGCGCGCCATTCTGGGCGTGGGGCGGATCTGGGCTGAGGGGAAGTTGCTGCGGGGGGCGGCGGGGGACTTCAAGACGAGTACCGGGTTTCGGTTGCACCTGGGGGGCGAGGACCAGGCGGTGGATCCCTTGATCGCGTCTGCCGAAGGGACGTCGCCGGCGTATCGGGGGGCCGCTTACGCAGTGTTCGAGATGTTGCAGTTGGCGGATTTCGGGAATCGGATTCCTTCGCTGACGTTCGAGGTGATTGCGGACGAAGGCGTGGTGCTGGTGTCGACGATCGCGAAGGCACTGGCGGGAGAGGTTTCGGGGACGGCTGCGCTGGCGGTGGGCGGGTTTGCGGCGGCTGGCGGGAGCGTTCGGGCGGTGCTGGAGATGTTGGGGCAGGCTGGTGGTGCCTGGTTTGCGCCCTCCGGGGCGGGGCTGGTGATGCGGGATGCGGCGGGGGCTACCGTGTCCTTGGCCGATGAAGGGTTTGCGGTTTCGGGGAAGGGCGTGCGGCGGGCTCGCGCGGTGGCGGCGATCGAGACTGTGCCGCGGACGGTGACGGTCGGGTATTATGATGCGGCGCGGGATTACCAGGCGGGGGTGCAGCGGGCTCGGCGGCCGGGGGCGGGCGTGCGCGACGAGCGGGTCGAGGTGCCGGCGGTGCTGGAGGCGGGGGCGGCGAAGACCGTGGCCGAGGCGATGCTCGCGCGAGCCGAGGCTGGGCGGGTTCGCCGGACGGTCGCCGCCGGGTTTGGAGCGATGGCGATTGCGCCTGGGGCTTGCGTGACGATTGCGGGAGAGGACGGCGTCTGGCGGGTGGCGGACGTCAGTATCGAGGGGATGGTAACGACGCTGGGGCTGGTGCCGCTGGTGACGGCTTCGCTGCCCGCGACCGCGACGAGCGGGCGGGTGTCGGGGGCGGTGGATGCCGTCGTCGGGGCGACGATCCTGCGCGCGTTCGAGGTGCCAGGGGTTGGATGACTCGCCGTTGAGCGCGCCGCGGATGACGGTGGTTGCGGCGGGCACCGGGGCGGCTTGGCGGCAGGCGGCCCTGCTCTACAGTGTGGATGATGGCGTAAGCTGGATGGCGGCCGGGGCGACGGCTGCGCCTGCGGTGCTGGGGACGATCGCGCTCGTGGCGCCGGGCGCGCCGGCGACGCTGATCGATCTGCGGGGGGCGTTCGAGGTGACGCTGGCGCATGCGGACATGGAACTGGGCGATGCGGATGCGGCGGCGCTCGATCGGGGCGCCAACCTGGCGTTGCTGGGCGATGAGCTGGTGCAGTTCGGGCGGGCGGAACCGCTGGGCGGCGCACGCTGGCGGTTGAGCCGGTTGCTGCGCGGACGACGGGGGACCGAGGCGGCGAGCTTGCAGGTGGCCGGGGACCGGTTCGTGCTGATCGAGGCGGGGGCGGCGCGGGCGTTCGACCTGCCATTGTCGGTGCTCGGGCGCGAAGTGCGCGTGATGGCGTCGGGGGTGGGCGATGCGGCGCCGGTCGAAACGCGGTGCGTGATGCACGGGGCGTCCGTCGTTCCGCCTTCGCCGGTGCACCTTGGCTATCGCGACGAGGCGGATGGGAGTGCGACTGTGCGCTGGACGCGACGGAGCAGGGCGGGGTGGCGGTGGATCGACGGGGTCGATGCGCCGCTCGCCGAGGAGAGCGAGGCGTACCGCGTGACGATCACGACCGCTTCGGGGGCGCGCGACGTCGATGTGGTGGCGCCGTCCGTGTCAGTGACCGCGGCCGAGCGTACGGGGGCCGTCGGCGTCGTGGTGCGGCAACGTGGCATGTTCGGCGAGTCGCTGGCGGCGGAACTGATCGTACCGGCATGATTTCGGAACGGGGGAACGAATTATGAGCGACGACACGACACCGCGGCTGGCATTGCCGTTGTTGCAGCCTGGACAGGCGCAGAAGGAAACGACTCACAACGAGGCGCTCGCCCTGCTCGACTTGGCGGTGCAGGCAAGCGTGCTGGCAGTGGGAACCGATGTGCCGCCGGTCGCTCCGGTGGCGGGGGCCGCGTGGATCGTCGGCAACGCGCCGACCGGGGACTGGTCCGGGCAGGCGCAGGCGATCGCAGGATGGACGAGCGGCGGGTGGCGATTCGTCGTGCCGCGCGAGGGGATGACGGCGTGGAGCATCGCCGACGGGCTGGTCGCGCGGTTCGGCGGCGGGGCATGGGCGCTGGGCGTGATCGCCGGGAACCGCGTTTCGATCGGCGGGAACGACGTCGTGGGTGCCAGGCGTGCAGCGGTTCCCGACCCGGTCGGCGGAAGCGTCATCGACATCGAGGCGAGGGCGGCGATTGCGTCGATATTGAGCGGTTTACGGGGTCATGGGCTGATTGCGGGCTAAAACACCCTCAAAACTGTGTCGTTCCGGCAACACCCCCAACTTTTGTTAGCTTGCGTGGAAACAAGGCCGAGGATAGGGAGTTTGCGATGTCCGTGTGACACTCATGAAAGGGGATTTATATGCGGAAGCTTGCCGTCGTTCTGGCACTCGCCTCCACCGCTCTTGCTACTCCCGCCCTCGCCCGCGACAAGTCGTGGTACGTTGGCGTCGAAGGCGGTGCGATGATCGTTGAAGACATCGACTATGATATCGGCGCATTGAACAATGCCGGATCGGTCGATCATGACTATGGTTACGATGTCGACGCCATCATGGGCTACGACTTTGGCGGTTTCCGCCTCGAAACCGAAGTCGGCTACCGCAAGGCAACCGTGGACGGCTATTCGTCGACCACGACCACGCCAGTGTTCGGTGCAACCGGCGTTCGTGGCAACACGGTTGCTGGTAATTTCGACTACGCCGGTGGTTCGTCGTCGGCTCTCAGCTTCATGCTGAACGGCTTGCTGGACTTCGGTCCGGACGATGGCATCCAGGGCTTCATCGGCGGTGGTGTTGGTGTTGCTCGCGTCAAGGCGCAGTACGCTCTCAACACCAATGGCGACTTCCTGAACGACTCGGACACCGTGTTCGCGTACCAGGGTCTTGCCGGTATCCGCGCACCGCTGACCGACCACATCGACGCGACGCTGAAGTATCGTTTCTTCAACGCCGAGAACGTCAAGCTGGTCGACGTTTCGAACCGTCAGTTCGAAGGTCGTTACCGTTCGCACAGCATCCTTGGTGGTGTGACGTACAACTTCGGCGAGCCAGCAGCGCCTCCTCCGCCGCCGCCGGCACCAGCGCCTGAGCCGATCGCTCCGCCGCCGCCGCCAGCTCCGGAAGCAGTCGTCTGCTCGCCTGGTCCGTTCATCGTGTTCTTCGAATGGGACAAGTCGGACATCACGCCAGAGGCAGCGTCGATCCTCGACAACGCCGTCACGCAGTACCAGTCGTGCGGCAACGCACAGGTCATGCTGGCAGGTCACGCCGATAAGTCAGGTGCGGCTTCGTACAACGTCGGCCTGTCGCAGCGCCGCGCAGATGGCGTGAAGGCATATCTGTCTTCGCATGCCATCCCGGACAGCGTCATCTCGACGGAAGCATTCGGCGAGAGCCGTCCGCGCGTCGAGACCGCCGATGGCGTTCGCGAAGTGCAGAACCGTCGCGTGGAAGTCACCTACGGTCCGGGTTCGGGCCAGTAAGACTTCCGCCAGTCGGCCTTACGGTCGGCTACGGAATGAAGATCGGGAGGTCGGCGCGAGCCGGCCTCCCTTTTCTTTTGTCTGGCGGGTGGGATTGTTGCCGATGGCGAGTGCGTTGAAGACGTGCGGAGACTAGCAGCGGCCTGATCTGGCCGATTGCGGTGCTTTGGGAGGGGGCTCTCCCGATCCTGAGCGGTGAGAGAAGTGCCGTAGATTATGAAAGCACGAGGCCGATCAGCGTCGCGCCCAGATCCTTCGCACCACGATCCACGCTATTACCGCAACAACGACCGCAAGGATCAGCGCGCCCGCAACGGCGCCGGCGACCCGGAAGATCCCCCAGAACAACGCCTCGACGAAGCGGCCGACCGCGACCGAAAGGCCGATCATGCAAGAGGCTCGAAACGCGTCACGCCCCATCGGTACCCGGCAAAGGCTTGCGCGCCAAACCCCGTCTTCCTACGCCTGCCTCATGAAGAGTCAGCCGAGCCCTGCGGACATCGTCCCCGACAGCGAACACAAGGGTCTGGTCGGTCGCCTTCCGCCAACCCTACGCGGCTTGGCTCTCCTTGCCCGCCTTGATCGGCCGATCGGCTGGTGGCTGCTGTTCTGGCCCGGCGCCTGGGGCGTCGCGCTCGCCGGCGGCGCGGTCGCGCGCTGGGACCTGATCCTCTGGCTCCTGCTCGGCAGCATCGCAATGCGCGGGGCGGGGTGCGTGTTCAACGACATCGTCGACCGCGATCTCGACGCACAGGTCGCCCGTACCCGCGCCCGGCCTATCCCGAGCGGGCTCGTGTCGATCAAGCTCGCCTGGATCTGGCTCGTCGCGCTCTGCCTGATCGGGCTCGTCGTGCTGCTGCAACTCACACCGTTCGCGGCGATCGTCGCGCTCGCCAGTCTGGCGCCGGTAGCCGCCTATCCCTTCATGAAGCGCATCACCTGGTGGCCGCAGGCGTGGCTCGGCATCGTCTTTTCCTGGGCGCTGCTGGTCGGCTGGAGCGACACCGCAGGCGTACTCGATGCGCCGATGTGGCTGCTTTACGCCGGCTCGATCGCTTGGGTGATCGGCTACGACACGATTTATGCGCTGCAGGACCGCGAGGACGATGCGATGATCGGCATCCGCTCGTCGGCACTCCGCATGGGCGCGCACGTAAAGGCTGGCGTGGGTGGTTTCTACGTCGCGGCCGTCGTTCTGTGGGCCGCGGCATTCTGGCAGGTCCGTCCCGACCCGATCGCTATCGCAGCGCTCGTACCCGTCGCGTTTCACTTCGCGTGGCAGGTCGTAACGCTCAAACCCGACACGCAGGAGGGCGCAGGCACCGCCGCACTTGCCCGTTTCCGGTCGAACCGTTTCGCCGGACTGCTCATGTTCCTCGCCTGCGCGGTTGTCGGGACCAGCCTGCATCCTTAAGTCGCTGCTATGCTGACCTCAGACCAAGCCCGCGACCGCGCCCACGACATCGTCCAGCGCGCGAGGGCGGCAGGCGCCGACGCCGCCGACGCGGTCTTCGCCGCCGACGCCGCGCTCGACGTGTCGATCCGCCTCGGCAAGCTCGAGGATATCGGCCGTTCCGAAAGCGAGGACCTGGGCCTGCGCGTGTTCGTCGGCCAGCGTTCCGCCAGCGTCTCGACCTCCGACCTGTCGACCGCCGCGATGGATGCGCTGGTCGAACGCGCGGTCGCGATGGCGCGTGAAGTCCCCGAAGATCCCTGGGCCGGCCTAGCCCCCGCCGACCGCCTCCTCCACGGCCTCATCCCGATGCTTGGCCTCGACGACGGCGGCGAGGCCAGCCCCGAGCAACTCCGCGATGCCGCGCTCGAAGCGGAAGACGCGGCCCGCGCGGTCCCCGGCGTCTCGAACAGCGAAGGCGGTGGCGCGAGCGCGTCGCGCAGCGTCTGGGCGCTCGCCACCAGCCACGGTTTTGCCGGCGCCTATGCCGCGACCGGCTACGGCGTCTCGGCCAGCGTGCTCGCCGGCGAAGGCGGCGCCATGCAGCGAGACTACGCGCACAGCAGCGCCCGCCTCCGCGCGCATCTCGAAGCGCCAGACGCGATCGGCCGTCGCGCCGGCGAGCAGGCCGTCGCACGACTCAACCCCGGCCGTCTCGTCAGCGGGCCCACCACGATCGTCTACGACCGCCGCGTTGGCGGATCGCTGGTCGGCCACATGCTCGGCGCGATCTCCGGCCAGGCGATCACGCGGAAAACCAGCTTCCTGCTCGACTCGCTCGGCAGCCAGGTTTTCGCGCACGGCATCACCATCCGCGACGATCCGCACCGCCCGCACGGGCTGCGTTCGCGCCCGTTCGACGGCGAGGGCCTGCCGGTGTCGCCGAGCGAGATCATCGAGGACGGCATGCTCGAACGCTGGCTGCTCGACTCGGCGTCTGCGCGACAACTCGGCCTCGAACCCACTGGTCACGCAGCGCGCGGTGTCGGCGGCGGGCCGGGCGTATCGACCAGCAACGTGTTCATGGAACCGGGCCACGTCCCGCTCGAAACGCTGATCGCCGATATCGAATCAGGCGTCTACGTCACCGAGCTGATGGGCGGGGGCGCAAACGGCGTGACCGGCGATTACAGCCGCGGCGCCGCCGGCTTCCGCATCGAGAACGGCCAGATCACCACGCCGGTCGCCGAGTTCACCATCGCCGGCAACGTGAAGGACATGTTCCTCGCGATGACGCCCGCCAACGACCTCGAGTTCCGCTACGGCGTCAACGTGCCGACCCTGCGCGTGGAGGGGATGACGGTGGCGAGTGGCTGACCGGTTTTCCAGTTCTAGGCGATCCCCGGAGCGCTCACCCGAATGGCTGCGCGCGATGGCCGACGCCGTCGCGGGTATCGCATCGGAGGCCGGCGCGATGGCGCACGACCGCTTCGACACCGATTTCCAGCGCTGGGAGAAGACCCCTGGCAGCCCGGTCTGCGAACTCGACATCGCCATCGACCGGATGCTCAAGGCGCGGCTGTCGACCTTGCTCCCTGAGGCGGGATGGCTGTCCGAAGAGACCGCCGACAACGCTGACCGCCTCGCGCATGACCTGCTTTGGGTGGTCGACCCGATCGACGGTACGCGCGACTATATCCGCGCGAGGCCAGGCTGGTGCGTGTCGGTCGCGCTGGTCGATCGCGGCCGCCCGGTGATCGGCATCCTCGATGCCCCCACGCGCGACGAGCACTGGCGCGCCGTCGTAGGCCAGGGCGCGACCCGCAACGGCGTGGCGCTCCAGACCGGCAACCGAACCGACTTTGCCGGAAGCCGCACCCCCGTCGACGCCCTCCCCAAAGCCGACCGCGACCTTGTCATGGTCCACAAGCCCAACTCGATCGCGCTCCGCATAGCCATGGTCGCCGCCGACGAAGCCGACCTCGTCGCCACGCTCCGCTGGGGTAACGAATGGGACATCGCCGCGGCCGTGCTGGTCGCGAGCGAAGCGGGAGCGACGGTGAGCGATGCGCTGGGGGCGCCGCTGGTGTTCAACAAGCCGCGGCCGCAGGCGTTTGGGGTGCTGGCGTGCACTCCGGGTATTCACGCGGCGGCGGTCGAGCGGTTGGCTAACCGCGCGCGCACCGTGCTGGGGTGACGGCGATCATGGGGAAGGAAAGCTGCCGGTCCGCTTCTAGGCGCCGACCGGCGGTATAGCTCCGGAAATTACATGTTGATGGCGCGGACAAGCCGGACGCCCCAATCCTCGTCGGGATTGGTTGTACCGTCACCCAACCGCTCCTGCATCACGGCAACACCGAGGTCGCGCCGCTTCGGTAGCCGATCGCGCTCTGCGGCATTCAGAGCGGCATCGATCTCGCTGAGAGTAAGATCGGTGCAATAAACAGGCGCACCCGGCTGCTGGCGCCAAGAGTCCGCCAGCGTGCCGGCGTTATAGGCATCCAACCCAGTATCGTCGATCAGCGACATGGCGACCTCAAGATCGTGCCCGCGATCCGCGGCAACGGGTATAGCGATGCGGTCCGGTGCCCCTGCGGGCTTCGCCTTGTGGGCGAGGGAGGCTGACCCAATGGCATTCCAGGCCTTGGCGATCGGCCGTCCAAGCTGCTCGGCGACCCAAAGGCTCTCTGCCTGTCCGCTTTCGATGGCATCGATCTTCTCGTCCCGGAACGGGTAGTAGTTCGAGGTGTCGATAACGACCGTTTCTTCAGGAAGGTAGGCGACCAGTGTAGCGACACCGGGGATCCGGTTGAGCGGGATCGAAAGGATAACCGCTTCAACATCGACGAACGCCTCTTCAGTCGTGACGGCACGAGCGCCCGCCGACAAAAGCTCTTTGTCGATAGTTTCAGGGCCTCGTGAATTGGCGACTTTCACAACGTGCCCGGCCTCGCTCAATCGCGTGACCAGGGTCTTCCCGATGTTGCCCGTTCCCAAAATGCCGATTTTCATATGTCGCTCTCTGGATTGTTGCCTCGCCCCCCAAATTATGGGTACACCTTGGTATCGACAAGAACCCACCAAAAGGTGGGTATATCACCAGAAGGTAAGTGCGTGACGGTTCGTGACTGGCAATGTGAGGATCCGAAGCAGCAACTCGTATGGGCGGCTGCTACGAGCGAAGCGCTGCGCGTACTCGAAGGAAAGTGGAAGATCGTTATCATCTTCCAGCTTTTCGCGGCCAAGCAGCCGCTTCGCTTCTCGGAGCTCGAACGCCGGGTTGAGGGCGTCAACCAGAAGATGCTCATTCAGCAACTTAAAGAGTTGGAAAAGGACGGGATCGTCACCCGAACGATCTATCCGCAAGTTCCACCGCGGGTTGAATATGCGCTCGGCGACATGGGGCTAGCCCTCGGCCCGTCTATTGAAAGCCTGATCGACTGGACGTTCATGCGACGAGCGGTTCTCGACAGGATCGGGTGTGAGCCGTTACCTAAATGAACGAATGATCGTTTTAGGACGCGGGAGCGGATGCCCTGAACGGCCAACTTTGGGCGATGCCTACCGATGCCCTGAGAAAACGCGCTTGCCTTTCGTCCGGCTGGTCAGGTGGAAGTGCAGGCACCGGTCGCAGCGATACGTCCTGAGCGGTACGCGCCCGGTCTGCGCTACGGTCAACGCGTCGGATTCCGAGACGAAGCGCGCCTTCCGGCGGCAGACGCTGAGGCGGGTGCGCTTCACTTTCAGTCCTTGTACTTCATCTCCAGGAAGCGCCCCCGCGTCGACAGGTTGTCGAGGTCGCTTTGCGCCAAGCGTGCGGTCATTTCGCCGATTTCCTGTTCGATCAGCTTCAGGCCGTCGACGAGTTCGGCATCGGGCGTGCGGCCGTTGCGCGGGGTGGTGCGGAGCGAGGGCGGGACCTTCTCGTAATCCTTGACGAAGGCGGGGAGTTGTTCGCCGATCAGCTTCCGCACGTCGACCGCTTCCTGCGTGTTCGCGTCGAGCGTTGCCAACTGCGGCGTCAGCGTTTCGAGACGCAGGCCGATCCGGTCGACCAGCGTCATCGCCGGCGCAGGCAAGGCGGGGCGTTGCGCCTCCAGCCAGCGTTCGGTCTGTGCGGGGAGCGCGCGGATGTCGACTGCCGCCAGCCGTTCAGGGGTAGGCGCGCGCTCCGCCGGCCACACCGCGAACAGCACCGTGGCGGCGACCAGCAGCGCCATTACCAGCATCGCGCCGCCGATCCCGAGCGGCAGGATCCAGCCGATCACCATTGCCGCGATCAGGATCGAGACATCGGCGACTGCAATCCGGGTCAGTCGCTTGCCGATCGCCTGTGTCTGCCGCGCCCGCCCCCGCGACGGTGCGCGCGCGATGACGGTGCCCGTCCGGTCGTCGGAAATGCGCGACCAGGAGGCGCGGGCGCTGGCGATGGCGTCGTCGACTTCGCTCACGGCGGTTACATCGCCTCCAGCTTGAACGGGCTGGCGGAAGGTCCGCCGAGTTGGCCCTGCGTCGCGCCTTCAGCGCGCGCGATATAGCCGCGCGACTTGTCGACTTCGTTCGACAGCGCGCCGACCGTGACCTTCATCGAATCGAGTGCTTTCAGCTTGAACACGTCGATCGCGTCCATCGTGTCGTAGATGTTCTGGAACGCGCGTTGCAGCGTCTCCAGCGGGATCGTCGCCGATGCGGCCTGCTCATGGATCTGCGCGGTCTGCGATTTAAGCAGCTTGCCGGTTGAATCGATGATGTTCGCGGTCGTCGTGTTGAGCGCGGTGATCTGTTCGAGCACCAGCTTCTGGTTGGTCAGCGCCTGTGCCACCGTCACCGCGGTCCGCAGCGCCGAGACGGTCGTGGTCGAGGCGCGATCGACGCCCTTCACCAGCTCGACATTGTTCTTCTTGACCAGATCGAGCGCGAGATAGCCCTGCACGGTCACCGCCATCTGCGTCAGCAGATCCTGCGTCCGTTGGCGCGTGTAGAACAGCGCGGTCTCGCGGATCGCCTTCGCCTTGGCGGGATCGCTGTGGTCGAGGTCGTTGGCGACGTCCTCGAGCTTGGCGTCCATCGTCTTCGACAGATGGATCATCTGCTCCAGCCGGCCCATCGCCGCCCACAGGTTCGCGCGCTCGGTATCGATCGCGGCATTGTCCATCAGCAGCTCGTCCTTGCCCGAGCCGAGGCTCTTCAGGATTTGCGCGATGTGCGTCTGCGACGATTTATAGCCGTCGAAATAATTGCGCATCTTGCCACCGAACGGGATGATCCCGAACAGCTTCTGCGGCGCGGTCAGATTGCCCTTCTTGCCGGGATCGAGATCCTCGACGACGCGGCGCAGCTCGGCCAGATCCTTGCCGACGCCGGTCTCCTGATCCATCGCCTTGACCGGGCGATCGAGGAAGCGGTTCGACTGGCCGGCGGCCTCGCGGATTTCCTTCGCGCCCATCGCGGTGATCGCGTCGACGCGCTTGCCGAATTCGGGCGAATTGACGTCCTGCGCAACGAGATCGGTGACGAACCCCGACACGCGCTCCTCCAGCTGCGACTTCACGCCGGCATCGACCGGGACCAGCCCCGACGCTTTAGCAGCGGCGACGGTCGGCACCGGATCGGGCGGGGTCAGCACCAGGCTCGGTTCGTTCGTCAGCGTTTCCGGGGTCGTCGCCATACACGTGTCTCCGTTCGATAGGGCATGGTGGCTGCAACACGCCCGGCGTTCAAGTGGCGTATATAGATAATACACCCCGGTTGCCAACCTTACCTTGAAACTGGGCAGGTCCGTCGACAGCTTGGCAATCACATCACAGGAGTTCCAGTATGCGCGCAGTTGGCTACACCAAGTCGCTCCCGATCGACGATCCGCAGTCGCTGGTCGATCTAGACCTCCCCAAGCCCGAGGCGACCGGCCGCGACCTGCTGGTCGAAGTGAAGGCGGTATCGGTCAACCCCGTCGACACCAAGATCCGTCAGCGTCGCGAAGATCCCGACGGCAAGCCGCAGGTGCTGGGCTGGGACGCCGCCGGCACCGTCGTCGCAATCGGCCCGGATGTGACCGGCTTCGCGGTCGGTGATGACGTGTTCTACGCGGGCGCGATCGACCGGCCCGGTACCAATTCGGAGTATCACCTCGTCGACGAGCGCATCGTCGGCCACAAGCCGCAGTCGCTCGACTGGGCGCAGGCGGCGGCGTTGCCGCTGACCTCGGTCACCGCATGGGAGACGCTGTTCGACCGGCTCGACGTGCGCAAGCCCGTCCCTGGCGCTGCGAACGCGATCCTGATCATCGGCGGGGCAGGCGGGGTCGGCTCGATCACGATCCAGTTGGCGCGGCAGCTCACCGACCTGACCGTGATCGCCACTGCCTCGCGCGACGAGACGCGCGGCTGGGTCGAGGAGCTTGGCGCGCATCACGTGATCGACCACCGCAAGCCGCTCGCCGCGCAGGTCGAGGCGCTCGGGCTCGGCGCGCCGGGGTTCGTGTTCTCGACGACGCATACCGACGAGCACATCGCCGAGATCGGGGAATTGCTGGCGCCGCAGGGTCGGTTGGCGCTGATCGACGATCCGACGACGCTCGATATCGTGCCGCTCAAGCAGAAGTCGATCTCGGTGCACTGGGAGCTGATGTACACGCGCTCGCTGTTCCAGACTGCGGACATGGGCGAGCAGGGGGTGTTGCTCGACGAGGTCGCGCGGCTGGTGGATGCGGGGACTATCCGGACGACGCTGGCGGAGAATTTCGGGCGGATCGACGCGGCGAACCTGCGGCGGGCGCACGAGCGGATCGAGAGCCATACGGCGAAGGGGAAGATCGTGCTCGAGGGGTTCTGAGGCACCCCGTCATGCCGGGCCCTTCGGCTTCGCTCAGGAGAGCCTCGTTCCGGCATCCACCGATCCGCGCAACCGATGGTGGCGAGCGTGCGGAACGGTGGACCCCGGAACAGGTCCGGGGTGACGGAGTGGAGGGTATGGACGGGGGCGTGGGTCCCGGCCTTCGCCGGGGTGGAGAGTAAGTGGGCTTTCCGATCACCGCCCACCTCACGATCCTCCCCCGCAAGGGGGAGGTGGCAGGCTCTCGCCTGACGGAGGGGGAGGCAAGCGACCACGCCGGCTCCGTGTCCTCCCCCTCCGTCACCTTCGGCGACACCTCCCCCTGGCGGGGGAGGATTGCGATATCCCCTCTGGCGCCCCGGCGAACACGCGATACTCTACACCATGCTCCGCCCGCTGATCCTCGCGCTCGCTCTCCTCCCCGCGGCAGCCACGAATCGTTCCCCGCCAGCCGACCCGCTCACCGCGACGATCCACACTGAGGACGCCGACCGCTTCGCCGCGCTGTTCGCCAGGACGAAGGGCAAGCCTACCGCCGCGCAACTGAAACGCGACTATCTCGGCAAGGGCAGTTTCGGGATCGGCGTGTTCACCCCCGGCCGGATCGTCGACGCAGACACCCTCGCGCGCGCCATCGCCGCCAACCCGACCCGCTACGCACAGGCGATCAAGACGTGCCTCCCCGCCGCGAAGGCCGCGACCGCCGATCTCCGCGCGATCTATCTCGGCCTCCACGGCGCGCTGCCCGACGTGAAACTCCCGCAAGTCTATATAGTCTTCGGCGCGAACACATCTGGCGGCACGGCCAAGCCCGGCGCGCAGGTGCTCGGGCTGGAAGTCCTGTGCCGCATGTCGCCGACGCCCGAGAAACTCCGCCAGACGCTGCGGCATTTCTTCGCGCACGAGACGGTGCATTCGTTCCAGCAGGACGCCGGGATGACGCTCGCCCGCGACCCGCTGCTCACTGCGATCCTGGTCGAGGGTGCCGCCGATTTCATCGCGCAACTCGTCACCGGCGAGGAGCCGGACGCCGCACGCGCCGCCTGGGCCACCCCGCGCGAGGCCGAACTGTGGCGCCAGATGCAGGCGGACATCGCACTCACCCGCAGCCTCACCGACAAGGACGACCCGGAAGAAGGCTCGCCCCAGGCCAAGGCCTATGCCCGATGGATCGGCAACTACTCCACGCCGCCCGCCGGCTGGCCGCCCGAACTCGGTTATTGGATGGGCCTGCGGATCTGGCAGCGTTACTACGCCGCGGCACCCGATAAACGCGCCGCGCTGAGGGCGATGCTGGCGGTCCGCGATCCTCGGGCCATTCTCGCCGCCGGAACATACAAGCGCCGCGGAGGTTCCCTCTAAAGGCGACGAAATGCCGCTGCATCTTCCCGCGGCGCAACAATTACGCTATGGCGCGCGCCAACCCCGTTCCTCGATCAAGAGAATACATTCATGAGCCTCCGCAACGTGGCGATCATTGCCCACGTCGATCACGGCAAGACGACGCTGGTCGACCAGCTCTTCCGCCAGTCCGGCACCTTCCGCGACAACCAGCGCATCGAAGAGCGCGCAATGGATTCGAACGACCTCGAAAAGGAGCGCGGGATCACCATTCTCGCCAAGCCGACTTCGGTCGACTGGACTCCTCCCGGCGAGACCGAGAGCATCCGCATCAACATCGTCGACACGCCCGGCCACGCCGATTTCGGCGGCGAAGTCGAGCGCATCCTGTCGATGGTCGACGGCGTCGTCCTGCTGGTCGATTCGTCGGAAGGCGCGATGCCGCAGACCAAGTTCGTCACCGGCAAGGCGCTCGCGCTCGGCCTGAAGCCGATCGTCGTCGTCAACAAGGTCGACCGTAACGACGCGCGCATCCAGGAAGTGCTCGACGAAGTGTTCGACCTGTTCGTGTCGCTCGACGCGAACGACGAGCAGCTCGATTTCCCCGTGCTCTACGCATCGGGCCGCAACGGCTATGCCTCGACCGACATGGACGCGCGCGAAGGCACGCTGATCCCGATGTTCGAGACGATCGTGAAGCATGTCGCGCCGCCAGCCGTGGAAGTGGCCGGCGTGCCGTTCACCTTCCTCGTGACGCTGCTCGATCGCGATCCGTTCCTCGGCCGCATCCTCACCGGCCGCGTGAACTCGGGCACGGTCAAGACCAACCAGCCGATCCACGCGCTCGATAACGACGGCAAGATCATCGAGACCGGTCGCGCGTCCAAGATCATGTCGTTCCGCGGGCTCGAGCGCGTTCCGGTCGACGAAGCCAAGGCTGGCGACATCATCTCGCTCGCAGGTCTTTCGGTCGCCACGGTTGCCGACACGATCGCCGACATCACGGTGACCGAGCCGCTGCACGCGCAGCCGATCGATCCCCCCACGCTGTCGATGCGTTTTGCCGTGAACGATTCGCCGATGGCGGGCCGCGAGGGCACCAAGGTGACCAGCCGGATGATCCGCGAGCGGCTGTTCCGCGAAGCCGAATCGAACGTCGCCGTGAAGGTGACCGAAGCGGCCGACAAGGACAGCTTCGAAGTCGCCGGCCGCGGCGAGCTTCAGCTCGGCGTGCTGATCGAGACGATGCGCCGCGAGGGCTTCGAGCTGGGCATCTCGCGTCCGCGCGTGCTGTTTGGCGAAGACGAGAACGGCAAGAAGACCGAGCCGTACGAGACCGTCATCATCGACGTCGACGAGGAGCATTCGGGCACCGTCGTCGAGAAGATGAACATCCGTAAGGCCGAAATGACCGACATGCGGCCATCGGTCGGTGGCAAGACGCGCATCACCTTCTCGGCCCCTTCGCGTGGGATGATCGGCTATCACGGCGAGTTCCTGTCGGACACGCGCGGCACCGGCATCATGAACCGGCTGTTCGAGAAGTATGACTCGTTCAAGGGCAACATCGAAGGCCGCAAGAACGGCGTGCTGATCTCCAACGGTGCGGGCGAAGCCAATACCTATGCGCTGGGTCCGCTCGAGGAGCGCGGCATCCTGTTCGTCGGCCACGGCGAGACGCTGTACGAGGGCATGATCGTCGGCGAGAACGCCAAGCCGGATGACTTGGAAGTCAATCCGATGAAGACCAAGGCGCTGACCAACTTCCGCGTGAGCGGCAAGGACGATGCCGTTCGCCTGACGCCGCCGAAGAAGATGACGCTCGAGCAGGCGATCGCCTATGTCGACGACGACGAGATGGTCGAAGTGACGCCGAAGTCGATCCGGCTGCGCAAGCGCTACCTGGATGCGAACGACCGCAAGCGCGCTAGTCGCTCCAAGCAGAGCTCGTAAGCTCGGCATGGTGAGGCCGGCCAAGCTTACGAGCTCGGCCGGCCTCGCTAAAGCGAGGTCCGACGACGCGGCTTTGCCGTGTCGCGCTGGGTCGGAATGAAGAAGGGCCGGAGGGAAACCTCCGGCCTTTTTGTTTGCGCGCGAAAGCCCGAAGGCTGCATCTCCAAGCCGGCTGCAACGGGAACAGTCAGGACCCAAACCGATGCACCTCCCCGGCGGAGGCCGGGGTCCAGTTGCAAAGGTCGCAGTAACGCGGCGCTGCCCTTCGTTAGCGACGTTCCCCCAATTGGACCCCGGCCTTCGCCGGGGAGGTGCCTGCTTCTAGGATATGAGGCGTTCGAAAATCCGCTCCCACCGGGAGAGGAAGAGACGCCGAAGGCGGGGGCAAGGTGAGGGCAGGGTACCTCAAACTCGGAAACCGCGCACTCAAGCAGCCGTAATCCGCCCGCCTCGCTGCAACATCTCGCCACTCGTCACGATCACACGATCCCCGAGCTTCACCTGCCCAAAGATCAGCTTCGCAAACGCGGTCGGCACCCCGACGCAGCCATGCGTCGCGTATTTCCCGTTCATCAGCGCGCTGCCATGGATCGAAATCCCGTCATTGGTCAGCCGCAGCATGTACGGCATCGGCGCGCCGTACAGGTTCGACACGTGATGCGCGTCCTTCTGCGTGATCGTGAACACGCCGAGCGGTGTCGGCTTCTCGTCCGCGCCATAGATCACCGCCGCCGTCCCGATCTCGTACCCGGCACGAAAGATCGACAAGGTTTGCGCGACCAGATCGACGGTGATCACGATCGGCCCGTCGGGCACGCCCTCCGTATCCCAGTAATAGGCCCCGTGCCGCAGTGGCTCGGGAACGTTCAGCACCCGCTTCACGACATACGCATCGACCGGTTCCTCGGCGGCGACCGCTACGGGCTTCGGCGCCACCTTCGCAACCGGTGCAGCGACCTGAGCCACCCGAGCAGGCGCCTCGACCGCCCGCACCTTCACCGGCGACCCCGAGAGGGCCAGCCCACCGATCAACACCGCACTCCCGCCGAGCACGGCAAAGGCGATCGCTCGCATCGTCATGGTTTTGCGCATGGCGTCACCCTATCCCATATTCGTGAACGAAGCCCAGACGTGCGCCGTGATCGGACGTCCCGGCGCGGGACCACACAGGTATACCGGGGGTTAACGGCCCGTTCCGCACTGGTTCAGGCCGAATCGTCCAAAGCCTGAAACACGGTCGGACACTTATGCGTTTGTCCCAGGCGGACCGGGCGTAACTAGTAA
The DNA here is from genome assembly GCF_056679955.1 of Sphingomonas sp. PEI4. Taxonomy (NCBI): domain Bacteria; kingdom Pseudomonadati; phylum Pseudomonadota; class Alphaproteobacteria; order Sphingomonadales; family Sphingomonadaceae; genus Sphingomonas; species Sphingomonas sp. PEI4. Next base: position 3,087,917 of record NZ_CM155258.1, read on the forward strand.
CGGAGTTCGGATGATGAACGGATTTTTGAAGAAGGCTGGGTTGGGTGTGGCCCTGGCCGCAACTGCGCTGACAGCCGCGGTACCGGCTGATGCACAGCGTTGGGGTCGGGGCGGCTATGGGCGCGGTTGGCACGGTCATCGTGGCGGCGGTAATGCGGCTGGTGCAGCCGTGCTCGGTGGTATCCTGGGCTTAGGCGTCGGCGCGGCGATCGCGAGCAGCAACAATCGCAACCGCTATTACGACCGCGGCTATAACAATGGCGGCTATTACGCGCCGCCGCCGGTGGCCTATTACAACCCGCCGGTTCGCACCTACTACCGCGAGGATTATCGTCCGCGGTGCTGGAACGAGTGGCGCGTCGATCCCTATTATGGCGACCGGGTATCGGTGCAGGTCTGCAGCTGACCTGGTTTGACGATCGCATGGAGGCGTCGGGAGCAATCCCGGCGCCTCTTTTGCATCAGGTGCCTTTTTTCTGGCGTGGGGCAGGCGCTTGCCGCTAGACGCGCGACCATGACCGACACGCCCAACACCCCCGAGACCGAAGCCGCCGCCACCCCGGCCGCAACCGGCGACACGCCCCCCGATCGCCTTTCGATCAACCAGCGCAGCCCGTTCTTCCAGCAGGAGCTGCTCGAACGCGGCATCGGCATCCGCTTCAAGGACAAGGTGCGCCACGACGTCGAGGAATATTGCATCTCGGAAGGCTGGATCCGAGTCGCGCTCGGCAAGAAGGTCGACCGCAACGGCAATCCTCTGACGCTGAAGCTGGTCGGCCCGGTCGAGGCCTGGTTCGAGCGGCCGGCAGCGGGCGCGGACACCGACGAGGGCTGAGCCCACGTGCATCTACCCTGACACTTACCTCGTCATCCTGGGCTCGACCCAGGATCTAGAGTTACGGGCGCCACCGTCTGCAACTCTGGATCCTGACTTTCGTCAGGATGACGGGGTGCAGGTTAAGCCTCCACCCCCTCCAACGCCTCGCTAGCCTCCAGCCACTTCGCCTCGCTGGCCTCCAGCTTCCCGTTCACCTCGGCGCGACGCTTGCTGAGATCGCCCATCGACATCCGCGAGAACCGGGGCTCCGCATTCGCCGGATCCACCATCGCGCGGTCGAGCGCATTACGCTCCTTGGTGAACTTCGCGGTCTGCTCCTCGATCTCGCGCAGCGCCTTCCGCAAAGCCGCATCATTGCTCTTCGCATCGGCCGCAGCCTTCTTGCCCGCCTTCTTGTCGGCCTTCGACGCCGCATCGCCCTTGCCGCTGTCGCCCTTCAGGACGAACGCGATGTAATCATCAAGGCTGCCGTCGAATTCCTTCGCCGTCCCATCATCGACCAGCACCAGCCGATCCGCGGTCAGCTCCAGCATATGCCGATCATGGCTGACCAGCACGACAGCCCCGGTGTACGCATTGAGCGCCTGCACCAGAGCCTCGCGCGCATCGACGTCAAGATGGTTGGTCGGCTCATCAAGGATCAGCAGATGCGGCGCATCGCGCGTGATCAACGCCAGCGCCAGACGCGCACGCTCGCCGCCCGACAGCTTGCCGACCTTGGTCGTCGCCTTGTCGCCGGAAAAGCCGAAGCGCCCCAATTGCGCGCGCACGGCGGCCGGCGTCGCGCCCTTCATCAGGTGCGACATATGCTCCATCGGCGAATCGGTCGGATCGAGTTCCTCGACCTGATACTGGGTGAAATACCCGACCTTCATCTTGCCCGACGACGACATCTCGCCGTCCATCGGCGTCAACTGCGCCGCCAGCAGCCGCGCGAGCGTGGTCTTGCCGTTGCCGTTGCGACCGAGCAGCGCGACCCGGTCGTCGGGATCGAGCCGCATGTTGAGCCGCTTCAGGATCGGCACGTCGGCATAGCCAACGGACGCCATGTCGAGCGTGATCAACGGCGGGCGCAGCTCGGTCGGGTTGGGGAAGCCGAACGACAGCGTCGGATCGTTGAAACTCTCGGCGATCGGCTGCATCTTCGACAGCATCTTCTGCCGCGACTGCGCCTGCTTTGCCGTGGAAGCCCGCGCGGAATTCTTGGCGATATATTCCTGGAGCTTCTCGCGCTGCACGTTCTGGTTCGCGCGCGCCGCCTCGATCTGCGCGAGTCGCTCCGCGCGCTGGCGCTCGAACGCGTCGTAGCCGCCGGGGTACAGCGTGATCTTGCCGCCCTGCAGATGCAGGATGTGATCGACCACGTTGTTGAGGAAATCGCGCTCGTGGCTGACCACCACGATCGTCGCCTTGTAGCCCTTGAGGAAGTCCTCCAGCCACATCACGGCTTCGAGATCGAGATGGTTCGAAGGCTCGTCGAGCAGCAGCAGGTCCGGCTGCGAGAACAGCAGGGCGGCAAGCGCTACGCGCATCTTCCAGCCACCCGAAAAGCTGTCGAGCGTCCGCGCCTGCATGTCCTCGTCGAACCCGAGCCCGAGCAAAATCTGCGCGGCGCGTGCGGGCGCGGTATAGGCGTCGATCGCGATCAGCCGCTCGTACACGTCGCCGAGTCGGTCGGGATCTTCGCTCGTCTCGCTCTCGATCATCAGCGCCGCGCGCTCCAGATCGGCTTCGAGGACGGTCTCGAACGGGGTCTTCACGCCGTGCGGGGCTTCCTGCGCGAGGTAGCCGATCCGCGCGCCCTTGGGCATGTCGGCGGAACCGTCGTCGGGCTCGAGCTGCCCTGCGATCACACGCACCATCGTCGATTTGCCCGCGCCGTTGCGCCCGATCAGCCCGACGCGCGAGCCAGGCGGCAACGCAGCCGTGGCGCCATCGAGGATAACGCGTCCGCCCAGGCGCACCGTGATATTGTTCAGATTCAGCATGGCGTGCCGTTAGCAGATGCAGCATGGTTTTGCGAGGGTTGGGGAAGCGGGGCGTGCTTCGGGTTGCTCTGCGAAGGTATCGGACGAACGAACCGACCTTGTTCCCCCGCGGAGGCGGGGGCCCAGGATCACAAACGCGTCCGCCCGAGATCCTGGACCCCCGCTTCCGCGGGGGAACGGGAAAAGGCTTCTTCAGAACCACGACCACCCCGCAATTCCACCACCCCGGCGAAGGCCGGGGCCCAGTTGGAAAGGTGGTCGTAACGAAGCACGGTCCGCAGTTAGCAACGTTGCCCAACTGGGCCCCGGCCTTCGCCGGGGTGGTGGTGTGTGGGGTTTAGGTTTCGTCCGAGACGATCGCGTCAGAGCCTTCGCCGCCGCCAAGCATCGCAGACGCTCGCCCGCCCACGTGAACCCGCACCCCCGAAACCAACCGCGTCTGCACGATCGCCGCACCCGCTATGGCCGAACCAGAGCGCGGCACCCCGCGGTGCACCGTCACCCCGTGCGGCGCATCGACCGGCTCCGCGCCCGAGTCCGCAACGACGTCCCGATTGCCATAATGCACCGAAACGCCAGCAACCTGCGCCGCCACCGGGGTAACGCTACTGCCACCAGAAAAGCCAGCATTCCGAACCCCAGGCTCAACCCCTGCATAGGCCTGCCGAAACGTCAGTGCCCGCTCGAGCGCCCCCTGCCAGCGATAGAACACATGCGCCCCAACCGTCGTGATCCGTGCAAGGCTGGAAGCCCACCACGGCAGGATGCTCGTCGTATGAAACGACGTCGCTGCCCCGACCGGCGCGTACACGCTCCCCCCAAGCGCCGCCGCCGCAACCGCACGCGCGCGATCCCAAGCCCCCGGCTCGCGCGCACGGTTCATCGAGCCGTCGCACGTAAAGCTGAACTGGCACCCGGTCCGCCGCTCGGCTCCCTGATACACGACCCCGCAAACGCTGTTCGGGAAAGCCCGGTCGCGCACCCGGTTCAACACGACCTGCGCCACCGCTCGCTGCCCATCCTCCGACTGCGACCGCGCCTCGTAATACACCGCCGCGGTCAGGCACTCGGCCGCACGGCTCGCGTCATCGACCGAGTTCGACGTGAGGAATGGCGGCGCAACGAACGGCGCCGCAGTCGCAAACGCCGTATCGGGCGCGGCAGTCACGATCTTCGCCGAGATGTCATCCGGCACATGCAGCGCCATCCGGCTCAGCAGCGCGCGCGAGTTCCGTTCCGGCTGGACCCGAGCGATCGCCGACGGCCGATCCACCGGCACGCACGACGTCGCCATCACCAACGCGGGCAGGCTGATCAGCGCGTGGCGATAAAGGCCGTAACCCGACGTCTTCATCCCCCCGCTCTAGGACGTGGGGTTTAGGGACTGGTTAATGGGTGCGCCCGCTAAAGGAGCGCACCCCCGCCATCCCGACGAAAGTCGGGACCTCGATCGGCAAGGACGGATCCTATTACCGGGAGATCCCAGCTTTCGCTGGGATGACGGTTGAGCTTCAGTGAACGAAGCGCGCCACCACATCGCGATATGACCGCGAAACCTTCACGCTTGCCCCGGAATTCAGCACCAGGAAGCATTCGCCGTTCGTATGCGGCTTGACCTGCTTCACCAGATCCAGGTTCACGATCGTCGACCGATGCACCCGCTGGAACCGGCGCGGATCCAATCGCTTCTCCAGATCCTTCATCGTCTCGCGCAGGATCAGCGTGTTATCGCCGGTATAGATGCACATGTAATCGCCGGCCGCATCGATCCGCTCGATCGTGTCGACATCGACGCGGAAGATCTGCCCGCGATCCTTGATGTTGATGAGCTTCTCGAACCGGTTCGCCGACACGGCATCCCCATCCGGCATGTCCGCCGCCGCATCGGGCGCGACATCGGCGAGCACTTCGCGCAACCGATCGACCTCCTCGACCCCGCGCTTCTCGCTCAACCGCTGCCGAACCCGCTCGATCGTGTCGGCGAGCCGCGATTCCTCGACCGGCTTCATCAGGTAATCGACCGCCTGCGCCTCGAACGCACGCAAGGCATGGTCTGAATAGGCGGTGACGAACACGAACAGCGGCGGCTCGACCTCCATCAGGCCCTGCACGACGGAGAACCCGTCGAACCCCGGCATCTGGATGTCGAGGAAGACGAGGTCGGGCTTGTGCGTCTTGATCGCGCGGATGGCCTCGCGGCCGTTCGAGCATTTTTCGATGATCTCGACGTCTTCATGGGCCTGGAGTCGGAGTTCCAGCCCCTGGATCGCCAGCGGCTCGTCGTCGACGAGAATGGTACGGATGGTCATGCGGCCTCTCTGTTCACGTCTTCAAGCTGATACGGAATCTCGATCTCGACCGAGAAGCCGCCAGCGGGCGTGGAGCGGGTTTCGAAACGGTGGTCGGGCCCATATGCCTGAGCCAACCTGTCTCTAATATTAGCGAGCCCCACGCCTGTCGAATGGCTTGAACCGATCCTGCCTTCGATCAAGCCCGGACCGGTATCGGATACGGCGATCTGCACCCGTTCCCCGGCAAGGCGCACTTCGACGCAGATTTCGGCGCCTTCTTCCTGCGGCGTGACGGCGTATTTGATCGCGTTTTCGACGAGCGGTTGGAGCAGTAGCGATGGCAGCCGGGCGCGTTCGGCGCGCGGATCGATGTCGAACTTCGGCCGCATCCGATCCTCGAAGCGCATCTTCTCGATCTCCAGATACAGCTTCAGCTGGTCCACTTCCTGCGCGACGGTGACGTGCGCGGTCGGCTCGTTCGCCAGCGTGTAGCGCAGGAACGACGACAGCCGGCTGAGCATTGCGTTCGCCCGCTCGGTCTGCTTGAGCAGCACCAGCGTCGAGATCGAGTTCAGCGTGTTGAACAGAAAGTGTGGGTTGAGCTGATAGCGCAGCATCGCCAGCTGCGCCGATGACGCCTGGTTCTCGAGATGCTCCATCTGGTCGATCTGCTGCTCGACGATCAGGTAGAAGTTGATCCCGAAATACAGCGCCGACCAGCCGAACAGCACCGTGAACGTGACGTATACCGACCCCAGCAGCCGCGTGAGGGTCACCCCCGGCGTGGCGGTCGCGATGAACGAGAAGGTGAACGCGTCGAGCACCGCATACAGGAAGGTCGCGGCCGCGAGCGTCGCGATCGTCAGGAACATGCCGACCAGCCGGTTCATTCCCCGGTACTGGCCGTACATCGTCGAGAGCAGCAGCGTGATGCAATAGCCGACGATCGCCTCGACGATCACCGGGATCACCCCGTCGAGCGACAGCCCGTTCGAGATCGACACCACACCGCGCAGCAGCAGATACCCGCTCCACCCGACCGCCTGGAGGATCCAGAACGCCCGCGATTTATTCTCGAAGAACGGCCGCGCAGTGAAGGGCAGGCGCCGGGTCTGGCCGGGGGGCGGGGCGGGGGAGGTAGCCATTATGGCCTGCGCTCTTACACGGCGAAACTAGACCACGCAAAACTTGGCGCGCGCAGCCCTACGCTGGCGCAATGCCGACGGTCAAAGTTCGTAGCGGCGGATCATCCGGCCACGGCGTAACGCCTGCGGCCTGTCCGCAGTGACGAAGCGGGCATCGCTTCCGGTGGCGCCGACAATAAAAAATCGCCGCCCCGTTTCCGGGACGGCGATCTTTCTCATCACGATGTCGAAGGCTCAGAAGCCGACGATGAGCGATCCGCTGATCGCACGCGGCGAACCGAAGTTCACGAACGCGCCGGTGCCGGCTTGCGCCAGGCTGCCGCTGAACGAACCAACATAGAACTCGTCGAACAGGTTGCTGACGTTGAGCTGCAAGTACGTCTTCGCGAGCCCTGCGCTTGCCAGCGAGTAACGGATGTCGAGGTCGACGACCGTGTAGCCGCCAAACTTCACCGTGTTGATATCGTTCAGGAAGCGACGACCCGTGTACTTGACCTGTGCGCCAAGATCGAGATCGCCGATGGTGCCCTGAAGACGTCCGCCGGCGAGCCAGTTCGGTGCCGCGCGCTCGTAGTTACCCGCGGTGGCGGCGAACGTCGCTGCCCCGGTGGCGACGTTGTCCTGGATTTCCGACTTGATGTACGAACCGAAGACATACGCCAGAACCTGCGGAACCGGACGAACCGACACGCTGGCATCGAAGCCATACTTCTTCACTTCGCCCAGATTGGTGTCGACCGAGCAATCGCAGTCGAGATCATAAGCCGATACGATGCGGTTCTTGTAGGTCGAGTACCAACCGGTCAGCGCTGCCTGGACGATGCTGCGCTGGTAGCGCAGGCTCAGATCGTAGCTGTTCGACGTTTCGGGCTGCGGCTTGGCTGCAGAGTTGGTCGCAGGAACGTACAGCGAGTTGTACAGCGTGTCCGTGCCGGGAACCGAGAGGTTCTGGGCAAAGCTAGCCGCGACGCTGACAGCCGGGGTGAGGCGGAACGTTGCGCCGACGTTCGGCAGGATCTTGTCGTACTTATACGTCCGCGACTGCGGTGGTGCCGCACCCCGCGGTGCACCGGTTGTCGTCGTCGTGTACGGATTGGCAGCCTGGAAGGCAGCCGCGTTGCCGCCGGCGACGCAGTTAACGTTGCCGCTGAGCGACGTCGTGTAGCAATACTGGTTGAGATCGCGCTTGTAGAACGGTGCGCTCACGCCAAGCAGCAGCGTCAGCTTCTCGTCGATGAACTGCCCGCGATACTCGGCAGCGACCTTGTTCAGGGTCGCGAACGACTTGCGGTCACGCTTTTGCACGACGTTGCCGGCGCCATCGGTCAGCGGATTGTTGACGGGGAACACGTCGGACGGCTCGCCGCCAATATCCAGCGCACCGGTTTCACCGGTCTGGCGATGGCGGGCGCGGTCATACGTATACGACAGGCGGACACGGTTGTTAGGATCCAGGTCGTACGCAAGGTTGGCAACGCCAGTATAGCGATTGGTCTGCGTCTGGCTTGGCTGCAGGACGGTCACCCGGCCGGTGGGGCTGATGATGCCGTCACCGTTGAGATCCGCATTATAGTACGGGATCGGTGCGCTGGTGTTGCCGATCGCCGACGGGAAATAGCCGGTGAAGCTCTGGCCGTTCTGCGTGAATGCGCTTTCGCGGGCCGACACGGTGCCGCCGCCGTTTGCCTTCACATACTGATACGCGCCGTCGAGCGACAGGGTCAGACCTTCGGCCAGCGTGTAGCGCGAATTGATGCGCGCATTGCCGTTGTTCGACGGATTGTACCGACGCTCGAACGACGTGCCGCACGTGTTCGGCGTGCCGTTCAAGCTGACGTTGCAGGGAATGCCGCCGGGAATGTCGTAGAACCGCACCGACTTGTCGGTACCGAACGAAGCGGCGTTCAGCGGCGAACCGCCGAAGTTGTTGCGGTTGACGTTGTAGTTGCCTGCCAGCGAGATGAAGTCGCCGTTGCTGCCGATGTCCTGGCGGATCTTGGCGTTGTACTGCGACTTCTGGACGACGCCGTAGTTCGCGAACGCTGCTTCGTTGTGCGCGTTCGATGCGGCGAACCAGGCCTTGGTGCCGTGGCCGGTTATGTCGCCGGTCTGGATCAGGCCGAAAATGCGCGTGTAGGGGCGGTCGCCGGCGCCGTCGGCAACGATGTTGCCATAGCTGGCGACTACCATGCCGCTCAGCACGTCGCTGGGGTTCAGCGTATTGATGTTGACGGTGCCACCGACTGCCGAGGCGGTCGGGCTGTCGACGTCGGTCGCGCCTAGGTTGACGTTGACGTTGGCAATCAGTTCGGGGTCGACCTGCTGATTCGTATAGATGGCGTAGTTGCCAGAATCGTTCAGCGGGATGCCGTCGAACGTCTGCGAGATGCGCGACGAATCGAAACCACGGATCGTGAACGAACCGCCTGACGAACCCCATGGATCGTTGTTCGTGAAACTGACACCGGGGACGAGGTTGATAATCTCGTTGACCGACTGGCCAGGGCGCTGGCGCTGGATCAGTTCGCTGGTGATGACGACCTTGGGCTTCGGCGAGTCGGGAATCTCGACGCCGCCGACAGCCCTATCCTTTTTGCCGCTGACGACGATCTCGCTGGATTCGTCGAACGACTGTGAGCCGGTCGACTGAGCGAAGGCCGCGGCTGGAAGCATGAGCGCGGCGAATGCAACGCCGCAAGCAAGCATGGTACGCATCTGAATAATGTCCCCTTAGAGCCCGTAGCTCTGGATGTCGGCTGTCCACCGCACATCCGTGCCCCTGCACGCCGGATATTTCGGTTATGTTACATTGGCGAGTCGCGAATTGTCACAGAGTCACTCGGTGATGGTGCGTTGCAAAAAAGCCACGCAATCGAACCGTTTCCGGTGGGCTGGAACCAACGCCGGCGACGGGCGTGAGCGTGCCTAGCTGGCGGCGACGATCTCGGCCCATTCGGCTTCGGTGATGACGCGGATACCGAGATCTGTGGCCTTTTTGAGCTTGGCCCCCGCGCCGGGACCAGCGATCACGAGGCCGGTCTTGCTCGACACCGATGCCGCGACGCGTGCGCCGAGCGCTTCGGCTTGTGCTTTGGCTTCGTCGCGGCTGAGCGTCTCCAGACTGCCGGTAAAGACCAGGATCTGCCCGGTTACCGGCGATTCGCGGGTTTCGTGGATGACGTCGGCGGGTTTTACTTCGCGCAGCAGGTCGAACACGACTCGGCGATTGTGCGGCTCGGCACAGAAGCCGACGAGTGCGCTCGCGACTTCCGGACCGATCCCGGCGGTCTCGATCGCGCCGACCAGAAGCTTGTCGCGGCGGAGGACGAATTTGCGTTCTGGTTCGCCGATCACCGGCTCGATCCGGCTGCGCAGGAATACCGCGTGGCGTAACACCGTACCCAGCGCCTTTGCCGACACATAGCGTCGCGCGAGGTCACGCGCGGTAATCTCGCCGACGTGGCGGATGCCGAGCGAGAACAGGAAGCGGTCGAGCGGGATCGTCCGCTTGGTCTCGATCGCCGCGATGACCTTCGCCGCCCAGACGCGCCCGTCCTTTTTCCGCGCGGCGAGCTGCTCCTCGGTGAGGCGGAAGATGTCGGCGGGCGACTCGATCAGGCCGTCGCGGAAGAACGCCTCGATCAGCGTCTGGCCGAGCCCGCCGATGTCGAACGCATGGCGCGAGGCGAAGTGAATCAGCCGTTCGACGCGCTGCGCCGGGCAGATCAGCCCGCCGGTGCAGCGATAGACGACTTCGCCTTCCTCGCGCTCGGCGGCGGACCCGCATTCAGGGCAGGTATGCGGGAAGACGTATGCGTCGCGCTCGGCGTCTGGCGTCAAATTCTCGACGATCTGCGGGATCACGTCGCCGGCGCGCTGGACCAGCACGCGGTCGCCCGGTCGCACGCCGAGTCGCTCGATCTCGTCGGCATTGTGCAGCGTCGCGTTGGTCACGACGACGCCGCCTACCGTGACCGGCGAGAGCCGCGCGACCGGAGTCATCGCACCGGTTCGCCCGACCTGGATGTCGATCTTTTCCAGCACCGTCTGCGCGCGCTCGGCGGGGAATTTGTGCGCGATCGCCCAGCGTGGCGCCTTGGCGACCTGGCCGAGCCGGCCCTGCCAGTCGAGCCGATCGACCTTGTAGACGACGCCGTCGATGTCGAACGGCAGGTCGGCGCGCTCGGCTTCGATCCGCCGATACACGTCGAGCGCCGCCGCCGTCCCCTCGACCCGCGCGAACCCTTCGGCGATCGGAAAGCCCCAGCCGCGCAGGGTATCCACGACCTCCGCCTGGGTCTCGCCCGGCACGACGCTGGCCTCGCCCCAGCCATGCGCGAGGAACCGGAGCGTTCGGCTCGCGGTGACGCTCGCGTCCTTCTGGCGCAGCGACCCGGCGGCGGCGTTGCGCGGGTTGGCGAACTGTCGCGCGTCCTTGCCGGTTTCTTCGGCCTCGGCGAGCAGGCGCGCGTTCAATGCGGCGAAGTCGTCCTTCGCCATGTAGACCTCGCCCCGGACCTCGAAAACTGCGGGCACTCCTGCCGATTGTTCTTGGCGGGAGAACAAGGTTTCGGGAATATCGCTGATGGTTCGGACGTTGGCGGTGACGTCTTCGCCGACCTGCCCATCGCCCCGCGTCAACGCCTGCACCAGCCGCCCGTCCTCATATCGCAGCGAACACGACAGCCCGTCGATCTTCGGCTCCGCGGTCAGCGCCACCGGCTCGTCCTCCGCCAGCTTCAGGAACCGGCGCACGCGCGCGACGAACTCCTCGACCTCCTCGTCCGCGAACGCATTGTCGAGGCTCATCATAGCCTTCGCATGCGCGACCTTGGCCAGATGCCCCGCAGGTGCCGCCCCCACGGTACGGCTCGGGGAATCGCTCCGCACCGCCGCCGGAAACGCCGCTTCGATCGCCGCATTGCGCCGCACCAGCGCGTCGTACTCGGCGTCGCTGATCTCGGGCGCATCGTCGGTATGATAGCGCGCATTATGATACGCGATCTGCGCGGCGAGCGCCTCCAGTTCGGCGGCGGCTTCGGTCTCGGTCGCGGGAAGATCAATCGGCATGGCGACGGGTTAGGGGAGGGGGCCGCGTTCCGACAAGACCTTGTGTATAGGTCAGTGAACATTTGGCCGACTTAAGCTTTGAGGTTCCAAGACAATCATCCGGGAACCGTGATCATGACAGACACCAGCCGACGCGATATCTTCAAGGGCGCCGCCGTCGCGGGTCTCGCCGCCGCGGCATCACCGGCTTTCGCCCAAGGCCAGGAGCGAAGCCAGGCGAAACTCGTCGATCCGCAGACGCGCTTTACGTCGGCACCCTTCCCGGAGCAGCGCCAGAAATGGCCGGCGTTGCAGCGTGACATGCGTCCCGTCCCCGACAGTGGCGAGGCGAGCTATCGCGGTTCGGGGCGCCTCGCCGGCCGCAAGGCGCTCGTCACCGGTGGCGACTCGGGGATCGGTCGCGCGGCTGTCATCGCGTTCTCGCGCGAAGGGGCCGACGTTGCGATCAACTATTATCCGACCGAGGAACCCGACGCGCAGGATGTGGCCAAGCTGCTCCGTGCCGAGGGGCGCAAGGTCGTGCTGATTCCAGGCGACCTGACCGATGCAAAATTCTGCAACGAGCTGGTCGCGCGCGCCAATCGTGAACTCGGCGGGCTGGACATCCTGGTCAACAACGCCGCGTACCAGCAGTCGAAGGCGTCGATCGCCGAGATCAGCTTCGAACAGTTCGACCGGACGATGAAGACCAACGTCTATGCGATGTTCCACCTGTGCAAGGCGGCAATCCCGCTGATGAAGCCGGGCGCATCGATCATCAACACGGGGTCGGTCAATTCCGTCGATCCGGGCGAGGAACTGCTCGACTATGCGACGACCAAGGGTGCGATCCTGATCTTCACCAAGGGGCTGGCGAAGCAGCTCGGCAAGAAGGGCATCCGCGTCAACATGGTCGCACCTGGGCCGGTGTGGACGCCGCTGCAGGTTGCGGGCGGGCAGCTGCCGGGCAAGATGGGCGAGTTCGGGCAGGACACGCCGCTCGGTCGCGCGGGACAGCCTGCCGAACTTGCGTCGCTCTACGTGACGCTGGCGGAGACGGGGACGAGCTTTACGAGTGGTAGCGTGTTCGCGGCGACTGGCGGCAGCGGGGTGCTGTAACGCGCCCGACAGCATTCCTGCCTGCCCGGCAACTCGCTCCACCCCGGCGAAGGCCGGGGCCCAATTGGCAAGGCCGTTGTAACGCGTGACCGCGTTCACCAATTGCTGTTTCCCAATTGGGCCCCGGCCTCCGCCGAGGTGGAGTGGGGCGAGGGTGCGATGAAGACGGCAGCTACACTGTTCGTGATGCTCTGCTCGGTGCCGGCCACGGTGCATTACGCGCACGTCTCCCGCGCCGGCCCCCGCGATCGGCTATGATTGGCACGACGTTCCTCGGCGGACAACCAAGTCCAGCAATCGCCATAGCCGCGCTTCGACGCCAGCGCAGCCGGGCTCGACGATATGATCCACGCCGCGATCCGCGAAGACGGCGCGTTCGGCAGCCGTGCGCTTCATGGCCTGCGGAGAGTCGGCGGCGGCTGCATCGTCGTGCCGGTGCTGAAGATCTGGGTCATCCGCGGCAGGCGATGCCCTGAGGTCAGCCTTTCGCGGCACTGTTCTCCCGCGAAGGCGGGAGTCCAGGGTTACGGGCGCTGTGGGTGGTATCCTGGGCTCCCGTCTCCGCGGGAGAACAATATCGGTGGTAAATCGACCTGAGTATGAGCGCGCTAAGCCCGCTCCAACAACCGCTCCGCCTGCGCCCGCGCCTCGTCCGTGATCTGCGCCCCCGACAGCATCCGCGCGATCTCCTCGCGCCGCTCCTCCTCCGACAAAGCGCGCACGCCCGTCCGCGTGACCGTCCCGTCGCTGCTCTTGGCGATCAGCAGATGCTTCGCCCCTCGCGCCGCGACCTGTGGGCTGTGAGTCACCACCAGCAACTGCGTGCTCAGCGCCAGCCGCGCGAGCCGTTCGCCGATCGCGCTCGCCACCGCGCCGCCGACGCCGCGGTCGATCTCGTCGAACACCATCGTCGACGCGCCGCCTTCCTCCGCCAACGCCACCTTCAGCGCGAGGATGAAGCGCGACAACTCACCACCCGATGCGATCTTGGTGAGCGCCGCAAAAGGCGCCCCCGGATTGGTCGAGATCTCGAACTCGACCCGATCTTTGCCCGCCGAAGACCAGCCTTCTTCGCCGAGCGCGGCGACCACGGTCTGGAACCGTGCCGCATCCAGCTTCAGCGGCGCGAGTTCACCCGCGACCGCCACGTCGAGGCGCTTGGCTGCGGCCAGCCGCCGCTTCGTCAACGCATCGGACGCCGTATCATACGCCTTCCGCGCCGCCGCCACCCGCGCCTCGATCTTCGCAATCCCGCCTTCACCCGCATCCAGCCGCTCAAGCCGCGCCCGCATGTCGTCCGCCAGCGCCGCCAGATCATCCGGCTGCACGCGGTGCTTGCGTGCCATCGCCCGCAGCTCGAACAACCGCGCCTCGTCATCCTCCAGCGCGCGCGGATCATACGCCATCTCGGCCCGTGCATCGCGCAGGCTCTCTTCGGCCACCGATGCTTCGATCACCGCGCGATCGACCGCTGCCAGCGCGTTACCGAGCGCGACATGATCCTCCGCGATCCGCTCCAGCACGCGCGCGGCCTGGCGCAGCTTCGCCATGCCGCCGTCCTTGCCCTCCAGGAAATCGTCGATCGCCGCCAGATCGTCGGCGATCTTCTCCGCGCGCTGCATCGAGCGCCGTGTGTCGGCCAGCGTCTCCTCCTCGCCGGCGACAGGCGCGAGCGCAGTCAGTTCGGCGACGGTATGCTCAAGCCACTCACGGTCGCGCGCCGCCGTCTCGATATCCGCGCGGGCGGCGGCGAGTTCGGCTTCGGCCGCGCGGAACCCGGCATACGCCTTGCCGGTAGCGCCCGGCTCGGTCCGCCCGAAAATGTCGAGCAAAGCCCGATGCCCGCGTGCGTTCAGCAGCCCGCGCTCGTCATGTTGCCCGTGGATCTCGACCAGATGCGGCGCCATCTCGCGCAGCAGGCCCGCGGATGCCGGCTGGTCGTTGACGAACCCGCGACTGCCGCCGTCCGCCTTGACGATCCGCTTCACGATCAGCGGCTCGCCGCGCTCGATCTCCAGCCCGTTCTCGTCGAACAGCAGCGCGAGCGGCGATTCGGGGGCAGGGGCATCGAACGTCGCAGTCACCACGGCCTGGGCAGCGCCATGCCGGACCAGCCCGCTGTCGCCGCGCCCGCCGAGCGCGAGGCCCAGCGCGTCGAGCAGGATCGACTTGCCCGCGCCGGTCTCGCCGGTCAGCACGCCGAGCCCTTCGCCGAATCCCAGATCCAGCGCCTCGATCAGCACCACGTCGCGAATGGAAAGTTCGGTCAGCATAGGATGTCCGCCATAGACGAACGGATGCGCAATGCGATCCCCCTATGTTCCAACCGAACCCTTAGCTCCCGGTGTTCGACGGCTGGCCAGCCGAACGCGGCTTGTCGGGCGTACGCACCGAAGGGCCGGTCGGCGTCGAACCCGGCTCGTCCAGCTCGACCATCACCGACGGCGTACCCTTGGTCCCCACCGGCACGACCATCTCGCCCGCGGGCAATGGCGGCACGGCCGGCACCTGATGCTTCTTCAACAGATCGTACGCATGCTGATACCAGTCGGTGCCGGGGTAGTTGCGACCCAGCACTGCGCCGGCCTTCTCCGCCTCGACGGGCACGCCGAGCGCCAGATACGTCTCGGTCAGCCGCATCAGCGCCTCGGGCGTGTGCGTGGTCTGCTGAAACTTGTCGATCACCGTGCGGAACCGGCCGTTCGCCGCGAGCCACTGGCCGCGCGTCTCGTAGAACCGCCCGATCTCCATCTCCTTGCCGGCGAGATGGTCGTTGACCAGATCGATCTTCAGCCGCGCATCCGACGCATAGCGCGTGTTCGGATAGCGGCGCATCAGCTCGCCGAGCGAATCGAGCGCTTGGCGGGTGATCTTCTGGTCGCGCGTCACGTCGGTGATCTGCTCGTAATAACCGAGTGCGATCAGATAATAGGCGTAGGGCGCGTCGCGGTTGCCCGGATGGACGGCGAGGAAGCGCTGCGCCGAACTGATCGACGCGGTGTAATCGCGCGCGAGATAATAGCTGAACGCCGACATGATCTGCGCACGGCGCGCCCAGATCGAATAGGGATGCTGGCGCTCGACCTCGTCGAACAGCTGGGCTGCCTCCTTGTAGCGGCCCTGGTCAAGCCGCTGCTTGGCGGTCGAGTACAGCGTACCCACGTCGCGCGCGACATAAGGCAGATCGCCCTTGGAAGCGCGACCGCTCGCACAACCGGCAATGGGGAGCGCAAGCGCGGCGATGAGCGTGACCGCGAGGGCACGAGACTGGGTGATACGCATCGGCATGATCCTTAGCGTAAGCGGATAGCCGCGAACAATCCTTTTCGCCGGACCGCGCTTGCCCCTTCACGCCGCCCGGATCGCACGGCAATAGTCATGCGTTCGCGTTACGCCATTCAGTCGAGGATCATGTCATGCCGGCCACATTGTTGCACACCCACCGCGTCGAAAAGCCATGGGGTCGCGACACGCTCTGGCCCGGTTTCGAAGACCCCGCCGCAGGATCGCCGCCGATCGGCGAAGTCTGGTTCCAGGAGCCCGGCGACACCACGCCGGACCTGCTGATCAAATATCTGTTCACGTCGCAGAAGCTGTCGGTGCAGGTTCATCCCAACGACGAGCAGGCGCACGAGCGCGGCCTGCCGCGCGGCAAGGACGAGTGCTGGACGATCCTGGCGGCCGAACCCGATTCGACGATCGCGGTCGGCACCAAGGAGCCGATCTCGAAGGACGACCTCCGCCATTCGGCGATCGACGGCACGATCGAGGACAAGCTCGACTGGAAGCCGGTGAAGCCTGGCGACTTCATGTATTGCGCGTCGGACACGATCCACGCGATCGGCGGCGGCGTGACGGTGATCGAGGTTCAGCAGAATTCGGAGACCACCTATCGCCTGTACGATTACGGCAGCGACCGCGAACTGCATCTGAAGGACGGCATCGACGTCGCCGATCCGACTCCGTACGTCCCCGTCGCGCCGCCGATCGAGATCGAGACCGGCCGGACGATCATGGTCGAGGGGCCGAAGTTCGTGCTCGAGCGCTGGAAGGGCGGCGACCACGTCGTCAACCTGCCCGAGGGTACGACCGGCTGGGTGATTCCGATTGCCGGTTCGGGCGAAGTCGCCGGCGTCGCGTTCAAGGCGGGCGAATGCGCGACGATGACGGGGAGCGAGACGGTCTCGACCAGCGCGGATGCGGATCTGTTGTTCGCGTATCCGCTGGCAAAGCGGATCTGAGCGAAGGGTAGATCGAATGGGGAGGGGCGCTTCCTCCCCTCCTTGTGCTCCCGCGAAGGCGGGAGCCCAGACTGGGTCCCCGCCTTCGCGGGGAAACAGGGTATCGTTAGGCAAACGCCCTCCCCAATCGCGACCACCCCGGCGAAGGCCGGGGCCCAAATGGGAAGGTGGAAATAACGGCGGACTGCACTTCGTTAGCGACGTCCCCCAATTGGGCCCCGGCCTCCGCCGGGGTGGTGTGTTTCAGCACCGGAATGTGTGAGAAGGCCGTTGGTCATCTCATTCCCCATTAACGCAACCGGCCTATACCCCGCGCAATGCTCCGCGTTCTCACTCTTTCCACCCTGTTCCCCGACGCCACCCGCCCGAACTTCGGTGGTTTCGTCGAGCGCCAGACGCTCGGCCTCGCGGCGCATCCCGACGTGGACCTGAAAGTCGTCGCACCGATCGGCCTCCCGCCCGGCCTCCTTCGCCACGTCCGTCATTATGCGCCCCTCGCGAAACTGCCGCACCGCGAAAGCTGGAAGGGCGTCGACGTCCACCGTCCCCGCTTTACCGCGCTCCCGTTCACGCAAGGGCGCCACCACGCCACAGCGCTGGCACGCGCGCTTGTGCCGGTGCTCGACGCGGTCCGCGCCGATTTCGCGTTCGACGTGATCGACGTATCGTATTTCTTCCCCGAAGGCCCCGCCGCGGTCGCACTCGGCAAGCGCTACGGCGTCCCCGTCTCGATCAAGGCGCGCGGCTCCGACGTCCATTATTGGGGCGAAGCGCCCGCGACCGCAGCGCAGGTTCGCGACGCAGGGCAGGGCGCCGCCGGCCTGCTCGCGGTCAGCGCGGCGATGAAGACCTACATGGTGGCGCTAGGCATGCCGGCCGATCGGATCTCGGTGCATCATACCGGCGTCGATCAGGACCGGTTCCGCCCCGCCGCCGACCGTGCATCGGCAAAGGCCAAACTCGGTGTGCTCGGCCCCCTTGTCATCGCGATCGGCGGGCTCTTGCCGCGCAAGGGACACGATGTCGTTGTCGAGGCGGTTGCGGCGCTGCCCGGAGTCTCGCTCCTGATCGCGGGGCATGGCCCCGCCCGTGCCGACCTGGAGGCCTTGATCGCTCGGCTCGGCGTAGGCGACCGCATTCGCCTGCTCGGCGCGTTGCCGCATGCCGATCTTCCGGCGCTGATCGCCGCGGCGGATGTCAGCGCGTTGGCGTCGGAGTCCGAAGGCCTCGCCAACGTCTGGGTCGAGTCGCTCGCCTGTGGTACGCCAGTCGTCGTCACCGATGCCGGGGGCGCACGCGAGGTCGTGACCTCACCCGAGGCCGGCCGCGTGACGCTCGGCGATCCGCTGGCGTTTGCGGCGGCGATCGGCGATCTGCTGGCCAATCCGCCCGCTCAGGCTGAAACACGCGCAATGGCGGCCGGTTTCACGTGGGAGAGAAACACCGCGACGCTGTACGCGCACCTCGCGGCGCTCGTCGCGGATCACCCTTCGAGAGGGTAGAGCGCGGCGACGATCCAGCGACCTTCGCCGCGCAACACCGCCCACGCACGAGCGGCGGCGCGACTGTCCATCGCCTCGATCCCGAACCCGCGCTTCTCGACCGCGCGCTTGAACGCGAGGGGGGGCTGGCGCAGCGTCGAACCGGTTCCAAGCAACAGGAACTCCGGCGGCGGATCGAGCGCGAGCAGCGCCGCCACGTCCGCCTCGGCAAGCGCCTCGAACGCCGGTGGCTCCCAGCCGTCCGCTCGCTCGGGACTGATCGACAACGCGGTGTAATACCCATCGTCGACCTTGAACCCAGCCCGACCGATCGCCGAGATCATCGGCCCATCGGTCTTCTCGCGGTCCATCCTCATTTAACGCTCGACCTTCGGACCAACCCGCTCGGCGCCGTCCTGAACGCCACCCTTGCGCGGTGCAGGATCGGCACGCAGGCCCAGCGTGATCAGCAGCGACGACGACACGTAGATCGACGAATACGTCCCCACGACGATACCCAGGATCATCGCAGCGGTGAACCCGCGCAGCACGTGGCCGCCGAGTATCAGCATCGCGACCAGCGCGAGCAGGATCGTCACCGAGGTCATCACGGTCCGGGGAAGCGTCTCGTTCACCGACAGGTCGATGATCTCGCGCATGTCCATCTTGCGGTACCGGCGCATGTTCTCGCGGATGCGGTCATCGATCACGATCTTGTCGTTGATCGAATAGGAGATGATCGTCAGCACCGCCGCGACGATGTTCAGGTCGACCTCGAAATAATTCCGCATCAGCGCGAAGAAGCCGAGCGTCATCAGCAGATCGTGGACGATCGCGACGATGGTCGAGACGCCGAACTGCCACTCGAACCGCACCACTGCGAACAGCGCGATGCCCAGGATAGACAGGCCGACCGCGAGAAGCCCCTTGGTGATCAGCTCGTCGGAGACCTTGCCCGAGATCGTGTCGTATTTTGAGAAGGTCGAGCCCGGGAATTTCGCCGCGATGTCGTCCGAAACCTTCTTCACCAGTCGGTTGGTTGCGCCTTCGTCACCGCTTTCCGGCAATGGCAGTCGGATCGACAGAGTCTTCGGATCGCTGAACGACTGGATCGAGGCCTCGCCGACGCCGAGTCGGTCGACCTCGGTCCGGACTGCCTCGATCGAAGGCGGCGTTGCGAAGTTCTGTTCGATCAGTACGCCGCCGACGAAATCGACGCCCATGTTCAGGCCACGGAATGCGACAAGGCCGACCGCGAGAAGTGAGAGGATCAAGGTCAGCCCGAACGCCCATTTACGGAGCGAAACGAACTTCAGGTTCGTGTTATCGGGTACGAGTTTCAGCAGGCGCATGGTTATCTCCCGCCTCAAATATTGATCGTGGTGGGGCGGTTCTTCCGCAGCCACAGCGCGACCATCATCCGGGTGAACAGGACGGCGGTGAACACCGACGTGCAGATCCCGATCAGCAGCACGACCGCAAAGCCCTTCACCGGACCCGAGCCGAGCATCAACATGATCACGCCGGTGATGGCGTGCGTCACGTTGGCCTCGAAGATCGTGCGCGATGCTTCCTTGTAGCCGAGTTCGACCGACTGGACGACGCTGCGTCCGCGTCGCCGCTCTTCGCGAATACGCTCGTTGATCAGCACGTTGGCATCCACCGCGGTACCGATCGTCAACACGAACCCGGCGATACCGGGCAACGTCAGCGTCGCGTTCAGCATCGCCATGACAGCGACGATGACCAGGATGTTGATGACCACCGCGAGGTTCGCATACAGGCCGAACCGTCCGTAAGTGACGAACATGAACACGATCACTGCGAGCGCCGCGATGATCGAGGCCAGTACGCCGGCGCGGATCGAATCCTTGCCGAGATCGGGGCTGACGGTGCTCTCGGCGATCGTCTTCAGTGCGACCGGCAACTTGCCCGAGCGCAGCGTGATCGCCAGCGCGTTCGCCGACTCGACCGTGAAATTACCCGAGATCGACGCGCGGCCACCAAGGATCGGCTCGTTGATGTTCGGCGCGGAGATCACCGAATTGTCGAGGATGATTGCAAACGGCTTGCCGGTGTTCTCGGTCGTCACCTTGGCAAAGCGACGCCCGCCGACCGCGTTGAACGTGATCGCCACCTGCGGCGCGTTGGTCTGCGGCTCGAACTCCTGGCGCGCATCGGCGAGCTGGTCGCCCGAGATGATCACCGAGCGCTTGACCGCAATGAACGGCACGCCCTGCGGATTGCCGGGGTAGGGGAGGACCTGGCTGCCGATCGGCGCGATGCCCTTGACCAGATCGGCCGGGTTCGCGGTCTCGTCGACCAGCTTGAATTCGAGCTTGGCGGTCTTGCCGAGCAGATCCTTCAGCGCCTGCGGGTTCTTCAACCCTGGAACCTGGACGACGATTCGAGTCGCGCCCTGGCGAACGATCGTCGGTTCCTTGGTGCCGAGTTCATCGATCCGGCGACGGACGACTTCGGTCGCATCGTTCATCGCCGTGTCGATCGCCTGGGTCAGGCCAGCCTCGGTCGGCTTAAGCACGAAGCGGCTCGTGTCGACGACGTTGATGTCCCATTCGCGCTGGCCGCTCATCCCGGCGCCACCGCCGGTGATCGCCAGCAGGCGCTCGCGGGCCGCATCGACCTGGCTTGGATCACGCAGCAGGAAGGTCAGCTGGCCGCCCCGCGTCGAAATGTCGCCGATCTCGATCCGCGGAGTCCCGTTCCGCATCGTGCCCGCCACGCTGTCGCGCATCGCCTCGATCCGCGTCGCGGCGAGGTCGGCAGTATCCGCCTCGAGCAGCAGATAGCTGCCGCCGGCAAGATCCAGCCCGAGATTGACGCGGGAATGCGGGATCCACCCCCATTTGCTCGTGGTGCTCTCGGGGAGGAAACTCGGGACCGCCAGCAGGCACAGTGCCGCCAGCAACCCGATGATCGACCCGATTTTCCAGCGCGGGAAGTCGAGCATCAGTCGTTTGCCGGCTTCGTGTTCGGGCTGGTGATGTCGGTCAGCGTCGACTTGACGACCCGCACGCGGACGTTCGGCGCGATCTCGACCTCGACGACATTATCCTCGACCTTGGTTACCTTGCCGAGAATCCCGCCCGACGTGACGACGCTGTCGTTCTTCTTCACGGCCGCGACCGACGCCTGCAGCGCCTTCATCCGCTTTTGCTGCGGGCGGATCATCAGGAAGTAGAACACGACGAACACGAGGAAGAGCGGCGCGAGGCTCAGGAACGAGGCGATCCCGCCCCCGGCCGTGGCGGCGCCGTCTGCGGCCTGGGCGTATGCTGGTGAGATGAACATGGAGTTCCGTATCTGTGAAGGGTGGCTCGGTTCGCGCGCCGCGCGGCCGGTCGCATTGGTCCGCCCGCTATCATCGCTTGGGGTCCCGTGCAACTGACGCAGGCGCGGACGGTTCGTGTAGGGACTACGATGAAACCGGGACGAAACAGGAGAGACGCGATGATTCTGGTGATGGGACATATCAAGCTGGCCGCAGGCGAAGGCGCGAAGATCGCCGATATTCTGATCGCGCACATGGCCGCGTGCGCCGTCGAGGACGGCTGCGAGTTCTACAATCTCGCGCTCGATCTGGTCGATCCCGACACGATCCGCATCTCCGAACGCTGGGCCAGCCCGGAAGCGATCGCCGCGCACGGCCAGGCCGAACACCAGAAGGCATTCGGCCGCGCGCTCGGCGGGTTCACCATCGAGCAGATCAGCGTGAAGGCGTATGAGGGCAGCTTCTGGCGCACGCTCATGGGCGACTGAAGCAATCTTCGCGAGGAAGCGGCGTTGCGACTTGCATCGCGCGCCGACCCTGCGTAGAGCGCGCGGCTCGGGCTGCTATGCGGCCCGTTCGGTCGGAGCGTAGCGCAGCCCGGTAGCGCACCACACTGGGGGTGTGGGGGTCGCAGGTTCGAATCCTGTCGCTCCGACCATTTTCTTACATCGTTGTTCGGCGGACTCGTACGGATCGCGTACGAGGTCATTGTGCTATTAGCTGTCATCCCCGCGCAGGCGGGGACCCATAAACTCGAACGTTGCCTGTAACCAAGCAACGCCAGCCCGTATGGATCCCCGCCTGCGTGGGGATGACTGAACTTGGAATAGGGCCGACTCTGACGCCGGCCCCGTCCAGCGACCTTACGCCGTCTCGCTCACCGTCGCTGCATGGCCCACGGCCACCGCGCTCAAATTCACGATCCCCCGCGCGGTCACGCTCGGCACCATCATCTGCAGCGGCTTGGCGAGCCCCAGCAGCATCGGCCCCAGCGGCAGCGACTCGGTCGACGCCGACAGCAGCGACACCGCGATGTTCGCCGCATCGATGTTCGGCATCACCAGCAAATTCGCCGAGCCCGTAAGCGGGCTGTCCGCGACCAACCGCCGCCGCAGCGCCTCCGACAGCGCCGCATCACCGTGCATTTCGCCGTCGAATTCGAACCCAGGTGCGAACTCCTTCAGCAACGCATGCCCGGCGCGCATCTTCTGTGCCGACGGCGAGCGCGACGCGCCAAAGCTCGAATGCGACAGCAACGCCGCCTTCGGCTCGATCGCGAACGCGCGGACTGCTTCGGCCGCCAGCATCGTCATCTCGGCGATCTGCTCGGCGGTCGGGTCGACCGTCACGTGCGTATCGCAGAAGAACAGGCTCCCGGTGCGCAGGATCACCGCCGACATCGCATACAGCCGCGAGACGCCCGGCATCCGCGGGATCAGCGGCATGATGTACGTCATCTGCGTCCACCAGTCGCCGATCCCGCCGCACAGTGCCGCATCGACGCGCCCCTCGCGCAGCAGCATCGCCGCCGCCACGCTCGGCCGCGTGCGCAGCGCACGCTCGGCGCTGTCGGGCGGCGTGCCACGACGACCGACCAGCGCATTGTAGCCGGCGAGCAACGGATCGAACACGTCGCGATCGGTACCCGGATCGAGCACTTCGACATCGGTGCCGATCGCCATCCGCAACCCGCTCGACTGGATCTTCTCGGCGATCACCTCGCGCCGCCCGATCAGCACCGGCCGCCCGATGCCCTCGTCGATCACCGTCTGCACCGCGCGCAGCGTCCGGTCGTCCTCGCCCTCGCCATACGCGATCGAGCGCCCCGCCTGCTTGGCGCGCGCGAAGATCGGCCGCATCAGCTGGCCCGAGCGATACACGAACACTTCGAGGTCACGCAGGTACGCGTCGAAATCCTCGATCGGTCGCGTTGCCACGCCCGAATCCATCGCCGCCTTCGCCACTGCGGGCGCGACATGCAGGATCAGCCGCGGATCGAACGGCTTCGGGATGATGTAGGTCGGCCCAAACACCGGAGTCGCGCCGCCGTACGCGGTGACCACCACGTCGGAAGCTGTCGCCCGCGCGAGCGCCGCGATCGCATCGACCGCCGCGACCTTCATCGCCTCGTTGATCTCGGTCGCGCCGACGTCCAGCGCCCCGCGAAAAATGAACGGGAAGCACAGCACGTTGTTGACCTGGTTCGGGAAATCCGAACGCCCGGTCGCGATGATCGCATCGGGACGGGTCGCATGCACCAGCGCCGGCTGGATCTCGGGCTCCGGATTCGCCAGCGCCAGGATCAGCGGATCCGGCGCGAGCAGATGCAGCCATTCCTGCTTCAGCACGCGCGGCGCCGACAGGCCGAGGAAGATGTCCGCCCCTTCCAGCACGTCCGGCAAGGTCCGCGCATTGGTCTCACGGGCATAACGCGCCATGTTCGGCGGCATCACGTCGCCGCGATCCTTGTGCACGACGCCCTTGATGTCGGTCAGCGTCACGTTCTCGGGGTTGAGCCCCATCGACACGAGCAAATCGACCGTCGCCAGCGCCGCCGCGCCCGCACCCGACGTCACCAGCTTCATCTGGTCGAGCCGCTTGCCGCGCAGTTCGAGCACGTTGCGGACCGCGGCGGCACACACGATCGCAGTGCCGTGCTGGTCGTCGTGGAACACCGGGATGTTCATGACCTCGCGCAGCTTCGTCTCGATCTCGAAGCATTCGGGTGCCTTGATGTCCTCGAGATTGATCCCTCCGAACGTCGGCTCGAGCACGCGGACCGCCTCGATGAACGCCTGCGGGTCGAGCTGGTCGATCTCGATGTCGAAGCAGTCGATCCCGGCGAATTTCTTGAAGAGCACCGCCTTGCCCTCCATCACCGGCTTCGACGCGAGCGCACCAATCGCGCCCAAGCCCAGCACCGCGGTCCCGTTGGTGATGACCGCGACCAGATTGCCGCGCGCCGTATAATCGCGCGCCTTGTCCGGATTCGCGGCGATCTCCTCGCACGCAGCGGCTACGCCCGGCGAGTAAGCGAGCGCGAGATCGCGCTGCGTCGCCATCCGCTTGGTCGCCTCGACCGAGAGTTTGCCCGGCTTGGGATAGCGGTGATAATCGAGCGCGGCTTTGCGGAAATCGTCTTCCATGGTCTTCCTAACCTGTCGGCCGCGGCGGCGACCGGGTGGATCCAGAGCGCACGGGCAGACCCGCGGCATCGAATGTTCAAGGGAGCGCATAGCCTTAGGGGCACCGATCCGCCAACCCCGCGCGGACGTAGCGTCGGTTTGGTAGGGCGGGTCTGACGTAAACCACCCGCCACCCACACTGACGCCACCCCGGCGAAGGCCGGGGCCCAGTTGGAACGTCGGACATAACGAAGCGCTGCCCTCCGTCAGCGCCGTCTCCCAACTGGACCCCGGCCTCCGCCGGGGAGGTGAAGTCTAGGGCGAACCCTCACGATCCTCCCCTGCCAGGGGGAGGTGGCACCGAAGGTGACGGAGGGGGAGGCAAGCGGTCACCTCCCGTTCCGTGTCCTCCCCCTCCGTCTGGCAAGTGCCAGCCACCTCCCCCTTGCGGGGGAGGATCGTGGGGGGTCGCAAATCCGCAAATTCCCCTGTCCTACAACGAACCAATATGGTTCGCTCCGCCCCTCAACAGGGCGGGACCACCATAATGACCATCGACCACCTAATCGACGCCGTCATCGACCGCGAAGGCGGCTACACCAACCACCCCGCAGACCGAGGCGGTCCCACCCGCTACGGCATCACGCAAGGAGTAGCCCGCGCCAACGGTTACACCGGAGACATGCGCGCCTTCCCCCGCGAACAGGCGGAAAGCATCTACCGCCGCCTCTACTGGACCCGCCCCGCCTTCGACCAGGTCGCCCCGCGCGCGCCCAGAATTGCCGAAGAACTCTTCGACACCGGCGTCAACATGGGGCCCAGCGTGGCCGCCACCTTCCTCCAACGCGCGCTCAACGCGCTCAACCGAGGCGCCACCGACTACCCCGACATGATTCTCGACGGCCGCATCGGCCCCGCCACGCTCACCGCGCTCGACGCCTTCCTCGCCCGCCGCAAACCCGGTGGCGAAACCGTGCTCCTCAAAGCGATCGAGGCACTGCAAGGCGAACGCTACGTCGCCCTCGCCGAGACCCGCCCTGCCAACGAAGCCTTCCTCTACGGCTGGCTCGCGAACCGCACCTGACTCGCGAAACGAAACGCTCCCAGCGTGTGAACTTTCTGCACTTCCAGCCTGAAGGAGACAGTCGATGACCCCGCAACCCCTTGATCCAGCACCAGACCCGTGGATCACCCGAGCCCGCCCGACTTTCCTCTACGTGATGTACGTTTTGCTGCTCGGCGCGATCCCCGCAGGCCTGATCGCCGCCGTCCGCCCGCAAACGGCGCAGGCGATCGCGGCGGGGATGGCGGCGTATTTGAACGCGATCCCCGAACCCCTCTACGCGCTCTTTGGCACCGGCTACCTCGGCTACACGGTGGCGAGGGAATGGGGGAAGGGGCGCTAACCTCCTTCCGTCATCCTGACGAAAGTCAGGATCCAGAGCCAAAAGCGTAGGCGCCCGTTGCCCTGGATCCTGACTTTCGTCAGGATGACGGCGGGAGGAGAAGCGCGCGGACCAACCGTAGACGCGTCCGTAAGCGGCGGCGTATCTTTCCGCCCGTTGCACCCCCAAAACCAAACCCTACATCGCTGGCATGAGCAACGACCCCCACGCCATGCCGGTCTGGCACGGCACCACGATCCTCTCGGTCCGCCGCGGCGGCAAGGTCGTCGTCATCGGCGACGGCCAGGTCTCGATGGGCCAGACCGTCATGAAACCCAACGCGCGCAAAGTCCGCCGCCTCGGCGACGGCAGCGTCATCGGTGGTTTCGCCGGCGCCACCGCGGACGCGTTCACCCTGTTCGAACGCCTCGAACGCAAGCTCGAAGCGCACCAGGGCCAGCTCCTCCGCGCCGCGGTCGAACTCGCCAAGGACTGGCGCACCGACAAATTCCTCCGCAACCTCGAAGCGATGATGATCGTCGCCGACAAGGACGTGACGCTGATCCTCACCGGCAACGGCGACGTCCTCGAACCCGAAAACGGCGTCGCCGCGATCGGCTCTGGCGGCAACTACGCCTTGGCCGCTGCCCGAGCACTGGTCGAATACGAAACTGACGCCGAAGTCCTGTGCCGCAAGGCGATGCACATCGCGTCCGAACTCTGCGTCTACACCAACGACCGCCTCACGGTCGAAACGATGGATTCGACCACGTAATTCCTTCTCCCCCTCCCGCAAGCGGGAGGGGGCAGGGGGTGGGCGCCCGCTCACCTCCAGCGCCAACCTTCGAGGGAAGCGCGAGCCCACCCCCAACCCCTCCCGCCTGCGGGAGGGGAGCGAGAAAACCATGAACGACCAGCTCACCCCGAAGGCAATCGTCGCCGCGCTCGACGCCCACATCATCGGCCAGGCCGCCGCCAAGCGCGCGGTCGCGGTCGCGATGCGCAACCGCTGGCGCCGCCAGCAACTCAGCGAAGACCTCCGCGACGAGGTCACGCCCAAGAACATCCTGATGATCGGACCGACCGGCTGCGGCAAGACCGAGATCAGCCGCCGTCTGGCCAAGCTCGCTGACGCCCCGTTCGTGAAGGTCGAGGCGACAAAGTTCACCGAGGTCGGCTATGTCGGCCGCGACGTCGAACAGATCGCTCGCGACCTCGTCGAGGAAGCCATCCGCCTCGAAAAGGAACGCCGCCGCGTCGCCGTCAAGGACAAGGCAGAGGAGGCGGCGATGGGCCGCCTGCTCGACGCGCTGGTCGGCAAGGACTCGAGCATCGCGACGCGCGAAAGCTTCAAGCAGCGTTTCCTCGACGGCCATCTCAACACCGCCGAAGTCGAGATCGAGGTCGAGCAGGCGCCGACCACGCCATTCGAGATCCCCGGCGGCGCGCCGCAGATGATCAACCTCGGCGAGATGATGAAGTCGTTCGGCGGCGGTCCGCAGTTGAAGCGCCGCAAGCTCACCGTCCACGCGGCATGGGATAAGCTCGTCGAGGAAGAGGCCGACAAGCGTCTCGACCAGGACGAGGTCAGCCGCGTCGCTCTGGCGGATGCGGAAGCCAACGGCATCGTCTTCCTCGACGAGATCGACAAGATCGCCGTCTCGGACGGCCGTGGCGGTTCGATCAGCCGCGAAGGCGTCCAGCGCGACCTGCTCCCCTTGATCGAAGGCACGACGGTCGCGACGAAGTACGGCCCGATGAAGACCGACCATATCCTCTTCATCGCCAGCGGCGCGTTCCACGTCGCCAAGCCGAGCGACCTGCTCCCCGAATTGCAGGGGCGTCTGCCGATCCGCGTCGAGCTCAAGGGCCTCACCGAAGCCGATTTTGTCGCGATCCTGTCGGACACCAAGGCGTCGCTGCCGCTCCAGTACAAGGCACTGATCGCCACCGAAGGCGTCGGTATCGAGTTCACCGAAGACGGCATCGCCGCAATCGCGCGCATCGCCGCCGAAGTGAATTCGGAGATCGAGAACATCGGCGCCCGCCGCCTCCAGACGGTAATGGAAAAGCTGCTGGAGGAGGTGAGCTACAACGCGGAGGACCGCAGCGGCTCGAACCTCGTCATCGATGGCGCGTACGTCGATAGCCAGCTGAAGGAAATCGCCCGCAACACCGACCTGAGCCGGTTCGTGCTGTGATCATAGGGCGGGGGGCACCACTCCCCGTTCGTGCTGAGCGAAGTCGAAGCACCTGAGTCTCATGCCCTTCGACTTCGCTCAGGGCGAACGGAGTGGGGGGTATTTAGGAGAAAACCATGGACGTGACCGAAGCCATAGCCGCTCGCCGCTCCGTCCGAGGCTTCCGCGACACCCCCGTCGACCCGACCCTGCTCCACGACCTCGCCATAAAAGCATCCCGGGCCGCAACCGGCGGGAACCTCCAGCCCTGGCACATCGCCATCGTCCAGGGCGAACCCATGACCCGGCTCAAGGCCATCATGGCCGAAAAGATCGCCACCGGCGCGACCGAAACACCAAGATACGACATCTACCCAAAAGACCTAGTCGCCCCCTACCGAGACCGCCGCTACGCCGTCGGCGAAGCGATGTACGCGCACATCGGCATCCCGCGCGACGACAAGGCCGCCCGCCGGGAATGGTTCGCCCGCAACTTCCAGTTCTTCGGCGCCCCAGCCGCGTATTTCTGCATGGTCGACAGACGCATGGGCC
The DNA here is from genome assembly GCF_056679955.1 of Sphingomonas sp. PEI4. Classification (NCBI taxonomy): domain Bacteria; kingdom Pseudomonadati; phylum Pseudomonadota; class Alphaproteobacteria; order Sphingomonadales; family Sphingomonadaceae; genus Sphingomonas; species Sphingomonas sp. PEI4. Next base: position 3,116,603 of record NZ_CM155258.1, read on the forward strand.
CGCCCCAATGGTCGGACCTCGGCATGTACCTGCAAAATCTGATGCTGCTGGCGGTCGAAGCCGGTCTCGCCACCTGCCCGCAGGAATGCTGGGCGATGTATCCCGAAACCATCGGGAGGTTCCTGGACATCCCCGAAGACCGCATGCTCTTCTGCGGCATGGCGATCGGCTACGAGGACAAGGCAGCCGCCGCCAACGCCCTGCGCTCGGAGCGCGCAGACGAAGCGGAATGGCTGACGACCGTCAGCTGATTCAAGCTATCGCCTCTAACCAGAAGCCACCCCGGCGAACGCCGGGGTGGTGGCGTATGCGGCATTGTTCACCCGCGAAGGCGGGTGCCCAGACCGGGTCCCCGCCTTCGCGAGGAAACAAGGATTAGAGGATTACCGTAACCGGCTTGGCGCCCTTGATCCCAGCCAGGATCATAGCCTCCCAAACCGCAGGATCACCCGCCGCGGCCATCGCCTTGTCGGGCTCGCGCAACGTCTTCAGCACGGCCAGCGCATCGGGCAGGTAATCCGTCCATGCCGCATCGATCAACCGCGACGCCGACTCGGAATCACCGCCAGCATTTGCGCTGATCCGCTGACCGGCCAGAACTCGCGCGACGCGTTCGGCGACAGGTGTAGTGGAAACGTCCATGAGCATTCTCCTCGCGAGCCAGCCTATAGCAAACCCGCGAGGCGAACGAATGCTCCTTAGCGTGCCGAGCTAGGACCCGCGCCGCGGCTCGGACCACGGCCGCCGCCGGCTGGACGCCCGCCACCCTGGCCGCCACCCTGACCGCCGGGACGACCGCCACCCTGGGGACGACCGCCGCCGCCACCTTGGCCGCCACCCTGGCCGCCCTGGCCACCACGGCTGGCACCCGCGTAGTTACGACCGGTTGTCCCGGTCGCCCTGGGCGAATGCGTCGCGCGCGGACGTGCCGGATCGCGCGGACGATCGATCCGGACCTCGGGGTCGGCACCCATCGTCTTGATGCGCGTCTGCTTGATCTGGTTCGACAGGTTGACGAAATCCTCCGGCAACGCGCGGACCTGGACCTTCTGGCGCGTGATCCGCTCGATGTCGCGCAGATAGGCCTTCTCGTCATCCGCGCAGAACGCGACGGCGATGCCGCTCGCGCCCGCACGCGCGGTACGGCCGATGCGGTGGACATACTGCTCGGCCACGTTCGGCAGCTCGAAGTTGATGACGTGCGAAACGCCCGAGACGTCGATGCCGCGCGCGGCGATGTCGGTCGCGATCAGGACCTTGACCTTGCCCTGCTTGAACTCGCCGAGTGCCCGCTCGCGCTGGCCCTGGCTCTTGTTGCCGTGGATCGCGTTCGACGCGATGCCGTTGCCGGCGAGCAGCTTCACGACGCGGTCGGCGCCATGCTTGGTGCGCGTGAAGACCAGCGCACGGTCGATCGCCGGATCGGCCAGCGTGATCGTCAGCAGCGCCTGCTTCTCCGACTGGTTGCAGAAGGTGACATACTGGTCGACGCGCTCCGCGGTCGTTGCAGCCGGCTTCACCGACACCGTCTTCGGGTCGAGCAGGAACTGCGACGCCAACTCACGGATCGCAACAGGCATCGTCGCCGAGAAGAACAGCGTCTGGCGCTTCTTCGGCAGCATGCGGACGATCTTCTTCAGCGCGTGGATGAAGCCCAGATCCATCATCTGGTCGGCTTCGTCGAGCACTAGGATCTCGATCATCGACAGGTTCACGAAGCCCTGCTCGATCAGATCGATCAGGCGGCCCGGCGTGGCGACGAGGATGTCGACGCCGCGGCTCATGTCCTGGCGGTTCTTGTTGATGCTGGTGCCGCCGAACACGGTCGTCACCGACATCTTGCTGAACTGGCCATAGGCGCGCGCGCTGTCGGCGATCTGGCTGGCGAGTTCGCGGGTCGGTGCGAGCACCAGCATGCGGCAATGCGTCGGCAGGACGCGCTTCTGGTTTTCGGTCAGGCGCTGGATCGACGGCAGCACGAACGCCGCGGTCTTGCCGGTGCCGGTCTGCGCGATGCCGAGCAGATCGCCGCCCTCAAGCAGGATCGGGATCGACTGCGCCTGGATCGGCGTAGGCTCGGTATAGCCCTTGGCTTCGAGCGCACGGACGAGCGGCTCGGCGAGGCCGAGGTTTGCAAATGACATGTAGAGTCTCTCAAATGTGCCGGGCTCGCGAATCCACACAAGGACGCGCGAGGGACGGTGGTGTTTTGACACCCCGCGTGAAAAGGGAAGCCCGTTGGAAACGACCGAGGCGGAGCTAAGACCGTTAAAGGTCCAATCACGCTGCATTACGCCTCGATGACCGCCATTTGGCGTATCGCGGTCGAAAAGTCAACCTTCGGCGTCTTTCGCGCTGGCGGCGTCAGCTCCGGATCTGGCCGAGATGCAGATAGCGTTCGTTGAACTCCGCCGCGTCGCGCAGGCGAGACCAGTCCTTGACGCTTACCCGCCGCTTCTTGCGCGCGATCAGGCCGTCGACTTCCAGTGATTTGAGTACCCGGTTGACGTGAACCGGCGTCAGGCCGAGGGCATCGCCCAATTGCTCCTGCGTCATTGGCAACTCATACGCCATCGCATCGCCGAGCGTCGATTTGTGGAACCGCACGGAGAATTCGCAGAGCAGATGCGCGAGCCGGCTACGCGCGTTGCGCCGCCCGATATTGAGCAGCCATTCCCGGTGGATCGACGATTCAACCAGTGCATCGATCCATAGTACCTGGGCCGCTGCCGGGCACGTCTCGATCAATACGCGAAGCGCGGCGATCGGCATTTCGGCGAGCGTCAGTCTCGTCAGCGCCTGGATGTCGTGATCCGACTCGTCCAGGAACAGGTTCTGCATATCGACGAACTCGCCGGGCATCAGGATCGACACGATCTCGCGTTCGCCATCCGGCGTCAGCTTCTGCCGGTACGCAAGCCCCTCGAGAATGAACGCGCAACGTGTCGGCCGCTGACCCTCACGCAGCATGTACGTCGATGCGTCGATCGTCCGAACCTTGAACGGCAACGCCGCGATCTGAGCGCGATCGTCCGCACCCATCGCCATCCGCGACTCGAACTTCCGTAACACCATTTCAGTCACGGTGGAGATATCCACGTGCACTCTCCGCATCCAGTGCAGGAGCACTCGTTTCTCGCTGTCACCCTCTCTGGAATAGCGCGTTGCAACATTACGCACCTTATCCCAGGATGGACCACGCCGACGAAACCCATGTTATGATGATCATTCGCGCTGTCGCCAGAATGTGGCAGCAACGGGGGGCGACTATCGGCTAGCTGGGCCGGCTAGCTGGGCCGGCTAGCTGGGTTCGTCGGTCGTCACGGTAACCGTCAGCAGAACGCTGCCTCCCTCGTCCCGCACCGCGACGCCGAACCGAGCACCGTCGCGTGCGATTCCCGGATGATCGCTGAGATAATCGCCCGCGAAGATCACCGCCTGGACGCGGGCCACTTCGTCATCTGCGAGGTTCGTACCGTCGTCGTCGTCGCTGACGTGCTTATGGTTCTCGATGTCGAAGAAGTATCTGGGCATGCTCTACTTCCTCAACCGTTACGCGAACCCTTTTCTAGCAGGCCTGCAATCGCTCCGCCCTTACCAAAATCAGGTTTGGCGTGCGCGGGATGCTCGACTTGGACTCTGTCCCGGGCGTAGGATGCCTACAAACATAAAGAGGATCCGCTCCATGAAACTGGCCAGCCTGAAGCATCCCGACGCCACCCGAGGGCGAGACGGCAAGCTCGTCGTCGTCTCCAACGACCTCGCCTGGTATGCCGATGCGAGTCACATTGCGCCCACCCTGCAGGCTGCGCTCGACGACTGGGACCGGCTTTCGATCGACCTGCAGAACCTGTCGACCGATCTCGAACACGAGATGATCCCGATGCGGCGCTTCCACGAGCATGACGCCGAATCGCCCCTGCCGCGTGCGTATCAATGGGCGGACGGCTCTGCGTACGTGAATCATGTTGCGCTCGTGCGACAGGCGCGCGCGGCGGAAATGCCCGACAGCTTCTGGCACGATCCGCTGATGTACCAGGGGGGATCCGACGGATTCCTGGGGCCGCGCGATCCGATCCCGCTCGCGGACGAGGCCTGGGGTTGCGACATGGAAGGCGAGGTCGTCGTCGTGACCGGCGACGTGCCGATGGGCGCGACTCGCGACGAGGCGCTGGCGGCGATCCTGCTGGTCGGGCTGACCAACGACGTGAGCTTGCGCAACCTGATCCCCGGGGAACTCGGCAAGGGCTTCGGCTTTTTCCAGTCGAAACCGGCCAGCGCGTTCTCGCCGGTATTCGTCACGCCCGACGCGCTGGGTGACTGGTGGAAGGACGGCAAGCTGCACCGCAAGCTGATGGTCGACCTCAACGGCCAGCCGCTCGGTCGCGCCGAGGCCGGCGAGGACATGACGTTCGATTTCGGTACGCTGGTCGCACACGCCGCCAAGACGCGAAAGCTGGGCGCGGGGACGATCGTCGGATCGGGCACCGTCTCGAACCGCGGCCCCGATGGCGGACCGGGCAAATCCGTTGCCGACGGCGGCGTCGGGTACTCGTGTCTCGCCGAAGTGCGGACGATCGAAACCATTCAGGGCGGCAAGCCCGTCACGCCGTTCCTCAAGAAGGGCGACGTCGTCCGCATCTGGGCGGAAGACGACAAGCGCCATCCGATCTTCGGCGTGATCGAACAGACCGTCGCATAGGTGGAGCAATCCCCTCCGTCATGCCGGACTTGTTCCGGCATCCACCGTTCCGCTTGATCGGCAGCTGATGAGCGCGCGGCACGGTGGACCCCGGAACAAGTCCGGGGTGACGAAGGGATTCGGCGAAAATCCCCTCGCAATCGCCGTTGAAATTTAATAACAAGCTTCGGTAAGAGTGTTCCGCGGTCACAGCGGCCTCATGGAGATGGAATGACGATGGCAAGCGAGCATCCGCGCGCCAATTTGCAGCCGCTTACGTTGCACATACCGGAGCCAAAGTTCCGCCCCGGCGACGCGGTGGACTTCGCCGAAGTCGACGTGCCGCCCGCTGGCGAAGCACGCCGCCCCGACACCGCCGACAAGGCCTCCGACTTCACCGATCTGGCATACACGCTCGTCCGCGTGCTCGACGACGACGGCAATGCGGTCGGCCCGTGGGATCCCAAGCTTTCGCCCGACGTGATGCGTCGCATGTTGCGCAGCATGGCGCTGCTCCGCGCGTTCGACGAACGCATGTTTCGCGCGCAACGTCAGGGCAAGACCAGCTTCTACATGAAGGCGCTCGGCGAGGAGGCGGTCGCGGTCGCGGCGGCCTATGCGCTCGATTACGAGGACATGTGCTTTCCTTCGTACCGCCAGCAGGGGCTGCTGATCGCGCGGGGGTGGAGCCTCGTCGACATGATGAACCAGATCTATTCGAACACGGCCGATAGGCTCGGCGGCAAGCAGCTGCCGATCATGTATTCGGTCAAGGAAGCCGGGTTCTTCTCGATCTCGGGCAATCTCACGACGCAATATCCGCAAGCCGTCGGCTGGGCGATGGCGTCCGCCGCCAAGGGCGACACGCGAATCGCGGCGACCTGGTGCGGCGAGGGCTCGACCGCAGAGGGCGATTTCCACTCGGCCTGCACGTTCGCCGCGGTCTACCGAGCGCCGGTGATCTTCAACGTCGTCAACAACCAGTGGGCGATTTCGAGCTTCTCCGGGTTCGCAGGCGCCGAGGCGACCACGTTCGCCGCGCGTGCAGTCGGCTATGGTATCGCCGGACTGAGAGTCGACGGCAACGACGCGCTCGCAGTCTACGCCGCCACCGAATGGGCCGCCGAGAGAGCGCGCACCAACCAGGGCCCGACGCTGATCGAGCATTTCACCTACCGCGCGGAAGGCCATTCGACCTCAGACGATCCCGGCCAGTATCGCAGCGAAGGTGAACCCAACGCCTGGCCGCTCGGCGACCCGATCAAGCGCCTGAAGGACCACCTCATCACGATCGGCGAATGGGACGAAGAGCGCCATGTCGCGCAGGACAAGGAACTCGCCGAGCAGGTAAAGGCCGCGCAAAAGGAAGCCGAGAAGAACGGCATCCTCGGCCACGGCCTGCACCAGCCGCTCGAATCGCTGTTCGACGGCGTGTTCGAGGAACTGCCGTGGCATTTGAAGGAGCAGCGCCAGCAGATGCTCGACGAGGAGTCCGCGAGCGGCCGCCCGTGGGATCACAAGGCATGAGCAGTCTCTCTCCTTACTTCCGTCACCCCGGACTGGTTCCGGGGTCCACGGCCCCGCGAACTCGCCGGCCATTGATTGTGCGGAACGGTGGATGCCGGAACGAGTCCGGCATGACGGAGTGTGTGCTGTGAGCGATGTGATCGAACAAAACGCGGAGGCTGAGGGCGCGGCACCCGGCGAAACCACCCGCATGAACATGATTCAGGCGATCAACTCCGCCATGGACATCATGATGGAGCGCGACCCCGACGTGATCGTCATGGGCGAGGACGTCGGCTATTTCGGCGGCGTCTTCCGCGCGACTGCGGGGCTCCAGGCCAAGCACGGCAAGACGCGCGTGTTCGACACGCCGATCACCGAATGCGGCATCATCGGCGTCGCGGTCGGGATGGGCGCGTACGGCCTGCGCCCGGTCCCCGAGATCCAGTTCGCGGACTATATCTACCCCGCGCTCGACCAGCTCGTCTCCGAAGCCGCGCGCCTGCGGTACCGCTCGGCCGGCGAGTTCACCTCGCCGATCACGGTGCGCTCGCCGTTCGGCGGCGGCATCTTCGGTGGCCAGACGCACAGCCAGTCGCCCGAGGGGCTTTTCACGCACATGTCGGGGATCAAGACGGTGATCCCGTCGACGCCCTATGACGCGAAGGGCCTGTTGATCGCCGCGATCGAGGACAATGATCCTACGCTCTTCTTCGAACCAAAGCGCATCTATAACGGCCCGTTCGACGGATACTGGGATCGCCCGTCGCAGAACTGGTCGAAGCACCCCGCGGGCGAAGTCCCGACCGGCTACTACAAGATCGAACTCGGCAAGGCGAAGATCGTCCGCGCTGGCGAGGCGCTCACGATCCTCGCCTATGGCACGATGGTCCATGTCTGCACGGCCGTGGTCGCCGAGGCGGGCATCGATGCCGAGATCGTCGACCTGCGCACGCTCGTGCCGCTCGACATCGAGACGATCGAGGCGTCGGTGAAGAAGACCGGGCGCTGCATGATCGTCCACGAGGCGACGCGCACCAGCGGGTTCGGCGCGGAGCTGTCGGCGCTCGTGCAGGAACGCTGTTTCTACCACCTCGAAGCCCCCATCGAACGCGTGACCGGGTTCGACACGCCGTACCCGCACAGCCTCGAATGGGCTTATTTCCCGGGGCCGGTCCGCATCGGCGAAGCCCTGAAAAAGATCATGAAGGACGCATAATGGCCCGCTTCACCTTCAAGCTGCCGGACATCGGCGAAGGCATCTCCGAGGCCGAGATCGTCGCATGGCACGTCGCCATCGACGACCGCGTCGAGGAGGATTCGCCGATCGCCGACATGATGACCGACAAGGCCACCGTCGAGATGGAATCGCCGGTGTCGGGCGTGGTCGTCGAACTCGCGGGCGAAGTCGGCGACCAGGTGTCGATCGGCGCTGCGCTGGTTGTGATCGAGACGGATGCGGTGGATGTTGCCGACGAGGTGGTCGCCGCGCCGCTGACCTCGGCCCAGGCCGAAACCGCCGAACAATACGAAGCCGAGAACCCGGGCGTCGAAGAGGTGGTCGAGGCAACTCCCTCTCCCCTCCGGGGAGAGGGTCGGGGTGAGGGGCAGCCCCAGGCGGAAACGTCGGCAACTGCCTCAACCCCTCACCCCAGCCCTCTCCCCGCAGGGGAGAGGGAGCAGAAGACGCACGCCGTTCCTACGGCTGAGGCGGAGCAGAAGGCCCACGCGCTCGCATCCCCCGCAGTCCGCGCCCGCGCGCGCGACCTCGGCATCGACCTAGCATCGGTAAAAACCGAATCCGACCGAGTCCGCCACGCCGACCTCGACGCCTACCTTCGCTACGGCTCCGGCGAAGGTTACCACCCCCCGCACGCATCACGCGCCCGCGAAGACCAGCCCATCAAGGTCATCGGCATGCGCCGCCGCATCGCCGAGAACATGGCCGCGTCGAAGCGCGCGATCCCGCACTTCACCTATGTCGACGAGATCGACGTCACCGCTCTCGAAGCGATGCGCGCCGACCTAAACGCCAATCGCGGCGGTCGCCCCAAGCTGACGATGCTCCCGCTGATGATCGTCGCGATCTGCAAGACGATCCCCGACTTCCCGATGCTCAACGCGCGATATGATGACGAGGCCGGCGTGGTCACCCGTCACGGCGCCATCCACCTCGGCATGGCCGCGCAGACCGACGCGGGGCTCACCGTCCCCGTGATCCGCGACGCGCAGGACCGCAACGTCTGGCAACTCGCAACCGAGATCACTCGCCTCGCCGAAGCCGCCCGCGCCGGAAAGCTCGCCCCCAGCGAAATGGGTGGCGGCACGATCACCGTCACCTCGCTCGGCCCGCTCGGCGGCATCGCCACCACGCCGGTCATCAACCGCCCCGAAGTCGCGATCATCGGCCCGAACAAGATCGTCGAGCGCCCCGTCTTCAAGGGTGACGAAATCGTTCGCGCCAAGCTGATGAACCTGTCGATAAGCTGCGACCACCGCGTCGTCGACGGCTGGGACGCGGCTAGCTTCGTGCAGGGCCTGAAGAAGTACCTCGAAACCCCTGTCCTGCTCTTCGCCGACTAAGTCCGAAAACGCTCCTCCCCCTCCCTGAAAGGGAGGGGGCCGGGGGTGGGTCGGTCGGCTCGAGCCGCACCGATCTGAACCCCACTAAACCCACCCGGAACTCGTCCAGGGAAAAACTCAAACGATCTCGAACAACCCCGCCGCGCCCATCCCGCCCGCGGTGCACATCGACACCACGACATAGCGCACGCCGCGCTTGCGCCCCTCGATCAGCGCATGGCCGACCAGCCGCGAGCCGGTCATCCCAAACGGATGCCCCACCGCGATCGCGCCTCCGTTGACGTTATACTTCTCCGGATCGATCCCCAGGAAATCGCGACAATAAAGGCACTGTGACGCGAACGCCTCGTTCAGCTCCCAAAGCCCGATATCACCCACCGACAGACCAGCGCGCTCAAGCAGTTTCGGTATCGCGAAGATCGGCCCGATACCCATTTCCGCCGGGTTGCACCCCGCCGCCTGGAAACCGCGATAAATACCAAGGATGTCCTTCCCTTCCGCCTCTGCAGTCCGGCGGTCCATCAGCAGCTGCGCGGAGGCACCATCCGACAACTGGCTGGCATTGCCCGCGGTCACGCTCGATCCCGGCGCGGAGAACTCGCCGCCCGGCCACACCGTCTTCAACCCGCGCAAACCCTCCAGCGTCGTGCCCGCGCGAATACCCTCGTCCTGCGACAAGGTGACGCTCTCGACCCCGGCATGTGCGCCCTGCTTGTCGTACAGCGCCTTCTCGACGGTAATCGGCACGATCTCCTCGGCAAACGCCCCGCTGGCGAGCCCGGCCGCCGCACGCTGCTGGCTCATCGCGGCGTATTCGTCCTGCGCTTCGCGGGTGATGCCGTATTTCTCCGCGACGATCTCGGCGGTCTCGATCATCGGTATATACGCCGCCGGCTCCTTGGCCACGACGCTCGCGTTGACGAAGCGCGGTGCGTCCTTCGTCACGGTGTAGCTGATCGACTCCATCCCGCCCGCGAGCGCCACGTCCGCCTCGTCGCAGATGATCGTCCGCGCCGCGAGCGCCACCGCGGTCAGCCCCGACCCGCACTTCCGGTCGAGCGTGAACGCCGGCACCGACTCCGGCAGGCCGCCCGCGAAGATCGCCATTCGCCCGGCGTTGCCGCCTTGCGTCCCCCATTGGTTGCCGACGCCCCAGAACACCTCGTCGATCCGGGCGGGATCGATCCCGGCGCGTTCAACGACTGCATTCATCACGTGCCCCGCCAGCACCGGGGCCTCGGTCGCATTGAACGCGCCACGGTACGCCTTGCCGATAGCGGTACGGGCTGTAGAGACGATGGCAGCTTCACGCATGCTGGAACCTTTCGAGGATTGGGTATGGATCCGATCTAGGCGCTTACTGTTCTATAGGAAAGGGTTGGGGACCCAATCCTGAAATCCTCCCCCGCCAGGGGGAGGTGGCACCGAAGGTGACGGAGGGGGAGGACACGAAACGATGTGCCGCCTACCTCCCCCTCCGTCTGGCAAGTGCCAGCCACCTCCCCCTAGCGGGGGAGGATTCGTGACTCCTCGATCCAAACCGGCGTCAGGGAACGCGCGCGAGCCATCCCCCGGTGAATCCCGCACGGTCCAGCCCGCGGCGGATATGCGGGTTTCGCCGCATCGTGTTCCAGACCATCCCGGTTCGCCAGTTCTCGATCATCGCGACGATCGGCCCCTGGTCGATGCCGAGATAATCGACGTCGACCCAGCCGACGCCGGGCACGATCCGGCCATGCTTTAGCGGCTCGCCGATCTCGGTCAGCGTCGGATTGAACGCGTCGAAGAAACCGTATTTGCCGTAAATCCCCTTGCCGTACCGGTCGTGCATCGCCGTGATCGCGGGAATGACGATGTCGGGCGCGAAGACGATCGATCCGGCGGCGGCGGTCGGCGCGATCGTGCCGTCGTCACGCGCGCCGGGTCCGCGTTCGGAGTAACTGAAGAACTCGCGGGGGCGACCCGCGATCGTCGCCTTGAAATCGCCCGGTCCGTCGCACGCGGTCAAGCCCCAGACGTCGGGGCCATAGCCTGCGAACTGCCGTCCGTTCATCCCCCCATTCGCGATCGCATAGTCGCGCTGCGCGATCGTTGCGCGCCGGCTGTTCTCGAAATAATCGATGTCCTTGGTCGCGATGTACGCGTCGCGAATGCCGCGGAAGTCGACCCAGACATGGCTGTACTGGTGCACGAACATCGGCGGATAGTGCAGATGATCGCCACTCCATGAGGGCTCGAACTTCGCGGTCAGCGCGCCCCAGGTCGAGGGCGGTAGCGGATGCGTCGGCGATCCGAGCGCGAGCAGATACATCAGCATCCCCTCGTTATAGATGTTCCAGTCGCTCGCGATGAAGCCGCTCTCGGGGTGCCAGCCCATCGACAGGAACGGCGCACGCGGCGTGATCCAGGTCCAGTCGACCGCACCATAGATCTGGTCCGCCAGCGCACGGATCCGCTGTTCCTCGAGGTGATCGCCATCGAACCAGCTCTGCGCGAACAGCATCCCGCCGAGCAGCAGCGCGGTATCGATGGTCGACAGCTCGGCGCGCGCGAACCGCTGGCCCTTGGTGATGCCGAGGAAGTGGTAGAAGAATCCCTTGTATCCGCTGTTGCCGGTCGGCTCGGGGCCCATCGGGGCGATCGCGAAGAACTCCAGCGTCGCCAGCGTCCGCTTGCGCGCCTGCTCACGCGTGATCCAGCCGTTGACGACGCCGATCGGATACGCGGTCAGCGCGAACCCGACCGCGGCGATCGAGGAGAAGGACGGCGTCGGCCAGCGATCGAGGGCGAGCCCGGTGACCGGGTCGGTCGTGTCCCAGAAATACAGGAACGCACGTTCCTGCAGGTTATCGATCAGCGGGTTGGCGGACGGCGGCGGTTCGGGCGGCGTCGTGCCGGTAACGCTCTCGATCGCCTTGACCAGCGGCCGTCCGACCGATGTGCACCCTGCGGTAAGTCCACCGAGCGAGATCGCCCCGGTGCCGAGAAACTGCCGTCGATCGAGCATCCGAACTCCTGGTCGAGGGTCACCGCCATTGACCATGGAAGGCAGGCGGGGCGGCCAGAATGGCCGCCCCGATAAACGCATCAGAACCTATAACCCACCCTGAACTGGATGCGACGCGGGAGGGTTAGTGTGCTCGTGCCGATCCGAGCAGGCTCGAGCGGATCGGTTGCCTGGCCAGTGGCGGGGTCGATCGTGTTATTGAATGACGCGTCGAACCCCTCGAAGTTCTTGTTGTTGAACGCGTTGAGCAGGTCGACCGCAGCCTCGAACTGATCCTCCTTGCCGAGCACGCTGAAGCGCTTGGCGAGCGTCAGATTGACCTCGCAATAGGCGAACACGCCCTTGATGCAGTTCTTCCGCGGGTAGCGCGCGGTGAAGCGGTTGAAGCCCGAGTCCGCGCCGTTGGTCGCGTCAGTGACCTGGAACGCCTGCCCGCTGCCCAGCGTGTTGAGCATCGAGAACTGGAACCCGAGAGGCAGGTCGAGCGTGCCCGAGACCACTACGCGGTGGCGCTCGTCGCCCGCACGTGGGCGCCAGCCGTAATCGTCAGGCGTCACCGCATCGAGGCTGAACAGGTCGCCGCCATTCTGCTCGCCCTTCGAGAAGGTGTAGGCGATGTTGACGCCCCAGCCCGACGACTTGGTATAGTTCTTGTCGAGCGTGAAGTAGATCGCCTTGTACCGCGTATCGAGCCCGTCGAAGCCGATGATCGCGTTCGCGTAGCCGAACCGTTGCAGCGGGGCGGTGTCGCAGCAGCCGCCGAGCCCGTTCAGCGTCCGGGTTGCGAACAGGTTGGTATAGCCGTTGCGGCCGCGGATATACGACCCAGTCAGTGCCGCCTGGAAGATCCCGATCTTCTGGCGGATGCCGATGCTCGCCTGGTCGTTGACCGGTGGGCGCGCGTCGTTCTTCACCGCGAACAGCTCGGGGAGCCCCTGCGTCGAGCTGGCGGCGAGTGCCAGCAACCCGTCGCGCGTCAGATAGGCGGGGTTCCACTGCACGGTCGGCAGGCCCTGACGCGGCGCGCCGTTCGCCGAGAAGCGGAACACGCCGATCGGGTTGATCGTGCGGCTCAATTCGTCGACCGTGTTGTTGAAATTGTTGCGATCGTAATAGCGCCCGATCCCGCCGAAGATCACGGTCGTCTGGTCGTCGTTCAGGTCATACGAAAACCCGAACCGGGGTGCGATCGCGCCGGCGAACGGGCTGCGGTTGCTGCCGTCGGTGATGTAGTTTTCGGGATCGAAATACGCCGTCTTGGGCAGGGCGCGCAGTGCGGCGGCGGCGTCGGCGGGGGTGCGATATTCGTTGTTGAAGCCGTTCGTCTCGTAATCCCAGCGTACGCCGACGTTAAGCTGGAGCTTGCTGGTCACGTCCCAGTCGTCCTGCACATACAGGCCGATCTGCGTGTTCGAGGCGAGGATCTTGCCGCTGCCGAGGCCCAGTCGTGCTTCGGCCGGCGATGCGAAGGTCAGCCCGTTCTGAGGCTCGCGACGATAGGTGTAGCGCGGCTGGATGAACGACTGGTTGTCGAACTCGATGTCGGTGATCTCGACGCGCGCGCCCGCCTTGAACGAATGGTTCTGAAGGCCCGTATAGGTGACGTCGTCGCGCAGCGTGTAGCCCTGCTGGACCTCGCGACGGGTCGAATCCTTGCCGCCGAAGATGATCACGCCGTCATAGTCGTAGGTCGGCAGATCGGGGTTGAGCGACGTCGGATTGAACGTGTAGCTCAGATAGTTGGCATTGAACTCGTTGATGAAATTGCTGCCGGTATAGGTCCATTTATAGAGGTATGTGTCGACGACGTTGATCTTGTTCTCGGCGTTCTCGTACGACACGTTGCCGCCGAAATTCTGGATGTCGGTTTCCTGGCGACGGCTGAACGACAGGTCCATCACCTGGTTGCTGTCGGGTGTCAGCGTCAGCTTGCCGAAGTAGAAATCGCCGCGGAACGGACTGACGAAGGCGCCTTCGAAATCGCTCAGCCGACGCCCCGAATTGGCCTCGAAATCGGCGACTGCCGCGGGCGAGCCGGTGCTGTCGACGTTGAACGCGCGGTCCTGGTCGTTGCCTTCGTACGTCGCGAAGAAGAACAGCTTGTCCTTGATGATCGGGCCGCCAAGCGACACGCCGTATTGCTTGCGCTTGAAGGCGGGTTCGGCGCGATTGTTGACCTTGTCGAGGTACGATTTCTCGCTGAGGCTCTTGTCGGTATATTGGCCGAACGCCTCGCCGTGGAACTCGTTGGTGCCCGATTTGGTGACCGCGGTGATGATCGCCGCGCCGGCCTGCTCGTACTCCGCCTTGTAGTTCTGCGTCAGGACGCGGAATTCCTGCACGGCCAGCTGGCCGAACGGATTGCCGCGGCTGTTCTGCTGGCCGGCGACACCGCCCTCGCGCAGCTTGTTCTTCAGGCTGACGCCGTCGATGAACACGTTGACCTGGCTCGCGGTCGACGCGCCCGACTGGAAGCCCTTGTTGGTCTCGCTGTCGTTATACTTCACGCCCGGCGCGAGCGCCGCGAACGACAGGAAATTGCGATCTGTCTGCGGCAGGTTGCGGATCTGCTGCTGGCTGACGTTGGTCGCGACTTCGCTGGTCTTGGTTTCCACCAGCCGGCCGCCGGTGACGACGATCTCCTGGCCGTCGCCGGTAGTCGGGGTCGCGTCGGCAGTTGCATCACCGGCGGGCGCCGCAGTCGTCGCAGGGGCAAGCGTCGCGTCGAGCGTCGCCGACTGGCCGATCGAGACGATGATCCGCTGTACGGAAACGTCGCCATTGGGGCCGGTCACGGTGATCGTGTATTGCGCCGGTCGCAGTCCGTTGAGGATATAGCTCCCGTTCGCGGCCGATACGGTGCGGAAACTCTGATTGGTGCCGGCATTCACCGCCACCACGGTCGCGCCCGCAACCGCTGCACCCGCCGGATCGCGCACCTGCCCGCGGATCGCCGCAGTCGTCGTCTGCGCGGTCGCTGGCACCGTCAGGATCGATGCCGACCCCAGGATCGTGCTCGTCGCAAGCACAGCGCGCAACGCTGCGGTCATCCCCGCGGTCATCCCCGCTGTCATCATCGTCTTCATGCCGAAATTCCCCTGCTTGCAAGGCGGGGCGGGGCATGGGCGCCGTGCACGATCGTACCGGTCCATTTGGCCTTCGGGCCGTCGGACGGTGCATCGTCGCGTCGATCGCGATCCCATGATCCTCTCCCGCACGCCGCTCCCGATGGAGACGGCTCCGGCGGCACGCTTGATCGCGTGTCGCGCCGGTTCAGCCGCCCTACGCCCCGTCTGGGCATCCTGCCAATGGTCGCGCGGTACGGGGAAGTCGTTGTGCGTCGGATGGTGACTTTATCGCCACAGTCCATGTTTCAGCCGAAATATCCACCCTGTCTCGGGTGGATGATGTTTCCCGGGCTTACTTCATCAGCACGAGTTCTTCTGCCATCGTCGGATGCAGTGCGACCGTGGCGTCGAAATCGGCCTTGGTAAGGCCGGCCTTCACCGCCACGGCGGCGGATTGCAGGATTTCGGGGCAGTCGGGGCCGATCATGTGGATGCCGACCACCCGGTCGGTCTCGCCGTCGCATACCATCTTGTAGAGCGAGCGCTCGTTGCGGCCGGCCAGTACGTTCTTCATCGGCCGGAAGTCGGACGTATAGACCTTCACCGAGCCGAGCGCCTGCTTGGCCTGCGACTCGGTCATGCCGACGCCGGCCATCGGCGGGTGGCTGAACACCGCGGCGGGGACGTTGGCGTAATCGACCCGCGTCGGCTTGCCGCCGAAGAACGTGTCCGCGAACGCCTGCCCCTCGCGGATCGCGACCGGGGTCAGCTGGATACGGTTGGTGACGTCGCCGACCGCGAAGATCGAGTCGCAACTTGACCGATTGTCCTCGTCGACGATTACCGCGCCCGCCGCGTCCATCTCGACGCCGGCGCTTTCGAGCCCCAAACCCTTGGTATTCGGCAGGCGGCCGGTCGCGAACATCACCAGGTCGACGGTGATCGGATCATGCCCGCTCATGCTGACCGTCAGGCACCCGTTGTCGTCCTTCTCGATGCTCTCGAACGCGGCGTTGAAGCGGAAATCGATGCCCTTGCTCATCGAGATCTGGAGCAGGCGGTCGCGAATCGATTCGTCATAGCCGCGCAGGATCACGTCGGTGCGGTTGACCAAAGTCACATGCGACCCGAACTGGTGGAATATCCCGGCGAACTCGTTGGCGATATAGCCCGCGCCCGCGATCAGCACGCGCTTGGGCACGTCGTCGAGGTGGAAAACCTCGTTCGAGGTGATGCCGTGTTCCGCACCGGGGAACTCGGGCACCAGCGGATGCGCGCCGACCGCAATCAGGATCTTCGCCGCGGTCTTCACGGTGCCGTCGGCGAGCGTGACTTCGTTGGGCCCGGACACGACCGCGCGCTGGTGAATGATATCGACATGGTTGTTCTGGAGCGTGGTCGTGTAGGCGCCGTTGATCCGGTCGACTTCTTCCATCACGTTGTCGCGCAAGGTAGGCCAGCTGAACGCGCAATCGTCGGGCACCTGCCAGCCGAAGCGCTTGGCGTCCTTCAGATCCTCGGCGAAATGCGCGCCGTAGATCAGCAGCTTCTTCGGGACACAGCCGCGGATGACGCAGGTCCCGCCGACCCGATACTCCTCGGCGACCGCGACGCGTGCGCCGTGGGCGGCGGCGACGCGCGAGGCTCGCGTGCCGCCCGAGCCTGCGCCGATGACGAAGAGGTCATAGTCGAATTTAGGGTCGGTCACGCGTCATCCTTCATCGTCACCCCGGACTTGTTCCGGGGCCCACCGTGCCACCGGCTTGCCTGCCACTTGGGGCACGGTGGATGCCGGAACAAGCCCGGCATGACGATGAGTGTGAACGGTTTGCTCTATCGCTGGCCCGCCTTGCGCATCGGCATCGCGTCGATCGTGGTTTCTAGGGCAGCGGCGGGGAAGGGCTTGGCACTGCGCAGTTTCTCGCCGCCGTCCTTGCCGATCAGGATCGCGGCGAAGGCGGCTGGCAGGCGGTATCTGCGGCGAACCTGCGCAGCAGTGTCGGCGGCGCCGCGGACCTGATCGCCAACGACTTCGACGATCGTGAGGTCGCGCGCGTCCGCCCTGGTCTTCCAGACCGCGAGGATGCGGCGTTGTTCGGCGAAAGCTGGGTCTCCGGCGGCCGGCGCCGCAACGATCAACACGCGCCGCTCCCACTTCATCTGCGCGATGGTCGGGGAGGCGGCGAGCGCGACGGAGAGGAGGATGGGCATAGGAGGATAACGCCGGAGGCAGGCTTGCGCTCCCCCACACCACCACCACCCCGGCGAAGGCCGGGGCCCAATTGGAAAGGTGGTCGCTTATTGAACCGAGGTTCGCCCAAATGGGCCCCGGCCTTCGCCGGGGTGGTGCAGCTTCTGAACGCGGGTAAGCGATTGAAAGGGGGAGGACGTCCCTCCCCAAACCTCACCCAAACGCCCGCTTGATCAAATCATCCGTCGAAGGATCGAACGTCTGTCCGCCCTTCTCCGCCGCCTTCGCCATTTCCTTCCCCAGCTCCACCCCGAACTGATCGAACGAGTTGATCCCCAGTAGCACGCCGTTCACGAACACCCGGTGCTCATAAAATGCGATCAGCGCCCCCAGCGTCCGCGCATCCAGATCGTCGAGCAGCAGCGTCGAAGACGGCCGATCGCCCGAATAGCTCCGCGCTGGATCCTCGACCTGCTTGCCCGCCATCAACGCCGCCCCTTGCGCGAACGCATTCAGCAACAGCGCGCGGTGATGCTCGTCGGGCAGCGTATCGCCCGGCTCGATCGCCGCGACGAACTCGACCGGCACCAGATGCGTACCCTGGTGGAGCAACTGGAACACCGCGTGCTGCGCCTCGGTGCCGACCCCACCCCAGGTGATCGCCGCCGACGGCCGCCCAAGCGGCTCGCCCTCGACCGTCACCGACTTGCCGTTCGACTCCATCTCCAGCTGCTGGAGATAGCTCGGCAGCAACCGCAACCGCTCGTCATACGCGAACGTTGCCCGCGTCTCGGCACCGCGAACCTGCGTGTAATACAGGTCGGCAAACGCCGCGAGCGCAGGCGCGTTCTCGTGCAGCGCGGCGAGGCGGAAATGCCGGTCCATCTCAGCGGCCCCCTCCAGCAACTCCTCGAACCTGTCCCAGCCCAGCCCAATCGCCGCCGGAAACCCGATCGTCGACCACAAAGAATACCGCCCGCCGACGCTTTCGGAGAACGGCAGGATGCGCGTCTCGTCGACGCCCCATTCCATCGCCTTTTCGGGCGCCGCGGTCAGCGCGATCACGCGGCCATACGGATCGTCGACATTATGCTCGGTCATCCACTGAAGGACCGACTCGGCGTTCATCAGCGTCTCGGTCGTGGTGAAGGTCTTCGACGCGACCACCAGCAACGTCGCCGCCGGATCGAACTTCGCAAACATGTCCTCCAGCGCAACGCCGTCGACATTGGCGACAATGCCGACGTCGTAGCGCTTGTCGTCACGCCCCAGCGCATCGACCAGCAATTGCGGCCCCAGCGCCGACCCACCGATCCCGACGTGCAGGATATGCCGCACCGGGCCGAGCGCTTCGGCCTCGATCGCATCGATCAGCGTCCGCATCCGCGCGTGGCTCGCCTGCGCGATCGCGACGCTCTCGGGCTTGCCCTCGCCGCGCTCGGCGGTGTGCTCGACCGCGCGGCCCTCGGTCACGTTGACGATCTCGCCCGAGAACATCGCCTGGCGCTTGCCGGCCAGATCCTGCGCCTTCGCCATCTCCTCAAACGCCGTCACCAGGTCCGTCGTCAGATGCGTCTTCGACCAGTCGAAGTGGATGCCCGCGACGTCGAGGCTCAGCTTCGAGAGTCGCTCCGAGTCCTGCGCGAACAGGTCGGTCAGCTTGGTGGCGGGCAGGGCTTCGATCTTGGACCAGTCGGCGGTCATGCTACTTCTCCGAATAGACGTGCGCGCCGGTCATGCTGCAAGCGCGAGACCGCGACAACGTCTCATTCGGCCAACCGTATCCTGCATACGCTTGACGCCGCGCTTCGGGTCGGCAAACCGGAAACATGGCAAAATCCGTGACGACGAAACCCCAGCGCTCCGAAACGAACGAGACGTTCCGCTTCCTGCTGAAGCTCGCGCTGGTCGTGCTGATCCTGCGCAGCTTCATCTTCGCGCCGTTCAGCATCCCGTCCGAATCGATGCTCCCCCGCCTGCTGATCGGCGACTATCTCTTCGTGTCGAAATGGAACTACGGCTACTCGCGCTGGTCGCTGCCCGCCGGCATCCCGCTGATCCCCGGCCGCATCTTCGGCAGCACGCCCACGCGCGGTGACGTCGTCGTCTTCCGCGCACCCGAAGTGCTCGACCACGACGTCATCAAGCGCGTGATCGGCCTGCCCGGCGAGACCATCCAGATGCGGCAGGGCACCGTGTACCTCAACGGAAAAGCGATCCCGAAACTTCGCATCGCCGACTTCACGATCCCGCTGACCGCCAATTTCGACGCCGAGAAATGCGGCGCGCCGTTCGTCGACGTCGTCGCCAACGTCCAGATCTGCCGCTATCCCCGCTTCCGCGAGACGTTGCCCGGCGGTCGCAGCTACGAGGTACTAGACCAGGCCCAACTCCCCGACCGGGACGATACCGGGCTCTACACGATCCCCGCCGGCCACATCTTCGTGATGGGCGACAACCGCGACGACAGCGGCGACAGCCGTTTCCCCGCGCCGCAAGGCATGGGCTACGTCCCGCTCGAAAACGTCGAGGGCAAGGCAGTCGTCAACTTCTTCTCCACCGACGGCGACGCCGAATGGCTGAAGCCCTGGACCTGGGTCAGTGCCGCGCGCTGGAG
The DNA here is from genome assembly GCF_056679955.1 of Sphingomonas sp. PEI4. Taxonomy (NCBI): domain Bacteria; kingdom Pseudomonadati; phylum Pseudomonadota; class Alphaproteobacteria; order Sphingomonadales; family Sphingomonadaceae; genus Sphingomonas; species Sphingomonas sp. PEI4. The sequence continues at coordinate 3,136,256 of NZ_CM155258.1, forward strand.
CCGCATCGGGGAAGGCTTTTGAGTGATCTCGCCGGCTGGCTGAAGACGCTCTTCGGCCGCGTTCCGACCGACCTCGCCCCCTACGAACGCGCGCTGACGCACGGCAGCCAGGCCGCGGCGAACTACGAGCGACTCGAGTTCCTCGGCGACCGCGTTCTCGGCCTCATCGTCGCCGAGTGGCTGTACGAACTGTTCGCGACCGACCCCGAAGGCTCGCTGTCGAAGCGCCTCAACGCGCTCGTCACCGGCCCCGTCTGCGCCGAAGTCGCCCGCGAACTCGGCGTCCGCGCGCACCTGAAACTCGGCAAGCAAGCCCGCGACGACGGCGCCAGCGACAGCGACAACGTGCTCGGTGACGTGATGGAAGCGCTGATCGGCGCCTGGTACCGCGAAGCCGGCCTCGACGCCGCCCGCGCATTCGTCCGCGGCGCCTGGGGGGACAGGGTGCAGGCCGGCGCAAAAGCCCCACAACACCCCAAATCCGCACTCCAGGAATGGGCCGCCGCGCACAACCGCAAGCCCCCCGAATACACCATCGTCGAACGCACCGGCCCCGGCCACGCCCCCAAATTCACGATGCTCGTCTCGGTCGGCAAACTCGCCGAAGCAACCGCAACAGGCTCCAGCAAACAAGAAGCCGAGACCGCAGCCGCCAAGGCGCTCCTAGAGAAGCTCGGCTGAGAAGGATGGTTCACGCGGAGACGCGGAGGCGCTGCGAGTGGAACTCAGGTCCTGCCCCAAACGACGCCGAGTTAATCGGCGGCGCATGATCGCAGCGGGCACGAGCCCCAGTCACACCATCTCCGCGCCTCCGCGTCTCCGCGTCTCCGCGTGAACCATTTCTCCCTCTCGGACTGCACGACGCGAAGACGGGTGAGGGGGTAGTTTCGCGGGAATGACGCGAGGAGGTTTTGTCTGTATGACTGACCTCGAATATCCCGATGAAAAGAGCCTAAGTGACCGAACCTACCACGCCTGAATTCCCAGCCCCCGCGCACGACGCCCCCCAGAGCGCCCCAAAGCATTGCGGCCTAGTCGCGATCGTCGGCGCCCCCAACGCCGGCAAGTCGACGCTCGTCAACGCACTCGTCGGCCAGAAGGTCGCGATCGTCAGCCCCAAGGCGCAGACCACGCGCGCCAAGCTGATGGGCGTCGCGATCGAAGGCGACACGCAGATCCTGCTCGTCGACACCCCCGGCATCTTCGAGCCCAAGCGCCGCTTCGACCGCGCGATGGTCGCCGCCGCCTGGGGTGGCGCGGAAGGCTCCGACATCATCGCGCTCGTGGTCGATGCGAAGGGCGGTATCGGCGGTAAGGTCACCACGATCGTCGAGTCGCTGGTCGGCCGTACCGAGCCGATCTGGCTGATCCTCAACAAGGTCGATCTCGCCGACAAGACCAAGCTGCTGATCCACGCGGAAAAGCTGAACGCATTGCTCCCCTTCGCGGAGACGTTCTTCATCAGCGCCGGCACCGGCGACGGCCTCGCGCACTTCAAGACGCAGCTGGCAAAAGCGATGCCCGAAGGTCCGTGGCATTACCCCGAGGACCAGGTCTCCGACTCGACCGAACGCGCACTCGCGTCCGAGGTCACGCGCGAGCAGCTATATCTCCAGCTCCACGCGGAGCTGCCCTATGCGAGCACGATCGAGACCGAGCAATATATCGAACGCCAGGATGGCTCGCTTGAGATCCACCAGCAGATCCTCGTCGAACGCCCGACGCAACGCGCGATCGTCCTCGGCAAGGGCGGCGTCCGCATCAAGGAAATCGGCGCCCGCTCACGCATCGAACTCTCCTCGATCACCGGCAAGCCCGTCCATCTCTACCTGCACGTGAAGGTGAAGCCCGGCTGGGACGAAGACCGCGAAGTCTACCGCGACATGGGCCTCGACTGGGTGGACTGATCCCGAAAAAATGCTCCACCCCGGCGAAGGCCGGGGCCCAATTGGGGGCCGTTCGTAACGGCGGGCAGCGCATTGTTTCTTCGACCACTCCACTTGGGCCCCGGCCTTCGCCGGGGTGGAGTAAGCGTCAGTCAAAAAGAATGTTCCCCCGCGAAGGCGGGGGCCCAGCCTGGGCTCCCGCCTTCGCGGGAGAACATTCTTAGGACAAAACCTCATCCACCCAAGCCGGCACCAACACCCCAGCCGCCCCGATCCGCGTCTCCTCGAAGAACACGCTCCCCGTCGAAGGATCGAGGTTCAACTCCAGCGTAGCGGCCCCATGATACGCCGCGGTCTGCACGAATCCCGCCGCCGGATACACCGCCCCCGAAGTCCCGATCGACACGAACAGGTCCGCCTTCGCCAAAGCCGCCTCGATCCGCTCCATCCGGTACGGCATCTCCCCAAAGAACACGATGTCCGGCCGAAGCGCCGCCGACCCACACGCGCTGCACACCGACCCCTCGGGCAAAGCCCCCGTCCAAGCCTCCCGCGCTCCACAAACGGCACACAGCGCCGACAACAACTCCCCATGCATATGCAGCATCCGCGTCGCCCCCGCCCGCTCATGCAGGTCATCGACATTCTGCGTAACGATCAGCAACTCGCCATCCCAAGCCGCATCCAACCGCGCCAGCGCCCGGTGTGCGGCATTAGGCTCCACCCCCGCCAAAGCCGCCCGCCGCAGATCATAAAACCGGTGCACCAACTCCGGATCCGCCGCGAGCGCCTCGGGCGTACACACGTCTTCGACCCGGTGACCTTCCCACAATCCGCCCGGCCCCCGAAACGTGGCGATCCCGCTCTCCGCCGAAATGCCCGCGCCCGTCAAAACGACGATGTTTTTGATGTCATGCATGGCCAGAGCATAGGCAGCCCGGCTCGAGACTGGAAGTAACCGCCCGCCGGCGTCCGGCGTACGGACACATTGGCGTCGGCGTGATCGTGTGGGAAGACGGGCCGATGAGCACCAACACCGCAAAGTTTATGGTCCTGCTCGTAGGCAGCATCCTCTATTGGCAGGTCGTATCGCGCATCACCGGCGCAAAGGAGCCTTGGGACGCGGACAGCTACTGGTATGTCTGGTATCCCGTGTCGTTCGGATTGGCGGCGATTACGGGCGCCATCCTGACGCGGGGCGGTTGGGCGGCAGGCGTCGTTCTTTCGTTCGCGCAACTCCCGGTCATATGGTGGAATACCGGGACCGCCGCATTCTGGGCGATCGGCCTGACGATGGTGTGCATTTTGGGCGTTCCGCTGGTCGTCGTGTCGGCGCTGGCTGCTCGATTGGCCGCCCGCGCTCGGGCAGTCTGACGCGCCACTGCAGCGCCCGACGGACGTCATCCGTCGCCGGCCGCCGCGCACCGCGTCTTCATAAATCGCTCGAACGCGGCTAAGACGCGCGCATCCCCGCATCCGCAAAGGCGCTGCATGACCGTCATCACCGAAGCCGACCTGATCGAAAGCGTCGCCGACGCACTCCAGTTCATCAGCTACTACCACCCGATGGATTACATCCGCGCCCTGGGCGTCGCGTACGAGGCCGAGAAATCGCCCGCCGCCAAGGATGCGATCGCGCAGATCCTCACCAACAGCCGGATGTGCGCGGAGGGCCATCGCCCGATCTGTCAGGATACCGGCATCGTCACGGTCTTCGTCAAATGGGGGCAGAACTGCCGGCTCGAGTCGACCCGCAGCCTGCAGGAGGTCGTCGATGAAGGCGTGCGCAAAGCCTATCTCAACCCCGAGAACAAGCTGCGTGCGTCGATCCTCGCCGACCCGGCCTTCACGCGCCGCAACACCAAGAACAACACGCCGAGCGTGATGCATGTCGAGATGGTGCCCGGCAACACCGTCTCGATCGACGTCGCGGCGAAGGGCGGCGGCAGCGAGAACAAGTCGAAGTTCAAGATGATGAACCCGAGCGATTCGATCGTCGACTGGGTGCTCGAGATGATCCCGCAGATGGGGGCTGGCTGGTGCCCGCCGGGGATGCTCGGGATCGGCATCGGCGGCACCGCGGAGAAGTCGATGATCCTCGCCAAGGAGTCGCTGATGGGTTCGATCGATATGGCGCAGCTGAAGGCGCGGGGCCCCAAGAACGACATCGAGGCGCTGCGGATCGAGATCTATGACAAGGTCAACGCGCTCGGCATCGGCGCGCAGGGGCTAGGCGGGCTGTCCACGATCCTCGACGTGAAGATCTTCGACTGGCCGACGCACGCCGCGTCGAAGCCGGTGGCGATGATCCCGAACTGTGCCGCCACCCGCCACGCGCATTTCGTGCTCGATGGTTCGGGGCCGGTGTATCTCGAACCTCCGAAGCTGGAGGAATGGCCCGACGTCAACTGGACGCCCGACAAGGCCGCGATCCGCGTCGATCTTGACACGCTGACGCCCGAGGTCGTGCAGACGTGGAAGCATGGCGACCGCCTGCTGCTCAACGGCAAGATGCTGACCGGGCGCGATGCGGCGCACAAGCGGATCAAGGACATGCTCGATGCGGGCGAGCCGCTGCCCGTCGATTTCAAGGGTCGCGTGATCTACTATGTCGGCCCGGTCGATCCGGTCGGCGAGGAAGTCGTCGGGCCTGCGGGGCCCACGACGGCAACGCGAATGGACAAATTCACGCGGATGATGCTCGATCAGGGCCTGCTGGCCATGGTTGGCAAGGCGGAACGCGGGGGCGATGCGACCAAGGCGATCGCCGAGGCGAAGTCCGCCTATCTGATGGCGGTGGGCGGCGCGGCCTATCTCGTCGCGCGCGCGATCAAGGGATCGAAGGTGGTCGGGTTCGCGGATCTAGGGATGGAAGCGATCTACGAGTTCGAGGTCAGCGACTTTCCCGTGACCGTCGCGGTCGATTCCGCGGGCGAGAATGTCCACCAGCTCGCGCCGCTCGTTTGGCGCGAGAAGATCGCCCGCGAAGGCTTGCTGACGCCCGCATGATGACACGCGGACGCAGAAGGGGGCAGGGGCCCGTCCGGTGGGTCGTGTCCGTCCTCCTTCTGCTTGCCGTCGCGGTCGTCTACGCGCCGCAGTTGCTCGCGTTTCCGTACAAGCAGCGGATCGGCACCGTCACCGTCTATGCCGAGCATCCGATCGATCCGCGGATCGGCAGCGAACTCTCGCGGGCCGAGGGATTGCTGCACGCCAGTCCGATCTACACTGGCCTGCTCGATCGGTCCCTGTTCCTCACGGACGGCGGCTGGCGCTGGCGGCTCCTGGCGATCCAGTCGCCCGGCGCCTTCGCATTTCGCCGGCCGTTCAGCTCGGCGATCGTCTTCAACCGCAGCGACGTCGCCGCCGATCGCGTGACGAACGATCGCGCGATCGGCGGCACCCGCACGCTGTCCGGCGTGATCGCGCACGAGACAACGCATATCATGATCGCCAACCACCTTGGCGAACTGCGCAGTGCGATGCTTCCGACGTGGCAGCAGGAGGGGTATGCGGATCATGTCGCGCGCGAGAGCAGCCTGATGGACGCCGATGCCGCCCGTCTTCGCAAGACCGATCCGGGTGCGACGCCCTTGGTATATTACGACGCCCGCCGACGGGTTGCGGCGGCGTTGGACGCCAATGGCGGATCGGTCGACGCGCTGTTCGCGGGGCGCTGAACGAACCTTTTCGGAACGCAGCCCGGCCAGTCCCGTTGATGACACGACCTTATCGGAGCGCCCTACCATGCCCAAGACCGCAATCGCCCTCGTGGCAGCCTTCGCCCTCGCGACTTCCGCCTCGGCCCAGACCAGCGCACCGCAATCCGCGTCGCCGCAAGATGGTCTGGGCGGGCTGGGTGGACTTGGTGGACTTGGTGGCCTGGGTGGCTTGCTCGGTAGTGCGTTGCCGAGCGTCGGATCGATCGGCGCCGGCAATGCCGCTGGCCTGCTCGGCTATTGCCTGAAGAACAATCTGCTGGGGCAGGGTGGCGCGCTTGGCGCGCTGACCGGCGGACGAAATGGCGCGCCACGAGCGGGCAGTTCGACGAATGCGCCAGCCACCGGCGCGCAGTCGATCCTCCAGCGTCTGACCGGGCAGCAGGGCGTACGAACGTCGCGGGGCTACGCAGCGGGCCAAGAAGGCGAGGTGCAGGCTCCGAACGGGCAGGCGTTCTCGCTCGACGATCTGGGCGGTCAGGTGAAGACGCGGATGTGCAGCATCGTGCTCAATCGGGCGAAGGCGTTCCTGTAGGCGCGGAGGCTTCCGCAGTCGGTATCTCTGCCTGAGGTAGGGGGTGTCGCATGTGCCCCTGAAACCAACATGTTTCCCCGCGAAGGCGGGGATCCAGACTGGACTCCCGCCTTCGCGGGAGAACAAGGACGCCGGCTGCCCGTTCGATCTGTCGCGGAGAGCCGGTTTTAGGGAGGGCCAAGTATTCTCGCATCTTGGATAGCTTCCGGGGAGCTACGCCGCAAAACAAGACCGACCGATTATTTAGCGCGGTGATTGCCGAACCGGTTCGGCATTAAACAGTGCTGGCGGTGGCGGAGTGGGCGTACGTCTCGAACGCAGCATGGCGACACACCCCGCAACCCGCACAAACGAAAAGAGGCTGCCGGATCGTCTCCCGACGACCCGACAGCCTCCTGACATGGTCAGCGGCCGGAGAGCTCCAGCCCGGAGGACCATGCGTACCGCTTATCCTGTGAACCACGTGTTGACTGGGAGAGGATACTCCCCACGCGGATCGGCGGAGTTAGCGGTGCGTCCCCCGAACGAACCGAACCGAACTCACTGCTGAACCATGAGACATCGGATCACCTCCTTTCGCTTGTTGAAACAACGCGGCCAAGCCTGACCGCAACGCGAATGTGTGCCGACCGCGCCCGCGATACAAGCCTTGTTTTGTAGAAGTTTTCAGCCGATCCTGTGCGACTGCCAGTTCGTCGATATCACCCGCGACAATCCTCGGTGACGCGCTCGATCTCGGCCCAGGCGGGCACGACGAGCGGCGGAAGTCCGGCTTGCTGGACGACGAACCGCCCGCGACTGAACCCCATCGCCTCAAGCAACGAATCGTTCGGCATCAGCGCGGCCGCGACATAAGGCGGCGTGCCCCCGGTCGGCTGAACGGACACGGCGCGCGTCACGCTCGATGTGCGGATCGTCAGCGGCGTCGGCGTACTTCCAGCGCGCGACAGATAGACCTGACGCGCCGCGGTATCGCAGCGCAACGTCAGCGAGGCGTCGGCATTCGCCGGCCCGAACAACGCGATCGAACCGCGCGCATCGCGGCGATAGACCCACGTCCCCGGCGAATACGGCCAGTCGCGCCAGTCGGCGGCGATCGGAACCGGGCGCGGGGCTGGAGCAGGGGGCGGAGCCACCGTGCGCGGCGGCGGCGGCGCTTCGGCACGCGGCGGCGGGACGCAGCCTGCGATCGAGGCAAGCGTCGCCAGACCGGCAAGACGCGCCAGGACGATGGGATTGGCAAGCGATCGCAAGCCGATGAGGTAAGGGAACCGAGTGCGCATCGCATCGCTATGCGGCACGCCCGGCGGTCGCTCAAGTACGACGAAGCGCGCTAGGCGGGAACCGCCGCACGGTGGTACCGGTTCAGCGACGGAAGACTTTGGAGAATGCCCGTGTCCGATACCCCCGCCACCCCGACCCAGTTGCTCGTCCAGGCGAACATCTCCGGCACGATGAAGGTCGAGAGCCGCGACGGCGACCATGTCGGTTCGGTTCACGCCTTCATGGTGCACAAGGGCACCGGCCGCGTCACCCACGCGGTCCTCAGCCTTGGCGGCTTCCTCGGCATGGGCAAGAGCTTCTACCCGCTGCCGTTCGCGCTGCTCCAGTTCGACGCGGTCCGCGACCTCTACGTCGTCACGATCGACAAGCGCGTGCTGGAAGGCGGCCCAAGCTGGGCGAACAACGCGCCGGTGTTCGACCAGGCCTATGCCGATCGCGTCGCGAGCTATTACGGGTCGAGTAGCGAAGACCTCGTCGTCGGCTAAGCAGCATCTCGTCGGCGCGCGTCGATCATCCGCACCGGACGACCTTCGCGGTCATCGTGACCGCGAACCACCCATCCGCATCTTCTGGCTCTTGCCGTAGCGCGTCTTTCGCGTGCCCGGCTTGCCCTCGTTTGAGCGCCCCATGGTCGGCGCCTTCTGCTCGTCGACCGGCAGGCCCAGTTCCTCGTTCTCCAGCTGCCGGATCTCGTCGCGGAGGCGCCCGGCGGTCTCGAACTCGAGGTCGCTCGCAGCCTTGCGCATCTGCTTTTCGAGATCCTCGATGTACGCGCGGAGGTTGTGGCCGACCATGTGCGGGCGGTCTTCGTCGATCGGGATCGTCACCTGATCCTTGCTCGCGACGTGCGCGATGATGTCGCCGATGTTGCGGCGGATCGTCGTTGGCGTGATGCCGTGTTCGGTGTTGTACGCGACCTGCTTCTCTCGGCGGCGCGACGTCTCGTTCATCGCGCGCTCCATCGAGCCGGTGATGCGATCGGCGTAGAGGATCACGCGGCCGTCGACGTTGCGCGCCGCGCGGCCGATCGTCTGGATCAGCGAGGTTTCGGAGCGCAGGAAGCCCTCCTTGTCCGCATCGAGAATCGCGACCAGCCCGCATTCGGGGATATCGAGCCCCTCACGCAACAGGTTGATGCCGATCAGCACGTCGTACACGCCAAGCCGCAGGTCGCGGATCAGCTCGATGCGTTCGAGCGTCTCGACGTCGCTGTGCATGTAGCGGACTTTGATCCCCGCCTCATGCATATATTCGGTTAGGTCCTCCGCCATCCGCTTGGTCAGCGTGGTGACGAGCGTGCGGTAGCCTAACGCGGTGGTTTTGCCGACTTCGACGATCAGGTCCTGGACCTGTTCCTCGACCGGCTTGATCTCGACCGGCGGATCGATCAGCCCGGTGGGGCGAATGACCTGCTCGGCGAACACGCCGCCGGTCTGCTCCATTTCCCAACTGCCCGGCGTGGCCGAGACATAGGTCGTCGGCGGCCGCATCGCGTCCCATTCGTTGAAGCGCAGCGGGCGGTTGTCGATCGCGCTCGGCAGGCGGAAACCATATTCGGCGAGCGTCAGTTTTCGCCGGTGATCGCCGCGCGACATGCCGTTGATCTGGCCGATCGTGACATGGCTCTCATCGACGAACAGCAGCGCGTTGTCGGGGAGATATTCGAAAAGCGTGGGCGGCGGCTCGCCCGGCATACGCCCGGTGAGGAAGCGGCTGTAATTCTCGATCCCCGCGCAACTGCCGGTGGCGGCGATCATCTCAAGGTCGAAGTTGGTGCGCTGCTCCAGGCGCTGCGCTTCCAGCAACTTGCCTTCGAGCACCAGCTCCTTCAGCCGCTCGGCCAGCTCGTGCTTGATCGCCTCGCCCGCCTGTTTGAGCGTCGGGCCGGGCGTCACGTAATGCGAGTTCGCGTACACACGCACCGAGTTCAGCGACGCGATCTTCTTGCCGGTCAGCGGATCGAATTCGGTGATCTCCTCGATATCGTCGCCGAAGAACGAGATGCGCCACGCGCTGTCCTCGTAATGCGACGGGAAGATTTCGAGTGTGTCGCCCTTCACGCGGAAATTGCCGCGCTGGAACGCCACGTCGTTGCGCTTGTACTGGAGCGCGACGAGCTTCCGCACGATCTCGCGCTGGTCGACCGTCGTGCCCTTTTTCAAGTCGAAGATCATCGCCGAATAGGTCTCGACCGAGCCGATGCCGTACAGGCACGATACCGAGGCTACGATGATGACGTCATCGCGTTCGAGCAGTGCGCGCGTCGCCGAATGCCGCATCCGATCAATCGACTCGTTGGTCGACGATTCCTTCTCGATGTAGGTGTCCGAGCGTGCGACATACGCCTCGGGTTGATAATAATCGTAATAGCTGACGAAATATTCGACCGCGTTGTCGGGGAAAAACGACTTCATTTCGCCGTAGAGCTGCGCCGCCAGGATCTTGTTCGGGGCGAGGATCAAGGCGGGGCGCTGAACCGCCTCGATCACCTTGGCCATCGTGAAGGTCTTGCCCGAGCCGGTGACGCCGAGCAGCACCTGATCCTTCTCGCCGTCGCCGATTGCGGAGACGAGTTCCCGAATCGCGGTCGGCTGGTCGCCGGCGGGTTCATACTCGCTGACGAGCTTGAAGGCCTTGCCGCCTTCGACCTTGTTCGGGCGCGCGGTGGGGCGGTGCGGGACGAAGGTGTCGCCGGTTTCGGGCTCGGCGAGACTGGTGCGGATCTGAATGGCCATCGAGGGGGAATATGGGGAACATACGGTGAGTCGGCAACGCCCAGGAATAACGCGGATCGCCACCTCGCGTTCTCCTGCGAACGCAGGAGCCAGGGTAACGAGCGGTGGTCCTCGTGATCCTGGGCTCCTGCGTTCGCAGGAGAACGGGGGGACAAGGCGGCTGTTTGGGGCCGGCCAAGTTTCGCTGTTGTTGACCCATACCGCACACATCCATAATGCGACCGCTTCGCAAGCCATCGATCCGCCAGCGCGAGTCCCCGCGCGGCCGAAGGAAAAGACGCATGACCGCCCCGACCGTCGAAGCAACGCGCGGACCCGCGCTGATCCCAGAGACTCCCGCGTTCCTCAACGCCAAAGTGCTGTGGGTCCGCCACTGGAATGAACATCTGTTCAGCTTCGCGATCGAGCGGCCGGCAAGCTTCCGCTTCCGATCGGGCGAGTTCGTGATGATCGGCCTGCCGCAGGAAGGCGGCAAGCCCATCATGCGCGCCTATTCGATCGCGTCGCCGCATTATTCTGAGGAGCTGGAGTTCCTGTCGATCAAGGTCGAGGACGGCCCGCTGACATCGAAGCTCCAGCTGATCCAGCCGGGCGACGAAGTGTATCTCGGCAAGAAGCCTACGGGTACTTTGGTGCTCGACGCGCTGCTGCCGGGAAAGCGGTTGTTCATGTTCTCGACCGGCACCGGCCTCGCGCCGTTCCTCAGCCTGATGCGCGATCCCGACGTGTATGCCGCGTACGAGCAGGTGATCGTCGTGCACAGCGTGCGCCGCGTCAGCGATCTGGCGTATCATGACGAGATGGTCGGGCTGCTGGCGGAGGACCCGCTGATCGCCGAGGAGGCGCAGACGCAGTTCCATTACATCCCGACCGTGACGCGCGAGCCGTTCCGCACCACGCGGCGGATCGGCGCGCTGATCGAGGACGCATCGCTGTTCGGCCACCCGGTGCGCGGTGAGCAGAAGCTCAACCCCGAGACCGATCGTGCGATGCTGTGCGGCTCGACCGAAATGATCAAGGAATTCGCGGTGATGCTCGAGGCTAACGGCTTCGAGGAGGGCGCGAATTCGAAGCCGGGTACGTTCGTGATCGAGCGCGCGTTCGTCGGCTAATTCGCGTAACTGGCTGTTCCCTCGCGAAGGCGGGGGCCCAGGCCCGTACGCTCCCGAAATTCGACGCTATTGAGTCCCTGGACCCCCGCGTTCGCGGGGGAACGGTAAAGGCGATTGTCTCCGTCGCTGAACCCCCGATAAACCTCTCCATAAAATAGGAGAGGCCAATGATCGGCTACGCGACGCTCGGCACCAACGATATTGATACCGCGCTCACGCAGATTAGCGCGAGCAGGTCGATCAGGTCTGCGCCAAGGCGATCGAACTGGGCGGCACGGACGAGGGCGCACCGGGCTCGCGCGGCCCCGAACAGATGAGTTTCTACGGCGCCTATTTCCGCGATCCGGACGGCAGCAAGCTCTGCGTCTTCAAGATGGGGTGAGCCGGCCCTCGTCATGCCGGGCTTGTTCCGGCATCCACTGTTCCGCATACTCAATGTGCTCGAGTTTGCGGGCCGGTGGACCCCGGAACAAGGGGTGACGGAGAGTTTAGCGCATTGAGCGAACCGCTTGCGTATCGAGGCACTTTAGCAACGCCTCCCTAGCCACGGGCGTAACCGCCGCCGGCTTCGCATATCCCGTAACCTCCACCGCCCGCCCGATCGCCACCGGCGCGAACCCGGTCTGCCCGGTACACCGCATCGCCGCCGCCAGCAGTTTCGGCGGCGTATCATACCCCTCGAACGACAGCCGGAACGTCCCCCAGTGGATCGGGATCGCGTGTGCCGCGCCCAACCGTCGATAGACCTCAACTGCATCCACCGGCCCGATATGGCTGCCCGACTCCATCTGTCCCTCGACGAACCGGAATGCACCGATCGGGATCAGCGCCAGCCGGATCGGCCCCAGCGCGGCCGCTTCGGCAGGCCATTGGCCATCGCCCATCCCGGTATCGCCCGCAAAGAGCACATTCCCGCCCGGCAAGGTCACGACGAAGCTCGACCACAGCGCGCGATTGCGATCGGTGAACCAGCGGCTGCCCCAATGATGATTCCGCGTCACGACGACGCCGACGCCGGGCTTGATCGTCACCCGCTGGCTCCAGTCGAGCGCGGTCGCCGCCGCACCGGTCTGGTCGATCACGCTGTCATTGCCCAAGCTCGTGACGATTCGCGGCCTATAACGCTGCCAGAGGCGCTTCAGCGTCGCCTTGTCGAGATGATCGTAATGATTGTGGCTGACGAGCACGAGATCGATCTTCGGCAGCGCGTCGAACGCGATCCCCGGTTCAGCGATCCGGCGCGGCCCGGTGCCGAGCGGCCCGGCATTCTCGGCCCAGACCGGATCAGTGAGGATGTTGAGCCCGTGCGTCTGGACCAGCACGCTGGCATGGCCGACCCATGTCACGACCATCCGTTCGCCCTCGACGCGGGCGGGCGGCGCGACGCGGTTCACGGCGACCGTCTTTGGCCAAGCGGGTCGACCATCGCTGCAGGTAAAATAGCGCCAGAAGAAGCTCGCGCGACCGCCGCCCGCGGGCTGGATCTGCTGCGTGTCCGCGTCGTTGTCGGGATTGGCAAAGTGCGCGCCGTCGAAATGGCCGCTCGCCGGCCCACGGTAGTAGATACGGTCGAGAAAGCGCGGGACGATCGTCACCGCCAGCGCAACGACCACGATCGCCAACACCAGCACGCCTCCGACGATCTTCCCTACGCGCACGTCGTTCCCCTATCCGTTGCTGATCCGTAACGCATCGTTTCTATCATCGTTCAGGCCGCTTGGCGCGACGTCGGAACCCCGATAGCCTCGTGCCAAAGGGGATTCGGAAAATGCGTAGACTTATCATCGGGCTATTGCTTGCGACCTCGGTCCCGATCGCGGCGGGAGCGAAGACCGTCGCGGTCGAGGAACAGTCGATCGACCAGCTTCAGGCGATGATGGCGTCCGGCAAGGCGAGCAGCGTCGACCTGGTTCGCGCCTATCTCGCACGGATCGCGGCGATGGATCGCAAGGGGCCGGCACTGCGCAGCATCATCGCGCTCAATCCCGATGCGCTGGCGCAGGCGAAGTCACTCGATGCCGAACGCAAGGCCGGACGCGTGCGCGGACCGCTCCACGGCGTGCCGGTGCTGATCAAGGACAATGTCGAGACCGCCGACGCGATGCCGACGACTGCGGGCAGCTTGGCGCTGAAGGACAACCTCACGCGCCGCGACGCGCCCGTGGTCGCGCAGCTCCGGGCGGCGGGGGCGGTGATCCTGGGGAAAACCAACCTCAGCGAATGGGCGAACATCCGCTCGACCCGGTCGATGAGCGGCTGGAGCGCGGTCGGCGGACTGGTCCGGAATCCCTATGCGCTGGATCGAACCGCGTGCGGTTCGTCGAGCGGGTCAGGCGCGGCAGTCGCGGCGAGCTTCGCGGCGGGAGCGATCGGGACGGAGACCGATGGCTCGGTGGTGTGTCCGTCGTCGGTCAACGGGCTGGTCGGGTTGAAGCCCACGCTCGGCCTCGTCAGCCGCACGCACGTCGTCCCGATCAGCCACAGCCAGGATACGCCGGGGCCGATGGCGCGCAGCGTGCGCGATGTCGCGACGATGTTTTCGGCAATGATTGCGGCTGATCCTGCAGATCCTGCGACCGCGGGGGCGGGGGCGCACAGGCGCGACTATGCGGGGGCGCTGTCGACCAGCGCGCTGTCGGGCTTGCGCGTCGGCGTGATCCGGCCGGCGATGACCGCGGACGTCGCGGCGCGCTATCAGGCGGCACTCGACGTGCTGAAGGGTGCGGGGGCGGTGCTGGTCGAGGTGAAGCCGCCAAAGCTCGACGGGCTCGGCGAAGCGGAACTGCTGGTGCTCCAGACCGAGTTGAAGGCCGATCTCGACACCTATCTCGCGACCACCCCCGCGGCTGTCCGCACGCGCACGCTCGATCAGGTCATCGCGTTCAACACGGCGAACGCGACAACGGAGATGCCTTTCTTCGCGCAGGAGACGTTCGAGGCGGCGGCGAAGACCAAGGGGCTGACCGACCCGGCGTACAAGGCGGCGCGCGCGAAATCGCTGCGGATGGCGGGCGCGGAGGGGATCGACGCGATGCTCAAGGCGGCGGGGGCGACGGTGCTGGTCCAGCCAACTTATGGCCCGGCGTGGCTCAGCGAACCGGTGTACGGCGATCAATATGGCGGCCCGAGTTCGAGCGAACTGCCGGCCGTCGCAGGGTATCCGAACCTGACGGTGCCGATGGGGCTGGTGCGTGGTCTGCCGGTCGGGCTGTCGTTCATCGCGACAAAGTACGGCGACGCGGCGGTGCTGGGCGCCGGTTATGCCTATGAGCAAAGGGCGAAGGCTCGCGTGGCACCGCGATATCTTCCAACTGCCGAGGTTGGTCCTGGCCTAGAAGCAGCCCGCTAACCGCACGATCCTCCCCCGCCAGGGGGAGGTGGCACCGCAGGTGACGGAGGGGGAGGTCAGGGAGAACCGCTGTTGCGTGTCCTCCTCCTCCGTCTGGCAAGCGCCAGCCACCTCCCCCAGGCGGGGGAGGATCGTCAGGCTCGAACCGCCCGCTTCGCGAAATTCCACTGCCACAGCATCAGCAACGGCACGACCACCGTCTCCATCACCAGCCCGAGCACATGCCCCTGCGACGGCACGCCCACCGCGAGCAGCGAGATCCCCCGCGAAAGCCCGCCGACAACGATCAGCCCGCCGAGCAACCGAAACCGCAGCCCCTTCCGCTCGATATCCGGAATGCAACTCACGAACCCCAATCCGGTCGCGAAGAAGATGCCCGATATATACCGGAAATGGCTATCCAGATCGCGCGGCACTTCGGTCAGGTGGCCGAACGGCGCCGGCCCGTGCAGCACGCCCTGGCCCCCGACGATCAACGGCAACAGGCATGCGGCCGCGATCACGGCTTGCAACAGGCGCTTCTCGATCACGGCAGGTCTCGCAGCAATTCCGGCCTGATCCGGAAAGCCTGCAATGACATCCGGACCTCGAAGATAAAGGATACGAGCGCGGCGATCAGCAGGATCATTGCGAGGATGAAGCACAAGGCAACCGCCGTACCGAAATGCAGCTTGGCAAGTTCGGCGATGAACAGCAGCGCGATCAGCACGCAAGTCATGATCGCACTCGACACCGCGAGGAACAGCGCCGCGTTGATGATCGTCATCCGGCGGTCGAGCAGCCGCAACTCCCAGCCGTAGCGGGTTCGATCGGCCGCCGAAAAATTGGGGTGCAGCAGTTCCAGCTTCCGCGCGCGGTCGATAACGCGCGACAGGCGCCCGGCCAGCACGTTGAGCAACTGGCCGATGCCCGCCAGCATGAAGACCGGAGCAAGCGAAAGCTGGATCGTCTGGGCGATCGTCGAGATGGCGGGGATCGTCGGCATGGCGGCACCATGTGGGAAATCGCGCCGGATAGGAAGGACGCGGACGTCACAAAACTGTTCGATGGTCGCAGCCTCGGCGCCCAGCATCTGGTATCTATGCGCCTGGAAAGCCGCAGTTTTTCGTTACCAAGATTATGGCTGCCCCCGGTATTCCGGTCAGATCCGAATATACCGGTAATACCAGACCTCATGGCCCTGCCGACGCGCCTTGCGCTCGTACCGCGTCTCGGGCCAGTCGTTCGGCCGGGTCAGGAAGTCGTGCGGAGTTTTCGCCTGCCATTCGAAATCACGGCGGGCGTTCATGATCATCATCGACCAGCGGCAATAGGTCGGGTCATCGGTGCCGAGCCGGAACTCCGCGCCGGGCTTGAGCTTGGCGGCGATCGTGTCGAGCGGTCCGTGGTTGACCATGCGGCGCTTGGCGTGGCGCGCCTTCCGCCATGGGTCGGGATGCAGCAGGTACAGCCGGTCGAGGCTGGCATCGGGCAGGCGTTCGATCACCTCCAGCGCATCGCCCATGTGCAGCCGCACGTTGGTCAGTTCGCCGTCACGGATGTGTGCGAGTGCACCGACCACGCCGTTGAGGAACGGCTCGCAGCCGATGAACCCGACGTCCGGGTTCATTGCGGCCTGGCCGGCGAGATGCTCGCCCGCGCCGAAGCCGATCTCGACGTGCAGGGGACGATCGTCGCCGAACAGCGTGATCGCATCGATCGGGCCTTCCTCGGGCACGGACAGGTCGGCGAGCGTCTCCTCGACGAGCGCGGCTTGGCCCAGGCGCAGCTTATGGCCCTGGCGACGGCCATAGAGGCGGCGGATAACAGAAGGATCGTTCATCGCCGCGCGCTCTAGCGGGCGATTACGCTGGAGCAAAGCGCGACGCGAGCCGTTACCCGCTCGTAATGGTCGACACCGCTTCCAATCCGCCCGGCGAAGACGTCGAGGACCTCAAGGCCGCCGATGCGCAGGACCTGCACAAGGCCGTGCGCGAAGCGGGCGAGGCGGAACTCGATCGCCCGGTGTCGTCGCTGTTTTTTTCCGGACTCGCGGCCGGCATGGCGATATCCAGTTCGCTGATCACGGAGGGCGCGCTGCACCAGGCGCTGCCCGATACGCCGTGGCGGACGATCGTCGTGTCGCTCGGCTATCCGATCGGTTTCCTGGTCGTGATCCTCGGGCGGATGCAGTTGTTCACCGAGAGCACCATCAGCGCGATGCTGCCGCTGGTGACCAAACCGTCGGGCTGGGCGCTGAAGCGGACGCTGCGGTTGTGGGGCGTGGTGCTCGTCGCCAATCTGATCGGAACGGCAATTACCGGCGGTGCGATCGCGGCAGGCGTGCTCGGCAACAGCGAACTGCGCGGCGCGATGATCGAGGTGTCGATGCGGATCACCGAGCTTTCGGCGTGGGCGACGTTCGTCAACGCCATCCCCGCCGGGTTCATGATCGCGATCCTCGCCTGGTCGCTGCCCAATGCGCGGCAACAGGCGTTCATGGTGATCTTCGCGATCACCTATGTCGTGGCGATCGGCGGGTTCAGCCATTCGATCGTCGGCTCGGACGAGGCATTCCTGCTGCTGTTCTCGGGCCATACCGGAGTCTGGCAGACGTTGGCGGAATTGATCCTGCCGGCGGTGCTCGGCAACTTGCTGGGCGGTGCGGGGTTGTTCGCCTTGCTCGCGCATGCACAGGTGCGCGGCGAAATGGACGGACAGGGCGAAACGTGATGGGCAAGACCAAGCAAGCCGTGAAAGCCGTCGAGAAGGCGGACCGCAAGGTGACGCACAAGGCCGCCGAGTACCGCGACGAACCGCTGGTCAAAGCGACCGGTTTCCTTGCCGAGATCGGTGACCAGCCGCAGCTTGTGGCGACGTCGATCGGAACGGTCGTGATCGGCCTGATCGCGCGAAAACCGGACGTGGTGCGTGGCGGCGTGCGGATGCTGGCGGCGCATGCGGCGGCGACGTTCGTCAAGTCGGCGATCAAGGCGTCGATCGACCGTACGCGCCCCGAAAGGGCGATCGAGGACGGTAAGTCGCGGTTCGAGCCGGGCAAAAGCGACGATCACGACCAGAGGTCGTTCCCGTCCGGCCATACCGCGGGTGCGGTGGCGGTCGCTCGTGCCGCGTCGCGCGATATCGGCGGGGCTGGAACACCCGCCGCGTTGATCACCAGTGTGGTTGCCGTCGCGCAACCGATGAACGGCAAACACTATCTGTCCGACCTCGTAGTCGGCGCCGCGGTCGGCTGGATCGCCGAGGCGATGGTCAGCGCGGTGTTCGACCGGATCGCGCCGATGATCGAAAGCGTCGCCGTGGAAAAGCCGCTTCTGCTTGGCGCGCCTGTAGCTAATGCTTGATTAGCCTTGGCTTTTTTGTCGATGGCGACGTTGGATGGAACCGTTACGAGGCCGTGACGGTTTGCGACCTCGTCATAACAGGGGAATTTGCATCATGAAGAAACTCGCCATCGCCACGCTGATCGCCGCCATCGCCCTCCCGCTCGCCGCGTGCGGCGGCAAGGGCGACGACACGCTGGGCAGCCAGGTCGAGAAGGCGGCGGACAACCGCGCCGATGCGCTCGAAGCGACCGCCGACAACCTCGAAGATCAGGCCGAGGCCGTTCGCGACAACGCCGAGCAGCAGTCGGACGCGATCGACGATGCCGACGTGAACGCGCAGGCGATGCCGCAGGCGCAGAAGGATGCACTGGTCAACGGCGGCGAGAAGCTTCGTTGATCATCTAGGCGCACGCCAGCGCCCGCGTCTTGGCTGCCTTCCGGTACACGTCGGAGGGCGGCTTCGATGTTTGAAACGGATCGGGCAAGCCCGGTCGATGCGACGACAGGGAACACGGTAATGATCGACAGGCGTCGACTGGAAATGGGGGGCTTCATCACCTTCCTGGTGGCGATCACGATCGGGTTATGCGTGGTCGTGTCGTCGTTCGCGGCGGCCTTGCTGTGGAGTGCGCTGGCGGCGATCCTGTTCCAGTCGCTGTATCAGTGGCTGCTCAAGCGCTGGCCCGAGCGCCGCAATCTGGCGGCCGCGCTGACCTTGCTGATCATCTTCGTCGCGGTGATCGTGCCGGCGCTGTTCATCGGTAGTCTGATGGTCGACCAGTCCGCCTCGGTCTACGCCAAGCTGCAAAGTGGCCAGATCAACTTCGGCGCGTATTTCCAGCAGATCCATGACGCGCTGCCGAACCGGATTCAGGGGGCGCTCGACAAGGCCGGGCTGAACAGCTTCGAACAGGCGCAGTCACGCGTGTCGACCATCCTCGGCAACAGCGTCCGGTCGATCGCGGGGCAGGCCTTGTCGATCGGTCGCAATGCGGCCGCGTTCCTGCTGTCGTTCGGTGTCGGGCTGTACGTGACGTTCTTCCTGTTGCGCGACGGCGACAAGGTCGGACCGGCGATCCGCCGTGCGCTGCCGTTCGAGCATTCGGTGGCGGAAAAGCTGGTCGACAAGTTCGCTGCGGTGGTGCGCGCGACGATCAAGGGATCGGTGATCGTCGGGCTCGTACAGGGTGCGCTCGGAGGCCTGACATTCTGGATCGTCGGCGTGCCGGCCGCCTTGCTTTGGGGCTTGCTGATGGCGCTGACGTCGCTGCTGCCGGCGCTCGGACCCGCGCTCGTGTGGGTGCCTGTGGCGGTGTACCTGCTGGCGACGGGTGCGATCTGGCAGGGCATTGTCGTGATCGTCTCAGGCGTGGTGGTGATCGGTCTGGCCGACAACATCCTGCGGCCGATCCTGGTCGGGCGCGATACGGGCATTCCGGATTACATCGTGCTGGTGACGACGCTGGGCGGCATTGAGGTGGTCGGGTTGAGCGGGATCGTCGTAGGGCCGTTGGTCGCTGCCCTGTTCCTGACGGCGTGGCAGCTCCTGACCGAGCAGCGGCATGCTCAGGTTTCCAACCCCGTTCGTCCTGAGTAGCTGCCGAGCTTTTCGAAGCAGCGTTTTCGATATGAGCCTTGTCCTCGAGTAACCCTCTCCCCTCGGGGAGAGGGAGGGGCCCGCACGGCAAAGCCGGGTGGGAGGGTGAGGGGGAGTGAGGCTCGGATACTCCCCAAAAGCCCCTCACCCTTCCGTCGCCAAGCGGCTCCTCCCTCCCTCTCCCCGGCGGGGAGAGGGACCAGCAGGCTCAAGCAACAAAAAAGCCTCCCGCGGACCGGTCCGCGGGAGGCTTTTTCACAACCACAAAGGCGTCGCAATCAGGCTACGGCAGCCTTCAGCGCGTCGACCAGGTCGGTCTTCTCCCAAGTGAACGTGTCACCCTCGGGCTCGCGACCGAAGTGACCGTACGCTGCGGTCTTCTTATAGATTGGCGCGTTGAGCTTGAGGTGCTCGCGAATGCCCTTCGGCGTCAGGCGCACGAGCTTCGGCAGGACTGCCTCGAGCGTCGCTTCCTCGACGGTGCCGGTGCCGTGCGTGTCGACATAGACCGACAGCGGCTCGGCGATGCCGATCGCGTAGCTCAGCTGGATCGTGCAGCGACGCGCGAGGCCCGCAGCGACGACGTTCTTCGCGAGATAGCGCGCGACATACGCTGCCGAGCGATCGACCTTGGTCGGATCCTTGCCCGAGAACGCGCCGCCGCCATGAGGCGCCGCGCCGCCGTAGGTGTCGACGATGATCTTACGACCCGTCACGCCTGCGTCGCCGTCGGGGCCGCCGATCTCGAACTGGCCGGTCGGATTGATGTAGATCTTGGTCTCGTCGGTGATGAAGCCGTCGGGCAGCACGTCCTTGAACACGCCCATGACGTAATCGCGCAGCACCGCGTACTTCGCGGGATCGGCGTTGTCGCCCTTCTCGCAATAGCCGGGTGCGTGCTGCGTCGAGACGACGAGGGCGGTCGCGCCGACCGGCACTTCGTTCTCGTACGACAGCGTCACCTGGCTCTTCGCGTCGGGCTCGAGGAACGGCGCGGCGCCCGAATGGCGGTCTTCGGCCATCTTGGCGAGAATCTTGTGGCTGTAATACAGCGTCGCAGGCATCAGGCCGGGCGTCTCGTCGGTCGCGTAACCGAACATGATGCCCTGGTCGCCTGCGCCCTCGTCCTTGTTGCCGCTCTCGTCGACACCCATCGCGATGTGCGCGGACTGGCCGTGGAGGTTGTTCTCGAAGCGGAACGTCTCCCAGTGGAAGCCCGACTGCGCGTAGCCGATTTCCTTGACGGTGTTGCGGACAGCTGCCTCGATCTCTTCGAGCACGCCGTCGGCCCACTGGCCGTTCTCGTAGATGCCCTTGCCGCGGATTTCGCCGGCGAGGACGACGAGCTGCGTGGTTGTCAGCGTCTCGCAGGCGATACGAGCCTCGGGATCCTTGGCGAGGAACAGGTCGACGATCGTGTCGCTGATCTGGTCGGCGACCTTGTCGGGATGGCCCTCGGAGACTGATTCGGAGGTGAAGAGAAAGGACTTGCGCATGAAACCTCTTCGCAAAGGCTCGCCCAGGAAGTCCGGGGAGCGACATATAAGGAAAGCTTTATATGTCCTTCTAGCGTTCGCGACGGCGCAGGGCAACTGCGGTTGCAAGCATGAGCACTGCAACGATTGCCGCCATCGCATTGCCGACGCGCGAGAATAGCGTGGGGGGTAGGGCGGAAGGCATAGGCTGCTCGATCGCGCCTGCCGTCTCGTGCGGAACTGTCGCGACGAGGCGGCCATCGGCGGCGATGATCGCGGAAATGCCCGTGGGGGTCGCGCGGACGATCGGCAAACCTTCCTCGATCGCGCGCATCCGGGCCTGGGCGAGATGTTGCGGCGGGCCCCATTTGCCGAACCATGCGTCGCTCGACGGGTTGAAGAGCAGGCGTGGGCGGTGTGTCGGGTCGACGGTGTGACCGGAGAAGATGATCTCGTAGCAGATCTGCATGCCGATCGAACCAAAGCCGGGGAAGGTCAGGTTGGCCGGCCCCTTGCCCGAGGTAAAGTCGATGTCGCCGGGCACCAGGCGCGCGAAGCCGAGGGGTTTGAGCAGCCACGGCAACGGCAGATATTCACCGAACGGCACCAGATGCGCCTTGTCGTAACGGCCGCGCAACCGGGCCTGCGAATCCAGCGCGAACACGGAATTCGCGGCGCCCGATATGCGGTCCTGGCCGTCGAATTCGAGCGCGGTACCGCCGGTCAGAAGCATGTCGTCCGGGCCGAGCAGGCGTGCGATGCGGCGGCGAAGATAGAGCGGGCTCGACCAGCCATAGGCGTAGAACGGATAGCCATCCTCGACGTAATCGCGGACGACGCCCTCGGGCCAGACGACAAGGCGGGGGGTGGCGCCGGCTTGGCCGGAGAGCTTTTCGAGCGCGGAGAGCACGCGTTCGCCGTCGGTTTCGCTACGGTCTTCCTGGCCGATGTCGGGCTGGACCACGCGGACCAGCGGTGTGCCGGGCGCGGGCGGCGGCGCGTCGGTCCAGAGCGCGGAGACGGCGGCCAGCGCGAGCGCCGGGATCGCGATCGCTGGCAGGGTCCAGCGGCGCACGGCCAGCATGAGGAGCGCGCCGGCGGCGAGGATCGTGACGCCCGACAGCGCGTAGGTGCCGATCCAGGCGGACAGCCGTGCGACGCCGATCGCGGGCAGCCAGACGACGCTCAGCGGATCCCAGGCATAGCCGGTGAACAGCGTCGCGCGCAGCCACTCGGTCGCGATCCAGGCGGCGGCGAACACCAGCACGAACGTCGCGTCGGGCGTGCCGGGGCGCCGTGCCATCCGCCAGGCCAGCCCTGCGGCCAGCATCGGGAACAGCGCGAGATACAGCGCCAGGCCGACCGCGGCGAAATAGCCGAGCACCGGCGGCATCGCATCCTGGAAGTCGAACGCGTGCTTGAACCAGTTGTTGTTGACGGTGAAATGGCCGAGCCCGAACAGCCAGCCGCGCCAGACCGCGCCGCGCAAGGTCGGTGCGTCGTGGACGAGCTTCATCCACACCGCGAACGCGATCAGCGTCAGCGGCCAGAGGTCGAGCGGGGCGAAGCCGGTGGCGGCGAGTGCGCCGAGGACGAGGCAGGCGAGGGCGGGGAAGCGGGTCACGGTCGCGATATGGCGTGGCGGCGGAGGTGGGGCAATGTCTTAGCCGGGATCGCACCATTGCACTTTCTGCCTCCACCCCGGCGAAGGCCGGGGCCCAATTGGAAAGGTCGCAGTAAAGAAGCGCCGCCCTCTGTCAGCAAGGTCCCCCCAATTGGGCCCCGGCCTTCGCCGGGGTGGGGGAGTTGCACCCGCGGTAAAGATTGTTCTCCCGCGAAGGCGGGAGCCCAGTCTGGACTCCCGCCTTCGCGGGAGAACAAGGAGAGGACGGGCTGACGGCGTTGCGGTGGTGGAATGGCGCCGGGTCGACGAACCCGCCACTACGACCTATTCTTCCCGCGCATGACCCTACGCCCGTTCCACCTCGCCTTCCCGGTCCACGACCTCGCCGCCGCCCGCGCCTTCTACGGCAGCACGCTTGGCTGTCCCGAAGGGCGCTCCAGCGACCATTGGATCGATTTCGACCTGTTCGGCCACCAAATCGTCGCGCATCTCGACCCTGCCGCCAAACCCGTCGCGGTCGAGAATGCGGTCGATGGCCATGCCGTCCCCGTGCCGCATTTCGGGGTCGTCCTGACGATGGACGACTGGACCACGCTGTCCGAACGCGTCACCGCCGCCGGCATCAAGTTCGGGATCGCGCCTTATGTGCGCTTCAAGGGCGAGCCCGGCGAGCAGGCGACGATGTTCTTTCTCGATCCCAGCGGCAACGCACTCGAGTTCAAGGCGTTCGCCAACGACGACATGATTTTCGCGACTTAAGGAATTGACATGGGCACTCCCATCACCGTCGACGTCCCCCATCAGCTCGGCAAGGCGGCGGTCCGCGCGCGGCTCGATGGCAGCATCGACAAGATCGGCGCGAACATCCCCGGCGGCTCGGTGACCGATCATCGCTGGGACGGCGATACGCTGCACTTCACCGTCAAGGCGATGGGCCAGACGATCGCCAGCGCCGTCACGGTGTTCGAGACCAACGTCCACGCAGTCGTCGACCTCCCCGGCATCCTCGGCCTGTTCGCGAGCAAGGTGCAGGACATGATCCGCAAGGAAGCGCCGAAACTCCTGCGCTGAGATCAGGCCGGGAGATCAGGACGGCGCGCGCCGATACAGGTCGAACGCCGCCTTCGCGCCGACGATGGCCTGCTCGACCCAGGCCTCGTCGGCGGTCTCACCGTCGATCGCGGCGAGCAACGCGCGCCACTCGCCCGACAGGTGTTTCGCGCCGAGATACGCCGACGGCATCCCTTCGGGCACCAACCTCGACAGCATGATGCCGCCAAGCCGCGAACCCTCGATCACATACATCGCGCCCCACCCTGCGGCAGTGCTCGGCGGGACGTCGAATATCATCGGCGCGGGCATGGGTTCACCCAGTGCAGCAAGATCAGCGGCAAGCGCGTCGCGCCTGGACCGGAACGCAGCTAGTCCGGGAATTGCGGCCAGCCAAGCCTCGACCGCCGGCAGCGCCTTGGCGTGCGCGATCAGGAACGCGCGATAATCGTCCGCATTGCTCAGATCATAGCGTCCGAACCCGGCATCGACCGCGTCGTGATCGCTCGCCGTCGCCGCACGAAGGCGAGCGACGGTCGAAAGCTCCTCCGTCAACAGCAACGTCCTCCGCCCTTGCTGCCGTACCGGGCCTCCTGCCGATCGCGGAAGAATGCACGTTCGTCCATCGGCACGTGGTCGGGATGCCGCTCGGCCATGTGCTGGCGGTAGGCGGCGTAGGAAGGCACGCCGACCATCAGCAGCGCGGTTTCGCGCGCCTTCGCATAGAGCGCGCGGATCATTCTGCGGCCACCAGTTGCGGGGGGACTTCGGTCACCGTCGGCCGGTCGATCTTCAACGCGGCGAAGCACGTGCGGATGCCGAAGAACACGATCGACAGCACCACTGCGAGGAACAGCGCGCACAGCCCGGCGTCGATCCGGTCGTTGAGCACGATCCGCTGCATCTCCGCCATCGTCTTGGCGGGCGCGAGCAGCTCACCACGCGCGGCCGAGTCGGCGAACTTCGAGGCATGCGCGAGGAAGCCGACCTTGGGGTCGCTCGCAAACAGCTTCATCAGCCCGGCGGTGATCGTGCACAGGCACAGCCACGCGGCGGGCAGGATCGTCACCCACGCATAACGCTGGCGTTTCATCCGGAACAGCACGACGGTGGCCAGCACCAGCGCGACCGCGGCGAGCATCTGGTTTGAGATGCCGAACAGCGGCCACAGCGTGTTTACCCCGCCGAGCGGATCGGTGACGCCTTGGTACAGGAAGAAGCCCCAGGCGGTCACGCAGAGCGCGGTCGCAATCAGGCCGGGCACGATGGCGGACGCGTTGCGGAACGACGGTACCGCGAGCCCGATCAGGTCCTGCAGCATGAACCGCCCGGCGCGGGTGCCTGCGTCGACCGCCGTGAGGATGAACAGCGCCTCGAACAGGATGGCGAAATGGTACCAGAAGGCCTTCATCGCCTGCCCGCCGACGAGGTGGCTGAAGATCTCCGACATCGCGACCGCCAGTGTCGGCGCGCCGCCTGTCCGCGAGACGATCGTGGTCTCGCCGACGTCCTTTGCCGTCTGCGCGAGCAGTTCGGGCGTGATCGGGAAGCCCATCGCCGTCACCGCGGTCGCGGCGGACGCGAAGTCGGTGCCGACCACTGCCGCCGGGCTGTTCATCGCGAAATATACGCCGGGATCGAGGATCGACGCGCCGACCAGCGCCATGATCGCGACGAAGCTCTCCATCAGCATGGCGCCATAGCCGATGAACTGCGCGTCGCCTTCGCTGGCGATCAGCTTCGGCGTGGTGCCGCTCGCGATCAGCGCGTGGAAGCCCGAGACCGCGCCGCACGCGATCGTGATGAACAGGAACGGGAAGAGCCCGCCCGACCACACCGGACCGCTACCGTCGATGAACGGGGTGAGCGCAGGCATCCGCAGCGGCGGCGCGACGACGGCGATACCGATTGCGAGCGCTATGATCGCGCCGATCTTGAGGAAGGTGGAGAGGTAGTCGCGCGGCGCGAGCAGCAGCCACACCGGCAGGACGGAGGCGACTGCGCCATAGCCGACCATGAGCACGCAGAGCTGCACCGGGGTCAGCGTGAACAGCGGCGCGAGTGTCGGCGAGGCGGCGACGGTGCCGCCATAGACGATCGCCGCCAGCAGCCCGATGACGCCGAGAACGGAGACTTCGCCGACTTTTCCGGGGCGAATCCAGCGGGTGTAGATGCCCATCAGGAACGCGAGCGGGATCGTCGCGGCGACGGTGAAGAGGCCCCAGGGGCTGCCGGCGAGCGCGCGGACGACGATCAGCGCGAGGACGGCGAGGATGATGACCATGATCGCGAACGCGCCGATCAGCGCGATCACGCCGGGGATCGCGCCCATCTCCATGCGGATCAGTTCGCCGAGCGACCGCCCGTCGCGGCGCATCGAGATGAACAGGATCATGAAGTCCTGCACCGCACCCGCAAGCACGACGCCGGCAAGGATCCAGAGCGTGCCGGGGAGGTAGCCCATCTGCGCGGCGAGCACCGGGCCGACGAGCGGGCCGGCACCGGCGATGGCGGCGAAATGGTGGCCGAACAGGACGTTACGGTCGGTCGCGACGTAGTCGAGGCCGTCGGCTCTGCGGAGCGCCGGGGTTGGTCTCGATGGGTCGAGCTGCATTACGTGCCGCGCGATGTAGCGGGCGTAGAAGCGGTACGCGATCAGTTGGACGGAGACGGCGGCGGTGACGATCCACAGCGCGTTGACATGCTCGCCGCGCTCGAACGCGACGACTGCCAGCGCGCAGGCTGCGAGCAGGGCAAGCGCGCCCCAACCGATCTTCTCGCGTAATGTCATGTGCGCGCCCTCCCGTACGGTCCGTACCGGCGACATCGCGTATTCGGGAGGCGAGCGCTAGTCCCAGTAGGCACCTAGTTGGAGGCTCCACCCCGGCGAAGGCCGGGCCGCCAATTGGAAAGGTCTGTGAAACGTAGCGGAAAGCGCCGCCACTGCCGTCCCCCAGTTGGGCCCCGGCCTTCGCCGGGGTGGAGTCAATGGTGGGGAACGATACGATCCCGCCGACGTGGCTGGACAGCGTGTTCGGTTGGCATGCTGCGACTTCGGGGGCACCCCGCCCCAACCAGGCACTAACCCCTCTTCCGTCACCCCGGCGGAGGCCGGGGCCCACCGTCCCGCATGACCCACGGACGGCGAATGTGCGGCACGGTGGATGACGGAACAAGCCCGGCATGACGGGGAAGGGGGCACGCTTGTTGGTGACCCAATTTCGATGCTCGGTCTTGGAGGTCGTAGAGATGCGGACCGCTCCGGAGCCGTTCCCCCGCGGACGCGGGGGCCCAGCTAAATACCGTTGCGCATCGGTACCCTGGACCCCCGCGTTCGCGAGGGAACAGGTTTTGTGGGCTCGGCTTGTCCCCACTGCTCGGAAGGTTTTGGAGGGGAGCTCGAGCGACCACGGTTTGAACCTCGTGGAAGCCGACCCACCCCAGCACCTTCCGGCAAGGAGAGCGCTAATCGGGCGGCGGTCTCTGAAACTTAAACCTGCGAGTGATGGCCCTTGAGCTCATCCCCGACGATCCGCACCACGTGCAGCACGTTCGTCGACCCAGGCGTCCGGAACGGCACGCCCGCCAGCACGATCACCCGGTCGCCAGCCTTGGCGATGCCGTGCCGCAACGCCATCCGCTTCGACTTCGCCACCATGTCCTCGAACGACTCGACGTCGCGCGTGTGCACCGCATGCGTGCCCCACAACAGCCCGAGCCGCCGCGCAGTCTCCTGGCTCGGGGTCAGCACCAGCAACGGCACCGACGGCCGCTCGCGCGCGATCCGGCGGGCGGTCGAGCCCGAGGTCGTGAAGCAGATGATCGCCACCGCCGACACGGTCGCGGCGATGTTCTTTGCCGCCTCGGCCAGCGCATCGGCGGTCGTCGGGTCGGGCTTCATCACGGTGAAGTGCATGCGGTCGCCGTGTTCCGGGTCCGCCTCGACCGACACGCCGATCGCATCCATCATCGCCACCGATTCGACCGGCCACGCACCCGCTGCGCTCTCTGCCGACAGCATGATCGCATCCGCGCCGTCATACACCGCGGTCGCGACGTCCGACACTTCCGCTCGCGTAGGGGAGGGCGACGTGATCATCGATTCGAGCATCTGCGTCGCGACTACCACCGGGCGACCCATCCGGCGCGAAACCTCGACGATGCGCTTCTGAAGCGGCGGCACCTGCTGCGGCGGCAGTTCGACGCCGAGATCGCCGCGCGCGACCATCACGCCGTCGCAGGCCTCGACGATCTCCTCCAGCCGCTCGATCGCCGCGGGCTTCTCGATCTTGGCCATCAGTGCCGCCTTGCCGCCGATGAGCTTACGCGCTTCCCAGAGATCTTCCGGCCGCTGGACGAACGACAGCGCGATCCAGTCGACGCCCTGGTCGACCGCGAAGTCGAGATCGCTGCGATCCTTGGCCGTCAATGCTGCCATCGGCAGCACGACGTCGGGGACGTTCAGCCCCTTGCTGTTCGACAGCGCGCCGCCGACCTCGACCCGAGTCGTGATTTCGCGTGGGCTGTGCGACACCACGCGCAGCACGAGCTTGCCGTCGTCGAGCAGCAGGCGCGCGCCCGGCTCGATCGCCGCGAAAATCTCGTCGTGCGGCAGTTCGACGCGCGTCGCATCGCCTGGTGTCGGGTCGCGGTCGAGCACGAAGTTCGACCCGGTTTCGAGCACGGTGCGGCCGCCTTCGAACTTGCCGACGCGCAGCTTAGGCCCCTGGAGATCGGCGAGGATCGTCGAGGGACGCCCGAACTCCTTCTCCAGCGCGCGAATCGCCTGGATCACCGCAATCTTCGACTGCTGGTCGCCGTGACTCATGTTAATGCGGAACGCGTCTGCGCCGGTACGGAATAGAGTTGCGATCATCTCGGGGGTGCTGCTGGCAGGGCCTAGCGTCGCGAGGATGCGGACTTTGCGCGAACGGGGTGCGATGGCCATGGTCATGCGTGCGTTTCCTGGGGGAGGTCTTTGCCGCGACGGGCCTTAAACCCTATCTCGGCGGGATCAACCACGGAGCATATGAATGAATCCCGAAATCGACGCGCTCGATACACTCGACGATGCCGTAGCGGCGACGGCCTTTCGCCGCCTGATCCGCCACCTCCGCCACCGCGAGGATGCGCAGAACGTCGATTTAATGGGCTTGGCTGGTTTTTGTCGCAACTGCCTGTCCGACTGGGTCGAGGAA
This sequence comes from Sphingomonas sp. PEI4, assembly GCF_056679955.1. NCBI lineage: Bacteria > Pseudomonadati > Pseudomonadota > Alphaproteobacteria > Sphingomonadales > Sphingomonadaceae > Sphingomonas > Sphingomonas sp. PEI4. The sequence goes on from NZ_CM155258.1 coordinate 3,165,146, forward strand.
GCGGGTGGCCTGTCGAAGGATGCCGCGCGGGAGACGGTGTACGGGATGCCGTATGCGCAGTGGAAGGCGCATCACCAGGGCGACGCGACGCCGGAGCAACTCGCGCGGATGAAGGAAAGCGTCGCGAAGAACGCGCCCAAAAACGGGGCTGTTTGATTCAGGCGATTGAGCCGAACACGGTAAACGCCTAGACGCGGCTCCGCACCCGCAGCCGCATGATTCACGACGTCTCCTGACGGCGATTGTCGGCGTGGGTATTTCGATTGGCTTTGGGCCGGCGCCTGGACGTCGGTGAGTGGGGAATTTTCGATGTCTGACGAACGGCAACACGGCATGGGCGGCGGCGCGGTCGCAGCGGACGAACTGCGCCTGCTGATCGAGCGCGCCGAGCGCCTCGAAGAAGAGAAGAAGGGTATCTCGGACGACATCAAGGACGTGATGGCCGAAGCCAAGGGCCGCGGTTACGACCCCAAGGCGATCCGCAAGATCCTGTCGATCCGGAAGAAGAAGAAGGAAGAGTATCAGGAGGAGGAGGCGATCCTCGAAGTGTATCTCCAGGCGTTGGGGATGATCTGAGGATCTGCTGATTTCGCGCGGTGCTTCCTCCCCGATATGACGTCGGGTAGCGATGAGGCACCGCGTTAACCTCCCCGATGTACCGGTAGAGAATGCTTCTCCCGATCCTCGCGGCGTTCGTCCTGCTCCTGATCATCAACGCGATCACCGTCGCCGCGTTCGCGATCGACAAGCGGCGATCATCGACCGGCGCATGGCGCATTCCCGAATCCCGCTTGCTATGGTTCGCAGCGCTCGGCGGTAGCCCCGGTGCGTTCTGGGCGCGCGGTCGCTTCCGTCACAAGACCCGCAAGCAGCCGTTCGTCGGGCGGCTTCATCTCATAGCGATGGTTCAAGTCGGCTTGATCGCAGGGCTCGCCATCGCTTTGGTGATCTAACCCCCGCAGCCTGCAACGACATTGCCGCTTCTACAGCTTAGGTGTATTGCTGTTATGCAACATCGCATCGGGGGCAAGCATGCGGGTATTCTTGGGAATTGCGGCGGCATTGTTGGTCAGTGCTCCCGTCGCGGCGCAATCGGTTGAGATCGACACCCGAAAACTCGGTCAGCGTGCAGAGGCGTTCGTCCGGGTCCGCAACCAGTTCAATCAGGCGGCGATGATCGCGATGATGGCTCCCGAATACCAGGAAGTGTCACCGGTCGGTGAGGTCGATTCCCGCGAGCGTGTGATCGGATTTTACGCGGCCGACAAGAAATCGGCCGCGCCGCCGATGACGATTACCGAGACCGTCGCGCGGCCTGCTGGCACGATCGGTGTCGTCACGATGCGGATCGCCTACACCATGCCCGGCAAGGACGGCCAGATGCAGACGCGCGCGCTCCGGGCCGGCTTCGTCGCGCGACGGATCAAGAGCGACTGGCAGTTCGTGTCGTTGCAGTTCACCCCGATCCGCGGATGACGACCTAAGCCGCTTCCGCCGGAAGCGTCGTCCACCCCAGCCCCGGTATCGTGATCGAGCGTTTGCCGGCGAGATCGGTGCGGCAGACGATCAGTTCCCGGCTCTCGATATAGCCGATCAGTCGCTTCACCCGGCCGATCGAACTCGTTCCGTACGTCGCCGCAATGCGCGCGTCCGAGGGACACGGCTCGCCTTCGCGGGCGGCGCGCGCAACCAGCAGAAACGCCCCCAGCATGTCGTCGGGGAGGCCGCTCGCCACGTCCAGCGCTGCAGTCCACGCCTCGTCGGTCATGTCGAAGATGCCGGCGCGGGCGCAACTCAGCCGGCGGACGAAGCCGGGCAGGTCCAGCGGTGGCTTGGCCAACCCGCCCATGCGGCAACGCACCTGGAAATCCTGGAACAGCACCGACGGTGGGCGCAGCGTCGACTCCGGATCCTCGACGATCGCACGGAAGACGTCGGCGTAGACCGCTTCGACTTCGTCGTCGGTCTTCTCGGGCGGCGGCGGCGCGGCGGTACGTGGCTCGGGCGGGCGGGCGATACCGTCGAGGAGTTCGTCCGCCGGCACGCGACGCGGGCGCGAATCGAACATCAGGCCGAGTTCGGGGGCGTCGACCACCGGCTCGGACAGTAGGTCTTGCAGATCCATCGGCGCAGCGCTCGGCAGGGGAGTGAGCTTGGGGCTGCCACTGCGCGCGGAGGTCGCGACGTCGCCGATCTTCACAGTGATCGGCCTGCGCGACACTGCCGGGCCGAGCGCCATGAACGTGCCGCGCTGGAGATCGCGAATAGCCTCGGCCTGGCGCCGCTCCATGCCGAGCAGGTCGGCCGCGCGCGCCATGTCGATATCGAGGAAGGTGCGGCCCATCAGGAAGTTCGATGCTTCCGCCGCGACGTTCTTCGCCAGTTTGGCCAGACGCTGCGTCGCGATCACGCCAGCAAGGCCGCGTTTACGGCCGCGGCACATCAGGTTGGTCATCGCGGCCAGCGACGCGCGGCGGACCTCTTCCGACACTTCGCCACCTGTCACCGGCGCGAACATCTGCGCTTCGTCGACCACCACCAGCACCGGATACCAATGTTCGCGCGGCGCATCGAACAGCGCGGACAGGAACGACGCGGCACAGCGCATCTGGCCCTCGACCTCCAGCCCTTCGAGGCTGAGCACGGCCGACGTCCGGTGTTCGCGCAGGCGGCTGGCGATGCGCGCGATCTCGCGTTCGCTATAGTCGCCCGCCTCGATCACGACGTGGCCGTGCGGCCCGGCGAGCGTCACGAAATCGCCCTCGGGATCGATCACGATCTGCTGGACATGCCCCGCCGATCGCTCGAGCAGGCGGCGCAGCAGATGCGATTTTCCCGAGCCCGAATTGCCCTGCACCAACAGGCGGGTGGCGAGCAGTTCCTCCAGGTCGACGCCGACGGCAGTACCATTGCCGTCGGTGCCCATATTCACGCTAACCGTCATGCCGCGCGTTTGGCAGGTGCGGGCGTGTGGGAGCAAGGAGTCTTTGTCGCTTCCGTCGCAAGTGGGACTTTGCGCGCTGGAATATCGGCAATCCGCGCTAGGCTTCGAAGATGGCCACACACTCCCCGCTCGCCGACCTCTCGCACCGCCTGCTCGGCAAGGCGCCGGGGGACCTCGACGACGAGGAGCGTCGCGTCCTCGCGGGGATCGAGGCGGGAACCACCGTCAGTCGCGATGCGGCCGACGTGTCGGACGAGCGCTCCAGCTACGGCGACCGGCTTGCCGACAAAGTCGCCGCGGTCGGCGGGTCCTGGGGCTTCATCATCGCCTTTGCGGTGATCCTGTTCGGCTGGATGATCCTCAATTCGGACATCCTCGGCCATTTCGGGCGGGCGTTCGATCCCTATCCGTACATCTTCCTCAACCTGTTGCTGTCGACGCTGGCAGCGATCCAGGCGCCAGTGATCATGATGAGCCAGAACCGGCAATCGGCGAAGGACCGCCTCGCCGCGAGCCTCGACTACGAGACCAACCTGCGTGCCGAACTCGACATCCTGCGCGTCCACCACAAGATCGATCATTTGGTGCTAGACCGGCTCGACGCGATCGAGCGGAAAATCGACGGTCTGGCGAAATCCGCGCCTGACGCCTAAGAGCGGGCGCATCAGCTAAAGAGGCACCGATGGCAGGCCATTCCAAATACAAGAATATCATGTACCGCAAGGGTGCGCAGGACAAGAAGCGCTCGTCGGCGTTCAGCAAGCTCAGCCGAGAGATCACGGTCGCGGCCAAGATGGGCCTGCCTGACGTCGACATGAACCCGCGCCTGCGCGCGGCGGTGAACGCGGCCAAGGCGGCGTCGCTGCCCAAGGAGAACATCCAGCGCTCGATCGACAAGGCTAGCCGCGGCGATGCCGAGAATTACGAAGAGATCCGCTACGAGGGCTTCGGGCCCGGTGGCGTGTCGCTGATCATCGAGGCGCTGACCGACAACCGCAACCGCACCGCGACCAACGTGCGCGTCGCGGTCGGCAAGAACGGCGGCAACCTCGGCGCGGGCGGTTCGGTCAGCCACGCGTTCGACCGCGTCGGGCTGATCTCGTATCCGGCGAGCGCGGGCGATGCCGATACGGTATTCGAAGCGGCACTCGAAGCGGGTGCCGAAGACGTCACGTCGAGCGAGGACGGGCATGAGGTCTGGACCGCGCAGGGCGACCTGCACGAAGTGGCCAAGGCTTTGGAAGCCAAGCTCGGCGAGGCCGAGGGCGCAAAGCTCGCCTGGCGCCCGCAGGTCATGGTCGCGGTCGACGCGGACGATGCGGCGACGCTGTTCAAACTGATCGACGCGCTCGACGAGGACGACGACGTGCAGACGGTGTGGGGCAATTACGAAATCTCCGACGAGATCATGGAGAGCTTAGGTTGAGATGAAGAAGGTTGGTTCGCGCGGAGACGCGGAGACGCGGAGAGCTGTGCCGCATGGCTACGTCCTCCGCGTCAGCGGCCTCATATCTGTCGGCCGGCCCGGAGAACCGAAAGTCCTGCTGACGCGAGACAATAGTCAAAAGCGCACCCCCTCCGCGCCTCCGCGCCTCCGCGCGAACCGACCTTCTCTCTTCTCGTGATCATCCTAGGACTAGACCCCGGCCTTGGCACCACAGGCTGGGGCGTCATCCGCGCGGACGGCAATCGCCTGAGCCACATCGCCAACGGCCAGATCAAGACCGACCCGTCGATGGCGCTCCCCCGCCGCCTCACCGCGCTATATAATGCGCTGATCGACGTCATCCGCACCGAACGTCCGGATGGCGCGGCGGTCGAGGAAGTGCTCGGCAACACCAACGCGCAATCTACGCTGAAGCTGGGGCAAGCGCGCGGAGTCGTGCTGCTCGCCGCCGCCGGCGCGGGGCTCCACATCGGCGAATATCACCCCTCGACCGTCAAGAAAGGTGTCGTCGGCACCGGCGGCGCGGACAAGAAGCAGATCCAGGCGATGATGGCGGTGCTGCTGCCCGGCGCGAAACTTGCCGGGCCGGATGCGGCCGATGCGCTGGCGGTGGCGATCACGCATGCGCATCACGTCGCAAGTGCTGCTGCTCTGGCGCGGCGATCCGGTATCGGGGCCTGATCGTCGCCGGTGCGTCCAGCTTCGTCTTAGAAGCTTTAAAGACCCGTCGACGCGTGATAGTCCTTGCCAGACGTCGATCATGACGCTGAGATCGGACAAAGTCCGACATATGAAACTGGCGGGTAAACTGCCCCCTGCAGAATTTATCGACGGCGTCCATGGACGGCGATCGTAACTGAAACGGAGTCTCCGGCTGAGACTCCGCGTGCTTGAGGCGATTCTAAATTCTGATCCATAATGGACGCAAATTCTGTGAATTACCGGCCATTAAAGTTTGTCTGGCCAGGCGCACGACAGTGTGGCAGTCGCGACGTAGTTAATCTCTAATATAGATCAAGGTAAATCGATGAACCTCGGTCAAGTGAACGGCGGCACAAACAGTCAAAATGTCCCGGCGGCCGCGTTCGCGATGCCACCCGGAATGCGGATGCGGTACGATCTCCCTGATCCCAGCCTATCCGAATATCTGACGGGCTATGCGATCTACGCATCGGATGATCGTACGCCGATGCTCAACTGGTACCTGCCTGCACCAGCGATGATCTCTGTGCTGGTCGATGCGGGCCCGTTGACCGTTTCGATCGGTAATCATCGTTTCGGTCCGCTCGATCGGGCCAGCTTCTACGGGCCTACCAGCCGCGCCTTCCGTACGGAAACGACCGGCGGGATTGCCGTGGGCATCGGCCTGAGTGCGCTGGGCTGGTCCCGATTGACGGCGCGGTCGGCGGGTGACTTCCACAACCGGGTCACGCCGCTGACCGCAGTCCTCGGCGGAGAGCTTTCCGCGCGCCTGATCGAAGGCCTCGATGCCCTTGACGATGATGCGTTCATCAAGCCGCTGCTCGATGCGGTTCTCGGCCCGTTGTTCCAGCGAGCGCACCCGCGCGAAGACCTGATCCGCGCCTTCACCGCGCTGACGGTGACCGATGGGGTGATCGAGATGAAGGACGTCGCCGATCGGCTCGATATCCCGACGCACGAACTGCGGCGCATGGCGACGCGGCATTTCGGCATGCCGCCGAAGCTGCTCCTGCGCCGCGCGCGGTTTCTTCGGTCGTTCATCGGGCTGATCCGGACGGATGGGATGGCCGATTATTCAAAGATCGACAGCAGCTATTTCGATGCCTCGCATTTCCTGCGCGATGCGGGCACGTTTCTCGGCACGACGCCGCGGCGTTTCGTGGCATCCGACACGGTATATCTGAGGGCGAGTCTCCGCGCGCGCGCCGCTGTGATCGGCGCGCCGACCCAGGCCCTTCACGGCGTCGTGAAACCACCTGCGCTGGTGACAGGCCGATCGACGATCGACGGAGATCGGTTGCGGCCAAGCGTGTGACATGCCGCGAATTACGAACGGCCGATTTTGACTGGATGACGACGCTCCTCCTTTGATCTACCGCATGCCGAATGATCGTGCATCTCAAGGGACGTCTGGACTCCACGGGTATAGACCATGCGGTGATCGACGTCGGCGGCGTCGGGTATCTGGTCGGTGCATCGGCGCGCACGCTGTCGGCGCTTGGTCCGATCGGCGAGGCGTGTACCGTCTTTACCGAATTGCTCGTCGGCGAGGATTTCCAGCGGCTCGTCGGATTTTCCAGCGCGGACGAGCGTGACTGGTTCCGGTTGTTGACGGGTGTGCAGGGGGTCGGCGCACGGGTTGCGCTCGCGATCCTGTCGGCGCTGGAGCCGGTCGATCTGAGCCGTGCAATCGCAAGCGGCGACAAGGCGATGGTCGCGCGCGCGAACGGGGTCGGACCAAAGCTCGCACAGCGGATCGTGATGGAATTGAAGGACAAGGTCGGCGGCATCGCGCTCGGGCTTGGACCAGCGGTGGTCAATGCCGCGCCGGGCGCGTCTGCGGATGCGGTGTCGGCGTTGCTCAATCTCGGCTTCCGGCCGAACGAGGCGAGCGTCGCGGTGGCTGCCGCGGACGAGGAACTGGGGCCGGGGGCTTCGCTCGATGCGCTGGTGCGACTGGCGTTGCGGAAGGCGTCTAAGGCGTAGCTTTGCCGCGAGTGCAAGTGGCGAACCTTTCGATCCTCCCCCGCCAGGGGGAGGTGGCTGGCACTTGCCAGACGGAGGGGGAGGTCAGGGAAACCGCTGTTCCGTGTCCTCCCCCTCCGTCACCTTCGGCGCCACCTCCCCCTGGCGGGGGAGGATAGGAAATTATGATCCGGAGTGTTTCAAAGCGGCGTGAGCAGCGCTTTCCCCGCGAAATGCGCGTCGAGATTAGCAACTACCAGCGCCGCCATGGCAGTCCGCCCGTCGACGGTCGCGCTGCCTTGATGCGGTGACAGGACGACCTGATTCATCGTCTTCAGCGCTTCGGGAGCAGATGGTTCGTCGGCGAACACGTCGAGCCCCGCCCCGGCGATCGTCCCGGCCCGAAGCGCCGCCACCAGCGCAGATTCGTCGACCAAGCTACCCCGAGCGATGTTGATGAGAATGCCGTCTTCACCAAGCGCCGCGAGAACACCCTCATCCACGATATGCGACGTCGCCGCGCCCCCAGGCGCGGCAATGATCAGCACGTCGCACGCCGCCGCGAGCGCGGCGATGTCACCATGAAACACGCCCGCGAAATCCGGCTTGGCGGAGCGTGCGGTATAATGGAGTTCGCTCGCGAACGGTGCCGCGCGTTTGGCAATGGCCTTGCCGATCCGGCCCAGTCCGAAGATGCCGATCCGCCGCCCGCTCGCCCGGCGCGCAAGATCGACCTGCCAGCCGCCATCGCGCACCACACGGTCGTTGGCGACGATACGTCGCTGCACCGCCAGCATCAGCCCGATCGCAAGGTCCGCGACATCGTCGGTCAGCACGTCGGGCGTCGTCGTCACCGCGATGCCGCGTGCCCTGGTCGCGGCGAGGTCGATGCCGTCGTAACCGACGCCGTGGATCGCGATGATCTCCAGCGCGGGAAGGCGGTCCAGTAGCGCCGCGTCGACCACGCTGCTCCCGCCGCCGACGATCGCGCGCGTCGTTGCCGGTGGATTCTCGCGGTGCAGCGTGAAGCGCTCGGCGAGCGTCACTTCCAACGCGGGCGAGACTCCGCCCAGCAGATACAGGTCGGGGTGGGAGGTTGCGTCAGTCATCGCGCACCCATAGCCGCCTTGCCCCCTTCACCGCGAGCGCGCTATCGCGGGTAGGTGACCGATACAGACCGCATCCTGACTGCCGCCAAGCGTCCCGAAGACGTCGACGCCGCGCTGCGCCCTAAGACGCTCGACGAATTCGTCGGGCAGAAGGCGGCGCGGGAGAATCTGCGCATCTTCATCCAGGCGGCGAAATCGCGCGGCGATGCGCTGGATCACGTGCTGTTCTTCGGACCACCTGGCCTCGGCAAGACGACGCTCGCGCAGATCGTCGCGCGTGAGATGGGGGTGGGGTTTCGCGCCACGTCGGGGCCGGTGATCGCCAAGTCGGGCGATCTCGCGGCGCTGCTGACCAATCTTGAGGATGGCGACGTGCTGTTCATCGACGAGATCCACCGGTTGCAGCCGGCGGTCGAAGAGGTGCTGTACCCGGCGATGGAGGATCGTGCGCTCGACCTGATGATCGGCGAGGGGCCGTCCGCGCGCTCGGTGCGTATCGATCTGCCGCGGTTCACGCTGATCGGTGCGACGACGCGCCAGGGGTTGCTGACGACGCCTTTGCGCGATCGCTTCGGGATTCCGGTGCGGTTGCAATTCTATACGGTTGAGGAACTGGAGCGGGTGGTGACGCGCGCGGCTGGGCTGCTTGGGCTGGGCATCGCCAAGGACGGCGCGATGGAGATCGCGCGCCGGGCTCGGGGGACGCCGCGTATCGCTGGGCGATTGCTGCGACGGGTGCGCGATTTCGCCAATGTCGCCGGGCACGAGACGGTCGACGCGCGGGCAGCGGACGCGGCGCTGAACCGGCTAGAGGTCGATTCGCTGGGGCTCGACGCGATGGACCGGCGGTATCTGATCATGATCGCGGATATTTATCGCGGGGGGCCGGTCGGGGTGGAGACGCTGGCGGCGGGGCTGAGCGAGCCGCGCGATACGATCGAGGAGGTGATCGAGCCGTATCTGATTCAGCTTGGCTTGATCGCGCGGACCGCGCGTGGTCGATTCCTGAACGCCGGCGGCTGGAAGCACCTCGGCCTGAACCCACCAGCGGGAAGCCAGGACGGCCTGTTCGATACCTGAGGCATCCTCGCACGCTCGGTCACCCAGGACTTGTTCCGGGGTCCATGGTCTCACGAACTCACGTCTCTCGATTTTACGGAACGGTGGATGCCGGAACGAGCCCGGCTGACGGCGTGAGGACGCTGTAGGAAATCACACCCAGAGATAGATCGAACTTGGGCACGACACTGCTTTTGTTGCGTGGCACCCAGGCGCTTCATCTGATAGCCAACTCAAATGCCCCTATCGGCCGCCGCCTCCGCCCGCGAAATCCTCACCAGCCTTCACGACGTGATGGCGTCGCGCACGTCCGCGCAAGCCAAGCTCAACGCCGTCGTAGGCATCATCGCCACCGCGATCGACAGCGAGGTCTGCTCGATCTACCTGCTGCGCGAGGGCGTGCTCGAACTGTTCGCCACGCGTGGCCTCGACCAGGCCGCCGTCCACGTCACCAAGCTCGCGCTCGGCGAGGGCCTTGTCGGCACGATCGCGCAGGACGTCGAGGTGCTGAACCTCGACGAAGCCGCCAGCCACCCCGATTTCGCCTACAAGCCCGAGACGGGCGAGGACCGCTTCCACAGCTTTGCCGGCGTGCCGATCATCCGCCGCGAGCGATCCGTGGGCGTTCTGGCCGTCCAGCACACCGATCGTCGCAAATATGCGGACGTCGAGATCGAGGCGTTGCAGACGGTCGCGATGGTGCTGTCCGAACTGATCGCCAATGCGGGGCTCATCGACACCACCGGCGGCGGCGCGGACCGGCCGCAGTCGACCGCGGCGATGCGGATCCCCGGCCAGAAGCTCGTCGACGGCATGGGCGCCGGGTTTGCGGTGTATCACCAACCGCGCATCCATATCGAACACACCGTCGCCGAGGATACCGACGCCGAGCGCCACCGCGTCTATGCGGCGTTCGACAAGATGCGCGAAGGCATCGACCGGATGACCCGCGAGGCCGAATTCGGCGTCGGCGGCGAGCATGTCGAAGTGCTCCAGACCTACAAGATGTTCGCCTATGACGAGGGTTGGGCGCGGCGGATCAACGAGGCGATCGATTCGGGCCTCACCGCCGAAGCTGCGATCGAACGCGTCCAGCAGCGCACCCGCCAGCGGATGCGCCAGATTGACGATCCGCTGCTCGCCGACCGGATGCACGATCTGGAGGATTTGTCGAACCGCCTGCTCCGCATCGTCTCGGGCCAGATGGGCACAGCCGCGCAGTTGGGCCTGAGGCAGGACACCATCCTCATCGCGCGCAACCTTGGCCCCGCCGAGCTGCTCGAATACGACAAGCGGCGGCTCAAGGGCGTGATCCTCGAGGAAGGTTCGCTGACCGCACACGTCACGATCGTCGCGCGCGCGATGGGCGTGCCGGTGCTCGGCCGTGTCCGCGACATCCGCCGGCTGGTTGCGGAGGGCGACATGCTGCTGCTCGACAGCGCCGAGAGCAACGTCTTCGCGCGGCCCTCGGCGGCAATGGAGGAGGCGTTCGATGCGCGGCTGGCGATGCGCCAGAAGCGCAAGGCTGCGTTCGCAGCGCTGCGCGACGTGCCGCCGATCACCAAGGACGGCCACCGCCTGACGCTCATGGTCAATGCCGGCCTGCGTGACGACGTGGCGGCGCTCGACGTCACCGGTGCCGACGGCATCGGCCTGTTCCGCACGGAGTTCCAGTTTCTGGTCTCCGCCACGCTGCCGCAGCGCGAGCGCCAGCAGCGACTTTACCGCGAAGTCCTCGACGCGGCGGGCGATCGTCCGGTGATCTTCCGCACCGTCGATATCGGCGGCGACAAGGCGCTGCCGTATCTGAACAAGGAAGATTCGGACGAGGAGAACCCGGCGATGGGCTGGCGCGCGCTGCGCCTCGGCCTCGAACGCGACGGGTTGATGAAGGTGCAGGCACGCGCGCTCCTGGAAGCCGCTGCCGGTCGCACGCTCAACGTGATGTTCCCGATGGTCAGCGAGCCGTGGGAGTTCGACGAGGCGCGCGCGCTGTTCGAAGCGCAGCGGACCTGGCTCGAAGGGCGCGGGCGGAAAATGCCGCTCGCGATCCGCTATGGGGCGATGCTGGAGGTGCCGGCGCTCGCCGAGATGCTCGACATCCTCCTGCCGAAGATCGAGTTCCTGTCGATCGGCACCAACGACCTGACGCAGTTCCTGTTCGCGGCCGATCGCGCCAATCCCAAGCTCGCCGAGCGCTACGACTGGCTGAGCCCGTCGATCCTGCGCTTCATCGCGCGGCTGGTCGCACCGGTCCGCGCGGCGGGCGTCGATCTGGCGGTGTGCGGCGAGATGGGTGGGCGACCGCTGGAGGCGATGGCGCTGATCGGGCTCGGCATCGAACGGCTGTCGATCACCCCCGCGGCCGTCGGCCCGATCAAGGCGATGACGCGTTCGCTCGATCGTGCGGCCCTCACCGCGTACATGGCAGGACTGCTGGCTGATCCTCCGCGCGACATGCGCGGTGCGTTGACGACCTGGGCGACCGAAAACGGCGTCGAAATCGTCTGAATGGCGGAAAGCGGCGGTTAAGACGCGCGGTGCGTTGACACGGCTGGGGGCCTCTGAAAGACGGGTGACATGGCGGGCAACGCTACGCGCCCGTGTTCGGAGACAAGAATGGACGAGGTCGAGACCGGCCAGAACGCAGCACCCGCTCAACCAGAGCGTGCTGGCGACATTCTCCGCAAGGCCCGCGAGGCGCAGGGCCTGACCGTCGCGGACATCGCGACGCGTACCCGTGTGCCGTTGCGCCACCTCGAAGCGATCGAGGCGTCCGATTATTCCACGCTGCCGTCATCGACCTATGCGGTCGGTTTCAGCCGCGCCTATGCCAGAGCGATGGGCATCGACGAGGTGCAGGTCGCGAACCTCGTCCGTAGTGACGTTGCGAAACTGGGTCGCAAGACGCGCGAATATGAACCGTACGAGATGACCGATCCGTCGCGCGTGCCCTCGCGCGGGATCGCGATCGTCGCGCTCGGCATCGCGATCGCGGTGCTGGTGCTGGTCGGGCTGTGGTACGGCACCGATATGTTCCGCGGTTCGAGCAATGCCTCCACCACGACGCCGATCGCCGAGACCGCGCCGAACCCTGCTGCCCAGACCGCGCAACCGGTGCCTGCGCCGGCCACGCCTGCCAACGGACAGGTCACGCTGACCGCCTCGGACGAGGTGTGGATGCGCGTCTACGATGCCGACAACAAGGTGCTATACCAGGGCACTATGAAGCCGGGTGAAAAGTTCGACGTGCCTAAGGATGCCAAGGACCCGAAGATCAACGTCGGTCGCGCGGACAAGCTGGCGGTGACTCTTAACGGCGCTGCTGCTCCGGCGCTCGGTACCGGCGAGCGTGCGATCAAGGACGTGCGCGTCGGTGCGCCGGCGATTGCCGCGCGGATCGCCGGCACGCCCGAGCCGCAGGCCACGCCGTCCGACGTTGAAACTACCTCGACGCGCCCGTCGGATCGCTCGCGCTCGATCCGTCCACGTACGCCGCGTTCTCCGATGAGCGAAACGCAGCGCGCCAACCTGGACGCGGGCGCAAACCCGCCGCCTGCCGCTACGGCAACGCCCAATCCGTGATTGCAGCGGACAATTGCCAGGGTCTTAAGGCTGGAGACATGATGGGTAGTGCAGCTATACCCGGGCGATTAACCAATCCACCGGGGGGTGTGGCCCATGCGTAAGTCAATTCTGGTCGGCGTCTGCCTCGCGGCGCTGCTGCCCACTGCCGTACAGGCACAAAATGTCGAGGGCCGCGTCGGCAAGCTTGAAAGCGAAATGCGCGCGGTCCAGCGGAAGGTCTTCCCTGGCGGATCGGGCCAGATGCTCCAGCCCGAAGTGCGCGCGCCGCAGAGCGAGCAGGGTCCCGGCCCGGGCTCGCCTGCGACCAGCGCGCTTGCCGACGTGAACCAGCGCGTCACGTCGCTGGAGCAGCAGATGACCTCGCTCACCGAACAGATCGAGCAGAACCAGAACCGCACGCGCCAGTTGCAGGATGCGTTCGACAATTATCGCCGTTCGAACGACGCGCGGATGAAGGCTTTCGAGACTGGACCTGCGCCGATCGCAGCAGGCGGTCCGATCGAGTCCGATGACCAGTCGAGCGGCCCCTCGCGCCCGACCACGCGTCCAGAAGCAGCTACCAAGCCCGGCGCGGCGACACCGACCAAGGTCTCTGTCGAAAAGCCCTCGACGGGCGATCCGGCTGAGGACGAGTATATGTACGGCTACCGGCTGTGGGCGGCTAAACAGTATCCGCAGGCCGAGGCGCAGTTGAAGAAGGTCGTTGCCGACTATCCGAAGAGCAAGCGCGCCAGTTATGCGCAGAACCTGCTCGGCCGCGCGTATCTCGACGAGGGCAAGCCGAGCCTCGCGTCGATGGCGTTCTACGACAATTACAAGAAGATGCCCGACGGCGAGCGTGCGCCGGATAGCCTGCTGTATCTGGGGCAGGCGCTGACCAAGCTCAACAAGCCCGCCGATGCGTGCAAGGTGTATGACGAGCTGAACGACGTCTACGGCGCGAAGATGGCGTCGGCGATGAAGGGGCAGGTCGCCGCCGGGCGCAGCGCGGCGAAGTGCAAGTAACGAGTCTGATCTGACGATGACGTCTCCCTCTCTTTTTTCCGTCATCCCGGACTTGTTCCGGGATCCACCGTTCCGCATCCTCCCCGGCTTAAGGGGACGGGGCCGGGTGGATGCCGGAACGAGCCCGGCATGACGGAGGAGGGGCGTAGGTTCGCCGCCGACTTCGCGCGCTTGGCAAGCGACATTACCAATCCGCTGTTCGCCGTATCCGGTGGCCCGGACAGCATGGCGATGCTCACCCTCGCGCACGAATCGTTAGCTGCCGGCTTCACGGTCGCCAGCATCGACCACCGCCTCCGCCCCGAGGGAGCCGAAGAATCCGCGATGGTCGCCGCGCACTGCGCAACGCTCGGCGTCCCCCACGCCACGCTCGCCCCTAGCGAACCGATCACCGGCGCCAGCATCCAGGCGCAGGCGCGCACAACGCGCTACGCTCTCCTCGCCGACCACGCCCGCGCGATCGGGGCAGGGGCGCTCGTCACCGGCCATCACGCCGACGACCAGGCCGAAACCTTCCTCATGCGCGCCGCCCGTGGGTCAGGCCTGGCGGGTCTCGCCGGAGTCCGCGCCCGCACCGAAATCCACGGCGTCACGGTCGTCCGCCCGCTGCTCGACTGGCGCCGCGCCGAACTCCGCGCGATCGTCCGCCGTGCCGAAGTGCCGTTCTTCGACGATCCCTCCAACCACGACGACCGCCACGATCGCACCCGCTTCCGCCGGTTGCTGGGCGAGAACGAATGGCTTGGCACGCCCAACCTTGCGCGTGCCGCCGCCGCGCTCGCCGAGACCGACACCGATATCCGTGCGATGGTCGACTGGATATGGACCGACCGTGCCAAGGTGGGCGGCGGCGAGGTGAAGCTTGCAGTCGAGAAGCTGCCCCGCGAACTTCTGCGCCGACTCGCCCGCCGTGCGATCGGCGTGGTTCGCGACGGCGCCGGCATCACCGCGCCCGAATGGACCGAGGCCGCCAACATCGAAAAACTGCTCGACGGGCTGATGGCCGGCAAACGCACGACGCAAGCGGGCATCATTGCCAGCGTCCGCGGCGACGTCTGGCGCTTCCGCGAGGCGCCGCCGCGTCGGGTCTCCTGACCAGCCTGTCACACTGATCGACGCAACCCGCGTCTTGTTCCATTGCCATTAACCCGCGTGCGCTTATCTTGTGTGGTGAAAGGTATCGTGCACCCATGAACGACAACGAGAACCGCGGGCAGAAGCCCCAAGGTCCTGGTAACGGCGGCCCGAATAACGGTGGCCCCGAGAATGGCGGCGGCAATCCCTGGATGAAGAGCCTGTTGATCTGGGTCGGCATCCTGCTCGCGCTGGCGCTGTTCGTGACGATGTTCGACGGCCGTACCGCGGCGTCGGGCGGCAACACGATCGCGTATTCGGCGTTCCTCGACAAGGTTGACGAGGGCACCGTCAAGGACGTCAACATCTCGCGCGATATCATCTCGGGGACGCTGTCCTCGGGCGAGAAGTTCAAGTCGTATCCGATTCCGGATTCGACGCTCGTGCCGAAGCTGCGCGATAAGGGCGTTTCGATCAGCGCGAAGCCCGAAGAGGGTCCGTCGATGCTGGCGCTGCTGCTGTATCAGTCGCTGCCGTTCCTGTTGTTCCTCGGCATCGCGTTCTTCGTGCTGAAGCAGATGCAGAAGAACTCGGGCTCCGGCGCGATGGGCTTCGGCAAGAGCCGCGCGAAGATGCTGACGCAGAAAGAGGGTAAGGTCACCTTCCAGGACGTCGCTGGCATCGACGAGGCGCGCGAAGAGCTTGAAGAAATCGTCGAGTTTCTGAAGGATCCTACAAAGTTCGCCCGCCTTGGCGGCAAGATCCCTAAGGGCGCGTTGCTGGTCGGTTCGCCCGGTACCGGCAAGACGCTGCTCGCGCGTGCGATCGCTGGCGAGGCCGGCGTGCCGTTCTTCACGATCTCCGGTTCCGATTTCGTCGAGATGTTCGTCGGCGTCGGCGCGAGCCGTGTCCGCGATATGTTCGAGCAGGCCAAGAAGTCCGCACCGTGCATCGTCTTCATCGACGAGATCGACGCGGTCGGTCGTCATCGTGGTGCCGGTCTCGGCAACGGAAACGACGAGCGCGAGCAGACGCTGAACCAGTTGCTGGTCGAGATGGATGGCTTCGAGGCGAACGAAGGCATCATCATCATCGCCGCGACCAACCGTCCCGACGTGCTCGACCCCGCGCTGTTGCGTCCGGGCCGTTTTGATCGCCAGGTCACGGTGCCGCGGCCGGATATCGAGGGTCGCATCAAGATCCTCGAAGTCCACATGAAGAAGGTGCCGCTCGCCCCCGACGTCGATGCACGCGTCATTGCACGCGGTACGCCTGGGTTCTCGGGTGCCGATCTCGCCAACCTCGTCAACGAGGCGGCGCTGCATGCGGCACGCAAGGGCAAGCGGCTGGTGGCGATGGCCGAGTTCGAGGAGGCCAAGGACAAGGTCATGATGGGCGCCGAGCGTCGCAGCATGGTCATGACCGATGACGAGAAGCGGATGACCGCGTATCACGAGGCCGGCCATGCCGTCGTCGCGATGCACGAGGCGGCTTCGGATCCGATCCACAAGGCTACGATCATTCCGCGCGGTCGTGCGCTGGGTATGGTCATGCGTCTGCCGGAGCGCGATTCGTACAGCTATCACCGTGACAAGATGTACGCGAACCTGGCCGTGTCGATGGGCGGCCGCGTCGCCGAGGAAGTCATCTTCGGCTATGACAAGGTGTCTTCGGGTGCCTCGGGCGACATTCAGTACGCCACGGGGCTGGCGCGCGACATGGTCACGCGCTGGGGCATGTCCGACAAGGTCGGGCCGCTGGAATATGGCGAGCCTGAGGGCGAGTCATTCTTGGGCTACTCGTCGAGCCGTCCGTCGCGCATGTCGAACCAGACCGCGCAGTTGATCGACGACGAGATCAAGCGGATCGTCGAAGGCGGCCTCGACCGTGCCAAGCAGGTGCTGAGCGATCATGTCGACCAGCTCCACACCGTGGCCGGCGCGCTGCTCGAATTCGAGACGCTGACCGGCGACGAGATCAAGAAGCTGATTGCCGGCGAGGATCTCGATCGTCCGGATCCGGGGGCCAATGCCTCGACCGTGCCACGTGCCGGCACGTCGATCCCGAAGACGCGGCGCCCGTCGGGCCCGTTCGGGACGCCGACTCCGCTGGGGGCGTGATCCGGTTCACCGGGCAGTCACTTAAGTAGCTCTATGGGCGGTCTTTTCTCGGAAAGGCCGCCCATGTCGTATGTTCGCTCAAAGGCACTGATCGCCGCGCTAACGATCGTTGGTCTGGCGATGCCGGCGAGCGCCGCGATGACGGTCGGCACCTTCCTCGCCCGCGCCAACGCGTTGCGCGACCAGGGCCCGATGGCGCTGATGTCGCCAGATTTCCCCGCGCTGAAGGCCGAGGCAAAAGCCGCAACCAATCAGCTGGAAGCCGAACGCGCCGCCCGCGTGGCCGCCGGCAAGCCACCGATCGCGTGCGTTCCCGAGGGCGAATCGGTCGGCATCATGGACATGCTCGATGGTCTCAACGAACTCCCTGCCAGCTACCGGCAACGCCCCCTCAAGGACGGCTACGCCCGGGTATTGGCGAATCTGTACCCCTGCCGCTGAGAGGGCACATGTAAGCGGGCTAAGCGGAGGGGGCTCAGGTCTCACCGCACGCGCGGTCCGCCACTTCGGCCCACTCCTTCACCCAACCAGGATGCCTCTCCAAGTCGTTACCCGCCCCAAGCCCGTCACCCCATCGGAAGCTGGGGTATCCCAGTTGGCTGGCGATGCGACCCGCGCCATGAGATCCCAGCTTTCGCTGGGATGACGGCGAGGGGGAGGGCGCCAGTTTCCGCGGGAATGATGAATTCGGTCACCCGCCCCAAGCCCGTCACCCCAGCGGAGGCTGGGGTATCCCAGCTGGCTGGCGACGCGACCCGCACCATGTGATCCCAGCTTTCGCTGGGATGACGCAATTGGAGAGGTCCCGATTTTCGCTGGGATAATGAATGCGCTTGGATAGCGGATCCGTCAAAATGAGGAATTTGCTCAAATGACGGAACGACAAGCTTCAGCCCCGCCCCAGCTCCCGACCTAATCCGTCAACCCGTGCAGCAACAGCAGCACGATAAACGCCAGCAGCACCGTAAACGCGAACGTCAGCAGCGCCACCGTGCGCCACGCCGCCGATCGCTTCCGCAGCGAATACGCCCCGCGAAGCTGCGCGAACATGTGCACCGGCGGGATCACCACCGCGGCCAGCCTGAGCGTCGCGTCGGGCACGCCTATCAGGTGTCCGACGATCAGCGCGATCGTCAGCAGCATCATGAACGCAAGCGAGTAGGTTACGAAGATCGCGTGGTCGTACAGATGATGCTTGCGGCGCCACAGGAAGAGCAGCGCCAGGAACGGCACCGATAACGGGATCAGGCCCCAGCTGTATTTATACGCGCTGGTCTGCAGCTTGTAGATCATCAGGCCGGGATTTTCATTGGCCTTGGCGATGCCGTGGTCGAGCCGCTCCCAGCCGGTCTTGAAGTCTCCCAGGTCGACGGCCGGTCCGTGACTGCCGCCGCGCTTCATATCCGTCGCGACGCCGAGCGCGCGGATCGTCGTGCGCAGCGCCGCCGCGCGTTGGTCGAGTTCGGCGATCGGTGGCCCGGAATACGCTCTATCGCTTGTCGCGGCGGCCCTTTGCTCGTTGATCGTGGCAAGCGCCGCGCGCGCCTTGCTGGCTTCATGGGCATAGTCGGACGTTGCACCCGGCCGTTCGTCGTTCACGATCGCATCCGCGAGTTCGCCGCCGACCGCGCCGATCGTCGCGAACATCAGGAAGACGGTGAACAGGAACAGCGCGAGCGGAGACACGAACCGCGCCCGCTCGCCATTGACGTAGCGGCGCGTGAGCGTGCCCGGATGCAGGATCAACAGCGGCAACGTCCGCCAGATCTTGCCTTCGAAATGGAAAACGCCGTGCGCGATCTCATGCCCGATCCCGCCCAGCGACCGGTGAACGTGCGCAGATTGCCCGCAGGCGTGGCAGTGTTCGCCTAGCAATCGCGTCCCGCAATTCAGGCAGAGCGCATCGCCCGGACCGGGGCCCGTATGCGCACCTTTGGCATCTCCCGCCCCTGGTTCGATCGCGCGTCCGACAAGGACATCCGTGGCGCTGTCCGCCGCTGCCCCAATATCCCCGGTCATGCTACCCCCCTGTAATATCGGGAGCGTAACGAGTTCGCGGCGTTGGCGCGAGGGGCTTCGCATGCTACCGCGCGGGCCATGGCCGATGCAGAAAATCCGACTGAAATGATCGCTGAAATGGGCCGCCGCGCGCGCTCTGCCGCGCTGGTGCTGGCGGCGATGCCGTCCGAGCGCAAGGCCGCGGCGCTGGTGTTGGCGGCAGAGGCGATCCGGGCGACATCTGCGGAAATCGTTGCGGCGAATGCGGAGGACATGACGCGCGCGACTGCGTCGGGGCTGTCGGGCGCGCTGCTCGATCGGTTGCGATTGGACGAGGCGCGGGTCGCGGCAATGGCCGACGGGGTGGCGGCAGTCGCCACGCTGGCGGATCCGGTTGGGCAGGTGATCGATGCCAGCGAGCGGCCGAACGGCCTGAAGCTCTCGCGCGTCCGCGTGCCGATCGGCGTCATTGGCATCATCTACGAAAGCCGGCCCAACGTCACGGCGGACGCTGCGGTGCTTTGCGTAATGGCTGGCAACGCCGCGATTCTTCGCGGTGGGTCCGAGGCGGTAAACAGCAACCGCACTATCCATGCGGCGCTCGTCGAGGGCCTGAGAGCGGGCGGCGTGCCCGTCGATGCGGTCCAACTCGTACCCACGACCGACCGCGCGGCAGTCGGCGCGATGCTGAAGGCCGACGGGGTGATCGACCTCATCATCCCCCGCGGCGGCAAAAGCCTCGTCGCGCGTGTCCAGGCCGAGGCGCGTGTGCCGGTGCTCGCGCATCTCGACGGCATCAACCACGTCTATGTCGATGCCTCGGCCGATCCTGCGATGGCAGCGGCGGTCGTCGTCGATGCAAAGATGCGCCGCACGGGTGTGTGTGGCTCGATGGAAACGCTGCTGATCGACCGGGATTACGCAGAGGCTCCCGCCTTGATCCGCGGTCTGGCCGCGGCGGGGTGTGAGGTCCGCGGCGACGCAAGTGCGTGCGCGCTCGTTCCCGAGATCGCGGCCGCGTCCGGCACCGACTGGGACACGGAATATCTCGACGCGATCGCTTCGGTCGCCATCGTTGACGGACTGGACGCCGCGGTCGCGCACATCGCCCGCCACGGCTCTCACCATACCGACGCGATCGTCGCCGAGGATGCGGCCGTGGCGGAGCGCTTCTTGAACGCGGTCGACAGCGCGATCGTCCTCTGGAACGCCTCCACCCAGTTCGCCGACGGCGGCGAGTTCGGCCTCGGCGCGGAGATCGGCATCGCCACCGGCCGCCTCCACGCCCGCGGTCCGGTCGCGCTCGAAGGCCTCACCACCTACAAATGGATCGGCCGCGGTACCGGCCAGGTGCGCGGTTGATAATGCGCTGGCAGAGGCATATCCTCGCCGCATGACAGAGCGTGCTTCGCTGACCCTGGATCTCGACGCGGAGTCGCTAGCATCGCTGAAGGCTGCCGCCGCGTGGCGTGATATGACGGTCGATGCGTATGTGAAATCGGTCGTCGAGACTGCGACGCGAATGGATATCGAGCTTGCAGCGTTCGTGCAGGAGGGCATCGACGATATCGATGCTGGCCGTTCTTATACGCAGGAACAGGTCGAAGCGTGGTTCGAGGCGCGTCACCGCGACATAGCGGCCGAGTGAGACGTGCGATCTGGTCCGCCTCGGCGCTCGCGGACCTGGGTGATATAGACCGCTATTTTCAAGGCTATTCGCCGGACTTCGCGCGTAGGGTCGGCGCAAGCGCGATCGGTGCTGCTCGGCTATTGGCCGGCAATCCTTATCTCGGGCCGACCTTCGGGGGCGACATCCGAAAATGGTCTATTCGCGGAACGGAATATTTCATCCTCTATCGTCCCTTTCCCGGCGGCATCGATATCGTTCGCGTGATGCACGCGCGACGTGATGCTCCCCGAGATTTATGACCCACGTCGGCATCCTCGGCGGGTCGTTCAATCCTGCGCACCGCGGCCACCGCGGCATAACGTTGGCTGCGATCGATGCGCTCGCGCTCGACGAGGCGTGGTGGCTGGTATCCCCTGGCAATCCGCTCAAGGACGCCGCCAACGACATGGCGCCGCTCCCCGCGCGCCTCGCCTCCGCGCAAAACATGGCCCGTCGCGCGCCGATCCGCGCGACTGATATCGAAGCGCGGCTTAACACCCGCTACACGCTCGACACGATCCGGAAACTCAAGCGGCGCTACCCGAAAATCCGCTTCATCTGGTTGATGGGGGCGGACAATCTTGCGGACTTCCACCGCTGGAAAAACTGGCGCGCAATCGCCCGCGAGGTTCCGATTGCGGTAATCGCGCGTCCGGGATATGACGGGCGCGCCCTCGCGGCCCCCGCGATGGGTTGGCTGCGGCGCTTCCAACGGCGCACAGACCATGCGAAGAGCTGGACGACGTGGAGATTGCCGGCCCTTGTGCTGTTGCGCTTCCGACCCGACCCGACCTCCGCAACCGGCCTGCGTGCCAAAAATCCCGACTGGTTCCAGCACGTTGCTGGGCCGCCCGACCGTTCCGGCAGGTTGCCGGATTGATAACCTTACCCAGGAGCTGACTTGGCCACTTCCCCTACTGCCCCTCGCGCGACCGACCCCGAAGAGGTTGAGGCGCTGCATCGCCTGATCCTCGCGTCGCTCGACGACGACCAGGCGGTCGAGACCATCTCGATCCCGCTCGCGGGCAAGACCAGCATCGCCGACTACATGGTGATCGCCAGCGGTCGTTCGACCCGCCAGGTCGCCTCGATGGCGCAGAAGCTGGCCGAGCGGATCAAGGCCGAGTTCAAGCGCCCGGTGAAGATCGAGGGGCTTCCCACGGCCGACTGGGTGCTGATCGATGCGACCGACGTCATCGTCCACCTGTTCCGTCCCGAAGTCCGCAGCTTCTACAACCTTGAGCGGATGTGGGCGTTCGGCGACGCACCGACGCCGCCGCCGGTGCCGACCTACACCGACGAAGACTGATACGGCCCAGAGGCGGCGATGCTGCTGCACATCGTCGCCCGCGGACGGATCGGGCGTTCACCTGAAGCCGACCTCGTCGATCGCTATCTGAAGCGGATCGTCTGGCCGACCAAGGTCAGCGAACTCCCCGACACCGGCGGCAAGATCCCGGTGGTCGGCGAGCAGACCAAACGCATCCTGCTCGACGAGAAGGGCGAGACGCTGTCCTCGACCGCCTTTGCCCACAAGCTCGAACGGTGGCGAGACGACGGCGTGCGCGAGGCGCGGTTCATGATCGGGGCTGCCGACGGTTTCGACAACGCAGCGCGCGACGAGGCGGACCTGCTCTTCTCGTTCGGCCGCGCGACGTGGCCGCATCTGCTGGCACGCGCGATGCTGGCCGAGCAACTCTTCCGCGCGACCAGCATCCTTGCCAACCACCCCTATCACCGCGAAGGGTGATGCATGAGAATAGGGGGCGTTCTCGCGATCGCGGCGCTGTTCGCGACGGCGGGCGTAACGGCACAGACTGACGCGCCGGAATTGGCGACCGAACAGCAACGCCTGGTTGCGGCAAAACGCGATGCCGCGATCGCCACCGCCCTTGCCGCCAAGCTCGCCGCAGCCGCCACTCAAGAACGCAACGCCGCCGACAAGGCGCGGCGCGAGGAGCAGGCGTTGGCCGCCCGCGTCACCGCTGCCGAAGCGAATCTAGCCACTGCGAGTGCCCGCGTGACACTCGTCGAGCGGCTGCTGACCGATCAGCGCGCCAAGCTTGGCCGGGCGCAAGCCCCCGTCGCCCGGCTCCTCGCGGCGTTGGAATCGCTCGCCCGCCGCCCGACGATCGTCGCGGTCGCGCAGCCGGGGTCGGTCGACGACCTCGTCCATGTCCGCGCGGTGCTGGGCAGCGCGCTTCCCGTCGTGCGCCAGCGCACCGAGGCAGTCCGCACCGAACTGGTCGAAACCCGCCGCCTGCAAGCCAGCGCCACGCTTGCTGCCAAGGCATTGGCAGACGGCCGCGCGCGGCTGGAGAACGACCGCATCGCGCTGGCCAACCTCGAAGCCCGCCATCGCCAGCGCAGTCAGACGCTCGGCCGCGGTGCGCTCGGCGAGTCCGATCGCGCTCTGGCGCTCGGCGAACGTGCGCGCGACCTCGTCGACGGGATGGCAGCCACGACCAATGCCAAGGCGGCCGCGGCAATCCTGATCGCACTCGCTGGTCCGATCCCGCGCCCGATCGCGCCTGGCACGATACCCCCGGCGCCCCCGCGCGGCGTGTATCGCATGCCGGTAGCGGGCAAGCTCGTCACCGGTTTCGACGAAGTCTCCGACGCCGGCGTCCGATCGCGCGGCCTGACCTTCGCAACCGCCCTCCGCGCGCGCGTCGTCGCACCCGCGGGGGGCGTGGTCCGCTACGCGCGGCGTTTCCGCGATTATGGCGTCATCGTCATCATCGACCACGCCGATGGCTGGACCAGCCTCGTCACCGGCCTCGCCGCAACCACGGCAAAACCCGGCGACCGCGTCGCGATGGGCGCGACCATTGGCACCGTCCCCAGCGAAGATCCGCGCATCACCGTCGAACTCCGACGCCGGGGCCGGCCGGTCGATGCGGCGTCACTGATAGGGCCGCGCTGATCGGCTGAGCCGGTCAACGCCTGACTTCGTGGTCGAAATTCGCCAAAACCACCCTGTCACCCCGGACTGGTTCCGGGGGCCACCGTTCCGCGATCCCAATTCTATCGAGTGTGCGGAACCGCGGATGCCGGAACGACCCGGCATGACGGAGCATAACAGGTACGTGCCGCGCCAAAACGACCCCCGGTCAGCCCCCATTAACCCTCATCAGTCTTCACTCCGCGCGCGCGTTGCCGCCACCACGTCATTACGCTACGCCGTCACGACTGTATGACACGTCACTTCTCAGGTTGCAGGACCATCGATGCCCCGTCCTATTCGTGCTCCTATGCTTACCGCGACAGCGATCGTCGGCGCGTTAACGCTGATCCCGCTCGCCACCTCTGCGATGGCGGCGGTCGACACCGACACGTACCGCGAGTTCGACCAGTTCCTCGACGTCTTCAACCGCGTCAAGGCGGAGTATGTCGACAAGGTCGATGACAAGACGCTGATCAAGGGTGCGATCCAGGGCATGCTCGCCAGCCTCGATCCGCACAGCTCGTATGTCGATGCGCTCGACTACGAGAACCTCCGGATCATGACCGAGGGCAATTACGGCGGCCTCGGTCTGACCGTGCAGATGGAGGACGGCGCGATCAAGGTCGTCTCCCCGCAGGAAGATTCCCCCGCCGCCCGCGCAGGCGTCAAATCCGGCGATTATATCACCCACATCGACGGCAAGCTGATCTACGGCGATTCGCTCGACGAGGCGGTCGGCAAGATGCGCGGCAAGCCCGGCAGCAAGATCACGCTAGGCCTCGTCCGGCCCGGCCGCGACAAGCCGCTCGACGTGACGATGATGCGCGAGATCATCGTCCAGAAGCCGGTGAAGTGGGAAGTCCGCGGCGACGTCGGCTACATCAACATCAACACCTTCAGCGAGAACACCGGCGCCGACACGCGCGCGGCGATCATGGCGATCGACAAGTCGCTCGGCCACCGTCCGCTCGGCTATGTTGTCGACCTCCGCGAAAACGGCGGCGGCCTCCTGACGCAGGCGATCGAAGTCAGCGACGCGTTCCTCGACCACGGCGAGATCGTCTCGCAGCGCGGCCGCGAGAAGACCGACATCGAGCGTTATTATGCGAAGCCCGGCGACGACGCGCACGGCTTGCCGGTCGTCGTCCTGACCGATCCCGGCACCGCCTCCGCGTCCGAGATCGTCGCCGGCGCATTGCAGGATCACCACCGCGCGCTGATCATGGGCGAGCGCAGCTTCGGCAAGGGCTCAGTCCAGACCGTGCTCCAGCTCGGTCCCGAGACCGCGCTCCGCCTGACCACGGCGCGCTATTTCACGCCATCCGGCCGGTCGGTGCAGGAGGGCGGGATCGAGCCCGACATCAAGGTGCCGCAGCTTACCGACCCCGACTACAAGTCGCGCCCCGTGTTCCGCGAGGCGGATCTTCGGAAACACCTGATCAACGAGGTGAAGGCTGACAACGCGGTGCTCGAGGAGGATACCAAGACGGATCCCCGCTTCTCGCAGACCCCCGATCAGCTAAAGAAGCAGGGTATCGACGACTTCCAGCTCTATTACGCGCTGAAGACCGTCGCGCGTCTCGGCGGCCCTGTGCAGGTTGCCGCCGCCACCAAGCCGCGCCCGATCAAGCCTGATCCGACGGCGACCGTCGACGCAACCAAGGCGCCCACCAAGTGAGCGTGCGTCGCGGCCTTGGCATGACCAAGAACGAAGAAATCGCGCGCGCCATCGCGCTCCTGCTGCCGGCGTTCCTGCTGCTCGGCGCGCTCGGTTCGCAATATCTCGGCGGGCTGTACCCGTGCGAGATGTGCCATTGGCAGCGATGGCCGCATTATTCCGCGGTGCTGATCGCGGGCGCGACGTTCTTCGTCCCCGGCCGATCGTTGCGAGCGTCGCTGGTCATCATCGCCGGGCTGCTGATCGGGCTCAGTGGCCTGATCGGCGTCGCGCATGCCGGTGTCGAATATCATTGGTGGAACGGCTTCACCGCCTGCACCACGACCGTCTCGATGGCTGGCACGACCGCGGCGGAGCGTCTCGCCGCGATCATGAACGCGCCGATGGTACGATGCGATTCGCCGCAGTGGAAACTGCTCGGCATTTCGCTTGCCGGCTTCAACGCCATCTTTTCCCTCGTCGGCGCGTTCACCATATTCGCACTTATGAGGAAGACGAGATGAGCGGCTGGAAACCAGGCGACGCCAAGCGGGCGACGGACTCCATGATCCGGGTCGATCAGGCCGGTGAATACGGTGCGATCCGCATCTATGCGGGCCAGTTGGCCGTGCTAGGCGACCGCCACCCTGCCGCGCGCTCGATCCATCACATGGCGCAGCAGGAGGAACGCCACCGCGCGTTCTTCGACCGGATGATCGTCGAGCGCCGCGTCCGCCCGACGGTGTTGCAGCCGATCTGGAAAGTCGCCGGCTTTGCACTCGGCGCCGTGACTGCGGCGATCAGCCCGCGTGCAGCGATGGCGTGCACCGCGGCGGTGGAGACGGAGATCGACAAGCACTATGAGGAACAGATCGTTCAGCTTGGCGCCAGCGATCCCGAGCTATCGGCAGCGATCCTCGATTTCCAGGCTGAGGAAGTCGAGCACAAGGCTACCGCTATTGCAGCGGGCGCGGAGGAAACGCCGGGCTATCCCGTGTTGAGCGCTGCGATCCGGCTTGGCTGCAAGGTCGCCATCGCTACCGCCAAGCGGATCTGAGATACGGCCGGTAATGAGAATACGGATTGTGGGAGTGGTGCGTATGAAGATGCTTTTTGCGGCGGCGTTGATCGTCGCCGGGCCCGCGGTGGCGCAGACGGCTCAGCCTGCGCGCCCTGCACCGCCCACGCTGGCGCAGTTGCCCGCCAAGGCGCCGACGCTGGCCCCCGCCTTGCCCGGCGCTTCAGGCAAGGCGAAGACGATCTCCGTTCCCGGGGAAGTCTCGCGCAGCGCGCCGATCAACGGCGTGCTCACCTTGTTCGGCAACGAACGCTGCCCGACCAACCAGAACGGCGAGGAGATCGTCATCTGCGTCCGCCGCAGCGCGCAGGAGCAATACCGCGTGCCGAAGGAACTCCGCGAATTCGTCGTAACGCCTGAGAATGCAAGCTGGGCGACCAAGGCGCAGGGCACGATGGACGCAGGGTCCGGCGTCAACACGATCGGCAGTTGCTCGGCCGTCGGTGCGGGTGGTGCAACCGGTTGCTTCGGCCAGCGCGTTCGCGAATCCCGCCTGGAGAACAAGACGCGCGCAGCGGAAGTGCCGGTTCTTCCCTGACGCTCTCAAGGGATGGCGCCCCTTCTTTCCCCTTCCTAAAAGGGAGGGGCAGGGGGTGGGTCGGCGCCCCCGAGCGACAACACAGGTAGCAAAAGCCCCACCCTTCCAGGAAGGGTGCCGTCCCGATCATCTGGTGGTCGGCCCGCACCCACAATCTCGCATGCCACCACAGCGTTTTTCGTTGCGTGGTCACGGGCGCGCCGCGGATCGCTGGCGTCTTCACCTTTCCGCTCAGTGCATGCTCGGCACCCGGCTGTTTGCCTGACGGGCCCGTCTCTCTGGCGCGCGCTGTCCTACGAGGGCGTGACATGATGCACGGATGACGTCGGCAGCCTCCCAGGCGCGATCCTTCCTACCGTCTGCCACCGCGCGCCGTCGGTCGGGAAAAATGCTGCGCGAGCGTCTATACTTCCTATACTTCACTCGCGCGCTGCCCTTGGCCGGTACGGGATTGGCCGGGTATTCCCGGAAATCTGGACGAACACGAACCACACTCTCCGCGATTTCCCCTCGCTAGGAACACCGGCATGACCCAACCTTTGCGCATCGCCTTCCTGCTGTTCCCCAACGTGACCCAGCTTGATCTGACCGGCCCCGCGCAGGTCCTGTCGCGGCTGGGCAACGCGCGGCTCGATCTGGTGTGGAAGACGCTCGATCCGGTGCCGACCGATGCTGGCTTCTCGATCCTGCCGACCGCGACGTTTGCCGACGTGCCGCGCGCGGACATCCTCTGCGTGCCCGGCGGTTTCGGCATCAACGGCGTGATCGCCGACGATGAAGCGATAGCGTGGGTCCAGGCAGTAGGCGCCGAAGCGACTTGGGTGACGAGCGTCTGCACCGGCTCGCTGATCCTGGGCGCGGCGGGATTGCTCGATGGCTACCGCGCCGGGTGCCACTGGGCGCAGCGCGACATGCTGACGCTCTTTAA
Organism: Sphingomonas sp. PEI4; assembly: GCF_056679955.1. Classification (NCBI taxonomy): domain Bacteria; kingdom Pseudomonadati; phylum Pseudomonadota; class Alphaproteobacteria; order Sphingomonadales; family Sphingomonadaceae; genus Sphingomonas; species Sphingomonas sp. PEI4. The sequence continues at coordinate 3,192,974 of NZ_CM155258.1, forward strand.
CGCAATCCCGGTCAACGCGCGAACCGTGGTCGATCGTAACCGCGTGACCGGCGGCGGTGTCACCGCAGGGATCGACTTCGCCCTGACGCTGACCGCGATGATCCGTGGCGAGGCACACGCGAAGGCTGTCCAGCTAAGCCTGGAATATGATCCAGCGCCACCGTTCGATAGCGGCTCACCCACGAGCGCTGGCCCGGAGATCGTCGCGGCGTATCAGCGCCGCGTGCAGTCGCTCGTCCCTACGCGCGACGACGACCTTCGCGCGCTGGCGAAGAGCCGCGGTTACGCCCGGGACACTTAAGGGTGACGCTTCAGCCCGCGCACCCGGTGCCAGATGTAGAAGGCGACGAGCGCGATCAGGACGATGCCGATCAGCAGGTCGGCGCTATGGAATGCGGCCTTCACGCGCGGATCGCTATCCCATTTGTCGCCGAGCTTCATGCCGAGCCACGCCAGCCCGAAGCACCAAGGCCATGATCCGAGGAAGGTGTAGACGTGGAACGGCACCAGCTTCATCCGCGCGACGCCGGCGGGGAAGGCGATGAACGAGCGGATCACCGGCAGCAGGCGGCCGATCAGCACCGCCATCGAGCCCCAGCGCGCGAAGAACCGGTCGGCTGCATCGAGCTCGCCCGGCCCGATCAGGACGAACCGGCCCCAGCGCTCGGCCATCGGTCGGCCGCCGCGCTTGCCGACCTCGTACGCGACGATCGAGCCGAGATTGCACCCGATCGCGCCTGCGGTTGCGGCCAGATACAGATCGAACCGCCCGGTCGAGACCAGGTAGCCGGCGAACGGCATGATGATCTCGGACGGCAGCGGAATGCATGCGCTTTCGATCGCCATGAGCAGGGCGATGCCGACATAGCCACCGGACGAGATGACGCCGATCGTGAAGGTGGCCAGGACGGCCAGGATCTTTTCGAACATGGAACGGTCGATTGCGCGAACCGGGCGACGAAGGGAAGAGACATTCGGAACCGCGCGGCGAGTCGTGCGCTGGTTGCCACATGACAGATCTTACACTCAACGACGGACGCACGATGCCCCAGCTCGGCATGGGCACGTGGCAGATTCCCGATAGCCAGGTTGCGGCGATCGTCCGCTCCGGGCTCGATATCGGCTTCCGGCTGGTCGATACGGCCGCGATCTATGACAATGAACGCGGCGTGGGTGATGGCTATAAGGGTTCGGATGCGTTCCTGACGACGAAGCTTTGGAACGACCGGCAGGGCGACGCCGAAGCGGCGATGGACGAGAGTCTTGCGCTACTGGGTGTCGAATCCGTCGATTTGTACCTTATGCATTGGCCAGTGCCGAGCGAAGGTAAATTCGTCGACGCGTGGAAGGCGATGATCGCGTTGCGCGAATCTGGAAAGGCCAAGTCGATCGGCGTGTCGAACTTCCTGCCCGAGCATATCGACGCGATCGTCGCGGCGACCGGCGTGACGCCTGCGGTCAACCAGATCGAGCTTCACCCGAATTTCCAGCAGCGCGAGCAGCGGAAGTATCACGAGGCGCTCGGCATCGTGACGCAGAGCTGGAGCCCGTTGGGACAGGGCAAGACTCTGTTGCAGGACGAGGCCATCGTTTGGATTGCGGACAAGCATGGGCGGAGTCCGGCGCAGGTCGTCCTGGCCTGGCACCTGGCGAACGGCTTTTCGGTGATCCCGAAAGCGTCCGATGCAGAACATCTCGCGGACAATTTCTCGGCGCTGGACCTGACGCTGGATGACGAGGACATGGCCGCGATCGAAGCGCTCGACGATCCGGCGGGTCGTTTGGGACCGGAGCCGAACAGCATGTAACGGGGTGGGGAGGCGACTCCAACCTCCTCCGTCATCCTGACGAAAGTCAGGATCCAGGGTTACAGGGGATAGCGGTCGTGGCTCTGGGTCCCTTCGTCAGGATGACGGAGGAGGCGGATTCGTTGGAAACCACGACGCCGACCTTTATCCGATCCGGCCGCCGACCGTCCGCAAGTCCTCGACGAACCGCGCATATTCTTCTGCCGCCTGGGCCGGGTCTGGCAACCGCAGCAGATAGCTCGGATGCACCGTGATCCAGGCCTCGCCGCCATCCGGAAGTTGCAGTGCCCGCCCACGTTCGCGTCCGATCCTCATCACCTTGCCGAACAGCGACCGTGCCGCCGTTGCGCCAAGCGCCACCGTGACCTTGGGCTTGATGAGCATCTGTTCCTGTTCGATCCACCAGCGGCAGGCGTCGATTTCGCCTGCGCCAGGCTTGGCGTGGATGCGTCGTTTGCCGCGTTGTTCGAACTTGAAGTGCTTGACCGCGTTGGTGACGTAGGCGCGGGAGCGGTCGACGCCGGCTTCGGCCATCGCCTTGTCGAACATCTGGCCGGCTGGGCCGACGAAGGGACGGCCGGCGATGTCCTCCTGGTCGCCCGGTTGCTCGCCGACGAACATCAGCGGTGCATCGACCGGGCCTTCGCCGAACACGGTCTGCGTTGCCGGCTTGTAGAGCGGACAGCGGGTGCAGCCGGCGGCTTCGTCGCGCAGGGCCTCCCAGGCGATCAGGCTATTGCCGCCGATCGTGTTTCTCGCCTTCGCGATCATCCCGCTCTCCCTTGCCTGTGCCGCGGCCAGCAAGCCCGGCACCAGCGCGGCTTCGGGCATGTTCTTCCAGTATTTCTTCGGCATCTCCTTCAGCATCGCGCCAATCTTCACGCGGGCCGGGTTGAAGATGCTGGCGTAATAGGTCTTCCAGACTTCCTCGGTCGGATCGTCGTCTGGGGCGTCGGCCTTGCTCGCGCCGGGGCCTTCGGTGAGCGCCTTGCCGTCCCAATGGATCGAGACTTCGGGGGTCAGGATCGACCAGCGCATGCTGGCGAAGCGGGTGACGAAGAAGGCGGCGTTGGCGCGGACGATGTGGTTGTCGGGTTCGAACCAGGCGACGAAGCGGGTGCCGCCATCCTCCTCGACTTCGCGGAAGCGGAGGAAGGCGCGCATCTTGTGGATGTCGCGGCGGACGTCCTTGGCGATGCGGTCGAGCCGACGGACCAGGGGATCGGCGCGGTCTTCGATCAGTTTCGGTTCGTGGCGGAGGCGCGTTAGCAGCGTGTAGAGCAGGGCGAAGCGCTCTGGGTCTGTGCCGAGGATGGCGCTGCGGGCGAGGTCGAGGAACGCGCGGGGGACGGAGACGCCGCCGGGTGCCGGGGCCGGGGCGGGGTCTGCGGCGGTGGCGAACAGGTCGGTGGGTTCGTTGCCGACTTGCCAGACGACGTCGTCGGGGGGGACGTTTTCCGCGAGGAGACCGCGGGCTGCGTCGCGCCAGCCGTCGAAGTCGTCGGGTTCGGATAGGGTTACGACGCGCATGGCGGTCCTACGCCGTCATGCCGGGCTTGTTCCGGCATCCACCGTTCCGCGTACTCCTCGACCCGCGAGCGTGCGGGCCGGTGGACCCCGGAACAGGTCCGGGGTAGCGGACGAAGATCAAGCGAACATTTCCATTTGCTTGGGTTTCGGCGCGACGATCGGGCGGAGTTCGGCGCGGTCCGCCAAGGCCACCGGGCGCCAGTCTTCGGCGATGATGAACGGGCGGAGCTTCGCGACGGAGACCGTCAGGCGGGCGATATCGGCCAAGTGGAGGCGGCGCCAGCGGCGGCTGGTAAGGATGCCGTTGACCGCTTTTACGCCGAGACCTGGGACGCGGAGGAGCATTTCCCGGGGGGCGCGGTTGACGTCGATGGGGAACGATCCGCGGAATTTAAGCGCCCAGGCGAGCTTGGGGTCGATATCGAGAGGCAGCATCCCCGTCGCGTCGTCGGCGGCGGCCACCACCTCGTGCGGCTGGAACTCGTAAAAGCGCATCAGCCAATCCGACTGATACAGCCGGTGCTCGCGCATCAGCGGCGGGCGTTGCAGCGGGAGGACCGCGCTTGCGTCGGGGATCGGGCTGAACGCGGAATAATAGACGCGGCGGAGGCCGAACCGGTCGTACAGGGTCGAGGCTTTTCGGACGATGTCGCCGTCCGTCGCGGCGTCTGCGCCGACGATCATCTGCGTCGACTGGCCGGCGGGGGCGTAGCTGGGCGCGGACTTGTACTTGGCCTTGGCGTCCTTGCCGTCGATGATCGAGGCCTTCACCTCGGCCATTGCGGTTTCAATGCGGACTCCGTCCTTCTCGGGGGCGAGCCGCTTGAGGCCGTTCGCGGTCGGGAGTTCGACGTTGATCGAGACGCGATCGGCGTAGAGCCCGGCCTGGTGGACGAGTTCGGGATCGGCGTCGGGGATCGTCTTGAGATGGATATAGCCGCGGAAATGATGGTCTTCGCGCAACGAGCGCGCGACCTCGACCATCTGCTCCATCGTGTAGTTCGATGAGGCGATGATGCCCGACGAGAGGAACAGGCCCTCGATATAATTGCGCTTGTAGAAGGCGATGGTGAGATCGACGACTTCCTTCGCGGTGAAGCGCGCGCGGCGGACGTTCGAGCTTTTGCGGTTGATGCAGTAATGGCAGTCGAAGATGCAACTGTTGGTCAGCAGGATCTTGAGCAGCGAAATGCAGCGGCCGTCGGGGGCGTAGGCGTGGCAGATCCCCATGCCTTCGGTCGAGCCGAGCCCCTTGCCGTCCTTCGAATTGCGCTTGGTCGTGCCGGACGACGCGCAGGACGCATCATATTTGGCCGCATCGGCGAGAATCTCGAGCTTTTCACGGGTGTCGAGTTGAGCCATTTGTTCGTCTTACGTTCCGCCGTCAGGGGTGTCGAGTGATCGAGATCATCATTCAGTCGAACACATAGCGGATCAGGTCGACCATGCCGCCGAGGCTGACCGGCAGGAGTAACAGCAGGAAAAGGTAGACGAAAACGACGCGGGTCAGTGCTTTCTCGTGCCGGTACACGGGCTTGCGGGGAGGCGGCTCCTCCTTGCGCGGCCAGATGCTGGATTCGTCGAGGAACATCGGGGTTCAACGTCGTGAACGGGGATTGTCTCCCTACTCTGCTGCAATGAGTCCGGTTGCTGCCTGAAGGTCGACCGAGACGAGCCGGCTGACACCGCGTTCGATCATCGTGACGCCGAACAGGCGGTGCATGCGGCTCATCGTGACGGCGTTGTGCGTGACGACGAGGTAGCGGGTGTCAGTGTCGCGGGCCATCCGATCGAGCAGGTCGCAGAAGCGTTCGATGTTTGCATCGTCGAGCGGCGCGTCGACCTCGTCGAGGACGCAGATCGGCGCGGGGTTGGTGAGGAACAGGCCGAAGATCAGCGCGACGGCTGTCAGCGCCTGTTCGCCGCCCGACAGCAGGGTGAGCGACTGGAGGCGCTTGCCGGGCGGTTGCGCCATGATCTCGAGGCCGGCTTCGAGCGGGTCGTCGGAGTCTATCAGTTCGAGGTGCGCGGCGCCGCCGTCGAAGAGGGTGGTGAAGAGGCGTTGGAAATGGCCGTTCACCGCGTCGAATGCGGCGACCAGGCGTTGGCGGCCCTCGCGGTTGAGCGTGCCGATCGAGCCGCGCAGGCGGTTGACCGCCTGGCCGAGTTCGTCGCGCTCGACCGCGTTGCCGCGCGAGGCGTCTTCGAGTTCGGCGAGTTCGGTTTCGGCGACGAGGTTGACCGGGCCGATGCGTTCGCGGTCGGTGGTGAGGCGGTCGTGGGTGGCGGACTCCTCCGCGGGCGTGCGAACGTCGGCGGTTGAGAAGCCGAGGCGTTCGGGGAGTACGGGGGCGGGGCATTGGAACCGTTCGCCGGAAAGTTTGCCTAGGTCGAGGCGGCGGGCTTCGTGGTTTTCGACGCGGGCGATCGCGCCGGCGCGGGCTTCGCGGGATTGCGACAGGGCTTCGGTGGCGGCGTGGTGGGCATCGGCGGCGGTTCGAGCGGCGGCTTCTGCGGTGCGTTCGGTGGCTAGCAGAGTGTCAGCGATGATGCGGGCGTCTTGGTGTTCGCTGTCGAGCGTTGCGATTTCCGCTTCGAGCGCAGTGGGGCGATCGGCGATGGCCGTGAGGTCGACGCCGAGGGTTGTCTCGCGCGCGTCCATGGCGGCAATGCGCTTGGCGGCTTCACCGGCTCGGGCGCGCCAGCTTCGCGTGTCGGCGTGCGCTGCGGCCAGGCGTTCGCGGTGGGTGGCGATGCTGCGGTCGAGCGTGGTGCGATCGGCGCGAGCCTGCGCAACGGCGGCGCGGCTGCGTTCGGCGTCGTATTGGAGCGCGGCGACCTGGCGCGCGTTGGCGGTGCCGTCGGGGACGGCGGCCATTGCGGCTTCGGCGCGGGTGCGGTCGGCGTGCGCGTCGGCGACATCGTGGGCGATCCGGTGCGCGCGGACGTCGAGGTCGGTGCGTTGGGTTGCGAGGCGTTCGAGCGCGGCGGCGGCGCGGTCTTCCTGGCGGGTTGCGTCGCGCGCGGCGGTCTCGACGCGTTGCAGGGCTGCGCGGGCGGTCTGCGACTCGCGGCGGGCTTCGGCGATCTGGTGGTCGATCGCGGCGCGGGTTTGTTCGGCGTCGTCTAGCGCGCTGACTGCAGCGGGGCGTTCGGCCTGGAGCGCGGCGAGACGGTTGCGCCGGACGAGGCGTTCGGCGGCTGCCGCGCCGGTGCCGGTTGCGGTGAAGCCGTCCCAGCGGCGGAGTTGGCCGTCTCGGGTCACGATCCGCTGGCCGACTGCGAGGTGTTGCTGGCCATCGGCATCGACGACGAAGACCTGCGCGAGCCTGCGGGCGAGGGCGGGGGGCGCGTCGACATACTCTGCTAGCGGTTCGGCGTCTGCGGGCGCTTCGGGGTCTTCGGCGCGGGGGACGGCGCCGGCCCAGGCGTCGAGGCTGGTGTCGAGGTCGTCACCGAGCGCCGCCGCTAGCGCACGTTCATAGCCGGTGCTGGCCGAGACGTGGTCGAGTAATCGATTGCGGCCGGAGCTTTGCGTGGCTTTGGTGAGCGCGGCCGCTTCGCTGTCGATCGTGGCAAGGTCGGCGCCGGCGGCGGCGCGGGCGTTCTCGGCGGCGTCGCGTGCTGCGACTGCGGCGGTTTCGTCGGTGTCCGCGCGGGCGATGGCTTGGCGGGCGGACTCTGCGGCGGCGGTCGCGGCGCGTCGGGCTTCGGCGGCGGCTTCGCGCTCGGCCGTCAGCGGGGCGGGGTCGCCGAGGGCGCGGAGGGCAGCGGCGATCTGCGCGGCGTCGCGATCGGCTCGGTCTGCGCGGGTGCGGGCGGCGGCGAGGGCTGCGCTGGCAACGCGGACTTCGGCGGCGTCGCGGGCTTGGGTGGCGAGCGCCTGGGCCAGGGAGACTTCGGCGTCTCGGGCTTTGCGTTCGGTGTCGACGAGCGCGGCGTCGAGCTCGGGAATCGCTGCGGTGGCTTCGGCGATCGCGGTGTCGAGTGCCTTGGCCTCGTCTGCGAGGCGGGTGAGCGCGGCGGCGGCGTCGCTGGCGAGCGATCCTTCGCGGGCGCGGTCGTCGGCGATGCGGGCACGCGCTTCGGTGAGGTCGGCGATCCGGCGCTCGATGCTGGCTTTCTCGGTCTTGAGGGCGGTGACGCGGTGGGCGAGGTCGGCGACGCGGTCGCGAGCGGAGAGGGCTGCGGTTCGTGCAGTGGATACGGCTTCGACGGCGCGGTGCTGGTCGGACGCGGCCGCGCGTTCGGCTTCGTTACCCGAGCGGACGCGGGCTTCGGCGGCGGCGGCTTCGGACTTCGCGGTATCGGATGCGGTGGCGGCTTCGCGCCAGCGGGCGAACAATGTGCGGGCTTCGGCGACGCGGATTTGCGCGGAGATGAGGCGGTAGCGTTCGGCGGCGCGGGCCTGGCGTTTCAGCGTGGCGGCGCGGGCGTCCTGGTCGGAGATGATCTCGTCGAGCTTGGCGAGATTGGCTTCGGTGGCGCGGAGCTTGCCCTCGGCGTCCTTGCGGCGGACGTGGAGGCCGGCGATCCCGGCGGCTTCCTCCAGCATCGCACGGCGGTCGGCGGGCTTGGCGGCGATAACCGCGCCGATCTTGCCTTGGCTGACGAGCGCGGGCGAGTGCGCGCCGGTGGCGGCGTCGGCGAAGAGCAGGCCGACGTCCTTCGCGCGGACATCGCGGCCGTCGATCCGGTAGGCGGAGCCGGCGCCGCGTTCGATCCGGCGGACGATCTCTCGCTCGTCGCCTGCTATTTCGGCGAGGATCGAGACTTCGGCGAAGTCGCGCGGCGGGCGGGTCGCGGTGCCGGCGAAGATGACGTCTTCCATGCCGGCGCCGCGCAGGGACTTGGCGCTGGCCTCGCCCATCGTCCAGCGGAGCGCTTCGAGGAGGTTCGATTTTCCGCAGCCGTTCGGGCCGACGACGCCGGTGAGGCCGGGCTCGATGCGGAGGTCGGCCGGATCGACAAAGCTCTTGAAGCCGGTGATGCGGAGGCGCTTGATCTGCATTCTTGCGCCCCCCGACGACTGGTTTTGATCGTGTGTCGAACCGCCGAGCTTGTGTCCCCGCGAAGGCGGGGACCCAGACTGGGCTCCCGCCTTCGCGGGAGAACAAGGAAGGGGCTGCCGTTCGTACAAACCTCCACCTCCCCGGCGGAGGCCGGGGCCCAGTTGGAAAGGTGGCAATAACGGAACGCAGCGCTGATCAGCAACGTCCCCCAACTGGGCCCCGGCCTCCGCCGGGGTGGCGTGTATTCAGCGGGGTTAGCTTACGCCCCAGCCGCCTTCAGCGCCTTCTCCATCTGGTCCCAGCTCACGACCTGGTCGAGCTTCTTGTCGTTCAGCAGGAACGTCGGCGTGCCCGTAACCGTGCCAGCCTGCATCGCGTCTTCGGTCGGCTTGGCCATCACCTCGAGCTGCTTCTGGTCCGCCAGGCAGGCGCGCGCCTTCGCCTCAGGAATCCCACGCTGCTTGACGAAATCGATCGCGCCCATCTGTTCGGCGAGCTTGGTCGCGACGACGGTCGGCGGCTGGTTGGCGAGCGCCTTCTGCTGGTCGGGCGTCATCGTCTGGAGCTTGTCGAGGAAGGCGATCTGGTTGCCGTACATCTGCTCGAGGAGCGGGAAGAACGGCGCGACGCCGCCGCACTGGCCGAGCAGCGTCAGCGCCACGTCGGGTGCGCCATGGACGAGGAAGTCGCGGAATTCGAAGCTGACTTTCCCGGTCGCGACGTATTTCTCGGTCAGCGGCTTGTACGCCTCGCGGGCGAACGCGCCGCAGGTCGGGCATGAGCGCGCGCCGTATTCGACGAGCTTGATGGCCGCGTTCGGATTGCCCATCAGGTAGCCCTCGGGGGTCTTCACGACCGTCTCCGTCCAGTTCTGGCCGGCGGGCGCGGCGGCGGCAGCGACCGGGGCAGCGGCGGGCGCGTCGACGTTGCCGGTCGAATCGTTCTTCGAGCAGGCGGCGAGCGCGAGCGGCAGGGCGGCGAGGGCGAATACGAACTTCATGCTGTTACTCCAGTGGATCATTTGGCGCCGGCCTTGCGGAGCGCGGGTTCGAGCTGTTCCCAGCCGGCATGGGGCACGATCTTGCCGTTGAGGTAGAAGGTCGGGGTGGAATCGATCTCCTTCGGCGCGTCGGCGGTCAGTTTGACGATGCGGTCGATCTCGGGTTGGTTGGCGAAGCACGCGTCGATCGCCGCATCCGAGAGCCCGCGGGCCTTGACCATCGCGGTCAGGCCGGAGCCGTCGGCGTTGGCGCGGATCTGGGCAGCCGCCGGGTACATGTTCAGGCGCGCGGCGTTGCCCTGCTGGTACTCGATCCCGCGCTGGAGCCATTGCGGCTGCGCGGCGAAGATCGCGGACGAGGTGGTTGAGAAGCCTTTCGGGCCGGTGCAGCGCGCGAGGATCGCGGCCGACAGGTCGAGGCGGTCGCGGATGAAGTGGCGGAATTCCAGGCTGGTCGAGCCAGACGCGATCATCTGGCGCTTCAGCACGGGTTCGGATTTCACCGAGAAATCGGCGCAGTGCGAACAGGTGTAGCTGGCGTATTCGACGAGCTTCACGCGCGCGGCGGGGTTGCCGATCAGATAGGCGCCCGAGGGGAGGATGCGCGCGGTTTGCGACCAGTCGCGCTTGGGCGCGGCGCCGGTGAGCAGGATGAGGGCGAAGACGGCAAGGAGGACGCGCATCAGGTGATCCTGGGAAGGCCGTGCGTCGAGGCGACGCCGGCGGCGAGGGATTCGAGGACAGCACGCAGTTCCGGATCGGCGATGCCCTTCAGGCTCGCACCGAGATCGACCGGAACCGGGCGGATCGATGGCGGCGCCTTCCGGGGTACCGGGGCGGCGACCTCGCCCTGGCGGATCGCGACCTTCACGATCGCTGCGTAGCCGAAGAAGCGGTTCACGCGCTCGATGATCTCGGGCGCGATGTGCTGCATCATCGGGGCGTGCGCGCCGCGGACGGTGAGCGTGAGGACGCCATCCTGCTTCTTGCCGAGCGGGAAGCGGATCGATTCGGGGATGCTTGCGCCCGCCAGTTTCGCGCCGACGATCTCGGGCCAGCGGCTGACGATCGACGACTGGACGAAGCCGAATCGCCGGAATGCCGCGCCGCCGATCGCGGGCAACAACTCGGCGACCGCGCGCGAGCGATTCTCGCGCGGCGCGTCGGGATCGGTCTTGCCTTTCGTCCGGCGTGTCGCGGGCGGTTTGGGGGAAGGGCCAGGCGGCTTGCTCATCCGCGAACCCATGCCATAGGCGACGCGTGAACGCCAAGCGCTCTTCGGTCTCCGGGGCCCTGCTCGACTGGTATGACGCGCATCGTCGCGAGCTGCCGTGGCGTGCGAAGCCGGGCGAGGCGGTCGATCCGTACAGGGTGTGGCTGTCCGAGGTGATGTTGCAGCAGACTACGGTGGCCGCGGTGACTCCGCGGTTTCTGACGTGGACGGCGCGGTGGCCGGATTTCGCAAGCCTCGCGGCGGCGGACGATGTCGATGTGATGGCGGCTTGGGCGGGGCTTGGATATTATGCTCGGGCGCGCAATCTGGTGAAGGCGGCTAAGGCTGTGGTCGCGGAGCATGGCGGCGTGTTTCCGCGGACCGAGGTGGAGCTGCGGGCTTTGCCGGGGTTAGGCGCTTATACTGCGGCGGCGGTGGCGGCGATCGCGTTCGGGGAGCGCGCGGTGGTGGTTGATGCGAATGTCGAGCGGGTGGTGGCGCGGGTGTTCGCGATCCAGACGCCTTTGCCGGCGGCGCGGCTTGCGATTCGAGTGGCGGCGGATTCGATCACGCCGGATGCTCGGGCGGGAGATTTCGCGCAGGCGATGATGGATCTGGGGTCGGGGATTTGTACGACGCGTGCGCCGAAGTGCCTGTTGTGTCCGATCCGCGAGCATTGCGAGGGGTTTGCTCAGGGCGCGCCCGAGCGGTTGCCGGTGAAGGCAAAGAAGGCGGCAAAGCCTCAGCGGTATGGGACGATCTTCTGGTTGGAGCGCGACCGTCAGGTGTTGCTGGTGCGGCGGCCGGATACCGGTTTGCTGGGCGGGATGCGCGCGTTGCCGACCGGGGCCTGGGGCGAGGCCGCGCCCGGTTTCGAGGACGCGCCGGCGCAGGCGGATTGGCGGATGCTGGACATTACCGTCGCACATGGATTTACGCATTTCGATCTGCAACTGACGCTTGCGGTGGCGGCGGTCGAGGCGCATCAACCCCGCGTTCCAACGGCAAGCGAATGGTGGCCGATCGACGACCTGGATACCGCCGGGCTGCCGACCGTTTTCGCCAAGGCCGGCAAAGCCATACGCAACTGGGCCATACGGAGAGACGCATGAAGCTGGTGCACTGGATTACGGGCGGCCTCGCCGCATTGGCCGCCGCTACGGCTTATGCCCAGCAGGCTCAGCCGCGCCCGCAAGTTGGCCCGCAGCCTTCGCCTCAGGTTCGTCCGACGCCGCGGATGACCATACCGGTGCGCGCGCTCCTGCCCGCGACGACGGCGCTGTTCGACGGCTATGTCGCGCAGGACAGGATGCCGGGGATCGTCGGCGCGTTCGGGGTTGGCGACGGTCCGACGCTCTTCCCCTCGGGTGGCAAGATCAGTGACGACCCGAATGCTCCGGCGGCGGGCCCTGACTCGCTGTGGCGCGTCTATTCGATGAGCAAGCCCATCACCGGCATGTCGGCGATGATGCTGGTCGAGGACGGCAAGCTCAACCTCGACGATCCGGTCAGCAAATATATCCCGGCGTTCAAGGACATGAAGGTGGCGACCAGCCCCGACACGTCGCTCGCCACGCGGCCGGCGACGCGGCCGATCACGATTCGCAATTTGCTGACGCACACCGCCGGGCTCGGCTACACGATCGTCACCAAGGGGCCACTGCTCAAGGAGTATGAGCGGCTCGGGATCCTGCCGTTATCGGTCAGTGCGGCGATGGAAGAGAAGATGAAGGTCGTACGGCCGAAGTCTCTCGAGGAGTTCGCGAACCGCGTCGCGACGCTGCCGCTGATCGCGGAGCCGGGGACCAAGTGGAGCTATTCGATCGGGCTCGACGTGATGGGGCGGGTGATCGAGGTCGCCAGCGGCATGAGCTTCGAGCGGTTCGTGCAGACGCGGCTGTTCGATCCGCTGAAGATGCGGTCGAGCTTCTGGCAGGTGCCGCAGAGCAAGGTCGGACGGCTCGCGACCAACTACGCGTTTGTCGGCGACACGCGGACCCCGCTCGATCCGGCGGCGAACTCCGTGTTCCTGCAGAAGCCGAGCTTTCCGTACGGTGGCGCGGGGCTCGTGATGTCGGCGCGCGATTACGACCGGTTCCTGCACATGATCCAGGACGGCGGGACGCTCGACGGCGCCCGCGTGATGAAGCCCGAGACGATCGCGCTGGCGACGTCGAACCTGCTGCCGCCGGGCGTGGCCTATGGTGGCGTGAGCGGTGGGACCGGCGGCACGAAGGGCAGCAACATGGGCTTCGGCGCGGGCGGATCGGTGGTGCTGGCCACGACGCCGAACGGTCCGGGCAAGGGCACCTATGCATGGGGCGGCGCGGCGGGGACGATCGCCTGGGTCGATCCGCTGAAGCATTCGCGCGGCACCGTAATGGTCAATTACTTTCCGGCGGACCGCATTCCGCTGCGCGAGCAAGTGGTCGCGGCGCTGATGCAGGACGCGGCGAGGTTGCGCCGATGAGCGTGATGGAAGCACCGGGTTTCACCGGCGGGACGCTCGACCGGTCCGACGCGCTGCGCCACGATCCGGAGGGGCTGGCGGCGGCGCAACGCGACTGGCGCGCTCGGTTGCTGGTGCTCGACGGGTTGCTGCCGAGCACGACCGACGACGGGCATCTGGCTTGGACGTCGATGGCGGACATGCCCGACGATGCCGATCCGATCCTGCTCGGGCTCGACGAGAGCGGACGGCCTCACTTCGCGGCGTTGCTGAATGGGATGCGCGTCGACAATGCGCCGGCGATGCGGTCGCCTGCGCTGATGGCGGTGCTGGCCGCGCTCGCGCCCGGTGAGGCGGCGACCTATGCCGGCGCGCGCAGCGTCATCGACTGGCATGTGCGGCATGGGTTCTGCGCAAAATGCGGTTCGCCGACCGAGATGTTCCGCGCCGGGTGGGCGCGGAAGTGTCCGACTTGCGGCACCGAGCATTTCCCGCGGGTCGATCCGGTGGTGATCATGATCGCAGAGCATGACGGTCGCGCGCTGCTCGGGCGCGGCAAGGGGTGGCCGCCGGGTCGCTATTCGGCGCTGGCGGGGTTCCTGGAGCCGGGCGAGTCGATCGAGGAAGCGGTCGCGCGCGAGATCCTCGAAGAGTCGGGCGTGCGGGTCGGCAAGGTGCGGTATATCGCGAGCCAGCCCTGGCCGTTTCCCTCTTCGTTGATGATCGCGTGCGTTGCCGAGGCCCAGGATGATGCGATCACGCTCGACGTGAACGAGCTTGAAGACGCGATGTGGGTGCCTCGGGAGATGTTGCGCGCCGTGTTGCGGGGAGAGGAGGGGCCGTTCGTGGCGCCCCCGCCCTATGCGATCGCGTATACGTTGTTGAGGGAATGGGCGGGGGAGTAGGGCACCCGTACCCCTGTACCACCCCGGCGGAGGCCGGGGCCCAATCGGGGGACAGTCGTAAACTGAGGACCGCGCTTCGTTACCGCGACCTTGCCAATTGGGCCCCGGCCTTCGCCGGGGTGGTGGCTCTCAGGAGAAGCGCCGGCCGGACCTACGCCGCGACCTTCAAATCCTGCATCACGTCTGCGGTGATCGACAGGCTCCGCTTGCGGGCTTCGTGATCGTAGATCGCGCTGGTCACCATCACCTCGTCCACCCCGGTCCGCTCGATGAACGCCGCGATCCCACGGGCGACCTTGGCCGGGCTTCCCACCGCCGAGCATTGCAGCACGTGGTCTAGGATCTGGTTGCCCTGCGCGCCGAGCGACTCGCGATAGCCCGCGACCGGTGGCTGCATCCGGCCGGGGTTGCCGGTGCGTAGAGCCACGAACGACTGTTGCTGCGAACTGGCGAGCAGTTCCGCTTCGGCATCGGTCTCGGCTGCGAAGACGTTGAAGCCAGCCATGACGTGCGGCTTGGCAAGCCGTGCCGACGGACGGAAATCACGACGGTAGATCGCCAGTGCGCTGTCGAGCACGTCGGGGGCGAAGTGCGAGGCGAAGGCGTAGGGCAGGCCGAGCGCCGCCGCCAGTTGCGCGCCGAACGTGCTGGAGCCCAGAATCCACATCTCGACGTCAGCGCCGGCACCCGGCGTTGCGACGATGCCGGTCTGGCCATCGTTCGCGAAGTAGCTCTGGAGCTCCATCACGTCCTGCGGGAAGGCGTTGGCGTCGGTCTCCAGCGTGCGGCGCATTGCGCGGGCGACGCGCTGGTCGGAACCGGGTGCACGGCCGAGGCCCAGGTCGATTCGCCCGGGGAACAGCGCGTCGAGCGTGCCGAACTGTTCGGCGATCGTCAGCGGCGCGTGGTTGGGCAGCATGATGCCGCCCGATCCGACGCGAATGGTGCTGGTAGCGGCGGCGATGTGCGCGATCACGACCGCCGTTGCGGCGGAGGCGATGCCGGTCATGCCGTGATGTTCGGCGACCCAATAGCGCTGGAACCCGACGCTCTCGGCGTGGCGCGCGAGATCGGCCGCGTTGGCGAGCGATTGGGAAACGGTGCCGCCTTCGACGACGGGCACCAGATCGAGCAGGGAATAGCGTGTCATGCATCAGAGATAGGTACCGAGCGGTAGCTTATCCACCCTTCATCTGAATTGCGGTGCTTTCGTCCGCCTGAGCAAACGTCAGCCGACTTGTCGCCACGCCTCGCGCTCCTTAGAGGTTCCGGCCGATGCTTGCCCGCCTTGACCCCCGCCTCGACCATGTCCGCAACTGGATCTTCGATCTCGACAACACGCTGTACCCGGCGAGCGCGGACCTGTTCGCGCAGGTCGATGCGCGGATGACCGGGTTCATCCAGGATCTGCTGGGGCTCGAGCATGACGAGGCGCGGCGCGTGCAGAAGGGATATTTCCACAATCACGGCACGACGCTGTCGGGGTTGATGACCGAGCATCACGTCGATCCGCACGCGTTCCTGGCGCATGTCCACGACATCGAGATGGACGTGCTCGAGCACGACGCGCCGCTGGTGGCTGCGATCGCCAAGCTGCCGGGGCGCAAGCTCGTCTTCACCAATGGCGACACGCCGTATGCGACACGGATTCTCGACCGGCTCGGGCTGAGCGAGAGCTTCGAGGCGATCCATGACATTCACGCGATGAACCTGATGCCGAAGCCGCATGCGTCGGCCTATGCGGGCTTCTGCGCGGCGTTCGATATCGACCCGCGGGAGTCGCTGTTCGTCGACGACATGACGCGTAATCTCGCGCCGGCCAAGGCGATCGGGATGACGACCGTGTGGGTCGACAACGGCTCCGAGCAATCCCCCGGCGGCGCGCGCGATCATATCGATTTCACCGTGCCCGTGCTTGCGCCGTGGCTAGAAACCATCCTGGAGACATCATGACCTTGCAGACCATCATCGACGCCGCCTGGGACGATCGCGCGAACCTGGGTCTGGATACCAAGGGCGAAGTGCGTGACGCCGTGGAGTCCGCGCTGGCGATGTTGGACGCTGGCACCGCGCGCGTTGCCGAGCCCACAGCGGATGGCTGGCAGGTCAACCAGTGGCTGAAGAAGGCGGTTTTGCTCTCGTTCCGGCTCAACGACAATGTCGTGATCGACGGCGGTTCGGCGGGCGCCCCTGCGTTCGACAAGGTGCCGTCTAAGTTCGCAGGCTGGGGCGAGGCTGAATTCCGCGCGGCGGGCATCCGGGTCGTTCCCGGTGCGGTCGCGCGGCGCGGGAGCTTCATCGCGAAGGGGGCGATCCTGATGCCGAGCTTCGTCAATATCGGCGCGTATGTCGGTGAAGGCACGATGGTCGACGCCTGGGCGACGGTCGGCTCGTGCGCGCAGATCGGCAAGAACGTCCACCTTTCGGGGGGTGCCGGCATTGGCGGCGTGCTCGAGCCGTTGCAGGCCGATCCCGTCATCATCGGCGACGGCGCGTTTATCGGTGCGCGCGCCGAAGTGGCCGAGGGCGTCCGCGTCGGTGAGGGCGCGGTACTGTCGATGGGCGTGTACCTGGGCGCCTCGACCAAGATCATCGACCGCGACACCGGCGAAGTGTTCAAGGGCGAAGTGCCGCCCTATGCGGTGGTCGTGCCGGGCTCGATCGGCGGCGGGGACGGCAAGCCCGCTTTGTATTGCGCCGTGATTGTCAAACGGGTCGACGCACAAACCCGCTCCAAGACCAGCATCAACGACCTTCTCAGGGACTGATCGGGTCGACAACATGCCAAGCGCTGCCTATCCGGGGCGGATAATTCCGAGGAGAAATATTTTGACCGCTGCCGCCAGCCAGGTTCTCGACCGCGTCCTCGTCCTCGAAATGGTCCGCGTGACCGAGGCCGCAGCGATCGCCGCCTCCACGCTCGTCGGTCGCGGCGACGAGAAGGCGGCGGATGCGGCCGCGGTCGAGGCGATGCGCGAGGCGCTCAACTCGCTCTACATGGACGGCACCGTCGTGATCGGCGAGGGCGAGCGCGACGAGGCACCGATGCTGTTCATCGGCGAGAAGGTGGGCTCGGCGATCGGCAAGGGCCCGAAGATCGACATCGCGCTCGACCCGCTCGAAGGCACGACGATCTGCGCGACGGCGGGGCCGAACAGCCTCGCCGTTCTCGCGATCGCCGAAGAGGGCGGGCTGCTCAACGCGCCCGACGTCTACATGGACAAGATCGCGGTCGGCCCGGGCTATCCCGAGGGCATCATCGACCTCGACAAGACGCCGACCGAGAACATCAACGCCGTCGCCGCTGCCAAGGGCGTGCCGGCGCGTGACTTGATCGTGTGCGTGCTGGATCGCCCGCGTCACGAGGCGTTGATCGCTGAGCTGCGTAAGGTCGGCTGCGGGATCATGCTGATCGGTGACGGCGACGTCGCCGGCGTGATCGCGACGTCCGATCCCGAGACCACGGTCGACGTATACATGGGTTCGGGTGGTGCACCTGAAGGCGTGCTCGCGTGCGCGGCGCTGCGCTGCGTCGGGGGGCAGTTCAAGGGCCGGCTGCTGTTCCGCAACGACGACGAGCGCGGCCGTGCGGCGAAGTGGGGGATTACGGACCTCGACAAGCAGTATGACCTGTCCGAACTGGCGAAGGGCGACTGCATCTTTGCGGCGACGGGCGTGACGGACGGGTCGTTGCTGGCGGGCGTAAAGCGGAAGAAGGGCAAGATGACCACCGAGAGCGTGGTTATGCGCGCGTCTTCGGGGACGGTGCGGTGGGTCAAGGGCGAGCATCGTACTGATTGATTTGGTGATGCTCTGACCGACAGCTAGGCACCTCCCCGGCGGAGGCCGGGGCCCAGGTGGAAAGGTCGGAGTAACGGAACGTTGCCGGTCGTCAGCAACGTTCACCAACTGGGCCCCGGCCTTCGCCGGGGTGGGGGCTACGGTGAAACGTCGATCCAGTGCACCCTGTTTCCCCGCGAAGGCGGGGACCCAGACTGGGCTCCCGCCTTCGCGGGAGAACAAGTAGGACGAGCGGTGAAGGCGTGGGCGGTGGAAGTGTCGGCATGATCCTTCCCAATGCCCTCCTCCTCGTCACAATCATGAGCCTGGTCTGGTTCCTCAAGGGCGACCTCCTCGGCTATCGCCGCATCAGGCGCCTCCCCGACACCGACTCGCGCCAGAAGACCTACCGCCTGTGGATCGCCAAGGCGGCGATCGCCTTCGTCCTTCCGGCGGTGATCGGCCTCGCGCTGCTCGGCCGCCTCGACGCGCTCGTCACCGTCCCGCTCGAGTTCGACGACCTTCGCATCCTGCTTCCGAGCTTCGAAGGCGACAGTCGTGCGTTCGTGGTCGGCATGATCGGTGGTGGCGCGCTCGGGGGGCTGGTCATTGGCGCACTCCTTGCCACCCGGCGGAACTGGCGCGTGCTCAAGCCGATCGGTAATGTCGGGTCGCTTCTCCCGCGCAACCGCCGGGAGATCGCGCATGCCGCCGCCATGTCGATCGCTGCCGGCGTGTCTGAGGAACTCGCCTTCCGCCTGTTCCTGCCGTTGCTGGTCGCGCTCGTCACCGGCAACGCCTTCGTTGCGTTCGGCGTCGCGATCGCGGTGTTCGGCGCGATGCATCGCTATCAGGGGCGGGCGGGTGTGATCGCGACCACGCTCGTCGGTGCGCTGATGGCGGCAGTCTACCTGATGACCGGCGAGCTGTGGCTGGCGATGGTCCTGCACGCGCTGATCGATCTCAATTCGCTGACGTTGCGACCTGCGTTGACCGGAGCGTGGCGCGCGGCTTGACTTCGCCTTCGTGGGTTCGTCCAATCGCGGCACGGTTCACGAAGGGAAAATCCATGTCGCGCCACGCCTTCCTGCTCGCGCTTGCGGTTACCGCAGCGATCCCCGTCGCTTCGCTCGCGCAGACGGCGCCGCAAACCGCGGTGCAGTCCCCCTTCACGTTCGAAGAGGTGATGGTGCCGATGCGCGACGGCGCGAAGTTGCAGACCGTCATCATGCGGCCGCGCGGGATGACCGGACCGCTGCCCATCCTGCTCCAGCGGACCCCCTACGGCGTGCCCGATGCGCCGTTCGCCAACGCCAACCGGTTCGCGGCGCTGATGAAAGACGGGTACGTGTTCGTATTCCAGTCTATGCGGGGGCGGTTCAAGTCGGACGGCGTTTTCACCCTCTCGACCGCGGTTCATTCGAACGATCCAAAAGCGGTCGACGAGGCGACGGACGCGTACGACACGGTCGGCTGGCTGGTGAAGAACGTCCCCGCCAACAACGGCAAGGTCGGCATGTGGGGCGTGTCCTACCCCGGTTTCGCCGCCGCGGTGGCGTTGGCGAACCCGCATCCGGCGCTGAAGGCCGTCTCCCCGCAAGCCGCGTGGATCGATTACTGGCAGTCGGACGACCTGCACCGCAACGGCGCGCTGCGGCTGAGCTACGCGACGGACTGGGTGTCGTCGCTGCAACTCGATAAGACCAAGAATTCCGACTTTGCGTATCCGAGCGATACCTACGACTATTTCCTGAAGGCGGGCTCGGCGGAGGCGATCGATCGGAACGTCTTCAAAGGCCGCGTGCCGATGTTCACGGCGCTGCTCGATCATCCCAATCACGACAGCTTTTATACCGCGCAGCGCTGGACGGACTCGCTCGGCAAGACGACCGTGCCGACGCTGAACGTGGCGGGGTTCTGGGATCAGGAGGATCCGTGGGGCTCATGGCAGATCTACGCCAGGCAGAAGCGCAACGATCCGAACCATCTCGCCCAGATGGTGGCGGGGCCGTGGCGGCATGGCGGGTGGCAGGGGGCGGCGGATCACCTGGGCCCGATCCCGCTGGGTACGGCCAGCGGCACGCAATTCCAGGAGCAGATCCAGGCGCCGTTCTTCGCATACTGGCTACACGGCAAGGGACCGCGGCCGGACTTTGCAGCGAAGATGTTCCAGTCGGGGTCGAACTTGTGGAAGACCTACGCGGTTTGGCCTCCGACGGGGGCGAAGGCGACCGAGCTGTATCTGCACGAAGACGGCAGCCTGTCGTTCACTGCGCCGGCCGCGGGCGAGTTGTGTCGCGATTACGTGTCCGATCCGGCGAATCCGGTGCCGTTCCGCAGGCGGCCGATGTCGGCGACCTATGCGAGTCCCGATTGGGCGTGGTGGGAGGCGGACGACCAGCGCTTCGTCGATCACCGGCCGGATGTGCTTGGCTATGTATCGGAGCCTCTCGCCGCGGACCTGACGGTGACGGGGGCGCTGTCGGCTACGTTGCAGGCGTCGACTACGGGCACGGACAGTGATTTCGTGGTGAAGCTGATCGACGTGCTGCCCGACGATACCGAGGTGTTTGATGGCCGCACGGCACAGCCGGGTGACTATGCGAAGACGCTCAACGGGTATCAGCTGCCGATCGCAATGGAGGTCCGGCGTGGGCGGTTCCTGGCGAGCGATACGGCGCCGCAGCCGCTCGTGCCGGGTAAGGTCGTCGCATGGGACGTGCCGCTGCGTGACCATGACCATGTGTTCAAGGCGGGGCACCGGATCATGGTGCAAGTGCAGTCGAGCTGGTTCCCGATGATCGACCGCAACCCGCAGTCGTTCGTGGCGAATATCGGGCGGGCGAAACCGGGAGATTACGTGCGGGCGACGCAGAAGGTCTGCGCCGGCTCGCGGATCACGTTGCCGGTTATGCGCTGAGAAGCTTGTTCTCCCGCGAAGGCGGGAGCCCAGAGTGGGTCCCCGCCTTCGCGGGGAAACATGGTTTTAGTTCTTCATCCGCCAACCGGTCTTGAAGATCCAGGCTATCGCAATCAGGCATACAGCGAGGAATCCGGCCGTGACCGCGAGGCTCACGCCGACCGCGACGTCGCCCTGCCCGAAGAAGCTCCAGCGGAAGCCGCTCACCAGATACACGACCGGGTTGAACAGGCTGACGGTGCGCCACGGCTGGGGCAGCATGTCGATCGAGTAGAACGCGCCGCCGAGGAACGTCAGCGGCGTGATCAGCAGCGCGGGGACGAAGTTCAGTTGCTCGAAGCCGTTCGCCCAGACGCCGATGATGAACCCGAACAGGCTGAACGCCACTGCGGTCAGGATCAGGAACGTGATCATTGCGAACGGGTGCTCGATCTGCAGTGGCACGAAGAACGACGCGGTCGCGAGGATGATGAGCCCGAGGATCACCGACTTGGTGGTCGCCGCGCCGACGTAACCGATCACCATCTCCATTGCCGAGACGGGTGCGGAGAGGAGTTCGTAGATCGTGCCGGTGAATTTGGGGAAGTAGATGCCGATCGACGCGTTCGAAATGCTCTGCGTGAGCAACGACAGCATGATCAGGCCGGGGACGATGAAGCTGCCGTAATCGACGCCGCCGACATGCTGCATGCGGCTGCCGATCGCGCCGCCGAAGACGATGAAATAGAGCGAGGTCGTGAGGACGGGGGTGACGAGACTCTGCCACAAGGTGCGCAGCGCGCGCGCCATTTCGAAGCGGTAGATCGCCCAGATGCCGTGGGTGTTCATGCGCGTTCTCCTCCCGTCATGCCGGGCTCGTTCCGGCATCCACCGTTCCGCATAATCTTTGAGCCGTTGGTTTGCGGCACGGTGGACCCCGGAACGAGTCCGGGGTGACGGAGGAGTCTGGACGGGGTCATGCGCGTTCTCCGACGAGATCGACGAAGATGTCTTCGAGGCTCGATTTGCTGGTTTCGAGATCCTTGAAGCCGATGCCGAGTTCGGCGAGTTTGCGCAGCAACGACGGGATGCCGGTATGATCGGCCTGCGCGTCGAACACGTAGCGGAGGCGCTTGCCGTCGTCTTCCAGGGACAGGTCCCAGTCGGCGAGGTCGGCGGGGATCGTCGTCATCGGGTCCTGGAGCGAAACATCCAGCTCGCGCTTGCCGAGCTTCTTCATCAGCGACGCCTTGTCGTCGACCAGCAGCAGCTTGCCCTTGTCGATGACGCCGACGCGGTCGGCCATCTCCTCGGCCTCCTCGATATAGTGTGTCGTCAGGATGATCGTCGTGCCGCCTTCGCGGAGGCGGTGGACGAGCTTCCACATGTCGCGGCGCAGGGCGACGTCGACGCCCGCGGTGGGCTCGTCGAGGAACAGGATCTCGGGTTCGTGGGCCAAGGCCTTGGCGATCAGGACGCGACGTTTCATGCCGCCCGAGAGTTCGCGGATCTTCGCGTCGCGCTTGTCCCAGAGTGAGAGGTCGCGGAGGACTTGTTCGATGTACGCGCTGTGGCCGGAGCGGCCGAACAGGCGGCGGCTGAAGGTGACGGTGGCGAGCACCGTCTCGAACATGTCGACGTTCAGTTCCTGCGGCACGAGGCCGATGCGGCTGCGGGCCTGCTTATAGTCGCGGATCGCGTCGTAGCCGGCGACCTTGATCGTGCCGGCCGTCGGCGTGACGATGCCGCAGATGATGCTGATGAGCGTCGTCTTGCCTGCGCCGTTGGGGCCGAGGAGGGCGAAAATCTCGCCCTTCTTGATGTCGAGGTCGACGGGGTGGAGGGCTGTGGTGCCGCTCTTGTAGGTCTTGGTGACGCCCGCGATGGACAGGATCGGTTCGGTCATTGGCACCCCTTTTTCGTGGGTGTCAGATGGGGAGCGGGGGACGGGAAAGTAAGGGCTGCCGAACCCACTCCGTCATGCCGGGCTTGTTCCGGCATCCACCCTTCCGCGAACCAACGGCTTGAGAGTTTGCGGGACGGTGGACCCCGGAACTAGTCCGGGGTGACGGAGTGGGTAGGGTTAGTCCGCTCTTGCCGCAGCCACCGCCTTTTGCAGGTCCTCCAGCGGCAGCGCGCCGGAGAGGACGCGGTCGCCGACCACCCAACTCGGCGTGCCGGTCATGCCGAGTTTGGCGGCGGTTTCCATGTTCTTGGCGATTTCTGCGTCGGCGGTTTTGGTGAAGCTTGCTTGCGTGGTGTCTACGCCTGCCCGGCTCGCGGCCGCTGCGATCGAGGCTTCGCTGACCTGGCCGCCTGCGTAGAGCGCGTCGTGGAAGGTGGCGAACTTGCCCTGTTGTGCCGCCGCCAGGCTGGCGCGGGCGGCGATGCGGCTTTCGGCGCTGAGGATCGGGAGTTCGCGGAAGACCACGCGGACCTTGGGGTCGGCGGCGATCAGCTTGGCGATCATCGGCAGGCTCGCGCGGCAATATCCGCAGTTATAGTCGAAATACTCGACCAGCGTGACGTCGCCCTTGGGGTTGCCGGCCCAGGCGCTGCCGAACGGGGTGACGATCGCGTCGCGGTTGGCGGTGACGGTCTTGCCGGACTCGCGGTCGCGAAGCTTTTCCATCGCCTCGGGGAGGATTTCGGGGTGCGCGAGGACGTAGTCGTGGACGATCGACTCGACCTGCGCGCGCTCGACGCCGCCGCCCTGGCGGTCATAGCCCCAGACCGCGAGGCCTCCGATAACGGCGCCGGCTACAGCGATCGCCGGGAATGTGAATTTGCTCATTTGCGGCGCTTATACTGCTTGGGATTGTCGTCCATCTCGTTCTGGGCGGCCATCGCGATATCCTGCGCGCGGATCCAGTCGGTCGTGTTCGCGGGGATGTTCGCCAGCGCATATTGCGCGCTCGCCGACGCGGTCCGCATGTCGCCGCCCATGCTGGCGCGCTCGGCGGTGGCGAGCGCTGCGCGTGCGGTGTCGCCGGTCAGCTCGTAGACGGTGCCGAGCTGCATCCAGGCGAACGGGTTCTGATCGTCGCGACCGACCGCGGTGCGTAACACCTTGGTCGCCTCGGGATAGTTCGCCTTGTTCTCGGTCGCGATCAGCGCGTGGCCGAAGGTGGTGGCGATCAGCGGGTTGTTGCGCGAGCCTTCGGTGGCTTCGCGCAAGGGGACCAGCGACTCGACCGGCTTGCCGGCTTCGAGCAGGATCTGGCCCTTGATCTCGAGGAAATACGGATCGGTGGGTTCGGCCTTCACCAGCGCGTTGGCCTCGGCATCGGCTTTTTCGGGGTAGCCGGCTTTGTGGTACGCGTAGGCGCGGGCGTAGTGCGCGTAGATCGACTGGTTCGAGGGCGGGTAGGCCTGCAGCGTCTGGTCGGCGGGCATGACGTAGCCGGCGAGCTTGGCCTTTACGCGGCGGAAGCGTTCTTCGAGGGCCGCGTCGGGTTTGTTGGCCCAGGCGGGGGAGGCTTGCAGATCGGCGGTGAGCGTCGCGACGCGTTCGCCGGACAGCGGATGCGACTGCATGAAGGGATCGATGTTGGCGGTGCCGAAGCGGTATTCCTGCTGCTGCAATTTCTTGAAGAAGCTGAGCATGCCGCGGCCGGTGACGTTGGCTTCGCGCAGGAATTTGGCGCCGGTGGCGTCGGCGGTGGATTCCTGGACGCGGCTGAACGAGAGATAGGTGCCCATCGCCGCCTGCTGGCCCGCGGCCATGATGCCGGCGCCCGCTTCGCCGCTGCCGGCAGCCATCGCGGCGAGGCCGAGGACCATCGAGAGGAGGTACATGCCCATTGCGGGCTTGGTACCGCGGTCGGCGAGGACAACGTGGCCGTCTGCGATGTGGCCGAGCTCGTGCGCGATGACGCCCTGGACTTCGTTGGCGTTGTCGGCGGCCTGGATGAGGCCTGAGTGGACGTAGACGGTCTGGCCGCCGGCGACGAACGCGTTGATCGAGTCGTCGTTGATGAGGACGACCTTCACGTCACGCGTCGATAGCCCGGCCGCCTTGATGAGCGGGTTGGACATCTCCGCGAACATCGTTTCGGTCTCGGCGTCGCGGAGGATCGACTGGGCTTGGAGGGGCGTCGTCCAGAGGAGGAGGGCGGTGGCTGCGGCGGCTACGAAGCGCTTCATTTTACGGGTTATCGTTGATTGGGGGCGGGGGGGCAATGGTCGTGCGGCCGGGCGTGCGGTGGAGTGAAGTACAGGAAGTATAGGCGCGGGGAGCGGTTTTTGCGGGGTTGATGGGGAGTGGGGGTGGCGTTGGGGAGGGGAGCAGGGTCTGCTTGTGTAGGACAGGGGTTTGCCCGGGGGGGTAAGTGGGTGGCGACACCACCCGCTGTCCTCGTCTCTCTCTCTCTCCGTCATCCCAGCGAAAGCTGGGATATCATCGTTTGGCGGGTGTCGCGTGCCACGTGGGATACCCCAGCTTGCGCTCGGGTGACGGGTTTTGGTTCGTTGGCGTGAGATGGCGTGTTCTTGAAAGTGCCGTCTGACCACCACCCCCGGCGGAGGCCGGGGTCCAATTGGGGAACGATGCTAACTGTGGGCGGGCCTCGATTATTGCCACCGTTCCAATTGGGCCCCGGCCTTTGCCGGGGTGGTAGCGATTGGAGGTTTCATGTGTGCCCCAATACGGCGCTGGAACCCAAACCTCGCATCGCTCTCCTGTCTTGTTCACCCGCGAAGGCGGGTGCCCAGTCTGGGTCCCCGCCTTCGCGGGGAAACAAGCTTTCGACCTTCCCGAGAGGGGGCGTTGGACGCTGAAGGATACCCCGCGGCCCGACGATCGCCCCTCGCCACAAACGAAAACGGGCGCGGCCTTTCGGTCGCGCCCGTTTCCTTGGTAGTTAGGCTTCGGCGTCAGGCGCCGAAGGTGCGCTGCCACCAGCCGCGGCGGGGGGAGCCGTCGGGGTCGTCGTTATTATCGGCTGTGTCGATGTCCTGAGGTTGGACTTCGGCCTTTACCGGGGTGGTCTCGAACGGCGTGGCGAGCGGCTCGCTGGTCGGGGCAGCATCGCCGGCTTCGACGATCGGCGTCTTGCGAGGACGACCGCGGGGCTTGGCGACCTTTACAGGCGCTTCCTCGACGGGCGCGGCCTCGACCGCCGGAGTCTGGACCGTTGCGTCCGATGCCTTGCGACGCGCACGCTTCGGCTTCGGCGCGGAGGCTTCGATGGTCTCGGCGGGCGTTACGCTCACCTCTTCCATCGTGGCGTCGGCGACCGCCGCGCGGCGACGGCGGCCCGGCTTTGGGGTCGGCTCGGCAGCGACGGGCTCTGGAGCGACCGGCTCCGGAACGACGGGCTCCGGAACCACCGGCTCCGGCGCAACCGTCTCGGCTTCCGCCTCGACCGCGCGCGGCTTGCGACCGCGGCGTGCCTTGGGCGCTGCATCCGCCACCGCCTCAACGATGTTTGCCGCAGCGGCGGCCGCACGCGCGCGCGGACGACGGCGCATCTTCGGACCCTCGGCGACTTCCGCGACCGGAGCTTCCTCGACGGCTGGCGTGAACGCGGGTTCGTAAGGGGGCTCGGCATAGGTCGATTCGACCGGCTCGTACGCTTCCGCTTCTGGTGCCTCGGCGATCAGCTGGGCGTCGTCGACGCTGCTGACGGCGACCGACTGGCCGTTCTCCGAGCCCTGCTCGTTGCGGCGACCGCCACGACGCCCCCGACGACCGCGACGACGACGGCCTTCGCCCTCGACGCCATTCGCCTGGTCGGCAGGAGCGCCAGCCTCGACCGCTTCGCCACCGCCGACTTCGACGATGTCGCCCTCGACCTCGTCGATTTCCTCGACGTTGGTGTCGGCGTCTTCGAACGAACCGTCCTCGTTGGCGCCCTCTGCTGCGCCCTCTTCACCCGGACGCGCGCGACCGCGACGACCGCGACGACGACGGCGCTTCTTGCCGCCTTCACCGTCTGCATCGCGACCCTCACGGGGTGCATTCTGTTCGCGGGGCTCACGACGACGCGGCTGCTCGGCTTCGGCCTCTTCGACCTCGTCCTCCTCGATCTCGTCCTCGATCTCCTCGGGGAGGTCGTCTTCGTCTTCCTCGATGATCTGGATGAACTTCGGGGCGTGCGCGGGCGGCGGGCCGCTGGCATCGACCGTCATGTGCGCGCCTTCCTCGTCCTGGCCGGGGATGATCTCGACGATCACGCCGTAGCGATCCTCGATCTCGGCGATGTCGGCGCGCTTGCGGTTGAGGATGTAGACCGCCGCTTCCTGGCTCGCGCGCAGGGTGAGCAGCGAACCGCGACCGCGGGCGGCCTCGTCCTCGATAAGGCGAAGCGCCGAGATGCCCGACGACGACGCGGTGCGGACCAGGCCGGTGCCTTCGCAATGCGGGCAGGGGCGCGTCGAGGCTTCGAGCACGCCGGTGCGCAGGCGCTGGCGGCTCATTTCCATGAGGCCGAACGACGAGATGCGGCCGATCTGGATGCGCGCGCGATCGTTCTTGAGCGCCTCCTTCATCGCCTTCTCGACCTTACGGACGTTGGAATTGTTATCCATGTCGATGAAGTCGATGACGACGAGCCCGGCCATGTCGCGCAGGCGGAGCTGGCGGCCGATTTCCTGGGCGGCTTCGAGGTTGGTCGCGGTCGCGGTCTGCTCGATCGAATGCTCGCGCGTCGAACGGCCCGAGTTGATGTCGATCGAGACGAGCGCCTCGGTCGGGTTGATGACGAGGTAGCCGCCCGACTTCAGCTGGACGACGGGGTGGTACATCGCGGCAAGCTGATCCTCGACGCCAGCGCGCTGGAACAGCGGTACGGGGTCGGCGTAATGCTTGATGCGGCGGGCGTGCGTCGGCATCAGCAGGCGCATGAACTCGCGCGCCTGGCGATAGCCGTCCTCGCCCTCGACGATGACCTCTTCGATTTCCTTGTTGTAGATGTCGCGGATCGCGCGCTTGATCAGGTCGCTGTCGCCGTAGACGAGCGCGGGGGCCGACGCGTTCAGCGTGGCTTCGCGGATGCCGTCCCAGAGGCGGGCGAGGTAATCGAAGTCGCGCTTGATCTCGACCTTCGAGCGCTGGAGGCCCGCGGTGCGGACGATGCAGCCCATCGACGGCGGCAACTGCATGTCGGCCATGATCGTCTTCAGGCGCTTGCGATCGCCCGCGTTGCTGATCTTGCGCGAAATGCCGCCGCCGTGCGACGTGTTCGGCATCAGCACGCAGTAGCGACCGGCGAGGCTGAGGTACGTGGTCAGAGCCGCGCCCTTGTTGCCGCGCTCCTCCTTGACGACCTGGACGAGCAGCACCTGGCGGCGATGGATCACGTCCTGGATCTTGTAGCGGCGGCGCAGGTTCATGCGACGCTCGCGCAGGTCCTCTACCGCGGCATCGTCGGCGCTTGGCTTGCGCTTGCGACGGGGTGCGTCACCGGCCTCTTCGCCGCCTTCGAGCTCGTCGGCGACGTCGGGGTCTACCCCGCCATCGTCCTCGAAGCGCTCGATGTCGTCCTCGTCGTCACCCTCGTCTTCGTCCGAATCGTAATCGGCGCGCAGGGCGGCCTCCTCGGCGGCATGTTCTGCTTCCTCACGGAGAAGCGCGTCGCGATCTTCCTTGGGGATCTGGTAGTAATCGGGGTGGATTTCGCTGAACGCGAGGAAGCCGTGGCGATTGCCGCCGTAATCGATGAACGCCGCCTGGAGCGACGGCTCGACCCGCGTGACCTTGGCGAGGTAGATATTGCCCTTGAGCTGCTTGCGTTCGGCACTCTCGAAATCGAATTCCTCGATCCGGTTACCCTTGACGACTGCGATCCGGGTCTCTTCCCGGTGGCGTGCGTCGATCAGCATGCGCGTTGTCATTATAGATTCTCCGCGCGCGCGCCGGGCCTGTCGGCAGCCGTTGCGCGCTTGATGGTGGTGCGGTCGGGCACGGACGCCCTGACTCGCGGATGGTATGCGAAACTGCCTCTGCTCGGTTCGCATGCCGCGGGAACTCTCCCTGCGGCGCCCGCACGACCGCGATACCGTCGGCGAAAGCCGGTCGGAGAGCGGGGCGGGGGGAATGCGTCATTCGAGCGTCAACCTGAAGTGCGGCGCCGGCGAAGGATCCGCAGGCGGGCGTGGAGACCGGCGCGTCGCTGGTAAAACTAGGCGACACACGGCTGTACGACAAGACTAGCACTGCATACCCGATCTCGCAACTAGCCCCGGAGAGCCTGGTTTCGCGCGCGTTTCGGCTCGAATTAAGGGCGGGAAGGCGCAGATTTGCCGGGCCGGCACAGCCTTGCCGGCAAATTCATGGCAAACGGCAAATTAACCGCACACCGCAACCCGCTCTTGGGACGCCGGGGCTTACCTTTCCGTGCAGCGATCGGATGTATCGATCAAAGGGGTGTATCATGGCTTTTCGCTGGACCGGCGGGCGATCCGCACGGCAAGGACGCGGGGTGTTCACGGTGATCGCCCTCATGGCCGGCTGGCTGTCGAGCGTCCCCGCCTGGGCGGCGACCGTGCAGAGCGTCGCGATTCGTGACGGGCGGATCGTCATCCGCTTCGACGAAGCGGTCGGCAACGCCGTTAGCCGCGTGCTGACCGGGCCGCGTCAGATCGCGGTCGACGTGACCGGCGCGACTCCGGGACGCGAGGTCGCGGCGCGGGGGCTGGTGACCGGCGTTACGCAGATGCGCAGCGGGCGTTCAGGCATGCGAATGGTGTTCGATCTGGCCGAGCCGGCCATCGTCACGGACGGCGGGTTCGATTCCGATGGGCGGGAACTGACGCTGGCATTGCGCACGGTCGATCACGCCCAGTTCGCGCAGGCGGGGATCGCCGGGCCGCTGAACTTCTTCCCGTTCAATTTTGGGGCTGCGTCGCGGCCCAAGTACAAGGTGTCGGTCCCTGTGCCGCCCAAGGCGCGGGGCATGAAATTGCCGCGCGTGCAGGGCGACGACACGCGACCACTGGTGGTGATCGATGCAGGGCATGGCGGCGTCGATCCGGGCGCGATCGGGCCGAACGGACTGCGCGAGAAGGACGTGACGCTGAAGGTCGCGAAAGCCATCCGCGACGAGCTGCTGGCGTCTGGGCGCGTGCGCGTGGCGCTGACGCGGAGTGACGACCGGTATCTGATCCTGCGCGAACGGTACGGAGTTGCCCGGCGGTTGAAGGGTGACCTGTTCATCTCGATCCACTGCGACAGCACGGGCTCTGAAAATGCGACCGGCGCGACGGCTTACACACTGTCCGAGGTGGCGTCTGACAAGGAAGCGGCACGGCTGGCGGCACGAGAGAACAAGGCGGACGTGATCTCCGGCGTGAACCTCGGCGAGGCGCCCGCGGACGTGTCGTCGATCCTGATCGACCTGACTCAGCGCGAGACGATGAACGCCTCGGCGACGTTCGCGCGGTTACTCGGGCGCGAGGCCAGGCCGTTGATGCCGCTCAAGGCGAACTTCCACCGGATGGCGTCGCTGATGGTGTTGAAAGCGCCCGACATGCCGTCGATCCTGTTCGAGACGGGCTATATCTCGAATCCGCAGGACGCGGCGTTTTTGGACAGCGAGGAAGGGCGGCACCGGATCGCGGAGAGCGTGACGCGGGCGGTCGAGGTGCATTTCGCGCGGCGGATGGCGGCGCGGTAGCAAGCTAGTGGTGCGCGATACGGTTTCCTCCCGCTCCTCCGTCATGCCGGGCTCGTTCCGGCATCCACCGTTCCGCATAATCGAGAGAAGTGAGTTTGCGGAACCGTGGACCCCGGAACAGGTCCGGTGACGGAGGGGGCGGTGGTTGCGCTCCAGAAGCTTACGCGGCATTCGGGAGCCTGAATTTTCAGGACACACCAGATGACCGACGCGACGCGGGGCGTACCCGAAACGGGACCCGAGACGAGCATGCGCGAGCTTACCTTTCGCGGGATCGTGCTCGGCGGGATCATCACTTTGCTGTTCACCGCGGCGAACGTCTATCTCGGGCTCAAGATCGGGCTGACGTTCGCGACGTCGATCCCGGCGGCAGTGATCTCGATGGCGGTGCTGCGGGCGTTCAAGGATTCGACGATCCTCGAGAACAACATCGTCCAGACGATCGCATCGGCCGCGGGCACGCTCGCCGCGATCATCTTCGTGCTGCCGGGTCTCGTGATGATCGGCTGGTGGCAGGGCTTTCCGTTCTTCACCACCGCGGCGATCACAATGTTCGGTGGCGTGCTCGGGGTGCTGTTCTCGGTACCGCTGCGCCGCGCGCTGGTCGTCGACACGGTGTTGCCGTACCCTGAGGGCCGCGCGGCCGCCGAGGTTCTGAAGGTCGGCGCGGGCAGTCGCGAAGGCGGCGAGGAAAGCGCGCGCGGGTTGGGCATCATCGTCGCCAATGCGGTCGTCTCGGCCGGTTTCGCGATCCTGACGCAGACCAAGCTCGCCGCCGCCGAAGCCGCGACGTGGTTCCGCGTCGGCGCAGGTGCGACCGGGATCTCGGGCGGGCTGTCTTTCGCGTTGCTCGGCGCGGGGCATCTGGTCGGCATCTCGGTCGGGATGGCGATGTTCGCGGGAGTGGTGATCGGGTGGTGGATCCTGCTGCCGATCCTGACCTCGGGCGGGAGCGTGACCGGCACCGCCGAAGTGATTGCGACCACCGTGTTCCGCTCGGACGTTCGCTTCTTCGGTGCGGGCGTGATCGGCGTTGCCGCGATCTGGACGCTCTTGAAGATCGCCGGGCCTGTCGTTGGCGGGGTGCGTTCGGCGCTGGCGGCTTCGGCGGCCAAGCGGGGCGGCGAGATTCTGGCGCTGGAGGAGCGCGACATTCCGATCGGGATCGTCGGGATCGCGTCGCTGGCGATGCTGGTGCCGATCGGCATCCTGCTGTGGACGGTGTTGCAGGGTGGTCCGCTGGAGGCATCGGCGATCGGGCTGATCGCGGGGAGCCTGGTGTTCATCCTCGTCATCGGCCTCGTGATCGCGGCGGTGTGTGGATACATGGCGGGGCTGATCGGCGCATCGAACTCGCCGGTGTCGGGGATCGGCATCCTCGCCATCCTCGCGGCGTCGATCCTGCTGGTGTCGTGGTTCGGCCGCGCGGTCGAGCCGGGGACGACGCAGGCGCTGGTCGCGTACGGATTGATCGTGACGGGCATCGTGTTCGGGATCGCGACGATCTCGAACGACAATCTCCAGGATCTGAAGACCGGCCAGCTGGTCGGCGCGACGCCCTGGAAACAGCAGGTCGCGCTGTTGATCGGCGTGGTGTTCGGGTCGATCGTGGTGCCGCCGGTGTTGAACTTGCTCGGTAGCACTCTGGGGTTTGCCGGCGCGCCGGGGGCGGGGCCCAATGCGCTGGCGGCGCCTCAGGCGGCGTTGATCTCGGCGCTCGCGAAGGGTGTGCTGGGGGGCAATCTGAACTGGGCGATGATCGGGTATGGGGCGCTGACTGGCGTTTTGGTGATCGCGGTCGACGAGTTGCTCGGCAAGGCGGGCAAGCTGCGGTTGCCGCCGCTTGGGGTAGGGCTCGGCGTGTATCTGCCGATGTCGGTGACGCTGCCGGTTACGATCGGGGCTGTCGTCGGGTTTGCGTATGATCGCTGGGCGGACCGGGCTCGGGATCCTGAACTTGCCAAGCGGATGGGCGTGCTGACGGCGACGGGCATGATCGTCGGGGAGTCGCTGTGGGGCGTCGGGTTTGCGGGGATCGTGTACCTGACCAACCAGGAGACGCCGTTGGCGCTGGTCGGGGACGGGTTTGCTAGCGTGGCGTTGGTTGGCGGGACGCTGCTGTTCGCGGTGCTGACGTGGGTGATGTATCGGCGGACGATGGCGGCTTCGCGGTAACTCACCCGTCGAAGTAAGGTTGTTTCCCCGCGAAGGCGGGGATCCAGACTGGGCTCCCGCCTTCGCGGGAGAACAAGATTGGGTTGGGGCCTTGGCCCATTCCACCACCCCGGCGGAGGCCGGGGCCCAATTGGAAAGGTGGTCGTAACGAAGCGCAGTGCGCCGTTATCTAGGGCCCCCAATTGGGCCCCGGCCTTCGCCGGGGTGGTGCTTCGGTATGGTGGTCGGGACGTGATCCTAACCCACCAGCCTTATTTCATCGCAGCGAGCATGTCCTTGATCGGCACGAACGCGAACCCGACCGAACTATCCGCAATACCGTACGGCATGAAGATCGTATCCCCATGCTTCAGCGCGCCGCAGCTGTAGACGACGTTGGGCACATACCCCTCGCGGTCCTGGTCCTTCGCGGCTAGGATCGGCTGCTTGGTCCGCCCGATAACCTTCGACGGATCGTCCTTGTCGAGCAGCACCGCGCCGATCGAATATTTCCGCATCGCGCCCACACCATGCGTCAGCAACAGCCAGCCCTCGTCGAGCTCGATCGGCGGGCCGCAATTGCCGATCTGCACCAGCTCCCACGGATATTGCGGCGTCAGGATCTTTTCGCCGTCGTCCCAGTCGGTCAGCGTGTCGGACTTGAGCAGGAACAAATTCTCGCCGTCCTGCCGGCCGATCATCATGTACTGGCCGTTCACCTTCCGCGGGAACAGCGCCATGCCCTTGTTGCGGGCGGCCGGGCCGGTCATCGGCACCAGGTCGAACGCGCGGAAATCGCGGGTGCGCATCAGTTCGGACTGGATCACCGAGCCGTTATACGCGGTATACGTGCCGATCCATTCATACTCGCCGTTCTCGTGCTGGAACCGGACGATGCGCAGATCTTCGAGGCCCTTCGACTGCGCCTGCGTGATCGGGAAGATCACCGTGCCGCTCAGCGTGCTGTCGCGGTGGCGATAGACGGTGACGGGGCCGACCGGCATCTCGTCCTCGCCGCTGCCGACTGCATCCGTTGCGGTCGCGAACGGTGGCTCGGGCGCGAGCTTCATCTGGTTTTCGCAGGTGATGATGCCCTCGCGGAACGCCACCGACGAGATGTGACCCTCGCCGACCGCGCGCAGCGACATCAGTATCCGCATCGAGCCCGGCGGCATCCCCGACTGGTCGAAATGCGGCACTGCGCTTGGGTTCATGAGCGCGGCGGCGGCATAGCTGTATTCGTGACAGAAATACGCACCGATCAGCTGACGCTTCTCGTCGCCGATCTCCGAGCCGTTAAGCCCGAGCATGTCCTCGATCTGGTCGTAGCGCGTCATGAACACGCGCCGCGTCTGCCAGTGGCGTGCCTCGAAATCCTTCAGCACGACCTCAAGCTGCGCGCGCGCCTGCGCGGACGTCATCTCCAGCACTTCGCCGACAAGCCGCTCGGTGCGGCTCGGTGCGCCGCCATGACCGCCCCAGGCGATATGGAACGGCCGCACGACGACACGCGAAGGGTCCGCGTGCAGCCGCAGCTGGTGGTTGAACAGATCCATCGTAGCAGTGCCCCGCGTCGTTCCACTCAGCGCACCGTCGCCTGTCAGGCTGTCACTAGCGTGGCTAGGCGACGACGCGCGCCGCTCCTGCCACGCTTTGCGCTGCCTTTGATACCCCTGAAATCGCACAGCTTGCGAGTTGGAGCGCCAAAATCGACTCGGCGCCCTGGTTCCGGTTGAGCCCGTTGGGCATCAAACCATCGTAGCAACCGCCATCCGCGACGCTCGCGAGCGGCAGGTCGAGGTCGTTGACGCCCAGGAACCAGCCATAGGCGCGCAACGCTTCGTCACGCCAGCGCACGTCGCCGGTCGCGTCATACGCCGCGGCGCATGCATCGACCGTCGCTTGAGCCTCCAGCGGCTGCTGATCGAACTGCAACGGTTCGGCATAGGGCCGGTGGAAGCTTTCCGACCCGACTGCGCGGAAGCGACCCTCCGGCGAAGTCTGCTTGGCGACGATCCAGTCGAGCGTGGCTAGGCCGCAGTCAATCAGGTCCTGACGGTCAAGCGCCTGGCCTGCCCGGATCAGCGCCTGTGGGAGGCGCGTATTGTCATAGGCCAGCACGATCTCGAACCACTGCCATTCGGGGCGGCGTGCCTTTGCGAGCAGGTCGAGATGGACCTTGGGGAAGGCCTCGAGGATCGACAACGACAACTGGTGACCGGGCTTGGCCTCCAGCATCGCCGCCGCGCCGAGCATGGCGAACGCCTGCGCGCGAAGGCTGCCGAGTTCGAGCGCCATCGATGCGGTGGAATCGAACATCGCCGTCGCCCAGTCGCGGTGCTTGGCGGCCTGCGCATCGCGCGCGGTGACGCCGAGCGACCAGAGCGTGCGGCCGTTCGAATCCTCCGAACCCGAATCCTCGCACCAGGTGCGATCGAAGTTCATGAAGTTGCGGAACCGGCGCGTGTCCGGATTCCAGGCATACTGCACGAACGACGCATAGATCGTCATCCACTTGTCGCGGGCGACATCGTCGAGACCCGGCATCGCACTCATCAGCATCAGCGCGCGGCAATTGTCGTCGATGCAGTACCCGTGGCGACGATCGGGGATCGAATAGATCGAATGCTGGAGCATGCCGGTCGAATCGCTCATCCGCTCGACCGCGGCGAAATCAGGCGTCAGCAGCTTCAGCGGGGCTGGCACCTTGGCTAGGCGAAAAGGGCGCGCCGCCACGATCGCACGGATCTCCGTCATCATCGCCTCGGCGAGCTTTGGCCAGATCATCGTGCGGCCGCGCGCATAGGCACGCTCGGCCAGACGGTTGCGATCGCGATCGTTCGACATCAGCGCGTCGATCTCGCGCGCGAACGCATCGATGTCGCCGAACGGGACGAGCACGCCGTGGCCATCCGCGAGGATCTCGGTCGCGTGGACATAAGGCGTCGAAATGACGGGCTTGCCGACGCCAATCGCGTAGCTGAGCGTGCCCGACGTGATCTGCGCAGGGTTCGTGTACGGCGTCACATAGACGTCCGCCGCCTGGAGATAATCGAGCAGTTCGCCATGTTCGAGGAATGCATCGACGAACGCGACATTGTCGGCAACGCCCTTCTCTGTTGCGAGCGCCTTCAGCTTGTCGCGGTACTTCTCGCCTTCGTACGCGACGAGGTTCGGGTGGGTGGCGCCGAGCACGACGTACAGCAGGTCGGGATGCTTCGCGATCACCGCAGGCAGCGCGTTGATGACCGTCTCGATCCCTTTGTTGGGGGCGAGCAGGCCGAACGTCAGCATGACCTTGCGGCCTTCCCAGCCGAACTTGTCCTTCAGCGTCGCGGGATCGAGCAGGTCGCGATCGGGCACGCCGTGCGGGATCATGACGATCTGGCGCGAATTGGCACCATAGACACGCTGGAGAATGTCGCGGCCGCGCTCGGCCATGACGATTACGCGGGCAGCACGGCGCAGCAACCCTTCGAGCACGCGACGCTGGTCGGCATTGGGCTTCTCGAGAATGGTGTGCAGAGTAACGATGACCGGCAGGGTGGTGCGATCGAGCAACGCGAGGAGGTGCTCGCCTGCCGGACCGCCGAAGATGCCGTATTCGTGCTGCAGCCAGATCGCCTGTGCGCCACTGGCTTCGATCTTTCGTGCGGTGTCGATATACGCCGACAGGTCGGCTTCGGCGATCGTGCCCGTGACTTCAGCGGGGTAATCGTACCTGCCGGGATGATCGTCCATCGCATACACATCGACGGCGATCTCGGGAAAGCGCGCGCGCATGGCCGTGAAAACGTCGGTCGTGAAAGTGGCTATCCCACACTGCCTCGGCAGAAAATTACCGATCAGCGCCAGTCGCGCGATATTCCCACCGTCCGCCGGTTTCACCATACCCTGTCCCTCGTTTGAGCGCGCACTTCTGGGAAGGCCCGGTCGCGCAATCAATTCAACGGTTCAGATAGCATAAAGTTTCCTCACATACTGCAGTGCAGCACGGGAATAATATCGGTCTAAATCAAATCGATATTTTCCGTGCCTCATCCGCGACCTTCATCCGCGACCTTCATCCACGACCTTCATCCTCGGCCGCGATACGGGGCGACTCCCTGGTCGGGCAGCCAAAGATCTTGTGGCGGTGCACTCGATTGCCAGAACACGTCGATCGGGATTCCACCGCGTGGATACCAGTAGCCGCCGATACGCAGCCATACCGGCTTCATCTCGTCGAACAGGCGTTCGCCGATGCCCATGGTGCAATCCTCGTGGAACCCGGCATGGTTGCGGAAGCTGCTCAAGAAGAGCTTCAGCGACTTCGACTCGACGATCGTCTCGCCCGGGACATAGTCGATGACGAGGTGCGCGAAGTCGGGCTGGCCGGTGACCGGGCACAGCGACGTGAACTCGGGTGCGGCGAACCGCACGAGATACGTCCGGCCGGGCCGAGGGTTCGGAACATAATCGAGCACGGCCTCTTCTGGAGAGGCGGGGAGGGCGCTGTTTTGGCCGAGATGCAATGGGTTCGTTGGAACGGTCATGAGCCTCCATGTAGGAAGCGAACGGGACAGCGCAAAGTGGGTGATACTGCTCGTCGTCATGCCGGACTTGTTCCGGCATCCACCCGTCCGCGGACTCCATGGTCGGCGAGCGTGCTGAACGGTGGCCCCCGGAACACGTCCCGGGTGACGGAAGGGTTGAGGATATGACCGCGAAGACGCTCGTACCGATCCTCGGCGATCAGCTTACGATGGATCTCGCGTCGCTCCGCGGTTGCGACCCTGCGACGACGATCGTGCTGATGATGGAGGTCGATGAGGAGACGACCTACGTCCGGCACCACAAGCGCAAGATCGCATACATCCTGTCGGCGATGCGGCATCATGCCGAGGCGCTGCGCGAGGCCGGGTGGACGGTGGAATACACCAGGCTCGACGACCTCGACAACGGGGGCAGCTTCACCGGCGAGATCGCGCGGGCGGTCGAGCGGCATGACCCCGAGCGGATATTCGTGACCGAGGGCGGCGAGTGGCGCGTCATGGCGATGCTCGAAAGCTGGGAGACGCTCTTCGGCATCCCGGTCGAGATCCGCCGCGACGACCGTTTCATCGCCAGCCATGCCGACTTCGAAAACTGGGCGGCCGAGCGCAAATCGCTGACGATGGAGTGGTTCTACCGTCAGATGCGGACGCGCACCGGGTTGCTGATGACGGACGGCAAGCCCGAGGGGGATCGCTGGAATTTCGACAAGGAAAACCGCAAGCCTGCCAAGAACGACCTGCTCATGCCGCGTCCGCTGGTGTTCGCGCCGGACGCGATCACGCGCGACGTGCTGGCGCTGGTGGCGGAGCGGTTCGCGGATCACCCGGGGAGCCTCGACGGGTTCGATTATGCGGTGACCGCCGAAGATGCCGAGCGGCAGGCCGCGAACTTCTTCCGCCACGCGCTGCCGCAGTTCGGCGATTACGAGGATGCGATGCTCACCGGCGAGCGGCATCTGTGGCACTCGATCCTGTCGCCGTACATCAATTCGGGACTGCTCGATCCGCTCGACCTATGCCGGCGGGCGGAGGCGGAATATCATGCCGGTCGCGCGCCGCTGAACGCGGTCGAGGGCTATATCCGCCAGATCATCGGCTGGCGCGAATATATGCGCGGCATCTACTGGCGCGAGGGGCCGGACTATGTCGAGCGCAACTTCCTCGATCATACCCGCGAACTCCCCGGCTGGTACTGGACCGGCGAGACCGACATGCACTGTTTGCGCGAGGCGATCGGCCAGACGCTGGAGACAGCGCACGCGCATCATATCCAGCGGCTGATGGTGACGGGCAATTTCGCACTGCTGATCGGCGCGGACCCGGCGAAGGTCCACCTCTGGTATCTGGAGGTGTATGTCGACGCCTATGAGTGGGTCGAACTCCCGAACACGCTGGGGATGAGCCAGTTCGGCGATGGCGGGCTGCTCGGGTCGAAGCCGTATATCTCGTCGGGCGCATATATCGATCGGATGTCCGATTATTGCGGGCAATGCCGGTATAATGTGAAGCAGCGGATCGGGCCGGATGCGTGTCCGTTCAATGCGCTCTATTGGGATTTCCTTGCGCGGCACGAGGACAAGCTCGGGCGTAATCCGCGGCTCGCGATGCCGTATCGCAATTGGCACAA
The DNA here is from genome assembly GCF_056679955.1 of Sphingomonas sp. PEI4. Lineage (NCBI taxonomy): Bacteria > Pseudomonadati > Pseudomonadota > Alphaproteobacteria > Sphingomonadales > Sphingomonadaceae > Sphingomonas > Sphingomonas sp. PEI4. Next base: position 3,231,503 of record NZ_CM155258.1, read on the forward strand.
GCAGACCGAGGCGGACCAGCAGGCGACGCGCGCGCAGGCGGCGGGGTTCCTTGCCTCCCTCGACGCGAGCGGCCCCGCTGGCTACTGACGGCTTCAGCACAAGGAGCCGCATATGGACGCGTTGGTAAGCACCGAATGGCTGGCGAACGAACTGGGCGCGAGTGATCTGCGGATCGTCGACGCGACCTATGCCGAGGGACGCGACACGGCGGCGGAATATGAGGCGGCGCATATCCCCGGCGCGGTATTCATGAACCTCGCCGAGCTGCGCGATACCGACAGCGACCTCCCCAATATGTTGCCGTCCGCGGAAAAGTTCGCGAGCCGGATGCAGACGCTGGGGCTCGGCGATGGCAGCCGGATCGTCCTGTACGACAGCTCGCCCTGGCACACCTCGGCCCGGGCGTGGTGGATGCTGCGGCTGTTCGGCGCGCACAACGTCGCGATCCTCGATGGCGGGCTGGCGAAGTGGCAGGCCGAGGGGCGCGAGATCGCGTCGGGCAAGGAAACGCCACGGCATCGTCACTTCACGACCTGGGCGGACCTGAAAGGCGTGCGCGATCTCGACCAGATGAAGGCGAACGTCGAGAGCGGCGCGGAGCAGGTGCTCGACGCACGCTCGGCGGCGCGTTTCACCGGTGCGGAGGAAGACCCGCGGGCGGGCACGGCGCCGGGGCATATTCCGGGCTCGAAGAACCTGCCCCAGGGCGCGATATTCAACGCAGACGGCACGTGGAAGACGGGCGACGCGCTGAAGGCCGAGTTCGACAAGGCCGGCATCGATCTGTCGAAGCCGCTCGTCACCACCTGCGGCTCGGGCATCACCGCATCCGTCCTCGCATTCGGCGCGCACCTGCTCGGCAACGAGGCGGCGCTGTACGACGGCAGCTGGTCCGAATGGGGCGGCGATCCGTCCACACCCAAGGCAACGGGAACAGCATGAGCGACACGAACAAGCCGGTCGGCGATGCGACCAAGGTAGTCCTCGCCGGCCGTCGCAAGGAGTGGACGCAGGGAATCGTCAGCCCGCCGGTCTGGCGCGCCTCGACCATCCTCTACGACTCGGTCGGCCACCTCCGCGACAGCGCCACCCGCGATACGCACCACCGGCTGTTCTACGGGCGCAAGGGCACGCCGACGCAGTGGAGCCTCGCCGACGCGCTGACCTCGCTCGAGCCTGGCGCGGAGGGAACGTTCCTCTATTGCTCGGGCGTCGCGGCGATCGCCGCGGCGCTGCTGTCGGTACTGTCCCCAGGCGACGAACTGCTGCTCGTCGACAGCGCCTACGACCCGACGCGCGGCATGGCGGGCGGCCTGCTCAAGCGGTTCGGCATCACCACGCGCTATTACGACCCGATGATAGGCGCGGGCATCGCCGATCTGATCGGCGAGAATACGCGGGCGGTCTTCATGGAGAGCCCGGGTTCGCTCAGCTTCGAGGTGCAGGACGTCCCCGCGATCGTCGCCGCCGCCAAGGCGCGCGGCGTGACGACGCTGCTCGACAACACCTGGGCCACCCCGCTGTTCTTCCCCGCAATCGAGCGCGGCGTCGACCTGACGATCCTCGCCGGCACCAAATACGTCGTCGGCCATTCGGACGTCATGCTGGGCTCGGTCACCGCCGCACCCGGCCATTTCAAGAAACTCCGCGAGACCAGTTTCCAGCTCGGCCAGGTCGCCAGTCCCGACGATTGCTGGCTCGGCAGCCGCGGCCTCCGCACGATGGCGGTCCGCCTCGCACAGCACCAGTCGAGCGCGCTGACCATCGCCAAGTGGCTCAAGTCCCGCCCCGAAGTCGCGCAGGTACTCCACCCCGCACTCCCCGATTGCCCCGGCCACGACCTGTTCGTCCGCGACTTCAAGGGCTCCAGCGGGCTGTTCTCGTTCGTCCTGAACGGCGGCGACGAGGCATCGCGCGCTGCGCTGATCGATACGCTGCAACTGTTCGGCATCGGCTATAGCTGGGGCGGCTTCGAAAGCCTCGCCATCCCGGTCGATCCACAGCGCCATCGCAGCGTCACCAGGCGCGACGCCGCCGGCCCGATGGTCCGCCTCCAGATCGGCCTGGAGGATCCAGCCGACCTGATCGCCGACCTCGAAGCCGGGCTCGCCGCGTTCTCGATCGCGAACGGCTAGACTGTTTCCAATCAAGGCGCACGCGCGGGGGCGGCCACCGAAGCACCGATCTTCGCACCGGCGTTTCATGCGGAACTGGATACGCTGTTCCGCTGGCGCCGCGACGTCCGGCGTTTTCGATGCGACCCGCTGCCGGCCGGGTTGCTCGATCGGTTGCTGGAGATCGCCAACGCGTCACCGTCGGTCGGACTCAGTCAGCCGTGGCGGTTCGTCACGGTCGACGACCCCGCCCGCCGAGCCGCAGTCCGCGCGGACTTCGAGGCGTGCAACGCGGCGGCGTTGACGACGCAGGACGGGGCGAGGACAGCCACCTACGCGCGGCTCAAGCTCGCGGGGCTCGAACAGGCGCCGTGTCATGTCGCGGTGTTCGTCGAACCCGATCCGGAGCAGGGCCACGGTCTCGGCCGCCGGACCATGCCTGAGAGCGTCGCCTATTCCGCCGTCATCGCGGTCCACACGCTCTGGCTAGCAGCGCGCGCGCACGGAATCGGTCTCGGCTGGGTCTCGATCTTGGAGCCTTCCCGCGTCCGCGAGATCCTCGAAATACCCGAGACATGGCAGCTCGTGGCGTATCTTTGCATCGGATATCCGGAGATCGATGCGAATATCCCCGAGCTGGAGGTCGAAGGCTGGGAAAAACGGCGCTCGATCAACATCGTGGTGCGCTGAGGCACGGTGGCTACCCGCCTCAACTGCCCGGTGGCACTGTGGCGGTTGCGCAACATGCGTGCTGTCAAAGCCCGATTGTACGCAAGATTCGCTTGTGCGGCGCACCACGGGCTGTCATCGCGGTGTCACCGTTGGAAAGACCGCGCTGGGGTTAGCTCCTAAAGATGCGGCGTCCACGGATGCAGGGCGGACATCGACTTCCGGTATCGAAAGGGAAACGATGCGCTTCACCACTATTCTTCTCGGCGGCATTGCTTTGGCTGCCGCAACGCCGGCCTTCGCGCAGGACGACACCGCGCCTCCGAAGGAAGTCACCGTCAGCGGCGCCGTCGGGCTCGTCAGCGACTATCGTTTCCGAGGCGTGTCGCAGTCGGACGAGAACCTCGCCGTTCAGGGCGGCATCACCATCACCCACAAGAGCGGGCTGTATATCGGCACCTGGGGTTCCAACCTCGCAGGGTGGGGCACGTTCGGCGGCGCCAACATGGAGCTCGATCTGATCGCAGGCTACAAGGTGCCGATCGGCGGCGGCACACTCGATGTCGGCGCGACCTGGTACATGTACCCCAGCGGCTTCGACAACACCGACTTCATCGAGCCTTACGCCAAGCTGTCGGGCACCGTTGGTCCGGTCGCGCTGCTGGCCGGCGTTGCGTATGCGCCCAAGCAGCAGGCGCTCGGCCCGTGGTATACCAACGGCACGTCGGCCGCGAACGGCGTCTACGACCGCGTCAATGCCAAGGACGACAACCTGTATCTCTGGGGCGACGTCAGCAGCGGGATCCCGACCACCGGCGTGACCGTGAAGGCGCATGTCGGCTATTCGCGCGGCAACAAGGGCCTCGGGCCGTTCGCGACCAGCGTGTCGCCGACCGGCGAGTATTTCGACTGGCTGTTCGGCGCGGACTACGTGATCCCGACGACGCCGCTGACGCTCGGTGTCGCGTATGTCGATACCGACATCAGCAAGGGTGAGTCCGCCTATCTCCAGCCGAGCTTCAGCCGTGGGCAGGACGGCAATGGCTCGATCGCCAACGGCAAGGTGCTGGTGTCGCTGACCGCGGCGTTCTGATCGCTTTGAGGAGAGGGCGCCCCTGAACCTTGTTTCCCCGCGAAGGCGGGGATCCAGACTGGGCTCCCGCCTTCGCGGGAGAACAAAAAGCAGTACCGCCGCGGCTCCCTATTCCGTCACCCCAGCGAAAGCTGGGGTATTTCTCGAGGCGGGCGACGTTCGCCATACGACAAGATCCCAGCTTTCGCTGGGATGACAAGCTCGGCGGGCAGACACGAAAAAGGGCGGCCCCGCGGGGAGCCGCCCTTTTCGTCAGCCGCTAGGACTCGCTCAGTTCGCAGTCGTACGTGCGTCCTGGCCGTCGCCCTCCGGCGCCGCGACGATGTCGCGCGTGGTCGAACCCTTGTCGACGACGGTCGTGCCAGGATCGCCTACGCTCGACCGGATGCCGGGATCGTCGCTGTCCGCGCCCGCATCGTTGACGACACCCGTCTCGGCAGCACTCCGCGGCGCAGCGCCGCCGAACAGCGCGTCGAGCGTCTGGGCGTTGGCGGCGGTATCCTGCGGACGCGCAGCGCCCGGCTGCGGGGGGACCAGCGCGAAGTCGGGCGGGATCACGAGCGGCGCCTGGCGGGCGACGGCGAACTCGTCCGGGCGCGCATGATCGAGGCTTCGACCTGCGCCGCAACCACTGAGCAGGGCGACGCTCGCGAGACCGGCGGCCAGGGGTACGAACTTACGCATGGGAATTCTCCACAGGGGGCTTCTCGCGCACGAGGAGCGCCCGAACAAGCAGGACGAGCACGCCGACAGTAATCGCTGCATCGGCGACATTGAAGACCAAAAACGGACGCCACTCGCCGATATGCAGGTCGGCGAAATCGACCACATAGCCGAGCCGGATCCGGTCGAGGATATTGCCGACCGCACCGCCGAGCACGAAGCCGAGCGCGACCTGATCGGCCGGGTTCTTCTCGCGCGTCATCCACACCGCCACGCCGACCGCAATCGCACCGGTGAGGAGCACCAGCGCCCAGCGGGTCAGGTGGCCGTCGGCAGGAAGCAGCCCGAGCGAGATGCCGATGTTGGGGACGAAGCGCAGGTCGAAGAACGAGGTGATCGTCTGCGAGTCGCCGAGCGAGTCGATCCCGAGCGGCTTGGTCACCGCCCATTTGCTCAGCTGGTCTGCGAGAAACAGCGCGATCGCCGCCCCGAACCCGGCCTTTGGCAGGTTACGCATCGGCCACCACCTCGTCGCACCGGTTGCAGAGTTCACCGTCGACCGTCACTTCGGGGAGGTGGCGCCAGCAGCGGCCGCATTTGTGGAAGTCAGTGCGCGTCACGGTGACCGCGTCGCCCGGCGTGACCTTAGCGACGATAAACGCCTCGGCCAGCGCGTCGGCGTCGAGCAGCATCGCAGGAACGGTGACTTCCGCCTCGAGACTGGAGCGAACGGTCTTCTCGCGGCGGAGCGGTTCGATCGCTTCGGTGACCTGAACGCGCAACTGGCGGACCTCATGCCATTTGCTGCCGACCACGTCCTCGGCGTCCAGCGATGGCAGAGACGGCCATTCGAGATAGTGCACCGAGCTGTCATCGCTCGGGAAGCGCGACTGCCACACTTCCTCTGCAGTGAAGCACAATATTGGCGCGGCGTAGCGGACGAGCGCGTGGAACAGCACGTCGAGGACGGTGCGGTACGCGCGACGCTTCACGTCGCCGGGCGCGTCGCAATACAGCGAGTCCTTGCGGATATCGAAGTAGAACGCGGACAGGTCCTCGTTCGCGAAGTCGGTCAGCAGGCGCGTGTAGCGGTTGAACTCATACGCTTCGGCGGCCTGGCGCAGTTCGACATCAATCATGCCGAGACGGTGGAGCACGTAGCGCTCCAGCTCGGGCATGTCGGACACCGCGACGCGTTCGGAGTCCTCGAAGCCTTCGAGTGCGCCGAGCATGTAGCGGAACGTGTTGCGCAGCTTCCGATACGCGTCGGAGGCCGTGGCGAGCACCTCCTTGCCGATCTTCACGTCGTCGAAATAGTCGGTCGAGGCGACCCACATGCGGAGGATGTCCGCGCCGCTCTCGCCGATGATCTTGAGCGGATCGACGACGTTGCCGAGCGACTTCGACATCTTCCGCCCCTGGCCGTCGAGCGCGAAGCCGTGCGTCAGGACCGCGTCGTACGGTGCGCGACCGCGCGTGCCGCAGCTTTCGAGCAGCGACGACTGGAACCAGCCGCGATGCTGGTCCGAGCCTTCGAGATACAGGTTCGCGCGCGTTCCCTCACCATACCGCGCTTCGACGGTGAAAACGTGCGTGCAGCCCGAATCGAACCAAACGTCTAGGATGTCCTTCACGACGTCATAGTCGGCGAGGTCGTAGTCGGGGCCGAGCAGCGCCTGATGGCCGTCCGAATACCACGCATCCGCGCCGTTCTCGCGGAAGGCTGCGACAATGCGCGCGTTGACCGCGGGGTCGTTCAGATACTGGCCGGTGGTGCGGTCGACGAACAGCGCGATCGGCACGCCCCAGGCGCGCTGGCGCGAGATGACCCAGTCGGGGCGGCCCTGCACCATCGACGTGATCCGGTTTTCGGCGCGCGCCGGGATCCAGGTGGTGGCGGCGATCGCGTCAAGCGCGATTTCGCGGAGAGTCGCGCCGTTGCCTTCTGGCTCCCTCTCCCCTCCGGGGAGAGGGCTGGGGTGAGGGGCTGTTCCAGGCGCAGCATTGCTTGGCTGCCCCTCTCCCCGCAGGGGAGAGGGAGCAGGAGCATCCATCGGGATGAACCATTGCGGGGTCGCGCGGAAGATCACCTTGGCCTTCGAGCGCCACGAATGCGGGTAGCTGTGCTTGAAGTCGTCGCTCGCCGCCAGCAACGCGCCGACCTCGCGCAGGTCGGTGCAGATCGGGCCGTCCGCACCCACGAACTTCTTGTTGATGACGCTGCCCTGGCCGCCAAGCCACGCCCAGTCCGCACGGTACATCCCCGCGCCGTCGACCGCGAAGACCGGGTCGATGCCGTATTGCTTGCAGAGTTCGAAATCGTCCTCGCCGTGGTCCGGCGCCATGTGGACGAGCCCGGTGCCTGCGTCCGTCGTGACGAACTCGCCGGGGAGGAACGGGCGCGGCTTCGCGAAGAACCCGCCCAGTGTGTGCATCGGGTGCCGTGCGGTTGCGCCTTCAAGCTGCGAACCTTTGCCTGACCACTTCAGGACCGGGGAATTCATTGACCCGAGCAGGCGAAGGAACAGTTTGTCATCAAGCGCAAGCGGACTGGCAACGACCAAGGTCTTACCCGTCGCTTCGTCATACCACGCGCCATACTCGATCTCAGGCCCATAGCTCAGCGCCTGGTTCACCGGGATCGTCCACGGCGTCGTCGTCCAGATCACCGCATGCGCGCCGACCAGTTCGGGCGCGTTCGGCGCCTCCACGATCTCGAACGCGACGTCGATCTGCGTGGAAACGATGTCCTCATACTCGACCTCGGCCTCGGCCAGCGCGGTCTTCTCGACCGGCGACCACATCACCGGCTTGGCGCCGCGGTACAGCTGGCCGCTCTCGGCGAACTTCAGCAGCTCGCCGACGATCGTCGCTTCGGCGTCGTATTTCATCGTCAGATACGGATCGGCCCAGTCGCCCATCACGCCGAGCCGCTCGAACTCGCCCTTCTGCACGGCGACCCATTTCTCGGCATAGGCGCGGCATTCGGCGCGGAACTGCGCGACCGGCACGTCGTCCTTGTTGAGCTTCTTCGCGCGATACGCTTCCTCGACCTTCCACTCGATCGGCAGGCCGTGGCAATCCCAGCCGGGGACATAGGGCGCGTCCTTGCCCATCAGCGACTGCGACCGCACGATGATGTCTTTCAGGACCTTGTTCATCGCATGGCCCATGTGGATGTCGCCGTTCGCGTACGGCGGGCCGTCATGCAGGATGAAGCGCTCGCGCCCGAGCCGCTGCTCGCGCAACCGGTCATAGATGCCGAGCTTCGCCCAGCGCTCGAGGATCGCCGGCTCCTTGGCAGCGAGGCCCGCCTTCATCGGGAAGTCGGTCTTCGGCAGGAAGACGGTGTCGCGGTAATCGCGGGCGGGCGCAGGAGTATCGGTCATAGGTGGGCCGGGCTGTAGCCGTTAGCGCGCTACGTTGCCATCCCCTCTCCCTTTGCCGTCACCCCCCTACCGTCACCCCAGCGAAAGCTGGGGTCTCGTGCCGCATGGGGCCGCTTCATTACCGGGATACCCCAGCGTCCGCTGGGGTGACGGATCGTGGTTGAGGACGATGTAATGGGGGGGCGACCCTATCACCCCAAGATCACCCGGGCCCGCTCGCAGTCGGCGTCCATCTGCGTCGTCAGCGCATCGAGGCTATCGAACTTTGCTTCGGGGCGCAGATACTCGACCAGCGAGACTTCGATGCGGCGGCCGTACAAATCCTCGGCGAAGTCGAAGAAATACGGTTCCAGCAATTCCTTCGGCGGATCGAAGCTCGGGCGGATACCGAGGTTGGCAGCGCCCTTCAGCACGCGACCGTCCTCCAGCCGCCCGGTCACCGCGTAGATCCCGTACGCGGGGCGAAGATAATTGCCCATGTCGAGATTGGCGGTCGGATACCCGATCGTGCGGCCGAGTTTGGCGCCATGCTGCACCACGCCTTCGATCGCGAACGGTCGCGTCAGCAGGCGCGTGGCGGTGGCCATGTCGCCGGCGCGCAGGGCGTCGCGGATGCGGGTGGAGGACACCGTTTCGCCGTCGAGCGCTACTGCTCCGACCGTCTCCGCGCGAAACCCGTGCGCAGGCCCCCGCGCGGCGAGCGTGTCGACGGTGCCGCTCTTGGCATGGCCGAAGGTGAAGTCCTCGCCCGTCACCACGCCGCCGATGCGCAAGTTTCGTTCGAGCCGGTTGGCGATGAACTGCTCGGCGGTCAGCGCGGCGAGATCCCCGTCGAAGTGGAACACCACCATCGCGTCCGCGCCGGCATCGGCGAACAGCCGCTCGCGCTGATCGAGCGTGGTGAGGCGGAACGGCACGGAATCGGGGCGGAAGTGGCGGACCGGATGCGGATCGAACGTCGCCACCAGCGCGGGGCGACCCTCGGCCTTGGCCCAGGCGATCGCGCGCGCGACCACCGCCTGGTGACCGAGGTGAAATCCATCGAAATTGCCCAGCGCGACGATCCCGTTCGCAAGCTGCGAAGGAATGGACGCGCCGCCGTCGAGCCGCTGCATGGCGGCGGGCTATAGGGGGGTAGGAAGGGTCACGCTACATATCTTGTTCTCCCGCGAAGGCGGGAGTCCAGCCTGGGCTCCCGCCTTCGCGGGAGAACGTCAGGGGCGGGTGAGCGTTACGAAGCTGTAGGCGGGGCGGTCGCCGTCGGCGGGATGGTCTTCGCGTGCAATCTCTTGCCAGCCTGCGAACGCGGGGACGGTCGCGTCGCCTTCGGGTTCGGCGTGGACTTCCGTCAGTTCGATGCGATCCGCGCGGGGCAGCAACTGCGCATAGACCTGCGCACCGCCGATCACTGCGATGTCGTCGCCAGCCAAGGCCAGCGCATCGTCGACCGAGTGGGCAACCTCGGCACCCTCCGCGGTCCAGTCGCCACGCGTGAGGACGACATGGCGCCGGCCGGGCAGGGGGCTCGGGAAGCTCTCGAAGGTCTTGCGCCCCATCACCATCGGCTTGCCCATCGTCAGCACCTTGAAGCGCTTGAGGTCGGCCGGGATTCGCCACGGGAGGTGCCCGTCGCGGCCGATGACGCCGTTGGTGGCGCGGGCGAGGTAGAAGGTGATCATGGCGGCGGTCATGCCGGAGGTGATGTCGCGAGACTACCCTTCTCGTTCTCCTGCGCACGCAGGAGCCCAGGATACCAAGCGTCATCGTTCGTAACCCTGGGCTCCTGCGTACGCAGGAGAACCGTAAGAGCCCAATTCCACCCCGGCGAAGGCCGGGGCCCAATTGGGGAACGTTGCTGGTGGGCGCCGCGCTCCGTTACGCCGACCTTTCCAATTGGGCCCCGGCCTACGCCGGGGTGGTAGTAAGGTGATGCGCCAATCACCCCGGCGCATGTTCCTTCACATACGCCTCGGGGTCCTTGTCGACCACCTTCACCCCGTTCAGATGATTCGCCTCGAACGCCGCAAACCGCACGCCGAGCTCATGCCGCTCCTCCAGCGTTGCGTGCTTGCGGAAATCGGTCAGGCCCTGGCGTTCTTCCTCCGCCAGATGATCGCTGTTCGCCTTGTTGCACGCGCCGACGGCCTCGAACCAGGCGTCCGACCCCACCGGGTGCTTATCGACCGCTTCGCCAGTATCGCGGATGTCATTGTGATCCTCGATCGCGTCCTCGGTCTCTTCCGCGGCCGAGTCGGCATCGTTGCCGCCGGTGCCGATCTTCATCAGCCGCGGGTAGAAGAAGCGCTCCTCCGCCTCGGCGTGCGCGTCGAGCAGATTCTTGAGCCTTGTCCACAGCGCCGACAACGCATCGGTGTCCTTGGCATCAATCGAATCGATCTGCGCGAAGAGGTTACGCTGCTGCGCGTGTTCGTCGAGTATGAGTTGTGTGATGTCCATGCGCATCTGAACCGCACAGCGCACGCCCGGTTCCTATTGCGATTCGCTCTCCGTTCAGACTGCAACGGGCGCCTTGATGTGCGCCTGCGCGATGTAATCGCGGAGGACGAAATCCTCATATTCGTATGCGTCGATCGAGTCCGGCTTCCGGAGGATTTCCAGTCGGGGAAGAGGTCCCGGCGAACGCGTCAGTTGCAGGCGCGCCTGCTCCAGATGGTTCGAATAGAGGTGGCAATCGCCGCCGGTCCAGATGAACTCGCCGACCTCCAGCCCGCATTGCTGTGCCAGGATATGCGTCAGCAGCGCATAGCTGGCGATATTGAACGGCACGCCGAGGAAGATGTCGCCCGAACGCTGGTAGAGTTGCAGTGACAGCTTGCCGTTCGCGACGTGCGTCTGGAACAGGCAATGGCACGGCGCGAGCGCCATCGCGTGCAGGTCGCCCGGATTCCACGCGCTGACGATCTGGCGACGCGAGGCGGGGTTGGTCTTGATCTGCTCGATCAGCTCGGCGATCTGGTCGATGTGGCGGCCGTCTGCGGCGACCCAGTCGCGCCACTGCTTGCCGTAGACCGGGCCGAGGTCGCCCGCTTCGTCCGCCCACTCGTCCCAGATCGCCACCTTGCGGTCCTGCAGCCAACGGACGTTGGTGTCGCCGCGCAGGAACCACAGCAACTCGACGATGATCGAGCGGAGGTGGAGCTTCTTGGTGGTGAGCACGGGGAAGCCCTGCGCGAGATCGAAGCGCATCTGCGCGCCGAACACGCTGAGCGTGCCGGTGCCGGTGCGGTCCATCGTCTCGACGCCGGTCGAGAGCACGCGGTCCATGAGGTCTAGATATTGGCGCATGGTGCGTGCGTAGTCGGGTGCGCGGGCGGGCTCAAGCGGATGTAGTTGCGCGTGCGGTCGCCGATGCCGCGGGGCAGGCGGGTGCGTGCTCCCGCCGCCTACGCCTGCCCCTCGTATCACCGACCTAGCCTCGGCGCGCGCGCTGTTCGCGGGATTGGGCGAGGCCGGCGTGGAGACGGTGGCGGTCGCGTATCTTGATCCGAATCGGAGGCTTCTCGGGATGCGGCATGTCGTCGGGGGGCGGGATCAGGTGGCGATCTCGATCCGGACGGTCGCGGCGGATGCGCTGGCGTTCGGTGCGGTCGGGGTGGTGATGGCGCACAACCATCCGAGCGGGGATGCGACGCCGAGCGCGCGCGATGTCGCGTTCACGCGAGCGCTGGCGGCGGGGTTGCGGACGTTGGAGGTGGTGTTGCTGGATCACCTGGTGATCGCAGGGGAGCGGGTGACGAGCCTGCGCGCGATGGGCGTGGTCTAAGGTGCCGCGGCAACCCCAACAGACCTGTGGTCGGCATCAGCTTAATGGAGCGGAGTTTCCCGATGGAGCCAGGGAAGTTTGTTTCCCCGCGAAGGCGGGGACCCAGCCTGGGCTCCCGCCTTCGCGGGAGAACAAGGTAGAGTCAGCCGGCATCGGATTGCGGGCGACCGGTTCACAAGTCCTCGCGCGAAGGTGGTGGTGTGAGGAACACCTTCCCCAATTCCACCACCCCGGCGAAGGCCGGGGCCCAATTGGGGGACGTTGCTAACGGGGCAGCCCGCCGTTACTGCGACCTTTCCAATTGGCCCCCGGCCTCCGCCGGGGTGGCGCATCTGGATCTGTTAGGACTGGGAAACCAATCTCAACCCAGCCGACACGCCCGGATCGCCTCCGGCTTCGGCCGCGGTCCGGTCGCGCGGAACGTCGCGATGTACCCCCCGGCCGATGGCATGTCGTCGGTATCGACCTGCGTGTACCCCACCGCCGCGAACTCGCACTTCAACAGCGCCGGCGGCGTGCCGTGGTCCTGCGTCCGGCGGTTCGCATCGACCACCACCACCAACCCATCGGGCTTCAACGACGGCCGCAACCGCCACAGGAACTCATACGGCTGCTCGATCTCGTGATACATATGCACCATCAGCACCCGGTCGAAGCTCGCCTCGGGCAGCTTCGGGTCGTTAGCCTCGCCCAGCTTCACGCTGACGTTCGCCAGGTCCTCGCGCGCGACGCGTTCCGCCAGCGTGTCGCGGACGCTCGCGACGATGTCCTCCGCCAGCACGCGGCCTTCCTTGCCGACGCGCGCCGCCATGCGGATCGTGTAGTATCCCTCGCCCGCGCCGATGTCCGCGACCGTCATGCCCTTGCGAATCTCGGCCTTGTTCATCACTTCGCCAGCCTCGTTCAGCCGGTCGCGCGCCTCTTCGTTAGACCAGCGCGACGACACGATCGACGCGACGGGACGGTCGGCGGCAGGGAACACGGGCTCCTTCGGCTCGCGCTTGATGAGCGGCTTGCTGCCGTCGCACGCCGCGAGCAGGAACACCGGCGACAGCATCAGGGCAAGGGCACCCTTGAGCTTCAATCGACGTCCTCCACCTCGACAGCCTCGCCCGTCACGCGCTGCGACAGCGCCGCCGCCATGAACATTTCGAGGTCGCCGTCGAGCACGTCCGATGGGCTGGTCGACACCACGCCCGTGCGCAAATCCTTCACCATCTGGTACGGCTGGAGCACGTACGAGCGGATCTGATGACCCCAGCCGATGTCGGTCTTGCCCGCATTCTCGGCATTCGCCGCGGTCTCGCGAATCGCCAGTTCGCGCTCGTACAGACGCGCGCGGAGCTGGTTGTACGCCTCGGCCTTGTTCTTGTGCTGCGAACGCTGGTTCTGGCACTGCACGACGATGCCGGTCGGGATGTGCGTGATGCGCACCGCCGAATCGGTCGTGTTGATGTGCTGGCCGCCGGCGCCCGACGCGCGATACGTGTCGATGCGCAGGTCGCTCTCGTTATACTCGACCTCGATATTGTCGTCGACGACCGGATACACCCACACGCTCGCAAACGACGTGTGCCGCCGCGCCGCCGAGTCGTACGGGCTGATCCGCACGAGCCGGTGCACGCCGCTCTCGGTCTTGGCATAGCCGTACGCGTTCTCACCCTTGAGCAGCAGCGTGGCGGACTTGATCCCGGCCTGCTCGCCCGAATGCTGGTCGACCAGCTCGACCTTCAGCCCGTGGCGCTCGCCCCAGCGCGAATACATCCGGCTGAGCATGCCCGCCCAGTCCTGGCTCTCGGTCCCGCCGGCGCCCGCATTGACCTCGATATAGGTGTCGTTGGCATCGGCCTCGCCCGCCAGCAGCGCCTTGATCTTGTCCTTGTCGGCACGCGCGGCGAGTTCGGCGAGCGCGGCGACGCCGTCCGCCTCCATCTCGGTGTCGCCCTCGGCCTCTGCCATCTCGATCAGCTCGGCCGTGTCCGACAGCTCGCTCTGGATCGCCCGCGTCGCGCTGATCGCCTCGTCGAGACGGCGACGCTCGCGCATCACCTCCTGCGCGGCCTTGGGATCGGACCAGAGCGCCTGATCCTCGACGCGCGCGTTCAGCTCGTCGAGACGACGCAGCGCGCGGTCCCAGTCGAGGAAGCGGCGCAGCAGCGCCAGCGCGTCGTTGATGGTGTCTACGTGAGCCTGCGCTTCGGCGCGCATGGGTATTCTCCAAAATGTCCGTCACCCAGCGAACGCTGGGATCTCCGTCCCCAAGGGCGCGGGTGCGGGTTGAGATCCCAGCGTGCGCTGGGATGACGATGTAGGAACTGCGCTAGTAGATTCCGCCTTGTCTTTGCAAGAAATCGCTGTCGCGCGGTGCTTCGGCCTTCTTCACTGCGGTGGTGGCCTTCGCCGCGGTCGGGGTGGCATCGGAGCGTCGAGCGGCACGCCGCGGCTCGCTTTCGGGCTTGAACGCTTCCCAGATCACGGCGGGCTTGGGATCGTCGGTGTTCGGCCACGTGCCATAGACCGGACGGCCGCTCCCGCGATCGATCCGCACCATGCGAATACCCGGCGGCGCGCGGAACGGCAGCTTGGGCAGGCCTTCATACGCCTTGACCGCGAACTGCTTGAAGATCGGCGCGGCCAGCGTACCGCCCTGCGCGGCGCCACCCAAGTTCCGCGGCGTGTCGAAACCGATATACAGCCCGCCGACGAACTGCGGCGTGCCGCCGATGAACCACACGTCGGTCGGGCCATTGTTGGTCCCGGTCTTGCCGAACATCGGCCGATCGAGATCGCGGAGCGTCACCGCGGTGCCGCGCTGGACGACGCCCTCGGTGATATGGACCATCTGGTACGCCGTCATCGCGTTCAGCACCTGGCGCTGGCGCGTGATCGGGCGGGGCATCGGCTTGCCGTCCCAATCGGGCGCATTGCACCGATCGCAGGCGCGCCAGTTCTCCGGCCAGATCACCTTCCCGTGACGATCCTGGACGAAGTCGATCAGCGACGGCGGGCCGCCCTTGCCGTTGTTCGCGAGGATCGAATACGCGTTGACCATCCGCCCCACGGTCGTCTCTCCCGCGCCGAGCGCGAACGAGAGGTACGGGGAATAATCGCCGACGCCCATCTTCTTGATCGTCGCGACCACCTTCGGCATGCCGGTCTGCGCGGCGGTCCGCACGGTCATCAGGTTGCGGGACTGCTCGATACCCCAGCGCATCGTGTGCGGCCCGGCGCCGCGCGAATTGCCGAAGTTGCGGAAGCATTTCTGCCCGAGCCGCGCGCCCTGATAGACGCAGAACGGCCCGTCGACGATGATCGAGGCGGGCGTCATGCCGTTGTCGAGCGCGGCGGAATAGACGATCGGCTTGATGGTCGAGCCCGGCTGGCGCATCGCCTGAGTCGCGCGATTGAACGCCTGCAACCGGTCGTCGAACCCGCCCTGCATCGCCAGCACGCGACCCGATGCGGGCTCCTCGACGACGAACGCGCCCGAGACCTTCGGGATCGCCCGAAGCGCGAACTGGCCGCCTTCCGGCGCCACCGCGATGATGTCGCCGACCTCGATCGCGCCGAACGCGTTGCCGCCCTTGCCGCGCACCGCCATCTGTGCCGCATAGCGCGGCAGCGTGCCGGTCTTGCCGGTGCGGAAGCCCAGGCTCCAGGCATTGCCGTCCTTGCCCGTCACGATCGCCGCGACCCAATCGCGGTAATCGAGCGCGATATTGCTGTTGAGCAGCGGCTGGAGCCAGTTGTCGTCCTCGATCTCGACATGGCGGATGGGGCCGTTCCAGCCGCGCCCGCTGTCGAACCGCACCAGCCCGTCGCGCAACGCCTGCTGCGCCAGTTCCTGCAACCGGTTGTCGAACGACGTCCGCACCCACAGGCCGCCCGAATAGACGCTGTACGGACCGTCCTTCGCGTTCTCGCCGAACTTCGCCATCAACTGGCGACGGACTTCCTCGACGAAATACCCGCCGACGCTTTCGAACTTCGGCGTCCGGCGCAGCACCGCACCCAGCGGCTCCGCGTTCGCCTGGTCACGCTGCGCACGGGTAATGAAGCCGTTGTCGAGCATCCGGTTCAGCACATAGTTGCGCCGGATCATCGCGCGCTCGGTGTTGCGCACCGGATCGTAGTTCGACGGACCCTTGGGCAGGATCGCCAGATACGCCATCTGCGCGAGATCGAGCTGGTCGAGTTCCTTGTCGAAATACGCATGGCTCGCCGCCTCGACGCCGAACGCGTTACGCCCAAGCGCGATCTGGTTGAGGTACAGCTCCAGGATCTGCGGCTTGGTCAGCGTATCCTCGATCTTGTACGCGAGCACCGCCTCGCGAAGCTTGCGCGACGGCGAATAGGCGTTGCCGATCAACAGGTTCTTTGCGACCTGCTGCGTAATGGTGGAGCCACCCTTGGCACGCTTGCCGGTGCCGAGCTTGGTCACATAATCGTACACCGCGCCGGCGAGGCCGGGATAATCGACGCCGTGATGCTCGAAAAACGACTTGTCCTCGGCGGCGAGGAACGCCTTCACCAGCAGCGGCGGATATTCGGCATAGCTCAGTTCCACGCGCCGTTCGCGCGCGTAGGAGTGGATCGGCGCGCCATCGATCCCGCGGACGTTGGTCGGCAGCGGCGGCTCGTACGTGCGCAGCGTATCCACGGAAGGCAGGTCGCGCATGACCGCGAACCAGAACGCAAAGATCGCAACGACGCCGAGCACCACCAACGCGAGTGCCGCCTTGGTCCACCGACTCGCCCAGACGCGCGCGAACCCGCCGCGCAGCCGGTCTGAAGTGCGGCCTGTCGCCGTCGTCGAGTTGGGGGAGGGATCGGACGCCATGATTACTGCCGCAGCGTCTAGCAGGTTAGCGCGCGCTTGCCAGCCTCCGGTGCGATGGGGGGGCGGGGCGCCTGTCCGCACAATACTACGTGGTGCCGAGCCCGCCCCGCCCACCGCGCCGATAGTGCAACGCTTCCACCCCACTTCGTCACCCCGGGCTCGTTCCGGGGTCCACCGGTCCGCAAACTCCACGGCTGGCGAGTCCGCGGAACGGTGGATGCCGGAACGAGCCCGGCATGACGGAGGGGGGAAGAGGGACTCTACTGCTAAATAAAACGATGTAAGGTCGCCCAACCTAACAATCCTCCCCCGCCAGGGGGAGGTGGCACCGAAGGTGACGGAGGGGGAGGACACGGAACAGCGGTCGCCCTTTCCGCCCCCTCCGTCTGGCAAGCGCCAGCCACCTCCCCCTGGCGGGGGAGGATCGCAAAGTTCAGGCGCTCACCCCGGAACGACACGCACGCGCATGCACAAAGCCTGTCACCCAAACCCCCATTGTGGCAGCAGGCCCCGATGACCCCGCCGCCACTTCCGATCCTCACAATACTCCCCGACCTCCTCGCAACCCTGCGCGAGCGCACTTCGGCCGTCCTCGTAGCGCCCCCCGGTGCCGGCAAAACCACCGCAGTAGCTCCGGCCCTCCTCACCGAACCCTGGTGCACCGGCGAGATCCTGCTCCTCTCCCCACGCCGCCTCGCCGCCCGCGCCGCCGCCGAACGCATGGCGTCGACCGCAGGCGAGCCCGTCGGCGGCACGTTCGGCTACGCGACCCGCATGGACAGCAAGCGCTCCGCTGCCACCCGCGTCACGGTCATCACCGAAGGCATCTTCGTCGCCCGCATCCAGGCCGATCCCGAACTCGCCGGCGTTTCCGCAGTACTGTTCGACGAAGTCCACGAACGCAGCCTCGACGGCGATTTCGGCCTCGCGCTGGCGCTCGACGTGCAAGCAGGTTTCCGCCCCGACCTCCGTATCGTCGCGATGTCCGCAACGCTCGACGGCGCGCGGTTCGCAGCATTGATGGACGGCGCCCCGGTTATAGAAAGCGAAGGCCGCAGCTATCCGCTGACTCTCCGCCACATCGGCCGCCAAGCCGAGTTACGGATCGAGGACTCCGTTGCGTCCGCCATCCGCCGCGCGCTCGGCGAAGCGGACGGCGGCGTGCTCGCCTTCCTCCCGGGCGTCGCGGAGATCGAACGCACCGCCGACCGCCTCGCCAATTTGCCCGACGACATCGTGCTCCACGAACTCCACGGCAGCCTCGACCCCGCCGCCCAGCGCGCCGCGATCCTCCCCGAGCCCGACGGCCGCCGGAAAGTCGTGCTCGCTACCAGCATCGCGGAGACCAGCCTCACCCTCGACGGCATCCGCATCGTCATCGATTCGGGGTTGGCAAGGCGCCCCCGCTACGACCGCGCCGCCGGCATGACCCGCCTGGTCACCGAGCGCGCGAGCCAGGCCGCCGTCACCCAACGCGCCGGCCGCGCCGCGCGACTGGGGCCGGGCGTGGCGTATAGACTGTGGGAAGAAGCGGCGACCGCCGGCCTCCCGCGCTACGATCCGCCTGAAATCCTGGAGGCGGACCTCTCCGCGCTGGTGCTCGCCTGCGCCTTATGGGGCGTCGGCGACCCGCGAGACCTTCGCTGGATCGACCCACCCCCCGCGTCCGCGATCGACGAGGCGATGGCGCGCCTGACGACGCTCGAAGCAATCGAGGACGGTCGCCCGACGGCACACGGCCGAGCCATCGCCAAATTGCCGATGCCCCCAAGACTCGCGCACATGCTGCTGAGGGCAGGGGAGCGCGGCCTAGCGCCGGTGGCAGCCCAAATCGCAGTCCTGCTAGGCGAACGCGGCATCGGCGGACAGGACGTGGATCTGGAAACCCGCCTCCGCCGCTGGAAAACCGAGCGCGGACCAAAGGCTCAGGCGGCAAGAGCAATGGCGGATAGGTGGGCGAGACTTGCCCCCCCTCCCGCAAGCGGGAGGGGGCTGGGGGGTGGGCTCGCGCCATCCTCGTCGCGCGACGTCGAAACCGGGCGCCCAACCCCCAACCCCCTCCCGCAAGCGGGCGGGGGAGCAGAAGTGTGCGTCGCGCTCGGCTTTCCCGACCGCGTCGCACGCCGCCGCGATGCGTCCGGCGAAACCTGGGCTTCCGTCGGCGGCCGCGGCTTCAAGCTCGACCCGACCTCGCCGCTCGCCCGCTCCGAATGGCTCGCCGTCGCCGACACACAAGGCTCGGCCGCCGGCGCGCGCATCCTCTCTGCGGTAGCGATCGACCAAGGCACCGTCGAAACCCTCTTCGCAGACCGCATCGAATCCCGCCGCACCGTGACGTTCGACCCCACAACCGGCGGCATCCAAGCCCTCCGCGAACGCCGCCTCGGCGCGATCCGCCTCTCCAGCGGCCCCGATAGCGGCGCCGACCCCGACGCAATCCTCACCGCGCTCATCGAAGGCGTCCGAGAGCACGGCCTCGCGCTGCTGCCATGGAGCGACGGCGCCCAAGCCCTGCGGGACCGCGCCGCCTATGCCGGCGTACCGATCGACGACGCGACCCTGCTCGACCGCGCCGACGAATGGCTCGCCCCACTCCTGACCGGCAAACGCCGACTCGACACGATCGCCCCCGGCGCGCTCGCCGAAGCGCTCCGCAACCTGCTCGGCTGGGACGCGATGCAGACCATCAACCGCCTCGCGCCACCCGATTTCACCAGCCCCGCCGGCAGCACGCACGCGATCGACTACGCAGCCGAAGGCGGCCCCCGAGTCGAACTCCGCGTCCAGGCCCTGTTCGGCCTCGCCGTCCACCCTGTGATCGGCGAAGCCCGCGTGCCGCTGGTGCTGAGTCTCACATCCCCCGCCGGCCGCCCGATCCAGACGACGCGAGACCTGCCCGGTTTCTGGGCCGGCAGCTGGACCGCGGTCGCCAAGGAAATGCGCGGTCGCTACCCCAAGCATCCCTGGCCCGACGACCCCGCCGCGGCGTCCGCGACGCTGCGCACGAAAAAGGCGGATGCAAGGGCCGCCGGTTCGCGATAAGGGAGCATCCATGCCAACCGCCCGTATCTTCCAGCGCCCCAAGAACGCCATGCAGTCCGGCAAGCACCGGACCGACGCCTGGCAGCTCGAATTCGAACCCTCGGAGCCGAAACGCCCCGACCCGCTCACCGGCTGGGCCGGCAGCGGCGACACCCGCGACCAGGTGCGCCTGATGTTCCCGACCGCCGAAGCGGCGATCGCGCACTGCGAGCGCGAGGGCTTCGGCTACACCGTCGTCCCGGCGCCACAGAAGACGCTGAAGCTGCAGAGCTACGCGGACAATTTCAAGTAAGCGGGGCGCGGGCGCGGACCTGACCCCGCTTTCCTTTAGCTGACCACCTCCCGACCACCCCGTCATGCCGGGCCCTTCGGCTCCGCTCAGGAGAGCCTCGTTCCGGCATCCACCGTTCCGCACACTCGCCGACCGTAGATGACGCGGATCCGTGGACCCCGGAACAAGCCCGGGGTGACGGAGCGGCTGAGGACTGGGAAAACACCCATCGCCGCCTCCGGCGTCTCTCCCTCTCCCAACGGGGAGAGGGAAGGGGCCCGCGGCGACTTCGCCGTGGGAAGGGTGAGGGCAAGGGGTGAGCGCGCCACCAGCCCCTAAAGAATAGACCCCGCCAAAATCAGCAGCATCTTCGTATCGATGGCCACCCCAGCCGCGCGCTTCTCCGCCACGAACCCCGGCACGTCCGCCAGCGGCACCCGGTGCACGGTGATGTTCTCGTCACCATCCCCGCCACCATCGCCGACCTTCGTCAGCCCGGTCGCGCGCACCAGCGTGAAGCATTCCGACGTCATCCCCGGCGACGAATAGAACACCCCCAGATCCTCGATCGCGTCCGCGCGGTAGCCGGTCTCCTCCTCCAGCTCGCGCCCGGCCGCCACCGCGACGCTCTCGCCCGCGGTCTGGTCGCCGACCAACCCCGCCGGCAGTTCCAGGCACGCCCGCCCCAGCGGCACGCGGAACTGCTCCACCAAAATAACGTCGCCATCATCGATCGCGACGATCACCGCCGCCGCGATCTCACCTTGGCGAGCGGCGAACTCCCAAGTCCCCTCGGTCTGCACGGTCAGGAATTTGCCCGCCCATACGGTCTTGCTCATACCTCGATCAGCCTATCCGGAAGTTCGTTCACCGGCGCACCGGTCCGCGGGAAATGCTCCGCCAACACCGCGCCGATCTGCGCGACCGCGTCCGCCATCCCGTCGGCCGGGCGATCGTCGCGGACACCGGCCAGCACCGCCGCCATCGCCGCGCCCCAGGTCTCGTTCGGCACGCGCGAGTGGATCGCGTCGTCGGCGATGATCTCGGCACGGTGTTCGGCCAGCGACAGGTACAATAGCACGCCAGTCGCGCCCTTGGTGCGCTTCTCGGCACCGGCGCGGAACAACAGCAAAGCCCGCCGCCGAACGCGCCGCGCCTTGGTCGCACCCGGCGTCAGCGCCACCCGCACCGACGTCGCCGCCAACACCAGCCGCACCGCCAGAAACACCAAAGTCACCAGCACCAGCGCGACCACGTACAGCGCACCCTGCGGTGCCGACTGCCAGGGATCGACCAGCGCATAGATATGGTCCGCCGCGACCGGGTGGAACGCGAGCAGCGCCAGCGTCAGCAGCATCGCCAGCACTGCCCAATGCATAGACACGTCGTGATACGCATCCGACTGCCGCGCGACGATCGTGACGATCTCGCCGGTCGTCGCGGTCTCCGCCTGTGTCACCGCCGCCGTGACGCGGTTATGATCGGTTTCGCTCAACCGCATGTCACCAACTCCCCGATGCGCCGCCGCCGCCGCCGGATCCGCCGCCGCCGCCGCCGAAACCCCCGCCGCCCCAGCCGCCGCCGCCGCCGCTATCGCCGCCACCGCCGCCCCAGCTTCCGCCGCCTCCACCGCCACCACGTGTCATCGCATCGGCGATGCTCCACAGCACGATCGGCAAGGCACCGCTGCCACCGCCACGGCTCCCGCCATCGACATAATGCTTGCCGCCCGCACGCCGCGAGATCATCGGAATGACGATCGCTGCCAGCACGATCCCGAAAAAGATCAGCCCGATCGGCACGCCGCCGCCACCCGAATTGGCGCGGCGATGCGTCTTGTCGTACTCCGCCGCCGCTGCGGTCACCTTCGCGCGCGCCTCCGCATCGGGCAGCGCGAGCTGGTCCGCCACCGCGTTCGTCCCCGCGACGATCCCGCCGGGGATGTCGCCCGCCTTGAAGCGCGGCAGGACCTGCTGGTTGATCACCACGCTGGAGAACGCATCGGTCAGCACCGGCTCCAAGCCATAGCCGACCTCGATCCGCACCTTCCGGTCGTTCGGCGCCACCAGCAGGATCGCGCCGTTGTTCGCGTCCTTCAGCCCGACGCCCCAGCTCCGGATCAGCCGGTTGCCGTAATCCTCGATCGGAGAGCCCTCGAGATCGGGCACGGTCGCGACGACCAACTGGTTGCCGGTCGCCTTTTGCAGGTCGTCAAGCCGCTTGGTCAGCGCCGCTTCCTGGTCGGGCGGAATGACGTTCGCCGCATCGACGACGAAGCCGGTGAACTTGGGAAGCGTCTGCGCGCTCGCGGCGCTGCTACCCAGCAACACCGCGAACGCCAGCGTCAGGAGGTGGCGGAGCATAGCGCCCCGATCAGCTCGCGTTGCCGAAGTTCACCGTCGGCGCGGTCTCGGCGCCCGGCGTGGTCGCCGCGAACGGCACCATCGGCTTCGCGCCGTAAAAAATCTTCGCGCCGACCGCGTCGGGGAAGGTGCGGATCTTGGTGTTATACTCCTGCACCGCGCCGTTATAGTCGCGCCGCGCGATCGTGATGCGGTTCTCGGTGCCCTCCAGCTGGCTCATCAACGTGGTGTAGTTGCCCTGGCTCTTCAGCTCGGGATACGCTTCCTGCAAGCGTTGCAGCGATACGCCGACGGCACCCTGGACGCGCTGATACTGCGCCATCTTCGCCGGATCGGAGAGATCGGCGGCCGAAACCTGGACCGAGTTCGCAGCCGAGCGCGCCTGCGTCACCTCGACGAGGATATCCTTCTCCTGCGCGCCCGCCGCCTTCACGGTCGCGACGAGGTTGGGGATCAGGTCGGCGCGACGCTGATAGTTGTTCTGGACGTCGGCCCAGCGCGCCTTCGCGTTCTCCTCCGCAGTCGGCACGCTGTTGATCCCGCACCCGGCCAGCGCCGATGCGAGCAGGATCGCGGCGGTACCGCGGACGATTGGGGCACGTGACATCGGGGCTCTCCTGAATACCTGTGTCACCGTCATAGGACAGTCCGCGGGGTTGGCGAAACCGAAATCGGTGGCTAGCCTGAACGTCGAACAGCAGGGGGAGCGCGGATGCTCAAGGAATTTAAGGCCTTCATCATGCGCGGCAACGTGCTCGATCTCGCCATCGCGGTGATCATCGGTGCGGCGTTCGGCAAGATCGTCACGTCGCTGACCGACGACGTGCTGATGCCGGTGATCGGCAAGATCTTCGGCGGGCTCGATTTCTCCAGCTATTTCTGGCGGATGGGGGCGGTGCCGGCAAACTACGCGGGCTCGCTCAGCGATTATGCGGCGCTGAAGAAGGCGGGCGTCCCGTTGCTCGGCTATGGTGCGTTCGCGACGCAGCTGGTCAATTTCGTGATCGTCGCGTTCATCATCTTCATGATCCTGCGCGTCGTGAACCGGACTGCGGCGCTGATCGAGCGCGAGACGGCAAGGTTGAAGCGGGAAGAAGACGCGGTTGTCGTGGCTCCGGCGCCAGAACCGGTCGAGATCGCCCTACTCCGCGAGATCCGCGACGAACTGAAAGCGCGCGGGTGACGTACTTGTCCCTCTCCCCTGCGGGGAGAGGGAGGGAGGAGCCATAGGCGACGGAAGGGTGAGGGGCGTGAGGCTCCGGACGGGATCCCAACTCCCCCTCATCCGACGCTACCGCGCCACCTTCTCCCCGAGGGGAGAAGGAAAGTTTCACGCCGCGACCAAGTCCTCGGCGTTAGCATCCGCCAAACTCGTCCCATCCAAAATCCGCGCCGTCTCGTCTCGCACCCGCATCATCGCATAGCGGATCGCGCAATCCGCCTCGCTCTTGCAGTCGAGGCAAAGCCGGTACGCGGTCCGGCTCACGCACGGCACCAGCGCGAGCGGCCCCTCGATGATCCGGATGATCTCGCCCAGCGAAATCAGATGGCTAGGCCGCGACAGGCGATACCCGCCCATTTTCCCGCGATGGCTGTGCAGCAAACCGGACTCGCGCAGGTCGGCGAGGATCAGCTCGAGGAACTTGCGCGGCACGTTCGCCTCGGCGGCGATGCGCGTCATCGGGATGGGAGGGCCACCGACGGGAGCACCGCCAAGGAAGATCATCGCGCGAAGCGCGTAGCGGGAGCGCTGCGTCAACATAATGCAGGTTGCTATGCACGTGCTTTGTGGCGAGCGAAAGGCGGTTTGGCACGCTGTGTGCTAACCCTTTGGAAATTTATCCGGGAGAGGGCAGCCGCCGCCCCAGTCTTTTCATTTGACCGGGCTTTTCAGATCGATGCGGCCCCCCTATATCGGTCAAGCCGTCGGGGGAATCTTCTCTTGGCGGCTATGGCGATAAACCGTGGCGTGTCATAGACACAGCGGACCCGGGGGCAGTACCCGGCGACTCCACCACCGCCCTCTTCGCAAGAGGGGGACGATGACGGGGTCGAACTAGGATCGACGTGTGTTCAACGACGCTATGTTTCGCTCGGAATGGGACCACCGCAACGGCCCATACACAAGTGCCAACGATAACGAAGCACTCGCAATTGCCGCATAACTGACGGTCTAACGACCTAAGTTATACGGACGAAAGCGCGGTTCGGGCCACACCGGGCAACAGAAGTGGAAACCGGCGGTACGGGGGGCACCGAGCAACAGAAGCTCCCCACTATTCCCCAGTTGAATTGCGCTGTCCGTCCATCAACACGGTGTGCGCATACCGTGATGGCATCTGCACTGTCGCGCGCAGAGGAGGGATCGATCCTCTGCCGTCATGATCTTCGCCGGCCAGGCCGCTTTCAGGCCAAGACCGGCACCACGGGTTCGACGGTACGGGGAAGTCGTCCGTTGACCAGAAACGCGATGACGGCAGATCGTTCGACCAGCAGGACATGCGCGGCGTACGCGACGGCGGATCCCGCCGCGATCGCGATGACGAACTCCGCATAGGGGTTCCAGGCTACGCCCATGAGAACGATCTTGGTCGCCACGATGATTGGAAAGTGCAGGATGTAAATCGTGAAAGACGCCTCGGCGAGGCGGCTTACGAGTGGCGGTACGGCGCGTATTGCAACGGCGGACCGCAAGATGAGAACCGACGCCGCGGGCGGGCATGCGGACATCCCGATTATCTCCACCATATCACCGATCATCATCCGTCGCCCCGGATCTACCATCGCGCTGAGCCCTCCGAACCAGACCGCGTAAAGGCCGCACGTGGCGAGAAGGATGATCGCCGGCATATGGAACGAGACAGTCAACGTCCGATACAAATTCGGTGAACGCGCCAGCAGAAACCCCAGCAGATAGAACGGCGCGTAGCCCGTCATAAATGGGACCTGCGCCAGCGCCGATGCGTATGGCGAGCCACCATATCCCGCGAGCATCGTGCGTGTGAGCGTCATCAGCGTATAACAGGCGATCGCCGTGCCGAATAAAATGACCGTCTGTGCCCAGCGCCTGCCACCGGACCCGTCCTCGATGAGGAATTTGTCGATCGCGCTGATCAGACCCTGCCGGCGGTCGAGCTGATGGAGCGCATAGCTCAGGGGCGCATAGGCCAGCAGGGCAGCGAGAAACCACAAATGGTACCAGCTATGTGCCACGGGAAATGGCCAGCCCAGTCGATCCGGTGGATCACCGAACATCATGCCGATCAGCGGACAGATCACCAGCAAGCCGACCAATAAGGGTACGCCGATCTGCACGCTCCTCCGACCAAGCCACGTGAGGGGGGAAGGCCTGCGTGCCAGTGCATGGCCACAGAGAAGCCCGGATATCAGCATGAAACTGCCCATCCGGAAGGCATGCGATATCAGGGGTATCGCCCCGAGGATGGGAATATCCTCTAGGCCCATCACGGCGTGCAGTACGACGCCAGCAAGCATCAAAACGGCTCGCCAGAACGCCAGACCTTCGATCCTGCCGTCCGTGGAAGGCGTGATCGTGCTTACTTTTACGGCCGCGCTCGCTGTTATCGCCACGTGCCGGATCGGGCAGCGACCATCGCTCGGTCGCAGCCCGGGATCGGTGTGCGCCGAAGGACGGCATCCAGTGATGGCCGAATCGCAGCGGTCATCCGTGCGTAACCAGCCGCGTTCAGGTGAATGCCATCATCGACGTAGAAGTCCCCAGGCCGGTGGTTCGCCAGGAATAGCGGGACGATGTCGACGAAGGTCATCCCCGGCGTCTGCGCCGCAAGGGTACGCATCGCGGCGTTGACGGTGGTCTGCTCGGGAAGATTGCCCCACCGTGCCGGCGTTGGTTTCAAGGCGACGACGATCACCGGGATATCGCCCCAGCGGCGCGTTTTCAGGGCCAGGAACGCGCGCAGGTTTGCAATGTCGTCCGCCGCGCGGGCGCCGTTGGCGATATCGTTTTCTCCCGCGTAGAATACGATCGCGCGGGGACGGACTTCACGTGGCTCGTTGCGAGCCATCTGGATCAACTCGGGCATCATCGCCCCGTTGACGCCACGATTACGTACGGCCAGCGGTGCCATGTCGTCCGACAATGTTGCCCATTTATGGATCGTCGAACTGCCGATGAACCAGATGCTGCAGCGATCGACGAGGCCGCGGCCGGGCAATGTCGCGGATCCTGCGCGCATCGCGGCACGGGACTGCATGAATAGGATTGCGCCACCGAAGATGACCGCGAACACCGTCACGGCGAAAACGAACTTGCCTAACGACGCCCGCCAGGTCCCGACCCGGTCGGCGGCGGGAATGCCATTTATCCGCTGGTAGTCGATTTCGTCGTCGCCTCGCGCCACTGCGCCTCACCCGTTGTCAGGAGACCACGTCTAGGGGGTGAGAATGAGGTAAAGGTTAAGCGATGATCGTCTTGGTGAAGGCTGCCGTTTACCGATTCGGCATAGCTCCAAGATCAGTCGATATGCTCGTGCAGGATGCGGCTCAATTGCGCACCCGTGAACGGCTTGGCGATGAACCGAGCGGCGCCCGGCAAGGTCGTTGCTGAAATCTCGCCTGCGCCGGATGTCACAACAATCGAGATATCCGGGCGACGATCATGGACCGCCTTGGCCAAGCCGACGCCATCCAGGGCACCAGGCATTTTGATATCGGTGAACAGCGCGGCGATATCGGGCCGCTCTCCGAGCTTCACCAAGGCATCGGCGGCGTTGCTGGCTTCAACGACTTCGTAGCCGGCATCCTCCAGCGCGAGATGGGAATGGACCCGGACGAGGGCATTGTCATTGACGACGAGAATCACGGACTTCGAAATGGCGTTCATATCGGTTCGAACATCCAGCATGCCGCTCCGTTCCGATGTTAACCGTCTTCTCGGACCAGAACGCGGCAAAGCGAGCCTGACATGAAAAAGGGGCCCGGTTTCCCGAGCCCCTCCGTCATTTGCCGTTATGTGGCAAAGGCTTAGTCGCGATCGCCCGTCAGGAACGCCGGAGCGAACTCGGGGGCCTTGTCGCCGTCGGTGCGTGCAGCACGCTCGCCGCCGCCATTGCCGCCGCCGTCACGACGCGGACCACGGCCACCGCCGTTGCCGCCTGCGTCACGGCCGCCGTCGCCATCACGACGCGGACCACGCGAGCCACGATCGCCGCCGCCGCCTTCGCCGCGCGGACCACGACCGCCACCGCCGTTGCCGCCGCCATCACGACCACCATCGCCATCACGACGCGGAGGACGCGGACCACGGTCACCACCCTCGCGTGGCTCACGAGCAGGACGCGTGTCCTCCAGCTCTTCGCCGGTCGTCTGATCGACGACGCGCATGGACAGGCGCACCTTGCCGCGCGGATCGATCTCGAGGACCTTGACCTTGACGTCCTGGCCTTCGCTCAGCGCATCGCTGACCTTCTCGACGCGCTCGTTCTTGATTTCGGACACGTGGACGAGACCGTCCTTGCCACCCATGAAGTTCACGAACGCCCCGAAATCGACCAGGTTGACGACCTTGCCGTCATAGACCTTGCCGACTTCGGCTTCCTCGACGAGGCCCTTGATCCACTTGATCGCAGCTTCGATCTGCGCGGGGTCGGACGACGACACCTTGATCACGCCCTCGTCGTCGATGTCGACCTTGGCGCCGGTCTGCGCGACGATCTCGCGGATCACCTTGCCGCCAGTGCCGATGACTTCACGGATCTTCGACTTGTCGATCGTGAAGCTCTCGATCCGCGGTGCGTGGCTCGACAGTTCCTCACGCGTGTGGTCGAGCGCCTTGGCCATTTCGCCCAGGATGTGCGCGCGGCCTTCCTTGGCTTGCGCCAGTGCCTTGCCCATGATCTCTTCGGTGATGCCGGCGATCTTGATGTCCATCTGCATCGTGGTGATGCCCTCGGACGTGCCCGCAACCTTGAAGTCCATGTCGCCGAGGTGATCCTCGTCGCCGAGGATATCCGACAGAACCGCGAAGTTCTTGCCCTCGAGGATCAGGCCCATTGCGATGCCCGAAACCGGACGCTTCAGCGGAACGCCCGCATCCATCATGCTCAGCGAACCACCGCAGACCGTCGCCATCGACGACGAGCCGTTGCTCTCCGTGATGTCGCTGAGAACGCGGATCGTGTACGGGAACTCTTCCTTGGTCGGCAGCACCGGGTGCAGCGCGCGCCATGCGAGCTTGCCGTGGCCGACTTCGCGACGACCCGGCGCACCGAAGCGACCGACTTCACCAACCGAATAGGGAGGGAAGTTATAGTGCAGCATGAAGTTTTCGTAGCTGAGCCCGGTCAGGCCATCGATCATCTGCTCCGCGTCGCGCGTGCCGAGCGTGGTGGTGCAGATCGCCTGAGTCTCGCCGCGCGTGAACAGGGCCGAGCCATGCGTGCGTGGCAGGAAGTGGACCATCGCCTCGATCGGACGGATCTGCGTGGTGGTGCGGCCGTCGATGCGGGTGCCGTCCTTGAGGATGGCGCCGCGGACGATCTCCGCCTCCAGCTTCTTCATCAGCTTGCCGGCTGCCATCTGATCCTGCGGGGATGCATCGGCAAACGCCGCCTTGCCCTTCGCACGCGCAGCGTTCAGCAGGTCCGAACGCTTGGACTTGTCGGTCACCTTGTAGGCAGCCGCGATGTCCTTGCCGATCAGCTTCTTCAGCTTGTCCTTGGCGGTCGACAGGTCAGCCTGCTCGGCCATTTCCCAGGGATCCTTGGCAGCCATCTCGGCCAGATCGATGATCAGGTTGGCGGCTTCGCGGCAGGCCTTGTGGGCGAACTGCACGGCGCCGAGCATGATCTCTTCCGAAAGCTCCTTGGCTTCCGATTCGACCATCATCACGGCCTGGCCGGTGGCGGCGACGACGAGGTCGAGATCGCCAGCCTTGGCTTCTTCCAGCGTCGGGTTGAGGATGTACGCGCCATCGACGTAACCGACGCGTGCTGCGCCGATCGGACCCATGAACGGCACGCCCGAGATCGTCAGCGCAGCCGACGCCGCGACCATCGCGAGGACGTCCGGCTCGTTCTCGCCGTCATACGACAGAACCTGGCAGATCACGTTGATCTCGTTGTAGAAACCCTCGGGGAAGAGGGGACGGATCGGGCGATCGATGAGACGGCTGGTCAGCGTCTCCTTCTCGGTCGCGCCGCGCTCACGCTTGAAGAAGCCACCGGGGATCCGGCCGCTCGCGGAGAACTTTTCCTGGTAATGGACGGTGAGCGGGAAGAAATCCTGCCCTTCCTTGACGGTCCGTGCAGCCGTCACGGCGCACAGAACGACGGTCTCGCCGAGGGTGGCGAGGACTGCGCCGTTTGCCTGGCGCGCAACGCGGCCGGTTTCTAGCGTCAGCGTCTTGCCGCCCCACTGGGCGCTTACGGTCTTGGTATCGAACATTCTTTTTCCTTCACTCCGGTCGCCAGATGCGAACGGGGCCTATGTGCGGGCTTAGCCGGCCCGCGGCGGTGTGGAGCGAGTTGTCGCTCCTTGCCAGTCCACCGGATTGTGGTCTGGCGTTTGCCTCCGCGCGGGTGCGCGGAATCAAAGTCGTATATAGCAAAACGGCCCCCCGAAGGGAGCCGTTCACGTTACTTGCGGAGACCGAGCTTCGCGATCAGATCCAGGTAGCGCTGGCCGTCCTTGTGACGGAGATAATCCAGCAGCGTCCGGCGCTTGTTGACCATCATGAGAAGGCCACGACGCGAGTGGTTGTCCTTCTTATGGGCCTTGAAATGCTCGGTCAGGTTCTTGATGCGCTCGGTCAGGATCGAAACCTGGACTTCCGGCGAACCGGTATCGCCCTCGGCGCGCGAATGCTCCTTGACGAGTTCGGTCTTGCGTTCAGCGGTAATCGTCATGAATTCATGTCCTCGACATCACATATTGAAACCGCGAACGACCCGGACGTCTCCGTCCTCGACCTCGACCAGCGCGACCGGGACAGCGTCCAGCTCGGCAAAGTATTGGCCATCGTCTGCGGCGATCCCGGCCAAGATACGCCCCTGTCGGAGCGCCCCTGCCTGGTCGGGGGTGAGGGAGAGAGCCGGGATGTCGTCCAGCGCCACCCTCAAGGGCAGAAGTACATCTTCAAGCGCGGAGGCCTTAGCGAGTTCGTCCAGTTTGTCCAGCGATATCGCGGAATTGAGGTCGAACGGGCCAGCCTTGGTACGGCGCAACATGGTGACGTGGCCGACAGTGCCGAGGGCGATCGCGATGTCCCGCGCGAGGGAGCGGATATAGGTGCCCTTCGACACATGCGCGGTAAGCGTGACCTCATCGAGGGGCGAGTGGGGCAGGGAGCTATCCCCCCCCACTCCGTCACCCCGGACTTGTTCCGGGGTCCACTCTTCCGCATGCTCCAGAGTTCGTGGAACGGTGGACCCCGGAACAAGTCCGGGGTGACGGAGAAGCGAATAAATCGTCACATCCCGACTAGCCAGCACCACCTCAACCCCCGCCCGAGCCAGATCATAAGCCCGCTCCCCATCCACCTTCAGCGCCGAATAGGCGGGCGGCACCTGAGAAATCGGCCCGGTAAACTGCGCCAGAACCGCCTCCGCCGCCGCCAAAGTCGGCCGCACATCGGACGTCGCGATGCTAACCCCCTCAGCGTCCAGCGTATCCGTCTGCACCCCGAACAGCACCGTAAAATCATAGATCTTGTCGCTATCGAGCATCCGCCCGGCCAGCTTGGTCGCCTCCCCAACAGCGATCGGCAGCACGCCAGTTGCCAGAGGATCGAGAGTCCCCCCATGCCCCACCTTGAACTTCCCATACCCGCCGCTCCGCAACGCACGCTTCACCGCCGAAACGCCCTGCGTCGACCCCAGCCCCAGCGGCTTGTCGAGAATGATCCAGCCATGCATGCGCGTAAGTCCTAGATTAACAAGTGAGTGGCTGGCTTGGTCCAACCAGCCGCGTGACGGCCCTACCTCCGTCACCCCAGCGAAAGCTGGGGTATCTCACGGGGCAGATGATGCCTGCCAAATACCGAGATCCCAGCTTTCGCTGGGATGACGGTGGGGGGTGGCGAAGCGGGGGCACTTCCGACGCGAAACGCTACCCCAAAGCCTCACAAAAATGCCGCCGGCAAAGCGCGACATACCGGTCGTTCCCGCCAATCTCCGTCTGCCGCCCCTCGGCAATCGCCCGCCCGCTATCGTCGACTCGCAGGTTCATCGTAGCCTTACGCCCACACCCGCACACCGACTTGATCTCGACCAGCGAGTCCGCCAGCGCCAGCAACCGCGCCGACCCCGGAAACAGCGCCCCCTGGAAATCGGTCCGCAACCCGTACGCCAGCACCGGTATCCCGACCACGTCACAGATATGCGCGAGCTGATCGACCTGCGCGGACGTCAAGAATTGCGCCTCATCCACCAGCACGCAAGAAATCGGATCCTCGCCGTGCTGCTGAACCACGCAAGCCCCAATGTCTGTGGCAGAGTCGAACGCGATCGCCGGCGCCTCCAACCCGATCCGCGACGTGATCGTCCCCGCCGCGAACCGATCGTCGATTGCGGCTGTAAACAGCATCGTCCGCATCCCCCGCTCACGGTAATTGAAGTCCGCCTGCAACAGGTTCGTCGACTTCCCCGCGTTCATCGACGCGTAGTAGAAATACAGCTTGGCCATGGGAGGCAAAGAGCTGGAACGTGGAGCGATGTCCAGCGCCGTTTGTCACGCGCTACCCCATCACCCGTTCGTCACCACCCGTTCGTCCTGAGTAGCTGCTGAGCTTGTCGAAGCGGCGTATCGAAGGACAGGTTGGAATGCGGAACCTGTGCTTCGATACGAGCCCTCGATACGCTTCTTCGAAGCTACTCGGTCTCTACTCAGCACGAACGGGGAGAGGGGAGGCGGGGGTGGCCTCGCTCGATCGACCGTAAAGTCCGAACTGCAAGCGGAGCGCTCGCAGTCCAGGAGAATCAATCCTCGGTAAGATCCCGCGCGACATGCGGATCGCGCAGCAGCGTATCAATGTGCGTGCCCTCGTCGAAGCTCTCGTCCGCGAGGAACTTGAGCTTGGCAGCATACCGCATCTGCACCCGGTTCGCGACTTCGCGCTGGAGATAGGCGGTGTTGGTGCGCAGCGCCTTCAGCACCTTTTCCTCGTCCTTGCCGAGCAACGGCTTCACGAAGACGGTGGCGTGGCGGAGATCCGGCGACATGCGAACCTCGGTGATCGTCACGAGGTGTTTTTCGAGCACCGGATCATGCACGTCGCCGCGCGCGAGGATGTCGGACAGCGCATGACGCGCCTGTTCGCCGACTCGCAAGCTGCGGACGGCTTTTGCTTCTGGGGTATCTGTTTTCATTCTTCTAACTCCCTCGCCCCTCCGGGGAGAGGGTGGGGGTGAGGGGCGGCCACGAACGCTATCGCGCGGTACTGCCCCTCACCCAACCCTCTCCCCGCAGGGGAGAGGGGTCTCGGCCTCAAAGCGTGCGTTCGCGCATCTCGACTTCGAACGTCTCGAGGACGTCGCCGGCCTTGATGTCGACGAAGTTCGACGTGAACGTCACGCCGCACTCCAGCCCCGCACGGACCTCGGCGACATCATCCTTGAAGCGACGCAGCGATGCGATTTCGCCCTGGTAGATGATGACGTCGTTACGCGTGATGCGTGCCTTGAGCGCCTTGCGGATATTGCCCTCGGTGACGAGCAGACCCGCCGCCTTGCCGTGCTTGCCCGCCGAGAAGACCTCGCGGATATCGGCACGACCGACGACCGTCTCGAACGCTTCCGGCCCAAGCTCGCCTGCCATCCCCGCCCGGATCTCGTCGATCAGGTCGTAGATCACGTCGTAATACTTGAACGCGACCTTCTGGCGCTCGGCGATCTCGCGTGCCTTGGCATTCGGACGGACGTTGAAGCCGATGATCGGTGCACCCGAAGCCGCCGCCAACGTGACGTCCGACTCGGTGATGCCGCCAACGCCCGAGCTCAGCACGCGCGCCTTAATCAGATCGGTGGAGATCTTGTTGATCGCCCCGACGATCGCCTCGACCGTACCCTGCGTATCCGCCTTCACGACCAGCGGATATTCGATCGCCTGCTTTTCCTTCAGCGCCGAGAACATGCTTTCGAGGCTGGCAGGAACCGAAGCCGTCCGCTTGTCGGTCTTCACGCTGCGACGATATTCCGCGACTTCGCGGGCCCGTGCCTCGTTCTCGACCACCTGGAACGGATCGCCCGCCTGCGGAACACCCGACAGACCGAGGACCTCGACCGGCATCGCTGGCCCTGCTTCCTTGATCTGCTTGCCCTTGTCGTCGACCAGCGCACGGACCTTGCCGCTCTCGCCACCGACCACGAAGATGTCGCCGACCCGCAGCGTACCGCGGTTAACGAGGATCGTCGCAACCGGGCCACGACCCTTGTCGAGCTTGGCCTCGATCACCGTACCCTCGGCCGCGCGATCCGGATTGGCGCGCAGTTCGAGCAGTTCGGCCTGGAGCTGGATCTTCTCGATCAACGCATCGAGACCGATCTTCTTGGTCGCGGAGACTTCGACGTCCTGGACGTCGCCGCCCATGTCCTCGACCACGATCTCCTCGCTCAGCAGGCGCTCGCGCACCTTCTGGGCATTGGCGCCTTCCTTGTCGATCTTGTTGATCGCGACGATCATCGGCACGCCAGCCGCCTTGGTGTGGGCGATCGCCTCCACCGTCTGCGGCATCAGGCCGTCGTCCGCCGCCACCACCAGGATGACGATGTCGGTGACGTCCGCGCCACGCGCACGCATCTGCGTGAACGCCTCATGGCCCGGGGTGTCGAGGAAGGTGATCTTCGACTTGTCCTTCAGCGTAACCTGATACGCGCCGATATGCTGGGTGATGCCACCCGCTTCGCCGCGCACCACGTCGGTGCCGCGCAGGGCATCGAGCAGCGACGTCTTGCCGTGATCGACGTGACCCATGATCGTGACGACGGGGGCACGCGGCTTCAGCGTCTCCTCGGCATCGTCGATCGTGTCGTTGGCCAGATCCTGGTCGACATCGCTGACGCGCGTCAGGTTGTGGCCGAACTCGGTGACGAGCAACTCGGCGGTATCCTGGTCGATCGTCTGCGTCATCGTGACGGGCATGCCCATCTTGAACAGCGCCTTGACGAGGTCGGCACCCTTCTCGGCCATGCGGTTGGCGAGCTCCTGGACGGTGATCGCCTCTGGGACGACGACGTCGCGGATCTGCTTGGCCTGCGCCTCGCGCGGACCACCGGTGCCACGACGCTCCTTCTCGCGCGCACGCTTCAGTGCAGCAAGCGAGCGCGCGCGCGCACCATCACCATCGCCGAGCGCGCGGTTGACGGTGAGCTTGCCCGAGGTGCGACGATCGTCGCCCTTGCGGTCACGCTGCTGCGGACGGGCAGGCACCGCATCGCGACGCACGCCACCGGCCGGAGCGTTCGCACCAGTCGCGCCAGGACGCGCGGCGGTCGTGCCGGCGTTGCCCGTCGTTGCCGGCGCTGCGGCAGCGGGTGCTGCGACAGGCTTTGGCGGCGGCGGAGGACGCTCGGGCCGGGCGACCGGCGAGAACCGGCGTGGTGCCGGGAACGCCGGATCGCGGGTCAGCTCCAGAATGGGCGGCGGTGCCGGCGGTGCGACAGGGGCCGGCGCAGGCTTGGGAGCCGGTGCAGGAGCCGCGGCGACCGGAGCAGGCGCAGGCTTTGGTGCAGCGACCGGAGCGGGGGCAGGCGCCGCAGCAACGGGCGCTTCGACCGGAGTCGGCGCAGGCGCTGGCGTCGGTGCAGCAACCTTGGGTGCCGCGACCGCAGCGGGAGCCGCTTCGACCACCGGAGCAGGTGCGGGCGCAACCTCGACCGGCTTCGGCGCCTTGGCTTCCGCCTCGGCACGCGCACGCTCAGCAACGCGGTTACGCTCGTCTTCGATCGCCTTGGCACGCTCGGCCTCCTGGCGACGACGCCCTTCCTCCAGCGTGTTCATGCGCTGCTCTTCGGCCTCGCGGAGCAGCTTGGCCTGGCGCTCCTGCGGCGACAGATTGCTCTGCTGCTGACGCACGGGGGCGGGCGCAGGCTGCGGTGCGCGCGCCTGCGGGGCAGGGGCTGCGGGGGCCGCCGCCGGGGCGGGCGCGGCAACCGGGGCGTCCGCAACCTGCACGTCGGGCTCGCCCGGACGGCGCAGGACGCGCGCACGCTTGGTTTCCACGATCACCGTATTCGATCGGCCGTGGCTGAAGCTCTGCTTCACCTGGCCGGTCTCGACCGTGCGCTTCACACCCAAAGGTGCGCGCATGCCAAGTTTCGGCTTCTCGTTGTCCGTGTCGCTCACTCAAATTCCTCAGTCATGTCCACGGCCGGGCGTTGTCCGGTCGATCCGGACGCCCCTATATTTTGTGACGCCGATGCGCCCTGCGAGGCCGTTTCGCAAGACACGGAAGAAGGTTCGGAGCCGATAAAATGCAGCCAGCGGTCGAGCGCTTCGCTCACCCGCTTTGCTGCAGCGCGGTCTGTCAGGCCGATGTGTACCACATTTTCCCGTCCCAGCGCCAACGCCAATATGGTGCGCGACACCGGGAGTGCCAACCCCCGCAAACCCGAGCCTTCGACATCGTTGCCGATGCGCCACGCCTGATCGAGCTTGCGGTTGCCATCCTCGGCCGCATCCGACGCGTGATACAGCGTCTTCAGCTTGCCCTGACGTGCGTTCTGCTCGATCCGGTCGGACCCGATCAGCACCGTGCCGGAACGCGATTCAAGCCCCAGCCGATCGAGCGCGTTACGCTCCAGCGCGGCCTCGATCTTGGCTGGAAGCTCGGGCGCGATGGTAAACTCGCCGGTCTTGAACGCGCGGGAAAGCGCGCCCTTGAGCTTGCCCTTCTTGATCGCGGCCTCAAGCTCGATTCGCGTGACACCGATCCAGGCGCCGCGGCCCGGAGCCTTGGCGCGAACGTCGGGAAGGATCTGCCCATCGGGCGACAACGCGAGTCGCACCAAGTGCGGCCGCACATCGCGCTCGCCGGAAAGGATGCACTTGCGAATGGGTTCGTCGGTCATGCGGCGATCCCTTCGGTACGCGGACGGGTGGATGCCGGAACAAGCCCAGCATGACAGAATACTTCGTCACCCCGGACTTGTTCCGGGGTCCACGGTGCCGCACTCTCCAAGGCATGAGGAACAGACAACCCTGCGTCTACATCCTCTGCAACGCCTATAACGGCACGCTGTACGTCGGCGTAACGTCCAACCTGATCGGCCGAATCCTCCAGCACCGCGAAGGCACTTTCGAAGGCTTCACCAAACGCCACGGCATAATCCGCCTGGTCTGGTACGCAATGGCCGACACGATGGAGTCCGCAATCGCCAGCGAAAAGCGAATCAAGAAGTGGCACCGCGACTGGAAAATGAACCTGATCGAGCGAGACAACCCGCACTGGGACGATCTCGCCGTGGCGTTGGGCCTCGAGCCGCTGCCCTAAGCCCCCCCCGTCATGCCGGGCTCGTTCCGGCATCCACGGCTCCGCAAACCAACCGGCCGTAGAGAATGCGGACCGGTGGACCCCGGAACAAGTCCGGGGTGACGGAAGAGGGGTGGGACGGGTTTGCGTCCCATACGCACCACCGTTCCGAGGCTCTGGTCGCATGCCAAACACCACCCCGTCATGCCGGGCTCGTTCCGGCATCCACGGCTCCGCAAGCCAACCAGCCGTAGAGAATGCCGACCGGTGGACCCCGGAACAAGTCCGGGGTGACGGAGAAGAGAGGGTACGCCCTAGCGTCTCATCGGGAGGGTTCCGCATGTGCGTCCTCCTGCGCCGGAGGTTTGGGAGCGTCGCGGTCGACCAGCAACTGACCCCCCGCGCCGTAATTCTCAGTCGAGACCTCTTCGATCACGATCTGCACCGCAGCCGGGTTCTTCCCCAGCCGCTGCACGAGCGACTGGGTGACGTCGGCGACGATGCCGGCCTTCTGGTCCTTGGTGGCGGACCCCGAAATGCGGATGCTGACGAAGGGCATCAGGCTTTCTTGTCCTCGTCGGTCGAGTCGGTCGCGTCCGCGCCGTCTTCCACCAGAACGTCTTCCGCCGCGCCTTCTTCCACCGGAGCGTCTTCCACCGGAGCGTCTTCGGCTTCAGCAGCAGCCTCTTCGGTCGCGACGTCCTCTACGGCCGCCTCTTCCACCGGAGCCTCGTCCGCGACCACGGCGACGTCAGCCTCAACGTCGTCAGCCTCAACGTCGTCAGCCGAAACCTCAGGAGCCTCGTCCTCGAACCAATGCGCGCGCGCGGCCATGATGATCTCGTTACCCTGCTCGTCGCTCAGGCCATATTCCGCGAGAATCCCGCCCTTGGGCTCAGGCCGCTTCGGTGCGTCCTCATTCCGACGACGCGGTTCTACACGCTTCTTCTCGACCAGTTCGTCGGTCGCCAGATCGGCGAGGTCGTCGAGCGTCTTGATGCCCGCCTTGCCGAGCGTGACCAGCATCGCCTCGTTGAGATACGGCATACCGGCCAGCGCGTCCTCGACGCCGAGCGCGGTACGCTCCTCGCGGCTCGCTGCGTCGCGACGTTCCAAAGCCTCGGTCGCGCGGTTCTGCAACTCGCCCGCCAAATCCTCGTCGAAGCCTTCGATACCGGCGATCTCCCCGACCTCGACATAGGCGACCTCCTCGAGGTTCGTGAACCCTTCGGCGACCAGCAGCTGCGCGAGCGTCTCGTCGACGTCCAATTCCTTCTCGAACATCGCCGAACGCTCGACGAAGTCCTTCTGGCGCTTCTCCGACGCATCGGCCTCGGTGAGGATGTCGATCGCCTTGCCGGTCAGCTGCGACGCAAGCCGCACGTTCTGGCCACGACGGCCGATCGCCAGCGAAAGCTGATCGTCGGGAACGACCACCTCGATGCGCTCTTCTTCCTCGTCGATCACGACGCGCGACACCGAAGCCGGCTGCAACGCGTTGACGACGAAGGTCGCGATGTCGGGCGACCAGGGGATGATGTCGATCTTCTCGCCCTGCATCTCCTGCACGACGGCCTGAACGCGGCTACCCTTCATGCCGACGCACGCGCCGACCGGATCGATCGACGAGTCATGCGAGATCACACCGATCTTCGCGCGCGAACCCGGATCGCGAGCCGCAGCCTTGATCTCGATGATGCCGTCGTAAATCTCTGGCACTTCCTGCGCGAACAGCTTCTTCATGAAGTCGGGGTGCGCGCGGGACAGGAAGATCTGCGGCCCACGGTTCTCACGGCGGACGTTCAGGATCAGCGAACGGATGCGGTCGTTGACGCGCACCACTTCGCGCGGGATTTGCGCGTCGCGGCGGATGACGCCCTCGGCGCGGCCCAGGTCGACGACGACATGGCCGAACTCGACGCGCTTGACGACGCCGGTGATGATCTCGCCCGCGCGGTCCTTATATTCTTCGAACTGGCGCTCGCGCTCGGCGTCGCGGACCTTCTGGAAGATGACCTGCTTGGCGGCCTGCGCGGCGATGCGGCCGAACTCGATCGGAGGCAGGGGATCGACGATGAAGTCGCCCAGCGCCGCGTCCTTCTGGAGCTTCTGCGCGCCCTTGACGTCGACCTGCTTGAAATAATCGTCGACCGCCTCGACCACTTCGACGACGCGCCACAAGCGCAGATCGCCGGTGTTCGGATCGAGCTTCGCGCGAATGTCGTTCTCGGCGCCGTAGCGCGAGCGGGCGGCGCGCTGGATCGCGTCCTCCATCGCCTCGAT
This sequence comes from Sphingomonas sp. PEI4, assembly GCF_056679955.1. Lineage (NCBI taxonomy): Bacteria > Pseudomonadati > Pseudomonadota > Alphaproteobacteria > Sphingomonadales > Sphingomonadaceae > Sphingomonas > Sphingomonas sp. PEI4. Next base: position 3,270,461 of record NZ_CM155258.1, read on the forward strand.
CACGATCGCCTTGTCGATCATCTTCTCCGACGCGACCGAATTCGCGATCGCGATCAGTTCCGCGCGGTTGGCGGTGACTGCCGTGGCCATCAATGCTGTCCTTCTTCGGTGTCGGCGTCCTGAGCGTTTTGCTCATCGACGGGCGTGTCTTGATAGAAAACCTCGTCCGCGCCTTCGATCGAAAGCGGTGCGGTCGCGGCGATGAGTCGGTCGGTCATGACGAGCTTGGCGTCGGCGACCTGGCTGAAGTCGATCGTCATGATCTTGTGCTTGTTGACGTCGACGGTGATCTTCGTCCCCTCGACGCCCATCAGATTGCCCGAGATCTGCTTGCGGTCCTCGAACGGCTCGACGAGACGGATACGCGCCTCCTGGCCTTCCCAGTCGGCAAAGTCCTGGAGCCGGGTCAGCGGACGATCGATACCGGGGCTCGACACTTCGAGACGATACGCGTCTTCGCCGACCGGGTCCTTGCCTTCGGCTTCGAGCGCATCGAACTTGTCCGAGATACGGCGCGACAGTTCGGCGCAATCGTCGATCAGCAACTGGCGGGTGTCGGGGCGCTCGGCCATCACCTGCAGCGTCGGATCGGACTTGCCGCCCTGCATGCGGACACGCACGAGGCTCAAGCCGAGCGCCTTCGCCTCGGGTTCGATCAGGTCGGTCAGCAGGGCGATATTCGCCATCGAAATTCCAAACAGGGCCAAAGCACAGGTGATTACCGCCGCGGAGCAAGCCCCGCAGCCTCTTCATCTGGCGATGTAGAGAAGTGGTGCCTCTATACGCGGGGTGGCGCTGCTCCGCAAGCGGGCGCAACCTTCATCGGTAACGCCGCGTTGGCGGAGAGATTTCCGGGAGACAATCATGATTCGCAAGACGCTGTTCGCCACCAGCCTGCTGACCGCCACGCAGCTCGCCTCCACCGCCTGTTCCGCGCAACCGGCACCGGGCGGCAAGCCGTTCAAGGAGACGGTGGTCGCCGATTTCGAATCGCCCTGGGCGATGACGGTCCTGCCCGACAAGCGCATGCTGGTGACCGAGAAGAAGGGCCAGATGTTGCTCGTCTCCGCCGACGGCAAGTCGCGCCAGACGGTCGCGACGATCACCGTCGATTCAGCAGGGCAGGGCGGGCTGATGGACGTCGTCCTCGCCCCCGACTTTGCGACCAGCAGCCGCGTGTATTTCAGCTATTCGACCGCTGGAGAGGGCGGCAAGGGCGTCGTGCTAGCGCGGGGAACGCTGTCGATCCCGGCTTGCGTGATGGCCCCCTGCGATTTCGCCCAGTTGGAAGGCATCACCGAACTGTACCGCGCGCGGTCGTTCGTCGAGGGCAGCGGCCATTACTCCGGCCGCATCGCCTTCTCGCCCGACGGCAGATATCTGTTCTTCACCAATGGTGATCGCCAGAAGTTCACCCCCGCGCAGGACCCGAAGATGACGCTCGGCAAGGTGTTGCGCCTCACCCTCGACGGCAAGCCCGCCCCCGGCAACCCGCTGGTTTCGAAGGGCTTCGCGCCCGAAGTCTGGAGCTACGGCCACCGCAACCTGCTTGGGCTCGCGTTCGACGCGCAGGGCAATCTGTGGGAGCAGGAGATGGGGCCGAAGGGCGGCGACGAGGTCAATCTCATTAAGTCCGGCCTCAATTACGGCTGGCCCAACGCCTCGAACGGCAGCCACTATGACGGCCGCGACATCCCCGATCACAAGCCCGGCGATGGCTATGAGCCGCCCAAGGTGTTCTGGAACCCGGTCATCTCCCCCGGCGGGCTGATGATCTATTCCGGCAGCATGTTCCCGCAGTGGAAGGGCGACGCCTTCATCGGCGGCCTGTCGTCGAAGGCACTGGTCCGCGTCCACCTGAACGGCACCAACGCCGCGAAGGGCGACCAATGGGACATGGGCGCGCGCATCCGCGAAGTCGAACAAGGCCCCGACGGCGCGATCTGGGTGCTGGAAGACGGCGGCGAATCCCAAGGCCGCCTGATAAAACTGACCGCGAAGTAGCCCACAACGCCATCCCCCTCCCGCAAGCGGGAGGGGCTAGGGGTGGGCACGCGCTCACCTCCAACGTCATCGTTTCAGTCTGCGAATCTTCATCGCATCGGCAGCAAATGCCGATACCGCGCGCCCACCCCTCGGTCCCCTCCCGCTTGCGGGAGGGGAGGAAGATCAGTCGCGCACGATAAGATAATTCATCCGCGCGGCGGCAATCGGCTTCTCCCGCTCGTCCTGCCAGGCCGTCGCCTCGACATTAGCCACCCGCGTCCCCAGCCGAGTCACCACCCCAGCCGCCCGCGTAGGCTTGTCCCTGCCACCCCGCATGAAATCGACCGTAACATTCACCGGCTTGATCGCGCCACCACCCTCAGCCGCCAACGCATGGTGCAAAGCCGCGATCGCCGCCATCTCCAGCAACCCCGAGATCGCACCCCCGTGCAAAAACCCAGGCCGCCCCAGCACGTCATCCGCAAACGGCATAACCAGCACCGGCGGCGCGCCGTCCTCGACCTCGACCGAAACGCGAAGGATCTCCGCATAAGGCGGCAGGCCGATCGTCATGCCTCGATCCTTCTGTTGAGACCCATGCCGGCGACATCGCCGACAACCATGAACGTCCCCGCGACATGCGCCAGCGGATCGCTCGGGTCACCATCATGCGCCTGCCCGCGCACGAACGCGATCGAGCGCGTGATCCGGTAGCACTCCCCGCGCCCGATCACCGTCTTCCCCGGTGTCGCCGGCCGCAGGTAATCGACCCGCAGATCGAGCGTCGCATGCGGCACGAACGCCTGGCGCTTGATCCAGATCGCCAGACTCGTCGCCATGTCCATCATCGTGATGATCGGCCCCGACGCGATCACGCCGCTCGCACGGTCGCCGATCAGCTTCTCGTCATAGGGCAGCGCAAGCTCCGCCCAGTCGTCGCCATGCGCGTGATAGCGCATCCCCAGCGCGGCGCCGTGCCCGCCGAACCCGCGCGACGCAAACCATTGTGGATCAAAACCAGCCATCGCCCGCCTCTACACGCCGGGTGGCCGCGCGCAACATTGCGGGCGAGAGCAGGCGCGGTTAGCGTTCGCGCAAAGATCGAGAGGATCGCCACAATGAACGACCGGGTCACCATCACCGTCGCGGACGGCATCGCCGACGTCCGCCTCGCGCGCGCCGACAAGATGAACGCGATCGACCCGGCGATGTTCGAGGGCATCGCCGCCGCGATCGACCGCCTCAAGGGAATGACAGGCGTCCGCTGCGTCGTCCTGTCCGGCGAAGGCAAGGCATTCTGCGCCGGTCTCGACATGGCGTCGATGGCAAACGGCGGCTCGGGGCTGGCGCTCGGCGACCGAACCGAGGAGGGCGCGAACCTCGTCCAGCAGGTAGCCTGGGGCTGGCGCACCTTGCCGATGCCGGTGATCGCCGCGGTCCACGGCGTCGCATTCGGCGGCGGCTTCCAGATCATGTCGGGCGCCGACATCCGCATCGCGCATCCACAGGCGAGGTTTGCGATCCGCGAAAGCTATTGGGGCCTCGTGCCTGACATGGCCGGCATCGCGCTGTGGCGAACGCTGGCCCGCGACGACGTACTGCGCGAACTGACCTACACCGCCCGCGAGTTCGACGGTGCGGAGGCGTTGCGGCACGGCTTCGTAACGCGGCTCTCCGAAGACCCGCTCGGCGAGGCGATGATGCTCGCGCGCGAGATCGCGGCGAGAAACCCCCACGCGATTCGCGGATCGAAGCGCCTCTACAACCTCGCGGCGGATGCGGACGCGGCGACGGTGCTGCACGCGGAAACCGAAGAACAGCTCAAGGTCATCCGCACCCCCAACCAGGTCGAACAGGTCCGCGCCAACATGGAAAAGCGGGCCGCAGTGTTCGAGGACTGATCCCCCGCCGTCCGCACGTATCCGTCATCCTGACGAAAGTCAGGATCCAGAGTACCACCCGCGGCCCTCAGTAACCCTGGATCCTGACTTTCGTCAGGATGACGGCGGGGGGTCAGGATGACGGGGAAGGGGCGATGATCGAGAGACGCCGCTCCCACCTACAACCACCCCGGCGAAGGCCGGGGCCCAATTGGAAAGGTCGGAGTAACGGAGCGCCATCCTCGGTCAGTACCGTCCCCCAATTGGGCCCCGGCCTCCGCCGGGGTGGTACGACACGGATGACCGAGTGACGCGAGGCAAGGGCGGGGCGCGGCAGGGCGCGCGAGAAGCCCCCTACTTCACCTTGTCAAACGGCGTGAAATCCCGAAACCGGCAATACGCCGACGGGATCGACATGCCCGTCGACACGGTCCGAAACCGATCGTTCCGACACAACTGCCCGCCATAAACGTCAACGATCAACGTATCGAACGGCCGCAGCGACGGACACTCACCGACCGGGCCCGTCTTCCAGATCCGCTTCCCCGACTGCCGATACAGGATGGTCTGCGAATCGACGATCTCCGGCCCGTTCAGTTGCTGAAGATTGATGCATCGTACCGGCGCGCCCGCAATCCGCCCCGCCAGCGGGTCCGACTTCCCAGCCCCGAGCATCCCCACCGTCAGCAACGCCACCGCCGCAAGAACCGGAACACGCATCATGGTTTCCGATACGGAACGAAGTCGCCGAAGCTGCAGCTCCCGGTGGGAAAGCGCGAAGTCTGGTCGATGGTCTGAGCGATGTCGCCGCGGCAAAGCTGCCCGCTCGGCGTCCGCGTCACGAGGATATCACCTCGCCCGATCCCCTCGCACCCACCGGCCGTGTCGCTGCGATACACCAGCCCGCTATTCACCCGGTACAGGATCGTCGCGCCGTAGCCCGAGCTCGGCTTCTGCGGGAACTGGCTGATACACGTCTCGGGCTTGCCCGGCACGAGCCCGGCAAGCTCCTTCGCCAGCTTCTCCTGCACGCCCGCCTCGCGTACCTGCGCACGCTCGACCTCCGCCTGGGTCTGCGTACACGCACCCATCAAGAGCGTCGGCAACATCAAAAGTGGCAGGGTCCGCATCCGCATCGCAACGCTCCTCAAAATCCCCGCCGCTTTCATACGCCTTTTACCCGCGAAAGGCATCCTTAGCCGCGCGGTAGCCCGCCAACTGCTCGACCGAAGTCGCCCGCAGGAACGGATTGGTCGCACGCTCCAGTCCGATCGTCGTCGGCACGGTAGGTTCAGCCTTCGCGCGCGCCGCGTCGACCTCAACCATCCGCGCGACAATCGCCGCATTGTCCGGCTCGGCAACCAGCGCATAGCGCCCGTTGCTCTGCGTATATTCATGTCCGCAGAACACCTCGGTCTCGTCCGGCAGCACCGCATAACGCTGCATGTTCGCGAACATGTCGGCCGGCGTCCCCTCGAACAGCCGCCCACACCCCATCGCGAACAGCGTGTCCCCGGTGAAGATCGCGGCGTCATCGGCAAAATGAAACGCGATATGCCCCTGCGTGTGCCCCGGCACCGTCATCACGGTCGCCGCATGATCGCCGATCCGCACGACGTCGCCTTCGCCGACCTGCTCGTCGAGCGTCGGAATCTTGTCCGCCTCCGCCGCCGGGCCGACGATCGTCGCGCCGTACGCCTTCATCTCCGCATTCCCGCCGGTATGATCGGGATGCCAATGCGTCGTCCACACCCGGTCGATCCGCCAGTCGCGCATCTTGGCGGCGGCAATCACCGGCCCCGCCTCGCCCGGATCGACCACCACCGTCTCGCCCGAGACGGTGTCGTGGATCAGCCAAGCGTAATTGTCGGACAGCACCGGCACGCGGACGATATCGAGCATCAGCGTCTCACCACTTGCCGGTGTTCGGCATCGACGCCCACGGCTCGGCCGGATCGAGCGCACCGTCCGCCTGCAACAGCTCGATCGAGATGTTGTCGGGCGTCCGCACGAACGCCATGTGGCCATCGCGCGGCGGCCGGTTGATCGTCACGCCGGAGTCCATCAGCCGCTGGCACGTGTCGTAGATATTGTCGACGCGGTAGGCGAGGTGGCCAAAGTTGCGGCCCTCGTCATATTCCTCGGGATCCCAATTGTGCGTCAGCTCGACCTCGGCCCCCTCGTCGCCGGGAGCCGACAGGAAGATCAGCGTGAACCGCCCCTTCTCGTTCTTCATCCGGCGGACCTCCTTCAGCCCCAGCAGTTCGAAGAACGCGATCGTCTTCGCCGGGTCGGTCACGCGGATCATCGTGTGAAGGTATTTCATGCTTGCTCCGAGCGTTGTTCGGACCAGCAGATAGGGACGCGCGGCACGGCGTGAAAGGGCGTGCCGGCCGGCGCGCTATTCCTCCGATCGGATCAGCACCGCTTCGCCGATGAAGAAGAACAGCAGGAACGGCGCCCAGGCGGCGAGGAACGGCGGGTAGGCACCGAGATTGCCCATCGCCAGCGCGAAATTGTCGGCAACGAAGAACGCAAAGCCGAGCCCCATGCCGATCACCGCGCGGACGAACAGCTTGCCCGATCGCGCGATCCCGAATGCCGCGACCGCACCCAGTAGCGGCATCAATATCGACGACAGCGGCCCCGACAGCTTGTGCCACAACGACCCTTCGAGCGCCTTGGTCGGCCGTCCCGCGTCGGACAGGTCGGCGATCGCCGCCTTCAGCGCGCCGAATGACAGCCCGTCCGCATCGACGCTCGCCAGCGTGAACTGGTCGGGCCGCACGTCCTTTGCGATCACCACCGTGCCGAGATCGTGGACGGTACCGCTCTTTACCTCGAACCGGTTCGCGGGGCTTACCGCCCAGCCATTCGCGACGCGCCTGCCGTGATCAGCGCGCAGGATCGCGACGAGGTTGCCGCCGGTGCGATCGTACAGCGTGATGCCACCAAGCCGGGTCGCATCGCCGCGCCCGCGAATCTGCGCAACCTCGATCAGATCGTCGCCATCACGCACCCACACATTCGCGCGGTCGCCGCGATCGATCGGCAGCTTGCCGTAATTCACCTTCTGCCACTGGTTCAACGTCGCCGTCGCCCGCGCTACCACGCGGTCGTTGAACACGAAGCTGATGACCGCAACACCGAGGCTCGCGACCAGCAACGGCGCGAGCACCTGATGCGCCGACAGGCCGGACCCCTTCAGCGCGACGATCTCGCTGTTCTGGTTCATCGTGATCAGCGTCAGGATAGTGCCGAGCAGGACCGAGAACGGCAGGAAGCGCGAGACGATCTGCGGCACGCGCAGTCCGACATACTGCCAGATCTGCGCGTCGCCATTACCGGGAAACGCGAGGATATCACCGGAATTGCTCAGCAGGTCGAGCGCCTGGAGCACCAGCACGAGCGCGGCGAGCACCGCGAACGTCCGCACGAGGAACATCCGGCCCATGTAGATCGCGACCGTCCGCGACGGGAAGAAGCTGACGAGGTTCATGCGGCTTTGCTCTTACGGAAGCCCGGGATGCGCCTGGTGATCGCCTTGAACGTCTTCGAGAAGACGCGTTCGAGCGCACCGATCGGTTGCCCGCCGGGGACATAGGCGATCGTGTAGTACATCCACAGGATCAGCCCGGCGAAGATCGTGAACGGCACCCACAGCGCGATGATCGGATCGATCCGCCCGAGTTCGCCGACGTCCGCCGCGTATTGGTTCACCTTGTGATAGGTGACGATCATCACGATCGACAGGAACACGCCGAGTGCGGACGAGGATCGCTTGGGTGGAACGCCGAGCGCCAGCGCGAGCAGCGGCAACAGGAACATCGTCGCGACCTCCGCCAGGCGGAAGTGGAATTCGGACCGGCTGCCGTCGCGTTGCTCCAGCGTCGCACCGCGCTGGCCCTGCTTGGCGAGTTCGGGCAGCGTGTATTCGAGATTACGTCCGCCGCGACTGCGGAAGCTTTCGAACTTGGGCAGGTCGATCGGCAGGTCGTGGCTGCTGAAGGTCAGCACGCGCGGCGTCTTGAACTCGGGCCGGTTGTGGATCAGCGTGCCGTTCGCGAGACGGAAGATGATGACGTTGGGATCGTCGGTCGCGAGGAACTTGCCCTTCTCGGCGGTCACCCCCAGCCAGTCGCCCTTCTGGGTCGACGCGTGGACGAAGATCCCGGACAACTCGCGGCCCTTGTCCTTGCTCTCCTCGATGCGCAGCGTCATCCGGTCGCCCAGATTGGTGAACTCGCCGACCTTGATCGACGCGCCGAGCGCCCCGGTGCGCAGCTCGAACCGCAGGCCCTCGTAATAATAGCGCGCGATCGGCTGCACATAGCCGACAATCGCGAGGTTCAGCAGCGCCAGCGCGATCGTGTACATGTACGGCACGCGCAGCAGCCGATTGTAGCTCATGCCGACACCGCGCAGCACGTCCAGCTCGGACGACGTCGACAGCCGGCGGAACGCGAGCAGGATGCCCAGCATCAGCCCGATCGGGATACCGAGCCCGAGATATTCCGGCAGCAGGTTAGCCAGCATCCGCCACACGACGCTGATCGGCCCCCCTTGCGTCGCGACGAAATTGAACAGCCCGAGCATGCGATCGAGCACGAACAGCATGACGGCGATCAGCAGCGTCGAAAAGAGCGGCACCGCGATCAGCCGGGCCATGTAGCGGTCGATAGATTTCATGCGCGGGTTGAGCTCAGTATGCTGGGTCGCGCGGGTATAGGGGCGACGGGGCAGGGCGTCATCCTCAATCGCAACACGTCAGTGAACGGTCATTCCGCAGCGATCGGGTGGTTCGTCTTGCGGCGCTCCGCGGCCATCGCCGCCATGACCGCGCGCTCCAGCCCGTTGAGCGTGAACGGCTTGCGCAACACCTCGTGCCCGCCGAACTGCGCGACGTTCACCTCGCCGGCAAATCCGGTGACGAACAGCACCGCGACGTGCGGGTAAAGCGGGGAGAGCGCTGCGATCATCTCGGGCCCGGTCTGGCGCGGCATCAGCACGTCGGAGATGATCAGCCCGATCGCCGGGTTCGCCGCCAGCAGTGCAGGGGCGGCCAGCGGATCGTCGCACGCGATCGGATGATGCCCGATCTCCTCCAGCGCGCCGGTCGTCGCCGCCAGCACGCGCGGATCATCCTCGACGACTAGAATATGCAACGTCTCGGGCGCCTTGGGCGGAACTGGCTCGACCACCGCGATCGAAGCGGGCGGCAGGGGCAGTGCGACCAGTTCGGCGGCGCGCGGAAAATAGAGCGTGACGGTCGTCCCTTCGCCCGGTGCGGAAACGATGCCGACTTCGCCGCGCAGTTGCTGGACCAGCGCAAAGATCTGGCTCAGCCCTAGTCCGGTGCCCTTGCCAACCTCCTTGGTGGTGAAGAACGGCTCGAACACGCGCTCGGCGATGTCGGGCGCCATCCCGCAGCCATCGTCGCCGACCATGATCGTGACGTAATCGCCTGCCGCGCACCGCCCGACCTGTTCCGCCGCCAAGGTCGTCGTGCCGGTCGCGACGGTCAGCGTGCCGCGACCGTTCATCGCGTCGCGCGCGTTGACGGCGAGGTTCAGGACCGCGTTCTCCAACTGGACGCGATCGGCACGGACGCACCCGCCCGCGGCATCGTCGCGCACGATGACCGTGATCGCATCGCCCAAGGTGCGGTCGAGCAGGTCCGACATGCCGGCGACCAGCGCGGCGGCGTCGATCGTCTCGGCCTTCAGTGAATCCTCGCGGCTGAAGGCGAGCAACCGCCGGGTCAGCGCCGCCGCGCGATTGGCACCCTCCGTCGCGCTGTCGATATGCCGCCGGACGCTCTTCGGATCATTTGCGAGGTTGCGCCGCGCGAGTTCGAGGCCGCCCAGCACCACCGCCAGCATGTTGTTGAAGTCGTGCGCGATCCCGCCCGTCAGCTGCCCGACCGCTTCCATCTTCTGGATCTGGCGCAATTTGGCCTCCTGCACGCGCAGTTCGGCGGTGGCAGCGGCGACCGCGGTGGTCAGTTCGTCGGCGCGCTCGCGTTCAAGTTCGGCATCGGCCAGTGCGGTCGCACGCTCGCCGACCGCGCGGATCGTGAACCAGCCGAGCAGGATCGCACCCAGCACGATCAGCACGCCGAACACCGCCAGCACGCCCGCGATCCAGCTCGACCGCTCGACCGACCCCATCGCCGCCGCCGTCCGCTCGTCGAGCAGCGCGCGCTCGCCCGCGATCAGCGTGTCGAGCGTCGTGTTGATCTCGAGGAGCGTCGGCGCCTTACGCCCTTGGTAATAGCGCGCGATCGCCTGGCCGTTCTTGCCGTAGCGCGTGTTGAGCGCTGTCAGCGAAAGCTCGCGCCCGCGTGCGTCATAGGCGGCGCGGAGGCGGTCGATCCGCGGCTGTTGATCGGGATTGTCGTTGGTGATCCGGTCGAGCCGGTCGATCTGCGTCCCCGCCAGCAGCCATTCGTCGAAATAGAGCTGTCCCAGCTGCTTGTCGCCGCTGATCACGTAGCGCCCGAGCGACGCCTCCGACTGCGCGATCGTCCCCGACAGCGTGCGGGCGAGGATCATCACGTCATAGCTGTGCGCCTGCAGTTCGAGCGCGCGATCGCGCTGGCGATTGGCGTGGCCGAGCGTCACGATCAGGGCGACGAGCACCGCCGCGCCGAGCAGCCCCATCACGACCAGCGTGACGGTCCGCCAGGTCGCTCCGCCCCCCAGGGCCGCGGTCTGGGCCTCGCTTCGCATCACTCGGGCATCCTAACGCGTCGTTGCCCCCGCGCAATGATTTCGATTTCCGGGGAGAGGGTGAAAAGCCCTTCCGATCCTCCCCCGCCAGGGGGAGGTGGCTGGCACTTGCCAGACGGAGGGGGAGGTAAGAGGTCACCGCTGTTCCGTGTCCTCCCCCTCCGTCACCTTCGGCGACACCTCCCCCTCGCGGGGGAGGATCGAGAGTCAGCCGATCACGCCAACGGCGCGACCCGCGGTCTCGAACATCCCGAGGATCGTCGTGATCTGCTCGTCGGTATGCTCCGCGCACAGCGAGCACCGCAGCAGGAACGTCCCCGCGGGCGTCGCCGGCGGCCGCGCCATGTTCACGTACAGCCCGCCTTCGAGAAGCGACTGCCAGATCGCGATCGCCTGTTCCTGGTCGGTCAGGATGACCGCGATGATCGCCGAGTCCGACGTCTCGGTGCCGAGCTTGAAGCCCATCGCCTTCAGCCCGCCGTGCAGCCGCCGCGCGTTCTTCCAGAGCTGCGCGCGCTTGTCGTGCGCGGTCATCAGCTTGCGGATCGAGGTCGCCGCGGTCGCGACCACCGACGGCGGCAACGAGGCGGTGAAGATGTACGGGCGGCACGCGAACCGTACCATTTCGAACTTCGGGTGGTTCGACACGACGAACCCGCCGACCGTGCCGACCGACTTCGAGAAGGTGCCGACGACGAAATCGACCTCGTCGGTGAGCCCCATCTCCTCGTACACGCCGCGCCCGTTGGGGCCGAAAAAGCCCATCGAATGCGCCTCGTCGACCAGCACCATGCAGCCATGCTTCTTGGCGACCGCGACCATTTCCTTCAGCGGGGCGATGTCGCCAAGCATCGAATAGACGCCTTCGAGCACCACCAGCTTGCCGGCTTCCTTGGGCAGGCGACCAAGCCGCTTGTCGAGATCCTCGACCGAATTGTGGCGGAAGCGGACGATCTCGGCGTTGCCCTGCTTGCAGCCGTCGTAGATCGAGGCGTGGCTGTCGGCGTCGAGGATGACGTATTCGCCCTTGCCAGCGAGCGTCGAGATGATCCCGAGATTGGCCATGTACCCGGTCGAGAACACGATCGCGCCGGTCATGTCGTAGAATTCGCGGAGTGCCTGTTCGACGTCGATATGATCGTGGAACGTGCCGTTGAGCATCCGGCTGCCGTTGGTGCCCGACCCGAACGCGTCGAGCGCGTCCTTGCCCGCCTGGATGACGTCGGGGTCGAACGTCATGCCCATGTAATTATAGGTGCCGAGCAGGATCGTGTCCTTGCCGCGGATCACCGCCTGGGTCGGACCCTTCACCTCGTCCATCACGATCGCGAACGGATTGCGCACGCCACTGGCGATCAGCGCCTCGCGTTCGGCGATGAGCCCGTCGAATTTGCTCATGAGATCGCGTTCCGGGGCGACCTCAGGAGCGTCGACGGGGAGGGCGTGGGCGGTGGTGGCGGCTTCGGTCATATCGGATTCCATGAGGTTGGAATGTGTATCCCAACCGTTCGTCCCGAGTAGCCGTCGAGCTTGTCGAGATGGCGTATCGAAGGACATGTACCTCGATACGGGCTCTCGGCTACGCTCGATCCCTACTCGGCACGAACGGCAAGGAGGGTCAGGCCTTCAACTTCGCGACCGCGTCGACCAGCTGGCCGACCGTCTCGATCTCGGCCTGCATGTTCATCGTGATGATGATGTCGAACTCGTCCTCGATCGCGGCGACGAAATCCATCACCGTCAGGCTGTCCCACTCCAGGTCGCCCTGGAACGTCGTCGCATCGGCGAGCGGCGCGCCCTTCTTGTTGAACGGCTCGATCTGCGCGGTGACGGTGTCGTAGATCTGCTGGCGGTCGCTCATCGTAATCCTTCCGGGTGTCGCCACGCAGTCCTGACAGGGAATTGCGGCGGCTTTTCGGCGCTATAGCAGCCCGGCGGCGCGATACCATGCGGCGGTTTGCGCGAGCGCCTGCGGGGTCGGGACCGAGGACGTCCAGAGCGCGGGCGGCGGCGGCTTGTGCGAGACCCAGTCGGGGTGGCAGAAATAGCTGACCCGGTCGCGCGTCAGCTTGGCCTTGCGCCGCCGGACGAGCCGGTCTGCGGCGGATGCGAGCTTCAGGAGGGGGCGGGGTGTCGAGAACACCCTGACCGGCTTGCCGACCGCCCCGTTCACCGCCACGCCGATCGCGCGCGCGAAATCGCGATTGTCCCAGCCGTCCGGCACGCCGTCGTCGGGCTCCATGATCGACGGCGCATCGGAACTCTCGGCGAGCGCGAGCAGCAGCGCGGTCAGGTCCTCGACGTACAGTAGCGAAACGCGCGTGCCGGCCGGGGGCATCGGCAGATAGCCCGACCGTGCCGCCTTGAAGAGATCGAGCAGCTCGTGGTCGCGCGGGCCGAAGATCGCGGGCGGGCGGACGATCGTCCAATCCAGTCCCGACGTCTCTACGCGCGTTTCGGCCTCGGCCTTCGACCAGCCATAGTTCGACAACGTCGGCTCGCGAGCGGCGAGCGAGGAAACGTGGACGAACCGGCGGATGCCGGCGGCGCGTGTCGCCTGGAGGATGCCTTCGGTGCCGGCGACATTGCCCTTGCCGAAGCCCGCGCGGTCGGCCGCGTTGACCACGCCGGCGACGTGGATCACCGCGTCGGCGCCCTCGACCAGCGTCGCGAGGCTCTTGGGCCGATCGAGCGCACCTTCGATCCAGGTCACGCCGATCCGCTTGGCCTGCGGCTTCCGGGCGAGCGCGCGGACGGTATGGCCCATCTCCAGCGCATGATCGATCAGGTGGCTGCCGACGAACCCGGTACCGCCGGTGATGGCCAGGATCATGACCGCGCTCCCGAGATCGAAGAGTGTTCACCCGCGAAGGCGGGTGTCCAGGCTGGGCACCCGCCTTCGCGGGTGAACAAGGCTTGGCCGATCATACGAGCGCCAGATGATTGCGATGCACAAGCGCAGACCGAGGCGCGTAGCCGAGGATCGCCGCATGGTCGTCGCTATGCCGGCCGAGCAGACGCGCAGTATCCGCCGCGTCATACTCCGCAAGCCCCCGCGCGACAGTCCCAGCAGGCCCTTCGATCGTCACCAGATCGCCACGCATGAAGCCGCCATCGATCCGAGTCGCACCCGTGGCAAGCAAACTCCGCCCCTGTCCAAGCGCCGCCGCCGCCCCCGCATCGACATGGATCGCACCCTTCGCGGTCAGTCCCCCCGCGAGCCAGGCCTTCCGCGCAGACGCGGTTCGCTCGGCAGTGAAGATCGTATGGCGGGCAGGGGTGGAGAGCGGATGCTCGATCCGCCCCGACGCGATCGCCAAGGGAATACCCGCACCCGTCGCGATCCGCGCGGCGGCGATCTTCGAAGCCATGCCGCCCGAACCCATCCCCGAGCCCGACCCGTCATCCGCCATCCCCGCGACCGCGTCGATCCGCGGCACGCTTGCGATATGCGTCGCGGACGGATCGGCATGCGGGTTGGCAGTGTAGAGCCCGTCGACGTCGGACAGCAGGATCACGCCCTGCGCACCCGCCGCCTGCGCGACGCGGGCGGCAAGGCGGTCATTGTCGCCAAACCGGATCTCCTCGGTCGCGACGCTGTCGTTCTCGTTGATGACGGGGACGACCTTGAGCGACAACAGCCGGTTGAGAGTCGCGGCGGCGTTGAGATAGCGGCGACGGTCTTCGAGGTCGTCGAGCGTGACGAGCATCTGCGCTGCGTTCAGCCCCTGCGCGGCGAGCAATTCGGCCCAGACCTGGCTGAGCGCAATCTGGCCGGTGGCCGCCGCGGCCTGCGCGTCCTCGAGACTCGCCCGGCCGCCCTTGGCAAGACCAAGTCGCCGAGCGCCGAGCGCGATCGCGCCGGACGACACGATCGCAACCTGCTGGCCTTCACGAGTCCGAGCAGAAATATCGGCGACAAGACCAGTCAGCCACTCCCGACGAACGCTCCCATCAGGATCGACCAGCAACGCCGACCCGATCTTCACGATCAGCCGCGCACAAGACGAAGGCGGAAACATCACTGCTCCCTCTCCCCTGCGGGGAGAGGGCCGGGGTGAGGGGCGGCCACGAACGGTACAGCCCGGAACAGCCCCTCACCCAACCCTCTCCCCGCAGGGGAGAGGGCTAAGACGGCGCCTACAGCGGCGACCATGCGACCGGCACTTCGCCTTCTTCCAGCTCCTTCGGCGCACCCGGTGCCGGCCCGATCGCCTCGATCAGCTGGTCGAGCACCGCCTCGATACCAGCGCCGCTCGCACCCGAAATCGCCATCACCTCGGCCCCGCTGGCTTCCGCCAGTTCCGCCGACAGCGCCGCGATCAGTTCCGGATCAAGCATGTCGATCTTGTTCAGCGCGACGATCACCTTCTTGTCGGTGAGCCCCTCGCCGTAATTCTCCAGCTCGTCGCGCACGATCCGGTACGATTCGGCCACGTCACGGTCGTTCGCATCGACCAGATGCAGCAGCACCCGGCACCGCTCGATATGCCCGAGGAACCGATCGCCGATCCCCGCACCCTCGGCCGCACCCTGGATCAGCCCCGGAATATCCGCCACCACGAACTCGCGCTGCTTGTGGCGCACCACGCCCAGCTGTGGCCGCGTGGTCGTGAAGGCGTATTCGCCGACCTTGGCCTGCGCATTCGTCACCTGGTTGATGAAGGTCGACTTGCCCGCATTCGGCAAGCCCACGAGGCCCGCATCGGCGAGCAGCTTCAGCCGCAGCCAGACCCACGCCTCGCCGAACGGCCAGCCGGTGCCGTGCTGGCGCGGGGTGCGGTTGGTCGACGTCTTGTAGCTCGCGTTACCGCGCCCGCCATCGCCGCCACGGAACAGGACTTCGCGCTGGCCGACTTCGGTGAAGTCGATCAGCACCTCCTCCTTGTCCTCCGACAGCACCTGCGTGCCGAGCGGAACGCGGATCACGAGGTCCTTGCCGCCCGCGCCGGTGCGGTTCGAGCCCGACCCGCCCGAGCCACGCGGCGCGCGGAAATGCTGTGTGTAGCGAAAGTCGATCAGCGTGTTCAGGCCGGCGATGCATTCGAACACGATGTCGCCGCCCTTGCCGCCATTGCCGCCGTCGGGGCCGCCATATTCGATATATTTCTCGCGGCGGAAGCTGACGGCACCGGGGCCGCCCTCACCCGAACGTACGTAGATCTTGGCTTGGTCTAGAAAATGCATCGCCGCCCCATAGCGAAATTGGCGAAAATCTCCACCCTCTGCGATTCTGCCAAAGACCTGGGCGCGTTAGCAGGGTGTCGGCGCGCTCGCATCCTTGCTGGCGAGCAGCGCATCGAGCGCCAGTTCGCGCGCCTTGCCGACCGGCAGTCCCAGCGCGCGGGCCATCGGCGCCCCCATCAGCGCATCGCCGAGCGCCATCAGCACCAGCGTCAACGTCTGTTCCTGGATAGGCCGCGTACCGGGCAGTTCACCGCCCGCGAGTTCGTCCACCAGGTCGTGGATCGCCGCCATGATCGGATCGAGCGCATCGGTATTGCCCGACAGGATCATCCAGCTCGCCAGCGCGCCCGCGCCCCCCTTGCCGAACGCGTCGAAGGTCATCTCCACCACCTCGCGCGGATCCAGTTCGCCCGCCCGCACGCGCAGCACGGCGCCGCCGATCGTGCCGACGATGTTCGCCGCCATCCGCGTGATCAGCGCGGTATGCAGCGCCTCCGCCGAGCCGAAATGGTGGAGCAGGTTGGCGTGCGTACGCCCGATCCGGCCCGCGACCGCCTTCAACGTCACAGCGCTGGGGCCGCTTTCGACCAAGAGCGCGCGCGCGGCTTCGACGGCGGCTTCGCGCGATTCGGTAGGGGAGAGTCGCTTGCGCGGTGTTGACGTCACGGACCGGAAAACCTATTTACATCAATGTAAGTAACGAGTGTTCATTCCTGTTTGGAGGTTTCCGTGGCGAAAGCAACCACGCCTGCCGATCTGACGATCACCCCGCGCGACCGCCGCTTCGGCCGCGGTGCCGCGATTCGCCGCTGGTGGCTGAACGACGATGCCGTCGCGACCGCGTTCTACAACGCGCTGTCGGTGACGTTCCCGAAGGGCGAGGGCTATTTCGTCGACAGCGTGCGGAAATTTCGCGAGGGCACGCCGCCGAAACTCCACGCCGAGATCAATGCCTTCATCAAGCAGGAGGTGATCCACACGCGCGAGCACGTCGCCTTCAATCGCCACGTGACCGATCAGGGCTATGACGTCGCGCCGTTGATCGTCGATGTCGATGCCGCGCTGGCGCTGACCAAGGGAAAGCCGGAGATCGCGAGCCTCGCCGCCACCACCGCGCTCGAGCATTTCACCGCGATGCTGGCGCACGAGCTGATCGCGAACCCGAATCATCTGCGCGGTGGCGACGAGCAGGCGGCCGCGCTGTGGCTGTGGCATGCGGCGGAAGAGATCGAGCACAAGGGCGTCGCCTATGACACGTGGCTGCACGCGACTCGCGGCTGGCCGCGCTTCACGCGCTGGCGGGTGAAGTCGCTGGTCATGCTGATCACGACGTGGCGGTTCTTCACCGGGCGTGCGCGGGGGATGGCGGAACTGCTGCGGCAGGACGGGATGACCGGGCCACGCGTGTGGGCGCGGATGGCGTGGTACGCGTTCGGCAACCCGGGGATGGCGCGTAAGATCGCGGGTGTGTGGGCCGCGTATTTCCTGCCGGGGTTCCACCCGTGGAAGCACGACGACCGCGCGCTGATCGGGCTGGCGGAAAGCGAGTATGAGGCGGCGGTTTTGCCGGTCGCGAAGCGGGTGGTTGCGGTCGCCTAAGTCTCGGACTTCACGCTTTTTCCTCCTTCCTAGTTCTCCCGCGAAAGCGGGAGCCCAGGATACCAAACGACATCGCCCGTGATTCCTGGCCCCCCGCCTTCGCGGGGGAGCAGTGATATTTTGCCGCCACATAACGAAATGCACCACCCCGGCGAAGGCCGGGGCCCAATTGGGGGACGTTGCTAGCGGAGGACATCGCTCCGTTACTGCGACCTGCCCAATTGGGCCCCGGCCTTCGCCGGGGTGGTACCTTACCCCTTAGAGACGTAGTTCACGCCGCCAGAGGCATCGGCGCACATCGGTCGTCATCCAGATCCAGCTCGAACATCACCGCAGGCGCATCGCCACCCCGCCCCCGCGACGTCCGAGCCTCAACCCGCCCCGTAGGCCGAAACCCGAGCTTCGCCAGCACGCGCCCCGAAGCCGGGTTGTCCACGAAATGAAACGCATCCAGCCGGTGCAGCCCCAGCGCATGCCGAGCCATCGCCACCACCGCTTCACCAGCCTCGGTCGCATACCCGTGACCCCAGGCATCGGGCGTCAGCCAATAACCGAGTTCATGGCCCGAATCGGCAAGCTGAAGTCCGATACCGCCGACGAGTCGCGGCTCGCCCGCTTCCATGGTCTCGATCAGGAATCGCGGCTCATGCGCGCCGCGCGGCTGGGCCAGGAACGCCTCGGCGTCGCCCAGCGCATAGGGCCAGGGCGCCCGCGCCAGCTTGGCGACCACGGTCTCGTGGCCGATCGCCTGCGCCAATGCAGGCGCATCTTCCGGCCAACCCGGCCGCAATGTCAGTCTCTTGGTGCGCGCGAACACGGCTCTCTCCTATCGCGTCGTTGGCTGCGCGCATGCCACGTCGGGATGACGGGACCGCGACAGCCGCGTGGAGGGAGCAATAAAAAAGGGAGCCGGGGTGACCCGTCTCCCTTGTTCAGGTTCGCTTTCGCGACCCGGGTCACCCTGGTGGGCAACCCGGATGGTTACCCTATGTTATTCGGCTGCTACCGGCATCTCGGTGCCAATATCCGCCGTGTCGTTCGCTGCCAGCTCGACCGAGCAGAACTTGCGCCCGAGTTTGCCTTGGCTGAATACGACGCGGCCATCGACCAGCGCGAACAGCGTATGGTCCGTGCCGATGCCGACGTTGGTGCCCGGGTAGAACTTCGTCCCGCGCTGACGCACGAGGATGTTGCCGGCGACGCACGCCTGGCCACCGAACTTCTTTACGCCGAGACGACGGCCTGCCGAATCGCGACCGTTGCGCGAAGAGCCGCCTGCTTTCTTATGTGCCATCTGAAGCTACTCCTTATGCCTGAGCGGCCGGGGCATCAGCCTCGGTCTGCTGCTGGGCTGTCTGGCCGCCGACGGACACGATCTTCAGGATCGTGTGCTGCTGGCGATGGCCGTTCTTGCGACGATAGTTATGACGACGACGCTTCTTGAAGACGATGACCTTGTCCGCCTTCGCCTGCGCGATGATCTCTGCGGCGACGACGAAGCCCTCGACGGACCGCAGCTCCGAGCCTTCGCCCGCCAGCAGAACGTCACCCAGCGTCACCGACGCACCTGCATCGCCCTCGATCTTCTCGATGACGATCTTATCTCCGGCGGCGACGCGATACTGCTTGCCGCCCGTGCGCACGACTGCGAACATGGCCCTTGTCACTTTCCAAATACATGTGCCCCACGAACGCAGGGTCCGCCGGGAGAAGCCGGGCAGCTAAGCGAGGGGGGCGGAGTTGTCAACCGCGAAGGGGCAGGAAAGGGTGGTTTAAGGCGGCAGGCGAGTGTGTTTCACGACCCCACCCGTCACCCCGGACTGGTTCCGGGGTCCACCGTGCCGCAAATCAGCCGCCGGTGATCAAGCGCAACGGTGGATGCCGGAGCGAGCCCGGCATCACGAAGCGCGATTCGCCTCAGTGCCGATGAACCTGTCGCAGCGCGTACCGGCCATCCGCATAGTCGCTGAACAACCCCGAGATCGCCGGATGGTCCACCGGCTCGTCGCTGTCGTCCGGCACCAGGTTCTGCTGGCTCACATACGCGACGTAGCTCGACTCCATGTTCTCCGCGAGCAGATGGTAGAAGGGCTGGTCCTTCCGCGGGCGAATGTCCTCGGGAATGGCGGCATACCATTCGTCGCTGTTCGCAAACACCGGATCCACGTCGAAGATCACCCCGCGAAAGTCGAACAGCCGGTGCCGCACGACGTCGCCGATCGAGAAATTCGCATGCGAGATCGGCGGAGCGATCACTTCGGCGGGGACAATCGGGCGGGTGATGTCGTGAGCGATACTGTCGTGTCGGGGCATATCCGCCAATTTAGGGTCTGTTTTGCGCCGCACAAGGAAAACGCGGCGGACGGCGCCCGAAACCTCGAAATCCGCTTGCGTCGCCAAGGTCACTTCATTAGAGGCCGCGCTTCGACCGATCGGAGGGACTGTTCGCAGCGCCTTGGATGACCTGCGGAGAGGTGGCAGAGTGGTCGAATGTACCGCACTCGAAATGCGGCGTACCCGCGAGGGTACCGTGGGTTCGAATCCCACCCTCTCCGCCATTTACCTGCTGACATCGCTGTAAAAATCCCCGCCGGGCGCCCGCGCTCGACTGTGGGCCGCCCCTGGCCGGCAATATGAGCGGGTCGCGTGCAAGCCCTCGCTGATCTGGCCGATACCCGTCGCTTTCGTGACCACGCGCGTCGTCCTGACGAAAGTCAGGCGCGAGAGTAACGCACGCAGTGCTACTTGGCTCTGGGTCTAGGCTTTCATCAGGATGACGGCACGATATCGGCATCGAACGCGACGGCCAAAGTTGTCGTAAAGTATAGGTCAGCTCAAAAACCGTGCCGGACAAGCAAACGCCCGGACCGTTGCCGATCCGGGCGCCTGCGTGACGATCGCTCGTCAGCCCCCATTTTTGTGCTTTCGCTCATCACCTTTGGTGCGGCGTAAAAGCAGTCCCCGAACCACGGCCGTTGCCTGTGTCTCAGCGAGGTTTTTGCTAGTTATGTGAGCCGGCTTTGTCACGGTATTTGCGCGTGCGCCGGCACGATTGGATACGCCCTGTGGCGATTACGCAACATACCAATCTAGCCATCGGCCGAGATCATACCCATGACGCCGCGATCCCCGCTCCCTCCACCCGCTCCCTCCACCCGCGCACTATCCCGCCCGCCGTCTCGCACGTGTTGCCTCGCGCGGGGACGCGTCCTAGAGCCGGGCATAGTCTCCCTAACGATCGAACCCGGCCGCCCATGATCCTGTCCCGCTACGAACGGATGATAGCCCGCCGCTATCTGCTGCCGGGCAAGGGCGAGGCGTTCATCTTCCTCGTCGCCTCGATAAGCCTGGTCGCGGTCATGCTCGGTGTCGCCGCGCTGGTCATCGTGATGAGCGTGATGAACGGCTTCCGCGCCGAACTGTTCGACAAGATCGTCGGGCTCAATGGCCATGCGGTCGTCCAGGGCGTCGGCGGACGGCTCCCCGACTGGCGCGAGATCGTTGCACAGGCGCAGAAGACGCCGGGCGTCACCAGCGCGCTGCCGCTGATCGAACAGCCGCTCGCCGCCACCTATAACGGTCGCGCCGAGGCGGTGCTGGTGCGCGGGATGCGCGTCGACGACATCCGCCGCAATTCGACGATCCAGAACAAGGTCATCATGGGCTCGCTCCAGTCGATCACGCAAGGCAGCGGGCGGATCGCGATCGGCTCGCGGCTCGCCGAATCGCTCGGCGCGCAGGTCGGCTCCGACATCTCGCTGTTCAGCCCGCAAGGCCAGACCACCCCGTTCGGCACGGTCCCGCGGATCGTCAGCTATACGGTCGGCGCGATCTTCGAGATCGGCGTCTACGACTACGACAAGGCGTACATCATCATGCCGATCGAGGATGCGCAGACGCTCCTCCTGATGGGCGATGCCGCCGGCATGGTCGAGCTGAAGACGGTCGATGCGGACCGCGTCGGCGAGATCCTCAAGCCGCTCGCGGACAAGATCGGCGGCAACGCGGTGATCGCCGACTGGCGGACGATGAACGCGCAGCTGTTCGAGGCGCTCGCGGTCGAGCGCGTCGCGATGTTCACCGTGCTGTCGATCATCATCCTGGTCGCGGTGTTCAACATCCTGTCGTCGCTGATCATGCTGGTCCGCGCCAAGACGCGCGACATCGCGATCCTGCGGACGATGGGCGCGACGCGCGGCTCGATGATGCGGATCTTCATCGTCGTCGGCACCACCATCGGTGCGCTGGGGACTTTGGCAGGACTCGTGCTCGGGTTCATCTTCCTGTTCTACCGACAGGGCGTGGTGAACTTCGTCCAGCTCGTCACCGGCCAGAACCTGTGGGACCCGTCGATCCGCTATCTGACCGAACTCCCGTCGAAGACGGACCCCGTCGAGATCGTCGTGATCGCGCTGATGGCGCTCATCTTCAGCTTCCTCGCAACGCTCTATCCGGCCTGGAAAGCGGCGAGTACCGACCCCGTGCAGGTGCTGCGTTATGAATGAAGGCCTCCGAATCGATCGCCAGATCGAGCGCATGGACGATTACGTCCTCCAGACGGGCGGGCTGACCAAGAGCTTCACGCAGGGCGGCGCGACGATCGACGTGCTGCGCGGCGTCGACCTCGCGATCGCACCGGGCGAGATCGTCGCGCTGCTCGGACCGTCGGGGTCGGGCAAGTCGACGCTGTTGCAGGCGGTCGGCCTGCTCGAGGGCGGCTTCCAGGGATCGATCAGGATCGCCGGCACCGAGGCGGCCAAGCTCAACGCGCATGAGCGCACCGTGGTACGCCGCGACAGCCTCGGCTTCGTCTATCAGTTCCACCACCTGCTGCCGGACTTCAACGCGACCGAGAACGTCGTCCTCCCGCAACTCGTCCACGGCGCGACGCGGGTCGAGGCGGACCGGCGGGCGGCGGAACTGCTCACCCAGCTCGGTCTCGGCCACCGCCTGACGCACCGCCCGAGCCAGCTCTCCGGCGGCGAGCAACAGCGCGTCGCGGTCGCCCGGGCGCTCGCCAACAAGCCCGCGCTGGTGCTCGCGGACGAGCCGACCGGCAATCTCGACGAACACACCGCCGACATCGTCTTCGCCGAGTTCATCCGCCTCGTCCGCGAGCAGGGCACCGCAGCGGTGGTCGCGACGCATAACGAGCGGCTCGCGGCACGGATGGACCGCGTGCTGCGGCTGCACGAGGGACGGCTGGCGTGACCTGGGGCGAGACGCCGACGCTCACGGGGCGTCACGTCACGCTCCGTCCGTTGGTCGCCGACGACATGGACGCGCTGGTCGCGGCGGCGTCGGCGGGCAACCTGTGGGACACATTCTACGCCAACGTCTCGATGATGAAAGCACCCGACCGCTGGCTCGCCGCGGCGTTGCGCGAGCAGGATTTCGGGCGGGCGCGGTTGTTCGCGGTCGTGGCGAACGAGACCGTCGTCGGCACCACGCGCTTCATGCGGATGAACAAGGGCAACAAGCGGCTCGAAATCGGTGGCACCTTCTACGCGAAGTCGGTCCAGCGCACGGGCGTCAATACCGAGGCCAAGCTGATGCTGCTGACCCACGCGTTCGACGCACTAGATTGCGAATGCGTCCAGATCCGCACCGATTCGCTCAACAAGAACTCCCAGCGCGCGATCGAACGCCTCGGCGCAAAGCGCGACGGCCTGCTTCGCGGACATCAGGTCATGGCCGACGGCCGCTTGCGCGACACGGTGGTCTACAGCATCCTCCGCCACGAATGGCCGGGCGTGCGTCAGAACCTGACGTATCTGCTGGCCCGACACGCCCCCTGACTGCCCGTCTGACTGGAAGACCCGCCCATGACCGCGATCACTGACTTCACCGTGAAGACCGCCGACGGCACCGCGGCGTCGCTCGACCCCTATCGCGGCAAGGTGCTGCTGATCGTCAACACCGCCTCGAAATGCGGCTTCACTCCGCAATATGAGGGGCTCGAAGCGCTTCACCGGGACTATGCCGAGCGCGGGTTCGAGGTGCTGGCGTTTCCCTGCAACCAGTTCGGAGCGCAGGAACCGGGCGACGCGGCGGAGATCGCGAATTTCTGCACGCTGACCTACGACGTGACGTTCCCGGTGTTTGCGAAGGTCGACGTCAACGGGGCAGGGGCGGACCCGTTGTTCGAGCGCCTGAAGTCCGACGCGCCGGGCGTGCTAGGGTCGAAGGCGATCAAGTGGAACTTCACCAAGTTCCTGGTCGGGCGCGATGGCACCGTGGTCGACCGCTACGCCCCGACGACCAAGCCCGAGGACATCCGCAAGGATATCGAGACGCTGCTGTAACTCTCCGTCACCCCGGACTTGTTCCGGGGTCCACGGTGCCGCACATCAGCGGTTGCTGAGTTCGCGGAAGAGTGGATGCCGGAACGAGCCCGGCATGACGGAAATACTATGGTTCGCCGTCAGCAGAGTGTTCCCCCGCGAAGGCGGGGGCCCAGACTGGACTCCCGCCTTCGCGGGAGAACATTCTAGGCGGCTACCGAAAAAGCCGGCGCGCCCTTATTATGCGCCAGCGCCGAAGCAACCGAAGTCACCCCGCCAAACAAAAAGCTGATCCCCAGCACATACCCCGGCAACGTCAGCGCAGACCACGGCAGCGTCGCCAGCACGATCACCGCCAGCACGATGTTCACCACCCCCAGCGCGATCATCAGCCCCTTGCCCCGCCGAAACCGCGACCCAAGCCCAATCTCCAACACCCCACGAACCCCAAGCCACACCGCAATCAGCAACGTCAGCGATATCGCCCCCGTGGCCGGCTCGAACGCCATGATCAGCCCGATCACCAGCGATACCAGCCCAAACCCGATCGCATAACCGCGCCCCTCATGCCCCTTGCCGGCAAACCCCGACACGATCGACACGATCCCGGCAGCGATCAGAAACGCCCCGATCACCAACGTCGCAGCATAGGTCGCCGAAAACGGCGACGCGAACGCCATGATCCCAAGCACCACCGACAGCACGCCGTACGCCAGTATCCACCCCCAGCCAGCGCCCGCCCGAGGCGTTCCCGCCGCGGTGGTCTCAGTCTCAGCAAAGCGCCCGCGTGGATCGGTCATAAAAGATGCTCCCAGAAGTCTCCGCCGCAACGGCTCGTCGTGTCCGCGGTTCCGATCGGACTCATCCCGGCTGGTCGAATCACGCCGCAGCGCCTACCTCTGGTCGATGCATTCCGGTTACGTCCCCCTTCGCGTTTTCTCCTGCTACACCATGCTCGACGGCGCCATCGATCCCAAGGCGATCGCCAAGCAGGCGCGTGCGCTGGGCTTTCCCGCCGCCGCGCTCACCGACCGCAACGGGCTCTACGCCGCGATGGCCTATTCGGACGCCGCCAAGAAGGACGGCGTCCAGCCGATCATCGGCGTGATGCTGGGCGTAGGCCGCCCCGACATGCCCGACGGCATCGCCACGCAGTTCGACTGGCTCGCGCTCTACGCGCAGAACATGACCGGCTACGACAACCTCTGCGCGCTCGTCTCGATGGCGCATCTCGACCGCCCGATCGAGATGCCCGCGCACGTCGATTTCGCCGCGCTCGAACGCCACACCGAAGGCTTGATCGCCTTAACCGCAGGCGGCGAAGGCGGTCTCGCCCGCCTGTTCGCGGAAGGCCAGCCCGACCGCGCCCGCGCCTATCTCGATCGCCTGCAAGGCCTGTTCGGCGACCGCCTCTACATCGAGCTGTCCCGCCGCAACGACGCGGTCGAGATCGCCGCCGAAACCGACCTCATCGACATCGCCTACGAACGCAACCTGCCGCTGGTCGCGACCAACCCGTGCTGCTTCACCGAGAGCGCGTTCGGCGACGCGCACGACGCCATGCTCTGCATCGCGCATTCGACCTATGTCGAGACCGAGGACCGCATCCGCAGCTGCCCCGAGGCCTGGATGAAGCCCGCGCCGATGATGCACGAGATGTTCGCCGACATCCCCGAGGCGATCGCTAACACGCTCGTCGTCGCGCAGCGCTGCGCAGTGATGGCACCGTATCGGAAACCGATCCTCCCCAGCCTCGCCGGCGACATCGAGGGCGAGGCGAAGCTCCTCCGCGACGACGCTGAAGCCGGTCTCGAAGCGCGTCTCGCCCGCATTACCGCGCTCCACGGTGAGGGCGAAGACGGCTGGCGCGACGTCTACCGCAAGCGCCTCGCGTTCGAGGTCGACGTGATCGTCCAGATGGGCTTTCCCGGCTATTTCCTGATCGTCGCGGACTTCATCAAATGGGCGAAGGACCACGACATCCCGGTCGGCCCGGGCCGTGGTTCGGGCGCAGGCTCGGTCGTCGCCTGGTCGCTGACGATCACCGATCTCGATCCGATCAAATTGGGCCTGCTGTTCGAGCGTTTCCTCAACCCGGAACGCGTGTCGATGCCCGATTTCGACATCGATTTCTGCGAAACCCGCCGCGTCGAGGTGATCCGCTACGTCCAGGAGAAATACGGCCGCGATCAGGTCGCGCAGATCATCACCTTCGGAAAGCTGAAGGCGCGCGCGGTGCTCAAGGACACCGGCCGCGTGCTCCAGATGAGCTACGGCCACATCGATCGTCTCGCCAAGCTCGTGCCGAACCATCCGACCGACCCCTGGACGCTGGAGCGCGCGCTGAACGGCGTCGGCGAACTGGCGAAGGAATACGCCAACGACAACAGCGTGCGGAAGCTGCTCGATCTGGCGATGAAGCTGGAGGGCCTGCCGCGCCACTCGTCGACGCACGCCGCCGGCGTGGTGATCGGCGATCGGCCGCTCGCACAGCTCGTCCCGCTCTACCGCGATCCGCGCTCCGACATGCCCGTCACGCAGTTCGACATGAAATATGTCGAGGGCGCCGGCCTCGTGAAGTTCGATTTCCTCGGGCTCAAGACGCTGTCGGTGCTGCAAAAGGCGTTGCAGATGCTCGCCAAGCGCGGCGTGATCGTCGATCTCGATGCGCTCGAATGGGACGACGCCGGCGTCTACGCGCTGCTCCAGCGCGGCGACACGGTCGGGGTGTTCCAGCTAGAGTCGGAGGGTATGCGCCGCACGCTGTCGGCGGTCCGCCCGTCCAATTTTGGCGACATCATCGCGCTCGTGTCGCTCTACCGTCCGGGCCCGATGGACAACATCCCGTCTTTCGGCCGCCGCAAGAACGGCACCGAGGCGATCGACTACCCGCACCCGCTGCTCGAACCGATCCTCTCGGAGACCTACGGGATCTTCGTCTATCAGGAGCAGGTCATGCAGGCGGCCCAGGTGCTGGCGGGCTTCTCGCTCGGCGGCGCCGATCTGCTGCGCCGCGCGATGGGCAAGAAGGTGAAGGCCGAGATGGACGCGCAGCGCGCGGGCTTCGTCGAGGGCTGCCTGACGGTCAACGGCATCAAGAAGGCCGAGGCCAACGCGCTGTTCGACTTGATCGACAAGTTCGCCGGCTACGGCTTCAACAAGAGCCACGCCGCCGCCTATGCGCTGCTCGCGTACCAGACCGCGTGGCTAAAGGCGCACCACCCGCACGAATTCTTCGCCGCCTCGATGTGCTACGACCTCCACCAGACCGACAAGCTCGCGATCTTCACGGACGACATGCGCCGCCTGGGGATCACGTCGCTGCCGCCCTGCATCAACGCGAGCCAGGCCGAGTTCGACGTCGAGGTCCTGCCTGACGTTGAGGAGAACAATCTCGCCGTCCGCTACGCCCTCGGCGCACTCAAATCGGTAGGCGAAGGCGCGATGGAGAAGCTCATCGTCGAGCGCGTCCAGAACGGCCCGTTCGCCGGCCTCGACGATCTCGCCAAGCGCGTCGACCCGCGCCTGCTCAACAAGCGCCAGCTCGAGACGCTCGCCGCCGCCGGCGCCTTCGACTCGTTCGAGCCCAACCGCGCCGGCATCCACGCCACCGCCGAAACCATCCTCGCGATCGCCGCACGCACGCACGAACAGAAGACCAGCGGCCAGGGCGGCCTGTTCGGCGACGCGGAACCCGCCGGCGACGCGATCAAGCTCCCTCCCTCGGTCCGCTGGACGCTCAGCCAGCGCATGGACCAGGAGAAGGAGGCGTTCGGCTTCTATTTCTCCGCACACCCGGTCGATCGCCACCGCCACATCGCCAACAGCCACGGCGCCCGCGCCTACACCGCGCTGTCGGAGCTCAACATCCCCGACGACGGCAGCCGCGCCGGTGCGACGATGGCGGTGCTGGTCGAGGACGCGAAATACCGCACGTCCGCACGCGGCAAGCGCTTCATGATGGCGCAATGCTCGGACGCCAGCGGCCAGTTCATGGCGACCTGCTTCGACGAACAGGTCTCGAAGGATCTCGAAGACGCAGCAAAGGCCGGCGGTTGCGGCCTCATCACCGTCGAACTCGACCGCAAGCCCGGCGAGGACACGCCACGCGTCAGCATCAAGCGCATCCAGCCGTTCGAAAGCCTCGCCAATCTCGCGCGCTTCCAGGTGGTCGTGACGATCTCCGACATGGCCGCGTTCACCGGCCTCGCGTCCCTGCTCGCCGAGCATCGCGGCGCGCGCGGCGAGGTCCGAGTCCGCGCGCAACTCCCCGACGGCGAGGTCTGCATCCTGCTCGGCCGCGACTTCCTGCTCGACGGAGAGCTTGTCGAGCACATCGAGTCGTCGCACGGTGTGACGAAGGTCGAGCTGAAGACCTCGGAAACGAGGCTCGCTCTGGTCGGATAACAGCTTGGGAGAGCGCAAATGCTGGGTGGAATGCAGGATTTCGAACTTCGTGTTCCCCGCCTGATAGACCACGCGGCACGCGAACACGGCGCGAGGGAACTCGTCAGCTACTGGGCCGACGGTCGCGAGACGCGCACGAACTGGGCCGGGATCTCCCGCGACGCGCGCAAACTCGCCCAAGCTCTCGAAAAACTTGGCGTAGCCCCCGGCGACCGGGTCGCGACGCTCGCGATGAACCACGCGCACCACCTCGTCGCCTGGTACGGCACGATCGGCATGGGCGGCGTGATCCACACGATCAACCCGCGGCTGTTCGACGAACAGCTCGTCTACATCGCCAACCACGCCGAAGACCGCGTGATGCTCTACGACAAGGCATTCTCGGCCGTGGTCGATCGCCTGCGCGAGCAATGGCCCAGCATCCGACATTACGTGTGCTTCGACGATCTCGGCCCCGACGGTTTCCAGGCGATGCTCGACGCGGAAGATGGCGATTACGAGTGGGTCGAAGGCCCCGAGCGCGATCCGTGCATGCTCTGCTACACCAGCGGCACCACCGGCAACCCGAAGGGCGTCCTCTACACACATCGCTCGACGATGATCCATGCGATGGCCGAGGTCGCGCCGTGGGTGTTCGATCTCTCCCCCAACGCGGTCGTGCTGCCGGTCGTGCCGATGTTCCACGCCGCTGCCTGGGGCCTGCCGTTCGCCTGCGCGCTGTCGGGGGCGAAAGTGGTCTATTCCGCGGTCAACGATCCCGCCGTGCTGTGCCGCCTGATGAACGACGAGAAGGTGACGCACTCCGCCGGCGTCCCGACCGTCTGGCTCGCGATGTTCGGCCACATGGAGGCATCCGGCGACGCGCCTCGCCATCTGAAGCAGGTGACGATCGGCGGCTCGGCAGCCCCCCGCGCGATGATCGAGCGCATCATGGGCATGGGCGCCACCGTCAAGCACCTCTGGGGCATGACGGAAACCTCGCCGATCGGCACCGCCGGCTTCGCGCCGCCACACTGGGACGACATGACGCACGACGAAAAGCTCGACCTCGTCGGCAAGCAGGGCAGCGTCCCCTTCGGCATAGAACTCCGCATCATCGACGACGAAGGCGTGGTCCTGGCGCGCGACGGCAAGGTCGCAGGCCGCCTCCAAGTCCGCGGCCCCTGGGTAGTCCAACGCTATTTCGGCGCCGACGAGGATGCGGTTGACGTTGAAGGCTGGTTCGACACCGGCGACGTCGCGATGCTCCACGCCGACGGCACCATGCAGATCACCGACCGCTCGAAGGACGTCATCAAGTCCGGCGGCGAATGGATCAGCTCGGTCGACCTGGAGAACGCAGCGGTCGGCTGCCCGGGAGTCGCGGAAGCGGCGGCGATCGGAATCTATCACCCCAAATGGGACGAACGGCCGCTACTCCTGGTCGTCCGCAAACCCGGTAGCACGGTCGACGAACCGGCAATCCTCGATCACTTGGCAAAGCACGTCGCCAAATGGTGGCTCCCCGACGCGATCGTCTTCGTCGACGACCTGCCACATACGGCGACGGGGAAGCTGCTCAAGACGGCCCTGCGCGAACGCTTCAAGGATTTCGCACTCGCCGCCGCCTGATTGATCGCTCAAGGCCGCGTTTGCGAGGCTGAATAAAGCGAGCCCCAAAGCGGCCCTCACGCCGCGCGAGGCGTCCGCTTGGCCTTCCGGATGCGAGGCTCGACCAGCATGTCGGCCGCCGCCTTGATCTCCTGCCGAAGCTCGTCGCGCTTCTCGTGGATCGACGCGA
This sequence comes from Sphingomonas sp. PEI4, assembly GCF_056679955.1. NCBI lineage: Bacteria > Pseudomonadati > Pseudomonadota > Alphaproteobacteria > Sphingomonadales > Sphingomonadaceae > Sphingomonas > Sphingomonas sp. PEI4. Next base: position 3,300,315 of record NZ_CM155258.1, read on the forward strand.
TCACCGGACCCATCGCCACGCCGAGATCGACCAGCACCGCCTCCGCCAGTTGCAGCGAACTCTCCAGCGTCTCCGGCACCGCATCGGTCACGCCTGCGCGGTACAGTTCGGCGGCATGCGCGGTATCACGCGCGCGCGCGACGATCGGCAGATCCGGCGCCAACGCCCGCACCCTTCGCGCAAGCCGCACGGTCAGCACCGGATCGTCCATCGTCAGGATCAGCGCCTTGGCGGTATGCAGCTTCAGCCTATCAACCAGTTCCGCCCGCGCGACGTCGCCGAACAGCACCGGATGCCCCTGCGCCCGCGCGGCTTCGACCGAATCAATATCCGCCTCGACCGCGACGTATTTCTGTCCGTGAACCGCGAGCATGTCCGCGACCATGCGTCCCACCCGGCCGAAGCCGATGACGACCGTCCCGGGTCCGTCGTCGTCGATCTCGATATCGCCCGCGTCGGCGACTGATCGGCTCTCGATCTGGCGCGAGACCTTCCGGCCGAGCTTGGCAAGCAATGGCGTGATCGTCAGGCCGATCGCAGTGACGGTCTGCCAGAACGATGCGGTGGAGGGCATGATCAACTGCGCTTGAGCAGCAGTCGCCAGGACGATCAGCGTGGTTTCCGACGGGCTGCCCATGAGGAGCCCCGTCTCAGCGGCAACACCGCGCCGTGAGTTGGCGACGCGCAGGAACAGGAAGGTCACGATCGCCTTGGTCGCCACCACGCCTGTCACCGCGAGCAGGAGCGACGGCCAGTTCTGTCCGATCAGCCGGAGGTCGAGGCTCATGCCGACGGTAATCAGGAACACGCCGAGCGCGAGGCCCTTGAACGGCGCGGTGATGACCTCGACTTCGCTGTGATACTCGGTCTCGGCGATCAGCAGCCCGGCCAGCAACGCGCCGACGATCGGCGACAGTCCGGCAGCGGTGGTCGCTACGCTCGCGACGATCACCACCAGAAGCGATGCCGCGAGGAAGAGTTCGGGGCTCTTGGTCCGCGCTGCCTGTCCGAACAGGCGGGGCAGGACGACACGCCCGCCAATATACATCGCGACCACGGTCAGCCCCCCGCGCAAGGCGACGCCGGCGATGTTCGACCAACCGTCCGCGCTCGCGGTCGGTGCCAACGCGCCAAGGACGAAGATGATCGGCACGAGCGCCAGATCCTCGAACAGCAGCATCGCGAACGCACCACGGCCGACTGCACCGGTGGTGCCGACGAGCGGAAGGACCAGCGCGGTCGAGGAGAGCGCGAGTGCGAACCCGAGCCCGATCGCGCCGGCCCATTCCTGGCCGATAAAGTGCAGGGCCACGCCGATGATCAGCGCCGAGCCGATCAGTTCGGCGGCGCCGGTGCCGAACACCAGCCGCTTCATCGACCACAAGCGCTTGAACGACAGCTCCAGGCCGATCGAGAACAGCAGCAGGATGATCCCGAACTCCGCGAAAGGCTCGATCGATTCCGGGTTGGAGATGGTGAGGTAATAGAGCCACGGCGCGGACCCGGTCAGCGAGCCGAGCCCTGCGGGGCCAACCAGCAGGCCGACCAGGATGAAGCCGATGACCGGACTTACCCGGAACCGCGCGAACGCGGGAATGACGAGCCCGGCCGCGCCGAGAATGACCAGCGCGTCGCTGAAACCTTGATTGTCGAGCCGTAATGCCATGCCTGCGACCTTAGGGGACGCATGACGGATTTGTCAGGAAGAAATACTGCGCCGTGCATCGACGGGTCGTTCTGGAGCCGCGGTGGAATGCCGACCGCGCGAATCCAAGGCAACCGGAAGGCCGTGCGCGATACGGTCCGCTAGGAAAGGCATCCAGTCACCCCGGATTAGTTCGGTGCTTATCCCGCTCCGGCATGTACCCATCGTCATCCCCGCGGAGGCGGGGACCCAGATGCTCATACGGTGGAGACCATTCCCCGAAGCTTGCCAGTATGGTTTCCCGCCTGCGCGGGAATGACGGCTACATGTTTGGATGGGATAAGTACCGACTAGTTCCGGGGTCCACGGTGCCGCGAATTCGATCCTGTCGATTCTGCGGCACGGTGGATGCCGGACCAAGGCTCTCCTGAGCTCGTCGAAGGGCCCGGCATGACGGAGGGACGAGGGCGGGGCCATCCTCTCGAAAGAGATGGCCGCCGCCCCTCAGGCCAAGCTTACGCCCAGTTGCCCATTTCGGTTTCGAGGTTCGACCGCACCTGTTCGAAGAACTGCTCGGTGGTCATCCAGGGCTGGTCGGGGCCGATCAGGATCGCGAGATCCTTGGTCATGTGGCCGTCTTCCACCGTCTTGATGCAGACGCGCTCGAGCGTCTCGGCGAACTTCGTGACGTCGGGCGTGTCGTCGAACTTGCCACGATACTTCAGGCCACCGGTCCATGCGAAGATCGACGCGATCGGGTTGGTCGAGGTCGCCTTGCCCTGCTCGTGCATGCGGAAGTGACGCGTGACGGTGCCGTGCGCCGCCTCGGCCTCGACGGTCTTGCCATCCGGGGTCAGCAGGATCGAGGTCATCAGGCCGAGCGAGCCGAACCCTTGCGCGACCTGATCCGACTGAACGTCGCCGTCATAGTTCTTGCAGGCCCAGACGAACTCGCCGTTCCACTTGAGCGCCGATGCGACCATGTCGTCGATCAGGCGATGCTCGTAGACGATGTTCGCTTCCTTGAACTTGTCCTTGAACTCGGCCTCGAAAATCTCGGCGAACAGATCCTTGAAGCGGCCGTCATAGGCCTTGAGGATGGTGTTCTTGGTCGACAGGTACACCGGCCACTTCAGGTTGAGGCCGTAATGCATCGATGCGCGCGCGAAATCGCGGATCGAATCGTCGAGATTGTACATCGCCATCGCGACGCCTGCCGACGGGAACTGGAACACCTCGCGGTCGATGACCGTGCCGTCATCGCCTTCGAACACGAGGCGCAGCTTGCCGGGGCCGGGGACCAGATAGTCGGTCGCGCGGTACTGGTCGCCGAACGCGTGACGGCCGACGACGATCGGGTGCGTCCAGCCCGGGATCAGGCGGGGGACGTTCTTGATCACGATCGGCTCGCGGAAGATGGTGCCGCCGAGGATGTTGCGGATCGTGCCGTTCGGCGACTTCCACATCTTCTTCAGGCCGAACTCGGTCACGCGCTGCTCGTCGGGCGTGATCGTCGCGCACTTCACCGCGACGCCGTGCTTCTGCGTGGCGAGCGCGCTGTCGATCGTGACTTGGTCGTCGGTCGCGTCGCGATGCTCGACGCCGAGGTCGTAATAATCGAGCTGGATGTCGAGATACGGCTTGATCAGGCGCTCGCGAATCCATTCCCAGATGATCCGCGTCATCTCGTCGCCGTCGATCTCAACGATCGGGTTCTTTACCTTGATCTTCGCCATGTCCGGGTCCTTCGGGGGAGGGGTTTGGGGAGCGTCTAGGGGACCGCGCCGTGGCGATCAACCGTTGGGCAACGACTGGACAACCATATGGTCCAATAAGGAAAAGCCGGTTCATCGTTGTATCGCGCGTCAGGCACGGATAGACCCGCAGGTTATGGCATCGCTCGACAAGCCGCCCGTCACGACCTCCACGGTCAAATGGCGATTTCCCGCAGTCCATCCGGAGGGGCACAAATACGTCGCGATCGCGACCGGCATCACGCTGTTGCTGACGATCGTCAGCCATGTGCTGTTCTGGCCGATGGTCGGCGTCGTGATCTGGGTCGCGACGTTCTTCCGCGATCCGATCCGCACGACTCCGCAGGGTGCTGGCTTGATCGTCGCGCCCGCCGACGGCCTGATCACGATGATCCAGCGCGTGCCGATCCCACGCGAACTCGCCGGCGAGAACGGTCTCGGCGACGCGCCGCTGGTGCGCGTGTCGATCTTCATGTCGGTGTTCGACGTGCACATCAATCGCACGCCGATAGCGGGCACGATCCGCCAGGTCGTCTATATCTCGGGCAAGTTCCTAAACGCCGACCTGGACAAGGCCAGCGACGAAAACGAACGCCAGCATTTTGTCGTTGAAGATCGCAACGGCCTACGAATAGGCTTCACGCAGATCGCGGGGCTCGTCGCACGTCGCATTCTCGGTTTTGTGAAGGCCGGCGATATGGTCGCGGTCGGTCAGCGCATCGGGCTGATTCGATTCGGTAGCCGCGTCGACGTGTACCTGCCCGATCACGTCGTACCGCAGGTGTGCCTCGGCCAGCGCAGCATCGCGGGCGAGACCGTGCTTGGTCGCGTCGGTGGCGTCCCGGTCGGTGGTATCGCCCAGTGATGGATCGCGACGGGATCGACGATGGTTCGACCGATTCGATCGAAGAGCGGGGCCGCGGGCGGTTCGGCCGCACACGTCGTGCACCGCGCGGACTTCCGTTGCGCGCCGTCGCACCTAACGCCGTTACGGCGCTCGCACTATGTTCAGGCCTGAGCGGCGTGCGGTTCGCGATCGGCGGGCAGTGGGAAAGCGCGGTCGCGATGATCATGGTCGCGGGCGTGCTCGATGGACTCGATGGCCGGATCGCCCGGATGCTGCACGGTGAAAGCCGGTTTGGTGCCGAGCTCGATTCGCTGTCCGATGCAATCTCGTTCGGCGTCGCGCCCGCTCTGATCGTATATCTATGGTCGCTGACCGCGTTGCCACGCGTCGGCTGGATCTGCTCGTTGATCCTTGCAGTTTTCTGCGCGCTGCGTCTCGCCCGCTTCAACGCCAAGATCGACGAGAGCCATCAGCCGCACAAATCGGCCGGCTTTCTCACCGGCGTCCCGGCGCCCGCCGGTGCCGGTCTGGCCCTAATGCCGATGTTCTTCTGGTTCTGGACCGACGAGCCGAAATTCGCGTCGCCGTATTTCGTGGCGCCGTGGGTCGCGTTCGTTGCGCTGCTGATGGTGTCGAGTATCGCAACCTATTCGTGGAGTTCGGTCAAACTCCGCAGCAATATCCGGTTCGAGGCCATAGCGCTTGTCGTGCTGCTCGGCGCCGCGATGGTGAGCGCGCCGTGGCATACGCTCAGCATCGTCTGCGTGTTGTACCTGATCTCGATGCCGTTCAGCATCGCGAGCTACGCCAAGATCAGGCGGCAGCGTTCCAGCGGCGGGCGGGTGCCGGAGCCGATGCCGAAGCCCAGCGCCTGACGGCGATCCGGCGCTCCGCAACGGCAAGCGTGCGGAGTGGCTGGAACGCCGGTTCTACGTTGCCCATCGCGAGGCGGACGATACGGTTCCACTGCGGCGCGATCGACGAGACGATCATCATGCCCGCGACCGCGAACGCACCAGCAAAAACCATGAAGCTCAGAACCAACATCACGTCCGCCTTCCTATGAGTTGCGAACAAATCACTAATGTCCGCAAACACTTGGTCAGAAACATCGTTCCATTCGTCGCATTTCGAATCCCGTCCTACCGAGGTGATTCTGCGCCGAGTCGAACATCTGTTCCCCTCTGAACCCTTTATGTTCTCATTGCGTTCCGTGAGTCAAGCGCGGCGTTGAGGATTGCTTTTCGGCAAACGCCCGGTTAAGGGCCGCGCCTCTAACCCCGCATGGGAGGCATCATAGCCCGGTGCGTCACGGTCATTCGGCCACGACGTCATCCGCTTCCCAGAGGCACAACCGGAAGGATATATCCCTATGGCGGCTCCAGTCGTCTCCATGCAGCAGCTCATCGAAACGGGCGCGCATTTCGGCCACCAGACTCATCGGTGGAACCCCAAGATGAAGCCTTACATCTTCGGTGATCGTAACGGCGTCCACATTCTCGACCTTTCGCAGACCGTGCCGCTGTTCGCGCGCGCGCTCGAATTCGTCTCGTCGGCTGTTGCCGGCGGCGGCAAGGTCCTGTTCGTCGGCACCAAGCGCCAGGCGCAGGAGCCCGTCGCAGACGCAGCACGTCGTTCGGGCCAGCACTTCGTCAACCATCGCTGGTTGGGCGGCATGCTCACCAACTGGAAGACCATCTCGGGTTCGATCAAGCGTCTCAAGACGCTCGAGGAAATGCTGTCGGGCGACACCGTCGGCCTGACCAAGAAGGAAGTGCTTCAGCTCACCCGCGAGAAGGACAAGCTCGAGCTTTCGCTCGGCGGCATCCGCGACATGGGCGGCATTCCTGACGTGATGTTCGTGATCGACGCGAACAAGGAAGAGCTGGCGATCAAGGAAGCCAACACGCTGGGTATTCCCGTCGTCGCGATCCTCGATTCGAACGTGTCGCCGGACGGCATTGCCTTCCCGGTTCCCGCGAACGACGACGCAGCCCGCGCCATCCGCTTGTACTGCGAGGCGATCGCTATCGCAGCGACGCGCGGCGGCCAGGAGCAGCAGCGCCGCACCGGTGCCGACATCGGCGCGATGATCGAGCCGCCGAAGGAAGAGGCACTGAGCGCAGATCCCGTCGTCGAGGCTTCCGCCGACACGACCGAAGCTGCTGCGAACGCCGATATCGCTGCCGAGCTGGCAGCCGAGGGTGAGCGCCAGATCGACGCATAAGCGTCGTCGCCGAACCGTCATGCGGGCGGGGTAGGGCGAAAGCTCTGCCTCGCCCGCAACTACATTCAGACCTAAAAAGGACTAAAGATATGGCCGATATCACGGCAGCGATGGTCAAGACTTTGCGCGAGAAGAGCGGCGCGGGCATGATGGATTGCAAGAAGGCGCTTAGCGAGACGTCGGGCGACATGGATCAGGCGATGGATTGGCTGCGCACCAAGGGCCTCGCCGCCGCCGCCAAGAAGTCCAGCCGCACCGCGGCCGAGGGCCTGGTCGGCGTCGCCGTGTCGGGCACCAAGGGTGCCGCGGTCGAAGTGAACTCCGAGACTGATTTCGTCGCCAAGAACGAGCAGTTCCAGTCGTTCGTCCGTGACGTGACGCAGATCGCGCTCGCAACTGGCGGCGACGTCGATGCGCTGAAGACGCAGGCGATGCCATCGGGCAAGACCGTCGAGGAAGTCCTGACGAACAACGTCGCCACGATCGGCGAGAACCAGTCGCTGCGCCGTTCGCGCACGCTGGAAGTCAGCAAGGGTGCGGTCGTTCCGTACATCCACAACGCAGCCGCTCCCGGCCTCGGCAAGATCGGCGTGCTCGTCGCGCTCGAGTCGGAGGCTTCGGACGAGGTTCTCCAGACGCTCGGCAAGCAGCTCGCGATGCACATCGCAGCGGCATTCCCGAAGGCGCTGAACGAAGCCGACCTGGACGAGTCCGAGATCGAGCGTGAGCGCGCGATCGCGACCGAGAAGGCCGCCGAGTCGGGCAAGCCTGCCGACATCATTGCGAAAATGGTCGAGGGCGGGATCGCCAAGTACCGCAAGGAGCATGCCCTGGTCAGCCAGCTGTTCGTGATGGACGGCAAGACCAAGATCTCCGACGTCGTCGCCAAGGCCGGCAAGGATGCAGGGACCGAGATCAAGCTGGTGGACTATGTCCGCTTCCAGCTCGGCGAGGGCATCGAGAAGGAGCAGTCCGACTTCGCAGCCGAGGTTGCTGCTGCTTCGGGCGTGCCCCAGGCGTAAGCCGACTTTGCCCTCGCCCCTCGGGGAGAGGGCATTGGAGATCGAGCGCTCGCTAAATGTCCTCCGTCATGCCGGACTTGTTCCGGCATCCACGGTTCCGCAAACCGCCGGTCGGTGATTACGCGGAACGGTGGGCCCCGGAACAAGTCCGGGGTGACGGAGTGAGTTTGGCGGGCGTTTTCTCTTACCGGGAGGCTGGTTTGGAAAATGGGGGCGAGGTCGCGAACCTCACGCCCCCTCATCCGGCCCTACCGGGCCACCTTCTCCCCGAGGGGAGAAGGACCAACTACCCCTCTCCCATCGGGGAGAGGGGCTAGCTTGCGCAGCAAGCGCGGGGTGAGGGCAAGGTTTGAACCTTTCCGTCGCCCTACCCCTTCCGGCATGCAAACGCTCGCCCACCCTTCCAACGGGAGAGGGATTTGGCGGTCCTCCTTCGACCAGAGGAAGGAATACCCCGGCGGGACCGGGTTGTGTGCAAATCGCCCGCCGCCTAAGGTCCGCGCCGCCCCGCCAATCAATATTCGAGATTTATGACGCCTCCGCGCTACAAACGTATCCTGCTGAAACTGTCGGGCGAAGTCCTGATGGGACCGTCGGGTCTTTCGATCGATCCGACCGTCACCGCGCGCGTCGCGCAGGAGATCGCGGACATCAAAGCCAAGGGCTATGAGATCTGCATCGTCGTCGGCGGGGGCAATATCTTCCGCGGCATGGCGGGCGCGGCGCGCGGCATGGACCGCGCGACCGGCGACTACATGGGCATGCTGGCGACCGTGATGAACGCGCTCGCCGTGCAGAACGCGCTGGAGCAGATCGGCGTCGATACGCGCGTCCAGTCGGCGATTCCGATGGCGTCGGTGTGCGAACCGTTCATCCGCCGCCGTGCCGAGCGTCACCTTGAGAAGGGCCGCGTCGTGATCTTCGCGGCAGGCGTCGGCAGCCCCTATTTCACCACCGATTCGGGCGCCGCGTTGCGTGCCGCCGAGATGAAGTGCGACGCGCTGTTCAAGGGTACTTCGGTCGACGGTGTCTACAACGCCGATCCGAAGACGCACCCGGACGCGGTGCGCTACGAAACGGTGTCGTACAGCCGCGTGCTGTCCGACGACCTCAAGGTCATGGACGCGAGCGCGATCGCGCTGTGCCGTGACAACAACATCCCGATCGTCGTCTTCAACATCCGCGAACCCGGCAATCTCGCCGCGGTGTTGGCGGGTGATGGCGTGTCGACGATCGTCCAGAACGAGCAGGAGCTTTAAGATGGCTGCATACGACAAGATCGACCTCGAACGCCGCATGGCGGGTGCCGTCGAAGCGCTGAAGGGCGATCTCGCCGGCCTGCGTACGGGCCGCGCGTCGACCGCGCTGCTCGATCCGGTGATGGTGACCGTGTACGGATCGTCGATGCCGCTGAACCAGGTCGCGACCGTATCGGCACCCGAGCCCCGGATGCTGTCGGTGCAGGTCTGGGACAAGTCGAACGTCGGGCCAACCGACAAGGCGATCCGCTCGGCGGGTCTCGGCCTCAACCCGATCGTCGACGGCCAGACGCTGCGCCTGCCGATCCCGGATCTGACCGAGGAGCGCCGCAAGGAGCTCGCCAAGCTGGCGGGCCAGTATGCCGAGAAGGCGCGGATCGCAGTGCGTAACGTCCGTCGCGACGGGATGGATTCGCTGAAGATCGACGAGAAGAAGGGCGTGTTCAGCGAGGACGAGCGCAAGCGTCACGAGACCGAAGTCCAGAAGCTGACCGATGGCGTCGTCGCCGAACTGGATGCGACTGCGACCGCCAAGGAAAAGGAAATCCTGGGCAAGTGAGATTGCAGGCCACCTCGGCCGCGCCACTTGCTGCCGTTCCTGCGGGCGGCGCGGTGCCGCGTCATGTCGCGATCATCATGGACGGCAATGGCCGCTGGGCGAAGAAGCGGTTCCTGCCGCGCTTCGCCGGGCACAAGGCCGGCGTCGAGGCGGTGCGCAAGGTGACGCGCGCGGCGCGGGCGATGGGGATCGAGGCGTTGACGCTGTACGCGTTCTCGTCGGAGAACTGGCGGCGTCCAGCCGAGGAGGTCAGCGACCTGATGGGGTTGATGCGGCATTTCATCCGCAGCGACCTCGACGAACTCGCACGCGAGGACGTCCGTCTGCGCGTGATCGGCGATTATCACAGCTTCTCGCCCGATCTGGTCGCGATGGTCGACGATGCGATCGCGCGGACGGCGGGGAATACCGGCCCGATCCTGGCGATCGCGCTGAATTACGGCGCGCATGCCGAACTAGTGACTGCCGCGCGGCGACTGGCGGAGCGGGCGCGTGATGGTGCTCTGGACCCCGCGGATATCGACGTTGCGACGATCGAGGCGGAACTCGACACGCATGACCTGCCGCCGCTGGACCTGATGATCCGGACGTCGGGCGAGCAGCGTCTGTCGAACTTCCTGTTGTGGCAGGCGGCGTATGCCGAATTGCTGTTCGTCGATACGCTCTGGCCCGACTTCGATGCGGCCGCGCTGGCCGATGCGGTTGCTGCGTTCGGCCAGCGGCAGCGCCGCTACGGTGGCCTGTGAGTCTTGTGTTTCCTCGCGAACGCGGGGGGCAAGGAGCCGGGAGCGTCAGCGTGCGTGACCCTGGACCTCTGCTTTCGCGGGGGAACGGCTTAAGGTTTGGAGTGGCTTCTTGACGACACTGCCAGACCCCGCGAACGCGCCGGACCAGGCGTTGCGTACGCCGTCCAATTTGCAGCTCCGGATCATCGCCAGCGTCGGAATGATCGCGGTGGCAAGCGTCGCGCTCACGCTCGGCGGGATCGCGTTCTGGGTGCTCGGTGTGGTCGCCGCGCTGTTCATGATGGCGGAATGGTCGACGCTGCACGGCGTCGATGCCAAGACCAAGCGCATGGCACAGTTCGCGCTGTCGGTGCCGCTCGCGCTGATGGCGCCGGCGTCGCTGATCCTGGTGATCCATGATTTCTTCACGCTGGGGCTGCTCGCGGGGGCTGCGTTCTTCGTCGTCATCACGACCCGAAAGCCACCCGTGGCGCTGGGCGTTATCTATTGCGGACTCCCCGTCTTCGCGCTGATGATCATTCGGCGGCAGGACGAGGGCATCCTCTTTACGCTGTGGGCGCTGTCGCTGGTGTGGGCGTGCGATATCGGCGCGTTCTTTACCGGGCGGACGCTGGGCGGGCCGAAGCTCGCGCCGGTGATCAGCCCCAACAAGACGTGGTCGGGGCTGATCGGTGGCGTCGTGCTCGCGAGTGCGGTCGCGGCGGTTCTGCACACGCAATACGGCCTGCCGATGCGGATGACGCTGGCGACGCCGGTGCTCGCCGTGCTCGCGCAGTTGGGCGATCTTTACGAGAGCTGGTTGAAGCGCGTGGCGGGTGTGAAGGATAGCGGCAACATCCTGCCGGGGCATGGCGGCGTGATGGACCGGCTCGATGGCCTGGTTCCGGTCGCGCCGGTCGCGGCGTTCCTCGTCCTGTTGCCGCATTTCTACTGATGAAGAGCATTACGATTCTGGGGGCGACCGGTTCGGTCGGCACCTCGACGCTCGACCTTGTCGAGCGTGAGCCCGACCGTTTCCGGGTCGTCGCGCTGACCGCGAATTGCGACGTGACGAAGCTCGCCGCTGCCGCGATCCGGACCCGAGCCGAATTCGCCGTCGTTGCGGACGAAGGGTGTCTTCCGGAACTTCGCGAGGCACTGGCCGGCACGGGAATCCGTGCGGGCGGCGGTGCCGACGCGATCGCCGAGGCGGCAGCGTCGGGTGCCGACTGGACGATGGGGGCGATCGTAGGTTGCGCGGGGCTGAAGCCGGTAATGGCGGCGATCGAGCAGGGCGGTACCGTCGTGATCGCCAACAAGGAACCGCTGGTCTCCGCCGGCGACGTCATCCTGGCCGCTGCGGCAAGGACCGGCGCGACGCTGTTGCCGGCGGATTCCGAACACAACGCGATCTTCCAGTGCTTCGACGCGACGCGGCCGGAGCGCGTGCGGCGGATCATCCTGACGTGCAGCGGCGGGCCGTTCCGCGACTGGACAACCGAGCAGATGCGCGGCGTGACACTCGAACAGGCGGTGAAGCATCCGAACTGGTCGATGGGTGCGAAGATCTCAGTCGATTCGGCGACCTGCATGAACAAGGGGCTCGAACTTATCGAGGCCGCGCGGCTGTTCCCGATTGCGCACGATCGGATCGAGATCGTCATCCATCCGCAATCGGTGGTCCACAGCCTCGTCGATTATGTTGATGGGTCGGTTCTCGCGCAGCTCGGTCCGCCCGACATGCGGACACCGATCGCGCATACGCTCGCCTGGCCGGACCGGATGGCGACGCCGATGGCCCCGCTGGACTTGGTCGCGATCGGTCGACTCGACTTCGAGGCACCCGATCCGGTCCGCTTCCCCGCGCTGCGGTTGGCGCGCGAGGCGCTCGACGCAGGCGGCGCGCGGCCGGCAATTCTCAATGCTGCCAACGAGGTAGCGGTCGAGGCATTTCTTCAGCGCCGCATCGGCTTCCTCGAAATTGCCGCAATCGTCGAACATACGTTATCGTGTTATGACCCGGCCGCACCGGACAGCGTCGATGCCGTGCTGGCGATCGACGCCGAAGCGCGGATATTGGCGGGCGAGCGTGTGAAGGCCGGTCGGTGAAGGCCGGCAATTGAAGGATTGCGCGGTTTGATCGAAACACCCGGTATCCTGTTGACCGTCCTGTCGTTCGCGCTGGTGATCGGGCCGCTCGTGTTCGTGCACGAGATGGGACATTATCTCGCGGGGCGCTATTTCGGGATCAAGGCGGATGCCTTTGCGATCGGCTTCGGTCGCGAGATCGCCGGTTTCACGGACAAGCGCGGTACCCGCTGGAAGTTCGGCTGGCTGCCGCTGGGCGGCTATGTGAAGTTCGCGGGCGACATGAACCCGGCGAGCCAGCCCTCGGCGGAATGGCTGTCGCTGCCTGCTGATGAGCGTCAGCGCACCTTCCAGTCGAAGCCGGTATGGCAACGCGCGATCGTCGTCGCAGCAGGCCCCGTCATTAATTTCGTCGTTGCGATCCTGATCCTTGCCGGTTTTGCGTTTGCGTATGGCGACGTCCGCATGCCCGCGATCGTTGGTGGGACGGTACCGGGCAGCGCCGCCGCAACGGCCGGTCTGCAAGTGGGCGATCGGATCACGGCGATCGGCGGACGTTCGGTCGAGACATTCGACGATCTCGCCCGCTTTGCCCGTATCCGGGCGGGCGAGAGCACGCGAATCGACGCGGTACGCGGCGCCCAGACGGTGTCGCGCGCTCTGGTGATCGGCACCGAATTGCAGCGCGATCGCTTCGGCAACGAATACCGGATCGGCCGCCTCGGCATCGCCGGCGCCAAGCCGGTCATCGTCCCTGTGAGCCTGATCGAGGCGCCCGTCGTCGCGGTGAAACGCACGGGTCAGATCGTGTCGATGATGGTCGAGACGCTGGGGCAGGTTATCACCGGCCGTCGATCGGTGAAGGAACTTGGCGGACCGCTGAGCATCGCCAAGGTGTCGGGCGAGCAGATGTCGCTCGGGCTGGATGCCTATGTGTTTCTGATCGCGCTGGTTTCGATCAATCTGGGGTTCATCAACCTGCTGCCAGTGCCGATGCTGGATGGCGGTCACCTGTTCTTCTATGCGATCGAAGCGGTGCGCAGGCGCCCGGTCGAGCCGCAGGTTCAAGAATGGGCGTTCCGTGGTGGCCTCGCGGCAATTCTCGCGCTGATGTTGCTGGTGACCTTCAACGATCTCGGCAATTTCGGGCTCTGGAAGAACTTGGCCGGCTTGATCGGCTGACGACGATAGGGCAGGGCGGGCGCGCCTTGTATGTGCACGTTTTTAAGGTGGGTTTGGTGACAGCGATCAACGGTTACGATTTCGCGCGTAAGGGCGCCCTGCTGCTTGCAGGTACGATCCTGTCGGGCGTTCCCGCGCTGGCGCAGACCGCGCCGGCTACTCCCACTGCCGTCCGCGATCCGCTCAGCGGAGCGGCTAATGCTGTAACGCCCACTGCGGCTCCGGTATCCGTCCGCACGATCAAAACTTTGCGAGTCGAAGGTTCGCAACGGATCGAGCCCGAGACGGTGCTGTCGTACACGAAGCTGCGAGTCGGCGTTCCGTACACGGCAGAGACGCTCGATCAGGCACTGAAGGATCTTCAGGCCAGCGACCTGTTCGCCGATTATTCGATCGCAGGCGTCGAGAGTGGCAATATCGTCCTTCGCGTGCGCGAGAATCCGATCATCAACCGGGTGATCATCGAGGGCAACAAGGCGCTGAAGAGCGACAAGATCACGAAAGAGATCAAGCTCGCGCCGCGCCAGATCTTCACGCGCACCGCGGTTCGCCAGGATATCGGCCGGATCATCGAGCTGTATCGCCGCCAGGGCCGGTTCGCCGCCGTGGTCGATCCGAAGATGGTCAATCTCGACCAGAACCGGGTCGACGTTGTGTTCGAGGTCAGCGAAGGGCCAAAATCGAAGGTCCGCCAGATCAACGTCCTCGGCAACGAAGTGTTCTCCGACGATCAGATCCGCGGCCAGATGGCAACCAAGCAGGCACGCCTGTTCCGCCTGCTCTCGTCGGCCACCAGCTACGATCAGGACCGCCTGTCCTACGATCAGCAGAAGCTCCGCCAGTTCTATCTGACGCAGGGCTATGCCGATTTCCGCGTGACGTCTGCCGTCGCCGAGCTGACGCCGGACAAGAAGGACTTCATCATCACGTACGTGGTGGAGGAGGGCAAACGCTACAAGTTCGGCGACGTCACCGTCGACAGCCAGATCCGCGACTTCGACAACACCAAGCTCGCCGCCTCGCTGCCGCTCAAGAAGGACGACTGGTACAACGCCAAGCTGGTCGAGGATTCGGTCGACAACCTCAGCCAGACCGCAGGCCTTTTCGGCTATGCGTTCACCGAGGTGAACCCGGAGTTCGCCAAGGACTCTGAAACGCTGACGATGGGGATTAATTTCAACATCGCCGAAGCCAAGCGGACCTATGTCGAGCGGATCGAGATCAACGGCAACACGCAGACGCAGGACAAGGTCGTGCGGCGCGAGATCCGTCTGGCCGAGGGCGATGCGTTCAACAGCTTCCAGGTGAAGCGTTCGCAGGATCGCATCAACTCGCTGGGGTATTTCCAGGACAAGATGGAGATCAAGCAGTTGCCGGGTTCGGCGCCTGATCGCGTCATCCTCGAGACCAACCTCGAAGAGAAGTCGACCGGCGAGCTTCAGCTGTCGGCAGGCTATTCGAGCCTCGAGCGCTTCATCATCCAGGCGAACATCACGCAGCGCAACTTCCGCGGCAAGGGCCAGGAACTGCGCGCCGGCGTCAACTATTCGAGCTATTCGAAGTCGATCGAGCTGGGCTTTACCGAGCCGTATCTGTTCGACAAGAACATCGCGGTCGGCGGCGACATCTTCCGCCGCGATTACAACTCGTTCAGCTTCAACGGCAACGATCGTCAGACCAACTATTCGCAGGTCTCGACCGGCTTCCAGCTTCGTGCCGGTGTGCCGCTCACCGAGTTCTGGTCGTTGTCGGCGCGCTATGGCCTTTCGTACGATGAAGTCAGTCTCGACAACCAGTTCCTGAATGCCGACGGCTCTTGCAACTTCCTGGCAGCAGGGCGCTATCTTTGCGAGGCGATCGGCAACCGGTGGACGTCATCGGTCGGCTATTCGCTGATCCGCGATACGTTGAACAGCCGCCTGCGGCCGACCGCCGGTTCGCGCTTCTCGTTCAGCCAGGATTTTGCCGGTCTCGGCGGCGACGTCAAATATATCCGGACACGTTTCGAAGGTTCGAAATACGCCAATCTCGGCAGCGGCTTTATCGGTTCTATCATTGCGGAAGGTGGCTATATCCATCCGCTTGAAAGCAGCCGCGGTCCCGGTATCGATCCGGTCCGGATTACCGACCGCTTCTATCTCGGCGAACCGCAGTTCCGTGGTTTCGACATCCGCGGTGTCGGACCCCGCGTTTTGCGGGCCCAGTATATCAATAACGCAGACGGCACGC
The DNA here is from genome assembly GCF_056679955.1 of Sphingomonas sp. PEI4. Lineage (NCBI taxonomy): Bacteria > Pseudomonadati > Pseudomonadota > Alphaproteobacteria > Sphingomonadales > Sphingomonadaceae > Sphingomonas > Sphingomonas sp. PEI4. Next base: position 3,315,852 of record NZ_CM155258.1, read on the forward strand.
AGACCGTCCAGACCTCGCGCGACCAGATCCAGGACGATGCGCTCGGCGGTCGCGCCTATTATCTGGCGCGTGCGGAAATCGAGATCCCGTTGGGTTCGGGCGCGCGCGAGTTGGGCCTGCGTCCGTCGATCTACGCTCAGGTGGGCAGCCTATTCGGCATCAAGAGGCCGTTGCCGACCGCGGAGTTCCCGTTCACGCTCGATAAAAACGGAAACCCGGTTTATCAGCCGCTTCCTGCGCGGGATGCAGCAAACAACATTCTCTATAACAACGTGTTTACGCCGGCAGGACAAACGACGCCGACGACTCGTCAGACGACGTGTCAGGTCGGATATTCGGCAACGCCTGGCGCAGCATGCGTCGGTGGCGAGACCAACACCGCAATACCGGGTATCTCGCCGTTCCAGGAAACGTTCCTCGGCAACTCGGCCAGCCCACGTCTTTCGGTTGGTATCGGCGTGAACTGGAACTCGCCGTTCGGCCCGCTCCGCATCGATCTCGCCAAGGCTCTGCTCACGCAGAAGGGCGACGACCCCAAGCTTATTACTTTCAACGTAGGGACACAGTTCTGATGACGACGTTCAAGACGCTTCTCCTCGCCGCAGCGCTCGTTGCGCCTGCCGCCATGACCGCGACCGCTGCCGATGCACAGGTTTCGGGCATCGCCGTCGCCGACGCGCAGGGTGCGATCGCCAATTCGAAGGCCTGGAACGCCGCGCGCGCCCAGATCGAGACGACTTACAAGGCACAGCTCGACCAGGCCGAGACGCGCCGCCAGGCCGTCGCGCGTGAGCTTCAGCCGCTGGTGACTGCATTCCAGACCGCGCAGCGCGCGCCGGGCGCGACCGAAGCGACGCTGCGTCCGCAGGCTCAGGCGATCCAGACGCGTGAGAATGCCGCCAACCAGGAACTCGCTCGCCTGACGCAGCCCGCCCAGCGCGCGCAGCAATACGCGATCGAGCAGATCCAGGCGAAGCTCAGCGACGCCGTGACGGCAGCGGTCCGCGCAAAGAACGTCAGCCTGTTGCTGCGCCCCGAGGCCGCGCTGTTCGCTCAGCCGACCGCCGACATCACTGCGGCGATCACGACCGAGCTCGATCGCCTCGTGCCGACCGTCAGCACGGCCGTGCCGGCAAACTGGCAGCCGAACCAGCAGGGTGGCCAGCAGCAGGGTGCCGCGCCGGCTCCAGCCGGTCGTGCGCCTGCCGCAACGCGCACGCCGCAGGGTCGCTAAGGTCAGCTTGTGACCGAAACGGTGACTGAAACGGCGAAGGCCGGTCCTGATAAAACCGGGATGGGCCCGCTCGATATCGGGCGCGTCATGGCTGCGCTGCCGCATCGCTATCCGATGCTGCTGGTCGACCGTGTCGAGGATCTGATCCTCGACACCTCGATCACCGCGATCAAGGCGGTGTCGATGAACGAGCAGTTCTTCCAGGGGCATTTCCCTGAGCGTCCGATCATGCCGGGCGTGCTGATCGTCGAGGCGATGGCGCAGGCGGCGGGGATTCTTGCCGTCGAGTCGCTGGGGCTCGCAGGGTCGGGCAAGCTCGTCTATTTCATGGCGATCGACGGTGCGAAGTTCCGCAAGCCGGTCGAGCCGGGCGTGTTGCTCAAGCTCGACGTGACGTTCGTCCAGAAGCGCAGTT
>NZ_CM155258.1:3322500-3587500 GCF_056679955.1 Sphingomonas sp. PEI4
CAAAAGGGAAACAGCCCTGACCTACAGCTAAGGCCCCCAAATCGTATCTAAGTGGGAAAGCATGTGGGACTTCCAAAACAACCAGGAGGTTGGCTTAGAAGCAGCCATCCTTTAAAGAAAGCGTAACAGCTCACTGGTCTAAACAAGAGGTCCTGCGGCGAAGATGTAACGGGGCTCAAGATACGTGCCGAAGCTTAGGGTGTGCCATTTATATGGTACGCGGTAGCGGAGCGTTCCGTAAGCCTGTGAAGCGATCTGGTAATGGGTCGTGGAGGTATCGGAAGTGCGAATGCAGACATGAGTAGCGATAAAGAGGGTGAGATGCCCTCTCGCCGAAAGACCAAGGGTTCCTGCGCAAGGCTAATCCGCGCAGGGTGAGCCGGCCCCTAAGACGAGCCCGAAGGGGGTAGTCGATGGGAACCACGTTAATATTCGTGGGCCTGGTGGTGTGTGACGGATCATGTGTGTTGTCATCCCTTATCGGATTGGGATGGCTTCGAAATGGTTCCAGGAAATAGCCCCACCGTATAGACCGTACCCGAAACCGACACAGGTGGTCAGGTAGAGTATACCAAGGCGCTTGAGAGAAGTGTCCTGAAGGAACTCGGCAAATTGCCTCCGTACCTTCGGAAGAAGGAGGCCCTCACTATGCGCAAGCACTTTGAGGGGGCACAGGCCAGGGGGTAGCGACTGTTTAGCAAAAACACAGGGCTCTGCTAAGTCGGCTTCAAGACGACGTATAGGGCCTGACGCCTGCCCGGTGCCTGAAGGTTAAGTGGAGGGGTGCAAGCTCTGAAATGAAGCCCAGGTAAACGGCGGCCGTAACTATAACGGTCCTAAGGTAGCGAAATTCCTTGTCGGGTAAGTTCCGACCTGCACGAATGGCGTAACGACTTCCCCACTGTCTCCAGGACATGCTCAGCGAAATTGAATTCTCCGTGAAGATGCGGAGTACCCGCGGTTAGACGGAAAGACCCCGTGCACCTTTACTGCAGCTTCAGAGTGGCATTAGGAAGAAACTGTGTAGCATAGGTGGGAGGCTTTGAAGCATCGGCGCCAGCTGATGTGGAGCCATAGGTGAAATACCACCCTGTTTGTTTCTGATGTCTAACCTCGTTCCGTAAGCCGGAACAGGGACCCTCTGTGGCGGGTAGTTTGACTGGGGCGGTCGCCTCCTAAAGAGTAACGGAGGCGCGCAATGGTGGGCTCAGGACGGTCGGAAACCGTCTGTTAGAGTGCAATGGCATAAGCCCGCCTGACTGCGAGACTGACAAGTCGAGCAGAGACGAAAGTCGGTCATAGTGATCCGGTGGTCCCTCGTGGAAGGGCCATCGCTCAACGGATAAAAGGTACGCCGGGGATAACAGGCTGATAACCCCCAAGAGCTCATATCGACGGGGTTGTTTGGCACCTCGATGTCGGCTCATCACATCCTGGGGCTGGAGCAGGTCCCAAGGGTTTGGCTGTTCGCCAATTAAAGTGGTACGTGAGCTGGGTTCAGAACGTCGCGAGACAGTTTGGTCCCTATCTGCCGTGGGCGTCGAAATTTGAGAGGAGTTGACCCTAGTACGAGAGGACCGGGTTGAACATACCTCTGGTGTACCAGTCGTTCCGCCAGGAGCGCAGCTGGGTAGCTATGTATGGACGGGATAACCGCTGAAAGCATCTAAGCGGGAAGCCTCCCTCGAGATAAGATTTCATAGAGCCGTCGGAGACCACGACGTTGATAGATCGGATGTAGAAGTGCGGTAACGCATGGAGCTAACCGATACTAATTGCTCTATTCGCGCTTGAGAGTCTCACACCATCAATGACAACACTGGGTCACCAGCTAGCCATCAGATGCGTGCGGATGATTACCCAAGTCGAACGCCAGATTGCCAATCCCCTCGCCGTCGAGGGATTGGTTCAAATACACCAGCACTCGGTGTTCCGAGAGGCTGGCAACCAAAACGTGCACGGTATCGATTTTAAAACCCCACCAAGGCGAAAGCCAAAGTGGGGTACCCAAGCATTCCCCAACGTATCGTCGCACCGGCTCCATTGCCTGGTGGCTATAGCGTCGGTGTCCCACCCGATCCCATTCCGAACTCGGCCGTGAAACCCGCCTGCGCCAATGGTACTATCGCTCAAGCGATGGAAGAGTAGGTCGTCGCCAGGCATTGAAGCCCGTGCGACGATACGAACAAGGAACGCTCAAAACCCATTCACCATGTCTCATACCCCCTTCGCTAACGCGAATGTCGCGGGGTGGAGCAGCCCGGTAGCTCGTCAGGCTCATAACCTGAAGGTCACAGGTTCAAATCCTGTCCCCGCAACCAACCCCTCACATACCACAACCGCCGCCCTCACGGGCGGCGTTGTCGTTCACGGCAAACGCCAGCTGCTGTTGCCCTAAAGACCTGACGGAGTCTCGCAGGTTTGCGCGATGAATGCGCGTGGTGATTGATAGCGCAAAGCGCGGATGCACCTCGTTATCATGGGCGAACCAGCTGGGCAGTTGGTCGATAACGCTTTGCGCACTTGGCTTGGGGTTCACGCGGACATAATCGCGCTTGAGGACTGCTGACCGGGGGCCTTCGCAGGATCAATCCAATGCAGCCGTGTATTGCGTGCGGTATAGCAGCCGCCGTTGTCGGTGAGCCAATCGATCGGTTCGGGCACTCGGTTTACGCGGGCGTAGCGATGCTCGACCGTGGCGACCATCAAGTCCTGGGCGTCCTCGGCGGTGATGCCGGCCGTCGTTGCGACGTGTCCCATCGCCTCGCGGTCGCAGCAGTCTAGCGCGAAGGCGCGACGTACCCGCCCTTGTCGCAGGTGATCTCAGCGCGTTGTCATCGCTATCGGTGCATATCTTGCGAGGCGGGGTTGCGCGGTGTTTGGACGCCAGCGTCGAGGTGGGGGTGGCACTGTGCTGCTTGCTGCCACACTGCACGGAGCGATGGCTGATCGAGCTTTATCGGGATGCGGCCAGGCAGGCGGACGAGATTGGCAGGGCGCAGGGGGTAATGCCGCGTTCAACGGGATTGTCCGCCAGCCGCGCCGTGCAGGCTGTTATGAAGAGGTGCCTGAACCATGAGTATGAGACTACCGCGAGCGGCCGTTGCTCGCGTATTGAGCGGCGATCTGGATGAGACAGTAGCGGCGATCAGGATGAGACTCTGCGGCCGTGACGGGAGCGAGATTGTCGCGGCGCGACAGGCAATGCAAGGCCAACTTTGGTCTTGATCGCCGCTCCGCGACAGACGGTGTCTCAGCTTGATTGTCGCTGGAGGGCTGCGCGGCGTCGGTAGCTCTCGACGTTCATCTCGAAGATGGTGGAATGATGAACGAGGCGATCGACAGCGGCGAGCGTCATGGCGGGGTCAGGGAATACGCGCGACCAGTCGCCGAATGGCTGGTTGGCGGTAATGAGGGTTGATCGGCGTTCGTAGCGGGCGCTAATCAGTTCGAAGAGGACGGAGGTTTCGGCCTGGTCCTTGGTGACGTAGGCGAGATCGTCGAGCACGAGCAGGTGATATTTGTCGAGCTTGGCGATCGCACTTTCGAGGGCGAGCTCACGGCGCGCGATCTGCAGTTTCTGGACGAGATCCGAGGTACGGGTGAACAGGACGCGCCAGCCCGCCTCGATGAGTGCCATGCCGATTGCAGCGGCGAGATGGCTCTTCCCGCCGCCCGGTCCGCCAATCATGATGAGGTTGGCCCCCTTCTCGAGCCAGCTGTCGCCGGCGCAGAGCGCCATGATGTGAGCCTTCGAGATCATCGGCACGTTGGTGAAGTCGAAGGTGTCGAGGGTCTTGCCTGGTGGCAGGCGTGCTTCTGCCAGGTGCCGCTCGATGCGTCGCCGGTCGCGTTCGGCGATCTCATGCTCGGCGAGCGCGGCGAGGAAGCGGGTGGCCGGCCACGCCTCCTTGTCGGCGCGTTCAGCGAACTGGAGCCAGGCCTGCTTGATGGCAGGCAGACGCAGTTCGTTGAGGATGAATGCGAGGCGCTGGGTGTCGACAGCGGGGTTCATGCGGCCGCTCCCGTCAGCAGAGTGTCGTAGACGGCAAGCGAGGGCAATTGCACCGAGACGACCGGCAAGCTGGCCGGGTCTGGTGAGAAGCGTGCTCGTAGCTGCGTGAGGTCTGGCAGGCGCCTGGCGTCCAGATCCGCTGCCAGAACATCTGCCAGCTCTGCTTCGCAACCCCGCTCATGCGCGAGCGAGAGCAACTCGACCATGATCTTGCAGGCGACGCGCTCGGGCAGTTGTTCGATAAGACGGTCGAATGTCCGGCGATACGCTTCGCGCGGAAAGATCTGGTCGCGGTAGACGAGGTTCATCAGCGCCATAGGTTTGCGCCGCAGGCTGTGAATGACGTGCCGGTAGTCGACGACGTGTCCGTGCTTGCCGTCGCTGGGCGTTCGTCCGCGACGGAGCGTCATGAGACGCGTCGCGCCGAGGAAGATATCGAGGCGGTCGTCATACAGGCGGACCCTCAGCCTGTGGCCGATGAGGCGCGACGGGACCGTGTAGAAGACCTTCTTCAGCGTGAAGCTGCTGGTCGAGGTGACGGGGACAATGCTCTCCTCATAGTCGCCGGTGCGAAGCTGCGGGAGCGGCTGCAGCGTTGCGCGCTCGGCATCGATACGAGCCGCGTTGCGTCGGTTCTTGCGCGCGACGATCTCGTCGATGAAGGCGCGATAGGCGGTCAAATCGTCGAAGTCGCCGGATCCGCGCATCAACAGTGCGTCGTTTACGGCATATTTGAGATGGCCGTGGGGGCTTTCGATAGCGCCGTTCTCATGGGCGACACCGCGATTGTTGCGCGTCGGCTCCATCGCATAATGCTCGCAAAGCGCATCATATCGCCGCGTCAGGTCAACTCTGGCGTCAGCGTCGAGATTGCGGAATGCGGCCGACAGGCTGTCACTGCGGTGTAGGCGTGGCGCGCCGCCTACCGCCCACAGGGCGTTCTGCAGTCCCTCGGCCAAGGCGACATAGCTCTCGCCGCCGAGGATGACATGGGCGTGCTCGAAACCCGACCAGACCAACCGGAAGTGATAGAGGAGATGCTTGAGCGGCTCGCCGGCGACCGTGACGGGCACATCGAGGTCGCCCATATCGGTGAAGTCCGACAGGCCCATGTGGCCGGGCTCGTGGGTCTGACGGAAAATGACTTCCTGGTCCTGACCATGCCGCGCACGCCATGTCCGGATGCGCCGCTCCAGGGTCCTCCGGATACCGGGCGACAGATCCGAATGCCGGCGAAGCATCTCCTCAAATATGGCAACGGCCCGCAGGCCGGGAGCCGCCTGGAGAAGTGGGACAATCTCGGTGTCGAAGATCTCTGCCAGCGGGTCTGGTCGGCGCCGACCTCGCGGCTCCGCCTTCTGGGACGGGAGTTTGCCGCCCTTGAGCAGTCGATAGGCGGTCGCCCGGCTGATACCGGCCTTGGCCGCTGCCACGGGCACCGGGTCGCTTTGACGATGTTTCATAAAGAGCCTCGTTTGATGATCGTTGACGTGTCGACCGCTCACCTGCGCTCTTCCCCCAAGGAAAAGCCCAGATGTAGGCCGGTCACGACCACCAAAGCCCTTCGAAAGGGCTTCCGTTTGGGGCTGTCGGCTCCGGGCTACGCCCTACGCCGACAGCCCCAAACGGAGTCTCATCTTGATTGACGCTGCTGTCTCACCTTCATCGCCGCGCAGCACTCGCGTTCCTGAAGGCAGGCGGATCGTCAGTGTCGAACGCATGTCGAGGGCCTTCATCAAATACCATCTGGACGACGGGCGTGCGCTTCACCAGTTCAAGGCCGAGGAGCCGCACGCCACACCGCATGACCATCCTTGGGGGTTCGAGACGGAAGTCCTCGAAGGCGGCTATGTCGATGAAGTGTTTCATCTGGATTCGGGCGGGGGCTGGCATAGCGAGCTTGCGCACCGCCTCCCCGGCGAGCGGTATCATGTCGACGCTACGCATATCCACCGCATCGTCGAGCTACCGACAGGGGAATGCTGAACGCTCGTTCGTGCCGGTCCCCCTGCGCGGGAAACACGGTTCTGGCGGTTTGGGGACACGGTTCAGTCGCGTGCCTGGCATGAGCGGAATGGACGCTTAACCTTTGACGAACAGAACGGAAGTGTCGCCGTATTCATCACACGTCGGTGCTTATATAAAAATCCAGTCGACAACAGGAATGCCAATCGCGCCAGACAGTAATATACCCACGAAGCTAAAGGAGGTGATATACGTTAGCTCGACACTGTATATCGCGTTGCTGCTGGTTGGGAATGTGCAGTTTTACGATCTGTGGCTTTAGCTCGTTGCCGCGTAAACCTAGAGGTAGGCCAGTCTTGTCGGTTTGGAGCTGTGCTGCGCCGCTTTCGATACGCGCTATTCGTTTTCCGTCGAGGGTTAGCGTTGCCGATTGGCCCCTGTAGTCGATCGTTGCGACCCGCCCGTCGTCGGTCCGTCGGCTTAGCGTGGTACCTCGCGCCGCAGCATGATTGGGGCGGATGTTCCAGTATATGAAGTTCGCATCCTCGTGGAAGCCGACCAGGCGCCACGTATAGTCGACCATCACCAGCGCGGTGGGCGAATAGCCGGGTGCGTCTTCCTGCGTGAAGTGGCCGGTCAGCGGATCGAGTTGCTGGCGCATCGACGGGTCCGCCTGGATCGCGTCGCACCATGCGGTCATCATCGTCCCGAACTCGGCGGAGCGACCGTAATGATCGAACCAGCGCCCGGCGCGCAGGGCGGTGAGGGCCTGCGACGCGCCGCCCCAGCTGTTGGCGGGGTTTGGCCGGACGAAACCGGGATCGTCGAGCGCGATCGAGGCTAGCGGGACGGGAGCCCAGAACGCCTTTGGATTGCCGAGCTGCTGCTGCCAGATCCGTTCGAACATCGGCTGGTCGACAACGTGCTCGCCGCATACCCGGCTGATGACGTCGCCGCGCACGCGGACGAACCGGTCCTGCGGATCGCGGTCGTAGAAGGCTGCGTCGGTCACGTCGTACAGGCGTGCGAGGATTAGGCGACGGATCGTCTCGGCACGCTCCTCCCAGCGGTCGGCTTCGGCAGTGCGGCCCAGCGCGCGTGCCATCGCGGCCAGCGCGCGGCGCCCGCCGAACACGGTCGCCGACAGGTCCGGGCAGAGACGTGGCAGCGACGCGATCGGATGATGCGTGGCGGCGTCCTTGTTCGGGCACTGGTTCGGCATCCCGGCCCAGCGTGGGCTGTTGTCGTGTCCGGTGTCGTAGGTGCAGAACCCCTCGATCAGGCCTGTACCGCGTGTGTTGCGGTGGCGCACGAGCCAATCGTCCCACGCCGAACATGCGCGATACGCCTGTGCGAGCAAGGCCTCGTCGCCGGTGACGCGGGCGAGTTCCCAGGAGGTGGCAGCGATCGGCACGACCATCTGAATCTGGCCGAAGCTTGTTTCCGTGATCTTGTTGTTCGCGGGCAACTGGCCGTTTGCGCGTTGCAGATCGAAGAACGTCGTGTGGCTGTTCCGCGCGACGTCGGGACGCCAGTGGCGATAGACCAGCGCTTCATGTGGCCCGCATTCCTGCCAGATGCCTTGATAGGTCGCGCCTTCGATCAGGACCGGTGCGCTGACATAGGGCATGGTCCGGACATTGGCGGCCAGCACCGCCAGCGCCTTGTCGTACCCCGCCTGCCAGCGCGTGTTCGCTGTCTTGAAGAGCGGCGTGTCGGTCGGCACCGCCGAGACCGCGGCGCGGGGCAGGGCGAGCGTAGCGGCGGCGGCGGTCGTCCCGGCGAGGAAGTGACGGCGGTCCATCAGGATCTCCCGGCAGGAATGGGCGTGTCGACGGTCACGCGATCGACGTCGATCGATCCGCCGGGCCTGTCGCGCGTGAACGTGAACAGCGCGGGGCGTGACCCTTTCCACCAGGAGAAACGGGCGAGCGGTATCGGCGCGCCGATCGGTACGAAGGTCTTGCCGTCAAGGCTGTAACTGTACGTGACGCGCTGATCCTCGGCGACGTCGGCGCGCAGGTCGATGCGGGTGCCGGTGAGCACAGGTCCAGCGGTTTCCACGCCTTCGCGCGCGACCGTCACGCTGGTTTTCCCCTCCGCGCGGACGAGCCCGATCCAGCTGGCGCGAACGCCGAACAGCGACAGGCCGGCACGTTGCCCGTCGACCATCCGGCGCGGATCGATCCGCGCGGTGATCCTGCTCGACGGGCCTTGCAGGATCTGGGTCAGGGTATTGCGTGCGGTGACGAGGTGCTCGGCGGGCAGCGCGGTCAGGCGCAGGAAGCCGGGACGAGCGCTCAGGCTCCACGCGCGGTCGTCGGGATTGTGGTTCCACTCCCATTGCGGGCCGAGCGTGCGGGAGGAGAAATCGTCGGAGGCTTGCAGGCGGTACGGCGCGGGGCTGTTCCGCGTGTCCGGCACCGTATGGCGGTCGACCGGCTGGCCGGCGGTGGAGCCGGGTATCGGCGCGCCGATCAGCGGCCAGCCATCGACCCAGCGCAGCGGTTCGAGATAGCTGATCCGGCCGAATGCGCCGGTCGAGTTGAAATGCACGAACCAGCCTTGGCCGGACGTCGTCTCGACCCAGCCGCCCTGATGGGGGCCTTCCAATTTGGTCGTGCCTTGGCGCAGCACCACGCGCTGTTCGTAGGGGCCGCGAATGTCGCGTGCGCGCAAGGCGACCTGTGCGCCCTTCTCGACGCCGCCGAACGGCGCGAGGATGTAATACCAGCCGTCACGCTTGTAGAGCTTGGGCCCCTCGAGGATGGGGAGGTTGACCTTGTCCTCGACGATGGTCGTGCCGGGATCGAGGACGCGGGTGCCGTCCGCGCTCATCCGGTGGAGGATCAGCGGACCTGCGCCATGCCGCGAATGGACCAGCCAGGCGGTGCCGTCGTCGTCCCAGAACGGGCAGGGGTCCTCCAGCATCGGTTGGTCGATCACCTTGATTGGTGTGCTCCAGGGTCCTTCGGCACGCGTCGCGGTGGCCATGAAGATGCCCTCGTCGGGAGTTGCCCAATAGACGTAGAAGCGTCCGTCGTGATGGCGGATCGAGGGCGCCCAGACGCCTCCGGCATAGCGCGTGCCGCCGACCGGCTTCGAGATCGCGTCGGTCAGCGTGTGGGGGCCGGGCATGTCGTATTCGGGCGCGAACGGCAGGCGTGGCAGGACGTGGCCGAGGATCCGCCAATGCACCAGATCGCGTGAATGCAGAATCGGTATGCCGGGCGAGAAGTGGAAGCTCGACGCGACGAGGTAATAGTCGTCGCCGACGCGGATGACGTCGGGATCGGAATAATCCGCGAAGATTACCGGGTTGGTATAGGTTGCTGGCGCCGCGCCGATTGCCGGAACCGCGGCGATTGCGAGCGCGAAGACGAGTGCGAGACGCGTCATGCAGCGAGCCTGTTGCCATAGCCGATGATGACGGTCGCCAACACCAGCAGCGCGACGCCGCCCCAGACGGTTGCGCGGACCTTGGGTGCCGCATCCCGCCACTCGCGGAAGGCGAAGCCCCAAAGCGTGCCGAAAATGATGATCGAGGCCATGTGCAGCGTCCAGGACGAGAAGCCGAACCGCCCCATCTGACTCTCGCCCATCGTGTAGAAGAAGAACTGGAAATACCAGGCGAGGCCGGCGACCGCGCAGAGCAGGAAATTGGCGACTAGCGGCGTGCGGCCAGCGCCGCTGCCGACGTCGCTGGTCGGGCTCGCGCGCCCGATCCACTGGCCGGCGCTGCGATTGCGCGCGATCAGGATCATGCACCAGATGCCGTTGGTAACGAGGCCGCCGAACATCACGAGGCACAGCACCGGGAGGCCCGTCCAGAGCGGTCCGGTGCCGGCGGCGGCGGATAGCGTGCGAACCGGTTCGCCCGCCGCCAGCCCGAACGCGAAGCAGGACGACATGATGCCAGAGAAGATCGCGACGCCTATCCCCTTGCGGAAATCGAACTCGGCGACCGCGGCCTGCTTCGCCTCGATCGATAGTGCCGCATCCTTGCGCGCACCCGCCAGCGCGACGACGACGATCCCGAGCAGGGTCACGCCGAGGCCTAGCAGGACGATGCGCCCGCTGATCGTGTCGAGCAGTTTCGCCGCGAAATCTCCCTGGAACAGCGGCGGGATCAGCGTGCCGAAGACGGTGCACAGCCCGAGCACCACCGCCATCCCGAGCGACAGGCCGAGATAGCGCATCGTCAAACCGTAGGTGAGACCGCCGAAGCCCCAGAGCATGCCGAACAGGATCGGCCACAGGATCGCGGCGCGGGGCGCCGCGGCGAGGACGCCGAGCAGATCCTCGGTCTGCAACGCAGCGAACAGCCATGGCGCGATCAGCCATGAGACGATCCCGCCGGTGAGCCAATAGATCTCCCAAGACCAGCGCTTCACGCCGCGATAGGGGACGTAGAAGCTGGCCGAGGCGAGCCCCCCGAGCCAATGAAAACCGACGCCGAGCAGCGGGTTGGGGGTCATCGCACGTCTCCGTCGAGAGCGGGGGCGAGATCGAGCCCGAGGCGGTAAAGCCGGTTCGCGGTGCCGGCGAACAATGCGCGGCGTTCGCCTTCGGACAGATCGGCGACCGAGTCGTGGAGCATCGCCAGCGTATCGTCGAACGAGGCGAACAGGCGGTCGGTCGGGAAATCGCTCGCCATCATCGCACGGTCGGTACCGAACAGGTCGATCGCGCGGCGGACGCGGTCGCGGGCTGCGCGTGCGTTCCACGGACGGATTGCGAAACCGAGGCCGGACAGCTTGATCGCGACGTGTGGCAACCGGGCGAGCGCGCGCAGACCGTCGAACCAGTCGGCTTCGCCATCGACGCCCATGCCGGCATGGTTGAGGAACACCGGAATATCGGGGTGCCGTTCGATCGTTTTGGCGAGCGCCGCGAACTGGCCGGGATAGGCTTGCAGATCGAAGGACAGGTCGTGATCGGCGAGGCGGGCGAAGCCGTGCTGCCAGCGTTCGTCGGTCGGCATGTCCCGGGGCGTGTAGGTGTGGTTCGGATCGGGATGCCAGTTGACGATCTGGCGAACGCCGCGAACCGTGGGACGCTCGGCCTGTGCGGCGAGTTGCGCGTCGATATCGGGCGCGTCGAGTGCGGCGAAGGCGATGATCGCGGTCGGCAGGGGCTGCGCTTCGGTGACGGTCTGTACCCAATCGGTCTCCGCGATCGCCTGAGATGGCGCAGCGCCGGCCTCGACATGGACCGCACCGACGACGTTCCAGCGTGCTGCTTCCTCGAGATAGTCGGCGGGGCCATAGTCCTGCGCGATCGCCGATACATTGCCGTTCGGGCCATCGTCGGCGAAGGGCGGCGTCAGCCACGCATAATCGAGCCGACCGCGCTGCCAGAAATGGACATGGGCATCGACGAACGGAACGGGATCGAGCACGGCCATGCCGCTATCCTCTCTGAAACAAGGCGGCCCCGGTTTTTTACCGGTGACCGTAAGACGTCGGGTCGGGGTCGGCGGCGTGTCAGAAGGTCGTGCGGCCCCCCGACGTATCGAAGGTCGACGCGGTGGTGAAGCTGCACTCGTCCGACGCCATGAAGCAGATCATCGCCGCGGATTCGTCTACTTCGCCAAGCCGACCCATCGGGATCTTGCCGCGCATGTAATCCACCTGGCTCTGCGGCAGTTGCTCGAGGATCGGGCTTTCGAAGGTGGCCGGCGTGATCGCGTTGGCGACGATCCCGCCCGGACCGCCTTTGCCGGCGAGTTCCTTGCCAAGAGACTTGGTGAAGCCGATCACCGCCGCCTTCGACGCGGAATAGGCCGAGGCGTTGGGGTTGCCTTCCTTGCCTGCGACCGATGCGACGTTGACGATCCGGCCATAGCCGTTTGCCAGCAACAGCGGCACGACCGCGCGGTTGCAATAGAACAGCCCGTTGACGTTGATGTCGATCACGCGCTGCCAGCTGTCGATCGGATAGTCGTGCACGGGGGCGGTGGCGCCGGTTATTCCCGCCGCGCAGACCAGGATGTCGATCGCGCCCAGTGCTGCATGGGCGGCCGCTGCCGCCTTTTCGACTGCCGCCGCATCGGCGACGTCGAGGGCCTCGACATGCGTTGCGCCGATCTCCGCGCCCGCGCTCGCGAGCTTGTCCGCATCGAGATCCCAGAGCGCGACCCGGCCGCCTTCCGCGACGATCCGTGCCGCGACCGCCTTGCCGAGACCGGACGCACCGCCCGTGACGATCGCCGTCCGACCGGAGAAGCGCCCCGCGTAGAGGCTCACGCGGTCACCGCATTGCGCGGGTGCCGCCACGCCACGACCGTCTGCGTCTGCTCGCCGAGCCCGTCGATTGCCAGGTGCATCGTGTCACCGGCCTTCAGGAAGATCGACGCAGGCTTCTTGCCCTCGCCGACGCCGGGCGGGGTGCCGGTGATGAGCAGGTCGCCGGGCTCCAGCGTGACGTATTCGCTGACATACGAAATCAGTTCGTCGATCGCGAAGATCATCGTCTTCGTGTTGCCGGTCTGCATCCGCTCGCCATTGACGTCGAGCGCCATCGCCAGGCCCTGCGGATCGCCGATTTCGTCGGGCGTCACCAGCCACGGGCCAGTCGGGCAGAAGGTATCGTGCCCCTTGCCCTTGGACCATTGCGTACCGCGCTGCTTCTGGTTGAAGCGCTCGGACACGTCGTTGACGAGCACATAGCCGGCGACGTGATCCATAGCATCGGCCTTGTCGACATAACGGCAGGTCTTGCCGATTATGACGCCCAACTCGACCTCCCAGTCGCTATGCGTCGAGTCCCTCGGCAGCATCACCGCGTCGTTCGGGCCGGACAGGCTCGACAGCGGTTTCATGAACATCATCGGCTCGGTCGGGATCGGCAGTCCCGATTCGATCGCGTGATCGCGGTAGTTGAGGCCGATCGCGACGATCTTGCCGATCCCGGCGACTGGCACACCGTAGCGTGGCGCACCCTCGACCAGGGGCAACGTGGCGGGATCGATATCGGCGAGGCCCGAGATCGCATCGACGGTCAGGTCGGGGATCATCGCGGATAGGTCGCGGATATGGCCTTCGGCGTCGACCAATCCCGGTTTTTCGGCGCCCTTTGGGCCGTAGCGGCAGAACTTCATGGACAGATCCTCAGTGCGTATAGGGGCGGTGAAGCGGGATATCGGGGTTCAGCGCGACGCTAAAACCGGGCTTGTCGAGCTGGCTCGCCTTGATGCGGCCGTTGACGGGTACGGGCTCGCCGAGCAGTTGCGGCGCGAACATTGGCACGATTTCGGTCGGGCCGGGATGCATCATCAGGAACTCCGCGAACGGCGAGTTATGGCGGGTGATGACGAAGTGATAGCTGTACACCGACGAGCCGTGCGGCACGACCATCTTGCCACGCGCATCGGCCAGCGCGCTGATCTTGAGAAGTTCGGTGATGCCGCCGCACCAGCCGACATCGGGCTGGATGATGTCGCAGCAGTCCATCTCCAGCAGCATGCGGAAGCCCCAGCGGGTAGCCTCGTGCTCGCCGGTCGTCACCAGCATGCCCTTGGGGACGTTGCGCTTGAGTTCGGCATAGCCCCAGTAATCGTCGGGGCTGATCGCCTCCTCGATCCATTTCAGCCCGTGCTCGTGGCAGGCGATGGCGAGGCGCGTGGCGTAGTCGACGTCGAGCGCCATCCAGCAATCGTACATCAGCCAAAAGTCGGGGCCGCATTTCGCGCGCATGTCGGCGAGCAACACGACGTTCTTGCGGAGCCCTTCCAGTCCCTCGGCAGGGCCGTGATGGAGCGGCAGCTTGCCGCCGATGAATCCGAGCTCCTTGGCGATATCGGGTCGCGCGCCGGTCGCGTAGAATTGCAGTTCGTCGCGGACGGGGCCGCCCAGCAACTGGTGGACGGGCTCGTCGCGCAGTTTGCCGATCAGGTCCCATAACGCCAGATCGACGCCGGAAATGGCGTTGATGACCAGTCCCTTGCGGCCGTAATATTGCGTCGAGAAATACATCTGGTCCCAGATCTTCTCGGTCTCGGCGGGGTTTCGTCCTTCGAGGAAGCGGGCGAGATGCTTCTCGACGATGTAGCAGGCCGGCTCGCCCCCGGTCGTCACCGCGAAGCCGATCGTGCCGTCCTCCGCCTCGATCTCGACGACCAGCGTGCCGAGCACGTTGATCCCGAAGCTCTGCCGCGATTGGCGGTATTCGGGATAGCGCGCCATCGGCGTGGCGATGTGATCGTCGATCCAGTGGCCCGCGCCCTGATCGTGATAATCCGCACCACCGCCACGAACGGTGAAGGCGCGAACATGCTTGATACGAGGCAAACCCATGCCATTCCTCTCTATCCCGCCCTCGCGAAAGGGCGGATACGGTGTTCCATCATGCGGTACGCGTTTTCACCCGAATGCTTGCCAGATGCTACGCGATCTTCCATATTATGGGAATGGATGTTATTAAATGAGATATGATCCGTCAAACGCTTCTTCGCAACAGTCGCAGCCGGATGCCGCCGCGCGGGCTTCATCGGGAAGCCAGACACTGTTGCGCGGCCTCGACGTGATCGAGGCGGTGGTCGATGGTCCGGTGACGCTGGCGGAGCTGGCGAGCCGGCTCGGGCTGACGCGATCGACCGCGCACCGGCTGGCGACTGCACTGATCGAGCGCCGCTACATCACCTTCACGCCGCGTCTCGGCTATCTGTCGGGGCCCAAGCTGCTTGAGTTGGGTTTTGCCGCACAACGCCAGACCGATATCGTCCAGGTCGCGCGCCCGCATCTCGAAAGCCTGGCCGCGTCGACCGAGGACACCGTGCATATCGGCGTGCGCGACGGCGATCGTGCGCTGTATCTCGACAAGATCCCGGGGCGCCGGCGCGTAGAGATTAGCAGCCGGGTAGGGGACCGCCAACCGCTGACCGCGACCGGGCTCGGCAAGGCGCTGTTGCTCGACGACGCGCCGGAGGGCTGGGAGGCGATGGTGGCGGAGGATCGGGGCAGCGGCGCACGACCGATCGATTTCCCGACATGGCAGGCGCGGATGCAGGGCTATGTCGCCGGCGGTCATGCCTATGATCTCGAGGAGAACGAGGATCTGATCCGCTGCGTCGCGGCGCCGGTGCGCGATGCGAGCGGCCGGATCGTCGGCGCGATCAGCGTGTCGAGCGCGGCGCAGTACATGGACGACGAGCGGATGGCGCGGCTGACCGGCGAAGTGCGCGGAACGGCACAGGCGATCAGCCTCGACCTCGGCTGGTCCGAACCCGACCCCAGATAAGGAACAGATATGCGACTGCTCGACGGCAAGACGGTATTGGTGACGGGTGCCTCAGCGGGGATCGGTCGCGCCGCCGCGATCGGTGCCGCGCGACACGGCGCCGACGTGGCGATCAACTTCTCGCGCGACGAGCAAGGTGCAGCGGAGGCGGTCGCCGAGATCGAGGCGCTGGGGCATCGCGCGATCGCGGTGCAGGGCGACGTCGCCGATCCGGCTACCGCGAAGGCGTTCGTGGGGGCCGCGGTCGAGGCGTTCGGCAAGGTCGACGTGTTCGTCAACAATGCCGGCATCTGCCCGTTCCATGCGTTCCTGGACATGCCGGTCGAGACGTTCGAGCGAACGATGCGCGTGAACCTGCACGGTGCCTATTTCATGGTCCAGGCGGCGGCGAACCAGATGGTCTTGCAGGGACATGGCGGGGCCATCGTGGCAGTTTCGTCGATATCGGCGCTGGTCGGCGGCGAGTACCAGACGCATTATACGCCCACCAAGGCCGGGCTGCATTCGCTGATGCAATCGACGGCGATCGCGCTGGGGCGGTACGGTATCCGTTGTAACTCGGTTCTTCCGGGTACGATCCTGACTGATATCAACAAGGAGGATCTGGCTGACGCGGACAAGCGTGCGCGGATGGCCGCCCGCGTGCCACTCGGTCGGTTGGGCGAGCCGGACGATCTGGTTGGTCCGATCGTGTTCCTCGCGTCCGATCTCGCACGTTACGTCACCGGCGCATCGTTGCTGGTCGACGGCGGCGCGTTCGTGAACCTGCAATAGCGATGGGTCAGGCCGCCTCCACGCTGGATTTTCGCGAACGGGCGCGACGACGCCTGCCGCATTTCCTGTTCGAATATATCGATGGCGGTTCCTACGCCGAGACGACGCTGCGCCGAAACGCGGCGGATCTCGAACAGATCATGTTGCGACAGCGCGTGCTGCGCGACGTCGGCACGATCGATCCGTCCACGACGCTGTTTGGTCAGAAGATGGCGCTGCCGGTCGCACTCGCGCCGATCGGGCTGGCGGGGATGAACGCGCGCCGCGGCGAAGTGCAGGCGGCGCGTGCAGCAGCCACGGCGGGGGTGCCGTTTTGCCTGTCGACCGTATCCGCCTGCCCGATCGACGAAGTCGCGCGCGCCACCGAACGACCGTTCTGGTTTCAGCTCTACATGATCCGCGACCGCGGTTTCATGAAGGATCTCATCCTGCAGGCGAAGGCGGCGAAGTGTTCGGCGCTGGTATTCACCGTCGACATGCCGGTGCCGGGATCGCGCTACCGCGACTATCGATCGGGATTGGCCGGATCGGCGGGAAGGGCGGGTGCACTGCGTCGGATGTGGCAGGCGGCAAGGCGACCGCATTGGGCGTGGGACGTCGGCGTCCGCGGTCGTCCGCATCAACTGGGCAACATCGCGCCGCTGCTTGGCGACAGCACGGGGCTGGAGGATTTCTTCGCGTGGATGCGCGGTAATTTCGACCCCACCGTGACGTGGCGCGATCTCGATTTCATCCGCCAGAACTGGGACGGGCCGCTCATCATCAAGGGCATTCTCGACGCGGAAGATGCGTGCGAGGCCGCCGAGTTGGGCGCGGACGGCATCGTCGTATCCAATCACGGTGGTCGCCAGCTCGACGGCGTGCCCTCTACCGCGATGGCGCTGCCGCCGATCGCAGCCGCGGTCGGCGACCGGCTGACCGTGCTGGTCGACGGCGGCGTGCGGACGGGGCTGGACGTCGTGCGGATGCTTGCGCTCGGCGCCAGGGGCGTGATGCTGGGTCGAGCCTGGGCGTTCGCCTTGGCCGCGGACGGCGAAGCCGGCGTCGCGCGGATGCTGGCGCTGGTCGAAGCAGAGATGCGCGTCGCGATGGCCCTCACCGGCTGCACCGATCTGACGAAGATCACGTCGGACATCCTGGTCCGCTAACCGCGTCGCGCGGATAGCGGCACCGATCGCCCTTTCTGCGCACATGCGATGCCGGGCGGCATCGAACCGTTCAATCATTCGGCCGAGGCGGAAATAGGGTTTCGCCCGATTTACTCGACTCATCGTACCCGCTTGACTCAGTAAATCTCACAAGATAGATATTAGTCTCAATATACGGGATTTAATGGTAAGGCGATGATATCGCTACCATAGGATCGCGACAGAGCGGGCTACCCGCCGAGACAATGGGACGACAACGACACCGGTTGCGTAGCGGCAGGTGTTTTTAGGGGAGGATTGCGATGCATTTGACTGTTGCCCGCCGCCGGCTGCTTGGCGGTACCGTTCTCTCGGCGGTCGCCGGGATCATGCTCTGTGCACCCGCGAGCGCACAGACGGCGCCGCAACCAGGAGCCAGCGAGCCTGCCGCCCCGGTTTCCACACCCGCTGCCGCGGCCGATCTGCCCCAAACAGGCACGTCAAATGCGGGTAATGAAGACATCGTCGTCACCGGCTCGCGCATTGCCCGCACCGGTTTCGACGCGTCGACCCCCGTCAGCGTCGTCGGTGCCGAGGACATCAAGCTGTCGGGCAACGTGAACATCGAAAAGACGTTGTCGCAAATACCGCAGGCGGTCGGCTCGCAGCTCGGCAGCGCTACCTCGAACACCGTCCCGGGCGGCTTTGCCGACGTCAATCTGCGCGGCTTCGGATCGCAGCGGAACCTGGTTCTGGTCAACGGTCGCCGTTTTGCGATCTATGGCCCGGAACAGGTGGTCGATCTCAACACCATCCCGTCGACGCTGGTGCAGCGTACCGAGATCGTCACCGGCGGCTCGTCCGCGGTCTACGGTTCGGACGCCATCACCGGTGTCGTCAACTTCATCATCCGTGACGATTTCGAAGGTGTCGAGGGTCGCGGACAGCTCAACATAGACCGCGCGACCGGCACCCCGGTGTACAACGCGGATCTGACCCTGGGCGGCAACTTCGCGGAGAACCGCGGCAACCTCGTGGTATCGGGCAACTACCTCAAGCGCGGGGCGATCACGCGCGGCGATCGCGGCAGCTTTGCGTTCGATTCACTCAATGACGGCTGCGTGGTACGCGGCACGAGCAGTCCGGACCGCGCCGGTACGCCCTTCACGTCGATCGGTACGAACGGCTGCGTCGCAGCAGGCGGCGAACTCGGGTTCGTTCGCGGTGGCAGTGGCGACATTCCAAACGGTCGCTTTTCCGGCATACCGGCGGCTGGCGGCTCCAATGCAGCGCTAAACGCCGCCTATGCCGCGGCTGGCCTAGGCGCGCTTGGCTCGCGCGGGTTCACGTTCAACGATGGCGGCACCGCTGCCCGCCCGGCGCTCACCCCGCAGGACGATTTCAATCTGGGGCCGGACAACTACCTGATCCAGCCGCAGGAACGGTGGATGATCAACAGCTTCGGTCATTACGACTTCAACGATCACATCACCGGCTATACCGAGCTTCACTACAGCAACAACGAGGTGAACGCACGGCTGGCGCCCACCAACGTCGGCGTGCCGACACTGTTCAACGTCAACAATCCCTATCTGACGCCCGCATTGCAGGGTGTCCTCCAGCAACTCGATCTCGCCGAGACGGGTACGACCACCGTGTCCAGCGGTACGGCAACGCGCACGACGACGCGCGGCGACGGGTTGGCGGTACTGACCGCAGGGCGTCGTTATTCGGAGGTGGGCCCGCGTCTTGCCAGCGAACGGCGCAACGTTTTCCGCGGTGCATGGGGCCTGCGCGGCGATCTCGGCAGCGTATCCGACACCGTCCTGACCGATCTGAAATACGACGTTTATTATACCTACGCGCGCAGCGAGGACACGTTGGTCCTCCAGAACGCGATCTCGCGCAGCCGACTTCAGGCCAGCCTGTTGTCGGCCGGCGGCGCTGCACCGGTGTGCAACATCTTCGGCGCCAACGTGTCCGATGCCTGCGCCTCGGCGATCCGCATCGGCGCGACCAATTCGACGATCGCCACGCAGCAGGTTGCGCAGGGCAATCTGACCGGCACGTTGTTCAAGCTGCCGGCAGGGCCGGTCGGCTTCTCCTATGGCTATGAATGGCGCAAGACGAGCGCGCAGTTCACGCCGGATTCGTTCCTGTCGTCGGGCGATGTCGCAGGCTTCAACCCCGGCCTGCCGACGCGCGGCTCGACGACCGTCAAGGAGGTGTTCGGCGAAGTCCGGGTACCGCTGATCCACAACACGCCGTTCATCGAAAGCCTCGTCGCCAACGGCGCGTTCCGCTATTCGAAGTACAATCTGTCGGGTGTCGGCGGGCAATGGACCTATCTCGGCGGCGCCGACTGGCGGGTGAACCGGGATATCGCCTTCCGTGGCCAGTATCAGCGCGCGATCCGTGCGCCGAGCGTCGCCGAACTGTTCGGCGGCACGACTCGCGTCGTCGGCGCTGCGACTGATCCCTGTTCGAACCGGGGGGCGGCGGCGCAGCAGACCGCGGCCGTCCGCGCGATCTGTGCCGCGACCGGCGTTCCCGCTTCGCAAATCTTCACGGCGAGCGTGCAGCCCAACAACATCATTCCCGCCGATTTCGGCGGCAATGCAAACCTCGGCGCGGAGAAATCGGATACCTACACGCTCGGTGTCGTCGTCACCCCTGCCGCGCTGCCGCGGCTGTTCCTCAGCGTCGATTACTTCAACGTCGGACTGAAGGGCGCGATCTCGTCGCTCGGCGGCGGCCTGCAGAACACGCTCAACCTGTGCTACAACGTCATTCAGGACGCGAGCAGCGAATTCTGCCGGGCGATCAGACGCAACCCGTCGTCGGGTGAGATCAACGATCCGTTCGTGGCGCAGGTGCTCAACGCGAACACGGGCGAATTGAAGACGTCGGGTATCGATTTCGCGGCGCGTTATGCCTTCAACCTGGGCTTTGGCCTGCCGGGCCTGGGAACCAGCAGCCGTGTCGAGATCGGCACCAATTATACCTGGCTGGCACAGTTCGACTCTGTCCCCGTCGCGGCCTTGCCCGCGCTTGAGAACAAGTGCGCGGGATCGTTCGGCACCACGTGCGGACAGCCGCTGCCGCGGTGGCGCGGTACGTCGCGCGTGACGTGGACGACCGGCGATTTCGGCCTGTCGCTGCGGCATCGCTATATCGGACCGGTGACCAACGATCGCTACATCCTGCCACTGCGGCAGGGATCGGCGTCGGCGCCCACACTCGACAGCCTCGTCTATCCAAAGCTCGGGGCGGAGAATTACTTCGACCTGTCCTTCACGGCCGCGCTCCTGAAGAACATCGAGCTGTTTGGCGGCGCGAACAACCTTTTCAACAACAAGCCCCCGATTACCACGCAGGGGCCGAACGCCAACACCTTCTCGTCGACCTACGACGTGCTCGGCACTGAATTCTTCCTCGGCGCGTCACTCAAGTTCTAGATGTCCCCCCCTGAGAGGCGCAGGTCCTGTACCTGCGCCTCTTTTTTTCCAGATTCTCGGGAAGAGCCTTATGTTCGCCACTCCGCTTGACCGCCGTTCGCTGATCGTCGGGAGCGCCGCATTGTCGGCAATGGCCGCCGTGCCGGCCTTCGCGGCGGGGGAGGGGTGGACCAGCGTTCGCCGCTACGGCGCGAAGGGCAATGGCATCGCGATCGACTCCGATGCGATCAACCGTGCGATCGACAGCGTCGCGAACAAAGGCGGGGGTACCGTCTACATCCCGCCCGGCACCTATGCCTGCTACACCATAAGGCTGAAAAGCAGGGTCACGCTCTACATCGAAAACGGCGCGACGTTGCTCGCCGCGGCGCCGACGACGGCACGCGGTTACGACCATGCCGAGCCGATCGATCCGACCATCGCCGGTTTCCAGGATTTCGGTCACAGCCACTGGCGCAACAGCCTGATTTGGGGCGAGGGGCTTCACGATATCGCGATCCTCGGCGGCGGCCTGATCTGGGGCAAGGGCCTTGGACGCGGGGACGGCAAGGACAATTGGCTGTCCGACCCGACCGGTCCCGGGACGGCGAACAAGGCGATCGGCCTGAAAAACTGTCACGGCGTCACGCTGCGTGACTTTCGCGTGCTGGAGGGCGGCTGGTTCGCGATCCTCGCGACAGGCGTCGACAATATGACGATCGACAATCTGCTGATCGACACCAACCGCGATGGCATGGACATCGATTGTTGCCGCAACGTCCGCGTCAGCAATTGCACCGTCAACGCGCCGTGGGACGATGCGATCTGTCCCAAGAGCAGCTTTGCGCTCGGCGAGGCGCGCATCACCGAGAACGTCACGATCACCGGTTGCGTCGTGATGGGCAATTATCAGGTCGGATCGGTGCTCGACGGGAGCTGGCGCCGGATGCCGCCAGAGTTCGCGCCCAAGATCCACGGCCGTATCAAATGCGGCACCGAGAGCAATGGCGGGTTCCGCAACATCGCGGTCACCAACTGCATTTTCGAGGACAGCCGCGGTCTCGCCTTCGAGACGGTCGACGGAGGCGTGATCGAGGATATCGCGGTCTCCAACATGACGATGCGCGGGATCGTCGATGCGCCGATCTTCCTGCGATTGGGAAAGAGGATGCGCGGCCCTGCCGGTCGCCCGATCGGCAGCTTGAAGCGCGTGACGATCGACAACGTGGTCAGTTCGGGCGCGAACATGCTGCCCTCGGTCATCGCCGGCCTGGCAGATCACCCGATCGAGGACATCGCCATCTCGGACAGCCATTTCCATCATGTCGGCGGCGCCCCCGCCAGCATGGCGACGGTGCGCCCACCCGAAGCCGAGCTTGGTTACCCCGAAGCGACGATGTTCGGCGACCTTCCCGCGATCGGCTTTTTCGCGCGTCACGTGCGCGGACTGTCGATGCGCGGCGTGGAAGTGACCACGGCAGCGCCCGATCCGCGACCGGCGATCCGACTGGACGACGTCGCCGATGCCGATTTCGCCGGCATGCGGTTGCCCAACGGCATCGGCTATTCGCTCGAGAGGGTAAGAGGCTTTTCCAGCGCCGACGCGCGGGCGCGCAGCGATCGCCGTATCGAAGGGCCGTTCACCGGTACCGTTTAGGAAAATATGGGCTTTCGCGGCGCCGCCGCAGCGAACGCCGTGGTTCGCGCGAGATGTTTGATGCGTTCGACCATGTCGGTCGCTGGGCGCTACTCAAGCTTATCGCCGAGTCGTTGCGGACTGCGTCCCGGCACGGCTCGCCAAGACCGCCCTTGCGCAGGTCGGCGACCACGCTGTCGGCGATATCGAGGAGATTTGGCACGGTCTTACGCGCCCGTTCACCCCGCCCGCCGCGTGGCTGGAGAACCAGGGGCCGGCAAGGGCGGGGGTAACCCAGCCCTATTTTCGTTCCTCGATCACGACGCGGTTGCGCTCTAGCCGTTCGCGTTCTCCGCCGAAGGAAATGGGATGGCATCCGGGTCGACGCGGTGTCCAGCCAGTTCGGCAACGAGCCCGGCAAATTTATCGGGCGAGTTTCGACATCCCGCCTCAGCGCTCCTACGACCCGCTATTGTACGCCTCTGCGCATCCTACGATGGCTCGAAATCGTGAAAGATACCATCGCGGAGCAAACAGTGGATACGATCGAGCCGTCACATCCGCTGGGTCTGCGCGGCACGCGCGCCCATGGCGGATCACATCCCGTAGCTGATCAATGGGCCACCTCGCCACGTTCATCGATCCATGCGCGAGTCTGCACCAGAACTTCATCGGATAGCGCGGCATCGTCGACGGCTCGCGCGAGGATCACCGCACCCACCATCGCCGCCCAGTTCCCGATCGCAGCGCGTCGTTTCTGCGCGGTATCCGCTCCCGACACGACATCGGCGAGGCGCTCGATCTGGCTGCGCAGTCCCTTGGTCATGGCAGCGCGCGCCGCCGGCGATTGATGGCGCAACGGGCTGGCAAGGCTGGCGGTCGGACAGCCGGTTGCGGCGCGATCGCGGTGGTCTGGCGACAAATATGCGTCGAGATACGCGTTCAGGTCACCACTGACGCTGTCGGACGGGGTGAGCGCATGCGTGACCGTCTGCGCGATCAGATCGTCCTTCGACGCGAAGTGGCCGTAGAATCCGCCATGCGTGAGACCTGCCGCCTTCATCACCTCCGACACCGTGACGGCGTCGAACCCGCGGTCGCGAAACAGCGTGCTGGCGGCATCGAGGATGCGCGTGCGGTTCGCAGACATCTGCTCGCGACTGACCTTCATGGCGAAAACTCCGGGATCGGCATTGACAGTTTCATGATGACCATCATATTTGAGCAATCATGATGTTCGTCATGTATATAAGCGTCTATCGAAAGAGAGCAATCCCATGACCCGTCCGACCGTTCTCATCACCGGTGCCTCGACCGGCATCGGCGCGACCTATGCCGATCGTTTCGCCCGCCGTGGCCACGACCTCGTGCTCGTCGCGCGCGATACCGCGCGGCTCGATGTGCTTGCCGCGCGGATCGCGGACGAGACCGGCGTGGCGGTCGATATCCTCACCGCGGACCTGACCCGCGAGGACGATATCGCCGCGGTCGAACTCCGGTTGCGCGACGACGTGAAGATCGAGATCCTGGTCAACAACGCGGGCGCAGGGCTCGGCGGGAGCTTCGTCGATCAGTCCGCAGAGGCCGTCCGGGGGAACGTCGCGCTCAACACGACGGCGGTCGTCCGGCTCGCGCATGCGATCGCACCGCGACTGGTGGCGGCGGGCACGGGGGCGATCGTCAATCTGGGCTCGGTCGTCGGACTCGCGCCGGAGTTCGGCATGACCGTCTACGGCGCGACCAAGGCGTTCGTGCTGTTCCTGTCGCAGGGTCTAGCACTCGAACTCGGCCCCAAGGGCGTCTACGTCCAGGCCGTGTTGCCGGCGGCGACCCGGACCGAATTGTGGGGTCGCGCGGGTGCGGACGAAGCCGCGTTGCCGCCGATGATGGACGTCAACGAGCTGGTCGATGCGGCGCTGGTCGGCTTCGATCGACGCGAGGGCGTGACGATCCCGACGCTGCACGAGGGCGAACTCTGGGATGCGTTCGACGACGCGCGCAAGGCGATGGTGCCGCGGTTCGCCCAGCTTCTCCGCGCCGATCGCTACGCTGCCGCCTGACCCGGCACGCTCACGCCGGGCGCAGTCCCCGACGCCTCCAGAGGGAACGAAGCATCATGAAAGCCTATATCCTCGACGCTTACGGCAAGGGCAACCGACTGCGCCGCGGCGAGATGCCGGACCCGGTCGTCGGGCCGAACGACGTCCTGGTCGAGATCCACGCCGCCGCGCTCAACGTGATCGATTCGAAGATTCGCAACGGCGAGTTCAAGCTGATCCTGCCGTACACGCCGCCCTTCGTCCTGGGCGCGGATTTCGCCGGGATCGTGAAGCAGGTCGGTGCCGACGTGACGCGGTTCGCGGCCGGCGATGCGGTCTATGGCAGCCCGCGCCAGGGACGGATCGGCACGTTCGCCGAGTTCATCGCGGTGGACCAAGCCGACGTCGCGCTGAAACCCGCCAACCTCTCGATGGAGGAGGCCGCGTCGATCCCGCTCGTCGGTCTCACCGCGTGGCAGGTCCTGGTCGAGCGCGCAAAACTGAAGCGCGGGCAGAAAGTGCTGATCCACGCCGGATCGGGCGGTGTCGGGACGTTCGCGATCCAGCTTGCGAAACATCTCGGCCTGCACGTCGCGACGACCGCGGGGACGAGCAACCTCGATCTGGTTCGCAATCTCGGTGCGGACACGGTCATCGATTACAAGACGCAGGATTTCGCCGAACTGCTGTCCGGCTACGACGCGGCACTCAACAGCCTCGACGCGAAGACGCTCGCCAAGTCCCTCAAAACGCTCAAGCCTGGCGGCAATCTGATCTCGATCTCGGGGCCGCCCGATCCGGCGTTTGCCCGTCAACAGGGGCTCAACTGGGGCCTGCGTCTGGTGATGCGCCTGATCAGCGCGGGTATCCGCGGCAAGGCGCGGCGCCGCGACGTCAACTATTCGTTCCTGTTCATGCAGGCGAACGGCGAGCAACTGGCAACCATCGCCACGCTGATCGAGGGCGGCGCAATTCGGCCAGTCGTCGACCGCGTTTTTCCTTTCGCGGAATTGAACGATGCGATGGCCTACATCGATACCGGCCGCGCGAAGGGCAAGGTCGTCGTCAGCATCCGCTGATCGCGATCGCTCGAACAAGGTAGCCACATGACACATCCCGTATCGCGCACCCGCGCCACCGACGCCTGGATCGAAACGCCTACGCTAAGCGTCCGGGCGGCCGGCACGTCGTTCGCCTATCGTCGGCTTGGTCCGGAGCAAGGTGTGCCCGTCGTCCTGCTCAACCATTGGGGCGCCAATCTCGACAATTTCGATCCGCGCATCGTCGATGGTATCGCGCAGGATCGGCCGGTCTACGCGCTGGACTATCGGGGTGTCGGCAAGTCGGGCGGCGACGCGCCGACGACGATCGCGGCGATGGCCGACGACATGGTCTCGGTCATCGCCAGCCTGGGCCTAGACGCGGTCGACTTGATTGGCTTCTCGCTAGGCGGATTCATCGCGCAACAGATCGTACTCACGAGACCCGATCTGGTCGGCAAGCTGGTGCTGGCGGGTACCGGGCCTGCCGGTGGAGCAGGCATAGAGCGGGTCGGTGCGGTCGCGTGGCCGCTGATCGTCAAGGGCCTGCTGACGCTGCAGGATCCGAAAACCCGTCTCTTCTTCACGTCGACGGCGAACGGCCGCCAAGCGGCGAAGGCGTTCCTGCTCCGGTTGAAGGAGCGCGAGATCGACCGAGACGCCCCTGTCACGCCGAAGGTTTTCCTGCGCCAGTTGAAGGCGATCACGGCATGGGGTCGCCAGCCTGCGCAGGATATCGCGAGCATCGCCAAGCCGGTCCTCGTCGCGAATGGCGACCACGACGCCATGGTCCCAAGCGAAAACTCGGCCGACATGGCGCGCCGCATACCCGGCGCCGAGCTCGTCCTGTACCCGGACGCCGGCCACGGCGGCATCTTCCAGTATCACGAGGACTTTCTGCAGCGCACGCACGCGTTCCTCGCCGCCTGAGGCATCTTCCCTTCGTTATCGTCACCCCACTCGTCGATATTAAGACTGCAAATGGTGTCCGAACCGTTTTCGATAGTCGCTGGGACTAAGGCCCGTAATCTTGGCGAATATCATCCTGAACGAGGCCGGGTCAGCGTAGCCGACATCCTGTGCCACCTGGCTTATTGAACCCGTCGTATTTTCGAGAAGTTCTCGCGCCTTTTCAATTCGCAGGCACTGGTGATATTTATTGGGGCGTAATCCCGTGGCGCCGTAGAACCGACGGGCAAACGTCCGCATCTCAAGTCCCGACCAAAATGCCATGTCCGTTACAGTGTATTGAAAGGGGCCGGACTCATGTAGTTTTTGCTGCGTCTTGAGGATTGCAGCATCGCCGTGGTCCATTTTCGGTGAGAAAGTCTTGTAGAATCGCTGTTCTCGACCGGGCGGGTCGATCATCATGAAACGCGCGGTTTCCATCATCGTGACGGTGCCCAGCAATCGTCTCACGATCACCAGGCCGAGATCGGTCCAGGCCATGACCCCGCCGACCGTGATCAGATCGTCCTCCTCGGTCAGCAGCGCATCGAAATCGACCTGAACGGCAGGGAACATGTTTGCCAGATCCGGGGCACAGACCAGATGCGTGGTGGCGCGCCGGCCATCGAGCAGGCCGGTTTGCGCGAGCAGGAACGTGCCGCCGCAGATCGATCCCAGCACGGCCCCTTCGGCATGGCGCGCGGTGAGCCAATCCGACCATTTGCGATCTGCCTCAATGCCCAGCGCCGCGGTCTCGCAGGGCGGAATGATCACGACGCTCGGCCCGGCAAGATCCTCCGGCGCAGAGGCATCCGGCGCCGTGTCGAACGTCCGCATGATCCCGCCCGCGCCGGTATCTGCAAAATGGCTGAGCCGGATCACGGGCGAGTCCGTGCCGAGGCGTATGCGGCTCAAATCGTCGGTAATGCGAAACAGGTCGGTCAGGCCGTGCACGATGCCAAGCATCACCTTGTGCCGCAGGACGATCGCGATCTCTATCGGTCGGGACGAGGGGATGGGTTCGGTCGCCTTTGTCAATTAACCCTCGTGTTTTGTCAGTTTTGCCGATCACGCCGACGTTAGATCCAAGTTAATACACCAATGGCGGCAACAAAGCCGAAACTATTCGGGAATCGCACCATGCTGGAGCCAAAGCATTCGACAATACAGCCGCTTATCAGTGGCTCGCGGCGCGATATCCTGTTGGGAACCGCGATCATATCCGCGCTTGCGCTTGGTGGCGAAAGCGTGGCCGGTCCGCTGAAAAACGTCCAACACTCCTCGGGAGACAAGACCATGAGCACGATAACCGTCAAGGATGGCACCGAAATCTTCTACAAGGAGTGGGGCACCGGTCAGCCGATCGTCTTCCATCACGGCTGGCCGCTCAGCGGCGACGATTGGGACGCGCAGATGATGTTCTTCTCGGAGAAGGGCTACCGTGTCGTCGCGCATGATCGCCGCGGTCATGGTCGGTCGAGCCCGGCCTCCAAGGGCAACGACATGGACACCTATGCCGCCGACGTGGCCGCGGTCACCGCGCATCTGGGCTTGCGCAACGCGGTCCATATCGGTCACTCGACGGGCGGCGGCGAAGCGATCCGGTACGTCGCGAAATACGGCAGCAACGGCCGCGTCGCCAAGGCCGTGCTGATCGGTGCGATCCCACCGCGCCTGACGCGGTCGCCGAACAACCCCAACGGCCTGCCGCCCGAAGCGATCGAAGGCATCCGCGCCGGCACCGCCGCCAACCGCGCAGACTTCTACAACGGCTTCGCGACCGGGCCGTTCTACGGTTTCAACCGCCCGGACGCGAAGGTGTTGCCCGCGGTTTCCGCCAACTGGATGCGGCAGGCGATGGTCGGTGACATCAAGGCGCAATACGACTGCATCACCGCGTTCGCCGACACCGATTTCACCGCCGACCTGCAATCGATCGATCAGCCCGTGCTGATCCTGCACGGCGAGGACGATCAGGTCTGCCCGATCGACACGACCGGGCGGCTGGCGGTCAAGCTGCTCAAGAATGGCTCGATCAAGACCTATCCCGGCTATCCGCACGGCATGGCGACGATCCACGGCGACGTGCTGAACCCCGACATCCTGGCGTTCATCCGTAGCTGAACCGGACGGCGGACGGGTCTTCGTGCCCGTCCGTCACCCTTCAGAACCCATCCCGTCGATCACACCGCGGCGGCCTGCGCGCGCGGGGGAGACCAGTCATGTCCGACGCCGCCGTCCTGACCTCGGGATACATCGCCCTGTCCCATGGCCAGTTGCGCGATCGCTTCACCGATCTTGCCGAGACGCCTGCGACCCTGAAGGCGTTCGACTTCGCGCGCACGCGGATGTCGCCGGTGCTGTTCAACCACGTCACGCGGTCCTGGATCTTCGCGGCCACGCTCGGCGTGCGCCGCGCCGAACCGTTCGATGCCGAGATCGTCGCGGTGACGACGTTGCTGCACGACATGGGCTTCACCCCGCACGGGCAGGGGCCGCACCGGTTCGAGGTCAACGGCGCCAACGTCGCGCGCGCGTTCGTCCGCGATCTCGGTTTCGACGATCGCCGCGCGCAACTCGTCTGGGACGGCATCGCGCTCCACGTCACCCACTCGATCAGCCTGTTCAAGGAGACCGAGGTCGCCTTGTCCTCACGCGGCATCGGCGTCGATTTCGGGGTCGGCGACTATGCGGCGCTCGACCCGGCAGAGATCGCCGCAGTCATCGACGCGGTCCCGCGGCTCGACTTCAAGCACGAGTTCGCCGCCTGCGCGATCGGCATAGCCGCGACCCAGCCGGAATCGACCTACGATACCTTCATCCGCGATTTCGGCGAACGCTACGTCCCCGGTTACCGGGCTCCGTCCTGGGTCGATGCGATCGCTGCCGGCCCATTCGCGGAGTAACCGTCGCCCCAGTGCCGAACAGAGGTCTGACCACGACCGAAGCGAGGACTCCCGGCACGCCCGTCATCGACAATCTCAATCTCCAGACCGCGGGGCCGCGCGGACCGGCGCTGTTGCAGGACGGCTGGCTGCTGGAGAAGCTCGCCCACTTCAATTCATGCCCGAGGGCGCCGGCGCGCACGGCCACTTCACCGTGACGCACGACATTCGCGGGTCATCCGCGATCCGCCGTTGTGGGTGCGTCACCGGCATGCGACACGAAGTGTTCAGGTTTTTCGCTTTAGCATGAGCACGTCACTGACGGACGACATTCAAGGACGATCGATGCGCGCACCCCGGCTTTCCCGTCTGTTTCTCTCCAGTATCGCGGCAAGCTTCCTCGTCCCGGTACCGGCAACCGCAAGCGTCCTCCACCCTACCGAGCTTGAGCGCGTGCTGAGCATGTTGGTCGCGGGACGCTCCGGTGACTACGGCATCGCTGCGCTCGACCTTCGCGATGGCTCGACCGTTTCGATCAGGGGCGACATCCCGTTTCCCATGGCGAGCACGGTCAAGCTGGCCATCGCCGCTGCCTACCTCGCCGATGTCGATCAAGGCCGCCGTAGCCTCGGCGACATGGTTGCCGGCCGTCCCGCCGCGAGAGCCCTGGAGTTGATGATCGTCCGCAGCGACAACCAGGCAACCGATCAGCTGCTTGCCGCTCTTGGTGGCCCCGTCGCGATCCAGCAATGGCTGTGGTCGCACAAGATAACGGGCATGCGGATGGACCGGACCATTGCCCAGCTGCTTGGAGAGCCCGGTCATCTGGCCGACAGCAAGGATGTTGCCACGCCGGTTGCCATGGTCACGCTGTTGAACAAGCTCGATAACGGCACCGTTCTGACGGCTCAAAGTCGCACCTTTTTGCTTGAACTGATGAGCCGATGCCGGACCGGCACTCGCCGTATTCGCGCGCTGCTTCCCGCTGGCACTCGGGTAGAGGACAAGACCGGCACGCTGAACGGTATCACCAACGATGTCGGGTTCATTACCATGCCGGATGGCCGCCGCGTGGCGATCGCGGTGTTCGCACGCGGCGGCCGCGATCGCCAGCCCGTGATCGCCGAGGTGTCCCGCGCAATTTACGACTATTTCGCGGATGGCGCCCGCTCCGCACTCTCCCTTTTCATGCGAATGCGGTGATCAAGATAGGGCTGTCTCCGCTTTCCTTTTGATGCGGGCCTTTTCATGCGGGCCTTTTCATGCGGGGCGTCAGATCGATTCCGTTCGGCGTTGATTAGCCTCACCGCGCGGAGCCGTGCGCGTGTCACCCGATGCGGTCGAGCGCTGCCACCTCCTCGTCGGGAAGCTCCAGTGCCGCCGCGGCGAGGTTTTCGCGAAGGTGCGTCACCGACGATGTGCCGGGAATAAGCAGGATATTGGGCGAACGTCGCAGCAGCCACGCGAGTGCTACCTGCATCGGCGTCGCGTTCAGTCTTGCGGCCACGTCGGACAATGTCTGCGACTGGAGCGGGCTGAAACCGCCCAGGGGGAAGAAGGGAACATAGGCGATGCCGTCCGCCGCCAGCGCATCGATCATGGCATCGTCGTTGCGGTGGGCGAGATTGTACTGGTTCTGCACGCAGACGATTTCCACCATGCCGCGCGCCTGCTCGACCTGCGTGGTCGTCGCGTTGCTCAGCCCGATATGGCGGATCAGTCCCTGGTCCTGCAGCGTGGCGAGCGCGGTCAGTTGAGGTTCTACCGACCCTTCCGCGGGCCCATGGTCGTCTCCTCCACCCATGATGCGCATGTTGACGACGTCCAGCACGTCGAGACCCAGGTTGCGCAGATTGTCGTGCACCGCCGCCGTGAGCGCCGCTGCGTCCTGTGCGGGGTTCCATGAGCCATCGTCGCCACGTACCGCGCCGACCTTCGTCACTATCGTCAGGCCATCACGATAGGGATGGAGTGCCTCCCGGATGATCTGGTTGGTGACGTGCGGCCCATAGAAATCGCTCGTATCGATATGGTCGACGCCGCTCGCAACGGCTTCGCGCAGTACAGCGAGCGCGGCGTCGCGGTCGCGTGGCGGGCCGAATACGCCGGGTCCGGCGAGTTGCATGGCGCCGTAACCGAGCCGTTTCACGTCCCGGTCACCGAGCCGATAGCTGCCTGCCTGATCAATCGTCTGCATGTCGTTCTCCTCTTCTCTGACCAGATAGACATTGCCGAACCGCGCGATAATCCGGCATGATCCGTACGGGCTGTACGGATAATCGGACAATGGATGCTGACCTTGGAGATCTGACTGCGTTTTTTACGGTGGCGAAGGCGCGTGGCTTTCGCGACGCGGCGCGGACGAGCGGGACCAGCGCCTCGACGTTGAGCGAGGCCGTGCGGCGTCTGGAGACGCGGCTTGGGGTGCGCCTGCTTCATCGCACGACCCGCAGCGTCACGCCGACCGAAGCTGGCGCGGCGCTCATCGAACGGTTGACCCCGGCGCTCGATGAGGTCGCCGCGGCGTTGGAGGCGGTCGGCGACTTTCGGGAGGGATCGGCGGGCGCTCTTCGCCTGAACGTGCCGGTCAGCGCCGCGCGGCTGGTACTGCCCGCGATCCTGCCGGGTTTCCTGGCCGCACACCCGGGCATCAGGGTGGAGATCGTGGCGGAGGATAGTTTTGTCGATGTACTTGCCTCAGGGTGCGATGCCGGCATCCGC
Organism: Sphingomonas sp. PEI4; assembly: GCF_056679955.1. Classification (NCBI taxonomy): domain Bacteria; kingdom Pseudomonadati; phylum Pseudomonadota; class Alphaproteobacteria; order Sphingomonadales; family Sphingomonadaceae; genus Sphingomonas; species Sphingomonas sp. PEI4. The sequence continues at coordinate 3,354,328 of NZ_CM155258.1, forward strand.
TACGACGAGCGGCTGGAGCAGGATATGATCGCGGTGCCGATCGGGCCGCGCGTCCAGCGCATGGCGACCGCCGCCGCGCCGGCCTACCTCGATCGACATGGCCGCCCGGACCACCCGCGCGACCTGCTGGATCACGCGTGCGTGCTGGGACGTTTCTCGAGTGGTGCCCTCACGAGTCCCTGGGAATTCGAGCGCGCCGGCGAGATCGTCCGGGTCGAACCGCGCGGGCCGTTGGTCGTGCAAGTCGGCGGCGCGACTGATCTCGCGGTTGACGCCGCCGTCGCGGGAGTCGGGATCATTTCACTGTTCGAGGACTGGCTGCGCCCGCGTCTGGACAGCGGCGCATTGGTGCCTGTGCTGGAGGAATGGTGGCAACCGTTTTCCGGCCCGTTCCTGTATTATTCCGACCGTCGGCTGGTGCCGCCCCCGTTGCGTGCCTTCATCGACTTCGTCAGGGCTACGGCAACTTGAGGCGGCTGCAAATTTGCGAGCAGATGGAGAAATGGGCGATGTCCGACGAATACGCACGCGGGCGGCGGGATGGACTGCGTCTGGCATTGTCGATCCTGGAGGCAGAGGAGGCCAAGTGGGAGGCGCTGCTTGGTGAGAGCCCGTCATGGCGGACCAACGCGACGCGCGCGATCCGGCACAAGGCATATCAGGTAGCCCGCAAGCGCATACAGACTGCGCTTAACCGGTTGTTGCCCACGTCAGAGTCCGCATTGCCGGTCGAGGTGGCATCGATGATCGATCAAGCCGGATTGTAGGCTGATCATTTTGGCGATCCATGCTCCTCAGCCCTACGCCCGCATCGAACCAAGCCGTTCAACCGAAACGAATACATGAACGGCAGGTTTTTGGGACGGGCAAACTGGCCGGGAACGACCAGAAGCGGGTCGAATGGTCCGTGCCTGGTCTTCGTATTCCGATCAGTCTGGGCGAGTGTCGAGCAGCACGCGTAGCCGCTCCGCATCTGCTGGAGAGGCCGGGTTGTACACAATCATCCCCAGTTCCGGCCGCCCCTCGACTGCGAACGTGGAGAACTCCATCCCGAGCAACCCTGCGTCGGGGTGATGGATGCGCTTCACGCCCTCGTTATGGGCGATCACGTCATTGCCTTGCCACAGCGCCGCGAACTCGGGGCTGAGCAGGGACAATTCGGCGACCAGCTTGCTGGCCGCTGCGGTGTTGTTGGCGCCCGCACGCGCGACGTCAGCGCGCGGCCCGTCAGCTGGAGTTCGCTCAGGTAATCGTTCTCGATGATCCAGCCGCCTTCGCGCACTGCCCACGCTACCAGCGCTTGCCGGCGGCGAGGTGACAGACCGACTCCGGTCGGCGCTTGCTGCCCGGCGGTCATCACCGCGATCGCCGCGTCGGGAGCGATCTCGATACCGCGGCCGACTTGGATACTCCGGGTCTTCCATCCAGACGGTGCGGCCGTCCGCCTGCAACGTCATGATCGCGAGGCTCAGGCCATTCTTGTCGCCGCTCGTCAGGATGATCTGGTCCGGCAGGCACCGAATGCCGCGTCATCGGCCCTTCGTACGCGAGGCGGGATGCGGCGACGGTGCGGGACCGTGGCTGAGGCAAGCAACGCGAGTGCCTCAGTGCAAAGCATACGGATCGAAAAGCCAAGTTAAATGGCAGGCTCGGTTGTGCGATCGAACGGAGCCAGGTGGGCGACGAATTCACCATGGCTCGGCAACGCCTGAGCATTGCGCAGCGTGGCGGCGCGGATCTGGCGGATCGCATCGGCGACGCGGTCGGCATCGAGCGCGTCGACGATCGGGTCATAGCCGGTCGGGATCACGTGCTGGCCGAGCAGGACCTGAACCCAGCTCGAGATGCCGAACAGTTCGTCGTCGTAGCGGAAGATGCGCCCTTTCTCGCGGAACAGCGCGAGCTTGCGCGTCAGGCTGTCCGGCACCGGCATCGTGCGGACGTGGCGCCAGAACGCGGAATCGTCGCGGCGAGTGGCGTGGTAGTGCAGGATGATGAAATCGCGGATCGACGTGTAGGCGTCGCCCATCAGCCGATTATATTCGTCGCGTTCGACGTCGGAGAAGCCGCGATCGGGGAACAGTGCGAACAGCTTTGAGATGCCGGTCTGAATCAGGTGGATGCTGGTCGATTCGAGTGGCTCAAGAAAGCCGCCGGCGAGACCGAGCGCGACGACGTTGCCGTCCCACATCTTCGCGCGCCGGCCTGCCTTGAAGCGGAGCTGGCGCGGATCGGCGGTCGGCTTGCCGTCGAGGTTGGCGAGCAGGAGCGCGGTCGCCTCGTCGTCTGACATGTGCGCGCTGGAATAGACGTGGCCGTTGCCCGTGCGGTGCTGGAGCGGGATCCGCCATTGCCAGCCCGCTGGGCGCGCCGTCGCGCGAGTGTAGGGCAGTATAGGCGTGGTCGGTTCGGTCGGCACGGCGATCGCGCGGTCGCAGGGGAGCCAGTGCGACCAGTCCTCGAATTCGACTCCCATCGTCTCGCCGAGCAACAGGCTGCGGAAGCCCGAGCAGTCGATGAACAGGTCGCCGTCGACCGCGGTGCCATCGTCGAGCCGGACCGCGCGGATGTGGCCGTTCGCAGGATCGCGATCGGCGCCGGTGATGCGGCCTTCGACACGGGTCACGCCGCCGGCTTCGGCGCGGCGGCGTAGGAAGGCGGCATACAGGCTGGCGTCGAAATGATAGGCGTAGGCGAGCGGCGCGGTTCCGCTTGGCTGGCCGAAGCGGCCGAGATGCGCCGCGACGGCGGACGGCGAATAGGCGTCGAGTCCGCCGATGCCGGGGTGGTTCCGCAGTTTCAGCCAGAGTTGATGGAACGCCAGGCCCTGGATATCGCGGCCGTGCGCGCCGAATGCGTGCATGTAGCGGTCGGCGCCGGTGTCCCAACCGACGAACTCGATCCCGAGCTTGAAGGTGGCGCCGGTCGCGCGGACGAAATCGCGTTCGTCGACGCCGATCAACTGGTTGAAGCCGAGGATCGGCGGGATCGTCGCCTCGCCCACACCAACCGTGCCGATCGCATCGGATTCGACGAGCACGACCTGGCGCTGGCCGTCGTCGAGGAACCGCGCGGCGGCGGCGGCGGCCATCCAGCCGGCGGTGCCGCCGCCGACGATCACGACCTTGCGGATGGGAGCGGTCATCGTCTGCGTTCCAGTTGCGCGAGATAGGCGGGGTAGGGCGGCAGGCGCGATGGCAGGGCGGCATTGGCCCCTGCGATCCGCGTCAGCGCCGGGCGGACCGTCTCCAGCGGCGTTGCCGAGGCGATAGGATCGGGGATACGCGGAATCATGCCGAGGCCAAGCAGCAGGCCGTGCCACTCGTCCGGCTCGAAGGTGTCGTCTTCGTAGAACGGCAGGCGACCACGGTGGGCGAACTGGTCGAGCGTGTGATGGAGGCTGTCTGGACGAGGCAAGCGACGGGCGTGCTTCCAGAAGTCGCCACCGGTTCGGGTCGCGCAATGATAGTGCGCGGCCTGGAAATCGCGGACGCGCGACGCCTGGCGGTAGGTGCGGGCGTTGTATTCGGCGAGTTCGCTGGCGGCGCAGTCGCGGCCGGGCAGGAGGTCGATCGCGCGCAGGATCGCAGCCTGCGCGAGATAAAGGTTGGCGTCGGCCAGCGGATCGAGCGCAACTGCCGCGTCACCGAGCGCAAGGACGTTGTGGACCCAGGGTTCCGGGCGGGCGCCGGGGGCGATGCAAACGAGTTCTTCGCCTGCGGGGAGAATGCGACGCGCGCTGGAGTCCGGTGTCTGGGCGGCGGCATAAGCAAGGCCGATCAAGGTGCGATCACGTAACGGTTTTTCGAACCGCCATCCCGCCGGGAGCGCGATCAGATCGTCGGTCGGCGAGGGCGCACGGGCCGGCCCTGTGCCGAGTAGCAGGCGGTCGACGGGAAGGTATTTGCGCCAATCCTCCCACCGCGTGTCGATCGCCGCGCGAAGCGGGGCCGAGGGGCCGGAGCAATCGAGATAGAGGTCCGCTACGAGCCGACGACCGTCCGTCAACATCAGCGCCTCGACGCCGCCGTCCGCACGGCGTTCGACGCCTGCGAAAGCGCCTGCGATCGAGACAATGCCGATATGACGCGCCAATGCGCGAAGCAGGTCCCGGTAGCGTGGCGGATCGAGGCGGAGCGCATAGGCAAGGCCGGAAAGCGGCGAAGCCGGATCGTCCGAGGGATGCACGAACCGGTCCACTGCCGCGAGAGCAGCGGCAGGCGAGAACGCGTCGAATGCGGCGACCTTGCCGGCGCGGCGGGCGTTCAGCCAATGCTGGTGGAACGCCCCCGCCCCGATCGTACCGCCGCGGTCGCCGCGTGCAAGGACGACACGCGCGCCGTCGGAACGCCAATCGGGCAGGCGCGTACCGATATTATGCAGCGTACCGGCCGCGACGAGATCGCGTTCGCTAAGGCCGATGCGGTCATGGAACATCGCGATCGATGGCAGCGTACCAGGCATGCGATCCGCCAGCGCGGCGGGGTCCGCCGGCGTCTCGACCAATGTGATCGCGAGACCGGGCAGCGCACGGGCGAAGGCAATCGCGGCGGACAGGCCCACGATGCCGGCACCCAATACTGCGATGCTGCGAATGGGAGCGCGCTCGGTCATGCCGGAATCGTCGCGTTGCGCTGCGCGAGGAACGCGGCGTGGTCGGGCATCGCTGCGGCGGTCGCGGCGACCTGCGCGCGCAGCTTGGCGACGGCGCGGTCGAGTCCATCGAGCGCGGGGCCGTCGGCGCGCTGGTCCCAGCCGTGCGGAACGATGCCTTGCCCCAGATACACTGCCAGCCAGCTCGGTTCGAGGAACAACCCCTCGCTATACTGGGCGACGCGGCCGGCGCGGCGGAACAGGTCCATCTTCTCGGCAAGCGTGTCGGGGACGTCCATCGTCCGGACATGGTTCCAGAAGTCGGAATCGTCGCGAGTGGTGGCGTGGTAATGGAGGATCAGGAAGTCGCGGATGCGGTCATATTCCATGTCGACCATGCGGTTGAACTCGGTCCGGTCCGTTGGCGAGATGCCCTCCGATCCGGCGCGTTGCGGGAACAGCTCGATCAACTGCGTGAGCGCCATCTGCGCGAGGTAGATGCTCGTCGATTCGAGCGGTTCGAGGAAGCCCGAGGCGAGCCCGATGCCAACGACGTTGCCGACCCAGGAATTGCGGCGGCGGCCTGCGCGGAACTTGAGAAAGCGCGGGTCGGCAAGCGGCTTGCCCTCGACCGAGGCGACCAGCGCGTCGGCGGCGACCTGATCGTCCAAATGTGCGCTCGAATAGACATAGCCGTTGCCGACGCGGTGTTGGAGGGGGATGCGCCATTGCCAGCCAGCCGGTTTCGCGGTCGCGCGCGTGTAGGGTTCGATCGGGCCTTCGGGTGACGCGCAGGGCATCGCGACGGCACGGTCGCAGGGTAGCCAGCGTGACCAGTCCTCCCAAGGCTCTGCCATCGCGTCGCCGAGCAGCAGGCTGCGGAACCCCGAGCAATCGACGAACAGGTCGCCTTCGATCGTCTCGCCGGAATCGAGGCGTACGGCGCGGACGTCGCCGGTCTCCGCGTGCTGATCGACGGAGACGATCCGGCCTTCGATGCGTCGTGCACCCTGCGCCTCGGCGAAGCGGCGCAGATAGGGTCCGAACAGCGTCGCATCGAACTGATAGGCATAGCCGAAGCTCGCCGCGAGATCGTCGGCGGGGCCGTCGGGGATGGCGAAGCGGTGTGCGTTGGCCGCGGCGACCGCGACCGAATAGTCGCCGATCGGCCCCGCGCGTCCGGCAGCGTTCAGCCTCAGCCAGTAATGATGGAAGCCGACGTCGCCGAGCGGGCGGCCGAACGTGCCGAACGGGTGGATATAGCTGTCGCCGATCGCGCCGAAATCACGAAAATCGATGCCGAGCTTGAACGTCGCATGCGTCGCCCGCATGAAATCCGCTTCGTCGAGCCCTAGCCGTTCCACGAACGCGCGGATGTGCGGCAGCGTCGCTTCGCCGACGCCGACGATGCCAATCTCCGCCGACTCGATCAGGTGCACGGAGCAGGCTGTAGGCAGCAGCCGGACGAGCGCCGCAGCCGTTATCCAGCCCGCAGTGCCGCCACCCACGATCACGACACGCGTTCGCTCCATTTCCGTCATCATCCCCCCGCGTCGATTAGGGCCGCTCCGAGACTGTCACCCTTGAGCAACACTGGAACGGCATCCTTTCGAATCTGTCTACCAAATTTCATTATTCAACTTGTGACCGAAAACATAGCTGAGTAATGCTCGGTTCGGCGACCGATTTATCGTTCGTTCCTAGGGAGAAAGCCCGGTTTGTACGTCTGCTTCAGAAGCGGCGGCAATCGTGCTTGTGGATGTATAAGGGGTCAATAATGCCAAGTGCTGGTGCGTCTGTGACGGTCCGTCTCGCTTCCCGTCTGTTTGGCGGAAGCGTATCCGTGCTTGCGATCGCGTTCGCCGCCACGCCGACCTTCGCGCAGGTCGCGGACCCCGCTGCCGCGGATGCGCAAGCCGTGCCAGCGCCTGCAGGTCCGGGCGCCGCGAGCACGACGTCGGGCGCGACCAGCCTCGATGCAGCGACCGCGGGCACCGCGCCGGGTTCGGCGAGCAACACCACCGGCACCTCGGGCGCCGCGCAGGATGCCGGCAACCCGACCCCCGATCCCGAGCGCGAAGAGATCGTCGTCACCGGCATCCGCCAGAGCCTGGCCAACGCGCAGAACATCAAGCGTAATTCGGATACGGTCGTCGATGCGATCACCGCGGAAGACATCGGCGCGCTCCCCGATCGCTCGGTCAACGAAGCGTTGCAGCGCGTTCCTGGCGTGTCGATCAGCCGCTTCGCCGCACCGAACGACTCCGCACATTATTCGGCGCAAGGGTCCGGCGTCGTGATCCGCGGCCTCAGCTACGTCCGCGGTGAGTTCAACGGCCGCGATGCGTTCGCGGCTGGTGGCGGTCGCGAGATCGGCTTCAACGACATTCCCGCGGAAATCGTCGGCTCGGTCGAGGTGTTCAAGAATCTCACCGCCGATCTGGTCGAAGGCGGCATCGCCGGCACCGTCAACATCAACACCCGCAAGCCGTTCGATTCGAAGAAGGACCTGTTGTTCCTTTCGGCAGGCATGAACCTCGGCGACCTTGAGAAGCGCGGCGCGCCGCAGTTCGTCGGGCTCGTCTCGAAGCAGTTCGACCTGGGCAGCGCAGGCCGGTTCGGCATCCTCGCCAGCGGCACCTACCAGAAGCTCTACAGCCGGTCGGACTCGGTGTTCGTCTCGTCGATGCTGCCGCGCTACAACGACGATAAGAACGGCAACGGTGTACAGGATGCCGGCGAGGGTCGCGTGCTGAACGCAGGTACGCCGTATCAGTCGACGCTGTTCGACACCTTCCCGCTGCCAGCGGGTCGCAATGTGGTGTACGCACCGCTGGGCGCAGGGTCGCGGTCGCAGGATTTCGACCGCACGCGCATCGGCTATTCGGGCGCTGCGCAATATGAGAACGCGTCGGGCAACCTGCTGATCACCGGGCAGTTCGTGCGCGCGGAGTCGACCGACGACTGGCTCGAGCAGACCGTCGAGCCGAACGTGTATTACCCCGACGCCAACACGGTCTTCCCGGTCGGCGGGTCGGACTTCACCTATGACGACAACGGCGTCTTCACGAGCGGGACGCTGGGCAAGCGCACCGGGCAGGTATTCGGCAACAATCCGGCGGGCTGTGGCAACAACCCCGATGGTTCGCTGAACACCTCCAATTGCGCGCTGACGCAGTTCTCGCCCGGCGGCATCTTCACGACCCAGTCGAACCGTCACTTCTATTCCAAGTCGATCTCGCAGGATCAGTCGCTCAACATCAAGTTCGAGCCGATCGATCGCCTGCACCTGAACTTCGACGGGCAATATGCCACGTCGAAGGTGAAGGTGCGCGACGACATTCTCGACACCGCCACCTTCAGCCAGACGTCGATCGACCTGCGTGGCAAAATTCCGCAGATCACCTCGCTCACGCCAGGCTTTGATACCACCAGCTATTTCGCCAACCCGAACTCGGTCTATTTCCGCGACGCCTTCAACGGGCGCCAGGATAACAAGGGTCACGAATGGGCGTTCCGCGGCGACGCGCAGTTCGACGTCAGCGACGACGCGTTCCTGCGCAACGTCCGTGTCGGCGGTCGCTACAGCGATCGCAAGCAGACCGTGAAGGCAGTTGACTACAACAACTGGGGCAACGTGTCGGAGACCTGGGCGGCTGCCGGGCCGGTCAGCTATACCGCGCTGAGCCAGCAGGAGCAGGGTCTCCACAACTTCACCAATTTCTTCCGCGGGGGAACGAACACGCCACCGAGCACGACGTTCGTCTCCGACGACATCCTGCGCGATCATGACGCGTTCACCGACCTGTTGCGCAAGGTCACCGCGCTCGGCGGTGGCAGTTATCGGCCAGCCGAGGATCGGGCGGGCGCAACGGTTGATGGCGCATACCTCCCGAGCGAAGTGTATCGCAATCGCGAGCGTAGCTTTGCAGCCTATGCCCGCGCCGATTTCGGCGTCCAGGATTTTGGCAACGGGATGAGCCTGACCGGTAACGTCGGCGTGCGTTTCGTTCGCACGAAGGACGATTCGAACGGGGCGATCACCTTCCCCCAGCAGAATACGATCTTCGATCCTACCAACCTGCCGGCCAATCCCGCTGGTGGCGCCTATCCGGCGACGCTGGCCGGGTTCTGCCAGTCACAGCGTGACGTGCCGCCGGCGTCGGGATCGATCAACCCGGTCTGCACGGTCCCGGCCGCGCAGCAGGCGGCGATCGTAGCCTATGCGAATGGATCGTCGACGCCCGATATCGCCAAGCAAAAGTTCAACTTCTGGTTGCCGAGCGCGAACGTCAAGCTTCAGGTCACCCCGACCTTGCTGTTCCGTGCGGCAGGATCGAAGGCGATCTCGCGCCCGAACTTCGGCGACCTGCGCAACTATGTCGGTGTCGGCACGTCGGGTGGGAACACCGCCGGCAACTTCCAGTTCGCCGCGCAGTCGCGCAATCCGTATCTGCGCCCGGTCAAAGCCTTGCAGTTCGACCTGACCAGCGAGTGGTATTTCTCGAAGGTAGGTTCGCTCACCGCGACGCTGTTCCAGAAGACCCTGTCGAACATCATCGTCGACAACTTCGGCTACACGCGCACCCTGACCAACAACGGCCAGACGTTCGACGTGCAGGTCAGCGGGCCCGCCAACGTGAAGGGCAAGTCGCGGATCAAGGGTGCGGAAATCGCGTACCAGCAAACCTTCGACTTCCTGCCCGGACCGCTCGGCGGCCTCGGCATGCAGGCCAACTATACGTACGTGAAGGCGGGCAAGATCCCCAACCCGGTGCCGGCCAACGGCGCCGCGGATGGCAGCCGTCCGCCGCAGGACGTCGCCGGTCTCTATGACAACTTGCCGTTGCAGGGTCTGTCGAAGCATACGGTCAACGTTGCTGGCTTCTACGACAAGGGCCCGTTCTATGCCCGTGTCGCGTATAGCTGGCGGTCGAAGTTCCTGCTGACCAACCGCGATTGCTGCTTCCCGTTCCTGCCGGTCTACTCGCTGCCGACCGGTCAGCTCGATGCCTCGGCCTTCGTGACGGTCAACGAGCATTTCAAGCTCGGCGTGACCGCGTCGAACTTGCTCGACACGACGACCAAGACCACCTTCCTGCTGAACGGCGCGGGGCTCGAAGCGCCGCGCAGCTTCTTCAAGAACGACCGGTCGTACACGTTGTCGGCACGCATGACCTTCTGAGGTAGCGGGATACAGGGCCAGGGATTACACGCACGCGATGAGTGAGATCCCTGGTCTTCCGGTTGCCGAAACCGGCGCGATCGACGCGGCGCAGTTTGAAGCCGAGGTCGCACACGGATACCGTCCTGTCGTCATGCGCGGACTTGCGGCGCAATGGCCGGCGGTGCGTGCTGCGAGCGCGTCCGATCGCGCGATCGCCGATCATATCGTATCGTTCGACGGTGGGCGCTCTGCCGACGTCATGGTCGCTCAGAGCGACGTGCGCGGGCGGTTTTTCTACAATGACGACCTCAGCGGGTTCAATTTCGAGCGCGCGAAGGCACCGATCGCGACGCTGGTCGATCAGTTGATCGCGCTGCAGGGCGTGCCAGGTGCGCCAGCGATCTATGCCGGGGCCGCAGCGGCGGGCGAGTTCCTGCCGGGCTGGGCTGAGGCTAATGTGCTGCCTCTGCCTACGCCTGACGCGGTCCCGCGCGTGTGGATCGGCAACGAGAGCCGCGTTTCGACGCACTACGACGTATCGAGCAACGTCGCGGTCGTCGTGGCGGGCCGGCGACGTTTCTGCCTGTTTCCGCCCGAGCAGGGGCCGAACTTGTATGTTGGCCCGCTCGACGTGACGATCGCGGGGCAGCCGGTCAGCCTGGTCGATCTCGAAGCACCGGATCTGGATCGTTACCCGCAGTTCGCGGCGGCGCGCGAGCAGATGCAGGTAACCGTGCTGGAGCCGGGCGATGCGATCTTCATCCCGTCGATGTGGTGGCACGACGTGAAGGCGCTCGGGCGGTTCAACGTGCTGGTCAATTACTGGTGGGGGGCAGCTGGCGCGGCGTCGCCTTTCCCCGCGCTGATCCACGCGATCCTGGCGATCCGCGATTTGCCGACGGGTGAGCGCGCGGCGGTGCGGGGTTGGTTCGATCAATACGTGTTCGGAGACGCGGCGCAGGACGCGGCCACGCATCTGCCCGAGGCGATGCGCGGCGTGCTCGGGTCTCCTTCGCCCGAGCGGACAGACACGATCCGTGGATATCTGGCGCGGGCGTTGGAGAGGCTGTAGAACCGTATCGCGCTCAGGGGCCGGCGGGGTGGCGCCGTATGCGCCGACCCGAGCATGCGATCATCGGCATGAGGATCAGCCGCGCTCGCCAATGCCAAACTAAGCGCCGATCCTGGAGCACTCGTCGTTGGTGCGGCCATTTCCGCGGATGGCGGCCGCTCGCTCCGATGGGTTCGCGACGGTTGGAAGGATCGGGTTCACGTAAAGCGAGTTTGCACGCGAAAGATATCGCTGATGGATGTGTCGAAATGTGATTCCATCAGCATCGTTGCATCTGCCGGCGCACGATCCGCGATCGCCGCGGCGATGTCTTGATGCACGTGGAACACCGCATCGCGCTGCATTTCGGTTTCTCGCGTGTCCCAGGCGGATCATGCCGGGATTTGGATACGGCGGGGAGGGGGATCGTTATGCACCGCGGTACGGATGCAATGCACGGCAGCCATGGCGACGTAGCGACAGCTTCGATCATAGCCGCGTATCGGCGCAGTCGCTACGATTGCGAATGCGTACAGCTGTGTCAGCATGACCCCAATCAAACTGCCCTGGGAAATCCGGGACGCAGCAATTTAACGTTTACTGCATCTTGTGATTCCAAGCGGCCTTCTGCGCCAACAACCACGAGAAATCAGCGGTGAGCTGCCCGGATTGGGTGGCCTTCTTCGTGGCCGGGTCATAGCTGGTATAGACCCCGGCGGAACTGTGGCAGCCTGTGCAGCTTTCGGTCATGAACACGGTCGGGCTCACGGCGGGCAACATCGTTTTTTTGTTTGCGTTGAGCACAGCATTCCACGTTGGCGTATTGGGGCAGGGGACGCCGGCGGGTCGTTCCTCGCCCCTGCAACCGGGTTGGTTCCCGGTCTGGAAATAGGTTTCCATCGTGATGTTGGTGAGCATCGCCGGCGTCGGATGGCCGCCGGGCTTGTTCGTGACGGACAGCGGCAGGCCGCTGTTCCACGGCGATGGCGGCGCACCTGGATCGGTAGGCCACTGCGTGTCGATCAACTGATAATATTGCCATACGCTGCCCAACTGCTTCAGCACGGCCTGCGCCTGCATGTTGAGCGCAATCTTGTCGCCGGGGATCGGGATCGCACGCCACGCCTGGGTGGGGATGCGCGGGTAGAGCCCATTGCCGCCCAGCACCGGTTGCACGTCGACCGCGCAGAGCGGGCAGTTCGGATCGGTGAAGGACGGCCGAAGCGTCGGATGCGCGACCGGGTCGACATCGAGGTTGTCGATCTGCTCGAAGGTCGACCAGATCCATTGCGGGGAGGTCGCGCTCTTGTGGCCGATATGCATGCCCACCAGGCCGACGGTAACCCGACGCTCGACCTGTTTGCCGGTCGGCCCCTGGTCGATGACGACGGCGTCCATCGTGTGGAAGCGGCCGAAATCGTCGGCGCCCTTTTTCAGGATGCGCCAGGCAAATTTCAGTTCGAACGATCCGCTCGCGTTCTCGGTCGACGTGCCGCTCGGCATGACCACCTTGCCGCCCTTCTTGGTGAAGGCGACCTGGCCGTTGATGTTGTAGAGGCCGTTGGCGCAGAGATAATCGGCTTCGTTTGGATCGATCATGATCTCGTAGAAGACGAATTCGCCATTCTGATCGATCAACGGACCGGTAAAGGCCTGCTGGATGTCGCCGAGATTGGCGGCGTTGAGTTCGCCCACGGCGGAGATGACGCCGAGGAAGCGCGTACGGCGCGTATCGGTGTTTCCCGTTGCCGCGCGCGAGAATGCCTGGAGCCCGCGGCTGACCGGGCGCGACACGTCGTGCGTCGTTGCCAGCAGCTTGGCCCCGCCGGACGAGGCGCAGGCAGCGGGCTTTGCGCCGTCGACCTGAAAGATCGAACTGCTGTTGTGCCACAGCGTCCAGCGCGGCGCGCCGAACGCCGTGTCGGTGATGTCCGGTGCGGGCTGTCCGCGATTGTTGGTCGGCCAATTGAGCGCGAGTAGCATCTGCCAGGAATAAAGATCGAACTCGCGCTGAACCTGCGGAAAGGCCTTCGCCGCTTCGAGCCGCGTCTTGAGCGCGACGTCGACATCGCCGGGCAGTTGCGGCGTGATCGCGGGAGCAAAATCGGGGAAGGACCGTAGATACGGCGCCGCGATCGGACCGGCGGCGTGCATCACGGCGGTGCCAAACACGGTTGCGGCGGCGGCGAGAGCGATTCCATTGGCGATTCGAAACGCCATGTGGCGCGGAACGGTCTTCGACATGCGCTTCCCCCTACGGTTGCGTGACGTTTCGTCGAAATGCTCTGCATGACGACGCCTTGCGTTCTCTTTGGTCAAATTCGCGGATGGTCTCGATCTAGATCGAACACTGTCGTGACAGGGTCTTTATTTCGATGGCGACATGGTGCGCGCAGATATACCAATATGCAACAGTAATAGATTCATGATGTACGACTCTGAATAATGAATGTCCTATCCGATCATTCTGCACTTTTTGAGATCGCAAAAGATGGTAATGGTTATGAAGAATGAAAGCGCCATTGCTGGGGGTAATCTATTTTAATCCATTTTAGATGGAAAAATATGAACGCTTTGGCATGCCGGTATGATCGGGGTTGTTATTGTGTCGGTCTTTGGGGGGAATGATATCATGTCGATAAGCGATAATGTGTCACGGCGGACGATGCTTGCAACTGGACTCGCGACAGGGGCGACCTTGATGGGGGCGACGCTTCTGCCGCAAGACTCGATCGCCGCGCGGGCGCAGCCGCCCGCCCGTTGGCGGCGCTACAACGTAAAAAGTGCTGAAGGGCAAAGGATGCTCGCATCCTACAGCATCGCGATCGCGGCGATGTTGAAATTGCCGCCGACCGATCCGCGCAACTGGTATCGCATCGCCTTGACGCATTATCTCGACTGCCCGCACGGTAATTGGTGGCTCTATCCCTGGCACCGCGGGTTCACTGGCCTGGTCGAACAGACCGTCCGCGCGTTTTCAGGCAACCCGAATTTCGCCTTCCCCTATTGGGATTGGAGCGCCGATCCGATTCCGGCGGTACCGGCAGCCATGTCGCAGGGGGTCCTGACTCCGACGAACCCTGCGTTCATCGGCGATCTGCAGACATTCGTGGCCACTTTCAGGGAGCCGATCGCCAGATCCGGCTATTTCGCGCCGGGTTCGGCGCAACTCCAGCAACTGGTCTACCGCGATATTCCGACCACGGACGTATTGTGGGCGCAATTGACCGATCCCACCAATCCGCAATTCCCGTCCTTTTTTCCCAGCAAGGGTTTGCCCAACGCCCGCAATCCAGATGCGCTGCTGGACTGTCTCGCGGCCAAGGCCGTTTCGCTTCAGACCGTCGCCGCCGGCATGGCGGCGCACGCCTATACCGCGAACCCGGTGACGCCGCTCATCGCGAATTTCTTTTCGAGCCCGAAAGCTGCGCATCACAGTCAAATGACCGGGTTCGCAGTGATCGAGGGGCATCCGCACAACAAGGTTCACAACAATGTCGGTGGCATCATCTACACGGAGAAGGACGGCGTGTGCAGCAACACCTCCGATACCGGTGGTTTTATGCAAGCCAACCTATCCCCGGTCGACCCGTTGTTCTTCCTCCATCACAGCAATCTGGATCGGTTGTGGACGGTCTGGACGCACAATCAGATTGCAGCGAGGCGACCCTATCTTCCGACCGGGCCCGACCTCCCGAAATGGTCCGCCGAGCCGTTCCTGTTCTTCTGCACCGCTGCCGGCCAGCCGCTGCTTCAGGCGAAGGCCGGCGACTATGCCGCGATCGGCGCCTTTGCGTATGATTACCAGCCTGGCACCGCGGGGGCGGTCGGCGGCGCGGGACTGCGGGCGATGACGCCAAGGCGACCGATCCGCATCGTCGGGCAATCGGCGCACGCAATGCTGGGCGCCGGGCAGGCAACGGGCGCCAACACGGTTCCGGTCGTGCCCGACCTTCTTACCCTCGCGACACCCGGTTACGCCGAAACCGCGGTCGTCACGGTCACCCTGTCGATCCCCCATGCCAGGCGCGGCCAGGCTTTCCCGGTCATGGTCGATGCCGGGGACGGAGCAATGATCGAGGTCGGGCAGATCGCCATGTTCGGCCACGGCATGCCGCACGGAACGATGACCTTCTCTTTGCCGTTCGGGCCTGCGCTCGACCAACTTCGCCAACGCGGCAGCCTGAAGGCGAAGCGGATCCTGCGCTTCACGGCTTCAAACCCCTCGACCAGTGCGCACGTCGGAATGACGGCGATGGCGCCGGCGGACATCCCGGTCCAGTCGGTCGTGATAGATGGCGGCTGATCGCTGCCTAACTGCAGTCGCAGGCGCTGATAATCGCGCCCGCCATTCCTTCCGGTTGGAAACCGGAAGGAGACAGCTGGTTCGATCTCGACTGGGATCGGGTTTTAGCAATGGCAAGGTCAGGTGAAAGCGGTCTGTAAATGTCAGCGCCGATCGTCACGGCTCTGTCAGAGCTAGGTGGCCTTCGAACATGTCTCTGCGCGCCGGTGCAATTGGGTGCGTGCCGGGCGGGCCGCCATCCCATATCCTGGATTTGGCCGATCCTGATTTAGCAACGTGCTGGGCCCGAGGTGAACCGAAAGCCGGACGGGGCGCGCCGCCGGGGATCGCATAACACCGTCGGTTCGGGGTTAGCCGAGTGAGGTCGGCACATCCTGCCGCCGTAATAGCATCGGCTGCAAGGCGCTAATCACATGACCAGGACCATTCTTGTCACAGGTGCCTCTAAAGGAATCGGGCGGACGACGGCCAAGCTCTTCCAGCAGCGTGGCTGGAACGTCGTGGCGTCGCGAAGTGCAAAGAATGGCTTAACCGCACGTTCCCGCCACGAGAGTGGTGGTTGGTGACCCCTACGGGAATCGAACCCGTGCTTCAGCCGTGAAAGGGCCGCGTCCTAACCGCTAGACGAAGGGGCCTGCGTGGTGGAGGCCGACTAAGGGGAAGGGGGCGGGGCGTCAAGCGTTTCGGTGCAAGAATTTAGTCCGCCCACGCCGCGTCCTCGACATGAAGTTCGGCCGATGGGCGCGAGGACCAGTCGTCGATCTTCGCGCGGCCGGCCAGCCAGAGTTTGCGATGGGGGGCGGCGCCAAGCAGCGCCTGGCCCAGCGCGCTCTCGGCTGAGCGGAAGGCCATCGCCTTGATGCTGCGGCCGTCGTCGCCCGCGACGATCGTACGGACGTGGCCGTTGCCGACGATATCCGCCTTGATGACGCGGACCGGGCCCATCGCCACTCTCGGTGCGGGCCAGCCCATGCCGTATGGGCCGCCGGCTTCCATCGATTCGACGAGACCGGGGTTGACGCCGCCCGCCGCCAGGACCGCGTCGAGCAACAGCGCCCGGTCACCGTTCGAGCGTTCGACCGCGGCGGCCAGGCGCTCTTCGAGGAAGTCGGTGAAGGCGGGGATCGCGGCTTCGGCGATCGTCAGGCCGGCGGCCATCGCGTGACCTCCGCCCGCCACCAGCAGGCCGTGTTCGCGCGCGGCCATGACAGCGGCGCCGAGGTCGACGCCGGGGATCGAGCGGCCCGAGCCCTTGCCCGACCCGTTCTCGTCGATCGCGATGACGATCGCAGGGCGGCCGAGCTTTTCTTTCAGGCGACCGGCGACGATGCCGATCACGCCGGGGTGCCAGCCATGCCCTGCGACCACCGCGACGGCGCGGTCTCGGCTGGAGAGGAGGTCGGCAGCGTCCTGCACGATGATTTCGATCGCGCGGCGTTCCTCGTTCAGGCGGTCGAGTTCGGTGGCGATCTCGCGCGCTTCGTCGGGGTCTTGCGTGGTGAGCAGGCGGACGCCGAGATCCGCGCGACCGACGCGGCCGCCGGCGTTGATGCGGGGCCCAAGCGCGAAGCCTAGGTCGGTGCAGGTCGGGTTGCGGGTCAGGCGCGACGCCTCGATCAGAGCGGCGACGCCGATATTCTTGCGCGCGCCCATGACCTTGAGGCCTTGCGACACGAACGCGCGGTTGAGGCCGCGGAGTTGCGCGACGTCTGCGACCGTCCCGAGCGCGACGATGTCGAGCAGGTCGATCAGTTTCGGCTCCGCGCGATCCTTGAAGAAGCCACGGGTGCGTAAGCTTCGGACCAGCGCCGCGGCGGCTAGGAAGCACATGCCGACCGCGGCGAGGTGGCCGTGCGCGGCGCCTTCGGTCTCGTCGAGGCGGTTGGGGTTCACCAGCGCCAGCGCGTGCGGGAGCGCGGTCGAGCATTTGTGGTGGTCGATGACGATCACGTCGACTTTCGCGTCGCGGGCGGCGTCGAGCGCGTCGAACGCCTGTGCGCCGCAGTCCACCGTGACGATCAGCGTGGCGCCTTCGCTGGCGAGGCGGACAAGCGCCTCGCCGGACGGGCCATAGCCTTCGAGCAGGCGGTCGGGAATGTACGGGCGCGCTTCGATGCCGAGATCGCGGAGGACCAGCACCATCAGCGCGGCGGAGGTGGCGCCGTCGACGTCGTAATCGCCGAAGATCGCGACCTGTTCGTGCGCCTGGACGGCGTCGGCGAGGCGTTCGGCGGCGCGGTCCATGTCGCGAAAGATCGACGGGTCGGGCATGAACGCGCGGATCGAGGGGGTGCGATGCGCGTCGAGCGCGTCGCGGGGGCAGCCTCTGGCGAGCAGGAGCTGGGTGACGAGGTCGTCGCCCGAACCGCCGACGCCAAAGCCGTCCCGGCCGTCGGCGGCGAGCGCGCGCCAGCGCCAGGGTTGGCCGAGGATGGAAGAGGTTACGCCGAGAACTGTCATGTCTCGGACGTAGTGGCTGTGGAGGGATTGTCGAGCGGGGAGGGGGCCGTTCCCTGTCTTGTTCTCCCGCGAAGGCGGGAGTTCAGTCTGGGTTGCCGCCTTCGCGAGGAAACAGTGTCGCGCTGGTTAGCTCTCCACCGTTCGTGCTGCGTAGCGACCGAGTAGCTTCGCCAGAAGCGTATCGAGGGTGCGTATCGAAGCATGAGGTTCCGCGCGCCAACCTGTCCTTTGATACGCCGTCTCGATACGCTGCGTTGCAGCTACTCGACGGCTACTCAGGGCGAACGGAGGTGGGGAATATCGCCACCCCAAGGCTCGTCACTTGATCCAGGGCCGCTCGCGGAACCACTTCGTCACGATATACTTCGTGCCCTCCATCACCGGCATGCCCTCGTGCAGCGTCAGTCCGTTCGGCGTCCCATCCGGGTTCATGTTGTTCCACGCGAGCAGCATGCCGCGCTTCGGTGAGATCTTCACGCCCGCCTGCGGGAACCACGTCGCGCCGCCCTCGGGCACGTCGTTGAGGAACACCATCGCGGTCCAGGTGCGCTGGCCGCCTTGCTCCTGCATCCTGGCCCAATAGCTTTCGGATTCGTGGAAATAATCATGGTGCGCGCGGAATTGCTGGCCGGGGGCGTAGCGCTGGCCCTGCATCGTCTCGCCGTGGAGCAGGTCGATCCCGAGCAAGGTCGCGATCGCCTCGTCGGTCGGTTGCACGTCGGGCGACCAGCGATCCATGTCGCAGCTCTCGCTGGTCCGGAAATTGCTGTTCGGGCGGTCGGATAGCAGGGTCGACGGCCGTCGCTTGGAGTCGATCACCGCGATCAGCCGCTTGCACGTCGGCAGGTCGAGGAAATCGGGTTGGTAATAGAACTGCACCGTGTCCATCGCGATGCGCTGCACCGCGGGGTTGGCGTCGAGACGCGCTGCGACCTGCGATCCGAAGGCTTGGCGAAGCGCCGCGGCCGGATCGACCTTCCTGGCTTTTGAAAAGATACCCACGGCGCAGGATTTGGCGAAACGCCTTCAAAACGCAAGGGGCCAGAAACACAAGAGCCCCGCGGTGATCTGGACCACCGCGGGGCTCTCCCCTGTTACCTCGTGCCGGTAAGCCGCAGCTTACCAGAAGATGTCGTACACCGTGTCGACCACGCGGCCGTTGTCGAGATCGACCAGCAACGCGTCGTTGTAATAACGGACCCAGCGATACGGGCCGTATGCCTCGGGCAGGCGGTAGGTGTACGGGTCCTGGATCCAGTAATTCTGGTTGTAGAGAATGCTGTTCAGCGAAAAGCCGACGTTGAAGCGACGATAGCCCGATCCCCAGCCGCTCGGCGCGTAGTAGCGCGGGAGGCGATAAGCGCCGCGGTTCGACGCGCGGTAATTGCCCCAGGCGTAGCGGTTGTCGTTACGCCAGCCACGGTTCCACGCGCCGCCCTGGTTGTAGCGACCTTGGTTATAACTGCCGCGGCCATAGCCCTGGACATTGCCATAGGCGCGGTTGGGCTGGCGGTTCTGGTAGCCATCGCGGCGCTCGTTGCGCCAGTCGCCTCGGTTGTCGTTACGCCCACCGTTGCGATCGAACTGGCCGCGGTCCGCCTGCTGGTTGCCACGGTCGAAGCCAGGGCGCGCCCGATCGCGGTTCCAATCGGGGCGGTTCTGGCCAGCCTGCGAGTCGGGCCGGGGTTGGCCGTTCCATCCTTGGCCGTTGCCGCGCTGGCCGTTCCAGGCCTGACCGTTGCCACGTTCGCCGCCGCGGTTCTGGCCGTTCCGGTCGGGGCGACCTTGACCGTCGGGGCGGTCCCCGCGGACCTGCGGCTGCGTGCCGAGATCGGCGCGTTGCGGGCGTCGGCCCTGGTCGGGCGCGGCGGGGCGATCGGGACGTTGTTGCTGGAACGCCTGCCTGTCCGGGCGCGGACCGCGATCGCCACGATCCTGACGCTGGCCTCGGTCCGGACGCTGGCCGCGGTCGCCGCGGTCCTGGTCGACCTGTTGCGCGGTCGCCGTCGATGCCATCGTGGCTGCCGGCACCAACGCGGAGGCTGCCATCAAGAGTTTGAGAAACTTGCCCGTCATCGCCGTCGTCCTCGACTGCCGGCGCACGAGCCGGCTCCTATGATGTGTTCGGTCTAGGCGTTGCGGTGTGTTGAGAGGCTGAATGGGTTCGTCAGCGATTAGACAGGTTTAGGTAGGGGAGACGCAACCTTGAACAGTGCTGGCTCAATAGGTGCCGCTTATTTATGAAAAGCATCCACCCCGGCGAAGGCCGGGGCCCAATTGGGGGCGGCAAGTAACGAAGCGCGAGACCCGTCACCTTGGACGTTCCAATTGGGCCCCGGCCTTCGCCGGGGTGGTGGGAATTCGTTTACTGCCCCTCCTTGTTCTCCCGCGAAGGCGGGAGCCCAGACTGGACTCCCGCCTTCGCGGGAGAACAAGGACCGCGAAAGAACAGCTTTGTTGGTCCGGGAAGAGCTAACGCGCCGGCGGCGGCACCAACGCAGGCACCAACCGCGCTGAGTCCGCCGGATCGATCCCCGGCCGCGGCCCTGCCGGGATCACCTCTTCCCCCCGCATCGCCCGCCCGGCGCGCTGCACCGCCTCGACCACCCGCGGATACACCCCGCATCGGCACAGGTTCGTGATCTGCTCGCGGATCAGCGCTTCGCTCGGGTCCGCATTGCGCTTCAGCAACGCCGCCGCCGCCATGATCATCCCCGAAATGCAGAACCCACATTGCGGCACCGCTTCGGCGATGAAGGCGAGTTGCACCGGATGATTGCGCTCGCGCGACAGACCCTCGATCGTCGTGACATACGCGCCCTCGATCGAGCCTATCGGTACGCGGCAACTCCGCGCCGCGTGCCCGTCGATATCGACCGTACACGCGCCGCAATGCCCTGTGCCGCAGCCATATTTCGTCCCAGTCAGGTTCGACGCATCGCGCAACGCCCACAGCAACGGCGTATCCTTGTCGAGCTTGTATTCGATCGGCTCGTTGTTGACGGTGAAGCGGCTCATGTCCGCCGTCCTAGCCCGCCGGGACGGATCGCACCAACCGGCATTGCCACGCGCTGCCGCCCCGGCTTATGTCGCGCGAATAATACCGCGAGAGGGCGCTACACGATGCACGTCGATACCAAATCCACATCAGCGGCGGGCGGCGATGCCAGCCACGGCTACGACGCGCCCGACCTGCGCGTGTTCGTGTTCGCGCTGTTCTTCATCTTCGGCGGCATCACTTCGCTGAACGACATCATCATCCCCAAGATGAAGGAGCTGTTCACGCTCGACCACGCGACCGCGATGCTGGTCCAGTCGGCGTTCTTCCTCGCCTATGCGCTGTTCTCGATCCCCGCCGCGGCGATCGTGCGCAAGGCCGGCTACATGCGCACCGCGTCGATCGGTCTCGTGACGATGACCGCGGGCTGCCTGTTGTTCATTCCGGCCGCGGGGCAGGCGAGCTTCGGCATGTTCCTGTTCGCGCTGTTCGTGCTCGGCGCTGGCATCACCGTGGTACAGGTCGTCGCCAACCCGCTGATCTCGGCGCTCGGCCATCCCAAGTCCGCCTCGAGCCGGCTGACGTTCGCGCAGGCGTTCAACTCGCTCGGCACGACCATCTTCCCGTATGTCGGCTCCGCGCTGATCCTGGGCGGGCTGGCCACCGTGGACTCCTCGAAGCTTACCGGCGCCGCGCTCGACGCGTACCGGACCGAGTCCTCGCGGACCGTCGTGCACACCTATATCGGCCTCGCGATCGCGCTGCTGGTCGTAGCCGCAGTGGTGTGGACCCGTCGCAACCGGCTCAACGAAGAGCAGGACCAGACCGGCAGCATCTTCCACGCGTTCACGCTGCTCAAGCGCCCGCGGTTCGCGATGGGGACGGCGTGCATCTTCCTGTACGTCGGCGCCGAAGTCGCGGTCGGCTCGCTGATCGTCAATTACCTGATGCAGCCGAGCGTGATGGGCCTGAGCGACGTCGCGGCGGGCAAGCACGTGCCGTTCTACTGGGGCGGCGCGCTGATCGGCCGATTCATCGGCGCATACGTGCTGAACAAGGTTTCGCCGGGCAAGGTCCTGGCGGGCGTTGCGACCGGCACGCTGGCGCTGATCCTGATCTCGGCGAACACCGAGGGCGCGGTATCGGGTTGGGCGCTGCTGGCGATCGGCTTGATGAACGCGGTGATGTTCCCGACGATCTTCTCGCTGGCGTCGGAAGGTCTCGGCAAGCGTGCGGCGGAAGGGTCGGGCGTGATCGCCACGGCGATCGTCGGCGGTGCGATCGTCCCGTATCTGACGGGTATGCTCGCGGACAAGTCGGGCAGCCTGCACTTCGCGCTGCTGCTCCCGGCGATCTGCTACGCGCTGATCCTGGCGTACGGACTGTACGCCCGGAAACCGGCGGTCGAAACGGTCGCCTAACCCTGTCCGTCATCCTGGGCTCGACCCAGGATCCAGAGCCACGCGGGCCTGCGCCAGTGGCTCTGGATCCTGACTTTCGTCAGGATGACGGACGTGGGAGCAACGGTGCCGCCCGCCCGGTAGCGAGATCGGCTTCTGAAAACCTGATCGGCGTGCGCAGCCCCGGGACCGTCGACCCGTCTGGCCGCTCGACTGAGATCGCCATCCCACGCGCAATCACCTGCGGATCATCGAACGCCTGAGCCACCGTGTTGATCGGTCCGGCCGGCACGCCAACCGCCTCCAGCCGCGCGAGCAACTCCAGCTTCGGCACCCGGGACGTTGCCGCCTCGATCCCCGCGAACAGAATGTCCTTGAACGCCAACCGCCCCGCATTGGTCGCGAACCGCGGATCGTCGCGCATCTCGGGCAAGCTCATCGCGTCGCAGAACCGCCGGAACTGCCCATCATTCCCGACCGCCAGAATGAACCACCCGTCGGCGCACGGAAACACCGCATACGGACACACGTTCATATGCGCATTCCCGACCCGCGTCGGCGACACGCCGCTCGCGAACCAGTTCATCGCCTGGTTCGCCAGCACCCCGGTCATGGTGTCGAGCAACGCCATGTCGATCTGCTGACCCCGGCCGGTCCGCGTCCGCATCGCCAGTGCCGCCTGGATCGCGATCACGGAATATAGCCCGGTCATGATGTCGGCGAAGGCGACGCCGATCTTCTGCGGCGCGCCGTCCGGTTCGCCGGTCAGGTCCATGATCCCGCTCATGCCCTGGACGATGAAGTCGTAGCCGGCGCGCGGGGCGTAGGGCCCGTCCTGGCCGAAGCCCGTGATCGAGCAGTAGACGAGCCGCGGGTTGATCGCGGCGAGGGTCGCGTAGTCGAGCCCGTATTTGGCGAGCCCGCCGACCTTGAAATTCTCGATCACGACGTCGGCATCGGCGATCAGGTCGCGGACGACGGCTTGTCCCTCGGAGGTCGTAAAGTCGGCGACGACCGACCGCTTGCCGCGGTTGGCGGCGTGGAAATACGCGGCATCGCGTGTGCCGTCGGGGTTGTCTATGAAGGGCGGACCCCAGGTACGCGTGTCGTCACCAGCGGGGCTCTCGATCTTGACCACGTCGGCGCCGAGATCGGCAAGAACCTGCCCCGCCCAAGGCCCTGCAAGGATCCGCGCGAGCTCGACGACCTTGAGCCCGGCGAGGGGAGTATCCTTCAACCTTGTTCTCCCGCGAAGGCGGGAGCCCAGTCTGGGTCCCCGCCTTCGCGGGGACACATGTTTGCGCGTGCAGCCTTCAAAACGCAGCGATACCCGTAATCGCGCGCCCGAGGATCAGCGCATGCACGTCATGCGCGCCCTCGTACGTGTTCACCGTCTCCAGGTTCATCAGGTGGCGCATCACCTGATACTCCCCCGAAATCCCGTTGCCGCCGTGCATGTCCCGGCTCATCCGCGCGATGTCGAGCGCCTTGCCGACATTGTTGCGCTTGACGATCGAGACCATCTCCGGCGCGAACCGGCCCTCGTCCATCAACCGCCCAACCCGCAACGACGCCTGCAACCCAAGCGCGATCTCGGTCTCCATATCCGCCAGCTTCTTCTGGAACAGCTGACGCCCGGCGAGCGGCGTCCCGAACTGATTACGGTCGAGCCCGTACTGCCGCGCCGCATGAAAACAGAACTCCGCCGCGCCCAGCGCACCCCAGGAAATCCCGTACCGCGCCCGATTGAGGCACCCGAACGGCCCCTTCAACCCCTGCACGTCGGGCAGCAGCGCATCGTCGCCGACCTCCACCTCGTCCATCATCACCATCCCGGTGATCGACGCGCGCAAGCTCAGCTTGCCCTCGATCTTGGGCGTCTCGAGCCCCTTCATCCCGCGCTCCAGGATGAAGCCGCGGATGCC
The DNA here is from genome assembly GCF_056679955.1 of Sphingomonas sp. PEI4. Taxonomy (NCBI): domain Bacteria; kingdom Pseudomonadati; phylum Pseudomonadota; class Alphaproteobacteria; order Sphingomonadales; family Sphingomonadaceae; genus Sphingomonas; species Sphingomonas sp. PEI4. The sequence continues at coordinate 3,378,228 of NZ_CM155258.1, forward strand.
GCCACCATGCTCGTCGGACTTCGCCCAGATCACGAACACGTCCGCGATCGGCGAGTTCGAGATCCACGTCTTCGCGCCCGAAATCACATACCCGTTCGCGGTCTTCTTCGCGCGCGTCGTCATCCCGCCCGGATCCGACCCCGCATCGGGCTCGGTCAGCCCGAAGCAGCCGATGAACTCGCCGGTTGCCAGCTTGGGCAGGAATTTCCGCTTCTGCGCCTCCGAGCCGAACGCGTTGATCGGGTACATCACGAGGCTCGACTGCACCGACATCATCGAGCGATACCCTGAGTCGATCCGCTCCACCTCGCGCGCGACCAGACCGTAGGAGACATAGGACGCGCCGACGCCGCCATATTCCTCAGGGATGGTCGGCCCGAGCAAGCCCAGTTCGCCCATCTCGCGGAAAATCGCGGGATCGGTATGTTCGTGCTGGAACGCGTCGATGATCCGTGGCGCCAGCTTGTCGTCGGCATACGCCTTCGCGGTGTCGCGGATCATCCGCTCGTCCTCGCTCAACTGATCGTCGAGCAGGAACGGATCCGCCCAGTCGAACTTGCCCATCCCGGCCATCGTCATCTCCTTCGTTGACCGCCGACTTCGTGCGTCGGTCAGCGAAAGTCCACCCCTAACGAGCGCATTAGCGTCGATCAGCGTCAGCACCGCGATAGTCACATGCTCCCGTTCGCCGATCGTCTCGACTCGGTCGACCGATAGATCGGCAACGATATGCCCGCGCATCGCGAACTGCGCTTCGGGCAGCTCGTCGATCCACTCTCGAAGACCGGGTACGGGATCGACCACGATCGTCAGCCGGTGCAACGTGCCGACGAAGGTGGCGCTCGCCCAAGGCGTGCAGGCGATCGTCGCGACCTGCATCGTTACGCCTGCCGCGCTCGCGTTGCTTCGGAGCGCGCGGATCAGAAGCGTACCGGCATCGGGGCCGCGGAGCGCATCCATCCTCATGCGCCGTGCCGTTCGATGAACGACTCTATCCTCGCCACCATCGGTTCGCGTGCCTGCCGCCCGCGGCGCAGGTCGTGCACGAGCCGCGGATCGCCGACCGCCAGCCGTCCGAACTTGGTCATCGGCATGCCTGTCTGCCGCAGATATCGATCGATCTTCATGAGAATCGTCACCGTCGTTCCTCCCGAGTCCCTTGCCTCGTTCTTGATCTGTTCTCGCAAATCCTACTTGTCTAGGAAAATTCCTACGCTACGGTCCGGGGGTGTCCAAAACCGTGTCCGATCCCGATCCAAGAACCGCTCTGGCAACGCTCGCCGCGGCGCGTGGCGACAGTCTGGCGGCGCTGTCGGCGATGCTCGGGCGCAACGCGGCGTATCTTCAGCAATATGTCCGCCGCGGATCGCCGCGGGTGCTCGGCGAGCGCGACCGGCGGTTGCTGTCCGAATATCTCGGTGTGAGCGAGGCGACGCTCGGCGCGCCGGCCGAAAGCGCGGCAGGGTTCCGCATCCCCAAGCTCGACGTCGCGGCCTCGGCCGGGCCGGGGGCGCTGGTCGATGGCGAGATCGTGCTCGGCACAGACTCGCTTGACCCCGGCCTAGCGCGCAAGCTCGGCCTAAGGGACGGGCAGGCCGCGATCATCCGCGTCCGCGGCAGTTCGATGGAGCCGGGGCTGTTCGACGGCGATCATATCGTAGTCGACACCGCCGACCGTACGCCGCGCGCGAAAGGCGGTGTGTATGTCATCCGCATCGACGACGCGGTGATGGTTAAGCGCGTCGCGCTAGTACGGGGAACGCTACTGGTGACGAGTGATAATCCGGATGCAGAGCCGGTGCCGACAGGGGCGATCGCGGTGATCGGACGGGTAGTCTGGCAAATGCGCGAACCGCGATGATGGGGCTCCCCCGTTCTCCCAAACCTTTCCCGTTCTCCCGCGAAAGCGGGAGCCCAGGGTTACAGGTGACAACGTCCGTGGTCCTGGGCCCCCGCTTTCGCGGGGAACGGTAGGGAATTCTCCCCTTTGAGGGGAGCAAGCGGTTACCGTCCCTGCAGCTTGCTCAGGATGGTCATCGACTGTTCCGACCCAGACTGCGGGACGATCTCACCCGCGCGGTCGATGATCGCGTCCCAATGTGCCGCGACACCCTCCACCGACAGGTCCTCGCCGGTCAGCAGCTTGCCCTGCGTCAGCGTCACGTACGCTGCCTGGAACACGCCGGCGCCGGCACCGACGATCATGTTGGTCGGCGCGTCCTCCGACACGAGGAACACCGCAGCAGGCGCGACCTTGTCGGGCGAGAAGGCCTTGAACGCCTCTTCGGGGAAGATGTCCTGCGTCATCCGCGTGCCCGCGGTCGGGGCGATCGTGTTGACCTTGATGTTGTTCTTCGCGCCCTCGATCGCGAGCGTCTTCGTCAGCCCGACAAGCCCGAGCTTGGCGGCGCCGTAGTTCGCCTGGCCGAAATTGCCGTACAGGCCGGTCGACGACGCGGTCATCAGGATGCGGCCGTAATTCTGGGCGCGCATCGTGTCCCACACCGCCTTGCTGGCGTTGGCCGAGCCGTTGAGGTGGACGTCGACGACGAACTTGAAGTCGGCCGGCTCCATCTTGGCGAAGCTCTTGTCGCGCAACACGCCGGCATTGTTGATGAGGATGTGGACGCCGCCCCATTTCTCCGAAGCGCGAGCGACCATTTCGACCATCTGGTCATAGTCGGTGACGCTGCCGCCGTTCGACATCGCTTCGCCGCCAGCCGCCTCGATCTCCTCGACGACCTTGAGCGCGGCGTCGGAATGGCCGGTGCCGTCGCGCGACGCGCCGAGATCGTTGACCACGACCCTCGCACCACGCCGGGCGAGTTCGAGCGCATATTCGCGGCCGAGGCCCCCGCCTGCGCCGGTGACGATGGCCACTCTGCCTTCAAAGCGAATAGACATGGAAAAGGCGCTCCTCTCTTATAGTTGGAGCGCCTTTCCTAGAACGTAAAGCTAGCTACGCAAGCGGCGGTGTCATCCGCCGCCTGCCGCCTGGCTTACTTGCCGCCGCGGTTGCGGCAGCCATCCTTGACCGTCTTCGAGCACACCGGATACTCGGCGGGTGCCGGCGTCGGCGGGGTCACGGTCGGCTGGCCGAACGTCACGGCGCCGGTGGGAGCGGCAGGAGCCATCGGAGCGGCCGGAGCCGCTGCCGGATCGGCAGGGGCCGCCATCGCGGGATCGGCTGGCGCCGTCTGCATTGCGGGATCGGCCGGTGCCGTCTGCGCGGCGGGATCTGCCGGCGGCGTCGTCTGTGCGATCACGGGCGACGCGAGAAGAGCGGCAGCGGCGAAGAGAATGGACTTCATACGAATCTCCTAAATGGATGCACCATTTTGGTAGCGCGACGTCTGAACGCACTAAGTCGCGCTTGGGTCCTTCGTTTCGCATCCGATTCCATTCGCCCCACCTTGGGACGGCCTCGTCAGCCCCCCGTATCGAGTGAATAGCCCGCTGAACGGACGGTGCGGATGATGTCGGGACGCTCGCCGACGTTGATCGCCTTCCGCAGTCGCCGGATATGCACGTCGACCGTGCGGCTCTCGATATCCGAGTCATGCCCCCACACCGCATCGAGCAGCCGCTCGCGCGAGAACACCCAGCCGGGATGTTCGAGGAAATGCTTCAACAGGCGGAATTCGGTCGGTCCGAGCGAAACGACTTCGCCCGAGCGGCGAACCTTGTGCCCGACCGTGTCCATCTCGATGTCGGCATAGCTGAGCGCTTCGCCGGCAAGGGCAGGGCGAACGCGGCGCAAGACCGCGCCGACGCGGGCGACGAGTTCGCGCGGCGAGAAAGGCTTGGTCACATAATCGTCGGCGCCGGTTTCGAGCCCCCGCACGCGATCCTCTTCCTCACCGCGCGCGGTCAGCATGATGATCGGCACGTTCTGCGTCTCTGGTGCGCGACGCAGGCGACGGCACACTTCGATCCCCGACAGACCCTCGACCATCCAGTCGAGCAGGACGATATCGGGCACCTTCTCCTTGGCAAGCAGCAATGCCTCCTCGCCGTCGGGCGTGTGCGCGATCTCGAAATCCTCGCGCTTAAAATGCCAGACGAGCAATTCCGCGAGGGCGGCATCGTCCTCGACCAGCAGCATCCGTGCCCGCGCCATTATGCCTGCTCCTTCTTTATGCCGCGCTCGCGATCGACCATCTGCGTGCCGGTCGCGGCAAAATAGACCATCTCGGCGACGTTGGTGGCGTGGTCGCCGATCCGCTCGAGGTTCTTGGCGACGAACAACAGATGCGCGACCTGACCGATCGTCCGCGGATTCTCGACCATGTAGGTGACGAGCGTGCGGAAGATGCTGTCGTAGAAATCGTCAAGCGCGTTGTCGCTCTCGACGACCCGCACCGCTTCCTCGGCATCCCGCGCGGCGAACGCGTCGAGCACGTCGTGGACCATCTCGCTCGCCATCCGGCCCATCGCGGGCAGGATCGAGATCGGCTCGATCCGGTGTTCGCTCTCGATCATCGGCACGCGCTTGGCGATGTTCTTGGCATAGTCGCCGATCCGCTCGACGACGCCGGCGATCTTCAGCGCGGCGACCACCTCGCGCAGGTCGACCGCCATCGGCGCCCGCAGCGCGATGATCCGTACAGCGAGCCGCTCGACCTCCGCCTCGATCACGTCGATCTGCTTGTCGGCGACGCGCACCTGTTCGGCGAGCGCGAGATCGTTGCGTTGCAGCGCCTGCATCGCCTTGTCGATCGCGTCCTCGGCGAGCCCGCCCATCTGCGAGATCAACCCGCGGAGCTCGCCGATGTCGTTGTCGAAGGCCTTGACCGTATGTGTGTTCATGGTCGTTTCCCGACTCAGCCGTAACGGCCGGTGATGTAATCCTTGGTCCGCTCTTCGCGGGGATTGGTGAAGATGTCCGAGGTGTTGCCGTATTCGACCAGCGTGCCCAGGTGGAAGAACGCGGTCTTCTGACTGACGCGCGCCGCCTGCTGCATGTTGTGCGTGACGATCACCATCGCATAGCGGCCGCGCAGTTCGTGGATCAGCTCCTCGATCTTGGCGGTTGCGATCGGATCGAGTGCCGAGCACGGCTCGTCCATCAGGATGACCTCTGGATCGACCGCAATCGCGCGCGCGATGCACAGCCTCTGCTGCTGGCCGCCCGACAGCGCGGTGCCGCTGTCGGTCAACCGGTCCTTGACCTCGTCCCACAGGCCCGCGCGACGCAGAGACTTCTCGACGATCCGGTCTAGATCCGCCTTCGCGCCGGCCAGCCCGTGGATACGTGGGCCATAGGCGACGTTCTCATAGATCGATTTCGGGAAAGGGTTCGGCTTCTGGAACACCATGCCGACGCGCGCGCGGAGCTGCACCACGTCCATGTCGGGCGAATAGATATCCTGGCCGTCGAGCTTGATCTCGCCCGTAACGCGCGCGCTGGCGACGGTGTCGTTCATGCGGTTCAGCGTGCGCAGGAAGGTCGACTTGCCGCAGCCCGACGGGCCGATGAACGCGACGACCTCGTCCTGGTCGACGTCGATCGAGACGTCGTTGATCGCGATCTTGCTGCCATATGCGACAGAGACGTTGCGTGCCGTCATCTTGAGGACGGGAGGCTTAAGAGGTTTTGGCATCACCAGCGGGTCTCGAATCGGTTGCGGAGGTAGATCGCGACGCCGTTCATCGCGAGCAGGAACACGAGCAGGACGATGATCGCGGCGGAGGTCTTTTCGACGAAGCCGCGGCTGACCTGATCGGACCACAGGAAGATCTGAACGGGCAGCACGGTCGCGGGATCGCTGAGGCCGGAGGGCGGCGCGGCGATGAACGCGCGCATGCCAATCATCAGCAACGGCGCGGTTTCGCCCAGCGCACGCGCCATGCCGATGATCGTGCCGGTGAGGATGCCGGGCAGTGCGAGCGGCAGGACGTGGTGGAAGACCACTTGAACGGGCGACGCGCCGATGCCGAGTGCGGCGTCGCGGATCGACGGCGGGACGCTCTTGATCGCGTTGCGGCCGGCAATGACGATGACCGGCATCGTCATCAGCGCGAGCGTGAGCCCGCCCACGATCGGCGCCGAGCGCGGCATGCCGAACGTGCCGAGGAAGACCGCAAGACCGAGCAGGCCGAAGATGATCGAGGGGACCGCGGCGAGGTTGTTGATCGAGACCTCGATCAGGTCGGTCCAGCGATTCTTCGGCGCGTATTCCTCGAGGTAGAGCGCGGACAGCACGCCGATCGGGAACGCCAGCAGCAGCGTGACGATCATCGTCAGCAGCGATCCCTTGAACGCGCCCCATATGCCGACGCGAGTGGCATCGGTGGAATCCGCCGAGGTCAGGAAGCCGGCATTGAACCCGCGGGTCAGCGCGCCGCTCGCCTTCAACCGGGCGACGATCGCCTCGGCGTCGCGCGTGCCGTTGCCCTTGGCGGCGACGTCGATCGGGCTGGAGACGGGGACCTCGAACACAGCCTTGCGCTGGAGCAGCGACGGGTCGGCCTTGATCGCGTCGCGGACGACCGCCCAGGCGCCATCGGACAGGAGGTCAGTGCCGTCCTTGCCATACGCGGTGCTCGCCGCAGCTAGCACAGTGCCTTCTAGACCCACGCCGGCAAGCGCGAGATCGGCACCGCGTCCGACCAGCCGCGAGGGCTCAATCGGCAGCTGCGCGGCGGCAAGATCGACCGGCAGAGCCACGCGGGTTTCGACGAACCCGCTCGCGCCCTGCATCACCATCGTGATCAGCAGATAGGCGAGGAACGCTGCGGACAGCCACACGGCCGCAAGCCCGGCGAAGCGGAAGCGGCGCTCGGACGCATAGCGGCGGCGGATGCGCGATTGCATCGCCTGCGTCGTCCAGTCGGTCGGCACGCGGCGCACCGGTTCCGCGCCAATGGCAGAGGGCGTCACGGGGAGTTGGGGCACGAGCGTGTCACTCATAGGCTTCGCGGTACCGTTTCACGACGCGCAGCGCGACGATGTTGAGAAGGAGCGTGACCACGAACAGCGTCAGGCCCAGCGCGAACGCGGCGAGCGTCTTGGGGCTGTCGAACTCGGCCTCGCCGGTCAGCAGGTCGACGATCTGCTTGGTAACGGTGGTGGTGCTGGCGAACGGGTTGAGCGTCAGCGTCGCGACTCCGCTCGCGGCCATCACGACGATCATCGTCTCGCCAATCGCGCGGCTCACCGCGAGAAGCACGCCGCCGACGACGCCGGGCAGCGCGGCCGGGAGCAGCACGCGACGGATCGTCTCGGACGAGGTCGCGCCCATCGCCAGGCTACCGTCGCGCATCGACGAAGGGACGGCGGCGATCGAATCGTCGGCCATCGACGACACGAACGGGATGATCATGATGCCCATCACGAGCCCGGCAGCGAGCGCGCTCTCGGACGATGCCCAACTGATCCCGACCGATACGGCAAGGTCACGCACCGCGGGCGCAACGGTCAACGCCGCGAAATAGCCATAGACGACGGTCGGTACGCCCGCGAGCATCTCCAGGATCGGCTTCATCCATTTGCGCGTGGTCGGCGCGGCATATTGCGTGAGGTAGATCGCGCTCATCAAACCAAAGGGAATGGCGACGATCATCGCGATCACCGCGCCGATGAAGAACGTCCCCCAGAACAACGGCACCGCACCCAGCGAAGCGCCCGGATCGCGGCCGTCGATGACCTGCGGGCTCCAGTGCGTGCCGAACAGGAAATCGGTGATCGGCACGACCGAGAAGAACCGCGCGGATTCGTACAGCAGCGACGCGACGATGCCGACCGTGGTCAGGATCGCGATCAGCGACGCGCCGAGCAGCAGCAGCATCACGACCCGCTCGACCTGCGTCCGCGCGCCGAAGCCGGGCTTGACGCGGGTGAAAGCGAACGCGCCGCCGGCAAACGCGAGCAGCAGCGCGAGCGCGGTCGCGATCCAGTCGTAGCGGGATTGTGCCGCGGCGTAGGACGGCGCGAGCGTGCGGGAGAGCCCGTGGAACGCGCCGAAGCTGCGGCCTTCTGCGAGGCTACGCGCTTCGGACAGGATCGACGCGCGATCGAAGCCGGGCGGCGGGAGCTGGATCGCGGCGGGCGTCGCGAGCACGGCGTCGGTGACGAGCGCAGGCGCCGTCATCGACCACACTACGAGGAAGATCAGCGGCGGGACCGCGGTCCATAGCGCGACGAACCAGCCATGGTGTCCGGGAAGCGAGCTGAACCGCACGGTGCTGCCGACGCGGAACCGCGTGGCGCGGACGCGGGCGGTAAGCCAGCCGATCAGGCCTAGACCGAGGACGAGGAAGAGGAGGGCGATGGGGGACATTAGGCGTGCCCTCCCTGATCCACTATCCCACTAGCCACCACCCCGGCCTCCGCCGGGGGGGTGGCTTTGTTGTGTGAGGCTAACGTCGCTAAAATCTCGTTCCCCCGCGGACGCGGGGGCCCAGCTAAGTTCCGACCGCGCGCTTGGCTCCTGGGCCCCCGCGTTCGCGAGGGAACCAAGAAGGAGGGAGGTACGGTGGACGAAACGTAATTCACGACAGCACCGCCGGATCCAACACAGTCTCGTTCGCAATGATCGCCGCAGACCGCGCCTGAACCTCAGCAGGCGCCGCAATCAGCCCCCGCTTCACCAGCGGCCCCGTCGCACCCCAGTTCGCCGCATACAGCTTCAACAAATTCCGCAACCCTGGGATCGCCGTAAGATGCGCCTTCTTCACATAGATATACAGCGGCCGAGACCCCGGATACGCGTTGTCCGCGATCGTCGCATAGGTCGGCGCGACGCCCGAGATCGATACCCCGTTCACGTCGTCCTTATTCTCTTCGAGATAGCTGTACCCGAACACGCCGATCGCATTGGGATTCGATTGCAATTTCTGGACGATCAGATTGTCGTTCTCGCCCGCATCCACATACACGCCGTCCTCGCGCACCCGCGTACACAACGCCTTGTGCGCCTCCGCATCGGACTTCGCGAGCGCCTTGGCGGTCGGATCGCTCGCCTCGCACCCCTTGGTCAGGATCAACTCGGCCAGCGCATCGCGCGTCCCGCTGGTCGCCGGCGGCCCGTAGACCTGGATCGGCACCGCCGGCAGCGCGGGATTAACGTCGCGCCAAACGCGAGCCGTATTCACCTTGCCACCCGGATTGGCGGCCAGCGCCTTGTAGAGATCGGTCGGCGTCAGCTGCATCTTCGGGCCGTTCTTTGCCTCGGCAAAGGCGATCCCGTCGATCCCCACCTGGATCTCGATCACGTCGCGCACGCCGTTCTTTGCGCAGGCCGCATATTCGCTCGCCTTCATCCGCCGCGACGCGTCCTCGATATCCGGGTGCGCCGCGCCGACGCCGGCACAGAACAGCTTCATTCCCGCGCCGGTCCCGGTCGATTCGATCACCGGCGCCTTCGCATCGGGATCGTTCGCGACGAGCTGCTCGGCGATCATCGTCGTGAACGGATAGACCGTCGACGAACCCACCGCGGTAATCTGGTCGCGCGAGCCCGCACCGCCGCCGTTCGCCTGATCGACGCAACCGGCCAGAGCGCCCGTCACCGCCCCCAACACTCCAAGAAGAACAAACCGCTGCACCAGAATTCCCGTCATGCACCGGCCATAGCGGTACTTAAGACGATCCTGTGTGACAGTTGGGTTACCCTTTTATGACAGTGCCCTTGGCCGCCCCGCCGCTCGGGGGCAGGATGACCGAAACGACGGTCCCAACGCCAACCTGACTCGCGATATCGAGCCGCCCGCGATGGCGCTCGACGATGTGCTTGACGATCGCGAGCCCGAGACCCGTTCCGCCCAGCGAACGGCTGCGCCCCGCGTCCGCACGATAAAAGCGCTCGGTGAGCCGCGGAATGTGCACCGCCGCGATGCCGTCGCCCTCGTCGCGGATCGACAGCCGGATCATCCCGGCATCGTCACGCTTCAATTCGATCGTCACCGGCGTCCCCGCACGGCCATATTTCATCGCGTTGCCGATGAGGTTGTGGAGCATCTGCGACAGCTGGACCCGATCGCCCGACACCGAGGAGAGATTCGGATCGATCGTCGCGACCAGATCATGCCCACGATCGCCCGCGGCATCGGCCAGTTCCTCGCGCGTGTCCTCGACGAGCTGCGCGAAATCGACCGCCTGATCGGGCAGGCGAAACTTCTCCGCCTCGATGCGGCTCAACGAAATGAGATCCTCGACCAGCCGCTGCATCCGCCGCGCCTCGTCGTCCATCACCTTCAGGAAGCGCGCGCGAACCTCGGCATCCTCGCCAGCCTCGTCGCGCAACGTTTCGATAAACCCGAGGATCGACGCGAGCGGGGTACGCAGTTCGTGGCTGGCATTGGCGACGAAATCGATCCGCATCCGCTCGGCGGCATAGTTGCCGGTCTGGTCGACGAGGTGGACGATCCGCTGACCCTCCGATGTCTCGCTGAGCAGCATTTCCCAACGCTGGTCGCGCGTGCCGAGCCCGACCAGTTCGATCGGCCGCTCGCCGTCGATCGGTCCCGGCGTACCCAGGCGTTCGGCGGCTGCAGGATGGCGGATCGCGACACGCGCATCCTCACCGAGGATATGCGCGCCGAGCAACGTTCGCGCCGCGCGGTTGGCGACCACGACGCGGCCGTCCTCCACCAGCATCACCGGCGCGACGATCGCATCGAGGACGTCATCGAGCACCGATGGCGACACGCTCGCCGCGTCGTCGGGAGTAGGCGCCTCGTCTCCGGTACCAGCAGCCACCAGCGCCGCGGCGATCCCGCCGACCAGCGCGACGATCGCCCCCTGCACGTCGCGTGTGATTGCGAACACCGCCACGGCAGCGACGACGACGACGACGATCGCCCAAAATGTACGCAAGCCAAATCCGGAAAGCATCATGGTCTCCAAGGCGCGTGTACGCGGCGCCGTTGCGTCCTAGTTCGATACGATCCGCACGGCTATATTGTCAGCGCTTCAGGATTGTGAAAGGGCTTTGGTATAGCAGGGGGGTATAGCAGGGGCACCATGAGCGACGATACCCGACCCGACCAGGATCAGATTTCCGATACCGACGTCCCGACACGCCGCCGCGTCCTCGCGCTTGGTGCCGTTGGCGCAGGCGCGGTCGTGTCGATCCGCCCGGCGCTCGCGCAGACCGTGGGTTCGGTGCTGAATTGCGAAATCGCTGTACCGGATCGAAGCCGCGCGGGCGGCTATATCGATCCGGACGGGAAGGTCGTCCCGGCGCGTACCAAGGGCGCATTCCCGCCGGCGAACCGCGCGTTCAAGGGCGAAGAGGTCAAGCGCGCGATGGCCAGTGGCAGCACGTTGCCGGGCACCGATTCGGACCGGAGCCGCGCCTACGTAAAATACATCCGCCGATTGCAGCGTGGCCAGGGCGGCTTCACCTGCTTCGCTTCGTTGCAGATGCCGCGCGGCTAAGGCCGTGCAGGCCGCGATCGTCGAAGCGGCCGTACAGTCCGCGGTATTTCGGGCGCCCGAGGAGGGTGGCCTCCTGATCGCACCGCTGGACGAATTCACCGCGGTCTATCACCGCGCGTCAGGCATCACGCACCTTCTGACCGAACCCGCACCACAGATTCTCACGATACTCGGCGAGGGCGCGTTGTCGCTCGATGCGCTGCTCGATCGTCTCAGCGCCGACTACGACCTCGAAGACGCGGATCGTGCCGCGTTGGCGGCGCGGCTCGACGAGTTGATCGACGCCGGACTGGTCGAACGCCTGTGAGGCATGCCTTCTCCGTCCGTATAGGCCCGGTCGGCTTTCGCATCGGTTCCGACTGGCGCACGCCGATCGCCCAGCTCGAAACGCTGTATCGCGACTATCCGAAGCCCGCAGACGGCGTAGCGGACTTCACCGTCCGCCTCTTCGCGCGCCGGCCCTGGCGCCGGTTCATCCGCCCCTCGGTCGAGATCGGCGGCGATTACATGCTGCCCGAAGCCGCACCCTTGCCGCTCCGCCAGGGTCTGCTCGCGGCCGAGATGGCGATGAACCTCCAGATGGCGCTTGGTGCTCGCCGCTATCTTCTGCTGCACGCGTCCGCCGTCGAGCGCGATGGCCGGGCGCTGCTCATGACCGGCGAGTCCGGTGCCGGTAAATCGACGCTGGCGACGTTGCTCGCGGCGAAGGGCTGGCGGTTCATGGGCGACGAATTCGCGTTGCTCGATCCCGCGACCGGCCTGGTGCACGCGTTCCCCCGCCTTATCAGCTTGAAGAACGAAGCGATCGCCGCGGCGGAGGCAGCATGGCCGGACGCACGGATGGGGCCGCTGATGCCGGCGACCCCGAAGGGTGATATCCGGCACATGGTCCCCGACGTGCGAGCGATCCGCGCGATGGACGTGCCCGCCAAGCCCGCATTGCTGCTGTTCCCGCGCTACGGTTTCGACCCTGAGACTCGCCCGGTTCCTCCCGCCGAGGCGTTCGTGCGGATGACGCAGGCGTCGACTAACTACACCGCGCTCGGAGAAGCTGGGTTCCGTGCGCTGACCGGGCTGATCGCGGGGGTGCCCTCGGTGGCGATCGACTATCCCGATGGTCCGCACGCGATCGCGCAGGTCGAGGCGCTATGGGCCGCGCTGTGACCGACGCCCGCATCCTCGCGCGCGCGCTCGCCGATCCGGCCATTGTCGCCGGGCTCGATGCGGATGGCTGGACGGCGCTGCTCGCGGTGGCGCGGGCGGAGCAATTGATCGGGACGCTGTCGGTACGCATAGATGGCCTGCCGGTGCCGGGCGCCGTAAAGGTGATCCTCGCCGACGCCCGCGCGGCTGCCGAACACGGCCGCCGCGCCGCCCTATGGGAGGCGGAGATGGCGCGGCGCGCGCTGGCGGTGATCGACTGCCCGGTCGTGCTGCTGAAAGGCACAGCGTTCGTTGCGGCCGGGCTGTCCGCGGGGCAGGGGCGGTCGATCGGCGATCTTGATATCCTGGTGCCACGCCGCGCGCTCGATGCGGTCGAGGCCGCGCTGCTCGCGGCGGGCTGGGAATGGGTGAAGCCCGACCCGTATGACGATGCCTATTACCGCCGCTGGATGCACGAGCTTCCGCCGCTGATCCACCGCGAGCGCGACCGGATGATCGACGTCCACCACACCATCCTGCCGCTGACCGCGCGGATCAGGCCGGATGCGGACGCGCTGATCGCGGACAGCGTCCCGCTCGGCAACGGCCTGCGTACGCTGTCTGTGAACGGCATGATCGTCCACGCCGCCGCGCACCTGTTTGCCGATGGCGACCTGGCGGGCGGCTTGCGCAATCTCTGGGATATCCGGTGCCTCGTAGAAGAGTTCGGCACTGAAGGGCTGGATGCGGACGCTCGCCGGCACGGTCTGCACCGCGAGGTCGCGCGGTCCTTACGACTGGTGGCGATACTGTTCGGCGATGGCGAGGCCCGCGGGATCGATCGCCTCTACCTGCGCCGCCTTACCGCGCGCGACGACTGGGGCAGGCCGGTTCGTCCCATCACGCGGCTGGTCTTCTACGTCCGTTCGCACTGGCTGCGCATGCCGCCGGCGATGCTCGCCCGCCACCTCTGGACCAAGTGGCGCAAGGCCTAGTGCAGCGTGCGGAGCCGTGGCGGCCGACTGCTGCGGACGAGCGCTATGATCCCCACCACGACCGCGACCGCGATCGTATCGGCGATCCAGTCGCGAATGTCGCAATCGCGGTGCAACGACGGGATCGATTGCAGCACCTCGACCATCGCGCCGAGGAACGACAGGCGTTCAAGCACTTTCAGCGCGCGCGCGGCCGGATAGGCGAACGACGCCAGCGCCGCGAGTGTGGCGAAGGCGAGCATGTGCGCGACCTTGTCGCCGAAGCGATCGATCGGCATGTGCGGCGGCTTGGGTAGCAACGCCATCGTCAGCGCGAACACGATCGCGGCGGCAAGCAGCACCTGGAAGAGGCGCGTCAGATCGCGTTCCTGCCTCATCGCGCCAATCCTTCGAGCGTCGGCAGCAGTTCGTCGAAACCGTCGATCACCGCGTCGGCGCCCAGTTCTGAAACCGGCTGCATCAGGAAGCCGAAGCTGCACGCGATCGTCGGCAGTCCCGCCGCTTGCCCGGCCTGGATGTCGAAGATCGAATCGCCGACGAACGCGGCACGTCCGCCGCCGCACATCTTCACCATTTCGATAATCGGCATCGGCGACGGCTTGGCTTCCGTCATCGTGTCGCCGCCCAGGATGCACGCGAACCGATCGGTCAGGCCGAGTTCGCCCAGCACGATCCGCGCGAACCGCTCGATCTTGTTGGTGACGATGCCGAGCGTCACACCCTTCGCCGCCAAGGCATCCAGCGCCTCGATCACCCCCGGATAAGGCTTGGTCAGCACGCAGATATTCGCCTCGTAATAGGCGAGCAGGTCCGCGTGGAGCGTGTCGAGCATCGCCTCGTCATAGCCGCCGGTCGCGGTCAGACCCTGTTTCAGCATGTGCCGCGCGCCGCCGCCGATCATCGGCTTGACCTGCGCGACGGTAAGCGGTGGGCGATCGACCGACGCGAGCGCGTGGTTCACTGCGGCCGCGAGGTCGGCACTCGTGTCGAGCAACGTGCCGTCGAGGTCGAAGCCGACGATATCGAATGAAAATTGCGTCATTGCGTACGGGCCTGCCAGTGACGCTATGGAATTGGCAAGGCTTTCGTGGCAGCGGAAATCCTATGACGACGCATTCCTCCGACCAACCGATTCCTGCGCGCCCGATTGCGGTCGTGATCCTCGCCGCGGGCAAGGGGACGCGGATGAAATCCGACCTGCACAAGGTGCTTCACCCGATCGCCGGGCGGCCGATGCTGCTGCACCTCGTGGCGAGCGCGGCGGCGCTGCATCCGGCAAAGACCGTCGTGGTGACCGGGGCAGGGCGCGAGCAGGTCGAGAAGGCGGTCGCACCCCTCGGCATCGCTACTGCGCTTCAGGCGGAGCAACTGGGCACCGGCCATGCCGTCGCGCAGGCGCGGGATGCTCTTGCCGGGTTCGAGGGCGATGTCATCATCCTTTACGGTGACGTTCCCTTGGTCACGGCCGCGACGATGCAGCGGATGATCGACCGTCTGCACGGTGAAGACGCGCCCGCCGCGGTGGTGCTCGGGTTCCGCCCGGCCGATCCCGGCGCATATGGCCGCGTCATCGCCAACGCCGAGGGCCGAATCGATCGGATGGTCGAGTTCAAGGATGCTGACGAGGCACAGCGCGCAGAGACACTCTGCAACTCCGGCCTCATGGCGGTTCACTCCGCAGATTTGTTCGCGCTGCTCGACCGCGTCGGTAACGACAACGCTGCCGGCGAATACTACCTTCCCGACATCGTTATGCTCGCCGCCGCGGATGGCCGTGCGTCCGCCGTCATCGAGACGGGCGCGGACGAGGTCGCAGGCGTCAACAGCCGCGGCGAACTCGCCAGCGTCGAGGGCGCTTGGCAGGCCACGCGACGCGCGCAGGCGATGGCCGACGGCGTTACGCTGATCGCCCCCGACACGGTCTGGTTCGCGCACGACACGATCCTCGGCCGCGACGTCGTGATCGAACCCAATGTCGTCTTCGGCCCGGGCGCCCAGATCGAAGACGGCGCGACGATCCACGCGTTCAGCCACATCGAAGGCGCGTTGGTCGGCAAGGGCGCGAACGTCGGCCCGTTCGCCCGCCTACGCCCCGGCGCTGACCTGCGTGCGGACGCCAAGGTCGGCAATTTCGTCGAGGTCAAGAAAGCCGTGATCGGCGAGGGCGCCAAGGTCAGCCATCTCACCTATATCGGCGACGCGGACATCGGCGCTGGCGCCAACATCGGCGCCGGCACGATCACGTGCAATTACGACGGCTATTTCAAATACCGCACGGTGATCGGCGAAGGCGCGTTCATCGGGTCCAACTCCGCGCTGGTCGCGCCCGTCACGATCGGCGCCGGCGCGATCGTCGCGGCGGGATCGGTCGTGACGCAGGACGTCGAGACCGACGCGCTCGCGCTGGTCCGCCCGCCGCAGGTCGCCAAGCCCGGCTGGGCCAAGCGCTTCCGAGAGCGGATGCTGGCAAGGAAGCGGTCATGAGGGCGGTCGCGCTCGTTGCCGTGCTGGCGCTGGCCGGATGCGTAACGCCGCAGGGTTCGCGCGACGCGATTCCGCCGATGCTCGCGATTGAGCGCGCGGCGGGCTTGGCGCCCGGCGCCTATCCCGGCGTCTTCGTGATGACGGTTCGCGCGTCGGGCCGGCAAGGAACCAGCCTCTATCTCAATTCGGAGAGCGACTACCGAGACCCGCGCAACCTGTCGTTCGAGGTTCGGCCGATTGCGCAGGCGCAACTCGACGCACGGTTAGGCGCGCCCGCAGCGACTGTGCTGCAGGGACGGACGATCCGCGTCGACGGCCAGGCGCGCCGGGTGCGGATCGACTTCACCGCGGACGGTCGCCCGACCGGCAAATATTACTACCAGACCCATGTCGTTATCGAGCGGGGCGAACAGCTCCTCTCGGTCGACTGAACGAACGGACATCAGCTATGTGTGGCATCGTTGGAATTTTGAGCGGCGAAGACGTCGCGGGGCGGTTGCTCGATGGGCTGAAGCGCCTCGAATATCGTGGGTATGATTCGGCGGGCATCGCCACCGATAATGACGGCGCGATCGAGCGGCGGCGCGCGTCGGGCAAGCTCGTCAACCTCGCGAACGAGCTCGCCGCACACCCGCTGCCCGGTAAGACCGGTATCGCCCACACCCGCTGGGCGACGCACGGCGGCCCGACCACCAACAACGCGCACCCGCACGCGACCGGCGAAGTCGCGGTGGTCCACAACGGAATCATCGAGAACTTCAAGCCGCTGCGCGACGAACTGGTCGCGCGCGGCCGCGTCTTCACCAGCGAAACCGATACCGAAGTCGTCGCACACCTGATCAGCGAGAAGGTCGAGGCTGGCAGCGATCCGGTCTCCGCCGTGCGCGAGATCCTGCCGCGGCTGCACGGCGCGTTCGCACTCGCGATCCTGTTCCGCCAGCATCCCGACCTGCTGATCGGCGCGCGGCTCGGTTCGCCCCTGGTCGTCGGGCACGGCGACGGGGAGATGTATCTCGGCTCCGACGCGCTTGCGCTGGCGCCGCTGACGCAGCGGATCGCGTATCTCGACGAGGGCGACTGGGTCGTGCTGACCCGCGACGGCGCGCAGGTCTACGACCGCGACAACGTGGCCGTAGAGCGCGCCATCACGATCTCGGGCGTGACCGGCGAGTTGGTCTCGAAGGGCAACCACCGGCATTACATGCTGAAGGAGATCTACGAGCAGCCGATCGTCGTCGCCCAGACGCTCCGCTCGTACCTGAAGCGGATGGAAGGCGAAGTCTCGCTGCCGATCCCCGAATTCGACCTGTCGACGATCAAGCGCGTCACGATCGTCGCGTGCGGGACGAGCTTCTACGCCGGCATGGTGGCTAAATACTGGTTCGAGCAGTTCGCGCGCGTCCCCGTCGACCTCGATGTCGCGTCCGAGTTCCGCTACCGTGCGCCGGTGATGGAAGACGGCGGCCTCGCGCTCTTCATCTCGCAGTCGGGTGAGACTGCGGACACGCTGGCGGCACTCCGCCACGCCAAGGCCGAGGGGCAGAAGATCGCGGTCGTGGTCAATGTGCCGACCAGCTCGATGGCGCGCGAAGCGGACCTGCTGCTGCCGACGCATGCCGGGCCGGAGATCGGCGTGGCCTCGACCAAGGCGTTCACCTGCCAGCTCGCCGTGCTCGCCGCACTTGCCGCGAACCTGGCGCGTGCGAAGGGTCTGCTGACGCGGGACCAGGAGCGCGAGATCGTTCGACATCTGTCGGAAGCCCCCGCTGCGCTCAACGGCGCGCTGGCGTATGACGAGGCGATCGAGGCGATGGCGCACAACATCGCCGGCGCGCGAGACGTGCTCTATCTCGGCCGCGGCACGGATTACCCGCTGGCGCTCGAAGGCGCGCTGAAGCTCAAGGAAATCAGCTACATCCACGCCGAGGGCTATGCCGCCGGCGAGATGAAGCACGGGCCCATCGCGCTGATCGACGAGCACGTGCCGGTCATCGTCATCGCACCGTCAGGCCCGCTGTTCGACAAGACGATCAGCAACATGCAGGAAGTCATGGCACGCGGCGGCAAGGTCGTGCTGATCTCGGATTACGACGGCATCCAGGCGGCTGGCGAAGGCTGCATGGCGACGATCACGATGCCCAAGGTCCACCCGCTGATCGCACCGCTGGTGTATGCGGTGCCGGTGCAGTTGCTGGCGTATCATGTCGCCGTGCTCAAGGGCACGGATGTCGACCAACCGCGCAATCTGGCGAAGAGCGTCACGGTCGAATAGTCGGCGGCATAGTTGAGCTGCTGGTGCCCCAACCATAGACTCCACCCCGGCGAAGGCCGGGGCCCAATTGGGGGACGGAGGTAACTGAGGCGCGCTCCTCCGTTACAACGACCTTTCCAATTGGGCCCCGGCCTTCGCCGGGGTGGTGCTGATGGCGGGGGTATCCACGGATTTCTTCCCGCGCCCCCAAACCCTCGATTGACTATAATTGTGCGCCGCGTCACAACTCGCGGCGTCGATGTCGGGCAGGGCTCCCAGCAAAGTATTACTTTGCTGGGCACCGGAACCGGCATGGCACCGCGCGGGAGAGCGTTTCCTGGCCCTTCAAGGACCAAAGGAACCGCCGAAGGAGCAACCACCCCGGAATCTCTCAGGCACCAGAGACCGCGCGAGGCTGATCGACACTCTGGAAAGCGTCCTGGCGTTCGCGCCGAGGGCCACCGAAGGGGTAAGCGCTGGACATCTCCGGCGTGAAAGCTCTCAGGTCCCGTGACAGAGGGGGTTTGGATCGTTGCACCGTCTGGTGCCGCGCGCCCCTTCGACGGAGACCATACCATGAGCGACCCCGAACTGCGCGATTTCGCCAGCATCATCGACCAGGCCGACGACTACGTCGAGCCCGAGATCCTGCCGTTGCCGCTTGACGCGTGGCACCGGGCGCAAGGCGCCCGGATGGTCGAGTTTGCCGGCTACGAGATGCCGATCCAGTATGAAGGCATTATGGCCGAGCACGCCTGGACGCGCGACTCGGCCGGCCTGTTCGACGTCAGCCACATGGGCCAGCTCGTCTTCTCCGGCGAAGGAGTCGCGCACGCGCTCGAAACCGTGCTGCCGGGCGACATCGCCGGGCTCGGCGAAGGCAAGATGCGCTATTCGCTGCTGCTCGCGCAGGACGGCGGCATCCTCGACGACCTAATGGCCACGCGCCTGCCCGACGACCAGCCATCGCCCTTCTCCGCGCAGGACGTCGAGCCCGAAGCCTATGATCCGCTCCACCCATCGCCGACCGCGAGCGGCAGCTTCTACGTCGTCGTCAACGGCGCGACCAAATATGACGACATCAGCTATCTGATCGAGCACCTGCCCGACGACGTCACGATCAACATCCTCGAAGATCAGGCACTGCTCGCAGTGCAGGGCCCCAAGGCGGTCGAGGCGGTCGCGCGGATCGTTCCCGGCATCGACGGCCTCGTGTTCATGACCGCCGGCGCGTTTCACTGGAACGACGTGCCGCTCTGGATCAGCCGCTCGGGCTACACCGGCGAAGACGGCGTCGAGATATCGCTCCCCGCCGAACATGCCGTCGCCTTTGCCGACGCACTGCTCGCGCTCCCCGAGATCAAGCCGATCGGTCTCGGCGCACGCGATTCGCTGCGTCTCGAAGCCGGCTTGCCGCTCTACGGCCACGACCTCGATCCTGAGATCACGCCGGTCATGGCGGACCTCGGTTTCGCGCTGTCGAAGCGCCGCCGCGAAGCCGCCGACTTCCCCGGTGCAGAGCGCATCCTCACCGAGCGCGAGCACGGCCCCGCCACCAAGCGCGTCGGCCTGATCGTCGAGGGCCGCCAGCCCGCCCGCGAAGGCGCCGAAGTGATCGACGACACCGGCGCGACGATCGGCCGCCTCACCAGCGGTGGCTTCGCACCGACGCTCGGGAAGCCGATCGCGATGGCCTATGTGCCGCTCGCGCTCGCAGCGCCCGGCACCCGCATCGAAATCGCGCAGCGCGGCAAGGTCCACACCGCCACCGTCACCGCAATGCCCTTCATTCCCCACCGCTACGTCCGCGCAGGAGCCAAGTGATATGAGCCGTTACTTCACGCAGGATCATGAATGGGTCGATGTCGACGGTGACGTAGGCACGGTCGGCATCTCCGAATACGCGCAGAGCCAGCTCGGCGATGTCGTGTTCGTCGAAGTCCCCGAAGCCGGCAAGACCTTGTCGAAGGGCGACGAAGCCGCGGTCGTAGAGTCGGTCAAGGCCGCCTCGGACGTCTATTCGCCGGTCTCGGGCACCGTCACCGAGGGCAACGCGGCTTTGGCTGACGACTCCAGCCTGGTGAACTCGGACGCCGAAGCGGCAGGCTGGTTCTTCAAGCTGACGCTCAGCGACCCGGGCGAACTCGACAGCCTGATGGACGAAGCCGCCTACGCAGCCTTCGTCGAAGGGCTGTAAGTCGCTGCTCCCCTCCCGCTCGCGGGAGGGGTCGGGGGAGGGGCTGATACAGTCGTTCCCCGCCTCATTCCCTCCCCCGACCCCTCCCGTAAACGGGAGGGGAGGAGACTAGAATGCGCTACCTTCCCCTGACCCAGCCCGACCGCGAGGCGATGCTCGCCGTCATCGGCGCCTCGACCATCGACGACCTCTTCGTCGACGTCCCCGAAGCCGCGCGCCTCGACGGGCCCATTCGCGAACTCCCGATGCACGCCTCCGAAATGGCGGTCGAACGCCACATGTCGGCGCTCGCGAAAAAGAACCTCACCGCGGGCGAAGCGCCGTTCTTCCTCGGCTGCGGCGCGTACAAGCATCACGTCCCCGCGTCGGTCGATCATCTGATCCAGCGCGGCGAGTTCCTCACCGCCTACACGCCCTACCAGCCGGAAATCGCGCAGGGCACGCTGCAGATGCTGTTCGAGTTCCAGACTCAGGTCGCGCGGCTGCTCGGCACCGACGTCGCCAACGCCTCGATGTACGACGGCTCAACCGCGTGCTGGGAAGCGATCGTGATGGCTAGGCGCATCACCAAGCGCGGCAAGGCGATCCTGTCGTCGGGCCTCCACCCGCATTACGTCTCGGTCGCCAACACGATGGCGAAGTTCACCGGCGACGTACTCGACACGACCGCGCCCGAGCTGGTCGCCGACATGGATCTCGACCAGCTGATCGCGAAGATCGACGACGATACCTCGTGCGTGGTCGTCCAGTACCCCGACATCCTCGGCCGCATCGCCGACCTGCGCCCGCTCGCGGATGCGTGTCATGCGAAGAAGGCGCTGCTGATCGCGGTCGTGACCGAGCCTGTCGCGCTCGGCGCGATCACGTCGCCCGGCGAGATGGACGCTGACATCGTCGTCGGCGAAGGCCAGTCGCTCGGCGTCGGCCTCCAGTTCGGCGGACCCTATGTCGGCCTGTTCGGCTGCAAGGACAAATACGTCCGTCAGATGCCCGGCCGCCTCTGCGGCGAAACCGTCGACGCCGACGGCCGCCGCGGTTTCGTCCTCACGCTGTCGACCCGCGAGCAGCACATCCGCCGCGAAAAGGCGACGTCGAACATCTGCACCAACTCCGGCCTCTGCGCACTGGCCTTCTCGATCCACATGACGTTGCTCGGCGAAGCCGGCCTGCGCCAGTTGGCGGAGGTGAACCACGCAGGCGCGGCCGCCGCCGCCGAACGCCTGTCGCAAATCCCCGGCGTAGAGCTGGTCAACGACACCTTCTTCAACGAGTTCACGTTGAAGCTCGCCGTGGAAGCCCGCCCGGTCGTCCGCACGCTAGCCGATCGCGGCATCCTCGCCGGCGTATCGCTCGGCCGTTTGTACCCCGGCAAGGACGCTCTCGCGAACGGCCTTGTCGTCGCCGTGACGGAAACGACCACCGCGGAGGACGTCGAAACGCTTGCGTCCGCACTCCAGGAGATACTGGCATGAGCATCAACCAGAGCGGCTGGCGCCCGACCTCGCCCGAGGCGAACACCGGCGGCGTGCCCGCATCGGTAACCGGCAACAAGGCGCTAATGCTGGAAGAAGCACTGATCTTCGAGATCGGCGACACCCACACCACCGGCGTAGATTTCGCTGCTCCCTCTCCCCTCCGGGGAGAGGGCCGGGGTGAGGGGCAGCCCAGCAATGCTGCGCCCGGAACAGCCCCTCACCCAACCCTCTCCCCGGAGGGGAGAGGGCTATCGCGCCTCGGAAACCTGTCGCGCGCCAACCCCATCGGCCTCCCAGGCCTCTCCGAACCAGAAACCGTCCGCCACTACACCCGCCTCTCCCGCCAGAACTACGGCATCGACCTCGGCTTCTTCCCGCTCGGCAGTTGCACGATGAAGCACAACCCGCGCCTCAACGAGAAGATGGCGCGACTTCCCGGTTTCTCCGACGTCCACCCGCTCCAGCCGGTCGACACCGTCCAGGGCGCGCTGGAAGTCATCCACCAGCTCGCACACTGGCTCGTCACGCTCACCGGCATGACCTCGGTCGCGATGAGCCCCAAGGCCGGCGCACACGGCGAGCTCTGCGGCATCCTCGCGATCCGCGCCGCACTCGAAGCCAAGGGCGAAGGCGCGCGGAAGATCATCCTGGTACCCGAGAGCGCACACGGCACCAACCCCGCCACTGCAGCCTTCGCCGGCTATAGCGTCGAGGACATCCCCGCCACCGCCGAAGGCCGCGTCGACACCGCCGCGCTGAAGGCCCGGCTCGGCCCAGACGTCGCCGGCGTGATGATCACCAACCCCAACACCTGCGGCCTGTTCGAGCGCGACATGCGCGAGATCTCCGAAGCGGTGCACGCGGCGGGCGGCTACGTCTATTGCGACGGCGCGAACTTCAACGCGATCGTCGGTCGCGTCCGCCCCGGCGATCTCGGCATCGACGCGATGCACATCAACCTCCACAAGACCTTCTCGACACCGCACGGCGGCGGCGGTCCAGGCTCGGGGCCGGTGGTGTTCTCGGCAGCACTCACCCCTTACGCGCCGCTTCCGTTCGTGGAGAAGCAAGGCGGCCAATTCGAGCTGATCGAAGAGGAGACCGCAGGCGAACATCACGCCGGCAGCTTCGGCCGCATGGTCGCGTTCCACGGCCAGATGGGCATGTTCACGCGTGCGCTCACCTACATCCTTAGCCACGGCGCAGACGGCCTGCGCCAAGTGTCCGAGGACGCGGTGCTCAACGCCAACTACATCCTGCGCAGTCTCGACGACACGCTCGACGCCCCGTTCGGCCCCTCGGGTCCGTGCATGCACGAAGCGTTGTTCTCGGACTCGAACCTCGCCGAGGGCTTCTCGACGATCGACGTCGCGAAGGGCCTGATCGACGAAGGCTTCCACCCGATGACGATGTACTTCCCGCTCGTCGTCCACGGCGCGATGCTGGTCGAACCAACCGAGACCGAGTCGAAGGCAGCCCTCGACCAGTTCATCGCCGCCCTCCGTTCAGTGGCGGAACGCGCGAAAGCCGGCGACCCGAGCCTCAAGACCGCCCCCCATTTCGCCCCCCGCGCGCGCCTCGACGAGACGCTGGCGGCGCGGAAACCGGTGCTAGTCTGGAAGGACCCGGCTCCGTTGGCGCAAGCCGCGGAGTAACGAGCAAGACCGTTCTCCTGCGGACGCAGGAGGCCAGGGTTACGAATGCTGCGAGCCGTAACCCTGGATTCCTGCGTACGCAGGAAAACGGATTGCCCGGAATACCACAACCGATCTAGCCTCCGCCCAACAGGGTGGGGGCTCAAACCAATGCAGGCGCACGAAGCACAAGGCTGGATCAGCTACGCGATCACGGCCGTCATCATTGCCATAGTCTTCGCAGTGCGCTGGCGCCGCATGAGCGTGGTAAAACCGCTCAAGCTCGAACGCCTCTGGATCTTCCCCGCGCTCTACGCAGCCGCCGCGCTCTACATGTTCGTGATGTACCCACCCCACGGCCTCGCCTGGCTGTTCTGCGCGCTGGCCCTGGTCATGGGCGCAGTGCTCGGCTGGCAGCGCGGCAAGCTCATGCGGATCACGATCGACCTCGACACCCACGCGCTCAACACGACGTCTTCCCCGGCAGCGGTCCTGTTCATCGTCGCGATCGTCGCAGTCCGCACCGGCGCGCGCGCCGTGATCGGCGACGGCCACGCCCTCCACCTCGACGCCTTCGCCATCACCGACATGCTGGTCGCGCTCGCGCTCGGCCTGTTCACCACCCAACGGATCGAAATGTACCTCCGCGCAAAGCGGATGCTCGAAACGGTACGCGTCCCCCAAATCCCGTCATCCTGACGAAAGTCAGGATCCAGAGCCCAGAACGACAGCGCGCGATTACCCTGGATCCTGACTTTCGTCAGGATGACGGGAGAGCCTCAAGCTATCGCGCGGTCCGTCTCGTCCTGCCGCCGGACATGCTCCCGCCAGACGATATACAACCCGCTCGCCACGATGACCGGCGCCCCAAGCCAAGTCGCGTCCGCTGGCAAAGTGTCGAACACCAGCCACCCCAGCAACGTCGCCCACAGCAAGCTCGAATAATCCATCGGCACCACCACCGAAACCGGCCCAAGCCGCAACGACGTCGTCATCGCGATCTGCGCCAGCCCGCCGAATACCCCGACGGCCCCCAAACACACCCAAGTCACCAAATCATGCGACTCCGCCGCCCGCCCGTAGAACACCGACAACGGGATCAACGACAACGCCGAGAACCAGAACACCGTCGTCAACGCACTCTCGGTCTTGCCGATCTGCCGCAACAGGATCGACACGCTCGCGGTCCCGAACGCCCCCGCCAGTGCACAGCCCGCACCCCATAACGGAAAGTGATCGCCCCCCGGTTGCGCGACGATCAACACGCCCGCGAACCCCGCCGCCACCGCCGCCCAGCGATGCCACCCGGTCGGCTCGCGCAACACCAGCGCTCCCAGGATCGTCGCGAACACCGGCACCGTGAACCCGATCGTCGTCGCCTCGGCCAGCGGCAACGCGACGATCCCGTTGAAAGTAAATGCCATCGCTGACAGCCCGACGATCGCGCGTACGACATGCGCCGGCAGCCGCTTGGTCGCCACCGAAGGCAGGCCCGGCCCCGCAAGGATCACCGCCGACACCAGCAAACACGCACCGAACTGCCGGAAGAACAGGATCTCCGACACGCTCGCGCCATGCCGCTCGGCCAGCTTGATTGCGGTGTTCATCAGCGCGAAGATCACGACGGACAGCAACCGCATGCCGATGGCGGGAAGGATGCGGTCGGTGGACATGGGTGGCTACCTAACGAGGGCCGCGCGGGCATCCCACCCCAAACGTCCGTCATCCTGACGAAAGTCAGGATCCAGAGTACCACCCGCAGCACTCCTGGCTCTGTATCCTGACTTTCGTCAGGATGACGGAGCGAGGGGGCGGCGCATGGGGTGACGAACCCACCCGCAACCGCTATCCGCACCCCATGATAAAGCGCGCACTCCCCGTCACCCGCGAGGCGGATTTCTCCGCCTGGTACCAGGCCGTCATCTCCGAGGCCGATCTCGCCGAGGAATCGGGCGTCCGCGGCTGCATGGTCATCCGCCCCTGGGGCTACGGCATCTGGGAGCGCATCCAGCGCCTGCTCGACGACCGGATCAAGGCGACCGGCCACGAGAATTGCTATTTTCCGCTCTTCATCCCGCTCTCGTACTTCGAGAAGGAGGCGGAACACGTCGAGGGTTTCGCCAAGGAGATGGCCGTGGTCACGCACCACCGCCTCAAGGCCGACGGGTACGGCCGCCTGATCCCCGATCCCGAAGCCAAGCTCGAGGAACCCCTGGTCGTGCGCCCGACCTCCGAAATGGTCATCGGCGCTGCGTTCGCGCGCTGGGTCCAGTCGTGGCGCGACCTGCCCGTGCTGATCAACCAATGGGCCAACGTCGTCCGCTGGGAAATGCGCACGCGCATGTTCCTGCGCACCAGCGAATTCCTCTGGCAGGAAGGCCACACCGCGCACGCCACCGCAGACGAAGCGCGCGAAGAGACGCTGAAGATGCTCGAAGTCTATCGTGATTTCGCGGAGGAATGCCTCGGCGTCCACGTCATCGCCGGCGAAAAACCCGAGAACGAGCGCTTCCCCGGGGCCGTCGCGACCTATTCGATCGAGGCGATGATGCAGGACGGCAAGGCGCTCCAAGCCGGCACCTCGCATTTCCTCGGCACCAACTTCGCCTCGGCGCAGAACATCCGCTTCCAGAATGCGGGCGGCGAGTTCGAGCTCTGCAACACGACCAGCTGGGGCGTGTCGACGCGGATGATCGGCGCGGTCATCATGGTCCACGGCGACGACGACGGCCTGCGCGTGCCGCCGATGATCGCGCCGTGGCAGGTCGTAATCGTGCCGATGCTGCGCGACGTCCCCGAGGACGCGGCGATCGTCGACTATTGCAAGTCGCTCCAGGCCGAACTCGCCAAGCAGTCCGCGCTCGGCGAACCCGTCCGCGCGCTGCTGGACCTCAAGCCCGCCAAGGCTGCGACCAAGCGCTGGGGCTGGGTCAAGAAGGGCGCACCGATCGTGATTGAGGTCGGCGGCCGCGATGTCGCCGGCGGCAACGTCACGGTGATCCGCCGCGACCGCCTCTACCGCGAGGACGGCAAGCTCGACAGCATCGCCACGCCTCGCGACACGTTCGTGAGCGAAGTCTCGGGCATGCTCCACGACGTCCAGGCGACGCTCCACGTCGAGTCTATGAACCGCGTAAAGGGCAACATCGTCCCCGCCGCCGACTTCGCCGCGGTCGAAGCGCATTTCGCGGACGGCGTGAAAAACCCCGGCTGGGTCGACGTTCGCTGGTCGAAGCCCACCGGCCCCGCGCTCGACAAAGTCGTGGAGCGGTTGAAGGCGCTCAAGCTCACCATCCGCAACGCCCCGATGGGGCAGACCGGCTGCGACGACGGCGCGTGCATCTTCACCGGCGAACCCGCGGTCGAACGCATCCTGATCGGCCGCGCCTACTAGCGCGCCGATCGGCTGCGACCGGCAAGGTCGGCTTGGCGTCCGGGGGCGGGGCGGAAGCGCCCCAAACCCGACGCCAAGAAGCAGCCGAAACGGTCCGGTCTGTCGGCTGCGTTGCAGGGCCCAGTCTGGTATCGTCGCATCGGCCTGAGCGAAGCGACGTTGGGGGCAGGGCATGGGCGTGACCGGAATCGGCGGCTTCTTCTTCCGGTCGAAAGACCCGGAGGCGATCCGCGCCTGGTATGTCGAGCATCTCGGCGTCGGCTCGCTGCCCTATGGTTCATGGGAAACGCAGGCGGGACCCAGCGTCTTCGCGCCGTTTGCCATCGACGCCGACTATTTCCCCGCGGATCGCCCATGGATGCTCAATCTGCGCGTCGATGAAATAGATGGTCTGATCGCAACCCTTCGCACGGCAGGGATCGCAGTAATCACCGATCCCGAATGGGACATGCCCGGCTTCGGCCGCTTCGCCCGCATCCACGATCCGGAAGGCAACCCGATCGAGCTCTGGCAGCCCGAGGATGCTGCGTAACGACGCGAGCAACGCGGACCGACGCGCGGCGAAGTTCGTAGATCGATATCTCGGCTTAGAAGCGGCCGACGGCAAGACCTTCATCCCTCCCTGAAAAGGGAGAGCCAGGGGTGGGTATGCCCACTTCAGCCACTAAAGTTCGAATGTGCGGAACCTGCGCCACCCCCAACCTCTCCCTTCCAAGGGGGGAGCAGAACGGCAGGTCGAACCGTACTAGCGAGTTTTACGGCGGTTGTCGGCCAAGCCACTGCCAAAGCCTTCCGCCCTTCTCAAAACAATTCCCCCTGAGGCCCCCTCGGCGCACGGAACAGGTCGCTCCGCAATGCAACCCGCTCCCGGTTCAACCCATGCTTCGCGCACGCGATCCGGAACCGCGTCCCCAGCAACTCCGCCCAAGGCCCTTGCCCCTGCATCCGCGTGAAGAAGTTCGGATCGTTATCCCTGCCCCCGCGCAGCGACGCGATCGTCGCCATCACCTTCCCCGCGCGATCCGGAAAATGCTCGTCGAGCCAAGCCCGGAACAGTGGCGCCACCTCATGCGGCAACCTTACCGGGATAAAGAACGCCCGAGTCGCCCCAGCCTCCGCCGCCCGCGCGATCAGATGCTCGATCTCGTGATCCGTAATCGCCGGGATCACCGGTGCGATCGAAACGTACACCGGCACGCCCGCATCGGCGAGCTTCCGCACCGCCGTCAATCGCCGCTCGGGGTGCGGCGCGCGGGGCTCGACGGTCGAAGCCACCTTCTGATCGAGCGAGGTAATCGACATCGCCACCGCCGCCAGCCCCTTCGCCGCCATCGGTGCCAACAGGTCGATATCGCGCACCACCCGGTCGGACTTGGTCGTGATCGTCAACGGATGATCCGTCTCTGCCAGCACCTCGATTATGCCGCGCGTGATCCGCCAGTCGGTCTCGATCGGCTGATACGGATCGGTGTTCGTCCCCAACGCCATCGGCGCGGCCGCATAGCCCGGCTTCGACAATTCCGCCCGCAACAACGCCGCCGCCGATGGTTTCGCGAACAGCTTGCTCTCGAAATCCAGCCCCGGCGACAGGTCGTGGAACGCATGGCTCGGCCGCGCGAAGCAATAGATGCAGCCGTGTTCGCATCCGCGATAGGGATTGATCGAGCGGTCGAACGGCACGTCCGGCGACGCATTGCGGCTGATGATCGTCCGCGGGGTCTCGACCGTCACCGTCGTCCGCAGCTTTGGCGCGATCCCGTCGATCCCCTCGCGCATGTCGAGCCAGTCGCCATCCGCCTCGGTCTGCGGCAGGTTGAACCGCCGGCTCTCGTCGTTGCGCGTCGCCCCGCGAACTGGTCGAGTGGTCTTCATCGGCAAACGATACGCGCGATGTCAGAACAAATATAGAACATAATTCGTTGCGCTGCGCAGTTGCCCGGCAGGATCTTGATTTACATTAGAGAAATAATGACGAGTTTCTAGCGACTTGCCCGTGGTACGAATAAGCGCTCGCCGCCTGCGGCGATAGCGCGTACGGGAGGCCCATGACGGAACAGATCACCACGGTGGAACGGGCATTCGAGCTGGCACGCTCGGGCGAGTGCGAGTCGGTCAACGCGCTGCGCCAGCGGTTGCGGCGTGAGGGGTATGACGCGGTCCACGTCCATCTTCACGGTGCGTCGATCAACAAGCAACTCGTCGACCTGATCCACGCGGCGCGCGGCGGGTCCGCGCTGGCCTGACGCGGAGGCGGTCCGGTCGAGACAAGCGCACTCGTCCGACCGAACCGTGCAGCCTCACTTCTGCGCCAGCATCACCGCCTTCGGCATGTTCAGCCCAGCGGCAGACCATTCGGCGGACGTCTTGCAGGTCTTCCGATCGATCCGCGAGCCGGTCATGGCCGGCTCGACCGTGCAATATTTCTGCGTCTCGCCATCGTACTTCAGGACCGTCTTCTGCGTCGAAGCCGATGGAGTAGCGAAGGCTGGAACGCTGATCGCGAGGGCAGCGACGGCAACGAGGCTCTTCAGAAAGATCGGGGTCATGGCAGGCATTCCTTATATTGGTATGAGGCGCCCGGTGGGGCGGCATCTCGACCAATGCATCTGGCGTGCCAGTTATGTAATACAGTGCGACACATAGGCGAAGATGTTCGAACAGCGAGGTTTTTTCACCGAACAGCTAAACTCTACGGGTGAAACCTGGATCGCAAGACACACCACAATCTGGCGAAAACCGCAGCGAATTGGTGCAAGCCAGCGTACGCTGCCTACAACGTCTCTCCCTCTCCCATCGGGGAAAGGGAAGGGGCCCGCGGCCACTTGGCCGTGGGAAGGGTGAGGGCACGCGACGGGCGAAAGCAAACTCGCCTCAGGGAAAGCCTCAGCGCTCCAGCAGCCGCGGCATCAGTTCGACGAAATTGCAGGGGCAGTGGCGGCTGTCGAGCTGGTCGCGCAGGATGCCGTCCCAGCCGTCCTTCACCGCACCGGTCGAGCCTGGCAGCGCGAAGATATAGGTGCCGTGCGATACGCAGGCGCACGCGCGCGACTGGACCGTCGAGGTGCCGATCGTCTGGTAGCTGAGCATGCGGAATAGCTCGCCGAAGCCTGGAATCATCTTCTCGGCCACCTGCTCGACCGCCTCGGGGGTCACGTCACGACCCGTCACGCCGGTGCCACCGGTGGTGATGATGCAATCCACCTCGGGATCGTCGATCCAGGCGTGCAGTCGCGACACGATCGTCTCGACGTCGTCCTTCTCGATCCGGCGGTCGGCGAGCACATGCCCTGCTTCGGTCAGTCGCGCGACAAGCGTATCGCCCGAGCGATCCTCCGCCAGCCCACGTGTGTCCGACACAGTCAGTACGGCAATCCGCACCGGCAGGAACGTCCGGCTCTCATCGATCGGCATGAAACTCAGTCCGCGCGCGTGATGGTGGCGGATTGCGGCCGGACGCTGGCGTTGACCGCGACCGTAGCACCCAGCGGCGCCACGCTGGCACTCGCGCGCGCGTTCGGCCGGGCATTCATCCGTACCGCTGTCGCACCCGGCAGGCCCGGGAAGCGCGGCCACATGCCCTGCGCCAACGCATTGCGGCTGGTCGATGCCTTCTTGCCGCCCTGCGCCTCGTACATCCAGTAATTGCGCAGCACGGTGGTCACGTAGCCACGTGTCTCCCAGTACGGAATGCTCTCGATATACAGCAGCGGATCGCCGTTATCGTGGACGATCGCGTTCCAGTCGCCGACCGGGCGCGGGCCCGCATTATAGGCCGCGATGACCTTGGGCAGCAGCCCACCGGTGACGCCCGCCATGTCACGCAGCCGCTCCAGATGGCGCTGGCCGATATCCATGTTGGTGCTGGGCTTGGTCAGTGCCTTCATGTCGATCGAGGTGCCACGTTCGCGCGCGAAATCGGTCGCGGCGGCCGGCATGATCTGCATCAGGCCGTACGCGCCGGCCGGGCTCTTCACGGTGTTGCGGAACCGCGATTCCTCGAGCGTGTGCGCGTAGACCAGCGCCTTATCGATGTGCCAGCCGCTGTCCGGCGTCCAGTTCGGCGTCGGATAACGCGCCTCAGCAGTCGACGTGACGCCCTGCGGGCAATTGTGCGCGAGCCAAACGGTCGTCGCCGGCAGGCTCAGCGCTTCCGCTACGCGCACCAGGTTGCCGAACTCGCGCGGGTCGCCGATCTTGGCCTGCTGGCGGATGACGGTATCGGCCAGATCGGTCTCGCCGACCTCGACCAGTGCCGCCGCGACGCGCACGTTCGGGCGCTTGCCGACGACCTTCCAGTCGCTCGCGACGAGCCCGCCGACCGACGTGCCCTTGTCCTTCATCGCCAGCTGCTGGCGCGCAAGCTGGCCGTAGAAGCTCTCGCCGAACTGCGCCGCCGCCTTCAGCCGGCCCTCGATCTTGTCGGGGCGCGAGCACACCATGTCTGCGCGCGAGGCCCAGTACAAAGCCGCTGCCCGCAGATCGACGTCGCCGGCCCGCGCCGCGACACCCTCGAACCCGGTCTCGGCATTCGCGCAGTCATTCTGCCGCCATGCCGACAGCGCGCCGACCCAGCGACCCTGGACCGCCCAGTCGCCGACGCCGTTCTGCGCCTTCGCCGCCATCACGCGCGCGTTCGCATCGTCGCCCTGCAGGAAATAAATCCATGCTATCTTCTGCTGCCACTCGGTCAACGCCTCGGGCGTGAGCCCCGGCGTGCTTTCGAGCAACGACTGCGCCTCGCGGCCCATGTCCGCCTTGACGTAAGGCTGCATCTTCAGCGCAAGATCGGCGGCGATCATGTCGCCCTGCAGGCTCTTGGCGCGGACGCGACGCGGTGCGCCGTCTTGCCAGATCAGTCGCTGTGCCGTGGGCAGGGGGGGCAGGTCGACCGCACCGCGCACCGTTGCCAACCGCGAGATCTGCGCGGCTTCCGGCAATTCCGGCGCTTCGTTGAGTAGCGCGACCAGCGGCTCCATCTCGACCTTGGGCGAGCCCTTCGCCGTATACATCTCGGCGCGCGCGATCGCGTGCAGCGGGCCAGGCTTCATGGTGTCGAGCCCGATCTGCGCATCGGTCCACTTGCCGTCGCGGATCGCGGCGAACACCGTCCTGTACGCCTCGCGCTGGCCGGCATCAAGCTGGTCCGGGATCTGCTCCAACGTCGGCGCACCGACCAGCTTCGTCGTCCCGAGCCGCGCATCGCCGGCAGGCTCACCCGCGACGGTCGCCGCCAGAGCCGGGAAGGGGAGGGCGCTGAGCCCCATAACGATAGCTAGAGTCCGAATCATCTCATACCCTCTTGCGACGTCAGTCCGCGCATCAGCATCTGCAAATCCTTCCAGGCCTCGGCCTTGGCCGCGGGCTTCTCGATCAGGAACCGCGGATGAAAGCTCGCGACCACGCCGGTCTCGCTGGAAGCTTCGCCAGACGCCGAACCGGACCCCGTTCTTCCGGTCTTATGGTTAAACTCGTGTAAACGCCCGCGCGCGGCCTGTAATTCCGTCCCGAGGATCGCACGGCTCGCCGCATTACCGAGCAGCAGCAGTCGCTTGGGTGCAACCAACCCGATGTGATGCTTGGCGATTTCCGCGAGCCGATCCTCGATCTCGCTCTGGATCCGCCCCGCCGTCGGCCGCTTCGCGCAGACCGCCGCGAGATGCACTTCGTCACGCGTCAGGCCGATCGCGGCGAGCATCTTGTCGAGCAACCGCCCCGACGCCCCACTCAGCAATGCCCCTGCATCGCCGTCGTCCCGGTCGGGGCAATCGACAAGCACCATGACCGTAGCGTCAGCCGGACCAACCGCGGCCAGCGAAACCCCGCTCCAGTCCGCCTCGGGAACCTCCGCGCTGCTCCGCCACTCGAGGAAATCGGCCAGTGAAAGCGGCATCGCGGACAGTGCGACGACCGGCGCGGCAGGTGCGGCGGTGGGCACGACCAGCGGTTCAGGCGCCGCGAACCAGTCGCGCGGGACGTCGTCGACCAGCGTGTCGACGCCAGCCTCGTGCCACCAGTCGAGCGCGCTCGCCGCTGTATTTCGCCAGTCGATGGTTTGGTCCGCCCCCACAGGGTAACCTATGCTGCACGGTTGACGTGGCGGTCAACTCGCGCAATCGCCATATTGGACAAGATGGTGCCGGCCCGAGCCCGAACGAAGGGTGGGGCGCAAAGCTATGGCAATAGGGGACATCCCCCGGGAGACGATGATGACGACACGTGAATCGATGCCGTACGACGTGGTGATCGTCGGCGCTGGCCCGGCCGGTCTCTCGGCAGCGATCCGCCTGAAACAGCTCGCGGCCGAGAAGGACGCCGAGATCAGCGTCTGCGTGCTCGAAAAGGGCTCCGAAGTCGGCGCGCACATCCTGTCCGGCGCGGTCATCGACCCGAAAAGCCTCGACGAGCTATTGCCGAACTGGCGTGAGGACGGTTGCCCGCTCGCCGAAGTGCCGGTGACGGAGAACCATCACTGGATCCTCACCAAGACGAAGAAGAGCGAAATGCCGCACTTCGTCACGCCCTCGTTCATGCACAACAAGGGCACGTATACCGGCTCGCTCGGCAATTTGTGCCGGTGGCTCGCGGGCAAGGCGGAGGAGTTGGGCGTCGAGATCTTCCCAGGGTTCGCCGCCGCGGAAGTCCTGTTCAATGACGACGGCTCGGTGAAGGGCGTCGCGACCGGCGACATGGGCGTCGCCCGCGACGGCACGCACAAGGGCGACTACACGCCGGGGCTCGAACTTCACGCGAAGTATACCTTCTTCTCCGAAGGCGTGCGCGGTCACCTCACCAAGGAACTGATCCGCACGTTCGACCTCGCCAAGGACAGCGACCCGCAGGTCTACGGCCTCGGCATCAAGGAACTCTGGGACATCGATCCCGCGCTCCACAGCCCCGGTCGCGTCATCCACACGCAGGGTTGGCCACTGACCGAGACCGAGGGCTCGAACGGCGGCGGCTGGATCTATCACCAGGCGAACGGCCAGGTCTCGATCGGCTTCGTCACGTGGCTGAACTACACCAACCCGCATCTCTCGCCGTTCCACGAAATGCAGCGCTGGAAGACGCACCCCGAGATCGCCGCGCTGCTGAAGGGCGCCAAGCGCGTCAGCTACGGCGCGCGCGCGATCAGCGACGGCGGCCTCCAGTCGATCCCCAAGCTCGTGATGCCCGGCGCCGCCCTCATCGGCGACAGCGCCGGCTTCCTCAACGTGCCGCGGATCAAGGGTACGCATACCGCGATGAAGTCCGGCATGATGGCCGCCGAGGCCGCGGTCGAGGCGATCGTCTCGCAGCGCGGCCATGACGAACTCGCCGCCTATCCCGAGGCGTTCGAGAAGAGCTGGGTGAAGAAGGAATTGTCTGTTGTCCGCAACGTCGTGCCGCTGGTCAAGAAGTTCGGCGACCTGATCGGCTCAGGGCTCGCCGGCGTGACGATGTGGTTAGAGCATCTGGGCATCAAGATGCCCTTCACGATGCGACACCATCCCGACAATGAGAGCCTGTGGCGCAAGGATCTCGTCAAGCCGATCGTCTACCCCAAGCCCGACGGCGTGCTCACCTTCGATCGCCTCTCGTCGGTGTTCGTCTCGAACACCAACCACGAGGAGGACCAGCCGGTCCATTTGACGCTCAAGGATCCGAGCGTGCCGATCGCCTACAACCTGCCGATGTACGACGAACCCGCGCAACGCTATTGCCCGGCCGGCGTTTACGAGGTGGTGGGTGTAGAAGAGGGCGACCCCAAGTTCGTCATCAACGCGCAGAACTGCGTCCACTGCAAGACCTGCGACATCAAGGACCCCACCCAGAACATCAACTGGGTCGTACCCGAGGGCGGCGGAGGCCCCAATTATCCCAACATGTAAGCGTCTGTTTCTCGCACTAGGTCTCGCCGTGGCGGCGCCCGCCACGGCGGCGCCGGCTGACCTTTCCGCCTATCTGAAGGCCCGCGCGGCCGACGCTGAAGGCGATACGAGCCTGGCCGCCGCCAGCTATGCCAAGGTTCTGGCGGCCACCCCCGGCGATCCCGTCGTCGCGATCCGCGCTTACCGCGAGGCGCTGGAGGCCGGCGACATGCCGCTCGCCACCCGCGCCGCCGCCATACTGAACAGGGCTGGCGTAGCCCCGGCCGACGCCGCGCTGATCCCGCTCGCGGACGCGGCACGACGGAACGACGCGAAGGCTGCCAGCGCTGCCATCGCGACGCTCTCGACCGGGCCGCTGGTGGTCCTCGCCCCCTCGCTCTACGCGTTGGTCGCGCAGGCCGAGGGGCGCGATCCCGAACCCTCGCTCGCCACCGCCGCGAAGGACCCCGTCGCCAACCGCTTCGCCACCGAAACGCGGACGCTGATCGCCG
This sequence comes from Sphingomonas sp. PEI4, assembly GCF_056679955.1. Taxonomy (NCBI): domain Bacteria; kingdom Pseudomonadati; phylum Pseudomonadota; class Alphaproteobacteria; order Sphingomonadales; family Sphingomonadaceae; genus Sphingomonas; species Sphingomonas sp. PEI4. The sequence continues at coordinate 3,413,543 of NZ_CM155258.1, forward strand.
CCACACCGCGCAAGCAACCGCTCGCGGTCGGCGTGTCGCGCCTGCTTGCCCGCCTCGCCAGCGATCTCAGCGCGGGCGAACCCTCGCCGCTTTCGATCGCACTGACCCAGGCCGCCCTGCGCGCCGACCCCAGTTTCGACGCGGCCCGTGTCCTCCTCGCCGACGCGCTCGCCCGCAACACGCTGGTCGACCGCGCGCTCGTCGTGCTCGACGGTATCGACGCGAAAAGCCCCTCCGCCTCGGCTGCCGCCGCCGAGCGCATCGACATCCTCGCCACCGCCGACCGCAACGGTGAAGCGCTCGCCGCCGCCAAGAACCGCGTCGACCAGAAGGACGCCGGCCCCGCCGACTGGCAACGCTATGCCGACCTGTTGCTGACCACCGGCAACCCCGCCGACGCCGCGACCTGGTACCAGCGCATCATCGCCGCGGACGGTGCAAAGGGCGGCAGCTGGGGCAATTGGCTGCAATATGGCGGCGCACTCGACCAGGCCGGTCGCTGGCCCGAAGCGCGCGATGCGCTCGAAAAGGCCGTCGCCCGCGGCCCCGCGCAACCGCTCGCGCTCAACTATCTCGGCTTCGCGCAAGTCGAGCACGGCGACGACATCCCCGCCTCGATCCGGCTCCTCGAACGCGCCACCCGCCTCGATCCCGCGAACGCCTCGATCACCGACTCGCTAGGCTGGGCCTACCACCTCTCAGGCGACACGGCGCGCGCACTCCCGTTGCTCGAACGCGCAGCGCGGAGCGAACCCGCCAACACCGAGATCGGCGATCATCTCGGCGACGCCTATTGGACGGTCGGCCGCCAATACGAAGCGCGGTATGCTTGGCGCGCCGCGCTCCTGACCGCCGAACCAACCGAAACCGCCCGCATAACCGCCAAGATCGCCAACGGCCTTCCGCCAAAAGCTCACCGCTGAAATCCTTCTCCCACCGGAAGAGGGAAGGGCCGACACCTTCCAAAGCCCGTCACCCCAGCGAAAGCTGGGGTATCCCACGAGGCACGCACCACCCGCCCCACACGAGATCCCAGCGTCCGCTGGGATGACGGGTGTTTGTTGGCTAAACCCGCCCGCAGCACTGTCGTCAGGATGACGGACGCTGGAGAGTGCACCTCCAGTTGCCAGCGCCCCGCGGTCAGCTAAGCCAAGTCCAAATCCGCTGAACCTCGAGACCCAAAATGCCCGCCATCACCGAACCCGCCCCCGCCAAGATCAACCTGGCCCTCCACGTCCGCCGTCGCCGCCCCGACGGCTATCACGACCTCGAAACCCTCTTCGCGTTCGCCACCGACGGCGACATCATCACGGTGGTACCCGCCGAGGCCAACACCTTCACCATAACCGGCCCCTTCGCCGCAGCACTCCTCCCAAACACCCCCCCGGCGAAGGTCGGGGCCCAATTGGGAACGGCAAATGACGAAGCACCCCGCGCGCCCAACGCCATCCCAAGCCACGCCCCCTGGCAAGGCAACCTCGTAACCGCCGCAGCCGACGCCTTCACCACCGCCTTTGCCCCAAACACCCACCACGCGATAATTCTCGAAAAGCACCTCCCCATCGCCTCGGGCATAGGCGGAGGCTCAGCCGACGCCGCCGCCACTCTCCGAGCGCTGGCCCGCCTCCACGGGATCTCGACAACCCACCCCCGTCTCCACGAAATTGCCGCAAAGCTCGGCGCAGACGTCCCCGCCTGCCTCGCCAACCGCACCACGCTCGGCACCGGCAAAGGCGACACTCTCACGAACCTCGAAGGCCTGTCCGGCACCCCCCTCCTGCTCGTAAACCCCGGCGTCGCCGTCTCGACCGCGGCAGTCTTCAAGACCTGGGACGGCCAGGACCGAGGCCCGATCCCCGACGGCACCCTCCTCGACCGCGCAAAAGCCGGCCGCAACGACCTCGAGCCCCCCGCGCTGGCGCTAGCCCCCGAAATCGCCCAGGTCCGAGCCCTCCTGGACGCAGCACAAGGCGTCCTCCTGTCCAGGATGTCCGGCTCCGGCGCCACCTGCTTCGCCCTGTTCGAAACCCCCGAAGCCAGAGACACCGCCACAACAACTGCCCAAGCCAACGGCTGGTGGACACTCGCAACGACTTTGGCCTGAACGAAACGACACCAAACGATCAGCCCCCGCGATGGTGCGGCTACGCGATGGCGCGATCACCCCACCTCCGTCATCCTGACGAAAGTCAGGATCCAGAGCCGCAAATCAAACCGCCCGCCACGGACTCGTATCGAACCCGCCCACGAGTCGGCCAGTGCCAGAGCCTATGCCGAACAATCCGAACCGATCTCGACCTAATCACCCAGCCCGTTGGCCCGTAACCCGCACATTTTTTCGGCAGGTGACCCACCCACAGGCACCCACCCGGCGGAGGCCGGGGCCCAATTGGGAAACGTCGCTGACGGACAGCCGCACTTCGTTACTCCAACTTCTTCACCCAGCCTCCGCCGACGGGGCAGCTATCCAATTCAGGCAGGCACCAGCTCGTCTCGGGCTGTTGCTCCGCGACCCTCCCCAGACCCAGCCACCGCAAAATTCCCGCAAAAACCCAACGTTCCCTACTTGTTCCATAAGAACAAAGAGAATACATGGCGTTTGACGCGTTGAATGGCACGCGCGCTTGCTTTAGCGATGGGAGCTTATCAATGACCGCTAATCTGAAAGTGATCGACACCGGCATGGCAACCGCAACCAACGACCGCCAGAAGGCGCTCGACGCCGCGCTCGCGCAGATCGACCGCGCCTTCGGCAAGGGCTCGGCAATGCGCCTGGGCTCGAAGGAAACCATGCAGGTCGAGGTCATCTCGACCGGCTCGCTCGGGCTCGACATCGCACTCGGCGTCGGCGGCCTGCCGCGCGGCCGCGTGATCGAGATCTACGGTCCGGAATCGTCGGGCAAGACCACGCTCGCGCTCCACGTGATCGCCGAAGCGCAGAAGGGTGGCGGCACCGCGGCGTTCGTCGATGCCGAGCACGCGCTCGACCCGGTCTACGCCAAGAAGCTCGGCGTCAACATCGACGAACTGATCGTCTCGCAGCCCGACACCGGCGAGCAGGCGCTCGAGATCGTCGACACGTTGGTCCGTTCGAACGCGATCGACGTGCTCGTGGTCGACTCGGTCGCAGCGCTCGTGCCGCGTGCCGAAATCGAAGGCGAGATGGGCGACAGCCATGTCGGCCTCCAGGCCCGCCTGATGTCGCAGAGCTTGCGCAAGCTCACCGGCTCGATCAGCCGCTCGCGCTGCATGGTGATCTTCATCAACCAGCTCCGCATGAAGATCGGCGTCATGTACGGCAACCCGGAGACGACGACCGGCGGCAACGCACTGAAGTTCTACGCCTCGGTCCGCCTCGACATCCGCCGCATCGGCGCGATCAAGGCCGGCGAAGAAGTGACGGGCAACCAGACCCGCGTGAAGGTCGTCAAGAACAAGGTCGCCCCGCCGTTCAAGCAGGTCGAGTTCGACATCATGTACGGGCAGGGCGTCTCGAAGCTCGGCGAAATCCTCGATCTCGGCGTAAAGGCCGGGCTCGTCGAGAAATCGGGCGCGTGGTTCAGCTATGACAGCGTCCGCTTGGGCCAAGGCCGCGAGAACTCGAAGACCTTCCTCAAGGACAACCCCGAAACCGCCGACCGCCTCGAAAAGCAGATCCGCGCCCGCACCGAGAAGGTCGCCGAGGAAATGATGGCCGGCCCCGACGTCGAAGACGACGCCTAACCCCCTAAACCCCTCTCCCTAAGGGGAGAAGAGGGAGGGGCCCATTGCCCTCGCAATGGGAGGGTGAGGGCACGCGGTGAATGGTGCACGCGCATGATAGCCGAGCACGTGTACGACCGATGATGCAAAACCGATGATGCAAAGACGTAGTGAACTAACACCGCGCCAGCCATCCCCAGCACCACCCCGGCGAAGGCCGGGGTCCAATTGGCAAGGCGGCTCAAAGAAGTCCCGCACCAGGCCAAGCTCCCTCGCGGCAAAAAGCACCGTACTGGCGCGTGAACACCGTCCCCCCCTTGTTCTCCCGCGAAGGCGGGAGCCCAGCCTGGATCCCCGCCTTCGCGGGGAAACAACGAAGCGCAGACTGCCGAGCAAAGTAACGCAACGGGCTCCGCGAAACCTCCAAATACCCAACGCCAAACCCACGCCAGCGACTATACTTCCTATACTTCACTCCAAACCGCAGCCCCAGACCGCAACCATAAAGTACCCCAACCCATGACCACCGCCTATGACTGGACCGGCAGAATAGGCGACGTCTGGGCTGAAGAATGGCGCCGAACCGACCGCAGCTTCACCAACCTGACCCCACATTTGAACGCAGCGATCCTAGCCGCCGCGCCCCCCCGAACCCACAAGATCATCGACATAGGCTGCGGCGCCGGCGCAACCACTTTAGCCGCCGCGCAAGCCCTCCCGAACGCGGTTGTAACCGGCATAGATCTCTCGCCAGCCCTGATCGAGATCGCCAGACACCGCGCCGCAACCCAAGCCAATGCCAGCTTCGAATGCGCCGACATCACCGTCGCCGCCCCGAACCATGCCCCGACAGACCTCTACGTCTCGCGCCACGGCGTGATGTTCTTCGCAGACCCCATCACGGCCTTCGCTACCTTGGCCAAAGCCGCTGCCCCCGGCGCGACGCTCGTTTTTTCCTGTTTCGCCGAACGCGCCGCCAACTGCTGGGCGACCGAAACCATCACTGCAACCGGCGGCGACGCAGACGCCCCGGCAAGCACCGCACCCGGGCCCTTCGCATTCGCCGATCCAACCTATGTCGCGACGATACTTGAAAACGCCGGCTGGCACGCCGCCCGACCTGAGCGCATCGACTTCGCCTACCGGGCAGGCGAGGGCGTCGACCCCGTAGCCGACGCCGTCGACTATTTCCGCCGCATCGGCCCCGCCGCCTCCGCCATTCGCGACGCCGCCCCGGAGGAACGCGAGCGCCACATCGCGCGTCTCACCCAGGTCTGTGAACGTCACGGCAACGGCGCCACGGTGGAATTCCCCGCCGTCGCCTGGATCTGGACGGCGAGCAAATCGGCCGGATAAACGACAGGGGAGCCAGCATGATCATAGTCCACCACCTCGAAAACTCGCGATCACAGCGTATCCTGTGGATGCTCGAGGAACTCGGCCTCCCCTACGAGATCAAGCGCTACGAGCGGAACAGGCAGACCATGCTCGCCCCGCCCGAACTCAAGAAAGTCCATCCGTTAGGCAAGTCGCCGGTTATCGAGGATGCCGACGTCCAAGATGGCCAGGTCGTCGCCGAAACCGGCGCGATCGTCGAATATCTCGTCGACAAGGCCGACGGCAAACTGGGCGCGCCCGCCAAACGCGCCGACGCACTCCGCTACCGGTTCTGGCTCCATTACGCGGAAGGCTCGATGATGCCGCCGCTGCTGCTGAAACTGGTTCTCGGGCGCATCCCGATCATGGGCAAGGTCGCGGTCAAGAAGATCCAGCCGATGATCGACGTCCATCTCGACTATGTCGAATCCGAGCTGTCGCAGCGCCCCTGGTTCGCCGGCGCCGATATGACCGCCGCCGACATCATGATGAGCTTCCCCCTCGAAGCCGCGCGCAGCCGCGGCGGCCTGAACGATTCGCGCCCCGCGACGATCGCCTGGCTGGCCAAGGTCCACGCGCGCCCCGCGTACCAGGCCGGCCTAAAAAAGGGCGGCCCCTACGCCTACGCCTGACGGGTGGGGCACAGCCGAAGCGTTGGGTGAAGCGAAATCCCATCCAAATCCGTCATGCCGGGCTCGTTCCGGCATCCACGGTTCCACATGATCAAGGGGTATGAGTTCTCGGAACGATGGACCCCGGAACAAGCCTTGGATGACGGGAAGACCCGAAACGCGGTCTTCAAACTTTCGCGCTGTAACGACACCCCTCCCCTTCAGGGGGGGGTATCGACTGGCACCGCCGCTTGGGAAAACACACCCCAACCCTCCCCTGAAGAGGAGGAAGCCGTGATGGATTAACCTGAAGTCATCGCACTCTAAGCTTGCCCCGGCGTAATCTTCTCATAGCTGTCGATATTGGTTTTCGGCCCATGCCCGGTCGGCGCCGCCGGCGGATCACGGTCGGCCGGCTCACGCTCGTCAAGCCCGCCCTCCCACTTCGCCACCACAGTCGCCGCTACCGCATTGCCGATCACGTTCGTCGCCGAGCGCCCCATGTCGAGGAAATGATCCACCGCCAGGATCAGCAGGATGCCCGCCTCCGGGATCTTGAACATCGACAGCGTCCCCGCAATCACCACCAGCGACGCGCGCGGCACGCCCGCAATCCCCTTCGACGTGACCATCAGCACTAGCAGCATCGCGATCTGCTGCCCGATCGGCATGTCTATGCCGTAGGCCTGCGCAATGAACAGCGACGCGAACGTCATGTACATCATCGATCCGTCGAGATTGAACGAATAGCCGAGCGGCAGCACGAAGCTCGCGATCCGTGGCGGCACGCCGAACCGGTCGAGCGCCTCCAACGTCCGCGGATATGCCGCCTCCGACGATGCCGCCGAGAAGGCGAGGATCAAAGGATCACGAATATACCGCACCAGCAACCGCGTCCGCGGCCCGATCAGCAGGAACGCGATCCCGATCAGCATCGCCCACAGCAGCGCCAGCCCGAGATAGAAGGTCAGCATGAAATAGCCGAGATCGCCAAGAATGCTCGGCCCCCGCTCGGCGAGCGTCGCCGTCACCGCCGCGAACACTGCAAACGGCGCAAACCGCATCACGTAATTGGTGATCTGGAGCATCACCGCGACCAGCGCCTCGATCGCCTTGACCAGAGGCGCGGCCTTTTCGCCGACCGCAGTGATCGCGACGCCGACGAACACCGAGAACACGACGATCTGCAAAATTTCGTTGCTCGCCATCGCCGCGATCATCGAATCGGGCACGATATGCGAAATGAACTTGGCAAGATCGAACGCCGCGGCATCGACACCGCTCGAAGCGGTCGCCGGCGGGATCGCGAGCGCGAGGCCCACGCCCGGCTGCAACACGTTGACCAGGATCATGCCCAGCGTCAGCGACAATAGGCTCGCGCAGACGAACCAGCCAAGGCTGCGCAACCCGACGCGACCGAGCGCGCCCGTATCCCCCATATGCGCGATCCCGACGACCAGCGTCGAGAAGACCAGCGGTGCGATGATCATCTTGATCAACCGCAGGAACAGCGACGTCACGATCGAGAAATAGCCGGCGATGTCCTTCAACTGCGCCGCGGACTCCGGCGTGCCGTTGTCGATCGACGCGTTCAGAACCCAGCCGACGACCATCCCCGCGACGAGGCCGAACAAGATGTAATAGGTTAGCCGCTTGGCCATTAATCGCTCCCGAGAATTGCGGACAGGGAAGGGGATTGCGGCGCCCGGGTCAAGGACCCTATCGTCCGGCGATGTCGACCACACCCCGTAAATCCGCCTTCAGTCCCTCGCGTCGCGACCTGCTGAGCCTCGCGATCGCGGCGCCGTTGCTGTCGACCACCGCGATCCTCCGCGCGGCCGAACCCGATCTGTCGGCGCTGTCCGACATCACCGGCACGACCAGGCCGATCAATGCCGCCGAACGCGCCGCGAGGCTGGTCCGCGCGCAGGCGTTGATGAAAGCGGCGGGCATCGGCGCGGTGCTGATCGAGCCGGGATCGTCGATGATCTACTTCACAGGCGTTCGCTGGCACACGAGCGAGCGGCTGACGCTGGCGATCCTGCCGGTCGAAGGCGAGCCGTGCATCGTCACGCCGTTCTTCGAGGAGCCATCGGTGCGCGAGACGCTCGCCGTCCCCGCCGAGGTGCGCGTCTGGCAGGAGGACGAGAACCCGCTCGCCGTCGCCGCCGGCTTCCTGCGCGACCGAAAGCTGGCCGCGCGGCCGATCGGGCTGGAGGCGGAGGTGCGGTATTTCGCCTATGCCGGTCTCCAGCGCGTGCTGCCGGATGCGAAGATCGTGTCCGCCGACCCCGTCGTCCGCGGCTGCCGGATGATCAAGACCCCCGCCGAGATCGCGCTCATGCAGGCGGCGACCGAGGTCACGCTTGCGGCCTATCGCTGGACCAAGCCGCGCGTCGAGAAAGGCATGACCGGCCCGGAGATCGGCGCGCTGATGAACGCCGCGACCCGCAAGCTCGGCGGCGCCCCCGAATTCGCGCTGGCGCTGATCGGCGAAGCGTCCGCCTATCCGCACGGCAGCCGCGAGATCCACCGCGTCGCTGAAGGCCAAGTCGTGCTGATGGATTGCGGCTGCACCGTGCAGGGCTATCAGTCCGACATCTCGCGCACCTGGGTGCACGGCGCGGCGACCGCAGACCAGCGGAAGACCTGGGACCAGGTCGCCCGCGGCCAGCAGATTGCGTTCGCCGCCGCGACAATCGGCGCGACGGCGGGCAGCGTCGACGATGCGGTTCGGCGGCATTACGAAACGCTTGGCTACGGCCCCGGCTACAAACTCCCCGGCCTGTCGCACCGCACCGGCCACGGCATCGGCATGGACGGCCACGAACCCGTCAACCTCGTCCGCGGGGAGGCCACGAAGTTGGCGGCGGGTATGTGTTTCTCCGACGAGCCGGGCATCTACATCCCCGGACGGTACGGCGTGCGGATCGAGGATTGCTTCCACATGACCGACGCTGGCCCGAAATGGTTCAGCGAACCGCCCAAGTCGCTCGACGCGCCGTTGGGGTAATGCCTCCAACGAGGCAGTCACGCTCACCGCGCACTCCACCACCCCGGCGAAGGCCGGGGCCCAATTGGGGGACGGTGATAACGAGGCACCGCGCTCCATTATTTCCACCTTTCCAATTGGGCCCCGGCCTTCGCCGGGGTGGCAGTGTTGTGGGGTGGTGGGTGTGAAAGGGGGCGACGGCAGCACCCCCTTGTTCTCCCGCGAAGGCGGGAGCCCAGTCTGGGTCCCCGCCTTCGCGGGGAAACAAGCTTTCGTCGTTTCAACGGCGTACGTCCGAGCCTCCTCACACACCTCACTTGAGCGAACCGCCCCGCTCGCCTAAGTCCCCGCCATGACATCGACGAACGACATCCGCCGCGGCTTCCTCGACTATTTCGGATCGCAGGGGCACCAGATCGTGCCCTCCGCACCGCTCGTGCCGCAGAACGACCCGACGCTGATGTTCGTCAACGCCGGGATGGTGCCGTTCAAGAACGTCTTCACAGGCCTCGAATCGCGCCCCTACACCACCGCGACCTCGTCGCAGAAATGCGTCCGCGCCGGCGGCAAGCACAATGATCTCGACAATGTCGGCTACACCGCGCGCCACCACACCTTCTTCGAAATGCTCGGCAATTTCTCGTTCGGCGATTATTTCAAGGAACAGGCGATCACCCACGCCTGGACGCTGCTCACGCGCGAATGGGGCCTGTCGCCCGATAAATTGACCGCCACCGTCTATCACACCGACGACGAGGCGTTCGACCTCTGGAAGAAGATCGCGGGCCTGCCCGATCACCGCATCATCCGCATCCCGACCAAGGACAATTTCTGGTCGATGGGCGACAACGGGCCGTGCGGGCCGTGCTCCGAAATCTTCTACGATCACGGCGACCACATCCCCGGCGGCCCTCCCGGCAGCCCCGACGAGGACGGCGATCGTTTCGTCGAGATCTGGAACCTCGTGTTCATGCAGTACGAGCAGGAGAATGCCGAGATCGTCGGCAATTTGCCAAAACCCTCGATCGACACCGGCATGGGGCTCGAGCGTATCGCCGCCGTCATGCAGGGCGTCACCGACAATTACGACACCGACACGTTCAAGGCGCTGATCGCGGCGTCGGGCGCGCTGACGCACACCGCGACCGATGGCGCCAACACCGCCAGTCACCGCGTGATCGCCGATCACCTGCGCACCGCGGGCTTCCTGATCGCGGACGGCGTGCTGCCCGCGAGCGAGGGCCGCGGCTATGTCCTGCGCCGGATCATGCGCCGCGCGATGCGCCACGCACACATCCTCGGCGCCAAGCAGCCGCTGATGCACCGACTGGTCGCCGCGCTCGTCACCGAAATGGGCGCCGCGTATCCCGAACTGTCGCGCGCACGCCCGCTGATCGAGGCGACGTTGCAGCAGGAGGAAACGCGTTTCCGCCAGACGCTCGACAAGGGACTGAAGCTGCTCGACGAGGCAACTACCGGGATGACCGACGGCACGCTGGCCGGCGACGTCGCGTTCAAGCTCTATGACACCTTCGGCTTCCCGTACGACCTGACCGAGGATGCGCTGCGCGAGCGCAACATCGCCGTCGACCGCGAAGGCTTCGACACTGCGATGGCCGAGCAGAAGCGCGCCGCCCGCGCCGCCTGGAAGGGCTCGGGCGCAAAGGCCTCGGACGACATCTGGTTCGACATCGTCGAGCAGACCGGCGGCACCGAGTTCCTCGGCTACGCGTCGGATACCGGCGAGGGCGAAGTCGTCGCTTTGGTCAAGGACGGCGCGCGGGTCGACCACGCAACGGTCGGCGATACGGTCGCGATCGTCGTCAACCAGACGCCCTTTTATGGCGAGAGCGGTGGACAGGTCGGCGACGCGGGCCACATCTCGAACGACACCGGTTTACGTGCCAACGTCACCGAGACCTCGAAGCAACTAGGCCGCGTCTTCGTCCATCACGCGATCGTCAATGCGGGCGAGATCAAGGTTGGCGATCCGGTCAAGCTCCAGATCGACGTCGCGCGCCGCGCACAGATCCGCGCCAACCACTCCGCGACCCATCTGCTGCACGAGGCCCTGCGCGAACGCCTCGGCAAGCACGTCGCGCAGAAGGGGAGCCTCGTCGCGCCCGATCGCCTGCGCTTCGACTTCTCGCAGCCGGTCGCGATGACCCCCGCCGACATCGCGCAGGTCGAGGCCGACGTGAACGCGCAGGTTCGCGGCAACGGCGCGGTGACGACGCTGCTGATGACCCCCGACGACGCGATCGCGATGGGCGCGATGGCGCTGTTCGGCGAAAAATATGGCGACGAAGTGCGCGTCGTGTCGATGGGGTCGACTGACGAGGGCACGTACTCGATCGAGCTGTGCGGCGGCACACATGTCAACGCGCTCGGCGATATCGGCCTGTTCAAGGTCGTTGGCGAAGGCGCAGTGTCCAGCGGTATCCGCCGTGTCGAAGCCCTCACCGGCGAAGCGGCACGCGCGTATCTGACCGGCCGCGACGATCGCCTGCGCGAAGCAGCGGCGGTCTTGAAGTCGACCCCCGACGAGGTTCCGGCACGCGTCGCGTCGCTGCTCGAAGACCGCCGCCGCCTCGAACGCGAACTCGCCGATGCGAAGAAGGCACTTGCGCTCGGCGGGGGTGGCTCCGGCGAAGCGGCAGGCCCCGAACAGGTCGGCGGCGTCGCGTTCATCGGCCAAGTGCTCAACGACTTCGAAGCCAAGGGTCTACGGGGCGCGGTCGACGAGGCCAAACAGCGCCTTGGCTCCGGCATCGCGGTAATGGTTGCGATCAACGAAGGCCGCGCCTCGGTCGCGGTCGGCGTGACGGCGGATCTGGTAGCGAGCCACAACGCGGTGGACCTGCTCAAGATTGCGGTAGCGACGCTCGGCGGGCAGGGCGGCGGTGGCCGTCCCGACATGGCGCAGGGCGGTGGCCCGGATGGCGACAAGGCAGCGGAAGCAGTCGCCGCGGTGCGCGCCGCGCTTGAGGTCATTAACGCATAATCCTGTCGAAGCGCTAAGGGTTCGGCGTCACGATGATGATTTCTAGGAGAGCATCATGATCGTGACGACCCTGATCCAGACGGTTTCTGCGATCTTGCCGACAGCGCCTTCGGCACCACCCGCGCCACCTGCCCCGCCGATGATGCAGCGGGCCTTCATGCAAGGCGGGTTCGACGGTAGGATGCCTGTCGAGCGCTATGTCGTCGATGTCGATGTCCGGGCTGATGGCGCGGTCGTCTGGGCAGGGCCGATGCGCGTGTCGTCGAGCACCACGGCAAGCTTTAGACGCGATCAGACCGACGCTGACGAAAATGATTGCGGTACGCGGGGCGGATACCGAAACGGCATGCAGACGGGGTTCTCGCTGCAGTTGCGGCCGACCCGGTTTGGCGAGGCGGAGAGCGGCATCGCGATGACGTTACGCTGGACCCGGCCCGGAACCGGGCAATGTCCGGTCCAGTCGAGTACGCGAACGATCGAGATGAACGACGCGGTCGCTCTGCGATCGGGAGAAACGGTTACGTTGAAGGGGGACGGTGGCCTCGTCATCAAACTTCACCGCCGACCGTAAAGGAGCGCTCAGCCCCGCATCTTCGTCAGCGTAGTCCCGGCGGTGATGGCCTCGATATCTGTCACCAGATGCAACAACCGCACACCAGACCGTGCCATCGCCTGTTCGAGAGCCCTCGCAAAATCCTCGGTCCGAGAAACAGTCTCAGCCCAACACCCATAAGCCCGCCCCAGCGCGGCAAAGTCCGGGTTCCGCAACCCAGTCCCCGAAACCCGCCCCGGATATTCCCGCTCCTGGTGCATGCGGATCGTCCCGTACCCGCCATTGTCCACCACCAGCACCAGCATGTCCGCCCCGTGCGCAACCGCAGTCGCCAGTTCCTGCCCGTTCATCAGGAAACACCCGTCCCCCGCAAGCGCGACAACCATCCGCTCCGGATGCCGCAAAGACGCCGCGACCGCAGCCGGCACGCCATACCCCATCGCCCCTGCGGTCGGCGCAAGCTGCGTCCCCGGCCCGGCATACGCCCAATACCGATGCCACCAGCCCGAATAATTCCCCGCGCCATTGCAGATGATCGCATCCGCCGGCAGCCGCTCGCGCATCGCCGCCACGCATGGCCCCAGGTCCATGACCAGATCCCGCGGAGTCGGCGTAGACCACGCGAGCCACTCCGCATGTGCCTCGGACCCAGCCGACCGCGGCGGCAGGTCAAGCACCAGCAGCGCCTCCGCAAACTCCTCCATCCCCGCACACACCGCCACATCAGCACGATAGGCACGGTGCAGCTCATCCGGATCGGGATGCACATGGATCAGCCGCTGCCCCGGATGATCCGGCGTAATCAGTGCGTAACCATCGGTTGTAGCCTCCCCCAGACGAGGCCCGACGATCAGCAGCAGATCCGCCGCCTTCACCCGCTCGACCAGCTTCGGATTGGGCCCGTACCCCAAATTCCCCGCCCACACCGGACAGTCGTTAGGAATGGCATCCTGCCGCCGAAACGCCGCCGCCACCGGAACGCCGTTACGATCCGCCCACGTCGAGAACGCCCCCGAAGCCGCCACATCCCACCCCGCGCCCCCGACGATTGCCACCGGCCGCTCCGCCGTCGTCAGCAAGTCGGCGAGCAAATCCATCGTATCGGCATCGCAAGCCTGCGCCACCCGCTCGACCCGCGGCCGATCGACCGCCTCGACCGCATCCAGCAACATATCCTCGGGCAGAGCCAGCACGACCGGCCCCGGCCGCCCCGACATCGCCGTCGCATAGGCGCGCGCGACATATTCCGGTATCCGCCGCGCATCGTCGATCCGCGCCGCCCATTTCGCGATGGGGGCAAACATCGCCTGGAAATCGATCTCCTGGAACGCCTCGCGGTCGCGCGTGCCGCGGTCGATATCGCCAACGAAGAGGATCATCGGCTGCGAATCCTGCATCGCGACATGCACGCCGATCGACGCATTGGTCGCGCCCGGCCCGCGGGTGACGAATGCGATCCCCGGCCGATGCGTCAGCGTCCCGTCCGCGCACGCCATATACGCAACGCCGCCCTCCTGCCGGCACACGACGAGGTCGATCGCCGGCGTATCGTGCAACGCGTCGAGGACGGCCAGGAAACTCTCTCCCGGCACGGTGAAAATCCGGTCGCAGCCCTGTGCGACGAGTTGGTCGACCAGGATACGGCCGCCGGTGCGTGGTATGATCATCGGCGCATCCTGCCGTCCGTTGTGCGCGAAGTCGAGAAACGGTTACGCTGGCGTCGAAGCCGGGACCAACCCGACTCGCCCGGAGAGGATCATGACCGACTTCACCACCGTCGCCGACGGCCTGCGCTTTCCCGAGGGTCCGGTCGCTATGCCCGACGGCGGCGTCATCCTCGTCGAGATCGAAGCCGGCCGGATCACCCGTATCGCGGCCGACTGTACCAAGTCGACGGTCGCCGAACCCGGCGGCGGCCCCAACGGTCTCGCGATCGGCCCCGACGGCAAGCTCTATTGCTGCTACAATGGCGGCTTCGCATGGCGTGAGGCGAACGGCTTCCTCACCCCGCACGGCCAGCCGCACGACTATTCCGGCGGCCGCATCGAGCGCATCGACATCGCCACCGGCGCGGTCGAGATCCTCTACAAGGACGGCGATTTCGGCTGCTCGCTCCGAGGTCCCAACGACATCGTCTTCGACTCGCACGGCGGCTTCTGGTTCACCGACCACGGAAAATCGCGCGACCGCGAACGCGACATCACCGGCATCTTCTACGCGAAAGCCGACGGCAGCCACCTCGAAGAAGTGATCTTTCCGAGCGAGAACCCCAACGGTATCGGCCTCTCGCCAGACGGCACGCGGCTCTACGCGGCGGAAACCTTTACCTGCCGCCTCATGGCCTTTGACCTCGTCACACCCGGCAAGGTCGCCAGCGCCTCTGGCACGCCGCTCTACCGCCCCGCCGGCTACAAGTTCTTCGACTCGCTCGGCGTCGAGGCGTGCGGCAACATCTGCGTCGCGACGATCGGCGAATGCGGGATCAGCGTGATCTCGCCGGCGGGGGAGCTGGTCGAATTCGTCGCCACCGACGACGTCTTCACCACCAACATCTGCTGGGGCGGCGCGGACGGCATGGACGCGTACATCACCTGTTCCGGCAGCGGCCGGCTGGTGAAGATGCGGTGGAGGCGCCCCGGCTTGAAGCTGGCGTACTGAAGGGATGGGAAGGAGGGCGTCCAGCTCCTCCGTCACCCCGGACCTGTTCCGAGGTCCACCGTTCCGCATGCTCACTACTATCGAGTCCGCGGAACCGTGGATGCCGGAACAAGCCCGGCATGACGGAGAGTAGCCAAGCGTGGCTCGACTGACGTTGCCGAGCGAGAGGCGGCAGCTTATGCGAGGCGAAAGACCAGAGGAGGATGCATGGCGAACAAGCGCTATACCGACGCGGCAACGGCACTCGACGGCGTGCTGTTCGACGGCATGACGATCTGCGCGGGCGGGTTCGGGCTGTGCGGCATCCCCGAACGGCTGATCGACGCGATCGAAGCGTCGGGCGTGAAAGACCTCACGATCGCCAGCAACAATGCCGGAATCGACGGGCAGGGGCTAGGGAAACTGCTCCGCTCGCGGCAGGTGAAGAAGATGATCTCGTCCTATGTCGGCGAAAACAAGGAATTCGAGCGGCAGTATCTGAGCGGCGAACTCGAGGTCGAGTTCTGCCCGCAGGGGACACTCGCCGAACGCTGCCGGGCAGGGGGGGCAGGCATTCCCGGCTTTTACACCAGGACCGGCGTCGGCACGCAGGTCGCCGAGGGCAAAGAAGTGAAGGTCTTCGACGGCCAGGACTATATCCTCGAACGCGGCATCCGCGCCGATCTCGCGATCATCAAGGGCTGGAAGGCGGACGAAAGCGGCAACCTCATCTTCCGCAAGACCGCGCGCAACTTCAACCAGCCGATGGCGACCGCTGGCAAGATCTGTGTCGCCGAGGTCGAGGAGATCGTGCCCGTGGGGAGCCTCGATCCTGACGCGATCCACCTGCCCGGCATCTACGTGAAGCGCATGATCGTCGGCGCGCCTTACGACAAGCAGATCGAATTCCGCACCGTCCGCGAGCGCGCGACGGCATGACGCGAAGCTTGTTGGTAGATCGCAAACGCAACCCGTTCTCCTGCGAACGCAGGAGCCCAGGGTCACGAGTGTTGCGGGTGGTATCCTGGACCCCTGCTTTCGCAGGGGCACTGGCGCTCCAGGGGTGCGTGAGTGTCTCCGCGCCGACGTCGATAACGCCAAGCATCGCCGCGCCCGTCACCGTCGACGGCGTCCCCGCCGGCATGCAGTATCTTTACGCCTCGGGCGAAGCCGCAGCCGCAAGCGTCCAGGCCTGGAACGCACTCGTCGGCTACGTCCGCGCGCAGCGCACGCCAACTTCCGTCGTCCTCGCCCAAGGTGCCTCGCTCGCCGCCCCGACCTGGACCACCTGCGGCACCAAACCCAAGGCCGCCGTGTTCGACGTCGACGAGACTGTCCTCCTCAACCTCGGCTTCGAATACGACGCGTCCTCCGGCCAACCCTGGTCCGATCCTCGCTGGCAGGAGTGGGAGCGCACCGGCGTCAAGCAGGTCGCCCCCGTTCCCGGCGCCCTCGCCGCGCTAACCGCCCTCCGCGCGATGGGTGTCACAGTAATCTTCAACTCCAACCGCTCCGCCGCCAACGCCGCGCAGACCGAGGCGGCGATCGAAGCCGCAGGCTTCGGCCCAGCCCGCCACGGCGAAACCCTCTTCCTCGCCGGCGACGACGCGCTCGGCTCGAAGAAGGACGGCCGCCGCGCGAGGATCTCTGGCAAATACTGCGTCGTCGCGATGGGCGGCGACCAACTCGGCGATTTCAGCGACCTGTTCAACGCCGGCCAGACTCCCGCCGCCCGCCGCGCCGCGGTCCAGTCGCCCGCGATCGCCGCGAAATGGGGGGCAGGGTGGTTCGTGCTGCCCAACCCGGTCTACGGCACCGCGCTCAAAGGCAATCGCGACGAGGTATTCCCGCCAGCAGTCCGCTGGGCCCCGACAGGAGGCGTACGCTAATGGCCGATCACCCCAACGCGATCGTACTCGACAAGGGCGCGCAATTGACGAGCGAATCGGTCGAGGTCGCGCGCATCTGGATCACCAACGGCGCCGGCAGCAACGTGCTGATCGACGCCGGCATACTCGAGGATCCGACCGTGTTCGGCTACCTGATCGCCGACACGATCCGCCACGCCGCGCGCGCCTATGCGGGCACTTGGGGCATCGACGAGGACGCAGCCTTGCAGGCGATCGTCGACGGCGTCGGCACCGAACTCCGCGAGCAGTTCACGACCATCACCACCATCCAGGAAGGAACGATCAACTGATGCCCTGGGACCGTAATCAGATGGCCGCGCGTGCAGCGCAGGAACTCAAGGACGGCTATTACGTCAACCTCGGCATCGGCATCCCGACTTTGGTCGCGAACAACATCCCCGAGGGGATGACCGTCACGCTGCAATCCGAGAACGGCATGCTCGGGATCGGCCCGTTCCCCTATGCGGGCGAGGAGGACGCCGACCTGATCAACGCCGGCAAGCAGACGATCAGCGAACTCCCCTCGTCGGCGTATTTCAGCTCGTCGGACAGCTTCGCGATGATCCGCGGCGGCCATATCGACCTGACAGTGCTCGGCGCGATGGAGGTCAGCGAAGGTGGCGACATCGCCAACTGGATGATCCCGGGCAAGATGATCAAGGGCATGGGCGGCGCGATGGACCTCGTCGCAGGCGTGAAGCAGATCATCGTGGTGATGGACCACACCGCCAAGGACGGCACACCGAAGTTCATCCCGTCCTGCTCGTTGCCGCTGACGGGCAAGAACGTCGTCGACATGATCGTCACGGACTTGGCCGTATTCCAGCGCCCCGATCACGACACCCCATTCAAGCTCGTCGAGCTTGCCCCCGGCGTGACCGGTGACGAGATCGCCGCGAAGACCACCGCGAGCTACACCGCCTGATGGGCTACACCCTCGTCACCGCAAACCGCAATTACTCGAGTTGGTCGCTGCGGTCCTGGGTCTTGATGAAGGCTCTCGGCATCGCGTTCGAGGACCGGATCGAGCCGTTCCTGGCGCCCGTCAATTACGAGACGTTCCGCGCATTCTCGCCGACCGGGCAGGTGCCGGTGCTGATCGACGGCACGCGGACGGTATGGGACTCGTTCGGTATCGTCCTCTACCTCGCCGAGAGGCATGAAGGCGTATGGCCGGTCGACGAAGAGGCGCGCGCATGGGCGATCTGCGCGACGGCGGAGATGCATGGCGGGTTCTCCGCACTCCGGGGCGAGCGGACGATGAACATCGGCGTCCGCGTCGATGCTGCCCCCGGAAGCATCGCGCTCGACCGCGACGTCGCGCGCGTCGCCGAACTCTGGAGCGAAGGCCTCGACCGGTTCGGCGGACCTTGGCTCGCCGGTGCCGAGTTCACCGCCGTCGATGCCTTCTACGCCCCCGTCGCGTTTCGCGTGCGGACCTACGGGATAGAGGTCGGTCCGGCAGGCTTGGCCTGGGTCGACCACGTCCTGGCGCATCCGGCGATGCGCGAATGGGAGACGGTTGCGCTCGCCGAGACATGGCGCGAGGAGAGTCACGAGGCTGACCTGGTCACATGCGGATCGATCACTGCGGACTTCCGGCGCTGATGCCCCGATCCGTCGTGCGTGCTGCAATTGTCATAGGGCTGATCGTGATCCTCATCGCGGGCACGGCGTTCACGGCGGGCCCCGGCACGCTCAGCGTGCTCGACGGCGTGATGGGCGGCGGTCGCGGCACCGCGCGTATTCGCGAAGGCGTCCCGTTCGGCACGCACGGTCAGAAGCTCGACGTCTGGCGCCCGTCCGGCGGCGCGAAGACCGGCCTGCCGGTGCTGATCTTCTGGTACGGCGGCGGCTGGGTCCACGGCTCGCGCGGTGCCTACGCGTTCGCGGCGCGGGCCTATGCGAAGGCAGGCTACGTCGTCGTCATGCCGGACTATCGCAAAGTCCCCGACGTGCGCTTTCCCGCCTTCCTCCAGGACGGTGCCGAAGCGGTGAAATGGACCCGCGACCACATCGCAGAGGCCGGCGGCGACCCCAACCGGATCGCCGTCGCAGGCCATTCCGCAGGCGCCTACACCGTCGCGATGCTGACGCTCGACCGGCGCTGGTTGAAGGCGGAAGGCGTAGACCCACAGATCATCAAGGCCGCGGTCGGCCTGTGCGGCCCGTACGACTTCTACCCCTTCACCGCCAAGCGCGCGATCGACGCGATGCAGGGCGCCGCCGACCCGGTGATGACCCAGCCGATCCACTTCGCCCGAGGCGATGCCCCGCCGATGCTGCTGATAACCGCCGGCAACGACACGCAGGTAAAGCCGCACAACGCGGTCAACCTGACCGCTCGGCTGAAAGCGCTCGGCGCGCCGGTGACGCACATCGATTATCCGGGGTTGAGCCACGAGAACGTCGCGATGGCGTTGTCGAAGCCTTTCCGCGGGAAAGCGCCGGTCCTGGCGGACAGCGTCGCGTTCCTGAACAAGGCGATGCCTCTCCTCCCGTCATCCTGACGAAAGTCAGGACCCAGGATACCAAGCGCTGCCTTTCGTAACTCTGGATCCTGACTGTCGTCAGGATGACGGGGTAGGAGCAATGTTTCCCCGCTCAGGCAGGACAACAAACTTCCTTCGAGCGCGCCCCTGCCTCATCCGAACGACCGAAAATTACATGCAACCTTGGCGCAGCATCCCTTTTCGGTTAACGCGCCCTCATCATGGCCACTCCGCAAACGCTGTACGAAAAGATCTGGGCGTCGCACGTCGTCGAACGCCGCGACGACGGCACCTGCCTGATCTATATCGACCGTCATCTCGTCCACGAAGTCACCAGCCCGCAAGCCTTCGAAGGTCTCCGCGTAGCAGGCCGCAAGGTGCGCCGCCCCGACCTGACGCTAGCCGTCCCCGATCACAACCTCCCGACGACCGCGCGCAGGGACGCCGCCGGTCGCGTCCTGCCGATCGCCGACCCCGAAAGCGCACAGCAGCTCGACGCGCTCCGCCGCAACACGTCCGAGTTCGGCATCGACTATATCGACGCAATGGCCATCGAGCAGGGCATCGTCCACGTCGTCGGCCCGGAGCAGGGCTTCACGCTGCCCGGCACGACTTTGGTCTGCGGCGACAGCCACACCTCCGCACACGGCGCACTCGGCGCTTTGGCGTTCGGGATCGGCACCAGCGAAGTCGAACACGTCCTCGCCACGCAGACGCTGTTGCTGTCGCAGGCCAAGACGATGGAAGTCCGCGTCGACGGCGAACTCGGCTTCGGCGTATCCCCGAAGGACGTCATCCTCGCGATCATCGGCAAGATCGGCGCAGCGGGCGGCACCGGCCACGTCATCGAATTCACCGGCAGCGTGATCCGCGCGATGTCGATCGAGGGGCGCCTGACGATCGCCAACATGTCGATCGAGGCGGGCGCGCGCGCCGGCCTGATCGCCCCCGACGACACGACCTTCGCGTATCTCAAGGGCCGCCCGATGGCTCCGACTGGCGAGAACTGGGACCGCGCCGTCACCTGGTGGCGCAGCCTCGCGACCGATCCCGGCGCGCGCTACGACAAGTCCGTCACGCTCGACGCCGGCGATATCGCGCCCGGCCTGACCTGGGGCACCAGTCCCGAGGACGTCGTGTCGATCACCGGTCTCGTTCCCGAGCCGTCGAGTTTCGCCGATCCCGCCAAGCAGGCCGCTGCGCAGAAATCGCTCGATTATATGGGCCTCACCGCCGGCACCGCGATGCGCGACGTGCCGATCCAGCACGTCTTCATCGGCAGCTGCACGAACAGCCGCATCGAAGACCTGCGCGCCGCTGCGGCGATCGCCGATGGTCGCCATGTCGCGACCGGGGTTCGGGCGCTTGTCGTCCCCGGCTCGGGCCTGGTGAAGCGCCAGGCCGAAGCCGAAGGGCTCGACCGGATCTTCATCACCGCCGGTTTCGAGTGGCGCGAACCGGGCTGTTCGATGTGTCTTGCGATGAACCCGGACAAAGTCCCTGCGGGGGAGCGTTGCGCATCCACGTCGAACCGCAATTTCGTCGGCAGACAGGGTCCCGGTGCGCGCACGCATCTGGTATCACCCGCGATGGCGGCGGCGGCGGCGGTAACCGGCAAGCTGAGCGACGTCAGAGAGTTGATGGGGGAAAGAACGTGAAGAAGGTTTTCGTACTGCTGGCGGCTGGCGCAATGCTCAGCGGCGTCGCGGCCTATGTCGCATCGGCGCGCACGGCTCCAGAGCAAGCGGGCCCGGAGCGCACGGAGCAACGATGACTCCCGTCACGACCGTCTCGGGCCGCGCCTATCCATGGGGCGCGAAGAACATCGACACCGACGTCATCATCCCGGCGCACTGGCTGAAGACGATCACGCGCACCGGCCTCGGTCGCGGCGCGTTCGAGACCGTACGTGCGCAACCCGGCAACATCTTCGACGACCCGCGCTACGCCGGCTCGCCGATCCTGATCGCGGGCGACAATTTCGGCTGCGGCTCCAGCCGCGAACACGCCGCCTGGGCGCTCGCCGACATGGGCATCACCGCGGTGATCGCGCCCAGCTTCTCCGATATCTTCTCGGGCAACGCGTTCAAGAACGGCATCGTCC
The DNA here is from genome assembly GCF_056679955.1 of Sphingomonas sp. PEI4. Taxonomy (NCBI): domain Bacteria; kingdom Pseudomonadati; phylum Pseudomonadota; class Alphaproteobacteria; order Sphingomonadales; family Sphingomonadaceae; genus Sphingomonas; species Sphingomonas sp. PEI4. Next base: position 3,434,925 of record NZ_CM155258.1, read on the forward strand.
CCGTCGTCCTCCCACAAGACGCGATCGATCGCCTGCTGGAGGTCGCGCAGGACCAGACGGTGACGGTCGATCTCGAGACGATGACGGTCACCACCCCGTTCCAGGACCGCTTCACCTTCGAACTCGACGCATTCCGCCGCCAGTGTCTCATGGAAGGGCTGGACGAAGTCGGCCTGACGCTGGCAAGGGATACCCAGATTTCAAATTTCGAGGAGGCGGTCGCATCGAATCGCCCCTGGATGACGGTGGAGAGCGGGTATGCGAGCATTGGTGTCGAAGGCGATCGGCGGACCTGAAACTCTGGAAATGGTCGAGCTGCCCGATCTGGCAGCCGGCCCCGGACAGGTCGTCGTCGCGGTCAAGGCCTGCGCGATCAACTTCCCCGACGTCCTGATCATCGAGGACAAATACCAGTTCAAGCCTGAGCGACCGTTCGCACCGGGCGGCGAGATCGCCGGCACGATCGACTCGATCGGCGAGGGCGTCACCGGTTGGGAAGTCGGCGACCGGGTCATCGCGATGCTCGGTCACGGCGGACTGTGCGAGAAGGTGATCGCCGACCCCGCCAAGCTCTACCGGCTCCCCAAAGGCCGCAGCTTCGCCGAGGGCGCATCGCTGATCCTCACCTACGGCACGACGATCCACGCGCTGCTCGACCGCGGCCATATCCAGGCGGGGCAGACCTTGCTCGTCCTCGGCGCGGCCGGCGGGGTAGGGCTCGCCGCGGTCGAACTCGGCAAGGCGTTCGGCGCGAAGGTCGTTGCAGCCGTCTCGTCCGAGGAAAAGGCGGCTGCCGCCAAGTCCGCGGGCGCCGACGAAACGCTGATCTACGCCCGCGCCCCGTTCGACAAGGACCAGTCCAAGGCGTTGGCCGAGCAATTCAAGGCCGCGGTCGGTCGCGACGGTGCGCACGTGATCTACGATCCGGTCGGCGGCGACTATGCCGAGCCCGCGCTGCGATCGATCGCGTGGGAGGGCAAGTATCTCGTCGTCGGCTTCCCCGCCGGCATCCCAAGATTGCCGCTCAACCTGACGCTGCTCAAAAGCTGCGACGTCTGTGGCGTATTCTGGGGCGCATTCGCGGCGCGCGATCCGAAGGCGAACCAGGCGCACATCGAAACGCTCTTCGATCTGTGGGCGCAGGGAAAGATCGCCCCGCGCGTGACCGAAGTGTTCGCGTTCGCGGACGGCGGCAAGGCTATCGCGAAAATGGCGGCTCGTGGCGCCATCGGCAAACTGGTCGTGGAGGTCGCCTGATTATCGCCGGCCTCCGCTACGGATCAGATCCACCCGTAGACCGCGGCCGCGATCGCCGTCCACATCGTCAGTGAGACGAGCACGGCGAGGCCGAGACCTCGGACGACATACGTATCCGATTGCGTGGATTTTGTGGGTGTGGGTGCCGACATGTTCATCATCGCTCTCCTGCCCGTGAGATTTGTCACGTGACTGACATATAAGTAGGTACGTTTCGGTCGCGGCTCCAGTTCTATTTTGTCCGACACGGCCGATTATTGCGCAGGGCAGGTCCACGACCTATCTCGGGACCCAAGACGAGACTGAACGGGGACCCGCGCAATGACCACTTTCGACGATCGCGAACGCGCCAGCGAGGCGAATTTCGCGCGCGAAGAGGAGATGGCGTTCCGGATCACCGCACGTCGCAATCGCCTGCTGGGCGGCTGGGCCGCGCAGGAAATGGCGCTCACTCCCGAAGAAACCGATGCCTACGCGACCGCGCTCGTCCATGCCGACATGGAAGGTGGCGGCGATGACGATGTCGTGCGCAAGCTCGTCGGCGATCTGACCGCGGCGGGCCTCGATCATGACGAGGCGACCGTCCGCCGCGCCCTCGCGCAGCAGATGATCGAAGCGCGTCGCCAGCTGCTGGAGTCCCATTGATATGCCGATGACTGCCGACGACATCGCGACCATGATCCGCGATTCTATTCCCGATGCGCAGGTCGAGATCACCGATCTCGCAGGCGACGGCGACCATTATGCTGCCAAGGTCACCGCCGCCAGCTTTGCCGGCATGAGTCGCGTGAAGCAGCACCAGGCGGTCTACGCGGCACTTGGCGGCCGCATGGGCGGCGTCCTGCATGCGCTCCAGCTTACCACCGCAATTTCCTGAGGACCAAGACATGACCGACGATTCCAACGCCCGCATCGATGCCCTGGTGAAAGCCAGCCCCGTAGTGCTGTTCATGAAGGGCAGCCCGTTGTTCCCGCAGTGCGGCTTTTCCAGCCGTGCGATCGCGATCTTGAACCACCTCGAGGTCGAGTTCGAAAGCGTCGACGTGTTGCAGGATCAGGGCATCCGTCAGGGCATCAAGGCCTATTCGGACTGGCCGACCATCCCGCAGCTCTATGTCGACGGCGAATTCGTCGGCGGCTCCGACATCATGATGGAGATGTACGAGAGCGGCGAACTGGCGCAGTTGTTCGAGACGCAGAAGGCTGGCTGATCCGAGAGGCGCCGGGGAGGGTGGATCGACGCGAGACCGGACGGTAGCGGTCGATCCACCCTGCATGAACGCGGATGCGCTCGGTGACGGTGCAGACGGTGCACCGCACGTGCCAACATCGGTGCATCACGGCATTGCGCGCCTCGCGATAGTTAATCGGGAGTGCCGTTCTGCCCGATCTGTAAAGAATAGCGACGGTCCCTCCAATATTGTGGGCCTTGCCATCGCCGCACCGAGCCGCCATCTCGCGTCCATGGCTGAGCATCCGACCGGTATCCCGATCCAGCTCGAGCCGCTCGTCATCCGCGTGCTCGCGCCCAATCCGTCGCCCTACACCTACACCGGCACGCAGACGCACATCGTCGGCACGACCGATCTTGCCGTGATCGATCCAGGCCCCGACGATCCCGCGCACATCGACGCGTTGCTGCGCGAAATCGGTGGCCGCCCGGTCAGCGCGATCGTCGTCACGCATCACCACCGCGACCACAGCCCCGCCACGCGTCCGCTTCAGTCGCTCACCGGCGCGCCGATCGTCGGCGCTGCGCCGTTCGACCTCGACGACGTCGGTGCGCGGGCAGACGCGTCGTTCGATGCTGCCTACGCTCCCGACCGCGTTCTCATCGAGGGCGACACCGTCACGGGCGCAGGCTGGACGCTGGAGGCGATCGCGACGCCCGGTCACACGTCGAATCATCTCGCCTTCGCGCTCCCCGAGACGAAGGCGCTGTTCTCCGGCGACCATGTCATGGGCTGGTCGACGACGATCGTCTCGCCTCCCGACGGCAATATGACGGCGTACATGGCCAGCCTCGAAAAGCTGATGGCCCGCGATGACCGCGTCTATTATCCCGGTCACGGCGAGGCGATCGACAAGCCGCAGCGCCTCGTCCGCGGCATGCTCGGCCACCGCAAGCAACGCGAGGGGCAGATCCTCCGCTTGCTCCGCGACGGTGCGCGGCCGATCCCGGCGATGGTCGAGCGGATGTATGTCGGCCTCGGCTCGCAACTCGTGCCCGCCGCCGAACGGTCGGTGCTGGCGCATTTGTACGACCTGCAAGCCCGCGGACTGGTTATCGAGGAAGGCGAAGCATGGCGAACGACGGCGTGACCGAACCCGTAAGCAAGAGCGGCGTTGCCCCGTTCCTGGCCAAGGCCGTCGGCGTGGTCATGATCCTCGTTCTCGCAGGGCTGCTCGTGCTCTGGGGTGTGCAGCGCTACGTCAGCGACCGCCTCACGCCCGATCCGACGACGATCGCCAGCGCCAGTCTCGAAGGTCTGCGCGAACAGAACCGCCTGTCGGCCTTCGCCGCGCGCTACGTCGCTGTCGTCACTTCGAAACAGTCGCAGCTCGGCTTCACGACCGAGAAGACGCTGATCATGCCCGGCATGGTGCGCTACGAAGTCGACATGGCCAAGCTCACCCAGGCCGACGTCGCATGGGACGGCACGTCCAAAATCTTGTCGGTGCGCCTGCCAGCCGTCGAGGCGGATGGCCCTCAGGTCGATTTGAACGCAGTCCGCGAATACGGCTCGGGCGGCGTGCTGACCACGTTCACCGATGCCGAGAAGCGCCTCGACGCCGCCAACCGCCGCGCCGGCCAGATCGAACTGATCCGCCAGGCGCGCGAGCCGGCGATGATCAAGCTCGCACGCGACGCCACGCGCCGTGCGGTCGAGCGCAGTTTCGCGATGCCGCTCCGTGCCGCCGGGATCGACGCCAGCGTCGCGGTGCGCTTTGCCGACGAGCCGGTCGCGAATACGGAACGCTGGGACACCTCGCGCTCGCTGCAGGACGTGCTAGGGAATCGCCCCTAGAAGACGGGCAACACTCGGGATACGACCATGGAATTGAACCAGAACTTCGCCGGCATCGACATCCGCGCCGAGATCGAGCGCCTCCGCAAGGAGAAGAACGCCGTCATTCTCGCGCATTATTACCAGAAGCCAGAGCTTCAGGACCTAGCCGATTTCGTCGGCGACAGCCTCGATCTGTCACGCAAGGCGGCGGCCACCGACGCCGACGTCATCGCATTCTGCGGCGTACGCTTCATGGCCGAGACCGCCAAGATCCTCTCGCCCGACAAGATCGTCATCCTGCCCGACATGGACGCCGGGTGCAGCCTGGAGGACAGCTGCCCGCCCGAACAGTTCGCGGCCTTCCGCGCCAAGCATCCCGATCACATCGCGCTGACCTACATCAACTGCTCGACGGAGGTGAAGGCGCTCTCCGACATCATTGTCACGTCGTCGTCGGCGGACACGATCCTCGCGCAAATTCCGCTCGACCAGAAGATCATCTTCGGCCCCGACCGCAATCTGGGCGGTTACCTCGCGCGGAAAACCGGCCGCGACATGCTGCTCTGGCCAGGCGTGTGCATCGTCCACGAGGCATTCAGCGAAACCGAACTGATGAAGCTCAAGGCGCAGCATCCCGGCGCGCCCGTCGTCGCGCATCCTGAATGCCCGCCGATCATCCTCGATCACGCTGACTATGTCGGCTCGACGCGAGGCATCCTCGATTACGCGCTGGCGATGCCCGGCGACACGCTGATCGTCGCGACCGAGCCGCACATCATCCACCAGATGGAAAAGGCGTTGCCCAACAAGCGGTTCATCGGTGCGCCGGGCGCGGACGGCAACTGCAACTGCAATATCTGCCCGTACATGGCGCTCAATACGCTGGAAAAGCTGTACGTCGCGCTACGCGATCTGTCGCCGCGGATCGAGATCGAGGAGGGGCTTCGTCTTCAGGCGAAGAAAAGCCTCGATGCGATGCTGTCGATGGCGTCAAAGACGGTCGGCCAAGGCGACCTTGGGCCAAAGTGATCTTGGCGGGGCTGGTCTACCGCCAGCCCCGCTAGGCTCAGGCGGCAGAAACGTCCGCGCCAAGCTGCGCCAAGGCCTGATCGATATGGATCGCAGCGATCGGCAGTTGGAGCGCATCGGCGAGGATCAGCGCCTCGTCCAGCAGGGCGTTCAGGCGTGCGGTATCGGCGATCGTCTTTGTAGGCATGGAAATTTCCTTGGGTCTCTATCTTGCAACTCGTGTCCGGTCGTTAGGTTCCGCCGCTTTCGGAATATTTTGATCATCCGTCGGAATCGTGAATTCGCTGTTCCGACGAGCCGTTTTTTGGCACCGGCGCGTGCATGACATACGCGCCATTTCCGGGAGACTTCAGGTGAATGCAGCATTGCCCGGATCCTTCGATATCGAGGCGTTCGTTGCCGCGACGCTGGCCGAGGATCTCGGTACGATCGGTGACATTACGTCCGCCGCAGTCATCCCGGCCGATGCGCGCTTCACCGGCGTGATGGACAGCCGCGACCCGATCGTCGTCGCAGGCCTCGATCTCGCCGAGGCGTTCTTCCGCGCGCTCGATTCGAACGTGAAGATCGAGCGTCTGGTCAACGACGGCGATCAGGTTCCCGCGGGCACCGAACTCCTGCGGCTCGAAGGGGCAGGGCGGGCGCTGCTCACCGCCGAACGGTCCGCGCTCAACACCGTCCAGCATCTCTCGGGGATCGCGACGATGACCCGGACCTATGTCGATGCGATCGCGGGCACCGGCGCGATCCTGCTCGACACGCGGAAGACGATTCCCGGCCTGCGCGTGCTGGAGAAATACGCGACCCGGATGGGCGGTGCGCAGAACCACCGCATGGGGCTGTGGGATGCGGCGATGATCAAGGACAATCACGTCGCGGTTGCTGGCGGCGTCGCCGAGGCTGTCCGGCGTGCCAAGGCCGCCGGGATCACGCACATCATCGTCGAGGTGGACCGCATCGACCAGATCGAGCACGCACTGGCGGCCGGCGCGACGCACCTGCTGCTCGACAACATGCCGCCGGCAATCTTGCGCGACGCGGTAACGCTCGTCGACGGCCGCGTGCCGACCGAGGCGTCGGGCGGCGTCAACCTAAACACCATCCGCGCGATCGCCGAGACGGGCGTGACCTATGTCTCGGTCGGTCGCTTGACGCAGTCGGCACCCGCGGCGGATATAGGCCTCGACTTCGCAACCGCCTGACGACCGCGCCAACCGCGGCGTGGATCGGGCGCGATACATACTACAGGGCAGGGAACGACGAGCATGATCAGGCCGATATCCATCGTGCGCTACGAAAGGCTGTATCTCGCCTCGTTCGTGCTCGGGTTGATCGTTTCCGCGATGAGCTGGCCGCAGCGGACAGCGCTGGTCGCGGCCAACCCGGTCCTCGCGCAGGTCAGCTGGATCCTGCCGACATTCCAGGTCGTGGGCATCGCGGTCACGCTGCTGCTCTGGTATTTCACCGCGCGCTCGCCGAGCGTGGCGGCGAAGTGGGTGGTCGTCGTGCTCGCGGTGCTGTCGATCGTCGGCGTCGGCCTGTCGTTGGCAACCGTGGCAAGCGGGCAGACGACGATCGGCACGACCTCGATCGTCTCGTTCGCGGCCGATGCGCTGTACGTCGTCGCCGCGCTTCATCTGTTCAAGGCGGACGCCAAGCTCTGGTTCGGCGAACTGCCCGACGCCGACGAGCCGGACACTTTCGAGGATATGTCGCATGATCGCTAAGATGATCCTCGCCGCTGCGGCGTTGGCCTTGCCGAGCGTCGTCCAGGCGCAAGCCTATCAATGCTCGACACCGACGAGGATCGAGCGGGTCCGCCCCGATCTCCCGTCGAACAGCCAGCCGCGGCGCGACATTCCGATCGGCAGCTACACGCTCGCGATCACCTGGGCGCCGCAATACTGCCGCGATAATGGCGACCGCGCGTCGTCTGGGTTCCAGTGCGGTTCGGGCAATCGCTTCGGCTTCACGCTGCATGGGCTTTGGCCCGACGGCGTCGGCAAGGACTGGCCGCAATATTGCCGCGCAGCGGAGTTCGTGCCGCCTCCGGTGATCCGCGCACATCTCTGCACCACGCCTTCCGCGCAACTGCTCCAGCACGAATGGGCCAAGCACGGCACTTGCATGCCCGGCTACCGGCCTGCCAAATATTTCAACCAGTCGGCCGGGTTGTACGGCAAGCTCCGCTATCCGGACATGAACGCGTTGTCGCGCACTCGGCTGACGGCAGGCCGGTTCGCGGCTGCGATGGCGGGCGCGAACCCCGGCCTGAAGCCGGACATGATGCGCGTCACCGCAACCAGGCAGGGCTGGCTCGACGAGGTCTGGATCTGCCTCGACCGCCGCTTCCGCTACCGCCGCTGCCCCGTGCATCAGGGGGGGCTGAACCCAAGCGCGCCGCTCCAGATCTGGCGCGGGAGCCGGTAGGCGGTACGGGTTGGCTGCGCGATTAACGTAACAGACCGGCACCCCAAACTCCGTTCGTGCTGAGTAGCGACCGAGTAGCTCCGCAAGGAGCGTATCGAGGGCGCGTATCGAAGCATGGGTTCCCCGCGCCAACCTGTCCTTCGATACGCCGTCTCGATACGTGGCTGCGCCACTACTCGACGGCTACTCGGGACGAACGGGGAGCGGGAGGGCCCCTACCGCCGGTCCCTCAACCAGACCAACACCGCCGCAATCACGCCCACCCCGGTCCCAACCAGAAACCCGGGCGTCGCCTCGCCGATCGCAAAGCCGACCCCCGCGCCGCCCAGCATGCCGAGCGCGACGAGGAACCCGCCTGCAGCGCTAGGGTCCTTGTGGGGGGGCAGGGTGTCGCGGGGAGTCGGGTCGGTCATCGCTATGTCCTGCCACGCGCCGCCGCCGGATGCCACCCACGCGCCAAGCCCGACCCAGGCCCGGATGAAACGTGGCGGAAATACGGCGTTAGATACTGTTCCGCAACGACAAGCCCGGCTAGGAGCCGGACATGGTGTTCCGCGTCGGGCGAGCCGGGCCGGCCGCCGCCTTTTTCGTTCTGACGACAGCGGGTGCCGTACCGTGTGCGGGCATGCCCGCCGCAGGAGCGCAAACCGCGCCTGTGCCCACGCAAACTCAGACGAGCCCGACCGCCGACACGCCGATATCGCTCGACCCGAATTCGCCGCTCGCTCCGCTCCCCGATATCGGCGTCGGCTGGCCCGACCTCGCGGCCTCGCCGATGGACCCGGCGGCCACCGTCGCCGCGGTCGATGCCAATGCCGAGAGCCGCTACGCCTGGCGGATCGACGGCATCGACGCGCTCGACACCACGCTGCTGCGCCAACGATTCGCCGCACTCTCGACGCTCGACGCGAACGATCACCAGGCCGCCAACGCCGCCCAGCTCGATCGCCGCGCACGCGAGGATGCCGACCTGCTCAACAGCCTCCTGCGCGCGCAAGGCTATTACGACGCCAACGTCGTCACGCGCGTAGAGCCCGGCGCGAAACCGATGGTCGTGCTCTCGGCGACGCCCGGCACGCTCTATACGTTCAAGGGCGTGACGATCGACGGCATCGCCGCGGCGGGTGACAAGGCGCCGGGGCTGACGACTGCGTTCGGTGTGAAGCCAGAAGACCCGGTCAACTCGGACGCGATCGTCGCGGGCCAGGCCAACCTGACCACGCAGATCGGTCGCGAGGGTTTTCCGTTCGCCGTGGTGGGCGATCCGGCGATCGTCGTCGACCACGCCACCCGCACAACGACGCTCGACTTGTCCGTCCAACCCGGCGGCGCACGAAAGTTCGGCCAGATCGTCGCACTCCCCGGCAATCGCGTGTTCGGCGCCGATCATGTCGCGGAGATCGCGCGCTTCTCTCCCGGCGACGTCTACGACGCGGCAAAGCTCGACGATCTCCGCCGCGCGCTGATCCAGACCAGCCTGGTCTCCGCGGTCGATCTCAAGCCCGTGCAGGGCGCAACCCCCGATACCGTCGACATCGCCGTGAAGCTCGACCGCGCGCCGCCGCATACCATTGCCGGCGAACTCGGCTACGGCACCGGCGAAGGCGCGCGTGCGGAACTCAGCTGGACGCACCGCAACCTGTTCCCGCCCGAAGGTGCGCTGACGCTGCGCGGGGTGCTCGGAACGCAGGAACAGCTCGGCTCGGTCGTCTTCCGCCGCAACAATTTCAAGGCACGAGACCGGGTGCTGACGCTCCAGGCATCAGCCGTGCACACCAACCGCGACGCCTATGACGCCAAGACGTTTTCGCTGGCAGGCAGCCTTGAACGCCAGACCAACATCTTCTTCCAGAAGACCTGGACCTGGTCGGTGGGCAGCGAACTCGTCGCGTCGGATGAGCGCGACGTGATCCTCTCGACCGGCGACCCGCGCCGTCGCACCTTCTTCATAGGCGCGCTGCCGACCAGCCTCAATTACGACGGCTCCGACGACCTGCTAAACCCGACTAAGGGTTTCCGCCTCGGCGGCCGGCTCAGCCCCGAAGTCTCGCTGCAAGGTTCGGTATTCGGCTATACGCGAACCCAGTTCGACGGCAGCGTCTACCAACCGTTCGGCAGTCGGGTGGTGCTCGCCGCACGCACCCGGCTTGGCACCATCGTCGGCGCCCCGCGCGATCAGGTCGCGCCATCACGCCGCTTCTACGCAGGCGGCGGCGCGTCGGTACGCGGCTACGGCTATCAATCGATCGGCCCGCGCGATCCGAACAACGATCCGATCGGCGGCCGCAGCCTCACCGAATTCTCGATCGAGGCCCGCGTCCGCGTCCTCGGCAGCTTCGGAATCGTGCCGTTCCTCGACGCCGGCAACATCTACACGTCGCCGCTGCCGAAGTTCACCGGGCTGCAATACGGCACCGGCATCGGCGTGCGCTATTATTCGAACTTCGGCCCGATCCGCCTCGACGTCGGCACGCCGATCAACCCGCAGCCGGGCGACAGCCGCATCGCGGTTTACGTCTCGCTGGGGCAGGCGTTTTGAGCGAGGACGTCGTCCTTCCGAAGCGTCGCATCGCCTGGTGGCGCTGGATCGTCAGCGCGGTCATGGCGCTGCTCGTGATCGTCGGTACCGCGTTGCTGATCGTCGACACCGACATCGGCCACCGCTTCGTCGCGGACCGCATCGCCGCGATCAAGACCGCCAACGGCCTACGCTTCACGGTCGGCCGGATCGACGGCTCGCTATACGGTGACACGCGGCTGACCGATCTGCGCGTGTACGATCTTGAAGGGCTGGTCTTCCAGGCGCCCAACGTCACGCTCGACTGGTCGCCGTTCGAGTGGTTCTCGAATCGGCTGGAGATCCGGCGGCTGATCGTCGATCGCGCGATCCTGACGCACACTCCGCGCACCCGCCCGTCGAAAACACGCGGTCCGATCCTGCCCGACTTCGACATCCACATCGGCAAGCTCACGGTCGGCCGCCTCACGCTGGCGAAGCGCGTCCTCGGGACCGAGCGGATCGGGACGCTCGAAGGCCGCGCCGATATCCGGTCGGGCAGGGCGCTGGTCGACCTGAAGGCGCGCGTTGCCGGCAGCGACGACCTGAAGCTGCGGATCGACGCCGAGCCCGCCCGCGACCGCTTCGACATCGACGTCGCCGCAAAGGGGGCCGCGGGCGGCGTGCTCGCGCGGATGGTGAAGGCCAGGGGCCCGGTCGCGCTCGCGGTCACCGGCGAAGGCAGCTGGGCGAAGTGGAACGGCCACGCGAACGGCATGATCGGCACGACGCGCGTCGTCGATCTCGCGCTCGCGCAGGTCGCCGGCCGCTACACGCTGTCGGGCACGCTCGCGCCGTCCTCGCTGCTGAAAGGTCGCCTGCAAAAGCTGACCGCGCCGCGCATCCTCGTCAACGGCAGCGCGGGGTTCGCCAACCGCCGCCTCGACGGCCAACTCTCGCTGCGTACGCCCGCGCTGGCGGTAGACACGACCGGCATCATCGATCTTGCCGCAAACGCCTACCGCGACGTGCACATCAAGGCGCGACTGCTGCGCCCGCCCGCGCTTTTCAACAATATGACCGGCAACATGGTGGAATTGCGCGCGATCCTCGACGGCCCGTTCGCGACCGCGGCGTTCGACTACCGTCTCGACGCCAGCCGCTTCGCGTTCGACCAGACCGGGTTCGAGAACGCGCACGCCGTCGGCAAGGGCCGTCTGTCGGCTGCGCCCGTTACCGTCCCGATCCGCTTCACCGCCGCGCGCGTCACCGGCGTCGGCGCCGTCGCGGGCGGTATACTGCGCAACCTGTCGGTCGACGGGCTGCTCCGCGTGACACCGACGCTGCTGACCGGCGATGCGCTCAAGCTCCGCTCCGACAAGCTCACCGGCAGCATCAACCTGATCGTCGACCTCCGCAACGGCCAGTTCGAGGTCGGGATCAACGGCGGGCTCGGCCGCTATCTGATTCCCGGTCTCGGCATCGTCGACGTGAAGTCCACCCTGCGCGTCGTACCCGGACCGAACCGCAAGGGCACGCGCGTCATCGGTCAGGGCAGCGCGCAGATGGTGCGGCTCGACAACGCCTTCTTCCGCAGCCTCGCGGGCGGGTTGCCGCGCATCACCACCAACCTCGAACGCACCACCGATGGCGTGCTGCACTTCACCAACCTCGTGCTGACCGCGCCGCAGATCCGGCTCACCGGCAACGGCTATCGCCGGCGCGATGGCACCTTTCATTTCGAGGGCGGCGGGCGCCAGCAGACCTATGGCCCGGTGACGCTGAACCTCGACGGCCGGATCGAGAAGCCCACGCTCGACCTCGTCTTCGCCAGCCCCAATGCGACGCTCGGCCTGTCGAACGTCCGCGCGCATCTCGATCCCACGCCCCAGGGTTTCACCTTCACCGCGGCGGGCGGATCGCGGCTCGGGCCGTTCACCAGCAACGGCGCGATCCTGTTGCCGCCGGGCAGGGGCGCAACGATCGCGATCGCCGCGCTGAACGTCGCGGGCACCAAGGCGACCGGCAACATCGCAGTCGTCGATGGTGGCTTCGACGGCGCACTCGCGGTCGCAGGCGGCGGTATCTCGGGTGAACTCCTGTTCCGCCCAGTCGGCCAGATCCAGCGCATCGAAGGCCATCTCGCCGCCAGGGCCGCGACACTCGACACCGTCGCGCTCCGCCAGGGCAAGCTCGATTTCGTCACTTTGCTCGATCCCGCCGGCACCTCGATCGAGGCGACCGTAACCGGCCTCGGCCTGCGTCGCGGCGCGCTCAGCCTCGCCCGGTTCAACGGTTCCGCGTCGCTGCGCGGTGGCGTGGGCACGATCAGGGCGTCGATCGCCGGCTCCCGCGGTCGCGCCTTCGACATCCAGAGCGTCACCCAGGTCACCGCCGACAGCTACGCCATCTCCGCGCAAGGCACGCTCGACAGGCGGCCGCTCAAACTCCTCACGCCCGCGGTCCTAACCCGGGCCGAAGACGGCTGGCACCTTGCGCCGACCAAGCTCAGATTCGGCGGTGGCGAGGCCCAGGTCGGCGGCCGCTTCACCAACGCCAGCACCGCGATCGACGCCAGCCTGACGCGCATGCCGCTCGCGCTGCTCGATATCGCGTATCCCGGCCTAGGCCTCAGCGGCAGCGCGTCGGGCAGCTTCACGATCGCGACCGCGAATGGCGCCGCGCCGACGGGCAAGGCGAACGTCACGATCCGCGGCCTCAGCCGCGCCGGCCTCGTCCTCTCGTCACGCCCGATCGACGTCGGCGTCGCGGCGGTGCTCTCCCTCGACAAGCTCGGCCTGCGCGCGGTCATCGCATCGGCCGGCAGGACTATCGGACGCGCCCAGGCGCAACTCGCGCCGCTGGGGCAGGGGGACTTGGCATCCCGCATCAGCAACGCTCGCCTGTTCGGGCAACTCCGCTACAGCGGGCCGGCGGACACGCTCTGGCGCCTCACCGGGGTCGAGCTGTTCGACCTCTCCGGCCCCGTAGCGATCGGCGCGGACGTCGTGGGCACGCTCGCCAACCCGACCCTGCGCGGTGTCGTCCAGGCGAACGGCGCGCGGATCGAGAGCGCGACCACCGGCACCGTCCTCACCAACGTCCAGGCGACCGGCCGTTTCGGCGGATCGCGGCTCGTGATCGACCGGTTCGGCGCCGACGCGGGCAAGGGCGGGCGCGTCACCGGCACCGGCCAGTTCGAATTCGCCGCCGCCGCCGGGATCGGCCTCGACCTCAATCTGCAGGCCGACAAGGCTGTGATGATCGCCCGCGACGATATCGGCGCCACCGTCACCGGCCCTCTGACCTTCAAGTCGAACGGTTCGGGCGGGACGATTGCCGGCGACGTCGTACTCGACAAGAGCCGCTACCGTCTCGGCCAGGCGACCGCCGCCAGCGCGGTGCCGCAGCTCAACATCCGCGAGATCAACCTGCCCGACGGCGGCGAGGAAGTCGCCAGGCCGACCAAGCCCTGGACGCTGGCGATCAAGGCCCGCGCGCCGAACCAGGTCATGGTCAGCGGCCTCGGCCTCACCAGCGAATGGTCCGCCAATCTCCAGATCGCCGGCCAGCCTGCAAACCCGGCGATCACCGGCCGCGCGACGCTGATCCGCGGCGACTACGAGTTCGCCGGCCGCCAGTTCGAACTGGCACGCGGCGTGATTCGCTTCGACGGTCAGGTCCCGGCCAACCCCGCGCTCGATATCGAGGCGAACGCGGATTCGACCGGGCTCAGCGCCTCGATCCGCGTCACCGGCTACGCGCTGAAACCCGAGATCGGCTTCACCAGCACGCCCGCCCTGCCGGAAGACGAACTCCTCTCGCGGCTGCTGTTCGGCACCTCGATCACCAACCTGTCCGCGCCCGAAGCCCTCCAACTGGCGGCGGCCGTCGCCGCGTTGCAGGGCGGCGGCAGTGGCCTGAACCCGATCAACGCGGTGCGTCGCGCCGCCGGGCTCGACCGCCTCCGCATCCTCCCCGCGGACCCGCAAACCGGGCAGGGCACCTCGATTGCCGCCGGCAAATACGTCACCCGGCGCCTCTATGCGGAGATCGTCACCGATGGTCAGGGCTATTCCGCCACGCAGGTCGAGTTCCAGGTCACGCGCTGGCTGTCGCTGCTGTCCAGTATCTCCACCCTCGGCCGCCAGAGCGCCAACGTCCGCGTGTCGAGGGATTATTGAAGGATGATCCTTCCGCGGTGCTGGGATAAAGACGGACTATGAAGCCCGTCATCTTCGGCCTGTCCGGCCCCATCCTCACCCCCGCCGAACGCGCGTTCTTCGCCGAATGCGAACCTGCCGGCTACATCCTGTTCAAGCGCAACATCGTCGACCGCGTACAGGTGAGGGCACTGACGGACTCGCTCCGCGCACTCGCCGGACGCGATAATCTCGCGATCCTGATCGACCAGGAGGGCGGCCGCGTCGCCCGTATGAGCCCACCGGAATGGCCCGCATTCCCGGCAGGCCCGGTATTCGATGCAGCCTACGAACGCGCGCCCATGACCGCGATCCAGGCCGCGCGCGCGAATGCACAGGCGCTCGGCGTGATGCTCAGCGAGGTCGGGATCACGGTCGACTGCCTCCCGCTGCTGGACGTCTCGCAGCCCGATACGACCGAAGCCGTCGCCTCACGCACGTTCGGCTCCGACCCCATGCGCGTCGCAGCCCTCGGCCGTGCAACGCTGGAGGGGCTAGCCGAAGGCGGCGTGGTCGGCGTGGTGAAGCACATGCCCGGCCACGGCCGCGCCAAGGTCGACACGCACCATCACCTCCCGACCGTCACCGCGACCGACGCCGAGCTCGAGATCGACCTCGAACCCTTCCGCACGCTCAACCAGGCGCCGATGGGCATGACCTCGCACATCGTCTTCCAAGCCTGGGACACCGACCGCCCCGCGACGCTCTCGCCGATCGTGATCGACCAGATCATCCGCGACCGCATCGGCTTCGACGGTCTCCTGATGACCGACGACATCGACATGAAGGCGCTGTCCGGCACCGCCGGCGACAAGGCAGCCGGCGCGATTGCGGCAGGGTGCGACCTCGTACTCGATTGCTGGGCCCGCATGGACGAGATGGTCGAGATCGCCGGCCGCCTGGGGGAGATTTCGGAAGCGTCGCGCGTGAGGTTGGAGCGGGCGATGGCGTCGGTTGGCTCGGCCAAGGGTTATTTTGCGGAACTGATCGCTACGCGAGACGCGCTACTCGCGAGCGCTTAACTCCCGATCTCCCGAACTTCCGTTCGTCCTGAGTAGCCGCTGAGCTTGTCGAAGCGGCGTATCGAAGGATAGTTGGCGCGCGGAACCCGTGCTTCGATACGCACCTTCGATACGGCTCTGGCGAGCCTACTCAGTCGCTACTCAGCACGAACGGAATGAGTTGAACGGTTGCGAACTCTGTTCATGCCAACCCCCGAGCCCGCTCGTCCCCCCGCAACGTCAGCACCTCGACCCCGTCGCGCACCACCGCCACCGTATGCTCGAACTGCGCGGAAAGCTTGCCGTCGTCGGTGACCACCGTCCATCCGTCATCCTCGGTCGACACCTTGCGCGTCCCCTGGTTGATCATCGGCTCGATCGTGAAGACCATCCCCTCGCGCAGCGTCATGCCGGTCCCGGCCAGCCCGAAATTGAGCACCTGCGGCTCTTCGTGCATCTCGCGGCCGATGCCGTGGCCGCAATAATCGCGCACCACCGCATAGCCGTTCTTCTTCGCATGCCGCTCGATCGCGAAGCCGATGTCGCCGAGATGTGCGCCCGGCCGAACCTGCCGGATGCCCTGCCACATCGCCTCCTGCGCGACCCGCACGAGGCGCTTCGCAGCCGGCGGCGCATTGCCGACCAGATACGTCTTGCTCGAATCGGCGATGAACCCGTTCTTCTCCAACGTAATGTCCAGATTGACGATATCTCCGTCGCGGATGATGTCGCTTGCGCTCGGCACGCCGTGGCAGACGACATGGTTGATCGAGCTGTTCAGGACATATTCGAAGCCATATTGCCCCTTGCTCGCGGGCCGGGCCGCGAGGTCGTTGGTGATGTAGCGATCGACTAGGTCGTTGACCTGCAACGTCGACAGCCCCGCCAGATCGTGCGCGTCGAGCATCTCGAACACCGACGCCAGCAAGGCCCCCGACACGCGCATCAGCGCCAGTTCCGCCGCCGTCTTCACCATTTCAGGCAACCGATTTGTCGGCAACGCGCACCGAAGCCGCGGCGAGTTGCGCGGTGACGATATCGTTGAACGACAGCGTCGGATTGGCCTCGGCGAGCATCCCGATCTTCATCCAGAACTCGGCCTGCGCATTGATCGACCGGCACAGCACCTGGCTCGCTCGCCGCGCATCCTCGTGCAACGCGTCGTCGATCTTCACGATACCCATTCCAACCTCACTACGAGCCGACCATACGAAGCATGTATGCTTCGTATGGCGGACCGTCAACGTGAAGGCTGGATGCCCGCCGGCGCGCGCTGTAGCGTCCGATGATGGACGACGCGCAACTGACCCTGGACTTGGACGGATGGGAGGGGCCGCTAGATCTGCTGCTGTCGCTGGCTCGCGGGCAGAAAGTCGATCTGCGGAAAATCTCGATCCTCGCGCTCGTCGAGCAGTATCTGGCGTACGTCGACTCCGCCCGCGCGCTGAAGCTCGAACTGGCGGCCGACTATCTCGTGATGGCGGCGTGGCTCGCGTATCTGAAGTCGGCTTTGCTCCTGCCACGCGATCCGCTCGCCGAGCCCGATCCGGAGGAACTCGCGCTCCGGCTGCAACTCCGGCTCGAACGGCTGAGTGCGATGCGTGAGGCCGGTGCGCGGCTGATGGCACGCGATCGCACCGGCCGGGACGTGTTCCTGCGCGGCGCGCCCGAGGGGTTGCGGACGGTGCGCAAGGCCGCGTGGCAGGCGGAAATCTTCGACCTTATCGCAGCCTATGGCCGGATTTCGGCGCGGACCCGGCCCGTGATGCATGTCGTTGCCGACCGCGAGGTGATGACGCTGGAGGCGGCGCTGGAACGCGTGTCGACGCTGGTCGGCGAGCGGATCGACTGGAGCGTGATCGAAAGCTTCCTCCCCGAGGCCGGAGAACGTCTACGGCGATCCGCGCTGGCGTCGAGCTTCGTCGCCGCACTCGAACTCGCGCGACAAGGAAAGATCGAACTGCGCCAGGCCTCGCCGTTCGCGCCGCTGTATCTAAGAGCCCGCGCGTGACCCGGCCCGACGCATTCGCGCGCGCCGTCGAGGCAGTGTTGTTCGCAGCGGAGACACCGTTGACGATCGACTCGATCCGGGCGCACGTCGGGACAGGGGATGTTCGGGCCGCGCTCGATCAACTGACCACCGACTATGCCGGTCGGGGCATCCACATCGTCCGACGCGGCGAGCGCTGGCAGTTCCAGACTGCACCGGACATGGCGCATATGCTCCGCCGCGACCGCGAGGAACCGCGCAAGCTCAGCCGCGCAGGGATCGAGACGCTGGCGATCATCGCCTATCACGAACCGGTCACGCGTGCGGAAATCGAGGCGATTCGCGGCGTACAGATCTCGAAGGGGACGTTGGACGTGCTGATGGAGGCCGGCTGGGTGAAGCCTGCCGGACGACGCGAAGTGCCGGGGCGGCCGCTGATGTTCGCGACGACCCCTGCGTTCCTCGTCCATTTCGGGCTCCAGAGCCGCCGCGACCTGCCCGGAATCGACGATTTGCGCGCCGCCGGGCTACTCGATCCGGTCGATCTCGCCTTCGATCGCCTCGATGACGGCGATGATCATGAGGGGGATGGCGTCGAGGATGGCGAGATCGCTGGCAAAGCGGCCGGATGAGGCCTAGATAGGATTCAGTTTCCAGGAGAATTGCCATGGGCGGTTTTAGCCCGATTCACTTGCTCGTTCTCGCGGTCGTCGCGATCCTTCTTCTCGGCGGTGGCCGATTCTCGAGCCTGATGGGCGACGTCGCCAAGGGCGTTAAGAATTTCAAGAAGGGCATGTCCGAGAACGACGACGAGACGCCTGCCAAGCCCTCGGCGCGTATCGAAGCGCAGAAGACCGCCGATCCCGCCTTCGATCGCGACGGCAATCGCGTCCGCGACGACCGTCCTGCCTGAAGCCGGCAGAGTTGACGACCCTAGATAGGCGCGGCTGAATGTTCGATATCGCGCCCTCCGAGTTTCTGCTCGTGGCCTTCGTCGCGCTCGTCGTGATCGGTCCCAAGGATTTGCCCAAGGCGATGCGCGTGGTCGGCTTTTGGGTCGGCAAGGCACGCGGCGTCGCCCGGCAGTTCCGTTCGGGATTCGATTCGATGGTCCGCGAGGCCGAACTCGAAGAGATGGAAAAGCGCTGGGCGTCGGAGAACGAACGCATCATGCGCGAGCATCCCCAGACTGATCCCCAGACTGATATCGCCGCGGCCGAGACCGCTCAAGTGGTGCATTCGCCCGAGACCGACACGCATCACGACGATCATACGGCAGAACCGGTAATGGTCGAGAAGCCGGTGGTGGCCGCTGCCCCGGCTCACGATCCGTCGACGCCGTTCGAACACGAGCACCAGCCGGTCGCCGATCGCGGTCCGGACCTGTTCGATACCCCGCTGGATACGCCGGCCGCGACCGTGCCTTATCGCGGCGACAAGACCGGCCGGTCCGACGTGGCGCCATCATGAGCGAAACGATCGTGACCGCCCCCCATAATGCCGAAAGCCAGACATGAGCGAGATCGACGAAAGCCGGGCGCCGTTGCTCGACCATCTGATCGAGCTGCGCCGGCGGTTGCTGTATTGCATCGCCGCCCTGGTCGTCACGTTCGCGGTCGCGATGTATTTCGCCGAGAATATCTTCGGCTTCCTCGTTCACCCGCTGCTCGCAGCCGGGCAGAACAAGGTCATCTATACCGAGGTCTTCGAGGCGTTTTTCGTCCAGATCAAGGTGGCGTTCTTCGCGGCGATGATGCTGTCGTTCCCCGTGATCGCGAACCAGGTGTGGCAGTTCGTCGCGCCGGGCCTGTACAAGAAGGAGCGCGGCGCGCTGCTGCCGTTCATCCTCGCGACACCGGTCCTGTTCCTGACGGGCGCGTCGATGGCCTATTACATCGCGATCCCGATGGCGCTGCACTTCCTGCTCGGGTTCGACGGCATGGTAGGCGGCATCCACCGCGAGGCGCTGCCGGCAATCGGCAATTATTTGTCGTTCACGATGCAGTTCCTGTTCGGCTTCGGCATCTCGTTCCTGTTGCCGGTCCTGCTGATGCTGCTGGAGCGCGCCGGGATCGTCACGCGCAAGCAGCTGATCGGCGCGCGGCGCTATGCCATCGTCGCGGCGTTCGCGATCGCCGCGGTGCTGACTCCGCCGGATATCGGCTCGCAGCTGTTGCTCGCGATCCCGCTGGTCATCCTGTACGAACTGGCGCTGATCGGCATCTGGTTCACCGAGCGCAGCCGGGCGAAGTCCAAGGCGATCGAGGGCGACTCCACCGACATCGTCGAGGGCTGAAACGAAAACGGGGCCCGGTGCATGCGCACCGGGCCCCGTTTGACGATTAAGCGCAAAGGCTTACTTGGCGCCGTCCGCGGTGTTGGCGACGGTCTTGCCGGCCGAGCTCACGTCCTTGCCGGCGCCTTCGATCGTGTTGCAAGCCGACACCATCAACGCGCTGGCGACAATCGCCAATCCAACCAACTTACGCATGATACTTCCTCCAAGAAGGGCTTGAATGCCACCGTGTGGAGAATGTTCGGACAAAGCATTCGTTCCGTTTGCGGAACTGAAAACCAGCTCGCTTCGGCGAGATGCCGGGTATCATTGAAACGGTAAGACCCGGAAGCATCACCGGGGGGGGAGGGTGATACTTCCGGGCCTATGACTTGGATAGCGAGAGCGGGGGGGCATAAAGTCGCTATCCGAAGTCTCTAACGGCGATCGCCAAGGTCGGTTCCCGGTTCTTCACACTTTAGGTATAAAAAACTTCGGGGTGGCTCCGAGCAGGAATAAAGTCCGGATCCGACCTTTATTTCGATCAATCGCGACCGACTACCGCGAAGGCTATTTCATACGCGCCCGCCAATGGATCATGGTGCAGCGGCGACCGCAACTGGCGCGACAGGCCTTCCATGACGCGGCCGTATCTCGACACGGTCTCACGCAGGATGTCGCTTTCCACCAGTGCGCGGGACACGACGCGGAGCACCGCGCGGCCCGGCGTTTCGGACGGTTTCACGACCACGCGGATCTGTGCCGCGGGGTCGCACGTCATCGCGAGTTCGATCGTCTCCGTCGCCAGGAACGCGAGCGCGACTGCAACGTCCTGATTGACGAGGTATGGATCGATATCGAGCGTGATGCCCAGCCCATGCGAGCGATCGGCAGCGGTCGCGCGGATATTTGCGGAGAGTTCGCCGATCATGGTGCGGAGGTTCAGCCCGCGATTTTCCTCGAGCTCGGCGAAATGATTGCGGTGGACGACCGCCAGCGCATCGACGCGGCGCTGGATCGACGAATAGGCGTCGGTGGCGTCCGCGCTGCGGGCGCTGCGGGCGTGGAAATTGATCAGGCTGGAGATCACCTGCAGGTTGTTCTTCACACGGTGATGCACTTCGCGCGTGAGCTTGGTCTGGCGAACCAGCCCCTCGGCAAGCCCGGCTTCGTGCAATGCAACGGTCCGACTGATCGACTGGAACGTCTCGCCCAGCTCGCGAATTTCTTGCGCAGGCAGCGTGCGGACCGCACCGAAGTCGATCTCTTCACCCGGCGTGAAGGTGGCGACCGAGCCGCGCAATTGCCGCAGCGGACGGATCAGCAACCTGTCGACCACGAACCACGCGATGCTCGCCGCAGCGAGCCACATCAGCAGCGGCAATAACAAGGCGATGACCAGTGAGGACGTCACCGGCGCGCTGCGGATGCTGGTCCGCAACGCAAGACCCGCGACGCCAAGATCGGTCGCCATCGTCTCCATACGATCGAGCGGACGCTCGTCTTCGATCCGTTCGAGATACAGCGCGTCGTCGTTCAGCACGATGGCGCTGCTCAGTTCGAGTGCTCGGCTCGTGGGGCGAGCGATCTTCTCCAGGAATGATCGCGGAAAATAGGCACGTGCCGAGGTATGCCCGCCAGGACCCGAGATCGCGAGTACCAGTCCACGATCCGGCACGATCGCGGCGGCGATAGGCATGTCGTCCTGATTGATCACGACTCGTTCGGGCAATGGCATGCCGCAGAGCACGGTGCCGTCCCGCTCGGCGATGACGAACCGGGTTCCCGCAGACGATTGTTGCGCAAATACGCCCTGCGCCCGCGCGCAACTGGGGGCATCGGCAGGATCGTTGCCAAGTGCGTTCACCGCCACTCGCAGCGCGGTCATGTCGCCGACGAGTTCGATTGCGAGCGCGCGCGCGCTTTCGTTCGCGGTAACGCGCAACCGCGCACGCGCCTCGGCATCTGCCAGGCGGGTCGTCTGCAAGGTCGCGAATACCGCGATCAATGCCAGCGGGAGCAGCGCGGCGCTGAGGATCAGGAACAGCTTTGCGCCCGTCGTCATCCGTCGCAACGACGAAACGACGCGTCCCTCGGGCTTCATGCGCTGAACGGTGCCGTCGCCACCATTCGAACCGGTGGCGGAAATATCATGCGCGGACGCGATTGCGGCGTCCGGAACGGGGGGCATGGCCATGTGGCCCGCCGTCAGTCGAGCTTGCCGAGTAGGTCGAGCAAATCGTCGGGAATCGCCTCGTCGACGGTCTTCTGGTAAACTGAACGCAGTGCCGACCCCATCTGGCGATCCTTATCGGTACCATTTGCGGGCTTCTTTGCAGGCACTGTCTTCTCCGTGTCGTGGCCCAAACTCAAAACTTCCCCCTGCACGACGCAAACTCATGTGAATGCAAATGGTCAAGCGCACCCGGATATCGAGGCGCAAACACTCGCGAAAAGATGCTCGTGAAACCAAATAGCATCTCGATAGTTCCACGTCCGAGCGAATAATCCGTATCTTCGTATCACCGCGTTCACGGCCGAACCGATCGGCCGGGTCGAAGGACGCCTATACAGCGTATCGTGCGTGGAACGAAGGGGCGGCTTTTTCGGCCACTACCATTGCAATGACGCGAGCCACCCGACACATGAGGGGCCGCGTAGGATCAGGGAGTATTCGTTACCCATGTCTCTTGGACAGCAACTTGCACCGCACCTTCCATTCCTGCGGCGCTATGGCCGGGCCCTGACCGGCAGCCAGATGCACGGCGACAAATATGTCCGCGCGACGCTCGAGGCGATCGTTGCCGCGCCCGAGGAATTCCCCCGCGACGTCGATCCCCGTCTCGGCCTGTACCGGATGTTCCAGGCGATCTGGAACTCGGCGAACTTCGACGAGGTCGCCGACGAGACCTCTGGTGACTCCGAAGGTCACGAGGCTGTTGCGCGCGCCCGTCTCGCACGGATGACGCCACTGTCGCGCCAGGCGCTTCTGCTTACCGCGATGGAGGGTTTCACGCCTGAGGATGCAGCGTATCTGATCGAAGTCGAGACCAGCGAAGTCGACGATCTCGTCGCCGAAGCACTGTCCGAAATCGAGAACCAGACGCGCGCTAAGGTCCTGATCATCGAGGACGAGCCGATCATCGCGATGGATATCGAGACGATCGTCCGCGATCTCGGCCACGACGTCACCGGCGTGGCGGTGACCCGCGACGAGGCGGTTGCGCTTGCAATGGAAATGCGTCCGGGCCTCGTGCTCGCCGACATCCAGCTTGCCGACGACAGTTCGGGCATCGATGCGGTCAAGGACATCCTGGCCGAGTTCGAGGTCCCGGTGATCTTCATCACCGCGTTCCCCGAGCGCCTGCTGACCGGCGAGCGCCCCGAGCCGACGTTCCTGATCACCAAGCCGTTCCAGCGTTCGACCGTGAAGGCTGCGATCAGCCAGGCGTTGTTCTTCGATCAGGCGACTGTTCCCACCGCCTGATCGGGGCGGCTTTGACAGCCAACCGCTTGATTGTACCGCGTTCTCGCTGCATTCTGGGTCCGTGTTCGTAATGGTTGCGGACCCAAAACGGTTTTCGGGGGTTTAACGGATCATGGCTGACCCGAACGAACGCATTCACATCGAAACCGACGACGCCCGGGCGGGTGCGACTCCGCACATGACGCGCTATATTCTGGCGATTTCGCTGGTGCTCGTGATCGTTATCTTCGGATTTCTCGTCCTCCGCTAACCTCCATCAGGCGTACTCTGCTGGCAATGGCCGGTTCGGACGCGTATGTTCGTCGCACGTCGACGACAGTCTTCTTTCGGGATTGATCGGATTTCCATGACCCAGCCTGCTCCGCGTACCGACGCCGAGGACGATATCGACGAAGTCGTCGAGCCGGTGGAGCATGTCTCGCTCTCGGACGCCGAGTTCAAGGTGCAGCTCGCGCAGGTCATCCCGCATCTGCGCGCATTCGGTCGCTCGCTATCGGGTAGCCGAGACCTGGCCGACGATCTCGTTCAGGAGACGTTGCTGAAGGCTTGGGCTGCGCGTCTCCGCTTCCAGGCGGGCACGAACATGCGTGCGTGGACCTTCATCATCCTGCGCAACCTGTATCTGTCGCAGATGCGTCGCGCGCGCTTCAAGGGCGAGTGGGACGATCTGGTCGCCGACCGCATTCTGGCAGCGCCAGCTAGCCAGGACCGTCACGTCGAGCTCGGTGACATGCAGCGCGCCTTGATGCATCTCCCACAGCCACAGCGCGAGGCGCTCATTCTGGTGGGCGCAGGCGGCTTCGCGTACGAAGAGGCGGCCGAAATCTGCAACGTCGCGGTGGGTACGATCAAGAGCCGTGTCGCGCGTGGCCGAGTCGCATTGGAGACCATCCTTAACGACGGTTCGTTGCCATCACGCCGCGATCACGAGACCGATACGACGAAAACCGCGTTGGATTCGATCATGGGCGATGTCGAGGAATTGAGCCGGGGTCGTTGAGATCTCGGCATCAAAGTTAAAATATCCCGATTGAGATCAGTTCCTGCCCTCGAATTAGTTGAGGCGGTGCGGTAGCGCATCGAGTTTTCGCAGCATCGACGCCATGTCGTCGGGCACGCCGTTGCATCCGTCAAAAGCACTTCGCAGCGCATGGCCGACGACATCGGTCACGCGCGGGCGGCGCACGACCTGCTGGCCGTCCTGTTCGCGTTTGATCGTAAGACATGCATAGGTCATGATGCGATAACGGTTGACATCGCTATTCGTTGCTTTGTCGTGTCATAGTATTGCCGGATTCTATAGTATCCGGTCATGCCCGTAACGATCCCATCTATTGCTCCGCTCGACGGCCCCGGCAGTCCGATCGCCGCCGCCGTGACGCGCGCGCGGTCATGGTCGCCCTTTCTTGCGATGATCCTCGATCGCGAACCGGCTTTGGCGCAATCGCTGGCGGCGGGGCGGCTCGATCTCGCCGCGTCGAGCGCCACGCCCGATATGCCGACCGCAAAGCGTCTCCGGATCGAACGGCGTGCGATGGCGCTGAACGTTGCGATCGGCGATCTGGCCGGCGTGCTGGACCTTACTGCGGTGACCGGCGCCTTGTCCGAGTTCGCCGATCGTGCGCTCGACACCGCGATCCGCGCCGCGATCGAGGAGCGCACGCCGGGTGCCGAGCCGCTTGGTTTCGTCGGCATCGCGCTCGGCAAGCAGGGCAGTCGCGAACTCAATTATTCGTCGGACATCGATCCGATCCTGCTGTTCGATCCGGCAACCTTGCCGCGCCGCCCGCGCGAGGAGCCCGAAGAGGCGGCGGTCCGCATCGGCAAACGTGTCGTTGAACTTCTCCAGGCCCGCGACGGCGACGGCTATGTCCTGCGCGTCGATCTGCGGTTGCGGCCCTCGCCGGAGATCACGCCGATCGTCCTGCCGATGGAGGCTGCGATCGGGTACTACGAGGCGCAGGCGCTGCCGTGGGAGCGTGCTGCCTTCATCCGCGCACGCGCCGCTGCGGGCGACATCGCCTTGGGGCAGCGCTTCCTCGCAGCGATCCGACCGTTCGTCTGGCGACGCGCGCTCGATTTCGGCGCGATCGGCGAGATTCGGGGGATTTCCGCACGCATTCGCGACCACCACTCACAGGGGCAGGCGTTCGGTCCCGGCTACGACCTGAAGCGCGGCCGCGGCGGCATCCGCGAGGCGGAGTTCTTCGCGCAGATCCACCAGTTGATCCACGGCGGCCGCGACCCTGCGCTGCGCGTTCCGGCGACCCGCGATGCGCTCGCGCGATTGGCGGCGGCGGGGTGGATCGGCGAAGACGAATCGCGCGCACTGATCGACGGCTACACGCTGCTGCGGACGATCGAGCACCGCGTCCAGATGATCGACGATCGCCAGACGCATGCCTTGCCGACCGGCGACGCACTCGATCGCGTCGCCAAACTGCACGGGCTGGACGACGCAGCCGCCTTGCTCGCCCTGCTCGCACCGCGCGTAACGGCGACCGGGCGGATCTACGACGCGCTCGACGACAATACACGGCCAGCCTTCTCCCACGATGCGGTAACCCTGGAAGCGGACCTCGCCGCGGCCGGTTTCGACGAGCCCGACCATGCACGTCGGCGCATCGAGGCGTGGCGGGGCGGGGCCTATCCCGCCCTGCGCAGTCCCGCCGCGCGCGAGGCGCTGGAGGCGGTTCTGCCGACCCTCGTGCCGGCACTCGCGACTGCGCCCGTTCCCCAGGCGGCGTTGTTGCGGCTCGATGCGCTGCTCGAACGGCTGCCGAGCGCGATCAACATCTTCCGCCTGCTGGAGGCACGGCCGGGGCTCGCGACGTTGCTCGCGGCGATCCTCAGCCACGCACCGACGCTCGCCGACGATCTCGGACGACGCCCCGACCTGCTCGATGGCTTGATCGACGCGACCGCGTTCGAGCCGGTTGGCGCCATCGCCGCGCTGGAGTCGGCGATGCGCGCCGGAGACGCGGGAGGCGATTATCAGGCGCGTCTAGATCATGTCCGCCGCGTCGTCGGCGAATTGCGGTTCTCGCTCGGTGCGCAGGTCATCGCCGGCGCGTCCGACCCGCTCGACGTGGCGGCGGGCTATGCACGGGTGGCCGAAGCCGCGATCGGCGTGCTCGCAAACGCGACGATCGAAGAGTTCGTCAAGACGCATGGCCGTGTACCGGGCAGCGAACTGGTCATACTCGCGCTGGGCCGGATGGGCGGCGCGATGCTTACGCACGCCTCCGATCTCGATCTGATCTATCTGTTCACGGGCGACTTCGCAGCGGAGTCGGACGGCGCCAAGCCGCTCGGCGCCACGCTCTACTACAACCGCCTCGCCCAGCGCGTCACCGCCGCGCTCTCGGTCGCGACCGCGGCAGGCCCGCTCTACCAGATCGACACGCGACTCCGGCCTTCGGGCGGGCAGGGTCCGCTTGTCGTCACCCTCGACAGCTTCGCGCGGTATCAGCGCGAGGACGCATGGACCTGGGAACATATGGCGCTCACCCGGGCGCGGCCGGTGTTCGGATCGGCCCATGCACGCGGTGCCGTGGCCGGGATCGTCCGCGATGTCCTCGAAGGGGATCGGCCAGACCGCGACGTCATTGCCGAGGCCCGCACGATGCGCACCGACATGGCGACGCACAAGCCGCCCAAGGGCGCGCTAGACGCCAAGCTCCTCCCGGGCGGTCTCGTCGATCTCGAATTCGCGATCCACGTCGTCCAGCTGGTGAACCGCACTGGGTTGGACCCTAATCTTGGCACGGCGATCGACAGGCTGATCGAACAGGGCCTCGTCCCGCCCACAATCCCCGCCGCGCATGACGTGCTCACTCGGCTGCTCGTCACGTTGCGCCTCGTCGCCCCCGATGCCGCGCCGCCGGGGCACGCGACCGAGGACCTGATCGCTCGCGCCATCGGCGTCCCGGACTGGTCGGCGGTGGTTGCCACGCTCGAATCGACGTTGCAGGAGGTCCGCCGGTTCTGGATGCAGGTGACGGGAGAGCAGGATGGATGAGGGATCGACGGTTCCAGGCGTGACGGTGACGATCGACGATGCGCCCGTATCGCTCGCGAGCCTGGGCACGCCGCTCGTGGTGTATTTCTACCCGAAGGACGACACCGCCGGCTGCACGACCGAGGCCAAGGATTTTACTGCGCTCGCGAACGATTTTGCCACCGCGGGTGTCACCGTCGTCGGCGTTTCGAAGGATACGGCCGCCGCGCATGCGAAATTCACGGCCAAGCATGCGCTCGCGGTCCAACTCGCGAGCGATGTCGACGGCGCGGCGTGCGAGGCGTTCGGCGTCTGGGTCGAGAAGGCGATGTACGGCCGCAAATATATGGGGATCGAGCGCGCGACCTTCCTGTTCGGTGCCGACGGTACGCTCGCGAAGACCTGGCGCAAGGTGCGGGTCGCGGGCCATGCGGATGCTGTGTTGGCCGCTGCAAAGGCGCTTTGAAGCCTCTGTGGATTCGCGGTTTTTCGCGATCTGACGTCATCGTTCCGTCGTTCCTGCATCAACTCGCCGCACCGGAATGCCGCTCCGCCGCGTCACCGGGCTCGCGCTATTGCCCAAGGCCACGCCGTCCGGCCTAACCACAATGTCTGGGGCGCGGAGGGGCTGCGAGTCAGGACAGAGTTTGGGCGCCGTCCGCTTTGGGAGCGAACGGCCCTGCATTTTTGTGTCGGGGACCAATGGTCGAATTTACCGCAGCAGCCATCGTGACGCGCCTCAAGGCCGTGTTCGCGACGCGCGATTTCCTGTTTCACGACGGCAATTCACTCCGTCGAATCAGCCTGGGCGCCAAGCGTCAGGCCGCGATGGCTGCGATCGGCGCAGTCACCCTGGGCTTTTCCGGTTACGGCGCGGTCGCTGCGGCCGGTGCGGCCGAGCCCGCCGACACGAACGCGCAGATTGCGCACATGCAGCATCAGCTCGGTCAGATGCGTGAGCGCGTCGCGACGATCCGCGAAACCGCGCAGGCGCATGCCCAGCGTGTCGATCACCGCCAGGCACTGATCGCCGCCGCGCTGACCGGCACCGGCGACGCGAAGGCTCTGGCGCTCGCGACCCCGTCGATCGATCCTGCCGCCGACAAGCTTGCTGCCGACGTCGTGAAGCCGTTCGTGAAGGTCGAAGGCCATCAGGTCCAACTCGCTGGCGTCGCGCAGAAGCTGCTCGACCAGCGCTACGCCGACACTACCGCGACCGTCCGGAAGCTCGGCCTGCGTCCGGAGCGTGTCGCCAGGCATCAGCGCTCCACCGCAATGGGCGGTCCGCTGATCGCCGCGAACAGCGAGGAGGCCAGCGCCGATCTGCGCGCCGACGCCCAGTTCCGCACGCTTTTCCAGACCTGGAAGAAGCTCGACACGTTGCAGCAGGGCGTGATCGCGATCCCGTCGGTGCAGCCGGTTCATTCGCTTTCGTTCACCAGCAATTTCGGCATCCGCTCCGATCCGTTCCGCGGCACCGCGGCGATGCATGCCGGCGTCGACATTCCCGGTCCGATCGGCACGCCGATCTATGCCACCGCCGACGGCATCATCGCGCACGCCGGTCGCCAGGGCGGCTACGGTAACATGGTCGAGATCAGCCACGGCAAGGGCATCGCGACGCGCTATGGCCATCTCTCGAAGATCCTCGTCGCCGACAACGCCCGCGTAACCCGCGGACAGCTGATCGCGCTGATGGGCTCGACCGGCCGCTCGACCGGCTCGCATCTTCACTATGAAGTCCGTATCGACGGCCACGCCGTCAACCCGGTCCCGTTCTTGACCACCGCGGACTACCTCCTCGCCGCGCAGGATCGCTCGGTCAACGCGATCCCCGTCTCGACGACCGGCCCCGCCGCACAGGACTGACACGCGGACGTAATCGTACGCGCCAATGCAGGCCACGCCCCCGTCATCCCGGCGAAAGCCGGGACCTCAACCCACGGGGACGAACTCTCAGCATGGGCGGTATCCACTCGCGCCGGCATGATGGCGCAAAGCCCGAGGTTGCCGCCGGTTCCGCGACCTCCTATCTCCGGCGCATGGCAACGCTGGTCCAAGACATCATCCTCACCCCCTCCGCTGCGGCGCGCGTCGCGGCGATCGCCGTCAAGCAGGGGAAGCCGGCGATCCTGCGTCTCTCGGTCGACGGCGGCGGCTGTTCCGGCTTCCAGTACAAGTTCGGGTTCGCCGATTCGGTCGAGTCCGACGATGTGATCGCCGAGCATGACGGTGTGAAGCTCGTCGTCGACAGCGTCAGCATCGACTTGGTCCGTGGCTGCGCGGTCGATTACGTTGAGTCGCTCGCCGGCGCTGCGTTCAAGGTCGAGAACCCCAACGCCGCATCGGGTTGCGGCTGCGGCTCCAGTTTCTCGGTCTGACGCCCCCGTGAAAATCGTTACGTACAACGTCAACGGCATCAAGGCGCGGTTGCCGCGGCTGATCGAATATCTCACCAAAGACCAGCCCGACATCGTCTGCCTCCAGGAACTGAAGTCGAGCGACGACACCTTCCCGATCGCGGATATCGAAGCGGCGGGCTACGGCGCGGTCTGGCATGGCCAGAAGGCCTGGAACGGCGTCGCGATCCTCGCGAAGAGCGGCACGCCTGTCGTCCGCCAGCGGGGACTCGAAGGCGAACCGGAGGACGAGCACAGTCGCTATATCGAGGCGGAAATCGACGGCCTGATCGTCGCCGCGCTCTACCTTCCCAACGGCAACCCGCAGCCCGGCCCGAAATTCGATTATAAACTCCGCTGGATGGACCGCCTTGCGGCCCGCGCGAGTGTCCTGCTGGCGGAGGAAAAGCCTGCCATCCTCGCCGGCGACTACAACGTCATCGCCAACGACGACGATACCTTCTCCGTCCGCGCGATGCAGGGCGACGCATTGACGCAGCCCGAAAGCCGCGAGCATTACCGCGCGCTCGTCGCACAGGGCTGGACCGACGCGCTCCGCACGCAATACCCCAAGGGTGGCGTCTGGACGTTCTGGGATTACCAGGCGGGCGCATGGCAGCGCGACGCCGGGTTCCGCATTGACCATCTGTTGCTCAGCCCCCAGGCCGCCGACCGGATGATCGATGCCGGCGTCGACAAGGCGTATCGCGGCCGCGAAAAGGCAAGCGATCACGCGCCGACCTGGGTTCGCCTGCGATGAAGGCGCTCGCCGTCGCGCTAGTGTCGATCGCAGCGCTGTATGCGGCGGATGCGAATGCGCAGGACCGCGAATACTGCCCCGAGCGGCCGGGGATCGACACGCCAGCCTGCACGATGGCGCCCGGCAAGATTTCGGTCGAGACCGCGATCGCCGACTGGACGCGCGACGACCAGCCGGGCTCGCGCGAGGACAACATCCTGTTCGGTGATACGCTGGTGCGCGTCGGCGTGAGCGATACGATCGAGGCGCGGGTCGGCTGGACACCGTTCGGTCACGACCGGATGCGCGATGATACCGGCGTCGATACGGTCAACGGCATCGGCGACGTATCGTTGGGGCTCAAGGCGAACCTGCACGATCCCGACGGCTCGGGCTTCTCGATCGCGGTGCTGCCATTCGCAACGCTACCGGTCGGGCGGTCTTCGATCGGCGCGGGCGACTGGGGCGCGGGGTTCCTGGTCCCGGTAACGTACGAACTCTCCGATACGCTTTCGCTCGATCTCACCCCCGAGATCGATGCCGCGGTCGATCAGGACGGCAATGGTCGGCATCTCGCCTACAGCGCGGCGGCGGGCCTAGCGGTGAAGTTGAACAAGGATTTCACGCTCACCGGCGAGATGCAGGCGCTGCGCGACGACGATCCCGAGGAGCACGCGACTCAGACGCTCGCGGCGCTGTCGCTGGCGTGGTCGGCGAACGACGATCTCCAGTTCGACGTGCTCGGCGCTGCGGGGTTGAACGATCATACGCCCGACGCACGGGTCTATGCGGGGATTTCGCGGAGGTTCTAGAGCTGGCCGAACTGCTTCTGCTTTAAGCCGTGGCAGGCCCGCCGCTCCCTCCCGAACTCCCCGGCGCGATCGGACAGGGGGCCGCGGTCACGCTGAAATACCGTTCGGCAAGACTAAGCGGGAGTAGAGAGTACCAAACCTACGTCATCCTGACGAAAGTCAGGACCCAGAGCCAAGAACGACAACGCCCGAAACTCTGGGTCCTGACTTTCGTCAGGATGACGGGTGGTTCGGATGTTCCGAAGGTCGCCGGCCGTTCGCTACAGCACCCGCTCGTACACCTGATACACCTTGTTCACCCGGCTCTCGATCGTCTCCGCGATCGACCGCATCCCCTGGTTGTCGTCCAGGATCCAGCCGATCTCCGCACGCTTCGCATCGTAATGCTCGACCGAGGCGCGGCGGATATATTCGATCATCATGAAGGCGAGTTGCCCGGCCATCCGCGATGCCTGCAAGTCCTTGACCACCCCCATCAGCGGAACGCGCACCGTCGTCACCTTTGGTTTGCGCAACCACCACAACAGCTTGGCCCAGCCGAACGGCAACAGGCTGCCGTTCAACGGCTTGATCGCTTCGTTCAGGTCGGGCAGCGTGATCATGAACGCGACCGGCCTGCTGTCCAGTTCGGCGATCCGGATCAGGTCGTTGAAGACGATCGGCTTCAGCTTGACGCCGACATCCTTGATCTCGGGCGGGGTGAGCGGCACGAAGCCCCAATTGTCTTTCCACGCGTCGTTGAGGATCGACAGGATGATCGCCGCTTCCTCCTCGAACTTGGTCTTGTCGACGTTGCGGACGACGATGCTCGGGTTCCGCTCGCCCGACTTGATGATGCGCTGGACGATCGGCGGGAATTGCTTGGTGACGTCGACTTCATAGGTCATCAGCTGCTTGATCGGGCGATACTGCGCCCATTCGATCCAGCCGCGATATTCGCGCTTGGCATGGCCCATCATGATCGTCGGCGGGTGATCGTAGCCGTCGATCAGCAGGCCCGGCTCCTCCCAGATCGACATGCTGATCGGCCCGAGCGCCCGCGTCATGCCCTGCTCGCGCAGCCACGCCTCGGCGCGCGCCAGCAGCGCCTGGAAAATGTCCTGCCGCTCGGCCTCCATCAGCCCCCACTGGCCGACACCTGGGCCGAACCCTTGCTCGGACGGCATCGTCAGCGCCAGCGTATCGATATGCGCGGAGATCCGCCCCACCACGCGCCCGTCCTCCTCGGCAAGGAACAACTGCGCTCTGGCATGGCTGAACCAGCCGTTCTTCTCGGGCGTGATCAGTCCGAGCGCTTCCGACTTCAGCGGCGGAACCCAGTTGGGATCGTCCGCATAAAGGCGAAACGGCAAGTCGATGAAGATCTTGCGATCCTTCTTCGTCTCGACCGGACGGATTGTAAGCTTGGCCATGTGTCGTTCCCGAAAGCGCAGTCGAGCGTATCTACCCAGCACCGCAGTCAAAGGCGAGTGACACCTGCATCATCGCCAGGGTATGTCACGGTGATCGTGTTTCCTTGGCGAATGCGGCCTCCGTGCGACCTGTAAATGCCACGCTGTGGCCACTATCTTCGGGCAATGGATATGCCCATGGACACTCTTAGTCTCGCCCGCGGCACGGCCGCTTCAGTCGCTCCGGTGGCTGGCTTGGTGCGCGTTGCCGACGACAAGGCGATGCTGCGCGCCGCCGCCGATCTGACGCGCGATCTGGTGAAGCCGCGCCCGGCGGTCTATTGGGGCGACCTGATCGCCTCGATGGTCCTCGGCTATGGCGCGCTTTTCGTCGCCGCGACGTCGGACTCGACGGCGGTCGCGATCGTCGCGGCGATCGCGTCGGTGCTCGGCCTGTATCGTGGCCTCAGCTTCATCCACGAAGTCAGCCACATGAAGCACGCGGCGGTACCCAACTTCCGGCTCGGCTGGAACATATTGGTCGGCGTACCGATGCTGACCCCGTCGTTCATGTACGAGGGCGTCCACAACCTTCATCACGCCAAGACACGGTACGGCACGGTCGAGGATCCCGAATATCTCCCGCTCGCGCTGATGAAGCCTTGGACGCTGCCGCTGTTCATCGTCGTCTCGGCACTGGCACCGATCGCGCTGTTCGTCCGGTTCGCGATCCTCTCGCCGTTGTCGCTGTTGTCGCCAAAGCTGCGGACGATGGTGGTCGAGCGCTATTCGGCGCTGGCGATCAACCCGCAATTCCGTCGCCGTGCCCCTGAAGGCGAGGCAAAGGCCTATTGGGATCGTCTCGAAATCGCGGCCAGCCTCTGGGCGATTACGCTGATCGCGATCACGGTAACCGGAATCCTGCCGCTCCGTGCGTTCCTCACGATCCTCGGCATCGCGTCGGCCTTCGCCGTGCTCAACCAGGTCCGCACGCTGGTCGCGCATCTCTGGGAGAATGACGGCGAGCCGATGACCGTGACGGCGCAGTATCTCGATACCGTCAACGTGCCGCCGCCGGCGTTGCTGCCTGCGCTCTGGGCGCCGGTCGGGTTGCGGTATCACGCGCTGCACCATCTGTTGCCGGGGCTACCCTATCATGCGCTGGGTGAGGCGCATCGCCGGATCTCGGCAGAGCTCGACGCGATGTCGCCGTATCACAAGGCGAGCTATCCGGGATTGCCGGGGCTGGTCAGCAAGATCGCCCGCAGCACGATGGTCCGCCGCTGAAACGAGGGTCCGGGCACGTCACCCGGACTTTCATTTAGAAACGTCGAACTGCTTCAGAGCCGCGGCGGCATTACGGCCCGCGTCGCCGGTCGGGGCCAGCCGCACAGCCGTTCCCCAGGCCGCGCGCGCACCGGGTTCGTCGCCAAGTGCCGCAGCGATGTTGCCCGCCTCCAATTGAACCGAAGCATCGTCCGCCGAACGCTTCACCGCCTCGGCGATATCGGTCTTAGCCCGCGGCAGGTCGCTCATCCGCCGGGCAAGCGTTGCCGACAACAGCCAGGCCAGCGGATCATCCCCCGCGTTCTTCAGCGCCCGATCCAGATCGCCACGCGCTGCGTTCAGCTCTCCCGCCGCGACCAGCGCGCGCGCGTGGTCGAGCTGCGCTTCGCCGAGCGGCAATCCGGTCAGCGTTCCCGCCGCCAACGCCGAATCGAGTGCGGCGCGTGCCTTGGCCGGCTGGCCCGCGGCGAGCCAGGCGTTCCCGCCCTGCGCCCAGTAATCCGCCGCATTTGCGTCCTTGGCGACCTGCGCTTCACGCGCGGCATCCTCGAACTCCACGGCCGCCGACGGCCAGTTCTTTTCGGCCGCAAACGCAAGGCCCGCACATTGGCGCGCGAAATAGCCGCCACCGCCGATCCGCCACCGGCCTGCTTCCGCACGCGCGGCTGCCGGATCGGTCTGCGCCAGCGCGGCACAGCGGGCGGCGCGGTTCGGGCGGGAAACGTCAGGCCCGGCAACGGGCGAGGCCTGCGCGGCGATCAGCAACAACGTCAGGATCATAAGGCGGCGATCACATCCTCGACCGCCCGGATGATGAGCACGATATCGGAATCGCGCGAAAGGCGGTGGTCGCCGTCCTTGACCAGCCACGTCTGCACATCGGCTGAACGCAACAGCTCGGCCAGCCGTGCGGTACGCTGCCACGGCACCTCCTTGTCGCGCTGGCCTTGGACCAGCCGGACCGGGCCATCGAACGCGATCTCGCCGAACATCAGCCGGTTGGCCTCGCCCGACGACCAGAACGCGCGGGTGTAGACCGTCGGCTCGGGACCGTAAGGGCTCTTGCGCTCGATCCGCCCGTTGCTGAGCAGCGCCATCTTCTCGTCGGTGGTGAAGCCCCAGTCGGTGAAGTCGGGCGCCGGCGCGATCCCGACCAGCCCCTTCACCAGATCGGGGCGCAGCTTCGCCGCCAACAGCATCAGCCACCCGCCCAGCGACGATCCGACGAGGATCGCAGACTCTTCCACAAGCGCATCGATCATCGCCAGCACGTCGTCGCGCCAATCGACCAACGTCTGGTCTTCGAACGCGCCTTCGCTCTGCCCGCACCCGCCATAGTCGAACCGCAGGAACGCGCGTCCCTCGGACTTCGCCCACGCCTCAAGCGTCACCGCCTTGGTCCCCATCATGTCGGACGCATAGCCCGACAGGAACACGATCGTCGGTCCGGTCCCTGGCGTGTGATGATAGGCGAGGCGAGGGCGCTCCTTGGCCGGAGGCGTCGGTGCAGGCGGCGTGGCGGTATCGGTCATGCCGGCACCTTAGCCGCGCCTCAGCGCCGGAGAAAGGCGTCGAGTGCAGCCTGGAACGCGGCAGGCTGGTCGAGCATCACGAAATGCGCAGCATCGCCGATATCGACAAACGTCACGTGCGGCGCGCTGGCATACGCTTTTCGATAAAGCGCGTCGGCAGCGGGTTTGGTCGGCCCCGCCGCGTTCCACGGATAGACCAGGGTGATCGGCGCGGCGATCGAGGCCATGTCGGGACGCAGGTCGGTGGTCAGGTCCTCGTACATCGCCTGCGCCGAGACGCGTGCATCCGCCTTCGCCGCCCAGGAGGCAACCGCTGCGCGTGAGTCCGGCTTCAGTGCCATGCGCGCGGCAAGCGCCGCGTTCGCCGCTGGGTTTGCCGGCTTGCCGTACGCCGCCGTCATGCCGGCGCGCATTGCCTTGGCCTGCGGTTCGAGCGCCGCCACGGTCGCGCCGGGCACGAAGATCTCGCCGACATACGGCAGCGAATCGACGATCATCAGCTTGCCGACGTCATCCGGATGCGCCTTTGCCAGCATCAGCGCGACCAGGCCGCCCATCGAATGCCCGACGATCGCAGGCTTGCCGAGCTTCGACTGGGCAATCAGCGTGTGCAGATCGCCGACGATGCCATCGAGGATGCCCGGCGACAGGTTTGCGCGCGGATCGTCGCCGCCGAAACCGTTGACCTGCACCACATACACCCGGTGCGACTTCGCGAGGGTCGGCACGACACCCGCCCACACCGCGCGCGGCGACGACAGCCCCGGAACGAGGATCACCGGCGTGCCCTTGCCGAAGGTCTGCACCGAGATGTGCGGCATCTGCGTCTCGGCCGCATCGACCTTCGGCGCGGCGGCGGGCGCAACCTGCGCGTGGCTCGCGCCCGGATGCAGGACGATCATCAGCGTCACGGCGGTAGCTGCAAGGCGGGGTTTGAGATGCGAAGTCATGCCGCAGGCTCCCTCGACGGGCTGGTGAAAATATCCTCGATGGCGAGGTCGAACAGTTCGGCGATCTTGAACGCGAGCGGCAGCGACGGATCATAGCGCCCCGTCTCGATCGCGTTGACGCTCTGCCGCGACACTTCGAGCCGCTCGGCTAGGTCGCCCTGGCTCCAGTCGCGCTCGGCGCGCAGTACCTTGAGACGGTTCTTCATGCCGGGCGCCGCATTGCCACGATATTGTACGCCCAGCCGATCCACAGCCCGGCAAACCACAGCACAGCGGCATAATATGCCACGACATGCGGCACCAAGCCGAAACCTTCGAGAAAGCCCCACGCGGTCATGACGCTGACCATGAACCCACTGGCGATCAGTGACTGACGGATCATCAACATGCGCAGATACTCGTCAGTTTCCTCGACCATATACTGGCCGAGCGCGATAAAGGTGCCGATCAGCGGTGCCGCAGGCAGCAGCGCCGCGACATAGGCGATCGGGCCATGCAGCGCGCCGCGCCAGAACAGCGCCACGATCGTGACGAGCAAGACCGCGTAGACGAGGCCGAGTGGCACAATGCGGCGGTAATAACGACGGATAGCCGGGTTCATGAGCATGGCAGGCGTCCTCTCAAGTTGGTAAAGGAAGCTTGTCATCGGCGTGGCGTATTGTCAACGACGCTAGACAACGTGCCGCAGTCTTTACCGCTCAGGTCGACCCCGGCGAGAACCCGTTCTTGGCCTAACCCGGCCTAACCTTCTTTTTGGATCGGGCGTTTCCGCACCCCGTCAATCGCGCGTCAGATGATGAATTCGACCGTCTTCATCTGCGTCTGATCGGCCGCCACAGCACCGCGCTTCAGGACCATCTGGCGGTGCAGTTCGGCAACCGTATCGCTCCCGCGCGTCTTGCACAAAGCGGGCACGAACGCATGGACCAGCGCCCCGAGGCCGCCCTTGATCATCGTCAAGCCGAAGCGCCCGGCGACGCCGAAATGCTCGACATAGCTCTCGCCGACGGTGGCTGGATGGTCGAGGAACAGGCGGCGGAACATGGGCAGTCTCCTGCTTGCTCTATATCAGCCGGCGGCCAAGGCGTCGACCATTCCCGCCGCCAGCACGCTCAGCGTGTCGTCACGCGCGCCCATCACCACGATCCGGTCGCCCGGCCGCGCCTCCGCGACCAGCGCCGCAGCGGCGTCTGCGCGGTCCGCGATGTGTCGCGCGTCCCGACCACCCTCGACGATCTGCCCGACGATATCGGCGCTGGTGACCACCCTCGCGACCGTCCCGCCGTAATAGGCGGGGTCGGGCAGGACGAGCACGTCGTCCTCCGCCATCCGCCCGACGAACGTAGCGACCAACTCGCGCCCCATGACCTTCAACGGGCCATAGCCATGTGGCTGGAACAACAGGAGCAGCCGCCCGGGGAAGGCGTGGAGCGTGTCGAGCGTCGCAGCGATCTTGTCCGGGTTATGTCCGAAATCGTCGATCACTGCGACGCCGCCGCCCGATCCGACCAGATCGAAGCGACGGCGCAGGCCGGTGAACCCGGCGATCGCCTTCACCGCGTCGGCCAACGACACGTCCGCCGCCATCGCTGCTCCGATCGCAGCAAGTGCATTCGACACGTTATGCCGCCCTGGAACCGCCAGCTTCACCGGCGTCCGCACGCCTCGAGACACGATGTCGAAGCCGATCGCGAACGGCTCGGGCTTCAAGTTTTCGGCACGAAGATCGGCCGACGCATCGATCGCAAAGGTGGTGATCTGACCGCGCGGAAGACGCGCCGCGAGCGCCGCCGCATCGGGATCGTTCGCGTTCACCACCGCCGTCTCGGCCTTTGCGATGAAGTCCCCGAACAGCAGCCGCAGTTCCTCCAGCGACTTGTGATCGAGGCTGACGTTGTTGAGCACCGCGATCTTCGGCGCATAGCCCGCGATCGATCCGTCGCTCTCGTCCACCTCACTGACGAATGCGTCGCCTTCTCCAACCAGCGCACTGGCAAACGGTGCGTCCGGGGTGGCGAAGTTCTTCATCACCGCCCCGTTCATCACCGTCGGATCGCGCCCGACTGCGTGGAGGATCCAGCCGATCATCCCAGTAACGGTCGACTTGCCGCTCGTGCCCGCGACACCGATCGACAACCGGCTGTCGTTGAATAACGACGCCAGCATTGCCGCACGGGTCGAGCGAGTGCAGCCCAAAGCGTCCGCCGCGATCATGTCCGGCACGCTCGCCTCGATCGCCGCCGAGCCAATGACGAGCTGGTCCGCCGAGACGATGCCGCTGCCGTCCTGCGGGAACAGCGCGACGCCCTTGGCCGCGAGGTCGTCGAACTTGGCGGGGACGCGGCCCTGGTCGAGGTTGCGGTCCGATCCCGCGACGGTCGCGCCACGGCCGGCAAGGATCATCGCGAGCGGCATCATGCCGCTGCCGCCGATGCCGACGAAGAAACAGGGTTTGCTGATATCCATCGGCCCGCGATATGGGCGGTTTGGTAACGGGGCAAGGTCGGGAACACGAACAATGCGCATCGGTGTCCTCGCCGCGTCGAGCCGAACCAATCCCGCGGCGATCGCCAAGATCACGGCCTACGCGGCGACCGCGTTCCCGGGAGTCGAACTCGTCTTCCACCCGCAATGCCTCGAGACCGACGGCCATTTCGCCGGCTCCGACTTTCGTCGGGCGGCCGCGTTCCTGGAGTACGCCAACGATCCCGCGTTCGATGCGATCTGGTTCCTGCGCGGCGGCTATGGCGCGAACCGCATCCTCGCGATGGTCATGCCCGAACTCGGCCGCGCGGCGCGCCACAAGACATATCTCGGCTATTCCGACGTCGGCTTCCTGCTCGGTGCGCTCTACGCCCGGCGGATCGGACGCCCGGTCCACGGCCCGATGGTCAGCGACGTGAACCGCCATGACGGCGAGGCGACGGTCGCGCGCTCGCTCGGCTGGATGGTTCGCGGCGACCGGACGGGGCTGGAGCCGGGACTGAACGGGCAACCGTCGGCGGCGTTCAACCTCAGCATCCTGACGTCGCTGATCGGCACGCCGTGGTTGCCCGACCTTACCGATCACGTCCTGATCGTCGAGGAGGTGTCGGAGCCGATGTACGCGATCGACCGCATGCTCTTCAAAGTCGCCAACGCCACGCAGCTGAAGGGGATCGCCGGCCTGCGCCTTGGCGGGGTCACTGCCGTGCAAGAGAACGAGCCGCCCTGGGGCGAAACGCTCGACTACATGATGGTCCGCTGGTCGCGCGACATGGGCGTGCCCTATCTCGGGCGCGCGGAGGTCGGTCACACGCAAGCGAACCATGTGGTGCCGTTCGGGGTGGTTTGATCCTTCACCGTCACGCCGGGCTCGTTCCGGCATCCACCGTTCCTCGTGCCCGAGAGACATGAGTTCGCGGCACGGTGGACCCCGGAACCAGTCCGGGGTGACGGAGGGGCGGGGCGGTCTGGCGGTGCGCGTGGCGGGGCCATCTGCCGGGGCCGGGGAACGCCCGACGCAGTAGTTCCGGCGAAGCGGGTTGCCTATATAGGTAGTGCGACGGCATAAGCCGCGCTCTTCCAACACGAGAAAGTCCTCCATGTCCGCCATGTTCCGAATCACGCTGCCCGACGGTTCCGTCCGCGAGGTTGCGCCCGGGACTACGCCCGCGGACGTCGCCGCGGCGATCGGGCCGGGCCTTGCCAAGGCTGCGCTCGCCGCGCGCATCGACGGGCAGGTGCGCGATCTCAACCGGCCGTTCGAGGGCGATACCGCGCTCGCGCTGGTGACCGCGCGCGACGAAGCCGACGCGCTCGAACTCGTCCGTCACGATCTCGCGCACGTCATGG
This sequence comes from Sphingomonas sp. PEI4, assembly GCF_056679955.1. Lineage (NCBI taxonomy): Bacteria > Pseudomonadati > Pseudomonadota > Alphaproteobacteria > Sphingomonadales > Sphingomonadaceae > Sphingomonas > Sphingomonas sp. PEI4. Next base: position 3,475,048 of record NZ_CM155258.1, read on the forward strand.
CGGAGGCGGTCCAGCACCTCTTTCCGGGCACGCAGATCACGTTTGGCCCCGCCACCGACGATGGCTTCTACTACGACTTCGCCCCGAAGGACCGCCCCTTCACCGACGAAGACCTTCCCGCGATCGAAGCCGAGATGCGCGCGATCATCGCCCGGAACGAGCCGTTCCTGCGCGAGGTCTGGTCGCGCCAGCAACTGATCGATCGCTGGACGCAGCAGGGCGAGAGCTTCAAGGCTGAATGGGCCGCCGAACTCCCCGAAGGCGAGGAACTGACGATCTACCGCCAGGGCGAGTGGCTGGATATGTGCCGCGGTCCGCACATGGCCTCGACCGGCAAGCTGGACCCAGCCGCCTTCAAGCTTACGCGCGTCTCGGGTGCGTATTGGCGCGGCGACCAGAAGAACGCGATGCTCAGCCGCATCTACGGCACCGGCTGGCTCAACAAGAAACAGCTCGACCAGCACCTCTTCCGCCTCGAGGAAGCCGCCAAGCGCGATCATCGGAAGATCGGCGCGAAGATGGACCTGTTCCACCTCCAGTCCGAAGCGCAGGGCTCGGTATTCTGGCATCCCAAGGGCTTCGTGCTCTGGCGCCAGCTTGAGGCGTATATGCGTCGCCGCCTCGACGCCGCCGACTATGCCGAGGTGAAGACCCCACAGCTGATGGACGCCAAGCAGTGGGAGCAGTCGGGCCACTGGGGCAAGTACCGCGAGAACATGTTCGTCGTGCCGGACGAGATCCCGAACGTCGAGGACGAGGGCGCCGTGCTGTCGGGTGAGGGCGACCTGATGGCGCTGAAACCGATGAACTGCCCGGCGCATGTGCTGATCTTCAAGCAGGGGATCAAGTCGTACCGCGACCTGCCGATCCGGATGGCCGAGTTCGGCTGTTGCCACCGCAACGAGCCGCACGGCGCGCTGCACGGCATCATGCGCGTCCGCCAGTTCACGCAGGACGACGCGCATATCTTCGTCGGCGAGGATCAACTGGTCGAGGAAGTGCGCAAGTTCTGCGAGTTGCTCGACAGCGTCTACAAGGACCTCGGCTTCGACGATTACGCGGTAAAGCTCGCGCTGCGCCCCGAGAAGCGGTTCGGCGAAGATGCGATGTGGGACAAGGCCGAGGCGGAGCTGCGCGAGGCGGTGATGCAGTCCGGCCTGAGCGATACGATCAAGGCGAACTTCGAGGAACTGCCGGGTGAGGGCGCGTTCTATGCGCCGAAGCTCGAATTCCACCTGACCGACGCGATCGGCCGGACGTGGCAGGTTGGCACGATCCAGTCGGACCGCGTGCTGCCCGAGCGACTCGACGCGTCATACGTCGGTGCGGATGGCGAGCGGCATCGCCCGGTGATGCTCCATCGTGCGATCCTCGGCACGTTCGAGCGCTTCATCGGCATCCTGATCGAGCATCACGCCGGCCGCTTCCCGCTCTGGCTCGCGCCGGTGCAGGTGGTGGTGGCGACGATCGTGTCCGATGCCGACGACTACGCGCATCAGGTCGCCGCGACTTTGCGCAAGGCTGGGATCCGGGTCGAGACCGATCTGCGCAACGAGAAGATCAACTACAAGGTGCGCGAGCATTCGCTGGCGAAGGTTCCGCTGCTGTTCGTGGTCGGCAAGCGCGAGGCGGACGAGGGCACCGTTGCGATCCGCCGCCTCGGCAGCCAGGGCCAGGAGATGATGGCGCTCGCCGATGCGACCGCACGGGTTGCGATCGAGGCACGCGCACCCGATATGTGACCTAACGGGGCTGGCTTTTCGCGCGTGCGTTTCTGCGCTATAGGCCGGCCCAAATACTTCGTCAGAAACTTCAGGAGCAAACCCCATACGTCCTCCCACGATGCGCCGGCCGATGCAGACGCCCGCAATGAACGGCCCGCGATTCAACGAATTCATCCAGAGCCAGAAGGTCCGCGTGATCGATCACGAGGGCGAGAATCTGGGCGTGATGTATACGCGCGAAGCGATCGAGCAGGCAGCCGAGCATGGCCTCGACCTGGTCGAGGTGTCGCCTAACGCCGATCCGCCCGTCGCCAAGTTCCTCGATGTCGGCAAGTTCAAGTACGAGGCGCAGAAGAAGGCGAACCTCGCACGCAAGTCGCAGAAGACGCAGGAGATCAAGGAGATCAAGATGCGTCCGAACATCGACGACCATGACTATGACACGAAGATGAAGAAGGTGAACGACTTCATTGGCGAGGGCGACAAGGTCAAGATCACGCTCCGCTTCCGCGGTCGCGAGCTCAGCCACGGTCAGCTCGGCATGAACCTGCTGAAGCGCGTCCAGGACGACGTCGCGGAGATCGCCAAGATCGAGGCGTATCCGCGCATGGAAGGCCGCCAGATGCTGATGGTGCTGGCCCCTAAGTAAAACGGCGCACGGTTTCGGCTGTGACGAAGGCTGGTCGGTCCCGAGGGACTGGCCGGCCTTTTTCGTGTCTGGAGTGCTGGCGGGCCGCCCTTAACGATCGCCGGCTCCTCCGCCGTCTCACCGTCTACCAACGGGAGAGGGAAGGGCCCGCGAGTGTCTTGACCGTTGGAAGGCGAGGGCGCGCGCTCATTCCACCCAGGCGAACGCCGGGGTCCAATTGGGGAACGGCAATGGCTGCAGGCAGCGCTTCGTTACTCCCGCCTTCCCAACTGGTCCTGGCCTTCGCCGAAGTGGCACCCTTTCCTGGACGGCGCGCGCGAGGATCTAGGTTGCGCCACATGCGATAGACTGTGGGTCAGCCCACCACTCATCGCAAACAGTTGCTATTTGAAACTAGGGTTTGGTCGGGCTGCTGTGTGGCGCTTTTGAGACACGATGTTCAAAAATCTCTTTCCGTATGCGGAAATCGCTAGACGTGGCGGTTCGGATATCTCTACCTATCGTCCAAACCATAAGTTCGAAAAGATTCGAACACTCAGGAGAGAATGCCGATGCGTATGATCGCATACCTGTTGTCCGCCGCCGCGACCACGGCGCTCGTCACCCCGGCATTCGCCCAGGACGTGCCAACCACCCAGCCCGAAGCGCAGACCGCGACGACCACGTCCGGCACCGCGGCAGGGTCGGTCGATGCCGGCCAGCCTCCGGTCGCGCCGCAGGCCGACACGGGCGGCAACGCGAGCGATATCGTCATCACCGCCACGCGCCGTTCCGAACGCCTGTCGAACGTGCCGATCGCCGTCTCGGCAGTCGGCTCGGCCGCCCTCGAGAACACCGGCGCCAACGACATCCGCCAGGCCACGCAGCTCGTCCCCTCGCTGCTGATCTCGTCGACCGGCAGTGAAGCCAACGCCTCCGCCCGCGTTCGCGGCATCGGTACGGTCGGCGACAATCCCGGCCTCGAAAGTTCGGTCGCGGTGTTCATCGACGGCGTTTATCGCAGCCGCACCGGCTCTGGCCTGAACGATCTCGGCGAAGTCGATCGTATCGAGGTTCTGCGCGGTCCGCAGGGCACGCTGTCGGGCCGCAACGCCACCGCAGGATCGATCAACATCCTGACAAAGCTGCCTTCCTATAACTTTGGCGGCTATGCCGAGGCGACGTACGGCAATTACAACAACGTCCGCATCGCCGGTGGCCTGACCGGTCCGATCATCAAGGACAAGCTGGCCTTCCGCCTCGACGGCGTGTTCGGCAAGCGCGACGGCTATTATTACGACGTCATCAACGACACGGATTACAACGATCGCAATCGCTATTTCGTCCGCGGCCAGTTGCTGTTCGAGCCATCGTCGGATGTCACCGTTCGCTTGATCGGCGACTACACGCGCCGCGACGAGAAGTGCTGCGGCGCAGTCTATATCAACACGCAGGAAAAGATCGATCCGACCCCCGGCGTCGCCGGCGATTTCGCGATCAATCCGTCCGGCAATCGCATCGTCCAGGTCATGCAGAGCATGGGGGCCGTGTTCCCCAGCGCGGGTGATCCATATAATCGCCGCATCGCCAACTCGCCCGGCCGGGCCTATTCGAACGTCACCACCGATTACGGTGGTTCGGGCCAGATCGACGTCAATCTCGGCGGGGCGTCGCTCACCTCGATCACGGCATACCGGGAATACAAATCGGGCGGTGCAGCCGATATCGATTACGGCAATCTCGACATCGGCTATCGCGCGGACGACGGTAACAGCTATCGTCAGTTCCACACCTTCAGCCAGGAAGTCCGCCTGAACGGCTCGCTGTTCAACGATCGGTTGAACTGGCTGGTCGGTGGCTATTACTCGAAGGAAGACCTGGTCGTTGCCGACAATCTCAAGTTCGGCACGCAATATGGCGCATTCGCCGCCTGCCGTATCGTCGCGACGGCCAATCCGCTGGCGGCATTGCGCAACCCGAACAACCCGGGCTGCCTGAGCACGACCCCGCAGGCTGCGCTCGGCGGCGCGAATGGACGACAGGCGCTTGGTGCAGGGTTCGGCGCTCTCGGACCAACGATCCTCGCCGGTCTCGATCGCCTCAGCACGCTCAACAATCTGGGCGATCAACGCTCGACCTATTACCAGGACAGCGAGAACTACGCGTTCTTCACGCACAATATCTTCAAGCTGACCGACAAGCTCTCGATCACCGGCGGCTTGCGCTACACGCGCGAGGCGAAGGATTTCCACGCCGATTTCAACAACAACAACACGGTCTGTCCGGCACAGCAGGCCAATCTCAGCCCATTGCTGGCCAGTGCCGCGGTCCCTGCCGCGCTCAAGACGCTGGTCGGTGGTATCATCACGCTCACCTGCACGGGTAACTCGACCTCCGCGCTCAACGGCCTCGACCTGAACGACGGGTTCAAGGAAGGCGAGTTCACCGGCACCGGCGTGATCTCGTACAAGCCACGTACCGACACGCTGCTGTATGCGTCCTTCTCGCGCGGCTACAAGGCGGGCGGCTACAACCTCGACCGTTCGGATCTGACCGCGAACGTCTTCTCGTCGCCGACCAATGCCAGCGTCGCCAATCTGCGCTTCGATCCCGAGACCGTAAACGCGTACGAAGTCGGCCTGAAGTTCAGCTCGAAAGACTTCACGTTCAACGTCGCGGGCTTCCGCCAGGAGTTCAAGAACTTCCAGCTGAACACCTTCAACGGCACCAACTTCATCGTCCAGAACATCAGCACCTGCGATACGAGCCTGAACGGCGCGGATCGCGATGCCAGTGCGGCCACGGGCGCCTGCACGGGCAGCGTCAAATACGGCGTCATCTCGCAAGGCTTCGAACTCGAAGCGGGGTTGTTCCCGGCGCCTAATTATTCGGTGAACCTCGGCTACACCTACACGAACACGCGCTTCCGCAACAATCTGGTCGGCAGCGAGGACGGTCAGCCACTCGATCCGGCCTTGTTCCTGCTGTCGGGCAGCAACCTGTCGAATGCGCCGAAGCACACCGTCACCGCGTCGACCGCATGGACCCCGGATATCGGCTCGTCGGGCATGACCGCGCTGTTCTACGTCGATGGCCGCATGACCAGCGACTACAACACCGGCTCCGATCTGTTCCCCGAAAAGGCGCAGGACGGGTTCTTCCTGATGAACGCGCGTGTGGGTCTCCGCGGACCACAGCAGAAGTGGGCGCTGGAAGTCTGGGCGCAGAACCTGCTCGACACGAACTACCAGCAGGTCGCGTTCAACGCGCCGTTCCAGGGGGCGGGCAGCCAGGCTCAGACCCAGGCATTCGGCACGACGGCCAACCAGATCTTCACCTCGTATCTGGCCGAACCACGCACCTACGGCCTGACGCTACGCACCCGCTTCTGATCGGGTTAGGTAAGAAAAAGCCGGTCCGCACTTCGGTGCGGGCCGGCTTTTCGCATCCCGCTTGTCATTCCCGCGGATGGGGAAACCCATATCGGCTGGCTCTCCGGTATGATCACGGACCTTCGAGGATATGGATCCACGCCCACGTAGGGGATGACGAAGACGTGGCGAAGGAGCGTGGGCCTAAGCCGCCAGATCGATCTCTTCTCCGGCGGCTGCCGCCAGCAACCGCCGCTCCAGCGTCCTCAATCTTGCGGGCTGGGTAATCCGGTCACCGGTCAGGTCGGTAATGTAGAACGTATCGACCGCCCGCTCGCCATAGGTCGCGACATGCGCCGAGTGGATCGTCACCTTTGATTGGAACAGTGCGTTCGCGAGCTGGTTCAGCAGCGCCGGCCGATCTCGCGCATTGACCTCGACCACCGTGAACCGGTTCGACGCCTTGTTGTCGACCAGCGCGTTCGGAACGATGTCGAAGGCTTCCGCGCGTGTCCGGGGCAGGGGCTTTGCCACTAGCCGATCGGCGAGCTTGCCGCGATTGGCGAGCGCATCTTCGATCGCCGTTTTCAGGCGAGCCAACTGGCCGGACTCATCGAAGGGCCGTCCGAACGGATCCTGGACAAGAAAATTGTCGATCGCCATCCCGTCACGAGTGGTGTGGATCCGCGCATCGATGATATTGCCGCCGGCCACGTGGATCGCCCCGGCAATGCGGTAGAACAGGCCCGGGTGATCAGCCGCGTAGATGGTTACCAACGTCGCGCCGCGCCCCGGATAGACGTGGGCGTCGATCGCGAGCTGCGCATCGCCGGTGCTCGCGAGGAAGCGTGCGTTGTGCGCGAGCACGTCCTCGGGCTCGGCGATCCAATAGGCTTCGGGTAAGCGGTGAACGAGCGTTGCGAACACCTCCTCGCTCCATCCGAGTTCGTCGCGAAGATGCGCCTGCTTGGCCGCGATCCTCTCGGCACGCCCCTTCTGTTTGTGACCGAGCCGCAGCACTTCTTCGGCTGATTCATAGAGGTCGCCGAGCAACTGGCGTTTCCAACCGTTCCACACGCCGGGGCCGACCGCACGGATGTCGACAATCGTGAGGGTGAGTAGCAGGCGGAGCCGCTCGGGGCTTTGCACCACATCGCAGAAATCGAGGATCGTCTTGAAGTCGCTGAGGTCACGCTTGAACGCGGTCGCCGACATTAGCAGGTGCCAGCGCACCAGCCAGGCGACGGTCTCGGTCTCCGCCGGGGTCAGCCCGAAGCGCGGGCACAGTCGCTGCGCAACCTCCGCCCCAAGGACTGAGTGATCGCCGCCGCGCCCCTTGGCAATGTCATGCAGCAGTACCGCGACGTACAGCGCGCGCCGCGAGACGATCTGTTCGAAGATCGCACTGGCGAGCGGGTGATCCTCCTTCAGCACACCGCTCTCGATCCGCGCGAGCAGGCCGATCGCGCGGATGGTGTGTTCGTCGACGGTATAGTGGTGGTACATATCGAACTGCATCTGCGCGACGACACGCGCGAAATCGGGCACGAACCGGCCGAATACGCCCGCCTCGTTCATCCAGCGCAGCACGAGTTCGGGATCGCGCGGAGAAGTCAGCACGTCGAGGAAAAGTGCATTTGCCGAAGGGCTGTTGCGAACTTCATCGACAAGTTTCGCGTCGCGGGCGGCGGCTCGCATGGCCAGGGGGTGGATCTCGACGCCGTGCTTATCGGCGAGCTGGAAGATCTCGATCAGGCGTTCGGGATCGGCCTGGAAAAAGTCGTCGCTCGGCAGTGCCAGCCGACCGCGATCGAGCACGAAGCCGTTCAGCTTGCGCGGTGAGCGGCGGATTGTGGGCAGCCCGAAACGCCGTCCCCGCGCCGCGAATTTCTCGTCGAGATGCGCGAGGAACACGCCGCTCAGCGTGCCGACGGTCTTCGCCTGCAGGAAGTAGAACTGCATGAACCGCTCGACCTTCGACTTGCCCGGTCGGTCGGAGAACCGCATCCGGTCGGCGATCTCGCGTTGCAGGTCGAAGGTAAGGCGATCTTCGGCGCGGCCGGTGATGCTGTGCAAATGGCACCGCACCGCCTGGAAAAAATTGTCGGCGCGGTGGAACAGCCGGTATTCGGCCTTGGTGAACAACCCGACCTCGACCAGCTCGGCGGCGCGCTGGACGTCGTAGATGTATTTGCCGATCCAGAACAATGCGTGAAGATCGCGCAGGCCTCCCTTGCCCTCCTTGACGTTGGGTTCGACGACATAGCGGGTGTCGCCCATCTTCCGATGCCGCGCGTCGCGTTCGGCGAGCTTGTCGGCGATGAAGGTGCGCGCGGTGTCCGCCTGGACCTCGGTCTTGAAGCGGTGTGACGCCTGTTCGTACAATTCGGCGTCGCCGCAGACGTAGCGCGCCTCGAGCAACGCGGTGCGGACGGTGACGTCGCTCTTGGCCTGGCGGACCATCTCGTCGAGCGAGCGGCTGGACTGGCCGAGCTTCAGCCCGAGATCCCACAGCGCGTACAGCATCGATTCGATCACGCGCTCGGCCCAGGGCGTCTGCTTGCCGGGGGTGAGGAAGCCGATGTCGACGTCCGAATGCGGTGCCATTTCCGCGCGGCCGTAACCGCCGACAGCGATCAGCGTGAGGCGCTCGCCGATCGTCGGATTGGGCAGGGGGTAGAGCCGCTGCGTCGTGAAATCGAACAGGATGCGGAGCAGCGCGTCGATCAGATAGGCCTGCGCACTCGATGCTTCCAACCCGCGCGACGGATGTTCGACGAGGCGACGTTCGACTTCTACCCGCCCCTTCTCCAGTGCGGCTTTCAGCAATGCGGTCGCGTCGCGGCGGAGCGCGGTCGGGTCGACGCCTTCCAGCGCGGCAATGGTTTCAGCGACGGCGCGGCGATCGATGATCGCGCGACGGTTGGGGAGATGATCGAAGCGGCCTGACATGACGCCCAGATAGGGGCGCCGGTCGCGTGCGTCATCAGGATTGCGCAAAACGTCCGTGAAACGTAACCGGACGCGCGAGTGGAGGACGAAAATGAGCGAACCATTGCGTGTAGCCCTTGCGGGACTGGGGACGGTAGGCGGCGGGGTGATCCGGCTGCTCGATGCGAACCGCGATTTGATTGCGCGACGCGCCGGGCGGGAAATCGAGATCGTCGCGGTTTCCGCGCGTGATCGGGCCAAGGATCGCGGCGTTGACCTGTCGCGCTTCGCGTGGGTCGACGACACGACCGCGCTGGCGAAACAACCCGGCGCCGACGTCGTGGTCGAACTGATCGGTGGTTCCGATGGTCCGGCGCTGACGCTTGCGCGAAGCACGCTGGGGGCGGGGCGGAGTTTCGTCACCGCGAACAAGGCGATGATCGCCCATCACGGGCTCGAACTCGCGCAGGCAGCCGAAGGAGCAGGCGTCGCGCTGAAGTTCGAGGCGGCGGTCGCCGGCGGCATCCCGGTCATCAAGGGGCTTCGCGAGGGCGCCGCGGCGAACGAGATCGCCCGCGTCTATGGTATCCTCAACGGCACCTGCAATTTCATCCTGTCGAAGATGGAGTCGGAAGGCCGCGACTTTGCCGAGGTGCTGGCCGAAGCGCAGGCGCTTGGCTTTGCCGAGTCCGATCCGAGCTTCGACATCGACGGCGTCGATGCGGCGCACAAATTGTCGATCCTGGCCGCGGTCGCGTTTGGGACGCAGCCGGCGTTCGGCGACGTCGCGATTGGCGGTATCCGGCATCTGCTGGGTGCGGACATCGCCGAGGCGGCGGCGCTGGGGTATCGCGTGCGGCTGCTCGGGGTGGCGGAAGCAGGGGCCGACGGGCTGTTCCAGCGCGTCCATCCGCATCTGGTGCCGATCGATCATCCGCTGGCGCACGTCACCGGATCGCTCAACGCGGTCGTGGCAGAGGGCAACTTCGTCGGCCGACTGCTGTTCCAGGGTGCTGGCGCGGGTGACGGCCCGACCGCAAGCGCAGTCGTGGCCGACCTGATCGACATCGCACGCGGCGAGTTCGGCCCGCCGTTCGCGATGCCGGTGGTGTCGCTGACGGCGGCACCCAAGGCGGACAGCGGCGAGCGGCGGGGGCGTGCGTATCTTCGCTTCACCGTAAAGGACCGGGTCGGCGTGCTGGCCGAGATTGCGGCGGCGATGCGGGATGCGGGTGTCTCGATCGAGAGCCTGATCCAGCGCGGCGCGATCGCGGACGGCAGCGTGCTGGTGGCGATCGTGACGCATGAGAGCCCGGAGCGGTCGATCGCGCAGGCGTTGGAGAAACTTCGCGGGTCGCAGAGTTTGGTGGGTCAACCGATGTGGATGCACATTCTGGATTGAGGAGTGCAGGCGGGTCGTCGCGCCGAGAGATACCACCCCGGCCTTCGCCGGGGTGGCGGGTATAATGGGTATGGCGGTGTTCAACAGCCGTACCATGCCGCTGCTCGACCTGCTCCTTGTCCTCCCGCGAAGGCGGGAGCCCAGACTGGGTCCCCTCCTTCGCGGGGAAACAACGTTGGCACAGATCGCCAGCGCGGAGGGCGCTTCAGTTTTCCGGATCATCCAGCGCGATCGGCACGCAGTGTCCGGCTTCTTCCGGAACTTCCGCGCCACGTCGCGAACCAGCGCCATCGGATACTTCCCCTCGCCATTCTCGCAGCAGCCGTGCGGATCGATCGCGCCTACGCCCCCAGGCCTAATTCACGGTACCCACGGGGCCGTCTAGGTCGATCGGTACGCGGCCACGCTTGTCGGGTTTCTTCGCGAGGGCGCTCTTGATCAACCCTACCGCAGCCTTCGCGATCGGGGCGATCGGCGGGCCGAAGCCGACCTGACATCCCCCCTGTCGAGCCGCACACGGTGTATCCGACAAGTCCAGCGCGCGGACGGCGCTGAGGTTGGGGTTGGAGGCAATCGCGTGATCGGGCGGGCCGCGATCGTCGCGCATCGGCAGGCGTGGGGTGGTTGTCGCGGATTTGCCGCAGACGATGATCTCGTTCCCATCCTGCGTCTGCGTCACACACGGGTCGACGAGGATCGAGAAGCGCTCCGGCATGGGCGGTGCCGCTGGGACGGCGGGGGTGGCAGACACTTGGAGCAGCGCGGACAGAATTGTTGCGAACATGATCAGTCCTTAAGGCGCGGGCTTGCGGAACGATGTGCCGCCTTCGCCGCCGACGGTCATCGTGACGCCCGCCATGCCGCCGCCGACCTGGAACGGACCGAGATCGGCGAGCGGCGAAGTGCGGTTCAACAGGCGCGTGCGCTCGTTGCGGACGCTCTCATGCGCCGGATCGCCAGCGTCATGCTCGACAAACGGCACGCGAAACCGGTCGGCGGTCCGCATCCCGCAGACCGTGATGTCGGTTTCGTCGGCGCTCTGGATACAGGGTCGCTCGGCGGCCATGCGTGCCTTCGCGGTTGCCATCTGCGGGTCTTCGATCACCATCGACAACAGCATCGCGAGCATCGGCGCCTCCCGGACAGAACCGCAGACTGGCCGCGATCGCCGGGGAGGGCAAGCGTCATTGCTCGATCTTGGCGACCCCGAGCCTGGGGATGTCGATGACGGGGCACCGGTCCATGACGACTTGCAACCCAGCAGCTTCTGCGCGCTTCGCTGCCTCGTCGTTGACGACGCCCAGCTGCATCCAGACGGCCTTCGCACCAGCCGCGATCGCCTGGTCGACTGCTTCGCCAGCTGCGGCCGAGTTGCGGAAGATGTCGACGATGTCGATCGGGTCGCCCAACTGCGACAAGTCGCGGAAGACGAACTCGCCGTGGATGTGCTCGCCGGTGATCTGCGGATTTACCGGGATCACGCGGTAGCCGTGTGCCTGAAGCTTGGCCATCACGCCGTAGGAGGGGCGGTCGGGGCGATCGGATGCGCCAATCATCGCGATCGTCCGCGCGCTTTCGAGCAGCGTCTTGATATCGGCATCGGCGGTCAATGGCATCGATGCCTCCTGTCGGGGAAACCTGGGCCGCTCGTACCGTGGCTCTACGCGCCAGGTACGACCGGTAATCAGACAACGTCGATACCGTCCGCCGGTTTCACAATTTTGCGAGCCATGCGACGACCTGAGCCGCAATTGGCATGAAGACCGTATCGTCGGGGTTCGAAGCGGGCGGCGTCCCTGCATCTGACGCGGTGCGGATCGAGATCGTCAGGGGTACGCGACCGAGGAACGGGATGCCGAGTTCGCGCGCCGCCGCCTCCGCCCCGCCGTTGCCGAACGGGTCGGACGCCTCGCCGCAATGCGGACAGATATAGCCGGCCATGTTCTCGACTAGGCCGATGATCGGGATGCCGGCCTTCTCGAACAGGTCGATCGCGCGGCGCGCATCGATCAGCGCGAGATCCTGCGGGGTCGAGACGATCACCGCGCCCGCCGGCCGGTATTTCTGGACCATCGTCAGCTGGACATCGCCGGTGCCGGGGGGAAGGTCGAGCACCAGCGTATCGGTGACACCCCAGTCCGCCTCGACCAGCTGGCCGAGCGCGCCCGCGGCCATTGGCCCGCGCCAGGCGATCGCCTTGCCCGGCTCGACGAGCTGGCCCATCGACAGCAACGGCACGCCGTACGGGGTCGGGACGGGGTCGAGCACCTTGTCCTTCGCGGTCGGGCGCGTGCCCTCGACGTTCATCAAGCGCGGCTGCGACGGACCGTAGATATCGGCGTCGACCAGCCCGACGCGGCGGCCAGCACGCGACATCGCGATGGCGAGGTTGGCGGCGAGCGTCGATTTGCCGACACCGCCCTTGCCGCTGGCGACCGCGATCAGCCGGCGGGTCGAGCGTTCGGCAGTCACTGCGATCCGTACTTCGGTCACGCCGGGCTGCGTTGCGGCCATCCTGACGGTCGCCTCAAGCGCATCGCGCGCCTGCGTATCGAGCCCGGTCGCATCGATGATGATGCCCGCTCGCGTCCCTTCGAGCCGGACGGTCGCCCGCTTGCCCGCCACTGCGGCAACCGCCGCCTTTAACGCTTCGATATCGATCATCGAGGCCAGATAGGGCGGCCAAGGGCGCTTGGCACTGTTTTTCCGCCAGCGCACACCTATAAAGGTTGGTATGACGATCTTCTCGCGCTGGTTCCGGCGCCCCGATATCCTCGCCACCGAAACACCGAAAGGCCCTTGGGGCGGCTCGGGCGACGACGGTAACCCTGGCCCACGCAACCCCTGGGCCTTGCCGCCCGGCGGTCGCAAACCCGCGGCCAAGCCTACCGCGCTCGACGAGTTCCTGCGCAAAGCACGCGGCTCGGGCGGTGGCGGGGGCGGCAATGGCGGCTTCGGTGGCTTGCCGTCGGGTGCCAATGCCCGAGCGCTCTGGGCGATCGGCGTCGCGATCATCGCGGTCGTCTGGATCCTGTTCACGTCGGTCCACCAGATCGGCCCGCAGCAACGCGGCGTCGTCACCTATTTCGGCAAATATGCCGGCACGCTCGATCCGGGTATCCGCCTGACGATGCCTGCCCCGATGGCCGACGTGACGGTGGTCGACGTGCAGAAGATTCGTACCGACAACTTTCCGGTCGGCGATGGCGAGAACCTGACGCTGACCGGCGACCAGAACATCATCGACCTCGCCTATTCGGTCCGCTGGGACATCGCCGATCCGCGCGATTACGTGTTTCAGCTTGCGGAGCCGAACGAGACCGTTCGCGCCGCCGCCGAAAGCGCGATGCGTGCGGTGGTCGCGACGACGACGCTCGACCAGGCAATCGGTACGGGTCGTACCGTAATCGAACAGCGCGTCGCCGAGATGACGCAGCAGATTCTCGACGACTATAAGTCCGGCGTTCGCATCCAGGGCGTCGCGATCAAGCAGGCCGCTGCGCCGGCGCGGATCGTCGAGGACTTCAACGCCGTCACCGCCGCGCAGCAGGAAGCGATCGCCAACCTCAACCAGTCGCGCTCCTATGCGCAGCAGGTCGTGGCGCGCGCGCAGGGCGAGGCCGCGTCGTTCGACAAGGTGTACGAGCAGTATCGCCTCGCACCCGTAGTGACGCGCCGACGGATGTATTACGAGACGATGGAGGCGGTGCTCGCCAAGAGCGACAAGACGATCGTCGAGACGCCGGGCGGGGTGGTGCCATACCTGCCGCTGTCGAACGCCAAGCGCCTGCCGAACCCCGAGGCTGTCCCATCGACGCCAGCGCCTGCAGCGGCGGCGGCTGCCCCCCAGTCCGGAGCTGCCCAGTGAACGCCGTGAGTTTCCGCAACCCGATCGTGGCTGGGATCATTGCCCTGCTGCTGGTGATCCTCGCTGCATCGACCTTCGCGATCGTCCCCGAAACCAAGCAGGCGGTGATCCTGCGCTTCGGCCAGCCGATCCGCACGGTCAACGCGTGGCAGCCCAACACCGCGTTCGGCCAGACCGGCGCTGGCCTGATCGCGCGCATTCCGTTCGTCGACCGGATCGTCTGGATCGACAAGCGCGTGCAGGATCTCGAACTCGACAACACGCTCGTGCTGTCGACCGATCAGCTCCGGCTCGAGGTCGATGCGTATGCGCGCTACCGGATCGTCGATCCGCGCAAGATGCGCAACGCGGTCGGTAGCGAGGATCGGATCCCTGATCAGCTTCGTCCGATTCTGGGTTCGGCATTGCGCAACGAACTCGGCAAGCGACGCTTTGTCGAACTGCTGAGCCCGGAGCGATCCGAGCTGATGGACAACATCCAGAAGGGCCTCCAGCGCGTCGCCAGCCAGTACGGCGTCGAGATCGTCGACGTCCGCATCAAGCAGGCGAACCTCCCCGTCGGCCTGCCGCTCGAGAGCGCACTCAAGCGCATGTCGAGCGCGCGCCAGCAGGAGGCGATCACGATCCGTGCCGAGGGCCAGAAGCAGGCGCAGATCGTCCGTGCGCAGGCCGATGCGGATTCGGCGAAGATCTATGCCGAGAGCTTCGGCAAGGACGCCGACTTCTACGACTTCTACCGCGCGATGCAGTCGTATCGGCACACGTTCGGCGCGGATGGTGGTTCGGCTCCTGAAGGATCGACCTCGATCATTCTTTCGCCGAGCAACAGTTATCTGAGGGAATTCGAGGGCCGCGGGCGTTGAGCCTGCGGAACCTTTGAATGCCGTTCATATTCAAGCATCATTCAGGACGGTGTGCCTAACAGCCATCTGTTTCGATTGATGAAACGAGAGGACAACATCTAGTGCGTTACGCCTACGCCATTACCAGTGCTCTTCTCCTCGGCGGCGCGACCGCGACGCTCGCGCTCCAGCCGAGCGGCGCGCAGGTCGCCCAGAACGAACCCGGTGCGATCCAGGCCGTCTCGCCGAAACCCGGCGCGCCGATGAGCTTCGCCGACATGGTCGCGCGGCTCCAGCCCGCGGTCGTCAACATTTCGACCAAGCAGACGATCGTTCAGAAGCAGCAGGCCAATCCGTTCGCGGGCACGCCGTTCGGTGATCTGTTCGGCGGCATGGGCAGCGGCGGCGCTCCGGGTGCTCCCCCGGTGAAGCGCGAAGGCGCCTCGCTCGGCTCGGGCTTCCTGATCTCGCCCGACGGCTATGTCGTCACGAACAATCACGTGATCTCGCCCGGCGCGCAGGGCGCGACCGTCGACTCGATCTCCGTCACGCTCAGCGACAAGAAGGAATATGTCGCCAAGGTCATCGGCAAGGATCAGGAATCGGATCTCGCACTGCTGAAGATCGATGCGACCAACCTGCCGTTCGTGAAGTTCGGCGATTCGAATGGCGCGCGCGTCGGTGACTGGGTCGTCGCGATCGGCGAGCCGTTCGGCCTCGGCGGCACCGTCACCGCGGGCATCGTCTCGGCGATCAACCGCGTCACGGGGCAGGGCGGCGCATATGACCGCTTCATCCAGACCGACGCCTCGATCAACCAAGGCAACTCGGGTGGCCCGATGTTCGATCTCAACGGCAACGTGATCGGCGTGAACTCGCAGATCTTCAGCCAGTCGGGTGGCAATATCGGCATCGGCTTCGCGATTCCCGCCGCCGTCGCCAAGCCGATCATCGCCACCTTCATGAAGGGCGGCACGATCGAGCGCGGCTATATCGGCGTCCAGTTGCAGCCGGGCGGCACGATCAACGAGGATACCGCCGCGGCACTCGGCATCCCCAAGAACCAGGGCGAGCTGATCAACGACGTGACCGCAGGCGGCCCGGCGGCAAAGGCCGGCGTGCGCGCGGGCGATGTCGTCACCAAGGTGAACGGCCAACCGGTGACAGTCGACCAGTCGCTGTCGTACCTCGTCTCGAACGTGAAGCCCGGCCAGACCGCGCGTCTCGACATCCTGCGCAACGGCAAGCCGACGACGGCCAACGTGGTCGTCGTACCGCGTCCGACCCCGGACAAGCTCGCCGCGACGCTCGGCGGTGATGCGCAGGGCTTCGGCACCGACGACGGCGATGACGGCGATGATTCGGGTTCCACAGCCGCACCGACGGCAGGCGCGGCACTCGGCATCGGCGTACAGCCGTTGACCCCGGCGATCGCGCAGGCGGTCGGCGTCGAGGCCAGCACGCAGGGCGTCGTCATCGCGGTGGTCGCGCAGACCAGCGATGCGTACGGCAAGCTCAAGCGCGGCGACGTCGTCATCTCGGTCAACGGCACCCCGGTGCGCACCGCGGCCGACGTCCAGAACGCGGTCAACGTCGCCAAGTCCGCCGGGCGCCCGCAGGTCCTGCTACAGGTCAAGCGTGGACGTGGTCCGGCTCAGTTCCTGCCGGTCAAGATCAAGTAGGACAGACCGAACCGACCGACCTGAAAGGACCGTCGCTCACCCGAGCGGCGGTCCTTTTTCTTTGCGGTGCGCGGGATTAGGGTCGCGGCGGGTAAAGAGGACGAGACCATGAGCGACGGCATCTTCATTGGCGCGAGCGTGGACGGCAAGCCGCAGGCGCTGGAATTGAAGCGCGCCAACCGCCACGGCCTGATCGCGGGCGCGACCGGTACCGGCAAGACGGTGACGTTGCAGGGGATCATCGAGGGATTCTCCGCGAACGGCGTGCCGTGCTTCGTCGCCGATGTGAAGGGCGACCTGTCCGGCCTCGCCATGGCCGGCTCGCCGACTGCCAAGACGCATGCGAGCTTCGCCGAGCGCGCCAAGGCGATCGGTGACGACGGCTGGGCCTATGCGGACAACCCGGTCCAGTTCTGGGACCTGTTCGGCGAGCAGGGCCATCCGATCCGCACCACGATCAGCGAAATGGGGCCGCTGCTGCTGTCGCGGCTGATGGACCTCAACGAGGTTCAGGAGGGCGTGCTGACGATCGCCTTCCACGTCGCCGACAAGGAAGGGTTGCTGCTGATCGACCTCGACGATCTCCAGTCCATGCTGACCGACTGCGCCGGCCGTGCGGACGAACTGACGACGACCTATGGCAATGTGTCGAGGCAGTCGATCGGCGCGATCCAGCGCTCGCTGCTCCAGTTGCGCACGCAGGGCGCGGAGAATTTCTTTGGCGAACCCGCGCTGGAGATGAACGACTTCATCGGCACTGACGACCGGGGCAGGGGCATCGTCAATATCCTCGCCGCCGACAAGCTCATGGCCTCGCCAAAGCTCTATTCGACGTTCCTGCTCTGGCTCATGAGCGAGCTGTTCGAGCATCTCCCCGAGATCGGCGATCCCGACAAGCCGGTACTCTGCTTCTTCTTCGACGAGGCGCATCTGCTGTTCGACGAGGCCCCGAAAGCGCTGCTGGAGAAGATCGAGCAGGTGGTCCGGCTGATCCGGTCGAAGGGGGTCGGCGTGTATTTCATCACGCAGAACCCGATCGACATTCCCGACGGCGTCGCGGGGCAGCTCGGCAATCGCGTCCAGCATGCGTTGCGTGCGTTCACACCGCGCGATCAGAACGCGGTACGCTCGGCGGCGGAGACGTTCCGTGCCAACCCCGGCGTCGACGTCGCGACGATCATCACCGAGTTGAAGGTCGGCGAGGCGCTGGTGTCGCTGCTTCAAGCGGACGGCGCGCCGACGCCGGTCGAGCGCACGCTGATCAAGCCTCCCGCCTCCCGCGTCGGCCCGATCACCCCCGCCGAGCGCAAGGTCATGATCGAAACCGACGCTGTCGGTGCCAAATACGACACGCTGGTCGATCGCGAATCCGCAGAGGAACTGCTCGCGGCAAAAACGCAGGAGGCGAGCGCAGCCGCGGCAGAGGCGAAGGCGACGACGGAAGCGGAGAAGGTGGAGGCAGCGCGGGCGAAGGCGGACGCCAAGGCAGCCAAGGAGGCCGAGCGGGCTCGCGTCGCGGACCAGCGCGAGGCAGATCGCCAGCAACGCGAAGCCGACCGCGAGGCGGCGAACTCGCCTTGGACCAAGATGGCCTCGTCGGCGACGCGGGCGGCAAGCTCATCGATCGGGCGGCAGGTGGCGAACGAGATCGGCAAGCAGGTCTTCGGCACGAAGTCGCGGCGATCTTCGTCGAGCGGCGGTCTGGTCGGTACGGTGCTGCGCGGGGTTTTAGGCGGGCTGTTCCGGGGGTAGAATGGCTGCATGATCGGGGATGAGCTGTCCCCACAAGCATACCACCCCGGCGGAGGCCGGGGCCCAATTGGGGAACGGAGGTAACGTCGGACGGCGCTCCGTTACATCGACCTTTCCAATTGGGCCCCGGCCTTCGCCGGGGTGGAAGCCAGTTTTCAAGGAGCCAGACGATGTCCCTCGATTTCGAATCCACCACCGATTGGACGCCAACCGACTGGACCGCCGTCGGCGAGGACAGCCTCGACGACGCGATCACGTTGCGCCGCGCGATCCATGCCGACCCCGAAGTCGGCCTCTACTGCCCGCGCACCTCGGACAAGGTGAAGGCGGCGCTCGCCGGTCTCCCGCTCGAAATCCGCGAGGGTACTTCCACCACCGGCTTCGTCGCGATCCTGCGTGGCGGGCGCGCCGGCAACGCCGGCGGCAACGGCCGCACGGTGTTGCTCCGCGGCGACATGGACGCGCTGCCGATGCAGGAGGAAACCGGCCTCCCGTTCGCCTCGAAGATCGACGGCGCGATGCACGCCTGCGGCCACGACTCGCACACCGCAATGCTGGTCGGCGCGGCGAAGGCCCTGTGCGCGCGGCGTGACGAACTGCCCGGTACGGTCGTCTTCATGTTTCAGCCCGGCGAGGAGGGCCATCATGGCGCGCGCCACATGATCGCGGACGGCCTGCTCGACGCGCCGCTGCCCGAAGCCGGGTTCGCGCTCCACATCTCGCCCAACATGCCGATGGGCCATGTCGTCAGCCGCGCGGGCACGCTGATGGCCTCGACCGACACGCTACGCGCGACGATCACCGGGCGCGGCGGCCATGCCGCGATGCCGCACGACTGCCTCGACCCGCTGCCGATCGCCTGCGAGATCGTCATCGCGCTCCAGACCTATATCGCGCGCCAGATCGCGGTCACCGACCCCGCGGTCCTTTCGATCACCAAGCTCAACGCCGGCAGCGCGCACAACGTGATCCCGTCGACCGTCGAGATGCTCGGCACGATGCGGACGCTGTCGGAGCGCACCCGCGAACAGGTCCGCGCGGCGTTCATTCGCATGGTCGAGGGGATTGCCGCCGCCCACGGCGCAGTCGGCACGCCGACGATCGAGGAAGGCTATCCGGTCACCGTCAACGACGAGCGCGCCACCGATCTGATGAAGGCGTGCGCGACCGCGATCGGCGGCGAGGGTGCGTATCAGGTCATGCCGCCGATGATGGGCGCGGAGGACTTCTCGTACGTGCTGCAGAAGTTGCCGGGCGCGATGGCCTTCATCGGCGCCGCTCCCGAAGGCAGCGATCCGCACACCAACCCGCCGCTCCACAACACGAAGATGACGATCGACGAGCGCGTGATGGCGCACGGTATCGCAATGCACTGCGCGGTGGCGGAGCGGTTCCTGGCGAACGGGTTCGACTGACACCGTTTTGGAAGACGTCGCCTACTACACCATCATCCTGACGAAAGTCAGGACCCAGAGCCAAATGCGGTATCGCCCGTGATCCTGGGTCCTGACTTTCGTCAGGATGACGGCAGGGGTAGGCTTCCCCCCGATATCGCCGCCGCGCTCAGCTTAGAGGCCGCGTGGTCCCGGCGTAGTTCGCGACAGCCGCCGCCGCCGCCTGGATCAGCCGCTGCCGCTCCGGCATGGGGCGAATCGTATCCCCGATCATCACCGCGATCGCATAACGACGCCCATCGGGCGCGGTCAGCAACCCGACGTCGTTGAACCCCGCATTGCGTCGCCCGAGATCCTGCCCCGTCCCGGTCTTGTGCGCGATCTCCCAGCCACCGGGGAGCGCGGCGCGCAGGCGGGCGCGGCCGGTGACCGAACGGCCCATCGTGTCGAGCAGGATCTTGGTCGAGGTTTCCGACAACAAGTCCCCCTTCGCCAGCCGTGAAATCGCATCGGCAATCGCGATCGGCGCGGCGCCATCGGGCGGATTGCGGACATAGGCGTTCAGCGCAGCCTCGCGCACGGCTGGCGGCAGCCCGTTGCGTGCGGTCATGAAGCCTCCGTTGACCGCGTAGGACGGCTGCCAGACCAGCCCCGCCGTGCCGCTCTGCAACAGCCGCTCGCCCGGCCCGAACCGGATCGCGCCCAACTGCTTGCGCTCGATCATCGACCGCACCGCGGAAGGTCCGCCGACGCGCGTGAGCAACCGGTCGTTCGCGGTATTGTCGCTATGCGTCAGCGCCCGCGTGAGCAGCTCGCCGACGGTGGTGCGATAGCCGTCGCCCTTGACCAGCATCGCGATCGGCTGATGGAACAGCGTCAGGTCCTGCGGACGGACGACGATCGGCTCGTCGAGGCGGATCTTGCCCTGGTCGCGCAGGTCCATCACCGTCATCGCGACCCACAGCTTGCTGACCGACTGTTGTGGGAGCAACTGGCGCCCACCGGCCTCGACCGTCCAGCCGTCGTCGACCGCACGGACGGCAATCCCGGCCTTGCCCTGGAACCCGCTCTGCAACTCGGAGATCGCGTTGACCAGGCTGGCGGGCGCGGGTCGCGGCGTACGCGGCAGGGGCGGCGGTACCGGGATCGAAACGAACCCGTCGGCCTGATGCACCGGCGAAACGGCGGGTGGGGTCGGCCGCGACGCCGATCCGCATCCAGTGAGCGCCACGCCGAACAGGGTGGTTGCCAGAAGACGCTTGAACGCACTCGCCGATGTCATGATGGATTGAACGCCCTGCACTGAAGCAGCGACCCTTATCCGCTGATCGGGCGCGGGAAACAGCGCGCGCGCGCCACTGCGACGAAGCGCGCCGACGGTGCGCTGAGTCGCCATCATGCTATGGAACGAGAACCGTATCGACCGCGGTTGGCAGCGTTTCGGGATAATCGAGCGTGAAGTGGAGC
The DNA here is from genome assembly GCF_056679955.1 of Sphingomonas sp. PEI4. Taxonomy (NCBI): domain Bacteria; kingdom Pseudomonadati; phylum Pseudomonadota; class Alphaproteobacteria; order Sphingomonadales; family Sphingomonadaceae; genus Sphingomonas; species Sphingomonas sp. PEI4. The sequence goes on from NZ_CM155258.1 coordinate 3,496,109, forward strand.
CCCCGGCTTTCGTGCCGGTGCAGTGCCGATCGCACGATCAGTTCGGCGGTCTGGAGCAGGTTGCGCAACTCGATCAGGTCAGGCGTGACGCGGAAATGCTGGTAATATTCCGCGACCTCGTCGTTGAGCAATTCGATGCGGTGCTTGGCGCGTTCGAGCCGCTTGGTGGTGCGGACGATGCCGACGTAATTCCACATGAAGCGGCGGATTTCGGTCCAGGTCTGCTTGATCACGACCTCCTCGTCGGAATCGGTGACGCGGCTTTCGTCCCAGGGGCGGATCGGCGGGGGCGGGGGGAGCTTGTCCCAGTTGGCCGCGATGTTGTCCGCCGCCGCCTCGCCGAACACGAAGCATTCGAGCAGCGAGTTGGACGCGAGGCGGTTCGCGCCATGCAGGCCGGATTCGGTGCATTCGCCCGCGGCATACAGGCCGGGAAGATCGGTCTTGCCGTGTTCGTCGATGACGATCCCGCCGCACGTATAATGTTGCGCGGGGACGACCGGGATCGGCTGCGTCGTCATGTCGATGCCGACCGTCAACAGCTTCTCGTGGATGTTCGGGAAGTGATGGCGGATGAATTCGGCGGGCATGTGGCTGATGTCGAGATGGACATAATCGAGGCCGTAGCGCTTGATCTCGGCGTCGATCGCGCGCGCGACGATGTCGCGCGGGGCGAGTTCCATGCGCGCCGGGTCGTAATAGGTCATGAAGCGCTTGCCGGTCGACGGGTTGATCAGCCGCCCGCCTTCGCCGCGAACCGCCTCTGTGATCAGGAAATTCTTGACCTCCAGATTGTAGAGGCAGGTCGGGTGGAACTGCATCATCTCCATGTTGGACACGCGGGCGCCTGCGCGCCACGCCATCGCGATACCGTCGCCGGTCGCGCCGCGTGGCGCCGTCGAGAACAGGTAGGTGCGGCCGGCGCCACCGGTCGCGAGAATGGTTGCGCGCGCCGTGTAGAGGGCGACCCGCTCGGTCTTGCGGTCGACGGCATAGACGCCCCAGACGTTGCCCGATCCCGAATAGCGTTCCTCGTGGCGGCCGGTGGCGAGGTCGATCGCGATCTGGTCGGGGACGAGCGTGATGTTCGGATGCGCCTCGGCCGCCTTCTGCAAGGCCTCCTGCACCGCCCAGCCGGTCGCGTCGGCGACATGGACGATGCGGCGATGGCTGTGGCCACCCTCGCGCGTCAGGTGAAGTGCGTTGCCTTCGGTCTCGAACGGGACGCCGAGATGCGTGAGCCGCTCGATCGCGGCGGGTGCGCCTTCGACGACCATCTCGACGATCGCACGGTCGTTAAGGCCGGCGCCGGCGACCATGGTGTCCTCGACATGGTTTTCGAACGTGTCGCCGGGTTCGAGCACCGCGGCGATTCCGCCCTGCGCCCAGGCGGTCGAGCCTTCGTTGAGCGCGCCCTTCGCTAACACCGTGACCTTGAAGCGGTCGGCGAGGTTCAGCGCGGCGGTAAGACCTGCGGCGCCCGAGCCGACGATCAGGATATCGCTCGTCATGCGTTGGCGGCGCGAGTCAGGCTGAGGAAGACGTCCTCGAGATCGGGTTCCTTGGTCGAGACGTCGACGATGCCAAAACCGCCGGACTGGATTGCCGCCAGGACTTCGCCGGCGTTCACGCGGTCTTTCTTGTAGGTGATCTCCAGTGTGCGATTGCCCTTGAGCGCGATCTTCTGGAAGCAGGCGTTGGCGGGGATGTCGACCACGTCGCGATCGACGGTGACGGCAACGATCTTTTCCTGCGCCTTGCCGACCAGTTCGCGCGTTGGTTCGTTCGCGATGAGCCGGCCGTTGTTGATGATCGCGATCCGGTCGCAGAGTTCCTCGGCTTCTTCGAGGTAATGGGTGGTGAGGACCACCGTGACGCCGGCCTGGTTGAGGCTGCGGACATAGGTCCAGAGTTGCTGGCGGAGTTCGATGTCGACGCCTGCGGTCGGCTCGTCGAGAACGAGGACGGGGGGCGAATGGACCATCGCCTTGGCCACCATCAGGCGCCGCTTCATCCCGCCCGACAGCGTGCGCGCATAGGCGTGCGCCTTGTCCTCGAGATGGACTGCGCGGAGCAGTTCCATCGTGCGGCGCTTCGCCTTGGGCACGCCGTAGAGGCCGGCCTGAATCTCGAGCGTCTCGAACGGCGAGAAGAACGGGTCGAACAGGATCTCCTGGTTGACGATCCCGATCGATGCCTTGGCATTGCGCGGGTGGTCGTCGATGTCGAACCCCCAGATCGCGGCGCTCCCATCGGTCTTGTTGACGAGGCCCGCCAGGATGTTGATCAGCGTCGACTTGCCCGCTCCGTTGGGGCCGAGCAGGCCGAAGATCTGGCCGCGGGGGACGTCGAACGTCACGTCGTCCAATGCACGCTTGGGCGGGGCGGTGCCGACGGGCGCGTAGGTCTTGCAAAGGTTCGAGATTGCGATCGCAGCTTCGGTCATGGCTGCGACATAGCGGGGCGGGCGGGGCTGGTCATCCCCTCGGGCGTTGCAAAGAGAATTTGTTCACGCGGAGACGCGGAGACGCGGAGATGTTGCGTTTGTCGCGTAGCGGCCGCTCAATCATCTACCTACGGAACAGAGTATGATGTCTCCCGACCGACAGGCTGGATGCAACACCTCCGCGTCTCCGCGCCTCCGCGTGAACCCATTCTTCCTTCTCGCCCACGCCGAAGAACCAATTGCCCGGCCGGCGCGCGCTTGCTATCGACTGCGCATGCATCCGCCGCTCGAAACCACCCGCGTCACCCACGCCCGCGTCGCCTGCGATGGCGCCACCGACATTCCCGGCGGTGCGGCACTCGGCCATCCGCGCGTCTGGTTGCAGATCGACGAGACCGGCTATGTCGATTGTGGCTATTGCGATCGCCGCTTCATTCTGGTCGGCGGCGCGGCTGACGGCGCGGACCAGTCGACTTTGCGCGATCACGGGGATGGCGCAGGGCGCTAAGCCTCTTATATCTATCGGATGACGATAGCCGCAGACCCTCGTTCTTTTCTCTACCGCGATACTCTGGACCCCGAGCAGGCGCAGGCACTGACCGCCAAGGCGCTCGGCAAGGCCGATGACGGCGAACTCTACCTGCAGTATCGCAAGGCCGAGGCGTTCGGCTTCGATGATGGCCGGCTGAAGACCGCATCCTACGACACCAGTTCGGGCTTCGGCCTTCGCGCGGTGTCGGGCGAGATGACCGCGTTCGCGCATTCCAACGAGATGACACCGGCCGCGATCCGCCGCGCCGCCGAGACGATGGCACTGATCGAGCCGGGCGTAGCCGCAAAGGCCGGTCCGCCGCAGGGCACCAATCAGCGGCGCTACACCGCCGCCGATCCACTCGACCTCGTACCGTTCGCGGACAAGGTGAACCTGTGCCAGACGATCGACGCCGCCGCGCGTGCGCGCGATCCGCGCGTCGCGCAGGTGTCGGTGAGCCTGTCGGGAACATGGTCGGTGGTCGAGATCGTCCGCGCGGATGGTTTCGTCGCGACCGACGTTCGGCCGCTGGTGCGGTTGAACGTATCGATCGTCGCCGAGCAGAACGGGCGTCGCGAGACCGGCAGCTACGGTATCGGCGGCCGCTATCTCTACAACGATTTGTTCGAGCCCGAGACGTACAACCGCGCAATCGACGAAGCGCTGTCGCAGGCGCTGGTAAACCTCGATTCGATCGCGGCCCCGGCAGGCGAGATGACCGTGCTGCTCGGCAATGGCTGGCCCGGCATCCTGCTCCATGAGGCGATCGGCCACGGGCTCGAAGGCGATTTCAACCGCAAGGGCACGTCCGCCTTTTCCGGCCGGATCGGCGAGAGGGTTGCGGCCGAGGGTGTGACGGTGGTCGACGACGGATCGCTCCAGGATCGGCGTGGGTCGCTGACGATCGACGACGAGGGCACGCCGACGCGTGAGACCGTGCTGATCGAGGACGGTATCCTCAAGGGCTATATGCAGGACCGCCTGAACGCGCGGCTGATGGGCGTCGAGGCGACTGGAAATGGGCGGCGCGAGAGCTATGCACATGCGCCGATGCCGCGAATGACCAATACCTTCATGAAGGCCGGCAACGACGATCCCGGCGAGCTTTTGTCGCGTGTCAAGAAGGGCATCTTCGCCAAGGCGTTCGGCGGCGGGCAGGTCGACATCGTCTCGGGCAAGTTCGTGTTCAGCTGCACCGAGGCGTATCTGATCGAGGATGGCAAGCTCGGCGCGCCGATCAAGGGCGCGACGCTGATCGGGGACGGGCCGAGTTCGCTGACCAAGGTGCGCGGGATCGGCAACGACTTCGCGCTCGACCAGGGCATCGGGATTTGCGGCAAGGGCGGGCAGTCGGTGCCGGCCGGGGTCGGGCAGCCGACGTTGCTGGTCGATGGGCTTACGGTTGGCGGGACGGCGGCTTAATACCCCGAGATCAACATATCGAGCGCGGCCTTTATGTCGAATTGCGCCGTATCGAGCGTCGCCACGGTGTCTTCGATGTCGCGGACGTCGATCGCGCGGGCTAACGTCGTGATCATCGTTAGAACTTCGCCATTGATCGTGAATCTGGGCGTCAGCCTTTTGAAAATCACGGCTTCGGTTGTGCGAAGCGGCACCACGAATCGGGTCTGCAGGTCGGACAGCAAATCCGATTGGCAGTCGACCACGAGCACGTTGCCGCGGATGCGGTAGACGTCGAACTGTGCCAATCAGAGCGGCCGCAGATGGCCGAGCGGATCGCCATTCTGTTCGTACCAGCGGTTCCAGCCTTTGATCGCCTCGCGATTATCTTCCTTCCAGCGCCGCTCCTGTTCGATTTTTGTTGCGTGCCGGATAGCATGTTCGCTGATCTGAGAAAGGTTAAGCCCTGCTTCGCGCGCCGCCGCAACGATGCCGGTATCCAGCGACATGTTGACCGATTTGCGCTTGCCGGTAGCAATTGGATCATGCTTCATGCGCACAAGGTATGCGCGGATGTGGCGCGCGTCAATTCGGAGCCGACTGATGGACTTCTTCCCCGCGCTCACCGATGATCACCGTGCGTTCGTCGCCCGCCAGCCGGTGTTCTTCGTCGCGACGGCCGCCGAGGGAGCGCGGATCAATCTCAGTCCCAAGGGCATGGACAGTTTCCGCGTGCTCGATCCGAAGACTGTCGCGTACCTCGACTTCGGCGGTTCCGGTAACGAGACGAACGCGCATCTGGGCGCGGACGGGCGCATCACGATCATGTTTTGCGCATTCGACCAGCCGGCGCTGATCTTTCGCATCTATGGCAAGGGTCGTGCGGTGTTGCCGCAGGACGAAGGCTGGGCCGAGCTGTACGCGCGGTTCACGCCGTTGCCGGGGACGCGGCAGATCTTCGTGATCGCGGTCGACGAGGTGCAGACGAGTTGCGGCTGGGGCGTGCCGTTCATGACGCTGGACCGTGAGCGGCAGACGCTGTCGAAATATCACGCGAAACAGACCGAGGCCGAACGGATCAAGGAACTGGCGGGACCAACCGAGAGCATCGACGGGTTGCCGGTTCGACTCGGCACCGTCCTGCCGGACCGCGTCGGCGCATGAGCTTGGTCGAACTCGGGCGGTACGTGCGCAACGAGGCTCATATTATCGTCGGGCGGCTCGAGAGCGAAGGCATCCCGGCGGTCGCGTTCGATGGCGGGATGTCGATCATGGAGGGAAGTTGGCTGCTGATCCCGGTCCGCGTCATGGTCGACGAGGGTGATCTCGACCAGGCTCGGGGAATTTTGGCGGGGTGAGCGGGTGCGTCGAGCGTCCTTGAAGAAGCGCTGAGCTACTCCCGCAATGTCATTCCCGCGCAGGCCGGAACCCATATTTGGCAAGCTCCCGATTGGTCGATAGCCCTTGGGGATATGGATCCCCGCCTACGCGGGGATGACGAAGAGTTGGGTGTCGGTCGTGCAGACTAAGAAGGGCGGAGCCAACACCCCGTCCCGCCGGATCAGCCCCCGGCGCTGACCCGCCAGATCACGTTGCCGACATCGTCCGCGACGAGCAGCCCGCCGGTCTTGTCGGTGATGACGCCGACGGGGCGGCCTTGTGCGTCGCCGTCCTTGTTCAGGAACCCGGTGAGCACATCCACTGGCTTTGCATTGGCCGCCGGGAAGCCTGTGTCGCCGAACGGGATGTAGGTGACCTTGTAGCCGGAGACCGGCTTGCGGTTCCAGGAGCCGTGCTCGCCGACGAATGCCCCGTTTTCAAAGCGGGTGCCGAGCTTTGCATCCGCCGAGAAGGTCAGGCCGAGCGCCGCGACGTGCGGTCCCAGCGCGTAGTCCGGGCGCTTGGCATATTGCTGGAGCGCAGGGTTCTTCGGTTCGACGCGGCTGTCGGGATAGCCGCCCCAATAATACCAGGGCCAGCCGAAGTGATCGCCGAACTCGACTTGTGTCAGGTAATCGGGTGCGAGATCGGAGCCGAGCATGTCGCGCTCGTTGACCACGGTCCACAGCCCGCCCGACTTCGGGTTGATCGCCATGCCGTTGGGGTTGCGCAGGCCAGCGGCGTAGATTCGCCAGTTCTTGTCCTTCGGCCAGACCTGCAGGATGTTCGCGCGGTATTTCTCGGCATCCATGCCGTTCTCGGCGATGTTCGAGGACGAGCCGACACCGACGTACAGCGTCTTGCCGTCCGCTGCCGTGATGACGTTGCGCGCCCAGTGGTTGCCGCCTGGGTTGAGCTTGATGACAAGCTCGGGTTTAGCGGTGATCTTCGTCGCGCCGTCGGTGTAGGGGACGCGAACGAGCGCGTCGGTGTTGCCGATATAGAGCTGGCCGTCGAGCAGGGTCATGCCGAACGGCGAGTTGAGGCCGGTCATGAACACCGACTTGGTCTCCGCCACGCCGTCGCCATTCGCGTCGCGGAGCAGCGTGATGCGGTTGGCCGACGGCACGCCAGCACCGGCGCGGCCCATCAGGACCTTCATCACCCAGCCGGTGATCCCGCCACCCTCGCGCGGCGGCGAGTTGGTCTCGGCCACCAGCACGTCGCCATTGGGCAGCCGGTACATCCAGCGTGGATGATCGAGTCCGGTCGCGAACGGCTGGACCTTCAGTCCTGCGGCCGGCGTCGGCATCGCGCCGTTCTGCCAGCCGACCACCTTTGCGACCTTCACAGTCGGGATCGTCTGGATGCGCGGATCGGTGATCTTGGGCAGCTTGCCGGCAACCTGATCGACCGACAGCTCGGCCGTGTCGGGCCAGGCGACATAGGTGACGCCGGCGGCGATCACGAGCAGGATCAGGCCAAGGACGATGAGGATGTGTTTGCGCATGGGGGGAGATTAGGGGGACGAGGGGGCGGGGGCAATCTCTACCCCGCCGTCATCCCGGTTTTCGCTGGGATGACGGGTGATGGGGGTAAATCCTCACCGCCGGGGAGGAATCAGAATGGGCCGCCGGCAGTGTCGACGGCGGCCTCTGTTCGTTCGTCAGGGGCCGCGTTTACCAGATCGCCACGTCCTGCTTGGCGTGCACCTTGGCGAGGTCAAAACGGTCGGCGTTCATGACCCTTGTTCCAGGCCTTCACAGACGGACGCGGCTGCCGGTCATCGTCGTCTCGCCGGTCTTGCGATCACGCGCTTCGAAGGTCCCGTCACCGACCGCAGCCCGCTTTGCCGTGAAGCTCGTCGGCAGCAGGTTGCGCAAGAAGTCGTTGGTCAGCGTCTCGGGACGATCGGTGAACACGCCGAGCTTCGAGTCGCCATGGTTGGCGCCGAGTAAACGAAAACCACCGACCAGCACGGTCATCTCAGGCGCCGCGAGGCCCATCAGATGCGCGCGGTCGACCATCCGTTCCTGTGCCGAGTCTCACCGACAGAGTTGCGGAACGCATCGGTGCGGGGCTCGAGCGGTGCGAAAGAGATCGCATCGGTCTGCTCCTGCGACGCATCGGTACGACCCGGCGTGTTTTGGGCCTACCCTTCGACTTTGTTCAGGGCGAACGGAAATGGGGTCAGTCGTCGTCCTCGACCGGGACCACCGGTGGATGAAGGCGCAGGCGATTGATGCGGCGCTCGTCCGCGTCGGTAATTTCCAGCTTCCAGCCGCTTGGATGATCGACGCACTCGCCGATCTGGGGCACGTGGCCGGCCAACAACGCCGCCAGCCCCCCTAGCGTATCGATATCGCCATCGACCTCCGCGAGACGCGGATCGATCAACTCGGCGGCATCCTCCAGTTCGGCGCGCGCGTCCGCATCCCAGGCGCCGCCCTCGATCGGCGTCATCAGTACCTGTGGTGCCTCGTCATGCTCATCCTCGACTTCGCCGACGATCTCCTCGATCAGGTCCTCGAACGTCACCAGCCCTTCGGTGCCCGAATATTCGTCGAGCACGATCGTCAGATGGACGTGCTTCTGGCGCATGTCGGCGAGCAGATCGAGCGCACCGCGTGACATCGGCGCATAGAGCGGCTCGCGGATCAGCCCTGCGATCGATGTCGGATGTTCGGCACCCGTTGCGAGGATGTTGAAGACGTCCTTGATGTGGACCATGCCGATGATCGTATCGAGGTTGTCGCGGTAGACCGGCAGCCGGCTATGGCCTGCTTCTGCGAACAGCTTGACGAGATCGGCGAACGGCGTGTCCTCCTCGACCGCGATGATGTCCGCACGCGGCACGCCGACGTCGCCGGCATCGCGCTCGCTGAAGTGCAGCAGGTTGCGGACCATCTGGCGTTCGAGCGGGGTGAGATCGCCCTTGGCATCGGGGGCGGGATCACCTTCGTGCCGGTCGATCGCGTCCTCGAGCTGGTCGCGGAGGGATTCATCTTGAGCACCGAAGATCAGGCCCTTGAGCCCGCGCCAGATACTGTCGCTACTATCGCCGCTACCGGCATTGGGGCCATCGGCCATCGTGGTCGTCAGTCCTCTGTTATCAAATAGGGGTCGTGGAGACCAAGGGCAGCGAGCGCATCGCGTTCGATCTGCTCCATGCCTTCGGCCTCGTCATCGTCGATGTGATCATAGCCTAGCAGATGCAGCGTGCCGTGCACCATCAGATGCATCGCATGATCCTCGACCGAAATGCCGCGCTCGGCAGCCTCCGCGACGCAGACGCCATGCGCGAGGATGATATCGCCGAGCAGGACCTCGCCGTCGTCCGAATTCTGACTGACGGTGTCGAGCAGGTCGGGCTGGACCATCGGGAAGGACAGGACGTTGGTCGGCTTGTCCTTCTGGCGATACTGCTTGTTGAGCGTGTGGACTTCGTCGTCCGACGCGAGCCGGATCGAGATTTCGATGGTCGCGGTGCTGGTGAGGAGTTCGCCGTGCGGCGTCCGCTCGATCGCCGCCGTCGCCGCACGAAGCGCGAGGGCGTCCCAGTCGTGGTCTGGCCAGGGGGCGTCGGAAGAGAGCGCGATTTCGAGCATGCGGGTCCTTCAGGCGAGATCGGTCTGGGCGAAATCATTGCCCTTGTAGAGAAGTTCCGCACCATTGGTTTTCGCGCAGGCATAGGCGAAACAATCGCCCATGTTTAGCTTGGCGGGATGATAGCCCCTGCCGTATGTTTCGTGCACCGCGATCGCAAGGCCACTCTCGTGTTCGCCGATCGGCACCAGCCGAATATCGAGATCCGACACCAGCAGCTTTAGCGCGCGGTTTGCTTCCAGCGGCGTAACGGAGCGGATTCGCGCGATAGCGATCGAGGCTTCCCACGCGCCGACTGCGCAGTATATCCGGTTTTCGTCGCAATCGAGACGATCGATAAACGCCTGCGCCTCGGGCTCTTTCACGGTCAACGCGACGAGCGCCGAAGCATCGAGAAAAATCGTCAATCGTCATCCTCGTCGTAAAGCGAATCGTAGAACGCCTTGTCCGCTTTCAGCCCGGTTGGATTGCCCAACGGGTTCTCACGCCAGAACTTCTCCAGCTTCTCGCGTACGGAGGGGAGCGGCTTGGCGCGATCGAGTTCGGCTTCTCGCGCGGTCGCCAGTTCCTTTACAAGCGCAGTCTTGGTCATGCCGCTGCGTTCAGCGACCCGGCTTACCAGCGCCGCAGTTTCCTGGTCCTTGATAAAGAGAGATGCCATTATCGGTCTCCGGGGATATCCTGGAAATATAGTCCGGGATATCCCCGTTATCAACCATCGGTTCCTTCGTAGGCCTCGACGACGCGGCCTACGATCGGGTGGCGGACGACGTCGCCGACGGTGAAGCGGCACATCGCGATGCTCTCGACACCTTCGAGCCGGCGGACCGCGTCGGCCAGACCCGAGGCGGCGACGCCGCCGGGGATGTCGACCTGCTTCGGATCGCCGCAGATCACCATGCGGCTGTTCTGGCCGAAGCGGGTGAGGAACATCTTCATCTGCGCCGGCGTGGTGTTCTGTGCTTCGTCGAGGATCACGAACGCATCCGCCAGCGTGCGGCCGCGCATGAAGGCGATCGGTGCGACCTCGATCTCGCCGCTCGCGATGCGGCGTTCGACCTGCTCGGCGGGGAGGCAGTCGTAGAGCGCGTCGTAGAGCGGGCGGAGATAGGGATCGACCTTCTCCTTCATGTCGCCGGGAAGGAAGCCCAGGCGTTCGCCGGCTTCGACCGCGGGGCGTGAGAGGATCAGGCGTTGGACGCTGCCGTTGATGAGCTGCTGCACGGCTTGCGCGACCGCGACATAGGTCTTGCCCGTGCCTGCCGGCCCGAGAGCGAAGATCATGTCGTTGTTGGTCAGTTCGCGCATGTAGTGCGCCTGCGCCGGCGTGCGCGGGACGATCGTCTTCTTGCGCGTGCGGATCATGATCGGGGGCGCAGCGCCGCCGCCGGCATCGGCGCGGATGATGCCTTCGAGCACGGGCTCGTCCGCCATCGCGATCGACGCATCGACGAGGCCGGTGTCGACGTCCTCGCCGCGCTGGATGCGGGCATAGAGATCGTGGAGGACGTCGCGGGCCTTTGCGACCTGTTCGGCGGTGCCCTCCAGGCCGATCTTGTTCCCTCGCGCGGTGATGTAGACGCCGAGGCGATTCTCGAGCGCCACCAGGTTCTGGTCGTACTGGCCGAACAGCCGGACGAGCAATTGGGGCTTGTCGAACAGAAGCTCGACTCGGGCGCGGTCACCGGACTGGGCGGGAACGGGTTTACGGCTCATGCGGTCCTTTCAGGGGCAGGCTTTTGAAAAAAATGGGCTTTTGGAAAAGAAGATTAGCCCGGGTTAGGCCAACGCACAGTGCGATCGAGGTGGCGTCGGACTGAAGATGAGCACGCCAAGCGACGCGTTCAAGCCGCGCCGGAGCGCTGGCCGAAAGATGGTTCGAGTCGCGTGGGCGAAGCTGCATCGGAGGCGAGTGTGACAGGCGATCGCGGTGTAGGACAGCGAAATCGCGGGAGTGCGAGCGATGGCGTGTTAGCGTTGCCTGGACGGCTCAACGACAGGCGGTATCAGGCTCCGCATTTGATTTACTACCCTCCGTCATGCCGGGCCCTTCGACAAGCTCAGGAGAGCCTCGTTCCGGCATCCACAGCGCAGCGTGCTCTCCGAACGGTTGGTTTGCGGCACGGTGGACCCCGGAACAGGTCCGGGGTGACGGAGTCTTTGGGAAACGACGGTTTCTGAGGTCACCGACCGTCGCCGTTAAGCCGCCTCGCGCACGCGCTCCACGCCGGTCAGCGAATTGGGGCCCGCAGCCGCCAGCGTCACGTCGACGAGATCGCCGATCGCGTGGTTGCCGATGAGGTGGACCGATTGCAGCCAGGGGGATTTGCCGATCAGTTGGCCGGGAAGTTTGCCCGCACGTTCGAGCAGGACCGAGCAGGTGCGGCCGACGGTGGCGGCGTTGAAGGCGTGCTGGTCGCGGTTGAGCGCGGCTTGGAGTCGTTGGAGGCGCTCGTCCATGACCGATTCCGGAACCTGCTCGACGATCGAGGCGGCAGGCGTGCCGGGGCGGGGGCTGTATTTGAAGCTGTACGCCTGTGCGTAGCCGACCGCGTCGACCAGGCTCAACGTGTCCTCGAACTCGGCGTCGGTCTCGCCCGGGAAGCCGACGATGAAATCGCCCGACAGCGCGATGTCGGGGCGGACTTCGCGGACCCGGTCGAGCAGGCGCAAGTAGGAGTCGCGGGTGTGGCTGCGGTTCATCGCTTTCAGCACGCGGTCGCTGCCGCTTTGCACGGGCAGATGAAGGAACGGCATTAAGCTCTCGATGTCGCGGTGTGCGTCGATGAGGCCCTGCGTCATGTCGTTGGGGTGGCTGGTGGTATAGCGGATGCGCGCGAGGCCGGGGATGCGATCGAGGTCGCGGATCAGGTCTTGCAGGCCGCGCTCATTCTCCGACCAAGCATTGACGTTCTGGCCGAGCAGCGTGATCTCGCGCGCGCCGGCGTCGACTAGCGCCTTCGCCTCGTCGACGATGGCTGCGAACGGGCGGCTGATCTCGGCGCCCCTAGTGTAGGGGACGACGCAGTAGGTGCAGAATTTGTCGCACCCTTCCTGCACCGTCAGGAACGCGGAGGGGGCGACCTTCCGGCGGGCGGGGAGCGCGCCGAACTTCGACAGCAGCGGCATGTCGGTGTCGAGCGAGGGCGTGCCGGCTGCGGCCTTCGCGACGAGATCGGGGAGGTTGTGATAGGCTTGCGGGCCGACGACGATGTCGACTTTCGCGCGGGTGAAGATTTCCTCGCCCTCGGCCTGCGCGACGCAGCCGGCGACGGCGATCATCGGCGTCTTGCCGGACTTGCGGCGCTGGTCCTTCCGCAGCCGACCGATGTCCGAATAGACCTTTTCGGTGGCGCGTTCGCGGATGTGGCACGTGTTGAGGACGACGACGTCCGCGTCGACCGCGTCGGCCTGGGTTAGGCCCTGGGCGACCATGAGTTCGGCCATGCGCTCGCCGTCGTAGACGTTCATCTGGCAGCCGAAGGATTTTACGTGGAAGGTTTTGGGAGGGGACATGCGGGGGCCGTACCAAATTTGTGCGGGCGGGGGGAGGGGGCGTTGTTGAGGTGCCTCCCGGGCATCACGCCTCGCCGGCATCAGGCACTATCGCGGCATCATGCCCCACCCCGGCGAAGGCCGGGGCCCAATTGGAAAGGTCGCAGTAACGGAGCACAGACCTTCACCAGCAACGTCCCCCAATTGGGCCCCGGCCTTCGCCGGGGTGGTGTTTCAGTTTGGCGATAGGTGGGAGCTTCCCTCCTTGTTCTCCCGCGAAGGCGGGAGTCCAGTCTGGATCCCCGCCTTCGCGGGGAAACACTCTACGCTAGTGCTTCCATGCGGCGGCGTGCTTCGGCTGCTATGGCTTTACGGTCGCCATACTCTGCGGGATCGAATGGTTCGGCGAAGTTGAGCGTAGCCGCGAAACTGCCCTTGCGCTTCAGGACGCGGGCGGCGTGGTGTTGGCCGGGCTCGTCGCCGACCCAGGCAAGTTCGCTCGTCGCCGTGCCATAATCGACGCGGACGGGTTGGACCTTCACACTATGCGGGGGCGGGTCGAGGGCCGCCAGCAGCGCGGCCTTGAACGGGAGGAGAGCGGTGCCGTCTCCCGTCGTGCCTTCGGGGAAAAGGGTCACCGGCCAATCCGCGGCGAGGGCGTCGCGGATCTGGGCGATCTGCGCGGTTACGGCCATGCGGTCGGCGCGGCTCACGAAGATGGTGTGGTTGAGCGTGCAGAGCCAGCCGACCAGCGGGGCCGCGCGGAGTTCGGATTTCGCGACGAACGCGCTGCCGGTTGCGCCGGAGAGGAGCAGGATGTCGATCCAGCTCAGGTGGTTCGAGACGAAGACGACGTCGTGGCGGAGTGGGGTGCCCTCGACTCGGGCTCTGGCGCCGACGATCCGCGCGACCAACCCCAGGAAGCGTGGTGGCCATGGCGACTTCTGCCCGAACAGTCGCCACGCTCCATGCAACGGCAGCGCCAGAATCAGAGCCAGCACTAGCGCGGCCAGTCGCGCGCCAAGGCGGATCGCGCCGATCGCGTCAGTCCTTGCGGGTGAGGGCGACGCCGTAGAGTTCCATGCGGTGATCGACCAGGCGGAAGCCAAGCTTTTCCGCGATCGCCTTCTGCAACTGCTCGAGTTCGGGATCGACGAATTCGATCACCTTGCCGCTCTCGACGTCGATCAGGTGATCGTGATGCGCTTCCGGCGCGGGTTCGTACCGTGCGCGGCCGTCGCCAAAATCGTGGCGGTCGAGGATGCCGGCCTCCTCGAACAATCGCACGGTGCGGTACACCGTCGCGATCGAGATGCCGGGGTCGATCTGCGACGCGCGCTCATAGACCTTCTCGACGTCGGGATGGTCGTCGGCTTCCGATAACACGCGCGCGATGACGCGGCGCTGCTCGGTGATGCGCAGGCCCTTCTCGTTGCAGAGTGCTTCCAGATCGATCTTGCGCGGCATGTGTCGTTCCCTTGTTGATCCCCATGTAGGGCGTTCGCTCTGTTGCGAAAAGGGATAGTGACTCGCAATAAGCCTTAGGCGTTGATAACTTTCGAATATGTATGTGCGTCGTACGCTACGCCGGTCTTGCCGCGGTAATAAGCGCGGCGTTCGCCGACCTTCGTGAAGCCGTGCGCGTCGTAAATCTTGACCGCATCGTTGCCCGCGCGGACCTCAAGGTGGAGCTTGGCGATGTTGCCGACCGAGCAATCGGCGATGGCGGCGCGGATAAGAGCCGTGCCGACGCCGCGGCGGCGATAATCCGGGGCGACCGCGATCAGCAGGAGTTCTGCTTCATCGGCCACCGACCGCGTCATCGTGAAGCCGGCGGGCAAGTCGTCGACGAACGCGAGGGTGAGATGGACCCCGGTCAGCGCGAGCACCCCGAGGCACTGGCTGCGCGTCCAGGCCTCGCCGTAACGCGGGTCAAACGCGTCGATCATCAGCGCGTCGACGATCGCAAGATCGCGCGCGTCGCCGGTGCGGAGCGTGACGGTGCGCGTGGCGGCCTGGCGCGTGGCCATTATTTCGGCACCGACGGCTTGGCGTCTGGCGCGCGGCCGTAGATTGGGCTTGGCGCTAGCGCGGTGAGTGTTGATGAGAGCAGGATCGCGGAGGCTGCGTCGGGGAGCGCTTCGGTCAGGTCCAGGCTGTCGTCGAGCGCGGCGAGCCAGCGGACGCCGTTGCCGACCGCGCGCCGTCCTGCCAGCGCGGCGAGCGCGGCGTCGGGCTTCAGCGATATCATGTCGGATCGCGGCGACAGATCGGCGGAGAAGGCTTGCATGAAGACCTCGCCATGCCCGCCTTCCATGATCACCGCAACATCGTGGGTTGGTTGGTCAGCGAAACCAGCCGCCGCGATGAGGGGAAGCGAGGAAAAACCGGCGATTTCCGCACCCCAGCCGAGCGCGAGGCCGCGCGCGGCGGCGATCCCGACGCGGACGCCGGTGAAGCTGCCGGGGCCGCAATCGACGATGATGCGGTCGGCGCGGCCGCCGTTGGGAAGCTCGGCGATCATCGGGATGAGGCGCTCTGCATGACCGCGGCCGACGACTTCGTGCGCGCGGGCAATGATCGCGCCGCCTTCGATGAGTGCGACCGAGCAGGCGGTGGTAGATGTTTCGATGACTAAAGTGCGCATTACTTCTTACCCTCTCCCCTCAGGGGAGAGGGCAGGGTGAGGGGCGCCGCGAGCGCTGCCCTTCCCAACTGCCCCTCACCCCGACCCTCTCCCCGCAGGGGAGAGGGAGCAGGTCCCGCCTCAAGCGACTCTGTTGAACTTCGCGAAATCGGGGCGGGGCGAGCGGGCGAAGATCGTCGCCGGATCGCCGTGGCCGAGCGTCGAGATGAAGTTGGTCCGCACCGCCGGCGTGTCGTGGAAGAACGCCGCATCGACCTTGCCCGCGTCGAAGCCCGACATCGGCCCGGTGTCGAGCCCGAGCATCCGCGCGGCGATGATGAAATAGGCGCCCTGCAACGTCGAGTTGCGGAAGGCGGACGCTGCGCGCAATTCCGCGTTGCCGTCGAACCACGACTTCGCATCGGCGTGCGGGAACAGCTCGGGAAGATGTTCGTGGAAATTGGTGTCCATGCCGATGATCACCGACACGGGGGCCTTGAGGATCTTGGGCTGGTTCTGCGCGCTGCACGCATCGGCCAGCTTCTGCTTGGCCACGTCGCTGACCACCCAGATCAGGCGCGCCGGGAGCTGGTTGGCGGACGTCGGCCCCCACTTCATCAGGTCCCAGATCGCGTGAAGTTCCGACTCGGCGACGGGCTGATCCGTGTAGCCATTGTAGCTGCGCGCTTCGCGGAAGACGGCGTCGAGTACGCTATCGTCGAGAATCATCAGACGGCTCTCACTTCGGTGACTTCGGGGACGTAATATTTCAGCAGCTGCTCGATGCCGTTCTTCAGCGTAGCGCTCGACGAAGGGCACCCTGAGCAGGCGCCCTGCAACTGGAGGAACACCTTGCCCTTGTCGAAGCCGCGATAGACGATGTCGCCGCCGTCGTTGGCGACCGCAGGGCGGACGCGCGTGTCGATCAGTTCGCGGATTTGCGCGACGATCTCGGCATCGGCCGGGTCGTCGGTGAGGATCGCCTCTTCGCTCGGGACCGAGAAGCCTGCGCTCGCCGGGCGGAACAGCGGCATCGCAGCAGAGAAGTGATCGAGCAGGATCGCAAGCACGTCCGGCTTCAGGTCCGACCATGCGGTGCCCGGAGCGGCGGTGACCGATACGAAATCGCGACCGAAGAACACGCCGGTGACGTCGCCGAGGCCGAAGATCGCATCGGCGAGCGAACTCGCTTCGGCTTCCTCGGGGGTGGCGAAGTCGCGCGTGCCGGCTTCCATGACGGTGCGTCCCGGCAGGAACTTCAGCGTCGAGGGGTTTGGGGTGGATTCCGTTTCGATGAGCATGAGGGTCATGTGGCCCGGCGGGGGCGGGGGATCAAGCGCGGAACGGGAAACGGTTTCTTTCGGGGGGTGTGGGGAGGGGCGTTCCCCGGAGAAAGACTGTTCTCCCGCGAAGGCGGGAGCCAAGACTGGACTCCCGCCTTCGCGGGAGAACATTAAACGTCGAGCTGTTTCACCGCGGCGTTCCAGCTGCCGATATTGCGGACCGCGTCCTGGACGAAGGCGGAGCGGCGGACGATTTTCAGGAACAGGTCGGCGATCCACTTGCCGGGATTGCGCAGGGGGCGTTCGAACTGGATCAGCAACACCACCCGTGTTCCGGTCGTGTCGTTCCAGACCTCGTGCTGGTAGGTGTCGTCGAACACCAGCGTTTCGCCTTCCGCCCAGCGGACGGTGCGGTCGTGGACGCGCATCCGGACGTCGCCGTCGCGCGGGACGATCAGGCCGAGGTGGCAGGTGATGAGCCCCTTGGTCACGCCGCGATGCTCGGGGATGTGCGTGCCCGGCGCGAGGATCGAGAAGAACGCGCTGTTCAGGCCGGGGATGCGCGCGACGGCGGCGGCGGTATTGGGGCAGCGCGCGAGGCTCTCCTCGATCGGATAGCCGTAGCCGTAGAGGAAGAACGAGCGCCATTTGTCGATCTCGGCGATCGAGCGGTGATCGGGCGAGATCGTCGCGAGGCTGGGGGATGCCTCGCCTTGCAGCGCCACATGCACCGCCTCGTCGCGGATCGCGGCCCAGTTCTCGCGCAGGCCCGCAGTCCAGGCGAAGTCGCGGACGTCGAGCACCGGGTCGTTGGCGACCAGCGAGGACGAGGCGATCATTCGGTCGAACACGCCGCGCAGGTGCTTGCCGACGCGGATGATCAACGGGCGGTTGGCGTCGGCGACCATCGGTGCGCCGGGTTTCGGTGCACCGGATATGACGTTCAGATCGGGCACGCGCGCGCTGCGGCGCACGGCCGGCTCGCCCGAATCCCGCCACAATGAAGACTGCCCCAGTTCGTGGCCCAGTTCGGCTTCGACCGTCATCTCTACCCTGCATCCCGGCGCGTCGCGGCGCCGATCCCCTTGTTCGGGCACGATATACCGGCAGTGTTGGACGAAATGATGGCATCGGCGTGCTCGGTGCGAAGGCGGGGCACTGGCGAGCGACGCCTGCGACCGCTACAGATGCGCCATGGTGTCTTTCTCGCGCTTGTACCGCGCTCCCGTCCTCCTCCCCGTCATCCTTGGCCTCGCGATCCCCGCGAGCGGCCAGATGGCGACACAACAGGCCGCATCCACCCCCGCGAAGGAAGCGCCGACGCTTCCCGAACTGAGCGGGATCGATACGACCGCGTGGCTCTACAAGGGCAGTGATCTCACCCGTGATCCGGAGTGGAAGTTCGGCACGCTGCCGAACGGCATGCGGTTTGCGGTGCGCAAGAACGGCGTGCCGCCGGGCCAGGTGTCGGTGCGCGTGCGGATCGACGCGGGGTCGCTGAACGAGACCGACAGCGAACGCGGCTTCGCGCATTTCATTGAGCATCTGTCGTTCCGCGGCTCGGAATACGTGCCGGACGGCGAGGCGAAACGGGTTTGGCAGCGGTTTGGCGCGACCTTCGGCTCGGATACCAACGCGCAGACCACGCCGACCTCGACCACGTTCAAGCTCGACCTTCCGTCCGCGACCGAGTCGGGGCTCGACGAGAGCCTCAAGATCATGTCGGGCATGATGGAGAAGCCGACGATCACGGACGCGTCGGTTGCCGCCGAGCGTCCGATCGTGCTGGCGGAACAGCGCGAGCAGCCGGGGCCGCAGGTGCGGTTCGGCGATGCTATCCGCTCGACGTTCTTCGCCGGACAGCCGCTCGCGGATCGCTCGCCGATCGGCAACATCAAGACGCTGGAGGCGGCGACCGGCGCGACCGTGAAGGCGTTCCACGATCGCTGGTATCGGCCGGAGAACACCGTCGTCATCATCTCGGGCGACATGGATCCGGCGCTGTTCGGACGGTTGATCGTCAAGAACTTCGCGGATTGGAAGGGCGTCGGGCCGTTTACGCCCGCACCCAGTTTTGGGAAGCCCGATCCGAAGGCGCCGGTCTCCGCGACGATCGCCGAACCGGCGATTCCAGCGGTGGTAACGCTCGGCGTGGTGCGCCCGTGGGAGTATAAGGACGACACCGCTATCATGAACCAGAAGCGGTTGGTCGATGTGCTGGCGACGCGGCTGATCAGCCGGCGGCTGGAAACGCGCGCCCGCGCCGGCGGTAGTTACCTGCAGGCAGGCGTGTCGATCGACGACGTGTCGCGCTCGGCGAACCTCACCAGCGTCAACATCGTGCCGATCGGCACAGACTGGGAAGCGGCGTTGAAGGACGTTCGCGCGGTGATCGCCGACGCACAGACCAACGCGCCGAGCCAGGCCGAAGTCGACCGCGAATACGCCGATTTCGACACGATCATGCGGACCAGCGTGGAGACCGCGCGGGTCGAGGCGGGGTCGAAGCAGGCGGACGACATGGTCGGCGCGCTCGACATCCGCGAGACGGTGGCCGGGCCTGAAACCTCCTACAAGATTTTGCAGGACGCCAAGGCGAAGGGCATGTTCACGCCCGCCACGCTGCTCGCGTCGAGCAAGGCGATCTTCGAAGGCACTGCGACTCGCGCGCTCGTGAACACGCAGACGCCTGATGCGGGCGCGGCGGCGAAGCTGGAGACTGCGTTGAAGGCGGATGTGTCGGGGTTGGCGGGGAAGCGTCGCGCGCAAGGTGCGGTCGATTTCTCGAAGCTGCCGTCGCTCGGCAAACCCGGGACGGTCGCCAGTCGCGAGAAGATCACCGCGTTCGACATGGAGCAGGTGAACTTCGCCAACGGCACGCGCCTGCTGCTGTTCCCGAACGCCGGCGAAACCGGGCGCGTGTATGTGCGCGTGCGGTTCGGTGGTGGCTATACCGCGATACCCTCTAACCGGCCGACGCCGGCTTGGGCGGGCGATCTCGCGCTGGTCGCAGGCGGCATCGGCAAGCTCGACCAGGGTGATCTCGACCAGTTGACGGCGGGGCGCCGGATCGGTCTCGATTTCGGAATCGACGACGATGCGTTCACGCTTGGCGCGATTACGTCGCCGGCGGATTATTCGGATCAGTTGCGGTTGATGGCGTCGAAGCTCGCATTCCCTGCCTGGGATCCGGCGCCGGTGGCGCGTGCTCGGGTGGCTGCGCTGGCCGGGTTTGCCGGGTATGACTCGTCGCCCGACGGCGTGTTGTCGCGAGACCTTGAAGGGTTGCTCCGTGCGGGCGATCCGCGCTGGGGAACGCCGTCCAAGCCGACCGTCGAGGCGCTGAATGCGAAGGACTTCCGCGCGTTTTGGGAGCCTATCCTGAAGACCGGACCGATCGAGGTCTCGATCTTCGGCGACGTGAAGACGGAGGAGGCGATCGCGGCGGTCGGCAAGACGTTCGGGGCGATGAAACCGCGGACGGCGGTGTCCACGGTCGGTGCGCCGGTTGGTTTCCCTGCGCATAATGCGACGCCCGTGATGCGCGCGCATACCGGCCCTGAGAACCAAGCGGCGGCAGTGATCGCCTGGCCGACCGGCGGCGGGATCGACAATATCGTCGAGGCGCGACGTCTCGACGTGCTGGCGCAGGTATTCAGCGATCGGCTGTTCGAGCGGCTGCGGCAGGCGGCGGGCGCGAGCTACAGCCCCAACGTATCGAGCCAGTGGCCGGTCGGGATGACGACCGGCGGGCGGATGGTCGCGATCGGGCAGGTCGCGCCGGACAAGGTGTCGTTCTTCTTCCAGATCGCTCGCCAGATCGCGGCGGAACTCGTGTCGACGCCGATCGCGGCGGACGAGCTCGACCGGATCAAGAAGCCGATGGGGCAGTATATCCTGCGCGCCTCGACCGGTAACCAGTTCTGGTTGCAGCAGCTTGGCGGGGCGACGTTCGACCCGCGACGGATCGCGGCGACGCAGCGGATTGCGAGCGATCTGGTGGCAACGACGCCGGTGGAGTTGCAGGCGACCGCGGCAAAGTATCTGCGGCCGGAGAAGGACTGGACGATGGCGGTGGTGCCCGCCGCAGTGCCAACCAAAAAATGAGCGCGTGGTCCGTCGTCGGACAGGATCGAGTTCGGGCAAAGCGTCTGTAGCACGTGGTCCGTGTGCTAGGCTGCTGGGGCGGGGGCCGCGGCGTGCTCTGCCGTACACCCACAAGATCTCGTCGAGACATGACGATCATCACCCGTGCGACGTGTCACGGATCTTGGGGGCAACAGCGGCTTGATCACAGCCCATTTAGAGGCGGTCTGCTTATACCAGCTCTTGCCCCCTGCGACTCGACAAAGCCTCAGTCGTAAATTGCAAACGTGATTCAACGCTCAGGTGGCGAGCGCTTTGCCCATCGAGCGGATTGCAGCGACCTTGGCATCCAAAAGCGTCCAATCGTCATGCTCGGCGATCGGGGTCCAGATCGCTTCGACCTCGTCGATCAGCATGCTGCACGGTGCGCCGGACCAATAGGGGTGCGAGCGGTCCTTGCGGGGCTCGTAGGACCGCAGTGCGGCGCGGACCTCGGTCCAGGGTTCGGTGTAGGAAGCGGGCAGGTCTCCACCGAATGCGTCGAAAAAGAAGCGGTCGATGCCGACGCCGGAGGTGCGGAGCGCCCGTTCGGTGGCCTGGACGAGGTCGCGGTCGGTGTCCGGATCGCGCGGGCGGACGCCTAGGCGCCAAAGGATCGCCTGCGTGACTTCGGGCTGGTAGCGCGGGCCGAACTGGTCGAGTGCCGCGACGAGCGGGTCGCTCCCGGCGATCTGACGGAGCGCGACGGCGAGCTGCATCACGTCCCAGTGGATCGCCTCGGGCTGGCGGCCGAACGCATACAGGCCCTGGTGATCGAAATAGGCGGCGGTGAAGGCTGGGTCCCAGGTCGGGGCGAAGCGCCATGGGCCGTAATCGAAGCTCTCGCCGGTGACGTTGATGTTGTCGGAATTGAGCACGCCGTGGACGAAGCCGGCGGCCATGTAGCGCGCGGCGAGACGCGCGGTGCGGCCGACGACGAGGTCGAGCAGGCGGACCGGGTCGTCGCTGTCCTCGTCGTAGAGGTTGCGCAGCGTGTAGCCGACGAGTTTGCGCAAGGCGGCTTCGTCGCGTTCATAGGCGAGCCGCTGGAAGCTGCCGATGCGGACATGGCTGTGGTTGAGGCGGACGAGGACGGCGGAGCGGGTCGGGCTGGGCTCGTCGCCGCGCTGGAGTTGCTCGCCGGTCTCGATAAGCGACAGCGTGCGCGAGGTGGGGACGTTGAGCGCCTCGAGCATCTCGGTCGCGAGGATTTCGCGGACGCCGCCCTTGAGGGTTAGGCGGCCGTCGCCGGCGCGACTCCACGGGGTCTGGCCCGAGCCCTTTGTGCCGAGGTCCATCAGGCGATCGCGATCATCGCGCATCTGGGCGAAGGTGAAGCCACGGCCGTCGCCGAGATCGGGGTTGTAGCTGCGGAACTGGTGGCCGTGATAGCGCAGCGCGAACGGCTGGGGGAGCGTGTCGGGCAGAGGCTCGAACCGGCCAAAATGGCGGTTCCACTCGTCGTCGGTCAGCGCGTCGAGGCCGATCTGCGCGGCGGCGCGATCGTTGCGAAAGCGGAGCCGGGTCTCGGGGAAGTCAGCGGGCGCGACGGGATCGAAGAAACCGTCGCCCAGATCGAGGAGCTTTGCTTCGGGGCGATAGGCTTGCGGGCGGATGGGCATGCGGCGATATGGTGGGCGCTACCCGAAGGACGCAACCATGGCCGCTTACGAAAACCTCTATTGGTGGTCCAATGATGGGCTGAGACTGCACGCGCGGGACTATCCGGGCGGGTCCGAGGGCAAGCCGCCGATCATCTGCATGCCCGGCCTGACGCGGAACGCGCGCGATTTCGATGCGCTGGCGGCGCGGCTTGCGGGGCGCTGGCGGCTGATCGCGCTGGATTTGCGCGGGCGCGGCGAGAGTGCGTATGCGAAGGATCCGATGTCGTACGTGCCGCTGACGTACGTGCAGGACGTCGAGGCGCTGCTGACCGAACAGGGGATCGACAGGTACATCGCGTTCGGCACGTCGCTCGGCGGGATCGTGACGATGCTGATGGCCGGGCCGTCGCGGGGCCGGATGATGGCGGCG
This sequence comes from Sphingomonas sp. PEI4, assembly GCF_056679955.1. Lineage (NCBI taxonomy): Bacteria > Pseudomonadati > Pseudomonadota > Alphaproteobacteria > Sphingomonadales > Sphingomonadaceae > Sphingomonas > Sphingomonas sp. PEI4. The sequence goes on from NZ_CM155258.1 coordinate 3,519,037, forward strand.
CTGCTCAACGACGTCGGTCCGGAGATCGATGCGCAAGGGCTGTCACGAATCCGCGGCTATGTCGGCAAGGCGAGCGTCTTCCCGACCTGGATGCACGCCGCGCGCTGCGTCGCGGAGAATAACGGCGACGTGTATCCCGACTGGCAGATCGAGGATTGGCTGGCGATGGCCAAGCGGCTGTATCGGCTGAACAGTTCGGGTCGGATCGTGCTCGACTATGATTTGAAGATCGCCGAGCCGTTCCGCGTGCCGGGGAGCGAGGCGGGGCCGGACATGTGGCAGGCGCTGGCCTCGCTCCGCGACGTGCCGACGCTTATCGTGCGCGGTGGGCGCTCCGATCTGCTCTCGGCGCCGACGGCGGAGCGGATGGCGGCATCGCTCGACCATGCCGAACTGGTGACGGTGCCCGGCGTGGGCCATGCGCCGACGTTGAGCGAACCGATGCTGCACGATCCGATCGACCGGTTGCTGGCGCGCGCGCTTGAGGGGGCCGCAATCCGCGCTTAGGGACCCCCCGCTAGGGCTGCGCGTTGAGCGTGGACGTTACTGACAAGCCGGGAACCTCGATGACCGAACGCGCCGACCTCCACACGACCGTCCGCCCGCTGAAGGGCCGCCGCGCGATCATTACCGGGGGGACGACCGGGATTGGCCGGGCGATCGCGGTATCGCTTGCAGCGAACGGCGCGAAGGTCTTCATCTGCGGACGCGAGGAGCGGTATCTGCAGGACGCGCTGACGCACATTCGGCAGGTCGGCGAGGGCGACGGGATGGTCACCGAGCTGGCCGATCCCGACAAGGTCCGCGCGTTCTTCGATGCGGGCGAAGCGTATCTCGGCGGGTTCGACATCACCGTCGTCAACGCAGCGGTCGCGGCTGGTGGGCTGATGCAGATGAGCGAGGACGAACTGCGCTATGCGATCGCGGTCGACTTCACCGCGTATCTGCTCAGCGCACACCATGCGGCGCACCGGATGACGCCGATCAGCGACCTCGTCATCATCGGCTCGATGAGCGCCCACGTCCTCGGGCCCAGCTCCACGGTGTATGCCGGGATCAAGTCGGGCATCGCCGGTTTCTCGGAGGCGCTGCGGCGTGAGCTGGGGCCGAAGGGCGTCAAGGTTTCGCTCGTCGAGCCCGGCAAGGTCGGCTCGAACATGCAGTATCCCGACGTGCCCGACGACAAGCAGCGCCAGATGATCGAGGCGGAGCAGATGCTGCGCGCGGAGGACATCGCGGCGGGGGTTGAGTTTGTGCTCACCCAGCCAACGCGCTCGGTGATCCAGCAGATCGTGATCGTACCGCGGGCGCTTGAGGGGGAATAACCTCTCCTTCTAGTTCTCCCGCGAAAGCGGGAGCCCAGGGTACGATAGGGCAGCGTTCGTGGCCCTGGGCCCCCGCCTTCGCGGGGGAACACAGATGGAATACGTATCAAGGAGAATAGCATGTTCGACCAGCTCGTCTTCACCCCCGCCGATATCGACCTGTCGCGCTCGCCGCTGGCGGGGAAGGTCGGCGCCGAGACCTATGTGCTGGGTGCATTCAATCCGGGGATGACGCGGCTGGCGAACGGCAATCTGCTGCTGATGGTGCGCGTCGCCGAAGCCCTGAAGCAGCCGGTCAAGGGCGGCAACGTCCACGCGATCCGCTGGCAGGATGGCGCGTACCTGCTTGATGCGTGGCCGTTGCAGATGGTTGATACGAAGGATCCTCGCAAGTTCCTGATCCCTGGGGGCGGGTGGAAGGTGATGGCGTTGACGTCGTTGTCCTGGTTGCTGCCGGTCGAGCTGGACCCTGAGGGACGATCGGTCGTCGCGGTGCATTACGACAAGGCGATCGCGCCGCGGACGTCGTACCAGTGCTACGGCGTCGAGGATGCGCGGATCTCGAAAGTTGGGGATCGGTATCTGATGACAACCTGTTCGGTCAGCCCGGAGCGACATTCGACGACGCTGTATTCGTCCGCCGATGCGCTCGACTGGCAGCTCGAGGGCATTGTCCTCGATCATCAGAACAAGGACATGCTGATCTTCGAAGGGCTGATCGAGGGGCAATACTGGGCGCAGACGCGGCCGCTCGGCGATCTGTATTTCGCGTATCCGCCAAATAGCGAGTGGCGCGCGGGGCCTTCGATCAACCTGTCGCGCTCGCCCGATGCGCTGCACTGGAAGCCGCACGACAAGCCCGGCATCCGGCCGCATGCGGCGACCGTGTCGACCGCGCGGATGGGCGGTGGTTCGCCGCCGATTCTTACGGATCGCGGTTGGCTGACCTTGTGGCACGGTGTCGAGCCGTCGGGCGTGGTCGGCATCTACCGGACCTATTGGTCGATCCTCGACAAGGACGACCCCTCGACCACCGTCGCGACCGATCACACCGCTTTGCTGGAACCGAACCCGGCGCTGACCGAGCCGCTGAAGGACAGCATGTATGTCGATAACGTCGTCTTCACGACGGGCATCGCCGATGCGGGCGACTTTTACGTCGTCGCGAGCGGCGAGGCCGATCTGGCGTGCCGGATCACGCATATCCGCAAGGACGTGTTCGCCGCCGCCCCGTAAACCGATGCGCGATAGCGCTTTCCACGTAACCCCGGACCGCCTAAGCGGCGCTATCCCCGGGGGGCCGCTGATGTGCGGCTGAGAGGTGGGCAGCAGCCCATGACCCGCTGAACCTGATCCGGCTTATACCGGCGTAGGGAGGGTCTGCGGCTGGCCCGTCGTCCCTCCGATTGGAGTGGACGTGACGGTTTTCAGTGCTGGTTTTTCGTTGTGACGCGCGCATTGGTAGCGCGGGGCCGTCCTGCCCTCCGGGTCGCGTTGGCCCTGACGGCAACCCTGGCCGCCAGTGCGGCAGGGGCGCAGGTCGCGTCCGAGCCGGTCGAACCCGCCGAAATCCGCGTGGTCGGTAAGCAGGACCCGGCCGGTTTGCTCCCGGACCAGAAGGTGCCGCGCGCGCAGAGTGCGATTTCCGCCGACTTCATCGTCAAGCAGGCGCCGACGCTGAACGCGTTCCAGCTCGTCACGCTGCTGCCCGGCGCGAACGTCGCGTCGAGCGATCCGTACGGCCTGTCGACGAGTTCGAGCCTGACGCTGCGCGGTCTCGGCCAGGACGAGATCGGCGTGCTGATGGAAGGCGCACCGCAGAACGACATCGGCTATTATTACGCCTACCCGTCGCAGTTCGCCGACCCGGAGAATTTAAAGCGTATCTCGCTCGCCCAAGGGTCGGTCGATATCGATTCACCCACGCTCGGCGGTGCAGGCGGGCTGTTGTCGCTGTCGCTCGACGATCCGAAGGCGCGTCCCGGTGCGCTCGTCGACCTGTCGCTCGGCAGCTATGCGGCGCGGCGCGGCTTCTTCCGCGTCGATAGCGGGACGATCGGCAATACCGGGCTGAAGGCATTCCTGTCCTATTCAAACACCCGCGCCGACAATTGGCGGGGTGCCGGCTACGACACGCGCCAACATATCGACGCCAAGATCCTGGGCGAATGGGGCGCCGGCAACCGCGCCAGCCTCGCGCTGTCGTACAATGATGCGAACTCGTCGAGCTATCCGAGCCCGACGCTCGCCGAGTGGAACGCGCAGGGTCGCGGGTTCAACTACGACAAGCGCTACACGGCAGGGAACACCAACTATTGGCGCCTGTACCGCGCGCCGTTCCGCAACCTCTACGCCTCCGCGCCGGTGCATCTGGCGCTGACCGATCGGCTTGCGCTCGACACCACCACCTATCTCCAGTTCGGCTACGGCAACTCGCCTTACGGGACGCAGCTGACCACCGAAGGAAACTTCCTTGGCACCGAAGAACTGGCAGCGCCGATCGAGCTGCCCGGTGCGGTCGACGGCGTGGCGACCGTGCTTGGCAATTATACCGGCGACCAGATGCGGACCGGCAACGTCAGCAAGCTCACCTTCAAGACCGGCGCACACACGCTCACCGCCGGGCTCTGGTTCGATTACGGCACTGATCGCGTCACGCAGTCGTACACCTCGGTCGACGAAAACGGGCAGCCGACCGACCGTTGGGGCTACCGCGCCAAGGCGATCCGCACCGCTGACGGCCGCCTGCTCGCCTATGAGAACCAGCGCACCGTGACGGTCACGAAGGGTTTCTTTCTCGCCGACAGCATCGCGCTCACGCCGCGGCTGACGATCGATGCCGGGTTCAAGGGCGTGAACGTCCTGCGCAACGGCCGCAATTATTTGCCCGGCCCGCAGGACAAGGTTCGCAACGACAGCTTCGCTGCCCTGCCGCGGGCCGCGATCCACTACCGGCTCGACGATCGCCAGCAGCTGTTCGCCAACATCACCACCAACTTCCGCACGCCCAACGAGTTCACGCTCTACAACAGCTATTACGGTGGCGAGGTGGTCGTGCAGGGGACGAACGCGCTCAAGAACGAATATTCGGTCTCGCAGGAGATCGGCTATCGCTTCATCGGCGAGCAGTTCTCCGCCTCGGTGACCGGCTTCCACTACAAGTTCCGCAACCGCCAACTCGCCACCGTGCTCGACCAGGGCGGCGCACAGGTCAACGCGACGCTCAACGCTGGTGGTCAAACCTCGTACGGCGTCGATGCGGAGATCGACTACCGTCCGGTCGCCGGGGTCAGCCTGTATCTTTCGGGCGAATATCTGCGCGCGCGGATCGACGACGATCTGCCGGTCGGCGCGGACTTCCTGCCGACCAAAGGCAAGCACGCGGTGTCCAGCCCGACCGTCCAGTTCGGCGCCGGCGGGATCTATGACGATGGCCGCTTCTTTGGCAGCGTCGCGTCGAAATATATCGGCCGGCAATATGCGAGCTTCATGAACGACGAACGCATCAAGGGCTATGCGACGCTCGACCTGTCGGTCGGCATGCACCTGGCCGACTGGCTCGACGGCAAGCGCACCGACCTGCGCGTCAATGCGATCAACGTCACCGATCCGCACGTCCTTGCCGGCGTGCAGTCGGTCAGCACCAATGCGCGGGACACGATCGGCCGTGGCGGCACGGTCATCGCCGGGTCGCCGCCCGCCTATTACATCGGGAGCGGTGCTGCGGTCATGGCGACGATCTCACGGGCGTTCTGAGATGGCGACGCAGCCGATGCATCTGGTTCACGGCATGGGCACCGCGATGGAGGCGCCGACCTGGCCTGCGATAACCGCGGACGAAGCCGAGGCGGTGCTCGCTCGCTTTCCCGCGGCGGGGCGGATGACCGGGCTGCACTGGCATTCCCCGCGACCGTTCTCCGCGGCGACGCTGGTTCACGCGACCCAAGGCGTGTTCTTGCTGAAACGTCATCACGCTCGCGTCCGCTCGATCGAAGGGCTGGCCGAGGAGCATGCATTCATCGCGCATCTTGCCGGTACCGGCGTTTCCGTCGCCGAAGTGATGGCGACCGCAGACGGCGGGAGTGCAGTTGCGAGCGGCGAATGGTCGTACGAACTCTTTCGCGAGGCGCCCGGCGCGGACCTGTACCGCGACAGCCTGTCGTGGACGCCGTTCTTCACGCACGCCCACGCGCATGCCGCGGGTGTCGCCCTCGCGACGCTGCACCGTGCCGCACGCGATTTTGCGGCTCCGGCGCGTCGACCGCAGCCGCTCGTGGCGAGTTTCACGATCCTGCCCGCAACCGATCCGATCGCGGCGGCCGAAGCCTATGTCGCCGCCCGTCCCACACTGGCCGCGGCCCTCGCAGCTCGGTCGTGGCGGCGTGACGTTGCGAGACTGTTCGGAGCGTTGGGTGGCGGGCTTTCCGTGCTGCTGGCCGCGCAAGTGCCGCTATGGACTCACAACGACTGGCATCCGTCCAACCTGCTCTGGGCAGCCGACGGCAGCGTGCGAACCGTGTTCGACTTCGGTCTCGCCGATCGCACCTGCGCCGTCCATGATATCGCCACCGCGATCGAGCGGACCGCGGTACAGTGGTTGAAGCTGGGGCAGGGGGACGACGCGGCGATTGCGGACCCGGAGGCCGCGATCGCGCTCCTGTCGGGCTATGCGACGATCCTGCCGCTGAGTCGCGCGGACATCGCGACGATCGTCCGCCTGCTGCCGCTGGTCCATATCGAGTTCGCGCTGTCGGAAATCGATTACTTTGCCGGCATCGTCGGCGACTCGAACTCCGCGATGCTGGCGTGGGACGACTATCTGATCGGTCATGCCGACTGGTTCCTGTCCGCAGCCGGGCAGGACTTCCTCCAGCGCATCGATGGCGGGAACCTGGTCCGATGACGTGGTTCGAAATCACCGCCGTCGTCGTCAGCTTCGCGGGCATCTGGCTGACCGCGACGCGACGCATGCTGTGCTGGCCGGTCAATTTCGTCGCCTGCGCCCTGTACTTCAAGCTCTTCCTCGACGTTCGCCTGTATGCGGACATGGTCCTGCAGGCGCTGTTCGGGATCGCGATCGTCTATGGCTGGATCGCGTGGGCGCGCGGCAAGGCCGATACCGGCGAGATCGTCGTAAGGCCGCTGCATCCCGCGCAGGCTTGGGCTGGACTGGCGGCTGGCGCAGTCGGCGCGCTCGCGATCGGTTGGTCCATGAGTCGCTACACCAATGCCGCACTGCCCTGGATGGATGCCGGGCTGAGCAGTTTCAGCCTGGTCGCGCAATATTGGACAGCGCGGCGCCACGCCGCGAGTTGGTTGCTCTGGATTGTGGTCGACGTGCTCTATGTCGGGATGTTCGTCGTCAAGGGGCTCATGCCGACGGCGGGCCTCTACGCGGTGATGATCGCGCTTGCGGTCATGGGGTATCGGCGTTGGCGGGCGGCGTAGCGACGGTGTTGCCGAGGGGGCGTCGACCTCGTCGCTTGCCTATCGGCGCGGATGATGGCAGCCGAGCCGCCATGATATCCGATGCCGCAGCCCGATGACGCCCTTATGACACCGCCGACCGAGACCGTGCTGGATCTTGGCTGGAACGACCATTTCAGCGTGCAGCTTTCGAACGACGAAGCGGCGCACTGCCATCCGGTCCGCGTGATGTCCGTCCACCGCGGCCAGATCGCGGTCGCAGGCGATGGCGGCCAGCGTTTCGTCTCGCCGTATATCCCCGGTGCCTTGCCGTCGGACGATCATCCGACCGTCGGCGACTGGCTGCTGATCGACAACGCGACGCTGGAGCCGGTTCGCGTGCTGCACCGGATGAACCTGTTCAAGCGGCGATCGCCGGCCGATCCACGCAAGGACCAGATGATCGCCGCCAACGTCGACACGGTGTTCCTCGTCGCCTCGTGCAACCAGGATTTCAGCGTCGCGCGAATCGAGCGCTACCTCGTGCTCGCGCGCGAGGTTGGCGTGAACCCGGTCGTTGTCCTGACCAAGATCGACCTGACGGACAGCCCGGAGACGTTCGTGGCGGCGGTGCTGGGAATTGAGCCGGGGCTGCGCGTCGAGGCGATCGACGGGCGCGATCCGGCCAGCGTCGCACACCTCGCGGCCTGGTGCGGCAGGGGCAAGACGGTGGCGTTTCTCGGCTCGTCGGGGGTTGGCAAGTCGACGCTCGTCAACACGTTGCGCGGGTCGGCGAGCATCCTTACCCAGGCGATCCGCAAGGGCGATTCGACGGGACGGCATACGACCACCGTGCGCGAGATGCACCGGCTGGAGGAGGGCGGCTGGCTGCTCGACCTGCCGGGCATGCGCGAACTGCAGCTGTCGGACGCGTCGACGGGTATCGCCGAGGTGTTCGACGATTTCGAACTGGCGGCGCAGGCGTGCAAGTTTTCGGACTGTTCGCACACCGTCGAGCCGGGCTGTGCGGTCCAGGCGGGGATCAAGGCCGGCACGCTGGCGCCGGACCGGTTCGCGCGCTGGCGCAAGCTTGCGGCAGAAGAGAAGGCCAATGCCGCGCGCTCGGCCGGGCGGCGGCCGCATTGATGCAGGGCTCGGTATCCAGGGACGTGAGCGCAGGATGACACCTCGGGAATTGATTGCCGTGGCGACGGTGCCGGGCGGCGGCGAAGAACTGCGCCTGTACAGTCGTGGCGGCGACTTCATGATCCTGCTCGATCGCGCCGAATTGATGAGTACGCGGATGACGGGCTCGGAAGAGGCGCTCGCGGTGATGACCTGTGAACGGCTGGGGAAGCGACTGGGACCGCATCTGCTGATCGGTGGATACGGCATGGGGTTCACGCTGCGCGCGGCGCTGGCGGCACTCGGTGGCGACGCGCGGATCACGGTGGTCGAACTGGTGCCGGAGATCATCGACTGGGCACGCGGACCTATGGCGACGCTGATGGCGGGCTGTCTCGACGATCCGCGCGTGACATTGGTGCAGGGCGATGTCGGCGCGGCGATCGCGGCGGCGCCGTCGATGTACGACGCGATCCTGCTCGACGTCGACAATGGCCCCGACGGGTTGACGCGGACCGACAACAACCGGCTCTACTCGGCGCGGGGACTGGCTGCGGCGAAGCGGGCGCTTGCCCCCGGTGGCGTCCTGGCGATCTGGTCCGCGGCACCGGATCCGGTCTTCGTCCGTCGTCTCGCCTCGTCCGGCTTCCGCACCGAGGAGGTCGTCGTCCGGGCACGGAGCAACGGCAAGGGACCGCGGCACGTCATTTGGTTCGCCACCTCGGCCGATTGAGCGCGGTGCTATCATAGGCGGCGCTTCGATCGCTATATGGCGCTTTGGCGACGCGAAGGGGACATGATGACCGCGGCTTTTCGAGCGCTTCTCGCGATCGTCTTCCTGATGATCCCGTCGGTCGGCTTCGCCGAGGATCAGTTCCGGGTTCTGGTGATCGCGACCCCGAGCAAATATCATTACGAATATATCCCGGTCGCGCGCGACAGTATCGAGCACCTCGCAAAGCTGCATGCGTTTCACGTCGAGTGGACCAGCGACCCTGCGGTGTTCGATCGCGACCTCAAGCAATATGCGGCGGTGATGTTCCTCAATATGCCGGCGGAACAGTTGAGCGAGACGCAGCGTCGGCATTTCGAGGCGTATATGCGTGGTGGCGGCAACGCGATCGTCGTGCACCGCGCCGCGATCATCCCGAAGAACGGCTGGCCGTGGTACGAGAGACTGGTCGGTCGCAGTTTCGTCAATCATCCGATGCTGCAGACCGGCGTCGTCACCGTGGTCGACAAGAGCTTTCCGGCGGCGTTCGGCGTGCCCGATCGCTGGATCTGGAGCGATGAATTCTACGTCACGAGCAATCCGTTTGCGGTCGCCATCGATACGGTGCTGACGGTGGACGAGACGAGCTATGATCCGACCAGGATCTGGCCGGGCCAGGTGGCGAAGCCGATGGGGAAGGACCACCCCGAAGCCTGGTATCACCGGTATGAGAAGGGGCGGGTGTTCGTCACGCTGCTCGGCCACGATGCGGAGGCGTATCGCGACGAGCGCTATCTCCAGCACCTGCTGGGCGGAATCTACTGGGCCGCGACGGGCCGGGGCCAGCGTCACTGACCTCCGGCGCCGCGCGGTCGATGCTGGTTGTCACCCGCCGCCCGCCGGCGTCTTGGCGATCTTGCCGCGGTGCATGACGAAATCGACGTGTTCGAGCCGCGTGACGTCCTGCAGCGGCGAGCCCGTCACGGCGATGATGTCCGCGGTCTTGCCGGGCGCGAGCGTGCCGATGTCATCGCGTCCCAGCAGGTCGGCGGCGCCGATGGTGGCAGCGGCGATCGCCTGCGTCGGGGTGAGGCCGTTCTTCACCATCAGCGCGAACTCGGTCGCATTGTCGCCATGCTTCGACACGCCGGTATCGGTGCCGAACGCGACCTTTACGCCGGCCACGTAGGCACGGTGGTGGCTGTCGGCCATCGCCGCGGCGGCGGCTTCGGCCTTGACGATCGTCGCGGGGGGCAAGGCGCCGCCACGCGCCTGTGCGAGCGCCGCGACCGGTGCGATCTCGGTCGGCACCAGATAAGCGCCCGTGGTCTTGAACAGCTTGATCGTGTCCGCGTCGAGGAAGGTGCCGTGCTCGATCGAATCGACACCGGCCTCCAGCGCCGCGCGCGTGCCTTCGGTCGCATGGCTATGGGCGGCGACCTTGCGACCCAGCGTATGCGCAGTCTCGATGATCGCGCGCATTTCCTCCGGCGTCATCGCCCGGCCGAGCCCACCGCTGACGTTCGAGAGAACCCCGCCGGTCGCGGCGAACTTGATGACGCGGGCGCCGAGCGCGACCTGCGCGCGCACCGCGCGGCGGCAATCGTCGGGGCCGTCGCACAGGTTCACTTCCTTGGCATGCACCATGTCGGCAAATTCCTCGGCGAGCCCGTTGCCGCCGTCGCCGTGCCCGCCGGTCACCGAGATCATCTCGCCCGCGTTGGTGATGCTCGGTCCCTCGACCGTCCCCGCGTCGATCGCGTCGCGCAGCGCACGGATGCCGCGCGGATCGCCGCCGAGATCGCGGACCGAGGTGAAGCCTGCGTTCAGCGTCGTGCGGGCGTTGGCGACGGCGGTCATCTCGTCGTCGAACCGGTCGCGGTTCAGCGCCTCCAGCCGCGCGCGCATCGGATCGCCGCCGATGCCCCAGAGATGGACGTGCATGTCGACGAGCCCCGGCAGGACGAAGGCGTTGCGCAGATCGACCAGCGTCGCGCCTTGCTCGGGCGCGACGAAGCCATCGCGCAACTCCGCCACCTTGCCGTCGCGGACGATGATCGTCGTGTTGCCGCGCGGCGCCTGGCCGGGACGATCGAGCAGCGTGCCCGCGTGGATATACGTCGTGGTCGAGGGCTTGGTCTGCGCCAGTGCCGGTACCGCGACGGTTGCCGCCAGCCCGATCAGCAATGCCTTGATCATCATTCTCTCCCCTTTGCGTACCATGCTCGCCCAACCACGGGGCGGCTGCAAGAGGGCATTGCGCGACGGACGAATGCGCGCTGCCCGGCGCGAATGTTCGATCCGACGACGACTGGTACCTTGAAAGCGCGCGCCGAAATCGGCATCGGATTGCCATGGCCGCTCCCCTGAACATCCTGCATCTCCACTCGTCGTTCGACCTGGGCGGCAAGGAGGCGCGGGCGGTTCGGCTGATGAACGCGTTCGGCGATCGCGCGAAGCACACCATCGTGTCCGCGATGCCTGACGCGTTGAGCGCCCGCGATTCGATTGCGAAGGGCATTCGCTACGAGATCGCGCAAAATCCGCCGCCGCTGACCGGCAAGCCTTCCGTGAAGCGCTACGAGGCGATCGCGCAGTATATGCGGCGGTTCGATCTGGTGCTGACGTACAATTGGGGCGCGATCGACGGGGTGATGGCGCGGCGCGCGTTCGGGAAGGGGGCGCCGCCGGTCGTCCATCACGAGGACGGGTTCAATGTCGATGAGGCTGGCGGCCTCAAGATCGAGCGGAACATCTATCGCCGGCTTGCGCTGGGCGCGGCGCACGCGCTCGTGGTGCCGTCGGAGGTGCTGGAAGGGATTGCGCTCAACACCTGGAAACAGCCCCGCGCGCGCGTGCATCGGATCGTCAACGGGATCGGCACGGCCTATTACGCGCAGAAGCCCGAGCCGAAAGCTATTCCGGGGTTCACGCGTAACGCCAAGGAGGTCGTGATCGGCGCGCTGGCGGGGTTGCGCGAGGTGAAGGATCTCACCGCACTCGTCCGCGCGGTCGGCGGCGTGTCGGGGCGCGTACGGCTCGTGATCGTCGGCGAAGGGCCGGAGCGCGCGAACATCCTGCAGGCGGCGGCGGCGATGGGGATGGCGGACAAGCTGGTGCTGCCGGGATTCCTCGATCGGCCGTACCGCTATATCGGCCATTTCGACATGCTGGCGGTGTCGTCGCGGAGCGAGCAGTTTCCGATTTCGGTGGTCGAGGCGATGGCGGCAGGCCTGCCGATCGCGAGCTATCCGGTCGGTGACCTGAAGCGGATGGTCTCGCCCGAGAACCTGCCGTTCGTGACCGATATCGCCAACGAAGTGCGGTTGCGCGATGCATTGCAGGCGCTGGTGTCCGACCCGGCGCTGCGGGCCTCGGTCGGTGCCGCGAACCAGGCCAAGGCACGGGCCGAATATGACGAGGGGGTTATGATCGCTCGCTATCGCACGCTGTACGAAGACGCCCTGAACCGTCCGGGCGCGCTAACCTAGGTCGTAATATTGCTCGCACGCTGCGTCCTTGCGATATAGGGGGCCGTATTTTCCGGGAGAGGTGACGTCGTGTTCAAGGGCCTGAAGCCTATCGTCTATAACGGTCGGGAAGTCTGGCCTCTGGTTGAAGGCGGCAAGGGTGTCGCCGCGACCAACCACGCCTCTGCCGGCGCCTGGGCTGCGGCCGGAGGCATCGGCACGGTTTCGGCCGTGAATGCCGACAGCTACGATCCCGAAGGCAAGATCATCCCGCAGGTCTACGAGGCCCTGACGCGGCGGGCGCGTCACGAGGAACTGGTCCAGTACGCGATCGAGGGTGCGGTCCAGCAGGTCGAGCGCGCGTACGACATCGCCGACGGCAAGGGCGCGATCAACATCAACGTCCTGTGGGAAATGGGCGGCGCGCAGCGGATCCTGCACGGCGTGCTGGAGCGCACCCGCGGCAAGGTCGCCGGCGTCACCTGCGGCGCCGGCATGCCGTACAAGCTGTCCGAGATCACCGCGTCGTACGGCGTCAGCTATCTCCCGATCGTCAGCTCCGGTCGTGCCTTCCGCGCGCTGTGGAAGCGCGCCTATTCGAAGGCAGCCGAGTGGCTCGCTGCGGTGGTGTACGAGGATCCGTGGCTCGCCGGCGGGCATAACGGCCTGTCGAATGCCGAGGACCCGTTGAAGCCGCAGGATCCGTATCCGCGCGTGAAGGAACTGCGCGACGTGATGCGCGAAGGCGGCATCAGCGACGACGTGCCGATCGTGATGGCCGGCGGCGTCTGGTATCTGCGCGACTGGAACGACTGGATCGACAATCCCGAGTTGGGGACGATCGCGTTTCAGTTCGGAACACGGCCGCTGCTGACGCGCGAGAGCCCGATCCCGCAGGGTTGGAAGGATGCGCTGACGCAGATCGAGGAAGGCGACGTGCTGCTGCACAAATTCTCGCCGACCGGGTTTTATTCGTCGGCGGTGCGCAATCCGTTCCTGCGCTCGCTGGAGGCTCGGTCCGAGCGCCAGATCGCGTTCTCGACACAGGAGGCTGGCGATCACGTGTTCCAGCTCGACGTCGGCGTGAAGGGCAAGAACTTCTGGGTCACGCGCAACGACTTGCTGCGGGCGCGCCAGTGGTTCGGCGAGGGGTATACCGATGCGCTGAAGACGCCGGACAACACGCTCGTGTTCGTCAGCCCGACCGAAAAGGGCATGATCCGCAAGGACCAGGCCGACTGCATGGGCTGCCTGTCGCAATGCTCGTTCTCGAGCTGGGCGGATACCGAGACCAACTCGACCGGGCGCCTCGCCGACCCGCGCAGCTTCTGCATCCAGAAGACGTTGCAGGACATCGCGCACGGCGGCGACATCGATCAGAACCTGATGTTTGCGGGCCATGCGGCGTATAATTTCAAGAAGGACCCGTTCTATTCGAACGGATTCGTGCCGAGCGTCGGGCAGCTGGTCGATCGGATTCTGACGGGGGACTGAGGCAAGGCTACCGAGCACTTTCAGGCTCGGCCGTTGTCCTGCGCACGCAGGAGTCCAGGGTAGCATGCGGCGCTGTTCTTGATCCTGGCCTCCTGCGTTCGCAGGAGAACGGGACGGTGAAGGAAAGACGATGACGTTGCATCTGTGGTGGCTGTTCGTGGTCGCGGTGTTCCTCCTGTCGGGGACCCCCGGTCCGAACATGCTGCACGTGATGACGCGGAGCGTGGCGTTCGGCGCGCGGCGCAGCATTGCCGCGATGGCCGGGTGCCTGACCGCGCTGATCCTCGTGCTGGCCGCGTCGGCGGCGGGCGTATCGGCGTTGCTCGCGGCATGGCCGCGCGTGTTCGATGCATTGCGCTATGCGGGCGTCGCGTACCTGATCTTCCTTGGTATCAAGGCGTGGCGAGGGGCCGGCTCGCCGATCGACGTCGGCGAAGGCGTTCTGCCTGTCACGCTGTCGGCACGGCGGCTGTTCCGGGGCGGGTTCGTGATCGCCATCAGCAACCCGAAGCTGCTGCTGTTCGCCGCCGCCTTCCTCCCGCAGTTCGTCGATCGCGCTTCACCGCAGGCGCCGCAGTTCGCAATCCTGGTGGTGACCTTCGCTGTGGTCGAGAGCTTCTGGTACGGCGTGTATGCGGCCGGTGGGCGGACGCTTGCCAGATACCTGACGCGGCCCGCATTGCGACGTGCGTTCGACCGCGCCACGGGCGTGATCTTCGTCGGCTTCGGTCTGGCTTTGCTGCGCGTGCGAACGTAGCCGGCGAACCGCGGCATTGCCGTTTCGGCCAATTGCGTGCATGACGACCATATTGCGGCGCTTCGTACGGGCAGGCCGCGACTGAGAGATGCTTTGCGCTCCCGCTCCAAGCCGGGAATGCCGCATGACACTCTATTCTATCATCGCAACCGCGGGCGTCACGTCGTGACGACGGGCACCGAAAAGGTCGTGCCGATCTCGCGTGCGGTGAACGTGACTGTCGAGCAGCCGCAAGTCGTCGCGATGTGCAAGAAACATAACGCGATCATCAGCGCGATCGAGACGCTGCCATCGGGCGGTACGCGCGTGGTGCTGATGAATAGCGACGATGCGGCCAAGATCATCAAGGCGTTCGGGTCGAAAGTGATGACCGGGACGGTCACGCGCACGCATTGGATGCGCGCGATTTAAGAGCGTTGCGATCCTCCCCCGCCAGGGGGAGGTGGCTGGTATTTGCCAGACGGAGGGGGAGGCAAGCGACGACCGCTGTTCCGTGTCCTCCCCTCCGCCACCTTCGGCGACACCTCCCCTGGCGGGGGAGGATCGTCCATTTCGTACGACGATCGATCAGTCGGCGACGGTGCCGACGACTGCACCGCCTGCGCCGCCGACGGCTGCACCCTTTTCGACGCTACCACCGGTCGCGGCGGCGACGCCTGCACCACCGGCTGCACCGATACCCGCGCCCTTGAGAGTCGAGCACGCGCTCATCGACACGGCTGAGGCGACCAGCAGGGCGGAAACGGCAAATTTCTTCATCTTGGATACTCCTGTTAATCCGGGGATATCCAACAAATGCTGCACCGCGGCATGAGTTCCGAAATATTGATGCAGATTGTATCGCGGGACTCAAACCCAGCCGTCGAGCACCTGATCCGGCGGGCGGTGGCCGTCTGCCCACATCCGGATATTCTGGATGACCCGCTCGCCCGACGCCATCCGCCCTTCGAGCGTCGCGGAGCCCATGTGCGGCAGCATCACGACATTGGGCAGCGCCAGCAGCCGCGGATCGATCACCGGCTCGTGTGCCCAGACGTCGAGACCGGCGCCCGCGAGCCTGCCCGCCTCGAGCGCATCGACCAGCGCGACCTCATCGACGATACCGCCGCGTGCTGCGTTGATCAGGTAGACGTGCGGCCGCATCAGGCCGATCCGGCGGGCGTCGATCAGGTTGCGGCTGTCGGCGTTCAGTGGCGTGTGGATCGTGACGATGTCGATCGCCGCGAGCATGTCGTCGAGCGAGGCGTGGAAGGTCGCCGCCAGTTGCGCTTCGCGGACCGCGGGCAGGCGCGTGCGGTTATGATAATGAATGGTGAGCCCGAACGCGCGCGCCCTGAGTGCGACCGCCTGGCCGATCCGCCCCATGCCGACGATGCCGAGCGCCTTGCCGCCGATCCGGTGGCCGAGCATCCCGCCGGGGCTCCAGCCTTTCCACTGGCCGGAGCGTACGAGCTTCTCGCCCTCCGCCAACCGCCGCGGTACCGACAGGATCAGTGCCATCGTCATGTCCGCGGTGTCCTCGGTGAGCACCCCGGGCGTATTGGTCACGATGATCCCGCGAGCGCGCGCGGCCTTCAGGTCGATGTGGTTCACGCCGGCGCCGTAGTTGGCGATCAGCTTCAGGCGGTCGCCCGCGCCGGTGATGAGTGCCGCATCGATGTCGTCGGTGACGGTCGGCACGAGCACGTCGCAGTCCGCCATCGCCGCGGCCAGTTCATCGCGCGTGCGCGGCGTATCGGCACGGTTGTTCCGCGTGTCGAACAGCGCCTCCATCCGGTCCATCAGCGTGTCCGCCAACTCGCGGGTGACGACGACCTTCGGGTTCGGACAGCGGCGTGTGTCGATCATGCGGACGGCTTGGCGAAGGTGCTCGTGCCCGTCAACGTCGGGACGTCAACTTCGGTTGAGGAAAGCGGTTCGTCGCGATAGGACGTCGGCTCGCCATTAGGACATGACCATGCGCATTCTCGCCGCCGCGCTTTCCGCTCTTGTTGCCACCGCGCTGGTGCCCGACCCGGTGGCCGCGGCCGATGCGACGAAGCGGACGCTGCCCTATTACGCGTCGATCTCGGCAACGCGCGCTCGGATGCGGACGGGGCCGGCGCGCACCTATCCGGCGAGCTGGCTGTATCAACGCCAGGATCTGCCCATCAAGGTGGTCGCGATCTTCAAGGAATGGCGGAAGATCGCCGATCCCGACGGGACCGAAGGCTGGATGCAGGCGAACCTGCTGAGCGGCACGCGTACTGCGATCGTGCACGGCGCGGGTCCCGTCGAACTCCGCGAGAAGCCCAATAGCGCCAGCCGTCTGCTGTGGCGGGCCGCGCCAGGCGTGGTCGGTCGGTTGAGCCAGTGCGGCGATGGCTGGTGCCGGATGGACGTGAAGGGGCAGGCGGGGTTCGTGCAGATTGGCGGGCTGTGGGGCGTCGAGGCTGGCGAGACGTTGCCCTGAGCCTGACGACGGGGACCAGACTATGCGGATCATTCGAGATGCGTTGGAGAACGCCGACGTCGTTGCGCTGGTCGCGCTGCATCTGCGTGAGGCCTATGCGAACTCGCCCCCGGACAGCGTCTTCGCGCTCGACATGAGTGGCTTGCGCGATCCGGCGGTGACCGTGTGGTCGTGCTGGGACGACGATGTTCTTGCCGGGATCGGAGCGCTGAAGCAGCTCGACCCCCTGCACGGCGAGCTGAAGTCGATGCGAACGTCCCCCGACCGGCTTCGACGCGGTGTCGGCCGCACGATGCTCGATCATCTGATCGCCGAGGCACGCGCGCGGGGATATGGTCGTGTCAGCCTGGAGACCGGCAGCACGGCGGCCTATGCGCCAGCGCGGTCGCTGTACGAGCAGGCGGGGTTCGTCGCGTGCGCTCCGTTCGATACGTATGAGGACACTGTATTCTCGCGCTATTACAGCCTGGAACTACAGGCGCTGCCACCATGCGCCGCGTGTTGACATCGCTCAGTATCGAACCGCGCAGAACCGCGTAAAGCGGAGCGATGGAAACTCTCATCACGACGCTCAAATGGTCCGCCGCAGCATCCGGCGTAATCGCCGCGTTCATGGTCTCGCTCGATTTCGGGCGGCGCGTGACAGGGTGGGGGTTCGTGCTGTTCGTCGCGTCGTCGATCGCGTGGCTGAGCGGTGCGGCCTTGACCGGGGACTGGGCGCTGGGCACGCAGAACATCGTGTTGTTCGGCATCAACCTCCTCGGCGTGTATCGCTACCTGGTCCGCAAGACGGGTGTCTGAGGCGGCATTCTGGGCGGTGTTGCTGGGGATGCTCGGGGCGATCATCGGGAGTTTCGTCGCAGCGCTGGTGACGCGCTGGCCCGACGAGCGATCGGTGATGCAGGGACGCTCGGCGTGCGATGGTTGCGGCCGAACTCTCCGCGCGGTCGAACTGGTGCCGTTGCTGAGTACGCTCGTTCTACGCGGTCGTTGCCGAGGGTGCGGCGTTGCGATCAGTCCCGTGCATTGGCGGATCGAACTGACCGGCCTCGTCATCGGCGTTGCCGCCGGGACGATCGCGCCGGGGGTAGTCGGCATCGCCGGCGCGGTGTTCGGATGGCTGCTTCTGGCGCTGGCGAGTCTCGATCTCGTCGCGTTCTGGCTGCCCGATCGACTGACTATCCTCCTCGCTGCGACCGGGCTCGTCGGCGCCGCGCTCGATATCGACCCGCCGCTCCCCGAGCGCCTGATCGGCGGGCTCGCCGGGTTCGGGACGTTGTGGCTGGTCGCGTTCGGCTATCGACGTTTGCGTGGACGCGACGGGATGGGCGGCGGCGATCCCAAGCTGTTCGGGGCGATCGGACTGTGGCTCGGATGGCAGATGTTGCCCGCCGTCCTGCTGATCGCGAGCATGATCGGACTCGGCGTCGTCCTCGCCGCGCACCTGAAGGGACGCAGCATGGCGGCGGACACCGCGCTTCCGTTCGGCGCGTTGCTGGCGATCGCGGCTTATCCCGCGTGGCTGTTCATGATAGGCCTGACGCCATGATATCGCTCGCTCTTATGCTCGCGCTGCAAGTCGCGACGCCTGCGCCTGCCGCCAATCCGGGGCCGAATCCCGGTCCGGGTCCCCTCGGCGCGATCGGCAAGCAGAAGCTGCCAGCGAAGGGGTGCGCCGCGTATCTCTGGAGCATGGACGCCGGACGGCAACTCGTCGCGATGGCGACCGCCGACCCCGCGCAGATCCGCCTCGCGATCGACGGCAAGACGACAGATTACGCGATGACGACCCAGTCGCCCGCGATCGGCTTCGGCTTTGGCGGCGTTACCCAGTATCGCGGCGGCGACGTGACCGCGACGCTCGACATGGCCGTCGCCGTCCGTGCGGATATCTCGGCAGGCGCGACCGTGACGTCCGCGACGCTACGGATCGATCGCCCCGGACGCGATACCGTCGTCATGCCGGTCGGTGGTCTGATCGGCTGTGTCTGAGGTAAATTTGTTGGAAACCAAGCCGTCCTATGTGCGTTACGTGGACGAAGATGGGGGTGAATCGAGCACGATCGCTGCCTGTAAAGGGGATCGTGTGACAGCTTCGAACAGCCGGCATCATTGGCTCGCTCTGGCGTTGGTAGCGTCGACAACGGGATTCGCGGGCACCGGTTCCGCACAACTCGCCAAGCCGGGCACCGCCCCTGCAAAGGGCCCCGACGCCCCCAAGCCAAGCGATCAGCCGCAGTCGAACGATCCGAGCACCGATGCGCCGATCGTGCCCGATGCCGAGTTTTCCAGCGCGTTGCCGCCGTTGAGCGGCGACCTGAATGCGCCGCTGGAGGCGATGGCGCCGCTGCCCGCTCCATCGACCCAGGCACCCGCCCAGACACCCGCGACACCCGCAACCGCGACGACCCCCGCGACCACCGTGGCGGGCGATGTCCTGCCGCCGACCGGCCCCGCAGATCCGCAACTTGCGCAACCGCTGACGCCGCTGTCGAGCTTCGACACGACCCCGCTCCAGACCGCGGCGGACATCAAGGACGAGGATGCGCCGGACATCCGCTACGAGACCGCGACCAAGGGTCTCGACAAGGCGGGCGACGGGCTCGAAGGCGAATACAAGGCATTGTCCGCGCTCGCCGAGGGCAACGGCAAGGCCGCGAACGCCACGCAGGTCGCGGCACGCGCGCGTGAGGACGAGGCGCTGGCCGTCCGGTTGCTGAAGTCGCTCGGCTATTACGATGCGACCGCGATCTCGACGATCGAGACGATTCCCGATGCCGACAAGACCAAGCCCGCGCGGCTGAAGGCGACGGTCAGCGCACAACCTGGCCGGCTCTATTCGCTGTCGTCGATCACCGTGAAGGCGGACGCCACGACGCCCCCCGATCTGGTTCGCACGCAGTTACCGTTGAAGGTCGGCGATCCGATCGAGGCTGCCCGCATCCAGGGGGCGGAGGCGAACGTCAGCCTGACGCTGCCGCAGCAGGGCTATCCGTTCGTCAAGGTCGGCGAGCGCGACATCCTGCTCGACGACCAGACCCCGACAGGTGCGTACACGTTGCCCGTCGATACCGGCCCGCGCTCGTCGTTCGGCCAGCTTCGTACCGAGGGCGATCCGGTGTTCAATCTCGAACATCTGAACCTGTTCCCGCGGTTCAAGACGGGCGAACTTTACGACAATCGGATGACCGACGATCTGCGCGACGCGCTGGTTGCGACGTCGCAGTTCTCGACCGTGTCGGTGGAGCCGGTCCGCACCGGCACGATCAATTCCGACGGCACCGAGCAGGTCGACCTGCTGGTCCGCCAGAGCAAGGGCAAGCCGCGTTCGCTTGGCGGCAATGTCGGTTTCTCGACCGGGCAGGGCTTCCGCGCGGAAGGTACGTGGCAGCACCGCAACCTGTTCCCGTACGAGGGCGCGCTGATCGGATCGGTGATCGCGGGTACGCAGGAGCAGGGCCTGTCAGGAACGTTCCGCCGGGCAAATGCTGGTCGTCGCGACCGCACGTTCAGTCTGACCGCAGGCGCGAACCATTCGAATTACGACGCATACGACGCGTTCACGACCAGCGTCGGCGTCCGCTGGAGCTACGACTCCACGCCGATCTGGCAGAAGCCGCTGACTTATTATTACGGTGGCGAACTCGTCGGCACGAACGAGAGCGTCTATGATTTCGGCCGCGGCGAGAACGTCCGCCGGACCTACGGCATCGTCGCGTTGCCGGGTCAGGTGCGGTTCGATCGCTCGGACAGCCTGCTCAACCCGACCAAGGGGTATCGCCTGACGCTGAACCTCAGTCCGGAGACGTCGGTGCAGGGTTCGGTAAGGCCGTACATCCGGACGATGATCGAGGGGACGTTCTACTACCCCGTCTCGAGCAGCATCGTCATCGCCGGTCGTGCCAAGGCCGGCTCGATCCAGGGCGTCTCGCGCGACGACCTTGCGCCATCTCGGCGGTATTATGGCGGCGGCGGCGGATCGGTGCGCGGCTATGGCTATCAGCGGCTCGGGCCGTTCGATCCCAACGGCGATCCGGTCGGCGGGCGTTCGCTCAACGAATTCGCGCTTGAGGCCCGCTACCGGTTCGGCGATTTCGGCATCGTGCCGTTCATCGACGCCGGCAACAGCTATGAGAGCAGCACGCCGAACCTGTCGTCGCTGCGCTACGGCGCGGGTATCGGCGGGCGCTTCTATACCAGCTTCGGCCCGATGCGTTTCGATGTCGCGACGCCGCTGAACCCACGCGAGGGCGACGGCAAGATCGCCCTCTACATCTCGATCGGGCAGGCATTCTGATGGCCGAAAACGGCACTCCACCTGCTGGGCGGGACCAGTTCGAGCAGACCGAAACGGTGATCGTCGAACGTCGCCCGTTGTGGCAGCGCATCCTGAAATGGCTGGCGATCCTCGTCGTCGGCTTGGTCGCGCTCGTGCTGATCGTGTTGTTCGGGATCAACACCGATCCGGGCCGGCGCCTCGTCGCGGACCAGATCGGCGGCTACACCACCGCGTCCGGCCTGAACATCAAGGTCGGCCGGATCGACGGCTCGATCTACGGCGCGATGACGCTCAGCGACGTGCGCGTGTCGGACCCCAAGGGCGTGTTCCTGACCAGCCCGAAGCTCGGCGTCGACTGGCGTCCGTTCGCGTTTGCCAAGAATCATGTCGACGTGCGCTCGTTGACGACGCCGCTCGTCACGTTGCAGCGCCGCCCGGTGCTGAACGCGACGCCGACCGATCCCAACGCGCCGCTGCTCCCCGATCTCGATATCGACGTGAACCGGCTGGTGATCGATCGCTTCCTGATCGCCAAGCCGGTCACCGGCCAGACGCATATCGTGAAGATCGACGGCGCGGTGCACATCGCGGACAAGCGCGCGCAGTTGACCACCAACGCCGCCGCGCTGACGGGGCCGGGGATTGCTGGCGGCGACCGCCTCGTGCTGAAGCTCGATGCGGTGCCCGAGCAGAACAAGCTCGACGTCAACGTGAAGCTGACCGCACCGGTCGGCGGCGTCGTGTCGACGATGGGCTCGTTCAAGGCGCCGCTCACCGCGACCGTCGATGGCCGTGGTAGCTGGGCCGCGTGGCAGGGTCGTGCGGTCGCGACGCTCGGTGGCGGGCAGTTGGCGAACTTGGGGCTGACCGCGAAGAACGGTCATATCGAAGTGCGCGGCTCGACGCGGCCCGGCCTGTATCTCGAAGGCCCGGTCGAACGCTTGACCGCGCCGCAGCTCGACGTCGCGATCGACACCACGCTCAACGACCGCAAGGCCGACACGCGGATGACGCTGAAGTCGGACGCGCTCGCGGTCGACGCTGGCGGCCTGATCGACCTCGCGAACAGCCGGTTCGGCAATTTCGCGGTCAATGCGAAGCTGCTGACGCCGGGCGCGATCCTGCCGAACCTGCGCGGCCGCGACGTTAGCGCGCGCGTCGTGCTCGACGGTGCGTTTGCGACGCCGACTGTGGACTACAAGTTGCGCGCGGCAACGATCGCGTTCGGCGACATGGGGGTGGAGAACCTCTATGCCGAGGGGCTCGCACGCGTGAACTCGGACAGAATTCTTGTGCCGGTCAAGGCGCGCGCGCGTCGCGTGACCGGCTTGAACGCGGCAGTCGGCGGGCTTGCGACCAACGTCGCGATCGACGGCGATTTCGCGATCTCGGGCGTCAACGTCCTGTCCGACAACCTCAAGATCCGGTCCGACAAGATCGATGCGACCGCGGTGGTCGTCGCGAACATGGCGACCGGACGCTACACCGGCGCGCTGAAAGGACGGATCAACAACTACCGCGTCGACGGGATCGGCATCGTCAACCTGACGACCGACGCCAAGCTGGTACCGGGGCCGAATGGCGGCTTCGGGATCACTGGCCGGGTCGTCGCGCAGACCTCGCAGATCTTCAACGAAGGCGCGCGCAGCTTCCTCGGCGGTAACGCGATCGTCCGCTCGGACATCGGCTACAGTCCCGAGGGCATCGTCACGTTCCGCAATCTTCGGATGAACGCGCCACAGTTCCGCGTCACGCGCGGCGAAGGCCGGTTCGATCCGGCCACCGGCGCCGTTCTCGTGAATGCCGATGCGTATTCCACAGCGTACGGCCCGCTGTCCGCCCGCGTGACGGGCAGCGCGACCGCGCCGGTCGTCGTCCTGCGCGCACCGCGTCCAGGCGTCGGAGTCGGGCTCGTCAACCTGAACGCGCGGATCGTCGGCCGCGGTGGCGCCTATGCCGTCACCGCCAGCGGCGGCACCAATTACGGGCCGTTCACCGCCGACGTGCTGGTCAAGCCGGGCACCCAACTCGCGGTCGACGTGCGCCGCGTGGTGTTCGCCGGGATCGTCGGCAGCGGCCGGATCGTGCAGACCGCCGCAGGTCCGTTTGCGGGCGCCCTCCAGTTTGCCGGTCAGGGCCTTTCGGGCAATGTCCGCTTGGCCAACCAAGGCGGCTATCAGCGCGCCGACGTTGCCGCGCGGGCCAATGGCGCCAAGATCCCCGGCATGGTCGACTTCACCATCGGCCGCGCGATCATCTCGGCGAGCGCAGTCCTGACGCCGACGCCGCAGATCGTGGCGGACGCGCAGATCGCCGACATGCGTTACGGCGCGATCGTTCTCTCCGCGGCGCGCGCGAAGGTGAACTACGTCGGCGGTAACGGCACCGCGCAGGCATTGCTGACCGGTTCGAACGGCGTACCGTTCCGCCTCGCGGTCAACGCCAAGCTCAGCCCCAACAATTACCTCGTCGCGGCACGGGGCCAGGCGAACGGCATCGACTTCCGCACCGTCAATCCGGCACGCATCCAGGCGGTGAAGGGCTTGTATCGCCTGTCGCCGACGCGGATCGATTTCGGTGGCGCAGGCGGCGGCTCGGCGCGTCTGGCAGGCAGCTATGGCCGCGGCACGAACGCGCAGGTCCGGCTCGATCGCCTGGACCTGTCGACGCTCTCCGCACTGGTCCCGAACCTCGGCATCGGCGGCAAGGCAACGGGCAGCCTCGACTTCTCGCAAGCGAACTCGGCCGCTCTGCCGACCGCGGACGCGCGCGTGACCGTCACCAACTTCACCCGCTCAGGCCTCGCCGCCGTTTCCGACCCGGTTGACATCGTGTTCGCCGGGACGCTTGGCGGTGAGGGGGGTACCGGCCGCGCGCTGGTGCGCCGCGGCACGTCCGTCATCGGCCGCATGGTTGCGAACCTGCGGCCGCTACCGGCCGGCAATGGCTCGTGGAGCACGCGCCTCATGGCAGCGCCGCTCTCGGGCGGCATCCGCTATAACGGCCCGTCCGCAGTGCTGTTCAGCTTTGCCGCGATCCCCAACCAGCAACTGTCGGGGCCGATCGCGGTTGCCGCCGACTTCTCGGGACGTCTGCAGGCACCGCAACTGAACGGCGTCGTTCGTGCCGACAACCTGACCTACGACAACGAGACCTATGGCACGCGTCTGTCGCAGATGCGGATCGCCGGACGGTTCTCGAACACCGACCTGCAACTGACGCAGCTCAACGCGAAGGCCGGCGACGGTACCGTGCAGGCGCAGGGCATGATCGGGTTCGCGGCGGACAGCGGTTTCCCGATCGACCTCCGCGCGACGCTGAACAATGCGCAGCTCGCCAAGAGCGACGCGATCAGCGCGACCACGACGGGTACGGTGCGCCTCACCAACGGGCGTGACGGTGGCCTGATCCAGGGCGATCTCCTGATCCCCGAGGCACGCTACCAGATCATCCGCCAGGGCCAGGCCGAGGTTCCCGAACTGACCGGCGTCCGCCGCAAGAGCGATATTCGCACGCCGCTTTCGACCGATCGCTCGCAGGTGCCCGAGGTCGGCAAGTTCAAGCTCGACCTCCGCGTGCGTGCGCCGAACCAGCTGTTCGTCTCGGGCATGGGCCTCGAATCCGAATGGGAGATGGACATGCGGATCGGCGGCACCTCCGCCGCGCCGATCGTGACGGGCGGGCTCGACATCGTGCGCGGCACGTATTCGTTCTCGGGCAAGCGGTTCGAGGTCACCAAGGGCCAGATCCGCTTCCGTGGCGGCGCGCTGACCGATCCGGACATCAATATCCAGGCGTCCACCACGACCAGCGACATCACCGTCATCATCAACGTCACGGGTACCGGCCAGCGTCCGCAGATCGCCTTTACGTCGACGCCGGTGTTGCCGCAGGACGAGGTGCTCAGCCGCCTGTTGTTCGGGTCGAGCCCGGCCAATCTCTCGGCGACCGAGGCGATCCAGCTAGCGTCCGCGCTGAACTCTCTGCGCGGGTCGGGCGGCGGTGGTCTGAACCCGCTTGGCAAGCTGCGCTCGGCAACCGGGTTCGACCGGTTGCGCGTACTCGGCGCCGACGAGGCAAGCGGGCGTGGCACCAGCCTGGCCGCCGGCAAGTACATCACGAAGAACATCTATGTGGAGATCGTGACCGACGCGAAGGGCTTCACCTCGACCCAGCTCGAGATCGCGCTGACCAGGGCGCTCAGCCTGTTGTCGGCAGCGGGATCGAGCGGCGGGCAGAGCGCCAGCGTCAAATATACGAAGGACTATTGAGTTCGGAACGGAGTCAGATAGGTTCGGTTATGAAACCTACGGCGTAACGCCGGGGCGAGGGGATGCAGCATGACCGAGCATGTCGACGTGATCGTGGTGGGCGCCGGCATTTCCGGGATCGGCACCGGCTACCACCTCCAGACGCGCTGCCCCGACCGGACCTACATGATCCTCGAGGGCCGGCAGTCGATGGGCGGGACGTGGGACCTGTTCCGCTATCCCGGCATCCGCTCCGATTCGGACATGCACACGCTGGGGTTCGCCTTCCGCCCCTGGACCGCCGCCAAGTCGATCGCCGACGGCCCTTCGATCCGGGCGTATGTCGAGGACACTGCGCGCGAATACGGAATCGACCGGAAGATCCGCTACGGCCATCACGTGAAGTCGGCCGCGTGGTCGACCGAGGACGCGCGCTGGACCGTCGAAGCTACGGGACCCGATGGTCCGGTAACGCTGACTTGCAACTTCCTCTCGATGTGTGCGGGCTATTACAATTACGCCAAGGCCTATTCGCCCGAGTTCGAGGGTGCGGAGAGCTTTGCGGGACAGATCGTCCACCCGCAATTCTGGCCGGAGGATCTCGAATATAGCGGCAAGCGAGTCGTCGTGATTGGCAGTGGCGCGACGGCGGTGACCTTGGTGCCGACGATGGCGAAGACCGCCGCGCACGTGACGATGCTCCAGCGCTCACCGACCTACATCGTCGCGCGACCCGGCGAGGACGGCGTGGCGAACTGGCTGCGCGGGAAACTGCCGGCCAAGGCCGCGTATGGCATCACGCGGTGGAAGAACGTGCTGATGGGCATGTTCTTCTACCGGATGGCGCGGAGGAAGCCCGCGGTCGTGAAGGAACGGATGATCGGCATGGTCCGCGATCATCTCGGCCCAGACTATGATGTCGCGACGCATTTTACGCCGCGCTATAACCCGTGGGACCAGCGCGTCTGCCTGGTGCCCGATGGCGACCTGTTCACGGCGATCAATGCCGGCACTGTTTCGATCGTCACGGACACGATCGCGCGGATCACCCCCCAGGGCATCCATCTCGATTCGGGAAAAGACGTGCCCGCCGACGTGATCGTCACCGCCACGGGCCTCGAACTGCAACTGATGAGCGGTGTCGCGTTCAGCCTCGACGGCAAGCCGATCGAACTCGCCGGGCGGCTCCAATACAAGGGCATGATGTTCGACGGCGTGCCGAACCTTTCGTCGACCTTCGGCTACACCAATGCCTCCTGGACGCTGAAGGCGGACCTGACGGCGGTGTACGTCTGCCGCTTGCTAAACACGATGACCAAACGCGGCCTGCGCCAGGCTACCCCACGCAATGACGACCCGACCATGAAGAGCGAGTCCTTCCTCGACTTCACCTCCGGCTACGTGCAGCGCGCCGCCGCTGCGCTGCCGACCCAAGGTGAGCGCAAGCCGTGGAAGCTCAACCAGAATTACGCGTTGGATCTGATGGCGTTGAAGTTCGGCTCGGTCGACGATGCCATGGTGTTTTCCAATCCGGTACACGCCGATCGGCAGACAATACGCCGCGAGGGTTCGAGGGTGAACGCAGCTTAGGGGCGGACGGGACGGAATGTCAGAGAACTCATTCCGACCTGTAATCTTCGCCCATCCATGACTGGTGGCAAGCGCAAGACTTCTGGCAAGCTTCGAAGTCTAATTATATCTTTAAGCGCATGGCAGTGTGACGACGCTGGCAGACAGTCGCTACTAGACTCAGCGCGTATGGCAAGGCGTCGATACTGAGCCATATTGCCAACATACACGGGTTAATGCGTCAAGTGTCGGCCCGAAATCTACGATCAGGTTAAGTGACCTGCCGTATTTCTCGAGCCGACGGAATCATTCACCAGGGGCGAATGGTACCATAAACGAGCGAGATCAAGAACTTCAGCATTTTTATGCTCCCTTATTGACACTCTTTGGAGTGCCCCCGAGTCTTAATCCCTAACGAAACGTTAAACAATAAAATTTGTAAGTTGTTAACCATCAATGTGGGTGGGCGATCTCCGGCCCATGCTTAAGAGTATGTTTATGCCTCATGTTTATCCGAAGAAGGATGAACGAGTTTCCACATTCGCAGTTCAGGCGGGCCGACCCGCGAACCGGCGCCAGGCTGGATGATTCCCTGGTGTTTCTAAACGGAAACCATGACCTCGCAGCGCAGGCGACCTACACGAGGTGGCGCTTTCTGATCCTCGCGGAGATCGCGAATTTCTCGACGTTGCGCCGGCATTTGGGACGGTCGCGGTCGGACTTGTTGATCGTAGATGTCGCGACCCGGGTATGCGAAGCGTTACCCGACGCGCGGGTCATGATCGCCGGGCGTAGCACCGCCGAAGTAGCGTTTGAAAGCGACGCGCGACTGGCGCTCGACGTGGCGATCGCAACGCTGCAAACGGTATTTGAACGGCCTTTTGACATCGATGGCGAAGCGCACGTGGTTCGTCTGCAGCTAGGCGCGGCCGCGGCTGACGGACGTCGCGACGAAGTTCATCTGGTCGAGGAAGCGGAGAACGCGTTGGCGGAGGCGCAGGTCCAGCGTGTGGCCATCGCTCGCGACGTCACGGGAAACACTGCCGCGATTGATCGGATGGAACTCGCGCTAAACCTGACGACGGCGATCGCCGACGAAGAACTGTTCCTCCAGTATCAGCCCAAGGTGCATCTGCGACGCCAGCAGATCACCAGTGTCGAGGCGCTCGTGCGCTGGAACCATCCGACGCGGGGCCTGGTCCTTCCCAGTGATTTCATCCCGCTTGCCGAAGAGTCCAAGGACATCGTCGATCTGACGCTGTGGACGATCCGACGATCGATCGCCGACCAGAAAATCCTTCTGGAACACGGTCATGACCTGCGAATCTTCATCAATATCTCAGGCGTGCTGTTGGCGGACGAAAGTTTCGTCAGCAAAGCCTGTGCCCTGGTAGAGTCCAGCGGAGCCAGTCTCGGGTTCGAAATTACCGAAACCTCGGTCATTCGCGATCCCGACAGCGCCATCGCAAATCTCAAGATATTTGCAGAGATCGGCATCGTCATAGCGATCGACGATTATGGTGCCGGTTTGTCCTCGCTCGCCTACCTCAAACAGCTCCCGGCGCGTGAGCTGAAGATCGACAAATTGTTCGTGACGCAACTGACCAGCTCGAACCGCGACCCGCTGATCGTCCGCTCGACGATCGACCTGGCACATGCGCTCGAGATGGAGGTGGTGGCTGAGGGGGTCGAGACGCAGGCGGCGATGGCCCTGTTGTCGGTCATGGGCTGCGACATGATCCAGGGCTTCCTCATCAGCCGGCCGATCGACCTGGATGCGTTGATCCGTTTTCTCGAAGACGGCAAATCGCTGGATGTCGCGGCCAATGTGCGGGCACCGTTCAACCGGCTTGCCACCGTGTGGAAGCGCGGCTGATCGGAATGCGACAGCGCCATGGGACGATCATGGGTGCCGCCGCGCTCCTCTGCCTATGTCTGGCCGCGTTGGCCGCTCCTCTGCAGGCCCAATCTGCCACTGGTGGGACGGTGGATACATCCTATGAAGCGGTAATCGCCGACGCAAAGGCGTCGATGATGATCAACCCCGATGGTGCCAGGGCGAAGGCGGTTAGAGCCGAGCGCCTCGCATCTGCACTACCCGATCCCAAGGCGCGAGGGCTCGCGATCGCTACGGCAGAGTGGTTGCAAGGCGAGGCGCTGCTGCGCGGTAACAACTCCCTGCAAGCCGACAGGCCGATTGCACATGCGCTCCAGCTCGCCACGCGACTTGCACCGCAGACCAAGCTGCATGCCGATATCCTGTTCGCCCGCGGGGGCATTGCAAGCGACCAGGGCCGCGCCGGCGATGCGCAGAAGGATTACCACGCCGCGTTCGACATCTACTCCAAGCTTGGTGATACGCGGGGCCAGGCGATGGCGCTGTTGTACATATCGATCATCTACACCGATGCGCTGGATCAGGAATCCGCGCTGAAATATTCGAAGCAGGCGCTGGATGTCTACAAGTCGGATCCCAACCTGTCGGTCTCGATATACAATAACCGCGGCGTTGCGTTCGGCGAGCTTGGTCAACATGAACTGGCGGTATCGCAGTATCTGCAGGCACTGCGATTGGCGAGGCAGCTGAAAAGTGGGCCGCTTCAAGCAAAAATCCTCAACAATATCGCCCGCGTCCGTCTCGCCCAGAACGATCTATCGGCGGCCGATCGCGCGATTGACGAAGGTATGGGTTTTGCAACGGATCATGACATCGCAGGCACGAAAGCCGAATTGACCGCGACTGCTGCGCAGGCAGCCTTGCAGCGCCGCGATTTAGCCAGAGCGGCTACCTTGATCAAACGAGCGTTCGGCAACGTCGATCTGGTACATACCAGTCTGGCGTACAGGGACTTCCACAGGACGGCATACGATGTCTTTCGAGCGATCGGCGACCCGCAAGCCGCGCTGATACACCTGCAGGCCCTGAAGCGACTCGACGACAATGCCACGAAATTGGCGACTGATACGCAAGCCGCGCTGATGTCCGCACGGTTCGATTTCGCGAACCAGGAACTGAAGATAAGCCAACTCAAATCTACCGAACTGCAACGCAGCATAGCGTTCGAACGCGCGCGGGCGCAGACGCAGCGCAACGTCTTCATCGGCGCCTCCGCCGCGGTTGCGGTGGTGATCGCGATGCTCGCGTTCGGGCTGCTGACGATCCGCCGGAGCCGCAACCAGGTGCGGGCCGCAAACGACGACCTGGCCATCACCAACGCTGCACTGGGCAAGGCTCTTGCCGCCAAGACCGAGTTCCTCGCCACCACCAGTCATGAAATACGCACGCCGTTGAACGGCATTCTCGGCATGACCCAGGTGATGCTCGCGGACGCGAAGCTTTCGCCCGAGATGCGCGATAGACTCGGCGTCGTGCACGGTGCCGGCGTGACGATGCGCGCGCTGGTCAATGACATCCTCGACGTCGCCAAGATGGAGACCGGGAACCTGACGATCGAATCCGTACCGTTCGACATCTGTGCGACGGTGACGGACGCGGCTCGGATGTGGGAAGAGCAGGCACGCGCAAAGGGGCTCTCGTTCGCGGTCGACCTTGGTAATTGCCCTGTGATGGTCATGGGCGATTCCGCACGCGTGCGCCAGATCGTGTTCAATCTCCTGTCCAATGCCCTGAAATTCACCAAGGCGGGCCGTGTGACGCTGACGATCGACGTCGATGACGGTGATACGCTGTCGGTCGCGGTCTCCGATTCGGGGATCGGTATTCCCGGCGACAAGCTCGAGGACATATTCGAATCGTTTCGCCAGGCGGACGCCGGTACGACGCGACAATATGGCGGAACCGGCCTCGGGCTCTCGATCTGCCGAAATCTCGCGCGTGCCATGGGGGGCGACGTATCGGTCAGCAGCGTCGTGGGGCAGGGCGCAACCTTCACATTCCGCCTGCCGCTGGTACGGGCCGAGCCGACCAGCGTCGCTGCGGCGGCCACGGATACCCGCCCGGCCACGCTCATCCTCGATCGCAATCCGATTACCCGAAGCATGTTCAAGGCTCTCCTTGCATCCTACGGCGGTCCCATCGTCTTGGCAACGTCGATCGATGAAGCGGTGGCGTGTCTTATCGACAAGGGTGTCGCCCACGTCCTGATCGACGACGCCACCGTTCGAGCCGGCGGTACGCCACATGCCGGCCTGTCGAGGATCGCGCGGGCGGCCACGGCATCGGGCGCGCAGACCACCTTGCTTTGGCCCGTGGCGGCGGAAGCGGAGCGCGAGGAACTGCTTGCGACCGGCGTTACGCGCGTGGTCGCCCGGCCGGTCAGCGGCGGCGCGCTCGTCGCTGCGATGTTCGGATTATCAGTTGCGAAAAACAACCTAATTCCGGACCTTGTATCGCACGCCGCATGACGCGTAGATGCGCAATGATCACCGTCTTCCCACCGCTCGCCGACGCACCGCGAACGCGGTCATGAACGTACTGTTCATCGAGGATGATCGGATGAACCGGCGGGTCGTGAAGGACATGCTCGACGTTGCCGGCGCCACGATGGTCGAAGCCGAAACTGCGGAGCGCGGCCTGGAAATCATCGACGAGCAGGAGTTCGCGATCATACTCGTCGATCTGCGCATGCCCGGCATGGACGGCATAACGGCGATCGAGCACATTCGGGCGCGTGGCGATGCCAAGGGCCGGGTTCCGATCATCGTCGTCACGGCCGATATCGCTCCCGATCTGCGCGAGCGCTGTCTGGTGGCGGGGGCGGATGACGTGATCTTCAAGCCCGTTGCGATGGATGCGCTGTTCGAGGCGATGGGTACGGTTCTCGCCCGCGATGCAGAGGGCGAAGGAATGATCGGCTGACGACCTTGGTCAGCGTCTCATCCTGGGTCAGCGTCTCAGGGCGTTGCCAAGCGATGCGGTAGCGCTGCCGCGTCTTGCCGGCTTGGGTTGCGACGGGTCCGGCGACCAGCCCGTCAGGAAGACGATCTGGAATTTCTCGTGGGTCCGGCCGCGATCGTCTGCGGCGTCGGCAAATGCGCCGATGGTTCGGCCGAGGGTTGCCGACGACAGAGGCTGGCGCTGGGCCAGGGTATTGCTGGCCGCCATGCCGCGCAGATCGCCTAACAACCGACCGAGATCGCGATAGCCGACATCGAGCGTCTCGACGTCGGCGACCGGTAAAGCGAACCCCGCACGCATCAACAGGTCGCCCGCCGACCGCACGTCGATCTGTGGATGGAGCCGCGCGGCGGGACGTTCGCTTTCCGCGGTGCGCAACGCGCTGCGCAGCGCAGGCAGACTGCCCGCGCCGACGAACGCGCCCAGGAACAATCCGTCGGGCCGCAGCGCGCGGCGAATCAGCGATAACGCACCCGGAAGGTCATTGACCTGATCGAGAACGCCGGCGCTCACCACCAGATCGAACGAGCCGTCCGCAAACGGCAGGCGATCCTCGTCGCCCTGGACGCCGGCAGACCGCGCGGCGAACGCGAAGCCCGCGTCGCAGCGGGCTACCCGCGCACCCGGCGCGGCAGCGAATGCGCCGTCGAAACACCCGAGATCGAGGATATCGGTAAAATCGCGCGTTACCGCGTCGAGCCGTTCGGCAATGCCGTCGAGCATCGTCGCGCGCAGGAAATCATGCTCGGCATAATGGGGCGCGGCACGATCGCGACGCAGGCGACGCACGGTGCGATCGAAGATTTCGGGAGCGGTTTCGGACACGGTCGCGCTTGTGACGCGTTCTAGCTTCCACGACAAGGTCCGTGTGGCAATCCGGGGAGGGGGCGGCGTGAAGATATTCGAGCCGTTTCGCCATATCGTCGGGATCGCCCTGCCGCCGCGATGCCCCGGATGCGGCTTGCCCGTCGCCGAGGATCACCGGTTCTGCGCGCTGTGCTGGACGAGCCTGCGGTTTCTGGGGCTGCCCTGGTGTGCCGGGTGCCACCGGCCGTTCGCGTTCGATCGCGGGGAGCAGGCGCTGTGTGCGCTTTGTCTCGTCGCCCCGCCGCGGCATGCCGGGGTGCGTGCCGCGGTCGCTTACGGCCCCGTCGCGCGCGATCTGGCGCTGAGACTGAAATACGGCGGTCGGATCGCGTTCGCCGGGACGATGGCGCGGCAGATGCGGAGATTTCTGCCTGCCGAGACCGACCTGCTCGTACCCGTGCCGCTGCATCGCAGGCGGCTATGGTCGCGCGGCTTCAACCAGGCGGCGCTGATTGCGGATGCCGTCGCCGAGCTGTCGGGCGTCGCCCATGATCGCGAGGTCCTGGTCCGCAGCCGTCGTACCGTGTTGTTGCGCGGGCTTGGCGGGAAGCAGCGTGCCAAGGCGGTCGCAGGCGCGTTCGCCGCCTCGAACACGGAGCGCGTGTGCGGGAAGACGATCGCCTTGGTCGACGACGTCTATACCAGCGGCGCGACGGCCGATGCGTGTACGCGCGTGCTGCTCAAGGCCGGCGCCCGGTCGGTCGTCGTGTTGTGCTGGGCGCGCGTTCTTTCGTCCGCCGCCGACGATTGACAAGCGCGAACCGAGACCACATTTCCGCCTCATGGCTAAAGTCGAAATCTACACCAAGGCGTTCTGTCCGTATTGCACGCGCGCGCTGAAGCTCCTCGCATCGAAGGGTGTCGAACCCGAGCAGTTCGACGTCACCATGGGTGGGCCGAAAAAGGCCGAGATGGTCGAGCGTTCGGGTGGCCGCATGACCATGCCGCAGGTCTTCATCGACGGAAAGCATGTCGGCGGATCGGATGATCTGGCGGCACTCGATGCAAAGGGCGGCCTCGACGCACTGCTCGCCTGATGGCGAAGATCGGCGTCCTCCAGATGACGAGCGGGATCGATCCCGCCGTCAACGCCGCAACATTGGTCGACGCGGTCCGTGACGCTGGAAAGGCCGGCGCCGAAGTCCTGTTTACGCCTGAAATGTCCGGGCTGATCGATCGCGATCGGGCTCGCGGCGCGGTCTCCATCGTCGCCGAGGACTCGGACCCGGTGCTGGCCGCCGTGCGTGCCGCAGCCGCTGACGCCGGTATCTGGGTCCATCTCGGATCGCTGGCGGTGCGGCGGCCGGATGGCAAGTTCGCCAATCGCGGGTTCGTGATCGATGCGACGGGCGTAATACGCGCGCGCTACGACAAGCTCCATCTATTCGACGTCGACCTGCCGACCGGCGAAAGCTGGCGTGAGTCCGCGGCGTATGTCGGCGGCGACACGGCGATCGTCGTTGACACACCGGCGGGCATGCTGGGTACGTCGATCTGTTATGATTTGCGTTTCGCAGACCTTTACCGCGCGCTCAGCGATGAGGGCGCCACGGTCCTCTCCGTTCCGGCCGCCTTCACTCGCCCGACCGGCGCCGCGCATTGGCATATCCTGTTGCGCGCGCGTGCGATCGAGGCCGGCGCATTCGTCGTTGCGGCGGCGCAGACGGGCGTTCATGCGGACGGACGCGAGACATACGGTCATTCGCTGGTCGTCGATCCCTGGGGGGACGTGATCCTCGACATGGGCGAGACGGCAGGGCTCGCCTTCGTCGATATCGACCTGTCCCGCGTGGAGCAGGTCCGGTCCCGCATTCCGGTGATCGCCCATCGTCGCGCGATCCCCGCCGTTACGACCCTGTCGTGATCGTCTTCGACCTCAAATGCGGCGGCGGGCACGTGTTCGAGGCGTGGTTCGGATCGAGCGACGCGTATGAAAGCCAGCGCAAGGCGGGGCAGGTGCAATGCCCGGTCTGCAACGATGGCGATGTGACCAAGGCGGTAATGGCGCCCGCGATTCCTTCGAAGAGCAACTCCAAGCCCTCTCCACCTAGCCCGGGCGCGTTGAAGGCCGCGATGAAGATGCTTGCCGCGCGACAGGCGAAGGCGCTCGAATCGTCGGAATGGGTGGGCACCGCATTCGCCGATCGCGCGCGCGCCATGCACTTGGGCGAGGAGAAGCAGGCGACGATCCACGGTCAGGCCAGTCTCGCCGAAGCGAAGGCACTGGTCGAGGAGGGCGTGCCGGTCGCCCCTCTGCCGCTACCGGTCATTCCGCCCGAAAAGACCAACTAAGCCGCGCGCGGGCGGCGCTTGGCGGAAGAGGTGGGATTCGAACCCACGGATGAGTTACCCCATCGCTGGTTTTCAAGACCAGTTCCTTAAACCACTCGGACACTCTTCCGTACCGCCGCGCTATCGCGCCGGACGATGGCGTCTAAGCGGAGAGCGTCGTGATCGCAACTGTTGCGATACGCCTTCTACACGGGCGCAACCGATTGCGCCGACGGCCGGCCATCGGCTAGGTCGCGGTCATGGACCTGGACGCGATCTCGCAGCATTTCTTCGGCACGACCGACATCGATACGCTCGATCCGGAGGCGCTGGAGGCGGGACGCGAGCGTGTGTCGATCGCGTTCGGGACCGAACGGGATGCAGGGCGACGGTTTGCGCTTTGGGCGGTTCTGCGCGCGACGGGCAACGCACCTGCGCCCCACGTCGCGTTCAAGGATGCTCGTGAGATCCGGGCTGCCGAAGCCTATGCGGCGGCGATCGGTTTCGCCGGAGGATCGGACGACTAGCCCAGTTGTCAGGCGGCGCGGCGTTCCAGCAGCGCGCGGTCGATCCGGCGGATGAGGTCGGCGATCTGCGGCCGATCATAGCTCGCGGCCAGATCGTGATGGCTCGGCGACGCGCACATCCGCTTGCCGACCAGCGTGAAGATATCCTGTTTGCGTGCCATCGATCCGCTTCCTTTCCGATCCCGCGGTTATGCCGGGCAAGCGTTAACCAAAGGTTCGGAACGGATTCGGATGCTGTTAACCGTTGTCCGCGGCTCCATACGCAACGCTCGCGGCGGTCGGCAGCCCGGACCCGACCGGTGGGTGCTCGACGGCCGCAAGAGTTTCGCGACGGGGGCGGGGCATCTCGACCGCATCCTGGTGACCGCGCGAGACGCGATCGGCGGCGAGCAGCTCGTGCTGGTGCCGATGGCGATCGCCACCGCACGCTGGGCGTGCGGTGGCGAGAACCTGGACTTCACCGAAGGGATCAAGCGGCCTCGGGGTTTTCGAACGCGGCGGCGTCCAGATCGACGTTCAGTTCGCGTTCCCAGATGCGCAGCTTGCCAAGCGTCTTCAGGAACTTGGCGACGTCATCCTTGCCACCGAGCGCGATGACGCCGTCGTCCATGTCCTCGTCCTCGATGCCGGCCTTTTCCAGGAACGGCTTGGCTTCGGCGTTGAAGCCGATGAACTTGGCATGCCCGAACGCGTCGCTGACGAAGTCCTTGGCCGGCTTGTCCTTGCCGAGCTTCTTCGCACCGTCCGCCGACACGACGATCGCGACGGCATCGTAGAGTACCGACGGCGCGCCATCGATCTTCTGCTTGCCTTCCGCGAGCGTCCCGTCGTCGAGCGTCGCGCCGGCAACTTTCGGTGCGATGATCTCGTACGTGGCTTTCGCCGCGACGATACCGTCGACCAGTGCCTGCACGATCGCCGCCGGTGCCCCGTCGGTGACGAGGATGCCGAGCTTGCGACCCTCGAAGCTGCCGCTGGTGTTCTTCAGGATGCTGAGCGCGTCCGAAGCCGGCAAGTCCTTCCGCGGCTCGACCGCAGCCTTTACCGCCTTTGGCATCGTCTTCAGGCCAAGCCCGGTCGCAACCGTCTTCGCCAGCTTCTCGTCGATGTTGAGCAGATGCCCGACCATCAGCTCGCGGATATCGACCCGCTCGACCTTCGACAGCTCGAACGTCAGCGCATCGCCGATATGCTTCTTCTCGATCTCGGTCTGGCTGATGAAGAACTGCCGCGCCTGGCTGTAGTGATCGGCGAACGTCGCCGATCGCACCTGCGCCTTGCGCCCCGTCTCCTGCGAGGGGAAGTGCTTGTACCCCTTGGTCGGGCTCTCGCGCGGGCCGTCCCAGCTGTTCGGCTCATAGTTCACGCGACCCTTGGGGTTGCGCATCGCCATGTGGCCGTCCTGCTGGTAGTTCTTCACCGGGATCTTCGGCGCATTGATCGGGATATGCGTGAAGTTGGTGCTGCCAAGCCGCTTCAGCTGCGTATCGAGATACGAGAAGTTGCGCCCCTGCAGCAGCGGATCGTTGGTGAAGCCGATCCCCGGCACGACATTCTGCGTGCAGAACGCGACCTGCTCGGTCTCGGCGAAGAAATTGTCGACGAGGCGGTCGAGCTTGAAGCTGCCGATCATGCGGACCGGGATCTGCTCCTCGGGAATGATCTTGGTCGCATCCAGGACGTCGAATTCGAAATTGTCCGCGAACTCGTCGTCGAACAACTGGACGCCCATGTCCCACTCGGGGAAATTACCTTGGTCGATCGCATCCCACAGGTCGCGGCGATGGAAATCGGGATCCGCGCCGTTGATCTTGACCGCCTCGTTCCAAGCGACCGACTGGAGGCCCAGCTTCGGCTTGAAGTGGAACTTGACGTAGGTGCCCTTACCCTCGGCATTGATGAGCCGGAACGTGTGCACGCCGAAACCCTCGACGAAGCGGAAGCCGCGCGGGATGGTGCGATCGGACATGATCCACATGACCATGTGCATCGATTCCGGCGTCAGGCTGATGAAGTCCCAGAAATTGTCGTGCGCGGTCTGCGCCTGCGGGAAGCCGCGGTCGGGCTCCTGCTTGGCGGCATGGATCAGGTCGGGGAACTTGATCGCGTCCTGGATGAAGAACACCGGGATGTTGTTCCCGACGATGTCCCAATTGCCCTCCTTGGTATAGAATTTTGCCGAGAAGCCACGCACGTCGCGCGCCAGATCGGCCGAACCCTTGTTGCCCGCGACCGTCGAGAAACGCACGAACATCGGCGTCTGCTCGCCGACTTCGGTCAGGATGCCGGCGCTGGTGAACTCTTCGAGGCTCTCGTTCAGCGTGAACGTCCCGTGTGCGCCGTAACCGCGCGCGTGAACGACACGCTCGGGGATACGCTCGTGATCGAAGTGGAAGATCTTCTCGCGGAAATGGAAGTCCTCGAGCAGCGTCGGCCCGCGATCGCCGACTTTCAGCGAGTTCTGATCGTCGGAAACCGGGATGCCTTGCTGCGTGGTCAGCACATCGCCCTCGCCGCTGGCGATCTGATGGAGTTCGCCGCCTTGGCCAACCTGCGTCTCGAACGTCGCGCCCTGCGGTGGCGTGCCGGTATCCTTGGCGATGGTCTTCGTCATGTACAGTCCTCGTAGCGTCTCAGGACCAACAGCGCGTGGCGAGGGATAAGAGTTGCAACGAGAACGGCAACTTAACACAGATCAACCCGAATGAAGCGCGGTTGGTCGCGGCGGGGAGAAACTTTCATAGGAGCGCGTTGAACGGGCGATATCCCCCAACGAAGGACCAGCCATGCACATCGACCTGACCGGCCAGGCCGCGATCGTCACCGGCGCGAGTTCAGGCCTCGGCCGCGCCTCCGCCATCGCCTTTGCAAAGGCCGGTGCGAAGGTCGCGATCAACTACAACAGCAGTGCGGACAAGGCGCACGAAGTGGTTGCCGAGATCGAGCAGGCGGGCGGCGAGGCGTTCGCGTGCGAGGCGGATACGTCGGACGAGGCGGCGGTGTTGAAACTGTTCGACGAGACGGTCGAGCGGTTCGGTGGCATCGACATCGTCTTTGCCAACGCCGGCATGCAGAAGGATGCCGCCTATGCCGACCTGACGCTCGAAGACTGGAAGCGCGTCATCGACGTCAACCTTACCGGGCAGTTCCTGGTTTCGCGCGAGGCGGTGCGCCGCTTCCGCAAGCAGGGCGACCGTGGCTTCAGCCGGTCGATCGGGAAGATCCTGTTCATGAGTTCGGTGCACGAAGTCATCCCCTGGGCGGGCCACGCCAATTACGCCGCGTCGAAGGGCGGCAGCGGGATGCTGATGCGGACGCTCGCGCAGGAGATCGCCGGCGATCGCATCCGCGTGAACGGCATCGCCCCCGGCGCGATCGCGACCGAGATCAACGCGGACGCGACCGCCGATCAGGACAAGCTGCTCAAACTGATCCCCTACGGCCGGATCGGCGATCCGGAAGATGTCGCCCGCGCGGCCCTGTTCCTGGTGTCGGATGCGGCGGACTATATCGTCGGATCGACGCTGACGATCGACGGCGGCATGAGCCTGTATCCCGGCTTCCGTGATAATGGATAACCACAGCGTATCGATCGCGGATCACGGCGCGATCGGTAACCTGGAGACGATCGCGCTGGTCGATACGGCGGGCACGATCGATTATCTTTGCTGGCCGTGCCTCGACAGCGCGTCCGTCTTCGCGCGGTTGCTCGACGGCGACAAGGGCGGGCATTTCTCGGTCGAGCCTGACCTGCCCGGTGCGAACATCGTCCAGATGTACCTGCCCGAGACCAACATCCTGCTGACCCGGTGGATGGCGGATGCGGCAAGCGTCGATCTGGTCGACCTCATGCCGGTCGGCAACGAGGCAGACGACGCGCCGTCGCGGCTGGTCCGCCGGCTGACCTGCACGCGCGGATCCGCGACGGTCCGCGTCCGCTGCGCACCGCGGTTCGACTACGGCGTGACGGGACGCACGGCCTCCGTCACGACGACCGGCACGGACGTATCGCGCGGGCGGTTCGATCACGAAAGCGGGCTCGCACTGGCACTCCACGGCGCAGCGGCGCTCGTCGCGGACGGCTGCGACCTGACCGTCGAGATCCACCTCAACGAAGGCGACACCGTCTCGCTGGTCCTCAGCAACCCCGACGACGTCTCGCTCGACACCGACGCACTCGATGCGATCGTCGAGAAGGACATGGCCTATTGGCGCGCGTGGAGCCGCAAGTCGCGCTACCGCGGCCGCTGGCGCGAGACGGTCGAGCGGTCGGCGATGGCGCTGAAACTGCTCACCTCGCGCAAGCATGGCTCGATCGCGGCGGCGGCAACCTTCGGCCTGCCCGAAGCACCCGGCGGCGTCCGCAACTGGGATTACCGCGCGACATGGATCCGCGACTCCTCGTTCATCGTCTACGCGCTGCTCCGGCTCGGCTATCAGGACGAGGCGGTCGGCTTCCTCCACTGGACGATGGACCGCGCGCAGGCCTGCTCGAAGGGTCATCTCGGCGTCATGTACGCGCTTGACGGC
Source organism: Sphingomonas sp. PEI4 (assembly GCF_056679955.1). Lineage (NCBI taxonomy): Bacteria > Pseudomonadati > Pseudomonadota > Alphaproteobacteria > Sphingomonadales > Sphingomonadaceae > Sphingomonas > Sphingomonas sp. PEI4. Next base: position 3,558,929 of record NZ_CM155258.1, read on the forward strand.
GGCGAGGTCGCGGACGAACGCAAGCTCGACCTCGCCGGGTTCGGAGGCGCGACGCCGATCGTCGTCGGTAACGAAGCCAAGGTCCAGACGCAGCACGACATCTACGGCGCGCTGCTCGACGCGACCTATCTCGGCAGCAAATACGGCGAACCGATCGCGCATGATTCCTGGGTCGCGATCGGACGGATCGTCGATCAGGTCTGCGAGACATGGGAGACGCCGGACTCCGGCATCTGGGAAGTCCGCGGGCCGAAGAAACACTATCTCCACTCCCGCCTGATGAGCTGGGTCGCGATCGACCGCGCCGTGCGGCTCGCGCAGAAGCGCTCGCTTCCCGCGCCGCTGGTGCGCTGGTCGGAGACGCGGACCGCGATCCACGACGACATCTGGGCGAACTTCTGGAATGACGATCTCGGCCGCTTCGTCCGCGCCATCGGTGATACGCAGGAGGATCTTGCGGTCGACGGCGCCTTGCTGATGATGCCGCTGGTCCGGTTCATCGGCGCGACCGATCCCAAATGGCTCGCGACGCTGGAGGCGATCGGCGACGACCTGTCCGACGATGGCCAGGTCTATCGCTACCGGATCGACGACGGCTTGCCGGGGACGGAGGGGACGTTCGTCGCCTGCTCGTTCTGGTACGTCGAATGCCTCGCGCGGGCCGGGCGGCTCGACGAAGCGCGGCTGAACTTCGAAAAGCTCCTCGCACACGGCAACCATCTCGGCCTGTTCGCCGAGGAGATCGCGCAGGACGGCAGCTTCCTCGGCAATTTTCCCCAAGGGTTCAGCCACCTCGCGCTGATCAGCGCCGCCTTCTACCTCGACCGCGCGCTCGATAGCGATGGTCCGAGGGAATGGGCATGACCTTTTCATCGACGTAAGGGCGACAGCATGAACCTCGATGTTGCTGTGCTCGGAGCGGGCGAGCTTCATCGCCGGTGCGGATATCCAGGTGGATTCGGCTCGGTGATGACCGTCGCGGGCTGACTGCCGGCAAGACAGCACCGTTCCCCCGCGGAGGCGGGGGCCCAGGATCTCAAGCGACACCGCCCGTAACCCTGGGCCCCCGCCTCCGCGGGGGAACGGCAAGGCGGCGGGGTAGGGCGGGGCGTGACGGGGCTCTCTACCCTTCGAACAGATCCTTATACTGCCGCGGCTGCGAGCGAAGATACTGGTTCGGCGCCTTCACCTTGCCGCCAAGATGCGCCGCCGCGTGCCACGGCCAGCGCGGATCGTACAGGATCGTCCGGGCGAGCGCGATCATGTCCGCATCGCCCGTGCCGATGATTGCCTCGGCCTGTTCGTAATCGGTGATAAGCCCGACCGCGACGACCGGAATCGACACCGCCTGCTTCACCGCACGCGCGAGCGGCACCTGATAGCTCGGCCCGACCGGGATCTGCTGCGCGGCCGAATTGCCGCCACTCGAAACGTGGATCGCGCCACATCCGCGCGCCTCCAGGGCCTTCGCAAACGCCACCGTCTGCTCCGAATCCCAGCCGCCCTCGGCCCAGTCCGTGCCCGACACGCGCATCGTCACTGCGCGATCGGCAGGGAATGCGGCACGGACGGCATCGAACACTTCGAGCGGGAACCGCATCCGGTTCTCCAGGCTGCCGCCATATTCGTCCTCGCGGCGGTTCGACAGCGGCGAGAGGAACTCATGCAACAGATATCCGTGCGCACCGTGCAACTGGATCACGTCGATCCCGAGCCGTGCGGCGCGCACCGTCGCTGCCACAAACGCGTCGCGCACCTTCGCCAGCCCCTCGCGATCGAGCGCGACCGGATCATTCTCCTCGGGCAGGAACGACACGGCGGAGGGCGCCTCGGTCTGCCACCCGTTCGCCTCGCCCGGCGCGATCTGGAGCCCGCCCTTCCACGGAACCTCGCACGACGCCTTGCGACCGGCATGCGCCAATTGGATCGCGATCGGCATGTCGGACCAGCGTCGGATGCTCTCGATCACGCCCGCCATCGCCGCCTCGGTCGCGTCGTCGTACAGGCCGACGTCGCCGTAGGTGATCCGCCCCTCCGGAAGAACGGCGCTCGCCTCGATCGTCAGCAACGCAGCGCCCGAGAGCGCCAGTTGTCCGAGGTGGATCTGGTGCCAGTCGTTCATTCGGCCATCGATTGCCGAATACTGGCACATCGGCGCGATCACGATCCGGTTGGCGAGCGTCAGGTTGCCGACTGCGAGCGGCTCGAACAGCTTTGGCCCGCTCATGCGATCAGGGTCCGCTGCGAAGGGGAGATGCTCATGCTATACCTCGATTTCGTGTGCGATTGTCGCGGTTGAACGCGCGCCGTCGCGAATGGTGACACGATGAAACTCACCGTGCCGAACGGAACATAGGACGCGGCGAGCGGGTTTCACGGCAAGGAATGCTGCGCCGCGATAAACCGCGACAGCGGCGACACGAAAAGGGTCTTCGCATTGCATCTTCTGCCTGACACGCTCGACGCCGGTTCGGCCTACCCGCTGGGTGCCTCGTTCGACGGGCTCGGCGTCAACTTCGCAGTCTATTCCGCCAATGCCGAGAAGATCGAGCTCTGCGTCTATGACGAAACCGGCCGACGCGAACTGAAGCGGTATGCGCTGCCCGAGTGGACCGACGAGGTCTGGCACGGCTACCTCCCCGACGCCCAGCCGGGCCTCGTCTACGGCTATCGCGCGCATGGCCGTTACGCTCCGGAAGAAGGTCACCGCTTCAATCCGAACAAACTGCTGCTCGATCCGTACGCCAAGCAGATGATCGGCGAACTCCGCTGGACCGACGCGATGTACGGATACCAGGTCAAGTCGCCGCGCGCCGACCTCAGTTTCGATCGTCGCGACAATTCACTGACGATGCCCAAGGGCGTCGTGACCGACAGCCATTTCGACTGGTCGCGCGACGTGCGCCCGAACACGCCCTGGTCCGAGACGGTGATCTACGAGGCGCACGTCAAAGGCCTGACCAAGCTGTTCGAGGAGGTCCAGCCCTCCGAGCGCGGCACATTCGCGGCACTCGGCAACCCCAAGGTCATCGATTACCTCAAGCGCCTCGGCGTCACCGCGATCGAGCTGCTACCGATCCACACCTACATCCAGGACCGGTTCCTGCAGGAAAAGGGCCTGCGCAATTACTGGGGCTACAACACCCTCAACTTCTTCACGCCGGAGCGCTCCTTTTTCGCAACCGACAGCCACAACGAACTCCGCAGATCGATCCGCCGCCTCCACGCCGCCGGAATCGAGGTGATCCTCGACGTCGTCTACAACCACACCTGCGAAGGCTCGGAACAGGGCCCGACGCTCTCCTGGCGCGGGCTCGACAACGCCAGCTACTACCGCCTCGTCAAGGACGACCCGCGCTTCTCGATCAATGACACCGGCACGGGCAACACGTTGAACCTCACAAAGGCCCGCGTCCTCCAGATGGTCGCGGATTCGCTCCGCTATTGGGCGACCAGCTTCGGCATCGACGGCTTCCGCTTCGATCTCGGCCTGACGCTCGGCCGGACCGACACCGGCTTCGATCCCGGTGCAGGCTTTTTCGACGTCCTCCGCCAGGACCCCGTACTCGGCAGGCTGAAGCTCATCACCGAGCCTTGGGACATCGGCCCCGGCGGCTATCAGCTCGGCAACTTCCCGCCCGGTTTCGCCGAATGGAACGACAAATACCGCGACACCGTGCGCAAATTCTGGCGCGGCGACCACGCGCAGCGCGCCGATCTCGCCGCGCGCCTGACCGGCTCGGCCGACCTGTTCGATCGCCGTGCGCGCCGCCCCTGGGCGAGCGTCAACCTGCTCGGCGCGCATGACGGCTACACGCTTGCCGACACGGTCGCATACGAGGAGCGTCACAACGAAGCGAACGGCGAGGACAATAACGACGGCCATTCGAACAACTGCTCGCGCAACTGGGGTGTCGAAGGCCCAACGGATGATCCGCAGATCATCGAAACCCGTTCGCGCGTGATGCGCTCGATGCTGACCACTTTGTTCTCGTCGCTGGGCACGCCGATGCTGGTCGCGGGCGACGAGTTCGGCCGCACCCAGAGCGGCAACAACAACGCGTATTGCCAGGACAACGAGATCAGCTGGTTGAACTGGGAGCAGGCGAAATCCCCCGAAGGCGACGCGCTGATCGATTTCACCGCGCGCCTGATCGCCCTCCGCCGTGAATACGGCATGCTGCGCGCCGGCAACTTCCTCTACGGTGAGGACACGCCCGCCGAGGGGTTGAAAGACATCGAATGGTGGGACGAGCGCGGGCAGCAACTCACCCCCGAGGACTGGGACAATACCAACGGTCGTGCGCTGGTGATGCGCCGCGCCTGCGAGCTGGAGTCGGGTGAGGTTCAGGTGATCTCGCTCCTGCTCAACGCGTCCGAAGGCCCGCTGACCTTCCACATGCCGCCGCCCGAAGAGGTCGAGCGCACCGTCCTGATCGACAGCAGCAAGCCGGACCAGGCCGCCACCCGGATCGAGAACAGCTACGAGCTTCCTCCACAGGGCGCGGCGTTGCTCTCGTGGACGATCGCCGCGGCATGACCTGGGGCCCGACTCTCGCCGCTGACGGGGTGGTTTTCCGCCTCTGGGCCCCCGACCGCGATACGGTGACGCTGGAAATCTCCGACGGCGACGCGGTCCCCATGACTCGCGAACAGGACGGTTGGTTCAGCGCGAAAGCTCCGATCCCAGCCGGTGCTCGCTACCGATTCCGGTTGGCGGATGATCTGGCGGTGCCCGACCCGGCGTCGCGGATGCAAGACGGCGGCGTCCACGGTTGGAGCGTCGTCGTCGATCCCGACGCCTACGATTGGCAGAACCCCGACTGGCGCGGCCGTGCGTGGGAAGAGATGGTGATCCAGGAGGTCCATGTCGGCACGCTCGGCGGTTTCGCGGGCATTGCGGATCACCTGCCGGCGATAGCCGAACTTGGCATCACCGCGATCGAACTCATGCCCGTCAATGCATTCGGCGGCACCCGGAACTGGGGCTATGACGGCGTGCTGCCCTATGCCCCCGCCGAAAGCTATGGCACGCCCGACGACCTGAAGGCGCTCATCGATCGCGCCCACGCGCTCGGCCTCGCCGTGTTCCTCGACGTCGTCTACAATCACTTCGGCCCCGACGGGAACTACCTCGGCGCCTACGCAAAGGGCTTCTTCCACCCCGAAGTCCACACCCCCTGGGGCGGCGCGGTTGCGGTCGATCAGCCGCCCGTTCACCGCTATTTCGTCGACAACGCGCTGATGTGGCTGAACGACTACAAGTTCGATGGGCTCCGTTTCGATGCGGTCCACGCGATCCAGAACGATGCGTTCCTCGACGCGATGGCCGCCGAACTCCGCGAGAAGACCGCCGGCCGCCACGTCCACCTCATCCTTGAAAACGAAGGCAACGACGCCGATCGCCTCCACGCTGGCGGGTTCGATGCGCAGTGGAACGACGATTTCCACAACGTCCTCCACGTCCTGCTCACCGGCGAGACCAGCGCCTATTACAGCGACTTCGCGGATCGCCCCGCCGAACGGCTAGCGCGGTGCCTGAGCGAAGGCTTCATCTACCAGGGCGAAGGCTCGCCGAACCACGCCGGCAAGCCGCGCGGCAAGCCCAGCGCACACCTCTCACCGACCGCCTTCGTCGCGTTCCTCCAGAACCACGACCAGATCGGCAACCGCGCAATGGGCGAACGCCTGACGCTGCTCGCCGACCCCCAGAAGCTCCGCGCCGCCACCGCCTTGCTCCTGCTCAACCCACAGATCCCGCTGCTGTTCATGGGCGACGAGCACGGCAGCGAAAGCCCGTTCCTGTTCTTCACCGACTTCCACGACGAACTCGCCGACGCGGTACGCGAAGGCAGACGGAAAGAGTTCGCCAAGTTCGCCGCCTTCGCCGATCCCGAAGCGCGCAAAGCGATCCCCGATCCGAACGCGCACGAAACCTTCCATGCATCACGCGCCGAGCCCGGCCCGGATGCCGCAGACTGGCAGGACCTGTACCGCACCCTCCTGAATATCCGTCACGGCGCGATCGTCCCCCGCCTGCGCGGGACCAAGTCGATCGGCGCCGAAGTGATAGGCGAGGGCGCCGTCGTCGCACGCTGGCGCATGGGCGACCGCGCGATCCTCATGATCGCGCTGAACCTGGGGGACGAGCCGGTAGCGTTCCCCGATATCGGAACCGTGCCGATCTTCTCCGACGGCGAACCGGGCAAACCGGGCAGCGTCACCGTGTGGATCGAACCATGAGCGCTTTGCAAACCCTCGCCACGGCCGCAGGCCTGCAACCCGAGTGGCAGGACGCAGCAGGCCGCCGCCAGGCGGTCACCGACGACGCATTGCGGACGATCCTCGATCGCCTTGGCCACCCCGCGAGCAACGAAAGCCAGGTCCGCGAAAGCCTGGCCGAGATCGCCAACCGGAAGGCGACCGGCGGATTCCTCTCGGTCGATATGGGCGACCCAATCCGTCTCTCCGCGACGAACTCGGGCAAGGCCGAGCTCACCCTCGAAGACGGCACCCGGACGACGGTCACGATTGACCAAGGCACCCTCCAACCCATCGCGCAGACCGGCTACCATAGCCTCGAAATCGACGGCAACGTGACTGCACTGCTAGTCGCGCCCCGCCGTTGCTACACGATCGCCGACGCCATGCCCGACCGCAAACTCTGGGCGCCCGCCGTGCAGATCCCCAGCCTCCGCGGCGACCATCCCTCTGCGTTCGGCGACTTCGCCACACTCGCCCAAGCCGCACGCGCATTCGGTGCTCGCGGTGCCGACGCGCTGGCGATCAGCCCCACCCACGCGTTGTTCCCGGCCGATGCCAGCCGCTACAGCCCCTATGCCCCGTCCAGCCGCCAGTTCCTCAACGGCGTCTACGGCGATCCGTCCGCGTTCGGCGTCACGTCGGAAGAGCCGGCTCCAGACCTGATCGACTGGCAGCAAGCGATCCCTGCAAAGCTCGAACGACTTCGCAAAGCGTTTGCCGAGGCCACGCCACACATCGACGAAACCCTTGCAGCGTTCAGGCGGGAAGGCGGCGAAGACCTCGAACGCCACGCCGAGTTCGACGCGCTCCACGCGCATTTCTTTGCCAGCACCGGTGCCAAAGGCTGGCAGCAATGGCCGGCCGAGTATCACGACCCCGCCAGCCCAACCGTCCGCCGCTTCGTCGCCGACCACGCCGAAGACGTCTCGTTCCACGTCTTCCTCCAATGGCTGGCCCGCCGCGACCTCGACGCCGCGCAGACTGCTGCGAAGGACGCCGGCATGGCGATCGGCCTCATCGCCGATCTCGCCGTCGGCATGGACCCGGGCGGCAGCCACGGCTGGAGCCGACGTGGCGATCTGCTGACGGGCCTTTCGATCGGCGCGCCCCCCGATCCGCTCGGCCCCGATGGCCAGAGCTGGGGCATCACCGGCTTCGATCGGCAAGCCCTGCGCGACACCGCTTTCGCCCCCTTCATCGCAACGATCCGCGCGGCACTCGCGCACGCCGGCGGCATCCGCATCGACCACGCATTCGGCCTCCGCCGCCTCTGGGTCGTACCCGAGGGCGCGTCGGCGGCCGACGGCGCCTATCTCGACATGCCGTTCGACGATCTGATGCGGATCGTCGCGATGGAGTCACAGCGGGCGAGGGCGATCGTCATCGGCGAAGACCTCGGCACCGTCCCCGACGGCTTCCGCGAGGCGATGGACGCGCGCGCCATGCTCGGCATGCGCGTTTTGTGGTTCGAACGCGACGGCGATGGTTTCGTGCCTCCTGCGCAATGGTCGCCGGACGCGGTCGCGATGACCGGCACGCACGACCTTGCGACGGTCGCCGGCTGGTGGAGCGGTCGCGATATCGACTGGACCTGGGAGCTTGGCCGCAAGTCCGACGCGCCCGACGAACCCGCCGATCGGGCGAGCCGCGCGGAGGATCGCACCGCGCTGTGGTCCGCGTTCGACACCGATACCGAGCAACCCGATCCCAAAGACACCGCCCCGGTCGTCGATGCGGCAATCGCGCACGTCGCCAGCACGCCCTGCGCGCTCGCGATCGTCCCGATCGAGGACCTCGCCGGACTGGTCGAACAGCCTAATCTGCCCGGCACGATCGACGAGCATCCCAACTGGCGCCGCCGCATGTCCGACACGACCGAGGCCTTGCTGCAGAGCCCGGCCATCGCCGCCCGCATAGACGCGCTCAACGCCACGAGACCCGCATGACCCCCCGCGCAACGTATCGCTTCCAGTTCCACAAGGACTTCACCTTCGCCGACGCCGAAGCGTTGGTGCCGTATCTGGACAGCCTCGGGATCAGCCACCTCTACGCCTCGCCGATCACCACCGCGCGGAGCGGGTCCACCCACGGCTACGACGTCGTCGACCCGACCCGGATCAATCCCGAACTCGGCGGCGACGAGGCCTTTCGCAGTCTCGTCACCGCCCTCCGGGCACGCGACATGGGCGTCATCATCGACATCGTCCCCAACCATATGGGCGTGGCGGGTGGCGAGAACGCATGGTGGAACGACGTTCTCGCACATGGTGAAGCCAGCGAGTTCGCGCGCTACTTCGACATCGACTGGCGCGAGAAGCTCGTCCTCCCGATCCTTGGCGATCCGATCGCCGATACGATCGCCAGCGGTGCGCTCAAGGTCGAGCAGGTCGACGGTCGCTACGTTATCGAAGCATATGGCGAGCACCGCTTGCCGATCCGCGACGAGGACCAGGCGACCGCAGCGACAGACGACATCGCCGTCCTCGTCGATCGCCAGCACTATCGCCTGGCCTCGTGGCGTGTCGCAAACGACGAACTGAACTGGCGCCGGTTCTTCACGATCAACGACCTGGCCGGTCTCCGCGCCGAAGACCCGGTCGTGTTCGATGCAACCCATGCGCTGTATTTCCGGCTTTACGCGGAGGGCCTGATCGACGGTGTCCGCGTCGATCACGTCGACGGGCTGACCGACCCGGCCGGCTATTGCCGCAAGCTCCGCGCGCGGCTCGATGCGATCGAACGCCCCGCCGATGCGCCCGCCGGCCCTGCCTATATCGTCATCGAGAAGATCCTGGCCGACGGCGAACCGCTTAGCACCGACTGGGGCGTGGACGGGACCAGCGGCTACGACTTCATGGAGCAGGTCACGGCATTGCTGCACGCGCCCGCCGGAGCCGAACCGCTCGGAAAACTCTGGGCCGACGTCAGCGGCCGCTCCGCCGACTTCGCTCCAGAGGAACTGCGCGCGCGTCAGGAACTGCTCGCATGGCAGTTCGACGCGCAGCATCGCCGCTGCGTCGAGGCGTTTCTGGATCTGGCGCGATCGACCCCGGAATGCGCCGCGCTGACGAAGGGCATGCTGCACCGTGCAATCGAGCGGCTGCTATGGGTCTTCCCGGTCTATCGTACCTACGGAACGGGCAGCGCCGCACCCGCAGCGGATGCCGCGATCCGCAAGACGGTCCGCGCGCGTGTCGCGCAATTCGTGCCGCCGGGCGAGCATGCGGTAGTCGAGCGAATCCTGTCGTGGCTCGCCGGCGAAGGCCCCGGTGACGCCGCACGCGCCGCTGATGCCGTCCGAAAATTCCAGCAACTCTCTGCACCTATCGCGGCCAAGGCAGTCGAGGATACCGCGTTCTACCGCTATGGCCGGCTGCTCTCGCGCAACGACGTCGGCTTCGACGCGGCACGGATGTCCCTCAGCATCGACACGTTCCATGCAGCGATGATTGCTCGCGCCCGCGATTGGCCATCGGCGATGCTCGCCACCGCGACGCACGATCACAAGCGTGGCGAGGACGTCCGTGCAAGGCTCGCGGTGCTGAGCGAGCTCCCCGATCTCTGGCGCACCCGCGTCGAGCAATGGCTGATACTGGCTGCCCCCTTTGCCGGGGGGGTGGATCTCGGCGACGCGTATATGCTGCTCCAGACGCTGGTCGGCGCGTGGCCCGAGGGGCTGGCTGCGACCGACGCCGCGGGGCTGTCCGACTATGCCGATCGTGTCGTCGCCTGGCAGGAAAAGGCGTTGCGCGAGGCCAAGCTCCGCTCGTCGTGGGAAGCGCCGGACGAAGCCTATGAAACCCGCTGTCACGAACTGGCGCGGGCGTTGCTCGATCCCAGCCGATCGCAGGCGTTTCTCGACGACATCACCGCGTTCGTCGCACGGATCGCGCCGGCGGCGGCAGCGAATGGTCTTGCGCAGGTGGCGCTGCGCTACACCGTGCCCGGTGTGCCCGACCTGTATCAGGGAACCGAGATCGCCGACCTGAGCCTGGTCGATCCCGACAATCGACGTCCGGTCGACTATTCCTCGCTGCGGACGAAGCAAGGCGAGGGCGCGCCGCCCAAGATGGCGCTGATCGAACGATTGCTGGCGTTGCGGCGTCAGCACCCGAAAGTGTTCGCGGCGGGGGACTACGTGCCGATCACCGTCACGGGCGTGCGGGCGGATCACGTGATGGCGTTCCGGCGCATGCATGACGGCGTGACGTTGCGCTGTGTGGTCGCACTCCGCTGCGCCGACCTTCATCTGACCGACGTGGGCGATTGGTGGGGCGATACTGCGCTGACGTCGGGGGAAAAGGTCGCCGATCTGCTCGCCGGGGAAGCGGTTTCGGTCGTGCTGCTGGAGCCGGTGGCGGACTGACCAAGTCGTCGCTAGACCGCGCCTTTATCCAACGGAGCAAGCTTATGAAGATCAGCGCACGCAACCAGATTTCCGGCACGATCGTCTCGATCACGCCCGGTGCCGTGAATGGCTCGATCAAGGTCGATATCGGCGGTGGCAACGTCGTCACGGCCAACATCACTGAGGAGGCGATCGCGGACCTTGCACTCGCGACCGGCGACACGGTCACGGTACTGGTAAAGGCGAGCGACGTCCTGATCGGCAAGTGACCCTGCGCCGCCCTGGTTATCCGGGGCGGCGTTCTTTCAGCGGCCCGCCAGATAGCGCGCGAGCGGGTCGATCATGTCCTCGGGAATGCGGCGGGCGATGACCGGCATCGTCGCCTGCGATTTGCGAGCATCGACCACCGTCTCCTCGCCGCGCCAGTGGCGGAGGCGTTGCGCGATGTAGCTAGCGCGCTGGCCGGCTAGAACCGGGTAAGGCTTGCCGGGGGCGTGGCAGCTCGAGCAGGCGGGGAGCTGGACTTTCGGCAACCCCTCTCGCGCGATCTTCGCGGCTTGGGTCGAGCCCGACGGCGTTGCGCGGCCTATGCCCGGCATCGCGGCGAAGTGATCGGCCAGCCGTGTCATCTCGGCCGGGTTCAGCGTCGCGGCTGCGTTGGACATCACCGCGCTCTGCCGCCTGCCGGTGGCATAGGCCTGCAACGCCGCGCGGAGATACGCAGGGCTCTGGCCGCCGAGCACGGGGATGTCCGGCTGGCCGCGACCGTTTCCGTCCGTGCCGTGACAGCCGGCGCACGTGGCGATCCTGGCGTCGTCGGTCTTGCCGGGCGCCTTGACGGGCGGGGCGGGGACATCGGTCAGCGCGCGATAGGTGGCCGGCGACATTTCGGGCAACAGGCGGACGAAGGCGACCATGCGGCGAACCTCGTCGTCGCGGTCTTTGGCGGCCCAGCCGGGCATGCCGGTGTATTTGACGCCGTGCTTGAGAATCCAGAAGATCTGCCTGTCGGTCCATTCGCGCGCGTTGATCGACAGGTTCGGCGCGGGCGGAGTCGCGGACTGCATCACGGGAAGCGGGCGGACGCCGGGGGCGCCGTGGCACGAGGCGCAGCTTGCCTTGAAGTGGCCGGCCGCGCTGACGAGGCCGCCGTTCGCTTTGGGCCCCGCGTTCGCCTTAGGATCGTCGGGCGCGGTGAACGCGGCGTGCGTGCGGACCGAGTTGCGCATCGTCCAGTGGAGGAACCAGTCGGTGACCTTCCAATGGCCGGACGAGGCGGCGATGTTGAACACGCCCGACCAGGCGAACAACAGCCCGGCGAGCGCCAGCGCGACGATGGCGGCGGCGGCGCGCGCCCAGGTTATCCGGATCCTCATGCGGTCGCGCTCCGTGTCTTCAACAGTCCGCCGAGCATCGCGAGCCCGCCGATGAAATAGCTCGCCGCGCCGACCATCAGCATGACGACGCCGCCGAGTTGCTGGTCTTCGAGGGCGTCGAGACCGTGGATGGCCGGGTGCATCTCCATCATCGCGTAGAGCGGTCGCGGGGCGAGGCCGATCAGCGCGCCGAGCAGCGTCATGTGCATCGAGGTCAGCAGCAACGCGGCGACTCCCGACGCGCGGCGATCGGTCGCGCCGCCGCTGCGGGTGCCGAGGGCTGCGCTCCAGAGGAGCACGCCCGCGATGAGGAAGCTCGCTTGTTCGATCAGCAACGCGAGTGGCTGCATGTCGACACGGAGCCGCAACGCGGGCAGGTGCCAGAGCCACACCACGACCAGCTCGACCAGCGACATCGCGAGCGGGGTCACGATCGCGGGCCAGCGCTCGGCCGGATCGAACCGACTGCCGGCGATGCCGTACGCCAGGAACGGCGCTGCGACCGCGACCGCGATCATGTGGCCCGTCATGTGCCCGACCATGCCGAGCGGCGCGGCGGCGAACGCCCAGCCGATCGGGAGGAGTGAGCCGCCCAGTGCAAGGCTCGCGCGTCTCATCGGCAATCGCCGAACATGATGACCGGTAGCGCCGTGAAGATCACCGCGACGAAGCTGAGCCCCGCCAGCAACCGTGTCGACAGCGCCAGGAAGCGTAGCCGGTCGATCTCGGTGCCCTGTTGATGCGGTGCCGGATCGCCCGGTGTCTCGGACTGGACGCGGGCGATATAGCCCGCCGCGACGATGCCGAGCAGGGCTAGGATCGTCGCGATCAGCGTTGCGAACGGGAACCCGGTCAATGCCGTTCGCGGCGTCGACGATTTCGCGCACGTCACCGCCACCCACAGATAGCAGAACAGGAAATGCACGGCCCAGATCGTCGGGGGGACGATCAGGGTCCACAACGTGACCTTCAGGTCGCGCGCCCAATGGCCGAACCGCCGCCGCTCGGGTTTGTCCGTCATGCGACCCCCGGGAACAGGCCGATCGTGCAGAACGTCACGATGCCGGTCAGCGCGAGGAAATGGTGGTACACGGTGATGTTGCGCAGGTCGGCGTCATAGACCGGCGTCATCTTCCCCGCGAGGCTGCGCGCGAGCGTATAGGCCTGCATGATGACCCCGATCGCGGCGTGCACCGCGGTCCAGATCGCCAGAGTCCAGACGATCGCGGGGTAGACGTGGAGTTCGGGATCGAGCCCCGAATACCACGGTCCGGCGAGCCCGGCGAACAGGCTCGCCAGCGTCGCGACCATCCCGACGATCAGCAGCGCGCGACCCGCACCGACGTTGCCGCGACGATGCACTTCGCGCGCGCCGACGGTCGCGGCCCAGCCGGCCAGGGTGAGCGCCAACGCGACCATCGGCCAGAATACGCCCGGACCGTTCAGTCCTGCGCCGCTCGGCGGGAAATCGTTGTGGATCGTCCAGAAGAAGAAATAGCCGAACACGAGGCCTGAAAACGCGGTCGCGTCGGCCATCATCGTGATGAACATCGCCCACCAGCCCGGCGCCGACGGGCCGGAGGTGTAGAGCGGCACTTCGATCCCGTGGCCGATATGCTTGGTCGGCTTTTCGGGGATCTCGGCGGTGCCGGTCCACAGCCACCACAGCACGCAGGCAAGCGTCGCGACGCCGCTCAACGCCGACAGGAGATAGAGATGGTAGGTCGTCAGGATGAACACGCCGGCCAGCGCGACCGCGGTCATCATCGGCTTCACGCTCGGCGTACCAAGGCGGATGACCTGCAACGGGCGCGCATCGAGCACGGTGGTGATGATCGACTCGCGCCGCATCTCCTCCGCGTCGGGCAGGAAGAAGCGGCCTTCGTCGACCTTCTGGACGAAGTTCTTCTGGTCCCAGATCGGATAGCGGCTCTCGATCAGCGGCACCGAACGGATGCCCCAATCCTCGTCCTCGGGTAGCGCGAGCCACTCCAGCGTGCCCGCATTCCACGGGTTGCGCGGGGCCTTCGGACGGCGTGGCGACAAAGCGAGGTCGATGCAGACGATCAGCACGCCAGTTGCGAACATATACGAGCCGGCGGTCGAGGCGAGGTTGAGCCCGCCGATGCCGAGTTCCTCCGGATAGGTGAAGACGCGGCGCGGCATGCCGAGCAGGCCGGACAGATGCATCGGGAAGAAGGTCAGGTTCATGCCGACGAACATGATCCAGAATGCGATCCGCCCGAGCCGGTCGCTCAGCTTCTTGCCCGTCACCAGCGGCCAGTAATAATACAGCCCGGCGAACAGCGGCAGCAACGTGCCGCCGATCAGCACGTAATGGAGATGCGCGACGATGAAATAGGTGTCGTGCGCCTGCCAGTCGAACGGGGCGACCGCCACCATCACGCCGGTCAGGCCGCCGATCACGAATACCGCGAGGCTGCCGGTCGCGTAGAGCAAAGGCGTCGATTTCTTGACGTTGCCGGCCCAAAGCGTCGCGATAAACACGAAGATCTGAACGCCGGTCGGGATCACCACCGCTTCGGACGCGGCAGCGAAGAAGGCGAGGCTGATCTTAGGGAGCCCGGTGGTGAACATGTGGTGGACCCACAGCCCGAAGCTCAGGAACGCGGTGCCGACCGCGGCCAGCACGATCCACGGATAGCCCAGCAGGTGCCGCTGCGCGAAGGTCGGGATCAGCATCGCGAACAGCGCGATCGACGGCAGGAAGACGATGTAGACTTCAGGGTGGCCGAAGATCCAGAACAGGTGCTGCCAGAGGAGCGGGTCGCCGCCCTTCTCCGCATTGAAGAACGGCCAGTTCAGCAGCCGCTCCATCTCGAACAGCACGTCGCCGGCGATCAACGGCGGGAAGGCGAACAGGATCATCACCGCGACGACCAGGATGTACCAGGCGTAGAGCGGCATCAGGTTGAGGCGCATGCCGGGCGGGCGGCATTTCAGCACGCCGACGATCAGCTCGACCGCCGCGGCCACCGACGACACCTCGATGAAGCTGAGGCCCAGCATCCAGATGTCCGCGCCGAGTCCGCTGAGGTCGGTCCGCGTCGTCAGCGGCGGGTACATGAACCAGCCGCCATCGGGCGCCGCGTCGAAGAAGATCGAGCCCGACACGAACACGCCGCCGATCAGGAAGCTCCAATAGCCGAACCCCGACAGCCGCGGGAACGGCAGGTCGCGCGCGCCGAGCAGTTGCGGGAGCAGGATGATCGACACCGCCTCGAACATCGGCACCGCGAACAGGAACATCATCATCGAGCCGTGCAACGTGAACAGCTGGTTGAACGTGTTCGCGGTCACGAGGTCGTTGTTCGGGACCGCCAGCTGCGTCCGCATGATGAGCGCCAGCACGCCCGCGAACAGCATGAAGCCGAACGCGGTCAGCGTGTACCAGACGCCGATCCGGTTGTTGTTGACGTCGGTCCAGTGGAAGAACCAGCCCGAGGGTGGCTTCCACACTTCGCGCAGGCGATCCTCCTGCGCCTTGCGGACGGCGGGATCGTTCTGGTCGGGGGCGACGTACGGGGTGCTCTCGTTGGTCATTTGAGCCCCTGGAGGTAGCTGGCGATCTGGTCGGCTTCGGCGGGTGACATCTGCGGGAAGGCGGGCATGCGCACGCCCGGCTTTGTCTTGGCCGGGTTGCGAACGAAGCCGGCGATGTTGGCTTGGGTCATCGGCAGGACGCCGGCGGCAAGCGTCGGGCGCGAACCGAAGTGAGTCAGGTCGGGGCCGATCTTGGCGACCGGGCCAACACCGCGGACGGTGTGGCAGCCGCTACAGCCATAGCTCGCGAACAGGCGGGCGCCGGGTGATGCGGTGACGGTCGCGGGGCGGCTCTGCTCGGCAAGCCAGCGCTCGAACGCGGCCGGCTCCATCGCGATCACGTCGAACGCCATCAGCGCATGGCCGAGCCCACAGAACTCCGCGCAGACGCCGCGATAGGTTCCGGCTTTGGTCGCGCGGACGACGAGGCGGTTGGTGCGGCCGGGGATCATGTCCATTTTGCCCGCCAAGCCCGGCACCCAGAAGCTGTGGATGACGTCGGGGCTGCGCAGCGACAGTTCGACGGTGCGGCCGACGGGCAGGCGGAGTTCGTTCGCGGTTTCGATCACTGAACCGCCGGGCGGTGCATAACGGATGCGCCACCAGAATTGCTCGCCCTCGACGCCGATGCGGAGATCTCCGTCGGCGACTTCGCGCGGGCGCATCGCGGGAAGCGCGTAGAGCAGCAGCGCGAGCAGGATGATCGACGGTCCGATGCCGCCGAGCCACAGCACCAGCTTCATCCCGCCTTGGTGCGTCAGCCGACCTTCCGGCGCGCGCATCGCGTGGCGCATGAGCAGCGCGAGGCCACCCGCGAGAATGATGGCGCCTATGACCAGAACGATGGTGATCGAACGGACCTTGTCCGCTTCCTCACCGAACGGCGCGAGCGTCGATTGGTGCTGGTTGCACGCCGCCAACAGCGGCAGGCACGCGCCCACGGAAAGAGAAATAGCCTTCCGCATCATCACCTTGCCACCCGTTTGAAGAGGGCTTTCTAAACGTGAGGGCGGGGCGGCGTAAACCCGAAAATGACAGTTAGTTCATGTTGGGCGAAGGACAGCAATACGGCGCCGGGTCGATCCTCCCCCGCCAGGGGGAGGTGGTACCGAAGGTGACGGAGGGGGAGGACACGGAGCCGAGGTTTCGCTCGCCTCCCCCTCCGTCTGGCAAGAGCCAGCCACCTCCCCCTGGCGGGGGAGGATCGCGGTCGCTTTACAGCCCGAAACGCAGGGTCGCCCGGAAATCACGACCCGCAAGCGGCCCGAAATCCTTCAGGAAGCTCGTCGCGCGCCGTGCGTTCACGTCGAACAGGTTGTTCGCGCTCAGCAGCAACGTCGTCTTCGAATCCTTGCCGAACGGGCTGAGGCCGATCGAGGCGTTGACCATCGTGTACTGGTTGGTCTTCGTCTCGAACGCGGCGATGCGGTTCTGGTCGAACACGTGCTCGACCTCGACGCGGCCGTTCAGCCGGTCGCCCTGCGCCTCGATCCCGCCGAGCACGCGCATCGGCGGGATGCGCGGGACCGGGCCCTGGTCGACGATGTTGGCATGGACGTAATCGCCCAGCACGTCGGCGTTGACCGCATAGCCGCCGATCTGCGCGACCTTCACCGACGCATCCGCCTCGAACCCGTAATAGCG
The DNA here is from genome assembly GCF_056679955.1 of Sphingomonas sp. PEI4. Classification (NCBI taxonomy): domain Bacteria; kingdom Pseudomonadati; phylum Pseudomonadota; class Alphaproteobacteria; order Sphingomonadales; family Sphingomonadaceae; genus Sphingomonas; species Sphingomonas sp. PEI4. Next base: position 3,576,125 of record NZ_CM155258.1, read on the forward strand.
CGCATCGGCCTGCTGATACTGGAAGCAGGGCAGGTCGACGGTGCGACCCGATGGATCGGCCGCCGCCTGGCAGACCGACGAGGCGACCTGGTTCTCCGAGATATAGTTCGAGAACCAGTTGTAATAGGCCGACGCGTCGAAGCTGAAACCGTCGCCATGTGCGTGCAGTGTCGCTTCGAGGCCCCACGACTTCTCGAGCCGGAAGTTCGGATTGCCGAGCTCGTAGGCCTGCGTGCCGGCATGCGCGCCGTTCGCGAACAGTTCCTCGGCCGACGGCGCACGCTCGGTCCGCGAACCGTTCAGCCCGACGCGGATGCTGTCGGTCAGCGCGTAGGAGGCACCGAGCGACCCCGACACCGAATGATAGCTCTGGCTGCCACGGAAGAAGCGCAGGTCATCCGCAAGCGTCCGTGCGGCAAGATCGGTGATCTCGTAGCGCACGCCACCCTCGGCGCGGAACTTGCCGGCCTCGTATTGCTGGAGCGTGAAGAGGCCGGTCTGGTTGGTCTCGTTCTTCGGCAGGAAGGCCTCTTCGCCGACCACGTCGAAGATGCGGTTGTAGAACTGCACGCCCGACGCGCCCTGCCAGCCGCCACGGTTCGCCTGGACGACTTCGAGGCGCCCTTCGAGGCCCTTGTTGTAGAAGGCGGTGCCGACGGAGTTGTCCTCCTCGAGTTCGAAATGACGATAGCTCGCTTGCCCGACGCGGACGCGGATCTTGCTGATGACGTCGCCGCCGGTATCGATCTCACCGCGCAGGTCGACGCGGTTCTGGACGATGTCGAGCCGTGGTGCTTCCTGCTCCTGGCCGGCTTGCGTGGCGTAGCGGATCGGCACGCCGTACAGGCTGTCGTAATGGCTGTACGACACGCCGAGGCTGCCATTGTCGGTGATGATCGACGCGCCCGCGCCCGCCGTCCATGTCTCGGACTGGGTGTTGGGGAGCTTGCCCTTCAGTTGCGCCGATGCGGCATAGTCGATCGGATCGGCCTCGTTCGGGTCGACCGGCTGCGCGGCCGCCGTCGCCAGCGCCTGCGCGCGGGCGTCGCGCGAGAGTATATAGCCCCCGGTGCGCAGGTCGCCCGACTTCAAATACGAGCCATCGGCATGCAGCACGAGGTGCTGGCCGACCGCGACGTCGCCCGCCATGCCGCCCGACCGCTCGTTCGCCGCCGAGCCATAATTGGCGATGCCGTTCACGCGGTAGCCGTTCTCGGGCACCGACCGCGGAATGCGCGTGTCGATGACGTTGACGACGCCGCCGACCGCCGACGTCCCGTAGAGCAGCGCGCTCGGCCCGCGGAGGATCTCGATGCGCTCGGCGAGCAGCGGGTCGATGATGACCGCGTGGTCGACCGAGGTGTTCGAGACGTCGATCGAGCCGATCCCATCGGTCAGCACGCGGATACGGTCGCCCTGGAAGCCGCGCAGGATCGGACGCGAGGCGCTCGGGCCGAACGAGGAGGCCGACACGCCGGGCTGGCGCGCGAGCGTTTCGCCGATCGATGGGCGCAGCTGGCGGGTGAGTTCCTGGCCGGTGAGAACGGTGGTGCCCTGCAACACGTCGCGCTCGCTGGTCTGCAGGGGTGCGGTGACGATGATGTCGCGCTGGTTGGTCGAGCCGACCGACGCTGGGGATGCGGAGTCCGCGCCCTGTGTGGAAGTCTGAGCGTGAGCCTGAGAGGCGAGGAGCGCAGCCAGGGCGGTAGCGCCGAACAGCATCGTCTTCATGAAATTCCCTTGTGTCGTCCCTGTACGACACTGCGGGTATATTTGATGATACATCATATCAAGTGACAAGAATGCCATGTGCGACGATACCTCCCGCGCTGTTGCTGCAAGGCAACATAGTCGGGGGCAGCGCGTAATGGCGACGCTATCGTCCCAGGCCGTGCAGCGAAGGCTGGACCGAGGCAGGATGGCAACGCTCGTCACGCCCGATCGTGAACACTGCAGAAGGCGGCAGAACCGCATCGGCCGGGCTCAACGGCCGCCTCTGCGCGACTTACCCCGCAACGATCAATTCCTTGATCCGCCCGGCGAGCGCCTCCATCGCAAACGGCTTGGTCATCACGTGCATGCCGGGATCGAGATGGCCGTTGCCCACCACCGCGTTCTCCGCATAGCCGGTGATGAACAGTATTTTCAGGTCGGGCCGTCCAATGCGCGCTGCGTCCGCCATCTGGCGTCCGTTCATCCCGCCCGGCAAGCCGACATCGGTGACCAGCAGGTCGACGCGCAGGTCCGATTGCAGCAGCTTCAACCCGGAGGCGCCATCCGCCGCTTCGATCGCCGCATAGCCCAGTTCCTGCGTCGATCGCCTCGAACAATGCCTGATAACGCTCCTGCGCCGGGATTGCGGCATTCGGCGTGGTATAGGGTCGCTGCATTACATCTCGAACGTCGGAGGGCGCGACCTCACGTGACAAGGCCGGCGGGCCAACGCATCAACGTGACAGACGATCCCACGGCAGGTCGGATCATGCCAGTTCAGATTTCGCCCACCCGTTCGAGCGCCAGAGGAAGCAGCCGCATCAGGCGATCAGCCCAGTCTGCACATCCTTCGGCCGAGCCGAGCAGATCCTGCCGGATTTCGATTTCGGCATAGGGGCGGGCAGGGTAGGCATGGCGCGGGATCGTGTAGTCGATCAGGTCCATCCGGTACGGCTCGTTGTCGCCGACCGTGAGATCCGCCTCGGTTCGCAACACGCCGATCAGGGCGTGCGCGAACGCCGTGTCGCCGCCGTCGTGCAGGATGCCGATCTGCCACGGCCGTTCCTGATCGCGCATCGGGCCGCTCATCAGGGGCGTGAAGCTATGCAGCGCTATAACCACGGTGGTCATGCCCAGTGCATCGCGGCGCGCGAGTTCGGCATCGATCGCGGCATGATAGGGCTCGTGGATTTCGGCGAAGCGTGCCGCGCGATCCACCTGGGTCATCCCCGCATTCCCCGGCACGACGGTCCCGTCGCTCACTGCGGCGATGACGTCGGGCTGGTCCGGGCTGCGATTGCAGTCGATCACAAGCCGCGAATAGGTCTGTCGCACGAACACCGCATCGAGCCGCTCGGCCAGCAGGACGCCAAGCTCGCCGATACCGATGTCCCAGCCGATATGGCGCGACAGGTCCGCCTCGCCGAGCCCCAGCGAGCCCAGCCGCATCGGAACCGCCTTTCCCGCATGATCGCCGATCAGCAGGAACGATGATGCGCCTGCCGGGTTGATCACCGTGACCGGAGGGGTATCCTCGGTCGTAAGCAGCGATTGGCTGACATTGCTGTTCATGCGACGTGGATTCCGGATGCCATCTCTAACGCTCTCTCATGTAACCAAATACTCGTACCGCAATCCGGTTGCGTTTGGCGAGCACCGGATCATGGTTCGCCCTCGCGAGAGCTACGACCAGCATCTGATCGACGCGCAGTTGACGATCAGCCCCGAGCCCTCCGACGTCCGCTGGCTGCAGGACGTGTTCGGCAATTCGGTCGCGATCGCCACCTTCAACAAGCGCGCGCGGGAGCTGGTCATCGACAGCACGGTGCGCCTGCTCCACACCCCGGCGGAGCTGCAGGACGTCGATATCGAGGATTACGCGCGGCTGTATCCCTTCACCTATTCGTCGGAGGAGATGCCCGACCTGCTTCGTTCGATCGAGCGCCAGCATCATGATCCACTGCGCGAGATCGACACCTGGGCACGGCGGTTCGTCGGGACCGGCGGACCGACCGACACGCTCGCGATGCTGTCCGAGATGACGGCAACGATCCGGCGCGAGTTCACCTACGTCCCGCGTCCCGAGAAGGGTACGCAGTCGCCGATGGAGACGCTGGCCAAGCGCAAGGGCACGTGCCGTGATTACGCGATGCTGATGATCGAAGCGGTCCGCGCACTCGGCTTCGCGGCACGGTTCATCTCGGGCTATGTCTATAACCCGACAAGTCGCGAGCAGCGGACCGGCGGCGGCAACACCCACGCCTGGGTTCGCGTCTACCTGCCCGGATCGGGGTGGGTCGAGTTCGATCCGACCAACGGCATCGTCGGCAATCGCGGCCTCGTCCGCGTCGCGGTCGCGCGCGACATCTATCAGGCGGTGCCGGTCTCGGGCACCTGGAGCGGCTTTCCGGGGAGCTTTCTCGACATGAGTGTGTCGGTCGACATCACCGTGGACGACGTTGCCGCAGACTATCAACACTCGCGAACGGTTTGATAAGGGGGACTTCGATGCTGATCCGCGCTGGCTATACCATCCGCTTCGAAACCGATGTGGCGACACCGATGCTGACGATGTTGAGCATCCACCCCTCCCGCAACAAGGATCTCGTTACCCCGCACCGGATCGTCGACGACCCCGACGTGCCGGCGTATGATTATCTCGATGCGTTCGGCAATGTCTGCACGCGCATCACCGTCCCCAAAGGCGGGCTGACGCTGTCGTGCGACTTCACGATCGAGGATAGCGGGCAACCCGATCCCGTGACGCCCGATGCGATCCAGCACGCGGTCGAGGACCTGCCCGACGACATCCTCATCTTCCTGCTCGGCAGCCGCTATTGCGAGACCGATCGTCTGTCGGAGACGGCTTGGTCGCTGTTCGGGCATGTCCCTGCAGGCTGGCAGCGCGTCCAGGCGATCGTCGACTTCACGCACGATCACGTCGAGTTCGGCTATCACTACGCGCGCCCGACCAAGACCGCCTGGGACGTCTATCAGGAGCGCCAAGGTGTGTGCCGCGATTTCGCCCACCTTGCGATCACGCTGTGCCGCTGCATGAACATCCCGGCGCGCTATTGCACCGGCTATCTTGGCGATATCGGCATCCCGCCGGTCGACGCACCGATGGATTTCTCGGCGTGGTTCGACGTGTATCTCGGCGGAACATGGCACACGCTGGATGCACGCCACAACCGGCCTCGGATCGGCCGGATCCTGATGGCACGTGGGAGGGACGCGACCGATACGGCGCTTACGACGACCTTCGGTCCGGCGCGCCTGGTTGGCTTCGACGTCCACACCGAGGAAGTGGTGACGGCGCCCTAAACCTGCCCTAGCGTCAAGTTAGGCCTTGTCGCGACCGTCGCCTTGGGCCTAACGGCTCCGATCCCCCAACTTATGCTGCGATGCACAACATGACTTCAACCTCCGACGACCAGTCCGCCCCGGCCAACGCGAATGCCCTGCTGTTGCAGGCGATCGCTCTGCGCAAGTGCATCACCGCCACCTATAACCGGATGGTCTGCACGCTGGCGCCGCATATCCTGTACACCAAGCATGACGACGTGTTCGTCGATGCGGTGACGTTGGAGCGCGACGGTCTACCGCCCAAGGAGATCAAGCTCGGCACGTTCAAGCTGGCGGGGCTCAAGGACATCACGGTCACGGATCGCTCGTTCGTGCCCGACGCGATCTTCAATCCCGGCGATATCAAGTACGACCGAGTGACGCTGTTCGTCGTCGACCGTACCTGATTTCTACGCCGCCGCGGCAGGCAGCCAGGCGGTCTCGATCTCGCCATAGCGATCGGTGAACCCGGTCGCGGCGACCAGGGCCGCCTCGTCCATGATCTTCACGCGCCGACCGGTCCGTTCGATCACGCCGCTCTTTTCCAGTGCGCGGATGGTCCGGTTGACGTGAACCTTGGTCAGGCCCAGCGCATCGCCGATATCCGTCTGCGTCAGCGGCAGATCGAAAGAGTCGACGATTCCGCCCGCCGTCACCCGCAGTCGGGCGATGATATCGAGCAGCAACGTCGACAACCGCTCGCTTGCGCCCATCCGGCCGATCGTCGTCAGCCGATCGCTCATCGCCACATTCTCGGCCGCGGCAATTGCATAGAGCAGTCCGCCGATACGCGGCTGCGCGCGGAAGAGCAGTCCGAGTTCGGTCTTGGGCATCTCGATCACGATGCAGTCCGAGATCGCGGTGAGCGTTGCCGCGGCCTGGGACCACGCCATGCTCGACGTGCCGATCAGGTCGCCCGCATAATGGAATCGCAGAATCTGCCGTCCGCCCGTGGCGAGTTTGGTCGAGGAATGCAGCCACCCCTGGCGCACGACGTACAAGGCATGGCTCTCGCCGCCTTCCGCCATCAAGACGTCGCCGGCCTTCAGCCGCCGCTCGCCTTTTTCGGCATGCAGGATCGCCTGACGTTCCGCATCAGTGAGATCGAGGTGTCGCCCTAGCCGTGCGATCAAACCGCTCAATTGCATTCGAGTCCCTTTTTCCTGCGTTATGCTCGCTGCTTGTCCGGCCGCGTAACGTGATATCTTGGTGAGCCATGCATCGGCACCGCTTGGTATATTTACCAAATGGACGGTCCCGATGTCGTGTCGATCCCTAGCCACCCTGTCCTAACGCCGTTTCGACGAGCGGCGCAACGCGCGCTGCGATCCGATCCACACCGGCGGGATTGGGATGAACCCGGTCCGCCTGCATCAGTTTGGGGTCGCCGATCACGCCGTCGAGAATGAACGGGTAGAGCGATGCATGGTATGTCTTGGCAAGGTTCGGCCATATCCGATTGAATTGCGACGTGTAGTCCGGGCCAAGGTTTGGCGGTGCCATCATCCCGGTCAGCATCGTCGGGATACCACGACGCTTTGCCTCCTCCAGTATCGCGGTCATGTTCGCGCGTGTCTCGGCAGGTGCAATCTGTCGCAGCACGTCGTTTCCGCCAAGCCCGATGAGGATGAGGTCCGGCTTGCGCGGCAGATTGTCGAGCGCGAATGCGAACCGCTGTCGTCCCGCGGCGCTGGTGTCTCCCGATACGCCGGCGTTGACGACGGTCGCGTTGATCCCGTCGCGTCGCAGCCTGTTCTGCACGGCATCGGGCAGGCTCTGCCCGCGATCGAGCCCGTATCCGGCGTACAGACTGTCTCCAAAAGCGAGAATCAAACGTGCTGGCCCGCTCGGCGCGGGTATCGTGGCAACGGGGGCAGGGGCCGGCGCCGCGGCATTCTCGGCCTGCGCAGTGGCGGCCGGCGCATCGTGCCTGTCGCAGCCGGTCAGCAACGCCGCTTGGAGAAGCAGCGTACCGACCCCATAGAGTGTCCAGCATCTGCCGTTTCGATTTTGCTCCAACGTGAAGATCTCCCCTCGCCCATGACTGACATTGCGCCCGCGCTTGCTGCCGACGACCCCCAGCTTACTGCCAAGGACCAAAAGCTTGCTGTCGAGGACATGGTGATCTCGATCCGCGATGTCACCCTGACGCTTGGCGCATCGACGGCGGCGACGACGATATTGAAGGGCATCGACCTGGAAATAGCGCGCGATACCAGCACCGCGCTGCTCGGACCGTCGGGATCCGGCAAGTCTTCGCTGATGGCGATCCTCGCCGGGCTCGAACAGGCGAGCGGTGGCCGAGTGCAGGTCGCGGGGCTGGATTTCGGGGCGCTTGACGAGGACGCGTTGTCCCGCGCGCGCCGGGGCCGCATCGGCATCGTCCTGCAGGCCTTCCATCTGCTGCCGACGATGACCGCGCTGGAGAATGTCGCGGTGCCGATGGAACTTGCCGGCATGGCGGACGCGTTCGATCGGGCGGAGGCCGAACTGCATGCGGTCGGGCTGTCGCATCGTATCGGCCATTATCCGACCCAATTGTCGGGCGGCGAGCAGCAGCGCGTGGCGATCGCGCGTGCGCTTGGGCCACGCCCGGCCATCGTGTTCGCGGACGAACCCACCGGCAACCTCGATGCCGCGACCGGCGCATCGATCATGGACCTGTTGTTCGATCGTCGTGCGGCTACCGGCGCGACGCTGATCGTGATTACCCATGATCCCGTCCTCGCGGCGCGCTGCGACAGGATCGTTGAACTTGCCGACGGCCGCATCGTCGCGGATCACCAACGGTGAGCGACTGGCGGCTGGCGTGGCGGCTTGCGCGGCGCGAACTGGACCTGCGTTTCCGCGGACTTCGGCTGCTGCTTGCCTGCCTGTTCCTCGGGGTGGGCGCGTTGGCGGCGATCGGCAGCCTGACGCAGGCGATCGACACCGAACTTGCGTCACGCGGTAGCGCGATCCTAGGCGGCGACGTTGAGTTCGCCGCGTCGCAACGCGCCGCGACGCAAGCCGAGCGCGCTGCGATGGCCCGCCTCGGCACCGTCTCCGAAACCGTCCGGATGCAGGCGATGGCGGTGCGCGGCACGAACAGCGTGCCGATCGAACTCAAGGGCGTCGATGCCGCTTATCCCTTGTACGGCACGTTGGCGGTGCGTGGCGGGGAGTCCGCGAGATCGCTCGATGCGAACACGGTCCTGATCGGGCCGGCGCTGGCGGAGCGGCTGGGGATCGGGCGTGGCGCGCAGCTAAGACTGGGAACCGCGGCATTCACGGTCGGCGGCATCGTCGCGAGCGAGCCGGACCGGCTGGGGGAGGGGTTCACGCTTGGCCCGGTCGCGATCGTGTCGCTCGAGGGTATCGCCCGAACTGGGCTCGTCCAGCCGGGGAGCCTGTACGAGAGCAAGTACCGCATCCGCCTGCCGACGGGAGCCTCTCCGACAGCGGCGAGCGATCGCTTCAAGGCGGCGTTCGCGACCGGCGGCTGGGAAACCAAGACCCGTGATCGTGCCGCGCCCGGCGCCGAGCGTTTCGTCGACCGGATGGGTCAATTCCTTCTGCTCGTCGGCCTTTCTGCGCTGGTCATCGCCGGGATCGGCGTCGGCAACGGCGTATCCTCCTACCTTACCGCTCGCCGTGGGAGCATCGCCGCGTTGAAAGTGCTCGGCGCGACGTCGGGCATCGTGGCGCGGATCTACGTGCTGCAGGTTGCAGTGGTCGCCGCGATGGGAATCGCTGCAGGGTTGATCGCTGGTGTCGTGACCGTGCCGTTCATCGTCTGGCTCGCGGGCGACGTCCTGCCGGTCGCACCCCGGTTCACCGTGCAGGCCGCACCGCTCGCGCTTGCTGCCGCATATGGCATGCTGATCGCGCTGGCCTTCACCGCGCCGCCGCTGATCGAGGCCGGACGTATTCCTGCCGCCGGGCTGTTGCGCGGACTGCCGGGCGAGCGCCGCGTTCCGTTGCGCCGGACGTTGCCCTGGATCCTGGGTGCGGGCGCGGCGATCGTCGCATTGGCGCTGTCGACGGCCGAGCAACCTTTGCTCAGCGCCGGGTTCCTGGCGGCCGTCGCAGCCGTCCTCGCGATGCTCGCCTTGTTCGGATGGGCTGTCCGGCGCGGCGCGGCACTGCTGCCTCGGTCCAAGCGCCCTTTGTTGCGGCTTGCGGTTGCCGGACTGCATCGTCCCGGCGCGCGGACCGGCACGCTAGTCGTCGCACTCGGCCTCGGTCTCACCTTGTTCGTCTTGCTGGCAGGCATCCGCACCAGCATCGATGCCAACATCGCGCGCACCGTGCCGAACCGTGCGCCTGCCCTGTTCGCGCTCGACGTGCCCCCCGACCGCGAAGCCGAATTTCGTCGCACGGTCGAGGGCATCGCGACGCACCCGGTGATCCGGACCGTTCCCGCGATGCGCGGCACCATCACCGGCTATGGCACGACTCGGGTCGCCGACTTGAAGACGTTGCCGGAAGGCGCCTGGGCGCTGCGCGGCGAACGCGGTTTGACCTATTCGGCGACCTTGCCCGAGGGGAGCGAACTCACCGCCGGCCGCTGGTGGCCGCGCAACTACCGCGGGCCGCCTCTGGTCTCGATTGACGAGCGGCTGGCCAAGGTGCTCGATCTCAAGATCGGCGATCCGCTCAGCTACACGTTGCTCGGTATCGAGCGGACCGCGCGGATCGCGTCGTTCCGGCGGATCAGCTGGGATACGCTCGGCTTCAACTTCGTGATGGTCTTCTCGCCCAACGCGATCGATGACGCGCCTCATAACCTGGCGGCGACGATCGATCTCGCCCCCGGGCAGGAATCGATGGTGATGCGCGCGCTGCTGCCGCGCTTTCCGTCGGTATCGGTGATCGAGGTACGCGGCGTACTGGGCCAGGTGCGCGCGATCGTGACGCAGATGGCGACGGCGATTACCGCCGCGGCCTCGGTCGCGATCCTCGCCGGTATAGCGGTGCTGATCGGCGCGATCGCCGCGGCGCGAGAGGCGCGTACCTATGACGGCGTGATCCTGCGGACGCTTGGCGCGACACGGTGGCAGGTGCTTGGCGTCCAGGCGCTGGAATATGCGTTTCTCAGCGTCATCCTGTCGTTGCTCGCGCTGCTGCTGGGGCTCGGCGGCGCGTGGTATATCGTGACGCAGTTGTTCACGTTCGAATGGCTCCCCGATTATGCGACCGTCCTCGCCACGTTGCTCGGCGGGGCGGGGCTGACCATGGCTATCGGACTGATCGGCGCATGGCCGATCCTCGGCGCACGACCCGCACAGGCCTTGCGGCAACTCTAGCCACCGATCCGCGACGACGACCCGGCACGTTTGCGTGCTTGCCGCGTTAGGCGGGTGGGGGGATCTGCCCGCCGAACCGAGCCCGAGGAGCAAGACGCTGGCCGATACCGATCACCCGACGGCCCATACCGCCACCAGCCCCTGGTCGATGTCGGCGCGTGAATGGTGGAAAGTCCTGAAGCGCACATGGACCGAAGCCGGCGACGACAATATCGGACTGATCGCGGCCGGTACCGCATTCTATGGTTTCGCCGCGATCGTCCCGCTGCTCGCGTCCGTTGTGCTGGTCTACGGTCTGGTCGCCGATACCACGACGGTGGTCGCGAACATCCGCGGGCTGTTCAATGTGTTGCCCGAAGACGCGGCGCGCGTGATCGGCGACCAACTCACCACGGTCGTCAATACGTCGGAAGGTAAGAAGGGGTTCGGGCTCGTCATCGCGCTCGGCATCGCGCTGTATGGCGGCACCAAGGGCGCGTCGTCGATCGTCACCGCGCTGAACATCGCGTATGAGGAGAAGGAAACGCGCGGGTTCGTCTTACTGAACCTGCTCGCCTTTGCGATCACCGGTGGTGCGGTCATGCTGGCCTTGGTCGCCGCACTATCGACCGCGGCGTTTGCGCTGCTCGACAGCCTGATACCCGGCGCACCTGAAATCCTGCTCTTGGCGATCCGTCTGGCCAGCTATGGCGTACTCGCGTCGTTGGGCGTCACCGCGGCCGCATGCCTGTATCGGTTCGGCCCCAACCGTCACAAGGCCAAGTGGGCATGGCTGACGCCGGGATCGCTGGCCGCGACATTGGTCTGGCTGGGCGCAACGATCGGGTTCGGCGTCTACGTCGCGCGCTTCGGCAATTACGGCGCGACCTATGGTTCGCTGAGCGCAGTAATCGTGCTGCTGACGTGGCTGTGGCTATCGGCCTATGTCTTCCTGCTTGGCGCAGAGCTGAATTCGGAACTCGAACACCAGACGACGAGTGACACGACGACCGGTCCGTCGGCTCCGATGGGCGCACGAGGCGCGACCGTC
>NZ_CM155258.1:3592500-4137481 GCF_056679955.1 Sphingomonas sp. PEI4
CCAGGAAATAGCCCCACCGTATAGACCGTACCCGAAACCGACACAGGTGGTCAGGTAGAGTATACCAAGGCGCTTGAGAGAAGTGTCCTGAAGGAACTCGGCAAATTGCCTCCGTACCTTCGGAAGAAGGAGGCCCTCACTATGCGCAAGCACTTTGAGGGGGCACAGGCCAGGGGGTAGCGACTGTTTAGCAAAAACACAGGGCTCTGCTAAGTCGGCTTCAAGACGACGTATAGGGCCTGACGCCTGCCCGGTGCCTGAAGGTTAAGTGGAGGGGTGCAAGCTCTGAAATGAAGCCCAGGTAAACGGCGGCCGTAACTATAACGGTCCTAAGGTAGCGAAATTCCTTGTCGGGTAAGTTCCGACCTGCACGAATGGCGTAACGACTTCCCCACTGTCTCCAGGACATGCTCAGCGAAATTGAATTCTCCGTGAAGATGCGGAGTACCCGCGGTTAGACGGAAAGACCCCGTGCACCTTTACTGCAGCTTCAGAGTGGCATTAGGAAGAAACTGTGTAGCATAGGTGGGAGGCTTTGAAGCATCGGCGCCAGCTGATGTGGAGCCATAGGTGAAATACCACCCTGTTTGTTTCTGATGTCTAACCTCGTTCCGTAAGCCGGAACAGGGACCCTCTGTGGCGGGTAGTTTGACTGGGGCGGTCGCCTCCTAAAGAGTAACGGAGGCGCGCAATGGTGGGCTCAGGACGGTCGGAAACCGTCTGTTAGAGTGCAATGGCATAAGCCCGCCTGACTGCGAGACTGACAAGTCGAGCAGAGACGAAAGTCGGTCATAGTGATCCGGTGGTCCCTCGTGGAAGGGCCATCGCTCAACGGATAAAAGGTACGCCGGGGATAACAGGCTGATAACCCCCAAGAGCTCATATCGACGGGGTTGTTTGGCACCTCGATGTCGGCTCATCACATCCTGGGGCTGGAGCAGGTCCCAAGGGTTTGGCTGTTCGCCAATTAAAGTGGTACGTGAGCTGGGTTCAGAACGTCGCGAGACAGTTTGGTCCCTATCTGCCGTGGGCGTCGAAATTTGAGAGGAGTTGACCCTAGTACGAGAGGACCGGGTTGAACATACCTCTGGTGTACCAGTCGTTCCGCCAGGAGCGCAGCTGGGTAGCTATGTATGGACGGGATAACCGCTGAAAGCATCTAAGCGGGAAGCCTCCCTCGAGATAAGATTTCATAGAGCCGTCGGAGACCACGACGTTGATAGATCGGATGTAGAAGTGCGGTAACGCATGGAGCTAACCGATACTAATTGCTCTATTCGCGCTTGAGAGTCTCACACCATCAATGACAACACTGGGCAACCAGCTAGCCAGATGCGTGCGGATGATAACCAAGTCGAACGCCAGATTGCCAATCCCCTCGCCGTCGAGGGATTGGTCCAAATACCACTACACCATGCACGGTACCGATTTTAAACCCTCAGCCACGCTGCAAAGCAAAGCTGAGGGACCCAGATATGACACGCACGCATGTCGCACCGGCTCCATTGCCTGGTGGCTATAGCGTCGGTGTCCCACCCGATCCCATTCCGAACTCGGCCGTGAAACCCGACTGCGCCAATGGTACTATCGCTCAAGCGATGGAAGAGTAGGTCGTCGCCAGGCATTGAAGCCCGTGCGACATGCAGCACACATATCCAAAACCCATTCACAACGTCCCATACATCCAACGTTCCCTTGCGGAACACTCGGGTCCCATCGAAGTATCACTTCGATGGGTGCCCTGTCGCGGGGTGGAGCAGCCCGGTAGCTCGTCAGGCTCATAACCTGAAGGTCACAGGTTCAAATCCTGTCCCCGCAACCATTCCCCAACATACCACAACCGCCCAGAACATCCTGAGGCGGCTTTTTTGTGCCTTTTTACGTAAGTTGCGCCGTCTCAGAGCCGTCGTGAGCGCGCCAGAGAATGTCGCTGAGTGCCAGGACGTCGATTTGCTTTTGAGGGTATTCCTGGGGGTATGATGCCGAACTCGGCAGGAGATACCCCTATGGCTCTGAAAGACCGCGAAGCTCGCTACGCCGCCAAGCGCGGCAAGGACTACAAGCTCGCCGACGGGGAGGGGCTCTACCTTCTTGTCCGGCCCAACGGCTCGAAGCTCTGGCGTTTCAAATACCGCTTTGCCGGCAAAGAGAAATTGCTGTCGTTCGGGCAGTACCCAGCCGTCGCGCTTGCCGATGCGCGACTGCGCCGCGCCGAAGCTAAAGTCGTGCTAGGTTAAGCAACGGAACCACGGCTATTCTACGTGGTTCCGGAGTGCACAGCCCAAGCTAAGGAGCCGAGATGCCGCAGCCCAGCGACGATGCCGAAAGCATGGACACGCAGTCCCCGGCGGATACTGATCCCGACGGCCAGCACGTGATGAGCGAAGCGCCGGTCGGCGGGTATCAGCACGTCCGCCCGGCAGGGCCCGACGCCATGCGTGATCCGCCTCTCCGGCCCTGGACCAGGGAGGATGAGGCCTCCGACGAGTCCTTCCCCGCCAGTGACCCGCCATCCTATTATCCGCCTGGGGTCTGACCCATGCTCGTCCTGGTGCCGACCGTGTGCCGGTCGGATCGACCCGGTCGTGACCACCTACTCGTTGAGCTTTTGGATGAAGGCGTCGAACTGATCATCGACAGCCGGTTCGAAAGCCGCGTCTAGCAGGCGGCCGACAGCAACCGCCCCCACGTCAGGCCGGTTCGCGTTGCTGCCACGTTCGAATAGGGACTCGAGCAGAAACCGAGTGCCCTCCCGCGACTTGATGAGGGCGTCTGCTGGAAACGCGAGCGCCTGACGCACGCCGACGACGGACGATGCGTTGCGCAAATTGTCTCGCGCAGTCTCGACGATATGGGTGATCACCTCGCGGCTTCCGACGGAGCCTGGCTCGGCAACGACCGACAGGCGGTGCAGCGAATAAAGGCCGAGCACAGCCGAGAGGAAGAAGAAGAACTCCCAATGGTCGACGCTGACGCCAAACAACTCGGCGGTGCCGCTAGGGCTGCTCCAGTTGATCAAAACCAGGAGCTGCCGGCGGGCAAAGAAGTCCGACAGCCAGCCACCAAGAATGGGCGCAGCGCCGGCTGCCGCCGCGCTGACCAGCGCGTTCGTCGCCATAAAGCTGGTGGCGCCGCCGGAAGGGCTCAGCTTGATGACGATATTCCCGGCAGCGAGGCCGACCCCCGCCTGGGCAGCGCCCATCACGATGTGCAACACGATGAGATAAGTCGAGCGTCCCGTTCCTCCTCCAAATTCTCCTGCGAAGGCCATAGCTGCGATGCAGATAAGATAGAGCGGAGATGCCACGGTGAGGACCGACTTGTTGGCAAACCGATCGGAAAGCCGCCCCCAACTGCGCACGACCGCAGCATTGGCGAGCTGGCTCAGCACCGTCAGCACGAGCACAAAGCCGAGCGAAAAGCCGAGTTCTCGTACGAAATAGACCGTGAAGAATGGCGTTGCGAGGTTCACGGCGAATTGCCAGCTTGCGGCATAGCGAACGACTGAGCGGAAGTTCTTGTCGCGCAAGGGCTGAAGCAGAAGGCGAACAAGCGATGAGCGGCCCCGGGCCGGTTCCATGGTTGGTTCCGGCACGCGCGCAAGCGCCGCGGTACTCAACAAGCCGCACAGGAAACCCGCACCATAGAGCGCAACATAGGCGCTGTCTCCTCCCGCTCCTGGTCCTGCACGGTCGAGAGCGAACGCAGCGATCAGCGTCGCTACTGCACCGATTACCGTTGCGTAGAGATTGCGACGCGCGAAAAAGGCGCCGAGTTGGTCCTCCGGCAGCAGATCGCGCATCCAGCTGTTCCAGCTGCATGTGCCGACGGCGTTCAAGCCATAATGAACCAAGGCCGCGAATATAAGGACCGCCACCGCGAGATCATGATCGGGAATAAGAGGCACGATCGCATAGACCGGAAGGGAAAGGCGCGCTCCAAAGACGCAGGCTACGGAGATCAGCCGACGTTGGCGTACGCGTTCGACTAGCGCGACGGCCGGAGCCTGGAGCATCTGGGTGAGAAGTGGGATGGCCGCGAGCAAGCCGATCTGCACGTTGTTCGCGCCGATGTGAAGAGCGAGCGCAAGCAGCACGACGCCGCTATTCAGGGCACCGATCGCGGTTGCGAAAGCGGCGTCCACCAGCAGGTAGCGCAGGCCACGGTCGCGTTCTTCGGCGGATACCATCTGCTGTGAGCCGAAAGCGATCCCCGACAGTGCAGAAAGCATCGGCTAGGCTCCTGGCGGGGCTAATCGTCGCAGCTATAGAATTCAGGCGCGTGATTGCCATGCCGTAAGCAGGGTAAGGTACATGGCGGCTCAGGCGTCGGTGAGAGCCTTCTCGATTTCGGGCACTGGGCGGCCGGTAAGGTCCTTCGCCAATTCGCCACGCAACCGGCTGCTCACTTCCTTGTGATAATGCTTGCGCAACTCGCCAAGCGTTCTTGGCGGTGCGACGACGACCAGTGAGTCGAATTCGTTGGCCAGCGCCCGACGCTTGAGCATGTCCGCAATCTCGGCGGCAAAGCGGTCCTCCTCCTGCTGGTGGTAATCCGCCTCGCCCATGGAACCCCGCGACGGAGCGAACTGCGCCCCACCTCCGCGACCCATGTTCTGGTTGGAACCGCCCTGTGCTACCGCAGGGGCCGAAGCGCCGCTCTGCGTCGACGACGCACGGCCAGCAGCATCGCGCTTCAGATCGCGGTCGGCCGGATCCGCATGCTCCTCGGCGAGTTCGACCTGTAGGTTGAGCGCGGCGGCATCGCCTTCGTTGCGAAAGAACAGCATCTTACGCCCGTCTGCGACCAGCACGAACGTGTTGTGCGGGATCTGCATGGTCCATCGTCCTTGTTGTCGTAGGTGCATAAGGTAACGCAGCGATCATCGTCCGGTTTCAGTCTTTCGCCGAAATTCAGAGGGCTTGTTTCGGATCGACGATGGGCTGAGCAGCTTCCAATACACAGCAGACCTACGGGCAGCCGGATACAAGGCAACAGGACGTGGAGTTCACGCATCGCGAGCCGGATTTTCTCGAAAATGTTCCGTTTCGCGTGAGGCGTCATTCACATGGATCAGACGATCACGCGAAAACGTGCCCGAGTAACACGGACACTCTTGCACACAGCATGCGTTTTGACTGGCGGAGCTTCCGATGAATGAAAAGATGCCCTTACGGCAGCCCATGAACGAGCGGATATCCAAGCAAGGCCGAGAATGATGACGACGAGCGAGGCGCCGACTGCCGCCATGCAGCCGAGCACGTATATGAAGGTGGTCGCTGCGGTCGCTGCGATCGCCGGCGGGCTGTACGGTTACGATACCGGCATCATCTCGGGCGCGCTGCCGCAGATCGCCGCGGACTTCGAACTGACGCATCGTGGGCAGGAGCTGGTCACTGCCTCGATCCTTGCTGGCGCGGTGGTGGGCGCGCTCAGTTGCACGCGACTGTCGGCGAGCCTGGGGCGGCGGCTTACGATCATGATCGTGGCCCTCATCTACTGCGTCGGTGTTATGTCGGCGGCGCTCGCGCCGAACGCCTGGGCGCTGGGCGCCGCGCGCCTCGTCCTCGGATTTGCGGTCGGCGGCTCCACCCAGATCGTTCCGACATACATTGCCGAACTTGCTCCTCCCGGTCAGCGCGGAAGTCTGGTCACCTTCTTCAATGTGTCGATCGGGGTCGGCATCCTGCTCGCAGCGATCGTCGGCGTGGCGGGACACGAGCTGTTCACCTGGCGGTGGATGTTCGGCGTGGCGGTCGTGCCGTCCGCGTTCCTCTTGCTCGCGATGGTGTGGATGCCGCGCAGTCCTCGTTGGCTGATCGAGAAGAACCATCCCAAAAGGGCAGCTCAGGAATTGGACAAGGTTCGCGAGACACCCCAGGAAGTGCGCGCTGAAGTAGCGGACATCCAGGAGGTCGTGGAGGAGATGAACGCGCAGCCGGTAACAGGCTGGCCCGCTATGAAAGAGCCCTGGGTTCGACCGGCGCTGGTCGCCGGGCTAGGCGTCGCTGCGTTCACGCAGCTGAGCGGCATCGAAATGATGATCTACTACACGCCAACTTTTTTGAAGGATGCAGGTTTTGGGGCCCGCGCCGCGCTCTGGTCGGCACTGGGCGTAGCTCTGGCCTACCTTGTCATGACCATCGCCGGAAAGATGGTGGTTGACCGGGTCGGGCGGCGCACGCTCTCGCTGTACATGATACCGGGCGCGATCGTCGCGCTGGTGGTTCTCGGCGGCGTGCTGCAGTTCACCGAAGCCGGCACGGCGCGGCCCTGGTGGGTCGTGGGCTGCCTGATCGTGTTCATGATCTTCAACGCCGGCGGCATCCAGGTCGTCGGGTGGCTTACCGGATCGGAGATCTACCCGCTCGCCATTCGGGATCAGGCGATCGGAGCGCACGCCGCGATGCTGTGGGGCTCGAACCTGCTGCTCACGGGCACGGCCTTGTCCGTCACCTCGGCCTTGGGGGTCGGCGGCGCGATGTGGCTTTACGCGGGCTTCAACGCGCTCGGGTGGCTTTTCATCTATCGCCTGGTTCCAGAGACCGGCGGCAAGAGCCTGGAAGAGATCGAGCGCGCGCTGAAAGATGGCCGGTTTCTGCCGGGCAAGGATCGCACCTAGGCGCTACGCGCGGTTGCGGGTGAAGCCTTGCTGAGATTTGAGCTGACCTGGTTGAGGGCAGGGACGTGGACCTACGTTCTACCGCCCGTACTCGGGATGTCGTTCATGGTCACTGTCGTTCGTAACGTGGGTCATTGCCGGGACATCCGAGCGAGTCTCTAGCCGTTCAAGGCGCTCGCGCTACCCGCGCGCCTGCCCGTCATTCAGCGGCCTCAAGGTAGCTTTCCATGTTTTCCGAGGGGCGGCGCCGCTCCGTTGCATTTCGCGCGAGGCGGCGCTCTACGACGAAGCGTTCCAAAACAGTCTCGGTCGGCGGCAGGTGGGAAAAGGCCGTGCCGGGCTCATCCAAAATGGTCAACTCACCCCCTGTTTCGGCACCGGCCACCCGGTCGTACCCGGCGGTCTCGGCGAGAGCGCGCGCGAACTCGGCATGTGTCCAGCGCTCGGCCGGAATGAAGCGCATGCGCCCCGTGGCACCGTCCAGCAGCAGGTCGAGCACGCCGTCGATCAGCGAAGGACCGTACACGCCTTTCCAGACCCGGCCCGGTATGATCGCAATCGAGCGATCCGCATCGAGCGCATCCAGCAAGCGTCCGGGAAACGCGGTGTCGTCATGCGCAGTGAATACCGGGCCGTGCTCGACGGCTAGGAGGCAGCGGGCAGTCGAGTAGTCGGCAATTTGGTCTTCGGTCGTGAAGTAAGCTCCGTTGATGCCCGCGGCCTCGCAGAACCGGCCGAGACCGGCGTCTCCGCCCGGTCCTTGCACGCGCGCATCGAGCACCGCCCACGGCCGGACCGGCAGCGATGCGGACGTGACATCCCTCGCCAGCATGTAGTGCAGTCCGCGCGCTTCACAGGCGTCGACCGCAAGCCTGGTCAGGACTCCATCATCCCCGACGATCAGCAAGGCTTCGGCCCTTGCCTCGTAATCGTCCGAACTCACCGCAAAGCCGCCCTGATCCTCCCGGCGCTCCCGCCACCAGCCAGGTACATCCAGCCCCGGTCCAGACGGCTGAATTCCCGCCGCGAGGTCCTTCAACACCCTCGACATCAGCGTCGGCTGGGGCGTGCCGCCGCGCACGTCGAACACGCCCGGCTCGTAATGACCGATGAAGCGGGTCACCATACGGTTCCAGTCATAGGCACCCAGCAGCGACCATGCGGTCACCGCCCGCAGATCGACACCGCGGCTACGCAGGCGCTCCGCTTCGCGCCACGCATCTATGAACCACCGCGCTTGCTCTTCGCGCGTCGAGCCGAGATGGCATTCGGTGATCGCGATCGGAATGCGGTACCGCTCCCACGCCTGCTGGACGAGACCAGCCAGGCCGATCACCGCGTCGGGCAGGTTGCGCACCGCATCGACGTCGACATGCACCACGCCGTCGGACTCGCCAAGAGCGCGGTCGGCCAAAGCGCGACCGCCGTGGCGTTCGATCTGGTGGTCGAGCAGCCGTTCGCTTGATAGGTAATGGTTTACGCCGATGATGTCGGGCGGGCACGGATCGTCCGCGATGGTGCGCAGCCGGTTCTCCAACCCGCAGGCGACGAGCCGTTCCCACAGTGCGTGCCCCGGCATGACAGCGCCGCAAAGCAGGTCCCAGCCCATCCAGCGTCGCTCGTTCTGGAAATCGGCGACATGCTGCAACGGCGGTGATGCGTGGCAGAAACCAAGATCGTCGGTCTGCACGAGACGGGCCGCGGGATTGACCTCGCGGATCGCCCGCATTGCCAGCCGTGTTGCATCCGTTTCGTTGAGCAGTGCCACCCAGAAGGCGGTCTCGTCCCGCACGTGAGGATACCAGAAGCCATACAGTGCGCTGAACCGTGCGGTGGTCAGCGGTTCGTTCACGGGCGTATAGTCGTTTACCCAGGGATACCGCGCGGCGACCGCTGCCGCGTGACGCGCGAGCCCAGGGGCGAAACTCTCGTCGAGCAGCGATGTATAATGTGGACCGCTGCCGTGGTGGCACAGCGTCAGGATCGGCTGCATCCCGAGCCGCCGGATCTCCGGCAGGCGCTCGTCGGTCCAGCGGAAGTCGCGCCGCTCGGGATGGTCGGGCGAGATGCGCTCCCACAACGCGGGATAGCGCAGCTTGCGGATCCCCAGGTCCGCGAACAGCGCCAGATCCTCGATGCGGTGCTCGTGACCGCTGCGTGGCGTCTGATCGAACCAGCGATCCCCCACCCGATTTACGGTGCATTCATGGCCGCCCCACAGTTCCATCGCAGTCGGTGTTTGCTGTGGCGCTACGGGCGCTGGTGCTACATTCACGTTTCGGTCCGTCAGCAGTTTCATGCGACCAACGGCGCGGAATGCGCAAAGGTTCTCGAAAATATCCTTACGGCAACGTAGGTTTACACCTTTTTGCCTTGGTCTGGTTGCTGACAAACCGGATCACGGCGACGTTCAGTCCTCTACTCCCGGCAGCAGGTCTACGCGGATCGAGCCTCCAACTCCGAGGCTGCCCAAACACTCGCCGCCGCCGCCCGGTTCTCGAGCGGGAAGGGGATGGCACGCCGGAATTCGTCGTTGAACACACCGTCAACCCGAATACTAAACGACAACCCCCCGCTCGCATCGGCGCCGTGGAACTGGTTCACCGTATCGAACCACGCGGCGTGCCCGGCGACATAGGCCCGCGCGCCCGTTTCAGGGTCGAGCATGTAGAACGGCTTGCTGAGGTTCGTGCGGAACCAGATGAACTCGTGGCATAGTTCGGTGCTGTCATGGTCCTTGTGCGCGGACACGGCGCGACCGTTCGCGTCGTACATGATGAGCATCCGGCCGGTGGCGGCAAAGGGCAGGGTCGCGATGAAATCCATCAGCGGCGCGAACTCTGCCGCCTCGGGAGATGGCTCCCACACGTCGGTGCGATCGAGGTCGTAATAGTTCTCGGGCTCGCGTGACTGGGCAAGCTCGATCATGCGCGATCCGGGTCGGTCGGGCGCGTCGGCTTCGAGCAGGAACGGGCCCGTGTAGAACTGCCGGTCCTTCGCCGCGGCAAGCCGGCAGCGCAGTCGTTCGGTTATGAAATCGTCGAGCGCCTTGAGTCGTTCGACGTCGATGAAGGGATCGATGTTCTTGTAGCTGGGGTAGCGGGCGCTGATCATTCCAGGAGCATAAAGAGGATAATGCCGGGGAGCCATAGGGATGAACCTTCTATTTATTTTCCGTAACTTAACCCCCGTTAAAGCGACTATTTTTAATTCTTTAAATAAGCGGCGGTCTCTTCGTGCCACTAGGCGGCAACTCGCACCATGATTTCTATGCTGCAGCGCAGCCCGTATTTGCTTTTGGAAGTTCAATGAAAATTTATGTGAGCGGGCTCTACGCTGGCGGTAATCCCCAGCCCGGCGTGGGCATCGTCCGATCCCTACGACAGGGCTATCCGGACGCCACCATCGTCGGGGTCGAGTATTCGAACCGAGTGTCCGGCATCCATTATGAGGAGTTGGACGAGCTTTGGATTCAGCGTCCCTGGGGTGAGCTAGACCTCGACGCCTATGGCGAGAAGGTGCGTGACGCGCTGGATGCAGGGGGCCTGTGGATATCGGGCAGCGACCTCGAGGCGATGTGGCTGGCGAGCGTGTTCCCGCATGGCCACCCCAATCTGCTCGCGCCGCCGATGTCCGGGATCAAGCGCATTACCAAGCCGGTGGTCGAGGCCGCGTCCGGCCTGCCGATCAAGATCCCGACCTATCTGTCGACCGAACATAGCGACTGGGATCTCCACGCCTTTTGTCGTGAGCATAATTGGCGCGTCTGGCTGAAGGGCCCGTATTACGATGCTTCGCGCACGCCGACCTGGGACAGCTTTACCGCCGTCCGTAATGCGTTGAGCAAAGTGTGGTCGACCGAGAAGCTGTTCCTGCAGGCGCACGTCAGCGGCTATGAGGAGTCGGTCATGCTGTCCGCCTATCAGGGCGAACTGCTCGGCGCAGTCAGCATGCGCAAGCGCGACATCACGCCGGAGGGCAAGACCTGGGCCGGCGACGTGTCCGAAGTGCCGCCTTCGTTCATGGAGCCGCTGCGGCAGATGGTGCGCGACACCAACTGGACTGGCGGCGGCGAGTTGGAGATGGTGCGCGACGCGTCCGACCAACTCTGGCTGATCGAGATGAACCCGCGTTTTCCGGCCTGGGTCCACGGCGCGACGATCGCCGGGCACAATCTTCCCGCGCTGCTGGTACAGGCCGCGAGCGGAGTCGCCGCGCGGCCTGCGTTGGCGGAATCGTCCGAGTTCACGCGTGTCGTGCTCGAAGTGCCGGTGCGGCCGGACTATCCGCTGCCGCCGCTGCCCGAACCGTTCGCCGGTGCGGTCGGCCATTCGATGAAGCATCCGTCGGGGCTGACCGCGCTCGCCGCACGGCTGCACAAGATCGATCCCGACATGCTCGACGTGGCGATGGACAAGGACGGCGCGGCACCGCCGAGTGGCGTGGCCGAGCTGCCCGAAACCTTCATCGCCGACATCGCGGCGCAGGATTTCGACGCGATGCAGACGCCGCAATATATCTATATGGATACGACCGCGGCCAGCCTGTTCAAGCGTGCCGCCGACCGCGCGCATCGCCTGAGCACCAACGGCGTCGAAGTCATCAGCGGCTATTCGATCAAGACCAACCCCGACAAGCGCCTGATCAAGCTGGCGCTCGAAAACGGCTTTTATGCCGAGGCGATCAGCCTGGGCGAAGTGCAATCTGCGCTCGAGGTCGGCTTTCGTCCCGATCAGGTGATCCTCAACGGCCCCGGCAAATGGTGGCCCGAGGGACTGATGCCGCGCGAGCAGATGCACGCGGTGTTCTGCGACAGCATCGCCGATCTCGACCGCGTCGTTGCCGCCGTCGAAGCGGGGACGATGTCGGCCAGGCACATCGGCATCCGCATCCGCACGCCCAACATCACGTCGCGCTTCGGCATCCCGCTCGACAGCCCAACGACGTTCGCCAAGCTGATCGCGGCAGTGAAACGCCTGCCGACCGACAGCAAGTTCGGCGTGCACTTCCACATGGCGAGCAGCCACGTCGGCGTCGCGCAATGGTGGCATCTGTTCGAATCGA
Organism: Sphingomonas sp. PEI4; assembly: GCF_056679955.1. Lineage (NCBI taxonomy): Bacteria > Pseudomonadati > Pseudomonadota > Alphaproteobacteria > Sphingomonadales > Sphingomonadaceae > Sphingomonas > Sphingomonas sp. PEI4. The sequence continues at coordinate 3,604,187 of NZ_CM155258.1, forward strand.
TGCTGCGCTGGTGCCGTTCGATCGAAAAGCTCAGCGGACGCACGATCGAGATGCTCGACATGGGCGGCGGCTGGTATCCCGACGACTGGCATGCGGACGAAACCTCCAAGATCGCCGACGCGGTCGAGTTGGTCCGCGCGATGCTGCCCGGCGTGCGCCAGATCGCGTCCGAGCCCGGCAAGGCAATGGCGCAGCCGTCGATGGCGCTGGCGATGCGCATCCTCGAAATCCAGGAACATGAGGAGGGTCATGTCGAAGCGGTGGTGGATGCCTCGATCGCCGAGATTCCGATGCACTTCTGGCAGCCGCATCGCATGGTCCGGAAATGCGATGACACCGGCGAGTTGCAGCCGATCGGCCGCGGCAAGACCCATCTGATGGGGCGTCTGTGCATGGAGCACGACATCATCGCGTCCAATGTCCAACTTCCCGAAGGGACCCGCGCCGGCGACCTTCTGATTTTCTGTGATGCCGGCGGTTATGACAGGAGCATGTCCTATGTATTTGGTCGAGGATAAGGCGAAGGGCGCAGTCCGCACGTCGGACGACAATGATGGCGCCGGCTTCATGCTCGCCACCCCGGTCGCTTCACCGGGTGGCAAGTGGGAGACCTTCCCCAACAGCCACATCTCGCACCACGGTGCGGCGTGCTGCGACATCGCGCACGAGTGGCTGATCGCGTACGACTTCGCGCAACTCAACGGCGGCGACGTCCTGTCGGGCCCACGCTGGATGCGGGAGCATTCGACCTGGGGCCCGACCGCGTGGCCAATCCACTGGTGCGAGGCGGTCGATGCCAAGGTCGTCGACTGCGGCGTTCATGCCGCGATCGCGCAGGAGGCCTTCGTCGCGCGCGGCGTGCGCGCATTTCGGGCCCAGTTCATCCAGCGCTACAGCACCGATGCCGCCGCGTCGTGGCGCGAGAATTGGAGCAAGGAAAACGTGTCCGACCATTGGATCGACGGCGACGCCATCTACCATGAGGGCAACGCCGTGCTCGTCGGCGACGATACCGTAAAGCTGTGGGACGGTTCCGCCGGCTGGTGGATCAACCCGCGCGGCGACGCCGGCTATGGCAGTCTCGCGGCGGTCCGGATCGAAGCCAACCTCGACGGCTTCGCAGACGGGCTGCGTTGGGGCGAGCGCCGGATCAAGCTCAACCAATGGGTCGCGGTGTGACCGAGAAGGCCCGGCTCGTCGTTCCCGGCGAGCCGGGGGAGGCGGATCGCGCGGCGATCCTGGCCGGCTTGGCCGCGTTCAATCGCCGGCATGTCGACCCGGGCGCCACGGGTCCGCTCGCCTTCCTGTTGAAGGATGATGAGGGTGATACGATCGGCGGCCTGTGGGGGACTATCCTGTTCGGGTGGCTGCAGATCGAATTGCTGTTCCTGCCCGAAGACCGGCGTGGCAAGTCGTTGGGGTCTGCCATCATGCAACGGGCCGAAGCGCTTGCCATGGCACGTGGCTGCATCGGTGCATCGCTGGATACCTATAGTTTTCAGGCGCGCGAATTTTACGAGAAGCTCGGGTACCGCATCGTCGGCACGATCGCCGACTGTCCACCAGACGGCGCACGACATTTTCTGCAGAAGCGCTTTCACCCTGCAGATCCCCGGTCATGCAGGTGATACCCTAGCTGGCAAGGACTGCGCCGCGCAGATTTGGTACAACGCGTGACCTGCTCTTCGTTTCAGGCCGCTGATACCTTAGCGTCGCTGTCTGAATGCCCTTTTTTAACGACAATCCGTTTTACCGGGCCATCCGAGAGGAAGAAGGCAGACAGGGCCAAGCGTCGAGTGCGTAATGCCGGGCATGGTCACTAGTGTGGACGGATCATGTTCTTTCCAGGGGCGGGAACTCGACTTGAAGGTCGTTCAACGCGCGTAGTTCCGCAATGACAGGGAAAGCGCGTCGACAAATGAGACCGATGCGAGCCGTTCCCCGATCGTCAGCGTCGCGTTGAATAGTGCCGTAAGGGAGGCTTGTATCATCAGCGTCTGGACATACCGCAACATCATCAGGTGCAAGGTACGGCTGGCGCCAATCGCCTCCGCAAGGGCACCTGCCGCGATCCGGTAACCGTCGCCGGTTCCGGACGATATCTGCGACATCGATGCGATCCTGCTCGATCGACTGGATTAAGGCGTAGCGACGCTTGCGCTGGCGAAACACTGTGAATTTCGCGGCTTTCGAATGAAGGTTTTCAAGCGCTTGGAGCCGAGCCCGCACCGGCGGCGACTGGCCACTAGATTGTTGCCGAATTGCTGCGAGCGGCGGTGAAGCATGGCGGTGACATCGGGCGCCCGGACCGCGTTGCCACCGCCTACCTATTGTAAGACCTACGTGAGCTGCTGGAACGATCGGTGCATCTACTCGTCTCAGCGACATGTCCTCCTTGGCAGATGCACTCAGGAAAGTCGGTCTGGCAGCAGCTTCGGTGCCGCTGGCGGTCTGTTCTTCGGGCGCGGCCCCGATCACGGGCGCACCGGAGGACGGGGCGCGAGCCGCACCCGCGATGACATCGGTTGATGCCGTCGTCGCGGCCGCTCGGCCGATCCGCGGTCTGCCTACGGACTATGATGCTTTGGTTGGCGACATAGGAGACGCGCGGTTCGTGCTCCTCGGCGAGGCCACCCACGGCACGCGCGAATTCTATCGCGAGCGCGCGCGGATCAGCATGCGACTGATCCGTGAACAGGACTTTCGCGCTGTCGTGATCGAGGGCGACTGGCCAGATGCTGATCGCCTCAATCGCTATGTCCGCGGCCTCGACGATGACCGATCGGCGCACGCTGCGTTGTCTGACTTCCGAGATTTCCCGCGGTGGATGTGGCGAAATGCCGAGTTCGCCGAGTTCGCTGGGGCGCTCCGTACGCACAATTCCTTGCTGCCGCCGGCACACCGGGTCGGCATCTACGGTATGGACGTGTACAATCTGTTTGGCGCAATCGACGCGGTGACCGGCTATCTCGCGACCCTGGATCGTGCCGCGGCAGACCGGGCTCGCTCGCACTATCGCTGCTTCGCGCGCTACCGGCCGGATCCGGCCAAATATGGCGAAGCCACGCGGCGGCCGGCGCGATCCTGCGAGCATCAAGCCGCGGCCGTGCTCAAGGAATTGCGTGAGCGCCTGCGGCCCAATGATCCCGTTGCCGCCGAAGCGCTCTTCTCTGCCGTCCGTAGCGCCGCTGCAGTTGTTGGTGCAGAGGAATATAATCGGGCGGCTTATGCAGGCGCCATGTCATGGAATGTGCGTGACCGCCACATGGCCGCCAATGTATCTGAGATTGCGGATCATACCGCAGCCTTGACTGGCGCACCGGCTAATGTCGTGATCTGGGCGCACAACAGCCATGTCGGCGATGCTCGCGCCACCGATATGCCGCTTCGTGGCGAACTCAACCTGGGGCAGCTGTTGCGCGAGCGCTTCAGCGATGAAGACGTCTACCTGCTCGGGTTTACGACGTATCAAGGTACCGTAATCGCGGCAGACCGGTGGGGCGGCCCGCACTATGTGCATAATCTGCGGCCAGCCTTACCGGAGAGTTATGCAGGCATGTTCCACAACGCGGGCCTAACCGACGCCCTCATCCTGCTTTCCCCAGCCTCCGCAGTAGCTCAGGCACTGGACCCACCCCGTTTAAAGCGGGAGATCGGCGTGATCTACGCGCGGGACAGTGAGTTGCAGAGCCATTACCTGCAGACGCGACTTGCCAGACAGTTTGACGCCGTGATCCACATCGACCGTACTCATGCATTGACCCCGCATCGCTAGAGCCGCTCGCGTGCACCCGCTGCCCGCGCGGCGGAGCTCGTATTGCATGTCACCCCGTTCAACTGGTGCCATTGTCATTCCCGATAGCTCCGAGGCAACATTCGATTAGCAGCCCCGCTACTGAGAGCATTACAACTCGGACCATGTTTGAATCTCCGCCCAGCGGCTTTCTACTCGAAGGTACGAAGAAGGAGGCGGTAGGTCGAGCGTCACGGTGCCGGCGACGCCCGACGGGTCCACAGCGCCAGCCCCGCAAAGCACAGCAGGCTTGCTCCGTGCAGCAAGTAGTGGATTGGCCGCCCGGCGTCGGAGAAGGCGAGCAGCGCCACGTCCCCAACAGGAATGAGGATCGTCGCTGCCAGCATGATCGCCAAAGCCCGGCGCTCTTGCTTCTGTCCGAGCTTAGCTCGAAACGCTGCTTGTCATTCGTCATCACCACAGACTGGAGCTTCTCGCAGGCCTCCTCGATTCCGGTCCGGCTCAGTGCGGCGAGCACCGCATCGACGTCCGTCCAGCCTTGCTCGTCGAGGACCAGCGAGCCGGCCGCGGGCCGGTGACGCAGCCAATAGGAGAGGGTCTTCGACAGCCTCACGTCATCCGCCGTGTCCGCCATGTCAGGTCCAGATCGATGAGCGCTCCCGCTCCCCCAGAGGAGAGCGGACCAAGTCGAAGACCGCTTTCGCGATCTTTTCGCCGCCCCGTGCGGACGGCTCGATCGGATTGGCGTAGTCCGCAGGTTCGTTGCAGATCAGGCGCAGATCGATCACGTGCAGTCTGCGCGCAAAGGCGACCCGCATGATGACGTCGTTGAACAGTGACAGCGCAGCGACAACCAGCCCGCGCTGCGGCTCGGGGTAGTTTGCGTCGTAGATGGTGCAAACGGCTGTCGGCGCCCCGAATGGCAGAACAGCGCTGACCATCTCCTCATAGGACTGCGCGAAAGCGGCCTGTGCCTTAGCAAGGCGGCCGACAACCTCCGCGACCGATCGTGCGCTTTCGTTGAGGATAGAGGCATGCCCGAGCGCGTCATTTCCTCCGACTGAGATAACGATGTGGCTCGTGTCTGTCGGTAGGCGGCTGAGCTGACGGTCTCGCACGTCCCTGGTGACGTGCCCATCCACGGCCACCAGGCTTACCCTCCAATCGCCGCCCAGACGGCCGCGTAGCTGCTCAGTGACATCCGGCGCCGGGGCGACATAGGCTTGGTTATCGAAGATCGAGTCCCCGAGGAGTGCGACATGTCTCATGTTTGGCTCCCGAGACAGTTTTCACGCCGGAGCACCGTTACCCAGAGGCTAGCCATGCCCATGCTCCAGGATGCGGAGGGTCTCGGCCGCGAGCTTCCTGAACTTGGACCGGACCTTCGGATCCACGCCCACCCATGATCCCTGCTCCGCGGCCCCTCGGCGTTCTTCCCACATCTCCTCCGCCAGCTCCTCGATGAAGCCGTCACGGTCATTGGTCATGCAGAAGCGGTGGCGGCTCATTTGCGACTACTCGGCCTGTCACCGCAGCAAACCTTTCAGATCAGCGCCATGCCGCTGTCGCCCAACGGGAAGATCGACCGTGGTGCGCTGCTGCACCCCAGCCTGATGTCGGCCCCCTCGCACCCTTGTCAGGTGGCGATCTCGACAACCTGGCGCCAACCGAAGAGGTGCTGGTTGCGATCTGGAACGAGTTGCTGCCGGTGGCCGTCACGTCGCGCAGCGACGACTTCTTCGACATGGGCGGCTATTCGCTGATGACGGTGCGTCTGCTCTGCCACATCGAGGAAAACTTCGGTGTCGATCTGACACTTCCCGACCTTCTCCAGCATTCGAGCCTGGCCGCGATGGCCGCGATCATCGACAATCATGACGACGAGGCGCGCGACGTCACGCTCTTCCCGTTGCAACCGCGCGGCGACGGGACGCCGCTGATCTGGCTCGATGCCGGTTCGTTGATGCGAGGCGTGCATCGCCAGGTCGATCATCGCTGCCCGGTCTACGGCCTCAACATGAGCGCGACAGACGAACAACGCCTGCTTGCCTCATCGTTCGACATGACCGCGCTGGCGGCAGTCATCGTCGGTCACATCGACCGACTTATGCCCTCCGGCCCGATCCTGCTGGGCGGCTGGTGTCGCTGGGGGATCGTGGCATGGGAAGTCGCGCAACAGCTGCGTCAGGCAGGCCGAGACATGCGACTGCTCGTGCTGCTTGATGCCGACCGGCCCGATCTGCATGCGCCGGTGCCGGTGCGACGGCGGCTGGCCCAGGTATTCAGGCGTAGCACGCCTGCGCATCAGTTGCCCTCGTTCGGCGATCATGTCCTGGCGCAATGCCAGAGCTATCGGCCATTGCCCTATGACGGCGAGGTGGCGTTGCTGCTAGCTGGCGAACGTCCCGCCGGCGTTCCGGCTGATGGCGGCTGGTCCGAACTTGTGCGTGGACCGCTCACCATCCTGCGATCCACCGGTGACCACGAGGCCATAATGCGCTTTCCGCACTCGAAAGCCTTGGCGGCCAATCTCAGCCGTGTTCTGCTGTAGCGAGGTCAATATAGATCGGCTCCCAAGAGAACCCCGCCAAAGTTCCGCCGAGGCATTGAAATGGAAGCGGAAGGCTTCGAGCTAGCTCAGCAACTTATCGTTTAGCCTAGCGGAGTCCCGAACCGGCGCTGACCCACACATCCGGCAGCGGTGGTCGTCCGCGTGGTTGGGGCGCTGGGCGATGGCGCATTGCGGACAGGTGTGTGCGAGCGCTGCTGACCGCCTCTGCGACCGCGCTCACCGTCCATCCCGTGGCAACGAGGTCGAGCGCAACAGCAGTTTATAAAGCACATGACGACGGCAGACGACGCTGCTTGCCCGCTGGCGATAAGCAACGTCATTTGGTCAAGAAAACAGCCCTTTGTTCATCGTTACTCTGAGTTATCCAAGCCACCGAATTCTCGCAAAATTACAACCGCATTGGTTTGTCTGGATGAATTTTATCCGCCACTTTTAAAGGATTTCGAAACGTGGATGCCTTATGGCCGTAGCTTATGGGCTCGGGCGAAACTCATCGACACCGGGACGGTGCCGATACGGGAAGTATCTTGCTTCATCTTCAAAACGCGATTCTGCGGATGGTTGCCAAAGGCGCTAGCCTCGAGTCTACGTGCAGCACGCTGTGTAGCGAAGTGGAGAGCATCCTTCCTGAAGTGATCTGTTCGGTCTTGACCGTGGATCCAGCAGGTCTACTTCATCCGCTAGCGGGGCCAAGCCTTCCAGATGAATATTCTCGGGCGCTAGACGGCGTCATGATCGGCCCACTGTCGGGCTCTTGCGGGACTGCTGCTTATCTAAAAACGGACGTCACTGTCATCGATATCAAGACGGACGATCGGTGGGCGGAATTCAAGCATCTCGCACTTCCGCACGGGCTTCGCGCATGTTGGTCGAGTCCGATATGCGGTGCGGAGGGGCGCGCGATCGCGACATTTGCTTTCTACTACCGAGATGTCCGGGGACCGACCGCCTTCGAACGGGAAGTGGTGGCCAACTGTGTTCACCTTACTCAGATTGCGATCGACCGACATGAGCGTGTCCTCGAACATCAACGGCGAGCGTTTACCGACGCGTTGACCGGGCACCCTAACCGGGCCGCCTATCATGCTGCCCTTGCCAAACTCGAAGGTGCCGCGGCCGGCAGTTGGGCGCTGTTCGTACTCGATCTCGATAATCTGAAGGTGGTGAACGATACGTTTGGCCATCATGCAGGCGACAGGCTTCTACAGGTCGCTAGCGACCGAATTGCCGCTGCCATACATCCGGGCCGTACGTTCCGGATTGGTGGCGACGAGTTTGCGATAATCATCCAGGCTGATGGTGGGCTGCGCGATCTTGAGGCGGCCGCAGGCCATATTCTGGATGCGCTTGCGCTATCTGCCGACTGTGGCGGTCAGATCGTGGTCCCCCGTGCTACTATCGGGGGAGCGGTTTACTCGCAGGATGATCCGACCGTGGAGCGCGTTCGCCAGAATGCAGACCTAGCGCTCTATCATGCCAAGGAAACGGGCCGGGGCGGGTTTGTACGATACGGGGCAGGGCTCCGTTCGAACATAACGCGGCGCATGGACGCGATTAGGGACCTGAGCGCTGCCTTACGAGAGGTGTGGATAGGCGCCGAAAACGTGACCCCGCTTTAAGCGAGGCAACGATCTGTAATCTTTTGGGATTATGGGTTATGAAAGGATCCCGATCGGCGCCGATCGGGACCCCTAGTTATGTAGATCTTTGACGCAGTTTCAAACGCTTGGCGAAACCTATTAGGGTTTCACTTTCGGCGCCGATCCACACTGCTGCCGGTCCGATGGGCATGAGGTTGAGCCACCTGAGCCTGCCGTTCGAAGTTCACCGGGCTGAGATAGCCCAGCTTGCCTTCCCTTCGCACTGAGAGCCGGAATACGAACTGTGTCGCGGCAAAGGCGTACCTTCGCCGCGACGTGGTTAGAAGCCCATGTTTAAGGTGGCCGAGAGGGCGCGTGGTGCTCCGATCTGGGCGTAAGTCAGCGAGTTGGTCGCGCTCGTCCCGCTAAACCCACCGACGTACAGCTTGTCGAACAGGTTGCTCACATTCAGCTGCAGATAGGTCTGGTCGTCGAGACCGAGTGGCTTGAGCGAGATACGGGCGTCGAGATTGACCAGCGTGTAGGCCGGTGCCTTCGCCCCATAGACCTGCACGCCCGAGATCACGACGGGCAGGTTCTGGTCGTTGACGTAGCGTTCGCCCGTCCGCTTGGCTTCGATGCCGACGCGAATCGGTCCGACATTGCCTTCGACACGACCGCCGAAGGTGTAGGTGGGCGCCCCCGCCTCACGTTTGCCGGCAGTGTAGTAGGTTGACGTAGCGGACGACTGAATGTCGTCGAGGATCTTCGACTTAAGATAGGATCCGAACCCGTAGAGGGTCACCGCGTCGACCGGCCGATAGCTCAGGCTTCCATCGACCCCGTATTTGTGGACGGTTCCGAGGTTGCGATAGATCGTCGTGGTGGTCTCCAGATCGTAGGACGAGGCCAGCCGGTCGTGGAAGACCGTATACCAGCCCGAGACCTGCGCCTGCACCCGACCGGCCTGATAGCGCAAGCCCGCGTCAAAATTGTCCGTCGTCTCGGGCTTGGCCCCCTCGGCACCGCTGGTGCCTTCGGCGTAATAGAAGCTGTTATAAAGATTGTCCGTGCCGGGAACCTGCATGCCCTTGGAGTAATTCCCGAAGACCGCCAGCGGTGCGGCAATCTGGTAGACCAGACCCGCACTGGGAAGGACGCGGTTATAATTGAATTTGCGCTCCTGTGGCCCCTGGTAATTCGGATTTGCCCCAGCGATGATTGCATCGGTAGCCGCATTCTGGCCGGAACAGACCAGCGCGCCGGTGCTGCTGGTCGTGAAGCAGTAGTTGTTCAGGTCGCGCGTGAAGAAGGGCGCGCGCACGCCGGCCGTCAGTGTCAGCTTGCTGTCGAAGAACCGACCGCGATACTCGCCGAAGGCCTGGTTCAGGATCGCCTTCGAAAAGCGATCCCGTTTCTGCAGCGCGGTGCCGGTCGAATCCAGCAACGGCTCTTCGCTTGGGAAAGGCGTCGCGGCAAAGCCGTAGGCGCCGATCGTGGTTAGCTCGCCGGTCTGCCTGTGCCGGCCATAATCCAAGCTGTACCCGACCCGAACCGTCTGCATTTCGTTGAAGTCATAGCGGAGCCCGAGGTTGAGCAGATAGCGATTGGTTTCGGTCGTGCTGGGTGCGCTAACCAGCACAGAGTCCGAGATGTCGCCATCGCCATTAAGATCGACGCCGCCAAAATAGGCCGTGCTGCCGATATAGCCGGCGACCGGATGACCACCGATCGTCGCGAAGCCCTCCGAGGCGGTCGCCGTCCCGCCGCCATTCGCCAAGGTGTAGGAATACGCCGCGTCCGCTGTCAGGATCAGCTTGTCCGCCAGCGTGAGTCGCGAATTCAGGCGGATATTGGCGGTTTTTGAAGGGTTGTAGCGATAATCGTACGCGCCCAGCCCGCACGCGACGCCGGCGCTGCTTACGCAATTAGACACGTCGTAGAACCGCTCGTCTCGCGTCTGCGGAAACCTATTGCCCGATCCCGTCCCGACACTCGCCCCGACCGTGCTGAGCGGCACCGAACCGAAGAAGTTGTTGATGTTACGATTATAATGGCCGGCGACCGAGATGAAGTCGCCCTTGCTGCCGATCGGCTGATAAATTTTTGCGTTGATCTGCGTCTTGTCGATCTTGCCGGCGTCGGTGAACACGACATCGTTGGTCGATTTGCTCGCGGAAATGAAGGCGCGTGTGCCGAACGGCGTGAAGACGCCCGTGTCCACTGCACCGAACACGCGGAAGAAGTCATAGTCGCCTACCGAACCTGCCATCCGTACGTGGAAGTCCTCGGACGGGTTGCGCGTTGTATAGTTGATCGTGGAGCCGGTCGCGGATGCGCTTGGGCTGTCGACGTCGGTCGACCCGAGGCTCACCATGACCTGACCTATCAGTTCGGGATCGAGCTGCTGGTTGGAGTAGATCGAGTAATTGCCGGTATCGTTGAGCGGAAAACCGTCCCACATCTCCGATACGCGGCTCGCATCGAAGCCGCGGATGCTCAGCGTGCCGCCTGACGATCCATAGGGATCGTTGTTCTGGAAGCTGACGCCGGGCAGCATGTTCAGCGTGTCGTTGATCGACTGGCCGGGTGTCTCATGCTGGATGAATTCAGCATCGAGCCCAACCTTGGCTTTTGATGTTGCCGGCAAGACAACGCCGCCGATCGCCGGATCCGCCTTTTCGCCAGTTACCACGATCTCCTCGAAATCCTTCGTACCGGTCGATTGCGCGAGCGCGGGAGACGCGATCAGGCACAAGGAGCAGCCGAACACGCCACGCGTCAGAAAAGATTTACTCACTTTGCAGATACCCCGAGCTGGTGACGACATGCGGTACGCCACTCGGGCGGATCATTTAGGAGGTTCGAGTGTCTGCAGAATGTCTGACCGTTGCACTTCAGACACCATCGCGCCGAGAATAAGGACGTACGGACCCGTACTCGGAGGTCGCTGCTCAACCAGAACTCGCCGTCGGCTCTTGCGGTGCCGAGCCTGGTGGCTCCCTCGTGTGTGTCTGACAACGCCACCACCACGCACCGACGGCGGGCTTAGCTTGGGACAGAATCACCGCGGACAACTTCGCTGGGCATGCCTCTCGTGGGACAATCTAGGGGAGCATCGGCCTTGGCTACATCTCGACGCTCGACTGTACCGTCGGCCGGCATCTGCCGCGATCACGGCACCGAGACATCGCGGATCAGGTCATGCAGCGATCCGCCTGTCGGCGGTGCGGTGCCGCGCTGATGAAATCGGCAATGAGCCGGCGCTGGATTGTGTCCGGACTGCTCGGATAGAGCGTCAGCCGGGCAGGGTAACTTGCGCGAGCAATCCGCCCTCCGGCCTGTTCTCGAGCTTCACGTCGCCGCCATGCGCGCGTGCGACGGCGCGGACGCTCGCTAAGCCTAGACCGATGCCACCGGTATCGCGGCTGCGCGATCGTTCGGCGCGGAAGAATGGCTCGAACGCCTTGTCGAGATCTTGCCGGTCCAATCCGGGGCCGTTGTCGGCGACCTCGATGACTACAGCGTCTTTCACGCGGAGCAGCCGAACGTCGGCATTGCCGGCATATTTGATCGCGTTGTCAACGAGGTTGGCGAGCAGCGCCTTCAACGCCGGAACGTCACCTTCCATCGTGAGCGGCGGGCCAGCTTCCAAGACCGCAAGCTTGCCCCGATCGCTGAATTCGTCGGTGATGCTTTCCGCCAGCGAGCGAAGGTCGAGGCGCTGGCGACTGGCGTGCCGCGTCATGTCGCGCACGAACGCCATCGCCGCACCGATGCGGTGGCTCATCTCCTGGATATCCTCCTCGCTTGCGATGCGGATCGCGTCGGGTGCCTTTTCGAGGCGCAGCGACAGGCGCATGAGCGGCGTTCGCAGATCGTGCGCGATCGCGGCGATCAGCGTCGTGCGGTCCTCGACATAGCGGTTGAGACGGCTCTGCATGACGTTGAATGCATTTGCCGCCTCCGTGATCTCGGGTGGCCCGCGCACTGGTAACGGCTCGGCATGCGGATCGCGCCCGAGCCGCTCGGCTGCCGCGGCGAACAGTCCGATCGGCCTAGCCACGCGCCGCGCAAGTCCCCAGGCGATCGGTGCCGCCACCGCCATCGCGACCAGAAGCCACAGGATGATCCGCATCCGCCATGGACCAGTCGCGCCGCCTACCGGGTGGACGACGCGCCAAATTCCCGGTGCGACTGCAAGCGATACGGAGAAAGCACCGAACAGCGCGTTGTCCAGTGCGAATCGGCGGGGCGGTCCCGCCATCGGGATCGGCGGGCGAAACACCCCAACCATCATCGGTGGACCATAGCGATGTCCCTCGACGGTTACCGCCGAGGGCGGAACAGCAAGGTCCGCAGCGATTAGTCTGGCGAGCCGACGGTCGCGGTCGTCGCCACCGGACCGGGGTGCTTTGTGCGAGGTCTCCACGACGAGGAGCCCGCTCGGATCCCTGCGCGACCGCATGACGGTGGCGATCCGGTTAGTCGAGTAGATGACCGGCGTCGGCGGCGGCATCAGCAGCACGGCGGCAAAATTGAGGAGCTGAACCAGCAATACCGTCAGCAGCATCAGCGCAAAAATTCGCAGGAACAGCGGCCACGACCGCTCGCGACCGTGGATCATGCGCGCACGACGCGGGGCACGAAGAAATAGCCTTCGTTGCGGATCGTCCGAATGATCTCATCGCCGCGCGATCTGAGTTTGCGGCGTAGGCGGCTGACCTGCACGTCGATGGCGCGATCGAACGCTTCTGTATCGGGGCCACGCGCCGCCTCAAGCAGCGCGTCACGTGCGAGGACGCGGCGGGGCCGTTCGACGAAAGCGCGCAGCACCGCGAACTCGCCATCCGTCAGGTCAACCAGGGTGCCGTCGCCGTCGTGCAGTTCGTGCGCCGCGAAATCTACGCGCCAGTCAAGAAAGGTGAAGCCCCGGCTATCGAGGCCGTCGGGCGCGCAAGGATTGCGCAATGCCGCGCGTACGGTCGCCAGGATCTCACGCGGGCTGCACGGCTTGGCCAGGTAATGGCTCGCGCCGATCTCCAGTCCCAGGACTCGGTCGGGCTCGTCGCCCAACGCGCTGAGCATCACGATCGGCGGGCCGCCCCTGCTGCTCAGGCGCCGACACACGGCCAACCCGTCCTCGCCAGGCATCATCACGTCGAGCAGGATGAGCGATATGGGGTGATGTGCAAGCACCTGGTCCATTTCCTGGGCGCTGGCGGCGGTCTTCACGCGGTAGCCATGCAGGCCGAGACTCTGGGCAAGCAGGCTGCGGATGGCATGGTCGTCGTCGACGACCAGCAACGTCGTAGCGGTCGTATTGGGAATCGGGCTGATCATTTCCACGTTATATCACGTCCATGTGTTTGCGATGTTTCAGGATAGGGCAGCTTCGTCATCAAACCTTCCCGGGGACGAGCTTGGCGCGCCAGAACCGTCATTTCCGGACATATTCTGGAAAGACGCGTGACGCATGACCCTGAAATGATCAGTAATCACACCAGCATCCGCAAACCCGCCATGCCGGCTTATGGCGGCGATCAACTGAACGCCGATAGCGCGAGGATTATTGTCGTGGACGATGACCCAGGTCTGCGCGAATTATTAACCGAGTTCCTTGTTGACCATGGGCTGCGCGCGGAAGCGGTAGAAAGTGGAGCGGCGCTTCGCTCCAAGCTCAGCCAGCGGCCCTGCGACCTTGTCGTGCTGGACATGATGATGCCGGGCGAGGACGGGCTTTCCGTCCTGCGCTCCTTGACTCAGGCGGAGGACGCGCCGGGGGTTATCATGTTTTCGGCGCTTGGAAGCGAGGTCGACCGGGTCGTCGCGCTCGAACTGGGTGCTGACGACTATGTTACAAAGCCATCGAGCCCGCGGGAGATCCTGGCTAGGATTCGGTCCGTGTTGCGTCGTCGCAGCCAGCGTCATGCAGTGCCTGCCAGGGTGAGCGTGGTCTCGGGCGAACCGCCGCGCCTTGCTCAAACTGAAATATATGCGTTCGCGGGATGGACGATGAACGTCCGCATGCGAGCTCTGCATGCCCCCAACAGCGCTCTAGTTCGCCTGACAGAGGGCGAATTCCGGTTGCTCGACGCCTTGGTCACCCAACCGCAGAAGATACATTCGCGCGAGGAGATGATAGAGCAGTCGGGCAGGACCGAGAACATGACGCGCGGCCGCACGATCGACGTCAACATCAGCCGCTTGCGCCGCAAGCTGTCGTCGTTCGACGGAACCGAACTCATCCGCACGGTTCGCGGCAACGGCTATGTCTTCCTACCCGACGTTACCGCGGTGTGACTTCAAACCTAAGGCTCGCCATACACCGTAATCACTATATCAGTCGTCGTCCGGCCCTTGATGTCTGCCGTGGTCATCCGGGCCGCGCCCTCGGGGGCCGTCTAGCCCTCGCGGTCGGTCGGATATGTGGCGCAACCGCATCAATGCCTCGAAGATCTGCCGCTGCCGCGGGTCGAGCACGGCGTAAAAAGCCTTGGTCGCGTTGATCCGCTTGCGTTCAATCACGTTCCGCTCGTTCATTCGCCGTTCCTGCTCCGCAATCCGTTGCTCGAAGTCCTGCTCGGCGGACTCGTGGTCGGCGCGCATCATCGGCGCTTTTGGAGGGACGGCATCCGCCAGGAATTCGACAAGCGCTGGGCGCTGGGCAGGGTTCAGACGGAGTATCAACGCAAGATCGTCTTTGTCCCGGTCGCGCAACGGGCCGACGTCAGTCCGTGGCGGGGGCACATCGGGTTGCTGTCCTGCGTTAACCGGCGCGGCGACCGCGAGCAGGAGGAAACAGGCTATATGTTTCATGGGGCATCTCTTCTTGGCGACGCGCATAATCGCGCCGTGACGTTGATCATTCGGCGATCCGTGTGTTCCGTAGCACCGTGACCGCATCCTCATTGTGAACGCCGTAGTCCTGCCAGATTGCTCTCATATTTCCTGGATATCGCGAGGTATAAAAATACGGCCGCGGCATGGAATTCACCGGGACTATCGAGTGAGCCAATGTGGACGCAGGTTAAAACTGCCCGCCGATGTTGAAGGTGATCAGCTTGCTGTCGTCGCCCGGTGCCTTGAGCAGCGCCTTGGCGAGATCGATCCGCAAGGGCCCGAACGGCGAGGTCCAGTTGACGCCGATGCCGAGCGACAGGCGGGGGCTCGCGGTATTCCCCGAATAGGTCTCCTTATAGGTGCCGAGCGCATAGGTGTACGGCGTGCCGGTGTTGGTCGTGGTGCTGGCACCCGCGGTATCGAGGTACAACAGGTTGCCTGAGCCGTCGGTATATTGGCGCGTGCCGGCGACGCAGGCGATCGAGGCGGTGTTGGCGGCGGCGCACGTGTCGGCCAGAGTCGGCGTCTTGCCCCCGAATACCGCGCCGACGTCCATGTAGATCGACGGGCGCAGGCCGAGTTCGCGTGCGCCGGCACCCATGGGCAATTCGAGTTCGAGCCGTGCCTGATAGTAGGCGGTGCCGCCCAGCGCGGTCTGGGTGGTCGTGCTGCTGTTGTTCGACAGGGTCGCGGGGGCAGTCGTCGTGTCATAATAGGTGCGCGTCACGCGAGGGCCCACACCGCGGATGTCGAAGCCGCGCATCTGCGGATCGCCGAGATAGAATCGATCGGTAAGCCGCACGTCCTGACCGAGCCCCTTGATATAGCCCCCCTCGGCATGCGCGGAGAGAATGAAGCTGGAGCCGAGGTCCATGTACTTGGTGTAGTTCGCCGTGCTGCGGATGTATTTCGTGTCGCCGCCGAGACCCGCGAAGTCCTGGCGGACAGAGAATTTGCTGCCCTTGCTCGGGCGGGTGCGGCTGTTGGTGCTGTCGAATACCAGCGAATAGCCGATCGACGAGGTCCAGCGATTGCCTACCGCGTCGCACAGATACGTGCCGGCAATGGCGGGGTCGCAGACGCCGTTGGTGTAATAGGTGTCGGCGTCGAGCGTGACCTGGTCGTAGGACAGGCCGTAGCGCGTAGTGGCGGACCAATATTCGGTAAGCGGCACCGCAGCGCGGATCTGGAAACCGGTCGAGACCTGCTTGTATGTCGTGTCGTTGCTGTCGCCGGTGGTGCTGTACGAACTATAGTCGCGGCGGAACAGATCGCCGCCGAGCGCTATATTGGTGTCGAACAGATAGGGCTCGGTGAAGCCCAGATTCACCGATTTGGAATAACTCGAATAGCTTACGCCGGCGCGCAGTTCCTGGCCCATGCCGCGGAAATTGCGCTGCGTGATGGTCGCCGACGCGATCAGGTTTTCAAGGCTCGAATAACCCGCCGAAAGCTGCAACTCGCCGCTCGATTTCTCTTCCAGATTGGTCTCGAGCACGACGCGATCCGGCGCCGAACCGGGAATCTGCTTGATCGTCATCTTGTCCTGGAAATAGCCGAGCGAATTGATCCGGTCCTCCGACCGCTTCACTTGGAAGCTGTTGAAGGCGTCTCCCTCGGCAAGCCGGATCTCGCGCCGGACGACCTTGTCCTTGGTCTGCGTGTTGCCGTTGATCTCGATGCGCTCGACATAGGTGCGCTTGGCTTCTGCGATGTTGAAATTCACGCCCATCGTGAGCGTATCGGCGTCCTTCTGGAACTCCGGGTTCACCTCGGTGAAGGCGTAGCCGAACAGGCCTGCGGTCTGGCTCAGATTGTCGACCGAATCCTCGACGAGCTTGGCATTGTACCAGTCGCCTTTCTTCAGCGGCAGCGTGGCGGCGAGCTTCTTGCTGTCGAAGTCGCGGATCTGGCTGTCGACGCCGACGTCGCCGAATTTATAGCGTTTTCCCTCCTCGACCACATAGGTGATGATGAAGTCCTTCTTGTCGGGCGTCAGTTCGGCGACCGCGGAGGTGACGCGGAAATCGGCATAGCCCTGCGTGAGGTAGAACTGGCGAAGCTTCTGCTGATCGTAGCTCAGCCTATCCTGGTCGTAGCTAGTCGCAGACGACAACATCCGGCTCAGCCGCGCCTGCTTGGTTGCCATCTGCGCGCGAATCTGTGCGTCCGAAAACACCACGTTGCCCAGGATGTTGATCTGGCGGACCTTCGATTTCGGGCCCTCGCTGACCTCGAAGATCACGTCGACGCGGTTCTGGTCCAGCGTGACCATCTTCGGATCTATCACAGCGGCGAAGCGGCCCTGGCGGCGGTAGAGCTCGATGATCCGGGCTATGTCCTGGCGGACCGCAGTGCGCGTGAAGATTTGGCGCGGGGCGAGCTTGATCTCCTTGGTAATCTTGTCGCTTTTCAGCGCCTTGTTGCCCTCGATCAGGATGCGATTGACGATCGGGTTCTCGCGCACGCGCAGCACGATATTGCCGGTGGCGACGCCGGCGATCGAGTAGTCCGCGAACAGATCGCTGGCTTGAAGATCCTTCAGCGCCTGGTCGAGCGTCTCTGCGGTGTAGGGCGCGCCAACGCGCAGCTTGGTGTAGCTCAACACCGTCTCGGGCTCGATCCGCTGCGATCCTTCAACGCGCAGGGTCTGGATCGTGCGGCCGGCGGAGTCCGGTACCGCGACTTTCCCCGGTTGAGCCGGTTTGCCCGGGGATGCCGGTGCCGACGATGCTATTGTTACGGGTGCCGTGGCCAGTGTTCCTGCGATGGCCAAAGCCATGGAACCGGCGCCCAAATCGAAAGTCATGCGTGCGTCTCCAGGGTGAGCCGGGCGCATCGACGGGTGATGTTTCCTCCGAATGTTCCAACGTCTCGGTTCGGCGACAGGCGTGCAACATGGGGCAGTCCGTCGGACGGGATGTGTCGTCGCCACCTTGCGAGAGAAATGTCCGGGACATTCTAGCGCCTTAGGAACGGTGGCGGCAGTGGCTCATCTGCGGCGAGGCAAGTCCGCTCCAGAGCCAGCCGTCCAACTGTTCGTTTGCCCAATGTAAGGAGAAGCAACATGCGCGTCGCCATCAAGGGGGTTCCAACGTCGAACCCTATTCCTTCGCCAGCATCCCCCGCGCTGATCGACAACCCGTTCGCGCCCGAGGTTTTCGCCACCGGGCTCGCCGGGTTCGCAAACCTGAACGGCGTTATCGTCCTGACGCTCGAAAGCGCGCGCTGCGATCATACGCGCCAGCCGCCATCGGTGGACCGCGTCGTCGTCGGCCGGATCGCACTGACCAGCACGGCGGCGCAGGATCTGGTTGCCGGGCTGAACCTATTCCTCGAGCAGCAAGGGCTCAGTCCGAGCAAGGCGATCGCGAGCGGAGCGACGTTCCAATGAGGCGGGCGACGATCAAGGGCAGGGCAATCACCACGGGCTCGGCGCACGGGTATGGCACGGTCCACCGAACGTGCAGGATCACCTTCGGCGGAACAGCCGGCACCTCTCTTACCATCGCGCCACAAGGGGCGATGCGTAGCGTGAGCGGCTTGCGCAACAGGTCCGCCGCATGTGTCTCCGTCGTCATTCGCGCGGTTCGCAGTCTTGATCCTGCAACAGACTGTATCAAAGCGTGCCGTCCGTACAACACCTTTGAACGATGACGTTTTGATGACCGATTAAGGATTGTCGAACCCCGATTACGGCCGCAGATCTGAGCAGCGGACCCAATCCGTAATCGCACAAAATCGCCGCAATACATCGCATTGCGGTTCAGGGAGTATCGACATGCGTCTGGATTTTCGCAAGCGCCTTCTGGCGTCTACGCTTCTGCTTGGGGTTTCGACTCCGGTCTACGCCCAGACCGCTGAGACTGTCGCACCCACGGCCACGCCTGCGGGAACGCCGGTCGATCAGGTTACGCCCGAAGACGGCGATACGATCGTCGTGACCGGCTCACGCCTCGGCGGCGAGAGCCTGCGCCAGGCGTCGCCAATCTCGGTGGTCAGCGCCAAGGAGATCGCGCTTTCCGGCCAGATCAACGTCGAAAGCGTGCTGAAGGATCTGCCGCAGCTTATTCCGAGCACCACCGGCGCCTCGAACAATCCGGGCGGCGGCGTTGCCACCGCCGATCTGCGCGGGCTCGGCTCGACGCGGACGCTCGTGCTGGTCAACAACCGGCGCTATGTCGCGTATGACGCGAGCCAGGTCGTCGATCTCAACACGATCCCGGCGGCTCTGATCGAGCGCGTCGACATCGTCACCGGCGGCCGTTCCGCAGTGTACGGCTCCGATGCGATCGCGGGCGTCGTCAATTTCGTTTTGAAGAAGGATTTCAGCGGCGTCGAGGCGAGCGCGAATTACCGGATCAACGAGGCGGGGGATGGCGGCAACTTCAACGGCAACTTGCTGCTCGGCGGCAATTTCGAGGACGGTCGTGGCAACGCGACGATCTATTTCGATTACACCAAGCGCAACGGCATCCTCCAGTCGGCACGCGACTATTCGAGGCAGGCACTGGTCGACGACGGGGAGGGCGGGCTGATCGCCGGCGGGTCGGGCTCGATTGAGGGCACGCGGTTCGCGATCGGCGGGGTCAACCGCAAGTTCGAGACCAACGGCAGCTACAGCCCGTATAATGCGGCGACCGACGCCTATAATTACGCGCCATCGAACTATCTCCAGGTACCGCAGGAGCGGTTCCTGATGAGCGCGCAGACGCATTACGAGGTCAGCAAGGCGTTCAACGTCTATGCCGAGGGCCAGTTCATCAACAACCGCGTGAAGAACAAGCTGGCACCTACTCCGTTCACCGGAGCGGTCGCGATCGACGCCGACTCGTCGTTCCTGTCGCCCAGTTCGCAGACGTTGTTACAGGGCCTCGATACCGACGGCGACGGCTATGTCACCTCGACGATCTATCGCCGCCTGACCGAAGTCGGCGACCGTATCTCAAGCCTCGACAACACGGCCTATCGCGCGGTCCTCGGCGCAAACGGCGACATCGGCGGCGGCTGGAACTACGATGCCTTTTACAGCTATTCGCGTACCAAATCGACCGAGACGCAGAGTGGCAACGTCTCGCGCAGCCGTGTGTTGCAGGCGCTCCGCACGACCTATGACGCCAGTGGCAACCTCGTGTGCTCGGACACCAGCAACGGCTGCGTACCGCTGAACATCTACGGCGCGGGCAACATCAGTTCGGCAGCAGCGGCGTTCATCACCATCCCCGTGCAGAACACCAGCACGATCAGCGAGCAGGTCGCCAGCGCGTCGATCTCGAACCGCAACCTGTTCGATCTCGGTGCAGGCCCGGTCGGCATCGTGTTCGGCACCGAATACCGCCGCGAGCACGGCAGCTACAATCCCGACTTCTCGCTGTCGTCGGGTGATGTCGTCGGCTTCAACGCTGGCGAAGGTCTGAGCGGCGGCTACGACGTGAAGGAGGCCTATACCGAGGTCGCGGTTCCGCTGCTGGCGGATATCCCGTTCATCAAGCGTCTCGAGGTAAATGGCGCGTACCGCTACTCTTATTATTCCACCGCGGCGAAATCGGTGAACACCTATTCGGGTGGCGTCGTCTGGTCGGTGATCAACGACATCTCGCTGCGTGGTCAATACTCGCGCGCGGTGCGGGCGCCGACAGTGTCCGACCTTTATAGCGGCTCGGCGCAGGATTTCCCGGCGGCAACCGATCCCTGCACCACCGCTATCGCGCAAACGAACACCAATCTGAACGCGAGCTGCGTAGCGACCGGTGTGCCGGCCTCGTTGATCGGCACCGCCTATGATGGCGGCAGCACGCAGATCCAGACGGTCAACGGCGGCAATCCCGCGCTGCGCGAGGAAACCTCCGACACCTACACTGCCGGCATAGTCCTGCAGCCACGTTTCCTGCCAGGCTTCTCGTTCTCCGCCGATTATTACAAGATCAAGATCGCCAACTATATCTCGACGGTCGGCACGACGAACCTGATCCGCGCCTGCTACGGCGATGCGGACAATGGCTATACGCCATACGACTCAAGCTATTGCTCGTCGCTGCCGCGCGATGCCAACAGCTACGCGATCACCGACGCCGCCAACACGCTGGCGAACACCGGAGGCGTCGTCACTCGCGGCGTCGATTTCGAGGCTCGCTACGGCCTGCCGCTCGGCTTCGGTGCGTTTGGCAGCACGACCAGCAAGGTCGATTTCCGCTTCAGCGGAACGCGCCTAATCGCGTTCGACTATAACCCGCTGGCGGCAATCCCCGACCTGACGATAGATTGCGCGGGCAAGTTCGGCCAAACCTGCGGCAACCCATATGCGAAATGGCGCCTGTCGGCGCGGACGACCTACTCGACCGGCCCCGTGACCGTGTCGGTGCTGTATCGCTATCTGTCGCCCGTGAAGGACGACGACAGCGGCACCGTCTATGCCGTCGAGAAGATCAAGGCCTATAACTATTTCGATCTGACCGCCGCGTTCGAGGTGAAGCCGGGCTTCTCCTGGTCGGTCGGCGTCAACAACATGTTCAACAAGCAGCCGCCGCTCCTGGGCGACAACCAGGAGCAGGCGAACACCTATCCGTCGACCTACGACCCCTATGGTCGCGCGTTCTTCGTCAGCACGAACGTGAAGTTCTAGGCCGCCAACCATCGGAACAGGTGGCAAGATCAGCCTGTTTTTCCTTATGCCGGGGGTCGGGTCCGGCATCCATCGTGCCGCAGGATCGACGGAGCTGCCTGCGACACGATGGCCCCGGAATCAGTCGCCGTTCTACTTTCTTGAGGGGGCGCGTTCGGTCGCGAGGCGACGTATGCTTCATCACGTCGCCAGCATTGGACTGGACGGAATCGAGTGCCCTCTCAGTAAGACCTTGGCTGTCCCACCCTGGAGGTTCGCCTCAATAATGACCGTACGATTCCCATTCCTCATCGGTCCAGTCGCTTTCTGTCTCGCTAGCGCCGAGCGGTTTCTGTCCAGCCCATGTGATCCACGTGGTCTTCGCAACTCCCGGTGGATCACAAGCTACTGAAATCGCTCAACTCAATTTTCGGTTAGGCTGCAAGAACTCGAGCGCTACGGCTTCGATAAATGGCTGGGCACTATGGGCGTAAAGAAGGATTCAATGTTTTGCGCAATCTGGACTTCAGTTCTTGGCAGAGCCCTCTGGCCACGCTGTTCGGCATCATCCTGGTCACGCTACTCGGTGTGGGCATTCGACTGCTAACGCAAATGGCGTTCCAGCAACGCCGTGAGCGACTGAACCGGCAGATCAACGAGCGTCTGCGCACCTTGATCGCCGCGTACAAGGTTTTGGGAGGATCATTCACAGGCGATCTAACCGTCGACCCGGCACATAAACGGGACCTCAGAAGCTTCGCCCCTACTGTACCTGCCGAGCCGATGGCGCAGCTCGACCTCACCGCCGAGACTGCGTCGAAATCGGACCGCGCGCGGAGAATACGCGACGCGGTGGAGGCCGCACTTTCGGACATCATTCTTCTGGGAACGGAAGAGCATGTCAGACTTGCCGACAAAGCAGTTCGGGAACTGGTAACCGGGCATCCGGTGCACACCCATGATCTCGTAGTGTCGCTCCGCGATTTCGTTCGTGAGGCGCTCGATCTCGACCCCATACCTGTAGACCTCAAGATACCGATGCAGGGGCCGACACGGCCGGCGTCATCGGGAGGAGGGTCTAAAAACGCTGGCGGAAGAAGCGAGGGTGCCAAAACAGGCGGTGGCGGTGGCGGTGGCGGTGGCAGGATGGGCGCTGGAGGATCTGGGGATCCACGTATTGGAGGTATCGAGGGATCTCATACCGACCCACATCATCAGGCCTGATTTGGCCCCGCCAGCGGACTACGCCCAGTAGAGGCGCAATGGATTATCTACCAGAAGCTTCTGCTGAAGCGCGGCGTTGGTTGCGATCCGCGGTATGATGTCGACCAGCGCGCCATCGTCAGGCGCATGCGTCGTCATGTTGGGGTGGGGCCAGTCGGTACCCCACAGGACGCGGTCGGGGAACCGTTCGACGAGCGTGCGCGCGAACGGCACGACGTCGTCATACCCAGGCGGACCGACCTTCGACAGGCGCTCGGGGCAGCTTACCTTGGTCCAGACGTTTTCGTGCTCGGCCATCAGCCGGATGAAACGACCGAATTCGGGGCCGTCGACGGGTTGGGTCACGTCCGGGCGCCCCATGTGGTCGACGACGACGATCGTCGGCAATGACGTGAAGAAGTCCCACCGCTCCTTCAAATCCTCGGCCTCGAAGTAGATCACGACGTGCCAGCCGAGTGGTGCGATCCGGTCGATGATCGCGCGGTAATAGGCGTCGGGCTTTGGATCGACGAGGCGGCGGACGAAGTTGAAGCGTACACCACGCACGCCGGCGGCATGGAGCTCGGCCAGTTCCGCATCGCTTACCGTGTCGCGCACCGTTGCAACGCCGCGAGCACGGTCGCCGGCGGTCCGTAGCGCATCGACCAACGCGCTGTTGTCCGCACCGTGGCAGGTCGCCTGGACGATGACATTGCGCGCGAAGCCGAGCTGGTCGCGCAGCGCGAACAGCTGATCCTTGCCAGCATCGCACGGCGTATATTTACGTTCGGGGGCATAGGGGAACAGATCGCCCGGCCCGAACACGTGGCAATGCGCGTCGACCGCGTCCGCGGGCACCGCGAAGGCGGGTTTGCTGGGGGCGGGGTGATAGCAGATCCATGCAGGATCCATCGTGAACTCAGACATCAAAGCCCCCGCGCGGCGAGTTGAGCGTCGAGGCGCGGGTACACCCGACGGGCGTTGCCCTCGAAAACCTTGTGCTTGTCGGCATCGGAGATGGCGAGCGCATCGACATAGCGCTTGGTGTCATCAAAATACTGGCCGGTCTCGGGATCGATACCGCGCACCGCACCGACCATCTCCGATCCAAACAGTATGTTGTCGACGTCGATCACCTTGAACAGCAGATCGATGCCTGGCTGGTGATAGACGCAGGTATCGAAGAACACGTTTTTCATGACGTGCTCTACAAGAGGCGGTCGTTTCAGCATGTCGGCAAGACCACGATAGCGCCCCCAATGATAGGGTACCGCGCCACCCCCATGAGGAATGATGAAGCGCAGGTCCGGGAAATCCCGGAAAAGATCGCCTTCGAGGAACTGCATGAACGCGATCGTATCGGCCGCGATGTAGTACGCACCGGTCGCGTGCATCGCCGGGTTGCAGCTGCCCGAGACGTGGATCATCGCAGGGACGTCGAGCTCGACCATTTTCTCGAAGAACGGATACCACGCCCGATCGGTCAACGGAGGGGAATCGAACTTGCCGCCCGACGGGTCGGGATTGAGGTTGCAGCCTATGAAACCGAGGTCCGTCACGCAACGCTCGAGTTCATCGATCGAATGCGCGATTGAGATGCCGGGCGATTGCGGCAACTGGCAGACGCCGGCGAAGGTCTCGGGATACAGGTCGATGACCCGTTTGATCAGGTCGTTCGAGCGACGTGCCCAGATATGTGCGACGGCTTCGCTCCCGACGTGTGGTGCCATGGCCGAGGCGCGGGGTGAGAAGATCGTCATGTCGGCGCCGCGTTCGCGCAGCAGGCGCAGCTGGTTCGCCTCGATCGTCTTGCGGATCTCGTCATCGGATATGGCCGGGTAGGCAGGGTCGATGTCGCCGCCCGTTCCGATCGCCGCGACCTGCGCGTCTCGCCACGCATTGTGGCTTGCAGGGGCGGTTGTGTAGTGGCCGTGGCAGTCGATGATCATGGCTGCGTTCCCGGGATGACGAGGGTTGGCGATGCGCGGTATCTAGCCCGGCCAGGCCTGTCAGGCGTATCGAAACGGCCGTCCGTCCATTGCTTTTCCTGAAGTCCATTCAGCGCAGGTGGATCGGAAGATGCTCAGGAATTCGCGCTGAAGTCGGGTCGGTCGCCAGTCCTCGCGGGTCGTCATCCCGATCTGCCGACGAAGCGAAGAGCCCGCCCCGGCGATCTCGCACAGCAGCCCGGCCCGCTCCTCGAGCAGGAACTGGTCGCGTGACATGAGCGTCAGCCAATCGTCCTCCAGCATGAGCCCTCGGACCACCATCACGGACCCGCACTCGATCCGCGGTCGTGGCGGTTCGAGGCCCTGTTCCTTGAACATCTGTTCCCACCGCCGTCGTACGGGAGCCCCGGGCGCAGCGATCACCCACGGGAAATCCAATAGGCATGGGAAGGCGAAGCCCGGTTCGCTAAGCAGAGGGTGTCCTTTGCGTCCCACAATGACGGGGTCGTCGTCGAACAAGGGTTCCTGCATGACGTCGGCCACGGGTAGGGGGTCGCGCATCGCCCCGACCACCACGTCGATCGCGCCTTCTCGTAGCGCGGAGAGCACTTCGACATAGGCCCCTTCCACGACATTGACGGAGGCTACCGGGTAGACGCGGGCGAACCGCGCAAGCGCCTGCGGAAGCAGGATTGCACGCGCCAACGGCATGACCCCGACCGTTATCCTCCCCGCGCCTTCCGAATGCAGTGCCGTCAGCTCGTCGAACCCCGATTCCAGTTCTGCTTGTGCCAATCGAGCAAACCTCAGCAACCGTACTGCGGCTGCGGTTGGTTGGACCGTTCGTCCCTGCCTGGCGAGGAGTGGAACCTCCAGCAGCTGTTCAAGATCGCGCGCTGCACGGTGAACGGCGGGCTCGGACAATCCCGTCTGTCTGGCTGCCAGCGCGAAGCTACCCGCACGATCGACCGCCATGAGGGCGAGCAACTGGCCAAGCGTGATGCGCCGTTCGACGTTCGGCAAGGGTGGCAAACGTGCACCCCGCCGCACGCTCCGCCCGCCTCGTGCGACGTAAGCCAGGGCATGCTCGATCCGGCTCGTCATCAGCCGTCCTGCTTCCGTCAGGACGACCCCACCCGGTTGTCGGTCCAGGAGCCTGTGCCCGAGCACGGCCTCGACCTTGGCGACGGCCTGGGTCAGCGCAGGCTGTGACAGGTTCATCGATTGCGAGGCTGCGCTAATGCTTCCCAGGCGCGCCGCAGTGGCGACCGCATCGAGATGGCGCAAATTGAGATCGCGAAGAGTAGGCATGGCTGGGACCTCAGCACAGCTTATGCCTCGTGCGCAAATCTGTTTTGCTTTGAAAGCGTCGAGCGCTCCTAGAGGGAGCAACGAGAACAGGATCGAGGATCAGAGATGCCCAGCGTCATCACCACCATCGCACGCGCCGATCCGGCCGTCATCGACGGTCTCGCCAAGGTCGGCGTCGCCACCGTCCATGAGGCGCAGGGCCGGATCGGGTTGCTCGCCAGCCGCCTTCGGCCGATCTACACCGGCGCGCGTATCGCTGGATCGGCAGTCACAGTGTCGATCCCGCCGGGCGACAACTGGATGATGCACGTCGCCATTGAACAAGTGAAACAGGGTGACATTCTGGTGGTCGCGCCGACATCGCCTTGCGAGGACGGCTATTTCGGCGATCTGCTCGCGACCTCCGCGATCGCGCGCGGCTGTCGCGGTCTCGTCATCGATGCGGGGGTTCGCGACGTGCGCGACCTGACCGAAATGCAGTTCCCGGTCTGGTCGAAGGCGATCTTCGCGCAAGGCACGGTCAAGGAAACGCTGGGTTCGGTAAACGTGTCCCTGGTCTGTGCCGGCGAACGGATCGAGCCGGGCGACGTGATCGTGGCCGACGACGACGGTGTCTGCGTCGTGCGCCGCGAGAACGCGGCAGTCGTGCTTGCGGAGGCGCAGGCTCGCGAAGCGCGTGAGACGGAGAAGCGTGACCGAATGGCCAACGGCGAACTCGGCCTGGACATCTATGCGATGCGCGAGCGGCTCGCCGTCAAGGGACTGAAATATGTCTGAGCAACCGAACGCCGGCGGCGTCCGCGCGATGTGGATGCGCGGGGGCACGTCCAAGGGCGGGTTCTTCCTCGCGGACGATCTGCCGGTAGATCCTAAGGCTCGCGACGCGTTCCTGTTGCGGGCTATGGGTTCCCCCGATCCGCGCCAGATCGACGGGATGGGCGGCGCCGATCCGCTGACCTCGAAGGTCGCAGTCGTCTCGCGTTCGACCGAGGTCGGCGCCGACGTCGACTATCTGTTCCTGCAGGTTTTCGTCGATCAGGCGATTGTCAGCGACGCGCAGAATTGCGGCAACATGCTCGCCGGGGTCGGTCCATTCGCGATCGAACGCGGGCTCGTTGCCGCGCAGGACGGTGAGACCCGTGTGTCGATCTTCATGGTCAACACCGGGAAGCTCGCCACGGCGACCGTGCAGACCCCACGCGGCGTCGTCACCTACCAGGGCGATGCGCGGATCGACGGGGTTCCCGGCACGGCTGCACCTGTCCCGCTTGCCTTCGCCGACATTGCCGGCTCGAGCTGCGGGGCGCTGCTGCCGACCGGCAACGCAGTCGATGTCGTCGATGGCGTCGACGTGACACTGATCGACGACGGCATGCCCTGCGTCGTGCTGCGCGCGGCCGATGTCGGTATCACCGGCTACGAAGACCGGGCGACGCTCGATGCTGACGAGACACTGAAGGCGCGGATCGAGGCGATCCGATTGAAGGCGGGGCCGCTAATGAACCTCGGCGACGTCACCGAACAGTCAGTGCCTAAACTGATGCTGGTTGCCGCGCCCCGTAACGGCGGCTCGATCAGCGTGCGCTCGTTCATTCCGCATCGCTGCCACGCCTCGATCGGCGTGCTCGGCGCGGTCAGTGTCGCCACCGCCTGCTTGATCGAAGGGTCGCCCGCGCATGATCTTGCGGTCGTGCCTGACGGGCAGTCGAAGTCGCTCGACGTCGAGCATCCCAGCGGGGCGACCGGCTGCGTGATCGATCTGGACGAGAACGGCAACGTCATCGGTGCGGCCATGCTCCGCACTGCCCGCAAGCTATTCGACGGCACTCTATTCGGCTGAGACCGCCGACACGTCACAACGAAAGAAAAACGATGACGGACCTAGGAGAGACTACCAAGAAAGCGAGCCGCTTCGGCATAGTCGGCCAGCTCTGGTTCCAGGTGCTGGCGGGAACGGTGCTCGGCATCCTGCTCGGTCATTTCGCGCCTGCGACCGGCGTGGCGATGAAGCCTTTCGGCGACGCGTTCATCAAGCTCATTCGCATGATGATCGGGCCGGTGATCTTCGTCACCGTCGTCCACGGGATCGCCGGCATGAACGACATGAAGAGCGTCGGCCGCGTCGCGCTGAAATCGATCCTGTATTTCGAGGCGGTGACGATCCTCGCGCTGATCTTCGGACTGGTGATGGTCGATCTCTGGCAGCCGGGCGCGGGCATGAACATCGACGTCGCGGCGATCGATACCGCCTCGATCAAGACCTATGTCGCGACCGCGCACGACCAGTCGATCACCGGCTATTTCATGGGGATCATTCCCGATACCTTCGCCAGCGCGCTGACCGAAGGCCATGTCCTGCAGGTACTGTTCGTCTCGGTGCTGTTCGGCATCGCGATTGCGGCGATCGGCGAGCGCGGCAAGCCCGTCTACACGCTGATCGACAGCGCCTCGCAAGCGTTCTTCCGGATCATCGGCTATATCATGTACTTCGCGCCGCTCGGGGCGTTCGGCGCGATTGCCTTCACGGTCGGCCAGTTCGGCACGGCTTCGCTCTGGTCGCTGGGCGAACTGATCATCGAGTTCTTCGTGGTCTGCGGCCTGTTCACCGCGGTCGTGCTGGGCGGGATCGCGCACTGGTGCGGGGTTAGCCTGTGGCGGCTGCTCGGCTATCTGTGGGACGAGATCGTCATCGTCGCTGCTACCACCTCGACCGAAACCGTGCTGCCACGCCTCATCCAGAAGATGCGCAAGGTCGGCTGCGAGGAGAGCGTGGTCGGCTTCGTCATCCCGGCGGGCTATTCGTTCAACCTCGACGGCACCTGCCTGTACCTGACCACGGTCGCGGTGTTCCTCGCGCAGGCGACCAACACGCACCTGACGCTGTGGCACGAACTCGGACTGATCGCGGTACTGTTGCTGACGTCCAAGGGTGCGGCGGGCGTCGCCGGCGCGGCGTTCGTGGTCCTCGCAGCGACGCTCAACACGACGGGCACGATCCCGGTTGCCAGCATCGCGCTCATCCTCGGGATCCACCGTATCCTCGCTGAGGGTCTGACGTTCGTGAACCTCATCGGCAACGCGCTTGCCACCGTCGTGATCGCCAAGTGGGAAGGTAAGCTCGACGAACGCACGCTCGCGGCGACGATCGGCAATGCGCGGCTGCGGGCGAAGTACCCGGTAGCAACCTGAGAGCACGCGGCGATCGCCTAGAGCGATCGCCGCCACAGTCACCGTCTTACGATAACAGCCAGCCGCATGCGCACGCGGCCGGGCAGGAGACCGTTATGTCCATCGCCATCGCCATCGCGCTAACCGCAGCGGCACAAGCCGCGCCGTCCCAAACTCAACCGTCTCGGGCAGTCACGTTGCCGACCGACGCGGCCGTGCCGACGGTGGACACAACCGACGGCGTAGCGCCGGGCAAGCCCGACGAGCGTCATCCGTCGGTATTATACCCCGATACGAAGCAGGGCCCTGCGGACCGAGCGGCGCCGTCAGGCGTTGCGCCGTTCCAGCGCGATAATCCGATCGGCAAGCAATTGCGCGCCTTCAAGGCGGCGGGCATTGATCTTGCGCTCGACGTCGTCGGCAACGTTGCTGCCAACCCGGTCGGGGGTGTTCGCCAGGGCAGTGCGGAATCGCACTGGGTATCGACCGCGGCCGACATCGATCTCGAAAAGCTGATCGGGCTGTCCGATACCAAGGTCCACATTCAAGGGGCATGGTTCAGCGGAGACAGCCTGGGTCGGGACTCGATCGGCAACTCGATCAGTTTTCAGCAGACCTGGCGGCCAGTGACTGGGCCGCGCTTGACGCAGTTCAACGTTGAGCACGATTTCGGCAAGATCAACATTCTTGTCGGGCGTGCAGCAGTGAACAGCTACTTTAATAATTCGCCGTTCAACTGCGTGTTCATGAGCAACACAAGCTGCCTCACGGCGTATGGCGGTATCAGTGACATCGGCATCACTGCCTTCCCCAACTCGTCCTGGACCGCCAAGGCGCGGTACGCGATCAACAAGCGTTGGTATGTTCAGACCGGCGTGTTCGAATACGACAACGACCTAAATCTCAAGGGTAAGGGAGGCCTCGACTTCTCGCTCGGCAAGGGCACCGGTGTGCTTATCGCCAACGAAGTAGGCTATCAGACGACGTTCGCGGACGAACGGCTGCCGCGCCGCTACAAGGCCGGCGTCTATATCAATACCGATGGCGGCCAGAGCCCATATTACGATCGCAACGGCGCTTCCTCCGTTGTGTCTGGGCTTCCTCGTGTCGCACAGGGTGGCAACCGCGTTGGTATGTATGCGATGGCGGACCAAACGATACAGCGCGCAGCGGGCAAGAGCACCCGCAACCTCGCGCTGTTCGGGCGGGTCTTTTACAATGTTGGCAATGTTGCTCAGCTAGACTGGTTCGCCTCGGCTGGTTTCGTCAAGACCGGCACGTTCAAACGCCGCGATGCTGACACGATAGGCTTTCTGATCAGCAATACGCATTTCAGCAATCAGCAGATAAATTATCTCCGCGATTTACGTACGAGGGCTGGTGGAACAGGTTCGCCAAAGTCGAACGAGATCATCGGCGAGATCAACTATGGGTTCGCTGCTATGCCCGGTGTCAGGATACTTCCCAACATCCAATACGTCATCAATCCTGACCCGATATTCGCACCGACCCGCAAAACCGACATTCCGTCTGCAATTGTTCTGGGATTGCGCTTGGATGTACGCCTCGCGCAGGTTTTTGGCGGGTGAAAATCAACGCTACTTCGGCGAGGTGCTTCGCTGCTTCAGGTTTGACATTGGCTTGATGTAAGACCGCTTCGATGAGGCCAGCTGGCCGAACCAACACAACCAACCGTCAATTTGGGTATGCCGTGAATGATCACGTTAGATTGAACACTTTTCGTGTACAATCAGGGTCCGTTGCAAGGATGTTGAACGCCTTGTGCGACGGGTCTAGAACCTGATCGGATGGATGGAAGCCGAGGCTTAGGTAGCGTCAGTCAGGTCATCGTCACAGACTTACGATGGTGCCGCCGAGTAGCCGAAATCGAGTTCTACAGCGGTCAAATCCTGTCCCCGCAACCAACGCCATAGAACTACGACCGCCGCCCTCACGGGCGGTGTTGTCGTTTACGACAAAAGCCAACAAATCCGTCACCCTCGCCACCACCTCTGCCTCCGGACCATGCTCGCCGTGCGGGTAGATCGTCACGCTCTCGATGAGCGTCGCGAGCACTGCCGGCGCCTCGAAACGGATGGTGACATCGTTCGGCGACGTCCGGAGCGCGGTGACCTTCTGACTGAGGCGCTCCACCAGAGCCGGATGCAGCAGGAACTTGCGGGTCAGGTAGCGATTATGGTCGGCGAAGACCGCATCCAAGTGCTCACTCACGGGCACGATCTTGCAACGCCGCGTACCGGCAGCGCGGTTGCGCGCAATGTGTCCAACGTCGCCGTGATCGTCGTCTAATCGCAACCGATGGACAGCTGCTGCCCTGTTTTGATGCGGCGAGACCTTTCTACGCTGAGGGGCCCGGCGAGAACCAGCACGGTCTTCATGGGGTTGGAGTGGGCAGCCGCCTTGCCTGCGCTTGAACAAGCGGGCGGTAAGCTGATCGTCGTGGCCGGGGCGGTCGAGAAGGCGCTTCCGCCATACAGGACATGACTGGACCGCGCGTAACGTTGCGTTGCGACAGTGATCACGGGACGGCGTTGGCTTGCGGGCTGGCCTTTTGCGCCGGCGATAGCGCGACTGTTCGCTTCTCGCGGCGAGCGTCTTCAGCTTGTCGGCGATGTGCTGCTCTGGTCATGTTTGGGCAACGGCGCAATCGGGGCAACGCCGAGATTGGCGTGGAGCTCCTCGAACCGACGCAAGCCATGAACGGCATGCGGATGATGAAGAGCACCAGTTCCGGATCGGTTAGGTTCGAGCGAGGGCCTTACAGCGCAGGCTGGTTGCAATCTCGAACTGATCGGCTGCTGTATCGGCGGCGACCCTACCACAGGCCTGGAAAGGATACGCACCGGGTTCAGTCCGCAAGGTCTGGAATGGGGAACTGCCTGATGACGGAAGAGGACGTTGTGGCAGAGGGTTCGAGCCTCACTTTACCTTCTTCGAGTCCGCAGGGCCTTCTGGGCAGCTTCTCTTCGCAAAAAGGAGAGGATTGTTTCTAGGGCTTATACAGCCCATCCAACCGCTCCCCATAAGCGTCCTTCAAAACATGCCGTCGGATCTTCAAACTCGGCGTCAACTGCTCGTTCTCGATCGTGAACGGACCATCCGCCAGCACGAACCGCCGTACGCGTTCCGTCACGGTGAGGTCCGCATTCACCCGCTCCACGGCATGCCCGATCGCGGTGCGGAACTCGCTGTTCTCAGCCAGTCGGGCAAAGCTGCACGCGTCGCCGTTCGCCGCGCACCATTCCTGCGTCCACTCCGGATCGGGCACGATCAGCGCGACCATGTAGGGGCGTTTGTCGCCCGCGATCATCGCCTGCGCGATCTCGGGCTGGAGCGTCAGCATGCCCTCGACCTTTTGCGGGGCGACGTTCTCGCCCTTGTCGTTGATGATCAGGTCCTTCTTTCGGTCGGTAATGCGGATACGGCCCTTGTCGTCGATCTCGCCGATGTCGCCGGTGTGGAGCCAGCCGTCCTTCAGCACCTTTGCGGTCTCGGCATCGTTGCGCCAATAGCCGTGCATGACGAGTTCGCCGCGGACCAGGATCTCGCCGTCGTCGGCGATGCGGACTTCGGTGTCGTTGAGCGCTGGGCCGACCGAGTCCATCCGGACGCCGGCCTTGGGGCGGTTGCACGAGATGACGGGGGCGGCTTCGGTCTGGCCATAGCCTTGCAGGAAGGTGAGGCCGAGCGACTCGAAGAACAGTCCGACCTCGGGATTGAGCGGCGCGCCGCCCGAGATCATCGCCTTCAACCGGCCGCCGAACTTCTTCGAAATCTTCGGCTTGAACAGGGTGGCGACGGCGGCTTGCATCGGCCGGTCGATCAAGCGGAGGCGACCGGCATAGCGCCTGCCACCGATGTCGAGCGCTTGGCGCAACAGGTACGCCGAAGCGCCGCCCTGTTTCTCGATCGTCTTCGAAATGCGCGTGCGGAGGACTTCGAACAGGCGGGGGACGACGAACATGATCGTCGGCCGCGTCTCTTCGATGTTCGCGGCGAGCTTTTCGAGGCCTTCCGCATAGTAGATCTGGCCGCCGAGCGAGATCGGGAAATGCTGGCCGCCGGTGTGTTCGTAGGCGTGACTCAAGGGGAGGAACGAGAGGAAGACCTCGTCGTCCCAGCCGAAATCCTCCGAGATGACCGACGCGCAGCCGGCGCAATTGTGGAGGATCGCGCCGTGGTGTTGCATCACGCCGCGCGGGGCGCCGCCGGTGCCCGAGGTGTAGATGATGCAGGCGAGGTCTTCGCGCGCGAAGTTTGCGCGGACGGCGGCGGTTTCGGGGGCGGTCTGGTGCGCGGCGATCAGCGCGTGCCAGTTGTGGAAGTCGATCGAGGCGGGGACCTTCATGTCCTCGAGCCCGATCACCGTGTGTGCCTGGTTCGAGCGGAGGACGGCGGGGAGGAGGGTTTTCGCGAGCTTCGCTGTCGAGACGATGATCGCGCAGGCGCCTGCGTTCTCGATGATGTGGAGGTGATCGCGCTCGGTGTTGGTGACGTAGGTCGGCACCGTGACGCACCCCGCCGCCATGATCGCGAGGTCGCTGAGGCACCATTCGGGGCGGTTCTCGCTGACCAGCATGACACGGTCGCCGCGCTTGAGCCCGATCGCGGTGAGGGCGGTGGCGAGGCTGGCGACCTGGCGGGCGGCGTCGGCCCAACTCGTGGCGGTCCACGAGCCGCTCGTCTTGGTCCACAGGAACGGCGCGTCGCCTTTCTCCGCGGCGCGCGTGAAGAACATTGTGACGAGGTTCGGGAATCGTTCGAGCTGGCGGGCCATTGTCTCTCCTGACGTGCTCTTGCAGCTCGATGTTTGATGGGTCGGCTTGCTTTAGTGCAAGGGCAGTATAGCAACACTCGTCATCCCAGCGAAAGCTGGGATCCAGAGTTACGTGCGGTGTCGCTCCTGGCTCTGGATCCTGGGTCGAGCCCAGGATGACGATGGTTAGGTGAGTGTCATTCGGGTGCGCGCTGGAGGGCGCCGACTCGTACGATCCGGGTGACGGTGCCGTCCTGGCGCATCGCCACCCCTTCGCTGCGGGGGTCTGCGGCGCCGACCCATTTGCCGCCGACGCGTTCGATCGCGTTTGCTTTCAGGCCTAGCGCCGCGACCTGGACGTTTTCGCCGAGTGCCTGCAACGCGGGGACCATCGCTTCGCGGGCGGTACCCTTCTCCGCCGCGGCGACGTGGCCGGGGGCATACAGCAGCCCGAGCGCGATCGAGTCCTGCGCGGACAGTTTCCAGTCGACAACGCCGATGATGGCCTTTGCCACCTGCGCGATGATCGTCGAGCCGCCGGCCGCGCCGACCGCGAGGCGGACCTTGCCGTCGGGGCCGTAGACGATCGTCGGCGACATCGAGCTGCGCGGGCGCTTGCCGCCCTCGACGCGGTTGGCGACGAGCGCACCGTTCTTCTCGGGGACGATATCGAAGTCGGTGAGCTGGTTGTTGAGGACGGTGCCGTCGACGGTGATGCCGGAGCCGAAATAGCCCTCCACGGTGGTGGTCACCTGGACGACGTTGCCGCGGGCGTCGGCCGTCGCGATGTCGGTGGTGCCGGGGACTTCGCTGACCGGTGCGCGGGTGCGGGCCGGTGCGCCGGGGGGCGTGCCCGGCGCGACGGTCGCCATCGTCGTGGTAGGGGAGATCAGGGCAGAGCGCTTGGCGAGATAGGCGGCGTCGAGCATGCCCTGGACCGGCACGCGGACGAAATCGGGGTCGCCGACGTAGAGGTCGCGGTCGGCATAGGCGAGGCGGGAAGATTCGGCGAACAGGTGCCAGGCCTGCGCGCTGTCCTTGCCGAGCTTGCCCATGTCGAAGCGTTCGAGCTGCTTCAGGATCATCAGCACGGTGATGCCGCCGGACGAGGGAGGACCCATCCCGCAGACGCGGTAGACGCGGTATGTGATGCAGACCGGTGGGCGGTTCTTGGCGTCGTAGCTGGCTAGGTCGCCGAGCGTCATCTTCGACGGGTTCCGCGTGGCGGTATTGACGGCGGTCACGATCTTCTGTGCCTGCGGGCCGACGTAGAAGCTGTCGGGGCCTTGGGTCGCGATGCGCTGGAGGAGAGCGGCCTGCGCCGGGTTTTTGATCGTCGCGCCGACCGCGACCGGCGAGCCGTCGGGGGCGGAGAAGATCGCGCGGGTCTCGGGCGTGACGTGGTCGCCATATGCGGCCATGCCGTTGACGAGGCGGGGCGAGGCCTGGAAGCCGTTGGTCGCGAGGCGGATCGCGGGGGCGAAGAGTTGCGCCCAGGGGAGTTTCCCGGACGCGCGGTGCGCGAGCGCCATGCCGCGGAGTGCGCCGGGGATGCCGACGCTGCGGCCGCCGGGCACTGCGTCGCTGTGGCTCAGCGGTGTGCCGTCGGGGGCGTAGAACCAGCGTGCATCGGCAGCGGCGGGGGCCTCTTCGCGCGCATCGATCGTGCTGAGCACGCCGCCTACCGTGTGGGAAATCCAGAAGCTGCCGCCGCCGATGCCGGAGCTTTGGGGCTCGACGACGTTGAGGGCTAACATCGTGGCGATCGCCGCGTCGGTGGCGCTGCCGCCTGCTCGGAGGATCTCGACGCCGGCGGCGGCTGCGCGCGGGTCGGCGGCGCTGACCATTCCTTGGTCTTTTGCCAGGGCGGGGGCGGGTTGGCGCGCGTCTACAACGGCGGTGGGGACGAGGAGGGCGAGCGCTAGGAGGGAAGTCTTCATCGCGAGCGAGCCTAGCGCGGTTGGGGTATGAGGCAAGCCAAACCAACGCCCGTCATCCTGGGCTCGACCCAGGATCCAGAGCCACGAAGTACGACGTGTGCTGCTCTGGATCCCAGCTTTCGCTGGGATGACGGGGAGAGTGGGTCAGCGGGCGTCGATTCCCACCGCATCCGCAACCGATGCGATCCCGTCACGCTTCAGCAACGCATCCAGTTCGCGCAGGATGCGGGCGGGGAGGCCGGGGCCTTCGTACACCAAGGCGGTGTAGAGCTGGACGAGGCTCGCGCCGGCGCGGAGGCGGGCATAGGCTTCGGCGCCGCTGTCTACGCCGCCGACCGAAATCAGCGGGATCGCTGCGCCGGTGGCCTTGCGGAAATCCGACAGGCGTTGGCGGGCTAGCGGGGCGAGAGGCGCGCCGGACAGGCCGCCGGTTTCCTTTGCATTGGCCGAGCGCAGGCCGGGGCGGGAGATCGTCGTGTTGTTGACGATCAACGCGTCGACGCCGTTCTCGATCGCGGCGCGCGCTATGTCGTCTATGTCAGCGGGTTCGAGGTCCGGTGCGACCTTGAGGAAGATCGGCGTGCTGCCCTTGGCGGCGGTGCAGGCGGCGAGGAGATCGCGCAACGCTGCGCCGTGCTGGAGGTCGCGCAGGCCGGGGGTGTTGGGGGAGCTGATGTTTATCGTGATGTAGTCGGCGTGGGGGGCGGCGCGGGTTACGCCGTGGACGTAGTCGGCGGTGCGATCGGTGGCGTCCTTGTTGGCGCCGACGTTGATGCCGAGAACGTCTTTACCGCTCGGCCGTTTGTTCACCCGGTCGAGTGCCGCGTCTAGCCCGCCGTTGTTGAACCCTAGACGGTTGATGACTGCGCGGTCCTCCGGAAGGCGGAAGATGCGGGGCTTCGGGTTGCCGGGCTGCGGTACCGGCGTGAGCGTCCCGATCTCTACGCTACCCAGGCCAAGCCCGAAGAACCCATCGATCGCCCGGCCATCCTTGTCGACGCCTGCCGCCAGACCGACGGGGTTGGCAAAAGCGATCCCCGCCACGGTCGTCGCAAGCCGCGGCACGCTGGGCGCGAGCGGCGTGCCGGCCCGTCCCCATGCGGCGAGCGCGGCGATGGTCAGGGTATGCGCGCGCTCGGCATCGAGGCGGAACAGGATCGGGTGGTAGAAGGCCATGCGCGCTCTTAGGCATATTGGCCGGGGCGACCAATCCCTTCTTCCGTCATTCCCGCGAACGCGGGAATGACGGGGATGGGATAGTTGCGAGTCGTTAGCACGGCTCCACGGGTTGACGATGCACTGCACAAAGACCATTTGACCAATCGGATCATATCGGTCCGATTGGACTCCGAAGCGACCATGCGTCTTTCCAGCCTAGCCGACTATGCGGTCGTAATGATGAGCGCCGCGGCGCGTCATTGCGGCGGTATCGCGCGGTTGAACGCGACGCTGCTCGCCGAGGAGACCGGCGTGCCGTTGCCGACCGTGCAGAAGCTGGTGAGCCGGCTGTCGGCGGCGGGCCTGATCGAGAGCACGCGCGGTACTGGTGGTGGTTTCCGTCTGTCACGGCCGCCTGCGTCGATCTCGCTCGCCGACATCATCGAGGCGGTCGAGGGGCCGATCGCGCTGACCTCGTGCGTCGACGGTGCATCGCAGGATTGCTGTGTCGAGCAGACGTGCAAGGTGAAGCCGCACTGGAACGCCGTCAATGGCGCGGTCCGCGGTGCGCTCGCCGGCGTGTCGCTCGCCAGCCTTTCGCAAACCCCGGTTGTACAGGTGCCCGCATGACCTTGCGCGCAGCGCCTTACCCCTTCCTCCGCGCCTCCGCGGCTCCGCGTGAATCAATTGTGTTCACGCGGAGCCGCGGAGCCGCGGAGATTTTAGAGAGCCGCGTTGCGGCGGAGATGGAATGATGGCTACCCGGAACGCAGAGGCGTATGCCGCCGCGAACAAGACGTACGAGTGGGGTTTCTCCTCGGACATCGAACAGGAATTTGCGCCCAAGGGTCTGTCCGAGGACACGGTGCGCTTCATTTCAGCCAAGAAGGGCGAGCCGCAGTGGATGCTCGACTGGCGGCTGAAGGCGTTCGCGTTGTGGCAGACGATGGAAGCGCCCGACTGGTCGAAGCTCAACGTGCCCCCGATCGATTACCAGGACGCGTATTATTACGCGGAGCCCAAGGCGAAGCCGAAGCTTGGGAGCCTCGACGAGGTCGATCCGGAGATCCTGCGCGTCTACGAGAAGCTCGGCATCCCGATCGGCGAGCAGAAGATGCTGGCGGGCGTGGTCGAGGATCCGCTCGATGCGGATGGCAATCCGAAGCGCCGCGTCGCGGTGGATGCGGTGTTTGACAGCGTCTCGGTCGCGACCACCTTCCGCAAGGAGTTGGAGGCTGCGGGCGTGATCTTCCGTTCGATCTCCGAAGCGATCAAGGAATATCCCGAGCTCGTGCGGAAATGGCTCGGCAAGGTCGTGCCCCAGCGCGATAACTATTTCGCGACGCTGAACTCGGCGGTCTTCTCCGACGGGACGTTCGTCTACATCCCGGAGGGCGTGCGTTGCCCGATGGAGCTGTCGACGTACTTCCGCATCAACGCGGAGAATACCGGGCAGTTCGAGCGTACGCTGATCGTCGCGGACAAGGGCTCGTACGTCTCGTATCTCGAGGGCTGCACCGCGCCGATGCGCGACGAGAACCAGTTGCACGCGGCCGTGGTCGAACTGGTCGTGCTCGACGATGCCGAGATCAAATATTCGACCGTGCAGAACTGGTATCCGGGCGACGAGAACGGTGTCGGCGGGATCTATAACTTCGTCACCAAGCGCGCGCTGTGCCAGGGCAAGAACTCGAAGGTCAGCTGGACTCAGGTCGAGACCGGCAGCGCGATCACGTGGAAATACCCCTCGTGCGTGCTGCTCGGCGATGGCTCGGTCGGCGAGTTTTATTCGGTCGCGGTGACCAACAATCGCCAGCAGGCCGATACCGGCACGAAGATGATCCACCTCGGCAAGAATACGCGCTCGACGATCGTGTCGAAGGGGATTTCGGCCGGGCGTTCGGACAACACGTATCGCGGGCTGGTGCGCGTCGCGCCGACCGCGGAGGGCGTGCGGAATTTCACCCAGTGCGACAGCCTGCTGCTGGGCGACCAGTGCGGCGCGCATACCGTGCCATATATCGAGGTCCGCAACCCGTCCGCGCAAATCGAGCATGAGGCGACGACGTCGAAGATCTCCGAGGACCAGCTGTTCTACGCGATGTCGCGCGGGCTGGACCAGGAGGCGGCGGTGGCGCTGATCGTGAATGGCTTCGCGCGGGAGGTGCTGCAGCAGCTGCCGATGGAGTTCGCGGTGGAAGCGCAGAAGCTGCTGGGAATTTCGTTGGAGGGGTCCGTTGGCTAACGCTTCCTGGCATTCGCGAGAATGCCGGGAAGATTACCACGCGCAGCCGCACGAAGAATACAGATTTGGAATTGGGCTAAATTCGATGCTAAAAATTGAAAACCTCCACGCCGAGATCGACGGCAAGGAAATCCTCAAGGGCTTGTCCCTCACCGTAAACGCGGGTGAGGTGCACGCGATCATGGGGCCGAACGGGGCGGGCAAGTCGACGCTGGGCTATGTGCTCGGCGGGCGGCCCGGTTATGACGTCACTTCGGGCTCGGTGACGTTCGATGGCGTCGATCTGCTCGAGCTGGAGGCGCATGAGCGTGCCGCGGCGGGCGTGTTCCTCGGCTTCCAGTATCCGGTCGAAATCCCCGGCGTGTCGAACGTCCAGTTCCTCCGCGAGGCGCTAAACGCTCAGCGCGCGACGCGTGACGAGAAACCGTTGTCGGGCGGCGAGTTCCTGAAGCTGGCGCGGGGGCAGGCGGATCTGCTCGGCATGGACTACGACATGCTCAAGCGGCCGGTGAACGTCGGTTTTTCGGGCGGCGAGAAGAAGCGTAACGAGATGGTCCAGATGGGCATCGTCAACCCGAAGTTCGCGATTCTCGACGAGACGGATTCGGGGCTGGACATCGATGCGCTGCGCGTCGTCGGCGATGGCATCAACCGCATCATGCGCGCGCCCGACAAGGCGGTGCTGTTGATCACGCATTACCAGCGGTTGCTGGATTACGTGGAGCCGGACTTCGTGCATGTGCTGGCCGATGGGCGGATCGTTCGTTCGGGCGGCAAGGAGTTGGCGCAGCAGCTCGAGAGCGAAGGCTATGTGGGGATCGCCGCATGAGTCCTTCTCGCGCTGCAAGCGCCTCAATCTCTCCACTTACTCTCCGCGGCTCCGCGTCTCCGCGTGAGAAAATCTTGTTCACGCGGAGACGCGGAGACGCGGAGGAGGTGCGTTCATGACGACGCTTACCCTTCCTTCGACTCGCGAGGAGTCCTGGCGCTGGGGTGATCCGGCGGCGATTGCGGCTGCGGCTGAACTGCCGCGCGGCGTCGCGCTGGATGCTGGCGAGTGGTTTCTCGACTTGCCAGGTGCGCGGGCGGTGTTTGTCGATGGCGTGCTGGACGAGGCTCGGAGCGATCTGCGGCATGTCACGATCGTTCCAATCGACGGCGGATCGCATGTCCTTGGGCGTCGGACCACCGGCTTAGGCTGGTCTTTGCGCGTCGAGGCGGATGCGACGGCCGAACTGATCCAGATCGTCCATGTCGCAACCGGCGGCGACAATCAGCTGCCGGCAGAGATCGTGCTCGTCGCTGGCGCAAGCGCTTCCGTGGTCGAGACCTATGTCGGGGCTGGCTGGTCGAACCGGTCTACGCGGATGATGCTCGGCAAGGGCGCTAAGCTCAAGCGGGCGGTGCGGTTGCTTCAGGTCGACGGCTTCGTGTCGTTGCGAGACGAGGCCGAGATCGGTGCGGAGGCTAGCCTGATCGTGACGGTGCTCGGCGCGGGCGATGCCGGGACGCGGATCGATGGGTCGGTTACGGTGACGGGTGACGATGCGTTTGCCGAATATGGTGGCGCGTTGCTGACGCGGCATGGCCAGCGGCAGGAGTGCGCGGTGTCGGTGCGGCATGCGGCGCTGAACGGGCGGAGCAAGCAGATCTGGCGTGCGGTCGCGGCGGACAAGTCGACGGCGAGCCTTGCGGCGCGCGTCGAGGTGGCGCGGGATGCGCAGAAGACCGACGGGGTGCAGTCGTTGCGTGGGTTGCTGTTGCAGCGGACCGCGACGGTGAATTTGAAGCCCGAGCTGGAGATCTTCGCAGACGACGTGAAGTGCGCGCACGGCGCGACGGTCGGCGAACTCGACCAGCGTGCGCTGTTCTACATGCAGAGCCGTGGCATCCCGCATGCGAAGGCGCAGGTGCTGCTTACGCGCGCGTTCGTCGGCGACGCGTTTGCGCAGATTGCGGATGAGACTGTGCGGGAGGCTTTCGTGGCGGATGCGGATGCCTGGCTGGAGCGGGCATTGTGAGCGTGATCGCCGACGTTCGTCCGCTGGATCGCCTGTCGGATTTTCCGGCGATCCCCGAGGGTTGGGCGTATCTCGATACCGCCGCGACCGCGCAGAAGCCGCAGGTCGTGGTCGATGCGATTACGCGCGCTTATGGCGAGACTTACGCGACCGTCCACCGCGGGGTGTACCAGCGTTCGGCGGACATGACGCTGGCATATGAGGCGGCGCGTAAGGCTGTGGCGCGGTTTATCGGTGCGGGTTCGCCGGACGAGATCGTGTTCGTGCGCGGGGCTACCGAGGCGATCAATCTGGTTGCGACCTGCTGGGCGGGGACGCAATTGAAGGCGGGCGATCGCATCATGCTCTCCATGCTGGAGCATCATTCGAACATCGTGCCTTGGCAGATGATCGCCGAGCGCCTCGGGGTCGCGATCGACGTGTTGCCGCTGACGCCCGACCATCGCATCGATCTCGACGCAATGGAGCGGATGATCACGCCGGCGCACAAGCTGGTCGCACTCGGGCATGTCTCGAACGTGCTCGGCTCGGTGCTTGACGGCAAGCGCGCTACCGAAATCGCGCATTCGGTCGGGGCGAAGATCCTGCTCGACGGGTGTCAGTCGGTGCCGCGGATCACGGTCGACGTTAAGGCGATCGGCTGCGATTTCTACGTGTTCTCGGGGCACAAGCTTTATGGCCCGACCGGAATCGGCGTGCTTTGGGCTCGGCCGGAGTTGCTGGAGGCGATGCCGCCTTACCAGGGTGGCGGGTCGATGATCGATAAGGTGAGTTTCGCCAAGACCACCTACGCACCGCCGCCAGGGCGGTTCGAGGCGGGGACGCCGCATATCGTCGGTGCGCTCGGGCTGCATGCGGCGATCGACTATGTCGAGAGCATCGGGCTGGGGGCGATCCACGCGCACGAAACGGCGCTGGTGACCGCGACGCACGACGCCCTGTCGGGGATCAATTCGGTTCGCCTCTATGGCCCGGCGGATTCGGCTGGGATCGTGAGCTTCACGATCGAGGGGGTTCATCCGCACGACATCGGCACCATATTGGACGAGGAGCGCGTCGCGATCCGCGCCGGCCATCACTGCGCGCAGCCGCTGATGGAGGCGCTGGGTGTCGAGGCGACGGCGCGTGCGAGCTTCGGCGTGTATAACGGGCCGGCGGACGTTGAAGCGTTGGTACGCGGTATCGAGCGAGTAACGAGGATTTTTGGATGAACGATCGGTTCGAGATCGAGGAAGTGGAGGCGGTCCAGTCGCCGCCCAAGGCTCGCGTGGTCATGGATACGGACTCCGACGCGGAGCGTAAGCGCGATTATCTCGCGGGGTTCCTGGCGCAGAAGCCGCAGGTGGATTCGCCCGGCGAGCCCGGTGGCGCGGTGTACGATGCGATCATCGACGCGCTGAAGGAGATCTACGATCCCGAGATCCCGGTGAACATCTATGATCTGGGGCTGATCTACGGCGTCGAGGTGACCGATGACGGGCATGCGGTGGTGTCGATGACGCTGACGACGCCGAATTGTCCGGTTGCGGAGTCGATGCCGGCCGAGGTCGAGATGCGCGTCGGGTCGGTGCCGGGGGTTGGGTTTGCGGAAGTGAACCTGGTCTGGGATCCGCCTTGGGATCCTCAGAAGATGTCGGATGAGGCTAAGCTCGAACTGGGCATGCTATAACTTCTGCTTCCCCTCCCGCAAGCGGGAGGGGGCAGGGGGTGGGCTCGCGCTCACCTCGCGAACGACGGTTATGAGTGGCTCGCCGGGAGCCCACCCCCGGCCCCTCCCGCTCGCGGGAGGGGGAAGGAAGAACGATGATGGCGACGACATTGCGAGCACGGCCAGCGGCGCTGAACCTCACGGCGACCGCACACGCGCGGATTGCCGACCTGATGGCGCGCGCGCCGGCGGACGCGATCGGGGTGAAGCTGTCGACGCCCAAGC
Organism: Sphingomonas sp. PEI4; assembly: GCF_056679955.1. Taxonomy (NCBI): domain Bacteria; kingdom Pseudomonadati; phylum Pseudomonadota; class Alphaproteobacteria; order Sphingomonadales; family Sphingomonadaceae; genus Sphingomonas; species Sphingomonas sp. PEI4. Next base: position 3,647,242 of record NZ_CM155258.1, read on the forward strand.
GGGGGTGTTCGGGGTTGGCGTATTCGGTGGATTACGTGACCGAGGCCAAGCCATTTGATGAACGCATCGAGACGCCAGGCGGTACGCTGTTCGTCGATGGTGGTTCGATCCTGTACCTGATCGGCTCGACGATGGATTGGGTCGAAGACGACTTCACCGCCGGCTTCGTGTTCCAGAACCCCAATGCCAAGGGTGCCTGCGGGTGCGGCGAGAGCTTTACCGTCTGAGACCTTTGGAGAGCGCTAGAGAGCGCTAGACTGTTTCCCCGCGAAGGGGGGACGCAGACTGGGCTCCCGCCTTCGCGGGAGAACAAGAGGGCGGTAATCTCCCGTTCGGATGAAGTCCCTCGCCTTGCGATCGGGTCGGGACGGGCCCAAACCCACTCCGTCACCCCGGACTGGTTCCGGGGTCCACCGTTCCGCGAACTCGGACTTTTAGGATGTGAGGAACCGTGGATGCCGGAACGAGCCCGGCATGACGGAGGGTGAGGGCGAGTAGCGAACTTGCCCGCCGCGCCCGTCCTGTGCCACTCCCCACGCCCAACAAGAGGGGATATCCGTGGCCAGCCTGTTTCGCCGAAAAATCGTCACCGAGCAGCCGGCCGAGCATCAGCTCGCCCGGACGCTGTCGTGGCCGCATCTGGTGGCGATGGGTGTCGGCGGAATCGTGGGCACGGGCATCCTGACGCTGATCGGCGTCGGTGCGGGGCTCGCCGGACCCGCCGTCATCCTGTCCTTTATCATTGCCGGCGGGATCTGTGCCTGCGCGGCGCTCGCCTATGCCGAGATGGCGACGATGATCCCGGCATCGGGCAGCGCGTACACCTACAGCTATGTGGTGCTCGGCGAACTGATCGCGTGGGTGATCGGCTGGTCGCTGATCCTCGAATATTCGCTGGTGGTGTCGACCGTCGCGGTCGGCTGGTCGGGCTATGCCGCGCCGCTGCTGCGCGGCGCATTCGGCTTCCCCGAGGCGCTGACGCTCAGCCCTGAGCTGGGCGGCATCCTCAATGTCCCCGCAATCTTCATCATCGCGGTCGTGGCAGGCGTGCTGTCGGTCGGCACCCGCGAAAGCGCGACGCTCAACGCAGTGCTGGTGGCGGTGAAGATGATCGCGCTGGCCGTGTTCGTGTTCATAGCGCTGCACTATTTCAACAGCGCAAACTTGCACCCGTTCATGCCCTACGGCTTCCCCAAGGCCGTCCAGCCGGATGGGGCCGAGCGCGGCGTCATGGCGGCGGCGGCGATCATCTTCTTCGCGTTCTACGGCTTCGACGCGATCTCCACTGCGGCGGAGGAGACGAAAAACCCAGGCCGCGACCTCGCGATCGGGATCGTCGGGTCGATGGTCGTATGCATCGCGATCTACATCCTCGTCGCGGTGGCGGCCGTCGGCGCGCTGTCGTACGCCCGGTTCGCGGGCAGCGCCGAGCCGCTCGCATTGATCCTTCGCGAGATCGGCCGGCCGGGGTTCGCGACGTTCCTCGGTGCGTCGGCTGTTATCGCCTTGCCGACCGTGCTGCTCGCCTTCCTGTTCGGGCAAAGCCGGATATTCTTCACGATGGCGCGTGACGGGTTGCTTCCTTTGAGCCTAGCCAAGGTGTCGAAGCGAGGCGCGCCTGTGCGGATCACGTGGATCACGGCGGCGATCGTCGCCGTGATCGCCGGGCTGTTGCCGCTAGCCGAAATCGCCGCGCTGGCCAACGCCGGCACGCTCGCTGCGTTCGTCGCGGTGTGCGCGTGCATGCTTGTGATGCGCCGCCGCGCGCCCGACGCGGTGCGGACGTTCCGTGCGCCGGCAGCGACTTTGGTCGGCACGATCGGCATCCTCGGGTGCCTGTACCTGTTCTTCAGCCTGCCCTCGAAGACGCAATTGTATTTCGGGTTGTGGAACCTGCTCGGGCTCTTGATCTACTTCGTCTACGCCCGGCCAAGGGCACTTGCGAAGTAACCTGCTGGACAATTGGGATCACGAGCAGGTCCGTACTAGACGCGATCGAAGGCAAAAGGTGCGCCGGTCGCAGGTAGCGACTGCTGCCCTTCAGTATGCGATTTACACTGCGAGCTTCGGGCGTACGGCATGGCGATTCTACTCTACTCTAACCTAAGCGAGTGCTAGGTTTTCCATCGTAGAAAAAGCGTTGAGATTGTTGCTGTGCCTGCGATTTCTGAACTGTTAAGCCGGTGATGAAAATATTTTCATCGGTCGTTGAGTTGCTGTTGGCCTGGGCTGGCTGTTAACAAGCAGTTTGAACTGCACCAAATAAGGGCGATCCTACGGGGTCGCCTTTTTTGTTTTGGGGCGGGGCGTGTTTCGATAGTTCGCGTCTAGGATGTCGCAGGGTCGCTTCGTCGTTCCGGATTTGCTTGATACTCATACCCTGCGGAAGAGCACCTCCCCGGCAGAGGCCTGGGTCCAGTTGGCACACGTGGCTGACGAACGCCGCGATCCGTTACCGTGACCTCTCCAACTGGACCCGGCCGTCGCCGGGGAGGTGCTGTTTGTTCGCATCGATCGGGGCCGGTTGGTTCAAGGCTCGCGGTGCCGCAAAGCAGATGGTGAACTGCTACTCGTCGCGTGCATACCGATACCGACGGGCCTGCTCTAAAAATGATCCGCCACACCCGGTCTCTCATGCGACACTGTCGTGCAAAAAAATGTTCTCACACATTACCGACATATGCCTGACACATATCGGGACGAAAGGGAGTGCGTCGCCGTTCCTTTCCCCCTGTGAGCGGTGACTTCGACCGGGTCTCCCCTGTCCCGGTCTTCTCCCTGAACTACGGGGCGACCTTCACGGTCGCCCCGCCTTTTTGCATTTTGCAGATGCGCGCGGGACCGCTGCTGGCCGCGGAGCGCTGTCAGAACTAGGCGAAGAGCTCGCTTTTCATCGTCCGCCAATACACGTCATCCCAGCGAACGCTGGGATATCCCTCGTGGTGGGCGACGCGGGCCTCACGGAGATATCCCAGCTTTCGCTGGGATGACGGTATCGAGCGGTCACTCCGGATCGCGCCGGGGTGATGGTGCAAGCCTTTACGCGGCCAGCTTGCGCAGGACGTACTGCAGGATGCCGCCGTTGAGGAAATATTCCAGCTCGTTGACGGTATCGATCCGGCACTTGGTCTGGAACGTCTCGCTGGTGCCGTCGGCGCGCGTCATCGACACAGTGACGTCCTGACGCGGGCGGATGCTGGCGACGTCGAGGATCGTGAAGGTTTCCGAGCCGTCGAGGCCGAGCGTCTTGCGATCCGTCCCTTCGGCGAACTGCAACGGCAGCACGCCCATGCCGACCAAGTTCGAGCGGTGGATGCGCTCGAAGCTTTCGGTGATGACCGCGCGGACGCCGAGCAAATTGGTGCCCTTTGCCGCCCAGTCGCGCGACGAGCCGGTGCCGTATTCCTTGCCGGCGACGATCACCAACGGCGTGCCGTCTTCCTTGAAGCGCATTGCCGCGTCGTAGATCGCCATGATCTCGCCGTCGTACTTCGACATGCCGCCTTCGACGCCGGGGACCATCTCGTTCTTGATGCGGATGTTGGCGAAGGTGCCGCGCATCATCACATCATGGTTGCCGCGGCGTGCGCCATAGCTGTTGAAGTCCGCCTTGCTGACCTGATGCTCCTGCAGGAAGCGGCCAGCGGGCGAATCGGCCTTGATCGAACCGGCCGGCGAGATGTGATCGGTGGTGATCGAATCGCCGAGGATCGCGAGCGGCTTGGCGTCGATGATGTCCTGCACCGGCGATGGCGTCATGCTGAGGCCGTCGAAATAGGGCGGGTTGGCGACATAGGTGGAGCCTGCGCGCCATGCGTAGGTGTCAGACCCCGTCACGTCGATCTCGCGCCACTTGGCGTCGCCCGCATAGACGTCGCCATAGCGTGCCGCGAACATCGTCGCGTCGATGTTGGCGTCCATCGTGCTGCGGACTTCCTCGTTGGTCGGCCAGATATCGCGCAGATATACGTCCTGTCCGTCCGAACCCTGGCCCAGCGGCGTCTCGATCATGTCGGTCGTGACGGTGCCCTTGATCGCATAGGCGACGACGAGCGGCGGCGAGGCGAGGAAGTTGGCGCGTACGTCGGGCGACACGCGGCCCTCGAAGTTGCGGTTGCCCGAGAGCACCGACGCGGCGACGAGATCGTTCTCGTTGATCGCCGAGGAGATCGCAGGCGCGAGCGGGCCCGAGTTGCCGATGCAGGTGGTGCAGCCATAGCCGACGAGGTTGAAGCCGAGTGCGTTCAGGTCCGCGGTAAGCCCGGCCTTGTCGAGATAGTCGGTGACGACCTGCGAACCGGGGGCGAGCGAGGTCTTCACCCAGGGCTTCGACTTCAGGCCGAGTGCGTTCGCCTTGCGGGCCACCAGACCGGCGGCGACCAGCACCGACGGGTTCGAGGTGTTGGTGCAGCTGGTGATCGCGGCGATCACGACGTCGCCGTCGCCGATGTCGTGCTCACGACCCTCGACTGCGACTCGGGCAGGCTGCTCCTTGTGGTACAGCTTGTGGAGGTCGCTGTTGAACACCTCGTCGACCTTGTTGAGGCTGACGCGGTCCTGCGGGCGCTTCGGGCCGGCAAGCGACGCGACGACGGTGCCCATGTCGAGTTCGAGCGTATCGGTAAAGATCGGGTCCTCGGCGTTCTCGTCGCGCCAGAAGCCGTTGGCCTTGGCGTATGCTTCGACCAGCTCGACGTTCTCATCCGAGCGCGCGGTGAGGCGCATGTAATCGAGCGTCTTGTCGTCGATCGGGAAGAAGCCGCAGGTCGCGCCGTATTCGGGCGCCATGTTGGCGATCGTCGCGCGATCGGCGAGCGTCATCGACGACAGGCCGGGGCCGAAGAACTCGACGAAGCGGCCGACCACGCCCTTGGCGCGCAGCATCTGCGTGACGGTGAGCACGAGATCGGTGGCGGTGATGCCTTCCTTCAGCGCGCCGGTCAGCTTGAAGCCGACGACTTCGGGGATCAGCATCGACACCGGCTGGCCGAGCATCGCGGCTTCGGCCTCGATCCCGCCGACGCCCCAGCCGAGCACGCCGAGACCGTTGATCATCGTCGTGTGGCTGTCGGTGCCGACCAGCGTATCGGGATACGCGATCATGGTGCCGTCGCCGTGGTCACCCGAGCTGGCCGACGACCAGACGGCCTGGCCGATATATTCGAGGTTCACCTGATGGCAGATGCCGGTGCCGGGGGGGACGACCTGAAAGTTGTCGAGCGCCTTGCTGCCCCATTTGAGGAACTCGTAGCGCTCGAAGTTGCGCTCGTACTCGAGGTCGACGTTATCGTGGAACGCCTGGGGCGTGCCGAATTCGTCGACCATCACCGAATGATCGATGACGAGGTGGACGGGGACCTGCGGGTTGATCTTCTCGGGGTTGCCGCCGAGCTTGGTCATCGCGTCGCGCATCGCGGCGAGGTCGACCACGCAAGGGACGCCGGTGAAGTCCTGCATCAGCACGCGGGCGGGGCGATACTGGATCTCGCGGTCGCTGCGGCGTTCCTTCTGCCAGTCGACGATCGCCTGGATGTCGTCGCGCGTGACGGTCACGCCGTCCTCGAAGCGCAGCAGATTCTCGAGCAGCACCTTCATCGAGAAGGGCAGGCGGCTGATGTCGCCGAGCTGTTCCGACGCCTTGGCGAGGCTGTAATAGTCGTACGACTTGCCGCCGGTTGACAGGCTGGTGCGGGTCTTGAGGGTATCCTGGCCAATGGCAGTCATAGGGGTCCTTCCCGTGGGCGTCGGGCCGCCGGGCGCCGAGGGGAAAGCAGCCATAAAGGCCGCGCGGGCGCACCGGGAACCGAGCGAAAAAATGCTGTTACCGAGGGGGCCTTAGCAAGGGGGAGCGCATCGGGGAAGGGCACGGGTGCGTGTGGAGGGCGCTAATCTTCAACACCCGCAGCGGTTGAACGGCCGAGATCGAGCTATGCTCTCGGATTGGGGGGCTCAGGTGGGGCCGTCGGACTTGTGAATAGCGCTGGCGTCGCGGAGGAAGCCCTCCATCCGAGCCAATGCCGATTGCGTCAGGGTTACGGCCTCACCGTCCGCATAGGGCTTGATCTGGTCATCCGCTACGAGATGCGCGAGCCATCGTTGCCCTACGGCTGAGGGCGTTCCGGCTGCGGCGATCAGTTCGGTTTCGGAGAGGTCGACACCTTTGGTCTGCGCGACGAACAGACGCAGCATCATATTCCAGGCGTGCTCGTCGAAGATTTCGCTGGGAAAAATCTCGGCGCGCAGGCCCCGTACGCGAATGAGATTTTCGGCTGTCCGTGCCGACTGATAATGTTCCGATTCGGTTTTGTTTGCCATGCCAAATGCTAGGCGTCGTCCATGTGCAATTCCACAGTAAAGAGTAGGGATTCGTTTACTAACTTAAGTCAACATAATCTGCTCTAACTTAGTGACTTGCGCGCGCGCGGCAGACTGCCGAACAGAAGGCATGGCGGTTGGGCACGAGGATAACGGAGCGTTGCGCGAGGCGATCGCGCACGCGTTGCTGATCGCCGATGAGCGGCTGGATCATCTTGTCGGCGCGTTGCTCGCCCAATGTCTCGATGAACTCGATCGAAAGTGCGCTGGGGGCAATTGAACCGATCGCCGTGACGGGATGTAGTCTGCTCCCATGTTCGAGCGACGACATCGGGCGACAGCTTTAGGTGGATGCTTCGCTGACATCGCAACGCGCGCCCACATGTGGTCACGATTCGGCAGCACGACCTATGTCGACGCACTACAAGGCATGCAAAACGCGCAATTGACTGCCTGGGCAATGGTTGCCATGGCAACGAAATGGCGTTTTATACCAAGACAGGGTTCGGCCCGGACTGTTCGCTCGGCTACCTCGCGCGGCGGATCCATCAAATCGGGCAGAGCCTGATCGAGCCGGTGTTCGCGGCGGAGGGACTTTCCGGCACGCAGTGGTCCGCGCTCATGTCGATGATGGCGGGCCGCGCTACGACATGTGCCGACCTCGCGCGGGATCTTTCGCATGACAAGGGTGCGACGACGCGGCTGGTCGACGCGATGGAGCAGAACGGCTGGGTCACGCGGTCGCGCGCGAGCGACGACCGGCGGGTGCTCAATCTGGAACTGACGCCCGACGGCGAGGCGGTCGCGATCCGGTGTCGCGATAGAATCATCGAATACTGGAATACCCTGCTGACGGGTTGGGACCGGACCGAAATCGAGACGCTGATCGAACTGATGCAGAAGCTCCGCACCACGCTGGACGATGCTCTGACCGAAGGACGCCGAGCATGAAGACGGGCTTTACATTTGCCTCGATCACGGCGGCGGGGTTGCTGGCAGGATGCGCGATCCCGGCGTCCAAGACGATCGTGGAGCCGGTATCGACCACCGCACTCGGGCTGGCTTCGGACGCCGCGCCGGTGATGGCCGCCGACTGGTGGCGCTCGTTCGGCGATCCGCAACTCGATCGGCTGGTGCGCGATTCGGTCGCGGGCAGCCCGTCGCTCGATGCGGCACTGGCACGGGTCGCGCAGGCGCAGGCGGTGCTGTCGACGCGCCGGGCGGACAATGGCCCCGACGTGACGCTCGACGCGCAGGAGCAACTCGCGCGGTTAAGCGGGCGCTACACGATCCCGCCGCCCTATGCCGGGTCTACGCGGTTCGTCGGCTCGACCGCGGCGAACCTCAACTGGAACCTCGACCTGTTCGGGCGCCAGAAGGCCGCGATCGAAGGTGCGCGGGCGTCGGTGCGCGCGGCTTCGCTCGACGTCGCGGCGGCGCGGATGGCGCTGTCGGGGGCGGTGGTGCAGACCTATATCGATCTCGAACGGGCCGAGGCGCAGGCGGGCATCGCGCAGCGGACGATCGCCACGCGCCAGAATTCGCTGCGGCTGGTGAACGTCCGGATTCGCAACAATCTGGCGAGCAAGCTCGACGCGCAGGCCGCGACGACGCTGCTGGCGCAGGCGCGACAGGCGTTGCTGCGGGCGCAGGCGGCACAGGTGCTCGCGAAGAATGCGCTGGCGGCGCTCGCCGGGCGCGGGGCGGATTATCCGGCGACGATCGGTGCGACTGCGTTTCGGCTCGATGCGGCATTGCCGTTGCCTAGGACCGTACCCGCCGACCTGCTTGCGCGGCGTGCCGATATCGCGGCGGCGCAGGCGCGGATCGAGGCTGCGGCGGCCGGGCGACAGGTTGCGCGGAAGGCGTTCTATCCGAACGTCAATCTGGCGGCGCTGGCGGGGTTCCAAGCGGTCGGGCTCGGCAATCTGTTTTCGCTCGATGCGGGCACCGTCGGGGTCGGACCGGCAGTCCACCTGCCGATCTTCGACAATGGCCGGTTGAAGGCGGACCTCGCGGGCGCGACTGCCGCGCTCGATCTTGCCACCGCGGATTATAATGACCGGGTGATCGGTGCGGTGCGGGAAGCGGGCGACGCGGTTGCGCGGATTGGGGCGCTCGACGCGGACCGGCAGCGACAACGCGAGGTGGTGCGCGGCTATGCCGAGACCGGCCGGCTTAATGCGATCCGTGTGTCGAGCGGCCTCGATAGCCGGCTCGACCTGGTCGACAACGACGTCCGCACGCTGGTTGCCGAACAGGCCGATGCCGACCTCGCCGCCGATGCCGCGCAACAGCGTGTGCAACTCGTGCTGGCGCTGGGTGGTGGTTATGATTTTCAGGGGATGACGCGATGACCGATACGCAAATGCCTGCTGCTGCTCCAGCCGGCAACCCGCGCGCCCGGAAGCGTGCGCTGACGATTCTTGGCGTGGTCGTCGTGATCGGCGCGATCGTGTGGGCGGTGTTCCACTTCCTGCTCGCCGCCCCCGAACAGGAGACGGACGACGCCTATGTCGCGGGCGACGTGGTGGCGATCACCGCGCGTGATCCCGGGCAGGTGACGGCGATCCATGCGGACAATACGCAGGTCGTGAAGGCGGGTCAGCCGCTGCTCGACCTCGACGCCGCGACCGCGGATGTCGGTGTCGCGTCGGCTGAGGCCGAATTGGCGCGGGCGGTGAGGGCGACACGGTCGGACTTCTCGAAGGTGAACGAGACCGGGGCCGCGGTCGTGCAGGCGGAGGCCGAACTGACGCGGGCGCGGAACGACCTTGCGCGTCGTCGCGGGGCGGCGGCGGAAGGCGCGATTTCGGGCGAGGAACTGAGCCACGCGGCGGACCAGGTGAAGGTGGCGAGCGCGACGCTGCAACTCGCGCGCAGCCAGCAGGCGCAGTCGCGCAACGGCGTCGTCGGCACCACGGTGTCGAACAACCCGGCGGTACTGGCGGCGATCGCGGCCTATCGTCGTGCGGCGATCACGCGGAGCCACATGCACGTGGTCGCGCCGATCGACGGCGTCGTCGCACAGCGGACGGTGCAGCTCGGGCAGCAAGTGTCGGCGGGGCTGCCGTTGATGGCGGTGGTGCCGCTCGACCGGGTGTGGGTCGATGCGAACTTCCGCGAGACGCAGTTGCATGATCTCCGGATCGGCCAACCGGCGACGGTGACGGCGGACATGTACGGCGACGATCTGGTCTATCACGGGCATGTCGTCGGCCTCGGCGCGGGCAGCGGCAACGCGTTCGCGCTGTTGCCGCCGCAGAACGCGAGCGGCAACTGGATCAAGATCACGCAGCGCGTGCCGGTCCGCATCGCGATCGACAAGGGCGAGTTGCGGCGTAACCCGTTGCGGGTCGGGCTGTCGGCGAATGTGATCGTCGATACCGCGAACAAGTCGGGGACGATGGTCGGCCGGCCTGCGGTGACGGCGTACAAGGGACTCCAGACCGGGCAGGGCGATGCCGCGGTCGATGCCAAGATCCGCCAGATCATTGCGGCAAACCGCTGATGATTTTGCGCCGTTCACTCCGGTCTTGCTGGGTTGGTACCGGCGCCCCCCTCCTTGTTCTCCCGCGAAGGCGGGAGTCCAGTCTGGGTCCCCGCCTTCGCGGGGAAACAGTCTGTTTGCTGACCACCGCCCTTCACGCAGCGCCACCCCGGCGGAGGCCGGGGCCCAACTGGAGAGGTGGTCGTAACGGCGTGCCGTCTTTCGTCAGCGGTGTTTCCCAATTGGGCCCCGGCCTTCGCCGGGGTGGTGGCTTGGTTGAGGTTCACCTTTCCGAACGGAGTGCCACCTGATGGCATCCCCTTCCAGCGCCGGCGCCGGTCCCGCCCCGCTAGTCGGCGGCTCGCTAGCCCTCACCGCGTTCGCGCTCGCGCTCGGCACCTTCATGCAGGTGCTCGACACGACGATCGCTAACGTCTCGCTACCGACGATCGCCGGCAACCTCGGCGTTTCCAGCGACAACTCCACCTGGATCGTCACCGCGTTTGCGGTCGCCAACGGCGTCGCGGTGCCGTTGACCGGATGGTTGATGGGCCGGTTCGGCGTGGTGCGGACGTTCTGCGTGTCGGTCTTCCTGTTCACGATCGCATCGTTCCTGTGCGGGATCGCGTGGGACCTGCCCTCGCTGATCGGCTTCCGCATCCTCCAGGGCGCGGTGTCCGGACCGATGATCCCCGGCAGCCAGGCGCTGCTGATCGCGATCTTCCCCGTCCATAAACGCTCCACCGCGCTCGGCATCTGGTCGATGACGACGCTGGTCGCGCCGATCATGGGACCGATTCTCGGCGGCTACATCTCCGACAACTACCATTGGAGCTGGATTTTCCTGATCAACGTGCCGTTCGGGATGTTCTGCGCGTTCGTGTGCTGGAACAAGCTCGGCAAGCGCGACACGCCGACGCGGAAGCTGCCGATCGATCAAGTGGGCCTGATCCTGCTGGTGATATGGGTCGGTGCGCTGCAGATCGTGCTCGATCTCGGCAAGAACGACGACTGGTTCGCCGCCGACCGCATCGTCATCGCCGCGGTCGTCGCAGCGATCGGCTTTATCGGCTGGATCATCTGGGAACTGACCGACGCCAACCCCGCCGTGAACCTGTCGCTGTTCAAGAGCCGCAACTTCACGATCGGGACGATCGCGTTCTGCCTCGGCTATGCGGTGTTCTTCGCCAACACGCTGCTGCTGCCGCTGTGGTTGCAGACGCAGCTCGGCTATACCGCGACCTGGGCAGGGCTCGTCGCCGCACCATCGGGCGCGGTGGCGGTGATCCTGACGCCGTTCGTGGCCCGACTGAGCGGCAAGATCGACGCGCGTATCCTCGCCACCGTGGCGTTCGCGTCGTTCGGCTACTCCTATTACCTGCGTTCGGGCTACACGACAGGCGCGAGCTTCTACGACCTCATGTGGCCGCTGATGGTGCAGGGGATCGCGATGAGCACGTTCTTCCTTGCGATGCTGACGATCTCGCTCGATCGCATTCCGGCGGAGCGGCTGCCGTCGGCGACCGGCATCTCGAACTTCGCACGCATCACCTCGGGCAGTTTCGCCGCGTCGATCATCACGACGGCATGGGATCGCCGCGAGACGCTGCACCAGAGCCGATTGTCGGAAGCGATCGGCACCGGGTCGCCGTATCAATTGGCGCAGGGCGCACTCACGCGGATGGGGCTGACCGATGTCCAGGCGGCGGGTGCGATCACGCGGCAGATGGTGGCGCAGGCGTATCTGCTCGCGTCTACCGACCTGTTCCGTGTTTCGGCCTGGCTGTGCCTCGCGATGGTCATCATCGTATGGTTCACGCGGCGTGCCAGTCCGCCACAAGGGCCGATCGCGGCGGATTGAATCGCAGCGGATTGATCAGCCGACTGTCGTTTTCTTACGACCGGCGGATCGTCGTACGATTTCCCGGCAATAGAAACGTTATCGCAACCACTTGGCCCCTAACGCTGCGTTTACCAGATACGAAATGCCTGTGGGGGGCCAGATACCATGATGATCAAGAACACCGCTTTGCGGATCGCTTCCGTATGTCTTTTTTCGAGCGCTGTACCCGCCTGGGCCGGCGCGCCGCTGACGTGCATGCAGTCCGTCAGCAAGCCGCGACTGGTATGCGACGAAGGGGCCTGCGTCCGCGTGTCGGTCAATGATCTGTGTGACGCGGTTCGCGCATCCTATTCGATCAAGCGCCGGACGTTGAAGCCGCTGCGGATCGACGCGAACCCGGTCCGCGACGAACTGACCCTGCTGATCGCCCGGGTCAGCTGACCCGGTTGAGCGTCAGCTGAGGAGGGCGAATGCGGCGCCGGGAACGGTGACCGCGAGGTCGGTCACGGCGAGCGTTCCGTCCGGCAGGATATCGAGCAGCGTAACCCGGTGATCGCGTTCGTGGACGACGATCATCCGCTGCTCGGCTTCCAACATCAGAAAGAACCGTGGCGACGTGCCACCACTGGCGACATGCTGGATCGGTGTCGCGTCGCCGTGCGTATCGAGCGCGAAGACGGCGATGCTGTCATGGCCGCGGTTCGACACGTAGAGCCTGTCGCCGGCAGAATTGCCACCGATATGCGCGACGATGTTCGCGCCCTGCCACGCAAGCGGAAGCGTCGAAAGCGTTGCGCGTTCGTGCAAGCCGGCATTCTCCAAATCCAGCACCACCAGCGCGCTCGTCAGCTCGCAGACGAGGTACGCCGTGCGCGGGTGACGCGGGTGGAACAGCATATGGCGCGGCCCCGATCCCGGCGGCGCGGCAAACGCAGTGCGCGGCGTGTCGAGGATGCCTCGGTCGGCGTCGAACGGGAATGCGAGGATCTCGTCCGTGCCCAGATCGGTGGCGTACAGCGTCCGGTTGTCCAGGCCGAAGCCGACCCAGTGCGCGTGCGGCGAAAGCTGGCGTTCGCCGTTCGGTCCGCTGCCGAGATTGGCGTGCACGAAGGGCGGGGCGATCGGCAGTCCGTTCGCATCGAGCCGGTACAACGTGACGCTGCCGCTCATGTAGTTGGCGACCGCGACCCAGGATTGCGTGGCGTCGAGCACGACATGGCAGGGCGCCGCGCCGCCGGTCGTGACGTTGGCGAGACGGATCCAATTACGGTTCGCATAGCGGTGTACGCCGAGCATCCCCTCGTCGCGCTCGTCGACCAGATAGTGCAGATCGAACCGTGACGAGTATGCGCCGAACGAAGCGTTCGGTGCATCGCCATGGGCAGTGCCGATCGCCAGCCGATCGCTACCATCGAGCAGCGGATACAGGCCGGCCCCGCCGCCGCCGGCATAGGTCCCGATCCAGCGGCGGCTGTTCAGGGCGGGCGGCTCGGGATCGATCATGTCGGTGCGTCTAACGCCGTTTCGCTGCATCGTCACACGCGGACCGCATGTCGCGGTTCAGATCCTCAACAACCCGATCAACTGCTCGCGGTACAACAGCGCCAGCTCTTCGTGCATCCGTGCAACGCCGGGGTTCGGTGCGTGGCGCGCCAGGACGGATTGGTCGTCCATGCGATGTTCGATCACGGATGGCGGCGGCAGCATATTCATCGCCACCTTGCTGGACCATTTGTATTGCGGTCGAATTTCGCGAGACGGTTAACATCCTGCAGTTCCGTCCAGATGCGCGTTTCCCGGGCTGGCGTTGCCGATAGCCTTGGCCTACCTCGGCGTCATGGGCGATCTGGATAGACTGGTTCCTTCGGGAATCATCGAGCAATGGGTCTATCACCTGCGACGGCAGCGTTCGCGGGCGACGGACGCGATATGGCTGATAGAACAGGGCTTCACCCTGCATGACGGCCAGGACGGCATACCGCAGCACGATGCGACTGCCCGCTGGCGCGCCGAGCAGGAGACCATCGTGGCGGAAGTGACCGCGTTGCTCGCGCTCTATGACGGCATCAACCTGGGCAAGGCGGATATCGCCTGAGCCGAGGCGTCCTGCCCGTGTCCTACGTGGCGTCGCCGTAGCTCTCGCGGATCAACCAGCCGGTATGCTGCAGCGACGAACTCTGCGGCGGTTCGGCGTCGGGCATCCCGGTGACCAGTTCGGCCGATGCAGCGAGTTGCAGATGGTTCTCGCTCAGCAGCAGATGCGCCGCGCGACCCGCATCTGACTGCGAACGGCGAGCGAGGGCCTTTTCCTGCGCGGCCCGACCCTGATGATACTGAACCTGCGCATGCCACGCCTCAGTGCTCGCGGTCGGTAGGGTGTTGTCGTTCATGATGACCTCCATCGCCATGATCAGCTTGATGCACTTTAGTTGCGGGCGTGTTGTAAAAGTTGGTTAATGCGTCGGGCGGGTCTTCAAACGGGCTTGGGCGCGGCTTGCCAGCCGCCACCGAGCGCGCGGAACAGGTCGACTTGCGCACCGGCTATGCGCGCGTTCGCTGCGGCTAGGTCAGTATCCGTGTCGGCTAGCGTGCGTTCCGCATCGAGTACGTCGAGGAAGTCGATCTGGCCTTCGCGTTGGCGGGCGCGGGTGATGCGGGCAGCGGTGGCGGCGTTGTCGTGCGCGGACTGTAGCTGCGTGCGGCGGTCGAGTTCGCGGGCGTAGTTGGACAGCGCGGTCTCGGTTTCCTCCAGCGCGGTGAGGACGCTGCCGTCGAAATTGGCGAGCGCGCCGCGGGTGTCGGCTTCGGCACCGGCGATGCGCGCGCGGGCGGCGGACTGGTTGAGCGACCAGTTGAGGAGGGGGCCGAGCAGCCAGCGGATCGGACCGCCGGTGAAGACGTCGCCGACGCTTAGCGCGGTAGAACCGATCGAGCCGCCGAGTGAAATCTGCGGATAGAGCGCGGCGGTCTGGACGCCGATCCGCGCGGTTGCGGCGGCGAGGCGGCGTTCGGCGGCGTGGACGTCGGGGCGGCGTGCGAGCAACGCCGCGCCATCGCCGATCGGGATCGGCTGATCGAGACGCGGCGTCGTCGTGCGCGCGCCGGCGGTTGCGGGCAGGTCCTGCGGGGTGCGACCGGTTAGCGTGGCGAGGCGGAAGAGTGCCGCCTGACGCTCGGCTTCGATCTGTGGGATGTTGGCGGCGCGCTGGTCACGCAAGGCTGCGATCCGAACCTGATCGAGGCGAGCGGCGCGACCGGCGTCGACGCGTTTGCCGGTCAGCGTGTTCGACTTGTCGAGCAGGTCGACGATCCGCCGGGCGACCGCGAGACGCTCGGCGGACGAGGCTGCGTCGACATAGGCGCGGGTGGTGGCGGCGACGATGGAGACGCGGACGGCGTCCGCATCGGCTTGCGCTGCACCCACGTCGCCGCGCGCGGCTTCGACGTTGCGGCGAACCCGGCCGGCGAGATCGACCTCATAGCTGACGTCGAGGCCGACGTCGTAAGTCGCACGCTCACGGTCGAGGCCGGGGAAGGACTGAAGTTGCGAGGTGCGGGCGTAATTGCCGCTCGCGCCTGCGTTCACCTGTGGCTCGCGGTCGGTCTTCGCGCCGCGCAGTGAGGCGCGGGCGCTGTCGAGCCGCGCGACCGCGACGCGGAGGTCGGTGTTCGCTGCCAACGCATCCGCGACGAGGCCGTCGAGGACCGGGTCGCGGTACATCCGCCACCAGTCGTTGTCTGGCGCCGTCGTAACCGTTGCGGCGTTGGCGGTCGCGAACGACGCCGCCGCCTTGGGTGGAGTGATCGGGGCGACATAGTCGGGGCCGGCGGCGCACGCGGCGAGCGTCAGCGCCGAGAGGCTCGCGAGGAGGGCGGACTTCATGATGCTGGTCCTATTCGGCTGGCTGAAGGGTCGGCTGGGCAGCGGCTGAGCCCCCGCTTGCTGGACGGCGGCGTTCGAACCGCAGTGCCAGCGCTCGCGCGACGACATAGAAGGTTGGGGTGAAGAGCAGCCCGAATCCGGTCACGCCGATCATCCCGAAGAATACGGCCGTCCCAAGCGCCTGGCGGAGTTCCGCACCGGCACCGGTCGCGATCACCAGCGGCACCGCGCCGAGAATGAAGGCGAAGCTCGTCATCAGGATCGGCCGCAACCGGTCCTTCGCCGCGCGCACCGCGGCCTCGACGGGGGTAAGGCCGTCCTGTTCCTCGGCCTGCTTGGCGAACTCGACCACGAGGATCGCGTTCTTTGCGGCGAGCGCAATCAGCACGACCAGGCCGATCTGCGTGAGGACGTTGTTGTCCATACCTCGCAGGTTCACGCCGGTCATCGCCGCGAGCAGACACATCGGCACGATCAAGATGATCGCGAGCGGCAACGTCAGGCTCTCATATTGCGCGGCGAGCACGAGGAAGACGAACACCACCGCCATGCCGAAGACGAGCGCAGCGGTGCTGCCTGCTGCCTTTTGCTGATAGGCGATGCCGGTCCATTCATGCGCGTAGCCGGCGGGAAGCGACGCATCGGCGAGCTTGTCCATCGCGACCAGCGACTGGCCCGAGGAATAGCCCTTGGCCGTGTCGCCATCGACCTCGACTGCGGGGAAGAGGTTGTAGCGGACGACGCGGTAGGGTCCGGTCTTGTCCTTGAAGGTCGAGACCGAGCCGACCGGGACCATCTGGCCCGAGTTGGAGCGTGTCTTCAGGTTGGCGATGTCCGCGGTGGTGTTACGGAACGGTGCGTCGGCTTGAGCCGTGACGCGGTAGGTGCGCCCGAGCAGGTTGAAGTCGTTGACGAACGCCGAGCCGAGATAGACCTGCAACGCCTCGAACACGCGCTCCGGTGGAACGCCGAGGAGGTTGGCCTTGGCACGATCGACGTCGGCGAAGATGCGCGGCGTGGCGGTGTCAAAGAAGGTGTATATCTGGGCGAGACCCTTGGTCTGGTTCGCCTGGCCGATCAGCGCGTAACTCGTCTTGCCGAGGTCGGCATAGCCGTGGCCGCCCTGGTCCTGCACCATCAGGCGATAGCCGCCGGCCGAGCCGATGCCTTGGATCAGCGGTGGCGGGACGATCAGCAGGCGCGCTTCGGTGATGTCGCCCGTCACCTTCTGCGACTCCGCCATGATGCTCGCCAAGGTGACGCCGAGTTTCTTGCGTTCCTCGAAGCTCCTCAGCGGGATGTACGCGGCGGCCGAGTTCGGCGCGAGCGTCTGCGAGGGGCCGTCGAAGCCCGCGAGCATAACCGCGCCCTTGACGCCGGCGAGCGGCAGGATGCGTTTCGCGACCTTCTGCATGACGGCGTCGGTGCGCTCGACCGAGGAGCCGGGCGGAAGCTGGATGACGGTCAGGAAGTAGCCCTGATCCTGCGCGGGGACGAAGCCGGACGGGGTGACCATGAACACGCCCACGGTGACCGCGATCAGCGCGGCATAGGCGATCATCATCCGCTTCGGCGCGGTGACGAGGCGTGCGGTGAGGCGGGCGTAGCTCTCGCTCATCCGCTCGAAGCCGCGGTTGAAGGCATCGCCTGCGCGTCGCAATGTGCGGGTCAGACGGTTGCCGGAGTCCGCGGGTGCGGTCGGCTTGAGCAGCATCGCGGCGAGTGCCGGCGACAGCGTCAGCGAGATGAGCAGCGAGATGATCGTCGCGGTCGAGATCGTCACCGCGAACTGGCGGTAGAATGCGCCCGACAGGCCAGTGAGGAACACGGTCGGGATGAACACCGCGCACAGCACGAGCACGATCGCGACGAGCGCGCCCGAGACTTCGTCCATCGACGTGCGCGCCGCCTCGAGCGGGGAAAGCCCGTGTTCGAGGTTGCGCTCGACATTCTCGACCACGACGATCGCGTCATCGACGACGATGCCGATCGCGAGGACGAGGCCGAACAACGACAGGTTGTTGAGGCTGTATCCGGCGGCCGCAAGCACCGCGAAGGTGCCGATCAGCGAGACCGGGATCGCCACGATCGGGATGATCGCCGCGCGCCACTTTTGCAGGAAGACGAGAATGACGAGCACGACGAGGATCATCGCCTCGAAGAGCGTATGCTTCACCGCGTCGATCGACTGGGCGATGAACTCGGTCGGGTTGTAGATGACCTTGTATTCGAGGCCCTTGGGGAAGCGCTTCGACATCGACTCCATCTCGGCGGTGACGGCCTGCGCCGCGCCGAGGGCGTTCGAGCCGGGACGCTGGAAGACCGCGGCGATGACCGTGGGCTTGCCGCTGAGATAGGTATTCGCGCCGTAATCCTGCGCGCCCAGTTCGACGCGGGCGACGTCCGAGACGCGGACCTGGCGGCCTTGCGCGTCGGTGCGGATGACGACGTCGGCGAACTGCTTGGGATCGGTCAGGCGCCCTTGCGTCTCGACGTTGAGCTGGAAGGCGCTGTTTCCCTTGTCATAGGGCGGCTGGCCGAGCGTGCCCGCGGCGACCTGGACGTTCTGCGCGCGCAGGGCGGCAACGATCTCGCCGGCGGTGAGGTCGAGCGCGGCGGCGCGGCCGGGGTCGATCCAGACGCGCATCGAATAATCGCGCGCGCCGAACAGCTGCACGTCGCCGACGCCGTCGATGCGGCTGAGGCGATCGCGGACCTGCGTCAGCGCGTAGTTGGAGATGTAGCCGCGATCGAGCGAATTGTCGGGCGAGACGAGGTTCACCACCATCAGGAAGTCGGGCGACGTCTTGCGCGTCACCACGCCGAGACGTTGCACGTCTTCGGGCAGGCGCGGGACGGCGATCGCGACCCGGTTCTGGACGAGCACCTGGGCCGCATCGAGGTCCGTGCCGATCTTGAAGGTCACGGTGATCGTGACCCTGCCGTCGCCGGTCGATTGCGACGACTGGTACAGCATGTTGTCGACGCCGTTGATCTCCTGCTCGATCGGCGCGGCAACAGTCTCGGCGACCGTCTCGGCCGAAGCGCCGGGATAGTTCGCGGCGACGGTAACGGTGGGGGGGACGATGTCGGGATATTGCGACACCGGCAGCGTCATGTAGGCGATCGCACCGACGATCGTGATGATCACCGCGATCACGCCCGCGAAGATCGGCCGGGTGATGAAGAAGCGCGAGAAGCGCATGGGAATTTCCTCGGTAGAGGGGCGCGCCCATTCGCTCCGTCATCCTGATGACAATCAGGATCCAGAGCCAACAGCGTGACGTTTCGAACTCTGGATCCTGACTTTCGTCAGGATGACGATCTTACTTGGCGAGTGTGGCTTCACCCGAGATGGGCTGCACCGACGCCGGCGCAGTCGCACCCGAAGCGATCACGATCCGACCGACCTTCGGCGCAACGGTCGCGCCGGGCATCGCCATCTGCGTGCCCTGAATGATGATCCGGTCGTTAGGCCCGATCCCTGAGCGCACGATCCGCAGCCCGTCGACCACCGGCCCAAGCTCAACCGGCTTC
Organism: Sphingomonas sp. PEI4; assembly: GCF_056679955.1. Taxonomy (NCBI): domain Bacteria; kingdom Pseudomonadati; phylum Pseudomonadota; class Alphaproteobacteria; order Sphingomonadales; family Sphingomonadaceae; genus Sphingomonas; species Sphingomonas sp. PEI4. Next base: position 3,666,310 of record NZ_CM155258.1, read on the forward strand.
TGGCTCACGACGTTCTTCGCATCGATGGTCAGCAGAACCTTCCGCGCCTGATCGGTCTGCACCGCATCGTCCGGCACCAGCAAAGCCTGCCGCGTCCCCGCACTCGCGAGGCGCATGTTGCCGAACATCCCCGGCGTCAGGAAATACCCTGGGTTGGCGAGAACCGCGCGGCCACGGATCGTGCCCGAACGCTGATCGAGCCCGTTGTCGGTGAAGTCGAGCTTGCCCTTCCAGCGATGCTCGGTCTCGTCCTGCAATTGGATCTCGACCACCGCCGGCGTCGCGCCGGGCTGACGTGCGCGCTGCGTCTTGAGGTACAATGCCTCGGAGCCGTCGAACGTGAAGTAGATCGGGTCGAGCGCGTTGATCGTCGTCAGCACCGTGCCGCCAGTGCCTTCGCCGCCCGCGACCTGGTTGCCGGCATCGACGCGGCGATCGGAGATGCGACCGCCGATCGGCGCGCGAACCTGGGTGAAGCCGACGTCCAAAGCGCGAGCACGTTCGCGAGCCTGTGCCGCGGCGAGTGCGGCCTGGGCTGCTTCGAGCCTCCCACGCAACGCGTCGACTTCGCCTGCCGAGACCGCTTCGTCAGCGACCAATCGTTGTGCGCGACCGAGATCGGTGCGGGCGAGCGACAAGGCGCTGCGTGCGCTAGCGACGTTGGCATGTGCCTCAGCCAAAGCGGCCGCGAACGGGCGGGAGTCGATCGTGAAGAGCAGTTGGCCCTTGCTGACGATCTCGCCATCGCGGAAATGAATGCCGGTGACTTCGCCGGCGACGCGCGGACGGATCTCGACGGTGCGGCTCGGTGCGAACCGGCCGACATAATCGTCCCATTCGCTCACCTGCCGCACCAATGGCGACGCCACCGTGACCGAGGCGGGCGGGGGGGCCGCCATCGCCGCGTCGGGATGGTCGAACATCCTCACACCGACCGCACCGAGCAGCGCGATCGGCACGAGCACCATCGCGCCGCGCTGCCATGCCGGGCGTCGATGACGGTCCGTGGGTGGCGAAGACGCGATTTCGGCGTCGTTCGCGGCCGTGATCGTGGTAAGTTGGTTCACGCTGCGATGCTCCGCTTCTGCTGGATGCCGACGCGCATGCCGGTCACGCTCTCGACGAGCGTTTCAATCTGTGCCTCGGCAAAGCCGGCGGCGAGGAAGCCCTGGATCTCGGCCATCGGCAGCGCGAAGCCGCGGCGCCAGGCGTATACTGCCATGCGCCGCAGCGCTTCCAACCGGGGATCGGCGAGCCGCGACGCGGTGCTCAAGCCGAACAGGCTGCCCATTGCGCGCGACATGCGGCTCGGGCCGGACAGGCTGCGCAACGTATCGCGCTTGGCGAGCGCGATGACGCTCCATTCCAGCGCGGAAAAGCCGGTCGGCGCGGGGGCGGCGACCGTCTGGGTGCGGCTGGTGACGGGCGAAGCGAACATGTTGTCGAGGTCGAGATAAGCCATGGGATTGTCCCCCTTTTGATCTTGGGCAAGCGCTGGCCTTCGTCGGTGGATGGTCCACCGACGTCAGCTGGTCGCAGGGCGTGCGCGGTCGTTGCCGGCACATCATGTGCCGCGCTTGCCCGCTTGAGTTTTTATGGGTCCGGTCGGCCGAAGCCGTCTGTGTTAGGTGGTGACCGTAGTCATGGGTTGCTGTCCCCGGTTGCCCCATCCGAAGTAGGAGAGAGCTTCGATACCAGTCGGTATATAAACCTGGGGTTCATCTAGTCAACAGACTTTTGTACCGGCCGGTATTTTTTATCGCTACCGTAACAAAGCGTGACTTTTATGTCGGCGAGCCGACAGGGTTATTTGGTCGGCCATACCGACATGGCGGTCTCGACAAGCTGGTTCAGCTCAGTGCACGTTGCGCCCGATCCACTCTGAATCGTCAAACCCTGCATGATCGCGAACAGATACCGCATCAAGGCGTGCGACTCGAGGCCATCGGGAAATTCACCCGCGGCCTTTGCTTCGTCGAACCTGCGGATCAAGGCGGCTTCGGACGACGCGCGGCGCTTCGCAACCTCGGCCTTGATCGGCTCGGCTTCCGGGCTGCATGCGACGCTGCTGATGACGCTCAGGCAACCCTTGGGATCGCACGTGCTTGACTGCATTTGCAACGCGCCGCGCAATAGCCTTTCCGCTACGGCGCGCGCGGTCGGTGCGTCGAGCGCAGACGTCATATAGGCAAGCTTTTCACGCTCGTAGAGGTCGAGCGCCTTATGAAAAAGCGCCTCCTTATTGCCGAACGCCGCGTAGAGACTGGGCTTGGTTATCCCCATCTCGGCGGTCAGTTCCGCCATCGACGCGCCCTCGTACCCGTTGCGCCAGAACACGCGCAGCGCACCCGCCAGCGCTTCGTCGAGATCGAACTCGCGGGGGCGGCCCTTGGGGGCGGTGAGCGTGCAAAGCCTATTCATACCGTTCGGTATATAGTGAGAGCGCGCAAAAGGTCCAGTGACTGGAACATGTTGCCGGGGACGCTCACCGACCGACGGCTGTATAGGCGAACCCGGCCTGCTCGACGTCGGCGCGCTGATAGACGTTACGCAGGTCGACCATCACCGGCCCGGCCATCACGCGCTTCAAACGCGCAAGATCGAGCGCGCGATACGCGTCCCATTCGGTCACGATCACGACCGCGTCGGCACCCTCGGCCGCGTCGTAGGCGTCGGTGCAATAGACGAGGTCGGGCATCATCGCCTTGGCCGGCGTCATGCCTTCGGGATCGTGCGTGCGGACCGATACGCCGGCATCGGCAAGCGCGGTCGCAATCGCCAGGCTGGGAGCATCGCGCATGTCGTCGGTGTTGGGCTTGAACGTCAGGCCGAGCAGCGCGACGGTCTTGCCGCGCGGATTGTCACCGAGCGCGTGCAGCACTTTACGCCCCATCGCGCGCTTGCGGCTGTCGTTCACCTTCACGACGGCTTCGACGATGTGGACCGGCGTGTCGTAATCCTCGGCGGTCTTGAGCAGCGCCAGCGTGTCCTTGGGGAAGCACGAACCGCCATAGCCTGGCCCGGCGTGGAGGAATTTCTTGCCGATCCGGTTGTCGAGCCCGATCCCGCGCGAGACGTCCTGCACGTCGGCACCGACTGCCTCGCACAGATCCGCGATCTCGTTGATGAAGGTGATCTTGGTCGCGAGGAACGCGTTGGCCGCGTATTTGATCAGCTCGGACGTACGTCGGCCGGTGAACAAAATCGGTGATTCGTTGAGATACAGCGGACGATAGACGTCGCGCATGACCTGCTTGGCGCGCTCGTCCTCGGTGCCGATGACGATCCGGTCGGGGCGCTTGAAGTCGCCGATCGCGGCGCCTTCGCGGAGGAATTCGGGGTTGGAGACGACTGCAACCTCTACGTCCGCGCGCTTCTCGCGGAAGATCGCCTCGACGCGGTCGCCGGTGCCGACCGGGACGGTCGATTTGGTCACGACGACGGTCGGTCCGGTGACCGCCGCGGCGATTTCCTCAGTCGCAGCAAACACATAGCTGAGATCGGCATGGCCGTCGCCGCGACGCGACGGCGTGCCGACCGCGATGAAGATCGCATCGGCCCCCGCGACCGCGCTGGCGAGATCGGTGGTGAAAGCCAGCCGGCCGGCGGCGACGTTGGACGCAACGAGCTGGTCGAGGCCGGGCTCGAAGATCGGCATCCGGCCGGCGAGCAGCGCGTCGATCTTCGCCTGGTCCTTGTCGACGCAGATCACGTCATGACCGAAATCCGAAAAGCAGGCGCCGGACACCAGGCCAACATAGCCAGAACCGATCATCGTGATGCGCATGGACGTTCCCCGTAAAAGCGTGGCGACCTATCGGGAGTAATGCGCCCGCGTGCAAGCTGGCGGTAGCAACCAAAGCCGATCATACCAGTTGAAACTTCGACCAAACGGCAGCGCAGCAGAGGAGCGAGACGATGGCGGACGACTTCAAGCAGTCAGTCAATGAGGGGGCCGATGACCGGGCCGATGACGGGGCGAACGCGAGCAAGGCGGCGACCGACCGCGCGGCGGATGCGGCTAAGGGCGCGGCGGACACGATGCGCGAGAATGCCGAGAAGGCGCGCGGCGCGTTCTCGGAGAAGATCATCGATCCGGCACGGCGCGCAGGTGAGGCGATGAAGGAATCCGGCGGCAAGATCGCGGAGGGCGGCGCGACGATCGGCAAGGCGATGATCGACCAGGCCGAGCAGAACGCGCGTGAAGCCTTCGCGGCGATGCGCCAGGCGGCGAGCGCCAGCGATCTGACTCAGGTCATGAAGATCCAGGGCGATTACCTGCGCGAACAGAGCCAGCGGAGCATGAGCCAGGCGCGCGAGATCGGCGAGCTGATCATGAAATTCGGCAAAGACGCGGTCGCACCGTTGCAGGGCGGCGGGATCAAATAGGCGGTCCGACCGATATGCTGCGCCCCGTTTTGCGGTGGAGCGGCGTACGGACGAGCAAGAACGCCGCCACTCCGCCACTATAACGGAGCCGCGGCGTACCAGCCTCAATCATTTCGCGCTTAGACGAACAATCCGACCAGCCAGTACGTGCCGGCGCCGATCAGTCCCGCAGCGGGCAGGGTCAGCGTCCAGGCGACGACGATGTTGCTCGCGACGTTCCAGCGGACGGCGGACAGCCGTCGTGCGGCTCCGACGCCGACGATCGAGCCGGTAATAGTGTGCGTCGACGACACCGGGATGCCCCAGAAGGTGGCGGCGAACAGCGTGATCGCGCCGCCGGTCTCCGCGCAGAATCCCTGAGCAGGTGTCAGTCGCGTGATCTTCGAGCCCATCGTATGGACGATCCGCCAGCCGCCCGACAGCGTGCCGAGCGCCATCGCGGCCTGGCACGACAGCACGACCCAAAGGGGTACGTGGAACTCGCCACCGAGCAGACCCTGCGAATAGAGCAGCACGGCGATGATCCCCATCGTCTTCTGCGCGTCGTTGCCGCCGTGGCCGAGCGAGTAGAGCGCGGCCGAGATCAACTGGAGTTTGCGGAACCGCTTGTCGACGCCGAGCGGGGTGAGCTTGAGGCTGGTCCAGGCGACGGCGAGCACCAGCACCAGCGCGAGCATCAGGCCGATCGCTGGCGAGGCGAAGATCGCGACGACGGTGGCGATGACGCCCTTCCAGACGATCGCGCCAAAGCCGACCTTCGCTATGCCGGCGCCGAGCAGGCCGCCGATCAACGCATGGCTGCTGCTCGACGGGATGCCGAGCACCCAGGTGATGACGTTCCACGCGATCGCGCCCATCAGTGCGGCGAAGATGACCTGCGCGTCGATGACGTGCGCCTGGACGATCCCGGTGCCGACGGTCTGCGCGACGTGGAGCCCGAACACTGCGAACGCGATGAAGTTGAAGAACGCCGCCCATAGCACGGCGTATTGCGGCTTCAGGACGCGGGTGGAGACGACGGTCGCGATCGAGTTCGCGGCGTCGTGGAGGCCGTTCAGGAAGTCGAACAGCAGCGCTATGCCGATGAGGCCGATGAGGAGGGGGAGGGAGAGGATCATGCGCGGACGCCCATCCGTGCTCGATTACCCCAATCTATCTGTTCTCCCGCGAAGGCGGGAGCCCAGGATACCAATCGGCGTCGTGGCTGAGATTCCTGGACCCCCGCGTTCGCGGGGGAACAGCGGAGCTGGTTGTCGTCTCCCTCGAGCGCGAAGCGTTCAAGCATGGTCGATGACCAGCCCCTGGATTTCGTTCGCGACGTCTTCGAAGCGGTCGACGATCTTTTCCAGGCTGCTGTAGATCTCGCGGTTGATGATGAAGGTCATCGGGTCTGCACTGATTTTCGATGCCTGGAACAGCGCGCGCAGGCCCGTGTCGTGGATATCGTCGGCATGCCCCTCGATCTGGATCAGTCGCGCGGTCAGGTCATGCAGCCGGCCCGAATTGGTGCCGAGCGAGCGCAGCAACGGGATGGCCTCGGCGGTAATCCGCGCGGCCTCGACGATGATCCCCGCCATGTCGCGCATCTCGGCCGAGAATTCGGTCACTTCGTACAGCGCGATCGCGTTGGCGGTGCCGTTCATCTGGTCGATCGCGTCGTCCATCACGCCGATCAGGTCGGTGATCGCGCTGCGGTCGAACGGGGTCACGAACACGCGGCGGACGTCCTGAAGAACCTCCCGCGTGATATCGTCGGCCTCATGCTCGCGGCGGACGATCTCGGCGATCTGGCCCTCGATCGAGCCCTCGCCGTGCAGCAGCCGTGCGAGCGCATCGGCGCCGGCGACCAACGTCGCGGCATGCGCGTCGAACAGTTCGAAGAACCGCCCCTGCTTCGGCATCAGCGACTGGAACCAGCCCAGCATCGGAATTCTCCTTTTCGCACTCGTGCGTACGACGGGTAAGATACGTTGCGCGAACGACGCCGGGATCGGCGGCTCGCGGAAAGCAGCGATCAGCGCCTTCAGGCCGGGCTCATTGACAGCGTCTGCCGCGCGATCAAGCGTAAACCAGCGGGTGTCGCGCTGTTCGCGCTCGGGCCAGTCGTCCAGTTGCTCGACGAACGCGAGCGGAAACACGGTGACGACCATGTCGCGGTAACGGCCGGTGCGACGGCGCTTGCGGTAGGCGAACTGCCCGACCGGGGAGGGGCAGGGGATGCCGCGGATCCCGGCTTCCTCATAGGCTTCCTGTGCGGCGGCCTCGTGGCTGGCGAGGCCGACGATCGGATTGCCCTTGGGGATCACCCAGCGGCCGGTATCGCGCGAGGTGATCAGCATCACGCGCGCGTGCCCCGCCTCGTCGATCACATAGGGAAGCGCGCCGATCTGCTCGATGGTCCAAGTCCTTGCGCCCGCAGAATCGCGGGGAAAGCCGGGAGCTTATACGCGGTTATTCCCCAAGGATAGCGGTTCGGCGGAGGCTTTGAGAGCCGTTACCGCAAGCCCAGATCTGTCCCATTGCCGGACGCCGCGACCTTAACCACTTTTGTCACTGGTCCAATTGGTAAACGCGGCGTTAACGTTTGCATCATGACCAGACGCCTAGTCCTTACCAACGAAGCCGCACGCCATCCGATGCGCCGATCGTTGCCGCCGCCGGTGATCGTCAAAAGGAAGAACGACGATCAGGACGTGAAGCTGTTCCTGCTCAGCTTCGCGGCGTTCTTCACCTGCTTCTACAGCTTCATTTTCTGAGGCCACGATCCTCCCCCGCCAGGGGGAGGTGGCTGGCTCTTGCCAGACGGAGGGGGAGGAAAGGGAAACCATTGTTCCGTGTCCTCCCCCTCTGTCACCTTCGGCGACACCTCCCCCTGGCGGGGGAGGATGGTCATCCTCGAAGCGTAGGCAAACACCCGATCGCATCGTCGTCGCAGGCCCGGTGCAGCTTCTGCGCGAGCCACGCCGAGACGAGGCACATCGCTGCCACCAGGAACAGCATGTCCTCCGGCGTCACGCCCATTGCTGTAATCCCGATGACGAGGATCGAGCCGATCGTCATCGCGCCCGAATTGACGACGTTGTTCGCCGCTACGGTGCGCGCGGTCTGGTCCTTCTCGACGGTCGTCGTCAGGAACGCATAGAGCGGCACGACGAACATCCCGCCGGTGATCGCGATCGCCAGCAGCGTTGCCAGCACCGGGATTGCAGCCGGCTGATGAATGAACCCGGCCCAGTCGTAATAATGCCCTGCCGGCGCCGGCGTCCAGTTGCGCGCGAGAAACGAGAACAGCACGACGAAGCCGCCCATCGCGATCACCGAGGCAGGCGAGAACTTCGCGGAAATGCGCCCGCGCAGCATCGAGTTGATCACGACCGAGCCGATCGCGACTCCGACCGAGAACACTGCAATCACGAAGCTCGCGACTCGCTCGTCGGCGGTCAGCACGTTCTTCACCAATGGCGGGAAGACGATGATCAGCACCGCGCCGATCGTCCAGAAGAAGCTGATCGCGACGATCGCAAGGAACAGCCGCGGGATGTGGAGCGTCGCGCTGATCAGCCGCCAAGACGCGGTGAACGGGTTGTAGTCGAGCTTCAGCGGTGGCCCTTCGCGCGGTGCTGGCGGCACTTGGCGGCCGGAGAACCAGCCGATGACCGCGACGATCAAGACGCTGGCGGCTGCGCCTTCGATCGGAATCCACCCTGCGGTCACGGTGCCGAGCAGGATCGCGAGATACGTCCCGGCCTCGACGAGCCCCGTGCCACCGAGCACATCGCACGGTTTCAGATGTTGTGGCAGGATCGCGTACTTGATCGGCCCGAAGAACGTCGAATGCACGCCGAGGCACAGGACCGCGCCGAGCATCAGGCCGATCCCCAGTGACGGATGACCGGCGCGCGCGACCATCAGGCCCGTCGCGCCCAGAATCATGATGCCGATCTCGACCGTCTTCACGATCCGGATGATCCGCGCCTTGTCATGGCTGTCTGCCAATTGCCCGGCGAGCGCGGACAGCAGGAAGAACGGCAGGATGCCGAGTCCTGTCGCCAACGCGTTGAAGTTCGCCTCCATCTTCGGATCGTTGAAGACGGCATAGGTCGCGAACAGGACCATCGACGTCTTGAACAGATTATCGTTGAACGCGCCGAGGAACTGCGTGGTGAACAGGGGCAGGAAGCGACGTTGCTTCAGCAACCCGAGGGCATTGAGCATGACGGGAAATAGCCCTGATCGTGGCAGAAATATGCCGAACCCTTAGCCCAGCGTCATCCGCGCGCCAACGCTTAAACCGGTTTCGCCCCGCGACCGACCGGTATAGAGGTGGTGGGTGCTGAGCTTGCCTAACCTCCTGACATTGTCGCGGATCGTCGCGGTGCCCCTGCTGGTCTGGTTCCTGTGGTGGCCCGACTGGGAAGCGGGGTACGGCATTGCCTTCGTGTTGTATTGCCTGATGGGCATCACCGATTACTTCGACGGGTACCTCGCACGCTCTAGCGGCGCGGTATCGCGGCTGGGCATTTTCCTCGATCCGATCGCGGACAAGATCATGGTCGCGGCGGTGATCCTGATCCTCGTCGGCACGCGCGATATCGCCGGTATCCATGTGATCGCGGCGCTGGTGATCCTGCTGCGCGAGATCGCGGTGTCTGGCTTGCGCGAGTTCCTGGCGCAGGTGCAGGTCTCCGTACCGGTATCGCAGCTCGCCAAGTGGAAGACGACGCTGCAGCTCGTGTCGCTCGGCGGCATCATCCTCGGCGGCGCGGTGCCCGAGATGGTCTGGGTCCATACCGTCGGCATCGTCGCGCTATGGGGCGCGGCGGTCCTTACGTTGCTGACCGGGTGGGATTATCTCCGCGTCGGCCTGAAGCACATGGACTAATCATGACGATACGGATGGTGTATTTCGCCTGGGTGCGCGAGCGTATCGGCACGGGCGAGGAGTCGGTCGAGCCGCCTGCAAGCGTCGTGACGGTGGCGAATCTGATCGAGTGGCTCGCCGAGACGAGCCCGGCGCATGCGGGTGCGTTCGAGAACCGATCTCGGTTGCGCGCGGCGATCGACCAGGACTTCGTGCCGCTCGATACGCCGATCGGTCGGGCACAGGAGATCGCGATCTTCCCACCGGTGACGGGCGGATGATCCACATCTCCGTCCAGCAGCCGCCGATCGATATCGCAGCCGAGATGACGCGCGCCGAAGCCGTCGGGGCAGGGGCGGTTGCCACGTTTACCGGGCTGGTTCGTGCTGACGACGGTGTCGGTACGCTCGAACTCGAGCATTATCCCGGCGCGACCGAAGCTGCGTTGCTCAAGGTTGCCGAAGGAGCGATCTCGCGCTGGGATTTGAGTGCGGCGATCATCGTGCACCGCGTCGGGCCGATGCATCCGGGGGAGCGAATCGTGTTCGTCGCGGCGACGGCGGCGCATCGCGGCGCTGCGCTCGAGGCCTGTGCGTATCTGATCGATCGGCTGAAGACCGACGCACCGTTCTGGAAACGCGAAACGCGCGGGGTTGAAGCTAGCTGGGTCGAAGCGCGCGATAATGATCACGCCGCCGCAGCACGCTGGGATAACGCCAGCCGCTAGCGCAAAGCTTGTTCTTCCGCGAAGGCGGGAGCCCAAGCTGGATCCAAGCCTTTGCGGGGAAACAAGAAACGGGCCGCGATCTCATTAGAGTTCGCGGCCCGCAAGTACATCAGCCGAGCTTCGGAACGCTCATGCCGTTGGTCAGATGGACGACGCCGTTCGTTTCCTTGATGTCGGCCGTATCGACGTAAGACTTGATCCCGGCGGTGTCGGTCAACTCGATGTTGCCGTTCGGTCCGAGCGAGGCGATCAGCGGCTGGCCCGCGAGCGTGGTCAGCGTCGCCTTGCCACCGCCTGCGGTGATCTGCGCCTTAAGCTGGTCCGAAGTCACTGCGCCGGCGACGACGTGATACTTGATGATCGTCGCGAGCGTCGGCGCCGACTCAGGCTTCAGCAGCGTGTCGAGAGCGCCGTCCGGCAGTCGCGTGAACGCCTCGTCGCTCGGTGCGAACAGCGTGTACGGACCGGGGCCTGCAAACGTCGTCTGGAGCTTTGCAGCCGTTACCAGCTTGGCGAGCGTCGCGCGGTTCGGCAGCGTCGGCAGTGCGGCCGCGATGGTAGTCGTCGGCGCGGCGGTCGGTGCGGCTGGCGTAGCGGGCGCTGGTGCCGCCGTCGTGGTGGCGGGTGCCGTCGGAGCCGCGGGAGCGGCCGTCTGAGCGGTCGCGCTGGCCGCAAAGATCATGGTCGACGCGGTAGCAAGGATAAGGTTCGTCTTAACAGTCATCTGCAACTCCAGCTGTTATGAATGGGGCGGTAGGAACTCTAACGAAACGATCTGGGCGTAGCGCCTACGGACGTTCAACAGTTATGCCGACAGGTCGCGGCATCGATGCGATGAACCGAGCCGAATGCTCTCTGGATCAGCTCAGTTTAGGCACGATTACGCCGTTGACGACGTGGACGACGCCATTCGACTGGCGAACATCGGCGGTCTCGACATAGCTCTTGTTACCGTTGACGTCGGTCAGCGCGATCACCGCGCCGACCAGCGTTGCCGTGATGGGATCGCCCTCGACCGTGGTCAGCGTCGCCGTGCCGCCGCCTGCGGTAATGCGCTGACGCAGATCGTCCGCCGTAATCGCGCCGGGCACGACGTGATAGGTCAACACCTTCGTCAGCGATGCCTTGTTCTCGGGCTTGAGCAACGTGTCGACCATCCCCGGAGCAAGCCGCCCGAACGCATCGTTGGTGGGTGCGAACACCGTAAACGGCCCCGGACCCGAAAGCGTGCCGACGAGGTCGGCAGCCTTCACGGCGGCAACCAGGGTCGACAGGTTCGGGGCGGCCGATGCGTTGTCGACGATCGTCCGGGTCGCCATCATCGGAACGCCGCCGACGGTGGGATTGGCGACCGCGGGCGGGCCGTTCGGCACCGCTAACGCCGGATTAGTCGACGGACTGGCCACGTCGTCCTTCGATTTGCCACTGCACGCAGCAAGCGCCAACGCGCTCGTCATCAGCAATAGCGGAAGCGTCTTCGACATCATCGGGTCTCCAGCGGAAGTGGGAATCATACGATCGAACGCCGAGATGGTTGCGCATCCGTGCCGATCCTGCGCCTAGTAGAGTCGGTTACTGAACGTCGGCCAGCGCCTTCGCCATCAACCGAAAGTCCTTTTCCCGCGGACTCGCCCGTCGCCAGACCAGCGCGATCTTGCGCACCGCATTGATCTCGTCGAGCGGACGTGCGGTGATGTTGGTGTTGTCGAGGATACCGGCTTTCAGCGCCATCTCCGGCAGCATCGTGATCCCGAGCCCGTTGTCGACCATCTGCACGATCGTGTGCAGCGACGTCCCGAGCATGGTCGCTTCCGCGCGCAATTCGGGGCGGTTGCACGCGCCCAGCGCATGATCCTTCAGGCAGTGCCCGTCTTCAAGCAGCAGCAGTCGCGTTTCGTCGATAGCCGACGCCGGAATGGCGGGCAGCGCGGTCGGTTCTTCGCCCGAGGGATAGGCGACGAACAGGCGGTCCTCGAACAGCGTTTCGGACGTCACTTCGCCGCACGCATAGGGGAGGGCGAGCAGCACGCAGTCGGTCCGTCCGTTGTGCAGCCCCTCGCAGGCCGGCCCACTCGGTTCCTCACGCAGGAACAGCTTCAGATCGGGGTAATCCTTCCGGAGTCGCGGCAGGATCCTCGGCAGCATGAACGGAGCGATCGTCGGGATCACGCTCATCCGCATGTCGCCCGACAGCGGCTGGCCCGCGGCGCGCGCCATGTCGCCCAGTTCCTCTGCCTCGCGCAGCACGCGCCGCGCCTTGTCGGCGATCCGGTCACCGAGTGGCGTGAACCGTACGACTCGTCGAGTACGTTCGACCAGCACCACGCCGATCAGCGTTTCAAGCTCGCGCAGACCTGCCGACAACGTCGATTGCGTCACGAAACACGCCTCCGCAGCGCGTCCGAAATGGCCGTGGTCCTTCAGCGCAACCAGATATTGCAACTGTTTCAACGTGGGTAGGTAAGTCGCAGCCATTAATCGCCTCTATCGATCATGAGATGCTAAATAGAGCGTTGGATCGATTACACCAGCCCCCATATACCGCATTGCACAACGACCGAGCGGGACAACCGCCGCCTTTGAGGATGCCTGGAGCAAAGATTTTTCCAGGAGGCTTCCATCATGTTGACCATCGGCGACCAGTTCCCATCGATGACCATTCCCGTCCAGCAGGGCATCGCAGCGCTGCCCGCGGGCGAGACGCTCGACCTGACGACGGCGTATCCGGGCAAGTGGAAGGTGCTGTTCTACTGGCCGAAGGACTTCACCTTCGTCTGCCCGACCGAGATCGTCGGCTACAGCGACATTCGCAGCGATTTCGAGGACCGCGACGCCGTCCTGATCGGCGCGTCGACCGACACCGCGCACGTCCACCTCGCCTGGCGCAAGTCGGACGCGGATCTTGCCGCAGCGGACTTCCCGTGGCTGGCGGATAACGGCGCGAAGCTGGCCGACGCACTCGGCATCGTCGACCGCAACGAGCATGTCGCGTTCCGTGCGACGTTCATCATCGATCCGGACAACGTCATCCAGGCAGTCCAGGTCAACGGCCTGAACGTCGGCCGCAACCCTGCCGAGACGCTCCGCGTACTCGACGCGCTGCAGACCGACGAGCTTTGCCCGTGCAACTGGAACAAGGGCGACGACGTCCTCCAGCTCGCTGCGTAACTAAAACTCTTCTTTCCCCTTCCCGCTTGCGGGAGGGGGCAGGGGGTGGGCCCGCGCGCTCCCCGGACGCATTCGTTCATGGTGAGCGCGGGCCCACCCCTCGGTCCCCTCCCGCCAGCGGGAGGGGAGGAAGAAAAGAAATTTATGTCGCTCAAGGACTTCGCGGGCACGCTGCCCGAATATGCCAAGGATATCCGCCTCAACGTCGGCTCGCTTCTCAACGAGACGCACCTCAGCGACCAGCGCAAATACGGTCTGCTGCTGACCTGCGCGCATGGCTCGGGCTACAAGCCGCTGGTCGATGCCGCCGAAGCCGAATGCGCGCCCAAGCTCTCGCCAGAGGCGGCCAATGCAGCGCGCGCTGCCGCCGCTGTGATGGCGATGAACAATGTCTATTACCGGTTCACGCACCTCGCCGGGAATCAGGAATACCGCAACATGCCGGCCAAGCTGCGCATGAACGTGATCGGCCAGCCCGGTATCGACAAGGTCGATTTCGAGCTGTTCAGCCTCGCGGTGTCGGCAATGAACGGCTGCGGCATGTGCATCGACAGCCACGAGCAGATCTTGAAGAAGGCCGGCGTTACGGCAGAAGCGATCCAGACCTCGGTGCGGATCGGCGCGGTGATGGCCGCGGTAGCGACAGTCCACGCCACGTTGTGAACTGACCGCGGCACCAGATACTCCGTCATGCCGGGCTCGTTCCGGCATCCACCGTTCCGCATATTTCTCAAAGCGTTGGTTTGCGGCACGGTGGACCCCGGAACAAGTCCGGGGTGACGAAGTATTTGGGGGAGCGTTTCAGCTTCGCGCCCCTCTGACGCTCAGTGCCAGATCGCTCGGTACAGGCCGAACAGGCTGGTAATCGTCAGGATCGCCCCCACCAGCACCATCAACGTCTTCGCCGGCACGCGCTTCGCCAGCAACGCCCCAAACGGAGCCGCGAGCACGCCGCCGATCAGCAATCCCACCGTGGCCTGCGTGAACGCCGCCCAGCCGAGTTGCGTGATGAACGTCGCCGAGATCGTCGTGGTCAGGAAGAATTCCGCGGTATTCACCGTCCCGATAGTGGTCCGCGGTGCCGCGCCCTGCACTAGTAGGTTCGACGTCACCACCGGCCCCCAGCCGCCGCCGCCCGCGGCATCGAGAAACCCACCGACCAGCCCGAGCGGCTCGACGATCTTCGGCTCCTTCCGCTTCGGCGGATAGCGCAAGCCCCGGTACAGCAGATACACGCCGATCGAGCTCAGGTACGCGAGGATGAACGGCTTGGCCGTGCTCGCGTCGATGTTCGACAGCACGTACGCACCCAGCACGCCGCCGATCACGCCGGGAATCATCAGCCGCAGGAACAGCGTCCAGTTGACGTTCTTGTGCAGCACATGGCTGATCCCCGACACCGCGGTGGTGAAGGTCTCGACGGTATGCACCCCTGCCGAGGCAGCCGCGGGCGGCACGCCGATCCACAAGAGCAACGTGTTCGAGATCACCCCGAACGCCATTCCCAGTGCACCATCGACGATCTGCGCGGCAAACCCCACCAGGATGAAGGGCAGGAGCGTCTCGAAGCTCAAGGTCGTCAGGTCGAACATCGGCATCCCCTTAATATCGCGCCCAAACTGCAACGCGGCGGCTTATCCTACAACAAAGATAGGCTTTACCCCGATCCCAACGATGGGAAGCAGTCTCCGATCCCCTTGCGGACCGGGTTCTGGAAATCGGTCGTTCGATACCCTAGATACGGAAATCGCGAAGGGGACTGCGGATGTCGAGCGGATTACTGGCCTATCTGGATTCGATCCGCGCCCGCGATCCCGCCCCGCACTCGCGCGCCGAGATCATGCTGTATCCCGGGGTCTGGGCGCTTGGCTATCACCGCATCGCGCACCGTCTGTACAAGGCGAAACTCTATTTCCTAGCGCGCTGCATCAACCACTGGTCGCGCTTCACGACCGCGATCGACATCCATCCGGGTGCAACGATCGGCCGCAATTTCTTCATCGACCACGGCTTTGTCGTGATCGGCGAGACCGCGGAGATTGGCGACGACGTCACGATCTACCAGTGCGTCACGCTCGGCGGGACCAGTCCCGACAACGGCGTGCAGGGCAAGCGCCACCCGACCATCTCCGACGGCGCGATCATCGGCTCCGGCGCGCAGGTGCTCGGCCCCATTACGCTCGGCAAGCGTTCGCGCGTCGGCGCCAATGCGGTCGTCACGCGTGATGTACCGGCGGGTACGACGGTCGTGGGCATCCCCGCACGCGCGACCACGATCGAGGGCGGCAACGCGCCCGAGGTGCCGCGCTTCGTGCCCTACGGTACGCCGTGCAGCGAGATGTTCGACCCTGCGACCCAGAAGATGGAGATCATGCGCTGCGAGCTGGAAACGATGCGCAAGCGGCTCGATGCGCTGCTCGCCGACGAGCATCCAGAGGACCGTCGCGACCGCGCATGATGGGTGATAACTGATGGGCGTCGTGCCATTCCCGACACCGTCCAAGGCAACGCAGGTTGGTTTCGATCGCGCCGAACTGACGCGGATTCTGGATCTTTACGGCCGGATGGTCGCCGCCGGCCACTGGCGCGACTATGCGATCGATCTCGGCAAGGACGCCGCGGTCTTCGCCGCCTTCCGCCGCGCCGCCGAACGTCCCGAGTTCCGAATCGAGAAGCGCCCTTCGCTGCGTAACAAACAGGGCATGTGGGCGCTGATCGGCGAAGCGGGTGCGGTGGTGAAGCGCGGGCATGAACTCGGGCCGGTGCTGGCGCCGGTAGAGCGGCGTTTCATGAAGCTCGTCGAGGACTGAGCCAACCCGACGATCCTCCCCCGCAAGGAGGAGGTGGCTGGCGCTTGCCAGGCGGAGGGGGAGGTTAGGGGAACCTCTGTTCCGGGTCCTCCCCCTCCGTCACCTTCGGCGACACCTCCCCCTTGCGGGGGAGGATTATAGAGTACGCGATCGCGGCTAGATCGCCCCCCTAGATCAAAGCCCCCAGGATAGGCGGATATACCCAAACTGCCCCGGCACGTCGTACGTGGTCGGGTCATAATTGGGCCCGGTGCAGCTGAAGCAGGCCGGCGGGTCCTGATTAAAGACGTTGTTCACGCCGATCGTCAGCCCCATCCGGTTCTCCAGCCAGCCCGGCGCGAGCGTGACCTGCACGTCGCCGTAGAAGGTGTTGTCGAGCGTCTTGCCGTCCGCTTCCTTCACGCTCTTGATGTAGCGGCCGGTGAACGAGGCGCGCGCCATGCCGATGTCCCAGTCGACGACCGCATTGCCCTTGAATTTCGGGTAGGACTGCTCGGGCGAACCGCGCGTCGTGCCCTGGTAATTGGTGGTGGTGAAACCGACCGTCGCCGGGAAACTCTCCGCGTATTTCAGCAGGATGTTGCCGTTGAGCGAAAGCCCGAACGTCCCGGCCGAGGTCTGCGGCGAGCGATAGACCGCGGTTACGTCGACGCCGCGGGTGCGGATGCCGCCGATGTTCTGCAACTGTGCGTTGATGCGCGAGATCACGCCGTTCGGCGTTCGCCTGATCGCCGCGCAGCTGAGTGCGTCTGCCGCTTGCGCGCAGCGGCTTAGCGTCAGCGTCGCGTCGGTCGCCGCGATCGCGTCGTCGACCTTGATGTCGTAGTAATTGCCCTCGATGCTGAGCTGGCTGGCGATCCCGCTGGTCCGTGCCCAGCTCGGCGCATACACCGCGCCGAACAGCCACGTCCGGGACGTCTCGGGCTTCAAGGCCTGGTTGCCGCCGGTCAGAACGCTGAGCTGTCCGCCATTCGGCTCCTGATAGCTGCCGCTCGCGGGGACGCCGTTGGCGATGCAGTTGGTGCGAACGGTCGCGGACGACTGATACGGCGATCCGGCGACGTTGGTGCAGGGATCGTCGATCGAGGCGTCCGACCGCGATTCCGCACCGAACAGTTCGCCGATGCTCGGAGCGCGGAAGCCTTGTGCATAAGACGCGCGTAACAGCAGGTCGCTGAACGGTTTCCACAGGCCGCTGCCGGTGTAGGTCGTGTTGCTCCCGCTGATCGAATAGTTCGAATGTCGCACCGCGCCGCCGATTTCGAGCGACTGGATAAACGGCGTGTTGTGGATCAGCGGTACGCGCAACTCGGCATAGACCTCGTCCGAGTTGAAATGCCCGCGTGCCGGTTGCGCGGGGATATCGGCGCCAAGTCCCGCGGTGATCAGGGGATCGGGCGTGAAGCTGCCATATTGGACGCGGTGCTCATAGCCGGCGGCAAGACCCACCGCGCCCGCGGGCAGGTCGAACAGTTCGCCCGAGATGTTGGCGGTGTAATCCTCCAGGCTCTGCGAACTGCGCGCGCGCTCGTCGAACGCGATATAGCCGAGCATGGCCGGCGTGACCGACCCTGCGCCACCGAAGATGTTGAACGGCACGCACGCCCCGGTGCAGTTCGCGACCGGGCCGAGCGCCTGGGCGAGATTGGCCGCGTTGATGTTGCCGGTGAACAGCTGCTTGGCATCGTTGAAGCCGAGGACCGCGTTGACGTCCCAGTAGAATTTGCGTTCGCCGAGATGGAACGAGCCATCAAGCGTCGCGGTCGCCGACATCGTGTCGACGGTCTGCGAATAGGTGCGCTGCCCCGCTTCGACGAGGCGGCGACGCACCGTCGAATAGTTCGCCGGACCATTGCCCGCGCCGCCCGCCGACAGTGTGTAGCCGAACGGATTATACGGGTTGGTCGCATCGATCGAGATCGTGTCGAGCAGATTGCCGTTGCCCGCGTCGGGGCCGAGCACCAGCGGCAGGAACGCCGCCTGGTTCTGCGAATTGCGCCGCGTGTAGTTCATCTTCACGCGCAGGTTCACGTTGTCCGTGAGCTCCTGCTTGGCGCTGACGAAGAAGCCATAGCGCTCGGACGGGGTGAGGAAATAGTTGAAGGGCGCGAAGTTGAAGCGGTCGGCGGGGGTGAACTCCTTGAAATCGCTGTTCGGGCCGGTCGGGTTGGCGGCGTCGTAACGTGGCCGCCCGAGGATAGGGGCCGACTTCAGCGTCAGGTTCCGACCGCCGACCTGGAAGAATCCGTTGGGGGTCGCGCCCGAACAGCCGCCGATCGGCTCCTCGCAGGCGCGCTGGCCGGGGTTGGGGAATTGCGAGATCTTGCGATCACGCGTGCTGACCGATTCCTGCTTCACGTAGCTGCCGCCGAACACAACGCTCGTCCGGGGCGCCTGGATGCCGTAGCTGACGTTATAGTCCTGCGTGTGGCCGTCGCCCTGGCGGAAGGTGCCGAACTGCGCGGACGCCTTCAGGCCCTTTTGCTGCGACTTGGTGATGATGTTGACGACGCCGGCCAGCGCGTCCGAGCCGTAAAGCGGCGACTGGCCCGACTGCAGGATCTCGATCCGCTCGATCGAGCCGACCTGGATCGTGTTCAGGTCGACCGTCGAGGGAATGCCGCTCGCCGACGCGCCGTTGACGAAGCGCAGGCCGTCGACCAGCACCAGCGTCCGCTTGGCCGTGAGATAGCGCAGGTCGATCTCGGCCGACCCTGCGCCGACACCACCGCCGTCGGGCGGATTGCCGATGTTGCCCGAATTGTTGACCTTGGAATTAAGCCCGCCGGCCGCGCTCGGCAGTCGTTGCAGCACGTCGGCAACCGACGACAGTCCGGTTCGCTGGATCGATACCGCGTCGACGGTAACGACAGGTGAGGGCTGGTCGAGCGGACTGCGGCGAATGCGCGATCCGGTCACGACGATCTCGTCCCCAGTCGGTTGATCGATGGTCGGGTCGGCAGCTTGCACGCTCTCGGCGGCTGGTGTCGTTACCGATTGCGCGAAGGCCGGCATCGCCGCGAGCATCGCTGCCAATGCCAACCCGCTGGCGCCGGCATATTTGCCAGCGCTCGTGAACGTCTTGATCCCACGCATGAACTTCCCCCCTTGTTCGTGCCCAGCAAACATCCGCTCTTTTATCTTATGTGTGCGAATGATGGCTGAGAGGCGTAACGAAGCAAGGAAAGATTGCGTCCCGTGACAATTTTGTTGCGAGATGTGTCCGGCGTGTTGCGCGCAGGACACGCACGGTGATCAGACGAGAACGGGCGCTGCTGCGCGATCGGCTTCCCCGAACACGCGGAGGTATCGAGCGATTTCCGCGGGTTCGCCGGTCGCCTTGGCGGGATTGTCGGACAGTTTCACCGCCGGGCGCCCGTTCGCCGCGATCACCTTGCAGACCAGCGAGATCGGCTCCAGCGCGGCCGCGCCGTCGGGATCGCAGCCGCGGAAGTCGTTGGTCAGGTTGGTCCCCCAGCCGAAGCTCATCCGCACGCGACCATGGAAATGGCGGTAAACCTGCTCGATCGTGTCGATGTCCATCCCGTCGGAGAAGATCAGCAGCTTGGTCTTCGGATCGACACCCTGCTCCTCCCACCAGCGGATGATCTGCTCGCCACCCGCGATCGGCGGCGCGCTGTCGGGGCGGAAGCCGGTCCACTCCGCCAGCCAGTGCGGTGCGTTGCGCAGGAACGCGGTGGTGCCGAACGCATCGGGGAGGGCGATTAGCAGGTTGCCGTTATAGTGTTGCCGCCAATGCTCGAGCACGCGGTAGGGCGCCTCGGCCAGTTCGGCGTCGCTGTCGGCCAGCGCCGCGGTCACCATCGGCAGTTCGTGCGCGTTCGTTCCGATCGCCTCGAGGTCCGCGTCCATCGCCAGCAGTACGTTCGAGGTGCCGATGAACCGATCGCCGAGCCCTTCCTTCAGTGCCTCGACGCACCAGCGCTGCCACAGGAACCCGTGCCGCCGCCGCGTGCCGAAATCCGACAGCACCAGGTCGGGCAGTTCGCGCAGCCGCTCGACCTTCTCCCACAGCTTGGCCTTGGCGCGCGCGTAAACGATGTCGAGCGCGAACCGGCCGCGATCGCGCAGGGCGGCGCGCGATTTCAGTTCGTTGATGATCGTGAGTGCGGGGATCTCCCACATCGTGGTGTGGCTCCACGGTCCTTCGAAATGCAGTTCATATTGCCCCTCGACCTTGCGCAGGTCGTAGGCGGGCAGCTGGAACTCCGCGAGCCACGCCAGGAACTCCGGCCCGAACATCTTCTGCTTCCCGTAGAAGCTGTTACCCGCGAGCCAGATCAGCTCCTTCTTCGCGAACCTGAGCGTCCGTGCGTGATCGAGCTGGGCGCGCAGTTCGTCCTCGTCGACGATCTCCGCCAGCCGTACCGTCGTGGTCCGGTTGATCAGCGCAAAGGTGGCGCTGACGTCGGGATAGGCATGCCGGATCATCTGCAACATCAGCAGCTTGTAGAAATCGGTATCGAGCAGGCTGCGCACGATCGGATCGAGCCGGAAATTGTGGTTGTACGTCCGGGTGGCGATATCGGTCACGGCCATGCGCGCGGGCTCCTGCGTTGCTCCGGGGTTGCGGGTGTCCGAGAAGACGCGAGTGTGTCAAGCATCTGGCAAAGGAGACGGGCGATGACGCGGTTCGTGGTCGTGGTGGATACGCAGTGGGATTTCATGGCAGCCGAAGGCGCGCTGAGCGTTGCCGGCGCCGCGGCGTTGGTCGCGCCGATGCAGGCCTGGCTGTCGGCGCTGTCTGCCACCGACACTGCGGGAGTCCTCTTCACGTTCGATACGCATTTCCGCGAGACCTACGCCGCCTCGCCCGAAGCGGTGATGTTCCCGATTCATTGCGTTCGTGGCACGCGGGGGTGGTTCAACATGCTTGATGTCGCGCTGGTCGATCCGGCGATCCCGGCGTGGCGGATCGAGAAGGGTGTGTTCGACATGTGGGCCGAACCGGGGCTGACGATCAAGGACGCGCGCGACGCAAGCCGACCGACGATCCCCCGCGAAGATTTCTTCGCAGATCTCACCGCCAAGGGCGTCACCGACGTCACCGTCATTGGCGTAGCAGCGGATTACTGCGTCCGCTGGGCCATCGACGGACTGATCGCGCGCGGCTTTGGGGTGACTGTGCCAGCAGGGCTGACGCGCGGGATCGAGCGGCAGATTGACGTAGTTGCGGCGGAGGACTTCGCCGGCACGGCACTCGTCGTTTGACCCGCCTCATCGCCGGCCGAACAATCCTCCCCCGCAAGGGGGAGGATCAGAGGAAGCCTCACGCCATCGCCGCAATCAACCGCCCGACGTCCACCGTCGCGAACGAGGCGAAGTTATCCGCTACGCCGAACGGCAGCAGCAACGTGCGATCGTGGACGATGCCGCCGCAACTATAGACGACGTTGGGCACATACCCGTCGCGTTCCTTCGGGCTGGGCACGATCAGCGGATGGGTCATCCGGGCGAGCAGCTTGGTCGGATCGGCCTTGTCGAGCAGGCACGCGCCGATGCAGTAATTGCGGACGCTGCCGACGCCGTGCGTCAATACCAGCCAGCCCTCGTCGATCTCGATCGGCGATCCGCAATTACCCATCTGGATGAACTCCCACGGCCATTTCGGCTCGACGATCCTGGTGCCACCGTCCCAGGTCAGCAGGTCGTCCGAGGTCAGGAACCAGATGTTCTCGTTGTCCTGCCGACCGAGCATCGCATAGCGCCCGTCGATCTTCCGCGGGAACAGCGCCATGCCCTTGGTGCCCGGCACCGTGCCGCGCAACGGCTGCATCTCGAACGTCTTGAAATCCTCGCCGCGCAAAAGTTCGCAACGCGCTTCCGAGCCGCTGAACGCGGTATAGGTGCCGAGATACTGGACCTCGCCGGCGTCTTCGAAGCGGACCAGGCGAAGGTCTTCGATCCCCTGGCGCTGGCTCGGCAGGATCGGGAAGATCACCGTCTCCGACAGTTCGCGACTGCCACCGCATTGCAGCCGCGTCGGACCGCCATCGCTTGCGCCCTGATCGCTCGGTTCGACCCTCGGCGGGACTGCGGTCTGACTCGCGGGGTCGACCGAAAAGCTGTCGTCCGGTGACCAGCTTCCCGTCCGGAACGTCACCGACGAGACATGGCCTTCGCCGATGCCGCGTAGCGACAGGATGAAGCGAAGGCCGCCTTCGGGCGCGCCGGTCTGGTCGGGATGTAGGACCATGCTCGGGTTGAACAGCGCGGCGGCCTCGAACGAATATTCGCCGCTAAGATAGGCGCCGATGAGTAGTTTCTGGTCGATGTTGATGGCGCGCGGATCGTTCAGCACCGCCATGATCTCGCCGAACCGGTGCAGGAGAAGCTCGTCGACGTCGCGGTGGCGTTCGTCGAGCGACTCCATCACGCGGTGACGCTCGGCGCGGAGTTCGTCGGGCGACAGCGACAGTACGCGATCGATCACGCGCGCGGCACGCGGATGGCCCTCGACCTTGAACGCACCGGGATATTCGATGTTGAACGGCCGGATCACGGTCCGCGAGGGATCGGGCCGCAACTGGATATTGGAAAAGGTGACGAGTTCGGCTTCGGCCATGGTCGGCTCCAGTGAGGCGGCGACTCCGCCGGCGTGCGTGACAGTGAACGTCCAAATCGTTGCGATGGCTACATCAAAACAGCGCCACGGGACCCAACCCAGTTGCTTCGTCCACATCCCGCATTCCCGTGGGCTTCGGTCCCGTCTAACGAGGGCGCAATGGCCAAGAAACGCTACCTCACCGCGACGTTGCCCGATGGCTACGTGAAGACCATCGGGCCGACATCGACACCGTTCACGCATTACTGGCGGATCGTCGCGGTGCTCGCCAACGGCAAGACCGAGATATTCTGGGGCCACACCAAGTCGCTCGCCGAGGCGAAGAAGAAGCGCAACGCGCTGGCCGAGGCGGCGGCGCAACGCGGATGGCAGCGCTATGACTTCGAGTTCGTCGAACTGACGGAAACGACCGGCTAGCAGGGCACTGCACACCCGCTGGAGCGATCAGGCCGGCGGCAAATTCCTCACCAGCTCCAACACTGTTGCCGCCAGTTCGGCGCGGCAGATCAGCAGGTCGGGCAGATACGGATCGGCGCAATTATAGACGAGCGGCGATCCGTCGACACGGCTGACGTGTAGCCCCGCCGCCTGTGCGACCGCGATCGGCGCGCAATTGTCCCATTCATATTGCCCGCCGGTATGGAGGTAGATGTCGGCTTGGCCGCGCACCACCGCCATCGCCTTCGCACCCGCCGAGCCCATCGGGACGAGCGTCGCGCCCATCGTCTCGGCCACTGCAACCGCCTCGCGCGCGGGGCGCGTACGGCTGACAAGCATGCGGAGCGGTTCGCCCGCCGGCTCCAGCGGCTTTGGCGCGCCCGACGTCAGCGTCAGCCCGAGCCCCGGCAGCGCCACCGCACCGACTGTCGCGACTCCGTCGATCGCCAGCGCGACATGCACCGCCCAGTCGGTCCGCCCTTCGCCATATTCGCGCGTGCCGTCGAGCGGGTCGACGATCCATGCGCGCCGCACCGAACAGCGATCGCCATTGTCCTTCTCTTCCTCGGACAGGATCGCGTCGTCCGGCCGGGCCGCCCGCAGCATCCGCATTAGGAAAGTGTTCGCCTGCTCGTCGCCTGCCTTGCCGAGGTCCTTGCCGGTCAGTCCGCTGCTTTTCTGCAATGCCAGCAATATCTCGCCCGCCTCTGTGGCGAGACGTTCGGCGAGACGGACGTCGCTCTCGATGACGCTCACTTTAACGGCATGATCTGGCGGACGATGAACGCGGCGGCTTCGGCCGGTGTCATCTCGACGGTGTTGACACGAATCTCCGCGTTCAGCGGCGCTTCGTAAGGACTGTCGATCCCGGTAAAGTTCTTCAAATCGCCCGCCCGTGCCTTCTTGTAGAGACCCTTCACGTCGCGACCTTCCGCCACATCGAGCGGCGTGTCGACGAAGATCTCGATGAACTCACCATCAGGCAGCATCGACCGTACCATGTCCCGCTCCGCACGGAATGGCGAGATGAACGCGGTGAGGACGATCAGCCCCGCGTCCGCCATCAGCTTCGCCACCTCGCCGACGCGCCGAATATTCTCGATCCGGTCGGCCTCGGTAAAGCCCAGGTCCTTGTTCAGCCCGTGACGGATATTGTCCCCGTCCAGCAGGAACGTGTGCCGGTTCATCAGGTTGAGCTGTTTCTCGACCTCGTTGGCGATCGTCGACTTGCCCGCACCCGACAGCCCGGTGAACCAGAGCACGGCGGGTTTCTGGTTCTTCAGCCCGGCATGCGCCTCGCGGCCGATGTCGGTCGCCTGCCAGTGCACGTTCTGCGAGCGGCGCAAGCTGAAATGGACCATTCCCGCCGCCACCGTCGCGTTGGTGATCTTGTCGATCAGGATGAACCCGCCGAGCACCTTGTTCGGTGCCGCACCCCCTTGCGCATAGGGCTCGAACACGATCGCGCGATCGGTGGTGATCTCCGCGACGCCGATCGCGTTCAGGTCGAGCGTCTTGGCCGCCAGATGCTCCATCGTGTTGACGTTGACCTGGTATTTCGGTTCGCGAACGGTAGCCGACACCATCTGCGTGCCGAGCTTCAGCCAATAGGAGCGGCCGACGATCAGCGGTTCGTCGGCCATCCACACGATGGTCGTCTCGAACTGGTCGGCGGTTTCCGGCGGCGCATCGGCGGCGGCGATGACGTTGCCGCGCGAGCAGTCGATCTCGTCGGCGAACGACAGCGTGACGGACTGCCCCGCGACTGCTTCGTCGAGATCGCCGTCGAGCGTCGTGATGCGGCTGATCGTCGAGGTCTTGCCGCCGGGCAGGACGCGGATGGCGTCGCCCGGCTTGACCGTGCCGGCCGCGATCTGGCCGGAGAAACCGCGGAAATCGAGGTTGGGGCGGTTGACCCACTGCACGCTCATGCGGAACGGCTTGGCTTGGTCGTCGTCGATATCGACATCGACCGCTTCGAGATGCTCCATCAGCGTCGGGCCGGAATACCAGGGCATGGTTTCCGACGGAATCGAGATGTTGTCGCCCTTGAAGCCCGAGATCGGCATCGGCGTGAAATTGGTGATGCCGATGCTCTTCGCGAATGCTGAATAGTCCGCGACGATCTCGCCATACCGCGCCTGATCATAGCCGATCAGGTCCATCTTGTTGACCGCCAGCACCAGATTCCTGATGCCGATGAGATGCGCGAGATAGCTGTGGCGCTTGGTCTGCGTCAGCACGCCCTTGCGTGCGTCGACCAGGATCACGGCGAGGTCGGCGGTCGAGGCGCCGGTCACCATGTTGCGGGTATATTGCTCATGACCCGGCGTATCCGCGACGATGAACTTGCGTTTCTCGGTCGAGAAGAAGCGATAGGCGACGTCGATCGTGATGCCCTGTTCGCGCTCGGCGGCGAGGCCATCGACCAAAAGCGCGAAATCGATCTCGCCGCCCTGCGTGCCGACCCGTTTGCTGTCCGCTTCGAGTGCCGCGAGCTGATCCTCGAAGATCATCTTGGAGTCATAGAGCAGCCGTCCGATCAGCGTCGACTTGCCGTCGTCGACCGAGCCGCAGGTGATGAAGCGCAGCATCGTCTTGTTGCGATGCTGGTCGAGATACGCGTCGATGTCCTCGGCGATCAACGCGTCGGTCTGGTAGACGGAGGTTTTGGTGGCGATGTCGCTCATCAGAAATACCCCTCCTGCTTCTTCTTCTCCATCCCCGCGCCGCCGGCATCCTTGTCGATCGCACGACCCTGCCGTTCGCTGGTGGTCGTCAGCAGCGTTTCTTGGATGATCTCGGACAGCGTCGAGGCCGTGCTCTCGACTGCGCCCGTGAGCGGGTAGCAGCCGAGCGTGCGGAAGCGGATCGAGCGTTCGACCGCCACTTCGCCGGGCTGCAAGGGAAAGCGATCGTCGTCGACCATCAGCAGCATGCCGTCGCGTTCGACCGTGGGGCGTACGCCGGCGAAGTATAGCGGGACGATCGGCACGTCGTTGAGCTGGATATATTGCCAGACGTCGAGTTCGGTCCAGTTCGAGATCGGGAACACGCGGATGCTCTCGCCCTTCGATTTCCGCGCATTGTAGAGGTTCCATAGTTCGGGCCGTTGGTTCTTGGGGTCCCAGCCATGCGTCGCGGTCCGGAACGAGATGATGCGTTCCTTGGCGCGCGATTTCTCCTCGTCGCGCCGCGCGCCGCCGAACGCCGCGTCGAACCCGTGCAAATTGAGCGCCTGCTTCAAACCCTCGGTCTTCCACATGTCGGTATGGAGCGCGCCATGATCGAACGGATTGATCCCGCGCGCGGCGGCCTCGGGGTTCTGGTAGACGAGCAGTTCCATGCCGCTCTCCGCCGCCATCCGGTCGCGCAGTTTATACATCTCCTGAAATTTCCAAGTCGTGTCGACGTGGAGCAGCGGGAAAGGCGGGGGCGAGGGATAGAAGGCCTTGCGCGCGAGGTGCAGCATCACCGCCGAATCCTTGCCGACCGAATACAGCATCACCGGCTTGTCGGCCTCGGCGACGACTTCGCGCAGGATGTGGATCGCCTCCGCTTCGAGCCGTTCCAGATGGGTGAGTGTCTTCGCCATGATATGTCTCCGGCGAGCCGTTTGCCCCGACCAGGGCGCGTCGGGCAATCAATGCATTCTTCGGCTGTGGAACGCTTCGCTATCCCGTGCGGTAGCGCGGGAGAGGTGGCAGCCCGCTAGCGCCGACGGATTCGCTTATCCGGGCCTGGGTAGCGCCGTCGATTACCGGCAAGATCCGTCATGCGGCCACGCTTCCAGACTGAGACGCGGCGTTTGCCGGCGTGTCCGGCGCCGTTACGCCCGACACGACGGTATTTCACCCGTGGATCAGTTCGACCGCGACCGCGGTCGCTTCGCCGCCACCGATGCAGAGCGCGGCGACGCCCTTGTTCAGCCCCCGCAATTTCAGTGCGGCGACCAGCGTGGCGATGATCCGCGCGCCGCTGGCCCCGATCGGATGGCCGAGCGCGGTCGCGCCCCCGTTGACGTTCAGCTTGTCGCTCGGGATGCCGAGTTCGCGCATCGCGATCATCGCGACGGTCGCGAATGCTTCGTTCACCTCGAACAGGTCGACGTCCTCGACGCTCCAGCCCGCCCGGTCGAGAACCTTCCGAATCGCCGAGACAGGCGCGGTCGTGAACAGCGCCGGGGCATGGGCGTGCGCTGCAGTGGCTACGATACGCGCCTCCTGCGACAGCCCGAACTTCTCCGCGACGCTCGCCCGCGTCAGCACCAGCGCAGCCGCGCCATCCGAGATCGAGGCGGAAGTGGCGGCCGTGATCGTGCCGTCCTTGGCGAAGGCGGGGCGCAGGCCGGGGATCTTCTCGGGCTTGGCCTTGCCAGGCTGCTCGTCTTCGCTGACGATCACGTCGCCGCCGCGCGTCTTGACCGTTACCGGCACGACCTCGTCCGCGAAGCCGCCGCTCGTGATCGCGGCGCTGGCGCGCGTCAGGCTCTCGATCGCGAACGCGTCCTGCTCCTCGCGCGTGAACTGGTATTCGCCCGCGGTTTCCTCGGCAAAGGCGCCCATCGGCTTGCCCTTTTCATAGGCATCCTCGAGGCCGTCCATCATCATCGAATCCGACACGACATCATGGCCGATCCGTGCGCCCGAACGATGCTTGGCGAGCAGGAACGGCGCGTTGGTCATGCTCTCCATGCCACCCGCGATCACGACATCGACGGTGCCGGCCATCAGCGCCTCGGTCGCCATGATCGTCGCCTGCATGCCCGATCCGCACATCTTGTTGACGGTGGTCGCCTCGACGGAATTCGGCAGGCCTGCGCCGAGTGCCGCCTGGCGCGCGGGCGCCTGGCCGAGCCCGGCCGGCAGCACGCAGCCCATGTAGATGCGGTCGATGATCGCCGGATCGACCTTCGAGCGCTCGACCGCGGCGCGAACCGCGGTCGCGCCGAGTTCAACCGCCGTGACGCCCGACAGCGCTCCCTGGAAGCCACCCATCGGCGTGCGGGCATAGCTGGCGATGATGATCGGATCTTCGGACATGGTCTTCCCTCGTGAACTCGGCGCACTCGTACGGACGAGCCTCGTAACGACGATATCGGTCTGCGTGCGCGAAATTGCCATACGACCGGGTATGCACCCTACTGGCGAGTAATTGCGCCCGGCGCTGGCTATGTGTCAAGAACGAGCGTGCCCGATCGAACTGCCCTTAGAACGCTTGCGCCGTCGCCGTTTCAGGACTCCGCGGCGCGCGAAACGCTACGGCTATAAACGCGCGATGCGCTGCTGCGGGCGGCAGTGATGATGTTCAACGAACGACGGCGACGGGCTTGAGCGGCTGAAAGCGTTTCTTCGCCATTATGCCGAGGTGACGATGGACGATTTCTGGCGTTGCGTGATCCGTACGCTGGACGAGGTCCTGTCCCCGGCTGCGCGGAAGGCATTTCGCGCGTTGAAGGCGGAGATCGACGCCACGATGCGAGCGATGATCGAGCCGGCGGTGTTGGCCAATGCAGGACGACCGCTCAAGGAACTGGTCGCCTGCCTGACCGCCAGCGCCTGATGGGGATTCCTGTCAGCGCTCCAGAGCTTCGAACCACGCGGCATAGCCCGTATTGGCAACCATGTGGCGGTTGAGATCGGGTGATCCGTCATCCCACCACACCGGCCCGCGTTCGCCGAGCGCTATTTTCGCGCAGTCGACGTCCGCGCGCGCTTCGGCGAGAGAGACCGCATTCTCCTGACGCTGGGCCGCTCCGACGGCGCGGCGCGCGCGCATGAGGTCGCTCACCAGTTCGGCGCGGCGATCCGTCGACAGGGAGGGGTCGGAACACCGCCAGAGACGACCGCGCACGACGAAATAGCGTCCGTCCGGGGTGGTGGGGTAGGCTTTATCGGTCACGTCGATGTTTATAGCGTTTCGAGCGGCCGTGGCTCGCGCGGGCGGGGAAACGCGGCGTCGAGCGCGGCCAGGTCGTGGGGCGACAGGACGAGGTCGGCGGCGGCGCGGTTCTCCTGCACGTGCGCAACCGTGCCGGCCTTCGGAATGGCGATCATGCCATCGCGGCGCATGACCCAGGCAAGCGCCACCTGCGCCGGCGTAGCGCCGATCATTTTCGCAACCCGCACGAGCGTCGGATCGTCGATCAGCCTTCCCTGTTCGACCGGGCTGTAGGCCATGACCGGCATCCGCCGTCGATCGAGCCACGGCAGAAGGTCGTGCTCGGGCCCGCGACGCGAGAGATTGTAGAGAATCTGGTCGGTCGCACAGTCGCGGCCGCCCGCGGCGACCAGTTCCTCCATATCGTCGGTATCGAGATTGCTGACGCCCCAGTGGCGGATCTTGCCGGTGGTTTTCAACGCCTCCATCGCCTCGATCGTCTCGCCGAGCGGCACCGATCCGCGCCAATGGAGCAGGTACAGGTCGAGCCGATCGGTTTTCAGCCGCTTCAGGCTGGCCTCGCAGGCGGCACCGAGGCGTTTGCGCGATGCGTTCTGCGGATATGCCTTGCTGACGAGGAACAGGCGATCGCGGACGTCGTGAAGCGCGTCCCCGACGAGCGTCTCGGACGCACCGTCGCCGTACATCTCGGCGGTATCGATCAGCGTCATGCCGAGGTCGACGCCGGCGCGCAGCGCGGCGATCTCGGCGTCCCGGCGACCGCGCTGCTCACCCATCATCCAGGTGCCCTGTCCAAGCGCCGGTACGCTCTCACCGTTCGTGAACGTCACAGTCTTCATCATCGGTCTCGCTAGCTGTAGGTATGGCCTTCAGCGACCTTTTCATGCTCGAACGACAGGCCTGCCTCGTGCAGCGCGATGTGATCGGCCAGGCTGCACGCGCCCGGAGCATAATGGAGCTTCATCAATATTCTCTCCCTATCGGTCCGTACCAACGCATTAATGGTCCATCGGGTGCGGTTCGACCAGTATTCGCACGACCCGGTTTGCAGCGCCGCCAAGCGTTCCCATCTTCGAACCATGAACGACAATTTGATCCGTCTCGGTCTCCTCGACGAGGATGACATCGTTATCGACGAGGCGGCGCTGTCGCTGGCCCTGCTCGACCACCCGGATATCGATCCGGCCCCGTACCGAGACCTGCTGGGGGCGATGGCGATCCGTCTCGATGCGGTCGGCGGCACCGCAACCGGCGCAACCGACCGTGCGACTGCCTTGGCAAGCGTGATCGGGGGAGAGTTCGGCTTCGTCGGCGACCGGACCAGCTACGACGATCCGGCCAATGCCGATCTGATCCGGGTCATCGATCGCCGCCAGGGCCTGCCGGTCAGCCTGTCCATCCTCTACGTCGGCGCGGCCCGCCGGCTGGGCTGGGACGCGGAGGCGCTCGACGTGCCGGGGCACGTTCTCGTGATGGTCGGGGCGGGGGCGGTTCCGGTCATCGTCGATCCGTTTCGCGGCGGCGTGCCTGTCGGTCGCGATCAGCTGGCCGCGCTGGTGATGGCGTCCAACGGAGGCTCAGCCGCAGCCGTCAGCCATGTGCCGGCGATGCCCAACCGGGCCGTCCTCGTCAGGCTGCTGCTCAACCAGGCAACCCGCGCGGAGCAGGCCGGAAAGGGGCGCCGTGCGCTCGAACTCTATGCGCGGATGACGGTGATGGCGCCCGCCTATGGCCATGCCTGGTGGGAGCGAGCCCGTCTGGAACTGGTGGACGGCAAGACATCGGCCGTGCGCCAGAGCCTCAGCGCCATGCTCGAAATCACGCGAGAGCCCGAACTGCGGCGTCGGGTGTCCGATATCCTGCAGTCGCTTGCCGGGAAGTAGAAGCCGAAGGACGCCGCGGGTCAAGCCGACCTCCCGGTCTCATTAATTCAATAAGCTTTTCGGTGGGTTACGACTCAGCTTATGGCTCGAACGTAGCGATACTGGACTGGCGGAGCGCGGATGGTCGGGTAATAGAGCGAACTATGTTCAAGTATTTTTCCGCCGCTCTCATAGTGATTTCGTCGGTCGCCACCGTTGCTGCCGCCTCGACCGTGCAGGCGGTGCCCGCCGGACGCTGGGACGTCACTTCGACGGTCGTCGAGATGACGATACCGGGCGTCCCTGGCTTCCTGGTGCGGATGATGCGCGGCAAATCGAAGGCCGAGCACAAGCGGCTGTCGGCAGGGCAGGGCGTGGAAGCGCTGTTCGTGCCGGATGCGAAGGCGAAATGCCGTGTCGACAGTCAACGTGTCGCCGACGGCCGATACGCCCAGACACTGAGTTGTCCGCAAAAACAGGGCGAGCCGCTGCATATCGTCCGGACCGGCACGTATGACGGGGCAGGTTTCGTCGGGCTGGCCACAGTCACCGGCACGACCCCGAAGGGCGCGATGAGAATCGTCCTGAACCAGCGGGCTGCGCGAATCGGGGACTAAACGGGTTTCGCACTCGGTCGCACCACAGCGGGCAACTGACCGAAGAAGTGGTGCCGGTTGCAGGAATCGAACCCGCGACATCCAGTTTACAAAACTGGCGCTCTACCAACTGAGCTAAACCGGCCCGGTTCACATCGGGCGATATCGGCCCAATGCTTCAAGAAACGCCGAAGGTCCAGCCCTCGGTTTGCGCAATATGCGGTGTCATGGCGGCTGGAGTCCAGAGTTCGGGGCGATCGGCGCTGGCGCGAAGCCACGCTGCGGTGAGGATCGCGTCGGTGGCGTGGTCGTCGTAGCGCGCGAGCGGCTGGTGCGGATGGCTGCCGAGGTTGGCGAGCGCCGCATCCAGCGAGGCGGCGTCGCGCATCTTGCTAAGGCCCTTGCGGATACCCGCGGCGCGGGCGGCGATCGTGGTGTAGATTTCGACGATCACCGGACCTTCCGGGGGGAGCGGGTCGAACGGCCAGATCGGCACACGGCCGGCAAGGCGGTGGAGCACGCGCATGCCGGTCAGGCTCGACTTGCCCACTTGCGCTGCGCCCACGAGATTAAAGCAGCTTGTGGGGGACAGTCCCATCGCGCGTTGCCCGTGCTCGCAGACGCGCATCCGGCCTGCGCCACCAGGGAACAGGTCGCCGCAATCGCGATGCTGGCGGAAGTGGCGGCGGATTTCGGGATCGGCGAGCAGGCTGGAGACGCCGAGATGCGGGTCGGCTGCGGAGAGGTCGTCGACCATCGCCCAGAGGGCTCGGGCGTCGGTCGGGCTATCAGGCGCGCCGGGGAAGTACCCGCCTTCGTCGACGAAGGGAAACGCGGGGGAAAGGTCGAGCCCGATCAGCGTTGGCCTATCCTGGTCGAGCAACCAGTCGAGGATATCGTCTCGCGACCATGCGCTGGCGCCTGGCGGGGCAACCAGCGCCGGCGCGGCATCGCCCGTCTCGCAGACCGCAACCGCAATACCCTTGTGTCGATGCCCTTGCGCGCCGGACCAGTCGATCGCCGCGAACCGCGTAAAACGTGGTTCAGCCATTCTTCTCGGCGCGCAAGGCATCCCAATAGGCAAGCCGCTCGGACAGGCGCTTCTCGAACCCGCGTTCGGTCGGCGTATAGAAGGTCTGCGCGCTCATCTCGTCGGGCCAATAGTCCGATCCCGAGAACGCATCCTCCGCATCGTGATCGTACGCGTATCCCTTGCCGTAGCCGATATCGCGCATGAGCTTGGTCGGCGCGTTGCGGATTGAGGCAGGGGGCATCAGCGAGCCCGTCTCGCGCGCCGATTTCCACGCGGCCTTCTGCGCCTTGTACACCGCGTTCGATTTGGGCGCGGTGGCCAGATAGACGCAGGCCTGCGCGATCGCGAGTTCGCCTTCCGGACTGCCGAGGAAATCGTATGTGTCCTTGGCGGCGATGCACTGGACCAGCGCCTGCGGGTCGGCGAGGCCGATATCTTCGACCGCCGCGCGCGTCAGTCGGCGGAGCAGAAACAGCGGTTCCTCGCCCGCCGTGAGCATCCGCGCGAGATAATAGAGCGCGGCCTGTGGGTCGCTCCCACGGATCGATTTGTGGAGCGCCGAGATCAGGTTGTAATGCCCCTCGCGATCCTTGTCGTACACCGCGACGCGGCGTTGCAGGAAGTTCGACAGCCCGGCGGGATCGAGTGGTTCGGCCAGGTTGACCGAGAACAACGTCTCCGCCTGGTTGAGCAGGAAGCGACCATCGCCATCCGCACTGGCGATCAGCGCATCCTTGGCGGGTGGAGTGAGGGGGAGGGGGCGCTCCATCTCCGCCTCGGCGCGGTCGAGCAACTGTTCGAGGGCGCCGCGACCGAGCCGCTCGAGGATCAGCACCTGCGCGCGGCTGAGCAGTGCGGCGTTGAGTTCGAACGACGGATTCTCGGTGGTCGCGCCGACCAACGTCACCGTGCCGTCCTCGACGTAGGGCAGGAAACCGTCCTGTTGCGCGCGATTGAAGCGGTGAATCTCGTCCACGAACAACAACGTGCGCTTGCCGATCTTGGCATGCTCGCGCGCCTCGGCGAACGATTTCTTGAGGTCGGCGACGCCCGAGAACACTGCGGAAATCGCGACGAAGCGCAGGTCGACCGCATCGGCGAGCAACCGCGCGATGGTGGTCTTGCCGGTGCCGGGCGGACCCCACAGGATGATCGACGACAGCCGTCCTGCCGACACCATCCGGCCGATCGCGCCTTCGGGGCCAGTAATGTGATCCTGCCCGACTACCTCGCTCAGCGTGCGTGGGCGCAGGCGATCGGCGAGCGGCGCGTTTTCAGGGTGCGTTTCGTTGGGGGCGGCGGGTTCGAAGCCCGCGAAGAGATCGGCCATTGCGGGAAGATAGGGGCGGGGAGCCGGTTTGCCCATCCGTTGCCACCCACACTCCGTCATGCCGGGCCCTTCGGCTACGCTCAGGAGAGCCTCGTTCCGGCATCCACCCTTCCGCACGATCATCGACGGCGAATTTGCGGGCCGGTGGACCCCGGAACAGGTCCGGGGTGACGAATTTTTGAGGTGCCTCTTGAACCGGAAACAGTCTGCGATATATCGCAACTCATGAATGAAGATATATCGGAGAACACTCAAATGCGTTTTGGTATGGGATATGGAGCCTGGACCGGTGGCCCGCGGGCTGACGGCGAAGGCCGCGGCCGGCCGGGTCATGAAGGTCACGGTCGGCATGGACATGGACATCGCGGCGGCCCCGGTGGCCGGCGGCGGCTGTTCGACGGTGGCGAGCTGAAGCTCGTCATGCTGAAGCTGATCGCGGATGCGCCGCGCCACGGCTACGACCTGATCCGCGAGATCGAGGGGCTGACGGGGGGCGGCTATGCGCCGAGCCCGGGTGTCGTCTATCCGACGCTGAGCATGCTCGACGAGATGGGATTGATCGAGGCGCAACAGTCGGAAGGCGCGAAGAAGCGCTTTGCGGCAAGCGATGAAGGTCGCGCGCATCTGGCCGAGAATACGGCGGTGGTTGACGGCTTGTTCGCGCGGCTGGCGGCAGTCGGGGCGGAGTCCGAGCGGACCGATGGCGCGCCGATCCGGCGGGCGATGGGCAATCTTCGGCAGGTGCTCCAGCACCGGCTGATGCGCGAGGACGTCAACGAAGACACGCTGCACGAGGTCGCGGCGTTGCTCGACGACGCCGCGCAGAAGATCGAGCGGCTCAAGTGAGCGTGTCGGTGGCACGCGTGCCGACGCATTCGGCCAGCAAGTATCTCCAGCAACTCGCCAAGCACTGGAGCCACAAGATGGAGGTCACCTTCTCGGAAGAAGAGGGCCGTATCGCCTTCCCGAGCGGTGCCGTGCTGGAGATGCGTGCGGACAGCGCAACGCTCGATGTCGCGCTGACCGTGCCGGAGGGCGAAGACGTCGACCGGATGCGCGAGGTGGTGTCGAGCCACCTCGACCGCTTCGCTTTCCGCGAGGCGCCGCTGACGTTCGATTGGGTGGCTGTCTGACAGCGTCCGCAGACCGTCATCCCAGCGAAAGCTGGGATCTCCCCATTAGGGTCGCAGCGCCCACCAACGGGATACCCCAGCTTTCGCTGGGGTGACGGTTATTTGGGAAGGGTGACCGGGTCGGGGTGGCGCGGGGTTAGGGCGCAAATACGGCCAAGGCGAACGGAGACGATGGTGTGGCTTACGCCCCCCGTCGCGCCATTACCTCCAGATACGTATCCAGCACGGCCTGGTTGATCGTATCCCACAGATACCCGGCCGCCTTGTCGTGCCCGGCCCACCCCATCGTCTCGCGCAAGCCCGGCTCGGAAACGATCCGCCCGATCGCATCGGCATAGCCGCCAATATCCGTCGGCGGCACCAGGAACCCGGTTACGCCATCGTCCACCAGCCCGACCGCGCCCGACGCCCGCGCTGCAACGACCGGAACGCCCGCCGCCATCGCTTCCAGCGTCACGTTGCCGAACGTCTCGGTCACGCTCGGATTGAAGAACACGTCCATCGACGCGACCGCGCGGCCGAGATCGTCGCCCGACTGGAACCCTGCGAACACCGCGCCCGGCACCCGGCTCGCGAACCAGTCGCGCGCCGGACCCTCGCCGATCACCAGCACCTTGTGCGGCACGCCGCGCTGCTCCAGCGCGCGGATGACATCGGCGAAGACGTCGAGCCCCTTTTCCTTCACCAGCCGCCCGAGAAACCCGACCGCGACCTCGCCGTCTGCAATACCGCGCGCACGCCGCCAATCGAGATCGCGCCGCGTCGGCGTGAAGCGATCGTGGTTCACCCCGCGCGACCAGATCGCAGTCGGCGTCCTCACACCCCAGTCGCGGACGATCTCCGCCATGCCGCGCCCGGGCACCAGCACCTCGTCGACCCGGTTGTAGAAGCGCGTCAGGATCTTCACCATGATCGGCTCGAAGAACGCCATCCGGTAATAGCGGAAATACGTCTCGAACCGCGTGTGCAGCGACGCGATCGTGGCGATGCCGCCGCGCCGGCCATAGCTGATCGCGCGGTGGCCAAGAAAATCGGGTGCCGACACGTGGATCAGGTTGGGCGCGAACGCCTCCAGATCGCGGCGGATCGCGGCTGGCAGCCCGCGCGCCATCTTGTATTCGCCGCGCCCCGCGGGCAGCGGCAGCGACGGCACTGCGACCAGATCGCCGGTCGGCGGAAAGGCGGGATTGGCGTTGGTCGGCGAATAGACACGCACCGTCACGCCTTTCGACAACAGATGGCCGACGAGCAAATTCAGTGCCTGGTTCGCGCCGTCGCGGACATAATTATAATTGCCGCTGAATACGGCAACGCGCAGATCGGTGGCGTGCATCGTCGCGCGGATAACGCCGTGTGCCCCCAAGCGCCACTAAATCCGCAACTTGTCGGGCGTGGCAGCCATTGATGTTCCCGTATCGTTCTCGTACATCACTGGCATGGCGAAACCCCAGAAGCGTTATGTGTGTCAGGCCTGCGGATCGGTGTCGCATCGCTGGGCGGGACAGTGCAGCGATTGCAGCGAGTGGAACACGCTGGTCGAGGAGGCGAACACCGCCGCCACGCCGTTCCATTCGAAGCATAATCTGCAGACCGGTGGCCGCGCGATCCAGCTCGTTGGGCTCGATGCGGAGATCAAACTGCCCGACCGGATGGCGACCGGTATCGCCGAACTTGATCGCGCGCTGGGGGGCGGGTTCGTCGAGGGCTCGGCGACGTTGATCGGCGGCGATCCCGGCATCGGCAAGTCGACGCTGCTGTTGCAGGCGGCGGCGAAGATGGCGCTCGCCGGCCAGTCGGTCGCGTATGTTTCGGGCGAGGAAGCGGCGGATCAGGTCCGCCTGCGTGCGCGGCGGCTCGGGCTTGGCAACGCGCCGGTCCAGCTGGCGGCGGCAACGTCGACGCGTGACATCCTGACGACGTTGCAGACGAAGCCGCCGGCGATGCTGGTGATCGATTCGATCCAGACGATGCACTCCGACCTGATCGAGGGCGCGCCCGGCACCGTCAGCCAAGTTCGCGCGTCGGCGCAGGAACTGATACGCTTCGCCAAGGAGCGTGGGACGGCCGTGGTGCTCGTCGGCCATGTGACCAAGGACGGCTCGATCGCGGGGCCTCGCGTGCTGGAGCACATGGTCGACACGGTGCTGTCGTTCGAAGGCGAGCGCAGTCACCAATACCGCATCCTCCGCGCGATCAAGAACCGCTTCGGCGGGACCGACGAGATCGGCGTCTTCTCGATGCAGACGGAGGGATTGGCGGAGGTCGGCAACCCGTCGTCGCTGTTCCTGACGCACCGCGACGATGCGATGACGGGCGCGACGGTGTTCCCAGCGTTGGAGGGTACGCGGCCGGTGTTGGTCGAGATCCAGGCGCTGACCGTTCGGCTGGCCTCTGGCGCGACCCCGCGGCGCGCGGTTGTGGGCTGGGATTCTGGGCGCCTTGCGATGATTCTCGCGGTGTTGGAGGCGCGCTGCGGGCTAAGTTTCTCGAACGCCGAAGTGTATCTGAACATCGCCGGCGGCTACCGTGTGCAGGATCCCGCGGCTGACCTCGCGGTGGCGGCGGCGCTGATCTCGGCCATGTCGGAGCGGCCGGTGCCGGTCGACGCGGTGGTGTTCGGAGAGGTCGCGTTGTCGGGCGAGATTCGCCCGGTCGCGCATGGGCCGTTGCGGCTGAAGGAGGCGAGCAAACTCGGCTTCGAACGTGCGATGGTCCCGGCATCGATGACGGGGGAAAAGAGCGGCATGAAACTCGCGGGCTTCAAGACGCTCGCCGCGTTTGTGGATCACATGATGGGGCGGGGGTAGCGTCACCCCAGGGATCGTCGGGACCTTGTTCTCCCGCGAAGGCGGGAGGCCAGACTGGACTCCCGCCTTCGCGGGAGAACAAGAGATGGAGCGCAGCATTCGGTTTGCGGACGACTGACTCTCTCCCTCGTCACCCCGGACTCGTTCCGGGGTCCACGGTTCCCCAAACTCGATAGTCGTGAGAGTGTGGAACCGTGGGTGCCGGAACAAGGCTCTCCTGAGCGTAGCCGAAGGGCCCGGCAGACCGGAGGAGGGCGTGTCCTTAACCGCCGCTCGCAAGCGCTCGCATCTTCTTCCACCCAACCGCGCACTAGCGGTTCGCCTCTCGCGTCCCTATTCCAGACCCCATGAACCTCACCACCCTCGACATCGTCGTCCTGCTCGCCGTCGCCGGCTCCGCGGTGCTCGGGCTGGTCCGCGGGTTCGTGACCGAAGTGCTGTCGATGTTCGCCTGGGTGGCGATAGTGGCGATGCTCAAGCTGTTCCACATCCCGCTTGCCGCCACGCTGTCGCCGATGATCGGCACCGTCGGCGGCGCTGCGGTGCTCGCCTTCGCGATCATCACCGGGGTGACCTATATTGGCGGTCGCCTTGTCGCCAACGCGATTGGCGCGCGCACGCGGACCTCGATCCTTGGCCCGGTCGACCGCGCGCTCGGCTTCGGATTCGGCGCGCTGAAGGGGCTGATCCTCGCCAGCCTCGTCTTCCTGCTCGCCACACTCGTCATCGACACGATGAGCGGCGGACCGTCACGCCGACCCGGCTGGATGACGACATCGCGGACCTATCCGCTGCTCAACGCGACCAGCGCGGGGATCGCCGATTTCGTCGACCGCCGCCGCCGCGGAAAACCCGTGTTCGGCGCAACAACGCCGCTTTCCAGACCCGATAACGCAAGCGAGCCGAAGCCATGAGCGCGCCCCTCTACAATGCCGAGATCCTGCGCCTGGCCGCGACGATCCCCCACCACGAACGCCTGCCTGAGCCGATGGCGACCGCGGAGAGACGCTCGCCGATCTGCGGCAGCCGCGTGACGATCGACGTTGCGGTTGACGATGAAGGCCGCGTCAGCGAGGTCGGCCTGCTGGTCCGCGCCTGCGCGCTCGGCCAGGCATCGTCGTCGCTGCTGGCGTCGAACATCCTCGGCCGCACCCCTGCGGAACTCGCCGCCGCGCGCGATGCGCTGACGGCATGGCTTGCGCGCGAGGGCGATGCGCCCGATTGGCCGGGGATGGATATTTTCACCCCCGCGCTCGACTACACCGCGCGCCACCCGTCGATCCGGCTCGCGTTCGAAGCCGCATCTGAAGCGGCGGCCGAGGCTGCCGACACCGCTGCAAAGGCGAAGGTCTGATGGCGGAGGGCACGGCACCGTCGCTGCTCCGCGACGGCGTCGTATTGCTCGGGTTCGGGTTGATGTTCGTGCTGCTGTTCCGGCGGCTCGGGCTGGGTGCGACGCTGGGGTATCTTGTCGCGGGCGCGGTCGTCGGGCCGCATGTGCTGGGTCTGGTCGGCGATGCGGAGTCGAAGCTCGGGTTCGCCGAACTCGGAATCACGCTGCTCCTGTTCATCGTCGGGCTCGAACTGAACCCGTCACGCCTGTGGAAGATGAAGGAGGAGATTTTCGGCCTCGGTCTTCTGCAGGTCGTGATCTGTGGCCTCGCGATCACCGCGATCGTCTGGATCGGCGCGAAGTTCTCGCTGCCCGCGGCACTCGCGCTCGGCCTGCCGCTCGCGCTGTCGTCGACCGCGCAGGTTTTGCCGATGCTGCGCTCGTCGGGCCGGATGCGGACCCCGTTCGGCGAGCGCGCCTTCTCGATCCTGCTGTTCCAGGACCTCTCGATCGTCCCGCTCATCACGATCGTCGCCGCGATGAGCCGCAACCCCGCGGACGCCAACGCGCCTCCCGGCTGGCTGCTCGCGATCTACACCGTGCTTGCGGTCGTCGGACTCGTCGTAGCGGGGCGCTTCCTGCTACGCCCGTTCTTCCGGCTGATCGGCAATCTCGGCGAGCGCGAGATGTTCGTTTTCGCCGGGCTCTTCACCGTCATCGCCAGCGCCGCGATCATGGAATGGCTCGGGTTGTCGACCGCACTCGGCGCGTTCATCGCCGGCGTGATGCTGGCCGACAGCCCGTATCGGCATGAACTCGAAGCGGACGTCGAGCCGTTCCGTTCGATCCTGCTCGGCCTGTTCTTCCTTGCGGTCGGCATGGTGCTCGATCTCAATGCGATCGCCGAGCGCCCGTTCTTCGTAATGGCGATGGCCGCCGCACTGATCGCGACCAAGACCAGCGTCATCATGCTGATCGGCATGGCGTTCAAGATGACGTGGCGGCAGGCGTTCGCGCTCGGCCTGTTGCTCAGCCAGGGCGGCGAGTTCGGCTTCGTGCTGTTTGCGCAGGCGCAGGCCGGGCTGCTGATCGAACCGCAGGCAGCCAGCCTGTTCGGCGCGATCATCACGCTGTCGATGGCGACCACGCCGTTCCTGATGGGGATCACACGGCGCTTCCGCACCGAGCCGATCGCCGAGGGGCAGGAACGCGACGGCCCCACGGTCGACGGTGCGAATGCAATCATCGTCGGCTATGGGCGGTTCGGCCAGACGGTCGGCCAGATGCTGCTCGCGCAGGACATCCCGGTGACGCTGATCGACACCGATATCGAGATGATCGACATCGCCGGCGAGTTCGGCGCGAAGGTCTATTATGGCGACGGCACGCGGCTCGACCTGTTGCGACAGGCGGGCGCGGCGGAGGCGGAGATCATCTGTTTCTGCATGGACGGCGACCAGCTCGAGCCCGACACGATCGAGAGCGTGCACGAGGCATTCCCGGACGCCGCGATCTACGTTCGCGCGTTCGATCGCCGCGCGCTGGTGAAGCTGAAGAACACGTCCGCGACCGCCGTGGTGCGCGAGGTGCTCGAATCGGCGGTAAAGATGGCGCGCCTAGTGATGCGCGGGCTCGAGATCGCGCCGGCCGATATCGATCGCGCGGAGGAGACGTACCGCGCGCGCGACAAGGAGCGGTTGCAGTTGCAGATCGATTCCGGCGACATGCGGGCGGCCCGCGCCGAGACCGCAAAGCGCTTTCCCTGGGGGAATGATTCGCAATGATTATCGCCATTCTTGCAGCCTTGTCGGGCGCGATCGCGGTCGCGGCGGGGGCGATGGGCTCGCACTGGGCGAGTGATGCTGCACGAGAATTATTGAAGACCGGAAGCCATTATCAGTTGGTTCACGCGGTCGCGGCACTGGTGGCGCTAAAGATGGAAGCGCGCGGGCCAGCATGGCTGTTCGTGGTAGGCGGGGTGTTGTTTGCCGGATCGCTTTACGGTCTGGCAGCCGGCGGCGGGCGATGGCTCGGCCCCATCACGCCGATTGGCGGGGCGTTGTTGATTGGCGGGTGGTTGTGGCTGGCGTGGAGTGCCGCCCGCACGTGACCTCCTTGTTCACCCGCGAAGGCGGGTGCCCAGACTGGGCACCCGCCTTCGCGGGTGAACAATCTTCTACCGCTTCTTCCGACACGCGTCGGAGCAGTAGATCACGCTGTCCCAATCCCGCGCCCATTTCTTTCGCCACGTAAACGGCCGCTCACACGCCGGACAGACCTTGGTCGGCAGGTTCTGCTTGGCGACACCGTTCGGCATCAGCGGGGCTGCGCGTCAAGGAAGGCCTCCACATCCCCGAGGTCGACCGTCTTGTCGAGATACGTCTGGCCGATCCCGCGCGCGAGCAGGAACGGCAGAGTCCCCGCCGCCATCTTCTTGTCGTGCCGCATGTGATCGACGAGCCGCGCACCGCTGGCGCTGATACCGGCCGCCGCGAGACCGTCCGGCAAACCCGCGTCACGCCAATGCGCCGCGACACGCTCCGCATCCTGACCCGAACAAATCCCCTGCGACGCGGAAAACGCGAACGCCAGCGAACAGCCGGCCGCGACACCTTCGCCGTGGATCAGCGCCTGCGAAAACCCGGTCTCCGCCTCCAGCGCATGCCCGAACGTGTGCCCCAGATTGAGCAACGCGCGCGTCCCGTTCGTCTCATGCTCGTCCGCCGCGACGATCCGCGCCTTGGCCGAAACGCTGTGCGCGATCGCATATTCGCGGAGCGCTAGGTCGCCTGCCAGCAACGCGGCGCCATTTGCCTCGCACCATTCGAAGAACGCGAAATCGTCGATCAGCCCGTATTTCACGACCTCCGCATAGCCAGCGCGCAGTTCTCGGATCGGCAACGTGTCGAGCACTTGCGGGTCGATCAGCACCATCACCGGCTGGTGAAACGCACCGATCAGGTTCTTGCCCGCCTTCGTGTTGATTGCGGTCTTGCCGCCGACCGAGCTGTCGACCTGCGCAAGCAGGCTCGTCGGGATCTGCACGAAGTTACACCCGCGCTTCAGGATCGAGCACGCGAACCCGACCAGATCGCCCATCACCCCGCCACCCAGCGCGACGACATGATCGCCGCGCTCGACGCCGAGTTCGAGCAGCCGGTCGCATAGCATCTCAAGTATTGCCCAGCTCTTGCTGCCTTCGCCGGGTGCCAGCACGATCGCCACGGATGCAATTCCCGCCGCGGTCAGAGAGGTCTGCACCGTCGCGAGATGGACCGACAAATTCTCGTCGGTAACGATCGCCACGCGGCGACCCTTCGCAAGCGGCGCGAGGAACTCTCCGGCTCTCGCAAGAATCCCCGCCTCGATATGGATCGGATACGTCCGCGCGCCCAACTCAACGGTAACGGTCTTCATCGGCCAAGCGCCCTCAGGATAGCGGCGACGGTCGCTTCGTGCGGCGTCTTGTTGCTGACAATATGGATGTGTGCCTGCGCGTAGATCGGGTTGCGCACGCGCGCGAGTTCGGTGAGAACTTTCCCCGCGTCACGGTTGCGCAGCAGCGGCCGCGTATCGCGCCGACCGACGCGCTCGACCAGGATGTCGGGATGCGCGCTGAGCCACACCGACACCGCATCGCGCAGGATCAGCGCGCGCGTGTCGTCGTTGATGAACGCGCCGCCGCCGGTCGCGATGACCTTCGGCGTGCCGTCGATCAGCCGCCCAATCACGCGGCGTTCGCCGTCGCGGAAATACTCCTCGCCGTATTTCGCGAAGATTTCGGTGACGGTCATGCCCGCCGCCGCCTCGATCTCGTGATCGGCATCGACGAACGGCAGGTTCATGCGCAGCGCGAGGCGGCGGCCGACGGTGGTCTTGCCGACGCCCATCAGCCCGACGAGCACGATCGGGCGATCGATCGGGGCAGGGCGGCGACGGCCGGCAGGCCCGCCTGAAGGGTTGTGGCTTTGCAACATCGTAGCCCGCGCTATACAGCGGCACCGCGCGAGGGCAAAAGCTCTTGGCGCGCGATCTGTCATTACCCGTCCACTACAAGGT
Source organism: Sphingomonas sp. PEI4 (assembly GCF_056679955.1). Lineage (NCBI taxonomy): Bacteria > Pseudomonadati > Pseudomonadota > Alphaproteobacteria > Sphingomonadales > Sphingomonadaceae > Sphingomonas > Sphingomonas sp. PEI4. The sequence goes on from NZ_CM155258.1 coordinate 3,709,343, forward strand.
TACGTCGTATGTCCCGTTTCATCGTCTCGGTCGTCGTCGTTCTTGTGGTCGTCGTCGGCGGCCTGTTCCTGCTGGCAGGGCGCGCGACCGAGCGTCCGCAGAGCCGCGTCGAAAAGGCCGTGACGCTTGCGAACCTCTCTTAAGGCGACGCTTACGGCGGCCGTCGCCGTCGGAGCACTGGTCGCGCTGGCGCCTGCGATCGGGCAGGATCGTCCCGAATCGATCCTGCCGCCTGGGTTCGGGGAGCCGCCCCCTGCGCCCGCACCACGCCCGACGCCGCCTGCCGCTACACAGCCGGCACGTCCGACCGATCCCGCGCAACCCGCCGCTCCGGCGACCGCACCCGCGCAGCCGGGCGCGATGATCCAGCCGTTGCCGCCGACGCTGCCGGGCGACGTGCCGCTGGCGCCACCTGTCGCGACGCCTGCACCGGTCGATCCGGCGGTGCTCGCGCAGTACGAGATGCCGGAATCCGCGCGTCGCTCGCTCGCGATGGTCGGTCCGGTCACGGCTAGCCAGGGCGGTCTCGATACCGATGCTTTCGGTGAAGCGGACGGTCAATATGTCGAGACGTTGATGCGCCGCCTGACCGCGCCGCTGCCGTCACGGTGGATGTCGATCCTCCTGCGCCGTGCGTTGGTGTCGCGCGTGGATACGCCGACGCGTACCAATGGCGCGGACTTCGCCGCCGAGCGTGCATGGCTCTTGCTGCGGATGGGCGAGTCCGTTGCCGCGCGTGCGGTCACGCAGAGTGTCGACACCGACAACTACACGCCGAAACTCTACCAGGTCGCGATGAATACGGCGCTGGCAACGGGAGATCCGGCCGGGTTCTGCCCGCTGGTTCCGGGCGCGATGCGCTACGCACCCGCACGCGGCTGGACGATGGCACAGGCGATATGCGCCGGGCTGTCGGGCAATCCGGCACAGGCTACCCCCCTGATCGCGACGGCCAAGCGCCGCAACGTCGCAAACGGCGTCGACATGCTGCTCGCGCAGAAGGTGGTGGGTGCGGGCGCGCAGGGGCGTCAGGCCGTGACGATCGAATGGGACGGCGTCGACCGGCTGACCGCGTGGCGGTTCGGTTTGGCGATGGCGACCGGTGTCGCGATCCCCGACGAATTGTATGCGACTGCCGGACCTCAGGTGAGATACTGGCAGGCGTTGTCGCCTTCGGTTGCGCTCGGCGCTCGACTTGCCCCCGCCGAAGCTGCGGCGGGGCAGGGGGTGCTCTCCAGTGCCGCGCTGGTCGATCTCTACGCCGCCGCTGCAACCGATGACGATACGCAAAGCACCGCGACCGCGACCGCCAACGATCTCCAGACCGCCTATGCCGACCGCAGTCCGGATGCGCGACTGAAGGCGCTGCGCCAGCTCTGGGGCGGTGCGGACGCGCGACCCGAATATGCACGTCTCGTGCTGACCGCGCGCGCCGCGGCGCGGATGAACCCGGCGCTGGCGAAGGCCGAAGCCGATCCGCTGGTGGCATCGATGCTATCCGCCGGGCTGGATCGCACGGCCGCGCGCTGGCTCGGAACCGTCCCGGCCGGCGGCGACGCCTGGGCGATGATCATGCTCAGCGATCCCGATGCGCATCGCCGGCTGAGCTATTCCGACCTCGCTTCGTATTCGGGCGGCGAAGGTGATTCGGCGTTGAAGCAGCGTATGCTGTTCGCCGGACTTGCCGGGTTGGGACGTCTCGACCAGGGCGATATCGAGCGCGCGGCACAGTCGCTCGGCGTCCGGATCGGTGCGGACAATGCGTGGACCCGCGCGCTTGATCGCGCCGCACGCGATGGCCAGGCCGGGACGGTGGTCCTGCTCGCAGCTGTCGGCATGCAGGCGGCAAGCTGGAAGGACATTCCCCCGGAGGCGCTTTACCGGATCGTCGGTGCACTCCGCGGTGTCGGCCTCGACGGCGAGGCGCGGATGATCGCTGCCGAGGCGATCGCGCGCGCGTGAGCCACGCAAGCGATCGCGCACTGATCGATCGGTTTTTGGAGATGATGGCGGCGGAGGCAGGCGCTGCGCCCAACACCGTCGCCGCCTATCGCAGTGACCTGACGCTCGCGTCTCAAACGCTCGACGGCGGCTTGGTCGAGGCGGATGCGGATGCGCTGGCGACGGTATCGGGCAGCTGGTCCGCACTATCTCGCTCGACCGTGAGCCGAAAGTCCGCCTCGCTCCGCCGCTTCTTCGCGTTCCTCGCCGATGAAGGTCACCGTGCCGACGATCCCGGCAAGGCGCTTCCCCGGCCGGGCGCGGCGCGCGCGCTTCCCAAGGTGTTGAGCCACGCCGATATCGACCGGCTGTTCGCGACAATCGCCGAACGCGCCGCGCGCGATCCGCTGGACCCCAACGACCTGCGCCTCTCCGCGCTGTTCGAGCTCCTTTACGGCTCCGGCCTGCGCGCGACCGAACTGGTCAGCCTGCCGCGCAACGCGGTCCATCCAGACCGCCCGTTCCTGATTCTGCGCGGCAAGGGCGGACGCGAACGGCTCGTCCCCATCTCGGACCGTGCGCGTGCTGCGGTGGCGCTCTGGCGTACGCATGTCGCGACGGATCGCCTGTGGCTTTTCCCCTCGGGCAAGGGCCATCTTTCGCGCATCCGCCTGTACCAGCTCGTGAAGGCAATCGCCGCGGAGGCCGGCATCCCGCCGGACCGCGTCAGCCCGCACGTCCTCCGTCACGCCTTCGCTACGCATCTCCTCGCGGGCGGCGCCGATTTGCGTGCGCTGCAATCCATGCTCGGCCACGCCGATATCGCGACCACCGAGATCTACACGCACGTCGATTCGAGCCGCCTCGTCGAACTCGTCAACACACGTCACCCGCTTGCCGATCTGCCCCCGCGTTGACGCGAACAGGGTGGCGCGTTGACGCGAACAGGGCGGCGCGTTGACGCGGACGCGCCCGCACCGTAACCGCGGCGGATGCCAAGCTTCCTCGACTTCGAGAAACCGATCGCCGAACTCCAGGGTCGGATCGACGAACTCCGCGACACCGCCGCAGAAGGCAGCGTCGATCTCGCCGCCGACATCGCCCGCTTGCAGGCGAAGTCCGACAAGCTGCTGAAGGACACCTTCGCGCGCCTGACGCCGTGGCAGAAGACACAGGTCGCGCGCCATCCCGAGCGTCCGCACTTCAAGGATTACGTCGCCGCGCTGTTCGACGAGTTCGTGCCGCTCGCCGGCGACCGCGCGTTCGGCGACGACCAGGCGATCATCGGCGGCTTCGCGACCTTCCGGGGCCGCAAGATCATGGTGCTCGGCCATGAGAAGGGCGACGATACCGCCAGCCGCCTCCGCCACAATTTCGGCATGGGCAAGCCCGAGGGCTACCGCAAGGCGATCCGCCTGGTCGAACTCGCCGACCGATTCGGCCTGCCGATCGTTACGCTGGTCGACACCTCGGGCGCATTCCCCGGCATCCAGGCCGAAGAGCGTGGCCAGGCGGAGGCGATCGCCCGCTCGACCGAGGCATGCCTCAACGCCGGTGTTCCGATCGTTTCGGCGATCGTCGGCGAGGGTGGCTCGGGCGGCGCGGTTGCGCTGGCGGCCGGCAACCGCGTGCTGATGTTCGAACATGCGATCTATTCGGTGATCAGCCCCGAAGGCTGCGCCTCGATCCTGTGGCGCACCGCCGACAAGGCCCCCGAAGCCGCCGAAGCGATGCGCATCACCGCGCAGGACCTGAAGTCGTTCGGCGTGATCGACGATATCGTGACCGAACCTCTTGGGGGCGCCCACAGGGACCGTGTCGCGGCGATCGGCGCGCTGGGCAATGCGTTGTCTAGCGCGCTAGGTGAACTCGTGGCGATGACTCCGGCCGAACTGCGCCATGATCGCCAAGCCAAGTTCCTGAAAATGGGACGCCTGTAATCCTCACGTAATGAGGGCGGCGGAACCGAGGTTCCGCCGCCCAACATTAGCTTGTCGATCGGTAGATCGTTAAGCGGGGGTCGCGCTGCCCAAGCTGTTCGAGACGTTCTTGAACGTCTTGTTCAGGTTCGTGCCCAGCGTCGTCATCGTGGCGATAGCGGCAACGGCGATCAGTGCGGCGATCAGGCCGTACTCGATGGCGGTCGCGCCCTTGGAATTCTTGAAAAAGTTGCGGATCGTCTTCATTCCGGTCTCCATCGTTGGATTGCTTCAGTGTCACCCGGCTGCACCGGACGGGCCGGATCAGCATTCCGACGGATACAAGTGGTGGGTTGAGAAAGGTTTAAGGTGGACCCAGATTCTTTTCGGAGTCAGCGAGCCTTGGTCACCTTCGTGGCGACATTGTTCCACAGTCCGGTGGTCGAGTCCGCGAGCGCGATCAGGCCTACGAACATCGCGATGACGACGAGCGCAAGGATCAGCCCATATTCGATCGCCGTCGCCGCCCGGGTCTCGCGCCACGCACGTGCAATCGTTCGAGTGGCCAGGGCTATTGCGTAACGTATCGACATCGTCGCACGTCATATTCAGGGGAGACTTAAGGAATGACCAACGACTTGCCCGCGTCGGCATGCCAATCGGCCGTTCCGCTCATTTTGCCCGTCGTGGCGGCGGCGCTCGTCGATCTGGAAGGTCGTGTGCTCCTCCAGCAGCGCCCGGAGGGAAAATCACTAGCGGGTCTTTGGGAGTTTCCCGGAGGCAAGGTCGAGCCGGGCGAAACGCCAGAGGCTGCGTTGATCCGCGAGCTCGAGGAGGAACTGGCGATTGCCGTGCCCCATGCGTGCCTTGCGCCTGCTGCCTTCGCCAGCGCGCCGCTGGGAAGTCGCCATCTACTGCTGCTGCTATACATTACGCGCAAATGGAGTGGGGTGCCTCGTGCGATCGAGGCGACCGCGCTGCGTTGGGTGAGGCCGACGGACATGCACACCCTGCCGATGCCCCCCGCGGATCGGCCCCTGATCGGCCTGCTCGACGCGCTTATTTAACCGTGACCCCGGATGCACGTCGCATGATCTGCCCCGTTTGATGCATCCGAACACGAATCCGAATGGTTGGTGCACAGGTATGCCGGCTCGCCGCTCAACCTTTGGCTCGTCACCATGGCTGGCCGGCATACTTTAAGTTCAAAATCGGACTTGATCCGGCCGATCCGGACGCGCATGGTCTATGTCGCCGGCTGCGTCCCAAGACCGTATCCGGCTAGCCGGACTGCGGCTCGCACGCGTTAATCCCTTTTCTCGAGCGAGCCGTTTCCGCTGCAATATTCGGGATACCTTGCCGTACGAACGTAGCTGTCCGGTCGTCGTTCTACGCTGACCTCTAGGGTCGGGACTCGTTGATCAGAGCCAGAAGATGACGGTGGCGGCGAGCGCGATAGCGGAGAAGAAGACGGTCGGGCATCGATCGTAGCGAGTGGCGACGCGACGCCAGCCCTTCAGACGGCCGAACGTAATCCCGATACGGCTCCGGCTTCGTTTCAACCGGAAGCCCAGACCCCGCCCGCGCTTATGTCCGCCGTGCTGGGCTTCATCGAAGCCCGAGGTGGCGGCCAAGGTCGCTTCCAGACGCCTATGGCCAACATCCATTTCGCACAGTCATTCCATGAGAATATGCCCGTCCATAACCTGTACCGGCTCTCGCTGTGCGTCGTTCTGAAGGGCGCCAAGGAAATCCTCTTCGGCGACACGATGCTGCGATACGAGGAGATGGAATACCTGATCATCAGCTTCGAGATTCCAGCCAGCGGGCGCATGGTGGGAGCGACGCAGATCAAGCCGTATATTGGGATGATGATCGACTTCGACGTCTCGGTTCTGCGCGAGGTGTTGCAGCAACTGACCAATCCTTTCATCAGCACTTCAAGGCGATGACGTCGATGACCCCGGTCCAATATCAGAAGCAGCTTCGGCTGTTCGAGGCTCGCCGCTTGATGGTATCCGACAACGCGAACGTGTCCGATGCGGCTTATCAAGTAGGTTACGAAAGTGCGTCGCAGTTCAGCCGTGAATATGCCAGATCGTTCGGCACGGCCCCGAAGCGCGACGTCATGAACTTCAAGGCGATGTTGGCGGCCGCGATACGCTGAATATATCGTTGTCAGGAATGCTGGTCTGTAGGATCAGGCACGTAAATTCCGGATTCCGGCATGGGTATTTGGTCCTGTAAATCCTATCCGTTTGAAGACGCCACAACGGCTCTTCGAAAGGTGTACGCGATGGTCCGTTGGACAGCTTCTGATATTCCTCCTCAGAACGGCCAGACGGTCGTGGTAACTGGTACGGGCGGACTTGGCTTCGAGGATGCGCGAGCGTTGGCGCGTGCGGGCGCCACGGTAATCATCGCGGGCCGCGATCCGAATAAGGGTGCCGATGCCGTAAGCCGCATTCATGGCGAAACGCCGGGAAGTGCCGTGCGGTTTGAGCAGCTGGACCTCGCGGACTTGCGCTCGGTCGCCGCGTTCGCCGAGCGACTGGGGAGCGATCAGGATAGCCTCGATCTGCTCATCAACAATGCGGGTGTGATGGTTCCGCCCCGGCGCAAGGTGACGGCGGACGATTTCGAGCTCCAGTTCGGCACCAACTATCTTGGCCACTTCGCACTAACCGCGCGCCTTCTGCCACTGCTACGCCGCAGCAGGAATGCACGTGTGATCTCGCTGTCGAGCATTGCGGCGCCACAAGGTGCGATCAACTTCGACGATTTGAACGCTCGGCATGGCTACAAGCCTGGGCCAGTCTACGCGCAATCGAAGCTCGCGTGCCTCATGTTCGCATTTGAGCTGCAGCGACGGAGCGACGCAGCCGGATGGGGAATAGCCAGCATCGCAGCGCATCCGGGCGTCTCCCGGACCGACCTGTTGCACAACGGGCCGGGCCGCCGCAGCATCCACGGGCTGATACGCACCTATCTGCCGTTCATGTTCCAGCCCGCCGCCCGCGGCGCGTTGCCGACGCTCTACGCGGCAACGTCGCCGCAAGCACTGCCGGGAGCTTATTACGGCCCGGACGGGATTGCGGAGATCCGGGGGTGGCCAACGTTGGCGAAGGTGCCGCCGCAGGCCTCAGATCAGGCAGTCGCCGCTCGCCTGTGGGACGTGTCGGAGGCGCTGGCGGGCGTGAAGTTCGCAGATCACATGCCCGTCTCTCCTCCGCATCTTCAGGCAAAGCCGGCCCGGTAGGTTGGCGCCACGACCGCCGCTCTTTGGCACCTGCAACCAATGAAAGAATGTATCATGACCAACGATCATCGTGTCGCACTCGTCACGGGCGCCAACAAGGGTATCGGACTCGAGATCGCCCGCCAGCTGGCAGAGGCCGGTCTGACCGTTCTAATCGGCGCGCGCGATCCCGGGAGAGGCCGGAAGGCCGCGAACGATCTTGCCGCATCTGGCCTGAGAGTCGAGTTCGTGCAGCTTGATGTGACGGACGAGGCGAGCATCGCCGCCGCGGCGAATGACGTCGCAGATCAGGGAGCGGTTCCATTCGGATATCCAGCTCCATACGCCGTGCAGCACGATGAAGTCGAAAATCGGGAGGTCGTCTCGGCCGCGAATTCAGCAAACGAGTCGTCGAACAGGCGAAGGTCCGCGCCCGAGGCATCCGCCAGTGTAGCCGCATGGACGTTGATGGAGACGCCCTGCCCAAACCCCAGTTCGAGGTAGACCGGTTCCGCGATCGAGGGTGGTTGAACGCCTGCTGCGATGGCGGCGAGTCTCAGCATCGCCGAGTTCATCTCTCTATAATATCCGTACGTGTAATTGAGATCTGTGAAGTACCCTTCGGTCCAATCCATTTACATAGGCTTTCATTCAGTGTGGCAGCCAGACAATAAGTGCGGATTGGTCTAGACTATTGGCGCGGAATTGCGCGCCGGCGAAGATAGTGAACGTAGAACGCGCTGGAGTAATCATCTCTTGCACTGCGCCGAGCCCATTATTGAGATTTATCGTTCCCGAAATACTCTGCGGGGAGATTTTTTCGGCACCTTATTGTCCGGATGTTCGGTGAGCCGTTGATGTCGACGCCGTTCCGCCTCGCCGGCGCCTAGTCAGATACGTGACGACTAAGAAACCGGCTGGCAGGACGAGTATCGCTGCGCTGACGACCGAGGCGTTGGTCGGGCCTCCCAACCGCACGATCACGAAGCCGATCGCGATGAAGATGGTGTTCCAGATGGTAAGCCCGGCTAGGGTCGCGATCGAGAAACGCCGCCAATCATGCGGCGTGGCTCCTGCGATCAGCGGCGCGACGAGCCGCGCGGCGGGCAGGAGTTGCGCGACGAACGGCAGCACGCTGCTGCGGCGTTGCAGGCTGCGCAGATAGAGGCCCAGACGGTCGCGACGGCGCAGAAGACTGCGTATGCGGATCGCGCGCCCCTCTCCGGCCGCGATGCGGATGCCGACGCGATAGCCAGTGAACGCGCCCGCTCCACTCCCCAGAACAGACATGATTATGGCGACGGGCAACCCCCACGCTCCTTCCGCCGCGGCAACGCCGATCGCGGCGTAGAGGCCGTGGGAGGGCAGGATCGGCACGATCCGTTCGAAGAGCGCCATGAGGAAGATGCCGGCGACGCCCAGCGGCGCTGCGAACATCAGGATGTCTCCAAGCGGATCGTCAGTCACGAGCGGCTCAGAACCTGTAGGAAAGCATGAGGCCACCAGCAGGCTGCCAACGGCTGCCATCTTCGGTGATCGGACTGTCAGCGATGTCGCCGACGAGATAGCTGGCGCCCGCGCGTGCCGTGAGGCCCAGATGATCGCTGAACCAATAGCCAGCGGTTATCCCGGTACCGACATCCCTGATCCCCGCGCCCGGTCGATATGCTGCCAACCCGCTCGCCGCGGCCGCAGCCGCGTCGATACCGAAATAGGTGCGTGTATAGTCTTGGTTCGCCCAAGTGGTTTGCGCGCCGAAGGAGAGGAAGAAGTCCTTCTGGCGAACGGCAGCGTAGCTCACGCTTGCGGTGGCCAGAAGGCCGTTATGGGTTTGCGAGACATCGTGGACCAGGGATAGCTCCGTTTGGAGCGAGCCTTGGCCTGACTGATTGCCGCCAAACCGATAGCCGACGAACGCACCCGCTTCGATTGCCGTGCCGATGTTGGGCAGCAACCCGACGGGTCCATCCGCGTCGTTGCGCGGAAGACGCATACCGAGCACCGGCCCGATCGAGAGACGCGAATCCGGGACAACGTCGACGCGCAGGCCAGAACCGCCGACCTGGACGTTGATGCCGCTCCACCTGATGTCGGCGACTACGAACGGGAACACACGCATGTCCCCGGACCCGTCGAATTCGGGAACGACGCCCGGTCCGATGGCAACCACGCCGTGCGGGGAGCCGTCGTCGGAAGGACCGGCCTGTGCTTGAGCGGTGCCAGCGGTCATCGCGGCAACGCCGCAGGCGAGAATGGTCGGAAGTAAGTTACGCATGGATGACGCTTTCGGAAGAGGGGCGGCAGCGCCACCGAAGGAACTCGGTTGACGGGTCTCCTTCGGTGGGCCGCAAGGTCGCCCCGGGGGGGGTAGGGGGGTGACCTCGCTACGGAACCGCGGGATGAAAGAACCTCGCAGTTCCGATCTCAATCCACCTCGGACTCGGTTTCGAGCGGAGCCTTCGGTGGAGCTTGGCGCGTGCGCTGCATCCAGGCGGGATATTCAGGCGCCAGCGCGCTGGCAGCGTTCAGTTCGGCGAGGTCGTCGGCGGTGAGCACCAGCTCGGTCGCACCGACATTGTCGTCGAGCTGTGCGACGCGCTTGGCACCCACGATCACGCTTGTGACGTGCGGTTGATGCAGCAACCAGGCGAGCGCGATCCGGGCGACGCTGACGCCGTAGCCCTTCGCGATGCCTTCCATCACGTCGATCACGTCATAAGCGTGTTCCATTTGCACCGGGGGAAAGTCGAAGGTCGTCCGCCGACTGCCGCCTTCGCCTTGCCTATCGCGACCGTATTTGCCGCTCAGCAAGCCGCCTGCCAGCGGACTCCAGACCAACAGGCCAAGCTTCTCGGCCTTGATGAGCGGCACGAGCTCGCGCTCGAGATCGCGCCCGGCGAGCGTGTAATAATTCTGCGTCGTTGCGATCTTGGTGAGGTTCAGCCGCTCGCTGTGGCCCAACGCGCGCGCGATTTGCCACGCCGACCAGTTCGAGACGCCGACGTAGCGGACCATTCCCTGCCGCACGAGCGTGTCGAGCGCGTCGAGGCTTTCCTCGATCGGCGTGACGGTGTCGATGTTGTGAAGCTGGTAGAGGTCGATATGATCGACCTGGAGACGCTTCAGGCTGGCCTTGACGCTGTCGAGGATATGTCCGCGCGAGTTGCCGGCGTCGTTCGGCCCCGTACCCGTCGGGCCGCACACCTTCGTGGCGATCACGACATCTTCGCGCCGGACGCCGAGGTTCTTGAGCGCTTGGCCGACGATCTCTTCCGATGCGCCAGCGGAGTAGATATCCGCGGTATCGATGAAATTGATGCCGTGGTCGAGCGCGCGGGAGATCAGCGCCTGCGCATCGTCGAGCTGGACGTTGCCCATGTTCGCCCACATGCCCTGGCCGCCGAAGGTCATGGTGCCGAGGCAGAGTTCGGACACGAACAGGCCGGTATTGCCGAGAGTCTTGTACTTCATGAGACAGGTCCTTGAGAGACGGAACGCAGGTTCAGCGGTCAGTGCTGCCGAAGCACGACGGCGACGCGCCGATTGGCGACGAGGAAGGCCAGGCCGGTCAGCACGCTGGCGATGGGAACGATCAACAATGCCAGAGGAAGGCCGTTGGCACCTTGCTGCGTACCGACCGCGTCGCTGACCATCCCGACGAACAGCGGGCCCAATGCCGGGCCGAGGAGGCCGGAGCCGATCATGCCGAGGCTGGAGGCCATCGCTTCATTGCCTTTGCCGGCAACGAGATGACCGGCACCGAACGACCATGGCAGCAGGAACGAGAAGGACAGCATGGTCGGCACCAGCAAGGCGACCGACAGCCATGCAATTGGCGTGAAGAGCGCCGCCGTCATCGTCACGCTGGCGAACAGGAACAGCACGGCCGGAGGGCCGACGACGCGACCATGCCCGGCGCGCACCGATCGATCGAACCACCGCCCGCCGCCCATGGTGCCGATTATACCCATCAAGCCCTGCAGGAGCCCGAAGGCGAGCCCCGCCTGACTTGCGGTAAAACCATGCGTGCGCATCAGGAACGCCGCCCCGAATGCATAGAAGGGTGCGCCCGCGAACCCGGCGAGGATTGCACCGATGAACAGCCAGCGAAATCCGGGAGACGAAAGCAGGCGCAGGCTCGCCGGGATAAAGGGTTCGCTCGTCGCGGCGGCACGCTTTAACGGTGGAGTCGGTCCTGCGGCGACAAGCACCAGCAAGGCGATCAATCCGCCGATCACGCCGGCACCGAGCAGAACGGCACGCCACCCGATTGAATCCCCGAGTGCTCCGCCCAGTGCAAACCCCGCCATCGTCCCGAGCGGAATGCCCATGGAGGAAATCCCGATCGCCAGGCCCCGGCGCTCCGGCATGATCTTGCGGGCGATCAGCGCATGGGCTGACGGCATCGCGCCGGCCTCACCCAGCGCGACGCCGAATCGCGTTAGGGCGAGAAGGAAGAAGCTGACGGCTAAACCGCCAAAGGCCGTCATCGCGCTCCAGATCATGATGCATGCGACCAGTACGAGGCGAGGAGACCCTCGATCGGACGCACGCGCCAGCGGGAGCGATAACAGCGCGTAGCAGACCGCGAAGGCTATCCCGGTCAACAGCCCGATCTGGGTGTCGCTAAGTGTAAGATCGGCCTTAATCGATTCTGCAAGAATGAACGGGAGTATTCGGTCTATCTGACTGAATGCGCTTACGAAAAACAGCGCGGCCAAGAGCATGACTGCCCGTCCTCCCTGGAGGAGTTCATTATCCTTTTTCTCTAAGGAATTTGGCACGATGGCATCTATTACTATTGACGGGGCGATGGTTTCTGGCATGTTGTCATTCGCCTCGCTTGGGTTGGCACCAACAAGCTAGAGGGATCGAGCGATGGTCAGAATGCCAGAAACCGGAAAAATCTTGCCTTTTCCTGCAATCGGCCCAATCCGAGGGCCTTCGGAGCGCGTTTCGGCAAAACACCGCGCAGATTGGGACGGCGTGTTGTCAGCGCTTCTCGCCGCAGCGAATGCCTATGCGGATGCGCAGGGCGGTGGGGAAGGCTTCTTCCCCGTGCTCAACACCGGCGTGCATATGATCCGCTCATACCAGCACCACGAAAATCATGACGTGTATCAGCCTTCGCTCTGCATCACATTGCAGGGAGCAAAGCGATTTCTCGTCGGCAACGAGACGCTCAATTACGGTCCGATGCAGTGTTTGGTTGTGAGTCTGGATATTCCGGCCTGCGGACGGATCGTCGCCGCGAGTCCGGACCTTCCTTTTGTCGGCGTCGCGATAGCGTTCGACCCCGGGATGATGCGCGAGGTGCTGGAACTGCTCGAAACGCCTCCTGTTCCTTCGACGAACAGCAGCCGAAGCGTGTTCGTGGCCGACGTCGATGGCCCGCTTGCCGATTGCGTCCTGCGTATGATCAAGCTGACCGAGACGCCAAAGGCCATCCCGATCCTCTACCCGGCGTTGATGCGCGAGTTTTATTACTGGCTGCTGAGCGGCCCGAATGCATCGGAGCTGTGCAAGCAGGCCATGCCGGACACACATCTCGAACGCATCGCCAGAGCGATCTACCTCATGCGCGGTAACTTCGCCCAGACACTCCGGGTGGAACAATTGGCCGCGGTCGCGCACATGAGCATTTCGTCTTTCAGCCAGCACTTCAAGGCGTTGACTTCGGTGACGCCGCTCCAGTTCCAGAAGCAACTTCGTTTGCTCGAGGCGCGGCGTCTGATGATGACGGATCAGGTTAGTGTCGCGGAAGCGGCCTATCAGGTCGGCTACGAGAGTCCCTCGCAGTTCAGTCGCGAATATTCTCGCGCATTCGGTGTCGCGCCCAAGCGCGACGCGCTGAACCTCAAGGTCGCGATGGGATAGCTGTCCGTCCCGATCGTCGCGATGAGGCCGCGGGCGTGAGGCTTGCTGAGAGCCAAATGCTTGACGTCCACCTTGGAGGACTAGGCAAGTGTTCTGCGAGATCGGGCATGGAGCTTGGTGGTCTCATGGACGCATTATGCTGCCGGATAGCAGGATGCGCCCAATAACCTGACGCGCTGTACGGGCCTGCTGCCGGCAACTCTGCCGATGGAGAAGCTTGATGTTCATGGATCTGTCACCGCCGATTGCGGGCGCGGAGGCGAAGGCGGAGATTCGGCCTGCCGTTGCCACGACGCGCCTTTCCTACTTGGAGCGTATGGCCGTCGTAATCGGGATCAACGACGGAACGATCGCCCATCGGCGATCGGGTTTGCAAAATCTCCTGATCTTTTTCGCTAACCCAAGGCCTATTTCGCTCGCCGATCCGCGCCTGGAAGCGCTGCGGGCCTACACCGAGTTGGCTCGCGCTTTGTTCCCGCAAAGCGTCCAGGCAGCGAGCCTGGAGAAAGCAGGCTTTTCGACGCCGCAAATCCGGGAACTGCTTCAGATGATCGTCAACGGGATCCGGCCCCGATTGACGTAGAGAGTCCAACCCTGCGCGCGCATCTCAAGCTGGCCTGAACTGGACAGCGGCTTCGCAGCACTGGACGCGGATCGGGCAACCTCGATCATCGCGGGCACGACGTCACCAACACCCCCACTTGCCAAGCAGATTGGACCATGATGACCTCAGCGAAAAGCACCGTTTTGACACGGTGGAAGCGCTATTGCTTCGATCTGGGCAGCGATAACAGCCTTTCTTACGAGAACGGCATACCGCTGGCGCAGCCGCAAATCGTATCGAGCGATCTTCGACTCAGAGCGGCAGACGATCGCGGTCCGGGTGTTAGCAGCCCCTGGGATTCGGCCCGGTTCCTCCTCGAGTGGCTACGGGACCCTGTCGGCACTGCGGCGTTGGTGCCCTCCGGCAAGGCGCTCGTATCATTGATCACGGGAAGCATTGACGGGCAGGCGGGAGCGGTGCTCGAGCTTGGTACGGGAACGGGCGTGTTTACGCGCGGACTGATTGCGCGCGGCGTCGCCGAATGCGACCTGACGTTGGTCGAGCAGAACCCGAACTTCTCGGGTATGCTGAAGCGGCGCTTTCCGCGTGCGACGATCCTCGGCATCGACGCAGCCGACCTGGGCCGTCTCAAAGGCGCTGAAACCCGGGCGTTCGGAGCAGCGGTCTGCGGGCTGGGCTTGCGGAACATGGAGGCCGGCCAGGTCGAGGCTATCTTGCGCGCTGCGTTCACGCGCATGAAGCCTAGCGCCGCACTCTACCTCTTCACCTATGGCCTGCGTTGCTCCGTGTCCGATGAGATACTCGATCGGCTCGGGCTTGGCGCCGAGCGTGTTGGGACAACCTTTCGCAATGTGCCCCCGGCATCTGTCTACCGCATTGCCTGTCTCTCGGTCGCGCGCTGATGGTTCCCCACATTCAACTGGCGCGCGACCGTTTTATGAAGCTGGACTATCTGCTGGGCTGGGCGGTGAACGCTTTCATCGTCGTGGTTTTTCCCGCGCGGTTGGGATCGTTGGCCGCGCCCTTGTCGGTTTTCCTTGCCTATGCGGTGGCCGCCGGGACCGCGCTGACCTTTGTCGAAGACGTGAGATATGCGCGCGAGCTTTTCGTCCGCTCGGACATTCGCCACTATCTGCAGGTGCGGATTGCAATCGTCATGCTCGTCGGCATCGTTCCGTTCATGGCGGGTGGCGCGTTCTTCTAACTTCGGTTGAACGGAAGCCCGACGTCCTCCCGTAGGAACGGGCATGATTTCTGAAGGAATGGGCGTTCTCTGCGCCTCCGACCCGACATACCCTCAGCGGCATGATCACAGCAGCCCAAGCCTAGCCCGTGCGATATTCCCTTTCCGTAAACGGTGAGATCCGCCACGTCGATGAGGACGGGCAGACGCCACTTCTCTGGGTACTTCGCGATGTGCTGAAGCTGACGGGGACGAAATATGGCTGTGGTATAGCGCAGTGCGGCGCCTGCACGGTCCATGTTGACGGTCAACCGATGCGCTCATGCTCGCTTGCACTGGACGTAGCGGCGGGATCGGAAATCGTCACGATCGAGGCGGTCGCGGGAATCCAGGCCAACGCGGTGCGTGATGCGTGGGTTGCCCGCGACGTGCCGCAATGCGGCTTTTGCCAGTCGGGCCAGATCATGAGCGCGGTGGCTCTGCTGCGCAGCGTCCCGAAGCCGACCGACGCCGATATCGACATCGCCATGAGTGGCAATTTGTGCCGCTGCGCAACCTACAACCGCATTCGGGCCGCGATCCACGATGCCGCCGATGTAATCGGGGCGGTCCAATCGTGAGGTGGCGTCGCGCACCGGGCGAGCGGCGGCGTCGGCGGTTCGGCTGCCTGCCCATGTTGGTGCTGGCCATCGCGGCGATCGTTCTCGTCTCAGCGATCGTCTTTCGTCCGCAGCCATTGCCGGACGCACAATCGTTGGCTGCCAATCATCCGCCAATCGACCTCGTGCACCTGCGCGCTGTCATGGCCTTCACGGCCATCACCGACCCGACGGTCCGGTCGGTCTCCTTGTTCGAGGAAGCCGGGCGCGTAATTCAGCACCCCCGTTGCATGAACTGTCACCCACGCACTGATCGTCCGACCCAGACCGATGCCATGCGCCCGCATATTCCGTGGGTCACGCGCGGCCTCGACAACGCCGGCGCACCGGCGTTGCGCTGCTCGACCTGTCACCACGACAGCAATTTCGAGCCCTCGGGCGTGCCCGGCAATCCCAAGTGGAAGCTAGCACCTATCGAGATGGCTTGGCAGGGCAAGACGCTGGGCGAGATTTGCCGGCAGATTCTCGATCCGACGCGCGCGCACATGGAGCGCGACAAACTGCTCCATCACCTCGCGGAGGACGAGCTTGTCGGTTGGGCGTGGCATCCTGGCGGCAAGCGCACGCCTGCACCGGGCACGCAAGCCGAGTTCGGTGCCCTTATTGAGGCGTGGCTCGAGACAGGTGCCAAATGTCCTGCATGAGCCTGCAAACAGGAGATCGTCCATGATCGATACGCCGGCCCGCAAGCGCGGTCTCCACATGACGCGCCGCAAGATGATCCTCGGCGGCTCTTTGGTCGGTGGAGCGCTGGTGGTAGGTTATGCCGCCACGCACCCGATGGAGATTGGCGGGGCGATATTGAGCGGTGGCGGCCGCAGTCCCGAACCAAGCGCCTTCGGCTCCTTCGTTCGTATCTCCCCTGATGGTTGGGTGACGATCGTCAACAAGCAGCAGGAACTGGGGCAGGGCATCCATGCCGGCATCGCCGCGATCGTCGCAGAAGAGCTTGATGCGGATTGGGACCGGGTGCGGGTCATCGACTCGCGGAGTAATTTCCGTGCCTATGGTGTGCAGGGAACTGCCGGGTCGAACTCGATCGCGTCGAACTGGGATGGCATGCGCAACGCAGGCGCCGCAGCGCGCTCCATGTTCGTCGACGCGGCCGCACTTCGCTGGAGCATCCCGCGTCGCCTGATCGTAGTCCGGGACGGGGTTGTGTCGCATCCTTCGTCTAACCGCTCCGCAACCTTCGCGGACTTGCTTACCGACGCCGCCCGGCAGACGCCGCCGCAGTCGCCGACGCTGAAGCTCGCGAAGGACTTTCGCCTGATCGGCACGGATCGGGTGAGGCGAAAGGACAGTCTGCCAAAGACTACGGGCGCTCAGGTCTACACGCAGGATATCCAGCGTCCCGATATGCTGGTCGCGATGGTCGCGCACAGCCCGCGCTTCGGGGGCAAGCTGGTGCGTTTCGACCCGTCCGATGCACGAAAGATCAAGGGCGTCGTCGATGCCTTCGCTATCGAAACCGGGGTCGTGGTCGTCGCTGAAACCACCTTCGCCGCAAAGCGGGGGCGTGACGCCTTGCGCATCGAATGGGATGACAGCGAGGCAGAGAAACGCTCCACGTCCGAGCTCATCCGCTATTATCACGATATCGCAGCCGGACGCAGCGACCTGGACTCGAGCGATTTCACGTCCAAGGGCGATGAACCGGAGACGCCGTTCACCGGCGATGTCGTGGAGTTCGGATTCGACTTCCCGTATCTCGCTCATGCGCCGATCGAGACGCTTGACTGCGTGGCCAGTGTGAATGGCTGGGATGTAGAGGTGGCCCCGGTTGTCTGAACAGGCTCGCGGTCTGGATAAGTGGATCGCCGCTGGTTGATCATGCCGCTGCGAGAAGCGGCTGGTCGAAGTATACCTGGTCCGGTGTCCTGGTACCAAGGGCTGAATGTGGCCGGATGCTGTTATAAAATGCAAAGTATCGGCCGATGCCGGCGCGTGCTTCCGGGACTGAGGTGTATGCGTTGAGGTACACGTCCTCGTATTTCACCGAGCGCCAGAGGCGCTCCACGAACACGTTGTCGCGCCAGCAACCCTTTCCATCCATGCTAATGGCGATCTTCTCTCGGTGAAGGACAGCGGTGAAAGCCGCACTGGTAAATTGCGAGCCCTGGTCGCTGTTGAAGATCGTAGGCTTGCCATAACGGGCGAGCGCTTCCTCCAGTGCCTCGATACAAAACGCGACATCCATTGAGATCGACACCCGCCAAGCCAGCACCCGCCGGGTAAACCAATCGACGATAGCGACCAGATAGACGAAACCGCGCGCCATGGGCACATACGTGATATCGGTCGCCCAAACTTGGTTCGGCCGCGTCACCGCCAGCTTGCGCAGCAGATAGGGATAGATCTTGTGACCCGTCGCCGGTTTCGACGTGTTCGGACGGCGGTAGATCGCCTCTAGCCCCATCCGCTTCATCAGCGTCGCAACATGCCGTCGTCCGATGCTCACATCCTCCTGACGGAGCAGATCGCGCAGCATCCGGCTCCCGGCGAACGGATAGAGCAGATGAAGTTCGTCGATCCGGCGCATGATCGCCAGGTCAGCCGAGGATACAGGCCGCGGAAGATAGTAGATGCTGCCGCGGCTGATCTCGAGCTGCTGCGCCTGATGGGTCAGCGGCAACTCATGGTCACGGTCGATCATCGCTTTGCGCTCGGCAACAGACCGGCCTTCCCGAGCGCACCGGCCAAAAAATCGTTCGCCAGCGTCAGCTCACCAATCTTGGCGTGCAGCACGGTTATATCGACCGCTGGTTCGCTCGCTGCCGGAACCGCTCCGAACACGTCTGCCGCCCCCTCCAGCAGCTTGGACCGCCACTGGTTGATGAGGTTCGGGTGCACCTCATACTCCTGCGCCAGCTCGGCCAGCGTCTTCTCACCCTTCACAGCAGCCAGCGCCACCTTGGCCTTGAATGCCGGACTGTGGTTCCGGCGGGGTCGCTTGCTCATCTTGCTTCCTCTTCGCGGCCAGCATGGCCGCTGTCAGATCGGCAATCCACTTATCCCCGCTGTTCAGATTCCTAGAACCACCTCTCATTACGAACTCTCCTTACTTCTCGACAGCCTCCACCGTCGACGGGAAGGTCTTCAGCCCTGACTTTTCGGTGCCGGTCACCTTCTGGCGCTCCGTCGGTCACTCGCACACCGGCATGGTGATGGAGCATATCATCGACCAGCTCGCCCGGCGCGCCGATCGCGATCCGGCGGCTTACCGACGTGCGCTCTACCAGAAAGCGGGCGACAAACGCCGGTTGGCGGTGCTCGACGCGATTTGCGACAAAGCGGGCTGGGGCCGGCCGCTCGAAGCCGGCTGGGCACGGGGTCTGGCGATCCACGAGGCGTTCGGCACCATTGTCGGCCAGATTGCCGAAGTGCGACTGGTGGAGGGCTGCCCCGCTGTGCGCCGCGTCGTTGCCGTCGTGGACTGCGGGATCGCTGTTTCTCCCGACCAGATCGCAGCGCAAATGGAAGGCGGGATCGGGTTCGGTCTGTCAGCGGCGCTTTACGGGGCGATCACGCTTAAGGATGGTGTTGTTCAAGAGACCAACTTCGATCGCTATCCGATCCTTCGCATGAACGAGATGCCAGCAGTCGAGACCCACATCCTCCCATCCAGCAATCGGCCGACCGGCATGGGGGAGTGCGGTGTTCCGCCCATTGCGCCTGCGGTTGCAAACGCCATCCTCGCCTTGACCGGGTCCCCGACGCGGAGCTTGCCGTTCCTGCCCATCGGCGCTGCCAGTGCAGGTTTCTCCATGGGGGAGCGGTCTGGCTGATGGCGGTTGCGATGCTTCAAACGTCGTCGGGCAGGTTTGTTGACGCGGAAGGAGAGTTGCCCTGGTAGCGTGTCTCAATCGGACCGATGCTGAAAAACTCGCCAAGCCGGCGTCGATCTTTTTTGTGACTGATCGGTAACGCCGACGATCGGCGCTCCGGTTCAAGATTCCCCGGGTAGATTCTCCACTTTGCTACCCGATTTGCACAGCGCGAATAACGAAGCCTCGTCAAGCCAGCCCTCTACTGCACGGGCGACCCCCTCCGGGTCCTCCAGCATCACCATATGCCCCGCCTCGACGACGATCTCGGTCAGCGCCGTGCAGTCCTCCCGCATGGGCTCGGCAAGGCCGCTGTGCATCGTGTCACACACGGTGTCACGGTTGGCATGAATGAAGAGCGCCGGCAGATCGATCCGGCCGAACCCAGATGCCTCGCGAGCGAATGCCGCGTTGTCGGCATCGTTGAGATACCAGGCGTTCGCGCCGCGGAAGCCCGTTCGGTCGAAGGCGGTAACGAACGCCTCGAACATCGCTTCGCTCATCATCGTCTCGTCCCGCGCCATCGGCGGTGCGCGTCGCTCCGGGCCGAAGAAGCCGCCACGTGAACGCAACTCGGAAAACTTCGACGGCTTGCCGACCACGTCCGGCGCCGTGCGGCGAAACAATGCCGCGATAGTCGCCCGGACATCAGCCTCCAGGGCGCTCGCTGCAGGGCCGGCGTGCTCACGATGGTAAAGCCAGTAGTCGAACTGGCCGGCGGGATAGTGATCTACCGGATAGAGTCGTCGGTCGACGGTCGCGATCATGTTCTCGGCCGTGTTGCCACGCGCGAAGTACGGCACGCAGAGCGCCACCACGCCATGGCATCGATCGGGATGATGCGCAGCGATCGACCAGACGGGCGCGCAACCCCAATCGTGCCCCACCCATATCGCGGGAGACCCGCCGAGCGCGTCATGCAGTTCGACCATGTCGCGCGTGATCTCCCGCACAGAATAGTCGCAAGTTCGCGTCGGCGCGGACGAGCCCCCATAGCCGCGCATGTCGGGCGCTACGCAGCGCCAGCCCATGGCGGCGAAATGTTCCAGCTGGTGTTCCCAGATGATGCCCAGTTCGGGCCAGCCATGTACGAAGATCATGAGCGGTCCGTCGGATGGGCCGGCTTCGGTGAAGGCGGTCCGGTGTCGAGCGGTCTCCAGCATACCGGGACGAATTTCGAGGTTCACTGGCCGCTCGCATCGCGGTTCGGCAGCGGCACCGGGGTCGTGGCGAGAAGCCGCAGGTCGGCGAGTGCGGCGTGCCGGTGAGGGGCGGCATTCTCCTGGTAGGCCGCGCTCTCTACGATGGCCCGGAACGCCGCGAAGTTGGGATAGCGCACCAGCGCCACGTCGTCCCACGCCTCGTCCGCAGGGCTTGCGAACGCGGCATGGACCTTGCCGAGCCATTGCGCCCCGATGTCCTGGCCATGCGTCAATTCGGCAAAGGCGGGAACGTAGCGGCCAAAATATGCCTCGCGTCCGGTGCAGCGCGGCTGCTCATCGCCTTCGCCATAGTCCGCCGTCTCGCGATAGCGCAGCAGGTTGACTACGATCATAGGCTGGCCGGCAAGAGCGCGCTCCGCCTCGTTGAAGGTGGCCTCGTTGATTTCCGTGGTTGGCATTGCCTACTCCTGTCATCCGGTCTTCGTTGCTTCGACGGAGATACGCAGGATCTATTCGCTCTTGTAGCCGTAGCCGAGGCAGGACTAAGTTGCCTCTGTGTCCACACCAGCCGGTTTTCAGAGGCTCATCAACCTCCTCCATTTCGCCCGTGTCGCAGATGCCGGATCGTTCGCGGAGGCAGCGCGCCGCGCAGGCACCACGACGTCTGCCCTCTCCAAGTCGGTGTCCCGCTTCGAACAGGCGCACGGCGTCCGGCTGCTCCACCGTACCACGCACGCGATCTCGCTGACTTCGGAGGGTGAGCGCCTGCTGGAAGGGGCCAGGGATCTACTGCGGGAGGCGGAGAGGCTGGAGACGGCGCTCGACCATGCCGCCGCGAGCAGCTCTGGCGGGAGAGTGCGGTTGAGCGCGCCCGCACCCCTAATCCGGGCACGACTGGCTGCTCAGGTGCCAGCGCTGCTGCTCGCCAACCCTGACATCGAGCTGGAGCTGAAGATCGACGATGGTACGCTCGATCTAGCTGCCGAGGGGATCGACGTCGCCATCCGCTACGGGCCATTGTCCGGACAACCCGGCCTCGTCGCGGCACCGCTCGGCAGCTTCCCGTGGATACTGTGCGCGACGCGACGCTACGTAGAGCTGGTGGGAGCGCCGCAATCGCCTGCGGATCTCGTGAACCACAAACAGATTGGCTTTCGCGAGCCCGGAGCCGGACGGCTGATGGCCTGGCAGTTTACGGACCCTGCCGACGGCTCGCTGGTCCGCCATCTGCCGCGGCCCAGGCTCGTGGTGGAGGACGTCGGGGCAATCTGGTCGCTCATGCGGCTGGGAGTTGGACTGGCATGGCTTCCGGCTTGGGTAGGGCTGAAGGATCTGCGCGAGGGACGCGTCGTCGAGCTGCTGCGCGATTGGCGGGTGGCGGAGACCACGATTCATGCGGTGCGGCTTGAACGCCGCCAGACGCCGCGGCGTATCCGCTCGCTCCTCGATGGCCTGCAGACGGCTGCAAGCCAATGGTCATACAGGGACAGTGAGGCGTTTCGCGAGGCGGGACGGAGACATGATGATTGACGTGAAAGTCGCCCACAGTCCGCAGGGCGCGTCTCGATCCTGCCACGGATGTCATCCGCACTCGCTACGGCCCCCGATTTGATGGCGCGCAGCGTTCCGAGATGATTGCGATCAGTTGTGGTCACTCGGTCGACATGGATCGGGTGTCAATTTCGTGAGCTAGGGTCAATCGCCGATGGACGCTTTGGTACGCTGCAGGCTGTCCCCTTCGAGTTCGACGCGGTGGGCATTGTGAAGGAGGGGCAACCGAGCGGCACGAAGGCACCGCTCGGGCACTTGGCTCAGGTGGAGCGTGCGAGCACGCCGCGTAGCAAGCTTTCAAGGTCGCGTTCGCCGTCACGCGTCTGCGCACCCGCCTTCAACTGGTCCGTCATGAGCTGACCGACCGCCGGCCTGAATACAAGGCTCATCCAGCCTTCGCTTTCGCGCTCGAAGCCGTCGCCGGGAACGATATGCGGCACGGCCCGCTTTGCCGCGGCGATGACGCCGTCCGGCAACGCCGCTATGTTTTCGGCGATACGGGCGACGAAACCGTCTAGTTCATCAGCAGGAAGCGCACGATTGATCCAGCCATATCGTTCGGCCGTCCTGGCATCGAAGAGGTCGGCGCCTAGAATAGCCTCAAGTGCCCGGCCGCGGGTCATGCGCTGGCTCAGATACTGGGTGGCGCCACCGCCGGGTATGATGCCCATCAGCGCCTCGCATTGCGCCAGTCCGGCACGACCTTCCGCGCCGAATGCCATATCGGCAGCGGCGACGAACTCCGCACCGCCGCCGCGCGCGAGACCGGCCAGCTTGACGATTGTCACCTGCGGCTGTGCACGCAGCGCCTCTGCGAATGCCTGAAACGGGTTGAGGCCTGTGGGAGCGTCGCGCTGCAACGCCTGCAAGGCTTCGGGCTGCTCCCCCAGCGTCATGTCGACATGGGCGAGGAAGAAGTCGGGATCGGCGCTTTGAAAAACGATCACGCGTATTCCTGGATCGTTGTGGATCGAGGCAAGAAAGCGACTCACCTCGCCCATCAGCGCTACATCGAGAACGTTGATCGGCGGATTGTCGATGGTGACGGTGGCCACCCGGTTCTCCCGGGTGATCCGCAGTTTGGTGAAGGTCGGTTCAGTCATGAGAGTCCTTGCGGGCATTTGGCCGAAGGCGATTTGCCCCGTGCCTCGCCACAAGGTATTCATCCCATACCTGACATCAATTACGCACACAGAGCATCCTAGGTATGGTGAACGATACTGCATTTCCCGATGACTATTTCGTCTTCCGCTCCGATTGCCCGAGCAGGCCCATCCTCGACCAGATCGCCGACAAATGGTCGATGATGGTGCTGGCGGTTCTGCTTCGCGAGCCGCAGCGGTTCAACGCCATCAAGCGTCGGCTCGAGGGTGTGACGCAGCGTGTCCTAACCCACACGCTGCGCAAGCTCGAACGCAACGGTATGGTATCCCGCACCGTGATCAATGGCCGCGTGCTGGGCGTTGAATATGCACTAACGCCGCTCGGTCGTTCTCTGCACGAGCCGTTCACCGCCTTGTTCACGTGGACTAACCACCGCATGGCTGAGATACAGCAGCATCAACAGAGCTACGACGCCCGCGTCGAAGGCTGACTTCGTTCCCGAAACGATGGTGTTTTAGGAATGCCAATCAGAAGCCCGAAACTTCTAAAGTCTACAGTGCTCTCGCATGGTGGAGACCAGGAGCGCAGGTGGTTTAACGCTTCTAGGCCAGATGTCGTTCGAGCAAGCTTTCAGCAGCGTCGATGACAGACTGTGCCGCTGACCGCGTTTTCCATTGGCGCGGTTCTACGTGGCCGTCGTACAAGGGATGGCGGTGCAGGCAATTGATGGTGCAAATACTGCCGAACTCGAGGCCATGGCTGAGGCCGCGCTCGCGGCGTGGCCTTCACCGCGATGAGACAGCGTGGCACCGCCGCGACGACCGGGCGCAATGCGTCTTCGGGCGATCGATCCGCAGCCGCGAATGATGGAGTGTGGGCGGTAGCGACCCACCTTCTACCTAAGTTATGGAGTAATCAGCGACGTGCGGCCGGGCGAACGTTGCGCAGCACGGCGTCGTAAGCGGGCAGGTCCAGGAAAGCCTTGGCAGTCACGACCTTGCCGTTACGCATGGTAAAGAACCAGGCGTAGGTGTTGCGGTACGGCTTCCCATTCTTGGTTTGGGCCACGCCGTCAAAGACGGTAATCACCTCGTCGCCATCTGCGTACATCGAGCGCACCGTCGGCTTTAGCGGCACCGAGATGCGCGCACCGAACGGAACGAAGGCCTTCTCGAGTAACTCAGCCTTGCTCCGGTAGGTTTTCGCACTAGGTCCGCTACCCTGGATGGTCCAGACCACATCGTCAGCGAGGATGTCGAAGAAGCCGGTACCACCCGCAGCCCAAGCGTCAAACGCGCGCCGAACCGTTTCCTTGTTGCTGTCTTGCGTTGTCTGGGTGGCGGTCTGCGCCGCTGCGGCACCGGGCAGTGCCACAGCCATCAGGACTGCGGCGAGAAGGGTTCTTGTCATCTCTGGTCTCCTCTTTCAGTGCTCGATCGCCACAGAGCTTCCTGTCGCTCGGCGCCGTTCGTCGCCGCAACCATGTTCGGTCGCGATCGATCAAGCGCGTCGGACCGGACAAGAGACTTGGCGGCAGCATTCACGGCGATCATGATTGCCGTCGCGGCGTACATAGAATCGCCCGCCGATGCTCTCATCCCTCGGCCGAGCTCGGCGGGCGTCACCACCACGCTCTCACCGGACGCCCATCCGCCGTCATCCTGATGTCGATGCAAGATACTGCCTCGTTCCATGGTCCTCGCTTTCCAGCGTTGGCAGGAAAGATAGCCGGGCATAGACGGAAGGACTATTGCTTCAATCATGTATGCCTTGGTAAGTGAGGCTGGACAATGAAGGTCGATCTCAATGCCCTCGCCACTGTAGCGGTCGTGGCCCGCGCTCGCAGCTTCCGTGCCGCAGCCGATCAGCTCGGTGTCACCCGATCGGCGGTAAGCCAGGCGGTTCGCAAGGTTGAGGATGCACTTGGAACGGCGGTGCTGCGCCGGACGACGCGCAGCGTCGCGCTGACCGAAGCGGGCGAGGTGCTTCTGGCGCAGGTCGCGCCGGCGCTCGCCGAGATCGATGCGGCCACCCAGATCGCTGCCGCGCGACAGGGAAAACCAACCGGCCTCTTGCGCCTGGCCGTGTCCTCCATTGCCGAGAGCTTCCTGTCAGGCGACATGCTGGCGTCGTTCCTGAGCTCCTACCCGGGCATCCGGCTTGACGTTCTGGTGACCGATGCGGAGTTTGATATCGTCGCAGCCGGGTTCGATGCCGGCGTGCGCTTGGGCGAGGTGATCGAGCGCGACATGATCGCGGTACCAGTGAGCAGGGAGCAGCATCAAATCGTCGTTGCCGCTCCGGCTTATCTGGCGACGGCGGGAACGCCGCTCCACCCGCGCGAACTGACGCAGCATCGTTGCATCGGCTGGCGATCCGCGATCGACGTGGCGCCATACCGCTGGGAGTTCACCGAGAAGGGCCGCGACTTCGCCGTCACCGTGCAACCGGAAATGACCAGCAACGAAATGGCTCTGATGGTCAGAATGGCTCGCGCCGGTGCCGGCCTGACTATCGGCATGGCCGAAACCTTCGCGCCCCTGATACAGACCGGTGAGCTACGCGCAGTCCTCGAACCCTATTGTCCGCCTCTGCCTGGCTTCTTCCTGTTCTATCCCAGCCGGCGTCATCTGCCGATGAAGCTGCGCGCGCTCGTAAATCATGTACGTGATCAGCGTAACGAACGCACCTGACCACCGCTCGAAGGCGCTCGATATGGCCGCCGACAAGACGGACGCGAATGATGCAGATCGCCTTGCGCACCTGCCGAGGTAGGTTTTTTCCGGAAAGTAGACGGCCTGTTCCCAATACGTTTTCCAAAATGCGCAGCTGGCGACGGGCTAATGCAGCCTAACTTGGTTTCTATGGGATCGGCAACAGTTCATCAAAATGCTGATATCCTGCAGAAATGGGCAAGTTATATGAAGGATCGGACGTTCTAAGGTTCCCTGACAACGCCTAATCCCGGAAGCATGCGAGTTAGTCCAAGGCTCTGGCGATGGATCGTTTCTTTTCATGTGCGAACCTGCCTCCTGCCGCTTCGAACTTTGTTGAGACAATGCGCTTCGATGGCGTGTCACTGCCCGAGGCCTGCGGGGCGCGAACTGGCGGTCAATCGATGCGCTTTCGCCGACCTGCTCCGCACATTAGTATGTCGTGGACGAGCATCGCCATTGAGAATGAGGGGGCTCTGATAATCGGCCCTGCTAAAGGCGCGTGCGTTGTATAGAAGCTGCGGAACGCTGCATTCGCAAAGATCGATTTATTATTAAGAAGTTAGGGTATTTTAATCAGCTTCAGGATGTAAAAAATTCTTCCATCACGGAATCTATTCAAAATTACATTCAGCGATGATCAGTATTCGGTTCACCAGCCGATGGCGATCGCGGTGATCGGCGGCCTGCTGACCTCCACCGCGCTCAGCCTGCTCGTGGTGCCGGTGCTACTCACCTACGTCGACGGGTTCGAGCATCGGCTGCGCCGCCGGTTCGCCGGCTGGGGGCGGCCCCGCGATCCCGCGCCGGACGACCCGAGACGCCCTGCCGTCACCGCGTGAACGACTCCAACTATCCCCAACGAAGAACGGACTTGTTCCATGACCATCACCCATCCGACACGTAGCGCCCTGTTCCTTGCCGCCGCCATCCTGTCGGCAACGGGCGCGGCTGCCCAGGACCGCATTCCGGCCGAACCCGATCCCACCCGGCTGGCCAATGCGCCGGCCGCTATCGCGCCACAGGACGACTGGCAGTTCCGGGTGGGCCTCGGCCTGATCTACAGCCCCGCCTTTGTGGGTTCGGACCATTATCAGCTGCAGGGCGGACCAGATATCGAAGTGCGCTACAAGGACCGCTTCTTCCTGTCGTTGCGCGACGGGGCAGGGTTCGACCTCATCAAGACCGACAGCTTTCGTGCCGGACCGGTCGTCAAGTTCCAGCAACGCCGCCGCGAGAACGGCAATGGCGGGATCTTCACGATCGCGGGGGGCCGCACCGACGATCTGCTGGGGCTGGGCAATGTCCCGTCCACGGCCGAAGCGGGCGGCTATGTCCAGTATCAGTCGGGTAAATTCTCCGCAAAGATCGAGGTTCGCCAGGGCATCGGCGGGCATGACGGCCTGATCGCCGACTTGGGCGCGCGCTATTCGACCGGCCTGATGGGCCTGAAGTTGGGCGAGCGAGCGGTGATCGTTTCGGTAGGGCCGCGCGCCACCATCGTCGACGATACCTACAACCAGGCGTATTTCGGCGTGGATGCGCTCCAGTCGACACGCTCCGGTCTGGCGCAGTTCAACGCTGGCGGCGGCCTGCTGTCCTTTGGTGCCGGCGGCGCCGTGCTGGTGCCCGTTTCAGACAATCTGAGTGCTGCATTGCTCGGCGGGTACGACCGGTTGTCCGGCGACGCGGCCAGGTCGCCCCTGGTCCGCGAACGGGGATCGCGCAATCAGGCGACGGCCGGGCTCGGACTGACATACCGGTTCTGAATGTGACCGACGCATAGTATCTACCGGCTGCGTTGCCTTATGGGGTTGATGGGGACCGCAGCGAACGTTCGACATCGCTGTGGTTCTCGGGATCCTGCTGCCGTCGCCTGATCTGAACGCGCGGTATCAGGTGCCTGCCGAAACCAAGTGGATCGCTTACAATGAAGGATGATACCGAGTGGCCGCGCGTCGGCTGTGGCGTGGCCATGATGCAGGACGACCGGTTCCTGCTGGTGCCAAGACGGCGTGCCCCCAAAGCAGGATGCGTTGGGACTACCGGGTGGCGAGGTAGATCCCTCTAGCCGACGCGGCCGCCCGCGAGATACGCAAGGAACTCGGTATTATCATCAGGGTGAGCAAGATGCTTTGTCTCGTCGATCAATCGATTCTGCGATAAAGCGGCAGTCAAGTTGCAAGCGTAGATTGGATCTTGCCCAACACGGGCCCCGTCGCGGCGGTCCCGGGCTTTCCGATCGCCATTCGCCAAAGCAAGCCGCCATCACGGCTTCTGCAAAGTTGAGGTGATCTATGCGCGAGGCCTTCGGCGGAGCGTCGAAGCCGTCGAGTACGGCACACACGAATGGATCGACTGGTT
The DNA here is from genome assembly GCF_056679955.1 of Sphingomonas sp. PEI4. Classification (NCBI taxonomy): domain Bacteria; kingdom Pseudomonadati; phylum Pseudomonadota; class Alphaproteobacteria; order Sphingomonadales; family Sphingomonadaceae; genus Sphingomonas; species Sphingomonas sp. PEI4. The sequence continues at coordinate 3,737,448 of NZ_CM155258.1, forward strand.
CGATCGCCTTCGATTGCTGGAACGCATCGGCGACATCCAACCGGCGCCGGTCGAAGATCAATATGCTGCCCCAAGCGATATCGACATCGCAGCGTGCCTTACCACCAATGGCCTCCGGCAAACCGGGGGCGGTGCAGCATGTTGATCGTTCGGATCGTATTTGCGCTACCGCCCGCAAGCCTGCACAGCGCAGGGCGGCGTTGCTTCTTAGCCGATGCCGCCATTGGCGAAGATGTTCTGACCGTCGATCCACCCGCCGTCCTTCGAACATAGGAAGGCGATGACGTTGGCGATGTCCTCCGGCTGGCCCAGGCGGCGAAGCGGCGTCGATTCAGGGATGCCGCGGAGCGCTTCCTCACCGTGCTGGCGGAGGAGCTGCGTGTCGACGGCCCCGGGAGCTATTGCGTTGACCGAGATGTTGCGACCGGCAAGTTCCTTCGCAAGGGTGCTGGAAAAGATCTCCTGCGCCATCTTTGTGGCGGAGTAGACAGCGCATGCGGCGGGCTTCTGGATGATGATGCTGGAACTGAGACTGATGATCCGGCCGCCGTCGCGCGTGCGCCGCGCGGCCTCGCGCAACACGTTGAAGCTGCCCTTCACGTTGGTGGCGATCATCCGGTCGAACGCGGCGTCGGTCATCTGCGCGAACGGGGCGACATTCATGATCCCGGCATTGTTGACCACGACGTCAACACCACCGAACGCCTTGTCGTTGGCGTCGAACAAGGCGGCAACCCGGGCTGGGTCGGCGACGTCGGCCTGCAGCAAGATGGCCTTGCCACCCGCCGCGACGATATCGCGCACCACCTTTTCGGCCATCTCGCGGTTGGTAAGGTAGTTGACGGTAACGGAATATCCGTCGCGAGCAAGTCGCCGGGCCGTGGCGGCGCCGATTCCCCGCGAAGAGCCGGTGACGACGGCGGCACGACCGACGCCAGGAAGTGGCCCGGAACTGGCCTTTGAGGTTTGTGCCGAGGCCATGCCGGCGATGGTCACGGGGGCAACAGCGACAGCGGCCAAGAGCGCCCGGCGCGAGGTATCCGACATAGAAATTCTCCTTCCCGCCTCAACTAAGTTGCGCCGGGAGTTTCGGCGTGCCCAATCTTCGATAAGACTTGCCCAATTCTACAGAGTTGCGAGCAGGGACGGGCCTTGTCGGTACGGCTATTGCGCGGGTGTGAAGGCAGATCGTGAATGGGCGGCCTCCGGTCGGGCATCTTGCACCGCCGGCCTGTTACAACCGGCCCTCATGCTGCAATCGCTGAAACAGGGTCACCAGCCAGTCGGCGAACACGCGCGCTCTGGGTGATACGCTGCGGCTGCCTGGATGCAGGAGAACCACGGGCATTCGCGGCGGCGGATTGCGTGGAAGGAGTGACACAAGCTCGCCCGCATCGAGGTGACTTTGGATGCGATAGCGCGGCACCTGGATGAGCCCCATGCCGGCCACGCCCGCCGCAGTGTATATCTCTGCGCCGCGCACCACGATATCGAAGGACATCATGACTTCCCGGGTCGCGCCATCGGCTGTGAAGTCCAGCGCGTAGGGCTGGCCGGATGCGGACGCCGCATAGGCTACCATGCGATGCCGCGACAGATCTTCGATCGTCTCCGGCATGCCATGGCGGTCGATATAGGCGGGGCTTGCGAGGGTCAGCTGTTCCGACACGGCGACCTGCCGGCCGACCAGCGACGAATCCGGCAGCACGCCGGCGCGCAGCACGCAATCGATCCCCTCCTCGACAAGGTCGATCATCCGATCCGTCTCGCTTAGCCGCAGTTCGATATTCGGGTACTGCTGGATGAAATCCGGAAGCGCCGGGAGCACGAAGAAGCGCGCCAGCGTTCCCTGCATGTCGACGCACAGCGGCCCGCGCGACCCGCCGGCGCGGAAGCCGCTCTCCACCTCGTCGAGATCGGCCAGGAGCTGCACGCAACGACTATGGTAGACGGCGCCGTCGTCGGTGGGGCGAACGGTGCGGGTCGTACGTTCCAGCAATCGCGTGCCAAGCCGCGCCTCAAGCTGCTGGATGGCACGGGTCACGGTCGCGCGGGGAAGCTGCAGATCGCGCGCGGCGCTGGAGAAATTGCCGCGTTCCACGATCCTGACGAACAGCCGCATGGTGTCGAAACGATCCATGGCGCCTCAGATGCAGTGTTCGAAGCGGCGGTTCAACGGGTTATTGTTGTCGCATCTGGAATGGTGATGTTGGATCAGGCGATGTTCTCCTCGCCCTGTTCCGGGCTTATTGTTGCCTGGTACAAATCACGCGAGGCAAGCAATGCTTTTGACGACGATGGTGTCCCCCCGATGCCGATCCTTGCGCCCCCAGACGCGACGTTCCGGTCGATCCGCCAGGGCAGGGCAGGCTGCGGTCGTGCACTGCACGCGCTCGGTCGATGATCGGTGCCTTCAACGCATCGCACGCTCGACACATTCCACCTGCGCATCAGAAGAAGTGAGAGGCTCGTGACGGATCGGTTGAACGGCGCATCCATCAGGATCACGCGGCGCGAGACGCTGCACGGCGGTGCCGTGGCGTCGCTCGCGCTCGCCGCACCGTCCGCAACCACCGCCGCGCAGCTTCCCGCGCCCAACCGCCTGCTCGCGGCCAACCCCCTGCCCGAGGCCGGACGCGGATCTGGGCTGCCGCTCGCCACCACCATCAATGGCGAGCCGGTTTCGATCGAAATCGACGCCCGCTCGTCGTTGTTGGACGTCTTACGCGAAAGGCTGGGCCTTACCGGTGCCAAGAAAGGCTGCGACCATGGGCAGTGCGGCGCCTGCACCGTGCACCTTGACGGTCGGCGTGTCGCCTCATGCCTGACACTCGCTGCCAAGGTGAATGGGCGCGAGGTCGTGACGATCGAGGGCATCGCCGATGGTGAGAGGCTGCATCCGATGCAGCAGGCGTTCATCGATCACGATGCGCTGCAGTGCGGCTATTGCACGCCCGGACAGATCATGGCCGCCATTGCGTGCGTAAAGGAAGGTCACGCCTCCTCGCGCGAAGAGATCCGCGAATATATGAGCGGCAACATCTGCCGCTGCGGCGCCTATGTCGGTATCGTCGCGGCGATCGAGCAAGCTTCCACCAAGATACGGAGGGCATGAGCGGTGCAGCAATTTACCTATACCGGCGCTCGAACCGCTGCGGAAGCTGTCACCGCCTTCGGACAGGCCGGCCCGGAAGCGCGCTATATTGCCGGCGGCACGACGCTCTACGATCTGATGAAGCTGGGCGTGGAGCGGCCGCTCCATCTCATCGACATCGCCGGCCTCGACGAAACCCGGCACGTCGACACGGCGGGTGAACGCCTGTTCTTCGGGGCCGGCGCATTGATGGCCGATGTGGCGGAAAACCCTATCGTTCGTCGCGATTATCCCGTGCTCGCGGAAAGTCTCTCGAAAGCCGCTTCGCAACAGCTTCGCAACATGGCGACCGTCGGCGGCAACCTGCTCCAGCGGACGCGCTGCCCGTATTTCCGCAACGGCGCCGGCGGCATCTATCCCTGCAACAAGCGCGAGCCCGGCTCGGGCTGCGCCGCGATTGGCGGCATCGATCGGGGACAGGCGGTGTTGGGCACGAGCACCGCGTGCACGGCGGTCTCGCCCGGCGACTGGCCTGTGGCGCTGACCGCGCTTGATGCGGTCGTCGAGCTGACGGGGCCGACGGGACCGCGCAGCATCCCGATTGCAGATTTCTACCTGCTGCCCGGATCGACCCCGCATCGCGAATTCGCGATCCTGCCGGGCGAAATCGTAACCGGCATAGCGGTGCCCAAGACGGCGGCCGGTCGCCGCTCGACCTACCACAAGATCCGCGACCGCGAGTCGTATGCCTTCGCCCTGACCTCGGCCGCCGTTGCGTTGACCATCGACGGGGGCCGGATCCGCAAGGCGCATGTCGCGCTCGGCGGGGTCGGCACACGACCATGGCGCGCGCGCCAGACCGAGGCGCTGCTCGAAGGCAGGCCGCCGACGCGGGAGGTGGCGCTCGTCGCCGCACATGCCGCCTTCGCCGATGCCCGGCCGGGCAAGCAGAACACCTTCAAGATCGAACTCGGTGCGAGAACGATCGCCGATGCCGTCGTAATTGCCGCGGAAAGAAAAAGCTGATGCCGATTGAACGCAATCCCGACCGTCCCCGCATCGACGCGCGCGAGAAAGTGCTGGGGAAGGCGCCGTTCGCCGCCGATCGACCCGTGGCAGGACTGCTCCATGCGATGACCGTCCCGGCGGCCATCGCGAAGGGCGACATCACCGCGATCGACGTCGAGCGCGCCGCGCGGGTGCCAGGCGTAGTTCGCGTTTTCACCTGGCGCGATTTCGCCGACATCCGCGAAACGCCCGCCACGCGCGGCGGCGGCGGTGACAAGCCCGGCTATCAGCCGATGAAGCGCCCTTCCGTACGCCATCGCGGAGAGCCGGTTGCGCTGGTCGTTGCCGAAACGCTGGAAGCGGCAATCGAGGGTGCCGAAGCGGTGGCAGTCAGCTATCGCCCATCTGCCTTCACCGCCTCACGCGAGCAGCCGGGTGCCGAACACGAGCCGGTCACGGTCGATCGCCAGGCGGGAGATGCGCCCGCAGCGTACGCCGCCGCGGCCAACAAGCTCGACGTCACCTATCTGCACCCGCAACAGCACCACAATCCGATCGAGATGATCTCGACCACTGCGGCGTTTGCAGACGGCAAGATCGTCGTCATGGAAGGCACGCAGAATTCAGCCGCCTTCAAATTCGGCATAGCCGGCATGCTCGGCCAGGATCCGCAGTCGCTTGAATCGAGCAGCCCGTATGTCGGCGGCGGGTTCGGCCAGAAGAACCAGTTGCAGCAGCAATCGGCGCTGGTCGTGCGCGCGGCGATGTTGCTCAAGCGGCCGGTCAAACTGGTCATGCCGCGCAGCCAGCTGTTTCACACCGCAACCTACCGCCCACTCAGCCGCCACCGCGTGCAGGTCGGCGCCAGCGCCGAAGGCAAGTTCGAGGCGGTGCTGTACGACATCGAGCAGCAGAATAGCCGCTTCGACCAGTTCGGTGCGGCGGCCGGTGAACATGTAAGCCGCATGTACGGCACGCCGAACTGGCGATCGACTCACCACCGCGTGCGCGTTGACGTCCAGGCGCCTGCGCATCAGCGCGCGCCGCAGGAGCATCCCTCCAGCTACGCCACCGAATGCGCGTATGACGAACTCGCCTACGCACTCGGCATCGACCCACTTGAACTGCGCCTGCGCAATGACACGCAGCACGACCCGATCACCGGCAAGCCGTTCACGTCGCGCAACCTCGCCGAATGTCTTCGCCGTGGCGCGGCCCGGTTCGGCTGGGATCGTCGCAAGCAACAGCCGGGTTCGATGCGCACGCGAGACGGCATGCTCGTCGGGTTCGGCGTCGGCGCGGGCGCCTACAAGGCGTCGATGTCACCTGCAGTCGCCAAGCTTCGCGTCAATGCTGACGGCAGCTCGCGGTTGGCGATCACGGGGCACGAATTTGGCCAGGGTATGCGCAGCGCCGTAGCGGCCGAACTGATCAACGTCCTGGACATCGATCCAAACCGGCTGGAAATCGCGCTGGGCGATACCAGCGTCGCACCCCAGCATATCACGGTCGGATCATGGGGTTGCGCCAGCTCCGCTCCCGCCGCTCGCGCCGCCGCCGAACTGCTGCGGTCGAAGCTGGTCGAACTGGTCGGCGCCGATCGAGCAAAAGGATCGGTTGCATCGGCGCTCGCGCGCGCCCGTCGACCGTTCCTTGAGGTCGAGGTTTCGCACGCCGGTCTCGAACAATCCGAAACGGCGTTCCAGCGGCTCAATTCCGGCATCCCGGCCCCGGTCGGGCCCGAATATGAGAAGTTCACGGCGTTCAGCTGGATCGCGCATTTTGCCGAAGTGCATGTCGAGCCGAGCACCTGCCGCGTGCGCGTACCGCGCGTGGTCAGCGTGTGCGATTGCGGTCGTGTGCTCAATCACCGCACCGCGCAGAACCAGGTTCGCGGCGGCGTCGTATGGGCATTCGGCGCCGCGCTGCGTGAAAGCGCCGAGATCGATCCGCGCTTTGGCCGCGTCCTCAACAACGACCTGGCAGATTACGTCGTGCCGGTGAACGCCGATATCGGCGAAATCGACGTCGAACTGCTCGACGTGCCGGATATCAATCTGAATATCTCGGGCGCGAAGGGCATTGGCGAAGTGGCCATGGTCGGTGCGACCGCGGCCATCGTCAACGCCGTCTATCACGCCACCGGCAAGCGGATCCGCCACCTGCCGATCCGGATCGAAGATCTTCTCTGAACAGGCGCTGGCGTGTGGCCGAAAGGTGCTTCGGTGACACGGCGCACGCGGTCGGCAGAAAGCCGGGGCGGGCTCGTTGAGGAGAGCCACGGACTGCGACAGGCAGGTTTCAGGCTGCCTATGGTATAGCTGCCGTGGCTAGCGACTCCAAGTTCCCGAAATGGTATTTCGGGAACTGCGTGTTGTGGACGGCAAGGGCGAATACAGCGCGCGCCCTTGACGAATCGCTAGCCATCTAGCATATTAGCTAGATGGCTAGCAGATTAATCGAGGATCGGCATGGCGCCGTCGGGGCTTGGGCTAAGCGGTGCTACCTTGCCGGTCGGGCAGCGATGGAAGCCATGCTGCGACCATTCGATCTGGGCTCGACGCAATGGTACATCCTTCATGAACTCTTCCACCACGGTCCGACCATGCAGCGCGACCTCGGGAAGCTCCTTCAGGTTGAGCGATCGACGCTGACCGTCATCGTCGGGGTGCTCGTCCGCAAGGGGTGGGTGGAGCAAGTGGCGGACGACGCAGACCAGCGCCGCAAGCTACTCCACATGACAAGCGCCGGCACTGACCTTTGGGCGAAGTTGCCCGACCTTTCCGCCATCATCAACGATGCGGCCTTTGCCGACATTGCCGAGGCCGACATGGAAGCCGCCGTACGCGTGCTACGCCTCGCGACCGAGCGATTGGACGCCTTCGTCAAACAGGGACAAATCCGATGACAATCCTTCTGACCGGAGCCACCGGGCTTGTCGGTGCCCGCCTACTGCCCCGCCTGCTGGCATCCGGTCACACCTGCCGGGTAATGATACGCGGCGGCAAACTGGCGCCGGTCGGAACTGAAGCCGTGGAAGGCGACCTGTTCGATCCTGTTTCGCTTGGCTCGGCGGTGGAAGGGGTGTCGGCCGTCATCCATCTCGCGGCCGTGTTTCGTACACATGACGAGGGGCTGATCTGGAAGAGCAACCTCGATGGCGCACGCAACCTGATCGCGGCCGTCGAGACTCACGCTCCGAACGCGCGCTTCATCCTCGCCAGTACCAGCAACGTCTATCGCAGGGATCAGGCGCGACCGGGCCGCGAGAACGATCCCGTCGCCCCGACGCAGGCCTACCCCGCGAGCAAGGTCGCGGCAGAGCAGGCGCTGCGCGACAGCCGGCTGACATGGACGGTGATGCGTTTCCCGTTTGTCTATGGCGACGGCGATGGGCACCTGGCCGCGCTGCCCGGCCATGCCGGACCGGCGAACTGGCATCCGGCGATGCGAATGAGCACGATCCATCACCAGGACATCGTCACTGCCATGGCGCTGGCCCTGGATGGCCGGTTTGACGGCCGCGTTGTCAATATTGCGGATGACGTTCCGGCATCGATGCACGACCTCATCGCGCTTGGCGGCGGTGACATGGCGGCGTCAGCGGAGCCGCTGGCGTCCCCTTGGGCAATGCAGGTCGATACTGCGCTCGCCCGCAGCCAGGGGTTTCGGCCGACGATCCGGACCGTCTTCCAAGCCGCCGACGATCAGCTTCTCTGACGGGGTGTGTCCCCACAAATGAATGGTAGTCGAGAAGGGCAGGGCGTTCTCGATCGGGAGCCCGGCGCATCGATCGCTGGCGTCGATCCGCGCTATCGGCCCGGCCACATCGCGCGCGGTCGGCTCCGCCGCCTCGGCACCATGTCGATGCGGTTGGTCCGCCCGAAACCAATCCAGGATTGCAGGTCGACCCGTGACCACGCGGCCTAGCACCTTTCCCGCAAACGAAGGTCCAACAAGGAAGCGCGCGTATTTCGGAACCCGTCCTGGTCGCTGAACGGGAAAGATTGGCGTCGGTGCGGGGGGTTATGCCCGTTCGGTCAGGATATCGGAACGTTCGGATATGAGCGCACGAATCCTGTCCGCATCGAACCCGCTTATCGGATTGTATATCACCATCGACAGATCGGGGCGTCCGTCCACTGCAAACGCCGAATATTCGAGCGAGATCAGGCCGAGGCTAGGGTGCCGGCGCTGCTTTATACCTTCGCCATGCCCGCGTACGTCGTTATCCTTCCACATGGCGGCGAACTCCGGGCTGAGCCGGCTGAGCTCTTCCACCAGCGGTACAACCTCGGCCGACGCACCGGCGCGTGCCGTCTCTGCCCGGAACACCGCGACGACGTAGCGGGCGACGCTCTCCCAGTCGGGCTGTGCGGCTCGGGCGTGCGGATCGCCAAAGATCAGGCGGAGGATGTTCCGCTCGCGCGGGTCAAGCGCCGCATAGTCGGTCAGGACAACGGTGGCGGCCTGGTTCCAGGCAATCACATCCCAGATAGCGGTACGGATGAAGGCGGGGGTGGCCACCATCGAGTCCAGCACTCGCTGCAGCCGCGGTGTCACGCCGTCCGGCGCCCGGTAGCGTACGTCCGGCATCCGCCCGAGCCCGAGCAGGAAGACGTGCTCGCGCTCGGCCTCTGTCAGCATCAGCGCCTGGGTAATGCGATCGAGTACATTTGCCGACGGTGCACCACCGCGGCCCTGCTCGAGCCAGGTGTACCATGTCGTGCTGATGTTGGCGCGCTGCGCCACCTCCTCACGGCGGAGCCCGACGGTTCGGCGTCGCACGGGTGACAGGCCCAACGCGTCCGGGTTCAGCCTGCCCCGTCGGTCCTTGAGATAAGCGCCGAGTGCGCCTTCATGCGCCGAAGCGGGTTTCATCCTGTTAGGCCTTATACCCTGATAATATCCCTACTTTACCTGCTGATCTTGAAGCCATCTAGTAGCGATCGTTAAGTGAATGGAGAAAGATCATGCGAGTATTCGTGACGGGTGCGACCGGTTTCGTGGGCTCCGCCGTTGTTTCCGAACTGCTAGCTGCCGGCCACCAAGTACTGGGGCTCGCCCGATCGGAAGCCTCGGCCGGCGCGTTGATACGGGCCGGTGCGGACGTTCAACGAGGGTCACTCGAGGACTTGCAGAGCTTGAAGGACGGCGCGTCCGACGCGGACGCGGTGATCCATACCGCCTTCGATCACGACTTCACGCGCTTTGCGGAGAACAGCCAGGCAGATCGGCAGGCGATCGAGACCCTCGGCGAGGCACTGGAGGGCACGGATCGTCCTCTACTCGTCACGGCGGGTCTCGCCCTGCTCGCGCCGGGCCGAGTCGCGGTCGAAGGGGACATGCCGCCTGCTGATCCGAACTACCCACGCCAGTCCGAAGCCGCGGCGGCCGCGCTGGTCGCACGCGGCGTACGCGCGTCGGTCATTCGCCTGCCGCCGTCGGTGCATGGAATGGGCGACCATGGCTTCGTGCCGATGCTGGCGGCGATCGCGCGCGACAAGGGCGTATCGGCCTATATCGATGCCGGCGAGAACCGCTGGACGGCGGTCCACCGGCTCGACGCCGCCCGGGTCTACCGGCTCGCGCTCGAACATGGCGCGACCGAGCGCGCCTATCATGCCGTCGCGGAGGAAACCCTCTCGTTCCGTCGCATCGCGGAGTCGATCGGTCGTCAGCTTGGCCTGCCGGTGCGGTCCGTGTCCGGAAACGAGGCGGCGGAGCATTTTGGCTGGTTCGCCATGTTCGCGGGCATGGACACGCCGGCTTCGAGCGAGCGGACGCGTGCGCTGTTGGGCTGGTCGCCGAGTGAGGCCGACCTCCTCACGGACCTCGATCGTCCGGGTTACCTGGACGCAGCGAGCGCATGAGTATCCTCATGCACCGCGCACTCGGCCGGCTCTGCCGTGCACCCTTCCGATATAGAATGCTATCCACGAGACGATGATTTGGAAGAGCAGGGCGTTCTCGATCAGGATCGAGTTTCGAGGATCAACGCGGATGCTCGGCCATGCGTCATACGGCCCTGCCTGCATGAAGCGCCGCCTTGAACAGTTCGAAGGCCGTCGTGCCCTGCCGATCGGGGTAATAAAGATGGTATCCGGCGAACGGTTCGCACCACGGCTCCAGCAGGCGGGTAAGACGGCCATCGGCGATCGGCGCCGCCACCAGATCCTCCAGGATGTAGAGGACGCCGAACCCCTCGAGGGCGGCGGCGACCAGCAGGTCGCCGTCGTCGCTTCATCTCGTGGTGGCGCGGCAGCGACGAGGCGATCGCGTTCTACCAGGGCCATCGCATTCCGGAAGTGGGTGGAAGGTCGGACAACCGGCAGATTGCCGAGCAGAACTTCAGCATGCTCGACGCTCATCTGGCTTCGAGGGGAACGGCATATATCCTCGGTGATAGGCCGCTTCTGCCGGACATCCTCCTGTTCTCCTTCATCTTCACGATGACCGCCGCGGTGCCGTGGCTTATGACCCCTGATCAGGAACACATGAGCGCATGGTATGCTCGCATGCAGGCGCGGTCGACCGTTAAGCAGGCCAAAAATCTATGAATAAGATAGCGGTGTCATAGTCTTGGTCGCTCGACCTAACCAAGTTCGCGCCCGTCTGCCTGCAGTGGATGCAGGCAGTATCGGGTGATGGCTGGTGCCGAGAGATCGCTGCCCCGGACCAGCGCGGTCGCCTATGACCCCAACGGAGCCGATCGTGGCAGCCGCGACGGGCATGGCGATGTATGCGCAAGCCTTGATGGCCCACCAACAAACGGCCTATCGCCATCCCGACCATGTATCGCCTGAGTCGAGCCAGACTTCAGACGAACATTCCCCACAAACCTGCAAAGTAGAGTTGCATGCGTCATTTGCCTTTCGTCGCTACCGTCTTCTTCCTCGCCGGTGTGCCCGCCGCCATCCGAGCGGCTCAGGTTTTCGAAAAGCCAGTCACGGCGACCAAGGTGCCAGAGTCCGCAGGGGGGCTGCCTTCGGTCTCAGTCCTGTCGCCTGCGGATTGGCGGAAGAGGACGCAGGTCGATCTTGCCGCTTATGCAGATGCGCTGCGACAGAACTACATCTACGCCGTCTATCCGGACGCGGCGCGCTGGCGCGCATGGTTCGACCGCACGCTCGCGAGCGTACAGGCCGAGCTTCCGCTGGTCCGTGACGAGGCTGGCTACCGGGCCGTGCTCGGTCATCTAACCGCCGCTTTTCAGGATGCCCACGTCTCGATCCGCTTCGATCCGACGCAGCCGATCCCATCCAACTGGCCGGGCTTTCTAGCCCGCTTCGATAACGGCACATACCGCATCACGGCTTCGCGGCAGGCGAGGGTTGCCGATGGTGCTGAAGTGTCGGCCTGCGATGGCAAGCCGCTGTCATGGTGGATCGGTACCATCGCGCAGCACGAAGTCGGGTTCCCTGACACGCTGGAGGTCGCCCGCAACCAGGCGGCGCTTCGGCTCTTCGTTGATCGCGGCAGTCCACTGCGCCCGCGGCCTACGCGATGCACCATTGGCGGCAGATCGGTGACGCTGGACTGGACACCGGCACCGATGAAGGACATCAATCCGATCCAGCGCTCGTGGCGGGGCGCCCGCGTTCCTGAGGTCAGCACACGACTGGTCGGCAGCGACGGAGCCTGGGTGAAGCTCGGCTACTTCCAGCCCGACGATGCCGCCCAGGCCAAAGCATTTTACGCGGCGATCGATGCCGCACCGTCTCTTCGATCCAGACGCTTCATCGTCCTTGATGTGCGGGGCAACGGCGGCGGCCCCTATAACTGGTTCATGGCGTACCTGCGCGGGCTTTACGGCCAAGAATATGCCGATCACCATGCCACCGAACGGCTGCGCATCCGCGCGGTCTATCGCCTGTCACGGGCCTACCTGAAGCTCGACCAAGACGATGCAGCGGAGGCAAGCAACTTCGGGGAACCGGCGGACCCGCCCTATGAGATCAATGATGCCGCCAATGACAGGTTTCAGAAACAGGCGATTGCGTCGGGCCAGCAGATCTTCCGGTCGATGCCCATCCCTTTGCCCAACAGCGGCACGGCACCGGCTAACCCGGTCCACGCCGACGTCTACGTCCTCACGGATTATGGCTGCGCGAGCGCTTGCATCAGTTTCGTCGATGAGATGAAGCGGTTTCCGGGCGTACGTCAGATCGGGCTGTCAACCGATGTGGACAGCCGTTCGGGCACCGCCGTCGAAATCGAATTGCCGAGTAAGCAGGCGACCGTCCTGATCGCGGCGATGACGCGCGACGGTCGCACTCGCAACGACAATGCGGCTCACCTGCCGGCGATACGCTTCCGTGGCGACATTCGCGACGATAAGGCCGTTGAAACGTGGTTCCTTCGAAACGTTTTCAAGAACCATAATTAGGTTTCACGGCGATGGCCGAGCGTGGAGCAAGTGGCCGAATGGCGTGATCGCATAGTCGACCCCGATGGGGCTGGTCTGGCCCCCCCCCCGGGTTCAGGTAACCGAAACGAGGAGAGGCGAGATCATCATGCGGTGTTGTATTCCCACGCGCCGGCCGTACCCAGTGCGTGTTCGAACGACGTGCGACCGCTGCCAGCGAGCCATGTCGCAAGAGACTGCATTTCGGGATTGATTGTGCGCAGGGTGTCGAGGTCAGCATGGCCCGCGAGCGTGCCCTGGTCCTGCAGGGCGGTCAGCTTGTCCAAGAATGGGTTCGCGGCAAGGACGGCATCCGGGAACCGCGAATAGGCGATGGGGCGACCGGCCGCCTTCGTAAATAGGGTCTGCAAATCGCGGCCCGTAACGGTATCGCTCGCAATCTCGAACGTCTCTCCGCCGAACCGTGTCCGATCGGCGAAGATCGCCGCGACGAATTTGCCGATGTCTTCCACTGCGAGAAGCTGCATCGACTGATCAAGCTTGGCAAAGAAGGTGAACCGCCCCTCTTCGAGTCCGAAGCCTGGCATAACCAGCATCTCCATGAATGCGGCCGGTCGCACGACGGTGGACGTGATAGGCAGCGTGCGGATATGGGCCTCGATCTGAGCCTTGCTGTCGAAGTGTCCCATTCCGGTCGGCTTGTCAGAAACAGCGCCACCCGAGGTGTAGACGAGGTGTTCGACGCCGGTATCGTTCGCCAGATCGGCGATGCTGATGCCGTAACGCACCTCGTCCTCATCGCTCACCTCACCTCCGGGCGAACTCGGCTGCACGCTGAAAACGCCGTGAACGCCCTCCATGGCATGCCGAATTGCAGCAGTGTCGGCCAATGTGCCCTGTACGACTTCGACGCCCGCATCTCGAAGCGCGGCCGACTTCGCCGAGGCGGGATCCCGAACGAGCGCACGCACGGGCCAGCCTGTTTTCAGAAGCGCGGTCGTGACCGATCCACCTTGCTGACCGGTGGCGCCAAAGACGAGGATCGGTTTGTTGTAATCAGACATGAATTACCCTCTGCATGAACAAGGGTTACGCATATATACCGACGTTAAGTAGTCGGAAGACGGCACATGTTTCGCCCTCAGGCACAGGAATGATACGCTTGGACGAACTGATTCACGGTCGGCCCTATGAAATGACGAGTCGCGGGCCCCGGTTCAGGCCATGCGTTCCCAACGGCGTGCTCGCGCGGCTCGGCGACAAATGGACAATCCTGGTCATGTCGCATCTTGCGGTAGCGCCCGGACACCGGCTGCGCTTTTCGGCGCTCAAGAACGGTATCGAAGGGATAACGCAACGGATGCTGACGCTTACCGTCCGTAATCTGGAGCGCGACGGCCTGCTGGTGCGGCATTATTTTCCCGAGGTGCCGCCACGCGTCGAATATGAACTAACTGAAATGGGTGCCAGCATGCTGCCCGCTCTGGAGGGCTTCACGTCCTGGATACGGGAGAATTGGCCCCAGATTGCGGAAGCTCGGGCGGTCTACGACGAGGCGCAGCTATGAATGGGGATCCCGGGGCTTTCCCGTCCTGACCCTAGAGGCTGTCATGGACCTGGAAGCAAGACGGGTGCGCCGTGGCGGTGGATGCCGAACACCTGCCGCCACGGGCGGCGGTGTACCAGCAGACGCCGCGCTGGCTGGCGGCAGGACGCGTCGAGGCGCTGGTCGACGACCCAGCGTCGCGGCTTTGTCCTCTACTTGCAGGACTTCACGTCGTCGCCTTCGCCTGCCTCATGATGAAGCAGGCTGCTGCGCTTGCCGCAGGTTCATAACAACCTCTAGAGCCCGATCTGAAGGCTGGCTCGCAGCGACAGCGCGACCCGACCCTGCTGCTGCTCGGCGTTGAACTCGCCGCCCATCCGGAAGAGGCCGTTGCCGCCGACGCCGCGCAACTTGCCGACCCAGCCGCTGGTGCGCTCTTGTGGGGTCAGCGTGAATGCCTCGCCGCCTTCGAACGACGCCGTCGTGGCGCCAAGCCCACCGCCAACGAGCTGACGGCGCCCGCCCTCGGCTTCGACGCGGAACCAACCGTCCTCTAACGTCGAGCTACCGAAGTTCAGCCCGATCGCCGTGCTGCCGGTGACCGCCAGTTCGTCGCTGGTACGTGAACGGACGACCAGATCGATCGCGTCGCCGCCACCGGTCTCGCTATAGCCGTCCTCGTGCAACCGGTAATAATCGATCGCCAGCACCGGCCGGAATACGAACATGCCCTTGCCGGCTTCCCACGATACCCCGCTCGACGCCGAATACAGTGTACCGTTCCAGTTCCCTCTCGCGGTTCGATCGATCGCCTCGCTGCCAATGGCGCCGGTGAACTGGCGCCTTCCGTCGAATGTTATCCTTGCGCCGGATACGCGCGTGTTGGCCTGTAGATCGCCCCAATGTCCGCGCCAATATCCGGCAAGCTCATACTGGTTCGATCGTACTTCGTTGTCGGTGCCGTCATCGGCATCCTGTCCGTTCAGATACGCGAGCGAGGTGCCGAAATTGCCGACACCGGTCTTATACTCGGCGCCCGCCGATACGCCCCAGCCGCTGATGTCGTAGCCCGCGGTATCGCCAATGCTCTTCGATGTGCCCCAGGCGACCTGCGTCACCCAATAGCCCCATTTGCCCTCGTCCTTGAACGGGCCGTTCGGATCGGCGAGCACGCGGGCGGTTGCACGCGAGCCCATCGTCACCGCCTCGAACGTACCGCCGGCATGGTCCGGGAGCATCTGGCGGACCGAGCCCCGAAACGCATCGCCATCGGTGATGTTGAGGAACGCGCCGGCGACCTTCGTGTCGTTGCCGAGTGCCCTGTAGACCGCATCGTACGCTGATGCCTGCGAGCGGTTGAGCCCAAGTTCGGTCGACGATTTGCGCGCGACGTCGACTGCCAGGTCGTTGCCCGTCCCGGTCGCGATGCTGGCATTGTAGAGGAACGGAAGCAGTGTCGTGGTCGCGGTCAGGTTTGCCGCGCCCGTCAACGTGCCGGCGCGCAGGACGGTGTAGCGACCCTCGGCATCGACGACGCTGGTCAGCCTCAACGCGAGCCTTGAGTCCCTGTCGAATGCCGCTGCACCGGCGACCTGGATCATCGTGCCGGTGCCGCCTGTCTTGTCCAGCGTCACGGCGAGAACGCCACCGCCGCCGACCGACAGCGACGCGATCGATGCGGCCCTGGTGATGGATAGCGTGCCGCCGTTGACGGCGACCGCAAGGCCACCCGAATTGGCAAGCGTGCCGGAGAAGCGGGAGGTGCCGCCGAGCGTCAGCGTGTCGTTGCCACCGCCGAAGTCCGCCGCGCCGTTGAACACCGACGTACCGGCAAGCGTCAAAGAGTCGTTGCCCGCACCGAACACCGCGCCGCCGGTGAAGCTGGCATCTCCCGATAGCGCGAGCCGGTTGTTGCCACTCCCGAATCGCGCGGTACCGGCGACGGTGCCGTCCGCGACCTCGAATCCGTCGTTGCCGCTGCCAAAGCGCACGTCGCCGACAATCGCGGGTGCTGCTATGCCGGTTGCGACAGCGGTCTGGCGGACGATCGCGCCGGTCGTGTTGGCCGACAGGTCGATCGCGATGTTGCGTTCGGACGTCGCGAGTGCCCCCGATGCGCCGATCCCGCCGCTGTTCTCGACCAGCGTCACCGTTCCCGACCGGTCGAGGATGGCGATCGCGGTGCTGTCGGCGGACTGCACGTTCGCCCGGATCGCGCCGCTGTTGCGGATCGCGCCGACCGATGCGCCGGTGTCGACGAGCACGGCCGTGGAGCGCGATGCAGCCGTACCCCCGCCTGCCGCGGAGATCGTGCCGGCGTTGCGGATTTCAGGAGTCGAGGCGCCCGTACCGAGCTTCAGGGCGGTCGCGCTCGCGCCGATCGCGACGGCAGCAACCGTGCCGTTGATGCCGATCCCGCCGGCGATCGTCACGGTCCCGCCCAGCCCGCCAATCGCCAGACCGTTGCCCTCGACGCCACCATAGACACCGCTGCCAGCGATGCCGCCGTCGACGATCAGCCCGAACCCGGTTGCCGCGCCCGTCACCGCGCCGATCGCGACCGCCCGCGTGGCCGAGCCGATCTGCACTGCCGGTGCCGCGCCGTAGGACGTAATCGCAGCCGAGCCTTCGGTGGCATCGGGAAGACCGTCTCTGTCCTCGTCCAAGTCGGTCGCGCTCGCGTCCCTTGGCGGCACTGCGAAGATGATCCCGCCCGACACGTTGCCCGCGACGATCAGCGCGGAGCCACCCTGCAACAGGTCGTCGGCGTCCAGCCTCGACGGGCTGGCGGGCGCCGTCACATAGCGATAGCCGGTCGAACCGAGCGCGCCCTGCACCACCAGCGCCCCCGCAATGTCGCCATCGACGCGCGCGGCAACCGCGCCCTGGCCGATCGCCGCGATCGTCCCTGCGAGCCGGACGTTGCCGGTCACGTCGGCGATCCGCACGCCGGTGGATCCGTTGCCCGTGACCGATGTCTGCCCGTTATGCGTGAATGCACCGGTCAGCGGTCCGCCGAGCCAGATGCCCGAGGAATTGTTGCCCTCTACTGTTATCACACCGCTGTTGACGATCGCGCCGGTATACGCGCCGGCAGTACGGATGCCGGTTCGGCCGGTGCCCACGGCGAATGGCCCGTCAAGGTCGCCGTCATTGTCCGTGTCCGTCACGACATGGCTTTCGTCGATGATGATCCTGCCGGTCGCCGCGTTGGTGATGCCGCCGCCGGTGCCTGCGTTGGCGAGGATGCCCGTCGCATTGTCGGCGTTGGTGACCTGGATGGCGCCTTCGTTCGTCACGGAATTGGCGCTGTCGACGGTCACCGCGGTGCCGCTCGTCGGCACCACCGAACCCGCTGCGGCAATGCGGATATTGTCCGGGGCACCGGCCCTGATCGTCGAGGTACGCACGGCATCGGTCCGCCTGGTGTCGATCACGGTCTGGGCTTGGGCGCCAGTCGTTACCGCGAACAGGCAAGTGGTGGTCAGCAGGAGACGACGCATACGGATCCCTTTTTGGTATGTTTTCGAAAGGAAGACGGAGGCGGGGCCCGCGAACCTTGAACTCCAACCGCATTATTATTCGGCACAGGGATTGCAGCGGCGGCACGTTGTCCGGCGAACATCTCGGGGCAATACGAGCAGGATCACCACCACCATCGCGGAATTCGACCGCAACCGCGACGAGAGCATGCGCTTTATCACGACGCGCTTGATGACGTCGGCGGGGGCGGCCGTCGTGGGTCCGGTCAGAGCCCACTCATCATCCGACACCCAATCCGCTCGTCCGACGCCGCCCCCAAGAGACAGCTTTGAATCAACCGAAGAAGCGTTCGTCAGCCTTCGTCCACGATACCTGGATCAGGCAAGGAACCAGCAGCCATCACGCAACGAAAGCCGTGCAAAGGACATCCGTCACCTGCCGGGGAAGCCACGTCCATTCAAACGCCGGTCACTTGCGTTTTTGCACCGCGCGGCTCCGGCATGCCCCCGGCGAGACCGGCGAGACCGGCGAGACCGGCGAGTACCGTGACGGTGACGGCAAACCAGCCCAGCGCTATCGTGGCGAATGCGACGAGCAGCCAATGCGTGAACCCTGCAAGAATCAGGACCGCGCATCCGGCAGCGAAAAAGTCGCGCATGGTTAGGTGGATCAACCACTCCATGACGCGCGACCGCCGCCCCTTTTCGCGAAAGTGATGTTTGATGACATCGAAGTTCATCGGCTCGCCCATCGCGCTGGTATGCTTGCCGATCAAGAGCAGCCCGATGGCCAGCGTCACCAGCGCGACGGCGCCTGCGGCTGCTCCAGACAGGTCGCCAGACGATCCGACATTGACGGTGACGCCAGTGATGAACGTAAGGTTCGTACAGGCATCGATGACGCTGTCGAGGGTCGCGCCCCGATCCGATGTACGACAGGTCGCTCGCGCCATTTCGCCATCGACGCCGTCGAAGATCGACGCTGCCTGAAATAGCACTGCACCTGCCATCAGGCCGATCCCATCGCCGAGGAACAGCGCGCAGGCCATCGCAAGCCCCAGCAACGCCGTGCCGAGGCTGGCGTGTAACGGCCGGAGCCCCCGTACCCGCAGCAACTGGCCGCTGATGGTCCGCGAGATCGGCCGGTTGATGTAGCGAGACACGACGCCATCACCGCTCTTTCCCGTCGCGGCGAGAATTTGCCGGCTCGCCCGGCGCAGGTCCGCGAGGCATTGGTTTTCCCGTCGTGTCGATATCGCCATAACCACGCTATCCTTGGCGCAGGCATCGAATAGAGCAGGTAATATTTCCTCTCGATGCCCGCCCGCCCGGCGCGCAAGCGCTGCGACGAAGGCCTCGCCTCGGACGGCCATCGTGTAACCGATAGTTGCGTCGCCGGAGAAGTTCAGTCGAAGCCGTGGGGCAAGCCGGTGGCATTCGGCGACCAGATCCTTGCTCGGCGTCCATCCGGGATCGGCGATGATCGCGCAGTGATCGATGCCGTCGGTCTGCATCAACTGCCCGATCGCTTGTACCGCGCGAGCCGCGGCGGGAATGCCTGCCACGCGGTATTCCGCCGTCGCCGCGCTTAAAAAGACAATTTGTATATGGGGCAAGTCGGTCGATCCCATTGGGTGCATTGCACTGTTGACGGAGCGACCGCGTCAAAACCTTGATTAAAAACGTCGAGGCGAGCCGTTCGACAGCACTTGACGGTAAATGGCCAGATTGGCGGCCGCGAAGTCTCGCCAACGAAGTGAACGTGCACGAACGATCCCTGCGGCACGCATCCTGTCCGCAAGTGCGGGAGAACGCACGACTTCGAGCAGCCTGCTCGCGATCGATGCGACGTCGCGTGGATCGGCGAGAAGTGCGGCCCCCCCGGAGACCTCCGGCATCGAAGAGACGGCGCTCGTGACGACGGGGCAACCGCAAGCCATAGCCTCCGCAACCGGGTTACCGAAACCTTCGGCAAGGGACGGGTGGAGCAACACGCTCGCCGCGCCGTAGAGCGATACAAGCACGTCGCCGTCGACTGCTGAGAGAAACCGCACCTGGCTGAATATGCCCAATGCAGAGGCGAGGCGTTCGAGGCGAGCACGGCCGGGACCACGACGTTGGACAATGACGAAATCGATCGCGGGGTCGTCGGCAAAGGCAGCGGCGAAGCCACGTAGTGCGCCCTCATGGTTCTTGTAGGGCGCATCCTGGCCGACGGTCAGGACGAACGGTCGATCCGGCGCAAGGCCGAGTGCTGCCAACGCGGCAAGATCGGGAGCGGACGGTCGAAAATAATCCGACACGCCGGACAGGGTCACTACCGTTCTTTCGGCTGCCGGGGGGTGATACGCGGCAATCTCTCCTGCAGTAGCGGCGCTGATCGCCGCGATCGCATCGGCGGACCTGATCGCGCGACGCAGCCCGTGACCGTAGAAGAGACGCTCCACCTCCCCACGAAGACCCGTACGACACCACGTTGGGTTGGTCAGGCGCATGATGTCATGGATTGTCACGACGCAGGGTGTAGGCAGACCGGCCGGCATGATGTTGAAAGTGGCATGGAAAAGGTCGACCCGGGTTAAGTCCACCACTTCGGGCAGCCACCACATCGTTGCGGGGCCGTTTGCCGCTTCTCGTACCGCGTGTTCCACGACGTTCGGCGCATCGCTGAGCCGGCCGGGGAACGCGGCGTGGCGCAACAGCAGAAAGCGGAGATCCGGCGCCAACCCGGGCACGTGATCGATCAGGCCGCGAACGACTTCCGCGATGCCGCTCGGCCTTGGCCCGATGTAGCGGCAGTCGATACAGATCGTCGTCATCGGCTGTTCACGCGCCTACTGGACCGCGTTGTTGATGCCGGTGACGGAGAATGCCGCACTGGAGACGATGCTCAGGAACTTCTGCAGATCGGCGATAGGCGCGTTCGTGACGTAGATGACGTCGCGGTCGCGGATGGCGAAATCCTGTGCCGTGAAAAATGACGCCGCCTGGCCCAGATCGAGCCGGTAGACGACTGGAACGAGACCCTCCGCCGTGCGCCGGGCGCTGCGTGCAGCTTCGGCCTCGAGCACCTCGGGATGTTCGAGGCGGAAGATGAACACGCCGCGCACGTCCGCCCGGTCGTCGCGCAGACCGCCGATCCGGCCAAGCGCCTGCGCGAGCGATATGCCTCCGCCTTCGAACGGGACTTCGGCATTCTGGCCGACAGCCCCCAGCGCGATGAAGCTGTAGGGTTGGAAGACGGCGGTGACGAGATCGCCGGGCTGCAGCATGACGTTCTGCGTCGGGTCGCGCACAACCGCGTCGAGCGGCATCGCCGCGGTCCGGCCCCCGCGCGTCAACTGCACGGTGGTCTTTGCGACAGGCTGACGAGAGCCGCCGGCTGCGGCGAGCGCATCGAGCAGGCGTTCGCCGCGCGGCGTCAGCGGAATGCGGCGGGTTGCGCCGACTTCGCCCATCACCGTGACCGCACGGCTGTCATTCTGGGCGAGGCGGACGATCACCTGCGGGCTGTGCGCGCGGCCGGCCAGACGCGTGACGATCATACGGCCGACATCCTGCGGCGTTCGCCCGCGCACGCTCACGCTCCCGACGAAGGGGATGGTGACCGAGCCCTCCTCGCCCACGACCTGCTGCGGAATGCCGGCGCTCTGGGCGATCGAGCTGCCGATTGCGGCGCCCGGCGGCGTGGCACCGAACAGCACGGCGGGCGGCGCCTCCCAGATGCCGATGTCGAGCACGTCGCCCGTACCGATCACCGTGCCCGTAGGCGCGCTCAGGCCGAAGACGTCGGCGAAGCGCTGCGACCGCGCGAACGAAGCGGCACGCCGCGCGGCGCCGTCGTCGAGCGCGACGATGCTGATGCCCTGCGCCGCGGCGTTCGGCCTGGAGGCTCGGCTTATGGCTTTGGACGAGGGGCCGGATGCACTCATCGTCGAGCAGCCGGCAAGGAAGAGCAGGAGCATCGCAGCGGACGGGAGCGGCGGCAGGACGGGCATTACAGGAACCTCTCATAGAGCGCGGCAAGGCGCGCCCGGTAGCGTTCGGGAGAAAAGAGCGCAGCCTGAACGAGGCCGCGGTGCGAGAGATCGGCACGCAGATCGGCATCGGCGTCGAGCGCCCGCAGACCCGCACAGATCGCGGCAGTGTCATAGGGATCGACGGCGAGTGCAGCATTGCCCGCCACCTCGGGCAGCGATGACGTATCGGAGCACAGGACGGGCGTGCCGAGCAGCATCGCCTCGAGCACGGGTAGCCCAAAGCCCTCGTACAGCGATGGGAACAACGCCGCCTTGGCGCCGCGGATCAGGCTCACCAGCAGGCTGAACGGTGCATAGGGCAGTTGAATGATCCGTCCCCGCCGCAGATCGCCCTTTACCGGCTTGGCGTTGGCGAACGCATCGAGCAGGCGAAGTTCGCCCTCCGCACGCCAGGCGCGTGCGCCGACGATGACGAGCGGTGTCTCGATCCCACTGGCCAGATAGGCTTCGATGATGCGACCGATGTTTTTCTTCGGCTCGATCGAGCCCCAGAACAGGAAATAGCCTTTGTACCCGGCGCCAATCGCGCCCTCGACCTCGCGGGCGACTTGATCCTCCGGTATCGCAAGATAACGGGCCGGAATGTCGACCGACTGATAGGTATTGGTGATGCGGTCGGGCGCGATGCCGGCCAGATCGATGATGTCGCGGCGCGAGCATTCGGAGACGGTGACGATATGATCCGCCGAACGCGCGATTTCGCGCAGCAGGGCCAGATAGCGCCGCTTGTTGTCGAGTGTGGTGTAGGGGAGCCTGAGCGGGACGAGGTCGTGCAACGTGTATATATTCGCCGCCCCCGGCACGCGGAGCGGTAGCGGGTATGTCCAGTGCGCGACATCGGGGCGCGCCGGCAGGCGAACGGCAGTGGTCCGGCCCCAGGCATGGAACCGCGCGTGCGCCCGACGGAAGACGTTCGTTGCACTATAGAGGTCGTTGTAATGCGGCAGCCGGGCGTGAAACTGCCGGGCCACCACTCGCCCGGTAATGGGCACCTCACTCGCGCGCGATGCAAGCGGCGACACGATGCCGGCAAGATCGCGCAATTTGCCGCTACCCCTACCGCTCTCACCATCGAAGAAGGCGATCTCGCGCAACAGCGGATCGCGTGGCGCCGGACCTCGGCTGGCATAGAGCACGGACGTGCGATGGCCGAGACGTCCGATCTCGTAGCTGAGGTTGCGAGCATAGGTGGCGACGCCGGTACCCTCCGCGAGCCCGAGATTGTAGCCGTCGATCAGAACGTGTTTCATCCGAGTAAGGCCTTCTGAGTCATCTGCCAGTCGCGGAACGCGCCCGCCGCCGCGGCGATCGGCCATGCTGGTTCGTCCGAGCGCAGGCACGCGACAACGTCGTCTCCGTCGGTCGGGGAGAGGTGAGAAAAGGCGAGGACGCGGATCGCCTCGCCATGAAGAAGATCCGTCACGGCGACTTCATCCGCCTGCTCGGTGAAACGTCGGTCCGCCACCATCGCCGCGGCGAGAGCGTCGCAGGTTGCGTGGCGTCGCAGGAGGTCGACCACCTCGTCTTGGTCAGGCAGCGTGCCTCGCCAGAGCAGCCAGGCCAGTGCCTCCACGTCGGGACGGCCCGGCACCTGCGCGTCGGCAGGTCCCTTGTGATACGGGGGGACCGGCCACGCGGCCGTGTTCCCGGTGTCGTGTGCGACGACGAAGCGGAGGTGCTCGACGACATCGGCGGCCGGCTCGCCGAGCGCGCAAGCGGTGCGATACGATGCTTCGGCCAGCGCGAACCGGCCGCCCTCCTTGGCGGCATGCGCGTGCTGCACCCAGTAGGAACGCTGATAGGGATGGAGCGCGAGCGCCGCCGCATAGCGCTCCTCCGCGACGTTCCAGTCGTGCGCGTCGCGATGCCAGTCGCCCTCGCGCACCAGCATCCGGAAGCGGTCGTCGCCGAGCGCGCGATGCTGCGCGTTCTCGATGAGCGCGGCGCGGTCGACGACGGCGGTCTGGTCGATCGCGGGCGCACCGGCGAGACCGATCGCTTCCCTGAACCGGTCATAGGCGTCGTCGAAATCATCGAACAGCGCCAGCTTGCCACCGTGGAGCAGCGCGAAGCGGTTGCAATGGTCACGCAGATAGCCGGGATCGTGCGAGATCAGCACCATCGCACGGTCGCCGCGCTTGCCGAACAATTCGCGGTTGCAGCGATCGTGGAAACGCGCGTCGCCGACCGCGCCGATCTCGTCGATCAGGAAACAGTCGAACTCGATGATCATCGATATCGCGAAGGCTAGGCGTGCCCGCATGCCCGACGAATAGGTTCGCACCGGCTCGTGCAGATATACGCCCAGTTCGGCGAAGTCCGCGACGAAATCGAGGTTGCGCTTGAAGTCCTGCGCATAGATGCGACTGATAAAGCGGATATTGTCGATGCCTGAAAGCGTCGGCTGGAACGCGCCGCCAAAGGCGAGCGGCCACGACACCGACATGCCGCGTTCGATACGCCCAGCCGTAGGCCGCTCGGCGCCGCTGATGAGGCGGACCATCGTCGACTTGCCGGCGCCGTTCCGCCCCAATACGCCGAGACGCTCTCCCATGCGCAGTTCGAAACCGACGTTGTCGAGCACGACATTGTCGCCCGATCGCGTGCGGTACACCTTGCAGACGTCGGTCAGCCGGATCATTCGGGCACCACCCGGCGCGCCACGAGCCGCGTTGTGCCCAGCGCGACGAAGGTCAGCACGAGGCAGAAGGGAAGGACGTAGCCAAGATCGTAATGGGCGTGGACGCGCGCGCCGAAATACCCCTCGCGGACGATCTCCGTGCCATGCACCATCGGAATGTAGAGCACGTACTTCTGCGCGGCCGTCGGCAGCGCGTCGACCAGGAAGGCTGCGCCCGACAGGGGGAAGATGAGATACGAAGCAGGGTGCCACAGCTTGTCGACCAGCTCGCTTACGTGGCTCAGAGCGCCCAGCGTAATAGCCAGCGCAGCCCCGAACCAGGCGATGATCAGCCAGCCGCCGACGACCTCCAGGATGTTCCGGGGCGGATCGATCCAGCCGAGGACGATAAACAGCGCGCTAAGACCTGCGAAGGACATGGTCGCCCCGCCGAATTCCAGCAACACACGGGCGACGTAGATGTCCAGTACGCGGATGTTGCTATGGTAGAGCAGCGACAGGTTGCTCCACAGTGCGCCGATGCACCGACCGGGCATGTTGCGCCACAGCAGCACGCTGGAATAACCGGTGAGCGCGAACGCTATGATGGGCAGGTCGCTGCCGTGATACGCTTCGGCTGCCGTCCACAGCGCCGCAACGCCGAGCGTGAAGAGCATGGGTTCCACGAACAGCCACAAGAAACCGATATTATGACGGCCGTAGCGCGTCAGCATCTCACGCAGCAGTAGCGCAACGAGAACGCGACCCTGCATGCGAAGGCTGTTGCGCAGCGAGGGCGGGGCGATCGGCGAGGCCATGGGCCGGACGATCGGCGGGGCGGGCGGAATCATCCTTCGCGATGCTCGCGGACGCCGGCCAGAAGGACGGTAAGGATGCCCCAGCCCAGCAGACCGAGCACCAGCACTGCCAGCACTCCACCGACGCGACGTGGGCGGATCGGATAGTCGGGCAGGCTGGGGGACGCGATCCTTTCGACATAGGCGCGCTTGCGGCGCGCTTCGGCATGCGCATCCTGCAGAGAGATCAGCGCGGCGGCGAGTTGCTTGGCGGCGATTTCGCTGTCGAGCTGCAGGATCTGGTAGCGAGCGGCAGCGGCGGAAAGCGAGTTGCGGCCGCCGGCAACACCGGATCGGCGGCGGGCGACCTCACGCTGTAAGCCGTCGATTTGCGTGCGCAGGTACGGGATCTGCGGCGCAAGCGGGGTGAACGCCTCCATCTGCTGAAGTTGGGTGCGAACGGAAACGATCTCGTCGTCGAGCTTGGCGATCCCCTCAAGTCGCGCCTCTGCCTCCTTTTCGGGATCGACGATGCCGGCACGGTTGCGGTACGCCGCGAGCCCGACCGCCGTGTCACGAGCGCGTGCCTGAGCAGCGCGCGCATCGCTTTCCGCGACGGCGACGGCGTCGGTGCGCGCGCGCGTTGAAAGGCGGTTGACCAGCGCCTCGGAGCGTTCGAGCAGTCGTTCGTTGATGGCTCGGGACTGGGCGGCATCGAATGCGCTGACGCTCAGATGCAGGACCTGCGTCGTCGGATCCGGCTCGATCTCGACCTTGCCGAGGTAATAGCTGAAAAAGCGCTCGCGGTTCGGCGACAACAGGCCTCCGAAGCGGTCCAGGAGGAAGACCGATCCCGCCGTATAGGCTCGGGTCAGCAACCCGTCGCGATCCGCGTCCTCCAGCGCACCGCGCGATTCGAGATATTCGACTATCGCGTTGCTTTCCTCCGTCGCGCCGCTCAGGCCGCTGCCGCTGAGCACCTGCCCGATCGAGGTGACCGCGGCCTTGCTCGGGCTGCGCACGACGAAGCGCGCTTCGGATACGAAGACGTCGCTCGCGAACAGCGCGAAGTACAGGATTGCTATCCCTGTCGGCACAACCACGAGAGCGAGGAACAAGGGCGACAGGCGCTTCAGGCTGAACGGCACTAGATCGGGGTCCTGGAATTGAGGAAGTTGCCAGCATTCGCCGAAAGGAGCTTTCCAGGCGTACGCGCTACCGTACGTGCGCGGGCGGGCATGGCCGCGATCTGCGCCATCCAGGGTTCGATATGATCGAAATGGTCCTTCCAGCTCGGCGAGCGATAGCCCTGCAGCGCGTCGATCCGACGCTGCCGCCAGGCTGCCGCAGGATCGAGCGCGACGATCCGCGCGTACCAGGCCGATACGTCGTTCGGATCGAGTAGGCGGGGGATGCCTTGGCCCACTTCGTGGAAACATCGCAGATCGCTGGCGATCACCGGCACGCCGAGGGTGAGCGCCTCTGCCATCGGCAGGCCGAACCCTTCGGCGAGCGAAGGCATCAATACCGCCCGGGCACCCAGCATGAGCTTGGCGAGCGCGTCGTCGTCGCAGTCCTCGACGACCTCGATCAAGCCACCAACCATCGCCGATGCAACAAGCGCCTCGCGCAGCGCGGCGACCCCGCTTCCCCAACGCCCGGCAATAATCAGTCGCGGTGCCATATTGCCGAGGCGCGCGCGAAGCCGCTCCCAGACCTTCAGCAGCAGCGCATGGTTTTTTCGGCTTTCAATCGTGCCGACGCACAGGAAATAATCGCGACGGTCCGTTGAGGCCTGCACGTCGCTGCGCAGCCTGGCGCCCGCGAGCGGGGCAACGGCGACTGGCGGTAGCGGGAGTTGCAGTCGGCCCGCATGGTTCTCGAGATCGGACGCAACCGCGGCGCTGCCGAGGATGATCCCGGAACCGTGCCGCAGCGCCGCTGCAACGCGCCCGGCATGCCGGATGACCGCGTGCGGGCGGCAGTGCTCGGGATGCAGGATCGGAATGAGGTCGTGGACGAGGTAGATTGACCGCAGACCATGACGCTCGGCCCAGCGCGTGTGTGCAGGAAGGTCGAAGTCGGTGTGGCTGACGTTCAGATAGAGGCTGCCCGCTTGAGGTTGGAGAACTCCTGTCAGTGCAAGGGCCAGATGCGCGACGAGCTTGGCTCGAACGCTGCCTTTATGGTCGTCCGCCAGATCGTTGAACAGTCGGTGTGAGGCTGGCCGGCTTAGAACACGAATGACCCCGCGATGCTGCACCACTGCCTGCGCGCGCGTGCCGAACTGCCGCAGATACTCCAGGCTGACACGGTCGATGCCGTTCGGGTGACGCCCCGCCCAGCGCAGCGCGACCAAGCGCGTGACGTCGAGGAGAATGGGGCTTCCGCCCCACGTCGCACTTTTGAAACTATGACTGACAGCATCCATCGTGGAGTAGACGGAGGCAGAGAGGTGGACCCTTGGCCCATCAACATTTTTTCTGCACGGATGTACAAACTGCGGGTCGGTGAGGTGTCGATTACGAGTGTAGGGACCCCGCCCGCGTCGCGCATCACGTCGATATCGTTCGTCGTGAACTCGCCGCGGACCAACCGTTCAGATGTCCGGCCGTCCCGCTCGAATTCCCAACGGTCGACTACCAGTTCGGCGGCATATCGGGATAGGCGCACGCGAAGTCGGGAAGCCGGGGCAGGATCGAATAGCGGGCCGCCACCCGGTGCGCGCTGACCCGGATCCGCCCCGCTGGCCGTTCGCGGCCGCTGTCCAGGTCCGCAAGCGCGCCCGCAACCGAGGCAATCGCCGGCCTCAACCAGATGCCAGGATTGCCAATCAGTGCCTCTATTCAGATCGCGTTGTGCGGGCATCGTCGTCGAGCCCGCCGCCAAGCGAGCGGTAGAACCACAAGCCATCGGCGAGGGTCACCACAAAAACGCCAGCCAGCCCGAGTGGGGCGATCAGCAGCAGCGCCTCGCCAAGCGGATCAGCACTGATCATGATCCCTGCCGTACCGAAGCGGTCGGAGGGAAAAACGTGCGAAGATCGTCACGACTCCAACCAACATTGGAAGCGGCCGCGATTAGATCGTCGCGGATGGTAGTGATACCGCGCGTCAGCGACGCACTGATCGCCCGGATCACTTCAAGCCTGGGATCAGCAAGCGGATTAGGTGGTTTCTGGCCAAAGAGACGGGCCAGAAGCCGAGGGCGTTGCCCAGCTTGCAAAACGGCAGCGGGTTCCCCTGGCAATCGGCCGATCGCGATCGCCGCTGCTACCAAGGACGCCTGGCGCAAGCCGCCTTGGTAAGATGCGCTCCCAGGAGGCTGATCCTGTGTCACGGACGGCGCAACATGATCGGGTGTATGGCTCATGGTCTCACCTCAGAACCCACGTCATGGACGGCAGTCAGGTCGACCTGGAAAGACCCCTGACCGTGAGGTGTGTTGCTTAGCTGGACGTCCTGCGCCGCAGCGACCGACGGCAGGCATGCGGTGTAGATGCCAATGATCGGAAGAATGAAGCGCATCAAAGAAATCCCTTTTCGCAATGTGGTGGTCATCGGAGTCGACAAGCAGGGGGACGCCAGTGACTCCGATGACCTTGACGGCGCCCGGGGACGGACAGATAGACGGCGCCGTTCGGATCGGCAGGTAGGGGAGGGCCTGCCCTGCCGACCCGATCTCAAGCTGCTTTGCTGGGGTTCCAGCGTCGCAGGCTGGTAGCCTGCGCGGCGTTCAACGTTTCATCGTCAAACACGGCAAGAACATCAGTTCTCCTCATCTTGTCGCCTGCCCAGCTAGCAAATATCAACGCCTCTTTCCGATCGACGATGTCGTCGCCGAAATCGATGGCAGTCCTGAAAACGGAGAAAGTGGAAAAGGCGTGAAATAGACTGACGCAATACGCCATCTATTCAGATGGTCAGAGAAGCTTGTCGTATGAAGTCGGCGTCAACGCTGGGCGGGTCTCTTGACCGCCTGTGTTTATCTGTCATAGTTGAATCGCCTGACTTGATCTAACACCATCAAGCTACAGGAGCAGTCCTATGAACCGAATGCCCGATACCGCGAAAATCTTGCCTTTTCCTGCAGACGATCACCGCGCGACAGCGGCGGCCACAACTTCGCCGAGGCCACGCTATGCGGAAGATAGCCGCACACCGCCGGCGCTCTTTGATGCCGTCCAGGATTTTCTGAAGTCCAGAGGCGGAGGGCAGGGGCACTTCCAGACACCGATGAGCGGCGTACATATCATGCGCGCCTATCAAGAGATTCCGTCGATCCGCCGAATTTACCGGCCGTCGCTTTGCGTCGTTCTGAAGGGTGCCAAGCAGATCCTGTTTGGCGAAACGACGCTGAACTACCAAGAGATGGAATGCCTCGTCGTGAGCGTCGAGCTTCCGGCAAGCGGACGGATGATCGGGGCAAGCCCGGATAATCCTTACCTTGGGCTGAGCATCGACTTCGACGTGGCGATGCTACGCGAGGTCATGCAGCAGCTGGCAAATCCGCCACGTCCGGCTCCAGCCTCCGGGCCCTGCGTATTCGTCGGTCAGGTCGATGCCCCGCTCACAGAGTGCGTTCTGCGCCTTGCCAGGATGACAATGACTCCAGACGCCGCGCAGATCCTCTATCCCTCAGTAATGCGGGAAATCTGCTACTGGTTGCTGACAGGGCCTTATGGAACTGAAATTGCCAAGCTGACTCTGCCAGACTCCCATACTGACCGCGTCGCCAACGCCATCTACTATCTGCGCGACAACTTCGCTCAAGCGCTACGGGTCGAGCAGCTTGCTGAGGTGGCCCGAATGAGCCTGTCATCGTTCCACCAGCACTTCCGGGCGATGACATCTATGACGCCCGTCCAGTATCAAAAGCAGCTACGACTGCTCGAAGCGCGACGGCTGATGGTCTCCGAGGCCACGAACGTCTCGGAAGCCGCGTATCAGGTCGGTTACGAGAGCGCCTCGCACTTCAGCCGAGAGTATTCGCGCCATTTCGGCGTTGCGCCAAAGCAGGACGTGATGAATTACAAGGCGCTAGTAGCTTACGGTTCGAGGTAGCACTGGCCTTGCCCGAGCCGATCGCCTGCCAGTCCTGCGTCAAGTAAGCTCGCAGGATTGGGCAAACCTTGTGTGGTATCCGGCATGGAGGACTGCGGCAGTATCTCTAGCTTGCGACGAAGACGCCGATCCCGGCTCTTCAAAGGGCAAGTTTCATGATTCGTTCGACGGCTTCCGACATTCCGCCGCAGAAAGATCGCTTGGCCGTCGCTCGCGTCGTGATGATGAATGGAGCCACCAGTCAGTGAGCCTGTCAGCCCTTTTGCTTGCGGTGCCGTTGCTGACCGCACAGCCGGACGCTGGTTGTACTTTACCAGCGGTATCGAGCCCCTCGGAAACAGAGGGTCAGCGTACTCCGGCTCCGGCGCCTGTGCGATCAGAGTCGGAGCGACCAGCGCCAGAGCTATGCCCGCCCGTTCAAAGCTCGACGGGGGCCAGTGACCCTCCGCTGGGCGTTGATCAACTTGGGCGCGTTAAGCCCTCGCTGCCCGATGAACTCGATGACGCGATTATCGTGCAGGCGAGGCCCAGAACCAGAAGCGATCCGTTGCAAAGACTGAATGCCGATTCCTTTGCCATTGTTCAATCCGTGGATGCCGCAGTCACCGGCCCCACCGCGCGGGCGTACAGAGACACGGTGCCCAAGCCTGTACGCAGTGGCGTGCGAAACTTTTTGGGCAATCTTTCCGAACCGATCGTTGCTCTCAATTATCTGTTGCAATTAAAATTAGGGAAGAGTGCGGAGACATTGGGCCGTTTTGCCGTCAACTTGCTGCGCGGCGATGAAGGTGAGACAGCAGCGTCAATCAAGATGAGACTCCGTTTGGGGCTGTCGGCGTAGGGCGTAGCCCGGAGCCGACAGCCCCAAACGGAAGCCCTTTCGAAGGGCTTTGGTGGTCGTGACCGGCCTACATCTGGGCTTTTCCTTGGGGGAAGAGCGCAGGTGAGCGGTCGACACGTCAACGATCATCAAACGAGGCTCTTTATGAAACATCGTCAAAGCGACCCGGTGCCCGTGGCAGCGGCCAAGGCCGGTATCAGCCGGGCGACCGCCTATCGACTGCTCAAGGGCGGCAAACTCCCGTCCCAGAAGGCGGAGCCGCGAGGTCGGCGCCGACCAGACCCGCTGGCAGAGATCTTCGACACCGAGATTGTCCCACTTCTCCAGGCGGCTCCCGGCCTGCGGGCCGTTGCCATATTTGAGGAGATGCTTCGCCGGCATTCGGATCTGTCGCCCGGTATCCGGAGGACCCTGGAGCGGCGCATCCGGACATGGCGTGCGCGGCATGGTCAGGACCAGGAAGTCATTTTCCGTCAGACCCACGAGCCCGGCCACATGGGCCTGTCGGACTTCACCGATATGGGCGACCTCGATGTGCCCGTCACGGTCGCCGGCGAGCCGCTCAAGCATCTCCTCTATCACTTCCGGTTGGTCTGGTCGGGTTTCGAGCACGCCCATGTCATCCTCGGCGGCGAGAGCTATGTCGCCTTGGCCGAGGGACTGCAGAACGCCCTGTGGGCGGTAGGCGGCGCGCCACGCCTACACCGCAGTGACAGCCTGTCGGCCGCATTCCGCAATCTCGACGCTGACGCCAGAGTTGACCTGACGCGGCGATATGATGCGCTTTGCGAGCATTATGCGATGGAGCCGACGCGCAACAATCGCGGTGTCGCCCATGAGAACGGCGCTATCGAAAGCCCCCACGGCCATCTCAAATATGCCGTAAACGACGCACTGTTGATGCGCGGATCCGGCGACTTCGACGATTTGACCGCCTATCGCGCCTTCATCGACGAGATCGTCGCGCGCAAGAACCGACGCAACGCGGCTCGTATCGATGCCGAGCGCGCAACGCTGCAGCCGCTCCCGCAGCTTCGCACCGGCGACTATGAGGAGAGCATTGTCCCCGTCACCTCGACCAGCAGCTTCACGCTGAAGAAGGTCTTCTACACGGTCCCGTCGCGCCTCATCGGCCACAGGCTGAGGGTCCGCCTGTATGACGACCGCCTCGATATCTTCCTCGGCGCGACGCGTCTCATGACGCTCCGTCGCGGACGAACGCCCAGCGACGGCAAGCACGGACACGTCGTCGACTACCGGCACGTCATTCACAGCCTGCGGCGCAAACCTATGGCGCTGATGAACCTCGTCTACCGCGACCAGATCTTTCCGCGCGAAGCGTATCGCCGGACATTCGACCGTCTTATCGAACAACTGCCCGAGCGCGTCGCCTGCAAGATCATGGTCGAGTTGCTCTCGCTCGCGCATGAGCGGGGTTGCGAAGCAGAGCTGGCAGATGTTCTGGCAGCGGATCTGGACGCCAGGCGCCTGCCAGACCTCACGCAGCTACGAGCACGCTTCTCACCAGACCCGGCCAGCTTGCCGGTCGTCTCGGTGCAATTGCCCTCGCTTGCCGTCTACGACACTCTGCTGACGGGAGCGGCCGCATGAACCCCGCTGTCGACACCCAGCGCCTCGCATTCATCCTCAACGAACTGCGTCTGCCTGCCATCAAGCAGGCCTGGCTCCAGTTCGCTGAACGCGCCGACAAGGAGGCGTGGCCGGCCACCCGCTTCCTCGCCGCGCTCGCCGAGCATGAGATCGCCGAACGCGACCGGCGACGCATCGAGCGGCACCTGGCAGAAGCACGCCTGCCACCAGGCAAGACCCTCGACACCTTCGACTTCACCAACGTGCCGATGATCTCGAAGGCTCACATCATGGCGCTCTGCGCCGGCGACAGCTGGCTCGAGAAGGGGGCCAACCTCATCATGATTGGCGGACCGGGCGGCGGGAAGAGCCATCTCGCCGCTGCAATCGGCATGGCACTCATCGAGGCGGGCTGGCGCGTCCTGTTCACCCGTACCTCGGATCTCGTCCAGAAACTGCAGATCGCGCGCCGTGAGCTCGCCCTCGAAAGTGCGATCGCCAAGCTCGACAAATATCACCTGCTCGTGCTCGACGATCTCGCCTACGTCACCAAGGACCAGGCCGAAACCTCCGTCCTCTTCGAACTGATTAGCGCCCGCTACGAACGCCGATCAACCCTCATTACCGCCAACCAGCCATTCGGCGACTGGTCGCGCGTATTCCCTGACCCCGCCATGACGCTCGCCGCTGTCGATCGCCTCGTTCATCATTCCACCATCTTCGAGATGAACGTCGAGAGCTACCGACGCCGCGCAGCCCTCCAGCGACAATCAAGCTGAGACACCGTCTGTCGCGGAGCGGCGATCAAGACCAAAGTTGGCCTTGCATTGCCTGTCGCGCCGCGACAATCTCGCTCCCGTCACGGCCGCAGAGTCTCATCCTGATCGCCGCTACTGTCTCATCCAGATCGCCGCTCAATAGTCAACTCGACCGTCGGCGTCGCGGGGCTGATCGACGTGGCGAAAAGACAGCCATTTTCGCTGCCTCGTCGGGCAAACGGCTTTGGTAACACGCTGGGCTATTACGGGATGAAATCAGGGGCATATCTCTATCTGCCCTTCATGGGGCCCACGACCGTTCGCGACCTTGTGGGTCGGGTGGTGGATATCTCTGTCCTGCCCATCGCCATAGGCCGCCCTTTCAGCGAGCCGTTATACGTCATTCCAACCACCACGGTTCGATTGCTTGACGAACGAGCCGAAGCTGATGAGCAGATACAAGCGCTTCGCAAAGGCGTTGACCCTTACCGGAACGTTCGACAGCATTATCTGCGTGAGCGTCAGGCCGAGATTGATGCGCTGCACCGAAATCGTGATGGCGAAGATCTGTAGCGTCCGTCACTCCTGACGACCGAACGCCGCGCTAGGGTCGGACTCGCTGCCGTAGCTGCGATTGATCCCCTGGTCGTAGAACGATGCCTTTGTGCACCGCACTTCCAAAATCCAGCAGCAGCTTCTGAAACCTGTCACAGAAGTTATGCATCAGAAATTTCCGCGCATTGCAGGTACATGGTCAGATTTGGCCGGCTCTCGCCCTAGCGTTTCAACATTTTATCATCATCGTGGAAGGCTTGCATCATCAGCTCGTACTCAAATTTCATCACGCGCGACAATTCCTCCATCGCGCTGTTACGCCACACTTATTTGTCGGAAAAGATCTGGCTGATGGGCTATTGCGTGCTGCCAGATCGGCACT
Organism: Sphingomonas sp. PEI4; assembly: GCF_056679955.1. NCBI lineage: Bacteria > Pseudomonadati > Pseudomonadota > Alphaproteobacteria > Sphingomonadales > Sphingomonadaceae > Sphingomonas > Sphingomonas sp. PEI4. Next base: position 3,771,592 of record NZ_CM155258.1, read on the forward strand.
GCCCGGATAATTAAACGAATAGGGAATTGCTCCGAAGAAACTGCAACCGCATGTTCTTAGTCATGGTCCGTTCACCTTCTAAGCAACATGAACATTTTGTCATGTGGCTGGAGAACGTCCGGTCCGGTCGTATCCCAGCCGACACCTTAGCGACAGGAACCTTGGTGCCGACTCTCATTCCGAAGCTTATCACCTGGCGGGCGGACCTTCCCGCCTCCATTGTCGTCGCGCTCGTCGCGCTTCCCCTCTGTCTCGGCGTCGCGCTCGCCTCGGGTGCGCCGCTGTTCGCGGGCGTCATTTCCGGCATCGTCGGCGGCATCGCCGTCGGGCTGTTCTCCAAGTCGCCGCTGTCGGTCAGCGGCCCCGCCGCCGGCCTGACGGTGATCGTGCTCACCGCGATCGAAAGTATGCCGAGCTATCAGATATTCCTGCTCTCGGTGCTGCTCTCAGGCGTGCTCCAGCTCTGCTTCTCGTTCACCCGCGCCGGCATTCTCAGCGAGTTCGTGCCGTCATCGGTCATCACCGGCATGCTGGCCGCGATCGGCCTGATCCTGATCCTCAAGCAAATCCCCCATGCCGTTGGTTTCGACGGCGAGGCGGAAGGGATCTTCGAGTTCGGCACGGCGAACGGCATCAACACCTTTTCGCGCGTCCTCGATAGCCTAAGCGCGAGCGTGACGCCCGGCGCGATCCTGATCGCCGGCGTAAGCCTCGCCTTCCTGTTCTGGTGGGATGTCGCAAGGCCCAAGACCGGGCCGTTGCGCTTCGTCCCCGGCCCACTCGTCGTCGTGCTGATCGGCATCTTCGGCAACGCGTTGCTCGGTGCGGTGAAGCCCGAATGGCAGCTCCAGGCGACGCATCTCGTCCAGGTGCCGATCACGCAGAGCCTGTCGCAGTTTCCCTCGTTGTTCACGCTGCCTGATTTCTCGGGCATCGGCATGGGCGTGGTGTGGACCACGGCGTTCACGCTGGCGATCGTTGCCAGCCTGGAATCGCTCCTGAGCATCAAGGCGGTCGACGAGATCGATCCGCAGCGTCGCTCGACCGACAAAAACTGGGAGTTGATGGCGCAGGGGGGCGGCAACATTCTCTCGGGACTGATTGGTGGTCTGCCCGTGACCTCGGTGATCGTGCGGTCTTCCGCTAACGTCGACGCCAAGGGCGAGACCAAACTGTCGACGATGCTGCACGGCTTCTGGCTGCTGGTCAGCGTCGCGCTGATCCCGGCGGTGCTGAACCTGATCCCGCTGTCGGCGCTCGCCGCGGTGCTGATCGCCACGGGATACAAGCTGACCAAGCCCAAGCTGTTCACCGAACGCTTCAAGCAGGGCTGGACGCAGTTCATTCCCTTCGTCGTCACGGTCGTCGCCATCCTGTTCACCGATCTGCTCGAGGGCATCGTGATCGGGATCGTAGTCGGCTTCGTGTTCGTCATCGCCCGCAACTTCCGCACCGCGATCACTTTCGCCTGCGACGGCGACGACTGCCTCGTCCGCGCCCGACGCAACCTGTATTTCATCCACAAATACGAGTTGCAGAAGTCGTTCAATCGCGTGCCGGACAACGCCAACGTCCTGATCGATCTGTCGTCGACCAACTATGTCGATCTCGACAACGTCGACATCATCAATGCCTTCATCAAGGGCGCCGAATACCGCGGCATCAAGGTCAGCCTGCGCGGCGATATCGCCGGCAAGCGCGCCGCCCTGATCAACGCGCCATCGAGCGAGGTTCTTTACACATGAGACGCTACAAACAGCTCCTGCTCGCCAACAAGGCGTGGGTCGCCGAGCATACCGACGAAAACCCGGAGTTCTTCAGCCGGCAAACCGTCGGCCAGAAGCCCGAGTTCCTGTGGATCGGCTGTTCCGACAGCCGGGTCTCCCCTGAGCAGATGACGATGACGCAGCCCGGCGGGATTTTCATCCACCGCAACATCGCCAATCTGGTCAACGATCACGACCTGAATCTGATGTCGGTACTGCAATATGCGGTCGACGTGCTGAAGGTGAAGCACGTCATTGTCTGCGGCCATCACGGCTGCGGCGGGATCGAGGGTACGCTGCACGGCGGCACCGAGGGGCCGGTCGACGAGTGGCTGAATACGGCGCGCGAAGTGCTGCGCGACCACCGCGACGAGATCGACGCGCAGCTGACCGACGAGGCGAAGGTCAACCGCTTCGTGGAAGTGAACGTCCGCGACCAGCTCGTCCGCCTCGCGCGCACGAAGACGGTGCAGGACGCGTTCGCCAAGGGCCAGGAACTGGCTCTGCACGGCTGGGTGTATGATATGCGCGACGGCCATATAAGACCGCTGATGGAGATCGGCTCGGACACGGTAATCGAAGAGATCGGCCGGCCCGACAAGGTGCTTGTGTAGCTAAGTCTGGCGCATGGCGCCAACTCACACGCTGCTGACAGTCAGGAAAACCTTGAGAATACGGAGTTTTCAGGTCAGATCGATCTGCTCCTAAGCGTGGCTCGGACCAGAAGGGCGCTCGGCAAGCTCGGGCGCCCTTTTTATAGCTGGCGAGGATGTCTGGAACTCACACAACCTTGAGGCAGATGATCGGCGGTAGAGCGATCTGGCGAAGTCGGTGTCAGCGGACGGCAATATGTGGTGGCTAGCGGACACCCTGGCGCGACGGCCAGACCAGACGGAAAGCGCGGATCAGCAGGTAGAAGCCGGCTATTACTCCGGAACTCAGGCTAAAGGCTACCAATCCTAGACTTAGATCACCTTGGACAACTTCCCACACGAAGAAACTGGGCGGCATGAGCGTCCAAGAAGACAGTAAACTATTGGCAGTACCAAAATATTTCTCGTCGCGAGATGCCTTGGGGCTTACGGCTTCGAGTGTCAGCCAGACGATCAGCGCGGCGAACAGGATGGTCGCGATGAAGTATGCTCGGACAATCCACCTCTCATCGCCGCCATATACGCCTATTACGTACACGCGTGTGGCAATGCCGACGGTGATGAGCGCGTAGACAAGTTTCAGTAAAGTGGGCGTCATTGCGCTATGAAGCATCAACGCCGGATGTCCGCAACTGGGGCGAAGCCTGACCGGCTGCTTCCTCCATCTCCGGCGCAAAATGTGCTACCGCGAATCTGTGTCTGAATAATGCACCCGCCATACTTGCGGGCGGGCCGTTACCATTGGTGATCTGACACGCAGAAACTCCATCACCGTCATTTTAATGGAGGAGCATAGCCGTGCCGCAGTGTGTTGGCCTCGATGCTTCCCAAAAGGATGCTGATGCTGCTGACAGCGTAGTTGACGAGGAAGGTCGTCAGGTGCGGCGTGGAAGGTGAAGACCGATCCGACCGCGATCGTCGATGTGATCGCGCCGCGTGCCCCGATGCCAAGCGGACTGGTTTCGAAACGGGGCCGCTCTCGACTGGGCTCTGACATGCACTGAAGACCTCGGGCTACCGCTAATCTGTCTGGACGCGCGCCATCACCTAGGCTGCCTTGTGCGCGCGACCATAGCGGGCCGGGGACAGACCGGTATATCGGCCGAAGGCGACGCTGAAGGTGCTCGCCGAACTGTAGCCGACGCGTTCGGCAACCTGGTCCACCCCGAGTTCGCGATCGCATAGCAGGCGCTTCGCCAGCGCCATTCGCCAGGCCAGCAGATATTCCATCGGGGGCAGGCCGACGATCCGGCTGAAGCGGGCGAAGAAGGCCGAGCGCGACAACGCGGCCTCATCGGCAAGTTCGGCGACCGTCCAGGGACGTTCGGGGCGCGCGTGGAGGGCGCGCAGCGCGGCCGCGAGACGCCGGTCGGCAAGCCCCTGCACCAGGCCAGGCGCAGACATCGTCGCGTCCCCGCTTCGCACCGCTTCGATGAGTATCAGTTCGAGCAGCCGTTCGAGGACGACTTCGCGCGCCGGGCGCCGTGCGAAGGTCTCTTCCCCCACCAACTGCATCAGGGTCGCAAGCCGAGGCTCGCCGCGCGCAAGGATGACGCGGGGGAGCAGGCGCACAAGCAGATCCGCATCCGGCGAAGCGAAGCGGCAATGTCCGATCCGCATCGTGAGGTCTGCCGGCGCATCGACGCGGCCGACACGAAAGCGTCCCTCGGCGATTTCGACCGGTTCTGTGATGGTCTCGACCGGAGGCGCCTCCAGGCTCTCGCTGACGATGGCGTGCATCGCGGGCACAAGCACGAAATCGCCAGCCTGCAAGAGCATCGGCGCCTGCCCGTCCACCGTCATGCGGCACTGCCCGTCCAGAACCGCGCAATAGAAGGTATCGCCCGTGCCCGCGCGATGGATTTTCCACCGCCCGGCATATTCCACAAGCTTCGAAAAGCGGATCGACGGTTGGAGCAGCGTGACGACTTCGGCTAACGGATCGACGGCCATAACAGGACTGATACCAATTTTTAAGCGACGCAGGAACGTACCACGTCTTGATGGTATCGGCTAGATCCACTGCGACGACAAGCATTGGAGTAAGCATGCCAACCATCCTCATCACCGGCGGCTGGTCGGGCTTCGGCCTGGAGACCGCCCGACTGTTTCTCGATCGCGGCTGGGATGTCGTGGCGACGATGCGGTCACCCGACGGCAACGCCCTGCCGCCGTCGAAGACTCTGCGCACGCTGCAGCTCGACGTGACCGATCCCACGAGCATCGCCCGCGCCGTCGAGGAAGCGGGGCCGATCGACGTCCTCGTCAACAATGCCGGCTTCGGGGTACCGTCACCGATCGAACTGACCGAGCCGACGACGGCGCGCGCCTTGTTCGAGACCAACACCCTCGGCACGCTCCTGATGATCCAGGCCGTGCTCCCGGCCTTCCGGCAGCGTCGTTCGGGCGTCATCGTCAATGTCAGCTCGTCCGCAACGCTCAGGCCGCTGCCGCTCGTCGGCGTGTACCGCGCCAGCAAGGCCGCGGTGAACGCCCTGACCGAATCGCTTGCCGAGGAAGTGAAGCCCTTCGGCGTGCGCGTGCATCTGGTGTATCCCGGGCGAGCGCCAGAGACACGGTTCGGGGAGAATGCGTTCGCGCATCTGCGGGGGCGCGACGATCCAGCCTATGGACAGTTGGTCGAGCGGATCTTGACCGGCATGCAGGCCCATTCGGGTCCGATCACGCATGCCTCCGATGTGGCGGAGGCGATCTGGACGGTTGCGACCGATCCTGCCGCGCCATTCCGGGTCGCTGCAGGCGCCGACGCCGAGGCTTGGCTGGCCGAGGCGGGGCTGGCCGAGGCGGGTGCGGGTACCGCCAGCGCGATCAACGTCGATGCAGAAGGGTGACAGCGAGGAATGAGTTTATGATCGAAATTCGGCCCCGGCAGGCCTTGATTTAACGAGGTTATGCCGGCGGCCTAGCAACCTTCAGGTACGATTGGCACATAAGGGTAAGTTGCCTTTCGACCTCGCTGCCGATCTCCGGGGGAGTGCCTCGTTCGTAGAAGACGCGAACCGTACCGTAGATCGTGGCAAGCAGCACCTGAGCGACGATCTCGCATCCAGGAAGGTGCTATCATGCGCGGTCGCCAGCATGTCGGTAATCGCAAGTTCGCAGCGGCGGGTGGCGGCATCGATCACGGTGCGAGCGTTCAGTTCCAGCGCCACATGCTACGCGACTATGTCGTCGAGACGCTGGCTGCCGAAGATGCGGTGCTCGTGATCGACGAGACGGGCTCCCTCAAGCAGGGCAAGGCGTCGTGTGGTGTCTCGCGCCATGGCCCGCCCGATCAGGTCGCCGTCGGTGAAACCCGTGGCCCGCGCGACGTCGGTCGGAATGGGCGTCGCCGGTTCCTCCATCGACGTTCGCGAGTGCTCCGCAAGTCGCTGATTCGACACGGCTAGTCTTCATGGATCGGAGTGGCGGAGAGCCGCTAGTGCCCCATAAAGAGACGCACGCCCGGTGCGCTACCCACTGCTCAATTTTGTAAACTTGAGCAGTTTTAGCTGAAAACCGACAAAGAGATTGGAGGCCCGACCGGGAATCGAACCCGGGTGCGAGGATTTGCAGTCCTCTACGTCACCACTCCGCCATCGGGCCCCGATTGCGTGAAGGCGGCGCAAATGCTTCGTTTTGGGCACGCGGTCAACCGGCAGTTGCATTCGGTGTGGAATAATCTTGTCCAGCGACAGGCGCCGTTCGCGGGCGGCCATCATGCCCGTCAGGATCGGCGGTATCGAGACTCGCCGCGGAATGCTTCTTTGCCTACAGTGGCGGGAACAGCATAACGGCTTGGGGGCGGGGCGTTTGAAAACGGACAGGGTTGCGGGCGGTACGAACACGACCGGCGTGGACGATAAAGTGTTCGACATGCCACATGGCATGGCGATCCGGTATGATCGTCCGGCGGCGGCGCTGGCCGATTACATCACCGGCTATCACGTCTATCGATCGATCGACGCGAGTGCGGCGGGGCAAGTCGACTGGTTCCTGCCTGCGACCGCGAACGTGCGGATCGCGATCGATGCAGGGCCTATCGCATTGACGATCGGGCGACGGACTTACGATCCCCTGCCGGTTGCCAGCCTCTTCGGCCCGACCAGCCAGGCGCTCAAGGCGACGACGCATGGCGGCGTGATGATCGGTTTCGGGATCAGCGCGCTAGGTTGGGCGCGGCTGATCAAACGCTCGGCGGGAGACTTTCGCAATCGGATCGTACCGCTGGAGGACGTACTGGGCCCTGGTTTCACCCGCCGCCTCGTCACCGCGTTGCGGGATTCACCGAGCGACGCGGAGATCGCTGCCATCCTCGATACGCTGCTGCTCGCGCGACTCGGTGCGCCACACGCCGATGCCCCGCAGATCCGGCAGTTGATGGAGATCCTCGCGACCGACGGGCCGACCGACATCGTATCCGTTGCGCATCAGCTCGATATCCCCACGCACGGCCTGCGACGATTGTCGGTGCGGCACTTCGGGTTCCCACCGAAGATGCTGTTGATGCGGGCGCGTTTCCTGCGCTCGTTCGTGCGGTTCATGGCGGCCGGTCCCGATGCCGATTACACCCGGATCGATGGAAGCTATTTCGACGCATCGCATTTCCTGCGCGACTCGGCCACGTTTCTCGGCATGACGCCGCGCCGCTTCATGGCGCTGACCAAGCCGTTTCTGGAGGCGAGCCTGCGCGCCCGTGATGCGGTGCTGGGATCGCCGACCCAGGTGCTGCACGACATCGAGACGGCGCCGGCCCGCGACGCGCCGCTCCGCGAATCGGCGCGGACGTCTGTGTCGCGACCGGTCATTTCCGGCGACGGTCCCGCAATAGGGTGCTAGGGCCGCGGGCAGAGGTGTTGCCGGGGATTTCCACGTGCACCCTCGGCGCCCCGTTCGCGGCATTTCGGTGTCACACGGGCGGGCGGGGCGTCTTCCCCACGCTTTCACGCGCGACCACAGCTGTCGAAACCGACCAACCGGCGCTTGGCGTTGCGGCAACCCCGCGATATCACGCCGCGCGACCGGTCAACGCGAAACTAGTGTATTGCGTGGCTAAAACAGTTGTGCGACAGGATAGGCCATGACGACGACAATTCTCGATACCCCCCCTCTCGAAACCGGCGCTCTCGAAACCGGCACCCTGCGCACCGACGGCGGCGCCACGACGGCCACGTTCGAGACGATGCGCCACGCGATGGTGGCGAGCCAGTTGCGGACCAACGCGGTCAGCGATCAGCGTGTCGTCGCCGCGATGGGGCGCGTTCCCCGCGAGGAGTTCCTGCCTGCCGACGTTCGTGCGCTGGCATACCGCGACGCGGCCATTCCGCTCGGTGGCGGTCGCTACGCCAATCTTCCGATGGCGACCGGTCGGCTTCTGACCGAGGCGTATCTGACGGCGAACGACCGCGTCCTGCTGATAGGTGCGGCGACCGGCTATACCGCGGCAGTGCTGTCCGAGATCGTCGGATCGGTAGTCGCGGTCGAGAGCGATCCGGCCTTGCTGGCAGTGGCGCGCACGGCGCTCGCAGGGATCGGCAATGTCGATCTCGTCGAAGCGCCGATGCGGGACGGCCATGCTGCCGGCGCGCCCTATGACGTGCTGATCGTCGATGGCGCGATCGAGACCGTTCCCGATGCACTTGTCGCGCAGGTCCGCTCGGGCGGTCGTGTCGTCACGGGAATCGCGGAACGCGGGCTGACGCGGCTGGCATCGGGCCGCAAGACCGACGGCGGCTTTGCGCTGGCGGCGTTCGTCGATGTCGAATGCGTGGGCCTGCCGGGCTTCGACGCGCCCAAACCCTTCAAGTTCTGAGCCACATCATGCCGCGCACCACTCGCTTCCGTCCTTTGCTTTTGAGTGTTGCGCTGGTGTATATCGGTGCACCAGCGCAGGCGGAGACGCTTCGCGAGGCGCTGGTCAAGGCCTATAATACGAACCCGACGCTGGCCGGTCAGCGGGCGACGCTGCGGGCGACGGACGAGAATGTGCCGATCGCCCGTGCGGCCGGCTTGCCGTCGGTGAACGCAACCGCCGACTATACCGAATTTCTGGTCACGGCCGCGAACAGCTTCGTCGCATTGCCGCGTCAGGCGACTGCGCGCGCCAACGTATCGGTGCCGCTGTACCTTGGCGGACAGGTCCGCAATTCCGTCGCGGCCGCCAAGACCCGTGTCGAGGGTGGCCGTGCGACGCTGCGCGGGACCGAGGCCGATCTCTTCACCAACGTCGTCGCCGCGTACATGGATGTCATCCGCGACGAGGCGATCGTCGGGCTGAACACGCAGAACGTCCGTGTCCTTGACGTCAATCTGCAAGCCAGCCGAGACCGGTTCCAGGTCGGCGACCTGACCCGTACCGACGTCGCGCAGTCCGAAGCCCGCCTTGCGCTGGCGCACGCGCAGCTCCAGTCGGCGGAGGCGCAGCTGATTTCGAGCCGGGAAAACTATATCCGGTTCGTCGGCACCCCCGCTGGCACGCTCGATACGCCGCCGACGTTGCCGCATCTGCCGGACAGCCCCGCCTCGGCCGTAACCGTCGCGATCGACAATAATCCGGTGCTGATCGCCGCCGCCAAGGAGCGGGATGCGAGTCGCTACGACGTCGGTGTCGCCCGCGCGAGCCGGCTGCCGCAGATCGCCGCCGTCGGCGGGGCCGGCTACACCAACTATCTCGGTTCGATCTCGACGGCGGATGGCAGCGCCAGCACGATCCCCAACGGCAACAAGGCGGTTCAGGGCGGGCTATCGCTCACGCTGCCGCTGTTCCAGGGCGGGCGCCCCGCCGCACAGGTTCGCCAGGCCGAAGCGTTTCAGGCGCGCGCGATCGAGAACGTCACCGCGACCGAGCGCAACGTCATCGCGCAGGCGCGCTCCGCCTTTGCGGTCTGGCGCTCGTCTGAGCAGGTGATCCAGTCGTCCGAAACCGCGGTCAACGCCAACAAGCTGAGCCTCGAGGGCGTGCGGGCCGAGAACAGCGTCGGTACGCGCACCATCCTCGACATCCTCAATGCCGAGCAGGAATTGCTCAACAGCCAGGTGACGCTCGTCACCGCGCGCCGCGATGCGTATGTCGCGGGCTTCGCGCTGCTGGCCGCCATGGGCCAGGCGGAGGCGCGCGACCTTGGGCTCGATGGCGGCGTGCTGTATGATCCGGTGGCGAATTATCAGCGGGTGCATCACAAGATCTGGGATTTCGGCGGCGATGGCGAGCCCCTCCCGGTTGGCACCCGCACCGCGCAATCGCCCGCACAAGATGCCCATGTAGCGCCGCAACGCGATCCGTTGCTCGATACGCCGGTTGACAGGAACCCCGCCTTGACGACAGGTATGAGTGCGCCGAGCCGTCAATAGGGACGCATGCGGCTACGGGGTTTGGGATGGTCCGGATGGGGGACGTGAACGGCGAGCCGTCGATGGAGGAAATCCTCTCGTCGATCAAACGCATCATTGCCGAAGAGGGCGATACGCCGGGTCGGTCGCGCCGCCCGTCGCGTACCATGCATCCGGCGGTCGATCGCGAGCCCGCCTATCTTGATCCGCATGATCTGGACGGCGAGATGGACGAAGACGAGATCCTCGAATTGAGCGACCCGATGCCGATGGCCGACCGTACCCCCCGCACGCCGAAATCTCCCGTGCTGTCCTCCGTCGATGCCGCACCCGAGCCACGCCAGGCCGCGCCGCAGCCACCACGGCCGCAGCCGATCCCGCAGCCGACCCCGCAACCGACTGGGCAGCCGGTTGCCGAAGCCCCGGCCGAGCGTCCGATCGTGTCTCGCGAGACGGCCGCTGCAACGCGCGCGCCGCTCGAAGCGTTGACGCGGATGATGGTGAAACCCGACGCAAACAGCGACGGTACGCTCGAAGGGCTGGTCCGCGAGATGCTCCGTCCGATCCTGCGCGAGTGGGTCGACGCGAACCTGCCCAACATGGTCGAGGACATGGTCTCGCGTGAGATCGCCAAGATCATGAACCAGCAGCCCTAAAGACTGCGGTTCTTAGGCGCGGACGCGAGGCTGGTTTCCTCGCGTCGCGCTCGCTAAGGCTCGGCGCATGAGCGAGCTTCCCAAAACCTTCGACCCGGCCTCCATCGAATCGCGCTGGTACGCGCATTGGGAGGCGAGCGGCCAGTTCCGCCCCGACCGTCCGAACGCTGAGCCGTGGACGATCGTCAACCCGCCGCCCAACGTCACGGGCTCGCTGCACATCGGCCACGCGCTCGACAACACGTTGCAGGATATCCTCACGCGCCACGCCCGCCTGAAGGGCAAGGATGCGTTGTGGGTGGTCGGCACTGATCACGCCGGCATCGCGACGCAGATGGTGGTCGAGCGCCAGATGGGCGCGCTCACCCCGCCGCAGAAGCGCACGGACATGACGCGCGAGGAATTCGTCGCGAAGGTCTGGGCGTGGAAGGAAGAGAGCGGCGGCGAGATCACGCAGCAGCTCCGCCGGCTCGGCTGCTCGATGGACTGGGCGAACGAGCGCTTCACGATGGATCCGGGATTCTCGAAGGCCGTCCTGAAAGTGTTCGTCGACCTGCACAAGCAGGGGCTCCTCTACCGCGACAAGCGCCTCGTGAACTGGGACCCAGGCCTCGGCACCGCGATCAGCGACCTCGAGGTCGAAACGCGTGAGATCAAGGGCAGCTTCTGGCACCTGCGCTATCCGCTGGAAGACGGATCGGGCTTCATCGAGGTCGCGACCACGCGGCCAGAGACGATGCTCGCCGACATGGCGGTGGCCGTGAATGGGTCGGACGCGCGCTACACCGCGCTGATCGGCAAGCAGGTGAAGCTGCCGATCACGGGGCGTCTGATCCCGATCATCGCCGACGACCATGCCGATCCCGAGCTGGGGTCGGGCGCGGTGAAGATCACGCCGGGGCACGACTTCAACGATTTCGAGGTCGGCAAGCGGGCAGGGATGGCCGCGGGGTCGATGCTCAACATGCTCGATGCGAAGGCGCGGGTCGTGCAGGTTTCGGACGGGCTGATCCCGGCAGAATTGCTCGGGCTGACGACTGCGGAAGCGCGGAAAGCCGTCGTCGCGCGCCTGAAGGACGAAGGCTTCCTGATCGCGCACGTCGACAAGGAAGGCGTCGAGCACGGCGCCGAACCGCGTACGATCCAGACCCCGTACGGCGACCGCTCGGGCGTCGTGATCGAGCCATGGCTGACCGACCAATGGTATGTCGACGCGAAAACGCTCGCCCAGCCTGCAATCGAGGCGGTGCGCGTCGGCGCGATCGATATCGTCCCGAAGACCTGGGAGAAGACGTTCTTCAACTGGATGGACAACATCCAGCCGTGGTGCGTCTCGCGCCAGTTGTGGTGGGGGCATCAGATTCCGGCGTGGTTCGGACCGGACGGTACGCCGTACGTGGCTGAGACCGAGGCGGAAGCGCAAGCTCTTGCCGGTGAGGGCGTAAGCCTCACGCGCGACCCCGACGTGCTCGACACGTGGTTCTCCTCCGCCCTCTGGCCCTTCGCCACACTGGGCTGGGACGGTTCTTCCCCCCTCCCGCAAGCGGGAGGGGCCGGGGGTGGGCTCGCGCCTTCCCCGAACGCCGCGCTTGAAGGCGAGCGCGCGCCCACCCCTCAATCCCCTCCCGCTAGCGGGAGGGGAGGCCAGTTAGGCGGCCGCTACCCGAACGACGTCCTCATTTCCGGCTTCGACATCCTGTTCTTCTGGAACGCGCGGATGATGATGCAGGGGCTGCACTTCATGAAGGACGTGCCGTTCCGCACGCTCTACCTCCACGGCCTGGTCCGCGCGGCGGACGGCGCGAAGATGTCGAAGTCCAAGGGCAACGTCGTCAATCCGCTGGGGCTGATCGATAAATACGGCGCCGACGCGCTGCGCTTCTTCATGGCGGCGATGGAGAGCCAGGGCCGCGACATCAAGATGGATGAGAAGCGCGTCGAGGGCTATCGCAACTTCGCCACCAAGCTGTGGAACGCCGCCCGGTTCGCACAAGCCAACGGCATCGTCGCTAGCACCACGCTGGAGGCACCGCGGGCGGAACTAGCCGTCAACAAATGGATCATCGCCGAGACGATCGCGACCGTCCAGACGGTCGACCTCGCGCTCGCCGACTACCGCTTCGACGGTGCCGCCAACGCGATCTATCAATTCGCGTGGAGCCGCTTCTGCGACTGGTATCTCGAACTGATCAAGCCGCAGATGGTCGGTGACGAGCGCGGTCAGATCGACGACGAATCGAAGGCCGTCGCCGGCTGGGTGCTCGACCAGATCCTGGTGCTGCTCCACCCGTTCATGCCGTTCATTACGGAGGAACTCTGGCACGCGATGGCGGACCCAGCCCACCCGCGGGAGCATGACCTGATCGTCGCGCAGTGGCCGATGGCCGACGCGCGCTCGCTCGATCCCGAGGCGAGCAAGGAAGTCGACTGGCTGATCCGCCTGGTTCAGGAAATCCGCACCGCGCGCAACGAACTGAACGTCCCGCCGGGCGCGCGCCTGCCGCTTCACGTCCGTGATGCGAATGCGGCGACCTTGGCGCGGCTCGAACGCCAGGCGCCGGCGCTCGCGCGTCTCGCCCGCGTCACGCATGCTGACGGCGAAGTCACTGGCGGCGCTGCGCAGGTCGTGCTCGACGAAGCGACGTTCGTCCTCCCGCTCGAAGGCGTCATCGACCTCGACTCCGAACGCGCCCGCCTGACCAAGGCGATCGCGGCGGCGGAGAAGGAGCGCGACGCACTGTCCGGCCGCTTGGGCAACGCCAGCTTCGTCGAACGCGCCAAGCCCGAAGCAGTGGAAAAGGCCAAGGCCGACCACGCCGACAAGGCCGCCGAGGCTGCGCGGTTGCAGGCGGCCCTCGGACGCCTGGGCTGACCTGCTCCCCTTCCGCCTGCGGGAGGGGTCGGGGGAGGGGCGTGCGTCAAAAGCCGGACGCCAGTACGTACGTCGCGCCCTCCCCCTGACCCCTCCCGCAAGCGGGAGGGGAATGCTTCCTCGAACACCGCCTTCGCGCCAACCATCCGCCCGTCCGTCCGCCCGTCCGCCCGTCCGCCCGCCCGTCCGTCCGTCCGCCCGTCCGTCCGTCACCCCAGCGAAAGCTGGGGTATCCCGGTTGGAAAGCACATCGGCCACCCGATAACCTGGATACCCCAGCTTTCGCTGGCGTGACGGTTGGCGGGGTGGCTCTACCGCGCAGGCTATGCCCCCGCCATCTTGTCCTCCCGCGAAGGCGGGAGCCCAGTCTGGGTCCCCGCCTTTGCGGGAAACAAGATGCTTGGTTCGGAGCGGGGGACCTACCCGCTTGTTCCGGCGTTCACTCCGCGGCTAGGCATGCAGCCTGCAAGGGCACCCGCCCGTCCGCCGGTGGATACCGGAAAACCGGCCTGACGGAGAGACTGTGTGAGCGACCTTCCATCCAACGTCGAAACGCGCGCCGGCCGTCGTGAGCCTTCCGATAGCAAGACCGAAACCCGCCCGCGCGGCAAGCCGGGCCAGCGCGATCTCACCACAGGCCATATCGGGCGCACGCTCCTCGCGTTCGCGCTGCCGACGCTCGGCTCGAACATCCTCCAGTCCCTCAACGGCTCGATCAACGCAATCTGGGTCGGCCGCTACCTCGGCGAAGGCGCACTCGCGGCCACCTCGAACGCCAACATCATCATGTTTCTCACCTTCGGCGCGGTGTTCGGGTTCGGCATGGCGGCGACGATCCTGGTCGGCCAGAGCTTCGGACGCCACGATCTGGAGGGCGCACGCCGGGCGTTCGGGTCCGCAGTCGGCCTCGTGCTCGCCGGTGCGATCGTCATCGCCGCACTCGGCTGGATATTCGCGCCCGAAATCCTTCACCTGCTCGCCACCCCGGGCGACGCGATGCCGCTCGCGCTCGCCTATCTGCGCGTGATCTTTCTCGGCTTGCCCGCGTCGATGATGATGGTGCTGCTGATGATGGGCCTGCGCGGCACCGGCGATTCGATGACGCCGCTCTGGTTCATGCTGCTCAGCGCAATCCTCGACAGTGCGCTCAACCCGTTGCTGATCGCCGGCATCGGCCCGTTCCCGCAGATGGGAATAGCCGGCTCAGCGACCGCGACACTGGTTGCGAGCCACATCTCGCTGCTCGGGCTGATCGTCTACATCTACAAGCGCGACCTGCCGCTGAGGCTCCGCGGCAACGAACTGCGCTACCTGATCCCCGAACGTGTGCTGACCGGGACGATCGTCCGCAAGGGCTTGCCGATGGGCGCGCAGATGCTCGTCATGTCGACCGCAGGGCTGGCGATGGTTGGGCTGGTCAACCGGCTCGGCGTCGATACCGCGGCGGCGTACGCCGTCTCCCAGCAACTGTGGACCTATATCCAGATGCCCGCGCTGGCGATCGGCGCGGCGATCAGTTCGATGGCGGCGCAGAATATCGGCGCAGGCCGCTGGGACCGGGTCGGTGACATCACGAAGTACGGCCTGCTGTTCAATATCGCGCTGACCGGCGCGATGGTCGGCGTGGTGATCCTGTTCGACCGCCCGGTGATGACGCTGTTCATCGGCAGCGACAGCCCTGCGCTGCCGATCGCGCGGCATATCCAGCTGATCGCGAGCTGGAACTTCATCCTGTTCGGCGCGACGATGGTGCTGTTCTCGACGGTCCGCGCGAACGGCGCCGTGATCGCGCCCCTGATCGCACTGATCGTCGCGCTGTATCCGGTGCGGATCGGCTTTGCGTTGTTGGCGAAACCGTGGCTCGGGTCGGACGCGCTATGGTGGAGCTTCCCCCTCGGGTCGCTGGCGACGCTGGCGATCGCGGCGTGGTATTATCGCTACGGCAACTGGCGAAAGGGCGCGCTGGTCGTGCCCGACGACAGCGAGGAACAGGCGCACGCGATGGGCGAGCCGGGCGGACGGTTGCAGCCGACGGGGTAAACGTCATGCCGGGCTTGTTCCGGCATCCACCGGTCCGCAAGTCCGATGCCGTCGATGTGCGGAACCGTGGACCCCGGAACCAGTCCGGGGTGACGGACCGTGAGTCACCGCAGCCGCTTCACAAACGAACGGCCACCTTCGCGCCGCTCATGCTGAAAATTCGGAATGGTCTCGATCAAGTCTGACAACCGGTTGAACCCGTAATTGCGCGCATCGAAGCTCGATCGATTGCCGGCGAGCTGCCCCAGTTCGGCGACGCTGGCATAGCCCTTCTCGTCGCGCTTCACTGCGTTGTACGCGTCGATCAGGAGCTTGATCACCTGCTCGTCGATCGGCTGCGCGGTCTTCGGCCGAGCAACCGGCGCGGGCGCCGCAACCTTCTCGCCGGCAACCGGAGCCGGAACCGGCACGGGCATCGACTGCGATGTCTCGTTCAGCGCGCCGACGTCGATGAACCGCGTGCACGCCTGGCGAAACCCCTCTGGCGTGCGGCTCGTCCCGAAGCCGTAAACCGGGATGCCGTCCTGCCGGATACGCGTCGCCAGCGGCATGAAATCGCTGTCCGACGACATGATCCCGAAGCCGTCGATGCGCCCGCGGAACAGCAGGTCCATCGCGTCGATCGTCATCTTCATGTCGGTCGCGTTCTTGCCCTTGGTCAGGTCGAACTGCTGCTGCGGCTCGATGCCGTGCTTGATCGACATGTCGCTCCAGGCCTTCAGCGCCGGCTTCGACCAATTGCCGTACACCCGCCGGACGTTGACCGTGCCGAGCTCGGCAAGGACGGTCAGCACCGGGTCGAGGGTCGCCGCGGACGCATTGTCCGCGTCGATCAGGAGGGCAATGTTGCGTGTCGTGGTATCGATCATGCGCGAGGGATTAGACCCGCCCGCGCCCCGCGTCCACGCTCCACGCACCGCCACCGGCCGCAGCGAGGTACAGGAACACGAAGCAGTACAGCACCGCCGGCTCGCCGCCATTGGCGATCGGGAAGGGGCCTTGCGGGAAATGCGCCATGAAATACGCGACCGCCGACATGCCCGACAGCACGAACGCGACCGGGCGGGCGAACAGGCCAACGATCAGCAACCCGCCACCAACGACTTCGAGCCCGCCCGCGACCATCAGCAACGGATTGAGCGGCATCGGAAAGGGCGGCAGGCCGAAGAACTTCGAGATGCCGTGGCTGAAGAACACCAGCGCGACGACGATGCGCATGACGCTCAGCAGGCGGGCGGACCAGGTGGCGGGTATCGGCATGAAGGATCCTCGGTGTCGTTG
Source organism: Sphingomonas sp. PEI4 (assembly GCF_056679955.1). NCBI lineage: Bacteria > Pseudomonadati > Pseudomonadota > Alphaproteobacteria > Sphingomonadales > Sphingomonadaceae > Sphingomonas > Sphingomonas sp. PEI4. The sequence continues at coordinate 3,788,189 of NZ_CM155258.1, forward strand.
CGTGGGCGAAACGTCACACGAGGGCGGGCCAAGGTCAATCAACTGAAACCGAAACGGACCGTTCACGGGGGACTCACGATCCTCCCCCGCCAGGGGGAGGTGGCACCGAAGGTGACGGAGGGGGAGGATACGCAACGCCGGTTGCACCTTACCTCCCCCTCCGTCTGGCAAGGGCCAGCCACCTCCCCCTTGCGGGGGAGGATCACAAGGTCAGGGATACTCGATCGCCATCACCTCATACTTGCGCTCGCCTGCGGGAAGATCGACCCGCCGCACGTCGCCGATCGCCGCACCGCGCAAGGCTCGCGCGAACGGCGAGTTCCAGCCGATCCGCCCATTGCTCGCGTCCGTCTCGTCGTCGCCGACCAAGGTCAGCACGCGCTCGACGTCATCCTCGTCCGCGACCGTCACGCAGGCGCCGAACCACACGCGCGAGCGGTCTTCCTGTGTGGCGGGATCGACGACTTTGGCCGCCTTCATCCGCTTCGACAGCCAGCCGAGCCGGCGGTCGATCTCGCGCAACCGTTTGCGGCCGTAGATATAGTCGCCGTTCTCGGACCGGTCGCCGTTCCCTGCCGCCCAGGAAATGACCTCGACCAAGGCGGGCCGCTCGGTCGACAGGAGTTGCTCGTATTCTGTGCGGAGTACGGTGTAGCCGGCAGGGGTGATGTAGTTCGGGCGGTCCATGAAGACGCTATAACGTCCCCACATCCGTCACCCCAGCTTCAATACACGTCACCCCAGTGAAAGCTGGGGTCTCCCGCGGCTCCTGCTCGACCGACAACGGGATACCCCAGCTTTCGCTGGGGCGACGGACAATGAGGCGGCACTCGGGAATCCTCAACCCGGCCGGTTCTTCCCCAGATACCACGACAACCGCGCCGCCCCCCGGCTCTTCGCCCGCGCGGGGTTCATCAGATCATACACCACCGCATTCTCCAGCACCCGCTGCACATAGTTGCGCGTTTCCTGGTACGGGATCGCCTCGACCCAATCGATGATGTCGACCGAGCCGGTCCGCGGATCGCCGTTCGCGCGGAGCCATTTGTTCACGTTGCCGCCGCCCGCATTATACGCGGCCACAGCAAGCGGATAACTGCCGTAATTGGCGTAAACCCGCTGGAAATAGCTCGACCCCAGCATGATCGACATGTTCGGATCGGTGGTCAGCGCCGCTTGCGAATACGCCAGCCCGATCTTCCCCGACTGCTCGCGCGCGGTCGCCGGCATCAGCTGCATCAACCCGCGCGCGCCCGCATGCGACACGGCCGCCCGATCGAACTGGCTCTCCTGCCGCGAGATCGCGTGGATGATCGTCCAGTTATCCTCATACCCCGCCGGCACCGAAACCATCGGAAAGCCGACCGCGGAGTAATCGCTGAGCCCGTTCGCCAGCGCACTCCGCCCGACCATCACGCCCAGATCGGGCCGGTTGATGCTCTTCGACAGTTCGGCGGCGAGCAGGTGATCGGTATCGGTCGTCGCATCCGCCGCGATCTGGCGCACGAACGCGGTCTGGTCCTGCCAGTCGTTGATCTGCCCGAGGAACTTCACCGCGCGCACGGTCTCGCGCCGATCGAACGCCGCACGCGCCGCCGGATCGATCGCCACCGACGCAACCGAAGGCGGTGCGACCAGCGCACGCCCGGTCCGCTCGTTCGCGAGCTGCCCGTAATATTGGTCGCGGTATCCCGCCGCCTGACCGTAGAATGCCGCCGCCTGAGGCGCCAACCCGGCTGCCTCCGCCGCACGCCCCGCCCAATAATAGCCCTTCGACCGCACCTGCGGCGAGCGCGATCCCCGCGCGTACCGGTCGAACAGCGTCATCGCATCCGCCGGCCGCCCGAGCTGCTTCATCGCCACCCGTCCGCCGAGCCACGCCAGATTGGTGTATTCGTCACGCTCGGCATAGGATTTCGTCGAGACGTCGGTACCAACCGGATACGCGTCGTCGATCTGCCGCGCGATGTCGTAGGCGACCTGATACTGCCCGTCGTTCGCCGCGCCGTTCGCGTTGGTGACGAGCACCTCGTACCACTCCGCCGCATTGCCCGGCCGCGTCGCGAGCGACCGAGGCCGCGCCAGCCAAGCCCGCGCCGAAGGACTCGCGCCCGAATTGCGCAACCACTGCGCGCGATCCGCGACATAGCCCGCGTCGTTCGCATACAGGCCTTGCGTCGAAGCCGAGATATCCGACGCGTTCGGCGCATTCGTCCGGAACGCCAGCCGCGCCTGGAACACAGGCCTGCGCGCCGCACTCGTCCACACCAATTGCCGCTGCGCCGCGCCGGTCTGGCCCGCCCACAACAGCGCATCCATCCGCGCGTCCTGGTCGTCCGGCGTCAGCGCGCCAGGGAAGCCCGACACCACCATCGACTCGTCGGTCGGCGTCAGGCCGCTGCTGCGCCACGCCGTACGCACCGCCGCATAGGCCTGATCCCGCGCGCCCGTCGCCTGCAAAGCCCGCGCATAGGCAACCCCGCCCGAAGCGGACTGCGGCGGATAACGGCGGAAGAACGCGATCACGCTGGTCGGCGATCCCGTCGCCGCCTTGCGCTCGGCCGCACGCCGGTTCGCCGCCTCGTTGGGCCAGCCCGGATGCGCCATCAGGAAGCCTGCGTAACTATCGAACGGCAGCGCGTCGGTCTGCTGCAAAGCCCGCCACTGTGCGATCGTCGAGGCGATCGCACCGTCGGTTGCCATCGGCTGCGCGTTGGGGCCCATATTGGCCAACTGCGTGCTGTACCGATCGAGCGTATCCTGCCCGGCTCCAGACGCGACGACAGTCCCCGCCACGACTGCAAGGAGAAGGCTCGTTTTAAACATCGATGCTACCATGTGGACAGCATAGGGATCGAACCCGTATCTGTCCTGAACGAAATCCGGATTTTTCCGGTATTTGGCGCAGTGGGCCAGACTCTTTTTCTTAGCATGGACGCAGTCAACCGCATGTTTTCAGGATCGATTCCCGCGCTCGTCACGCCGTTCGCCGCCGATGGCAGCTTCGACGAACCCGCCTATCGCGACTTCATCGAATGGCAGATCGCGGAGGGCTCGTCGGGCCTCGTCGCGTGTGGCACCACCGGCGAAGCGGCGACCTTGTCGTACGACGAGCATTTCCACGTCGTCCGTGTCTGCGTCGATCAGGCGAAGGGGCGCGTCCCGGTGATCGCCGGCGCAGGCTCTAACGATACGCGCGTCGCCTCGGCAAACCTGCGCGCCGCAAAGGAAGCCGGCGCCGACGCCGCACTGATGGTCCCGCCCTATTACAACCGGCCGGGGCAGGAGGGTATCTTCCGCCATTTCGAAGTGCTCGCGCAGACGACGCCGCTGCCGATCATCCTCTACAACGTCCCCGCCCGCACCGTGACCGACATCCAGCCCGCGACGCTCGCGCGCATCGTCACGGCATTCCCGGACGTGTTCGTCGGTGTGAAGGATGCCAGCGGCGTCCTAGCCCGCGTCTCGCAACATCGCGCATCCTGCGGCCCGGACTTCTGCCAGTTGTCGGGCAATGACGACATGGCACTGGCATTCAACGTCATGGGCGGCACCGGCTGCATCTCGGTAACCGCCAACGTCGCGCCGAAGCTCTGCGCCGAGTTCCAGGCGGCCTGCCAGTCCGGCGATTTCGTCAAGGCGCTCGCGTATCAGGACCGGCTTTACCCGCTCCACGAAGCGCTGTTCACGGACGCCTCGCCGGGTCCGGTGAAATACGCAATGACGAAGGTGCGCGGTGGCTTTCCTGAAACCCTCCGGCTGCCGATGACTCCCGCCGGCGAAGCGTCGCGCGGCGCGGTGGATGCGGCTCTGGCGCATGCCGGGTTGGTGTAGGCGCCCGCGAAGACTCAGCGTGTTTTTTTCAGGTCTTTATAGTTGAATATTATCGGTACGAGGATGTCGATATCGGCGACCTTCTTATCGCGCATTACGGGGCTGATCCGGAATATGGGGGTCATCCGTAGGGCGGCCGTTCCGAACCCGGCGCCTGCCGGTGTCTCGGACAGCAGGCGGCAGCTTTTCGGCCGGCCGGGGCGTCGGACGGTGCACGACAGCACCGCGCGGCCGGAAATTTTCGCCTGGATTGCGGAGGCTGGCCAGTATTGCTTCGTTTCCCAGGGCGTTGGATAGTGGAGCCATGTGGCGCCCCGCATCATCGAGATGCGCCCTCCTCCATGGCCGGCCCCATCGCCGTTCCCGGTGCCGCTGCCGCCTGTTCCTGTGCCTGACCCCGGCCGAGCCCCCAACAGGCCGATGGCGGGCATCTCCGAAATGCCCGGACGGGGAATAGGCGGTGCATCAACCGCTATCGTCACATCCTGGATTGGCGGGAGTTGCAGGTTTGACGTCTCCGCAACCGCGGCTCTTGAGGGTCGTGGAGATCCCGACTGCTCGAAGGCGCGAGGTTTCGGCGGTGTTTCGGGTTCGGGAAGCGGCGGCGGCGGGGCAGGGGGCGGAGGCTCCGGCAGGACGTCGAACGTGACGAGCGGGGTCTCGGTAACCGGCAGACGCTGTGACGGCATGCTGTAGAACCAGATGGCCAGCAACAGGAGCAGATGAAACACCAGCGTACCGCCCACGCCCGAAATGCGCGCTCTGATGGCAGGAGCCTCGCGTTCGATCGTTCCCGGCAGTTGATCCTCCATAGCTGGATGCAAACCGATGTTGGGCACCAACTCCAGACACTAGTAGCGTACCGCGCGATGTGACGGAGCCGCAACCAGTATTCGATCGACAATCGATCGCCCCCGCTTCCCCTAAGCCCTCCGACCGCCTACATCGCGCGTCCCATGGCACGTCCCAAACCCCCGACCTTCGAGAAGACCAAGATCGTCGCCGAGAACCGGCGCGCGCGGTACGACTATTACATCGAGCAGGTGTTCGAGGCGGGCATCGCGCTCACCGGCACCGAGGTGAAGGCGTTGCGCGGCGGCGAAGGCTCGATCGCCGAGGCCTATGCCGAGGTGAAGGGCAAGAGCGTCATCCTGGTGAACTCGAACATCCCCGAATTCAGCCACGGCAACCGCTTCAACCACGAGCCCAAGCGCCCGCGCAAATTGCTGCTCCACGAGCACGAGATCAACAAGATGCACGGCGCCGTCGCGCGCCAGGGCATGACGCTGGTCCCGCTGATGGTCTATTTCAATTCGAAGGGGCGTGCGAAAATCGAACTGGCGCTCGCCAAGGGCAAGCAGAACCACGACAAGCGCGACTCGGTGAAGGAACAGGACTGGAAGCGCGAGCAGGGTCGTATCATGCGGGATCGCGGATAGGCTGTGCCCAGAACGCCGGGCAGCATTTTCGCGCGTCTTGCCGCGTGGTCGCATCGCAATTTGCCGACCCGCGAATCGATGGAAAAGAACCGTCTTCTCCGTCCAGTTGCCCACCGCGTCCTCGCGCCCGAGCTTTGGCGCTTCACCCGCCGCTCGGTCCCCCGCGGTGTCGCGCTCGGCATGGTCGCCGGCATCCTGATCCCGGTCGCGCAGACGCCGGTCGCGGCGATCTTCGCGCTCCCGTTCCGCGCCAACGTGCCGACCGCCGCGCTCACCACCTTCATCACCAATCCGCTGACCACGCCGCCGCTCTGGATCGCTGCCTATTGGATCGGGTCGTCGCTGTTGCGGCTGGACGAGCACGTCCCTGGCCAGCCCGTCGCGAACGCCGCCGCGCGTACCGAATGGATCCCGTGGCTGATGCAGGCGGGCCCTGCGACCGCGCTCGGCCTGCTGGTCATCACGGTGGTCTGCTCGGTCGGCGGCTACGCGCTCAGCGCGCTCGGGTGGCGGCTCTGGATCGCGCGCAAGTGGCGGCACCGGCACGACAATCGCCACGACAATCGCGGTTCGTAATATCGTCACTATTGTTGACCTACCCGAATTGACGGGGCGTCCTAACGGCGTAGAACACGGCGCATCCTGAAGTCCTTCCCGAGGTCCCTTGATGCGTAAGTCGATTGTTACCGTGATCCTGCTCGCGTCCGCCGCATCGGCTATCGCTCAAACCAGTACCCCGTCGCCCACGCCCGCCAAGGCCGCGACAGGCCCCGTCGCTCCCAAGGACGCGAACAAGCCGCAGATCGGCGATTTCGGCTTCGACATGGCCGGCCGCGATACCAGCGTAACGCCGGGTACGGACTTCTTCGATTACACCAACGGCGGCTGGGTGAAGACCACGCCGATCCCCGCCGACCGTTCGTCCTACGGCATGTTCCACGTCCTGCAGGACCTGTCGCTCGAACGCACCCGCACGATCCTCGACGTCTCCGCCAAGACGCCTGGCGACAAGGTCGGTGATTTTTACACCAGTTTCATGGACGAGGCCGCGGTCAACGCGAAGGGCGCCACGCCGGTCAAGCCGATGCTTGCCGCGCTGAAGGCGACCAAGGACAAGACCGCACTCGCCACCGAGATCGCGAAACTCCAGCGCCAGGGCGTCGGCGGCCTCGTCGGAGTCGGCGTGCAGCAGGACGACAAGGATCCGACCACCTACGTCGTCAGCCTCGGCCAAAGCGGCATCGGTCTCCCCGATCGCGACTATTACCTGAAGGACGACGCGAAGCTCGCCACCATCCGCACCGCGTACCAGGCCTATCTCACGCGGATGCTGACACTGGCGGGAGAGCCCAACGCCGCCGCCCGCGCCGCTGCCGTCTTCACCATGGAGAAGGGGCTCGCCACCGCGCACTGGACGCGGATCGAGAGCCGCGACGCCGACAAGACCTACAACAAGTGGACCGCCGCCGACTTCGCCGCGAAGGCGCCGGGCTTCCCCTGGGCGCAGTACATGACCGCGATGGGCGTCACCGGCCGTCCCTTCTACCTCGTGGCACAGCCTAGCGCGGTGACTGGCGAAGCAAAGGTCTTCGCCGACACGCCGATCAACGTCCTCCAGGACTATGCGATGCTGAAGGTGCTGCGCTCGTACGCGCCGTATCTCTCGAGCGATTTCGACAAGACCAACTTCGCCTTCTACGGCACCACGCTGTCCGGCACGCCCGAGCAGCAGGTCCGCTGGAAGCGTGGTGTCTCGACCGTGTCCGGCGCGATGGGCGAGGCGATCGGCCAGCAGTACGTAGCCAAATACTTCCCGCCCGCGTCGAAGGCGGCGGCCGACGATCTCGTCAAGAACGTTATCGCCGCGATGGGCGAGCGCTTGAAGAACCTCGAATGGATGGCGCCCGAGACCAAGACCAAGGCACTCGCCAAGCTCGCCGCGTTCACCCCGAAGATCGGCTATCCCGACAAGTGGCGCGATTATTCGGCGCTGCAGATCCAGCGCGGCGATCTCGTCGGCAACGTCGCGCGCGCCAACGCGTTCGAATATGATCGCGACCTGAAGAAACTCGGCCAGCCGATCGATCGGGCTGAGTGGTTCATGACGCCGATGACGATCAACGCCTACGCCAACCCGACGATGAACGAAGTCGTCTTCCCGGCCGCCATCCTGCAGCCGCCGTTCTTCGATCCGAAGGCGGACCCCGCGGTCAACTACGGCGGCATCGGCGCAGTGATCGGTCACGAGATCAGCCATCACTTCGACGACCAGGGCCGCAAATACGACCTCAACGGCAAGCTCACCGACTGGTGGACGCCGCAGGACGTCGCCCGCTTCAAGGTGTTCACCGACGCGCTCGTGAAGCAGTACGACGCGTACGAACCGCTCCCCGGCCAGCACATCCAGGGCGGCCTCACGCTCGGCGAGAACATCGCCGATCTCGCCGGCCTGACGGTCGCGTACGACGCGTATCACAAGTCGCTAGGCGGCAAACCCGCACCGATTATCGACGGCACAACCGGCGACCAGCGCTTCTACTACGGCTGGGCCGGCGTTTGGCGCACCAAGTTCCGCGACGCCGCGCTCCAGCAGACGTTGCTCTCCGACCCGCACTCCCCCGGCCACCAGCGCGTCCTGACGGTCCGCAACCTCGACCCCTGGTACGCCGCCTTCAACGCGAAGCCGGGCGAAAAGAGCTACCTCGCCCCCGCCAACCGCGTCCGCATCTGGTAATTCCCTCCGTCATGCCGGGCTCGTTCCGGCATCCACCGTTCCGCAAAATCGAGAGACGTGATTGCGCGGAACGGTGGACCCCGGAACAAGTCCGGGGTGACGGAATGGGTTTGAATATCGCTCCAAGATCATTTCCCCGGAGAACCCCATGAAGTCCTTCATCGTCGCCGGCCTCTTAGCCGCAACCGCCATCACCGGCGTCACCGCCGCCATCTCGCAAACCGCTGAACCAACGCCAGCCGCTCCCGCCACCTCAACCGGCGCGCAATTCGGCACCTTCGGCTTCGACGAGAAGGGCATGGACAAAACCGTCCAGCCCGGCGACGATTTCTACAATTTCGCCAACGGCAACTGGTCCAAGAACACCCCGATCCCCGCCGACAAATCGAACTACGGCTCGTTCAACCTCCTCTCCGACCTGTCCGAAACCCGCACCCGCGGCATCCTCGACACCGCCGCCAAGGACCCGAAATCGAAGATCGGCCGCGCCTACGCGACCTATCTCGACACCGGCACGATCGAGGCAAAAGGCCTCGCGCCCATCCGCCCGTGGCTGAAGAAGATCACTACCCTAAGCGACCGCGCGCAATACCCCGCACTCCTCGCCGAAGCCGACCGCGCCGGCATCCGCGGCCCGTTCGGCGGCGGCGTAGGCCAGGACGACAAGTCCCCCGAACAATACGCCCTCTCGCTAGGCCAGTCCGGCCTCGGCCTCCCCGACCGCGACTACTACCTCAGCACCGACGCGAAACTGGTCGAGGCCCGCACCGCCTACCGCGCGCATATCGTCAAGATGCTCACCCTCGCCGGCGAACCCAATGCCGAGGCGCGCGCCACCGCGCTGCTCGCGTTCGAGACCGAGATCGCCAAGGTCAGCTGGACCCGCGTCGACAGCCGCGACGCCACCAAGACCTACAACAAGATGACCGTCGCCGATCTCGCCAGACGCGCCCCCGGCTTCGATTTCACGGCGTATTTCAAGGGCATCGGCACACCCGTCCCAACCGTCATCGTCGCGCAGCCCTCCGCGATCACCGGCATCGCCAAGCTCGTTGCGACCGCCCCGATCGGTGTGCTCAAGGACCAGCTGATCCTCCGCTCGCTCGACGGTTACGCCGACGTCCTGCCCAAGGCGTTCGATGCCGAGCAGTTCGCGTTCTACGGCACCGTCCTGGGCGGCACGCCCGAACAGGAAGCCCGCTGGAAGCGCGGCGTGCAGTTCACCTCCGGCGCGCTCGATGACGAGGTCAGCAAGCTCTACGTCGCGCAGTATTTCCCGCCCGAGACGAAGGCTGCGGCCGACAAGCTGGTCAAGAACGTGCTCGCCGCAATGGGCCGCCGGATCGACAAGCTCGAATGGATGGCGCCGGAAACCAAGGTAAAGGCGCACGCCAAGCTCGCCGCGTTCACCCCGAAGATCGGCTACCCGAGCCAGTGGAAGGATTTCTCCGCGCTGACGATCATTTCGGGCGATGCGTTCGGCAACGAATGGCGCGCGAACGAATGGCAGCACCAGGACAATATCGCCAAGCTCGGCAAGCCGCTCCAGCGCTGGGAATGGGGCATGACGCCGATGACGGTGAACGCCTACGCCAATTTCGGCATGGTCGAGATCGTCTTCCCCGCCGCCATCCTGCAGCCGCCGTTCTTCGATCCGAAGGCCGACGATGCGGTCAATTACGGTGGCATCGGCGCGGTGATCGGCCACGAACTGAGCCACCATTTCGACGACCAGGGCTCAAAATACGACGCGCACGGCCAGCTGACCGACTGGTGGACGCCAAAGGACGTCGCCGGCTTCACCGCACTCACGGGCAAGCTCGGCGCGCAATACGACGCCTATGAGCCGCTCCCCGGCATGCACGTGAAGGGCCAGCTCACCATGGGCGAGAACATCGCCGATCTCGCCGGCCTCACGGTCGCCTACGACGCCTACCACACCGCGCTCGGCGGCAAGGCGGCGCCCGTCCTCGACGGCTTCACCGGCGACCAGCGCTTCTACCTCGGCTGGGCGCAGGTCTGGCGTCGCAACTACCGCGAAGCCAACCTTCGCAACCGCTTGCTGACCGACCCTCACTCCCCGTCGCAGCAGCGGTCATGGGTCGTCCGCAACCTCGATCCCTGGTACGCGGCGTACAGGCCGACGGCGGGGCAGAAGCTGTATCTCACGCCTGAGCAGCGCGTCCGGATCTGGTAAGGGCGTACCGAACGTTCTGGTTCCCCCGCGAAAGCGGGGGCCCAGGAATCACACACGCTACCGCCCGTAACCCTGGACCCCCGCCTACGCGGGGGAACAGTAGGGCGAGGTGCACATCTCGAAGCCGCCACCCCGGCGAAGGCCGGGGCCCAATTGGGAAACGTCGCCAACGACGGGCTGCGCTCGGTCACCACCACCTTGCCACTTGGGCCCCGGCCTTCGCCGGGGTGGGCTCCCGCCGTCCCGTCATCCTGACGAACGTCAGGATGACGGGGTTGTGGGCGATGTCGCCAGCCATGCCTCCCAAACCACGCAACCCGCTTGACGCCTCACCCCGCAACAGCGGATGACTCCCCCGATGGCATCGTTCGCTTTACCCACCCGCGCCCGTAACGCAGCGATCGTTGCTGTCGCCTCGGGCGGCGCCGCCGCTGCGATCGTGCTTCTGCTCGTCGGCAGCTGGATCGTTGCCGCCGGTTTCTTCGCCGCGGCGGTCATCGTCATCGGCGCGCTGATCGCCTGGCGCCTGCTCAACCCGGTTGCCAAGGATGCCCCCCGACCCGTCGACTGGGACCTCACCCGCACCGTCGCCCAAGCCGGCACCGACGCGCTCGCGATCACCGACCGCGCCGGGCGACTCGTCTGCGCGAACGACGCGTACGAAGCGCTGTTCGAAGGTTTCCCGACGCCCCCCGGACTCCCGCTCGACGAAGCCGGTAACGCGGCACTCGCCGACGCCGGCCGCGCCGCGTGGCGCGACGGCACCGCGCAGGTCGATCGCCTCAACGCCCGCGACGTCTGCCTCTCCGCGCAGATCGCCCGCGCCGGCGACGATGCCGACATGCTCGTCTGGCGCTTCGTCACCGCGCAGGAACACGACCTCGCCGAGACGCTCGCCGCGCTCCTGACCGGCCCGACCGGAGACCGTCTCGGCGGCAGCGGCATCATGGCCGCCTTGCTGTCCCCCGACGGTCGCGTCCGCACCGCCAACCGCGTGCTGCGCGCGAGGGCGTGCGGCGACGAATACGACTCGATCCAAGGCCGCGACTTCGCGCGCTTCCTGATTACCGACAGCCGCGGCCTCGTCCGCTTCGAACGCGAAGGGCTCGAAGGCACGGCGCTGCGCGTCCTCCAGATTCCGTTCCTCGACGGAGATGACGCGCCCGTGCTGGTCGCATTGCTTGATGAGGAGGAGAACGCCCCCGCGCTCGGCGCCAGCGCTTCGGCACACGTCCGCAGCCTCGTCAGCATGATGCCGTTCGGTATGGCGCTGGTCGACCGCGACGGCCGCTTCCTCCAGATGAACGATTCGTTCCTGCGCGCGGCCGGCGTCAATTCGGTCGCGCCGCCGCTTTATCCCGGCGACCTCGTCGTCCGCGAGGACAAGGCCGCGGTCGCCGACGCGATCCGCAAATTCGCGAACGGCGCGACGCATTCCGCCGACATGGCGGTCCGCCTCAAGGATCACCCCGACGAGCCGGTCGCGCTCACCATCGCCGGCGCGCGCGGGCTCGGCGACGCGGCCGTCCTGCTCAGCCTCAAGAACAACAGCGAGGAAAGCCGCCTCAAGCGCGAGGTCGCCCAAGCCACCAAGATGCAGGCGGTCGGCCAGCTCGCAGGCGGAGTCGCGCATGATTTCAACAACATCCTGACCGCGATTATCGGCCACTGCGATCTGATGCTGATGCGCCATTCGCCCGGCGACAGCGATTACGACGACATTCAGCAGGTCCGCACCAACTCGAACCGCGCGGCCAGCCTGACGCGCCAGTTGCTCGCCTTCTCGCGCCAGCAAACGCTCCGCCCGCAGATCCTGCAACTCCCCGACGTCGTCTCGGAAGTCTCGAACCTGCTCAAGCGCCTGATGGGCGAGAACGTCCGGCTCGACATGACGCACGGCCGCAATCTCGGCCCCGTCCGTGCCGATCCCGGCCAGCTCGAGCAGGTCGTCGTCAACCTGGCGGTCAATGCGCGCGACGCGATCGTCTCGGCCAACGCGCGCGGCGGCGGCGTGCTCACGATCACCACGCGCGCCGTGCCCGCATCGGAGGTGCGCGAGATGGCGTCGGATATCCTGCCCGTCGCCGATTATACCGCGCTGATCGTCCAGGACACCGGCACCGGCATCCCGCCCGACGTGTTGCCCAAGATCTTCGAGCCGTTCTTCACCACCAAGGAGTTCGGCAAGGGCACCGGTCTTGGCCTCTCCACCGTCTACGGCATCGTCAAACAGTCCGGCGGCTACATCTTCGCCGATAGCAAGCCGGGGCAGGGCGCCACCTTCTCGATGTACCTGCCGGTCCATTCGGCCCCCGCCGCGACCCGTCCCGTGGTGATCAAGCCCGCGCCGAAGCCAGTCGACCTGTGGGGCACCGGCACGATCCTGCTGGTCGAGGACGAGGACATGGTCCGCGCCGTCGCCGAACGTGCGCTCACGCGGCAGGGCTACACCGTGCTCACGGCCGAAAACGGCGAGATCGCGCTCGAAGTGCTGGAGAAGCACGGCCGTCCCGACCTGCTCATCAGCGACGTGGTGATGCCGCAGATGGACGGCCCGACGATGGTTCGCCACGTCCGCGAGAGATACCCGGACCTGCCGATCCTGTTCATGTCGGGCTATGCCGAGGAGCAGTTGCGCAAGTCGATCGACCTCGACAACGTCGCGTTCCTGCCGAAACCCTTCTCGGTCCAGGAGCTCGCCGAAGCGGCACGAGACGTGCTGGCCGCGCGCTGACCCGAACAAGATGTTGGCAAGTCGTAACAATCCCGACTATGCGCATGGCATGACCGCTCCCCAACAGATCCTCATCGTCGAGGACGAACCGTTGATCGCCATGATGCTAGAGGATTTCCTCGAAGTGCTCGACAAGGGAGTCGCGGGATCAGTCGACACCGTTGCCGATGCATTGAAGCGGATCGAAGAGGGCGGCGTCGATGGCGCGATCCTCGACGTTAACCTGCGTGGTGGCGAGAAGAGCACGGCCGTCGCCGAGGCCTTGGCTGCCAAGGGCGTCCCATTCGTCTTCGCCACCGGCGGCGGCGATGATGGCGTGGCTCCAGAGTTCCGCGACCGCCCCCGCCTGCAAAAGCCCTTCACGATGGACGGCGTAGCCAAGGCCCTCGAAGGCCTCTAATCTTATTTTACCCGTCCTCAAAGGGATGGGCCGGGGGTGGGTAGGGCGCTTGGCGAGGGCGACGTCAGCCCACACCCCGTCATCCTGACGAAAGTCAGGACCCAGAGCCAAACAGCGCATCGTCCGTGACCCTGGATTCTGACTTTCCTCAGGATGACGCACAAAGAACGCGGCCGTCATACCCGCGAAGGCGGGAACCCATACTGGCTGGCCTCAGCGATGGGATAGTGAGCCTTTGAGCATCTACATCCCCGCCTTCGCGAGGGATGACAGAGAACGGGTCGAGCCTCCCACTCCTAAAAATCAACGCAACTCTCTTGCGCAAATACCCTCTCCCGCGACATAGGCGTTCGCCATGACCCGCACATTCGATAAATCGCGCCTGCCGAGCCGTCACGTCTCCGTCGGCCCCGAACGCGCCCCGCACCGCAGCTATTACTACGCGATGGGCCTCGACGAGGAGCAGATCGCCCGTCCGTTCGTCGCGCTAGCCTCCGCCGGCAACAACTCCGCGCCCTGCAATACTACGCTCGACGCGCAGGCCGATGCCGCGCAGGCGGGCGTCATTCAGGGCGGCGGCATGCCGCGCCGGTTCAACACGATCACCGTCACCGACGGCATCGCGATGGGCCATCAGGGCATGAAAGCCAGCCTCGTCAGTCGTGAAGTCATCGCCGATTCGGTCGAACTCTCGGTCCGCGGCCATTGCTACGACGCGCTGGTCGGGTTCGCCGGCTGCGACAAGTCGCTTCCCGGCATGATGATGGCGATGCTCCGCCTCAATATCCCGTCGGTGTTCGTCTATGGCGGCTCGATCCTGCCCGGCCGCTATCAGGACCGCGACGTCACCGTCGTCGACGTGTTCGAGATCGTCGGCAAATACGCCGCCGGCGCGTGCCCGTTGTCCGAAGTCCACGCGATCGAGAAAGTCGCCTGTCCCGGCCACGGCGCGTGCGGCGGCCAGTACACCGCCAACACGATGGCCTGCGTCGCCGAAGCGATCGGTTTGTCGATCCCGAACAGCAACATGGTGCCCGCACCTTACACGACGCGCGAACAGATCGCGGTGGCGGCCGGCGCGCAGGTCATGGAGTGCCTCGCCGACAACATCCGCCCGCGCGACATCTGCACGCGTGAGGCGTTCATCAACGCCGCGCGCGTCGTCGCCGCGACCGGCGGCTCGACCAACGCCGCGCTGCATCTGCCCGCGATGGCATCCGAAGCTGGCATCGAGTTCGACCTGTTCGACGTCGCAGAGATATTCAAGACAACGCCTTACATCGCGGACCTCAAACCCGGTGGTAAGTACGTCGCGAAGGACATGTACGAGGCCGGCGGCGTCTACATGCTGATGAAGACGATGCTCAGCGGCGGCTTCCTCAACGGCGATTGCCTGACGGTAACGGGCAAGTCGCTCGGCGAGAACATCGACCAGGTGACGTGGAACCCCGACCAGAAGGTCATCTACGACATCAAGACTCCGCTGACTCCCACCGGCGGCGTGGTCGGCCTGCGCGGCAGCCTCGCCCCCGAAGGCGCGATCGTGAAGGTCGCCGGCATGCACCGCCTCCAGTTCTCGGGGCCGGCGCGCGTATTCGATTGCGAGGAAGACACCTTCGCCGCCGTCGAAAACCGCGAGATCAACGAAGGCGAAGTCATCGTTATACGCTACGAAGGCCCCAAAGGCGGCCCCGGCATGCGCGAGATGCTGTCGACCACCGCCGCGCTCTACGGCCTCGGCATGGGCGAGAGCGTCGCGCTCATCACCGACGGGCGGTTTTCTGGCGGCACGCGCGGTTTCTGCATCGGCCATGTCGGTCCCGAAGCGGCGGACGGCGGCCCGATCGCAATGGTCGAGAATGGCGACATCATCCACATCGACGCCGAAGCCGGCACGATCGACCTCGACGTCCCCGAAGACGTGATGGCGGCCCGCCGCGCCGCATGGGTACCGCGCTCCAATGATTACGGCTCGGGCGCACTCTGGCGCTATGCGAAGACCGTCGGCCCCGCGTACAAGGGTGCCGTCACGCACCCTGGAGCGGCAGCAGAAACCCATGTCTACGCGGATATCTAAGCGAATACCGGCTGTTGCGGTGCTTCTTTCGCTCCCGCTTGCAGCGTGCGGGCGAGAGAAGCCGACCAGCGCGCAGGTCGAGGCGCAGCAGCGCAGCGAAACCGCGAGCGACACCCGGATCGCCTGCGCGCGCGGTGACGCCGCGTTCACGTCCACCTGCACGGTCGAGCAGGCGCAAGGGAGCGATGGCCTGATCCTGACCGTCCGCCATCCCGACGGCGCGTTCCGTCGGTTGCTGGTGACGCAGGACGGCCGCGGGGTGGTCGCGGCGGACGGCGCCGAGGTGGCCAAGGTCACGATCACCGGCGCGGACGGTATCGAGGTCGCGCTGGGCGGCGACCGCTACCGCCTCCCGGCGACCATCAAGGGCGCGGCCAAGACGTCATGATCCGAATCAAAGGCCAGCCCATCCTGACCGCCGCCGAAATGCGCGCGGCAGAAGACGCGGTGATTGCTGGCGGCGTGTCGGTCGAGACGCTGATGGACCGCGCCGGCACCGCGATCGCGCACGCGGTCCGCCGGTTGGCAGGTGTGAACGAGGTGCTGATCCTCTGCGGCCCCGGCAACAACGGCGGCGACGGCTATGTCGCCGCGCGGGTGCTGGCGGAGATGGGTGTGGCGGTCCGCGTCGCGGCGTTGTCTGAGCCGAAGACGGCTGCGGCAAGGTCGGCGAGGGCAGGGTGGTCCGGCCCCATCGAAACGCTGGCGGAGGCAAAATCTGCGGCGATCCTGGTGGACGCCCTGTTCGGCACCGGCCTGACGCGTCCGCTCGACGCCGAGCCCGCCCCCACTCTAAGCCGTTCCCCCGCGGACGCGGGGGCCCAGCTGAGTTCCAAGGGCTCTCCGGACGGCTTACTCTGGGCCCCCGCGTCCGCGGGGGAACGGTCTCTGGTTGAGTGCCTTCATTTTCTCGTGAACGCCGCGCAGCTCAGTATCGCCGTCGATCTCCCCAGTGGCCTCGCCACCGATTCGGGGAAGGCGCTCAGCACGCCCCCCGTCTTCGACCTCACCTTAGCCCTCGGCGCGGTAAAACCCGCCCACCTCCTTCAACCTGCAGTCCGCTACTGCGGCCAGATCCGCCTCCTCGACATCGGCGTACCCAGCACCAGCCAAGCCGAAGTCCTGAAAACGCCAACCCTTCCAACCCCCGGCCCGGACGCGCATAAATACACGAGAGGCATGGTCGCCTTGATCGCGGGAATCATGTCCGGAGCCTCCGACCTTGCAGCCCTCGCCGCGATGCGCGCCGGCGCGGGCTATGTAACCCTGCTCGGCGACAGCGCAGGGCATCCGCACGCGCTCGTCCGCACGCCGTTCTCCGACCACGCTCTCGCCAACGATCGCATAGGCGCGCTCGTCATCGGCCCAGGCCTGGGCCGCGACGATACCGCCCACGCCCGCCTTGAGGCGGCCCTGAACGCCGGCCACCCGCTCATCATAGACGGCGACGCGCTCCGCCTGCTCGACCCGGACAGCATCAAGGCGCTGAAGGTCCCCGTCATCCTCACCCCCCATGCAGGCGAGTTCGACGCGCTCTTCGGCAAATCCGATGCCAACAAGATCACCCGAGCCCGAAACGCCGCCACGCGCACCAACGCCATTGTCGTCTTCAAAGGCGCGGACACCGTCATTGCCGCCCCCGACGGCCGTGTCCGCATCGCGCAGGACGCGAGCGATTGGCTCTCCACCGCCGGCACCGGCGACGTTCTCGCCGGCGCGATCGGCGCGATGTTGGCGGCAAGGCTCGATCCGCTCGACGCAGCCTGCGCCGGAGTGTGGCTCCACGGTGACGCTGCCCGCCGATTGGGCCCCGCGTTCATCGCCGACGACTTGGCGGAAGCGCTCCGGTCGGCCAGAGCGGCTTTATGACCTCTGAATCGAATATCGACACGATCGTACGCGTCGCGGCACGCGGCGACGGCATGACCGCCGACGGCCGCCACGCCGCCTTTGCCGCACCCGGCGACACGCTCGCCGCCGACGGCACCGTCACGCCCGGCCCACATCACCAGACCCCACCCTGCGTGCATTTCCCGACCTGCGGCGGCTGCCAGCTCCAGCATCTCGACGATCAGGCCTATGCCGAGTTCGTCACCGACCGCATCGCTTCCGCACTCGACGGCCAGGACCTGTCCGCGCCGATCCGCACACCCCACATCTCTCCCGAGCGAAGCCGCCGCCGCGCGACGCTCCATGCCGAGGCCAAGGGCGGCAAGATCACGCTCGGCTTTACCGCCGAAAAGGCGCACACGATCGTCGATATCAAGGAATGCTGGATCCTCGATCCGCGCTTGTTCGCGCTCGTCCAGCCGCTCCGCCAGCTGCTCAAGCGCCTCAACTTTCGCCGCCGCGCGGACATCCACCTGACGCTCGCCGATCAGGGCGCGGACATCCTGATCACCGGCTTCGCTCCCGAAGGCCTCGCCGCCGCCGAAGCGCTCACCAAATTCTGCGAAGACCACGGAATCGCCCGCGTAGCGTTCGACGATGGTCTCGGACCTGAGACGCGGTGGGAGCCCGACGCGGTCACGATCACGCTCGGCGGTGTTCCCGTACCGCTTCCGCCCGCGTCGTTCCTGCAAGCCACGCCCGATGGCGAAGCCGCACTCACGGCCGCCGTTCTCGAAGCGATCGGCAAGCCCGCCACGGTCGCCGACCTCTTCGCCGGCCTCGGCACCTTCACGCTGGCGATCCCTGCCAAGGTCTACGCGGCCGAAGGAGCGCGTGACGCGCTCGCCTCGCTGAAGGCTGCCGCACACCGCACCCAGCGCCCGATCTACCCTGAGCACCGCGATCTCTATCGCCGGCCGCTGACGGTGGCCGAGCTCGATCGTTTCGACGCGGTGGTGATCGATCCACCCCGCTCCGGCGCGCGCGAGCAGGCGACTGCGCTTGCCGAGTGCAAGACGCCGGTGATCGCCTATGTCTCGTGCAATCCGGCGAGCTTCGCGCGCGATGCGAAGGAGTTGTGCGACGGGGGCTGGCGGATCGACTGGGTCCAGCCGGTCGGCCAGTTCCGCTGGTCGACGCATGTCGAACTTGCCGCGAAGTTCGTGCGCTAGCCGTTTGGTATAGAACAGCATCATTCCCGCCGTCATGCCGGGCTTGTTCCGGCATCCACGGTCCCGCACATTCGATAGTTGCGAGTATGCGGAACGGTGGACCCCGGAACAAGTCCGGGGTGACGGGGTGGGCTCGGTGTTGGCGCGACCTACCAATATTGCACAGCGCTACGGATAAACGGCACTCACGAAGAACAACCCATCAGGCGGCGCATTAAGCCCCAGCATCGCCCGATCCTTCGCCTCGAGCGCAGCCGCAACATCGCCAACCGCCCAACGCCCCATACCCACCAGCGCGAGGCACCCGACCATCGACCGCACTTGGTGATGCAGGAAAGACCGCGCCGCCGCATAGACGAACAGCCGCTCCCCCTCCCGCACCACCTCAAGCCGGTCCAAAGTCCGCACCGGACTATCCGCCTGGCAATGCGCTGACCGAAACGTCGTGAAGTCATGCCGCCCGACCAGCGCCCCCGCAGCCTCCGCCATCCCGTCTGCATCCAGCAACTGCGGCACCTGCCAAGCCAACCCCGCCTCGAACGTCAGCGGCGCGCGCCGATTGATGATCCGGTACTCATACGATCGCCCGACACACGAAAACCGCGCATGCCAGTCGTCGTCGACGACCTCGCACGCCAGCACCGAAACCGGCGCCGGCTTCACCAGCGCATTCAGCCCCTCCATCAACCGAAACGCCGCGAGCGGCTTCGCAATGTCGACATGCGCGCGCATCGCCATCCCGTGCACGCCCGCATCGGTCCGCCCCGCCGCCTGCACCGAGACAGTCTCGCCCGTCATCTTCAACACCGCCGCTTCAAGAGCCGCCTGCACGCTCGGCCCATGCTTCTGCCGCTGCCAGCCCATGAACGGCCGCCCGTCGAACTCGACCGTCAACGCGAACCGCGTCAAAGCTGCGTCCCCGACGGGATCGCAAACCCACGCAACAACTCTGTGGCCGAGGTAACGCCACGCCCGGCGCGCTGAACCAAAGTCGGTCGGATCGCGCCGTCGCTACACCCGATCGTCAGCTCGGCATTGACCGTCAGCCCCTCGCACCCAAGAAACGAGAACGGCAACACGTCCGCTGCGAGCACCTTCACCCGCTCCCCCGCATGCTCGAACCACGCTCCCGGCGCCGGGTTCATCGCCCGCACCAGCCGCTCGACCTCGACTGCCGACCGCTCGAAATCGATCCGCGCCTCCGCCTTGTCGATCTTGGCGGCATAGGTGACGCCGTCCTCAGGCTGCGGCCGGGCAGGGTAGGCGTCGAGGTCGCCCAGCACCTCGACCATCAACCGAGCCCCCATTGCCGAGAGTTCGGATGTCAAATCCCCCGCGGTCTTGCCGACGATCGGCGTCCGCCCCTCGAGCCGAACGGGCCCGGTATCCAGCCCCGCCTCCATCTGCATGATCCCGACGCCCGTCTCGGCGTCGCCCGCGAGGATAGCCCGCTGCACCGGCGCCGCCCCACGCCACCGCGGCAACAGCGACCCATGCACGTTCAGGCACCCGAACCGCGGCGCGTCCAGCACCGCACGCGGCAGGATCAGGCCATACGCCGCGACCACGGCAACGTCCGCGCCCAACGCAGCAAACGCCTCGCGAGCCTCCAACCCCTCCGGCAAAGACGCCTTGAACGACACCGGCGTCCGCACCTCGATGCCAAGCGCCTCCGCCCGAACCTGCACCGGCGACGGCACCAACTCGCGCCCACGCCGCCCGCCCGGCCGAGCAGGCTGGCAATACGCCGCCACCGCGTCATGCCCTGCCGCGACGAGGGCATCCAGCACCGGCACCGCGAAGTCCGGCGTTCCCATGAAGATGATCCGCATGGCCCCTCTCGAACACGCTGGCGGGGAGCCGCGCAACCCCCTATCTGTTCCAGATGGCATCCCCCGAGATCGAGGCGCTGACGCAGGCGCTGGCCCGGCTCCCCGGCCTTGGCCCCCGGTCCGCGCGTCGCGCCGTGCTGCATCTGCTCAAGAAGCGCGACGCCGCGCTGGGTCCGCTCCGCGAGGCGCTGACCGCCGTCGACGAACGGCTGGAGAATTGCACCACCTGCGGCAACGTCGACACCACCAACCCCTGCGCGATCTGCGCCGACCCGCGCCGCGACCAGCGCGCGCTCTGCGTTGTCGAGGAAGTCGCCGATCTCTGGGCGCTCGATCGCTCGCGCCTATTCCCGGGCCGCTTCCACGTCCTCGGCGGCCGCCTGTCCGCGCTCGAAGGCATCCGCCCCGAAGACCTCAGCATCGACAGCCTCGTCCGCCGCATCGAAGCCGGCGGCATCGACGAAGTCGTCCTCGCGATGAACGCCACGCTCGAGGGCCAGACCACCGCGCACTACATCGCCGAGCGCATCGAACGCTTCCCCGTCCGCGTCACCCAACTCGCGCACGGCCTGCCGGTAGGGGGCGAACTCGACTATCTCGATGAGGGAACCCTTGCTCAGGCGTTAAGGGCGAGAAGGCCCATGGCCTGAACTTCAAGCTCCGTCATGCCGGACTGGTTCCGGCATCCACGGTGCCGCAAAGGCGATAGAGTTCGGTTTGCGGAACGGTGGATGCCGGAACGAGTCCGGGGTGACGGAGCGGGTTCCTGGTCCAATGACTTGACGCACCCCCGCGCGGAACCTAGCTGCGCAGGATGACCGTCATGACCGTTCTCGAAGTCCCCGATCCCCGCCTGCGCCTAGTCGCCGAGCCGGTGGAGAAGGTCGACGATTCCATCCGCACGCTCGTCGCCGACATGATCGAGACGATGTACGACTTCAGCGGCATCGGCCTCGCCGCAACGCAGGTCGGCGTGCAGAAGCGCGTGCTCGTCATCGATCTCCAGGACGAGCAGGGCGAAGACGACAAGCCGATCAAGAACCCCAAGGCGTACATCAACGCCGAGATCCTGTCGGTCAGCGACGAGATGTCGACCTACAACGAAGGCTGTCTCTCGATCCCCGAGCAATACGCCGAAGTCGACCGCCCCGCGCGCTGCCGCGTCAAATGGCTCGACGAGACCGGCGCGGAGCATGAGGAAGATTTCGACGGACTGCTGTCGACCTGCATGCAGCACGAGATCGACCATCTCGACGGCGTGCTGTTCATCGACCACATCAGCCGCCTCAAGCGCGACATGGTGCTGAAGAAGCTGGCGAAGGCTCGCAAGCTCGGGTGAGGGCGGCGGGTGCGTTGGGCATTGAGCCGCACCTTTTGCACCACTCGCTCTCCCCAAGAGCCACCACCCCGGCGAAGGCCGGGGCCCAGTTGGAGAGGTCGCAGTAATGAAGTGCGGACCTCAGTCAGCAACGTCACCCAACTGCGCCCCGGCCTCCGCCGGGTTGGTGCTCTTCTGCGAGGATGCACGACCCTTCTAGTTCTCCCGCGAAAGCGGGAGCCCAGGACCACGAACGCCACCGCCCGTAAGCTTGGACTCCCGCCTTCGCGGGAGAACGGACGGCGCATTTACCCTCTGTCCTACGCCAATCGTTCGACGTATGTTCCACCCATGACGTCTCCAATCTCCCCCCAAACCCGCTCGCCCGCGCGCCCATCTCTCCCACGGAAAATGCTGCGCGAGCGTCTATACTTCCTATACTTCACTCCCGTTTCGGCGGTGCCACATGGCTGAGTTCGCCATAATCGCCGTCCTCGCGCTAGCCGCCGGCATCCTCCTCGGCTGGCTGCTAGCCTCGCGCCGCGCCGCAACCCTCGCCAGCGAACTCGCCGTCGCGCAGACTAAGGTCGCCGACGCAGACCTCATCCGCACCGCACGTGACGCCGTCGAACGCGAACGCAACGCCGCGATGCAGGACCTCGCCACCCTCCGCGCACAAAACGCCGAGCGCGCCACCGACACCGACCGCCTCCGCATCGACCTCGGCACGATCCGAGCCGACCGTGACGCCGCCCGCACCGAAATCGCGACGCTCAAGGCGCAAGGCGAGGCGTTCGAAACCCGCCTGCTCGAACTCCGCGAAGCCAAGGACGTCATGGCCGCACAGTTCGGCGACGTCGCCAACAAGCTCCTCGTCGACGCGCAGAAGACCTTCCTCGAACGCGCCGACGCCCGCTTCCGCCAGTCCGAAGAATCCGCCGGCCTGAACCTGAAATCGATGCTCCAGCCCGTCAGCGACCGCCTCCAACGCTACGAAGAGGGCGTCGCCAAGGTCGAAGCCGAGCGCCGCGACGCATTCGGCGACCTGAAGGGCCAGATCGAACAGATGCGCCTCGGCCAGGAAAAGGTCTCCACCGAAGCCGCCAAGCTCGTCAATTCGCTCCGCAACGCCCCCAAGTCCCGCGGTCGCTGGGGCGAGCAGCAGCTCAAGAACGTCCTCGAAACCTGCGGCCTCAGCGAGCACACCGACTTCCAGACCGAAGTCAGCGTCGCGGTAGGCGACGACGGTGCCAGGTTGCGCCCCGATGCGATCATCCGTGTCCCCGGCGGCCGAGCGCTCGTAATCGACGCCAAGGTGTCGCTCAACGCCTATCAGGACGCATTCGGCGCAGTCGACGACGCCGAGCGCCTGATCGGTCTCGCCGCCCACGCGGCCTCGATGCGCGCACACGTCAATGGCCTCGGCAACAAGGCCTATTGGAGCCAGTTCGCCGACACCCCCGATTACGTCATCATGTTCGTCCCCGGCGAGCATTTCCTCTCGGCCGCGCTCGAACACGACCCGACGCTCTGGGACTTCGCGTTCGAAAAGCGCGTGTTGCTGGCAACGCCCACCAACCTGATTGCGATCGCCCGCACCGTCGCGGCGGTTTGGCGCCAGGAGAAACTCGCCAACGAAGCGCGGAAGATCGGCGAACTCGGCAAGGAAATGCACGATCGCCTCGCCAAGGTCGCGGACGATCTGCGCAAGGTCGGCGTGGGCCTCAACAGCGCCGTGAAGAACTTCAACGGCTTCACCAACTCGTTCAACGGCCGCCTGATGGTCACTGGGCGGAAATTTCGCGATCTGAATATCGAGACCGGCGCGCGCGATCTCGAAGACGTGTCCTCCGTCGACGCGCTCGCGCTGGGCGAGGGGCCTGCATTGATCGAGAAGCCTGAGAACGTCGAAAGCTGAATGTGTGAATGGTTGGGCGTTATTAGCTTAACCCGAAAGCCGCCGTCATCCTGACGAAAGTCAGGACGCAGCGCCACTTCCGTAACGTCTGGTACCCTGAATCCTGACTTTCGTCAGGATGACGGACAGGGGTCGTGACTGGTCGATAGCCGGATTGCAGCCGCAAGATTCCTCGTTCTCCCGCGTAGGCGGGAGCCCAGGATCAAGCAGCGCTGCGTTCCATTACCTGGACCCACGCCTTCGCGGGGGAACGGCTGGGGGCGGGGGACTGCATAATTCCGTCATGCCGGGCTCGTTCCGGCATCCACCGTTCCGCAAACTCAGTTGCCGGAGAGATTGCGGAACCGTGGCCCCCGGAACAGGTCCGGGGTGACGGAGCGGGGTAGGGAAACGTCGGGGCCGCACCCAAAACCGATCGGTACAAAATCCGTTCACCTCCCGGAAACCTTTCCCGACCCCGCGCATTGACCCGGCAACATCTCCTCAAAGAGTCGTCCGGCCATGAAACACATCGTCCCCGTCCTCTTCGCGCTCATCCCGTTCGCGGCCGTTCTCGGCGCTTGCGTTACCTGCCCCTGATCGCCGTCGCTCAGACACAAAAGAAAAGGCCCGCCCGGATCACTCCGGGCGGGCCTTTCTGTATCAGCCAAGAAGGAAGCGAAGGGATCAACCCTGCGCCTCTTCCTCCTGGTCGCGAGGAGCTTCGGCGGTCGCGCCGGGTTCCGCGTTCGGATCGTAATCCTCGACGAAGCCGGCCTCGTCACGCTCGAACATCGACGACATGACGTCGACGCCCGAAGCCTGCATCTCGGCCTCTTCAGGCGAGCGAGCGACGTTGACCTTGACGGACACCGACACTTCAGGATGCAACGCAACCTTCACGGTGTAGACACCGATCGCCTTGATCGGCTTGTCGAGCACGATCGCCGACTTGCCGACCTTGTGACCGTCGGCCACCAGCGCATCGACCAGATCGCGAACCGCGACCGAGCCGTAGAGCTGACCGGTGTTCGACGCCTGACGGATCAGGGTCACGGTCGCGTCGTTGAAGGTCTTCGCTTCGGTCTCGGCATCGCTGCGACGCGATGCGTTGTCCGATTCGATCTTCGCACGGTTCGACTCGAATACCTTGCGGTTCGCGTCGTTCGAACGAAGTGCCTTCTTGTTCGGGAGAAGGAAGTTACGGGCATAGCCGTCCTTTACCTTCACCACGTCGCCGATGGCGCCGAGCTTCTCGACGCGTTCCAGCAGAATGACGTCCATGGGGAGCCCTCCTTACTTAACGATGTAGGGCAGCAGGCCCAGATGACGCGCACGCTTGATGGCCTGGGCCAGTTCGCGCTGCTTCTTCGCTGCAACAGACGTGATGCGCGAAGGGACGATCTTGCCACGCTCGGACACGAAGCCCTGCAGCAACCGGACGTCCTTATAGTCTATCCGGGGAGCGTCTTTAGCGGAGAACGGGCAGCTCTTGCGGCGGCGGAAGAATGGACGTGCCATGATTATTCAGCTCCCTCTTCGCGGTCACGACGGGGACCACGGTCCGGACGATCGCCACGATCGGGACGGTCGCCACGGCCACCCTCACGGTCGCCACGACGCTCGCGGTCACGATCCTGCTTGCGCATCATCACGGTCGGGCCCTCTTCGAGGGTGTCGACCTTGACCGTCATGTAACGGATGATGTCTTCGTTGATCTGGGTCTGGCGCTCCAGCTCTGCGATTACGCTGCCGGGAGCATCGATCTCGAGCATGACATAGTGCGCCTTGCGGTTCTTGGCGATCTTGTACGCCAGCGAACGCAGGCCCCAGTTCTCGGTCTTTACAACCCGACCTTCGTTGTCGTTCACGATCTTGGTGGCGATTTCCGCCAGTGCGTCCACCTGCGCTTGTGCCAGATCCTGGCGCGCAAGGAACACGTGCTCGTAAAGAGCCATGTCTTGTCCTTCGTCTTGGCCGATCGCTGATACACGCCCCATGCGTGCACCCCTCCGGCTGTCGTCTAGAATGCAAACAGGGGCGAGAGACGCGAATCTCTCACCCCGGTTGCAGAGGCCATTACCCGATTATCGGGGAAAGGCAAGGTTGGTGCGGACCTTACCGGCGGAAAGCGCCGCCACGAACCTGCACCACGTTGCCACGGCCGTTGATCAGGAGCGCGTCGTTGCCCGAGCGAACCCACTGGCTGCCACGCGGCGGGGCGGCGAGGCGATAGTTGCGATACGTCGTGATCACCCGGTAGTTCTGTGCCTGGCGACGATCGAAGCGCTGGCCGGCGCGCCAGTTGCGATACTGCGGCGCCCGCGTGACGGTGCGCTTGGTGACGACGGTGCGGCCACTGTCGTTGTGGCGCACGGTGGTCACTTCGCGGCGCTGCTGCTGCGCTTCGGCGGGGGCGGCTGCGAGCAGCGGGCTGGCGACGAGGGTGGCGGCAAGTGCGCTGAGGATGAACTTGTTCATGATAATCTCCCGTTGAAAACACGGCGCCTTTGCTGCGGCGTCTTCCATAATCTGGGATCGGATTGTCGCAGGCGCATGTCGCAGCCGTCGCGAAATGGTCGCCATTTGTCGCAAAGCCACAAGCTTCGTTCAGGTTGCAACTCGCCGCGCACCTTTCTAGGCCGCGGCATCAAATTAGGAGAGGTCATGCGCGCGTTCATCTTCCCCGGCCAGGGGAGCCAATCGGTCGGCATGGGCAAGGCGCTCGCCGACGCCAGTGCCACCGCCCGCGAGGTCTTCGCCGAAGTCGACGAGGCGCTCGGCCAGCATCTGTTCCGCCTGATGAGCGAAGGTCCCGCCGACGACCTCCTCCTCACCGAGAACGCCCAGCCCGCGATCATGGCGAACGCGATCGCCACTCTGCGCGTCGCCGAGAAGGAAGGCGGCATCCGTCTCGCCGACAAGGCGGACTACGTCGCCGGCCACAGCCTGGGCGAATATACCGCCTTGTGCGCAGCCGGCGCGCTAGACCTGTCGACCACCGCCCGCCTGCTGAAACTCCGCGGCCGCGCGATGCAGGCCGCCGTCCCGGTAGGCGAGGGCGCAATGGCCGCGCTGCTCGGCACCGACCTCGAAAAGGCGCAGGTCATCGCCGGTGCAGCGGTGGACGCGATCCTCGCAGAAGGCGGGCCCCAACTGATCTGCACCGTCGCCAACGACAACGACCCGTCGCAGGTCGTCATCTCCGGCCACCGTCTTGCGATCGAAAAGGCGATCGCATTGGCCAAGGACCTCGGCGCCAAGCGCGCCGTGCTGCTCCCCGTCTCCGCCCCGTTCCACTGCCCCCTGATGCAGCCCGCCGCCGAAGCGATGGAAGCCGCGCTCTTGGACGCCGACCTCCGCGCGCCGCTCGTCCCCCTCTTCGCCAACGTCGACGCGACGGCGGTCGCTGACCCCGGCGCGATCCGCCACCTGTTGGTCCAGCAAGTCACCGGCATGGTCCGCTGGCGCGAATCGGTGCTGGCGATGCACGCAGCGGGCGTCGAACATTTCGTCGAATTCGGCGGCAAGGTCCTCAGCCCGATGGTTAAGCGCATCACTCCCGACGTGGAGACCACCAGCGTCATCACGATGGACGACATCGAGGAATTCGTGAAGAAGATGTGATTCACGCGGAGACGCGGAGTCGCGGAGAGAAGATTTGAGAGAGATCGATCAGATCAGCGGCGATGTGCTCGATCTCTCGCTCCGCATCCATCGCGACCTTGGTCCGGGGCTTCTCGAAAGCGTCTACGAAATGGTGCTGGCGGGTAAGCTTGCCAGTCTGGGTTACCAAGTGGCGCGGCAGCGACCGGTAGACATAGAGTTTGATGGCATGCGCTTTGAAGCGCCTTCAGGATCGATCTACTCGTCGACGAACGCCTTCTGGTCGAAGTCAAATCGGTAGAGCAACTGAATGCGGCGCACGGCAAACAACTCCTCACATACCTACGCCTAACCCATCAGCCCGTAGGGCTTCTGATAAACTTCGGCGGCGCAACGCTAAAGGAGGGAGTACGACGGATCGTAAACGACCATCGCCCCTCCGCGGCTCCGCGTCTCCGCGTGAACCAACCTACTGGAGACTAGAATGTTCGACCTCACAGGCATGACCGCCCTCGTCACCGGCGCATCCGGCGGGATCGGGTCCGAGATCGCCAAGGCCCTAGCCGCCCAAGGCGCGCGCCTAGCCGTGTCCGGCTCCAACGCCGACAAGCTCGAAGCCTTCCGCGCCAGCCTCGGCGGTGACCACGTCGCGCTCCCCTGCAACCTCTCCGACGCAGCCGCCGTCGACGCGCTCGTCCCGCAAGCCGTCGAAGCACTCGGCGGCAAGCTCGACATCCTCGTCAACAACGCCGGTGTCACGCGCGACAATCTCGCGATGCGGATGAAGGACGACGAGTGGGACAGCGTCATCCGCGTCAACCTCGAAGCCGCGTTCCGCCTCATGCGCGCCGCCGCCAAGCCGATGATGAAGGCACGCTTCGGGCGGATGATCTCGGTAACCTCGATCGTCGGCGTCACCGGCAATCCCGGCCAAGCGAACTACGCCGCGTCGAAGGCGGGCCTGATCGGCATGTCGAAATCGATGGCGCAGGAACTCGCCAGCCGCGGCATCACCGTCAATTGTGTCGCGCCCGGCTTCATCACCTCGCCGATGACCGATGCGCTGCCCGAGGCGCAGAAGACCGCGCTCACCACGAAGATTCCCGCCGGCCGCCTCGGCGAAGGTGCAGACATCGGCGCGGCGATCGTGTACCTCGCAAGCCGTGAAGCCGGTTACGTCACGGGACAAACCGTGCACGTGAACGGCGGGATGGCGATGATCTGAACTTGCGCGCTGAACTGCCGCGTTCTAGGTGCGTTCAGGAAATACCGAAAACCCCCAGATTTGAAGAGGGAACTACCATGAGCGAGACCGCTGACCGCGTGAAGAAAATCGTCGTCGAGCATCTCGGCGTCGAAGCCGACAAGGTGACCGAGGACGCGAGCTTCATCGACGACCTGGGTGCCGACAGCCTCGACATTGTCGAACTCGTCATGGCATTCGAAGAGGAATTCGGTGTCGAGATCCCCGATGACGCCGCCGAGAAGATCGCGACCGTCAAGGATGCGATCACCTACATCGACGAGCACAAGGCCTGATCAGGGTCTAGGGTTCAAACCTTTGGACCTGCCCTGAAGGGTATGATTTGAGCGGCTCCCCGTCCTTGGGCAAAGAGGGCGGGGAGCCGTTTCGTTATGAGAGCAGACGGAGTTTGAAGCCATGCGGCGTGTCGTCGTAACCGGGCTAGGCCTGGTCACCCCCCTGGGGGCGGATGTTGAAACGGCCTGGGCGAATATCCTTGCCGGCAAATCGGGCGCGGGCCCGATCACGCATTTCGACGCGTCCGAATATGTCTGTCGGATCGCCTGCGAAGTGAAGCCGGCGACCCATGAATACGGTTTCGATCCGGGCAAGCGGGTGGATCACAAAGTCCAGCGCCAGGTCGATCCTTTCATCATCTTCGGCATCGATGCCGCCGGCCAGGCGCTCGAAGACGCAGGCCTGCTCGACATGACCGTCGAGGAGAGCTGGCGTGCGGGTGTGTCGATCGGCTCGGGCATCGGCGGCCTGCCGGGCATCGAAAGCGAATCGATCGTACTGCACACCAAGGGCCCGCGCAAAGTCTCGCCGCACTTCGTCCATGGTCGCCTGATCAATCTGATCTCGGGTCAGGTGTCGATCAAATACGGCCTGCGCGGTCCGAATCACGCGGTCGTCACCGCCTGTTCGACCGGCGCGCACGCGATCGGCGATGCCGCGCGGATGATCGCGATGGACGACGCGGACGTGATGCTCGCGGGCGGCGCGGAAGGCACGATCTGCCCACTCGGCATCGCCGGGTTCGCACAGGCGCGCGCGCTGTCGACCAACTTCAATGATTCGCCGGAGAAAGCCTCGCGCCCGTACGACAAGGATCGCGACGGCTTCGTGATGGGCGAGGGCGCCGGCGTGCTGGTGCTCGAAGAATATGAGCACGCCAAGGCACGCGGCGCGAAGATCTATGCCGAGGTGATCGGTTACGGCCTGTCGGGCGACGCGTATCACGTGACCGCGCCGCACCCCGAAGGCGACGGCGCGTTCCGGTCGATGCAGATGGCGATCAAGAAGTCAGGCCTCAAGCTCGAGGATATCGACTACATCAACGCACACGGCACCTCGACACCTTTGGGTGACGAACTGGAACTCGGTGCGGTGCGCCGCCTGTTTGGCGATGCGATTTCGGGTCTGTCGATGTCGTCGACCAAGTCGGCGATCGGGCATCTGCTCGGCGGTGCCGGCGCGGTCGAGAGCATCTTCTGCATCCTCGCGATGCGCGACCAGATCGTCCCGCCGACGCTCAACCTCGACAATCCGAGCGACAGCTGCGTGGGCGTCGACCTCGTGCCCCACGTGGCAAAGAAGCGTGAAGTCCGCGCGGTGCTGAACAACTCGTTCGGCTTCGGCGGCACGAATGCCTCGCTGGTAATGACGCGAGTCCAGGAATAGTTTGTTCCCCCGCGAAGGCGGGGGGCCAGACTGGGCTCCCGCCTTCGCGGGAGAACAAGAGGTAGTAATGCGCAAGGTCGGCTGTTTCGGATTCGTCATCGGCCTCGCGGCAATTGTCGCGCTGTTCCTCGTCGTACAGGGTTGGGGTGGCGCCGGCCCAGCGCCGCGCGCGCTGGCGGCCCAGGTTCCCCAAGGCGCAAGTCTGGCCGCCGCGGCGGTCGAACTTGAAAAGGCGGGCGCAATCCGGTCCGCCACCCGGTTTCGCCTCTACGCGCGTGTCTTCGGCTCGGGCGATCCGATCAAGGCGGGCGAATACCAGATCCCAGCGCATGCGAGCCAGTCCGACATCCTGAAACTCATGCAGGGCGGCAAGGTCGTCCAGCGGCTGGTCGTCGTACCCGAAGGCTATCCCTCGGTCCTCGTCCACGACGCGCTGATGAAGGCGGAGGGGCTCACCGGCGATGTGTCGATCCCCGCGGAAGGCACGATCCTGCCCGACAGCTATGCCTTCGAGCGCGGCGACACGCGGGCAGCGGTGGTGGCGCAGATGCAGTCGGCGATGAAGGCGTATCTCGCCAAGGCTTGGGCGGCGCGCAAACCCGGTATCGCGGTGAGCACGCCCGAACAGGCGATCATCCTCGCCTCGATCGTCGAGAAAGAAACCGGCAAGCCGTCCGAGCGCCGCACCGTCGCCGCGGTCTACGGCAACCGCCTCCGGGGCGGCATACCCCTCCAGGCCGACCCAACCGTGATCTACCCGATCACCAAGGGCCGCCCGCTAGGCCGCCGCATCCTGCGGTCGGAACTGCACGCAAAGAACGGTTACAACACCTATGCGAGCCCCGGCCTGCCGGTCGGACCGATCGCCAACCCGGGCCGCGCCTCGATCGACGCGGTGCTGGACCCGGCCCAGACCAAGGCGCTGTATTTCGTCGCGGACGGCACCGGAGGCCACGTGTTCGCGAATACGCTGGCCGAACACAACGCCAACGTGAAGAAATGGTACGCGATCCGCAAAGCCCGCGGCGAGATGTAATCGTCAGCTTGAATCTCGGTTCGGCGCATTCAGGCCTGGGGCGCCAAAGCCACTCCGTCACCCCGGACTAGTTCCGGGGTCCACGGTTCCGCACAACCAATTCTATCGATTTTGCGGCACCGTGGATGCCGGAACGCGCCCGGCATGACGGGGTGGGTGGAACGGGCCGCCTAACCGGTGGGCCGTCCTCTTCGCGTCATCCCCGCAGAGCGTTCGCCGCCCGAGCCTTGATCTCGATCTCCGCCATCGTGCCGCCGGTCACCCAGCTGCCCCCCACGCAGAGCACCGGCTTGAACGCCAGCCACTCGGGCGCGCTCGCCTCGGTAATTCCGCCGGTCGGGCAGAAGCTGCACTGATAGAACGGTGCCGCGAGAGCCTTAAGCGCCTTCAATCCACCATTCGCCTCGGCCGGAAAGAACTTGAAATGCGTCAGCCCGAGGTCGAGCCCGGTCATGATGTCGGCCGCGTTGGCGATCCCCGGCAGGAACGGAATGCCGCTCTCGATGATCGGCATGGCGAGGCGTTCGGTCAGCCCCGGCGAGACGATGAACTCGGCCCCCGCATCGCGGACCTGTGCAAACTGCTGCGTGTTGACGACGGTGCCCGCACCGACGATCGCGCCCGGCACCTTCTTCATCTCGGCGATGGCCTCAAGCGCGGCGCCCGTGCGCAACGTCACTTCGAGCACGCGCAGACCACCGGCGACGAGCGCCTCGGCAAGCGGGCGGGCGAGCGCCGCGTCTTCGATCACCAGTACCGGGATGACGGCGCTGGTCTGCATGATGTCTGCGATAGTGACGGTCATTGGGTGTGTTCCTGTGCGAAGGCCGCCGCGGCGCCGAACAGGCCGGGCTGGGGATGGGTGATGAGCTTGACGGGCATCGCCGCCATCATGCCCTGGAAGCGACCCTTGGAGACGAACCGCTGGTCGAAGCCCGAGCGGATCAGGCGGTCCTTGATACGGAAGCCGAGCCCGCCCGCGATCACGACCGCCTTGGCGCCCTGTGCAAGCGCGAGATCGCCCGCGACCGCGCCGAGCGCGAGGCAGAACCGGTCGAGCGCAGCCAGCGCGATCGAATCGGTGCCGTCGATCGCCTCGGTCCAGATCGTCTTGTCGTCATGGCTCGGCACCGCGCGACCTTCCAAAGCGGCGAGCGTCTCGTAGATCGCGACGATGCCCGGCCCCGCGACGACCCGCTCGGCCGAGACGCGCGTGAACGTCTTGCGCAACCGCTTCAGCAGAGCGTCCTCGATCCCGTCGAGCGGCGCGAAGTCCATGTGCCCCCCCTCGGTCTCGAGCACCTGATACCCGTTCTTGCGCCGCAGCAACTGCGCGACGCCGAGCCCAGTGCCGGGGCCGCAGATCGTCGTAATGCCTTCGGAGGGCAGCGGCGTATCGGGCCCGCACAGGTGTATGAAGTCGCTGCTCGGCACTTGCGCGACGGCATGGCCGACCGCGCCGAAATCGTTGACGACCACCCACTGGTCGGCCTTCAGGCGCTCGGTGATCAGCGACTTGCGGATGATCCAGGGGTTGTTGGTAAGCCTGATGACGTCGTTCGCGACCGGCGACGCAACCGCGATCGCCAGCGCACGGGGTAGGGGACGGCCGAGCCCCGCCTCGAACGCCTGGTACGCGGTCTGGAGCGAAGCGTGGTCCGCGGTCTTCAGCGTCACCGGTTCGCCAAGCGACACGACGCGGCCGTTCTCGACCTCGGCGATCGCAAAGCGGGCGTGCGTTCCGCCGATATCTGCCGCTACGATTTCCATGCTAGGTTTCCTCTCCCACCCGTCATGCCGGGCTTGTTCCGGCATCCACGGTGCCGCGAATTCTACTGCCGATGCCTATGCGGAACGGTGGACCCCGGAACAAGTCCGGGGTGACGGGGCGTTAAAGCCCAGCCCCAGCCAGCATAGCCGATGCGCCCTTTTCTGCCTCGTCCGCCAGCCCGCGAAACATGCCGAACAACTCGCGGCCCATGCCGCTCACCGGTGGCGGAACCGCGACCATCTCGCGAGTCGCCCACACATCCGCATCGACCAGCGCTTCCAGCCTGCCGTTGACCGCGTCCACCCGGATCATGTCGCCATCGCGGATCAACCCGATCGCGCCATCGAGCAGCGCCTCGGGCGAGCAATGGATCGCGCAAGGCACTTTCCCGCTCGCACCCGACATCCGCCCATCGGTGACCAGCGCCACCTTGAATCCACGATTCTGCAACACCCCAAGCGGAGGGGTCAGCTTGTGCAACTCCGGCATGCCATTGGCCCGCGGCCCCTGGAAACGCACGACCACGACGACGTCCTTCTCCAGTTCGCCACGTTTGAACGCCTCGATCACGTCGAGCTGATCGTCGAACACCATCGCCGGGGCCTCGACGATCCAGCGCTCGCGCTCAACAGCGGACACCTTGATGCACGCACGGCCGATATTGCCCGCGAGGATCCGCATCCCGCCATCCGGCGAGAACGGCGCAGTGGCAGGGCGGAGGATCGTCTCGTCGCCGCTGTCCGGCGTATCGCGCCAGCCGAGTGTGTCGCCTTCGACGACCGCGGTCTTCGCGTACGCCGACAGGTCCTCGCCGCCGATCGTCATGATATCGCCGTGCAACAACCCTTCGCCGAGCAGTTCGCGGATCACATAGGGCATGCCCCCCGCCGCCTCGAACGCGTTCACGTCGGCCGAGCCGTTGGGATACACGCGCGCGATCAGCGGGACCGCGCAGGAAAGACGGTCGAAATCCTCCCAGTCGATGATGATCCCCGCCGCGCGAGCAATCGCCGGCACGTGGAGCAGATGGTTGGTCGAGCCACCGGTCGCGAGCAAACCGACCGCGGCGTTCACGATCGCCTTCTCGTCGACGCAATGCCCGAGCGGCCGATACGAATCGCCCCGCGCGCCGATCCTCGCCAACCGGTGCACCGCTGCCCGCGTCAGTTCCTGGCGTAGCTTGGTGCCCGGATTAACGAACGCCGCGCCCGGCATGTGGAGGCCCATGACCTCCATCATCATCTGGTTGGTGTTCGCCGTGCCGTAGAAGGTGCACGTGCCCTTCGAATGATAGGCACCGATCTCGGCTTCCAGCAGTTCCTCGCGCGCGACCAGTCCCTCCGCAAACTTCTCGCGGACCGCCGCCTTGGCCTTGTTGGGAAGGCCGGTCGGCATCGGACCGCCGGGAATCAGCACCATCGGCAAATGCCCGAACCGCAGCGCGCCCATCAGCAGGCCGGGCACGATCTTGTCGCAGATGCCGAGTAGCGCCGCACCCTCGAATGTCCCGTGCGACAAGGCAATCGCCGTGCTCAACGCGATCGTGTCGCGGCTGAACAGCGACAATTCCATGCCCGGATAGCCCTGCGTCACGCCGTCGCACATCGCCGGTACGCCGCCTGCGACCTGTGCGGTCGCGCCAACCTCGCGAGCCCAAACCTTCATCAGCTCCGGGTATCGATAGTAGACGGCGTGTGCGGAAAGCATGTCGTTATACGCGGTGACGATGCCGATGTTCATGCCGGCATCGGCCTTCATCGCGTCGCGGTCCTCCTCGGTCCCGGCATAGGCGTGTGCGAGATTCGCGCAGCCCAGTCCGGGGCGCCGGACCTGCGCCGCCGCCTCGCGCTCGATCAGCGCGAGGTAGGCGGCGCGGCTGTCGCGAGACCGTTCGATGATCCGGTCGGTAACTGCGGAGACGACGGCGTTCAGCACGGTCACGGCGCCCAGTGCACGTCGACCGGCAGCTCGACCTCGGCCAGCACGCGGCCGATCGGGTAGGACGACGACGGCCCCTGTTCGATCGCCTGCTCGAGAACCTTCTTCTTTGCGTCGCCGGTGATCATGATCATCAGCGCCTTGGACGAAGCGATCGCCGCAGCCGACAACGTCACACGCGCCAGCGGCGCCTCGGGCGGCAGCGGGTCGGGCATCACGCCGAGCGCACGGCGTTCCTTGGGACCGCTCAGCGCCTCGTCGTAATCGGGACCGGGGAAGATCGACGCGGTATGCCCGTCGCCGCCCATGCCGAGCAGGCAGAAGTCGAGCGGCCAGTGCAGGTCCTGCATCAGCGCATCCGCCGAGCGGCCCGCCGCCTTGTAGTCCGACATCGCCTCGGGAACGATCGGCTTTACGCGCGCGCCCTTGGGCAGGAAGATCTTCGCCAGCGCGGTCACGTTCGACAACGGATCGCCGAGCTTCACGATACGCTCGTCGCCTGGGATGATCGTGACCTTCTTCCAGTCGAGCTTCGCCTGGGCGAGCTTCTCATATGCAGCGAACGGCGTCTTGCCGCCTGCCAGCGCGATCACCGCCGAGCCGCGCGCGTCGAGCGCGCTCTCGATGACGAACTGAATATCGCCCGCGACTGCGTTGGCGAGCTCGTCGGAATCCTCGTAATCCCACCATTCGATTTCGGTCATATATCAATCCATTCGTCATGCCGGACTTGTTCCGGCATCCACTTATCCAAATTCACCGCGCTCATGTTGCACGGTGGACCCCGGAACAAGCCCGGGGTGACGGTTAGTCGTCCTGCCAGGTCACCCCGTCACGCTCGGTCAGCGCGATCGCCGCAGACGGACCCCAGCTACCCGAGGCATAGCTTTTGGGCTTCATCCCGTTCGCCTTCCAGCCTTCGCGGATGGCGTCGATCCAGGTCCATTGCGCCTCGACCTCGTCACGGCGCACGAACAGCGTCTGGTCGCCCTCGATCAGGTCGAGCAGCAGCCGCTCATACGCGATCCGCCGACGCGAGCCCGCAAACTCCGCATCCATGCTCAGGTTCAGCGGCACTTCGCGCAGACGGACGCCCTCGCGATCGAGGCCCGGCTCCTTCGCCATCACCAGCAGCTGGATATATTCCTCCGGCTGCAGGCGGATGATCAGCATGTTGGGCTGTAGCAATCCACCACGCCCGGCGAACATCGAATGCGGCACCGCCTTGAACTGGATCGCGATCTCGCTGCGGCGGGTCGCCATGCGCTTGCCGGTGCGCAGGTAGAACGGCACGCCCTGCCAGCGCCAATTGTCGACATGCGCCTTGATCGCGACGAACGTCTCGGTCGTCGAAGGCTGGCCCAGCTCGTCGGAGTAGCTCTTGACGAACTTCCCCTTCACCGCGCCCTCGCCATACTGGCCAGTCACCGTGACGTGCGGCACCTCCTCGGGCTTGATGAGCCGCAACGATCGGAAAACCTTCGACTTCTCGTCGCGGACATCGGTGCCCTCGAAGCGCGCCGGCGGCTCCATCGCGATCAGCGCGAGAAGTTGCAGCATGTGGTTGGCGACCATGTCGCGCAGCGCACCCGCAGTCTCGTAATAGCCCGCGCGTTCCTCCAGCCCGACCGTCTCCGAGATTGTGATCTGGACGTTGTCGATCCCCTGCGCGTTCCAGACGGGCTCGAAGAACGAGTTGCCGAAGCGCAGCGCGAGGATGTTCTGGACGGTTTCCTTGCCGAGATAATGATCGATCCGGTAGGTCCGATCCTCTGGAAAAGCCTTCGCCACCGAGTCGTTGATCTCACGGCTCGTCTCCAGGTCGTAGCCAAGCGGCTTCTCAAGCCCGACCCGCACCGTCTCGCCGGCGAGACCGACCTTGTGCAGCCCCTCGATCGCGGCCTCGAACAGCGATGGCGCGGTCGACAGGTAGATCGCCAGACCTCCCGAGATATCGCCGATCTTGTCCGCCAGCGGCTGGAACGCGGCCGGGTCCGACAGGTCGGTCGCCTGATAGAAAAGCCGGTCGAGGAACGTCCCGAGCGCGCTCTCATCCTTGCGGTCTTCGGGCAGGAACTCGTCGAGCGCCTTCTTGGCGAACTTGCGGTAATCCTCGTCGTCATGCTCATGACGCGCGGCGCCGGTGATCGTCAGTTCCTCGGGCAGCAGACCGTCGGCGTGCAAGCCATAAAGCGACGGCAGCAGCATGCGCTGTGCGAGATCGCCGGTCGCGCCGAACAGGAGCAGCTTGGCTACGGGATTACGGTGCATGAAAGCTCCTGAAACTAGCCGGTTCTAAAAAACCAGGCCGGCGACCGGGTCGACCCCGGCCATGATGTTGAGGTTCTGGACCGCAGCGCCGCCGGCACCCTTGCCCAGATTGTCGAGCGTCGCGACCAGCCGTGCATGGCCGACCGCGTCGTTGCCGCAGACCCGCAGCGTCAGCCGGTCGGTCCCCGCATTCTCCTCGATATCGATCGAGCCGAGATCGCCGGGCGCTACCGAGACCAGCGTCGAGCCGTCGAACGCAGCGCGCAGGACGTCCTCGATCGCCGCGAGACTTGGGCGGCCGGGCAGGGCGTGGAGATGCAGCGGCACCTCGACGACCATGCCGCGATAGGCATTGGCCACTGCGGGCGCGAATATCGGCGCGTGGGTCAGGCCGGCATGCTGCGTCATCTCGGCAATGTGCTTGTGGGCAAGGCCGAGCGCGTAGGCGCGGAAGGCGGTCGTCGCGCCACCGGCCTCGAACTCGGCGATCATCGCCTTGCCGCCGCCCGAATAGCCCGAGGTCGCATTGATGCTCAGCGGCAGGTCGGCGGGGATCAGCCCAGCGGAGACCAGCGGCGCGACGAGCGCGAGGAAGCCGGTAGGATAACAGCCCGGGTTCGCGACCCGAGCGGCGCTCGCAATCTTTTCGGCCTGACCCGGCAGTTCGGGGAAGCCGTAGGTCCAGCCCGTAGCGACGCGGTGCGCGCTCGACGCGTCGATCACGCGGGTACGCGAATTGTCGATCAGGGCCACCGCCTCGCGTGCCGCGTCGTCGGGCAGGCAGAGGATGACGAAATCGGCATCGTTCAAGGCCTCGCGCCGTGCCGCCGGATCCTTGCGGCGATCCTCAGGCAGCAACGAGATCGAGATATCGCTCCGTCCGGCAAGCCGCTCGCGGATTTCGAGGCCGGTCGTGCCGACGGCGCCATCGATGAAGACGCTGGTCATGCCACGACGTCCGCTGGCAGATCGGCCGGCAAATCGAGCGCCGTAGCCTCGACATAGCCGACCAGGCCGCTTGGCCGCGCGACGCCCCATGCGGAAACGCCAGCAATCTCCAACACTTCGAAACTGTCGCCGGGGTTGAGGTCGACCATCGTATCGCTCGCTTCGTCTCGTCCACTGCGCAACAAAGCTGTGCGCGCGACGGCCCGTATCATCGGCACGGCATAGTGTGGAGCGAATACGTATTCGGCCAACCGAATGTCGGCGATATCGCGCCGAACCGCATGCGTGCGCGGGTCCAGATCCACCGAACGGCCCGTCAGCGAGAAACTCATGCGGGCCTTGTCGTCGAATGGCTCAAGCGTGAGCGGGGGTAAGGCCGTTTGAGCCGGCGCCAGCATCGTTGGGGGCGGGGCCGTCGCCGATGAATTGCCCGAACTCTTCAAGAAAATCTGCCCCTTCGGTCGTGCGCGCGACGAAGATGTTGCGCTTGTCGCTGTCGTCGCGTTGCCGGCGCAGATAGCCGAGGGCACCCAATCTGTTCAAGGCGCGCGTGACGACGGGCTTCGATACGTTCAGCGCACGGGCGAGGCCGCGCACCGTATGCGGCCCAGGTTTGAGATAAACCAGCAGGAGCAATGCCATCTGACGATTGGTCAGATCGGGTTCGCCCGAGCGGACATAATCCACCAGAGCGGTCATCCAGGTCGATAAGGTATTGGCTGCCATTGATGCCACAGCGTTGATCCGCCATCTGAATTTATATGCACGATACCCAGTCATGAGCGTCATTACGGGTTCATAACGCTGCCCGGACGCCATGTTTCCGTAGTTTTGCGATTGGCTTGCGATATGCGGAGCCAGCGCCGCGGTCGATCGCCCGGTTGATCGAAACCGCGACGTCGCCTATGTGCGCGCCTTCGCAAAAGTTCCGGGGTTTTCCGCGCAATGTTCGCCTTTCTGCTCGTCATCCACGCGATCATCGCGGCCGCCCTCGTCACGGTGATCCTCATGCAGCGCTCGGAAGGCGGCGGTCTGGGCATGGGCGGCAGTCCCTCGGGGCTGATGTCGGCACGCGGTGCTGCCGATTTCCTGACGCGTGCAACAGGCGTTCTCGGGACGATGTTCGTCTTGTTCTCGATCCTGCTCGCGGTGCTGGCGGCGAATCATCGCACCACCACGATCGACACCTCGCTCGCCCGCACTCCGGCGGCAGCAGCGTCTTCGGTTCCGACTGCTGCACCCAAGGGTGACGCAGCGCCGTTCGCCGGTGGCGGTGAAAACGCCGGCGTTCCCGCTGGTACCACGGCTCCGGCCGATAACGGCGCGGTCCCGCTAGCCAACTAAACACTCCATTCGCCGATTAATGCGCCCCGCGTGATCCGCGGGCGCTTGTCGTTCGTCCCCAACACACGCTACGAGACTCTTCCCATGGCTCGGTACATTTTCATAACCGGGGGCGTGGTTTCGTCGCTCGGTAAAGGTCTCATGGCGGCATCGCTTGCCGCTCTCCTCCAGGCACGCGGGTATACCGTCAGGATTCGGAAGTTCGATCCGTATCTGAACGTCGATCCCGGCACGATGTCGCCGTATCAGCACGGCGAGGTGTACGTCACCGACGACGGCGCCGAGACCGATCTCGACCTTGGCCATTACGAACGCTTCACCGGCGTTCCCTCGCGCCAGTCGGACAATGTCACCTCGGGCCGCATCTATCAGCAGATCATCACGCGCGAGCGTCGCGGTGATTATCTCGGCGCCACGGTGCAGGTCATCCCGCACGTCACCGACGCGATCAAGGCGTTCGCCCGTGCCGAGACCGACGGCATCGATTTCGTGCTCTGCGAGATCGGCGGCACTGTCGGCGATATCGAATCGCTGCCGTTCATCGAAGCGATTCGCCAGCTCAAGAACGAGGAAGGTCGCGGCAACGCGATCAGCATCCACGTCACGCTGGTGCCGTACATCGCCGCCGCCGGCGAACTGAAGACCAAGCCGACCCAGCATTCGGTCCGCGAACTGGCGGCCTTGGGCGTGCAACCCGACGTCCTCGTCTGCCGCTGTGAACACCCGCTGCCGCCGTCGGAGCGCGCCAAGATCGCGCTGTTCTGCAACGTCCCCGCCAGCGCGGTCATCCCAGCGCTCGACGCGAAAAGCATCTACGCGGTGCCGCTCCAGTATCACGGCGAAGGCCTCGACATCGAAGTGCTTCGCGCATTCGGGATCGAACCCGCCGAAGCGCCCGACCTGTCGCGCTGGGCCGAGATCATGGACCGGCTGACCAACCCTCAGGGCGAAGTCACGATCGGCGTGGTCGGCAAATATGTCGGCCTCCAAGACGCGTACAAGTCGCTCAACGAGGCACTGGTCCACGGCGGCATCGCAAATCGCGTGAAGGTCAACGTCCGCTGGATCGACGCCGAGCTGTTCGAGAACGCCGAGAGCGACATCGCCGGCCAGCTCGAACCCTGTGACGCGATCCTCGTCCCCGGCGCGTTCGGTGAGCGTGGCGCAGAGGGCAAGATTGCGTCCGTGAAGTTCGCGCGTGAGCGGAAGATCCCGTATTTCGGCATCTGCTTTGGCATGCAGATGGCCTGCGTCGAGGGCGCACGCCATCTCGCTGGTATCCCCAATGCCTCGTCGACCGAGTTCGGCCCGACCGACGAACCGGTGGTCGGCATGATCACCGAATGGATGGGCCGCGAAGGCCTCGAAACACGTGCCGCGGAAGGCGACATGGGCGGCACGATGCGGCTCGGCGCGTACGACGCGAAGCTCGACGGCAACAGCGTCGTGGCGTCGATCTATGGCGGCACCGACATCTCGGAACGCCATCGTCACCGCTACGAGGTCAACACGGGGTACAAGGAAGCCTTGGAGCAAGGCGGTCTTGTCTTCTCCGGCATGTCCCCGGATGGCACGTTGCCGGAAATTGTCGAACGCCCCGACCACCCTTGGTTCGTCGGTGTCCAGTTCCACCCCGAACTGAAGTCCAAGCCGTTCGATCCGCATCCCCTGTTCGCCAGCTTCATCCAAGCCGCGGTCAAGCAGAGCCGCCTGTTCTGACGGCCTACGTCATGCCGGGCTTGTTCCGGCATCCACCGTTCCGCGCAATCGAGAGACGTGAGTTTGCGGCGCCGTGGACCCCGGAACGAGCCCGGGGTGACGAAGTGGTTGGATGATGCTCCACTCTCGGGAGCACCAAACAAGCCGCGCTTTCCATCACCCAAGACATGCTCGCATTGAATGTCCCCCGGATTAGTAGAGTTTACGCTCGAAGTTCTGGGGGAATCAAGAATGTCGCTTACGCTCGCGCTGCTGCTCGCCGGTCATGCCGTTACGCCGACGGCCGTATCGGACCCAACGCCCCCCGTGGCGAAGCCGATCGCAGACGAGCCGAAAGCCGAACCCGACGCCGATCAGAATAGCGGCGATATCCTGGTCACCGCGCGCCGCCGTGCGGAGAACGTGCAGCAGGTGCCGGTCGCGATCTCGGTGACCAGCGGCAAGACGCTCGAGGCGCAGGGCATCTACAACATCAACCGGCTGACCCAGCTCCAGCCGACGTTGCAATTCTATTCGACCAACCCGCGCAACACTTTCATCAACATTCGCGGCATCGGTGCGCCGTTCGGGCTGACCAACGACGGGTTCGAGCAGGGCGTCGGCATCTATATCGACCAGGTCTATTACAATCGGATCGCGTCGGCGACGCTCGACTTCGTCGATGTCGGGCGGATCGAGACGCTGCGCGGACCGCAGGGAACGCTGTACGGCAAGAACACGACCGCCGGCGCGATCAATATAACGACACGCGCGCCCAGCTTCGATTTCGAGGGCAAGGCGGAGATTTCGCTCGGCAACTACGGCTTCAAGCAGGGCAAGGCCTCGGTATCCGGTCCGATCACCAGCAATCTCGCGGCGCGCATCAGCGTGTCGAACACCGATCGCCGGGGCACGATCTACAATGTCGCCACGAACCAGCACGTCAATTCGCAGGACAATCTCGGCATTCGCGGATCGCTTCTCTGGAAGCCGACCGATACCCTGAACATCACGCTGTCGGGCGATTACAATCTTCAGAACCCGATCTGCTGCGTGCAGACCTATGCGCGGGTCGGCACGACCCAGCGTGCGCTCAACCGGCAATATGCCGCCCTGATCGCCCGGTTTCCGGGGTACCGCGTTCCCAGCACCGATCCGTTCGACCGCGTGACCGATCTCGACGCCGATATCGCTGCGCGCAACGAACATGGCGGTGCGTCGGCGCGTGTCGAATGGGATCTTGGGCCCGGCACGCTGACCTCGGTCACCGCGTGGCGCTATTGGGACTGGGGTCCGAAGAACGATCGCGATTTCACCGGCCTGCCGATCTACACCAGGGTCAACAACCCGACCAAGCAGGACCAGTACACGCAGGAACTCCGCTATAATTACGAGGGCGACCGCCTCAATTTCGTGCTCGGCGGGTTCGCGTTTAACCAGAAGATCCGCACCAGCGGGGTCCAGGAGACGGGGACGGCCGCCAGCGCCTGGCTGCTCGCACCGAGCAGTGCGCTGTCGAACAATCCGGCCGTACTTAACGGCGTCATCGCGACCAACGACATCCGGCTCGACAACACGAGCCTGGCAGCATTCGGCAAGCTGAACTGGAAGCTGACCGATCGCTTCACCGTCTCGCCGGGGATCCGCGTCAACTACGACAAGAAGAGCGGCTATTACGATTCGGTGGTGGTCGGCACCGCCTCGAACGGCACGCGCCAGATCGTCAGCAACGATCCGACCAGCCCGTCCTACACCGATCCTTGGACCGCAGCGCAACGCGGTGTGCAGGCCTCGCAATTCTTCGAAGTGCCCTACAGCGCCTGGAACCTCTCCTACGATCTCAACCTCGCTTACGAGGTCGCACGCGATATCAACGCGTATGCGACCTATGCGAAGTCGTTCAAGACGGGCGGCGTCAACCTGAACGGCGTGCCGAGCCAGGCGAACGGGCTTCCGCAGCTCGACGTTGCCGTTATCGAGCCGGAGAAGGTCGACCACTTCGAACTTGGTCTGAAGACGCAGTTCTGGGATCGCCGCGCGACGTTCAATCTCTCGGCGTTCTGGACCGAGATCAAGGACTTCCAGGCGAGCGTCATCAGCAACGTCAGCGGCAGCAACGTCCTGCGCGGCTACCTCGCCAACGCCGACAAGGTTCGCACGCGGGGCATCGAGGGCGATTTCTCGGTCCGCCCGAGCGACCGGTTCAGCGCGTACGTCAGCGGCGCGTTCACCGATGCCAAGTTCGTGAAGTTCACCAACGCGCCTTGCCCGCCCGAACTCGCCGGCGGCGGTACGGGCACGGCGGTCGGTGCCCCCGCGACGCCCGGCGCGAACAGCCCAGCGAACTGCGACGTCTCGGACAGCAGGCTGCCCGGCGTGTCGAAATGGGCGTTTTCCTGGGGCGGCGAATATAATCTGCCCGCCCAGGTCTTCGGCCGCGATGGGCAGGCCTATGCCGGCTACGACGCGAACTATCGCTCGAAATTCTCGTCCAACGCCTCGCGGTCGATCTACACCGACGTCGATGGCTATTCGATCCAGAACTTCCGCGCAGGATTCCGCACCCAGACGTTCGACATCTTCGGCTGGGTACGTAACGCCTTCGATCAGGACTATTTCGAATCGCTTGCTGTGACGCCGGGCAATACCGGGCTGATCTCCGCGCAATTGGGTGACCCGCAGACTTGGGGCGGTACGATCAAGTTTTCGTTCTGAATGCGCTAACCGCACGTTCATGTGAAAAGTGCATAGTCCATGAGCCGAAGCCGGATGGAGATCGAAGTCGGAAGCTCCCGATCTCTTTCCGGTCCGGCACGTATGTCCGAGTGGATCGGCGCGCGGCTCCGTCATCTTGTCGCTCTCTATTGCCGGAACGTCGCCGTGAGCGCACGCTCGCAGACCTGAAGTTTCAGGGGAGGCGGCATGTTCTTCGTACGACAGGGGCCGTTATGGTTCAGGATGACGACGGGGTTCCTCGTTCTGTGGGGACTCGTCGGATGCTTCATGTGCGTGCAACAGCTCAGGCTCGGCGCCGACGCCATGGGGCAGGCAAGCGCTTATGACCGCGCGCTCCATGCCGCGTTGCCGGACTGGTACGATCCGCTGTTCGCGCTCGCGGTCCTCACTGGCCTGGTCGGCGCGATCCTGCTGTTCATGCGGCGCGCTACCGCCCGTCCGTTCCTGATCGCCTCGCTGGTCGCGACGATCGCGCAGTTCGGCTGGCTGTTCGCCTCGACCGACATCGTCGCGCACAAGGGCGCAAGCGAGACGCTCGGCTTGCCCTTCGTGATCGTCGCGGTCGCCGCATTCACGCTCTGGCTCGTCGGCCATGCGCGACAGAAGGGCTGGGCGGTTTGATGCGCGCGACACTGGGCGAGCACCGACGCGCACGCTACTAGCGTTCCCATGTCCACGACCTACACCCTCGACACCGCGACGAGTCGCGCCAATCCGACCCCTGCGCCGCTCAAGCGACTGACGATCCCCACGATCCGTCGCCAGAAGGGCAAGACACCACTCGTCATGCTCACCGCCTACACCGTGCGAACGGCGCAGTTGCTTGATCCGCACTGCGACATGCTGCTCGTCGGCGACAGCCTGGGGCAGGTGATCTACGGGCTGCCCTCGACCGTCCCCGTCACGCTGGAGATGATGGCGGCGCATGGCGCGGCGGTGGTACGCGGCAGCTATCACGCGGTGGTCGTGATCGACATGCCGTTCGGCAGCTACGAGGCCTCGCCCGAAAAGGCGTTCGAGAGCGCGG
The DNA here is from genome assembly GCF_056679955.1 of Sphingomonas sp. PEI4. NCBI lineage: Bacteria > Pseudomonadati > Pseudomonadota > Alphaproteobacteria > Sphingomonadales > Sphingomonadaceae > Sphingomonas > Sphingomonas sp. PEI4. Next base: position 3,833,014 of record NZ_CM155258.1, read on the forward strand.
CGTGGTTGCTGAAACAGACCGGAGCCGCGGCGGTAAAGCTCGAAGGCGGCACCGCGATGGCGCCTACCGTCAAGTTCCTGACGGAGCGCGGCATCCCGGTGATGGGCCATGTCGGCCTCACCCCGCAGGCGGTCAACGTGCTCGGCGGCTACGGTGCCCGCGGTCGCACGCCAGAGGAAGCCGCCAAGATCGTCGCCGACGCACAGAGCATCGCCGAAGCTGGCGCGTTCTCGCTCGTGATCGAGGGCGTGGTCGAGCCGATCGCGATCGAGATCACCAACACCATCGCCTGTCCGACGATAGGCATCGGTGCATCGGCCCGGTGCGACGGCCAAGTGCTGGTAACCGAGGACATGCTGGGGATGTTCGACCGCACGGCCAAGTTCGTGAAGCGGTTCGCGGACATTGCCGACACGATCTCGTCCGCGACGCAGACCTATGCCGACGACGTCCGATCGCGCGCGTTTCCGGGCGTCGAGCAGGTCTACGCACCCAAGGATTGATCCGCTTCCGTTTCGGTTCCGGCGCGGCTAAGGTCCGCGCCGCCCACCCCCTCACTATTTCCGGAGTATTCCTTGGCCCTCCCGCCGAAAACCGATCAAGCATTCCTGCGTGAGGTCGACGAAGAACTGCGACGCGACCAGCTCGCCGGGTTCTGGACGAACTGGGGCATCTGGGTCGGGGTCGCTATTGTCGCGGCACTCGCCGCACTAGCCGGTTTCCTCTACTGGCAGCATCACAATGGCGAGGCTGCCGGCGTCGAGGGCGAGCAGCTGCAGGCTGCCTACGACTCGCTCGGCGCGAACAACGCCGCAGCTGCCGCGAAGCCGCTCGCCGAACTCGCCAAGTCGAACCGCGACGGCTACCGCGCGCTCGCGCTGTTCACGCAGGCCGACGTCCTTCTTCAGAAGGATGATCTGAAAGGCGCCGCCGCCAAGCTCGGCGCGATTGCGGCGGATACGTCGCTGGCAAAGCCGTTCCGCGATCTCGCGCTGGTCCGCCAGACCTCGGCCGAGTTCGACACGCTGAAGCCGCAGGTCGTCGTCGAGCGCCTCCGCCCGCTGGCGGTGCCCGGTGGCGCATGGCTCGGCAGCGCAGGCGAGATGGTCGCGATCTCCTATCTCCGCATGAACCAGCGCCAGCAGGCGGGCACGCTGTTCGGCCAGATCGCGCGTGATACCGGCGTGCCCGAGACGATCCGTCAACGCGCGGTTCAGATGGCTGGCGTATTGGGTGTGGACGCTGCTGCCAGCACTGGAGCTACTGCCAGGGTGATCACCCCGGCCGCATCTAACGAGGATACCAAGGCGCAATGATGAAGACATATCGGGTGACGGTCGCCGTCGCCGCGCTGGTTGCACTCAGCGGTTGCGGGATTTTCAAGGGTAGCGTGAAGAAGACGCCGACCGTCGGTGACCGTGTGTCTATCCTCGTTTCCGAAAACGAGGTCGAGACCGACAAGACGATCGCCGACGTCCAGGTCCTGCTGCCGGCGCCCGCGGTCAACGACGCCTGGGCCCAGCCGGGCGGCAACCCCGCCAAGTCGATGGGCCAGCTCGCGCTCGGCGAACAGCCCAAGCGCGCGTGGCAGGCTTCGATCAATGGCGGTTCGAATCGAGAGCGGCTCGGCGCTGCGCCGGTAGTCGCCGACAACAAGCTGTTCGTGACCGACGTCACCGCGACCATCCACGCGTTCGCCGCCGACACCGGCGCGGCGCTTTGGAGTGCCGGGATCACCGAAGGCAAGCTCAACAAGACGGTCCGTTTCGGCGGTGGCGTCAGCTATGACGATGGCAAGCTCTATGCCACGGACGGAGTCGGCGATGTCGTTGCGATGAACGCAGCCGACGGCGCGATCCTTTGGCGTGCCAAGCCGGGCGGACCGCTCCGCGGTTCGCCGACGGTCGCCAATGGCGCGGTGTACGTCCTTACGCAGGACAACCAGGTCTTCTCGCTCAACCAGGCCGACGGCAAGGTCCAGTGGGTCCAGTCGGGCACGCTCGAAACGCAGGGCGTGTTCGGCGTCGCGGCACCCGCGGTCAGCCAGGGCACCGTGGTCGCCGGCTTCTCGAGCGGTGAACTCAGCGCATACCGTTACGAGAACGGTCGTATCCTGTGGCAGGACGCGCTGTCGCGCACTTCGGTCACCACGTCGGTATCCAGCCTGTCGGACATCGACGCGGCCCCGGTCATCGACGGCGGTCGCGTCTATGCGGTCGGGCAGGGTGGTCGCATGGTCGCGCTCGAACTGTCGACCGGCCAGCGCCTCTGGGAGCAGAACTTCGCCGGCATCTCGACGCCGTGGATCGCGGGCGAATGGCTGTTCGTCATCACTGACGACGCGCGCCTCGTCTGCCTGTCGCGTTCGAACGGCAAGGCCCGCTGGATCGCCCAGCTGCCGCGCTTCCAGAACGAGAAGAAGCGTAGCAACGCGATCACGTGGTTCGGCCCGATCCTGGCCGGCAACCGGTTGATCCTGACCAACTCGCGCGGCGAGATCAATTTCGTCTCGCCGACCGACGGCACGGTGAGTTCGACGATCGAGACGAAAACGCCGTTCTCGCTGCCCCCGATCGTGGCGAACTCGACGCTCTACACGCTCGACCAGAAGGGCAAGGTCACCGCCTACAGGTGACGTCGACTCCCTCTCCCCGCCGGGGAGAGGGAAGGGGCCCGCCGCGCTTGCGGTGGGAAGGGTGAGGGGAGTGGGGCTCGGGACCCGGCCCAAACTCCCCCTCTCCCCTCCGTCGCCCGCGGCTCCTCCATCCCTCTCCCAGCGGGGCGAGGGACTAGGTGACGCCAGCGCGTTCCCGCGCTAAGGGCCTGCCATGTCCAAACTCCCTGTGGTCGCGATCGTCGGCCGCCCAAATGTCGGCAAGTCGACCCTGTTCAACCGCCTCGTCGGCAAGAAGCTCGCGCTGGTCGACGATCGCCCCGGCGTCACGCGTGACCGCCGCGAAGGCGACGCGTCGCTGATCGGCCTCGAATTCCGCATCATCGACACCGCCGGCTACGAAGATCACGATGCGCAGACGCTCCCAGGCCGGATGCGCCAGCAGACCGAGGCGGCCGTCGCGCAGGCCGACGTCGCGCTGTTCCTGTTCGACGCGCGCGCCGGCATCGTGCCGCTCGACGAAGAGATCGCCCGCTGGCTCCGCACCGCCGACGTCCCCGTCATCCTCGTCGCCAACAAGGCCGAAGGTCGCGCGGGCGAAGACGGCATCCTCGAATCGCTCTCGCTCGGCTTCGGCGACCCGGTCCAGCTCTCGGCCGAGCACGGCGAGGGCATGGGCGACCTGTTCGAAGGCCTGCTCCCGCTGCTCGAAGGCAAGGAAGAGCTGCCCGAGGAACAGCCCGACAACGAGTATGAAGGCCCGCTGAAGCTCGCGATCGTCGGCCGCCCGAACGCGGGCAAGTCGACGCTCGTCAACCGCATCCTCGGCGAAGACCGCATGATCACCGGCCCTGAAGCCGGAATCACGCGCGATTCGATCAGCGTCGACTACGACTGGCACCCGACCGGCGGCGAAGCGCGGAAAGTCCGCCTGATCGACACCGCCGGCATGCGCAAGCGCGCCAAGGTGCAGGATAAGCTCGAGAAGATGTCGGTCGAGGACGCGCTCCACGCAGTCGACTTCGCCGAGGTCGTCGTGCTGCTGCTCGACGCCACGCTGGGCCTCGAGGCGCAGGATCTCCGCATCGCCGACAAGGTTCTCCAGGAGGGCCGTGCGCTCGTCATCGCGCTCAACAAATGGGACGTCGCCGAGAGCGCCTCGTCGCTGTTCAACGGCGTCAAGCGCGCGCTCGAAGACGGCCTGTCCCAGGTCAAGGGCGTCACCGTGATGACCGTGTCCGGGGCGACCGGCAAGGGCATCGACCAGTTGCTGCAGGCCTGTTTCGATACGCGCGACGCCTGGTCCAAGCGGGTCGGCACCGGCGAGCTCAATCGCTGGTTCGAGCGCGCGATCGAGGCGACCCCGCCGCCGGCCCCTGGCGGCAAGCGGATCAAGATGCGCTACGTCACGCAGGTCAAGACGCGTCCGCCCAGCTTCGTCATCTTCGGCACACGCGTCGATCAGCTCCCGGCGAGCTATGAGCGGTACCTCGTCAATTCGATGCGCAAGGACCTCGGCTTCGGCGCAGTCCCCGTCCGCTTGATGTTCCGCGCGCCGAAGAACCCCTACGACGACAATGGCAGGGGCGGCGGCGGCAATTAAGCGGCGGCGTCCGATATGGTCCGCATCGACGCCCGGGGTATGCGCTGCCCCTGGCCGGCGGTGCGGCTAGCCCGCGCCCTGCGTGACGGCGCGCGGAGGGTCGAGGTCCTGGCGGACGATCCGCAGGCGCCGACCGAACTCGCGGCCGTCGCTGCGTCGGCCAATGCGACGATAGAGATCGTTTTGGATGAATTTACCCAAACCTTCGTCATAACTTGCGTCTAATATGACAACACTGTGTTTACCTGGATGGGGTATGATACAGCCCTGACCTTTATGGCGCTATTTGCTTAACGGGAGAAGGCGGCAGTGTCGTTTGAGGGAAGCACCTTGATAAATTGGCCGGCGTTCGTGCAGGCGCGCACCGAGTTGGGTGCAGGATTTGGCCGCATCCTCGGGTATTTTCGCGAGGACGGCGTCAAGTCGGTTGCGGCGATCGAGGCGGCGATGCGCGCCTTGAACGCCGCGGCAATGGTAATCCCGGCGCACACGCTGAAGGGCGAGGCGCGACAGTTCGGCGCCGAGCCGCTCGCCGATCTTGCCGAGGCGATCGAGGTCATCGCGCGCGATTGCGTGGAGATGCAGGATACGCCTGACGAGGCGCTGGAGCATATCGTCCAGTTGCGACCGTTGTTTATCGAGACGTTGACGCTGCTGGAGCGCGAGGCCAATCCGATCGTCGCCCGCAAGCCGGCCGCCGGCGGTGGTTTCGGTCGTCGGGCGATCCCGACCGGGTTCGGCGAAGAGTAATACGCCGCCGAGTGCTACTGGTCGGCGCCTAGTATCAATCACGTCCGTCATCCCAGCAAAAGCTGGGATCCAGAGCCAAGGACGTCGTCGTATGGCTCAGGATCCTGACGTTCGTCAGGATGACGGGGGCCAGCTTAGCCCTTCAGATACGGCGCGGCGCCGGTCTTGGGTGAATCATGCTCCGAGATCGAGTTCAGCTGGATGTAGTTGTGGATACCCATCCGCTCGATCATCTCGAACTGACGTTCCAGCGTGTCGACATGCTCTTCCTCGCTGGCGAGGATGCGGGCGAACAGGTCGCGGCTGATGTAATCCTTGACCTCCTCGCAGTACGAGATCGCCCCCTTCAATTGGACGGTCGCCTCGACTTCGAGCGCCAGATCCGACTTCAGGACCTCCTCGACGGTCTCGCCGATCCGCAGGCGGCCGAGCAGCTGGAAGTTCGGCAGGCCATCGAGGAACAGGATGCGCTCCGACAACCAGTCGGCATGCTTCATCTCGTCGATCGATTCCATCCGCTCGTACTGGGCGAGCTTGTAGACGCCCCAATGCTCGAGCATCCGGTAATGGAGCCAATATTGGTTGACCGCGGTCAGCTCGTTCTTGAGCGCCTCGTTCAGATATTCGATTACTTGGGGGTCGCCGCGCATGGCCATATCTCCGTCACCTCTGACGGACATGTAGCGCCGGCGAGACCGCAACCGCAACCCGAAAAATGGCGGATTTCTGCGGTTTCTTAGCTGTTGCGACGCTTATGCAGCGGCGCGTTCCTCGTCGATAATCGCTCGCGCTATCGATGCGCACTGGCCGCATTTGGGTTTCCGACCCATCGAACGAAAGGCTTGGCAGGGTGTGGTGCAACCGCCGCGTGCGCAGTTGCGAACGTCGGATTCTCGTATGGCATTGCAAACGCAGACGACCATGGGAACTCCCTAGCTGTAAGCTCGGGATACGGATAATGCGAACCACTCGCAAGCCATTTTGCGTCTTATTCGCAAATAGCGTCATCGGCGGGCCGTGAATGCCGAACCGCGCATCGGCTGCCATTCGAACCGGGAGAGACTGCGCCAAAGCCATTCGAGCGGCCCATAGCGGAATCGATCCAGCCACGGCTTCGACCAGAGGAGCATCAGCAGCCAGATTGGCACGACCACCAGATAGAGCTGCGCGCGCGACAAGGCGCCGTACAGCCCGAACCCATAGCCGTAGAACAGCGTCGTGCAGATCACGGTCGTCCCGAGATAGTTGGAGAACGCCATCCTGCCTGCTGCCGAGACGCGGGTCGTCAACCAGCCGCCGGGGCGGGCGAGCAGGATGATCGCCGCGGCGTAACCCATGATCGTGAGGGGGCGGAACGGCGTGGCCAAGGCAAGCCATGACAGCACGACATACCGCGCGTCGAACCCGTGGGCGATGTCGAACGTCGCTATGCCCGCATAGGCGAGCCAACCGATCCCGACTCCGGCAACCGCGATCACGGCATAATGTCGCTGCGACCATTCGCCGGTCAGGAACCCCGATCGCAGCCCGGCCATGCCGAACAGCATGAACCCGAGCGTCTCCGGACCGGTGGCGGTGAGGGACGTGATCGGCCCGACCGCGTGTTTCCAGCGCCATACGACCAGATCACCCCATCCGCCACGTCCGATGGCGAGCTCGCGCGCGATGGAGGTCTTGGAGGGTTGGCCGAATTGATCCGCCAATAGATGCCAGTTCGCGATGACGCGCGCCGTTGCGCCGGGCCGGTGCGCGGAGCCGTAGAGGTCGAAGGCATAGGCGGTGAGGGTGGTCAGTTCGACCGTCTGAAGGGCGATGCAGGCCAACCCGACTCCGACGAGCCAGCGAACCGGCAACCGCACGAACATGTACGCGATCGCGCCGACCAGTGCGTAATGCGCTAGGATGTCGCCCCACCACAGCAGGTACAGGTGCGCGACGCCGAACACGAACAGCCATGCCATTCGGCGCAGGTGGACGGTCGCAGGGTCCTCGCCGTTCGCCTCCGCACGGTCGATCACCAGCAGCATCGACGCCCCGAACAGAAACGAGAACAACCCGCGCATCTTGCCGTCGATGACGATGAAGGTCGTGGTCCAGGCTATGAGGTCGGGCATGTTTGGCCAGCCCATCGAGGCTGGGGTCATGTAGGCGAATTCGGGAAAGCCGAATGCGGCGATGTTGGCGGCTAGGATGCCCATGACGGCGACCCCTCGGATGAGGTCGAGCGTGGCGATTCTGGCGGGGGCGGGGGTCATGCGGGCAGAGTGAAGTATAGGAAGTATAGACGCTCGCGCAGCATTTCGTGGGACCGTCGTGAGGGTTGGACTACGGCATGCTTTCGCTTGGCTGCAACGCGGGAGCGACTGCCTTGGCAGGACCGGACGGACGCGGGCGATGCTCGGTCCAGGCCAGCGTCCGATCGACGCGTCTCGGCAGCACGGTAGGCGAGGAAGGCTTCGATCATGGTCCGACGCTGGCATATCGCGGTGGTGCAGGACAGGTCTGCTGTGCCGGGCTGCCGCGATCGGAATTTTCTGGTGATCCTCACACCGGTAAGTATCCGCCGCCTTCGTACTCGCACCTATACCCGTATCCGTATCCGTAACTCGAGCCAGCCTCGACCTCGCACCACTCGTCACCCCAGCGGAAGCTGGGGTATGCCTGTTGGCGAGTGCTGCGACCCGATTGGGGAGATCCCAGCTTCGCTGGGATGACGGTTGGGGGGCATGGTGATGGATGACTAGCGGCAGGTAATGCGGACGGTAGTGAACGGACCCGCGGCGAGCACGATCGACGGGGAGCCTCGTAGCATCGGCCACCGGGCGGGCCTCTCCGGACGACCATCTTGCCTCCTTGTTCTCCCGCGAAGGCGGGAGCCCAGACTGGGTCCCCGCCTTCGCGGGGACACATGCTGAGTTCCGAAACCAGTTCCTTGCGACAAAAACCCAACCACCCCGGCGAAGGCCGGGGCCCAAATGGGGGACGGTTATGGCGAAGGGCAGCGATTCGTTACTGCGGCCTTCCCAATGGGGCCCCGGCCTTCGCCGGGGTGATTGCTTGACGCCGGGGTGGGTGCTTAACGTCGGGGCGGAGGTCTCAATCGTCCGCCGCCGCAGCGAATCACGCCAGCGCCGCGTCGACCCCCATGAGCTTCGGGAAGAAGCCCTCGTGCGCCGCGCGGAGCGTGTCGAGCGCGATGACGTCGTCGCGGTCCGGTCGTTCGAAGATCAGCCGCTTGCCGCCGGTACGTCCCATCGGTTCCGCCTCGACACCCGCCGCATACGCAGCGCCGAGGAAGTCGAGCAGCGCGTGGTCCTCGACGGTGACGATGTAGACGCCCTGGTCCTCGGCGAAGAACGAGCGCGCGCAGTCGAAGGGCTGCTTCCGGTCGATCATCGCGCCGATGCCGCCGGCGAGTGCCATCTCGGCGATCGTCACCGCCACGCCGCCGTCGGAGACGTCGTGGACCGCGGTCAGCTGGCCGAGCGCAATCGCCTCGCGGATCAGGTCGCCGACGCGGCGCTCGGCGGCAAGATCGACCGGCGGGGGAGGGCCGGCTTCGAGCTGTTCGCGGCCGTGGCATTCGCGCAACCACAGCGACTGGCCGAGATGGCCGCCGCGCGTGCCGACCGCGAGGATGATGTCGCCCGAGCCCTTGAAGGCGATCGTCGCGTTCTTCTGCCAGTCGGCGAGCAGGCCGATCGCGCCGATCGCCGGCGTCGGCAGGATCGCGGAGCCGCCGCCGGTCGCCTTGGATTCATTGTAGAGCGAGACGTTGCCCGACACGATCGGGAAGTCGAGCGCGATGCAGGCGTCGCTCATGCCTTCGAGGCAGCCGACGATCTGGCCCATGATCTCGGGCCGCTGCGGGTTGGCGAAGTTGAGGCAGTTCGTCACCGCCAGCGGCAGCGCGCCGACCGCGGTCAGGTTGCGCCACGCTTCGGCGACCGCCTGCTTGCCGCCCTCTACGGGATCGGCAAAGCAATAGCGCGGCGTGCAGTCGGTGGTCATCGCCAGCGCCTTTTGCGTGCCGTGGACGCGGACGACCGCGGCGTCGCCACCGGGGCGCTGCACCGTGTCCGCGCCGACCATGTGGTCATATTGCTCCCAGATCCAGCGGCGCGAGGCGACGTCGGGCGAGCCCATCAGCGTGAGCAGGTCGGCGGCGATGTCGCTGCTATGCGGCACGTTTTCGAGCGGCGCTGGCTTGGGCGTCGGGACGTGCGGGCGATCGTAGAGCGGCGCTTCGTCTGCGAGCGGCCCGAGCGGGATGTCGCATACGGTCTCGCCCTTGAACGTCAGCACCATGCGGCCGGTATCGGTGACGCGGCCGATGACCGCGAAATCGAGTTCCCACTTCTTGAAAATGGCTTCAGCCTCGGCTTCGCGGCCGGGCTTCAGCACCATGAGCATGCGCTCCTGGCTCTCGCTGAGCATCATTTCATAGGGCGTCATGCCGGTCTCGCGCTGGGGCACGTCGTCCATCTTCAGCTCGATGCCGACACCGCCCTTCGACGCCATCTCGACCGCCGAAGACGTGAGGCCGGCGGCGCCCATGTCCTGGATCGCGACGATGACATCCGTGGCCATGAGTTCGAGGCAGGCTTCGATCAGCAGCTTCTCGGTAAACGGATCGCCGACCTGCACGGTCGGGCGCTTGGCGTCCGAATCCTCGCCGAAATCGGCCGAGGCCATCGTCGCACCGTGGATGCCGTCGCGGCCGGTCTTGCTGCCGACATAGACGATCGGATTGCCGATGCCGGATGCGGCCGAGTAGAAGATCTTGTCCTGGTCGGCGATCCCGACGGTCATCGCGTTGACCAGGATGTTGCCGTCGTACGCGCTGTGGAAATTCACTTCGCCGCCGACGGTCGGGACGCCGACGCAATTGCCGTAGCCGCCGATGCCCTGGACGACGCCGGAGATCAGGTGGCGCATCTTGGGGTGATCGGGGCGGCCGAAGCGGAGCGCGTTCATGTTGGCGATCGGCCGCGCGCCCATCGTGAAGACGTCGCGCAGGATGCCGCCGACGCCGGTCGCAGCGCCCTGGTACGGCTCGATGTAGGAAGGGTGGTTGTGGCTCTCCATCTTGAAGATCGCCGCCTGATTGTCCCCGATGTCGACGACGCCAGCGTTCTCGCCGGGGCCGCAGATGACGCGGGGGCCCTTGGTGGGCAGCTTCATCAGGTGGATCTTGCTGGATTTGTAGCTGCAATGCTCGGACCACATCACCGAGAAGATGCCGAGCTCGACCATGTTCGGCTCACGGCCGATGGCGCGCAGGACGCGCTCATATTCTTCGGGGGACAGGCCGTGGTCGGCGACGATCTGGGGCGTGATCTGAGGCATGGGGCGGGCTTTAGCGGGGTGGCGCCGGACTTGCCAGCGTCGATCCTTCCCGGGACGGGGAGGGAACCGCGCATCGCAGATGAGGCGTGGAGGGGGATCGCCGCGCACGTACCGTCAGTGGAAGCCCCCCTCCACCAGCTGCGCTGGTCCCCCTCCCCGTGCCGGGGAGGATCAAGCGCGGGCGAGGATCGCGATGTGCATTTCGCGGCGTAAGGAGAAGCCGAGCGTTTCGTATAGCGCGGTGGCGCCGCGATTGCTGGCGTAGGCGTGAAGGATCGGGGTGTCGCCCTCTGCCAGGATCGACCGCGCGACGACGCGCATCAGGCCGGCGGCATAGCCGTTGCCGCGGTGATCTGGGTGCGTGCAGACGCCGCTGACCTCGACATAGCCGGGCATCGACAGGCGCCGCCCGGCCATCGCGACAAGGCGACCGTTACGCTTCACCCCGACGAAACCGCCGAGCGTGTTGGTGCGCGGGAAGAACGGGCCGGGCTCGGTCAGCGTCGCAAGCGCGAGCATGGCAGGGGCGTCGGCATCGGTCAGTGTGATGAGTTCGAAGGCGGGATCGCCGGGCGTTATGGTCGACGCGATCATTTGCCAACCGAGCGCGCTTTTGCGAACGGTCAGGCCAGGGGGTAGAGGCTGCTCTTTCGCCTCCATCAACGCGATCTCGCCGCCAGCGGGCACGAGCGCGGCGAGAGCGACAAGACTGTCGGGCGACGTATCCACCGAGGCGGCGAATATGCCGATGTCCGCCGCCATGCGTCTTGCAAGCGGGCCACCGAGGCTCACCGCATTCTGACGCGTCGTGAGTGCCGACCAGACGGGGCGGTCAAGCATGTCCGCCCCGCTCGGGTCAGACATACGGCGGCTGCGTGTAGCCTTTGGGGCTTAGCGTGAAGATGTCGCACCCCGTTTCGGTGATCCCGATCGAATGCTCGAACTGCGCCGACAACGAGCGGTCGCGCGTGACGGCCGTCCAGCCGTCGTCGAGCAGCTTCACGTCGGGGCGGCCGATGTTGATCATCGGTTCGATCGTGAAGATCATGCCGGGGCGCAGCTCGGGGCCAGTGCCGGGCTTGCCGACATGGACGACTTCGGGGGCATCGTGGAACAGGCGTCCGACGCCGTGGCCGCAGAAATCGCGGACCACGCCGTAGCGATGCTTTTCGGCGTGGCGCTGGATCGCGTTGGCGACGTCGCCCATGCGGTTGCCGGGCTTGGCCTGCTCGATGCCGATCATCAGGCATTCGTAGGTGACTTCGACCAGCCGGCGCGCCTTGATGGGGACGTCGCCGATCAGGTACATCCGGCTCGTGTCGCCGTGCCAGCCGTCGAGCAACGGCGTCACGTCGACGTTGACGATATCGCCCGATTTCAGCGTCTTCTCGCTCGGAATGCCGTGGCACACGACATGGTTGATCGAGATGCAGACGCTGTGCGTATAGCCGCGATAGCCGAGCGTCGCGGGCACGCCGCCGCCCGCGACGATGAAGTCGTAGATCAGCCGGTCGATCTCGGCGGTGGTCACGCCCGGCACCATGTGCGGCACGATCATGTCGAGCGTCTCGGCAGCGAGTTGGCCCGCCTTCATCATGCCTGCGAATGCGGCGGGGCCGTGCAGCTTGATGGCGCCGGTACGCGCGTCGGGCTGGTCCGAGGTGACGGTTACATATTCGGTCATGTCATAGATATAGCGTGGCGGGCGGGCTTTTGCGAGGCTATGCGAGGGGCATGACAGAGGAACGCATCTGGACGGCCGCGCTGACGATCATCGGCGACGAGATCCTGTCGGGCCGCACGCAGGACAAGAACGTCGCGCAGATCGCGGCCTGGCTCAACGTGCAGGGCATCCGCCTCGCCGAGGTGCGCGTGGTCGCCGACAAGACCGAGGCGATCGTCGAGGCCGTCAACATCCTCCGCGCGCGCAACGATTACCTGTTCACGACCGGCGGCATCGGGCCGACTCACGACGACATCACGGTGGATGCGATCGCCGAGGCGCTGGGCGTTGCGGTCGAGCATCATCCGCGCGCGATGGCGGTGCTGGAGGAATATTACGCAACCCGCGGCGGGCTGACCGAAGCGCGCGCGCGAATGGCGCGGGTGCCGGTCGGGGCGGACCTGATCGACAACAAGGTGTCGGGCGCGCCGGGGATCAAGATCGGCAACATCTTTATCATGGCGGGCGTGCCGCACATTACGGCCGGGATGCTCGATGCGCTGACGGGGACGCTGGAGGGCGGGCGCCCGGTGGTGTCGAAGACGATCGGCTGCTGGGTCGCGGAGAGCGAGGTCGCCGACATCCTGCGCGACGCCGAGAAGACGCACGAAGGCGTTGCGATCGGCAGCTATCCGTTCTTCCGCGACGGGAAGACGGGCGCGAACTTCGTGGTGCGGAGTTCGGACGAGGCGCTGGTCGATCGCTGCCTCGCCGATCTCACGCGCGATCTTGAGGCGACAGGTCGCATCGTCACCGCTCAGGGTATCTAGGCTTTTTAATTATCCTCCCCCGCTAGGGGGAGGTGGCGCGTAGCGACGGAGGGGGAGGACACGGAACAAGCGTAATCGGTTACCGCCCCCTCCGTCTGGCAAGAGCCAGCCACCTCCCCTGGCGGGGAGGATCAGGAGTTCATGCGCCCCATTCGGGGCCGTCGGGATCGGGATAGAAAACGTCGGGATCGTACGGTGCGGCGCGTGAGGATGGCGCGGGCTCGCCCGGTTCCGGCACTGTCGGCGCATCCCCACCGAAGCGGATGCGGACATAGCCCATGCTGCCGGCGAGCGCCTGGAAGACGACGGCGTATTCCTCCTGCTGCATGCGCCGGCCGATGAAGGGCGCGCGCTCTGCCGACAGATAGCCCATCTGCACGCCGCGCAGGCTGAACACCGCGACCGCATTGGCGTCATGCGGGTTCTTCGGTTCGCGGCGGAGCTCCACCGGTTCGCCGGGCGCGCAGAGCAACAGCTCCATGCGCCGGTTGCTCTTGCTCTTGTCCGCATTGGGAAAGTCGATGCCGACCACGCTGAGCGTCAATTCGTCCATGCCGCATACTAGGCTTTGATCGCGGTGATCGAAAGCCGACCCTCCTGCAAACGACGGTATAGCCAGCCCGCGCGGTGTTCGATGCGTCGGAAACGAACGCATATTGTTCGGCATTCGCCCTCGAACCGTAAGATCGAACTGGATTTTTCGAATCCGACCTGTTCCAATCCCGGTTCGCACCGCCCTTCGATCATGGAGTTCCAATGCCGTCATATCCTCTCTCGCGGTTGTTGCTGGGCGCGGCGGCGCTGACGCTGTCGACGCCGGCGTTCGCACAGGCCGCCGCTCCGACCGGAACCCGCTACGGCAGTTTCGGGATCGATCTCACCGCCGCCGACAAGTCGGTGAAGCCGGGTGACGATTTCTGGACCTATGCGAACGGCAGCTGGAACAAGCGGACCGAGATCGCCGCGGATCGCACCTCGGCCGGCGGCAGCGTCATTCTCGCGGATCAGGCCGAGCAGCAGGTCCGTACGATCCTAGACGATGCCGCGCGCGATCCGGCGGCGGTCGGCCCCGGCGCCAAGCAGTTCGGCGATCTCTATGCGAGCTTCATGGACGAGGCGGCGATCGAGCGCGCGGGTGCTGCACCGTTGAAGCCGTATTTCGCGAAGATCGACGCCGCAACCGACAAGCAGAAGCTGCAAGTCCTGTTCGCGACGGTCGGCTACGCCGCCCCGATCGAGGTCGGCCAGCTGCCCGATCCCGCCGATCCGAAGCGGTATGCGGTTGCCGCGGGGCAAGGGTCGCTCGGGATGGGCGGGCGCGACTATTATCTCGAACAGGGCGCGAAGTACGACACCTTCCGCACCGCGTACCGCGCGTATGTCGAGAAGATCCTGACGCTGTCGGGCATACCGGATGCGTCGGCGAAGGCCGACCGGATCGTCGCGCTCGAAACCGCGATGGCGAAGGTTCAATGGTCGCCGGTCCAGTCGCGCGATCTGAAGGCGATGCTCAAGCCGATGGATGCCGCCGGTCGCAAGGCGCTCGCGCCGGAGTTCGACTGGACGCTGCTGATGTCGACCGCGGGCTATGGCGATTTCCCGATCGTCTACATGACCAATTCGACCGCGCTGACCGAACTCGGCAAGCTGTACGCGGCCACGCCCGTCTCGACGTGGCAGGACTGGATGAAGTTCCGCCTCGCCTCGTCCAGCGCGAACGTGCTCCCGAAGGCGTTCGACCAGGCGAATTTCGACTTCTTCGGCAAGACCCTCGCCGATCAGCCGCAGCAGCGCGCGCGGTGGAAGCGCGCCATCGCGGTGGTCAACGGCACGATGGGCGAGGCGGTCGGCGAGGTGTACGTAAAGCGCCATTATCCGCCGGAAAGCGAAGCGAAGATGGGCGAACTGATCGCCAATCTGCGCGCCGCGTACAAGGAGCGGATCGGCGCGAACGGCTGGATGGATCCGGCGACCAAGACGCAGGCACTGGCGAAGCTCGCCGCGTTCGATCCGCGGATCGGCCACCCGGTGAAGTATATCGACTACGCGTCGCTGAAGGTCGTGCGCGGCGATCCGCTCGGCAATGCGATCCGTTCGGGCGAGTTCGAGCACCGGCTCGAGCTGTCGCGGCTCGGCAAGCCGGTCGATCGCACGCTCTGGGGCATGACGCCGCAGACGGTGAACGCCTATTATGATCCACTCAACAACCAGATCACCTTCCCGGCGGCGATCCTGCAGCCGCCCTATTTTGATCCGAAGGCCGATGCCGCGGTGAACTACGGCGCGATCGGCGCGATCATCGGCCATGAGATGGGCCACGGGTTCGACGATCAGGGCAGCCAGTTCAGCGCATCCGGCAAGTTCGAGAATTGGTGGACGCCGGAGGCTCGCACCGCCTTCACGCAGCGTACGGCGGCGCTGTCGAAGCAATATGACGCGTACGAGCCGATCCCCGGCGTGCACGTGAAGGGTGCGCTGACGCTCGGCGAGAATATCGGCGATCTCGGCGGTGTCGAGACGGCCTATGCCGCGTATCAGAAATATCAGGCGGTGCACGGCAAGGCGCCGGTGATCGATGGGCTGACTGGCGACCAGCGCTTCTTCCTGTCCTATGCGCAGGCGTGGCAGGCGAAGTTGCGCGAGGGCGCGGCGCGCGCGCGGCTGTTGACCGATCCGCACTCGCCGCCGTTCTACCGGGTCAATGGCATCGTCCGTAACGTCGACGCCTGGTACACCGCGTTCGACGTGAAGCCCGGCGCCGCGCTGTATCTGGCACCGGCGGAGCGCGTGCATATCTGGTGATGCCCGGCGGTATCGACCGCTGGCTGATGGTTCGCCCGAGACTGCTTGTACAGAAAGCAGCCTCGGGCGAACCGACGGTCCGAGGCGCTGTGGCATGACAACGATGCTACCGGTCATGCGAATGGACTGGAGCGATGTCACCAATCCCCGGTGCATTGCGTTGCCGAAGTTCTGTGGCGTGGCTATCGTCCACTGCGCCGCCTTGTACCGGCCGGCCTGCTACCCTGCGGTGTCGGGCAACGGCAGATGGTCTGCGATCGCAGCGATCGCCTTTCCGGTGAACGTCGTGCCGATAGCGCCTGCGATCTGGATAGGGTGTTCGGTCGTCAGCGTGGCGGCCGCTTGATGCCGTGCATCCAGCCCGAGCCAATCGCGCAAGGCACGTTCGAGGCTGGCCACTTCGGGGACGTCCGTATCGCCACGAGGGACGTTCTTCAGCGACGCGCTCATCCGCCAATTGATGTGCGGGGTCATCGATCCGTCACCCCAAGTCGCTTCCGTCATATCGGTTTATCCTTCGCATTTCCCTTCTAGAAGCGAGCGGCGGCAGGGATGTTCCCTGCCGTGACGATCGTCCTGACCGTCCGCTTCCCGTATGCGCCGCTGAAGCACCTCAAATCATAGTGGTCGTGCCGTGCTGCAAATACCTGCCGGGCCGATTCAATCGACTCGAAATACGACTGGGCCAAGGGGCGCCTCCGACACCGCGCATTCGCGCTCGCCATCGGCGGCGAGGTCGGGCAACGCGGTCGCATGAACAGGCTCGCTTTTCTCGCGCTCGCTGCCGCCGGTGTTTTCTGGGGTCTAGGTTTTCCGCTCGGCAAACTGGCGCTGCGCGAAGTCGAGCCAGCGCACATGGTGCTGCTCCGTTTCATGGTGGCCAGCATCATCGCACTTCCCTTCGCGGTGGCGACTCCAGAGGCACGGGCACTGTTCCGCTCGCCGCCGGTGCTGTGGGCGGGCGCGCTCTACGGCCTTGCCTTCATCGTCCAGTATGAGGGGCTGGCGGGCGTCACCGTCACGCTCGCCGCGCTGCTGGTCGGTGCGATGCCCGCGTTGATCGCGGTGGCGGCGCATCTGACGGGCGAACGCGTCAGCCGGGCGTCCTGGACCGGAGTTGGCGCCGCGACGATCGGCGCTGCGCTGATCGCGGGGAAGCCGGGCGGGGCTGGTACGGGGATCGGCATCGCCTTGTCGCTGCTGTCGCTGCTGATCTTTCTCGGGTGGCTGCTGATCCTCAAGCGCGTGCCGCTCACGCGGTCGGCGATGGCCGTGCCCGCCGTCACGCTGGTCGTGGCGACCGCCGCCGTGCTGCCGATCGCACTGGTGTTGCACGGCCTCCCGCCGCTCGCGCTCAGCCCGATCGCCTGGAGCGGGATCGTCGGCCAGGGGGTGTTCTCGACCTTTGTCGCCACGGCGGCATGGCAATACGGCGCCACCCGGGTCGACAGCGCGAGTGCGGGCGTGTTCATCAATATCGAGCCCATGATCGGTGCGGTGCTGGGCATTGGCCTGTTCGGCGATCCGGCAGGGTGGCCATTGGTGCTTGGCGGCGTGCTGATCGTTGCGGGCAGCCTGTTCGTCGTGCGCGGCGAGCGCGCCGAAGCCAGCCATGTCGCCGACGCCCTGCACGGCCTGTCACCCGACTAGAGGCTGCCATTCGGCCAACGCCGATGGACGAGCGTGGATCGTGATTCGAAGCCGGCTCGGCATCGGCCCATCCATATCCTCATCGTGGCACTGGGCTGGTGGCACCGTCATCGTGGCGTTGGTCGCCCGATAGGGGTCCGTGCCGGGGAGTATGGACGGCGCGTCGTCGGCTCGGCTTGCACGCTCCGGTGAGATGGATCAGCGTTGTTTCTTCGCTGTCGTCGCCGTGAATTCGGGGTCCTTGTTCGCCACCCAGTCGACGAATTTCCGGATGACGGGATTGGCGAGCAGGCCCTCTACATCCATCCCATGGCGTTGCAGTTCGGAGTTCGTGAAATTTACCGTCAGCGTCTGTTGGCAGATCGGATGCATGGGTACGACATCGCGACCACCCCGGCTTTTTGGCACGGGATGGTGCCAGACGATCGTCTGGCCTGTGGGCCGGCTGCACAACCAGCACGGCACTGTCGGTGCCGGAGCGTCCTCCACGGCATCTGCGTCCCCATAGGGCCCATGTTTCGAATGTTTGCGGGCCATGCGTCTACCTGAATTCCTGAATTTGCAATGCCACCCTTAGCGAGGTGGGATTACTACGCCAGCGTCTCGCGCCCTCGTATAGATCGCTCCATGCGCAAAATATCCTTGGCGACCTGCCTGGGTGTTTGGTCCGCCCTCGGTATCATCGAGGTCACTGAGCAGCGTGGCCACTGCAGCAAAGATGTCGCGGTCGTCGACAAAAGCGCAGCATCGCCCTGCGTACCTATTGTCGCATGTTACAGGCGTGTTACCGACTTCGGACGGATTCGGGTCACACGGGTCGGTCGAGACGGATGTCTGTATCCTTGGGGGGATCATCCATGAATCGCGTGTCCTTGCGTCCGTCCGTCTTTGCCCGTCTGCTTGCCAGCGCTCCGCTGCTCCTCGGCACTCCTCTGTTCGTCTTCGCAGCGCCAGCCGTCGCGCAGGAGCAGGCACAGCCTTCGGTATCCGACGACCAGGGGCTCGGCGACATCGTCGTAACCGCCACCCGGCGCCGGGAATCGTCAAAGGACGTTCCGCTGGCAGTGACCGCGATCAGCGGCGAAAAGCTCGACGTGCTGAACGCAAGTGGCCTCGACATCCGCTTTCTCGCCGGCCGCACGCCCAGCCTCCAGGTCGAATCGTCGTTTGGACGCACCTTCCCGCGTTTCTACATTCGCGGGCTCGGCAACACCGATTTCGATCCCAACGCCGCGCAGCCGGTGTCGGTCGTGTATGACGACGTCGCGCTGGAAAGCCCGATGCTCAAGTCGTTCCCGATTTTTGACGTGCAAAGCGTCCAGGTCCTCCGCGGACCTCAGGGTACGTTGTTCGGCCGCAACACGCCGGCCGGCGTCGTGAAGATCGATTCCGCCAAGCCGGATGCCGACCGGGCCTCGGGTTATGCGACCGGATCCTGGGCGACCTACAATACGATCAACGGCGAGGCGGCGATCAACCTGCCGATCGGTAGCGGCTTTGCGTTCCGCGCGTCCGGCATCATCCAGTCGCGCGACGATTGGGTGGAGAACGATTCCGCGACGGGCAATGCCGACCGCAAGCTGGAGGGCTATCGCGACGTCGCCGGCCGCTTCCAGCTCGGCTATGCCAGCAGCGATTTCAACGCGTTGCTGAACGTCCACGTCCGCGATCTCACCGGTTCGCCGCGCATCTTCCGCGCGGGGCTGTTCAAGCCGGGCACCA
The DNA here is from genome assembly GCF_056679955.1 of Sphingomonas sp. PEI4. Classification (NCBI taxonomy): domain Bacteria; kingdom Pseudomonadati; phylum Pseudomonadota; class Alphaproteobacteria; order Sphingomonadales; family Sphingomonadaceae; genus Sphingomonas; species Sphingomonas sp. PEI4. The sequence goes on from NZ_CM155258.1 coordinate 3,851,997, forward strand.
ACGACTTCAACACCGGTTTCGACCCGAAGCATGCTACGCTCGACGGCTATACCAGCCAGAGCCTGACGCAGTGGGGCACGAACCTGCGACTCGATTATCACCTCGACGGCATCGGCACCTTCTATTCGGTCACCGCCTACGAACAGGCCAAGGTCGAGAGCACCGGCGATGTCGACGGCGGCAACAACTACACGTTCCTCGGCGGCACGATCGGCGCGATCGGCGTCGGGCTGTTCCCGTCGAATACCGGTGGCATCACCAAGCCGAAGGAGTTCAGTCAGGAACTGCGCTACGCCAGCGAGGACATGAACGGCATCCGGCTCCAGGGTGGGCTGTATTATTTCCACCAGACGCTGCGCTACAACCAGTACGACTATGCGTTCGGCGGCACCGGTTCGCGCGATACCGACCTGACGCAGGACATCTTCCACGACAATCGCAACGAGAATTACGGTGGTTTCGCTTCGATCGAAGCCAAGCCGACCGAGTTGCTGACGTTGCGCGCAGGCGTTCGGTATTCGCACGATTACCGCAACGACCTCGTCACCGCGCCGATCCCCGGCACGGGGATCAGCGACACGCTGCCGGCACGTGCGGTCGTCCGTGCGTCGAACGTAACCTGGGACGCGAGTGCCACCTACGAACTGACGCCCGCTATCAACGTCTATACGCGGCTGGCGACGGGCTATCAGGGGCCGGCGATCCAGGACCGCGTGACCTTCGGCAGCGTCCAGAGCACCGCGCCGAAGCAGACCACGTTCTCGGGCGAGAGCGGCTTCAAGGGCACGCTGCTCGACCGGAAAGTGAACTTCTCGCTCGACGCCTATTGGTACAGCACCAAGGACCTGCAGATCACCGCGGTCGGCGGCAGCAGCAACTCGGCACGGCTGATCAGCGCCAACAAGGCGATCGGCTACGGCGTCGAGGGCGAGTTCGAGGCGCGGCCGGTCCGCGACCTGACGCTGACCGCGAGCGGCAGCTATAACTTCACCGAAATCCGCGATCCCGGCATCGGCGTCGGCGTGTGCGCGACCTGCACCGTGCTCGATCCAATCGTGAACGGGTTCGCGATGATCGACGGCAACGACCTTCCACAGGCACCGCGCTGGATCGCGAACTGGACCGCGCGCTATGCGATTCCGCTCGGCAACGGTGGCGAGATCTATGCCTATACCGACTGGGTATACCGTAGCAGCGTCAACTTCTTCCTGTACGATTCGGTCGAATTCCGCGGCAAGTCGTCGCTCGAAGGCGGCCTGAAGGCGGCGTATAAATCACCACAGGGCTATGAGGTCGGGGCGTTCGTCCGCAACATCACGAACCAGTATCGCAGCATCAGCGCGATCGATTTCAACAATCTCACGGGCATGATCAACGAACCGCGGATCATCGGCGGGCAGTTCAAGGTGGCGTTCTGAACAGCAACTAGCGGTTCACCCGGACTTGGCGGCCGCCTCGCCATGCGGTTTGCGGAACGGTCGCGCGACGATTGGGTAGAGGTCTTTGCCGGTACGGATGCTTGTGTGACGCCGGTTTCGTCGTTCACCGAAGCGCCGCACGACCCCCGTAATCAGGCTCGTAGCACGTTTGCCGCGCCCGCCTGACCGATGCAACCGATGCCCGCACCGCGCTTTTCGGTAACCCCGGCCACCCCGACGACGTCCCGCGAGCAGGCTGGCCCGCACGCGTGTCTCGTTGGCCGAGATCCGGGTCGGCGGATACCTCCGGGTCTTATGACCGAGGGTGCTCGACGATGGCTGCATCCGTCACCATCAGCAGATGCAGCAGACCGGGGGCAGGGCGCGCGATGGCCTGGATCCCGAGTGCCTCGAGCGCTGACGTCGAGATCTGGTCGGCGTCCTCGAGGCGAATGCGCAACCGGGTGCCGTGCATCGTCGCAGCGTGTAGGTTGGCTGCGCCGCCGAGCGCCGCCAGCGTCGCCGGCGTCAACGCGATATCGGGCGTGATCGCGGGGCCTGTCGTGGTTGTCGCCACGGTGGCGGGAGCACCGGCGGCGATCGCGTCGCGAATCTCGACCGCTACCGAGTCGGCGATCGGCCCGAGCACGATCTGGAGCGCGTTGGCCGAAGGGCGGATCAGGCCGCGGGCGCCGAGTGCCTTCAGGCGTGCCTCGTCGACGCGCGTCTGATCCGCGACGATCAGCCGCAACCGTGTCGTGCACGCGCCGACGCTGGTGAGGTTGGCGGCGCCACCCAGCGCTGCGGCAAAGGCTGCCCCGCGTTCGCTCCTGGCGACGGGTGCTACCGCGACAGGCGCGTCGCGCTCACGGCCCGGCGTGGGGAGGTCGAGGCGCTTGATGACGGTACGGAACAGGACGTAATAGATCGCCGCATAGGCGAAGCCGACCGGGAGCAGCAGAAGCGGCTTGGTCGCCTTGCCGTAGTTCAGCACGTAATCGAACAGCCCTGCGGAAAAGCCGAAGCCCAATTTCACGCCGAGCGCATCCATCAGCACCATCGACACGCCGGTCAGCACCGCGTGGATCGCGTACAGCACGGGCGCGAGGAACATGAAGCTGAACTCAATCGGCTCGGTCACGCCGGTCAGCGCGGACGTGAGCGCGAGGCTCAGCAACATCCCGCCGACCGCCTTGCGTCGCTCGGGCAGCGCGGCGTGGTACATCGCCAGGCACGCGGCAGGCAGGCCGAACATCATCACCGGGAAGAACCCGGCCATGAACACGCCTGCGGTCGGATCGCCGGCGAAGAAGCGGCGGAGATCGCCCGTGGTGCCTTGGTAATCGCCCGCGACGAACCAGACGATGTTGTTGAGCAGATGGTGAAGCCCGGTGACCAGCAGCAGGCGGTTGAGTAGCCCGAATGCGAACAGGCCGAACCCGCCCGCGCCGCTGATCCCGTAGCTGAGGCCGTCGATGCCCGTGCTCAGCGCGCCGAAGCCGAGGCCGACGACCAGCCCGAGCGCGAGCCCCGCCACGCCGCTGACGATCGGCACGAACCGGCGGCCGCCGAAGAAGGCGAGATATTCGGGCAGCGCGATCGCCGAGAAGCGGTTGTAGAAACTGCCGCCGATCAGGCCGGAAATGATGCCGATCGGCACGTCGAGCCGGGCGATCGCCTTAGCCTTCCACGCCGCAGCGGCGAGTGCGATCGTGTCGCCGGTCAGGCCTTTCAGCGCGTCGGCGGGGACGGTCATCAGGGCTTGCGCGCCCTGCGTGGTGACGAGGTAGCAGACCACGCCCGCGAGACACGCGGCGCCGTTGCCGTCGCGAGCGAAGCCGGTGGCAACGCCGATCGCGAAGAGCAGGCCGAGATGCGAGAAGATCGCATCGCCCGCCGCGCTGAGCACCGCAATGTCGAGCAGATCGGGTTGGCCGAGGCGCAGCAACAGGCCGGCGACGGGAAGCACCGCGATCGGCAGCATGAGCGCGCGGCCGAGTGGCTGTAGGGCTTCGAGCACGGACTTCATGGGCGGAAACTCCGGGCGAGCGTTCGCACGTCCGCGGCTGAAATACAGTTCATCGCCGCCGCGGCATGCGCGCGGCAGGCGTCGATCGTGAGCGTCGCGACCAGCGCCTTGATCTCGGGCACGAGTGCGGGTGCGGACGAGAGTTCGGTGACGCCGAGGCCGATCAGGATCGGTACGGCGAGCGGATCGGAGGCGAGACCGCCGCACACGCCGGTCCATTTGCCGTGGACCGCGCCGCCCTCGCAGGTCCGCGCGATCAGGCGCAGCACGGCGGGGTGGAGCCCGTCGAGGTCGCTTGCTACCGCCGGATTGCCGCGGTCCATCGCGAGTGCGTATTGCGTCAGGTCGTTGGTGCCGATCGACAGGAAGTCGGCCTCGCTGGCGAGCAGGTCGGCGGTGACTGCGGCGGCGGGAGTCTCGATCATGATGCCGAGCGCGACATGTTCGGTGTGGCCGGTGGCGGCGGCAGCGGCGTCGAGTGCGGTGCGGACGGCGCGGAGTTCGCCGAGGCTCGCGATCATCGGCACCATGATGCGGCACTGGCCGGCAGGACGGACCGCGAGGATCGCGCGCAACTGTGCGTCGAGCATCTCGGGGTGGGCGAGACCGACGCGGATGCCGCGCAGGCCCAGCGCCGGGTTCTCCTCCGCGGCGATCGGGAGGTAGGGCGCGGGCTTGTCGCCACCGATGTCGAGCAGGCGGACGATCAGCGGGCGACCGTCGAGCGTGTCGGCAATGCGCTGGTAATCGGCGGTCTGCTCCTCGACGCTGGGGGCGCTGTCACGTTCGAGGAACAGGAATTCGGTGCGGAGGAGGCCGCAGCCTTCCGCGCCGTTGCGGACGGCGACCTCGGCATCGTCAGCCGAGCCGAGATTGGCGAATGCCTCGATCCGGACGCCGTCCTGCGTGCGGCATTCGCGCGCGGCGTTGGCGAGCGCGGCGCGGCGCCGTTCGGTTTGGGCGTCGTACGCGGTTTGCGCGGTCGCCAGCGTCTCGGCATCGGGCGCGACGTGGAGCAGGCCTGCGCCGGCGTCCAGGATCAGCGGCGTACCCGCGGTGATCTCGGCGAGCGCTGGGCCGACCGCGACGAGCGCCGGCAACCCCATCGTCGCGGCGAGGATCGCGACGTGCGAGGTCGGCCCGCCGCGCTCGACGCAGAAGCCGACGATCGATGCTGTTTCGAGGCCGAGCAGATGCGAGGGGAGCAGGTCGTCCGCCAGCAATATCGTGCCGGGCGGGAAGCTCAGGCGTTCGTCGAGGTCTTCGCCGGCGAGTGCGCGCAGCACCTGGCGTTCGAGATCGAGCATGTCGTCGGCGCGCTCGGCCAGACGGGCGTCACCGGTCGCGTGCAGCGCGTCGGCCTGTGCGCGGATCGCGGTGCGCCAGGCGTAGGCGGCGCTGTCGCCTTGCGCGATCGCGGCATGCGCGGCGGCGGTCAGGGTCGGGTCGTCGAGCAGCGCGGTGTGCGCGGTGAGGATCGCGCGTTCGGCGCCGGTCGCGGTCGCCGATTTGGTGGCGAGGCGCGTGGTGACGGTGGCGAGCGCCGCATCGAGCGCAGCGCGTTCGGTGGTCGCTTCGGCCCCTTCGCGGGTCACGGCGATCTCGGCGAGACGGAAGAGCCCTGCCTGACCGATTGCGATGCCGGGGGAGGCGGTGACACCGGGGAGGCGGCCGTCGGCGGGTAGAGTCAGAACCTTCGCGCTCGCAACTCCCCGTTCCCCCGCGAAGGCGGGGGCCCAGGACCCAGCAGCGCCATCGTTCGTGGTTCCTGCGCCCCCGCCTTCGCGGGGGAACACGGGCGCGGTTGGGGCAGATCCCGCTTTCTCGCCCATGCCGCCGAGGATCAGGTCGCCGATCGCCGCGAGCGCGTCGACTGCGTCTGGGCCCGTGGCCGAGATCGTGATCTCGTCGCCGAGTTTTATCCCCAGCGCCATCAGCGCGACGGGGCTGCGTACGTTACCTTCGCGCCGATCTGCCTCGACGGGGGCGTCCTTGGAAATCTTGACCTCGGACACGAACTTCCGCGCGCTCTCGCCGATCCGCGCGGCGGGACGGGCGTGGATGCCGTGGACCAGCGGCACGACGATCGTGCGGCGGACGGTGTCGCCTTCGACCACGGCGACGTCGGCTGAATCGCGTGGTTCGAGCGTCATCATCGCCCCGCCGACGCCGACCAGTCGGTCGGTCTCGCGGCGGACGATGGTGAAGCGCTCGGGATTGGTGACGATCACCGGCGTGATCACCGCCCGCGCCTCGCAGACCAGCAGGTCGAGATCGAACCTGATCAGCGGATCGAGCCGCTGCACCGTCGCGCCCTCCGTCACGCAAGGCGTGAACCCGCGCCCACCGAGCGCCACCGTATCGAGCCCGATATGCATCAGGATATCGGCGCCCTCGGGGGTACGCAGCGTGATCGCGTGGCCGCTGGCATGGACGCTCAGCACGACCGCGTCGCACGGTGCGTGCAGGCAATCGCCGGTCGGATCGACGGCGATCCCGTCGCCCATCATCCGTTCGGCAAAGACCGGGTCGGGGACCGCCTCGAGTGGCGATGCCCAGCCCTGGAGGGGCGACGTCAGGATGATAGGCTTCATGGCGTTACGTCCTGCCTGCGACCAGTTGGCCGCCGATCCATGTGCCCGCGGGCCGCAGGTCGGCGGTGAGGGCGACCCAGTCGGCGCGCAAGCCGGGGGCGAGCGCGCCGCGTTCATGGCCGAGGCCGAGGAAGGCGGCGGGGTTGGTCGCTGCCATCGCCGCTGCGGCGGGCACATCGGCATGCGTCCGCGCGACGAAATTGCGGACGGCACCGGCCATGTCGAGGTCGGAGCCTGCGAGTGTCCCATCCTCGCCGAAGCATTTGCCGTCCTCGACATGGATCAGGCGGCCTTGCAGGCGGAAATCCTTGTCGACCGCCCCGACCGACGGCATCGCGTCGCTGACCAGCATCAGGCGATCGTGGGGCCGGGCGTTGAGCGCCAGGCGGAGCGCCGCGTCATGGACGTGGAGACCATCGGCGATCAGCCCGCAATAGACATGGCGATCGTCGAGAGCGGCACCGACCACGCCCGGCGCACGGTGGAGCAGCGGCGACATCGCGTTGAACAGGTGCGTGATGCCGGTCAGGCCAGCGCCGACCGCGCCGATGATCGTCTCGTAATCCGCGTCGGTATGGCCGGCGCTGACGATCACGCCGCCCGCAACCAGCCGTGCGATCGACGCTGCGTCGGTCAGTTCGGGCGCGAGCGTTACCATCACGCGGCCCCTGCGGGGGCGGATCAGCAACTCGATCATCGCATCGTCGAGCAGCCGGAACTTCGTCGGATCGTGGATGCCCTTGCGCGACGGGTTGATCCAGGGTCCTTCGATGTGCGCGCCGACCACGCCGGGTACCCCCGCCAGGATCGCGGCGTCCATGGCGTCGAGAGTCGCCTCGATCACGTCGGGCGTGTCGCTGATCAGCGTCGGCATGAACGCGGTCGTGCCGTACGGCGCATGCGCGGCACCGATCGCTGCGATACCCTCGACGGTGGGTTGGTCGTTCAGCAGAACGCCGCCGCCGCCGTTCACCTGCGTATCGACGAAGCCGGGGACCAGCCAGCCGCCCCGGAGGTCTATCGCGTCGGATGTCACGCGCTCGGATGCGGCGATCGAGACGATCCGGTCCCCGTCGATCGTGATGGTCGCGCCGTTCAGCAGTGTGTCGGCGGCGACGATCGTGCCGTTTACGAAATCCATCTTCAGCGAACTCATACCGTCTTCGTGACCTTGCTGAGGTGGAGCGGCGCGTCGGGGTCGAGCCCGCGGCGCAGCGAAAGGGCGTTGGCCATCCGGTAGAAGCTCTGGATCATGAGGATCGGTTCGATCGCCGGATGCGCGGTGAACGCGACCGGATCGGTTTCGCCGTTCGCCTTCGCATCCGCGAGGCAGACGACCGCGCCGCGTGCGCTGAACTCGGCGGCGGCCTCGCGCACGCCGTCGCCGGCCGCATCGGACGTGGCGAACGCGATCACCGGGAAGCCGTCGTTGACGATCGCCATCGGTCCGTGGCGCACCTCGGCGGCGCTGAACGCCTCGGCATGCAGAGCGCATGTTTCCTTGAGCTTCAACGCGGCTTCCTGCGCGATTCCGTAACCATAGCCGCGACCGATCACGAACAGGTTGTTGGCGTCGGCGAGCGCATCGACCATCGACGTCCAGTTCGCGCCGAACGCGAGCGTCAGCATATCGGGCAACGTATCGACCGCCTTGGCCAGCGCATCGTTCTGCGACCAGGCCGCGGTCAGGCCTGCGAACGCCGCGAGCGCGCAGATATAGGATTTGGTCGCCGCGACCGAACGTTCCGGTCCCGCCTTCAGCGCGATCATCGTGTCGGCCATCTCCGCGAGCGGCGAACTCTCGTCGTTGACGAATGCGACGACGTGCGCGCCTGCGCTCCGATAGGCACTGACGGTCGCGAGAAGATCGGGACTCCGACCGCTCTGCGAGACCGCGATGACCAGCGCGGTGCCCGGCGCCATCGGTGCCGCATAGACCGACGATACCGATGGCGCAGCGGACGCTACCGGAACGCCGAGCAGAGTCTCGATCAGGTATTTGCCATAGGTCGCCGCGTGATCCGACGATCCGCGCGCGCACGTCACGACTACGGCTGGCGGTGCGTTGCGCAACCGCTCGCCGAGCGTCGCCAGCGCATCGCGGTTTGCGGCCAGCAACCGTGCGACCGCATCGGCGGCGTCGGCGGCTTCGCTGAACATCAGCGTCGGCGTTTCATCCCGCGTCGCGGACACGTCTTCGCTTCGGTCTTGTATCGTCTCGGTCACGGTAAGCCCCCCGGCCGGCGCCCGTGCGCCGGCGTCAGATGTCGTTCAGTTCGGCGACGAGGTCGTACGCGTCGCCACGGTAATAGGATTGCGTGAATTCGGCCGCCCGGCCGTCGCGCAGGAAGCCGCGGCGTTCGATGAACAGGCCGGCATGGCCTGCATCGACGCCGAGCATCTTGGCGTGCTCAGGGCTGAAATGAACGGCGCGCAGGCGTTGGAGTGCGCGCACCTGGCGATTGCCCGCCGCCTCGAGCGCTTCGTACAGCGAGTCCTGCACGGCGTCGATCGAGGGCAGGCAATAGCCCGCGATCGTGGTGTACTCGAGCGCCATCGGCACGTCGTCGGCGTAGCGGATGCGCTGGAACCGGAACACCGCAGAGCCCGGCGACAGTCCCAGCGACAGTGATTCCTCGGGCGTCACCATGCCGATCGTACGGCTGACCCAAACGCTGCTCGGCGTACGCCCGCGTGAAATCATGTCCTCCGAAAAGGACGACAGCTTGGAGAAGTTCTTCTCGACGCGGGTCGCAACGAACGTGCCGGCGCCTCTCCGGCGCGTGAGCAGGCCTTCTTCGACCAGCCCGCCGATCGCCTTGCGCACGGTGATCCGCGAGACATCATATTCTACGGCAAGATCGCGCTCGGCAGGCAGCGCATCGTCCTTCGCCAGCACGTTGCGGTTGATCGCGTCACGGATCAGCTGCTGGAGCTGAACGTACAATGGCGCGGGGTTGCCGTCCCGGAACCTGCCAATGCTCGCTGAAAAGGACATGAGGGCGACTTTCGATGATGCCGGCACGAACTTCGAAGAAATCCGAGCGGGCAGAGAAGTGGGATACGTTATGTATTGGTATTGTTCAAGCCGCTTGACGGTCGAACGCCGTTAGAACCGCTTTCAACTCCCGCACGCGCCGCACATCGGTGTGCCGATGGCCGGCCGCGACGAAGCCGAAAAGGCGTTCGCGTGCCTCGTCGTCAGATCCCGCTGCGTCTTTGTTGCTCCCGCAGGAGGCATGAAGTTCGCGTAGTCCGACCTTGAGAAAGAGCGCTGCGTTGCTCGCGTCTATGCCGCTGCCAGCAAGGACGAGAATCCGACCCTCGGCGTGCCGGTGAAGCATTTCGAGTGTCGCGAGGCCGTCGAGCGCGTGCGGCTCGCCGCCTGAGGTCAGGACGCGGTCGAAGCCCAGTTCGATGGCTGTGTCGAGTGCGGCAGGTAGATCAGGAGACAGGTCGAAAGCGCGGTGAAGCGTTAGGGAAAGTCGGGCTTTGCGCTTTGCTCCCTGCGCTTCGGCATGTCGCACGAGATCCGCTAACAGGGGTTCGTCGAGTGTACGGTTCTCAGTGCTGGCACCGATGGCAATCCCTGCGAGTCCGGCTTCGGCTGCGGCGGTTATGTCCGCGGCCAGTTGCTCGCGTTCCCTCGCATTGTAGCGAAAACCTCCTGCGCGTGGGCGAACCAGCATGTGGACCGGTATGGGAGCGGTCCGCGCGGCCGCGATCAGCGACGGGGGCGGGGTAAGACCGCCCAATGCCAGCGCGGCGCAAAGTTCGATACGATCGGCGCCGCCCGTTATGGCAGCATCGAGTCCGCCGATATCGTCCACGCAGATTTCAAGGGTCATCGTGTCGCCTTCGACTGGTCGTAATAATATTACGTCTGGCCGATCGCTACTTATCGTTCAACGGCAAAAGCGCACGTGCCAAGCAAGAAAAACAATTCGGTTAAATGGCTGATCGGTTGGAACAAAGCGTCCCAAATCCAGTGGGCTTGCAGGCAAGATATTGAACTGCGGCAATTTTTTGAGCGCTGTCCGCGTGGTGCCGATCCGTCATTGAACTGTAATTTCCTGATAGATTCCGTGATCGAATTGGTTATACATTACCGATACCACGCGACGGTGACGGGTACCAAAGCAGTACCAAGTGGTTGGACGGTCGATGGGTGCGGATTGCGGTCCGGATCGGGGTGGCGCTGCGGCGTCAATGGGAAGGGGATTTGACGATGGTTTTTCGTAAGCAGGTCTTGCTGGCATCGAGCGCAGCAGTATTCGGTCTGGCGGCACCGTTTTCCGCTTGGGCGGCGGATGCGCAAACCGCGCCCGTGCCGTCCGCGGCTCCCGCAGGCAGCGATACGCAAGTCTCATCCGCACCAGTCGCGGCCGCACCCGGCGTAACCGGCGAAGGCGATGGCCAGGACATCGTCGTCACCGGTATCCGCGGCAGCCTGCGCAGCGCGATTGCGGTCAAGCGCAACGCCAACGCCGTCGTCGACGTGATCTCGGCCGAGGACATCGGCAAGTTCCCCGATCGCAACGTGGCTGAGTCCCTCTCGCATATTCCCGGCGTCAGCATCGATCGTCGCTTCGGCGAAGGCGAGAAGGTCGCGATCCTCGGTACCGACCCTGCGCTCAACCGCATGCTGCTCGACGGTCACGCGCTCGCCTCGGCCGACTGGGGTGGCAACGACAACGATCCGTCGAGCCGTACCTTCAACTATTCGCTGCTCGCGCCCGAACTGGTCGATCGCCTCGAGGTCTACAAGTCGCCCGAGCCGCGCATCGAGGAGGGCAGCCTCGGCGGTACGGTGATCGTCCGCACGCGTCGTCCGCTCGAGCTCAAGGCCAACGCGATCTTCGCGTCGGGCGGCTATTCGTACAACGACCGCGCCGACAAGGGTAACGTCCGCGGTTCGGGCCTGTATAGCTGGAAGAACAAGGACGAGACGTTCGGCGTGCTGATCGCCGGCACCTACGACAAGCAGAGCATGACCCGTTCGGGCGTCGAGTTCTTCGGGTACGACAATGTCGCGCCGAATGCTGACGGCACGCGCAGCAGCCCGTTCGTCAACCGCGCACAGGACGGAACGCTGAGCCTGAAGAACCCTGGCGCGACCATCACCGGCGGCACCATCGCCGACCTGTACAATGCAGCGTCGCCGTTCGGCATCAACTACGCGTATTTCCAGCAGACTCGTGAGCGCAAGAGCGTGTCGGGGACGGTGCAGTACCGCCCTTCGTCCGATCTGACCTTAACGCTCAACGGCCTGCACATCGACGGCAACTACAACAACTACAGCCAGTCGATGTACACGATCCCCGGCGCGTGGACCGGCGACGTGCTGCAGTCGGCGACGATCAGCAACGGCGTCGTCACCGGTGCGTCGTTCGGCGCCGCGAACGGCCAGAGCGCACAGCTCGACACGCTGGTGCGCAAGACCAAGCTCAAGACCGACAACCTCAACTTCTTCGCCGATTACGAGGGTGATGGCGGTAGCAAGGTGTCGTTCGCGGGTGGCTGGAGCAAGGCGACCGGCGGGCGTAACCCGGAATATCTGTTCAACGTCCAGACCCGGCTGCCCTACAGCTATGCGTTCACGGACACGACTGCGACCGTGAACTTCGTCGGCGACCAGACCAACCCGGCCAACTATTTCACCAACCCGAACAACAATCCCGCGCAGATCGAAGGCCGTCCGGTCGTCATCAACGGGACGCAGCTGAACGCCGCGCAGATCGGTGGGCAGGACTTTAGCGTCACCACCGACCGCGACATCTTCGGTGGCTACGACGCGACCATCCCGGTCCAGTTCGGGCCGTTCACGGAGATCCTGCTCGGCAGCCGCGTGACCGACCACGTCAACAAGATCGACGCGCGGGGCATCAACACGTATCTGACCAGCTCGCAGACGATCGCCCAGCTCGGCGTTCCTGCGACGATCACGCCGGGCGGTGCCTTCGAGGGCAGCGGCGGCCTCGGCAACGCCACCAGCTATCTGAACCTGCCCGAGCAGTCGGTGATCGATATCCTCGAAGGTGCGATCAACAGCCCGCTGGTGACCAAGGTCGGCGCATCGACCAAGGTCAAGGAGACGGTCATCGCCTCCTATGCACAGGCCAATTTCGACCAGGGCGGTTTCCGCGGCAACATCGGTGGCCGTCTGGTCTACACCCGCGACGTCTCGAACTTCGCGACGACGCCGAGCGGGGTCGTAAACCCTCAGCCGGTGCCGACGCGGACCTCGACCGATTACATGAAGTTCCTGCCGAGCCTGAACGTCGCCTATTCGGTGACGCCGCAGGTGATCATCCGCGGCGCAGTGGCAAAAGTGATTTCGCGACCACGCTATCAGGATCTGGCCGCGGCGACCTCGCTCAACGACACGACGCTGGATGGCGGCGGCGGCAACCCGAACCTCAAGCCGTATGAATCGACCAACTACGAACTGACCGCCGAGTGGTATCCGCGCGCGGGCACGCTGCTCGCGGTCGAGCTGTTCCGTCGCGACATCAAGAACTACATCATCAGCTCGCGCCAGAACGTCGATTATTTCAACGCGCTGCAGAACCGGATCATGACGTACAACGTCAGCCAGCCGATCAACGGCGCCAAGGCCAAGGTCAACGGCGCGCTCGTCTCGGGCCAGGCCGAAATCTGGGGCGGGTTTGGTCTCCAGGCGAACTATTCGTACCAGGACAGCAGCACGTCCTCGATCGACGTGACCGGCGCCGAGCTCAACCTGCCCTATCTGTCGAAGCATACGGTCAACATCATTCCGTATTTCGAGAGCGGCCCGTTCCAGGCACGCTTGAGCTACAACTACCGTACCGCCTATTTCCGGACGATCGGGCGCCTCGGCTCGCGTGAGATGGTGGCACCGTACAACCAGCTCGACTTCTCGGCCGGGTTCAACATCACGCCGGCAATCACGCTGTCGGTCAACGCGCAGAACCTGCTCGACGCGACCTATCTCCAATATAACGGGACGCGCGATCGCCCGACCGCGTTCTACAAGAACGGTCGCACGTTTGCGGCATCGGTATCGTTCCGGATGTGACGTCTGGGCGCGTCGGAAACGGCGCGCCTCCCTCCTCGACGGAAGTACGACGGCACGCATGATATCGGGATGTATCAGGGCAAGGTTGCAGCGGATCGGGCATTACGGTGTCGGGTTCGCCTCGGCCGTCCTGATGCCGATGCTGATATTCGTGCCGCTGCCCGCCGCGGCGGAGCGGATCGACCTCGATTCGGGCTGGAGCTTCTGGCTGGCGAAGGACGCGCCGGCTGAGGCGGCGTGGCTGGAGGCCGATCCGGCGAGGGCGGAGAGCGTTGCGGTTCCGCATAGCTGGCCATTGTCGCGCGGGGCTGGGTCGGAGGGCGTCGGTTGGTATGCACGGACGCTGGTGGTGCCCGAGGCGATCGTCGTCAAGCATCTCGAACTGCATTTCGACGCGGTGTTCTACGCCGCGCGGGTGTGGGTGAACGGGACGCTCGTCGGCACTCATGAAGGCGGGCATACCGCGTTCGATATCGACGTTTCGAAAGTGTTGAAGCCGGGCGCGAACCGCATCGTCGTCGCTGCCGACGACCGTCCGGGGTTCGTGACGATCCCGGGGTACGCGATGCGTCTCCAGGCCTCGGGGAACGTCTGGTACGACTGGTGGCACAGCGGCGGGATCACGCGCGACGTGTCGCTGCGGATTGCCGAAGGGGGGCTGATCCGCCGCCAGCGTATCCGCCAGGTCCTGCGCGCCGACAGCGCGACGGTTACGAGCAGCGTCGCGATCGAGAATGTCGACGCCAGGCCGCATACCTATTCCCTCACGTCCGTCGCGGTCGATCCCGACGGCCGCGAGGTCGCGCGCAGTGTGAAGAGCGTAACGGTGGCCGCGTCGTCGGCCGCTATGCCCGATGCCGCACTGACGATCGCCAAGCCACAGCGGTGGCAGATCGGCGCGGGAAAACTGTACCGCATCGTCGCCGAACTGCGCGACGAGAAGGGCGTGGTGCTCGACCGGCGCGAGGACACCGTCGGGTTGCGCACGCTCGCGCTCCGCGACCGGAAACTGTACGTCAACGGTGTCGCAGTGCGGCTGACCGGGGTTACCCGGCACGAGGATTCGCCGTGGGAAGGCGCTGCCGAAACGCGCGGCACGATCCTGCACGACATGCGCGATCTGAATGCGCTGCATGTCACGCTGACGCGGCCCGTGCATTACCCGCAGCCGCAGAGCGTGTTCGACGCGGCGGATCGCGCGGGGATGCTGCTGATCCCCGAAATCCCGATCTGGCAGATGACGGCGGCACAACTCGGAGATCCGCGCCTGCTGGTCCGCGCCAAGGCGATGATGGCGGAGATGATCGCCGAGAGCGGCAATCATCCGAGCGTGCTCGCGTGGAGCGTCATGAACGAGAGCGAGGCCGCGACGCCGCAAGGGCTCGCGTTCGTGCGCGCGATGAAGGCGCATATCAACGCGATCGATCCCGACCGCTTCGTGACCTTCGCGGACTCGGAGATCGCGGTGCATCCGGTACGCGTGCCCGCGCTGGTCGAGGCCGACTTCGTGATGGCCAACGCCTATTTCGGCAGCTGGAGCGGGGCGTCGAGCGGGGTCGGCCCGTGGCTCGACGCGTTCGACAAGGCCTATCCCGACCGGATGCTGGTAATCTCCGAATTCGGCTGGCCGGGGCCGTTCTCGCACGATTCCGCGAGTGCCGATGTCGCGCGTACCGACAACCTCAAGGACCAGCTCGCGGCGTTTGCGACGCGGCCCTGGGTCGGCGGCGCGATCTTCTGGAGCTATGCGGATTACCGCTCGAACAAGAACCTCTTCGCGGGGCTTGCCGACGGCTATGTCGATCACGGTCTGGTCGACGCGGATCGCCAGCGCCGCCCGAGTTATTTCGCCTGGGAAGCCGCCAACCGCGCGGTGTCCGCGCGCGTCGACCTGACGATGGCGGGCGAGACGCCGACCGGCTTCACCGCCACGGTCACGGGCGCCGCCAAGGCTGCATTGCCGTCCTATCCGCTGGTCGGCGCGCGGCTGCGCTGGCGTGCGATGGGCGGCGACCGCGTGGTGCTCGGCGAGGGCGAACAGGCGCTTCCGGTCATCGCACCCGGCGGCATCGCAACGGTGTCGGCAACCTGGACCGGCCGACTTACGCCGGTCACCGTGACCGTCGATATCCTCACCGCCGAGGGCGCCCGCGCAGGCGGCGTCGTCCGCGATTACGAACCGTTCAAGGCTGGCTCTGCCGCGTTTCCGCCAGCCCCCGCGCAATTACCGAAGGACCCATCATGATCCGTCTCCGCCCTTTGGTGCTCGCACTGCTTATGACCTCGACCGCGGCGGTGGCCGAAGGGCCCAGGCTGATCCCGAGGCCTGCCTCGATCGAGACCCGGACTGGCACGCTGACGATCGGCGAGGGTGCAGGGGTCGTCGCGACCGATGCGGGGGCGACGACTGCGGCCAAGCTGCTCGTCCAGCAGGTCAAGGTCGTGCGCGGGCTCTCGCTCACGAGCGACGCGGGCACCGGCCCGATCCGCTTCGTGCGCGACGCGAGCGTAGCGGGTGACGAGGCCTACACGCTGAGCGTCGATACAAAGGGCGTGACGATCGCGGCGAGCGGCGATGCCGGCCTTGTTCACGGCGCGATGACGCTGGCGCAGCTGCTCAGCCCCGATGCGGCGTTCGGCAAGCCCGTGACGCTGGCGGCGATGACGATCCGCGATGCGCCGCGCTTCAAATGGCGCGGGCTGATGATCGATCCGGCCCGGCATTTCGTGCCGATGCCGACGCTGTACGCTATGGTCGATCAACTCGCCGCGCAGAAGATGAACGTGTTGCATCTCCACCTGACGGACGATCAGGGCTGGCGCGTCGAGATCAAGCGCTATCCCGATCTGACGCGGATCGGCGCGTGGCGCACGCCGCCGTCTGCGGGCGGTGCGCCGGGCGAGAAGGTCGGCGGGTTCTATACGCAGGCCGAGCTGAAGGCGCTGGTCGCGTATGCGCAGGAGCGCGCGATCACGATCATGCCCGAGATCGACCTGCCCGGCCACGCGCAGGCGGCGGTCGCGTCGTATCCGGCCGAAGTCGGCGTGCTCGGCGATCGTCCCCCCGTTGGGCACGACTGGGGCGTGAACCCGTGGCTGTTCAGCCCCGAGGATCGCAGCATGACCTTCATCAAGCACGTGCTCGACGAGCTGATGGACGTGTTTCCGTCGCAGTTCATCCATCTCGGCGGTGACGAGGCGGTGAAGGACCAGTGGGAACGCTCGCCCGCGGTGCAGGCGAAGATGAAGGCGCTCGGGCTGAAGACCGAGATGGAGATGCAGAGCTGGATGATCGACCAGCTCGGCGAGTATCTGGCGAAGCACGGCCGGCGCCTGATCGGCTGGGACGAGATCCTCGAAGGCGGGCTGCCGCCGTCCGCATCGGTGATGTCGTGGCGCGGCGAGAAGGGGGCCGTGGACGCAGCGAACCAGGGGCATGACGTCGTGCTGAGCCCCGCGCCGATCCTGTATCTCGACAGCTTGCAAAGCACGCGGAGCGACGAGCCGCCGGGCCGCATCTCGAACGGCGACGCGATCGTGACGCTCGCCCGGCTCTATGCGTACGAACCCGAGCCCGCGGGCCTCGCGCCCGACAAGGCGAAACACGTGCTGGGGGCGCAGATCAATGCGTTCAGCGAATATCTGGTGACGCCGCAGCAGGTCCAGCACGCGACCTTCCCGCGGCTGTCGGCGCTCGCCGAACGCACCTGGTCATCGAAGGAGACGCGGGATTTCGCAAGCTTCGTCGACCGCCTGGAGCCGCAGATGGGACGCTATCAACGCGCCGGTATCGCGGTTGCGGACAGTGCGTTCGCAGTCGATTTCACCTTGCAGGGCACCCGCGGCGATGCGCTGCGCAGCAACAAGGTGTCGGTGAAGCTCGCGACCCAGACGGGCTATGGCACGATCCGCTACACGCTCGACGGCAAGGTCCCGACTGCGCGGTCGAAGGCGTATGCCACGCCGCTGTCGGTCAAGCCGGGAATAGTCGTTCGCGCCGCGGCCTTCACCACCGATGGTCGCCCGACCGCGACGCCGCGGCTGTTCGAGACGAGCCGCGCGTCGCTACTGCACCGATCGAGTTCGGAACTGGTCGCGTGCCCCAACGGGGCGATCGGCCTGCGCGTGCCGCTGACATCGGAGGCGACGGCGAACACGCCGGTGTTCAACGTCAACATCTTCGATCCGTGCACGATGTATCCGGCCGCACCGCTCGACGTCGCGCGGAGCTTTACCGTCGATGTCGCGCGGCTGCCGCGGCATTACGGGCTCGCGCATGACGAGAAGGCGTTGCAGCGGCATTATGCGGTGACGGCGTATGGCGAGCTGGTGATGAGGACCGGCGGTTGCACCGGCACGATCGCCGCGACGTTCCCGCTGCCGGACCCCGCGAACAGCCCGACCCGCATGACGTTCCGCGGTATCTTGCCGGCGGGGACGGGGGATGCGGACGTGTGCCTGCAATTCACGTCGTCGATGGAATCGCCGTTCTACGCGGTCGAGGCGATGCAGCTGGCGGAGAAGAACTGATGCGCTGGTCGGTTCTGCTGCTGCTTGCCAGCGTCGCCACCCCCGTCTGGGCCGCACCACGCACCAGCGTCGTGCTCGACAGCGGCTGGTCGATGCGGATCGATCCGGCCGACACCGCTGCGGCCAAGGCCCATCCCAAGGCGGCACGCTGGCTCCGCGCGACCGTGCCGGGCAGTGCGCAGACCGACCTGATGGCCGCGAAGATCGTGCCCGATCCGTACAAGGGCCTGAACGAGGCGAAGATCCAGTGGGTCGGGCTGACCGACTGGCAATATCGCACGACCCTGCGCATGACCGCCGCGCAGCTAGCGCGCGACCATATCGACCTCGTGTTCGACGGGCTGGACACGTTTGCCGAGGTGCGGCTGAACGGGACGAAGCTGTTCGCCGCGGACAACGCGCATCGGCGCTGGCGCGTGCCGGTCAAGGCGGTGCTCAAGCCCGGCGCGAACGAGTTACTCGTCACGTTCCGATCGCCGATCCGCACGTTGCAGCCGATGGTGCTGAAGACCGCGCATCCGCTGCCCGGCGAATATGATTCGATCTATGGCGACGAGCCGATGGGCAAGCAGACCTCGCCCTATATCCGCAAGCCGAAATACCAGTACGGCTGGGATTGGGGTCCCCGGATTGTCACGCAGGGCATATGGCGGCCGGCGCGGATCGAGGCGTGGGACGACGCGCGGATCGAGGCGTTTCGCGTGACGCAGGAAGGGCTGACCAAGACCGAGGCGCGGCTGTCGGCCGAACTCGACCTGGTCGCGGGCGAGGAGCGTCCCGTCACGGTGCAGATCGCGGTGACCGGGCCAGACGGTCAGGTGACACAGGCGGCACGCACCGTCACCGTAGCGGCGGGCGCAAGCCACGTCGCGGTGCCGGTGAGCATCGCCAATCCGCAGCGCTGGTTCCCCGCGGGCTATGGCGCGCAACCGCTCTATACGGTCAAGGCCACGCTGACCGACGGTACCGCGACGATCGACACCGCACAGCGCCGCACCGGCCTGCGTACCGTCGAACTGCGTCGCGAGAAGGATGCGCAGGGGCGTGGGTTTGCATTCGTCGTCAACGGCATCGCGGTGTTCGCCAAGGGCGCGAACCTGATCCCGTTCGACATGTTCCCCGCGCGCGTGCCCGAGAGCCAGATCCGCACGGTGATGGCCGGCGCGCGCGATGCCAACATGAACATGATCCGCGTGTGGGGCGGCGGCTATTATCTCGACGACGCGTTCTACGACATCGCCGACCAGATGGGGTTGATGGTGTGGCAGGACTTCATGTTTGGCGGGTCCGTCACGCCCCCCGACCGCGACTTCCGCGAGACCGTCCGGATCGAGGCGGAGGAACAGGTCGACCGGCTCCAGGCGCATCCCTCGATCGTGATGTGGGCGGGCAACAACGAAGTGCTCAGCGGCTGGGCGAACTGGTCCGACCGGATCGCGTACAAGAAGGCGGTCGGCGCGGACGAGCAGGAGCGGATCGGCGTCGGCATGGCGGTGATCTTCGACCGCGTGCTGCGCGACGCGGCCGAGCGCCGCGATCCGGATGCGGTGTACTGGCCGGGCTCGCCGAGCAGCAATTACGAGGACAAGCCCGACATCGATAGCGATGGCGACCGGCATTACTGGGACGTCTGGGGCGGCAAGAAACCGGTCGAGGCCTATCTCGACAGTTGCCCGCGATTCATGTCCGAATACGGCCTGCAGTCGATGCCCGAGATGAAGACGATCCGGACGTTCGCGACCGACGCCGACTTCTCGCCGACCTCGCCGGTGATGAAGGCGCACCAGAAATTCCTCAAGGGCGAGGGCAACGACCGGCTGCTGTTCTACATCCGCGAGAAATACCGCGAGCCGCGCGACTTCGCGGAGTTCGTGTATCTCAGCCAGGTGATGCAGGCCGAGGGGATCGAACTCGCCGCGCTGCATCACCGTGCGTGCCGGCCGGTGACGATGGGATCGCTGTTCTGGCAGATCAACGACGTCTGGCCGGGCGCATCATGGGCCAGCATCGATTATTACGGCCGCTGGAAGGCGCTGCAATTCCGCGCGCGGCATTTCTATGCGCCGCTGGCGATCGCCGCCGAGCGCAAGGACGGCGCGACCAGGGTAAGCCTGATCTCCGACGCGACGGTGCCGACCGAGGCGAAATGGCGCGTGCGGACGCTCGATGTCGACGGCAAGGTCGTCGCGACACGCGAGGAGGCTGCGACGTTGGCGCCCTTGTCCGCGACGGCGGTGGCGACGCTGCCCGATGCGACGCTGTTCGCGGGTGGCGATCCGACGCGGACAATTGCCGTGGCGGAGTTGCTCGTTGATGGCCGCGTGACATCGCGCGCGCTGGTGTCGGCAGCGCCCAAGACGATGACGCTACCCGATCCGGAACTGACCGCGACGTGGGAGGGCGATCGACTGACGCTGACCGCGACCAGGCTGGCGCGCGCGGTGTGGATAGATTTCGGCAAGGTCGAGGCGACGCCATCGGACAATGCGTTCGATCTGCTGCCGGGGGAGAGTGTTACGGTGACTGTTGCTTCGAAGGCGTCCCCGGCGGCGCTGCGGCGTGCACTATCGGTCCGGACTCTGGCCGGTGTCGCGGCGGTGAAGTCGTGATGCGCGACCACGCCACCACCCTGCCGTCATCCCAGCGAACGCTGGGATCCAGAGTTACGGACACCGCCGCTCGTGGCTCTGGCTCCTGGGTCGAGCCCAGGATGACGGATGGGGGGAGGGGGCGCCTCTCGACCAGGTTTGCCCGGCTCGCCTTCGTGCCCGGCCTGTTGCTCGCGTCGTCGGCGCTCGCGCAGACGGTCGATCCGGCGGTCCGCAGCATGACGCTCGACGAGAAGGCGGCGCAGTTGCAGAGCGTTGCGTCGGCAATCCCGCGGCTGAATTTGCCCGCCTATGATTACTGGAACGAAGGGCTGCACGGGCTCGCGCGCAACGGCGTGGCGACGGTGTTCCCGCAGGCGATAGGCCTCGCCGCAACATGGGACGAAGCGCTGCTCAGGCGCGTCGGCGACGTCGTGTCGACCGAGGCGCGGGCGAAGTCGAACGCGCTGCCGGCGGGCGACCGGACGCGCTATCAGGGCCTGACGATCTGGTCGCCGAACATCAATATCTTCCGCGATCCGCGCTGGGGGCGTGGGCAGGAGACGTATGGCGAGGACCCGTATCTGACGGGGCGGCTTGGCGTCGCGTTCATCAACGGGTTGCAGGGCCCGGACCTCGCGCATCCGAAGGTGATCGCCACGCCGAAGCATCTGGCCGCGCATAGCGGGCCCGAGGCGGGGCGCGACGGGTTCGACGTCGATATCTCGCCGCATGACCGCGAGGCGACGTTCCTCCCGGCGTTCCGGCTGGCGCTGACCGAGGGCAAGGCGCTGTCGACGATGTGCGCGTATAATTCGATCCACGGCGTCCCCGTGTGCGCGTCGGAGCCGTTGCTGACCGAGACGGTGCGGAAACAATGGGGCTTCAAGGGGCTGATCGTGTCCGACTGCGATGCGGTCGGCAACATCGCGAACTATCATTATTACCGGCCGGATGCCGCGAGCGGGTCGGCGGCGGCGATTTCCGCAGGCATGGATTTCAACTGCGGGAAGACCTACGCGGCGCTTGGCGATGCGGTGCGCCGCGGACTGGTGCCCGAGGCGACGCTCGACACGAGCCTGACGCGGACCTTCGCGGTACGGCGGATGCTCGGCGGCGCGTTCGGCGCGAAGAGCCCTTGGGACACGATCAAGCCGACCGAGTTCGACACGCCCGCACACCGTGCGCTGGCGCTGGAGGCGGCGCGGAAAGCGATGGTGCTCGTCCAGAACAACGGCGTGCTGCCGCTGAAACCGTCGGCGAAGATCGCGGTGATCGGGCCGAATGCGGACAGCGTCGACGTGCTGGAGGCGAATTATCACGGCACCGCCGCCGCGCCGGTGACACCGTTGGCGGCGCTGCGGACGGCGTTTGGCGGCGTTCGCTATGCGCAAGGATCGAGCATCGCCGAGGGCGTGCCCGTGCCGGTGCCCGACACCGCGCTGTCCTTGCGCGGAGAGTATTTCCGGGGGAGCGACTTCACAGGCACGCCGGTCGTGCGCGCCGACCGCCTGATCGACTTCGACTGGGATCGCACCGCGCCCGCACCGGGGATCGATCCGGCGTCGTTCTCGGTACGCTGGACGGGGACGATCACCGCGCCGGCCGCGGGCGAGTACGTATTCCGGCTCGACGTGCCGCGCTGTTTCGACTGCAAGGGGCATGATCCGGCGCGGTTGTGGATCGACGGCAAGCCCGTCGCCGACGACGATGGCAGCGGCAAGAATGTCGAAGCGTCGGTGACGCTGACCGCGGGCGCTCACGCGATCCGCGTCGAACTCGCGCATAGCGGCGAGGATCAGGGGCTGCGGCTGACCTGGACCGCGCCCGCCGATGCGCAGGTCGCGGAGGCGGTTGCGGCTACGAAGGATGCCGACGCGATCGTTGCGTTCGTCGGGCTGTCGCCCGCGGTCGAGGGCGAGGCGTTGCAGATCGAGGTGGCCGGGTTCTCTGGCGGCGATCGGACCGATATCGGGCTGCCTGCCGCGCAGGTGCGGTTGCTCGAAGCGGCCAAGGCGACCGGCAAGCCGCTGGTCGTCGTGCTGATGACCGGCAGCGCAGTCGCGATGACCTGGGCGAAGGCACATGCCGACGCGATCCTGGTCGGCTGGTATCCGGGGCAGGCTGGCGGGCAGGCGATCGCCGATACGCTGACGGGCAGGAGCAATCCGGGCGGGCGACTGCCGGTGACCTTCTATGCGAAGACGCGCGATCTGCCCGCGTTCATCGACTACAACATGCGTGAGCGGACCTATCGCTACTTCACCGGCACGCCGCTCTGGGGCTTCGGCCACGGTCTGAGCTATACGCAGTTCGCCTATGCTGCACCCAAACTCGTGCGCAGCAGAATCGCGGCGGGCGAGAGCGTCACGGTCGAGATTCCGGTGCGCAATGCCGGAAAGGTCGCGGGCGACGAGGTGGTGCAGGTGTATCTGGTGCCGCCCGAGCCAGCGGTGAAGCCGCGCTTCAACGACCCCGTGCTGCAACGCCAGCTCGTCGGTTTCAGGCGCGAGACAGTGAAGCCGGGTCAGACCGCCCGAGTGGCGTTCACGATCGATCCGCGCGGCATGAGCAGCGTCGATGCGGCGGGCAATCGACGTGTCGTGCCGGGAGAATATCGGCTGCACATCGGCGGCGGCCAGCCCGGCGACGGGCCGGGTGTCGATACCGTCTTCACCGTGACGGGAAGCAAGGATTTGCCGAAATGATCGATCGTCGGATGCTCATTGCGGGCGCCGCGGCGCTCGGCCTCGCCGGACCGCTGCGGGCAGCCGCACCCTCGTTCGTCAGCAAGCGCCCGAAGCTTGGCGATCGTCGCTACACCAGCCGCGCGGTCGAGGCGGAGATCGCGCGCGTGTCTGCCAGGATCGCCGATCCCGAACTCGCCTGGATGTTCGCGAATTGCTATCCCAACACACTCGACACGACGGTGTTCATGGGCGCGGTCGACGGCAAGCCCGATGCGTTCGTGATCACCGGCGACATCGACTGCATGTGGCTGCGCGACAGTTCGGCGCAGGTCCATCCGTACCTCCCGCTGGCCAAGCGCGATCCGGCGTTGCGGACGCTGTTCCGCGGGCTGATCGCGCGGCAGGCGCGGTGCATCCTGATCGATCCCTACGCCAACGCGTTCATGCACGACCCCTCGGCGAAGACCAATCTGAGCTGGTCGCTGACCGACGACACGGTGATGAAACCGGGCGTCGGCGAGCGCAAATGGGAGGTGGATTCGCTCTGCTACCCGATGTGGATCGCGCACGCCTATTGGCAGGCGACCGGCGACACCGCGCCGTTCGATGCGCTGTGGGCCGACGGCGCGCGCGCGTCGATCCGGACGTTCCGCGAACAGCAGCGCAAGGACGGGCCGGGGCCGTATCGCTTCCGCCGGTCGTCGCCGATCGTCGGCGAGAGCATGGCGCTCGACGGCTATGGGCCGCCGTCGCGACCGGTCGGGCTGATCCATTGCGGGTTCCGGCCTTCGGACGATGCGTGCGTTCTCCCGTTCCTGATCCCGTCGAACATCTTCGCGGTCCGTGCGCTGCGCCAGTTGGCGGAACTCGCGACGCGCGCCCGGCCCGACGCTGCGCTGGCGGCGGATGCGACCGCGCTGGCCGACGAGGTCGAGGCGGCGTTGCGGCTGCACGGCCTGACCAAAAGCGCGAACGGCCAGCCGGTATGGGCGTATGAGGTCGATGGCTATGGCAATGCGATTTTCATGGACGACGCCAATGTGCCGAGCCTGTCGGGGCTCGCCTATCTCGGTGCAGTGAAGACCAACGATCCGCTCTGGCGGCGCACCGCCGCGCGCGCCTGGAGCAAGGACAACGCGTATTTCTTCACCGGCAAGGCGGCGGAGGGTATCGGGAGTCCGCATACCGGCCTGCGCGAGATCTGGCCGATGTCGATCGTGATGCACGCGCTGAACGCGCTCGAGACTGGCGACGACGCGACCGTCGCGCGGTCGCTGGCCGCGCTGAAAGCGACGCATGGCGGCACCGGGTTCATGCATGAATCCTTCAATCAGGACGACGGCGCGAAGTTCACGCGCTCGTGGTTCGCCTGGGCCAACGGGCTGTTCGGCGAACTGATCGTCGACATCGCCGCCAAACGCCCCGCACTTCTCGGAGTCCGCGCATGACCATCTCCCGCCGTATGCTCCTCGCCGGGAGCGGTGCGCTCGCACTGACCGCGCGCGCCACCTTCGCCGCCACGCCGCGCACGACTACGGCACCCGATCTGTTCGTCGGCACCGGTGGTCACGGCCACACCTATCCGGGTGCGACTTTGCCGTTCGGGATGGTGCAGCTCAGCCCCGATACCGATGTCGAGCGCTGGGATGCGTGTTCGGGGTATCACCGCACCGACACGTCGATCATGGGGTTCAGCCATACGCATCTGTCGGGCACCGGGATCGGCGACATGCTCGACGTGCTGGTGGTGCCGACGCGTGGCAAGGTCCAGCTGACTCCGGGCACGCTAGCCGATCCCGATGCGGGGTATCGCCAGCGCTTCTCGGCCGAGCATGCCGAGCCCGGCTACTACCGCGTGATGCTGGAATCGGGTGTCCGTGCGGAACTGACCGCGACCGAGCGGACCGGCATCCAGCGCCACGTCTTCCCGTCGGGCGCGGGGCATATCCTGATCGACCTGTCGCATCTGATCCTCGACAAATGGGATCACGGCGTGCTGATCGACGATGCCTCACTAAACGTCGACGCAACCGGCATGCTGACCGGCAGTCGGCGCGTGTTCCGCTGGGCGAAGGGGCGGCGGATTCACTTCGCGATGCAGCTGTCGCGCAAGCCCGACCGGATCGTCTTCTACGGCGATGGCGACGCCCCGCAGGCGGCGGGCGCGAAAGGCGTCGCGGGCAAGCGCGTCAAGGCGGTGCTGCATTACGACGATGCCGGCGCCGCGCCGATCGTGATCCGCACCGGGATCTCCGCGGTCGACGTAGCCGGCGCGCGCGCGAACCTGGCCGCCGAGGCGCGGCATTGGGACTTCGACCGCTACCGCGCCGATGCCGCCAAGCGCTGGGCGCCCGCGCTTGCCGCCGTCAGCGTCGAGGGCGGCACGACCGCCCAGCGCACGATCATGGCCAGCGCGCTGTACCATGCGCAACTCGCGCCGACGTTGTTCTCGGATGTCGACGGACGCTATGTCGGGCTCGACCGGCAGGTGCACACGATCACCGGCAAGGACCGCGCATATAGTTCCTATTCGATGTGGGACACGTATCGCGCGCTCCATCCGCTGCTCACGCTGATCGAGCCCGAGCGGACCGCGGAGCTGGTCGGCGACTTGATCCGGCAGACGCAGCAGAGCCCGTACGGCCCGCCAGTCTGGCCGCTTCAAGGCGTCGAGACGGGCTGCATGATCGGCTGGCATTCGGTGTCGGTGATGGCCGAGGCGCGCGCGAAGGGCGTGCCCGCGAACTATGCCGCGGCGTGGCCGAACGTGAAGCGCCGCTCTTTCGATTTCGCGATGCCCAACCTCGACAATAGCCTCGGGATCAAGCCGTACGACACGCTGGGCTATGTGCCCGCCGATACGGTGTTCGAGTCGGTCTCGCGCACGCTCGAATATGCGTATGACGATTACGCGTCTGCGCATCTGGCTGACGCTGCGGGCGCGACTGCCGATGCGGCGCGGTTGCGCAAGCGGAGTGGCAACTGGCGCAACGTGTTCGACCCGTCGATCGGGTTCGCGCGGCCGAAGCTCGAGAACGGCACATGGACCACGCCGTACGATCCGATCGCGCTCGGCCATTCGTCGAAGTGGCGCGATTATACCGAGAGCAACGGCTGGCAGGCGACGTTCCTCAACCAGCACGATATCTACGGCCTGATCGCGGCGATGGGCGGCGATGCGAAGTTCGAGCAGAAGCTCGACGGGCTGTTCAACGCACCGTCTATCCTGCCGAAGGACGCACCGCCCGACATCACCGGGCTGGTCGGTCAATACGCACACGGCAACGAGCCGAGCCACCACGTCGCGTATATGTACGCCTATTGCGGCGCGGCGTGGAAGACGCAGGCGATGGTCCGGCGGCTGCTGACCGAGATGTACAAGGACGATCCCGACGGCATCATCGGCAACGACGATTGTGGGCAGATGAGCGCGTGGTTCGTGCTGAGCGCGCTCGGGCTGTACCCGGTCGATCCGGTGAGCGCGAACTACGTGCTCGGCTCGCCGCTGTTCGATCGTGCCGAGATGCGCGTTGGTGCGGGCAAGACGCTGGTCGTCGAGGCGCGCGGCAATGCGGCCGACCGGCCCTATGTCCAGTCGGTGACGTGGAACGGCCGGCTCTGGACGAAGAGCTGGATCGCGCATGCCGATATCGTTGGCGGCGGGCGGCTCGTGTTCGAGATGAGCGACAAGCCCAACCGTGATTTTGGCCGCGCGCCTGCCGATCGGCCGCCTGCAACCACCGGAGTTTCGCGATGACGTTAGACCTCAATCGCCGCGCGTTGATCGCCGCTACGCTCGCCACCGCTGCCGCTGGCCGGGCGGGTGCGGCTGCACCGGTCGGCGCGCCGGCCCCATGGGGTGCGACGCCCAGCGTGCGGCAACTCGCGTGGCACAAGCGCGAGCGCTACGGCTTCGTCCACTTCACGCTGAACACCTGGACCGACAAGGAATGGGGATACGGCGACGAGGACCCCAAGCTGTTCGACCCGACCGCGTTCGACCCCGACCAGATCGTCGCCGCGGCCAAGAGCGCGGGGCTGAACGGGCTCGTCCTCACCGCCAAGCATCATGACGGCTTCTGCCTCTGGCCGACCAAGCTCACCGAGCATTGCATCCGCAACAGCCCCTACAAGAACGGCAAGGGCGATATCGTCCGCGAACTGGGCGACGCGTGCCGTCGCGCCGGGATCGCCTACGGCCTGTACCTGTCACCGTGGGACCGCAACCGCGCCGACTACGGAAAACCCTCGTACGTCGAGTATTTCCGCGCGCAGCTGACCGATCTCTGCACCAATTACGGCGAGCTGTTCGAAGTGTGGTTCGACGGCGCGAACGGCGGCGACGGCTATTATGGCGGCGCGCGCGAGGCGCGGAAGATCGATGCGCCGCGCTATTACGACTGGCCGTCGATCATCGCGCTGGTCCACAAATTGCAGCCCATGGCGTGCACCTTCGATCCGCTCGGCGCGGATATCCGCTGGGTCGGCAACGAGGACGGGCGGGCGGGCGATCCATGCTGGCCGACGATGCCGAACCATCCCTATGTGCAGGCCGAGGGCAATTCGGGCGTCCGCGGTGCGCCACTCTGGTGGCCGGCGGAGACGAATACGTCGATCCGGCCCGGCTGGTTCTATCATGCCGACGAGGATCTGCAGGTAAAGTCGCCGCAGCGGTTGATGCAGTTCCACGACGAGTCGGTCGGGCGCGGCACCAACATGATGCTCAACCTGCCGCCCGATCGCCGCGGGCTGATCGCCGAGCCCGATCTCGCGTCGCTGAAGTCGTTCGGCGATGCGTTGCGTGGCAGCTTCGCGACCGATCTGGCAAAGGGCGCGGTGGCGAGCGCCTCGGCAGTACGCGGCGCGCGGTTTGCGCCGGCCAATGTGCTCGACGGCAATCCCGACACCTATTGGAGCACGCCCGATGCGGTGAAGACGCCGTCGCTGGTGCTCGACCTGCCGCCGGGGCGCCGTTTCGACCTGATCCGGATCCGCGAGGCGCTGGCGCTCGGCGTGCGCGTGACGAAGTTCGCGATCGACGTGGCCGATGCGAAGGGCGCCTGGCGCGAGGTCGCGGTGCACGAGTGCATCGGTGCGCAACGCATCATCCGCCTGCCCGAGCCGGTGACGGCGCGCCGCGTGCGGTTGCGGATCGTCGAGGCGCCGGCATGCCCGGCGATCACCGAACTGTCGCTGTTCCTCAGCGTCGCGCCGGTCGCGGTCGCGGCATCGCAGGCGACGGGCAACAAGATCATCTCGAAGACCGGGTGGACGATCGCCGGTGCGACGCAAGGCGGTCCGGTGTCGCTCGATCCAGGCAAGGCGGTGTCGCTGGCCGGTGCGATGAAGCCACCTTTGGCGGGCGCCGAGGCGGTGCTCGACGACGACCTCGCCACCGTCTGGACCACGCCCGCGCCGACTTCGACCAGCCCGGTCATGCTGATGATCGACATGGGCAAGGCTGACCAAGTCGCCGGGTTCAGCCTCACGCCGACCCGCCAGGCCTTGCCCGATGCGGGTCCGCCGGGCCGCTACCGCGTCGAGACGAGCGAGGACGGCAAGACCTGGACGCCGGCGGGCGAGGGCGAGTTCGGCAACATCGCCTACGCGCGCGCCACGCAGCGCATCACCTTCGCGAAGGCGCGATCGGCGCGGTATCTGATGCTCGGCTTCACCACCGTCGCGACCGCCCAGCCCAAGATGGCGATCGCCGGCATCGGCGCGTTCCGGCCCTGAACTTTTGGAGAACCGTCTCGATCTTCTATCGATGCTCCCCGATGAAGAACGAGACGGTACTCCATTCGCACGCGGCGCCGAAGTGCAGGACTGACGGCCATGGATGCATACCCGCTCGGCGGGATGCTCGCCTGGGGTGGTAAACCTTACGGGACAGACAGCGGACCAGGCAGCTGCCGGGGGAACCACGTCAGGAGGGCATCGGACAGTGCCGCAGCAACAACCGAAGGATCGCCGGTTCGCGTCCCGCTAGCGCGTACCGTGGTCGCCTGCCCCGTCCAGACGACGCGGCTATCGCGGCGCAGCGACACGGTCACCTCGAGACGGGTCACGATCAGTCCGCGCAATTGATCCTTTCCAGAAGGCAGAGTCAGCGACAGGCCTCCAAGGCCCGCCGCCATGGCTGGCCGATCCGACCGATCGTTGCCGGACCGGACGATGCCGCGCCGCGTCTGTGATACCTCAACCGTGGCGACGTATAGGCTGTGGCTCACGTCGGGCAGGGGTAGGAAGGGTGTTCGAAGGAGGGCCCGTTGAACGGCATCCGTGAACGTCTTTGCGACCGCCGTGGACGTGGTCGTATTATCGCTGACAACGATCGCTATCGTGCCTGGTTTTACAACAGGCGTAGCAACGGGCGATTGCGCCAGGGCTGCAGCGGCGGCGAGAAGAAGAATGTACATCCGACGGCCCCAACGATTGACAGCAGCAAAGAGCGCTGACGGCGTCGTGCAAACCCCGCCCTCCGCCGCAAAATATGCCTGCTCGCGATCAGACGACGATCGCCAATCAGGTCTCACATATTGAGAGCGTTTACTCTAGCTTTTCGGCGTGTCGGTCAGCCCATTCCTTGCCCTCATCTCCGCCCCAGAGAAGCCAGGCCACGTAGCCAGCAGACGGATCAGTGTCCGATCCCCAATCATGCGCTTTCCCCTCCTTGTCGACCGCGTGACGCGCAAAGTAGCTATGCATCGACTTCACGTCTTCGGGGGTCGCATCCTCCTGCGCTGCGAGTTGCTCGGCACGACGAACCCCGACGTCAGTACCGCCGCGTCCGAAATCCTCGCGTAACTTCAATCCCTTCTTCGCGTTCGCAGCCATCTTTGCGGTCGGTTTGAACGTATCGGACATCATGCTCTCCTTCTGATATGTTCAAAACGCCGTGATTTTGGAACATATCCACGAAAATGAGGCTTTGCTGCCCCGCATTCCCGCGACGCGACTACCACCAATGTCGTGCGCTCCGGTCGATCCATCCTCCCGCAAAACAATTCCGGGCCTGGATACAATCTGACCTCATGGGAGAGGCCGCTTCCGCGAAACGCATTCCGAATTGCCGTCCTCGAAGACTTGAAGGCAAACGGAGAAATGGGACTGTTCGCCAGCCCCATCTCTTGAAACCTTTTGGAGATCTCACTCCGCTAGTCCGTCGCTAGTCAGTCAGTTTCGCTCGTGCCACTACCGTCGTCGGTCGACTTCCATTTGCCTTCTGCGACCTCGTCGTCGGCATTGTCGGCATCGATCGCCTTCTCGTAGGCAGCACTTTCATCAGCAATGCCTGCATCGAGACTCTCGCCGGCGGTTTTCTTGAAATCTTCCGACCCCGGATCGGACGGTTTGTGGTCGCTCATGGCCTACTCCTCGCGGTGGTTGAGTTTTGATACGCTAATTATTCGGCGCCCTCATCGGTATCCATGTCATCGCGGCCTGCCTTCGCGAGATCCTCAACCTTATGGTCGGCACCGGTCTCACCGGTCTGGTCGCCGGTCGTCGTTCCAGTAGGGTTTTGCTTCTTGACGTCCTCGGCGGGGCTTGCGCCTTCGTCGGCGTTCGGTTCGCTGTCGCTCATGATCCGCTCCTTTGCTGGAACATTAACAACGCGCGTCGAGGGCGGGCGGGGTCCAAATCATCGTCCTATCCCACATCAACTTGGCGGGCCCGAACGGTCGTTTCAGTTGGTTACTGGTTTATCTCGATGATCAGCGAAGTCGCGCCCGTGTCAGTAAGCAAGCCAGCATCTGGCTACCACGCGGTGCTCCATTCGCCGACGGTCTAAGGCGGGAGGGAACCGCGTAGGGTGCGGTCCCCTCCGGGTCGGTCGCGTTAGTTGCGCAGGCTGTCTGGAACGATCCCGCCGTTATCGGCGAGCTTCTGCATCACGGCCTTGTGAAGAGCGATGTTCTGCTCGGCCGAGCCGTCAGCCGACGCGTGGACATTCAGCTCGTTGGCGAGCTCCTTGCGGGCGGTCAGGCTGGAATCCAGGTCGAGCAGCTTGAGGAGATCGACGATCGAGCTCTGGTAGTTGCCCCCGCCATCTTTCATCGACGCCATCTCGCTGAGGACCGCACCGACATCGACAGCCTGCTGGGGCGCCGTTGGCACGGGCTGGGTGGCAGCGGCCGGCGCGGCCGGTGTTGCTGGCTGGGGTGCCGCGGCAGGCGCTGCAGCGGGCGCAGCGGTCGGCGCAGCCTTGTGGTGAAAAACCTTGTTCATGATCGTGCTGAAGATGCTCATTGCCGTGTCCCGATAAGGCCGGCAGCTGTGCCGGCAGATGGCTAGAACGAACGCGCCTTGCGATCGGTCCGGAGCTTATTGCTCGTGCGGAACGGTCCCCTCAAGGCACGCGTTGAGCGGGCGGCAATATGTGAGCAGATGGAGACGATGATGAATCTCAAGACCATGACACTTGTATCGGTAACGGCCCTGTCATTGGCCGCATGCAACAAGAAGGCCGAGGATACCACGGCCGTCGATAACGGCACCTATGCCAACACGACAGCCATGGACGTCAACGCAGCTGGTTCCAACGATGCCATGGCAACACCCGCCTCGGGTGGGCAGGCGTTCGTAAACATGGCCGCTGCAAGCGACGCGTTCGAGATCGAGACCTCGAAGCTCGCTGTAACCAACGGCGCGTCTGCGGCAGTGAAGAAGTTCGCTGGCCAGATGATCACGGCCCATGAAGGTTCGACTGCGAAGCTGAAGGCTCTGACGGCGACGCTGTCGCCAGCCTTGACGCCCAACCCGGCGCTCAACGCCGAGCAGCAGCAGAAGCTCGCGGACCTGAAGACCAAGCAGGGCTCTGACTTTGACACCGCGTACGCCGCTGCCCAGGTCGCGGGGCATCAGCAGACGCTCGATACGTTGCAGGGATATGCAGCAACCGGCGACGTGCCCCAGCTCAAGACGTTCGCGTCGGGCTTGGCGCCGACGGTCGCAGCGCATCTCAACATGGCAAAATCGCTCAAGTCCTAAGTCCGGCCTTAGGCGATAATGTCCTGATCCGAGAGGCTCACCGTCATGTGAACCTCTCGGATTTGCATGTCCGGTGTCCAGATAGCGATACTGCGCAATGCTTCATGCCGGGCCTCGACGTGACTGATCGCCCGCTCGGCATGGCTGTTGTCCGAGCGTAACGGCAGCAGATTGTTTTACCACCGCATGGCCCCGCTACCGTCAAAGGCTGATACTTCTCCGCGCCATTTCCAGGAACGCCATATCGCCGATTGGCGTGCGGGGCTCGGCTTTGAAGATGTCTGCCAGATCGAGCAGATCATTGTCGGCAAGGCGTGTGATAGATGTCTCGATCTCGGCAAGGCGTTCGACCGCGCGATCACCGCGACCGGTAAGCCGCTTCATTTTTGTTTTGAGCATGCACGCCCTTATCATGCGCATCGTAATGCGGGCAGAGGCCATCTGCTGCCCGATTTCAATTAAAGCGTCAACCTACGGGACCACGAGGTAATCTCCGACTTAAGCGATCGATGGGATATCGATAAGCGAATCTGGCATGGGTCAATGTTGCAACTGGAAGACGGAAAGCAGTCATTCCTTTCACTGGCATATGTTGACGTTGCGCTCGATTATACCAGCCGCCGGCACGGCTAGTGCAGTTCTACTGGTATCCGCCGTTTTCTTCGCGTTCCTTGGTAGCATCTTCCTGCACGTCGTCCATTTCCTTGGCTTGCTCGGTAGCGTCCTTGTCTTCGTGCTTAGGGTCGTTAGCGCTCTCTGTGCGTTTGAGCGCTACGAAGGAGACTGACATGGCGAACAGAGAAAAGATCACGGATGGTGCCAACGAGCGCGCCATCGACGAGCCGATTGCCGGTACCGCACCAGGCATCCCCGATGACGCGCTTTTGCCTGGCGAGGAACTGCCGGAGGAGCCGAGCGATGAGGAAGTCGCGCGGATCGCGGCGAAGCTCGGGGCGCCTGACTCAAGCCAGTAACTGCCTAGGCCTGCGACAGGCCTGGCGTTTCGGGATCAATCTGGGTGGCTTCGTCAGCAGGTTCGAAGCGTAGGGTCCACTGGGGGTAGCCTCCCGGTGCGATCTCGATATCGGGCAGCCCGACCGGGTCGGAGCCGGTTTCTACCCATCCAGCGCCGTGGCAACGATCGCAGGCAGTGCGCTTGCAGCGGAAGCTGACGAGATCAATCTCGGTATTCCACTGGCCCCGGCCTTTGCAGACGGGGCACATCGCATCCAAGCTTCCCTTGCGGGGTTGAAGCGGAACGATGTCGAAGGCGTGGGGGCTGTCCGGACCGTCGCAATAGACGATGTTGCTGGCGTGAGGCATGCTCCCTACTCGCGGAGCAGCCGTCTCGATGCAATACGGCCCGATGCGTTTGGCTCCGAACCGCCAGTAACTCAGCGTCCATGGATCAGGCCATCACCCGGACGGCAGGGATCAGGTGGAATGCGACCAGCCCGCTTTTGGGCGAACCACGGCCTAAGCGACGTTCGCCCATACTGCGGGGGCGGGGGGGCAGAAGGCTGATAGCCGTGGATGTCGACGATCAATTAAGCGGTGGTAGTTCCATTTCGGCCAAGAAGCGGTGCGGTGGACTCGCGTATCGTCATCGACGCGGACACCGTTACCGGGGTCGTGATCGTGGGGCCGTCGGCGTGGTCGGCGATGATGAGCTTGACGGCCTGCGCGGTGACTTCGGCGATCGGCTGGACGATCGCGGTCAACGGCGGATGCGCCAGGCGGATGATCGGGGTGTCGTCGAAGCTGATCAGCGAGAGATCGGTCGGAACCGTCAAACCCCGTTCCCGCGCCAGTTCCAGCGTCGCCAGCGTCATCTGGTCGTTGCTCGCGATAATCGCGGTCGGCGGCTCGGACAGCGCCAGCAGCGCCTGCGCTGCGGCGCGGCCGGAAGCGTGGCTGAAGTCGCCTTGCGCCATCAATCCATCGGTCGAGAGGCCCGCCGCGAGCATTGCCGCACGCCAGCCGTCGACGCGCCATCCGCTCAGTTCATACTCGTCGGGGCCGGCGATGAAGCCGATCCGGCGATGCCCCAGTTCGACGAGATGCTCGGTCGCGATCCCGGCGGCGCGCGTGTCGTCCATGATCAGCCGGATGCCGGGCCCGTCGCTCAGCGAACCGATCCGCGCAAAGCTGATGCCCTGCGCCTCAAGCAGGTTGATGATCAGCGGATTGCCCGAATGCGGCGGCGTCAGGATCACGCCGTCGGGCTGCAACGCGGCGATCGCGGCCAGCAGTTCGCGCTCGATATGGTCGCTATGCGTATCGACCAGCTCGACGATCAGACGATAGCCGTGCTCGGCGCAGGTCAGCATGCCGCCGAGCATCATCTGGTCGAACCAGTCGGTACCCTGCCGCGCGCGCCAGTCGGCGATCGTCCGCTCGCGATCGTTGAGCGCGAGGATCAGGTACGAGCGCGACCCACCCATCCGTTGCGCGGCGATCGACGGGACGTAACCGAGCTTGTCGATCGACGCCTGGACACGGCGCATCATCTCGGGCCGGACGCCCGAGTCCTTGTTCACAACGCGGCTGACGGTCTGCAGCGACACGCCCGCATCCGCTGCGACGTGCTTGATCGTTACCGCCTGACGTCGCCTTGCCATGCGTCCGAACTCAGGCTGCGAGGACGGGCGAGGGTGCGGGCGCGGTGCCGCAGTAGCGCGCGACGTAGTCGGCATGCTCGGGCAGCCCCGCGACGGTCGCGTTGGTGCCGTCGCGCAAGCCGCCGAGAAGCCGCGCCAGTTCCTCGTCGCGCAGCTTGGTCGCGATCGGATGATAGCTCCGCGGGACGATCCCCTGGCCGAGCATCACCTGCACCCAGCTATTCTCCGCAAACAGCTCCTCGTTCTTGCGGAACACGCGGCCGGTCTCACGGAACAGCTCGATCTTCTGCTCCAGCGACGCCGGGATCGGCATCGCCGCGCACTGCCGCCAGAACGCGCTGTCGCGGCGGTTGGTGGCCTTGTAATGCAGGATCAGGAAATCGCGGATCTGCAGCATGTCGGTATGCTGCTGGTCGTTGAATTCGGCGACGTCGCGCGGCGATACGGCGCCCGACGGGAACAGCCGCAACAGCCGCAGCACGGCGCGCTGGATCAGGTGGATGCTGGTCGATTCCAGCGGCTCCATGAACCCGCCCGACAGGCCGATCGCGATGCAGTTGCGGTGCCATTGCTGCCGCCGCGCGCCGGTCACGAAACGGATCACGTTCGGCTCGGTCAGCGTCTTGCCCTCGATATTGCCGAGCAGCCGTTCGAGCGCGGCGTCGCGGTCGAGATAGCGGCTGCAATAGACGATGCCGTTGCCGGTGCGATGCTGAAGCGGGATGCGCCACTGCCAACCGGCATCATGCGCCATCGCCCGCGTATAGGGCAGCGCAGGCCGCACGCTCTCGGTCTGGATCGCGATCGCGGAATCGCATGGCAGATAATGCGTCCAGTCGTCGAACCCGGCGTGCAGCGCGCCTTCGATCAGCAGCGCGCGAAAACCCGTGCAGTCGAGGAACAGGTCGCCCTCGATCCGCGCGCCGGACTCGAGCACCAGCGCCGCGATATCGCCACTCTCGCCGTTCAGCTCGACCTGCGCGATTTTGCCCTCGATGCGGCGCGTGCCGTCGGCCTCCGCCATCCGCCGCAGGAACTTGGCATAGCGCGTCGAATCGAGCTGATACGCATAGTTCATCCGCTCGTCGGGCAGATGCGCGAACTTGCCCTGCAACGCGGCGCGCAGCTCGAGGCAATAATCGTCGTAGGGCTGGTCATGCCCCTTGGTCAGCCCGTGCAGCCAGAAATGCTGGAAGCCCGCCGACCAGTGATCCTTTCCCGTAATCCCGAACGAGTGGAAATAGCGTTCGCCACGGTCCTTCCAGTCGTCGAACAGGATGCCGAGTTTGAACGTCGCCTGCGTCTCGCGCATGAACTCGGCTTCGTTGATCCCGAGCAGGCGGTTGAAGGTGATCATCGGCGGGATCGTCGATTCCCCCACGCCGATCGTACCGATCGCATCGGATTCGATCAGCGTCAGCTCGATCGTGCTGCCCATCGTGCGGGCGATCGCCGCGGCGGCCATCCAGCCGGCGGTGCCGCCCCCGGCGATCACGACGCGACGAACAGGTGTGTTTTTCATCGGCTCAGCGCTCTCAGGAGGAAGGCGCGGAGGCGACCCGCGGTGTCGGCGGTGAGCGGCGCGAGCATGCCGCGCGCCGCCTCGGGAATGTGGTTCGTGACGTTGGGACCGTTGGCGAAGACATAATGATCGAACATATCGCGCCAATGCGCCTTCTCGTCCGCGGGCAGATCGCGGATCGCCAGCATCGCATGGTTCAGCGCGTCCTGCGGCTGGCCGAGCCACCGCGGCGTCTCGCGCCACCAGTAATTCACCAGCACGTTGAAGTCCGACAGCCCCTCGACATGGTGCCACCACATCGCCGGGATGTAGAGCGCGTCGCCGGCCTCCAGCTCCGCGACCTGCCCATGCCGCAATGCCTCGCGGAAGCGAGGGTGAGCGGCGAAATCGGGATGGTGGAAATCGACCATGCTGACCGCACGGCCAGCCGGGGTATTGTCGACCGGGCCGAGGTAGAGATTGCGGAACTGGTCGCGCGGAAAGACCGTAAAGCGCCGCCGCCCGACCGCGACGCAGGCGAGATTGTCGGGCACGTCGTTATGCGCCGCGATCCGTGTCCGGGTGCCCATCCAGATGCTGGAGAGCGGCGTGCGGTCGCCAAGCTCGACATGGTTCGCCTCGTGCAGTCCAACGAAGAACTGATGCATGTCGATCGACGCGAGATAGATGGCATGCGCGTCGGCGGCGCCTTCGTTGGCGTCGATCCGTGCGAAGATCTCCGGCAATTTCGCACGCAGCATCTGGAAGTTCATCGCGTGCGTCGCGTCGTAGAACAGCCGGCCGCCGCTGTCGGGCATCGCGACGGAGACCGCGAAGGGCAGGTCGCGTGCGTGGCCCTGGATATAGTCGCGCGCCGCCCGCGACGATCGCCGACCGGCCTGCACCATCGGCCAATCCGCGATCAACCCACGCACGATGAACGGCGTGGTCGCCTCGCGCAGATGCGCGTCCAGATCGGCGGGATCGCCAACCGCGATCTCGCGGATGCGCGGCATGGTCGCGAAGATACCGGGATCGGCATCAGCCATGATCGGTCCGGCGGTTCTTGCGCGCGACGAGATCGCCGATATTGCCGAGCGAGGCGAGCGCCATGAAGATCGGCATCAGATGCCCCGCACCGTGCAGGTCGGCGACCGCGGTATCGTCGAGCGCGACCAGCCGGTCCTCGTCGATGACATGATAGCCGACCAGCCGGTTCTTCGAGCCATCGTCGAGCGTCACGTCCATCGTCAGCGGTTCGAGCAGGTCGTACCGGCGCAAGGCGGCGAAGAAATCGGCCGATGCGACATAATCGGTGTCGAGCGCGCGGAGCTGATCGGCGATCCGTTCGAGATACGGCGTCGGTCGCCCGGTATCGTCGAATACGCGGACGCCTTCGCCTGCGCCGATCCGCGGGCTCGCCATGTCGATATGCACCTGGCGGACGTCGCCGTCGCCGCGCCCGACCAGGAACGGCTGGCTGTCGATCGCGAGCGGACGATAGCGCGCGTCCCATCCGGCGTCTGTCAGGAACAGGTTCTCGCCGGGCTCGAACCCGAACATCGCCAGCGCCGTGAAACTGCCGCGTGTCTGGTCGAGCTGGAACAGGATCGGATAATGCGTCTGGACGCGCCGGAACTCGCTGGGGACGGTGATGCAGGTCATCACCGCGTCGCCGAGCGCGGGCGAGCGCTCGGTACGGATACGCAGGTCGCGGTGGTCTTCGGCGGTGAGGATGACGTGGTCGGGCATCAGGCTATCGGTTCCATCGCAGGCAGTTCCATCGCAGGGGCGGTCGCATGCCGTAGGGCATCGAGATAGGCACGGTTAGTCGGCAGGCCAGCGGCGAGCATACGCCTGCGCTGATCGACCTGTGCGAGCAAGGTTTCCGTGCGTGCCCGGTCCGCCGTGGCGATCGGTCCACGCGTCGGCACCGGAAAGCCCATGCCGTACAGGACGTATTGATAGCTTGCGGCGGGGAAGATCTCGTCGATCATCGGGAAATCCGCGCGCGACGGTGGTTGATGCCGCCACAGCGTCAGCAGCTCGACGAGGCGCGGCGGGATCGATGCGGCGTCGCGGTGGTCGCGCCAATAGGGTTCGTCGCGTTCGCTCAGCACGTAATGCAGCTTCAGGAACTCGACGATCCGGTCCCAGCGATAGCGGAACAGCGCGTTGAAGCGGTTCGCGTGGATATCCACCGCGCCGCGGTGGCTGGGGAAATTGTCGAGCAGCGCATCGAGCGACAGTTCGATCAGGACGATCGCCGACGCTTCGAGCGGCTCGAGGAACCCGGCCGACAGTCCGACCGCGAGGCAATTACGCTCCCAGAACTTCGCGCGGTGGCGCGACTGGAACTTGAGCTGGCGGAAAATGGGCAGCGGAGCGTCCGGCGCGGTGGCGCGGATATAGCGCGCAAGCGTCTCCGCCGCGGCATCGTCGCTCAGATGCGCGGAGGAATAGACGCAGCCGACACCGCGCCTGGCTGGCAGGCCGATGTCCCAGATCCAGCCTGCAGCGTGCGCGGTCGCGTTGGTCTGCGAGGCGATCGGGCTGCCGTCCGCGACCGGCACCTGCACCGCGAGCGCGCGGTCGTTGAACAGTTCGCCGCCGCAGTCGACTGTGCCGATGCCATAATGCCCGCCGATCAGCAGCGCGGCGTGGCCGGTGCAGTCTAGAAACAGGTCACCGTCGATCGCGCCCGACGCGCGTGTCCGGACCGCGGCGATGTCACCGTCTCCGGTGCTGTCGATGCCGACGACGTGGTCGCGGACGTGACGCACGCGGAGCCGCTCGGTCGCATGGCGCGTCAGCAGTGCGGCGAGCTTGCCTGCGTCGAGATGGTAGGCATAGTTCAGCGTGCCGGCATAATCGGGCATCGCCCGCTGGCGCGGCGCGAGGTCGTGGTGGCAGATTGTGCCCTGAGCGCCGGCGATGTCCGCGAACCGCCCGCCATGCTCCGCCCAGGCTGCGACGATATCGCGCGGGTCGCCGTCGACGGGAGCGGTGAAAGGGTGAAGATAGCTGTCGTCGGCCGCGCCCGTCCGCCACCCGTCGAACCGCGACCCCTGCTTGAACGACGCGTCGCAGGCGAGCAGGAAGTCGGTCTCGGCGATGCCGATCCGTTCGAGCGTGCGGCGCATCGTCGGCCACGTGCCCTCGCCGACGCCGATCGTCGCGACATCGGGAGATTCGACGAGGGTAACGGAGAGCGGCCGCTGCGCGCCGCGATCGGCGCGCGCGGCGATCAGGCACGCGGCCAGCCAGCCGGCCGTACCGCCGCCGACGACCACGATGTTCGTGATCGGGTGGTCGCTCGTTACTCCGGGGCCGTTATCCGTGGCCATCGTCTGCTGCCTGTTTCCCTATTTCCGCACGCCAACTTGCTCCGTCGGCGGCGGGTGCGTCATCCTTGGCCGCCATCCTTCGTCGTCATCCTGACGAAAGTCAGGACCCAGAGCCAATGAGGACCGTCTTCAGGTACCCTGGGTCCTGACTTTCGTCAGAATGACGGAGCGGTTCGAGGCCGTCCATACCCTCCAATCCTCCCCCGCCAGGGGGAGGTGGCGCCGTAGGCGACGGAGGGGGAGGGCACGGAACAGCGGTTACCCCTTCCTCCCCCTCCGACTGGCAAGTGCCAGCCACCCCCCCCTTTGCGGGGGAGGATCCCAAACACCCGCCTCAGAAGTTGAAGCGCACGCCGCCTGAATAGCGTGCGTACCCAGGCTGCGCGAACGTCACGAAATTATCCGAGCGGCGATGGCCGCGACGGCCCTGGCCGGTGAGGTTGATCGCCTCGGCGAACACCGCGAGCCCCTTGGTCACCTGGACGCTCGCACTCGCATCGACTTGGCCGTACGCCTCGACATAGGTCGGGTCGAACGCGCCGCCGGCATAGAACTCGCCGCGCCAGTTATACGCGACGCGCGCCTGGATGCCGTTCTTGTCGTAATAGCCGACTGCGTTGGCGCTGTCGCTGAGCCCGGTCAGCGCGAACTGGCCGATGTTCGGATCGAGCGTGTTGTCGTATTTCGCGTCGCCGTTGACGATCGTATAGTTCAGGATGACGCCGAAGCCGGTTTCCCACAACCGGTGCTGGATCGCGAATTCCCAGCCGTTGATGTTCGCGGTCTGGTCGCTGTTGAACGGCTGGCTCAACTGGAAGTTGAACAGATCGTCCTCGGGCAGGCCGAAGATGTTGCCGTTCAGCAGGCCGGCATCGCTCGTGCCCGTGACCTGCGAGGAGGCGGGGAAATTGCGCAGGATATAGTCGCGAACGCGCAAATTGTCCGTCGTCCCGAGCGCCGCCACCGCTTGACGGTAGCGCGGCCCCGAGCCCGGGTTGCGCAGGTTGAACGCGGGCGTATTGAGCTGCGTCGTGCCGATGAAGTTCTGCACGTCCTTGGTGAAGTATCCGACCGAGACATAGCTCTCGGGGCCGTAATACCATTCCGCCGACAGATCGATGTTCTTCGACTTGTACGGGATCAGGTTCGGGTTGCCCTGGCTACCCGTGCCGCCGCCGATACGCGGGTTGGAGTCGATGTTCAGGCCGCCCTGGAGGCTGCCGTAATCCGCGCGCGTGATGGTGTGGCTGTACGATGCGCGCAGCTTGACGTTGCGGACCGGTTCGACGTCGAAATCGACCGCAGGCAACCAGTTGTGATACTTACCCTTCAGCGACGTGAAGGAATTGGCGCCGTAGGTAAGCGCGAATTCGTTGGCCCCCGTCCAGCGCGTCCCGTTCGGGATCGGCACCAGCGCCGAAGAGTTCACCTGCGTTTCATCATACCGAACGCCGCCGATGATATGCGCAGGCCGACCGAACACATCGAACTTGCCATTGAACTGCACGAAAGGCGAAATCGTCCGCTCACGAATCCGGCGATCGTTGGTGTAGTTGGCGAGGCAGGTGCCGGGCGCGGCCACGCCGGTCTGCGGCGCGCTGCAGATATTATACTGCGAGCGCAGCAATTCGGCCATCCGCTCGAAATTGAATGTGTAGATCGACTGCGGGATCGCGGGATTGTTCGCGCCCGAGACGCCCTTGAACTTGTCGGGGATGCTGGTGAGATTGAAGAAATCGTCGGGCACCGCCGCCGCGCCGAACGACGCGCCGCGCGGGTCGATCCCGCCCCAGGTCTCGTTCTGGATGAAGCCGTAGGCCGAGCGAACCTTGTTGTCGACGTACGAGAAGCCCCAGTCGATGCTGTCGAGGAACTCGCCGTCGTGGTCGTAATGGCCCTTCAACTGGAGCTGGTTGATCTCGTCCTTGAAATACGCATTGCGGAACGCGTTGCCGGTGGGCGTGATCAGCGCGGCGTTCAGCGGGTCGATACCCGGATACATCTGGTACGAAATGACCGGCAGGTCGTTCTCGAAGTTCACGGTCTGCGACTGGACGCCAAAGATCGCGCCGCCGATCGACGTGCTGCTGCCGTAATCGTTGGTCGGCTTGGACGTCGCGGTTGAGTGATGCGCGTCGAGCGACATCGTGACGTTGCCGGGCGCTTCCCAGGTCAGATTGCCGCCGATCGACTTGTTCTCGGATTTGTTCGCGGTAAGCGAGCTGCTGTACGACAGATCCTTGCCGGGCGCGAAACTCTCCGAATAGAAGACCGGGCCGGCGGCGGGGCCGTCGGTCCAGGCGCTGCGGGTATCGCCGAAGTTGAACCAGATGCCTACGCTGCTGTCGCGGACCTCGACCTTGTTGCTCGAATAGGTGAAGTCGAGCGTCGCGGTCAGCGTGTCGGTCGGCTTTGCCTGCAACACGAGCTGGCCGTTGATGCGCTCGCGGTCGATGTCGACGACGTTGTAGTTGGCGCTTTGCGGAATTTCGTAGACGTCGGTTGGACCGGGCCGGTTGGTAATGTTCGCGCCACCGGGCGTGCCGGGCTGTGCGAGCGTGCCCCAGTTGTTCTCCGCCCCCAGGAAGCCGTCGCGGAAGCCGACGCCTGACGAATTGTTGCTCGCCTTGCGCCGTTGATACGCACCGCTGAACAGGACGCCGATGCGGTCGTCGGCGAAGGTGGTGGACAGGATGCCCGACACTTCCGGCGTGATCTGGTCCTTGCCGTTGCGCGAGCTGTCGAGCACGCCCTTGGCGGCGATGCTGCCGCGCGTCCCCGGCTTGTCGAGCGGGCGCGGCGTGCGGATGTTGATGCTCGAACCGATGCCACCCGACGGTATGGCAGCACGGCCGGTCTTGTAGACCTCGACCGCGGCGACGCCTTCGGAGGCGAGGTTGGCGAAGTCGAACGAGCGCGATGCGGGCGCGCTGGCGCCGTCGCCGAGCGTCGAGGTCGGCATCTGGCGGCCGTTCAACGTGACGAGATTGTACTCGGGGCCGAAGCCGCGGACGGTGACGGTCGACCCTTCGCCGTTCGAGCGGTCGATCGACACGCCGGTGATGCGCTGGAGCGATTCCGCCAGGTTGGTGTCGGGGAACTTGCCGATATCTTCCGACGAGATCGCGTCGACCACCCCTTGGGCGTTGCGCTTGATGTCGATCGCCTCACGCAGCGAGGCGCGAATGCCGGTCACGACGATATCGTCGGTGGTATCGTTCGGATCGGCGGGGGTGGCCTGTGGCGCGATGTCGGACGGCCCTGGATTGCCAACGGTGGCTGCCGCGTCCTGCGCACAGGCCATTCCGGGCAGACCGACCAGAGCCAGTGCCGACGTGCCGATGACGAAACGCGAAAGCGAGCGAGCTGCGAAGCTACGCATGGTAATCCTCCCCTTTAGACGGCGCTATGATCTGCGCCTTTCCCGTGAACGTTCACTTTCCCGGTCCGCGAATTCGAGTCAAGCACGATAGCGCTACCGTTGTGAACGTTCTCAAATTATGCTGTTGATAGTGGCAGTGGCGCAACACGCCGCCGGATGATCGCCTTCAGAGCGGTTGCCGGAACAGGAAAGGACCGAAGGATGTCGAAGAGTTTTCGCGCAATATTGCTGGGCGCATCGTTGCTGGCGATTGCGGGCACCGTCTGTGCTCGGGATACGGAACACTCCCTGACCAATGCCCCTGCCACCGCCGATGCGCGAGTCCGCGCGAATGCGATCGTGGCGCGGATGACGCTCGATGAGAAGATCGCGCTGGCACACGGACTGTTCCCGCCGATGGCTGCCGGCAAAACCGC
The DNA here is from genome assembly GCF_056679955.1 of Sphingomonas sp. PEI4. Lineage (NCBI taxonomy): Bacteria > Pseudomonadati > Pseudomonadota > Alphaproteobacteria > Sphingomonadales > Sphingomonadaceae > Sphingomonas > Sphingomonas sp. PEI4. The sequence goes on from NZ_CM155258.1 coordinate 3,895,164, forward strand.
GAACGAACTTATTCCCTCGGCCGGTCATATCGACAGCATTCCGCGGCTTGGTATCCCGCTGGTGCGCGAAAGCGACGCGTCGCTCGGCGTCGCAAATCAGGTCGAACAGCGCAAAGGCGACGTCGCCACCGCGCTGCCGTCGAGTCTCGCGGCGGCGGCGAGCTTCGACGTCGCGATCGCGCGTGCAGGCGGCACGATGATTGGCGCGGAGGCGCGCGCCAAGCGGTTCAACGTCCTGCTCGCAGGCGGCGTGAACCTGACGCGGGACCCGTGGAACGGTCGCAATTTCGAGTATCTGGGCGAGGATCCGTTGCTCGCCGGAGAGATGGCTGGCGCGCATATCGCCGGGGTGCAATCGAACCATATCGTGTCGACCGTCAAGCATCTCGCGCTCAATGCGCAGGAGACTGGGCGCATGGTCGTCAACGCACGGATCGACGAGGCGAGCTTGCGGATGAGCGACCTACTCGCCTTCCAGATCGCGATCGAGAAGGGGCGGCCGGGGTCGGTGATGTGCGCCTATAACAAGATCAACGGTGACTGGGCGTGCGAGAACCGGCATTTGATGACCGACGTGCTGAAGCGCGACTGGGGCTATCGCGGCTGGGTGATGAGCGATTGGGGCGCGGTGCATTCGACCGCCAAGGCGGCCAACGCCGGGCTCGACCAGCAATCGGGGCAGGAACTCGACAAGGCGATGTATTTCGCCGCGCCGCTAAAGGCTGCCGTCCAGTCGGGCGCGGTGCCGGCCGGACGGCTCGACGACATGATCGCGCGCTATCTGACCGGGCTGATCGAGACGGGTGCGTACGACAATCCGGTCCCGACGACCGCGCAGACGCCACCCTATGCCGCGCATGCCGAGGTCGCCCAGCGCGCTGCCGAAGCGGGCATCGTGCTGCTCAAGAACGACGGCGACCTGTTGCCGATGGCGCGGACGGCGAAGCGCATCGTGCTGATCGGTGGACGCGCGGATGTCGGCGTGCTGTCGGGCGGGGGGTCGAGCCAGGTCCGCTCGGTAGGCGGTGCGCCGATCGAGATCCCGCTGACGTCGGGCGCGGCGATGTCGTTCGCGCGCTATACCTATCACGCATCCTCGCCGCTGAAGGCGCTGCAAGCCGCGCTGCCGGGTGCGACCGTGACGTTCGTCGACGGCAAGGACGTCGCGGCAGCGGCCGCGGCGGCGCGCAGTGCGGACATCGCGATCGTGTTCGCGACGCAGTGGACGACCGAGGCGCAGGACGTTCCCACCTTGTCGCTGCCCGACAACCAGGACGCCCTGATCGCCGCGGTCGCTGGAGCCCAGCCGAGGACGGTCGCGGTGCTCGAAACCGGCGGGCCGGTGCTGATGCCGTGGATCGGCTCGGTTCCGGCCGTGCTCCAGGCCTGGTACCCCGGCCAGCGCGGCGGCGAGGCGATCGCCAACATCCTGACGGGTAGGGTGTCTCCGTCGGGCCGGCTGCCGATCACGTTCCCCGTTGCCGCGTCGCAAGCGCCACGTGCGGCCCCGGTCGGGCTGGACCGTTTGACGTCGGTCGAGGCACAGGCGGCGGCCAATCCGGCGAACGCGTCGACCTTCCAGCTCGACAGCTTTCCGGTCGACTATGTCGAGCGCGCGAACGTCGGCTATCGCTGGTACGAGCAGCAGCGCCAACGCCCGCTCTTCGCGTTCGGACACGGCCTCAGCTACACCAGCTTCGCCTATCGCAACCCGGTAGTGACGGGCGGGCGATCGCTGAGCGTCACGTTCGAGGTCACCAATACCGGCAAGCGGGCAGGGGCGGACGTCCCTCAGATGTACGTCGCGCGCGATGGCGCCAGTCCAGGTGGGGCCACGCCGATGCGGCTCGCCGGCTTTGCACGCGTGACGCTGAAACCAGGGGAGACGCGGCGGATCACGCTGACCGCCGAACCGCGCATCGTCGCCGATTACGACACGAAACTGCCCGGCTGGCGCATCGTGGGAGGCGCGTATCGCGTGGCGCTCGCGCATGATGCGCAGGACCGGGCATTGGTCGTTACAGCCAAGCTCGATGCGGCGACGATGAAGCCGTAGTTTTGCAGGCACTCACGTTACGATCCTCCTTCCGCAAGGGGGAGGTGGCGCTGAAAGCGACGGAGGGGGAGGACACGGAACAGCGGTTCTCCCTCACCGCCCCCTCCGTCGGGCTGTGCCTGCCACCTCCCCCTGGCGGGTGAGGATTTAGAAGTCGGACGGGGCTTAACGTCGCCCCACCTGATAAGCGGAGTCATGTCTCCCCGCGAAGGCCGGGACCCAGACTGGGCTCCCGCCTTCGCAGGAGAACAAGGGGCGGACGTGACTGTCCTTGGGTTCGTATCCGGAGCGTGCTGGAAGGGCGGGCGCGCAGTTGCCTGTCCGGCCCGGACCGGGTTAGGTGAGCGGATGGCGCGTCTACCCGTTTTCCGCGACTTCGTGCCTGCCCCCGAGCGTCGCTCCACCGGTTTCCTGCTGGTGTTCGCGCTCGCCTATGTCGGTGGGGTCGTCGGATATCTCCCGCTGCTGACGCTGTTGCTGCCGATCAAGGTCGACGCGGTCGCGCGGGCGGGGCGGCTGGACGTTCTCACCATGATCGTCGTTACGGGTGCTCTGGCGGCGAGCGTGTCGAACATCGTGTTCGGGTGGCTGAGCGATCGATCGGTTGCGCGGGGCGGTGGGCGCCGGGGGTGGCTGGCTGGAGGCTTCGTCGCGACTGCGATGGCCTACGCAGCGATGGCTGTCGCGACGACGCCGAATGCGCTGATCCTCGCTGTAATTGCATTCCAGGTGGCGGTGAACGCGCTGCTCGCGCCGCTGCTCGCGATCATGGCCGACGAAGTGCCCGATGCGCAAAAAGGGGTGGCCGGCGGCTTGCTGGCGATGGCAAGTCCGGTGGCGTCGGCCTTGGCGGCGCTGCTGATGGCGACCACGTCGCTGAGCGAAACGGCGCGGCTTGCGATCGTGCCGCTCGTGGTCGCGTGCTGCATCGTTCCGCTGTTGCTGACACCGGCGCAACCGATCGCCCGGATCGATCCGACATCGCCGATCAAGGCAGTGCTGCGGCGGGATCTGGCGCTCGCATGGAGTGCGCGCCTGTTCGTGCAAGTCGCCGGCAGTGCGCTGTTTTCGTCTATCTCTTCTACTATCTCGAAAGCATCGCGCCGTCGGTGGCGCCGGTTACGATCGCAGCGCGGATGGGGATGGTGATGATCGTCGCGTACACCTTGCCGCTGCCGATCGCGGTGCTGGTTGGACGACTGGCGGATCGCTCCGGGCGGACCAAGCCGTTCCTGTTCGCCGCCACGATCGTTGCCGCGTCCGGGCTGTGTGGAATGGCCTTCGCCAATGACTTTGCGAGCGGCGCGGTCGCGTTCTGCGTCTATACCGCGGGCGCGTCGGTGTTCCTTGCGCTGCACGCATCGTTCGCCATGCAGTTGCTGCCGAACCCACTGCACCGCGGCCGTGACCTGGGACTGCTCAACCTGACCAACACGCTGCCGGGGCTGCTCGGGCCGACGCTGACCTGGGCGCTCGCGACGCCGACTGATTTCGATGCGGTGATGCTGGTACTCGCGGCGCTGACGCTGTGCGGCGGGGTGATCATCCTAGCCGCGCGCGGTCGACGCTAGCGGCGCCAGTAGCGGACGTAATCGACCGACATGCGTTGCGGGAACGCGGCGTCGTCTATCCCCTTCTGGCCACCCCAGTCGCCGCCGACCGCGAGGTTCAGGATCAGCTCGTACGGACGCGTGAAGGGCCAGGCCGCCTTGCCGCCAGGCTGGTCGTTGGCGACGCGCATGACCGCGCGGCCATCGACGCCGATCGTGATCGCATCCGCACGCCAGTCGAGCTGATAGCGGTGGTACGCGGTGCACGCCGTAGCGACGTGCGTCTGGGCGCCACGTTGCGTACCCTTGACGTGGTTGAAGGCGCCGCTGTGCAGCGTTGCGTGGACGGTCCCGGCGTCCCAGCCGACCATCTCCATGATGTCGATTTCGCCCTCGTCCGGCCATGTGCCGCCGGACGGCAGCAACCAGATCGCCGGCCAGCTGCCGCGTCCGCAGGGCAGCTTCGCACGGACTTCGTAAAAGCCGTAGCCGCGCGGTTGGCGCGAGACGAGCTTGGCGGAGGTATAGGCTTGGCCGCCCCAGTCGGCGAACCGCGCTTTATCGAGCGTCTCGCGCCGCGCCTCGATCACCAGCGCGCCGTCTTCGATCCGCGCGTTCTCGGCGCGGTCCTTCGCATAATATTGCCGTTCGTGATTGTACCAGCCCTCGGCGTTGCGCGAGGTGTCGAAACGCCATTTGGTCTGGTCGACTGCCTTGCCGTCGAACTCGTCGGCAAAGCTCGGCTTGCCTTTGGGCGCGGGCATCGGCGCGCTCACGCTATAGTTGGTCGCACCCAAAGTGGCGGCTTGCGCGGCCAGTATCAGCAGGATCATCGGAGGGCCCTCGTGGTCATGGATAGCTGGTCAGCGTCTGACGGACGGCACCCGGTCGTGCGGCGGCGCCCGTGTCGTTGACGAGATGCGCGATCGTACCCTGGCCGGTGCCGAGCGAGATCGTCGTGATACTCGCAAAGCGGACGCCCGGCCGACGGGGTGCTTCGACCGCGCTGTCCAGCACGATCGAGGGATCGGCGGTGAAGTTGGCGTAGATGCCCATTCCGGTCGCCTCATGCGTCTGGACGGTATCCGCGACCTTGTACGCGGCCCAGCCTCGCGTCGATCCCGCCCTGTATGCAGCCTGGTTCGGTGGATCATACGGGAGTTCGCACTGGTAGAAATAGGTCCGGCCGCGTTCGCCGTTCCACGTCACCTGGTATTTCTGGAAATGCTCGACGAAGAGGCCGTGGATGGTCACGTCGTCGCCGTTGACGATCAGGCCCTGGTCGGCGGTGCTCTCGTCCCAGCCGACATGCACGCGGCCGCCTTCACGGTCGCCGTGGTCGGCGCGCCAGATCCAGAGATGATCGCCGATCACGTGGTGGCTGTTGATCTCCAGGCAGGTCCCGGCCTTGCCGATGGTTGCGCCGCCGACCCGGAAGAACAGGTCCGCAAGCACGGCAGGGTTGCGGCTGTGATCGCGCTTGGCGCCTCTGGGACCGACCTGGACGAGCACAGGCGTTTCGACCGGCCCGGCGTCGATCAGCAGGCCGGCGATCGCGACGCCCGGAACGTCCGCGACGACGATCGCCGCGGCGCCGTTTTCGGCGAGCAGCGTCGCCAGCCCCAGACCGAGCACGACCGTGTCGGCGTGCTCGATCCGTAACGGCACGTTGAGGCGGTAGAGGCCGGGGGTCAGCAGGAGGTGCTTCCCGGCGGCCAGCGCTTCGTTGATCGCGGAGATCGGCGTGTCGGGGCGGGCGATCAGGAACCGGGACAGGGCGATCGACGTGCCGGCCGGGGCGGCCTCGGCCCAGCTCGTCCCACGCGTGTCGCGGCGCAGGGCGGGAACGAAGACTGCCCATTCCCCGGTACGGGTGACGTAGAGGAACGGCTTCTCGCGGACCACGGGCACCGTTGGCAGGCTGGTATAGGGTGGTTCGGGAAAGCTCGTCGGCGGGGCGCCATCGACGCCCGCGAACATCATGTTCCAGTTCGATCCCTGCCACGCGCCGATATGGCTGTTGCGGGTGAACCATTGCTGTTGCGTACCCGAGCGTACGGTTCCGTCGATCCGGCAATCCGCCATGAACCCGCCGCTCGCCCAGCCGCCATCGTCGAGCGCCAGATCGCCGCGCAGGTGAATGCGACGATAGGGCGCGGCCTGCGACACTGCCCAGCGATCCGCACCGTTGGCGGGCCGTACCGAGAGATTCTCGACGCCGCGCCAGAAATTGACGAGCGCCATGCCCTTTGCCCAGTCGGCCTCGGCGTGGACGTGGCCGTCGATCACGACGTCGCCGGGCAAGCGACCGAGCCCTGCGACCTGCGTGAAGAACCCGACGTTCACGTCGACCGGGTAGCGTCCCGGCTTGAACAGGATCGCATGCCGCGCGTCGGTGAAATGCGCGCGTTCCTGCTCGCGGAAGATGGCGTCCACGCGCGCCTGCACGGTGGTGGCGGGCATACTCGGATCGACGATGAAGACGTGGGGGCCGAAATCGGGCGTCTCCCCGCCTGCGGCTGCCTCTGCCGCGGTCGTCGGGAACGCTGCGACAAGGCCCGTTCCGCCAAGTCCTTCGAGAAACGCCCGGCGCGTATGGTTCAAGGCTGGCCTCCCCAATATCCGCTCCGGAACCGTCGCCGCGTGGTGCGGACCCGATCCGGTAGCGTCACCGGGTTAGGCCAAGCGAACCCTCGGCTCAACCGCCTCATTCGATCGCGAGGAATGCAGTGACCGTCAGCCGCCCCACCGAAGGATCCGCCGAGAGTAGCGCGTCGCTTGGGATCGCGCCGCTGTGCAGGACGTAGCTCCGATACAGCAACGCACGGTTGTAGTCGGCATCGACCAGCGCCGTGCGTTCGAACAGCGCCGTATCGCCCGCGATATACCCTTCGGGCGGCGTCGCTTCGACTTCGGTGCCGAGTTGTTTGAAAAACGTGGCGGCACGCGTCTCGTCGATGGTCTCGAACCCGGTCTCGCGATGCCGGAAAAACGCCGTACCGTCACGGATTGTCGGCGAGAGGTAATGGATCAGCGCGATCCGGTCGCGCCCGTAAGCGTCGACATGCGGGAGACGTTGTCGAATATCGAGCGCGTCCGGGGTGATCGTGACCATCGAGAATTGCGCATCGACGACTTGGATGCGGCGGCACGGTCCGAACTCCCGCCCCAGCGCGCGTGCGACCAGGGGAAGCTGATCGCGTAGATACGTGTCGGGAAGGGCGGCGCGGATGCCGGGATAATGCTGCCCCGCGGAGACGAACGCGGCCTCCGCCGCCGCGCTGCGCAACCGATCGGGATCGCCGGCAAAACCGTCGATGATGACCAGCGGCTCCGCCTCGTGCCCGATACGTCGTCTGGTGATACTCCGTATGGTCATGACCCTTCGTCCATTACCGGCAGTTACCACAAAGGCTAAAGCAAACTCATCCAGCAATCTCAATGATCATGGTGGACCACGATGGTCCACGCGCATGAGTGTGTGCTTGTGCAATGCGCAATCTCTTGAAAAAATGGCGGTATATGTTTGTCCATATAAACCGCCATTCATTCGATCAGCTGAATATTCGCCTATCAGGGTTTGATAGAATTAACGTTCGGATAATTGATGCCCAGCTGGTTCAGGTAGGTCGGATACTTTGCCGGATCGTAATAGAACTTCTTCATCTCCGGTCGGATCCGTTCCATGAGTTCCTTGTTGAGGTGGATGGCAGGGGGGTCGTTGGCCGTAACTACGGGGTCGTACTTCTGGTCCTTGAACTGGACATCTTTTTGGAAAGCTTTCGCTTCGGTCACCAGCTGCGGTGTCGTCATGATGTCGAGCACGGTCATCGACACTGCCTTGGCGCCTGCCACCGCACCCTTGTGGGCGATCGGCGTGGCCATCGCGATGGCTGACAGCACGTTGTGCCCGATCATGCTGGGTATGTTCGAGGGATAGCGGACCGTGATCGTCGGGACCGTCCACATCACATCGCCGATATCGTCGGATCCGCCGCCCAGCGAACGCTCGCGGTTCGCCGGGGTGGACAGGTCGGTGATTGTCGTCGGCAACGCCTTTACCGTGCGCTTGTTGGTTTCCTGTACCGTCTTGGCGAACGCCTGGTCGTCGCTGCTCCAGTTGGGCATGCCGACCGCCTTGATGTTGGCATAGGCCGCTTCGGCTAGCGGCTTGTTGCCGTAATTGGGTGCGGCATAGCCGAGCAGCTTGTGCTCGACGGTAGTGCCGGTTGCCTTGGCCGCGGCGTCGGCGATCTCGTTGCCGGTGGTGTACAGGTCGCGGACGCTGTCGAAATTCAGGTCACGGAAATAATACCAGACGGTGGCGAGATCGGGGACGATGTTGGGCTGCCCGCCGCCGTTGGTGATGACGTAATGGGATCGCTGCGTGACGGGCAGATGCTCGCGGCGCATGTTCCAGGCGACGTCCATCACCTCGACCCCGTCGAGCGCGCTGCGCCCCTCCCACGGCGAGCCGGCGGCATGTGCGGTCTTGCCGTGGAAGGTGTATTCGGCGGACACCAGCGCGTTGCTGCCGCTGTTGCCCCAGCCGGTGCTGAAATCGCTGCTGACATGCGCGAAGATCGACATGTCCACGCCCTTGAACAGGCCTTCGCGGACATACCAGGCCTTGGTCGCGAGCAGTTCTTCGGCAACGCCGGGCCACAGCATCATGCGACCGGGAATCTTGTTCTTCACCATCACGTCCTTGGCGGCGATGGCGGCGGCGATCATCATCGGCATGCCGGAATTATGACCCTCGCCATGTCCCGGTGCACCTGCGATCATCGGCTTGAGCGTCGGTGACCCCGGGTATTGTGACAGGCCCAGCAGGCCATCGACGTCGCTGCCGAGCGCCACGAGCGGCCCGCCCGTGCCCCAAGTCGCGGTCCACGCCGTCGGAATGCCCGCCACGCCCTTGGTGATCGTGAAGCCCTCCTTCTTCAGGATGCCGGTGAGATACTCCATCGTCTGGAATTCCTGGAATCCCGGCTCGGCAAAGCTGAACAGGGAGTCGACCATCTGCTGGATCAGCTTGGCGTGCGCCTCGACGTCGGCGACCGCCTGTTTCTTCAGGCCGTCGCGATCGACGCCGGGGGTAGTGGCCTGAACCGGAGCAGGTTCGGCTACGGCGGAAGCGGTGGTGCTGCAAAGGCCGGCGGCAATCAGCGCGGCAATCAAGGGGCGTGTATCGGCCATGTCATATCTCCTAGAAATGTGGTGGTAGAGGGGGGCAGGTCCCTCAGATGCCGATGCGGACGCCCATGCGGAACACGCGGCCGAGCACGTCGTAGAGTGCACGGTTCGTCTGCGGATAAGCGGGGGTGTTGTTGCCGGTCGGCCCGTTGGCGACGAGCACCGGATCGCTGTTGAAGAGGTTGCGGATCGACACGAAGACCTGCGCCTTCGCCCCGCCGGTCTCGAACGCGTAGCTCGCGTTCACGTCGTAGAAGAACTGCCCCTTGATGCTGTTCGTATTGACCGTCCGGTAATCGGCGGTCGAAAGCGGGCAGCCCGTGGTGCAGACGACGTAGTTGTTGTTGTAGACGCCGCCGCTGACCCCGCGGGCGATACCCTGGACGCTGAACCCGGAGTCGAGATCGTATGCGGCGGTGAAACGGTACGTCCAGTCGGGCAGGCCACCGGTGTTCTGCCCGGCGAGATCGGTCGTCGCGGTGACGCCGTTGTTGCTGGTCAATTCGAACGCATAGCTGGCGAGCGCCCGCAGCGTCAGGTTGCCGGGGCCGATCGCACGGCGATAGCTGGACTCGATATCGATGCCGCGCGTCTTCAGGCTGACGAAGTTGATGGGCTTCACCTCGATGCTCGTCACCGGCAGGCCCAGCGTCGTGACGCCGCGGCCGCCGGTGGTCGAGATGAAGGAGCAGGCGTCGGTGATGCTCTGCTGATAGCATTGGTCGACGATCGTCTGGGCGAGGAGCGAATCGATCGCCCCGTCCAGCTTGATGTCGTAGTAATCGACCGAGGCGGCGAAGCCCGGCAGGAAGGTCGGCGTCAACACGACGCCCCCACCATAGGTCTTTGCGATTTCGGGCCGCAGGTCGGCATTGCCGACGGTCGATTCATTGAACTGGTTGGCGGCGATGCTGCCGTTCACCTGCGGCACGTTGACGGTGTTGGTGCGGCCGGTGCCGGGTGCGAACAACTCGCTGAGATTGGGTGCGCGGATGTCGCGCGAGATCGTGCCGCGCAGCTTGATGTCGGGAATGACCTGCCATGTCATGCCCGCCTTCCACGTCTCGACGGTGCCGGAGGTCGAATAGTCGGTGAAGCGGAACGCGCCGTTGAAATCCATGCCTTTGAAGATCGGGATCACCGTTTCGACATAGGCTTCCTTGACGGTGTACCGTCCCTTGGTCGGCAGGTAATTGCCGTAGATCCAGGTGCCGGTAGTAACCCCATTGGCAACGAGCGGTTGATACAGCTGGTCGACCGATCCGGTAACGGATTCCTTGCGCGATTCAGCGCCGAACGCGACCGAGATCGGCCCTGCCCAAAGATCGACCAGACTGTTGGTCGAGAAGTTGATCGCCGCAACCTCCTGCTTCAGTTCCTGTTTCCGGAGCGGTTGGCGGCCATTGTAGAGGACATAGGCGATCGCCTCGGGCGAGGCACCGTTCGTGCCAAGCCGGTTGAGCGGTGCGCACGACCGGTCGTTGTTGTTCGGGTTCGCATCGACGTTGATCCGACACACCACGGTTCCCGCCGCATAGCCGCCGGTATTGCCGGCCGCCGCGACGACCGCGTCGGTTGCCGCCGCCATGCGGGCGACGTTCCAGGCATTGGTCAGCAGCTCGTTCGTCTTGGTCTTGCCCAGCTGGTAATAGCCGCCCCATTTCCAGTCGCTCGCCCCGATCGAGAACGCACCGTCCGCCCCTGCGACATAGCGGAACACCTGGCGTTCATTGTCGCTGCCCTGGGGTGGCAGGAAGATGTTGCTGGTGCCGATCTGAAGCGAGGTCAGGTTGTTCGCGACCATCGCCGCACGCGTCGCGTCGGGCAGATAGGCGTTGTCGCGCTGGATCGTCACGCCGGTCGTCGGCGTCTGCTGATAATAGCTCTGGCCGCGGTAATTGCTGTACGAGAACTGGCCGTACAGCTCGACCAGCGGCGACACCTCGTAGCTCAGTCGGCCAAAGACGCTGCTGCGCTTTTCCTCGGGCTGCAACGTCGCGCTGCTGCGATGGCCGGCGGTGGTGATGTCGGTGTCGCCACCCACCATCCACTGGCCGCTGGTGGGACCGAAGTTCAGCTGGTTCACGGTCGCCTTGCCGGTCGCCGGATTGACCGACCCGAAATAGGTGCCGCGCAACGGCCCGGTGCTGACGAGGCCGCCGGGCGTGAACTGGCCCGTGCCGATGCCCGATGCGATCAGGAATTCGTTGACGCAGGGTGTGCCTAGCGACGCGGCGTCGGTGCAGCGGGCCGCGGAATAGGCCGGATTGTTGGCGAGGAAGAAGCCGCTGTCGTTCCAGTCGCGATCGATCGACTGGATGCCCTTTTGCGAGAAATGTTCGCCCGATACGATCAGGTGGCCGCGGCCGTCCGCGAACGCCTTGCCGCCGGTCGCCGTCACCTTGTGGTTCGGCGCGTCGCCATAGGTGGTGACGCCGTGCTCATACTCCATCTTGAAGCCGGTATAGTCACGGTCGAGGATGAAATTGATCACGCCCGACACCGCATCCGAGCCGTAGGCGGACGAGGCGCCGCCGGTGACGACCTCGACCCGTTCGATCAGCGCCTGCGGGAAGGTGTTGACGTCGACCTGGCCGGTCGTGGTCGAGGCGACCGAGCGCTGGCCGTCGAACAATACCAGGGTGCGGGCCGCGCCCAGGTTGCGCAGGTTGACCGAATTGATGCCGGCCGCGCCGTTGCTGAGCGAGCCGTTGCTGCTGGCCGACGTGCCGCTGCCACGAACCGCGGGCAGGGTGTTGACGAAATCGGAGATGTTGGCGGGTGCTTCGGCCTTCAGTTCCTTGGCCGTGACGACGCTGACGGGGGTGGGGGCGCTGTAGCCGTTGCGCTCGATCCGCGATCCGGTGACGACGATCGCGTCGCCCTCTTCCGCCGGGGTATCGCCAGTGACGGGATCGACCGCCATTTCGGGCTTGCCGCCAGGTACGTTCGTCGTTTCCCGATCGGTGGGCGCAGACTTGGCAGGGCCGCGCTCCGTCTGGAAGGCGACATCCTGCGGTCCGGCACCGGTCTGGTTACCAAGAGTCTGGTCGACAAGCGCCTGGTCGGCAAGCGTCTGGGCCGATGCGGCATGATTGACGAAGCACAGTGCCAGCACGCCGACGCTCATCAGGCTATGGCTCTTCAGGCGACGGATCGTTTGGGCAGTCGGCTGGGCATGGATTGCGGAAGCACCGCCACCGGTGCCAGATAGAACAGTCATGGATAGCCCCCTTCGAAAAATCGGGTGCCGTCCAGATATCCCCCCGGATTATCGTTCTCGTTGGTTCCTGCCTGCTATCGGGTTGGCCGGGTTTCCCGGTCCTGTTCCTGTATAGAACCTATCAGATGACGCCTGCCGGTTCCTCGCAAACTCGAGATGAAATCAGCGTCACATTTGCGGAATACGTGATCGTTTGCGCAATTATTGATGCTTTCCGTCATCGTGTGGGAGGTTAAGTTGTGAAAACGCCACGCGATACGTTATCCTTGATCGTCGACTACGGCGGGCGCGACCGAACGTTGGGCTACCTCGCGCATCAGGAAGCTGCTGCGAATTCGCGCGACATGCGGCAGCATCGACAATTCCCGGCGATACACGCGGTCGTAATCGTCGAACGACCGGACGTGGACGATCATGATGAAATCCACTTCGCCCGATACGAAGCTGCAGAACGACATCGAGGGGCAGCGGATCACGGCTGATTCGAATTCGTTGAGAACCTGTTCGGCCTGCGAACTGAGTTCGATCGATACCATTGCCGTAATGCTGAAGCCCAGCTTCGCCATGTCCAGCTTGGCGGTATACCCCGCGACGACGCCGCTTTCTTCGAGGATTTTCCGTCGCCTGGCGGTCGCCGTGCTCGACAGATGGATGCGGTCTCCCAGGGTCACGTCCGACGCGCGACCGTCCCTGACGAGTTCGCGAAGGATGCGGTAATCGGTAGGATCAACCGGATTGCTCTGATTTTCTTGCATCGTTTGCCCCGATAATTGCCGGAATGCGTCACCGGCCGTCACAAAAATGCGCAATATCGCCGGATACCGCAACATCGTTCATGCTAGCTTCGCTGCACGGCAGCAAAAGGGGAATACCGCGATGCACGCGATCATATGGGGCAGGGCGATCGGGCTGGCGGCATTGGCCGTCGCGGGCGCGCCGGTTGCAGCGCAGCAGCCGGTGTCGGCGTCTGGCGGTGGCGTGTTGCTGCCGGTGAAGGCGATTCCGGCGGAGGGACGTATCCTCGTGACGCTCCCCGCCGTCGATGCGGATGGCGCGTCGGGACGCTTCATCTATGCGACGTCGCTGCGGACCGGGATCGGATCGGCCAATCTGCGGCTCGATCGCGGCATGCTCGGCCCCGAACACATCGTCGCGTTCCGCCGGATCGGCAAGAAGGTCGCGGTGACGTTCGAGAACCATCAGTTCCGCGCGACCGGCGATGCCGGCGTGGCGGCGGGCGGGCGGACCAGCTTCCCGACCAGCATCATGGCGATGCTCGATATCGTCTCGGCCGAACCCGGCGGCGGCGTGACGGTGGACATCGCCCCCTTCCTGACGCGCGACACGATGGGGATCGCCGATTCGCTGAACGCCAGCTGGGTCATGGCGGGCGCGGGCGGCGGATCGGCGGCGGGCAAGGGCTTCCGCCTCGTCGACGGACTCAGTGCGGCCGATGCCGCGTCGGTCAAGGTCTTCCCCGACAATATCGAGGTGGATGCGCTTCAGACCTACCAAACCGATACGCCCGGTCGCGAGGTCGAGCGGATCGCCGCCGAACCGCGCCAGATCGGCTTCACCGTCCATCACAGCTTCATCCGTTTGCCTGCCCCCGGTTTCGTCTCGCGCAAGTTCGACATTCGCTCGGCGGCGGGTGGCAACCAATATTATGACTTCGGCACGCCACTCGGCGAGGACGTGGTGCAGCAATTCGCCAACCGCTTCCGACTGGAAAAGGTCGATCCGGCCGCCGCCCGCTCGCGCGTGAAGAAGCCGATCGTCTTCTACATCGATCGCGCCGCGCCCGAGCCGATCCGCACCGCGCTGCTCGAAGGCGTCAATTACTGGGCGACGGCCTTCGACAAGGCCGGCCTTGTGGACGCGTTCCGTGCGGAGATACTGCCGGTCGGCGCGGACCCGCTGGACGTGCGGTACAGCATGGTCAACTGGTCGAACCGCCTTACGCGCGGCTGGTCCTATGGCGGCGGCATCACCGATCCACGCACCGGCGAGATCATCAAGGGCAATGTCGTGATCGGCGCGCTGCGCGTGCGTCAGGATATGACGATCTTCGAGGGGCTGGTCGGCACCGCCCAGAACAACAGTGGCAGCGGCAACGATCCGGTCAAGGCGTCGCTCGACCGTATCCGTCAGCTCGGCGCGCACGAAGTGGGTCATGCGATCGGCTTCATGCATAATTTCGCCGGCAGCACCCAGGGGCGCACGACGGTGATGGATTACCCCGGCCCGCGCATCAAGCTGACCGATGGCCGCATCGATCTGTCGGAGGCCTATGCACCCGGCGGTGGCGTGTGGGACGATTTCACCGTCGACTGGCTCTATGCCGATTCCGCGCCGGGCACCGATCCCGATGTGCAGGCGCGCGCCAAGGCGCTGGCGATCCAGGCGAAGGGCGTGCGGTTCATCACCGATATCGACGGGCGCGCGTCCGACACGCCCAGCCCATGGGGAAGCATGTGGGACGACGGCCCCGATCCGGTTGCCTCGCTGCAGCACATGATGGCCGTGCGTCGGGTTGCGCTCGCGCAGTTCGGCCCCGGCGTGTTGCGGTCGGGTGAGGCGCTGTCCGACCTGCGGCGCAAGTTCGTGCCGGTGTGGCTGCTGCATCGCTACGATATCGATGCGGTCGGTAAACTGATCGGCGGAATCGATTATGCCTACGCGGTCGCGGGCGACAATCATTCCCTGGCCGCGCCGGTCGCCGCCGCAACCCAGGAGACCGCGATTGCCGCGATGCTGGCCACCCTGTCGAGCGATGTGCTGACGGTACCCGCGACGCTGGTCATGCCGTTGTCGTCGCCGATGAACGGGCGCGGCGACGTGCAGTTCGATCAGGAGGTGTTCCGCAATGCCGGTTCCGCCGCGTTCGACCCGCTGGTCGCGGCAGATGTCGCCGCGCAGGTGACGCTGGACTCGCTCCTTGCGCCGGCGCGGCTTGCCCGCGTGTACGAACAGCACCGTCGCGAGCCCGCGATGCCGGGGGTCGAAACGCTGCTCGACCGGCTGATCGCCGGTACCGTCGATGCGCGCCGCGACGCGGTCGGCCGACGGATCGCGTACCGAGCGATCATGACTATGGCGCAAACCGCGCGTGACGGCGCGACGTCGCCCGATGTGGCCGCGCTGCTGGGCGACCGGCTGCGCGGAATCGCGACGAAATTGAGCAAGGGCGACAGTGGCGATGACGGTGCGTGGGGCCGACACATTGCCATGCTGCTTACCGACGACGACAAGCTGTCGCGCGAACTCGACAAGCGCCAGGCGGTGCCGACGATCCCGCCCGGCATGCCGATCGGCGGCGATACCGGCTGGTTCGGCGATTGAGGATGCGGCCTGCTGCATTCGGCCGACCCTCAGTATCAGGCACTATGGCGGCCATATCGTTGGCGTTCGACAGATCGATTTGGAGTTAGCCCGCCAGCTAGCCGAACGGCCGGTTCAGACTGCTCTGGAACGACCGAAGTTTATGGACGGCGACCTTTTCGGCGGTCGTTACGTGCTGATGGACGACAACGGGAGCGACGGCTTCGCCGATCAGCAGCAGCGATGGATCGCTATCGCTTATCGTCTCGACCAGGAAGGCGAGCGCGGACAATCGGCCCCGGATGATGCGTTCGCTCGGGAGAGAGACGTTGACCGCGACCATCACCGCGGTGTCGGGCGCCCGACCGGCTGCGATCAGGTTGCGCGCGATCTCGCCGGCGGCGGCGCGGCCCATGTAGATGGCGAGCGTGGCATCGGGTGCGGCCAGGGCGGCCCAGTCGAGGTCGAGCGCTTCGCCGGCGCGGGCGTGGGCGGTGACGAAGGTGAGTTTGCGCGCGAGGCCGCGGAGCGTCAGCGAGGCGCCGCCCGATGCTGCGGCGGCGCTGGCGGCCGTGATGCCGGGACATATCTTCACCGCTATGCCGTGGGCGGCGAGATGCTCCATTTCCTCGGTCGAGCGGCCGAAGATGGAGGGATCGCCGCCCTTCAGGCGGACGACCCGCTTGCCGGCTTTCGCGGCGGTGGCGAGCAGGGCGTTGATCGATGGCTGGTCCTTCGAATGGCGGCCCGACCGCTTGCCGACGCCGACCTGCTCGGTGCCGGGGGGTATGAGCGCCAGGACTCCGGGGCCGACCAGCGCGTCGAAGAAGACGATGTCGGCGTCGGCGAGCAGTCGCTCGGCTTTCCGCGTCAGGAGGTCGGGATCGCCGGGGCCGGCACCGACCAGCCAGACCGAACCGGGCGGGAAATCATGCGACATGGGCTGATCCTTGCGTGACGAGGAGTTTGGCGAGGGCGGGGCGGCAGGATCCGCAATTGGTGCCGGCTTTCAGTGCAGCGCCGATTGCGGGGACGTCGGCGAGATGCTGGTCGGCGATCGCGGTGAGGATGGTTTTTAACCTGATGTCGAAGCACGCGCAGACTATCGGTCCGCGGTCGATCTGCACCCCCGGCGCGCGGCCGGCGAGCAGGGTGGGGGCGGCGGCCGCCTCGCTCAGTTGTGCGACGAGCCAGTCGCGTGGCGGCAATGTGCCGTCGCGCGTGACGAACAGGACGGCGGCGAGCCTGCCGCCCTGAAGGATCGCAATCCGGCGGCTCCCGCGGGCGGAGTCGATCGCCTCGATCCGCTGGCCCTTGGGGAGCACCGTATCGAGCGCGGTGGCGTCGCCGTTCCCCGCCATCTCCCACGCCGTTCCGCCCGGTACCGCGACGCGCGTTGCCCACAGGCAATCGGGGCGCGTGGCCAGTTCGCCGCGTACCACGACGAAGCCGCGCCACTCGGTCGCTACCGGCTCGATCTGTACGGGCGTCGACTTGAAGCCCGGCTGGCCCGAGATGGGATCGGCGAGCGGGCGGGGGAGCACGCCGGCGCGGCCACCGGTCGCGGTGCGGTCGGTCCAGTGGATCGGCACGAACAGCTCGCCGATGCGCTGCGTCGGGGCGACGCTCGCGCGGAAGACGCTGTCGCCTTGTGGTGTTGACACGCGCGCAAGGCCGCCATCTACGATCCCGAGCCGTTCGGCATCATCGGGGTGGATCTCGACCAGCGGCTCCTCGCGGTGCCGCGCCAGCTTGGGCGACAGGCCGGTGCGGGTCATCGTGTGCCACTGGTCGCGGTAGCGTCCGGTGTTGAGCGTCATCGGCCATTTCACGAGCGGTGCGGCGACCGGCTTCTGCAAGACCAGCACCAGCCGCGCGCGCCCGTCTGGTGTCGAGAAACGGCCATCCGCAAATGGCGTCCCACCCCAGCGGAACGGCGCCATCGCGTCATACTCCGCGTTGCCCTTGGCGGCGTGGCCGGGGAGCGCGAACAGCCGCGCGCCGTCGTTCTCGTAAGCCGACAACCGGCAATGCTCGCGCCAGATCTCGGCCGGGCGATCATAGGGAAACGCCGTTTTCCACCCCATCCGCCGCGCGACCTGAGAGACGATCCACCAATCGGGTTTGGCCTCGCCGGGCGCCGCCATGAACGCGCGCTGGCGGCTGATCGTGCGGTCGGAATTGGTGACGGTGCCGTCCTTCTCGCCCCACGCTGCGGCGGGCAGGCGGACATGCGCGTGGACCGAGGTGTCGGTCGTCTCGATCACGTCGGACACGACTACGAACGGGCAGGCGGCCAGCGCCTCGCGCACCCGGCCGGCGTCGGGCATCGACACCGCGGGGTTGGTCGCCATCACCCACAGCGCCTTGATCCGGCCGTTGCCGAGTTCGCGAAACAGGTCGACCGCCTTCAGCCCCGGCTTGGTCGCCATGTTCGGCGCGGCCCAGAACCGGCGCACGCGCGCGACATTCTCGGGCGTGAAATCCATGTGGGCGGCCAGCGACGATGCCAGCCCGCCGACCTCGCGCCCGCCCATCGCATTGGGCTGGCCAGTGATAGAGAACGGCGCGGCGCCCGGCTTGCCGATGCGGCCAGTGGCCAGGTGCAGGTTGGTGATCGCGTTGACCTGATCGGTGCCCGCCAGCGACTGGTTCACGCCCTGGCTGAACATCGTCACGGTGCGCGGCGTAGCGGCGAACAGCTCGAAGAAGCGCCTGAGATCCTGCGGCGGTACATCGCAAGTGCGCGCCACCGACCACAAGTCGCTGCCCTCGGTCACTTGGTCCCAGAACGCGTCGGGCGTCGCGACGTGCGCGGCGAGATAGTCGTAATCGACCACACCCACGTCGCGGCACCACGCCAGCAATCCGTTCATCAGCGCAACGTCGGTGCCTGGCCGGATCGCGAGATGGAGGTCGGCCTCGTCCGCTGTCTCGGTCCGGCGCGGGTCGATCACGACGAGCTTGGCGCCGGCATCGCAGCGGGCGCGGATGCGTTGATAGACGACCGGGTGGCACCAGGCTGTGTTCGATCCGACCAGCACGATCAGGTCGGCGGCGTCCAGATCGTCGTAGCTCGCGGGCACGATGTCCTCGCCGAATGCACGCACGTGCCCGGCGACTGCGCTTGCCATGCAGAGCCGCGAATTGGTGTCGATGTTGGCCGATCCGATGAACCCTTTCATCAGCTTGTTGGCGACGTAATAGTCCTCGGTGAGCAACTGGCCGGAGACGTAGAAGGCGACGCTGTTGGGACCGTGCTGCGCGATCGTGTCGCGGAAGCGTTTGGCGACGAGGTCGAGCGCCTTGTCCCAGGATGCGCGCCGCTGGCCGATCATCGGGGTGAGCAGGCGACCTTCGAGCCCGATCGTCTCGCCGAGGTGGGTGCCTTTCGAGCAGAGCTTGCCGGCATTGGCGGGGTGGTCGGGGTCGCCTTTGATCGTGACGGTTCGATTCCCGGTCGCGGTCGCGACGATGCCGCACCCAACTCCGCAATAGGCGCAGGTCGTGCGAACGGGAGCCATTAGCCCTCTCCCCCTTGGGGAGAGGGTTGAGTGAGGGGGAATTGGGAAGGACGGCACGCGCCCCAACCCCTCACCCCGGCCCTCTCCCCGAAGGGGAGAGGGAGCAGTGGCGCGATCATGCGGCGGCCTTCATCGTGCTCGTTCGGCACAGCAGCACGCGGCCGCCCGACACCTTCACCGGGATCACCGGCGTACACCCCTTGTCCTCGCCGAGCGCCTCGCCCGTATCCAGCGCGATCCGCCAGTTATGCAGCGGACACGCCACCGCGCCGCCATGCACGATCCCCTGCGACAGTCGCCCGCCCTTGTGCGGACAGCGATCGGCCAGCGCGAACACCTTGCCGTCGCCGGTGCGGAACACCGCGATGTCGTCGCCACCGGTGACCTGCACCGTGCGGCTGCCGCGAACCGGGATCTCGTCGACCCAGCCGATATCGAGCCATTCGCCGATCATGCCATTTCCCTCGTTTGATCGATGGGCGTGAAGCGCGCCATCGGAGCGTGCTGTTCACGGTGCTCACCCGCCGCGCGCGCCGCCCACGGATCGTCCTGCGTAAAGCGTTGCGAGAACAGGAACCGCGCCGCGAGCGCATCGCGGCCCTCGGGATCGTCGGCGATCCGTTCGCGAATATACGCGACCCCGATCCGCTCGATCCACGGCGCGGTCCGCTCGAGATAGCGCGCCTCCTCGCGGTACAATTGGATGAACGCGGCGCAATAATGCATCGCCTCTTCCTCGGTCGCGACCTTGCACAGGAAGTCGGTCGCACGGACCTTGATCCCGCCATTCCCCCCGACCGACAGCTCATACCCAGAGTCGACGCAGACCACGCCGAAATCCTTGATCGTCGCCTCGGCGCAGTTGCGGGGGCAGCCGCTGACCGCGATCTTGAACTTGTGCGGCATCCACGAACCCCAGGTCATCCGCTCGACCTTCACGCCGAGCCCGGTCGAATCCTGCGTCCCGAACCGGCACCAGTCCGACCCGACGCACGTCTTTACCGTCCGCAGCGACTTGCCGTACGCATGCCCGCTGACCATCCCGGCGGCGTTCAGATCCGCCCACACCGCGGGCAAATCCTCCTTCTTGATCCCGAAGATGTCGAGCCGCTGGCCGCCCGTCACCTTGACCATCGGCGCGTCGTATTTCTCGACGACATCGGCGATCGCGCGCAGTTCGCGCGGGTTGGTAAGCCCGCCCCACATCCGCGGCACGACCGAATAGGTGCCGTCCTTCTGGATGTTCGCGTGCAGCCGTTCGTTGACGTAGCGGCTCTGCTGGTCGTCCTTGTAATCGCCCGGCAGAGCGCAGAGCAGATAGTAGTTGAGGGCAGGGCGGCACGACGAGCACCCGTCAGGCGTCGACCAGCTCATCTTCTGCATGACTTCGGGGATCGATCGCATCCCCTGCGCGACGATCTCGCGGCGGACGTCGTCGTGGCCGAAGCTGGTGCACTTGCACATCGTCTTGACGTCACGCTCGCCCGAATATTCGTCGCCCAACGTGACCGCGAGCAGCGTCTCGACGAGCCCGGTGCACGACCCGCACGACGCCGACGCCTTGCAGGTCGCGCGCACCGCGTCGAGCGTCGTGTTGCCGGCGACGATGCACGCCACGACCTTGCCCTTGCTGACGCCGTTGCAGCCGCAGATCTCCGCATCGTCGGAGAGCGCCGCAACGGCCGCCTTAGGGTCCGCCTGCGCCCCTCCCGAGGCGAAGGACTGGCCGAAGATCAGCATGTCGCGAATGGGCGCGATATTCTCGGCCCGTTTTAGCAGGTCGAAATACCAGCCGCCGTCGGTGGTGTCGCCGTACAGCACCGCACCGACGATCCGGTCGTCCTTGATCACGACGCGCTTGTAGATGCCGCGCGACGCATCGCGCAGGACGATATCCTCCGCACCCGCACCGCCCGAGAAATCACCCGCCGAGAACACGTCGAGCCCGGCGACCTTCAACTTGGTGGAGGTCACCGATCCGCGATAGCCGCTATGCTGTTCGACTAGTCCGTCCGCCAGCGCGCGGCACATGTCCCATAGCGGCGCGACGAGGCCGTAGACGTTGCCGTCATGCTCGACGCATTCGCCGACCGCGAGGATTGACGGGTCGCTGGTGACCATATGGTCGTCGACCTTGATCCCGCGGCCGATCTCCAGCCCGGCGTCGCGCGCGAGCGCTACGGAAGGGCGAATGCCGACCGCCATGACGACGAGGCTCGCGGGGATCAGCGTGCCGTCCTTGAGCAACACGCCCTCGACGTGTGTTTCACCGACGATCTCGGCAGTGTTCGCCTCGGTGAGGATGACTTGGCCGCGTGCCTCCAGCGCCGATTTGAGCAGCCAGCCCGCCGCCTCGTCGAGCTGGCGTTCCATCAGCGTCGGCATCAGGTGGATCACCGTCACCTTCATGCCCCTGAGCGTGAGGCCGTGCGCCGCCTCCAGACCGAGCAGCCCGCCGCCGATCACCACCGCCGCGCCGCCTTTTCCGGCAGCCTCCAGCATGTGGTCGACATCGGCCATGTCGCGAAACGAGATGACGCCGGGCAGGTCCTTGCCGGGAACGGGAATGATGAACGGATCGGAGCCGGTCGCGATCAGCAACCTGTCGTACGACACCGTCAACCCCGATCGCGCGGTGACGGTCTTCGCGGTGCGGTCGATCGCCTGCACCGGATCGCTCGTCACCAGTTCGATCGTGTTGGTCGCGTACCAGGCATGATCGTTGATGACGATCTGCTCGAACGTCTTCTCGCCGGCCAGCACCGGCGACAGCATGATGCGGTTATAGTTCACATGCGGCTCGGCGCCGAAGATCGTCACGCGGTAGCGGGTCGGGTCGCGCGCGATCAGCTCCTCGACCGCGCGACAGCCGGCCATGCCGTTGCCGATCACGACGAGGTGTTCGCGCGTGTCGGGGGCGGAGGTAATAGTCTGGTGTTCCATCAGATCGTCCAGTCGCGTTGAAGCCAAAGTTTACGGGTATCGACGGCGAACAGGTCTGCGTCGTATTCGGCGTAGCGCAGCGTGGCGGTGGTTTGCCCGAGCTTCGCGGCGGCGAGCAGATCGATTTCGTTGCCATAATGGCGCACCAGCCGGTCGCTCTCGAACCGGTGATAGAGGCCTTGCAGCGACACACCCTTGAGCGCCCCAACCGCCTTCCAGCCCCAGCCCGCGCTGGCATACGCATCGCGGATACCGTCCGCGGGCGTGGTCAGGAACTTGTCGGCCCAGCCCTGGAACTTGAACAGGCTGCTGAGCGGCGTCTGGAACGAGGTCAGGGCGGCGCCGCCGCTCGCGCCCAGCACCTCGTAACCGGTGCCGAGCTTGGGGCCGTTGAGGTCGAGCGCGAGATCGGCGAGATAATAATCGGCGGCATAGCGGTTCGGGTTGCGATGCCAGTCCGACTGGCGGGCATAGCTTGCCTGATAGGCGAGCTTGGCCTTGCCGATCGGCTGCGCGCCGGCGAAGCGCGCGCCGTATGTCTGACTCGACAGGCGGTAGCCCTGCACGGCCGCCCCGTCCTGATCGATGAGATACGCGAAGCCCGTCGCGGTGCCGATCGGCGTGTTGTAGTCGAGGTTGGCGAACACGTTGCTGCCGCCGATCGCCTGCTGGCGCGCGCCAACGCCGTCGATGCCCCAGATCGTGCGGACGTCCCACGCATAGGTAACGTCGGTCTTGAAGTTCTTCACCGCGGTCATTCGACGCGAACCGCATCATAGGTCTGCGCATTCTGGCGGAACGGCGCGTTGCCGACGAAGCGTTCGTCGTCGAGCGCGATCCGCTGCCGCCCAGCGGTGATCGCAACGGCCGACGTGCGGTACTGGACCTGCGCGATATACAGCCCGACGGACTGTGGATCGGCGACAAGCGGCCGGGTCGCGGTTCCGTTCAATCCGTCATAGTAGTTGCCGACGATGGCGAGATTGCCCTGCGCGACCGCCAGCGCCGACCAATGCCCGCTGGTCGCCTGTACGCCCGCGCGGACCCGCATCGTCACCGCGTCGGCATCGTCAGCAATGCCGTCCTGGTCGACCGTCTCGTAGAGGAGGCGGGCATCGACGACGGGCGCCAGCGTCACCGTTTGCGCTGCTGACGGTGCTGCGCTGGCGAGCAGGACACCGGTGAGGACCAGTCGCTTCATGCCACCACCGCGACATTTGCGGGGCTGTCGCCAAGACGTCGGGCGTCTAGCGCCGCGTCGAGCAGGACCCGCTCATCCGACTTGTGCGCCGCGGAGAAGCGGACCGCGAGTGCGCAGACCGCCATGCCCGCGACGATGTAGCCGAGCATGATCAGGCATTGCTGCGGCGTCGCCGATGCCTTGTTGAGGAACCCCGCCGCGACCGCGCCGATATTGCCGCCCGCGCCGATCAGACCGGCGACTCCGCCCAGCGCCTTGCGGTCGACGAACGGCACCAGCGCATAGGTCGCGCCGCACGCCATGTGCGTGAACAGGCCGAACATCGTCATCGCCAGGATCGCGAGCGTGAGGCTGCCGGCATTCCCGAACAGCACCAGCCCAACACCTTCGCCGAGCATCAGTCCGAACAGCAGCAGCGCCCGACCGTCGAGCCCCCTGACGAGGGCGATCCGATCGCTGGCGATGCCGCCAAGCGCGCGGGCGAACAGCGCGAGGCCACCGAAGATCCCGGCGGCAAGCCCGGCGCTGGTAAGCGACAGCCCGAACCGGTCGACATAATAGCTGGCGGCGATGTTGTGGATGAAGATCTCGACGCCGAAGCAGGCGCCGTAGGTCGCTGCGAGCATCCAGGTCCGGTAATTGGCCGCGGCGCGGCGGAAGATCGCCATGCCGGTCGCCTTGCCGCCGTCGAGTTCGATCCCGGCCGCGCGAAGGTCGACGATGTCGCCCTGCGGCGTGTCCTGCGTATAGTGGGCGTAAACGAAGGCCATCGCGACCATCGCCACACCGGGCACGAACATCGCCGCGCGCCAGCCCCAGGCTTGCTCGACGCCGAGGCCGATCATGGCAGCGACGACCAAGGGCATCAGGCTCTGCGCCGCGCCGCCGCCTGCATTGCCCCAGCCGCCGACGGTCGCGTTGGCGGTGCCGACGACGTTGGGCGCGAACATCACGCTCGTGTGATATTGCGTGATCACGAACGACGCGCCGATCGCACCGATCGCAAGGCGGAAGAACAGGAACGCCTCGTAGGTCTGCGCGAAGGCGAGTCCGAACACCGGGATGGCGCCCAGCAGCAGCAACCACGTATAGGTGCGACGCGGCCCGAACCGATCGCAGAGCGGCCCGACCACGAGCCGCACGAGGATCGTGACCGCCACTGCGGCAATGTTGATATTGGCGATCTGGTCCTTGCTTAGCCCGAACTCGGCCTTGATGAGCGGCATCATCGGGGCGGCGGCGAACCAGGCGAAGAAGCACACGAAGAACGCCAGCCACGTGACGTGGAACGCGCGCATCTGCGGCGTGGCGGCACTGAACAGGTCGATCCTCGCAGCCTTCGATCCGGTGACGTCTATTCCCGGTGATGCGAACAGCATGATGTTTCCCCATCTGCGTTGGACAAAGAAAAAGCCGCCCAGACGGCGACCTTGCGGACGCATCTGAGCGGCTTCGTTGCCTATTGGATGATCGATGATCATCCTACGCGGTCGGGTCCCTTCGTTGGAACCGGTCTCGCGATGATTTCGTGCCCGACTCCCTTGCCGGACAATCCGAAGATGACCGAACCGGCCCCATTGCGCAAGTGTCATTTCGCAGATGCAGCAGATTTGGCCGTGAGCCCGTCGTCAGCCACTCCGTCATGCCGGGCTTGTTCCGGCATCCACGGTGCCACAAGATCGATAGGATGTAGCGTGCGGAACGGTGGACCCCGGAACAAGTCCGGGGTGACGGAGCGCGCTCGCCTTTACGGCAACCCGGCCAAATATCCCTCGATATCGTCCGGATCGAACGCCCGCCGATCGAAAAACGCATCTCGCCCCAGGATCAACCGCCCCTGAGTCGAGCCCGCGCCGATTCCGTCCGCACCGATCGCTCCTTCCAGCTTCGAACTCGCATTCGGGAGCGGCGCCCCCGATCCCGCTAGCGCCGCGCGATAAATGTCAGGCCGGAACACCCCCTGCGCGACCTTCGCCTCCTCGGCTGAG
Source organism: Sphingomonas sp. PEI4 (assembly GCF_056679955.1). NCBI lineage: Bacteria > Pseudomonadati > Pseudomonadota > Alphaproteobacteria > Sphingomonadales > Sphingomonadaceae > Sphingomonas > Sphingomonas sp. PEI4. Next base: position 3,920,166 of record NZ_CM155258.1, read on the forward strand.
AACGGCATGCCATCCCACCGCACCATCTGCGAATACAGCCACGCCGCCTGGCTCCGCCACGGGAAGTTCGCCGCCTCGCGGTACTGGAACATGAAGTCGGGGACGTGGATCGGCGCGGCATCCTTCACGAGCCGCACCCGGTCGCCGATCGCCCGCGACACCGCATCGACCGGCGCATCCAGATATTCCGCGCGAGACAGGATCGCCGCATTCTCCCCGCGCGTCGCCGGATCGACGAAATGCGCAGCGGCGGCGTGCAGCGCGCGGACCAGTCGGTGGACGACGTCGCCGCGCTCGTCCAGCGTCGCTGCGCGCATCGCCAGCACCTTCTCGACGCCGCGCCGCCATACCTGCGCGGTGACCAGCGCGATCCGCCCGACGCCGCGATCGACCGCGACACCGTTCCAAGGCTCGCCGACGCAGATGCCGTCGACTTCGCCCGCGGCCAGCGCATCGGCGGCGAAGGTCGGGCTGGTCGTGACGATCTCGACATCGGTATCCGGCCGGATGCCCACCGCCGCCAGCCAATAACGCAGCATGTAATTATGGCTCGAATACCGGTGCACAACGCCGAACCGCAGCCGCCGCCCTGCCGCGAGACGCTCGGCCGCGACCGTCTTCAGCCGGGCGCCCAGGATCACCGGATCGCCGAGCGTATCGCCGTCCATCACTTGCGCCGCGAGCGGCAGCGACAGCGTGATCGCATTGCCGTTGAGCCCCAGCACGAACGGCACGGCCATCGGCACCGCCGGTCGGCCACGCCCCAGCGCGGTCGCGATCGCCAGCGGTGCAACCATGTGCGCGGCATCGGTATGACCGTAGAGCAACCGATCGCGCACCGTCGCCCAGGTCATGTCGCGAACCAGTTCGATCGCCAGCCCCTCGGCCTCGGCAAACCCCAGTTCGCGCGCCAGGATCGGCAGCGCGGCATCGACCAGCGGCAGGAACCCGATGCGGACCCGGTCGAGCGCCATCACAAATCTCCCATCAGTGCGTCGCTGGTGATGATCGCGTCGGCAATCTCCGCGATCCGGCGGTTGGACCGCATCGCCTGCGCGCGGAGCAGTCCGTAGGCGGTCGGCTCGTCGATACCGCGGCGTTTCATCAGGATCGCCTTGGCGCGGTCGACGGTGGTGCGATCGGCCAGCGCGCTTCGGGCTTCGTGCAACTCTGCCTGCAGCCGTGCGAACGCCTGGAACCGCCGGATGGCGAGGTCGATGACAGGCTTGATCCGCTGTTTGGCGAGCCCGTCGACGATATAGGCCGAGACGCCGGCATCGACCGCGGCCGCGGTGGATTCCGCATCGCTCTGGTCGACGAACATCGCGATCGGACGGGCGAGCGCGCGCGATACCGCAAAAAACTCCTCTAGCACGTCGCGACTGGGATTCTCGAGGTTGATCAGCACCACTTCCGGCGCGGCTTTCTCCAGGGCGGCAACCATCCCGATCGTTCCATCGATCACCACGATATCGTCGAGCCCCGCCTCGCGCAGACCGTCCGAAATGATCGCGGCACGCGTGGTACTCGTGTCGATGATGGCGATGCGCATAGCCGAGGCTTATTACGCGCCGTCTCGATTGGCGAGGCCGCGTTAACGGGATCCCGGCAATTGCAGGATCAGCGGCTCGTCCAAGAGCACTGCCCCTCGCTACCAAAGATCCCTTCATGCGCGTCGGATCACCAAAGATGATCAACCTACGCGAGAACCCTCACCGTCAACGAACGTCCAAAGCTGGGTCGCGTAAACGTTACCGGGAACGTCCGCTTGTAGGTCTCCCCCGCAACAAAGCGGGACGCCCAGCAGCTGCTATGATCTTGCCGCGCGCGCAGTTACGTCGGTTCCGGCATTCCCGGCCATGTCATACCGCAGGCGGTTTTCGTCGATCAGCTCAAGATGCCTTCCGGCCCAAGTCCCTAGGGCGCGAAGTGGCTCCGACAGCGAATACCCTAGTTCTGTCAGCGCATATTCGACTTGAGGGGGCACGGTGGGATGCACTGTCCGGCTGACCATCCCGTCGCGATTGAGGGCTTTCAGCGTTCGGGTCAGCATCTGCTGCGAGATGCCGCCGATCGTGCGTTTCATGTCGTTGAAGCGACGCGGACGCTCCACAAGCACCATGACGATCATCACAGTCCACTTGTCGCCGACCAGGGAGAGCACGCTGGTCATTCGGCGGCAGTCGGGGCTGATGCCCGGAGTGGCAGGCATATCCATGTGACCTAGTCCTAAAAATATGCGTCCTTGGCGCGTCGCCTTCGGTCACATACCTGCTCCTGGTCACAAATCCAGACCGGAGACAATCAATGAAGCTTCTTCATCTCGATTCCAGCATCATGGGCCAGGGATCGGCGAGCCGCGCCATTTCCGCCGCCGTGGTCGAGCGCTTCCGGGAAACCGATCCGACCCTGGAGGTCACCTATCGCGACCTCACTGCCGAACCGATCCCACACATGACACTCGATGCCTTTCTGGCGCTGGATAGCGGCGAGGACGTGCAGCAGTTCCTCGACGCCGACATCGTCGTGATCGGCGCGGGGTTCTACAATTTCTCAATTCCCAGCCAACTGAAAGCCTGGGTCGATCGCATCGCCGTGAAGGGCAGGACTTTCACCTATGGCGAGAACGGTCCGGTCGGCCTTGCCATGGGCAAGCGCGTGATCATCGCGCTCGCCCGCGGCAACGTTTATGGCGAGGGCTCACCCTACGCGGCGTACGAGCATGCCGAAACGCTGCTGCGCTCAATCTTCAGCTTCGTCGGCGCGGACGTCGAGGTCATCGTTGCCGAAGGGCTCGGGCGCGGGGAGGAGGCGCGTCGTACGGCAATTGCTGGTGCACTCTTACAAGCCCGCCAAATGTCGAAACCATCCGTAGCGGGAGCCGCCCGTAGTTCAGCAGACCCGATCCCGGCAGCCTACACGGCCTGACCCGAGCGGGCAGAGCTGCCTGCCGGATCAGGTCGGTTGAGGGAAGAGCTCAGGCTCAACCGGTCTCCACGTTCATGGCGATGTCCCAGCTGCCAGCACCGTTCTTGGCCAGACCGATCATCATGAGACCAAGCGCCTCGAGCGTGTGCGCCATGTGAAGGCCGCCGACATCGAGCGGGCGCAACCCGAGGCTGTCGAGGAAGGTCGACACGCGCGCCTTGGCGCCGGCGGCGTCGGCGGCGAAATAGGCGTCGAGCCGTCCGCCCTTTGCGAGGATCCTCCGGATACCCCGAAGACGCGGCAACCGGGATCGCGGCGGCGGCACTCGCATTCGGTCTGCTCGAGAGCGGTAGAATCTCCACTCACGCCTCCCCGCTGCGGGTGCGGGCGATGGGCCATCCGTCGGAGATCAGTGTTCGTTTCGCGCGCGAGGGTACTGCGGTCACCGGGTGCTGGATTGGCGGCACCGTCCGGGCAGACGCGGTATAGTGCACGGACTGAGCGCCGCCCTCTCGTGCCCGGACCGGCGCTGCCGCCGGATGCGATAGCTGCCTACGAACGATCCTTGCCATTGAAGTTCGCATACGAAGTACATACTTCGTATGCGAAGCTATGGTGAGGCGATGCGTTGACAGGAAATGACAGCAAGGTTCCGGCAGCCGGGCGACGGCCGAGGTTCATCTACCTGCTGAACGTCGCGCATCGCCGCGTCCAGGCGGCCGTTCAGGCCGACGCGGATGGACGAACGTCCGCACGAGCGGGCCTGCTCATGGCACTCACGACCAACGGCCAAGGCGTGCCGATGAAGCAGCTTGGCGCCCAACTTGATCTCGGCGCACCTGCGCTCTCGGGCCTTCTCGACCGCATGGCCGATGACGGCCTCGTCGAACGTCGGCCGGATCCCGCCGACAAGCGGGCCTGGAACATCGCTCTGACGGAGGCTGGCAAGACCGTGCGGTCAGAAGCCCTGCGATCGGCACGATTGTTGAACGACCGCCTCTGCGAAGGCTTCGACCACGCCGAACTCGCTATCGTCGAACGCTGGCTGGAAGCCGCCCGCACAAAGTTTCCCAAGGAGAGATGAGCATGACCGACCATGTCATAGTGACCAAAAAGGATGGCGTGCTGACGCTCGTCATGAACCGCCCCGACAAGAAGAACGCGCTGACCAACGATATGTACGGCGCACTCGCCGACGCGATCTCGGGAGCTCGGACCGACAGGACCGTGCGGGTGATCGTCATCCAAGGCGCAGGGGACGCGTTCACCGCCGGCAACGACCTGGCCGAGTTCGCCTCGGCCGGGCCCAGCGACGGCTTGCGCAACGTCGGTCGCTTCATCCGCACCATCGCGGAAATCGAGAAACCCTTGATCGCTGCCGTGCAGGGCAGGGCCGTCGGCGTGGGAACGACGATGCTGCTCCACTGCGACTACGTCGTCCTGGCCGAGGATGTCGGGCTTTCCACCCCGTTCGTCAGTCTCGGGCTGGTGCCGGAGGCGGCTTCGAGCATGCTCCTGCCGGCGCGCATCGGCCATCTCCGTGCCTTCGCGATGCTCGCGCTGGGCGAGGTCGTCGGTGCGCGGGATGCCGTGACATGGGGGCTCGCGAACGCGGTCGTTCCCCTTCAGGATCTGATAAGCGCCATCGAAGCGGTCGCGGCGCGTATCGCCAGCCAGCCCGCCGGTGCCGTGCAGGCTACCAAACGCCTGATGCGCGACGCAGCGACCGTAACCGCGCACATGGACGTCGAAGGTCGAGAGTTCGTCCAGCGCCTCCAAAGCTTCGAGGCGAAAGAGGCCTTCGCCGCGTTCGCGCAGCGCCGCGCGCCTGACTTCGCACAATTCGCGTGAACTCGCCGGCTGCTATCTGCTGGCGGCGACCGTATCCTGGGAGAGACACGGTTCATCACATCTAGGCGCGGCCGGTGGCTATCCCCGGAGCCGCCTATTCGCCCCAGCCGGTGACGTCCCGACCGCCGAAGATCATCCGGCGGATCTGGGGCGTGACCAGCGATGCGCTGAAATTGGAGGCGGGCTTGCTCGCCTCATCGAGACGGCGCATCTGCTCATCGCTCAGCGAAATCCCGGTTGCCGCGATATTGCTCTCCAGCTGGTCCTGCCGCGTCGCCCCGATCAGCGTCGAGGTTATGCCCGGACGCGCCATCACCCATGCCAGTGCGACCTGCGCGGCAGGACGGTCGAGCTCCCCCGCAACCGTTTTCAGCACGTCCAGGATATCCCAGTTTCGGTCGGCGAACTTGCTGTCCCCGAAGGGATTCGCACCGCTGAGACGACCGGTCTTGCTGGTGTCCTCGCGCTTGTATTTGCCCGACAGGAAGCCGCCGGCCAGCGGGCTCCACGGCATGATGCCCATGCCGCCCTCACGGGCCACGGGGACATGTTCGGATTCGATATCGCGTGCGACCAGCGAATATTCGAGCTGCATCGCGATCGGCCCGGAAATACGGCGCTCCGACGCGATGGTCGCGGCCTTCATCGCGAGCCAGGCGGGCATGTCCGAAAAGCCGAAATAGCGGATTTTCCCTGCGCGCACCAGATCGCCTAGCGTTTGCATGATCTCCTCGACCGGCGTCACGCCGTCCCAGATGTGCATCCAGTAGAGATCGACATAGTCCGTCCCCAGGCGGGTGAGCGACGCGTCGATCGCGCGGTGGATGTTCTTCGCGCCAGCGCCACCGGCGTTGGGGTTGCCGCCGCCGGCTTGCTGCGCGCTCAGCGGGCTGGCCGAGCCGTTGAACGCGAATTTCGTCGCCAGCACGATCTCGTCGCGCGCCCGCGTGTCCCTGATGAACTTGCCGACCAGCTGCTCGCTGGCACCGCCCGAATAGATGTCGGCCGTGTCGATGAAATTGCCGCCCGCTGCGCGGTAGGCGTCGAACAGCGCGCGTGCGGTCTGCTCGTCGGCGTTCCAGGCGCCGGGTCCGAAGGTCATCGTCCCCAGCGCGAGCGGGCTGACCACGAGGCCCGAGCGGCCGAGCATGCGGAAATCGGTGAGGGACATCGAGGTGGCTTCTTTCATATTGATCGCTATGAAAGGTCATGCCCCGGCCACGGGCCTCGGTCAACCTGTTTCAAAGCGATCACTATGAAACCTCTTCGAACCCCGCCTCGCAAGACCGGCCGCCCCTTGTCCTTCGATCGGTCTGCGGCGTTGCAACAGGCGATGCTCGTCTTCTGGCGGCATGGGTACGAGACCTCGTCGATCGCCCACCTAACCCTGGCGATGGGTATCACCCCGCCGAGCCTCTACACCGCATTCGGCGACAAGAAGCAGCTCTTCCTAGAAGCAGTACGGCTCTACGCAGGCGACCCCGTGGAGTTCGCCGCCACGATCGACCGGGCACCCTCTGCGTTCGATGCCGCATCGGACATGCTCGACGCGGTCGCCGCCGCCTTCACCGGTGACGACACGCCGAGAGGATGTCTTCTGGCAAGCGCGACCGCGAGCGGATCGGCGGCGGCCGAAGAGGTCCAGCGCGCCGTGGCGGATGTCCGCCGAGCTATCGCCTCCGATCTGGCGGCCCGCATCGCGCGCGATATCGCAGACGGCGCTCTTCCCGCGGACACGGATGCACCCGCGCTTGCCGGAATGGTCGTGGCGCTGATTCAGGGCATGTCGGTGCTGGCGCGCGACGGCGCCTCGCGCGCGACGCTGCAGGCCATTGCCAGGACGGCGATGAAGGCGTGGCCTTCCCCTCTGCAATAACGCCGACCTGCCGGGCGTCAGTCGACCGGTGCCGTCAGTCCCGCGAGCAACGGCGCATGCGCGGCGAGCCTGTGCGACACGAACTCGGTAAAGAGCCTTACGCGTTTGGTCTTGCGGGTCTCGCCCTGCGTGAGCAGCCACACCGTGCCGTATAAATGCAGTTCGGTGCCCGGCACCCGCACCAACATCGGATCGGCATCGCCGACAAAACACGGCAGCGTGGAGATCCCGAGCCCTTGCCGCACGGCGGCGATCTGCGCTGCGGCGTCGGTGGTGCGGAAGGGGACTCCCGTTGTCCGAACCTCACCCTCGCTCGCCCAGTCCGGGACGCCGTGAGCACTTATCACGATCCACCGGAGGGGATCGGGTACGCCGGCACGCGAAGCGGCCAGTCGGTCGCGTGAGATGTAGACGCCGCCATATAGCTCCGGGCCCTTCAGGCCGTGCAGATTGAGCGGCAGGGTCTTGCGGTCGTAGACGACGCGGATCGCGACGTCGGCCTCCCGGTTGGTCAGGTTCGCGAGTTCACCCGAGGATAGGATTTCCACCTCGATTTCCGGATGCAGGCGCGCGAAATCGGCGAAGTCCGGCATCAGCAGGTGGGTCGCGAGGATCGGCGTCAGCGTCACGCGCAGAAGCCCGCGCACGCTCTGGTCGCGCCCCAGGACGCGCGTCTCCAGCTGGTGCGAAGACGCCTCCATCTGGTGCGCGAGCTCGACGACCTCTTCGCCCGCCGCTGTCAGGCGGTAGCCGGAGGGTAGCTTTTCGAACATCTGCGCGCCCAAGCGTTGTTCGAGTTGGGCGATACGTCGCAGCACGGTCGCGTGGTTCACCCCCAGATGCTTGGCGGCAGCACGCACCGAACCCTCGCGCGCGGCGGCGAGAAAATAGCGAACATCGTCCCAGTCGATCATGGTGCATCCTCGCGCCGCGTGCCGCGGTTTCCGAGTTTGTCGAATAGCACGTCGCGCGTCGGTGTGCGCGTTCGCCCGGATCGTTTCCGCACCACCCTTGTGCGCCATTGGCCACTGACCGCCCGACCTTGCCACGCCCATCTTCAGGTTCACGGGAGAGCCCAACCCGCCAAAGTCCCGAGATGGCGAACGAAGGATGCACGACATGACCCGGCTGACTGGAAAAACCGCAGTGATCACCGGCGGCGCGAGTGGCATCGGCCTCGCCTCTGCCAAGCGCTTCATCGAGGAGGGCGCCTTCGTTTTCATCTTCGGCCGCCGCCAGGATGCGCTCGACGTCGCGGTCGCCGAACTCGGCCCCAACGCCCGCGCCGTGCAGGGTTCGGTCGTCCGTGAGGCCGATCTCGACCGGCTGTACGCCGCGGTGAAGGCCGAGCGCGGCACCCTCGACATCGTCTTCGCCAACGCCGGGACGGGCAGCATGGTCAGGCTCGGCGCGATCACCGCCGCGCATATCGACGAAACCTTCGACACCAATGTGAAGGGCACGATCCTCACGGTCGAGAAGGCGTTGCCGTTGATGGGCAAGGGGGGATCGATCATCCTGACCGGATCGAGCGCGGGCACCACCGGTGCGCCGGCGATGACCACCTACAGCGCGAGCAAGGCGGCCGTCCGCAACCTCGCGCGGAGCTGGGTCGAGGACCTCAAGGGCACCGGCATTCGCGTTAACGTGCTGTCGCCCGGCGCGGTGGCGACCGAACTCGCGGCCGCCGCGCTCGGCGAGGAAGGGCTCAAGGCCTACGGCGCGATGACGGGGTTTCAGCGCATGGGCGATCCGGCAGAACTCGGCGCGGCGGCCGCCTTTCTCGCATCGGACGACAGCGGTTTCATGACCGGCAGCGAACTCGCCGTCGACGGCGGCCTGGCGCAGATCTGATGCGCGGCGCCCGGTCGGTCCGACGGTCCGACCGGGTGCCCCCCGTTGATCACGCCACAACGATCCAATTCCTAGCCCCAGCAGGGGCCGCCACAGGAGACTATCATGACCTACGCAATCATCGGCTTCGGCAGTGTCGGCCAGGCGCTCGCCAAGGCCTTCGCCCGAAGCGGCATAGACGTATCGGTCGCAACCACGCGCGAGCCCAAAAGCTTCGCATTCGAAGCGGCTGCGATCGGTCCCGAGGTCATTCCGAAGACACTGGCGGAAGCCGTCAAGGCGGACGTCATCTTCCTGGCCGTGCGGTTCGAGGCGCATGCGGATGTCGCCAGGGCGCTCCCTGGCTGGCACGGAAAGACGATCGTCGATGTGACCAACGCTTACGGAGTCGAACTGGGCGGGCAACCCTCTGCCAAGGTCGTCGCGCAGGCCTTCACTGGCGCCAAGCTGGTCAAGGGCTTCAACCATCTGGTCGCCGGCGTTCTCGAGCAGGATCCGGCCGTCAACGGCGGTAGGCGCGTCGTCTTCCTGTCGAGCGACGATGACAGTGCGGCAACCGAGGTCGGTGCGCTCGCGGAAAAACTCGGCTTCGCGCCGATCAAGCTCGGCGGGCTCGCGGAAGGCGGACTGCTCGTCCAGGCGCGCGGCAACACATGGGGTCGGCTGATCTTCAAGGACCTGATCACGTTCGACTGAGCGACACGGATGTACGCAACGGAGTGATCCCATGAGTATCGAAGAGAACATCCAGACCGTGAACGACTTCTCAGCAGCGATGGGCAGCGACGATCCACAGGATCTGTTGGCGCTGGTTGCCGAGGACATCGAATGGCTCATTCCCGGCCAGGGGTGGGCGCTGGCCGGCACGCACCACGGCCACGCCGGAGTGGCAGCACCGAGCCACACTCCGGGCAGGCTCCGGCAAACAAAGGGCTAGCTCCGTTCGCACGGCTCGGCAGCTCGATCGAGTCTGGAACTGCCGCTCACGCCAGAACCCGCCGTACGCCACGCGCCGCGGAAACGGTTGCACATGGGGGGCAGGCGGCGGGCGCCTTCCACCTCGTCATTATCATGCTCTACTGGCTACCCAATACCGGCGCGAGGCCGGCGCGGTTCTACTGGGAAGCCATGCGCGAGATGATGTCGGGCGGGATGCCGCAGACAAAGATGCCTGTATCCACCGGGATCAGCATGTTCTCCGGCGAGCAGGTGCGCCTTTCGCGTCGCTGGGCGGAAAGCCGCTTCGATGCGCTGCTGCACTTCAACGAACCCGACCGCGGCGGGCACTTTGCGGCGCTCGAGCAGCCGGGCCTGTTCGTGGACGAACTTCGCAACGACGTTTCGAAGCCTATGCGGTAGAGTGAGTTGACGGCCGGAGCGCACATACGCTCCGGCCGTCAACTATGGGTAGCGATCAGATCTGCGCGAGTCCGCCATCCGCGAACACTTCGCTTCCCGTCATGAAGCTGCTGTCCGACGATGCCAGGAACGCCGCCACGCCGGCGATCTCTGACGGCGCACCGACATGGCCGATCGGTGTTCCGGCCCCCAGCTCGATCATCGCGTCTCGGCCGACCACTTCCTCGGCGAGTTCGGTCAGCGTCGGCCCCGGCGACAGCACGTTCACGCGGATGCCGGTCCCGCGCAGGTCCTGCGCCCAGCTGCGCGCGAAATTGCGCACCGCCGCCTTGGTCGCGCTGTAGATGCTGAAGCTCGGCGTTCCCATCGATCCCGTCGTCGAACCGGTGAGGATGATCGAGCCGCCCTTGCCCATCAACGGCAGCGCCGACTGGACGGTGAACAAAACGCCCTTCACGTTGACGTCGAAGGCCCGGTCATATTGCTCGGGCGTGATCTGACCGAGCGGCGCCAACTCGCCAAATCCTGCGTTGGCGACGAGGATATCGAGCGAGCCGCGCTCCGCTTTCACCGTCGCGAACAGCCGTTCGAGGTCACCGGGATCGGATACGGATCCTTGCACGGCGCGGGCGTTCGGCCCCAGTTCGGCGACCGCCATGTCGAGCAGTTCCTGCCGTCGCCCGGTGATATAGACGAACGCGCCCTCTTCGATGAAGCGCTTCGCCGTGGCAAGGCCGATGCCGGTCCCGCCGCCCGTGATCACTGCCGTCTTGCCTTCGAGTCTGTTCATGTCGTGTCTCCAGTTTCACACTGGCGTGGAGGTGATGGTCCACCTACCTACGGGCAAGTATGCACCTTTTGGTAAGTAGGCGAAAAGAACGATGGCAGAGTCCGACCCACCTAATGGCTTCACTTGCGGTTTAGACGCCACGCTTCGCGTGATCGCGGGAAAGTGGAAGCCGCTCATCATCTATTTCCTGATCCGGGGACCGAACCGCTACGGGGCGCTCAAGCGGGCGGTGCGTGGGGTCAGCGACAAGATGCTGATCCAGCAGTTGAAGGAACTGGAAGCCGATGGCGTCGTCACGCGCAAAGATTATCAGGAGGTGCCGCCGCGCGTGGATTACACCCTGACGCCGCTTGGCCACACCCTAGCCGAGGCGCTCGTCCCACTGTGCAATTGGGGATCAGACAACATGGCAGAAGTCACGCGCATCTTTGCCGAACGCGAGCAGTGGCAGACGAGATGAATGGACGTCCGGTTGTCGGAAGCCGTCAAAGGAAATTGAACGGCGGATAAAGGGTCTTCAGTTGGACGCGAGGACGAGGCGCGCTTTGTTTTCGGCTCTCACATGCGCAATCCCGTATGCCGATAGCGCGTCGACCAGCGCGCTTCCGCCTTGGTCGGTTTTCAGCACGCCGCTGAAGACGCGCTTCGCAAGTCGAGCATCTGCAAGTTCGATCCGCTGGGATGAGTAACGGTTGAGATCGGCGACGACTTCGCTCAGCGGGATCGAGTCGAAGGTGAGTTCTCCCTTCCGCCAACCTGCTGCGGTGTCGGCCCCTGCTGCGGCAAGCTGCAAACCTCCATGGCCGATCGTCAACGCGTTGCCGGGGACCAGCGTCGTGGTGCGATGGATCCCAGGCGTATCGACGCGAACGGATCCCTCGATCAGGCTCACGACGATGCGGTCGCGTGCCGACCGAACTGCGAACTGGGTTCCAAGTGCCGTCACGCTGTTGTCGCCCGCGGTTACGACGAAGGGATGAGCCGGGTCGTGTGCGACCTTGAAAAAGGCCTGGCCGTGTTCGATCGCCACCCGGCGGACCGCGCCCGGAGCCGAGACGCGCACGGCGGATGCGGCATCGAGCGTCATGACCGTTCCATCGGCCAGCGTGATCGTGCGTAGGCCGCCGACCGGCGTCGCGTAGCGGATATCCGCAATCTCAGTCGGTGGCGGATTCATGCGGTCGTCGAGGATCATGGCCGTCGTGCCGCCGAGCGCGATGAGGACCGCGGCCGCGGCGGCCATCGGCCACCAGCGTGTTGGCTTGGCCGAGGGTGTGCCGCGCGCGGCAGCGATCATTGCGAGCAATGCGGTGTCGTCGCGGCCGGCGTCGAGCGTCCGTACGATGTGCGTCTGCGCCTCCCAGGCGGCGCGATGCGCCTCATCGGCGGCGAGCCAGCGGTTGAACGCCATACGGTCCGAGGGCGCCGCGTCGTCGGCATGGAGGCGCGCGTACCATGACGCAGCCTGCGCTGCGACCTCTTGCGTCACCGGAGCGAGGGTCATCAGAGAAGTGAACCCGCGAGTTGCTTGATGGCCTTCATGATATGCTTCTCGACCGCGCTCACCGATATGCCCATGTGTCGGGCGATCGCCGCGTAGCTCATTTCCTCGAAGCGATGAAGGACGAATGCCTGACGGGTACGCTCGGGCAGGTCGCCCATCGCCGCGATCAGCTGCGCGAGATGTTCCTTGCCCTGCAAGACGCGCTCCGGCGAACGATCCTCAACGGGATGGTGGAAATCTTCCAGGCTGTCATGCGCCGCGCGGTGCCGCACGGTGTCGCGTCGGCCGCGATCGGTGAGCACGCTCTGCGCGACCTGGAACAGATAGCCATCGATATTCTCGATCGTTCCGGTCGCACGGCGGGTCTGCATGCGCAGCGCAACGTCCTGGACGAGGTCGTCGACTTCGCCGATCGGTGCGCGCTTCATCAGGAAACGGCGGACCGCGCCCAGATGCCGTGACAAATCGAACGGTTGAGTCTCTGAAATAGGCAATGACATGCGTGAAGTCTGCATGGCCGTGTCTTGTCCCCCGTCCGAACCCCCGAGCCCCGCGCGACACCCTCTTCCAAATTATCCGCTGTTTTTATAATATTGCTACAATCGATCATGTTGCCAGTCGGCCGTCAAGTAGACAGTGTAGCAAAACCGTCATCAGAACGGAGGGGAGGCCACACGCCGATTGGGGGCTAATCGAAGCGTTTCATGTATGTCCGCGCCGTTCTGACCCGAATGATGGCGATCGCCGCTGCCTGTAGTGCGGGTGAAGAGGCCCTGGCGGCGAACGCTCCGCAAGATCGGATGGTGCTCGCAATACCGGCAGGACGGCTCGATATCGCGCTGCGCCAGTTTGCGATGCAGACCGGCCAGCAGATAGTGTTCGATCCGGCGATAGTCGGTCATCGCACCGTGGCTGCGTTGCATGGCCCGATCGATGCCGAGCGCGCGCTCAAGATGTTGCTCAGCGGCTCGGGGCTGGTCGCCAGACACTTGCGTCCGGGCGTGATCATCATCGTCGTCGCGCCGCCCGCGCGCCCTTCGAACGTTCCAACCGTGATCGTCCCTGCCGCTGCCCCCGATATCGTCGTGACGGCGCTCAAACGACCGACCGCTCTGGGTGACACCGAAGTCAGCATGGATGCGGTGACCGGCGCCCAGGTATCGATGCGCGGTGCCTTTGACCTGCGCAGCGCGGCCGCCCTGTTGCCGGGGCTCGTCCCGATCGCGACCGCGCCGTTGCAGCAACGGATCGCGATCCGCGGCGTGACTGGTACCGGCGAGGCGACCGTTGGCGTTTATTATGGGGAAACGCCGATCAGCGGGCCCTCGGGCACGACGTTCGATTCAGCCGCGAGTACGCCTGACATCGACTTGGTCGACGTCGAGCGGATCGAACTGCTGCGCGGACCGCAGGGTACGCTGTACGGGGCGAGTTCGATGGGCGGGACGTTGCGCGTCCTGTTCAATCAGCCCGACGCGACGCGGTGGACGGGGCATGTCGATGCCGGGCTGTCGGCAGTGCAGGGCGGCGGAATGGGGGGCAATATCGCCGCCGTTCTCAACGCGCCGATCGTGCGGGACACGCTCGCCGCGCGCATCGTCGTGCACCGCCGGACGATCGGGGGCTATGTGGACAATGATCGTCTGGGAATTGCCAACACCGGCGGTATCGTACGCGAGGGCATTCGCCTGGGCGTGGGCTGGACCCCATCGTCGAGGCTGCGGATCGATGCGCTGGCGTTGCACCAGGATACGCGGATCGACGATGCCGGGTTCTGGTATCCCGATCTCGGCCGCTACCGCAACGACCAGCCGGTACGCACGCCCAACCGCGAGCGGCTCGACCTGGCGAGCGTCACCGCGCACTGGACTCCGGGCGACGTGGCCGTCGTGGCGACCGGATCGCATTATCGCTGGACGATCGTGAAGGAAGGCGACTTCACGCAGGTGCTGGCGCGTCAGGCGACAAGCGAAGCGAGTTGCCAACGCTTTGCGATGCTGATCAGTCCCACGAACTGCACCCCAGACCAGCGCAGCGCGTTTCAGGCGTATCTTCAGACGCGCTTGCCGGGCATCCTGTACCAGCCGTTTCGGGTCGAAAGTTCGACCGCCGAACTGCGACTGTCGTCCGCCGGCTCGGGTACGCTCGCCTGGACGATCGGCGCGTTCGTCGAGCGACGGCGTGATACCGCCGAAAGCTATACGGTGCGCGCCGATGCGACGAGCGGGCGCAAGGTGGAGCCGTTCGACATCACAGGTCTGCGGTTGCTTGCCAGCGCGCTCGACCAACAAGCGCTGTTCGCCGAAACCACCTGGACGGCGACGCCGCGGCTGTCCGGAACCCTTGGCTTGCGGTATTTCCATTACGCACGGACCGCGTCGGGATCGGTGCCGATCCCCAATATCATCACCGGCACGGGCGCCGTCGGAACCGGGCGGTACCGCCGTGCGGACGACGGCACCAACCTGAAGGCCGAACTGGCCTATCGCCTGCCCGACGAGACGCTCGTCTATGTCATCGCCTCTGAAGGATTCCGCCCGGGTGGCGTCAACATCACCCCCGATCTGACCGAGCAGGAACGAAGCTACGACGCCGATCATGTCTGGAGCTACGAACTGGGTGCCAAGACCAAGGTCGCGGGCGGACGGCTCGGCCTGGAGGGCGCGGTGTACCATATCGACTGGTCGGACACGGTCTACGCAGCGTCGAGCGCGAATGGCGCGTTTGTCTACAATACCAATATCGGTGCGGTGCGGATCGACGGGCTGGAGGTGAAAGCCAGCCTTACCCTTGGCGGCATACGGCTGACGGGCTCGGCGAATTATACGGATGCGCGGCTGAGCAAAGACCAGCTGCTCAGTACCACGGACGGCGCCGGCAAGCGCGGCGATCCGTTACCTAACGTACCCCGGCTTGCTTATGCCCTCGGCGCGCAGACCAGCGTTGTCGTCGCGGGCGGCAAGGTCGCGACGTTCGGCGTGGACGCGGTGGGCGCGACGCGGACGCCGACTGCGTTCAACGATCTCGCCACCTATTACGAGGAAACATCGGCCCGGTTCGTGATCGATGCAAACGCCGACATCCGGCTGGCGCAGTGGCGCGCTGGCATCGGCATACGCAATGTGCTGAACGCGGTCGGCGCGACCCGACTGACGTCGAGCGCGTTCGGGGAGCGCCAACTCTATAGCAGTGCACCGCGCACGCTCATGCTATCAATCGACCGGGATTTCTGAGGCATCGGCGCGCCGAGGCTGAGGGGACGGCGGTCGCTTGCGTCTTGATAGGGCAGGGTGACGTGCCCGGGTTTCCAACGATGGGTGTAAAGATGACTAAGACCATGCTGGGCCTGCTCGCGGGCTGTACGATGATAATGACGACGGGCGCGGCGTGGGCTGACCCGGCCGCTGACCGGACCGCGATCGATGCGCAGATCGAACGGAATTATGCGGGTCTCGATGCGCTCTACCGCGACATCCATGCGCATCCGGAGATCGGCATGCAGGAGACGCGGACCGCAGCCCTGTTGGCGAGCAGGATGAAGGCTATGGGCTTCACGGTTACCGAGAAGGTCGGCGGTACGGGCCTAGTCGCGATCTACAAGAACGGTGCGGGGCCGACCGTGATGGTGCGCACCGAGCTCGATGGTCTGCCGATGGAGGAGAAGACCAGGCTTCCCTATGCGAGCCGCGCGCAGACCGAGTTCGAAGGCAAGACGACCTTCGTCGCGCAAAGCTGTGGCCACGACGTGCACATGGCAGCCTGGATCGGCACGGCGCAGGCTTTGCTGGCGATGAAGACGCAGTGGAAGGGCACGCTGATGTTCATCGCGCAGCCCGCCGAGGAGCAGCTGAAAGGCGCGAAGGCGATGCTCGACGCCGGACTGTTCACGAAGTTCGCCAAGCCGGATTACGGGTTTGCGGCGCATGTGGGATCCGGCGAGGCGGGGACGGTTCTGGTCAAGGACGGCGTCACCAGTTCCAATTCGGACAGCCTGCAAGTGACGTTCAAGGGGCGCGGCGGGCACGGGTCGATGCCCAGCGCCACGATCGATCCGATCGTGATGGGCGCACATTTCGTCACCGACGTGCAGGCGGTGATCAGCCGCCAGAAGGATGCGAACGCGTTCGGCGTGGTTACGGTCGGCGCGTTCCAGGCCGGGACGGTCGGCAACATCATCCCCGATACAGCCGTGCTGAAGTTGAGCCTGCGCTCGTTCGACAAGGACGTGCGGCAGGTGTTGCTCGACGGGGTCAAGCACACCGCGGATGCAGCGGCGGCGATGTCGATGGCGCCGGCGCCCGAGGTGAAGTGGCTCTACGGTACGGCAGCGGTGATGAACGACCATGACCTGGCCGTGCGTGCGGCCGCGAACCTGAAGGCTGCGGGCGGCGACCGGGTGACCTATCTGCCCGCGACGGCGCCGGGCTGGTCGGCGAGTGAAGACTGGTCGGCATTCGTCGATACAGGCATACCGTCGGTGTATTTCACGATCGGCGGCTACGATGCCAAGACGCTCGCGGCGTACAAGGCGAAGGGGGAGCCCGTGCCCAGCAACCATTCGCCGTTCTTCGCGCCCGATCACGATCAGGCGATCCGTACCGGCATCCGCACCCTGAGCCTGGCCGTGCTGATGGTGACCGAGGCGAAGTGAGTTCCGCTGCTCCCGGTACGATGGAGCAGGCCCGGCGGCTGAAGGCGGCTGGCGACGTGCGCGGCGCGGCGGCGCTGTACGCACGTGCCGCGGTCGAGCGACCGGAAAGCGTGGTGGCGGAGCATAACCTGGCCTCGGCACTCGGCGATCTCGGGGACTTCGCTGGTGCGTTGGCGGCATCGCGCCGCGCGATCGCCAAGGGATCGACTGCGCCGGAAACGTGGTTGGTGCAGGCGCGGGCGTTGCAAGGCGTCGGCGATCTCGATGCGGCGGAGGCGGCGTTCCTGCAGGCCATCCGCGATCGCGTCGATTATGCGACGGCGCACCGGGATTTGGCGCAACTGCGCTGGATGCGGACGGCCGATGTCGACGCGGCGCTCGCATCGGTGGATACGGCCGGCGTGCCCGCGCTCGCATCGGTAGAGGCGCTGGTGCTGCTGAGTGCAGGCGAGCCCGCGCGTGCTGCGGTGGTGCTCGACCGCGCGATCGCCGGGGCACCCGATGCCGGGCTGCACCTGCTCGCGGCGAATGCATGGGCAGCGTCGGGGAATGCCGATCGGCATCTGGCGCATGCTGCTGCCGCGCTGCGGCTGAGCCCGTCTTCCACCGAGGCCGCCAAGGCCGTCGCCGAGGCATTGCTCCACGTCGGGCGACCGGCGGAGGCCGCGGCAATGCTGGAAAGGATCGTGACTGCCGCACCCGAGGATCAGGGCGTGATCGCGTTGCAGACTATCGCATGGCGGCTGCTCGGCGATCCGCGTGTGGCCGTGATCGCCGACGATCCGTCGCTGATATCGGCGCGCGCCATAGCGTCACCGCCGGGATGGGCTACGCTCGATCTGTTCCTCGCAGATCTCGCCCAGACCCTGCGTGAGCGACATGCGTGGCGGACGCATCCGCTCGACCAGTCGCTGCGCCACGGCAGTCAGACGCAGGACGATCTGTCCCAGGTGGAGCATCCCGTGTTGCGCGCGCTGTTCTCCGCGCTGGACGCACCGATCCGCGCGCACTTGGCGCAACTGGGGGCGGGGGGCGATCCCGTTCGGCGTCGGAACACTGGACGATATCGGTTCGCCGGAGCGTGGTCGGTGCTGTTGCGGCCCGGCGGCTATCACACCGACCACGTCCATCCGCGCGGGTGGTTGTCCTCGGCCTTCCATGTGGAACTGCCCGATGCGGTGGCGCAGGCGCCGCAGGGGTGGCTGGCCTTCGGACGGCCCGGCGTGCCGACCCAGCCGGCACTGCCGCCGATGCGGCATGTTCGTCCGGTTCCGGGGCACCTCGTCTTATTCCCCTCCTATCTTTGGCATGGGACCGAGCCGTTCACCGGCACCGCGCCACGCCTGACGCTGGCCTTCGACCTGTTGCCGGCCTGATTTATTGCGGCAGGTCGCTGAGGGACCGGTATGCGTTCGCGTCTATAGCAATACGGGGCCGGCAACGTCCGGCGGCACAAGGGGGATATCACGATGTCGAAGACCATGTTGCTGTTGGGTGCGGGACTGCTCGCGCTCGCCGGGGCCGCTACCGCGCAGCCGATCTCGCCCAAGGTCGGTGCCATCACGTCGCCCGCGGAAGCGTTCGCGCAGGAGCCGGGCAGCGATTACTTCCTTGCCAATTACGACGCGTACGAGGCCTATCTGAAGACGCTCGCGAACCAGTCGGACCGGATGAAGCTCGTCGATATCGGCAAGTCGGCGGAAGGCCGAACGATGTGGGTCGCGATCGTCAGCTCGCCCGCCAATCTCGCCAAACTGGGTCGCTACCAGGAGATCGCGCGCAAGCTTGCCAAGGCCGAGGTGAAGACCGAAGCCGAGGCGCAGGCACTCGCGAACGAGGGCAAGGCGATCGTCTGGATCGACGCCGGCATGCACGCGACCGAGACGGTGACGACGCAGAGCCAGATCCACGTCCTGTACCGCATGCTCACCGGCACCGATCACGAGACGATGCGGGTACTCAACGACGACATCGTGCTGTTCGGTCAGGACAATCCCGACGGCCTGCAACTCGTCGCCGACTGGTATATGCGCAACGCGGACAAGAAGGATCGCGAGTTCCGGACGATCCCGCGCCTGTACCAGAAGTATATCGGCCACGATAACAACCGCGACAGCTTCATGGTGCAGATGCCGGAGACCGAAGCGGTCAACGACATGCTGTTTCGCCAATGGTTTCCGCAGATCGTGTTCAACCAGCACCAGACCGGCCCGGCGGGCATGGTGGTGTTCGTGCCGCCGTTCCGCGACCCGTTCAACTACAATTATTCGCCGATCGTGATGACCGAGCTCCAGGAAGTCGGTTCGGCGATGCACAGCCGCCTCGTCTCGGAGGAGAAGGGCGGCGCGGGGATGCGTAGCGCGGCACCCTATTCGACCTGGCACAACGGCATGGAGCGGTCCGTCGCGTATTTTCACAACTCGATCGGGCTGCTGACCGAAATCATCGGCGGGCCGACGCCGGAGAAGATTCCGCTGATCGCCGATACGCAACTCGCGCGCAGCGACGAACCGCTACCGATCGCGCCGGGCGACTGGCATCTGAAGGACAGCCTGGAATATCAATGGTCTCTCGATCGCGCGGTCATGGATTACGCCTCGCGAAACCGCGAGCGCCTGCTGATGAACATCTGGCGGATGGGCGCGCAGGGCATCGCGCGCGGCAATATGGATAGCTGGACGACAACGCCGAAGCGCGTCGATGCGCTGAAGGACGCGGGCAAGAATGCCAAGGCCGACGAGGGCTATGTCGGGTATAACAGCCGCGCAAAGGAGGGCATGGTCGCCTCGTCGCTATACGCCAAGATATTGCAGGACCCGGCGAAACGCGATCCGCGCGGCTACGTGCTCGGTCCGGACCAGCGCGACATGCCGACCACGATCGCGTTCCTGAACGCCTTGATCAAGAACGGTGTCGACGTCGATCGCGCGACGGCCCCGTTCACCGCGGGCGGCAAGCGTTATCCGGCGGGATCCTATGTCGTGAAGACCGCGCAGGCCTATCGCCCGCACGTCATCGACATGTTCGAGCCACAGGATCACCCGCACGATGCAGAGTATCCCGGCGGTCCGCCCAAGGCGCCCTACGATATCACGGGCTACACGCTCGCCTACCAGATGGGCGTGAGTTTCGACCGTGTGCTCGACGGGTTCGACGGATCGTTCGAACGTGTCCCCGACCTGCTGGTGGTCGCACCGGGTCGCGTGATCGGCTCGGGCAAGGCAGGGTGGATCATCGGGCATGAGGCGAACAACAGCTTCATGCTGACCAACCGCCTGTTGAAGGCGGGCGTTCCCGTTTCGTGGGTCGAGACCGCAACGAGGGCTGGCGGCAAGGATCTGGCGCCCGGCGCGATCTGGGTTCCGGCGTCGTCGGTCGCGGGCGGCATCCTCGCCAGTTCGGTGAAGCAGCTCGGCATCGACGCCTTTGCCGCGGCGAAGGTGCCGGCGGGGACGAAGCTGGCGTTGAAGCCGGTTCGGGTCGGGCTCGTCGATCGCTATGGCGGAGTCATTCCCGCCGGCTGGACGCGCTGGTTGCTGGAGCAATATGAGTTCCCGTTCAGCGTCGTCTATCCGCAGGAACTCGACGCGGGAAACCTCAATGCGAAATACGACGTCCTGCTGTTCGCCGACGGTACGGTGCCAGCGACGCCGGGTGGGCCCTATCCGGGGGGGTATCGTTTCAACTTGCCTGACCCCAAGGATATTCCGGCAGAGTATCGCGGTTGGCTGGGCGAGGTGACGCCCGAAAAGACGCTGCCCGCCGTCGCTGCGTTCGCCAAGGCGGGCGGCACCGTGTTGACGGTCGGCAGCGCGAACCGATTGGCGACGCTGCTTGATCCACAGATCCAGCCAGCACTGGTGACGAAGAAGGCGGACGGGTCGCTGGCGGCACTCGACAAGAAACAGTTCTATATTCCCGGTGCGATCCTGTCCGCCAAGGTAGATACCCGCCAGCCGCTGGCGTACGGCATGACGTCGACGGTCGATATCTTCTTCGACGAGAGCCAGCCGTTCACCTTGTCCGGTACGGCGGCGAAGAAGATCGCCTGGTTCGAGGGAGCGACACCACTGCGCAGCGGCTGGGCGGTCGGGCAGGAAAAGCTGAACGGTACGGTGGCGGTCGCGGAGGTCGATCTGGGCAAGGGCAAGCTCTTCGCGATGGGGCCGGAGGTGACCCAGCGCGCGCAGCCCTATGCCACCTTCAAGCTGTTGTTCAACGGATTGCTCTATGGCCCGTCGGTCGCGGCCGCGCGGTAGGCGACGCCAACCGGCGGTATAGTGGACTTACCTTTCAGGGGGCGGCTGGCAATAGCCGCCCTTTTTTGCAACTTTTTTGCTGGTCGCGAGTGAGGGGGCTCGTTCCGTCCACGTCTTGGAGAGTGAGGCCGCCAACGATGTGGCCGATCCAAGGGGGACATCGATATGGTTGCACGGGGTATTACGCGCGCGTTCTTGATCGGGGGCTGTGCTTCCATTGCCCTGATCGCGGGTGCGGCACATGCGCAGAGCACGGTGCCCACCGCGCCGCCAGCCAGCGAAGACCCTGAACAGGCGCAGGTTGCTCCGGTCGAAGAAATCACCGTCACCGGATCGCGTATCGCACGGTCCGACTATGTCGCGAACAGCCCGATCGTTTCGCTGTCGAGCGATACGCTCGAGAATACCGGGCGCGTTACGGTCGAGAGCGCGCTGTCGCAGATGCCGCAATTCGCGGGCGCCTTCGGTCAGGGGAATACCGGCAGCACGAGCACCGGGCTGAACGGGGGGCAGGCCAATGCCAGTCTTCGCGGCCTGGGGTCGAAGCGCACGTTGATCCTGATGGACGGGCGTCGCCTGCAGCCATCCAGCCCCGACGGTTCGGTCGATCTGAACACGATCGCCGAGGCGCTGATCGAGAATATCGAGGTCATCACCGGCGGTGCCTCGACCACCTATGGTTCCGACGCGACCGCCGGTGTGGTCAATTTCCGCCTGCGCCGCAACTTCAAGGGGCTGGAACTGAACGGACAGACCGGCGTCAGCGATTACGGCGACGGCAACACCTATCGCATCACCGCGACCGCGGGTTCGGCGTTCGCGGACAATCGCGGCCACGGCGTATTGTCGTTCGACTATACCCGGCGTGACCGCGCGCAGCAGAGCGAGCGCGATTACTTCACGTTTCGCACATCGACGCCGGGCCTCGCCACCATTCCGCAGGGCAACGCGATTTTCGGTGCAAACCTGCCTACTCTGGCGGCGGTCAATTCGGTTTTCGTCGGGCAATATGGCACCCGGGCGCTGACCGGCAACGCGGCGGGCCGTTATACTGGGCAGATCGGCTTCAACACCGACCAGACGTTGTTCAGCACGTCGGGCGTACCGGTACTCAACTACCGCGATCCGCAGACCGACGAAGCCTATATCGTCAACAGCGGCACCAACAGCCAGCAGGTCAATTTCGGCTATAACGGCAGCTCGATCCAGGCCGATCTCGATCGCTATTCGGTATTCGGCAAGGTCGATTACGACGTCACCGACACCATCAAGGCATTCGGCCAGTTCAGCTATACGACCTACAGCTCGGTCGGTATCACCAATCCAACGCTGGCGTCGAACGTGTACGGCCTGACCGTGCCGACGACCAACCCGTTCATCACGCCTGCCTTCCGATCGATCCTGGCATCGCGCCCGAGCCCCAATGCGCCGTTCACGTTCTACAAGGCGCTGAACATTCTCGGACCGCGCGTGCAGTCGTACAACTACGACGTGTACCAGATCACCGCGGGCTTATCCGGCAAGATCGGCGTACGCGACTGGACCTGGGAGATCTACGCCAACACCAGTCGCGCGAAGTTCGAGAACGGCCAGACGGGCGGTGCCAGCGCGAGCGCGACCGCGCGACTGCTGAACAGCCCGACCGGCGGCACCGAATTGTGCGCAGGCGGCTTCAATCCGTTCGGCAACGTCACGCCGTCGCAGGGCTGCATCGACTACATCTCGCGCCGTACGCTCAACACCAACGAACTCAAGCAGCGGACCGTCGAGGGCAACATCCAGGGCGGCATCGCGACCTTGCCGGCGGGCGAACTGCGCTTCGCACTTGGCGCCGACTACCGCGAGAACTCCTACGACTTCCAGCCGGACTCACAGCTGTCCTTGCCCGACGGCACGAGCGATATCCTCGGTTACAGCGTCCTTCGCGCGGCTGGCGGGAAGATCAAGGCGGGTGAAGCGTATGGCGAGCTGCTGGTGCCGCTGCTCCACGATATTCCGTTGATCAAGCAGTTCGATCTCGATCTCGGCTATCGCTATTCGAACTATAATTCGGTCGGCGGCGTGCATGCGTACAAGGCCGATGCCAATTGGCAGGTGTTCACCGCGCTGCGCCTGCGCGGCGGATATAACCGTGCGATCCGTGCGCCGAGTGTTGGCGAACTCTACGCTCCCGTCTCGACGGGCAGCGTCGCGATCGGCAGCCCGACTGCGACCACCTCGACCGGCGATCCGTGCGACGTCCGTTCGTCGTACCGTCTGGGCGCGAACGGCGGCCAGGTGCGCGCGCTCTGCCTTTCCCAGGGCATCCCGACCGCGATCATCGACAGCTATCAGCTGGGCACCGCGCAGGTGTTCGCGTTGACCGGCGGCAACCCCGATCTCCAAGAGGAAATCGCCGATACCTATTCGGCGGGTGGCGTCATCCAGTCGCCATTCTCGTCACCCGTGTTCCGCAACATGTCGTTGTCGATCGATTACTACCGCATCGACATCAAGGACGCGGTCGGCCCGCTCTCGATCGCGCAGGCGTTTCAGTTCTGCTTCAATTCGGGTGGCAACAATCCGCAATACGCCGCGAACAACTATTACTGCTCGCTGATATCGCGGAACTCGGCCAACGGCGTGCCGGTGAACCCACTGCAGCCGCTGCTTAACCTGGGGACGTTCAAGGTCCGCGGCGTCGACGTGCAGTTCGATTGGAAGGTGAACCTGACCGATGTCGGGCTTGGCGCCAACGCAGGCACGATCGCGCTGAATACGGCCGTCAGCTATCTGGAATCGTTCAAGATCCAGGCCCTGCCGGGTGCTCCGAGCTATGACTATGCAGGCAGCATCGGCACCGGCGTCGAGACCACGGCCGGTCTTGCGCATCCCGAATGGAAATCGGTGACGTCCTTCACCTATTCGCTGGGCGGCGCGAGCCTTGGCCTGCGGTGGCGCTACATCGACAGCATGATCTCATCGGCGAAGGTGGTGAACCCGGCGAGTACCACGCGCGGTGTGAAGGCCTACAACGTCTTCGATCTCAACGCGCGGTTCGAAGCCGGAGATACCACAGAATTCCGTATGGGCGTTACCAACCTCTTCAACAAGAAACCGCCCCAGGTCGGGGACACCGAGGCTAACTACGACGCGCAGAATTATGACGTGATCGGCCGCTACTTCTTTCTCGGCGTCACGAAGAAGTTCTGATCCGCCCCCAAACCCTTTTGCGAAAGTCACACATATGAAGACGATGATGCTCTGGGCGGCGCTGATGACGTCCGCTGCCACCCCTGCCGTCGCGCAGGAGCTTGCCGCGGCGGACCGTACCGCACTGATCGGTGCGGTCGACGCGAACGCGAAGCCGATTTCGGATACGGCGTTGCAGATCTGGAAATATGCCGAGATGGGCTATCTCGAAACGCAGAGTTCGGCGCTGTTGCAGGCGCGGCTGAAATCCGCCGGGTTCGCGGTGAAGGCCGGCGTCGCGGGCGAGCCCACGGCGTTCGTGGCGAGCTTCAAGAATGGCGCCGGCCCGGTCATCGGCGTGCTGGCCGAATATGACGCCTTGCCAGGATTGTCGCAGGCCGCCGTGCCGGTACGCACGCCTCTCGGCGGCGATGCGGGCCATGGGTGCGGCCACAATCTCTTTGGCACGGCCTCCACCTACGCGGCGATCGCGGTCAAGGAATGGATGGTGAAAAACAAGGTGCAGGGCGAGATCCGCGTCTATGGCACCCCGGCCGAGGAAGGCGGATCGGGCAAGGTCTACATGGTCCGCGACGGCTTGTTCAACGACGTCAATACCGTGCTGCACTGGCATCCGGGCAATACGAATTCCGCGTCGCAAGCACCATCGCTGGCGAACATCAGCGGCAAGTTTCGCTTCCACGGCATCTCGTCGCACGCTTCGGGGGCACCGGAGAAGGGCCGTTCGGCGCTCGACGCGGTCGAGGCGATGGACGCGATGGTCAACATGATGCGCGAACACGTCCCCGATCACACGCGCATCCACTATGTCATCACCAATGGTGGCAAGGCGCCGAACGTCGTGCCCGACGAGGCCGAGGTGTATTACTACGTCCGTGACCAGGATCCCGAGATCGTCAAATCGGTCATGGCACGCGTCAGGAAAGCGGCCGAAGGGGCCGCCATGGGCACCGAGACAACTGTCGATTTCGAACAGACCGGCGGCGTGTACAGCTTGCTCTCCAACGAAGTGCTGATGAAGGCAATGGACCGTGGACTGCACGCGGCTGGGGGTATCACCTGGACACCGGAAGAGACGGCGTTCGCTACCAAGCTGCAGGCATCGATGTCGGCAGGCGCACCTTCGCTGGCCAGCGTTGGCGAGATCCAGCCTGCCCGGCTCGAAACCAAGGCGATCGGCGGGTCCACCGACGTATCGGACGTGAGCTGGGTTACGCCGACGGTGGGGTTGTCGACTGCCACGTTCGTGCCCGGATCGGCGGGACATAGCTGGCAGAACGTCGCCGCGGCGGGTTCGAGCATCGGTGTAAAGGGAGCGATCGTCGCCACCAAGACACTGGCGCTGACGGCCGCGGAGCTCTTCCGGAACCCGGCCGAGATCGCGTCCGCAAAGGCGGAGTTCGAGACGCGGAGGGGACCGAACTTCACCTACAAGGCCATGCTCGGCGATCGAAAGCCGCCGCTCGATTATCGTAAGAATAAATCCGAGTAGGAGTGATCGGAGATATTCGGCGAACTGACAGCGAATGCGCGTGGTTCACCGAAGCTCATGATGTGCCTTAGCTGGACATCGCATAGCCCAGGGACAGGAAGGATGCGTTCCAGAGCAGACCGCTGAGAAAGGTTGCAACTAGGAACGGCGTTACGCCGATGCCAACGGTCCCCGCCGATACCGGCGTGATGTTCCGCGTGCCGGGAACCAACTGCCCGAGCAATGTCACTACGAAGTGACGTCGACGATAACTCGTTAAAAGCTCGTCGTAGCGTTCGACCGACAAGAGCATGTACCGGCCATAGCGCACGGCGAGCGCCCGCATCTTGCTCTCGTTGATGCGCCGTCCGAGGATGAAGAGGGCCAAGGCTCCTAGCGTCGAGCCGATCGTGACGGCCGCCAGCGACAATCCGACCCCGCCGGATTCGCCTCCCCCGAACATCCCAACGAAAATCAGGAACGGAAAGGATGGGAGGACCGGCAGGATCTTCTCGATGAACGCGTAGATCGCCAATCCTGACAGGCCAAAGGCCACGGCGCCGGCAAAAAGTGAGGCCTCCATGACGGGCTCCCTCTACAGTCAGATAAGGCGAACCAGATCGTCCGTCAGGGACGTTGATATCAGAACAAGGAAGCGGCGATTTTCAAGTAATATTTAGATTTATTGCGATCGACGGGGGCCTGTTCGTTTTACTACGCAAAACTGCGCTTGCTGAACAAGCGCACGATATAGCCGCTGGATAGGTCCGTGACCGAATGTTACTCGGAACTTGGACCCGTGGTGCTGGGAGATGGTTGCAGTATCGCTGCGGGCGAAGGTTCCGCACGATGACCGCCGCCGTGCAGCGCATCGATTTCGGCTTGTCTCGTGCGCAGATAGTCCGCGCGGACGGTCGAATACGGGTCGACCGCGCCGTCGAGCAGCTTGTGCATCCCCTCGTCCGCCTCGGCACGCTCGTCGATCAACCGCGCTGCGGTAGTTGGTATGGAAAACAGGGGGTCACTGAAGGGCGTCCCGACGGCGAGCGGGAGCACCGACACGTCGGCGATCCGGCCAACGAGATCACGCACCGTGGTAGGGCCCATCAGCGGGAGGTAGAGGTACGCGCCCGGCTTTACGCCGTAATAGCCGAGCGTATTGCCGAACCCGTTCATGCGGCGCGGCAGCTTGAACGGGCGCTTCTTGGCCACATCGAACAGACCGGCCGCACCGACCGTGGAGTTGATCGCAAACCGCCCCACGGTTTCGGCGCTCTTGCCGGGCTTGAGTTGCAGCAGATAGTTCACGGCCACGACGGGCTCGAACAGGTTGCTCAGGAAGTTCCGCAAGCCGCTCCGCACGGGAGACGGAATGGTTTTCCTGTAGGCGAGTGCGACCGGGCCCGTGACCGCTTCATCGATCGATTGCACGACGGCATAGGAGTGGACGTTGAGCCCTTGCAGCGGGTCGCCAGGCGCGTGGCGCGCCCGCCCCGTCACCACGATATCATTTTCTCGCCGCGTTGGCCGGGACGGCGTCGTCGTCTGCGCAGCCGGCGTAGCGTCGGTTACGCGCGCGGGTATGGCCTCCTGTTCCGCCGGCACCCGCGCGTCTTTATCTATCGCCGAGGGGCCTGACATAGCCTGATCGAGACTATTCAGTGCTAACGCTTGCTCTGTTGAGACCGGGCGTTCCGGATCGGCGGGGTGGCCCGTTCCGGCGCCTGCCTGGACGGCGATCAACTGCGCGGCGAACAGAAATACAGCAATAGCCAAGGGACCGAACCTTCCGACATGGAGCTTTGCGCCAGACGACGCCAACCGCTCGCCAATCAGAGGAACGCTACCCGCAAACAGGTCCGGTATTTCTCAAGTGATGTTAAGAGATGTTGCCTGTCAGAACTGGCCGCGCGCCATGCGACGCTCCGCCCGCAACGGTCTCGACCTTCGGCTGTACCGGGGCTGCGGCGAGCGGAGGAAGATCGACACTGACGATGAGCCCCTTCGGATCGCCGTCGAGCAGCCGGACCGTTCCCCCGTGATTGTGGACCACGTCATTAACGATCGACAGCCCGAGGCCGAACCCGCCACTCCCATTGATTGGACGCGCCGCATTCCCCTTGAAGAACGGCTCCATCACCTTGCGGCGCATCTCTGCCGGGATACCTGGTCCGTCGTCTTCGACACGGATCTGAGCCGATTCGTCCTCGTCGACAACAAGCCGGGCCGTTACCTTGCCGGCAAACTTCGTTCCGTTATCGATCAGGTTGGAGATCGCCCGCGCCATAGCCTGCGGCTTGCAGAGATAGGCGAAGCGATCCGGTCCCTCGTAATCCACCTCAAAACCCATATCCGCGAAATCGGCGCAGATGGTCTGGAGGAGGCTCGGAAGATCCACCGGCACTCGCTCCTCGCTTGAGGCATCCTTGTTGAGGAAGGTCAGCGTTTCTCGGATCATCTCATCCAGGCGCGTGATGTCTCGCAGCATGGCGACGCGTAGCTCGGGTTCGGCAGACCGCTCCGCCTTGAGCCGCAGTCTGGTTAGCGGGGTTCGCAGGTCATGGCTGATCGCGCGGACCATGCTGGTGCGGGCCGTCAGCATATCGTGAACCCGGGCGCGCATGTCGTTGAGAGAGGCGGCGAGTGTACGCATCTCCAGCGAGCCACCATCCGGAAACAGCGTGTCGGCGCCTTCATTGGGATCCATCGAATGCACCGCATCGGCAAAGCGCTTCAACGGAGCCGTAATCAGCCAGCCGGCATAGATCGATGACAATACTACCAGCAGGATGGCGATCACCGCCTTCACCAGAATGGTTACCTGCCTATCCCGGATCAGCGCATCGGGACCAGCGAGCGGGGGCGCAAACGCCAGCGCCATATGGCTGTTCACGCGTACGACTATGACGTTGGAAAGCGTGCCGCTCCGTGTCCTGTCGCGCAGGACGGCGTGGAAGGACGTGGGCAGATGTTGGCTTACGAGATCGCGTATGTCGCCGGAGGCCTGTGAGGCCTGTGAGGCCTGTGAGGCCTGTGAGGCCTGTGAGGTCTGCGGTGGGCCGCGCAGCTCGTCCGGCGATACGATCTCGACGCGAAGGCCGGCTTTGCTCGCTGCGGTCAGGGTTGCCGCAACTTGACCGTCTGGATCGTCTGCGCCTCGAGGACTGGTTCGATTGACCGCGCTTAATATCGCGTCGATCTGGCCGGGCGCACTCGCAGCCCTGACCTGTTCGACAATCGTTTCGATCTTGATTTGGGTCCTTTCCGCGTGTGACGTGCTTTCGTAGATTCCGGGTGTCAACGGCTGGGTCAGGACCGCAAGCACCGCCACAAGGATGACGGGGCAGATGGCGAGGCCGGTGATCTGCCATCTGATAGACCGCGAGGGAAACCACCCGCGCATCAGGCCGGCTCCACGTCGGGCGTAAAGACGTAGCCGCCGAGGCGGACCGTCTTGATCAGGGTCGGCTCACGCACGTTGGGCTCGATTTTCTGACGGACGCGGCTGATATGGACGTCGATGCTGCGCTCTACGGGCCCCGCAAGGCCGGCGTGGGTGAGGCCGAGCAACTGGTCGCGGGTCAGTACGCGCCCTGGATTTTGACAAAACGCCAGAAGCACATCGAACTCGGCGGTCGTCATGGTGACACGCACATTGTTAGGATCGCGCAATTGCCGCGAAACCGGATCTATCCGCCAGCCTGCAAACATCATTGGCTCGCGACGCTCACGATGCTCGGCTCCGTAGGAGGCACGACGCAACAACCCGCGAATGCGCGCGACGACTTCGCGCGAATTGAACGGCTTTGTAATGTAATCGTCGGCGCCAAGCTCGATTCCCACGATCCGGTCGACATCCTCGCCAAGCGCGGTCAGCATGATGATCGGCGTCGACGATGCCGACCGCAGACGGCGGCAAATGCTGAAGCCATCCTCCCCCGGGAGCATGGCATCGAGAATGATCAGGTTGAACGATTGGCGGCGCAGGATCGTGTCCATTTCAGTCGCTGATCCTACAGCGGCCGCCTGGAACCCGTTCTCCCGGAGCGTCTGCGCCAGCATGGCGGCGATCTCGGTATCGTCTTCGACCAGAAGCACGCGGCTTGAAGCGTCGTTGGCGGCAGATTGCGGAGAGATACTCAACGAAGCCATTCCTTTGCCAGCGCTGTCACTGAAATCGAGCCTTTGTTCATGCGATCGAACGGACCTGCCATTTCGCCTGCAGGAGCCCGCTGCGGGCCTGCGATCAAGAGGGACTCATGCGGATCAGGAGCCGATCCTTGTCCCAGAACTGATGTTTCAGCGCCGCCAGGATATGCACGATTACCAGGATTTTGAGAATTCTGAACAGCGTCCCGTGGATGCCCCCGGGCCATGTCCCGAAATCCGGCATGAAAGCGATCGGGACGAGACCGAACAACTTTACTTGCCCGACATCCGAATGACTTGCTGCGAAAGCGCCAAAGGCCAACAGGCCTGTAACCGGCACAGCGATCAACAACGCATACAACGCCCAATGCACGATATGCGAGGCTGTCGTTTGCCAGCGCGAGACCGTCCGGGAAAGCGCGGGCGGAGGATTGCCCACTCGCCAGGACAAGCGAGCGACCGCGAGCAGCAGGATCAGTATGCCGGCCGTAACGTGGGCCGAAGGACCGAAGCCCGCCAACGATCCGCCGCGCGGCACGTGCATGTAGCCCTGCCCTATGAACAGCATGAACATCATCAGCGGCACGGTTACCCAGTGCAGCAGGATGGCGGTTCGGGAGTAGCGCGATATCTCGGGCATGATGCATGCTCACAACGGTCTGGAGGGGCACAGCTCGGACGCGAGATGGTCGAGCTGGGTCCGGGTGATGCCGGCTGCAAGCGCCGCGTCGATCGCGCTTTTCGGGGCGCCTCCGCGCCTCCGCATGGCGATCACGACGACGCGCAGCGCCTCGAGGCGGGGATCGGCGAGCGGGTTTGGGGGCTTCGATCCGAACAAGAGGCATGCGATGCGGGCAAGCCGACCGCCGGGCTTGAGGAAGGGCAGTGGGTCGTGCCTGCCTATCTGTACTGCCATCGCATCCAGTTCGGTGAACGAGGGACCTTCTTCCGGCTCGCTCTCGTTTGTCCTGGCAACCGCCGTAACCGGGCTAGCCGATTGTGCAACATAAGGTCTGGAAATTGCCCCGGGGCGTGATCACCCATTCCGGCATTCCCATTTGATATAGGCCTTGGTGTCGGAGGCCCATGTTTCGTCGATCTCGACGAGAACAGCGGAGACGAGGCGCAGTAGCGCCTGGTCGTTGGGGAAGACCCGGACCTTGACGGTGCGCCGCTTGAGCTCTTGCTGGACGGCGCGCTCGATGAGGTTCGAAGTGCGCAGGCGTCGGCGATGATGCTCCGGCAGCGTGAATACAGCCAAGCCTTCGGGAACGGCGTTTTCCAGCCATGACGCGAGACTGGGGGCCGTGTCGCGGTAGCCGGCAACAAGCTCGTCGAGCGCGACCTGGGCCTTGGCGAGCGTGGCTGCGTTCCAGACGCTGCGCAGCTCCGCACCGATGCGCTCGCGGATTGCAGTGTTGGGAGCGTGGTGGACAGCGTTTGCGGCGAGATGGAATTGGCAGCGCTGCCAGGTAGCGGCACCGAGCACAGCGCGGCGGGCGGCACGCAGGCCAGCGTGGTCGTCGGAGACGATGAACTCGACGCCGCGCATGCCGCGTGCGACCAGGTCGTCGAGGAAGCCACGCCAGTGGACCTCGGCTTCCGACAGGGCGACGCTGACGCCCAGCACCCGGCGCCGTTCGTCCGGGCCGATACCGATCGCCGAGAGGACGGCTGCGTCGCGCACGACGCCGCCTGCGCGCATTTTCTCGTAGCGGGCGTCGAGGATCAGGTAGCGGATCTCACCGAGTGGGCGGTTGCGCCATGCCTCCAGCTCCTCATCGAGCAGGGCCGCGGCGCGGCTGACCTGGGATGAAGACAGATTCTCGATGCCGAATTCGCGCAGCACCGCTTCGGCCTGGCGGGTCGAGACGCCCTTCACGTACATCTCGGCCACCGCCAGCATCACCGCGCGGACCGAGCGACAGCCGCGCTCCAGTGATTGCGGGAAAAACGGCTCAGCGCCGTGGCCGGCGGTCTTGGGCACCGCCACATTCACCGTGCCCGCCGGCGTGTCGATCCGCTTGGACTTGTAGCCATTGGCATAGCCCCGCCGGTCGGTCGTGCGCTCATAGTGCCCTGCGCCCAGGAAACGTTCCCGCTCGATCCGCATCGCCATCTCGAAGGTCCGCGCGAACACTGCGGCGATGCCCTCGGGGCCGTGTTCGATCAGCTGTTCCAGTACCGCCTCAATCGCCGTATCATGCCTGCTGTCCATTCGTTCTCTCCACGGTTGTGTTGCAACTCCATGGAATGCCGAAGATGGGCAGCTGGTGCCGGGGCATGCCCCGGCACCAGCTTACAGATCCCGACCCGATCGAATTTCCAGACCTCGCGTTACACAACCGGCTAGCCGGAGTAGCTACGGCAGCATTGTCCAAGAGGATGACAAAGTGCGTACGTGACGCGAGCTTCAAATAAGGCCGCCGATTACGCATATCGGCGCGACATGCCGGCCAGGCCAAGGCCGTGGGGAGAGCATTTGCGGGCAGCAGAAGCGATGCCATCGCCCTACAACCCGAACCGGTAGATGAGGCCGAGGCCAACGGTCGCCTGATCGCGCGAACCCCGCTCCACGACGAGAGGCGACTTGGCCGCGTCACCCGACAGGCGGTCGTAACCGCCCATAAGTGCCGCACTGAGCTTGCCGGACACCGGCACAATGATAGCGGCGCCCGCGCCATAGGAAAGCAGGCCACCCTTGGCGTTGAATTCCCGCAACCCGGAGGTAGCCGACTGTGCCGCGGTTACCCCGAAATAGGCCTGGTTGTACGTATCGTCGACGATCGTCGCGCGCGGTCCGACCGAGAGTCTGACAGGCTGCTCGCCGACCGTCATGCCCATCAAGGCGGTCGTGTAGCGCGCGCCCAGGTCGGCGATCACACCGTCGTGGCCGCCGATCCCCTTGCGGACTTCGGCCCCGGCCGAGAAACCGCCCGACTGATACTGGATATATCCGCCGGCCTCCGCCGTCGATGGCACGTTGCCCAAGCCCCGCAAGGCTTCGGTCCGCTTGCCAGCAATCGTGAAGATGCCGCCATTTCCGTTCTCTCTGCGCTGCTGCTGAAACTTGACGGTCGGGCCGGCGCGAAAGCTGTCGGTCTTGATCAGGTCGAACCCCAAGCCATCGCGCACCGACAGGAAGAAGCGGTCCTTGTAGCGCACCTCGATGTCGGGACCGCCCTGGAGCTGGTAGTCCTTCGATCCGAGAAACGCCGGGCCATACAATAGCCCGGCGCCGACCCGGAACTCCCAGTCATCCTGAGGCTCGGCATCAACCGGCGCGTTGGCCAGCCGGGTCGGATCGGGATCGACCGGGGTACGGCTCTGCGCGTTCGCGACCGTCGACGAGAGCAAAGTAGCGCAGAGCAGAACGGCGACGCGCGTGAGAGTGTTGAAATGCATGAGGAATCCACTTTTGTTGATAGGATGAGCAGGCCGGCTCATGCGGGAGTCACAGACGGCGTAGGGCGATCCGGCAGTGCCGGTCGCGGCGGTCCGTCGTCGGGGGAATGTCCCCAGCCGGCGAACCAGCGGCGCAGGCGACGTTCGAACCCGTCGACGTAAGTGAACACGACCGGCACGACGAGCAGGCTGAGCGCGGTCGAGGTCAGCAGCCCACCAATCACGGCCGTCGCCATCGGCTGGCGGAAGCTGGCGTCGGCACCGAGCCCCAACGCGATGGGCATCATGCCGGCAATCATCGCGACCGTGGTCATGACGATCGGCCGGGCACGCTTGTGGCACGCGTCGATCAGCGCATCGCGGCGCGACAGGCCGCGCTCGGCAATCCCGACAACGGCATATTCGACGAGCAGGATCGAGTTCTTTGTGACGATCCCCATCAACATGATGAGGCCGATCATCGCGGGCACGTCGAGTTCGCTGCCGGCAACCAAGAGCGCAAGGAAAGCGCCGCCGGTGGATAGCGGTATCGCCGACAATATCGTGATCGGCTGCAGGAAATCCTTGAACAGGAGCACCAGCACGCAGAAAATACAGAGGATGCCAATGACCAGCGCGATGCCGAACCCGGAGGCCAGTTCGCCGGCAATTTCGCCGTCGCCGGCCTCGATCAAGGTGACGCTGGACGGCATGCCGCGCGCCGCTGGCAGTGCCATCGCAGCTTTGGTCGCCGTGCCGAGCGGCGTGCCGCCGAGGTCGGCGCTCACCGTGACGAACCGGCGTCGATCGTAGCGATCGATCTGCGATGGCCCGCTCGACAGCGCGAGGCTGGCGATGCTCGACAGCGGCACCGGTCCATCGCGTCCGTTCACGCGGATGCCCGAGATGATGTCGAGATCGCGCCTTGCGGCGTCGGCGAGCCGCAGGCGGATATAGACCTGCCGGTTATCGAGGTTGAGCCGCGCGACGTTCGAGTCGAAATCCCCGCTGGTCGCGATCCGGATCACGTCACCGATCGCCGCCGCGGTGACGCCTTGTTCTGCCGCGCGCTGCAGATCGGGATGCACCACGATTTCGGGGCGCTCCAGACTTGCGGTCGTGTTGATGTTGGACAGGCTGCCGATGCCGCGCAATTCGCGCTCCAAGGTCTGCGCCGTCGCCTTCAGCGCGACGGCATCGTCGCTTGTCAGGATCAGCTCGAGCTGGTTGCCGGGACCACCACCCAGCGCAAAGCGCGCACCGGGCACACTGGCGAGCCGCGTTCGCACTCCGGCTTCGATCTGCGACTGGCGCGGGCGCTCGCCGCGGGGCAAGAATATCAACGTCAGCGCGGCGCGACGCACCTCGCCCGCCTGCCCACCGCCACGGCCTCCCTGTTCGGCCTGGCCGACCGTCGTGAAGACGCTGCGGACTCCAGGCACGCCCTGCAGTGCGATCCGGGCGGCCTCGGCGACGCCGAGCGTTGTGTCGAGCGAACTTCCCGGCGGCAACTCGATCGAGATGCTGGTGGAGTCGCCGTCTTCGGCCGGGATCAGCCCTGTTGGGATCAGCGGAACGAGCGCGATCGAGCCGATCAGGAACGCCACCGCTGACGCAGCCGTGGTCTTGCGGTGGTCCAGGCACCAGCGGACAGCCGCCAGATACCCTGTCATGACGCGGCCGTCGGGGCGGTCCTGGCCGGGATGACCCTTCAGGAGATACGCTGCCATCATCGGCGTGAGCAGGCGCGCGACGAGCAGCGACGCGAGCACCGCGATGACGGCGGTCCACCCGAACTGCCGGAACAGCAGGCCGGGTATCCCGCCCATCAGCGTCGTCGGCACGAATACGACGACCAGCGCCAGCGTCGTTGCCGTCACTGCGAGCGCGATCTCGGTGACCGCGTCCTTGGCTGCGTCGATGATCGGCTTGCCCATCCGGCGATGCCGCTCGATATTCTCGATCTCGACGATTGCGTCGTCCACCAGAATGCCGACGATGACCGCGAGCGCCAGCAGCGTCAGCGTGTTGAGCGAATAGCCCAGCCAATACATCGCCGCGAAGGCCGGCAGGATCGACAGCGGCAATGCGGCCGCAGCGATCAGCGTCGCACGCCATTCGCGCAGGAACAGGAACACCACGAAGATCGCGAGCGCCGCGCCTTCGTAGAGCATCGCCATCGACCCTTCATATTGTTCGAGCGTATGGGCGGTCGAACCGGATACCGGCGTGATCCTCAGCGACGGATCGGCAGCACCGATGCGCACGAGAGCCTGACGGACGCCCTCGGCCACCCGCGTCTCGTCCGAGCCTTTGGCACGGTAGACGTTGAACCCGATGGCGGGTCGGCCATCGAGACGTGCGGCTTGCGTGCGCTCGGCATCGGTGTCGCGAACCGACGCGACCTGATCCAGGCGGACTTGCCGGCCGCCGATCAGGGCGATCGGAAGGGCTGCCAGGTCCGATGCCTGCACGGCGAGCGCGACGGTGCGGATCGACTGTTCGCCGCCGCCCAATTGGCTACGCCCGCCCGACGATTGCTGCTGCACGTTACGTAGCGCACGCGACAGGTCGGAGGGCGTCACGCCGAGCGCGGCCAGACGAACCGGATCGGCTTCGATCAGGACCTCGCGCTGCACCCCGCCGACGCGTTCCAGGCGATCGACGCCGGGCACCGCCAGCACCGCTTTGCTCAGCCGGTCATCGACGAACCAGGACAAGGCCTCTTCGTCCATGCGCGGCGAGGCGATGGCGTAGGTCTGGATCGGGCCCGCCGCGAACGTCGCTGCGGCAACCGTCGGCTGCAACAAGTCTTGAGGAAGGTCGGAGCGGATACCGTCGACCGCGTTCTTGGTGTCGATCAACGCATCCGACAGCGGCTTTTCCAGCACGAACTCGACACTGATCGATACGACGCCGTCCGTAATCGAGGTTTGGATGTGCTTGAGCCCACGTAACGTGGCGATCGAATCCTCGACCTTGCGCGCCACTTCGGTCTCGAGTTGCGCAGGCGCAGCCCCGGGCTGGACAAGCGTGATCGTGACGGCCGGCAGATCGAGGTCGGGCAGATCCTGGATCGGCAGACGGTTGAAGCCCCAGAACCCTGCCAGGCTTAGCAGGATGAACAGCAGGACCGAGGGTATCGGATTGCGGATCGACCAGGTTGCGAGGTTCATCGCGCAAGCCTCCGGCGTGCAACGCGGACGATATCGCCATCGTTGAGGAACCCCGCGCCGGTTCGCACGATAGTCTCGGCACCCGTGAGCCCCGTGACGATCTCGATGCCGTCGCCTTGCCTGCGCCCGGGCGTCACCAGCTTGAGCGCGACCTTGGGCGTGGCGCTCCGGTCGGCGAGCGCGACGACGTAGCTGCGCCCATCGTGAACGACGACGCTTTCGGACGGCACGATCAACGCGTCGACCTGGGCAACGACCAATTGCCCATTGGCGTACATGCCGGCGCGCGCGCGGCTTCCGGGTAAAACATCGGCATAGACCAGACCGAGCCTTGAGCTGCCGTTCAGTGTCGGCGCAGTATCGCGCACCCTCGCGGTGGCGCTGCTGCCGTCCGGCAGGGCCAGCGCCACACGCTGTCCTTCGACGACGCTAGCGAGCTGGGTGGCGGTGAGTTCGCCCCGCCACTCCAGCCTGCCGCCGCGAATGAGGCGGAACAACTCCTGGCCCGCGGGAACCACCGCGCCGAGCGTGGCGATGCGCGCGCTGATCACGCCGTCATCCGGCGCGATCGCGGCCGTATAACGGAGCTGGAGACGGTTGCTGGCGAGCTGCGCCGCCGCAACCTTGTCGGCGGTGGCGAACTGGAGCACGTCCTGATCGCTGATCGCGCCGTCCTTCTGCAGCAGCAGCGCCCGCTGGCGGTTGACCGTCGCCTGCTCGGCGTTGGCGCTGAGCTGCACCTCCTGCGCGCGCAACAGCGCCGGATCGAGCCGTGCCAATACCTGGCTACGACGGACTTGATCGCCGACGTTCACCAGCACCTGGGTAAGCTGATATCCGCCTACCTGCGTACCGACACTCGCCTCCTGCCAAGGCTCGATCGAGCCGGACGCGGCAAGCACGACTGGCCAGACGACGTGCTGCGGCGTTGCCGTCGTTACGGTAAGCGCTGGCACCCGCCGCACCGGCAGCGTCGCTTCGACGGCCTGCGTGGTCAGGAAGTACCAGCCACCCAGAAGCAGGCCGAGCACCAACAGGGTCAGCGCGATGGTTCGGATGCGCCGTGAGGCCAGACGCGACGTGACAGGAGGCTCGGGATTGATGTCAGTGTGCCTTGTGCGGGTCATGAAATTCATCGGAGGTGGTCCGCAGTGCGGGCGGAAAGGTTCGCGGGAGCCGCGGTCCCGGCCGCACGGCCCGCGTCCAGGATCGAGCCCGACCGCCGGATAAGTTCGACCCATGCCTGCGCGCGGTCGCGCGCCGCGCCGATCGCGTTTTCCTGCGCGCGGTTGAACAGGCGCCGGGAGTCTTCGAGTTCGAACGCGCCGATCGAGCCGGCACGACGGCGCGCCTCGTTGCCGCGCAGCGTCAGGCGCGCCGCCGAAATCGCGGTCCGCGATGCCTCGACCCGGCGCACCGCCGAATCCTGCGCGACCAACCCGTCCTCGATGTCCTGGACCGCCTGACGTAGCGTGACCTCGAGTGTCGCTACAGCCTCGCGGTACAGCGCGCCGGCACGAACGACTTCCGCTCGCCCTGCGCCGCCATCGATCAGTGGCCCGGACACGCCGGCGCCGATAGATCCGGTGATGAACGTCGCGGACGTACCGAGCGCGCTGATCCACTGCCCGGTGAGAAGTGCTGACAGGCTGAGCTGCGGCAGGCGTTCCGCCCGAGCGACCCCGATCTCCGACCAGCGCGCCGCGACCTCACGTTCCGCCGCGACCACGCTGGGATGCGCCAGCAGCACCGTCGCCGGCAGGCCGGGAACGATCGCAGGCGCGATCGGCATCGACGCGGCAAGATCGCGCGACGCATAAGCGGGCGGAGAGGATATGATCTCATCGGCTGCAAGCGGCGCACCCACGATCGAGCGGACCTCAGCGGCGGGCCGGCCGCTCAGTGCGACGAGGACGTTGACGGTCTGGCGAGACACCTGTTCCTGCGAAATGCGGTCGATCCGCACAGCCGCAAGATTGCTCTCCGCGGTTGCCGCATCCGCTGGCGCGAGACTGCCAAGACGGACGCGGACACGGAAGATGAGCAGTTCGTTTTCGCGTGATGCGATATCGGCGTCTCGCACCAGCAGCAGTAGATCCGACGCGCGGAGCATGAGAACGCCGTCGGCAACCTGCGCGGCGATCGACAGACGGGCGTCGGCCGCGTCTGCATCGCGGGCCTGCAGGCGGCTTCGCGCTGCCCGACTGGTCTCCTTGATGCGGCCCCACAGGTCGATTTCCCAAGACAGGCTCGGGCCGACCGCAGCGGAATTCTGGTTGATCGTGCCCGCAGCACCGGGTTGAGCCCCGGCACTGCCGACACGAGCCCGCTGTACCGATGCCGCCACGCCGACTTGCGGCCTGCCTTGAGCGCGCCCGATCGTGACAGCCGCCCGGGCCTGATCGACGCGCGCCGCCGCCTCGGCGAGCGTCGGGTTGTCGGTCAGCGCCGCCGTGACGAGCCCGTCGATCGCCGGATCGTGCAGCCCGGTCCACCACGCGTCGCCATCGACCACGTTGGAGACATGTACCGGACGCGTGATGCCTTCGCCCAAATTCGTCCATGCCGGCAGCAGTCCGGTCGTCGGCCGATCATACGGCCCCTGCGTCGCGCATGCCGACGTCAGCAGCACGATGGCAAAGACCGAAAGATGCCGAGCGACCACCCTGTCAGCTCCGCCGAACGGCGGGGGAGGACGAGCCGGGTGCCAGCATCGCCGTCAAGACCAAGGCGACCAGACATGCGCCGACCAGCCCGATCAGCCAGGAATCGATCTGGGTCGCGATCACGCTGGCCAGCAGGTAGAACGCCAGCGCTGCGGCTGCCAAGGACGTCACGGTTCTCGCCACTCTTGCCCATCGCAATGGGCGACCGACGTTGGGGTCGATGATCCTTGTGTGACACGTCACTGCTGAAACTCCTGATCGATGAGCGGACGGTAGAACCGGTCCCAGGGAACCTGGTCGGCACGGTCCTTGTGTCCTCGATCGATCGAGAGCGGGGTGTGGATATGTTTAGTTATGTTGCAGGCGGCGGCAGACACGGCACGCCGAGTCGACGGCTACGGTCGCAAGGCTGGAGCGTCTTATCGAGAATTGTCACCCGCAAGCGCCA
Organism: Sphingomonas sp. PEI4; assembly: GCF_056679955.1. NCBI lineage: Bacteria > Pseudomonadati > Pseudomonadota > Alphaproteobacteria > Sphingomonadales > Sphingomonadaceae > Sphingomonas > Sphingomonas sp. PEI4. The sequence goes on from NZ_CM155258.1 coordinate 3,959,724, forward strand.
TCCTTGCACCCCGCAAGGCGAACAATCGCTCGCTGGCGTCATCCGCAAGCCGATCCCATGCGGAAACGGTTCGCTCGGCTGCTCCATCGATCCACATGTGCATCGCTTGCGCCGACAGCTCCCGCTCGGTCGGCTCAAGCCCGGTCGCGATGCAGTCGATCAGTTGTCGAGGAATGAATGGCCTGACCGCAACCAACCCTTTCCTCGCCTTTTCGCCCCCCCGCTTCCACTTCACCCAAGACCAGAGTGATGACGCCGACGCGACACCGGCGATGATCGAGAAGGCCGAAGATCGTTGAAGGCATGGCATTTGCGCAAACTCCCAAGAGAAGAGAGGCAACCAGCCACATAAGCGAGAGAGGTCCGGCACCGTCTCTATTCTGCTCGCATGCCGACCCCGGCGGGGTTCGATTTGATTAAGTTACATTACGGTCCGATCGCTGCCCCCGGAACTCAGGTGGGGGTCGATGGAATGCCACTCCCCCATCCCGTGACGAGCGATCCGCTGAAGGTTGCGGTGGGCGCACGGACTCGCCGAGCCGCCATAGCTGGTCATCGTCCAGCGGGATCTGAATGGCTGCGATATTGCTCTCCAGCGGCGCCATCGCTCAGCCGAGCGCCACTTGCGCCACCAGCCGACCGAGTTCCTTCGCGACCGCCAGGACGTCGCATTTGTGCGCGGCGCCGCCGGGACGTCCGGACCCCTCTGCATATCGCCGTCGCGGATCAGGAACGCGGCCGCCGACGAGGAAGGCCCGTCCCTTGTCGCGCGGGACCGGCGCAGTGTCGGGGTCTTCGTGGAATGGGTCAGTGACGGGCATGGTAAAAAGCGGGATGGTCCGGGCAGCTCAACCATCGGCGTTCCAGCCGGACCAGCCGCGGTCGATCGAGGCGGCGATCGCGTTGAGAAGGGTGGCGTCGCCTGTTGTACGGTCGAGGATGTGGTCGCCGTGGCGCTCGGCGGCGTGGACCAGCGCAGGCGAGGGGACGGTCCCGTCGAGCAGGATCGCTTTGCCACGCCAACCAGTTGCGCGCATAGCGTGGAGGGTTTCCATCCCGCTGCCGTCCACGCTTTCGATGTCCACGATTATACACGGGAAATCACGCGAGCGCGGATCGGAAAGCAGCGCTGCGCCGGTCGCGTAGGAGCGCACGTCGTAGCGTTCTGACAGCAACATGATCTGGCGCGCGCGGCGGATCGTGGGATCGCCGTCGACCAGCGAAACGCCGATGCCGTCATGGGATTGGGTAGAATGGTCGGTCATCGGGCGGTCCTCGTTGCGACCTTCGATGACATGCGTGCAGTCCCGCGTCTGTACGTAGAAGACGAGGGGCGTGGAGGGCGCTCAGGCCGGTTCGGCGGTTCGCCCAACCCGGTCGAAAACGCGATGCGCAGGTCGTCCGACAGGCTGCGTACGGCGAGCTTTTTCCATCAAATTGACGCGGTGGACTTCGACGGCGCGGGTGGCGATGTCGAGGTCGTAGGCAATCAGCTTATTAGGGCGGCCCAGCACCACGCCGTCGAGCACGTCGCGTTCGTACCGGGTGAGGGCGGCAAGCCGGACGAGCGCATCCGCGGCGGAGCGCGCATTCTCCGCGACGACGTGCGCGAGGTTGGCGAGCGTCGGGATCGATCGCCATTCCAACGTGTGCCGCGCGAGCCGCTCATGCGCGTGGAACTCGGTCTTGCGCGGTCCCCCTCTTTCGCTGAGTTGTCGGCGTTCGGGCGACCCTGGGTAAGGATCGAGAACCACGCATAAGCGCCGGCTGCGTAGTTCCCGACACTGTCGGCGAACGGCTGCCGCGATAGTTTGCGGTCATCGGCTCGGGCCTTTCCGCGCTGTCTCCAGGAGAGTGTCATGTCCCACGACGCCAGATTGCAGAAAGCCGTACTCGCCGAACTCAACTGGGATCCGAGCGTCCCCGCCGGACATATCGGTGTCACCGCGAACAACGGCGTCGTTACGCTGAGCGGCCACGCCGGCAGCTATGCCGCGAAATACGCCGCCGAACGCGCCGCAGCGCGGGTCGATGGCGTGAGAGCGGTCGCAGAGAAGATCGAGGTGCAGCTGGAGGATCGCTTCAAGCGCGGGGACGAGGCGATTGCCAGCGCGATCGTCGAGCGCCTGTCCTGGGACACCATTGTGCCGCACGACTGCATCAAGGCGCAGGTCGAGGATGGCTGGGTGAACCTGCGCGGCGAAGTGCGTTGGCATTTCCAGAAGGACGCGGCCGAGGCGGCGGTACGGCCGCTCGCGGGCGTCGTCGGCGTCATCAACCATATCACGCTGAAACCGCGCGTTGACGTGACCGACGTCAGCAACGACATTCGCACGGCGCTGCATCGTTCGTGGTTCTTCGACGGCGACACGATCAAGGTGTCGGTCGACGGCGGCACCGTGCGGCTGACCGGATCGGTCGACTCCCCGCATGACCGGATGGTCGCCGAGCGTACAGCCTGGGCGGCGCCGGGCGCGGTGAAGGTCGAGAACATGCTCGAGATCGCCTGACATGGGGGCGCGGTCGTCGCACCGTGAACGTCACGTCGCCGACCGGATCGGCTGGCTGCGGGCGGCGGTGCTCGGCGCCAATGACGGGATCGTGTCGACCGCGAGCCTGATCATCGGCGTTGCGGCGGCGTCCGCCCATGCTGTCGGCGGCACGAGCGCCCCGACTAATGCTATCGTCATCGCGGGAACGGCCGGATTGGTCGCGGGCGCGATGTCGATGGCGGCGGGCGAATATGTCTCGGTCAGCGCGCAGGCGGATACCGAGAATGCAGAACTCGCGCGCGAACGACGCGAGCTGGTCGACGACCCGCGCGGCGAGCTGGCCGAACTCGCGGCGATCTACGTTGCGCGTGGGGTGGACGCCGCCACCGCCACGACGGTCGCGGCGCAACTGATGGCGAAGGATGCGATCGGCGCGCACGCCCGCGACGAGCTGGACATCACACTGGGTGCGCGGGCGCGTCCGGTCCAGGCCGCGTTCGCGTCGGCGGCGAGTTTCACGGTTGGCGCGGCGCTGCCCTTGCTGACCGTGCTCGTCGTGCCGCCAGGGTCGCTTCTCTGGGCGGTTGCGGGCGGATCGTTGGTGTTCCTGGCGTTGCTCGGTGCAGTCGGCGCGAAGACCGGCGGCGCGGTCGTCTGGCGCGGCACGGTCCGCGTCGCCTTCTGGGGCGCGTTCGCGATGGCGGCGACTGCGGCGATCGGACGCCTGATCGGTGGCGCGGTGTGATTTGGGTTGTGTCGAACGGCGAGACCTAACGATCCTCCCCCGCCAGGGGGAGGTGGCGCCGAAGGTGACGGAGGGGGAGGACACACAACAGCGGTTTTCCTTACCGCCCCCTCCGTCAGGCAAGTGCCTGCCACCTCCCCCTGGCGGGGGAGGATCGTAGATTTGATGCGTAGTTTCCGATGGTGATGCCAGCACGGCGCGATTGATAGCGTCTGGTCGATCGCCCTGTACGGCGACACCTCTTCGATCGGAACCGACCATGACGACGCGCCGCCTGACGTGCAGCCTCGCGCTCGCCCTTATGTCTGCGACTAATTTAGCTGGGGCGGCTTCGGCACAAATGCCGCCGAGCATCGATGGCCGGATCGAACAACTCAAGCCCGGCGAGTACCTATGGGCGCCCGAGATCGCGCCTGCGGGCCCGGTCACGGTGATCGTCAGCCTCGCCACGCAAAAGGCCTATGCCTACCGTAACGGCGTGCCGATCGGTGTCTCGACCGTGTCCACCGGCAGCGATGGCCATGCGACGCCGACCGGAGTCTTCACCGTGCTCCAGAAGGACGCGGATCACGTGTCCAATATCTACAAGGACGCAGCGATGCCGTTCATGCAGCGGCTCACCTGGGGCGGGATCGCGATGCATGCGGGCAACCTGCCGGGCTATCCCGCGTCGCATGGCTGTATCCGCCTGCCGCCAGCCTTCGCTAAACTGCTGTTCGGGATCACCCGGCTGGGGATCACCGTCGTCATCACGCAGGACGCGCGCGTTCCGGTGGTCGCGTCGACGCCGGGTATATTGGCGGCGACGGGGGTGGGGACGGGGACGGGGCCGGCAACCGGGGAAGGCGACTATGTCTGGAACCCTGCGCTGTCGCCCAAGGGGCCGGTGTCGATCGTGGTCAGCGGGCGGGACCGACGCATGGTCGTCCTGCGCAACGGTATCGAGATCGGATCGAGCGGTATCGCGGTCGACGCACCGATAGACCGGACCTCGGCATTCACGTTGCAGGCGATCGACGCGGGCGGTGAGCATTGGTTGCGCCTGCCGCTGCCGGGCGACGTGCAGACCGGTGAACTGAGCGCCGAGGACCGCGCCAAAGGGCATCTCCCGGCAGGCTTCCGCACCGCGCTCGCGACCGTGATGACCCTCGGCACGACGCTGCTGGTGACGCGCGAGACGCTGGCGAGCGCCGGCACCGGCACGCCCGTGACGATCATAGAGGCGACCGACCAGTGATCGCCGAGCGACCGATCGATAAGGTATTTCCGCGCCCGACGGCATGGCATGCGACATCGATCGAGCGCGTGGCGGCGTTGCTCGATACTGGCAAAAGAGGGCTGAGCGCGAAGGCCGCTGCGGCGCGCCTGATCGTGGACGGTCCGAACGCGCTTGCGCCGCCGCCGGTGCCGTCCGTCCTGCTGCTGTTCGTGCGGCAGTTCAACAGTCCGCTGATCTACCTGCTGATCGCGGCGGCGGCGATCTCGCTCGGGCTCGGGCATCGTACGGATGCGGGGTTCATCGGGGTCGTCCTGCTCGTCAACGCTGCGATCGGCACGGTGCAGGAGAGCAAGGCGGCGAGCAGCCTCGCGGCGCTCGGGCGGATGATCGGCCAGACTGCGATGGTCCGGCGCGACGATGCGGTATCGGTGATCGATGCGCGCGATATCGTCGTCGGCGATGTCGTCGAACTCGAAAGCGGCATGGCCGTGCCCGCCGACATTCGCTTGTCGTCGAGCAGCGCGCTTAGCGTCGATCAGTCGACCTTTACCGGCGAATCCGTCGCGGTCTTCAAGGATCATGCGGGCCTAGTCCCCGATCGGACACCGCCGGGTGAGCGCGCGACGATGGCGCTGGCGGGGACGATGATCGAGCAGGGGCGCGGCGTTGGCATCGTCGTCGCGACCGGGGCGGACACGGCACTCGGCGCGATTGACGCGTCGTTGCGGACTGCGAAGGCGACGCCGCCGCCGCTGGTGATCCGGCTCGATCGGCTGGCGCGGCAGATCAGCATCGCGACAATCGCGCTGATTATCCCGTTCGCGCTCGTCCTGCTGATGCAGGGTCGTCCGGGCGACCAGATCCTGCTGCTCGCGGTGGCGCTGGCGGTGTCGGCGATCCCCGAGGGACTGTCGATCGCGGTGACGGTCGCGCTGGCGGCGGGGACGCGGCGGATGGCGGCGCGGAACGTGATCGTCCGCTCGCTGCCCGCGGTCGAGGGGCTCGGCGCGTGCACGATCATCGCCAGCGACAAGACGGGGACGCTGACGCGGAACGTGCTGTCGGTGGAGAAAATGGTCTTGGCTGATGGTCGCGCGTTCGCGAGTGCGGACTGGCCTACGGATGGTCTGGCCGGAATGCGTCAGGCCGCCGCGCTGTGCAACGAGGGATCGATCGGACCCGATGGCGGGCTGGTCGGGGACTCAGTTGATGTTGCCTTGCTGCGGTTCGCCAGAGATGGCGGCGCGAATCTGGCCGCGCTGCACGCGATTGGGCGGACTGCGGCGCAGCCGTACGAACCGGTCCGCAAATTCTCGACCGTCGCGATCGCGGAAGGGGCTGGCGTGCGGGTGTTCGCCAAGGGTGCGCCCGAGATCATCGAGCGGATGTGTCGCGCGATCGACCCCGTCGCGTTTGCCGCCGCGACCGCGATGGCGGGCGAAGGCTACCGCGTGATCGCCGTCGCCGCGTCCGAGGGTGCAACGACGACCGATCCGATGGCACCGGGCGACCTCGTGCTGCTCGGCTGGATCGGCCTGATCGACCCGGTCCGTCCCGAAGTTCCCGCCGCGATCGCGCGTTGTGCCGAGGCGGGAATCGGCGTGCGGATGGTAACCGGCGATCATCCGGGCACCGCGCTCACCATTGCGCGCGGGCTGGGGCTTGAGGTTGCCGCGGATCAGGTCGTCACGGGTTCGCAGATGACGGATCTCGCGGACCAGCCCGGTCGGCTCGCGGCGCTCATCCTCGGCGGACGCGTGTTCGCGCGGATCGAACCGGTGCAGAAGCTTGAGATCGTCCGCATCCTAGCCGCCAGCGGCGAACTCGTCGCGGTGACTGGCGACGGCGTCAACGACGCGCCCGCGCTCCAGGCGGCGCATATCGGCGTAGCGATGGGCATCGCCGGCACCGACGTCGCGCGCGGCGCCGCCAACTTGGTGCTCGCCGACGACAATTTCGCGTCGATCGTCGCTGGCGTCGAGGAGGGGCGCGTGACCTATGCGAACGTCCGGCGGATCGTCATCATCCTGCTCGCCACCGGGGTCGCGGAGATCGGCATGTTCATCGGCGCGGTCGTGCTGGGGCTGCCGATGCCGCTGACTGCGGTGCAACTGCTGTGGCTCAATCTCGTCACGAACGGCGCGCAGGACGTGATGCTCGGCTTCGGTCGCGGCGAGGGCGACGAACTGCGTCAGCCGCCCCGCCCGCCGAGCGCTCCGATCCTCGACCGGAGTGCGATCGCCCTGATGATCCCGCCAGCGCTGTTGATGACCGGGCTTGCGCTGTATCTCGTCACGGGCATGCAGCGCGATGGACGGCCGCTCGCCGAAATCCAGAACGCGGTGCTGTTGATGACGGTGCTATTCCAGAACGCCTATGTGCTGTGCATGCGGAGCGAGCGCCGCTCGATTTTCCGCGAGCCGCTGCTGTCGAATGCGTGGTTGCTGCTCGGTGTCGGCATCGCGCTGGCGTTGCAGGCACTGGCGATGTTCTGGCCGCCGCTCGGCAGCGTACTCGGGACGGCGCCGGTTTCGGCTGCGGCATTGCGGTTCTGCGTTGCCGCCGTGGTCGGAACGGTGGTGGTCACCGAGGCGACCAAACAGGCGGTCGCTCTCTGGCAGCGACGCTCGTGACCGCTTTTAATCCCGAAGATCGTCACGACGACGCGCGAGGGTTATTCGCTCGCCACCTTTCGCGCCGATGCGATCGCTGGCGCGACGGTCGCGGTCGTCGCTCTGCCCTTGGCGATGGCGCTGGGCATCGCGAGCGGCGCGTCGCCCGACAAGGGGCTCGTCACCGCGATCGTCGCGGGCTTCCTCGTGTCGGCACTAGGCGGATCGCGCGTCCAGATCGGCGGCCCCACCGGCGCGTTCGTCGTCGTGGTATTCACCGTCGTCGCGCGGCACGGCTATGACGGCCTGATCCTGGCGACGTTGCTCGCCGGCATCATCCTGATCGTCGCTGGCTATGCGCGGTTGGGGGCGTTGATCCGGTTCATCCCCTATACCGTCGTCACGGGCTTTACTGCTGGCATCGCGGTGATCATCGCGTCGAGCCAGGTCCGTGACTTTCTCGGGCTCGGCATGGCTGCGGTTCCAGTCGATTTCGTGTCGAAATGGCTAGCCTATGCCGGGGCGATCCGAACCATCGACGCCCCGACGGTCGCGGTCGGAGCGGGCGCGCTCGCCGTCATTCTGATCCTGAAGCTGGTCGCACCGCGCGTGCCGGGGTTCCTCGTCGCGGTCTTGCTCGCCTCGATCGTCGTCGTCGCCAGCGGCGCGCACGTCGCGACGATCGGCTCGCGCTTTCCGGCCATGCCGAGCGGGATCGCGATGCCGGCTTTCCCCGTGTGGACGCTGGCGAAGCTTCAGGCGGTGCTGCCATCGGCGTTCACGATCGCGTTTCTCGCGGGCGTCGAGGCGCTGCTATCCGCCGTCGTCGCGGACGGGATGATCGGATCGCGTCACCGATCGAACCAGGAACTGGTCGCGCAGGGTGTCGCCAACATCGCCTCGGCGCTGTTTGGCGGGCTGCCCGCGACCGGCGCGCGGACCCCGGTCGCGGGCATGCTCCATGCGGTGTTCGTGCTGCTGTTCGTCGTGTTCGGCGGAGGGCTGATGGCGTTCGTGCCGATGGCGGCGCTGGCGGCGATCCTGTTCGTCGTCGCATGGGGGTTGAGCGAACAGGAGCGGTTCGTCGACCTGTTGCGGATGCCCAATGGCGATCGCGCGGTATTACTGCTGACCTTTGGCCTGACGGTGCTCGTCGACCTGACGGTGGCGATCGGCGTCGGCGTGACGCTCGCCGCGCTGCTGTTCATGGCGCGGATGAGCGAGACGGTCGCGATCACCGGCTCCGAGGACGAGTCGCTCACTGAACGCGGCGCGCTGCCCGAGGACGTCGAAATGTTCCGCATCGACGGTCCGTTCTTCTTCGGAGTCGCGGCGGGGTTGATGGACACCTACCGCCAATTGGGCAGCGTGCCGCGCGTCCTGATCCTGCGGCTGGAGCGCGTGCCGATGCTCGATGCGAGCGGCGTGGCCGCCATTGCCGAACTGCTGCGCCGCGCCGAGACCACGCATACCCGCGTGATCCTGTGCGGCATGGCCGCGCAACCCGCCGCGATGCTCGCCCGCGCCCGGCTCCGGCCGATGGCCAGCACCGCGACCTATGCCGAGGCGCTGGCCCAAGCGCGGGCGATATCAGGCTGACAGCGTCATCCGCAGCATCATCGAAGCCGGATCGCCCGGACAGGCGGACGCGATCCAGCCGCGTTCGCGTTCCAGGTCGATCGCCTGGTGATTGTCGCGGCTCTCGATCGATTCGAGCGTCGTGATCCCCTTGCTGCGGGCGAACGCCGCGACATGATCAAGCAGGGTCCAGCTTATCCCGCGGCGTTTGAAGTCGGTGCGGATCGCGATGGCGACTTCGGCGCGGGTCAGGCTCTCGTCGGCGGCCAGCATCGCGGTCGCGACGATCCGGTTAGTGGCGGGATCGAAGGCGAGGAAGTTCTCGGTATGCTCGTGATCGACCGAAACCAGCGCGAGAAGCTGGTCGTGGCCGACCTTGTGGATCGCGCTGAGGAAACGGAACCGCAAATCCTCCTTGTCGACATGCTCGAAGAACTCGCCAAGCGCCGGCTCGTCGGCAGGCGATGCAGGGCGGACGTGGAAGACATAGCCGTCGCGCGTCGTCAGGTCGGCGCTCCACGACACGGCCGATGATGTTTGCGTGGCGCCTGCACGCTCGCTGACGAGTTCGGCCATCTTGATGTCCTTTGCGATTGCGCGCCACCGATGGCGATGCACGCCGTGCCTAGTCGCAAAGCAGTCGTCCCCGCAGCGTCGGGAAACACGTAGTTTCCGACGCTACCTACGCAATCTGCGCACGCTAGGCTGACTTCGAAGGGCGATCTCCGCCCGTCGAGGAGACCGCATGACGATCGACATCCAGCGGATGCAGGATCTGGCACACGAGATCGTCCGTCTGTTGTAACCACGGACGCCCGTCACATCCGCATCGTACCCGTATCGAGGAACCGTTGGTGCCACGACAACGCCTCGCCCGGTAAAGTCGGCGTTTGCTGCCCGTACGAGCCTTCGCGTGCCCGTCGGTAATAATCCGCTAGAGCAGGTCGGTAATCGGGATGCGCGCAATTCTCGATGATGACTTGCGCACGCTGTTTCGGGCTCAGACCGCGCAGGTCGGCGAGGCCTTGCTCGGTGACGAGCACCTGCACGTCCTGGCTGATATGGTCGACATGGCTCGCCTGGGGCACGATCGCGGAAATGTCGCCGTTCTTCGCGGTCGACGGCGTCATGAAGATCGACACATAGGCGTTGCGCGCAAAATCGCCCGAGCCGCCGATGCCGTTCTGGATCCGTGACCCCATGATGTGCGTCGAATTGACGTTGCCGTAGATATCCGCCTCGATCAGCCCGTTCATCGCCAGGCAGCCGAGCCGCCGGATCAGTTCGGGATGGTTGCTGATCTCCTGTGGGCGCAGGATCATGCGATCGCGATAGGCATTCATATCGGCATTCAGCCGGGCCGCAGCCTCGGGGCTTAGCGAGAACGCTGTCGCGGATGCCATCCGCAACTTGCCGGAATCGAGCAGGTCGAGCATCCCGTCCTGAATGACCTCGGTATAGGAGGTCATGTCGTCGAACGGCCCGGTGACGAGGCCCGTCAGCACCGCGTTGGCGATGTTGCCGACGCCCGACTGCAACGGCAGCAGAGAGGCGGGCAGGCGTCCGCGTGCGACCTCGTGGCGGAAGAACTCTATGAGATGGCCGGCGATCGCGTGGGCGCTCGCATCGGGCGCGGCGAACGGCAGGTTGCGGTCGGGTGCCTCGGTCTCGACGATCGCGACGATCTTGGCGGGATCGACCCGGAAATAGGCCTCGCCGATCCGGTCGTCCGGTCGCACGAGCGGGATCGGCACGCGGTGCGGCGGCAGCGCAGTGCCGTAATAGATGTCGTGCATCCCCTCCAACGCGGGGTTCTGCCAGCGATTGACCTCGAGGATGATCTGGTCGGCGCGATCGAGCCAGGTCTTGTTGTTGCCGACCGACGAGGACGGGATCAGCGAACCGTCGGCGCGGATGCCCGACACTTCGACTACCGCGGTATCGAGCGGCCCGAGAAAGCCCTGCCACGCCATCGGCGCGACCTGGCTCAGGTGCATGTCGAAATACTCCATCTCGCCGCGATTGATCTTCTCGCGTGCAATCGGATCGGAGTTGTACGGCAGGCGGAATTCGATGCCGTCGGCCTTGGCGAGCGCGCCGTCGAGTTCGGGCCCGGTCGACGCGCCGGTCCAGACACGGATGCGGAACGGGTTGCCTGCGGCATGCTCCGCCTCGATCCGGGCGGCGAGTGCCATCGGCACGGCCTTGGGGTAACCCGAGCCGGTGAACCCGCTCAGCCCGACCGTCGATCCCGACGTGATCAGCGCCGCAGCGTCGTCGGCACTCATGATCCTGTCGCGCAGGCTGTCGTTCGAAATTCGGCTCATGAGGTTCCTGTCATCCTGTTGCGCTTCGATCGTTCGCGGTCGGCTTTTACGGCGTCTGGGTGCCAACTTTCCACCCGGCACCGCCAGTAGACGATATCCTTCGCTGGGAGACTCCACGCGACCTCCGCCGCCATCGGCAGCCAGATCGTATCGACCAGCCGATAGTCGGAGAACCAACCATGCCAAGGGGTCGGCAGTATCGGAGGCGTTGCCGAGCGCGCCAGTCGAACGCGCAACGGTGCGTCGCGATCGTTTGGCAGGCCTTGAACGTCATCCAGGAGCCGGATTCGAGCGTTCGTTTCATTTCCCCAGTTTGTGTCAGGCTGACGCGCGGCGGATCGGCCGCTGGCTGCACGCCCAGGCGCATGGCGAGATCGACGACGGCAGCGGGGAAGGTCCCGGCCCGGCTCATGGCACGATCACCGCATCCACGGGTCGCCGCAACGACCAAGGCAGCGTCGGGCCATAGCCGAACCGCATCACGATGTCCGGACGCCGGCCGGGCGCGCCGATCAGCGCCGCCAGATCGGGGCGTAGTGGCGGAACCTCGACCGGCTGGTTGATGAACGCGTGCTTCAAACCGAGCGCGGTCGCCTGCAGCGCAAAGCGTTGGCAGGCGCGTCCTACCGCCACCCAATCTGCAGGGGTTTCTCCCGCTCCGACGAACACCGCCACTCCCGCCGACGATCGCAGCTGGGCGGCATAGGCTTGATTCTCCGACCGCGCCGTCGATACCCAGTCGAACGCGTGAGGTCCGAGCCAGTCGGGTAGCGCGGGATTGCCGCTCGCGACGCTGTACAGCCCATCGCCGGTCCGCAGCGCTGCTCTCGGATTGAACCGGATCCATGATTTCAGCTCGCGGACGAAGGTGTCGTCGGTCCTTTGCAGGGTGTTGCCGGCGAGGACGAGGTCGCTCAGGCGATCGACCCGATGCCGATCGGTGAGCAGGACGAGATCGACACCGGGGACGGCCGCGGCCTTCACCAGCGTGTCGAGGTCTCTCGCGGGGACAGCCCGACCGTCATACTCGGCGCGGGTCGATTGACGCTTGGTTATGGCTTCGAACAGCAGGGAAGGGGCCGGGCGTGCCGTCTCGAAATGGACTGCGACCGATCCCTGGTTCCGCGGATCGAAGGCGATGCTGCCGGGCATACCGCGTGCCGCCGACGCCAACGACAAAGTCTCTGCCGCCGCTCCGAGGCTGACGAACAGATGGTGGTCGTCCGGATCCACGACCGCGGTCCGTCTCGAAAAGTCGGGCAAGATGTCGATCCGCCGTTCGCCGATGCGAAAGCGCCAAGGCTGGGTGTTGTGGCCGTTCGGCGCGAGTGTTGCATAGCGAATGAGATCATGCGCAGACGGCTCATCAGCCAACGGCACGCGCAGGGCGGTAGCTCGATCAGCGTAGTTCGACGAGGCGCCCGCTTCTTCATTCAGAAGATAGACTACCTCGCCGCCAACCAAGGCGGTCGCTCCCGCACCAATCAGCACTTGCCGTCGGTTCACCGTCAGTCCCCAATATCACGGACGCACCGACGCTCCCGATGAGGCAGCCTGCTACTTTCCATCGCGACCGAGAACCGACGTGAATTACGTAGACGCGCCGGCCTCTGCGTAGTTTCCGATGCTGCCCGGCGCCGGCGGGCGGCTTCTAAAGACAGGCAGCCGGATCGTTCGCTGCGACGATCGGCTCTGGCGGCGTCCGGCGTTGCCCGATCCTCGGATTCAGAGACGCCCGCTCATGAAAGCCCTTGTGTATCACGGCCCTGGCCAGAAGGCCTTCGAAGAGCATGCCAAACCGGAGCTGATCGATCCGACCGACGCAATCATCCGCATCACCAAGACGACGATCTGCGGCACCGACCTGCATATTCTCAAGGGCGACGTCGCGAGTTGCACACCCGGCCGGATCCTCGGGCATGAAGGCGTGGGCATCGTCGACGCGGTCGGTGCCGCAGTCACTGCGTTCAAGCCCGGCGATGCCGTCCTGATCTCCTGCGTCAGCGCCTGCGGGAAATGCGATTATTGCCGCAAGGGCATGTTCTCGCATTGCACCATCGGTGGCTGGATCCTTGGCAACACGATCGACGGGACGCAGGCCGAATTCGTCCGCACCCCACATGCCGACACCAGCCTCTATCCCATTCCGGCGGGCGCCGACGAGGAAGCTTTGGTCATGCTCAGCGACATCCTGCCGACCGGCTTCGAATGCGGTGTGCTCAACGGCAAGGTCGCGCCGGGCAGCATCGTCGCGATCGTCGGATCGGGGCCGGTCGGTCTCGCGGCCCTGCTCACCGCGCAGTTCTACTCGCCGGCCGAGATCATCATGATCGATCTCGACGACAACCGGCTCGAGGTCGCGAGGCGCTTCGGTGCCACCGCGACCATCAACAGCGCCGATGGCAAGGCGGTGGAAACGGTGATGGCGATGACCGGCAATCGCGGCGTCGACACCGCGATCGAGGCGGTCGGCGTGCCCGCCACGTTCGAACTGTGCGAGGAGATCATCGCGCCCGGCGGGATCATCGCCAATGTCGGGGTACACGGCACCGCCGTCAGCCTGCATCTCGAAAAGCTGTGGGATCGCAATATCGCGATCACCACGCGCCTCGTCGACACGTCGAGCACGCCGATGCTGCTCAAGCTGCTCGGCTCGAACAAGGTCGACGCCAAACGACTGATTACGCACCGCTTCAGGCTCGACCAGATTCTCGACGCCTACGAGACCTTTGGCAACGCGGCGGAGACGCACGCGCTGAAAGTCATTCTCGAAGCCTGATCGCATTGTTTCAAAAGGACAGCCCCATGACCTACCAGAGCCTCAGCCCGTTCGACGGCACGCTCCTCGAGACCTTCGACGAGATCGGCGACGCGGCGGTCGAAGCCAAGCTCGCGACCGCGCAAAGCTGCTATGAGATCTGGCGCGACACGAGCTATGCCGACCGCGCGGTGATCATCGGCAAGGCGGCCGACCTGCTCCACGAACAGGCCGACGCGCTTGCCCGGATCATGACCCTCGAAATGGGCAAGCGCATCGGCGAAGCTCGCGCCGAAGTCGAGTTCAGCGCGAGGATCATGCGCTATTACGCGACCAACGCCGAACGCTTCCTCGCACCGGTGACGCTCAACCCCGACGTCGGCGAGGCGCATATGGAGAGCAGCCCGATCGGCGCGATCTTCTGCGTGGAGCCCTGGAACTTCCCTTATTATCAGCTCGCCCGCATCGCCGGCCCGCATCTGATGGCGGGCAACGTGCTGGTGGTGAAGCATGCCGCGATCGTGCCGCGCTGTGCGATCGCCTTCGAAGCACTGCTGACCGAGGCTGGGGCTCCGGCCGGGCTCTACACCAATCTGCTGATCTCGCATGCGCAGTCCGACCGGATCATCGACGATCCGCGCGTGAAAGGTGTCGCGCTCACTGGAAGCGTCGTCGCCGGGCAAAGCATCGCGGCGCGCGCCGGCCGCAATCTCAAGGTCTCCTCGATGGAACTCGGCGGCAGCGACGCGTTCATCGTGCTCGACGATGCCGACCTCGATCACACCGTACCCTGGGCGGTGTGGGGCAGGATGTACAACACCGGACAGACGTGTTGCGCGGCCAAGCGCTTCATCGTCGTCGACTCGGTTGCGGATGCATTCCTCGCCAGGTTCCGGGCCGGGCTCGAAGCATTGACCGCCGGCGATCCACTCGACCCGGCGACCACGCTCGGGCCGTTGTCCAGCGAGCCGGCATTGTTGCAATTGCTCGATCAGGTCGACGCGGCAGTAGCTGCCGGGGCAACGCTGCTGATCGGCGGCAAGCGGATTGACCGGCCGGGCTCGTTCATGCAGCCGACCATCCTCACCGACGTAGCGCCCGACAATCCCGCCTTCCGCGACGAGTTCTTCGGCCCTGTCGCGATGGTGTTCCGCGTCGAGGACGAGGCGGCAGCAATCGCGCTCGCCAACGATTCCGACTTCGGCCTCGGTGGGTCGGTCTGGACGCGGGACCTCGCGCGCGGCCGGCGCGTCGCCAGCCGCGTCGAGACCGGCATGATGTTCATCAACACCATCGACTGGTCCGATGCCGAGCTGCCGTTCGGTGGCATTAAGAATTCGGGATATGGTCGCGAGCTCGGCGACTTGGGCATCCAGCAGTTCGTCAACAAGAAGCTGGTCCGCACCGCGTCGATGGCTGCACCGCTCTGATACCGTCCACGTGGCGCTGTCGAAGGCGCCCGACCGGCTCAACGTCAGTATCGATAGCAGCCCATACTAAATGGCGGCTTTGAAAAACGCCCTGATCTCAAAAGGGAAACGCAACCGGAAGATAAAACAGAATTCGAACGAATGGCCGAAGCCGGGTAGCCGATAATGGCTCGCGAACGTCCATAAGTCCGTCTGGTCAGACTAGGGCCGCGTTGATGCGGACGCGGTCACCGCAGCTGACTGTCCTTGCTGCCCCGCCGATTGAACGCTGTGGCTAGTGGCCGGTCGCGGCCGCTCTGGCACGCCACGCAGGTACGCACACCCGGCACAGCACGGCGTCGACCTTCGGGGATGTCATCGCCGCAGATTGCACAGAACGGTTCACTCGTTCCGCTTGGCATGCTTACACGAGCGGCTAGAACTGCGTCTGCCACTGAATCGTCGATCTGATCCTGAACCGCGCCATCGCGTGTCCAACCACCGGCCATCTGCCTCTCCTTACTTTAGGCATATGGGGAGCGGAGAGGGCCTGTTCCACGGCTAATGTGCAAACCGATGTCCGCTTCCGGGCGGTCGTTCACCTCACGCAGTCGGCACTTCCGCGTCCTCAGTCACAAGAATTATAACATGGGCCAGTAGCGGATAAGCCGTGGTTTTTGGGAACCTTGCCCAAACCCACACGGCTTATCCGCACGCTATCGAACCTTAAGTCGCCTGGTTGGACGATACAGGCTTTGCCGTGACGTCGAAACGGTCGGCATTCATGACCTTGACCCAGGCACGGATGAAGTCGCGAACGAACTTTTCCTCGTGACCGTTCTCGGCATAGACTTCCGCCGTCGCACGCAGCTGCGAGTTCGAGCCGAAGATCAGGTCGGTGCGAGTCGCCTGCCACTTCCTCTCGCGACCGCCACGATCGTAACCGATGAACTTCTCGTCGCTCGACGTGTCGACCAGATCCCAGAACGTGTCGTTGTCGAGCAGGTTGACGAAGAAGTCGTTCGTAAGCTGCCCCGGACGCGTGGTCAGGACGCCTTCGGGCGCATCGCCGAAGTTTGCGCCGAGTACGCGCAAGCCACCGACCAGCACGGTCATCTCCGGCGCGGACAGCCCGAGCAGCGAAGCCTTGTCGAGCAACAGCTCCTCGGTCTTCACCGGGTGACGCGTCTTCAGGTAGTTGCGGAACCCGTCGGCCTGCGGCTCCATCCACACGAAGCTCTCGACGTCGGTCCAATCCTGCGTCGCATCGCCGCGCCCGCCGAGGAACGGCACCGACACGTCGTGGCCGGCATCGCGTGCTGCCTTCTCGACCGCTGCCGAACCCGCAAGCACGATCGCGTCGGCCAGCGATATATCGCCACGCAGCTCGTTCAGCTTTGCCAGTACCTTGCTCAGCTGCTCGGGCTCGTTGACCGGCCAGTCCTTCTGCGGTGCGAGCGCGATACGTGCACCGTTCGCACCACCGCGGTGGTCCGACCGGCGATAGCTCGACGCCGACGCCCAGGCGGTCTTGACCAGCTGCCCGATCGTCAGCCCGCTCGACAGCACGGCGTCCTTGAACGCAGCGACGTCGGCGTCCGACGGCGCGGTGCCTTCGGGAACCGGATCCTGCCAGATCAGCGTCTCCTCCGGAACCTCAGGCCCGAGGTAGCGAATCCGTGGCCCCATGTCGCGGTGAGTCAGCTTGAACCAAGCGCGCGCGAACGCGTCGTCGAGCGCCGACTGATCTTCACGGAAGCGCAGCGCGATTTCGCGGAACTCCGGGTCCACCTTCAACGCCATGTCGGCGGTGGTCATCATCGTCGGTACACGCTTGTTGGGGTCGCGCGCGTCGGGTGCCATGTCCTCCGGCTCAGGATTGACCGGCTGCCACTGCTTCGCGCCGGCCGGGCTTTCGGTCAGCTCATAGTCGTACTTGAACAGCAGGCGCAGGTAATCGCCGGTCCACTTGGTCGGGTTGTTCGACCACGCGCCCTCGATGCCCGAGGTGGTGATGTGGCCCTGGCCGATCTCCTCGCTGTCGGTCAGCCAGCCAAGACCCTGCATGTGCACGGCTTCCGAAGACGGGCTCTTGAAATGCGGTGCGGGCTTGGCGCCGTGAGCCTTGCCGAACGCGTGGCCGCCTGCGGTCAAGGCGACGGTTTCCTCGGAATTCATCGCCATCCGCTGGAACGTCGCCTTCATGTCGCGCGCCGACATGAGGGGGTCGGGATCACCACCCGGGCCTTCTGGGTTGACGTAGATGAGACCCATCTGGATCGCAGCGAGCGGTCCTTCGAGCTCGGGCAGGTCTTCGCTGATACGCGTCTGCGCGCCCTCGTTGACCCAAAGCTCCTCGGCACCCCAGAACGTGTCGCCCTCGGAGGCGAAGACGTCCTTACGGCCGCCGGCGAAACCGAAGATTGGTCCGCCCATGCTCTCGATCGCGACGTTGCCGGCGAGGATGAACAGGTCGGCCCAGCTGATGTTCTTGCCGTACTTCTGCTTGAGCGGCCACAACAGGCGGCGTGCCTTGTCGAGGTTGCCGTTGTCCGGCCACGAGTTGAGCGGCTCGAAACGCTGCTGACCCGACGACGACCCACCACGCCCGTCGGTGACCCGGTAGGTACCGGCGGCGTGCCACGCCATGCGGATTATAAACGGGCCATAATGACCATAGTCAGCAGGCCACCAGGCCTTGCTGTCGGTCATCAGCGCGGTCAGGTCCGCCTTGAGCGCAGCATAGTCGAGCTGCTTGAACGACTCGGCATAGTCGAACTCGTCGCCCATCGGGTCGGGGGAGACGCCGTGCTGGTGCAACATGTCGATCGGCAGCGCATCGGGCCACCAATCCTTGTTCGTGCGACCGAGCAGCGAGCGGGCCTTAACCTCGCCGCCACCCTGGGGGCTCATTGGGCAACCGCTGCTCTTGGGCTGTTCGTAATCGGCCATCTCGGCGTCCTCTCTCGATAGGTGTAACCGCTTGATCTCTAAGATGCAGGATTTGATGGACATTTGTCCAATCGATTATTCGGGGGAGATAGATTACATCAGTCGATCACAGGGGGCGGCAACGCGGGTAGCCTAAAGTGGCGATCGATCGACGAGCCATACGGATCAGAAATGCAACGATCCAGTCTGCTCCTCGTTAACCTTGCTCCCCAGTCTACAGCGAAGGACCGATATGTTCGGGCATACGAAGAAGGTGCGCTACGCCGTCGTCGGCGGCGGCCAGATCTCGCAGCAGGCGTTCATGCCGGGTATAGGTCGTACCGACAATTCGGAGCTGACGGCGCTCGTCACCGGCGACCCCGTGAAGGCCGACAAGCTCGCGAAACTCTATGGCATCAAGGCTTGGTCGTATGAGCAATATGGTGACCTGCTGAAATCCGGCGAGATCGACGCGGTCTATGTCGCGACGCCGAATTTCCTGCATCTGCAGTATGCCGTTCCCGCCCTGGAAGCCGGCATACACGTCCTGCTCGAAAAGCCGATGGCCTCCAGTGTGGACGAGGCCGAGCAGATTATCGCTGCGCAAAAGAAGAGCGGTGCCAAGCTGATGATCGCGTACCGGCTCCATCACGAACCGGGCACCGTCGAGATGATCACGCGCGCGCGGGCAGGGGAGTTCGGCGAATTGCGAAGCTTCGCGTCCGTGTTTGCGCAGAACGTCGCGGAAGCCAATTCGCGTGGCCATAATGGCTATTGGGGTGGCCCTGTCCCCGATATGGGGACGTATCCGCTGAACGCAGTGCGCAACCTGTTCGGTCAGGAGCCTATCGCCGTCCATGCGGTCGGTACGAAAACGCCCGACCGTGGCTTCAATTTTCATGACACGGTGGCGGTTACGCTGCGCTTTCCCGGAGAGCGCGTCGCGCAATTCACGGTCAGCTACGCCACGGCATCGTCGGAGTTCTTCGAACTGGTGGGCACGAAAGCCAGCATTCATGCGTCGCCGTCGTTCATGTTCGGCCCGAAGGTCGGCATTGCCTACGTCGAAAAGACGAGCGCCGGCAGCAAGGAGCACAGCTTTGATCCGGTCGAGCAGTTCGGCAACGAGACGCAGTATTTCTCGAAATGCATTCTCGACGACCTTCAGCCAGAAGCTGATGGCAAGGAAGGCTTGCTCGATATGCGCGTGCTCGCCGCAATCGAAAAGTCGCTCGACACAGGCGAGACCGTGATGCTGGATCCCCGGTCGCGAACCGGTCAGGTTCAGCCGGATCAGGCGCTCGAACTCAAACCCGCGAAGGAACCCGCGGAGGATGACATGATCAGCATCATACCCCAGTCGGCGTGATGGCTGGGTTCGGATCGCAACTGCGACCGGTTCAGCGCCAGAAAGAAGCGTGAGAGGCGGTCATGCGGTCGGGCGGTATCGTGCGCGCGCTAGCCGGTATCGATAAGCGCCCGGCCGCTATCCGTCTCGATCAAAAGGCAGTGGCATACCGGTGGGCGGAGCCCCCGGTGCTGTAGCCGTCGAACAGGCGTCCGCCGACGGGGCGGCACGTGCCACAATCGAGATGGCGACCCTTCATGCCTGTCCTCTCAATAAATGCCGGCCCATTTAGCTAGCCCGTTTTAGCGGTTGTGCGGCACCCGGCTTGAATGTCTGGATAGTCTAATAATCGCAGCCGCTTGTGCGGAGCGATTTTTGAACTGGTAATGCTCGACGGACGGCAGCCGATATCTGGCGCTCTTCCTGCCGAGCCCCCGAAAAACGCGTTAACACACGTTAAAACGTCCGATTAATGGGAAACCGACGAGGCAAGCGGCGTTGAAGATGACGTTCATCGAAAGCCCATCACCTTGGAGTGCGCCATGTATTATCATGACAAACGACTGCAATACCCAGTCCAGGTCACGAACCCCGATCCCGCGTTTGCGCGCATGCTTCAGCAGGCGATCGGCGGCGTCGAAGGCGAGATCCGGGTCTGCATGCAGTATTTCTTCCAGGCTTGGGGCAACCGCGCGCCGACCACGAAATATCGCGACATGCTGCTGCACACGGCGACCGAGGAAATCGGCCATATCGAGATGCTGGCAACGGCGGTCGCGCTGAACCTCGACAAGGCGCCCGCGCATCTTCAGGAAGAGGGCGTCAAGGACAGCATCGTTGGCGCGGTAATGGGCGGCGAGAACCCCCGTCAGAGTATCGAGGGCATCATCCACAAGAACCTGCTCTCGAGCGGGATGGCAGCGATGCCGATGGATTCCGACGGCGTACCGTTCGACATGAGCCACATCTACGCGAGCGGGAATGTCGCGGCGGATATGTATTGCAACGTCGCCGCCGAAAGCACCGGGCGTGTTCTTGCAGTCCGGCTGTTCAATGCCGCGCATGACGAGGGCATGAAGAAGATGCTCCACTACATGATCGCGCGCGACACGATGCACCAGCAGCAGTGGCTCGCCGTCATCGAGGAACTCGGCGCCGAACCCATGAACCTGCCGATCCCCAACAGCTTCCCGCAGGACATGGAAGACCAGCAGAACAACTATAACTTCTACGCGACCTCGGTCGACGGAACGTTCCCGGAAGGTCGCTGGACGGCGGGTCCCTCGATGGACGGCAAGGGCGAGTTCACCGTGTTCCGCAACGAACCGCTCGGCGACGAACCGGTGATGGGACCGGCACGCCCCGATAGCGGCGCGCAAAACCAGCAGATCGGCTGAAACGGAGAGGAGGGGGCACATGCTCCCTCCTCGATCCGCGAGCGGCTGCACCGCGCGCGCTTTGAAGACGGCATGGGTAGGTAGCATGATTGAGAACGGTAAAAAGGGTCGATCACGCCCGACCATCATCGCCGCGGTGGTGATGATCCTGATCGTGGCGATCATCGTCATGACCTTCGTCGGGCTCAATAGCCATGACGTCAAGAACGCGGCGGAAAACAATATGATGGCCGAAGAAACGGGGTGACGACGATCGTGTCCATCACCCCGTCTGTCCAATTCTTGTTCTGGAAGGATTAAATATGAGCACGTCACCCGATACGCTGAAGACCCTCTTCGTCACCGGCGCCGTCAATCTTCACGCGGTCGAAAAGCAGGCGCTCTCGATCATGACGCCGCAGGTCGCCCGCATCGAACATTATCCCGAGATCGCCGAGCGGTTGCGCGAGCATATCGAGGAGACCAACGCGCAGATCGCCCGGCTAGACGAAATCCTCGCGACGTTCGACACGAGCGGTTCGGCGCTGAAGGATGCAGGCCTGAGCTTTACCGGCAGCATGGCGGCGATTACGCACAGCGTGGCCGGCGACGAGATCCTCAAGAACAGCTTCGCCAATTACGCGTTCGAGCATTTCGAGATCGCAGCCTACAAATCGCTGCTGACGCTGGCCGAGGATGGCGGGATCACCCAGGCGACGGCGTTGTTGCAGCAATCCCTGCGTGAAGAGCAGAGCATGGCGCAGTGGATCGACGAAGCGTTGCCGATGGTGACCCGTCGTTACGCATCGCTCTACGCTGACGGCGGCGCAAGCACGGCCAAGGTTTGAGCGGACCACCATGGCGACGATCAGCAAAATGCCCGACGACGCCGTCAGCCCATATCTCCTGGGCTTGCGTCAATTCGGGCAAAATCCCGTTCCCAAGCCCAAGGCGACATTCGCCACGGGCGAGCTGGACGTCGCAGTTCACGCTACCGACGATTCGGTCATGGTGGTGGTTCGGCGGGAGGGCAGGGGAGGCGTAGCCCTCCGCGCTGCCTATCTCGCGGGACCGTTCATTTGCAAGGCGGTCAAGCCCGGGCCGGGGGAAACGGCCAGACTGACCGTCAGCAGCGCGCTCGGCCAGCACCTCGTGATCCTGCGCGCGGGGACCAATGCGCTCGAAAACCTGCGCGTGACGGTGCGGTTCACGCCTGCTGCACCCATGGTGATCCCGTTCATGCCCCGCGACCTGTATCCGCTGGACGAGGCGGGCGACCCGCTCGGTGCCACCGGCAGTGTCGAGGCCACTCAGCGTGGCCTGAACGTCGGCGTGCTGTATCTCCATATCGATCGCCCGCGCTTTGGCGACGTGCTGTACGTGCAGAACCTGACCGCCTTGAACGACTATTACCGCGCGACGGGCACGACCCCGGATGGCGCAGTCGGCGGGACATGGCCCGAGCTCGGCTATCTCATGCCTACCCCGAAGCCGGGCACCGACACGGCGTCCGGTGCGCTGGACGCGGATGTCGAAGTCACGCTGTCCGATGCCATTCTCGTCTTCCGTCACGACGCCCCGCCGCATGAGCGCGAAACGGCACGGCGTTTTCTCCAGATGCTCGGCGTCGCCTACAGGGCGATCGATCTTCCCCAGGTCGAGTTCCGCGACTGGGTCGATCGCGCCGAGCGGACCCTGCGCGATCTCGACCAGGCGCCGGAAGCCACGATCGAGCATTACGGCCATCGGTACGTTCACCCCTACACCAACGCGGAATACCCCGACATCATGGTGCAGATGTCGATCGTCGCGGCGATCCATGACTGGGGAAAATGGAACGGCGCGCCACATCCGCTGGAGGCCGAGTTCAAGGCGGGCCTCGAGAAGTTCTACGATCCCAAATTGAAGTCGCTTCGGCGATACCTGCCCAACGTCGGCGACGACAAGGACGCCGACGCGGTCGACAGCTGGTATCTCTACCACCCGATGCTCAACCTCGGCATCCTGGCGCTCGACGGCGACGAGGCGGCGAAGTCGCTGTTGCTCAAGTCGCTCGACTTCGGGATCAAGGCGGCACGGCATTTCGAGTATAAATGGCCGGTCCAGTACAAGGTCACCGATTTCAGCGTCATCACAGACGTCGCGGATGCCGACGATCGCGGGCAGACCGATGTCGGCGGAATCTATGCCTGGGTGATGTTGCAGGCGTTCGAGCTGACCGACGACAAGCAATATCTGGACGAGGCGCGGGCTGCGATCGAGGCGGCGATCGGCTTGCGGTTCAACGTCAACTATCAGGCGAACCTCACCGCCTGGGGCGCGGCCGCCTGCATGCGATTGTGGCGGATTACCAACCGATCGGTCTACCTCGATCAAAGCTACGTCTATCTCGCGAGCTTCTTCCACAACTGCGTCATCTGGGAGAGCGAGATCGGGCACGCGGCGGACTACAGGAACTTCTTGGGCGTGACCTGTCTTCAGGACGCGCCCTACATGGCGATCTACGAATGCTTCGATTCCTTCGTCGCGTTCCAGCGCTATCTCGGTGACAGCGGCCCGAACCTCGAACCGGCGGCGCGCATGTTGGTGTCGGAATATTGCAGATATGCGCTGGACCGCGCCTGGTTCTTTTATCCCGACGCCCTGCCGCCTGAAGCGCTTTCGCCCAAGCAGCGCGAGACCAACGGCCATATCGACCGGACGCTCTCGTTCCCCGTCGAGGATCTCTACGCCGACGGTCAGCCCGCCGGGCAGGTGGGGCAGGAGGTCTATGGCGCGGGCGCCGCGATGATATTCGCGACGCGCAGCGTACACCGGATTGAGAATGCACCGTTCGACGTCTTCTGCGATCATTTCATCCAGTCGATGGAACGGACGGGCGACCGCGCGCTGACGATCACGTTCGACGGCGGCGAGACGTGCACCGCCGGTCTCAGCATCGTGCGCCGAAAGCGGCGGAAGCTCGGCAAGGTCACCGTCACGACGGCGGGCAGCGATATCATCCGCCCGTACCAGACCACCGCCGACCGCATCAATTATAACGTCTCGGCCAGCGGCCAACTCATACTTACGTGGGAATGATCATGACTGACAGGACCGACCTAGCCGGCAAGCGTATCCTCGTGACCGGCGGCACCACCGGCATCGGCCTCGCGACGGTCGCGCAACTCGTCCAGCACGGCACCCGCGTGCTGACGTTCGGCCGCCACCAGGACAGCCTCGACCATGCGCTCGAACAGGCGGGGTCTGGACCCGGCAGCGTCGACGGCATCGTCGCCGATGCTGCGACGAAGGAGGGGATCGACGCGGTCTTCGCGCATATGGACGAAACGCTGGGCGGCATCGACATCCTCGTGACGTGCGCCGCGCTGGGTGCGGAGCCGATCCATGAGATGGAGGAGGATGCCTGGCGTTATGTCGTCGAAACCAACCTGATCGGCACGCTCGCCAGCGCGCGCCGGGCGATCCTGCGGATGGATGCGCAGGGCGGGGGGCATTTGCTGTTCGTCGGATCGATCAGCACCGAGATCAAGGCGGTCGGCGAAAGCGTCTACGCCGCGACCAAGGCTGGCATTCAGGCGTTCGCGGAAACGCTGCGCAAGGAGGTCGCCGAGAAGAACATCAAGGTCAGCGTGATCCAGCCGGGCTCCGTCTCGACCCCCATGCAGGAGTGCAGCGACGATCAGAAGGAACAGGCGATCGCCGATCACGAGATGCTCTACGCCGACGAGATCGCCGAAACGATCGTCTTCGCGCTGACCCGCTCCGAACGCGCGGACATCGTCAATCTTCGCATCGAACCGCGCGTGCAGAAGACGAGCTGAAGGATCCCCCATGAAGGCCGCATTGAAGACCGCCGAAGGGCGTTTCGAAATCGCCGAAGTCGAGCGGCCGATCATCCCGACCAGCGATTTCGTACTTGCACGGGTCCGCGTCGCTGGCATCTGCGGTACCGATCTGCGTCACTGGAACAAGGCCGAACCCGAACTCGAATGCCATATCGTCGGCCATGAACTCGCCGGCGAAGTCGTCGAGGTCGGCGAAGACGTGACCGATCTGAAGCCCGGCGACCGCGTCGTGATCGAGACCGTCATGGGCGACGAGGTCTGCGACTATTGCAGGATCCAGCGCTACAATATCTGTGAACATCTCTACGACGTCCGCACCAAATACGTATCGCGCGCGTACGGCGAGTTCGTCTGCGGGCCGCAGCGGAAATTCTACAAGCTTCCCGATCACGTCAGCTTCGAGGAAGCGGCGCTGATCGACACGTTCTCCGTGTGCCTGCATGCGCATCACCGCGGCAATGTCGGGGTCAACCAGAAGATCGCGATCATCGGCGCAGGACCGATCGGGCTGGGACAATTGCAACTCGCCAAAATGAGCGGCGCCGACGTGCTGATTATCGACCGTGTCGGCAGTTCGCTCGATCTGGCCAAGGACCTCGGCGCCGACGCCATCGTCGACAGCGCCCAGGAGGACGTGGTTGCCCGCGTCATGGAATTTACCGGTGGGCGTGGGGCCGATGTCTGTTTCGAATGCGCCGGCGGCCTGTCGATGCCGGAAACACTGCCACTCGCGACCAAGCTCGTCCGGCGCGGCGGCAAGGTCGTCGTGGTCGGCGGCTTCGACGCGGGTGAGATCGCCATCCGGCTCGAATGGCAGCGCATCCAGATGTCCGAGATCGAGATCATCATGAGCGCCAGCTTCGCCTATCGCGACATCTATCCCGAACAGGGCATGGTGCTGGACCTGCTGGCCAAGGGAAAGCTCGACGCGAAGAGCCTGATCACGCACCGCTTCGACCTGAACGATATCAACCAGGCGTTCGAAACCGCCGACGCCAAGGAAGAGACGGGGGCGGTGTTCGTGGCGATCACGATATCGTGATGCCGCCGATTTTCGTTGGCACCTACGCGGAGAGCGGCGGCCCGGGACTTCAACGGCTGGGCTTTCATGCAACCCATGGGTGGGCGTGCGAAGACGCTTTCCCAGGTGCGCGAAACGCGTCGTTCGGGGCCTATTCCGCCCGTCACGATCTTCATTACCTAGTCGACGAGCACCGCACCGGCACGGTCGGCATGTTCCGGGAAACCACAGACGGCTGGCGAGAAGTCGGGCGCGTGGCGACCGGGGGCGCCGACCCGTGCTATGTCGTGCTCGACGCGGACGAGGGCAGGCTGGCAGTCGCAAATTACGGCAGCGGCAGCATCGCGATGTTCCGGCTCGATCCTGCAACCGGACTGCCATGCGACGATCCGGACGTTCGTGCGAATACAGGCTGCGGGCCCGTGAAGGATCGTCAGGAAGGCCCGCATGCGCACTGCGTTCGCTTCGGACCCGACGGCCAATGGCTCTTCCACGTCGATCTCGGAACGGATGAGATACTCGCCTATCCGCTCGATCCGACGACCGGCCGCCTTGGCGAACGACATCTGGCGTACGCTGCGCCGGCCGGATCGGGTCCGAGGCATCTGGTTTTCCACCCGACCCTGCCGCTGGCCATCCTCGCGAGCGAACTTGCCAGCACGCTGACGCTGTTGCGCGTCGAAGGCGGAAGCCTGACCGCGATCCACGCGGTCTCGACCCTGCCCGATGGTTTCGAGGGTAAGAGCATCGCCGGCCACCTGTCGCTGGATCGTTCAGGCGCGCGCATCTACGTCACCAACCGCGGTCATGACAGCGTCGCCGTGTTCGACTGGAGCGACGGCCATATTCCGCATCTGCTCCAGCACGTGCCGAGTGGCGGAGCTTCGCCGCGTGCGTTCTTGCTACTCGAAAACGAACGTCTCCTTGTCCTGGCGAACGAAGAAGGAAATACGGTTACCGTATTCGACGTACGGAAAGCCGGTATGCTGGCGCCGCACCACCAGACAATCGCCGTACAGGCCCCGGTATTCGTCTTCGCGGGGAGCCCCTCGCCCGAATGATCACGCTCGATCCGCAACCTCATGTAACCGAGCAGGAGCGTGAGCGCGGGCTATCGCTGCTGATCGTCGAGGCCGCGTTTTCCGGTGGCGCCGCCGCGCTGACGAGCGGCGTGATCCTCACGGCCTTCGCACTGCATCTCGGCGCCTCCAATCTCATGATCGGGATCCTCGCGAGCGCACCGTTCCTCGCCCAGTTGCTCCAACTCCCGGCGATCCTGCTGGTCGAACGCCGGCGCACGCGAAAACGCATCTCAGTCCTCACCAGTATCGCCGGGCGTCTCATGCTGGGCGTCATGGCGGCAACCGCCTTCTTTACCGGTACCGGCGCGTTGTTCACGTTTCTTGGCGCGCAGTGGATACTCTGCGGACTGGGAGCCATCGGCACGTGCGCGTGGAATTCGTGGCTCCGCGATCTGGCGCCGGAAAACCGGCTCGGGCAGATATTCGCCAGGCGCACCATCTGGCTGACCGCGATCAGCCTCGCCCTGGGACTTGCCGCGGCGTTTGCGCTCGACCTGACCACCGAGCATTCGCGCGCGCGCAACCTGGTATTCGCCAGCATGTTCGCGATCGGTTGTATCACCGGCCTGATGAGCGCCCGGGTCGTCAGCGCGATGCCGGAACCGATGATGCCGGTGCCGATCGGCGACGTGCGATTGACCGAGCTGCTTCGCCAACCGCTTCGCGACGGCAATTTCCGGCGGCTATTGGTGTTCGTCGGCAGCTGGCAATTTGCGGTGAACTTGGCGACGCCGTTCTTTACCGTGTTCATCGTCCGACAACTTCACTTCAACGTCAGCTTCGTGCTGGTGCTGAGCGTGGTCAGCCAGATCGCGAACATCGGTGCGCTGCGCTATTGGGGAATGCTCAGCGATCGCTTCGCCAACAAATCGGTCCTGGCGGTCTGCGCACCCGCGTACATCGTTTCGATCGTCGGCATGATCGGTGCATCGCAAATCGGCGACCGCGATCTGGTGAAGCTGTGGCTGATCGCACTGCATCTTCTGATGGGCGCGTCCGTCGCCGGGGTCACGCTCACCGCCACCAACATCGCGCTCAAATTGTCGCCAAGAGGTAGCGCCACCGCCTATGTAGCGGCAAGCGCGACCGTGACCGCGGTCGCGGCGGGGATGGCGCCGATCATAGGCGGTTTGCTGGCGGACTTCTTCGCAAAGCGGAAACTCGAGGTCCTGGTCCGCTGGTCGAACCCGGAACGCAGCTTCGGCCTACCGCTCGTACTGACAAGCTGGGAGTTCTATTTCCTGATCGCCGGATTGATCGGTCTCTACGCCATGCACCGGCTGTCGCTCGTGCAGGAACAAGGCGAGATTGAGCCACGGGAACTGATGGGCAAGATGCTCGACGACACCCGCCGCGGTATCCGCAACATCTCGAGCGTCGCAGGTTTGCGAAGCGCGACGGCAATCCCCGTCTCTCTCCTGCGCGACGCGCGGGTGCGGCGGCGTTTGCGGCGAGCAGAATCGTTGGACTGACGGATATCGTCCGCACCGCACCTTGGGCAAGCGCCGATCGGTCGGAATACTGCCTCGTAGGCGTATTCGTGACTTGAGTAAGCGCCGATCAAGCGCCGCTGTTGGGCCGATATGCCCTCGACGAACCGCCGCAACACCTCACGCTCTGTCATTTGCCATCCTTGTTGCGCTTTGAAGGCCGGCGCGGTTTCTTGGCGGACGGTTCAGCCGCCAACCGTATCCAGGTCGGCGCATGGTCGCTGGTTTTCTCCCAGCCACGCACCTGACGATCGACCTGCGCATCTTGAAGTCGATCGGCAAGCGATGGGCTGAGCAGTAGATGGTCGATCCGAAGACCCGCGTCCCGCCCGTACGCGTTCCGGAAATAGTCCCAGAAGGTGTAGATCGTCTCGTCGGGGTGAAGCGTGCGGAGCGAGTCCGTCCAGCCTTGTGCGATAAGCCGCGCATACAGCGCCCGGACCTCGGGCGCGAACAGGGCGTCCTTGGTCCAGCGTTCCGGTTTGTAGACATCGGCTTCCGTGGGCATGACGTTGAAGTCGCCCGCGAGCACGACCGGCAGGCCGCTCTCCAGCAGCGTCGCTGCGTGCCCGATGAGCGTCTCGAACCATGCGAGCTTGTAATCGAACTTGGGGCCGGGGCGTGGATTGCCATTGGGCAGGTAAAGCCCGCCGATGATGATGCCGTTGACCGCGGCCTCGATGTAGCGGCTCTGCGATGGGTCGGGATCATCCGGCAGCTCGCGCCTCGTCTCGTGGATCTCGCCGACCCGGCTGAGGATGGCGACGCCGTTCCAGCTCTTCTGGCCGTGCCAGATCGCGTCGTAGCCGAGATCACGGATCGCGGTGGCCGGAAACTTCTCCTGCGGTGCTTTCAGCTCCTGCAAGCAGACGATGTCGGGCTTCTCCTCCTCCAGCCAGCGCAGCAGCACGGGCAGGCGGCCGTTGACGCCGTTCACATTGTAGGTGGCGATCTTCATGGACGTTCAGAGATCCGGCAGGACCTGGTCGGCGCGTCCCCAGCCGGCGAGCGCCTTTGAGCCTGCGCGCTTCACGAGTTCGGCAGCGTCACCGACATGCCAGTGCGCCGGCGTGTCGATCGTCTCCATTTCCTTCCAGGTGATCGGCACGGCGACGGGAGCGCCGGCGCGCGCGCGAACGGCGTAAGGCATGACTGCGGTCGCACCACGCTGATTGCGCAGATAATCGACGAAGATGCGGCCTTTGCGCTGCGCCTTCGGCAAGGCCGCTGTGAAGTTGTCCGGGTCTTTCTGCGCCACCGCCATCGCAAGGCGGTGCGCGAAGTCTTTCACCTCTGGCCATTCGGCTTGGGGCGTGAGCGGAGCGATGACGTGAACGCCCTTGCCGCCGGTGACCATCGGGAAGGTCTCCAGGCCGATCTCCTTGAGGAGGTCGCGGAATTGGAACGCGGCCCGTCGTACCGCCTCGAAGTCGAGGCCCTCGTCCGGATCGAGGTCGAAGACTAGGCGATCGGCCTTCTCGACGTCCTCGATGCGAGCGCCCCAGCCGTGGAACTCGATCGTCCCCATCTGCACGCAGGTGAGAAGGCCATCGGGTGTATCGATATAGAGATACGGCTCCTCATGGCCGTCCTTTTCGAGAATGGCGACATGATGCACGTTGGTCCCGAAGGTGCCGGCGTCGTGCTTCTGGAAGAAGCACTTCTTCGCCCGGCCCTGTGGGCAGCGGACAAGGCTGATCGGCCTGCTGCCGACCCAGGGAAGCATGATTGGAGCAAGGGCCGCGTAATGATCCGCGAGCTGGCCCTTGGTGATGCCGCCGTCGGGATCGATGACGCGGTCGCGGTTTGTGATGACGACGCTGGACGCAGCTTCGGCAGCCACACTTGCCACCGGCGCCTCCGTCTCGAGCACGACGGCTTCCGCCTTCTTGTCGGCACGCAGGCCGAGGTAGCTCGGATGGCGAAGCGTGCCCTCGTTCGTCATCTCGGTGTAGGCTATCTCCGCCACCAGCACCGGCCTGATCCAATGCGCACCTTTGACGGCCGCGCGCGGCGCATCCACCGGCGCCTTGCCGCTGGCGAGCGGCTCCATCAGTTCACCGAGCTTCAGGATCTCGTCGTTGTCGAAACCAGTGCCGACCTTGCCGGCATAGCGCAGCTTGCCATTTTCATGGACGCCTAGCAGTAGCGAGCGGAAACCCCGGCCCTTGTCGGACGACGTCCAACCGACGATCACGAACTCCTGCCGCTTGATGCACTTGGTCTTGAGCCAGGTGCCAGCTCGGGAGCCGACATAGGGTGCATCGGCTCGCTTCGAGATGACGCCCTCGAGCCCCGCTCCGCAGAACTTCTCGAACAATGCCTCGCCCTTGCCGACGATGTGATCCGAATAGTGGATCGGCCCGGTGCTTCCCTCCAACAGCGTCGCTAAGCGGTTTTTGCGGTCGACGAGTGGCATGCCGGTCAGATCCTCGCCGTCAAGGCTGAGGAGATCGAAGGTGTAGAATTCCAGCCTTTGCGGTTCGGCCTTGATCGCGGATTGCAGCGTCTGGAAGTTCGTCTGGCCGTCGGCGTCGATCACGACGACCTCGCCATCGATGAGGGCGGATCGCGATGGCAGGGCCTTGACGGCTTCCACGATCGGCTTGAACTTGTCCGTCCAGTCCAACCCGGATCGTGTGAATGCGTGAGAGGAGCCATCACCCACGCTGATCAGGCAACGGTAGCCATCGAACTTCAGCTCGTGGATCCAGCGGTTGCCCTCGGGTACATGGTCCACCAGGGTTGCGAGTTGGACGGGCTGAAATGGAGGTGCTGGAATGGGCGCACCGGGAACTCCCGCGCTACGCACCCCATCGGCTTTGGCAGGCTTGCGCGCCATCGATCAGCCTTGCTTATGCCAGTTGCGCAGGCGTCTGCGGAACACGCTACCAGGCTCACGCGACCTCATATTACTTAGTCGATTTGAGCTTTACCGCAGCCTCGTCCAGCTTCTCACGACTGTTTCCTACCTCTTTGATAAGGTCCTCCGCTTCCTGCGTGGTAATGTCGTGCTTGCGCGCGAAGTAGCTCACTTCATAGTCCTCGCCAGCCGCAACCCGTGCCCGATCCCCGGCGCCACGTTTGCTCTTGTCGTCAGCCATGCGTCTTCTCCTCGCCTATAGAATGACGTTCGTTCGATCTGGTTCCGAACCACCGCCGCCTCGATCCTGTGAGATGGCGATGACGGAACGGTTTATCTCGTGCGGGGTAAGTCACGCATGTCACCAATGATCGAAACCGGGCGTTCCTATGGACAGTCTGTAATTACACCCGGGCGGGGAGCAGCATGGCGACAACCGATCTTCTGCCGATGGAGGCGAAGCTGGTCTCGGATCTACCGGACGACGGGGCCTGGCAATTCGAACCCAAATGGGATGGCTTCCGGGCCCTCGTCTTCCGCCAAGGTGATGACGTCGAGATCATGTCCAAGTCCGGGAAGTCGCTGAGCCGCTACTTTCCGGAGGTGGTGCACGTCATGCGACAGGTCGATTGCCGAGAGTTCACGCTCGATGGTGAGCTCATATTACCGATCGGCGACGTGCTCTCGTTCGATGCGCTGCAGGCCCGGCTGCACCCGGCAGCCAGCCGCATCGAGCGGCT
Source organism: Sphingomonas sp. PEI4 (assembly GCF_056679955.1). Taxonomy (NCBI): domain Bacteria; kingdom Pseudomonadati; phylum Pseudomonadota; class Alphaproteobacteria; order Sphingomonadales; family Sphingomonadaceae; genus Sphingomonas; species Sphingomonas sp. PEI4. The sequence continues at coordinate 3,991,563 of NZ_CM155258.1, forward strand.
CTCGCGCGAGACGCCGGCCCAGATCATGCTCTTCGATTGCCTGATGGCCGATGGTCGGGATCTGCTTGCCGAGCCGCTTGGCGAGCGTCGGTCGTTGCTGGAAGCCTTTCACCGGGATCATGGTGGACCGTCCATGCTGCTGTCGGATCGCACTCTCGACATCGCGGTCGCGCGATCATGGCTTGCCCGCGGTGGTGGCGCACTGGACGGGGTGGTGGCGAAGCGCCTGGACGAGCGTTACCGACCCGGAGAGCGCGCCATGCTGAAGGTGAAGCAGCATCGATCTGCCGACTGCGTCGTCGGGGGCTTTCGCCGCGTCAAGGAAGGCGAGGGCGTCGCATCGCTGCTGCTTGGGCTCTACGATGACGACGGTCGGTTAAACCATGTCGGCTTTACCTCAGGCCTAGCCGCTGCCGAGCGCTTGGAGATGCTTCGCCGCCTGGAGCCGCTGATCGAGGCGCCGGGCTTCACCGGCAAGGCCCCCGGCGGACCGAGCCGATGGAACAGCGGCAAGGAAAACGAGTGGGAGCCGCTCAGGAGCGAACTTGTCGTCGAAGTACTCTACGACCAGGTCACGGGTAACCGCTTCCGGCATGGCACGAGGCTGCTGAGATGGCGGCCTGACAAGGCGCCGAACACGTGTCTCATGGATCAGATGATGCATGCGGTGCGCCCGGCGGAGCTTGCGACGATCATAGCGCCACGGACATAGGCGCTTTCAGCCTCATCTATCCGTTCGCCCGCTGCGCCTGCGCAATCATTGCCTTCAGCGTCAGCGCATCCTGAATGGCGTGGCCGTCTATGTCGTTGTTGAAATAGATCCAGACGTCGCGCCTCTGGTGGGTCTGATCGACCAGCCAGTCCGCCCAGTCGAGCAACCTCGCGTCTGCATAACGCCCCCAGTATTTCCCTTCGCCGCCGTGCAGGCGAACATAGGCCGTCCTGGCGACCGCAAGTCTTGGGCTTTCCAGGCCGGGCATGTCGTGGGCGCAGAAGCCCGCGCCGTGCCGATCGAGCAACGCGAATACAGCGTCGCTATACCAGCTGGGATCGCGGAACTCGAAGACGTTGGTGACGTCCTTGGGAACGAGTTCCAGGAAGCGTTCGAACCGATCGAGGTTCACGCGAAACCGTGGCGGGAGTTGGTAGAGGATCGGGCCCAGCGCGGGCTGGAGGTGCCGGAACGGCGTCATCATCCGTCCGAGCGGTTCCTCGCAATCCTTCAACTTCTTTGCCTGGGTGATGAAGCGATTGGCCTTCACCGCGTAGCGGAAACCCTCCGGGGCCTGGTCGCGCCACGCACCGAACGTCTCCGCCTTTGGCAGGCGATAGAAGCTGTTGTTGATCTCCACCGTGTCGAAATGCTCGGCATAGAAGGCGAACCAGTGCTTTACCGCCAGCTTTTCCGGATAGAACCGGCCGCGCCAGTGTGGATACACCCAGCCGGAGCACCCGATGCGTATATTTGGCGACGCGGCGGTGTCCACATCCGTACCTATTGTTGGGCAGGATCGGTCGCGTTGTCACCTCGGGCGCCGCCAGCGTCGACATGGCACGGTTGCCGCGCGGCGTGACTGGCAATAATACCTGATGCGTCGCTTGTATAAGACATTAATTCAAGCTTCCAAAAACGGACGATACGTATTCAGCCTCAAATATCGACATCTATCACAAGCATGGTCTGGTCTGTTAAAATGTCTTCCATGTGTGTTTATGCCGCGTTTCTGCTGGCGTTCGCGGACCTCTCTACGATCGACGCATTTGATTTATCCCAAGCGCTGGTCAGACGTCGATAGGTCGCAAGCGCTTGGCCTACTACCTGATCCATATTGTAATAACGGTAGGTCGCCAATCGCCCGACGAAGCTAACGCCGGCCTCGTTTATGGCAAGTGCCTCGTAGCGCTTGTAAAGGACCTGATTTTCATCACGGGGAATCGGATAGTAAGGATCACCATCATCACTCGGATATTCGTAGGTGATGCTCGTCTTGTCCGAAGTCTGCCCGGTAAGGTGTTTGTACTCCGTTATCCGTGTGTATGGAACGGACTCGTTCGGGTAATTGACAACACCTACTGGCTGCAGTGACTCTTGGCTTAGCGTCTCATGCTGAAACCGGAGCGATCGATAGGGCAGTTTGCCGTAACGATAGCCGAAATATTCATCGATTGGCCCCGTAAAGACGAGATGATCGTGAGGATATGCCTCACGAACCTGACTATATTCTACGCCTAGCAGCACATCGATATTGGGGTGGTCCAGCATGCGCTCGAACATCTGGGTATAGCCATTGAGTGGCATCGCCTGGAATGTGTCCGTAAAATAGCGATCATCCACGTTTGTCCGCGTCGGCACCCGTGCTGTGACGGACTTGTCGAGTTCGGACGGATCCATGCCCCATTGTTTGCGGGTGTAGCCCTGGAAGAACGTCTCGTAGAGCTCGCGTCCGACTTTGGACACGACCACGTCGGCCGACGTACGGATCGGATCGATAGGTTCGGCACGATCGGCGAGAAACGCTTCCACGTCCTCGTCGGTCTTCAGATCGAGATCGTAGAGCGCGTTCAACGTCGTTCGGTTGATCGGCATCGGCACGAGTTTGCCATCGACGTCGGCGAGCACGCGGTGCTCATACGCACGCCATTCTGTGAAGCGCGACAGATAGTCGAAGACATCGCGAGAGTTCGTGTGGAAGATATGCGGCCCATATTGGTGCATCAATATGCCCGCCTCATCCAGGCGATCGAAGGCGTTGCCGGCGATATGCGGGCGCCGGTCGACTACGAGCACACGCTTGCCGCCATCTCGGGCGAGGCGTTCAGCCATGACGGCGCCAGCGAACCCAGCGCCGACTACCAAGACGTCGTAACGATCGGCTTTAGGGGGCCAGGCCGTCGGTGACACGACAGGCTGAACCTTGCTGTGGGTCACCACTTCCGATGCGATCAAGGCTGACATGTCTTGTACCGTCTTTGTCCAGGAGGTTTGCGCAAGAATTGCGTCTGCTTCGTCGCGCCAGGCAGTATCCGAATTACGACGTCGCTGAAGCGCGGCCTCGCATGCAGCGACAAACGCCTCGGGCGTCGACGCAATTTCGACGGCGGCAAGGTCGCCGTAATGCCGCACCACGTCGACCACCGGCGTAGACACGACGGTGCAGCCCGCAGCGAGATATTCGGGCGTTTTAGTGGGGCTGATGAACCGCGTTGCCTCATTGATCGCGAATGGCATCAACGCAACATCCCAACCCGCCATATAGCTGGGCAACTCAGCGTAGGGCTTGCTGCCGAGGTAATGAATATTAGCCCGCCGAGGCAAGTCCGCCTCGTCAATCTTCACGACGGGACCGATCATGACCAGGGACCAGTCTGGATGCGCATCCGCCGTCGCGGCCACGAGGCCCAGATCCATCCGCTCGTCTATGACGCCACAGAAACCAAGCCGGGGGGACGAAATCCCCGCCTGATCATCTGCCTGATCATCCGGTTTTGGAAGTATGCCACGAGCTCCGGCAAAATGTGCCGCGTCGATGCTGGAGGGGAAGGCGTGAACGTTGGAATGCCGGTCGCGCTTGGCCTCGTAAAGGCTGCTCCCGCCGGTAAACACAACATCCGCAGCTGCGAGCAGCTTCTCTTCCAGATTGAGCAGCTCGGGAGGCGCATGGCGGAACGCAGATAATTCATCCATGCAATCATAAACCGTGCAGTCTGCAACAAGATGGTCCGAGAACGGAAGCATCATCGGCGTATAATACCATCGTACCAACGTCCCGCGTAGGTCGGTGATGACCCCATCAAGCAATGTTGCGAGGATCGCCGTCTCCTTATCCCGGTCCTGCGTGTCGATCTGGGGCGTGAGTATCGTTACGCCGGTGCGCGGACAGCTACGGCTCTCAAGGGTTGATTGACCTACGCCGTCACGGTAAATCGGTTCTTCCCAGAATAATACGTGATGGTCCTGAGCAAAGCCCGCCATCAAATGCTGAGGGCGTTGATAAACGAAGTCCCAACGCAGATGGCTGAAGCAAAGTATATTCAGCGTGCCATTATACGCAGAAAATTCGGGAGGTGTCGGGCTGCCAACAGGCACGAGCGTCGCTTTCACATTATCTCCTGAGCTAGCAGCAATCGACGAGATAACTAAATAGACCGGCTGTTAGTTTCTAAACCTAGATCAAATATAATGCAGATTAATATGATTGTCAGGAACGGGGATACACTCTGGCCGTTATCAGTTCTCCCAACTGGAACGTCCTATGAAGCCGCTGGAATTATGGGGTGGCATCGAGTGTACGGTGAACCGTACACGTACCGGCTACTCCGATCAGATAATACTAAGCGGCCATCACGATCGGGAAACCGATCTTGACCTGTTTGCAGGTCTGGGACTCACGGCAATTCGGTATCCGGTGCTATGGGAAAGGACTGTGCCGGAGCGCGGTGGGGAACCCGACTGGCGCTGGGCTGACGTACGTCTCCAAGGACTGCGTGATCGCAATATACGTCCGGTAGTAGGATTGACGCATCACGGCAGCGGCCCGGCGTATACCAGTCTGCTCGATGACGATTTCGCGCCGGGGCTTGCACGTTATGCCGCCAAAGTGGCTCAGCGGTATGACTGGATCAGGGATTGGACACCCGTCAATGAACCGCTGACCACGGCGCGGTTTTCGGCCCTCTACGGTCACTGGTATCCGCACCATCGAGATGAAGCCTCTTTCTGGCGAGCCCTGATCAATCAGGTCGACGGCGTGCGGCTTGCAATGAAGGCGATCCGCAGGGTTATTCCCAGCGCGCGCCTCATTCAAACCGACGATCTCGGACGGACCTATTCCACGCTCAAGCTCGCAGAGCAGGCGATGCACGACAACCTTCGTCGCTGGGCCGGGTGGGACCTGCTTTTTGGTAAAGTAACGCGACACCATCCGCTCTGGTCGCGAATTGCGCGGACAGGGCTGGGTGAACGCCTCAAGCAGATCGCTGACGATCCGTGCCCGCCAGACGTCGTCGGCGTGAATCACTATCTGACCAGCGACCGCTTCCTCGATCACCGCATCCAGCGATATCCAAGAACTACGCATGGCGGCAACGGCGAACTTTCCTATGCCGATACGGAAGCGATACGCGTTCTGGAGCCTGCGCCGGCGGGGCTTGGCGGCGCCCTACTCGAAGCTTGGCAGCGGTACCGCGTCCCGCTCGCTCTGACCGAAGTGCATAACGGCTGTACCCGGGAGGAGCAATTGCGATGGGCAGCCGATGCCTGGGATACCGCGACCGCTCTTCGATCTCAAGGCGTCGAGATCGAGGCGGTTACCGCCTGGTCACTACTCGGCAGTCACGGTTGGAACACCTTGCTGACCAAGCCAGGTGCCTATGAGGCAGGCGTATTTGACGTAGCCAGCGGTGCGCCGCGCCCAACGGCACTAGCCGGCTTGTGGAAGGGGTTGCCGCTAGGTGCTGCACGCCATCCGGTCGCAGCAGCAAGCGGATGGTGGAAGCGATCGGACCGAATACTTCATCGTCCGATCACGAGGCCCGCCAAGATTCTCCGAACCGATTTGCAGGCTGGCGTTCAACCGTTGCTGATCTGTGGAGCCACCGGCACGCTTGGCCAAGCCTTTGCGCGCGTCTGTGCGATGCGCGGCATCGCTTGTGTGGTGACGAGCCGAAGGGAGCTTGATCTCGAACGCGTCAAAAGCGTCACCGAGACGCTTGATACGGTCCGGCCATGGGCGGTCGTGAACGCTGCTGGCTGGGTGCGCGTGGATGACGCCGAGGGGCAGGAAGACGCGTGCCACCGTGCCAATGCTCAGGGGGCAATAACGCTCGCCCAGGCCTGTGCGGCCCGACGCATCGGCAATCTTGGCTTCTCGAGCGATCTGGTCTTCGACGGCGCGCTGGGCCGTGCGTACCGCGAGAGCGACGAGCCGAACCCGCTTAGCGTTTATGGGCGCAGCAAAGCGGAGATGGAGCAGGCGTGCCAAGCCATACCAGGTGTCCTCATCGTCCGAACTGCTGCGTTCTTTTCGAACTGGGATAGTCATAACTTTGCTTGGGATGTGACACGCGCCCTACACAAGCGCCAACCGTTCGCTGCTGCGAGCGACCACATAGTTTCACCTACGTTCGTTCCCGATCTCGTTCAGGCTTCGCTGGATCTACTTATCGATGGGGCCGAGGGCATTTGGCACCTGGCCAACGCTGGCGCAGTAAGCTGGGCGGACTTTGCAAAGCAGATCGCAGGCGCTTGTGGTTTAGATGAAGGTTTGATCGAACCGGTGCCCGGTTCATCGCTGAATTGGCGCGCCCGTCGTCCGCCTATGGCGGCATTAACGACCGAGCGTGGCGGTTCGTTACGGCCACTGGAAGAGGCAATTAAGGAATTTGCCGAAGAGGCAAATGTCGTCGGATCTCTCAGGCGCTCGGCATGAGTGATCCGATCGATCGAGAGGTCGATAAATATCATCAACTATAGGAGGTTTGAATGGCGATCAAAGGTGCAGGAGGTAATCCAGGTGCGGTGACCACCAAAGGTGGAGACGGTGCCGGCGGTAGTACTGGAACGGGCCGCGGCGGGGGGAATAACGCCCGGGGTACGTCGTCCACCTCGAAAAAGAAAACCAAAGGAGAGGGTGGCGAAAAAGATGCGGACCCGGGTTAGGGATGCGTAACTATAATCTCTGAAGACAGTAAGGTGCCCGACCCGGCGTAACGCTTGCACGGAAATAAGCGCGCGCCCCACATGTCCGCAGCGCGGATATTTTCCGTATCCTATGCGCTGATGCCGTCACGATGTTCTAATTTATTGGAGTGAAAAACACGGCTTCCGGCCGGGGCGCAGGCCCACGCCGATAGCGTACCGGGGTGCGGGCGGGCGGCAATATGTCGTGATCATCGCGGGCGGGCACGGTGCGCTCGGGACGCGGTATGGGGACTACATGCTGGCCTATGCCTTGCGGCGTACGTGACCAACGAGAGCGAGCAAGTCGCGGAGTCTTTTCATGTAGCTAGGGGAAGCCATCTACCGCTATTCACGGCGTGGATGGTCTGCGAGTTAAGGACGTCAGCGCATCCGCCGCTAAGGATGGCGGGCGGTGCGACAAGGGGGCTAGGTGATCGTTCGGTTCAAGCGGAGAGTATCGCGTCTGGTGCCGCTCTCGATCCTGATGAGTCTTGGAGGCTGCACGGCGCTGTCGCACGGGTTCCTGAATCCGCAGGGGCCAGTTGCGGGACATGAGCGCGACCTGTTCGTCACCGTCTCCATTGTGCTGCTGTTCGTCGTGGGGCCGGTGTTGCTGCTGACGCCGCTGTTCGCGTGGCATTACCGGTTGTCCAACCGGGGCGACGCATACCGCCCGAAGTGGAATTTCTCGTGGTGGGTCGAGGCGCTGATCTGGATCCCGCCCGCTGGGATCGTCGTCGGGCTGGCCGTGCTGTTGTGGCACTGGACGCAGATAGACGATCCGTATCGGCGGTTGCCGGGCGCGGCGCCGGTCGAAGTACAGGCGATCGCGCTCGATTGGAAATGGGTGTTCGTCTATCCCGACCTCGGCGTTGCGGCGGTCGATCGGCTGACCATTCCCGCCGGGCGTCCGGTGCATATCCGGCTGACCAGCGGCACCGTGATGCAGTCGATGCTGATCCCGCAACTCGCCGGCCAGATCTATGCGATGGGCGGCATGACGACCGAATTGAACATCCAGGCGCATCGATCAGGCCGGTTCCGCGGCGAGAACACGCAGTATAACGGCGCCGGCTTCCAGCATCAGAAGTTCGACGTCGTTGCCGTGTCGCCAGCGGACTATGATCGCTGGGCTGCCGCTGCACGTCGCGGCAAGCGCACCCTCGATGCGCAGACGTGGCAACGGCTGTCCGCCCGGTCGATCATCACGCAGCCCGTCGAGTTCGCGCATGTGATGCCGAACCTGTTCGACCACGTGCTGGCCGCGACCGGCGGCATGACCCATTCTCCCGCGCCCCATTCTCCGCCGAAAGCCCTTCGATGACCGTTTCCGTTCCCCTCTGGCCCGCGGTGTTCGGCCGGTTCGGGTGGCAGGACCTGCCGTTCGTGCGCGCGTGGGAGAACCCGACGATCAGCGAATTCATCGGCGCGTTCGCGGGCGCGCTGGTGGTCGTCGGCGCGGTCGTCGTCGCGGCGCTGCTGACGCGCTACGGCAAGTGGCGGTATCTGTGGACCGAGTGGCTCACCAGCCTCGATCACAAGAAGATCGGCATCATGTATATCGTCGTCGCGTTCGTGATGCTGTCGCGTGCGCTGGTCGAGGCGGTGCTGATGCGGATGCAGCAGGCGGTGGCGATCGAAAATCCCGGCTTCCTGTCGCCCGATCATTTCGGCCAGCTCTTCTCGACGCATGGCTCGATCATGATCTTCTTCATGGCGATGCCGTTCCTGACGGGGATGATCAACTACGTCCTGCCGCTCCAGATCGGCGCGCGCGACATGGCGTTCCCATGGGCCAATGCGATCGCGTTGTGGCTGACGATCGGCGCCGCGGGCCTGATGATGGCGAGCCTCGTCGTCGGCGAATTCTCGACCGGCGGATGGAGCGGCTACCCGCCCTATACGGAGCGCGCGTTCAGCCCCGGCGTCGGCGTCGATTACTGGATCTGGGCGGTGACGCTCGGCTCGATCGGATCGACGATGGCGGGGATCAACATCGCCTGTACCGTCTACAAGCTGCGCGCACCGGGGATGCGCTTCATGCGGATGCAGATGTTTTCGTGGACCAGCCTGTGCACGTCGATCCTGATGATCTTCGCAATGCCGCCGCTGACCGTCGCCACGCTGCTGCTCGCGCTCGATCGCTATATGGGGTTCCATTTCTTTACCAACGACCTCGGCGGCAACATGATGAACTATGCCAACATGTTCTGGCTGTTCGGTCATCCCGAGGTCTACATCCTGATCCTGCCCGCATTCGGCGTGTATTCGGAGGTCGTGTCGACCTTCTCGACCAAGGATCTGTACGGCTACACTTCGCTGGTGATCGCGACGATGGCGATCGCGGTGCTGAGCTTCACCGTGTGGGTCCATCATTTCTTCACGATGGGGCAGTCGGCGAACGTCAACGCGGTGTTCGGCATCGCGACGATGACGATCGGCGTGCCGACCGGCGTGAAGATCTACGACTGGATCTGGACGATGTTTCGCGGCGAGGTGCGCTTCACCGTGCCGATGCTGTATTCGATCGCCTTCATGATGACGTTCGTGCTGGGCGGCCTCACCGGCATCATCCTGGCAATGCCGCCGCTTGATTACCTCGTCCACAACACGCTGTTCCTGGTCGCGCATTTCCACAACATGCTGATCCCTGGCCTCCTCTACGGGATGCTGGCGGGCTATCATTACTGGTTCCCCAAGGCGTTCGGCTTCCGCCTCGACGAGTGTTGGGGGCGGATCGCCTTCACCTGCTGGGTGGTAGGCTTCTACCTCGCCTTCTTCCCGCTGTACGTGCTCGGCGCGAGCGGGATGGCGCGGCGGACGCAGGCGATCTTCGAGCCTTCGTTCCGCCCCTGGCTGTACGTCGCCTGTGTCGGCGCGTTCATCCTGCTGGCCGCCCTCGTATCGCTCGGTATCCAGCTATGGGTCAGCATCCGCGACCGCGCCTCGACGCGGGTGGAGGCAGGCGACCCATGGGATGGCCGCGGGCTCGAATGGTCGGTCAGCGCCCCGCCGCCCGAATACAACTTCGCGGTCCTGCCGCTGATCGACGGGCGAAATCCGTTCTACGATCACAAGCATGACGAGGGGCAACCCGATCCCTACGCCTCGCCGCAGAAATACGAAAATATTACGATGCCGAGGGGCAGCGCAACCAGCGTCGTGATCGGGCTTGCCGCCGCGGTCGCCGCGTTCGGCCTGATCTGGCAGATCTGGGGGCTGACGATCGTCGCGCTTCAGGTGATCGTCGCAGCGGTCGTGTTGCGGAGCTTCGGTCGCGACCAGCATCGCACCATCCCCGCGGCCGAGGTCGCGCGCGAGCATGAGGCCTGGCTTGCCCGCGTCCGCTCGACGCCCGCGATTCCACGCCAGCTCGAAACCGCCGCCGTCAACCGCGGCCTTGCGGAGATCGTGGCGTGAGCGAGCCCGAACTGGCACACGCCGGCCTTAACCTCGGCGACACCGGCGAACTGACGCAGGACCAGGCGGAGAACGCGATCTTCGGTTTCTGGATATTCCTGATGAGTGACGCGGTCATCTTCGCGCTGCTGTTCGCCACCTATGGCACGATGATCGCGAGCACCGTCGGCGGCCCGACGCCTGCCTCCGAGTTCAAGCTGATGCCGGCGTTCGTCGAAACGCTGTTGCTGCTGACGAGCAGCGCCACCTTCGGCCGAGCGACGCTGGCGATGAAGTACGACGAACCACGCTGCGTGCTGTTCGGCTGGCTCGCCGCAACGCTGGGCCTCGGCCTTGTCTTCCTCGCGCTTGAGGCTGACGACTTCGCGACGATGTTCGCGCATGGTGCCTATCCGATGCGCAGCGGCTTCCTGTCGTCGTTCTTCGCGCTGGTCGGGCTGCACGGACTCCATGTCGCGGTCGCGTGCTTCTGGCTGGTCGTGATGGTCGCACAGATCTGCGCCTATGGCCTCGATGCCCGCGTGAGGATCAACCTGTTGCGGCTGGGCCTGTTCTGGCACCTGCTCGACATCGTCTGGATTGCGATCTTCTCGGTCGTCTATCTGCAAGGGAACATCGGATGAGCGACCGGACCCGCGAACTCAGAACCTATGCGATCGGTTATGTCCTGTCGCTCGCGCTGACGGCGGCGGCCTTTGCGATGGTCCGCTGGCCGTCCCTCGGCGCGCGCGCGATCTTCGGCACCGTGCTGGCGCTGGGCCTCGTGCAGATGGCGGTGCAGTTCCGCTGCTTCCTCCACATCAGCCTGAAGCGCTCGTCGCGCCACGACCTGCAACTGATATTATTCTCTACGCTGATCATCGCGCTGATGGTGTCGGGAACACTGGTGATCCTGTTCAACCTGCGCGGGCGGATGATGGGGTGACAAGCGCCTGAAGTCCAACCACTGCTAACTTAGCGGTCGCCAGTAAGGCTGAACCAATACGAAACTCCAACCTGAATGAATCTTTCAGGATCGTGTGCCGTCCTGTGTGCGCCCGTGCCAACAGGGCAATGTCCGCCCTTGGGTCCAAGCGTTGAACGCGCGTGGCGCCGGGGGTGGCCTAATTGGCTCCGGGACCTAAAATAGCGTGATGGCTGGTCTGTTCAATCGCCTTTTACCGTCCAAACGCTGGAGGCCGTCGCGGTATAGGGCGTTGCTGCGCGCGCGTGGCCCGCGATCGACGCAGTTTCGGACGCGCGGTGCGATCCTCACGGGTGCGATTCTGATCGGGATCGTCGCGACGCTGTTTGCCAAAGCGGCCGATTGGGGGGCCGAGGTTTTCAGCCATTTTGCCACGACCTGGCCCTGGATGCCGCTGATCACGACTCCGCTGACGTTCATGGGGCTGGTCTGGATGACCCGTCGCTATGCACCGCTCGCGCGGGGATCCGGTATTCCTCAGGTGATCGCGGCGCAGGCCCATCCGAACGACGCCACCGGCACGCTGATCTCGATCCGGACGGTCGCGGCCAAGGCGGTGCTGACGATCGGCGCGGTGCTGGGTGGCGCATCGGTCGGTCGGGAAGGGCCAACCGTTCAACTGGCCGCCGCCGTCATGGGGTTCACGCACCGCGTCGTCAGGGTGCCGTTGCGCGGCGGTGTCCTCATCGCCGGCGGTGCGGCGGGCGTGGCGGCCGCGTTCAACACGCCGCTCGCCGGTTTGCTGTTCGCGATCGAGGAACTGGCTTCGGCCTATGAGCAGCGGGTGACGCTGCTGGTCCTTGCCGCGATCGTCATTGCCGGGATGGTCGCCCAGTCGGTGCAGGGTGATTATATCTACTTCGGCGCGATCGGCGCGCATATGCCGCTGCTGTCCGCGTTGCTCGTCGCACCGGTCGCCGGGATCGCCGGTGGTATGACCGGCGGGCTCTTCTCGCGGATCCTGCTGGCGATGGCGATCAGCCGTAATCGACTGACAAGGTGGACGCGCGCGCATCCCGTGATGTTTGCCGGTATCTGCGGGGGTGTCGTCGCGATGCTCGGCGTCGTGACCGGGCTGACGTGGGGAACCGGCTATGCCCCGGCGCGCGCGATGATCGTCGGCGTGGATGCCCCGCTCTGGTTCGGGCCGGCCAAGATGATCGCCACCGCCGCGACGGCGATCGCCGGCCTGCCGGGTGGAATCTTCGCGCCGTCGCTCGCCGTGGGCGCTGGCGTCGGCAATCTGCTGCGGGAGATATTCCCTGGCGAGTCCGCCAGCGCGGTCGTCATTCTCGGCATGGTCGCCTATTTCGCCGGTGTGGTCCGTGCACCGCTCACCGCGGTCATCATCCTGTCGGAGACGACTGCGAGCCGGGGTCTGATGCTCCCGATGTTCGCAACCGCGTTCATCGCGGATGCCGCGAGCCAGTGGATGTGCCGCGAGAAGCTATACCATGGTCTATCGAAGACCTTCGCGATGACGGAGAGGACCTGATCCACCGGAACGCTGCAAGATTCGTTACGCTTCCTCGGGCGTGGATGGCCAAGGCGACCGAAGGTGTCGACCATGACGGCGTCCTGCGACAGATCGCTGAGGACGCGGGATGGTCGGGCGCTACGCCTTCCTGATCGTCATCGCGGCCTCGGCCGCGTTGCCCTGCCCAAAGCGCTAGCTTCCACCGCTTACAATTGTCCTTCGGTTCGCCGCGTATGTCGTATAAAGTAAGAAGCCTATGGCAACGCGGCGGCAATTTCCGCAGCGAAGCGCGCGATGTCGAACCGGGCGGCGCCGGGATCCTCGCCGCGCCTGACCACCACCAGACGCCGGGACGGGATCACCATCACATACTGGCCTCGGTTGCCTTGCGCGGCGAAGCTGCCCTCTGGCAAACCCTGTTTGGGGCCGAGCAGCCACATCGTCGCGCCATAGCCCGGTCCGCTCGTCGGCTGCGGTCCGCTTGGCGTCGTCATGGTGCGCATCCAGCCTGTCGGTAACAGGCGCTTGCCCTGCCAGACGCCGTCCTGCGACCAGAACAACCCCAGCCTCGCCAAGTCGCGGGCGGTCGACCATACCTGACTGGAGAGGATGTAATTGCCGTGCCAGTCCGTCTCGGCGACGGTGTGCGACATGCCGAGCGGGCCGAACAGGCTGCCCGGCAATGCGCGGTACCGGGCCTCGCCGATCGCGTTTCGGGTGGCATAGACCGCAAGCAGGATATCGGTGTTGGCGTAGCGAAAGCGTGTGCCGGGCAGGGCTTCCAAGGGCCATGACACCGCCTGTTCGTCCACGGTGGTGCCGCCGAAATAAATGGCATCGGTGCGATTACCGGCGGTGTCGCTGTGCAGGCCGGATGCCATGCGCAGAAGATTGTCGAGCGTGATGGCCTGACGGGGGTCGCCGATATTCCATTGCGATACGGCAGCGGGGGCCTTCAACGCGCCTGCATTGGCGAGGCCGATAAGCGTGCCGGCGATCGACTTGCCGACCGACCAGGTTCGATTGGACACGAACGGCCCGAAACCGCGGCCATATTGCTCGGCAAGAACTTGGCCGTCTTTCAGGACGATCACGCCGACGGTCTTGGTGTCGACGCCATACGTGGTCCCGAATGCCTTGCCGACGGCGCTGGTCAGCGTGGCCGACGGGCGCGGTGCGATGCCGGAGTCACCCTGCGGCCAGCGACGAGGATCCGCTGGGGCGATCGACGGTGTCGCTGTCGACTTGCGGCTGGCCGGTGCCGTGCTGCCGATCGGCAGCGTCACGCAACCACGTCCGCTCGTCCACATCGCGCGTCGCGGCGGTAGCTTGGGACCGAAGGCTACGGAAACGGACTGGAGGGTGCGATCGACCTTCGCCGTCAGCGTCGGCACGATCTTCTGATATTCGGGGTAGATGCCGGCCAGCTCATCGGCATCGATCTGCTCAACCGTGCGTCCCGCATTGAAGATGCCGGAGCAGTAAAGCGCCGCCTTGTAACCCGCCGCTACCGCGCGTTGATAGGTCCCGGCCGATGGTTGGGCGACAATCTGGGCACTGACGGGCGCTGACGCGAGGAGGACGAGGCCGGCCGCTTTGAGTATCTGCATGACCCCATCTTTCCATTGCGCAACCGGATCGGCAATTCGTTTCTCTGATCAGCAGCAATCGGAGTGTCCCGGGCAGGCGTATGATCGACCGCGGATCGAGTTTGAACCTCATTCGGCGGGTACCGGCACGGCAGGAGTGGTGTGCCGTACAGGTCTCCCGGCGGGCGATCAGTTTTGCATGAACCGCGCAAAGGCGTCGCGCCAATCGGCATGCCAGCGTGACAGGGCCGGGCGGTTTTCGATCAGGTCTCCCGCCGCCCACGCTATACGCTTGGCATCCTGCTCGGCCGTAGTCTCGTTGTCCGGGCACAAGATGTAGAAGTCGCCTGCTGCCACTCGGTCCATCATCAGGGCCACGACCTGTTCAGGTGTCCATGCACCGGACGGTTTCTCCGCGGGTCGACCGGCGGTCATCCCGGTCCAGGTGAAGCCGGGCACAAGCAGGTGGGCGCTGACCCGACTGCCGGTCCGTTCGCGCAAGCTGTGGGCGAGGCCCTCGGTCAGCGATTTCACCCCGGCCTTGCTGACGTTGTAGGCGGTGTTGCCGGGCGGCTGGGTGATGCCCTGTTTGGAGCCGGTGTTGATGATGAGGGCAGGGGCCTCGCCTTCGACCATCGTCGGGACGAAGGCCTGGACGCCGTGGATCACGCCCATCAGGTTGACGCCGAGTACCTCGTCCCACGTCGCGGGGTCGGCGAACACGTCACCGCCCCTGCCGATGCCGGCGTTGTTCATCAGCACCGAGACAGGACCGTGGCGGTCGACCACCTCCTTTGCCAGCGCAACCATTGCGGCACGACCCGCGACATCGGCGGATAGCGCAACCGCGCCGTCTATCGAGGCGGCGGCTTGCTCAAGCGCCTCGCCGGGGCGGTCGACGAGAACGACCCGCATTCCTGCCTCGGCAAAGGCGCGGGCAGCGGCCAGTCCAATGCCGCCCGCGGCGCCGGTGACGACGGCAAGCTTACCTTGCGCAATCGCCGCGAAAGACGGCACGCTCACGTGTCGATGCTAGCCATCGAGGCGTCCGGATAGCGTGTCCCCTGCGCCGCGCCGGGCGGCAGGATGTCATCAATGCGGGCCAGATCGGCATCGCTCAGTTCCACATCGAGCGCACCCAGATTGTCCTCGAGATATTTGCGCCGCTTGGTGCCGGGGATCGGCACGATATCCTCGCCTTGGCGTAGCACCCAGGCAAGCGCCAGCTGGGCCGGCGTGCAGCCCTTGTCTGCTGCCATCGCGCCGATCGCGGCGACGAGATCGAGGTTCTTCTGGAATGCCTCGCCTTGAAAACGGGGGTGGTTGCGGCGCGTGTCGCCTGCATCGAGATCCTCGGGTGTCTTGATCTGCCCGGTCAGGAAGCCGCGGCCAAGCGGGCTGTACGGCACGAAGCCGATCCCCAACTCGCGCACCGTCGGCAGGATCTGATCCTCGACATCGCGGCTCCACAGCGAATATTCGGTCTGCAGCGCGGTGATAGGATGCACGGCATGCGCGCGGCGGATGGTCGCGGGGGCAGCTTCGGACAGTCCCAGATACTTGACCTTACCCGCGCGCACGAGATCGGCCATCGCGCCCACGGTTTCCTCGATCGGTACGTCGGGGTCGACGCGGTGCTGGTAGTAGAGATCGATAAAATCGAGCCCGGTCCGCTTCAAGCTCGCGTCGCAGGCTGACCGGACATAGTCGGGGCGACCGTTGACGCCCTTGAAGCTGCCATCTGCCCCGCGGACGTTGCCGAACTTGGTCGCGACGACGATCCAGTCACGCCGCTCGCGCACGACGCGGCCGACCAGTTCCTCGTTGGCACCGACGCCGTACATGTCGGCGGTGTCGAGGAACGTCACGCCGAGATCGAGCGCGCGATTGATCGTCGCAACAGACTCCGCCTCGTCGCGGCTGCCATAGAAGTCGGACATGCCCATGCAGCCAAGACCGAGCGCCGAGACTTCGAGACCTTGTCGGCCAAGTTTGCGGGTTTTCATTCGATCGGTCCTCAATAGCTGGCGATAAGATTTGCAGTGGAACGGCTGCACTCCGCGGTATCTCGAAAGCTCATGCCGAAACGTCGGCTGCCGTGAGCAGGACAGGGGGCTCTCCGCCCAACCGGCTGACGAACTCGCGCCGTGCGATACGGTGGATGTCGGACTCGAACTCCATATACGCCTCGATCGCGGTGTCGCTGTCGATGCCGCCAAGGTCCGGGTCGATGAACTCCGCCAACGCCTCGCTCGTGATCAGGAACTCGACCATGCCGAGGTCGGTGTGGCCGAGGAACAGGACGCCATTCCGCTCGGCCAGCCATTCATACTCGCCCAGTTCGAAGCGAACGCTCGCAGACGCCATGCCTCAGCCCTCGTCGTTCGCGCCGGGCAGCCGCTCGGCTAAAGCGGCGATACCGTCACCGGACAGGGTTGCGTGGGCCGCACCATCGATGTGCAAGGGACGCTCCGGCGTAAGCACGGCCGCGTCGCGATGCTCGGGATCGAGCGTCATCCAAGCCCGGACCGCTCCTTCCAAGCTCGTTACCTCCGCAAGGTCCTTGTCCCCACGCGGCACGGTCTCCAACGCAGCGCTCATTCGCCAGTCGATGTCCGGCGTCTTCGCATCGTCGCCCCAAGTTGCTTCCGTCATGCTGAAACCTCAAAATGGCCGGGAGTGCCGGCTTTCCGAGGGCTAAAGCGCTTACCTTCGAAGGCTGGTTCCGCTTGATCGCACATGTTGGCAGGACGGTTGACCCAGACCATCGCAGTCAAATTGAGTGACCGCGACTGGGTCGGAGTGGGCTCTACGCAAAGTCTGCCTAAGTCAGCCAATTGAAAGCACGCTGCAATCGTGCCGCACCATTGCTGTCGAACGGGCGGCCGTGAGCGAAGATCACCCGCTCAGGCTCGAGCGCTACGATCGCTTGCACGGCCTTTTTAGCGTCCGCGCCGCCTAGCCGTACTGGTAGGCGCAAGTAACGCGCGGTCGTGCCGTTCGTCGCAGCGGAAGCCTGCATCAATAGCCGCGAGATCGGTGGCAACTTGTCAGGCTCGAGGTTTTCGATGAGGTCGACGAGCACGAGCGTCTTGGTCTGCCGGTGGAAGAACCAGACCTCGTTGAAGCCAGCACCTCCTCGCACGATGCCTTGATCGAGCGTGTCCGCCCATTCGGCCGGGGCCGTCTCACCCAGCTCGGCATCGAACCGGACCGACGATGCGCGGACCTGCGCCCGGTCCCGTAGCCCCGGCGCGGCCCAGGTGGTCGCATCAGGGTAGGCGCGTTGCCAGTCGGCAAGGAACGTCCAGTGGGCGATGTTGGGCGCGACGAGATGCCGCACACGACCAAGCGCCTCGACAGCCTTGGCCACTTCGGTCGAAAAAGGGGTGGGCGAGTGTAGCAGCAGATCGCCGTTTTCGAGCCGGAGGATCGTCATCCGCACGGGTAACGCGAGGCCCATCGCGTCTATCGGTCCACTGTCGACGATCCAAACACCCTCGGCAACGGCTTTCGGGACATCAAGTGGCGGGTAGGTCGCGCGGCGCCGGGCTTCGGTATCGTCTGAGCGTCGGCTCCCGCCCGCCAGCGCCCAGAGGCCTATGGCGGCGACGCCGACGAGGCCAGCCGCGCCGACTACCCGACGCCGTCTGCCCTCCTTGGCTTGGTCTGCGAAGAAGCGCCGCATATCCGCCAGCAGAAGCCCGGGCTGCTCGAGTGCCGCGAAATGGCCGCCCGCCTCCATCTCGCTCCAGTGGGCGATGTTGTAGGTTTTGCGAGCCTGCGAGCGAGGGGGCGGCGGGAAGACGGGATCGGGGAAGGCTGCGACGCCGGTCGGCACCTTGATGCGGCTCCCTGCCGGAAATTCGCCCGATCCTTCCAATACGCGGCCGCGATACATCCAGGTCGATGTGATGAAGGACCCCTCGACGAGGTACAGCATGATGTTGGTGAGGAGCGTATCCTCGTCGAAGGCCTGCCAAAGATCGGGCCGACCCTGTTCGTCGCGCGGCACGTCCGCCCATGCGCCGAACTTCTCCAGGACCCACGCGGCGACGCCGACGGGGCTGTCCGCCATGGCGACGCCGAGCGTCTGCGGACGTGTGCCTTGCTCCTGCGAGTAACCGGTCTCCTCCTTGGCCAGCGTCGCACGTCGTGCTGCCCAAGTGAGTTCGTCGGGCGTCTTCGGCAATACGTCTGCAGCCTGGATGAGAACCATGTTGAGGTGCAGCGCGGCAACGGCTTCAGGATGATCGTGCGCCATCCAGCCCCCGATCGCGGCGCCCCAGTCACCGCCTTGCACCAGATAGCGAGCATCATCGAAAAGCTCGGTCATCAGGCCGTGCATTATCTCGGCAGTTCGGCGCGGTCCGATCGGCGCGGCGGGGCGCCCTGAGAAGGCGTAGCCCGGAAGCGAGGGCACGACGACGTCATGGCCGTCGGCCACCAATGGAGCGATCAGCGCTTCGAATTCCATGAAGGAGCCCGGCCAGCCGTGCAGCAGGAGCAGCGGTGGGCGCGAACCATCGCCCCGCGCATGAATGAAATGAAGCTTCTGGCCCAGCACCTCCGTGGTGAAGTGGGGTAGAGCATTCAGCCGACGTTCCTGTGCGCGCCAGTCGAACCGGGTGCGCCAATAGTCCACGAGCCGCTTGAGGTCCGCGAGGCCGACACCCGACTGCCAGCTTCCCGCGTCCGGCAGCGCGCCCCAGTCGAACGATGCGACTTTGGCGTTGATGACGGCGAGCCGCTCGTCGGGTACTGCAATCGTAAAGGGCTTTGCCATCTCGCATCCTTGCGTTCCGAGGGGACGCCCCCCTTCTCAAGCCACACCAACGCACTCGCGCACGTCGCGTTCAAATCAAACGGCAGTCAGAACACTTGATGTAGCCTGCGGTGCTGCCGCGCGAGGAGGCCGCTGTGAGTCAAAGCCGGTCGAGCTGCGAGATGAAACCGGCGTTCAAAGTCGGGACGCGGTGGAGGGCGCGTGAACCTCCGCGATTGGGCTGACCGCGGCTGCGCTGGCCCGATAGCGAGCCATCAGACAGCGCGCGCCCGCTCCTCGACGATCCGCTCGAGCATCGACAGCGGCATCGCACCGGCTTCCAGTACATCGTGGAAATGCTTCAGGTCGAAGCGATCGCCGGCGATCAGCTTGGCCTTCTCGCGTGCGCGCAGCCAGGCGGCATGGCCGATCTTGTAGCTGCAAGCCTGACCGGGCGAGACGCAATAGCGCTCGACCTCGCGCTGCGAGCGCCCGGGGGCGAAGCCGACCGTATCGACCAGGTA
Organism: Sphingomonas sp. PEI4; assembly: GCF_056679955.1. Lineage (NCBI taxonomy): Bacteria > Pseudomonadati > Pseudomonadota > Alphaproteobacteria > Sphingomonadales > Sphingomonadaceae > Sphingomonas > Sphingomonas sp. PEI4. The sequence continues at coordinate 4,010,981 of NZ_CM155258.1, forward strand.
TTTCGTCGCCTGATCATGCGTCCATCGCTTGGTGTGGATGCCGGTATCCACGACCAGCCGTGCGGCGCGGAACAGGAACGATTGCAGATAACCGGCGCGTTCCACGGGCGAGGCATAGCCCCCCAGTTCGTCGGCGAGTTGTTCCGCATAGAGTGCCCAGCCTTCCAGATAGGCGTTGAAGAAGGCGATCTTGCGCAGCGGATGCGTGGGTGCACGTTGCGCGGTCGAAATCTGAAGATGATGCCCCGGCACGCCTTCGTGATAGGTGAGGCTCGGCAGCGTGTATTTGGGCCAGTCGTGCACGCTCTTGAGGTTGATCCAGTAGATCGCGGCGCGCGAGCCATCCAGCGGCGCGCGGAAATAATAGCCGTTGGGTGCACCGTCCTGGATCTCGGGCGCAACGCGGCGGATCTCGAGCGCCGCGTTGGGCGGGTTGCTGAATGCCTGGGGCAGCCGTGCCTGCATCGCCTTGGCGCCGGCGTTGAGGCTGGCGAGCAGCTCGGCACGGCCGGTGTCGGTATCCGCGAACAATTGCGCAGGCAGGCGGTTGAGCTGGTCGAGGCGGGCGCCGACACTGCCCTGCGTCAGGCCCTGTCCGCGCAGGATCGGATCGAGCTGCGCGGTGAGCTCTGCGACCTGCTGCAGGCCCATGCGATGGACCTCGTCGGGCGACAGGCTGGTGGTGGTCGCCTGCGCCAGCGCCGCGGCGTAGATCGCATCGCCGTTCGGGATCGCCCAGATGCCGGCGGCACTGCGCGCTGAGGGCCGCAGCGAGCGCAGCAACGCGATCTGGCGATCAAGCGCCGGATAGACTTGCGTCGCGACGATCCGGGCGGCGCGCGCCTGCCAATCCCCTGCGATGTTCGCCGCACCGGTGCGGCTGGTCAGCGCCTGGACGAGCTGGCTGTCGATGGGACTGGGGGACCGCAGCTTTGCCATTTGGCCGAGCGCAAGATCGAGCGAGAAGTCGGGTGCCAGCCGGCCCTTGGCAGCTTCGCGACGTTGAACCTCGGTTTCGTTATCGAGTTGGCGGCCCATCATCGCCAGGCGATCCAGATAGGCTTCGGCGTCGTCCGCGGTCTTGACGGGATGGGTCGAGGCAAGGAAGTCCGGCAGCGAGAAATAGACGCCGTCCTGCTGCGAGATCGGATAGGGCCCCTGCGGCGACGAGAGACCGAACCGCTCCGGGCCGACCATGTTCGACTGGATGTTGTAGAGGACGACTTCGCGATCGATGCGCGCCTGCGGCGACAGCGAGGCGGGATCGACGGCGGTGACGAGCGCCTGCGCCTTGCGGTTGCGGGCCAGATCCTTCGCGATGGCGGCATAGCTGTTGTCGCCCAGCGTGTGGCGCAAATCGGCATCCCTGCCGGTATCGAGCCCCAGCGAGGTGGCGAATTCCGGCGATTGGCGTACGGTTTCGCGCAGGACCTGATCGAAGGCCGCGTTCAGCCGAGCGTCGCCCGGCGACGGTGCCGCTGCTCTGCCGGCCGGCGTCTGCGCCAACGCGGACCGTGCGGGCAGCGTGCTCAACGCAGCGGTAGCGGCGCTGGACATGATGAAGGCGCGACGATCCATGCCGATTTTCCTGACTGTGAAACTCTTTGCGTTACGCTAGGCGACAGTAGGGCCACCACGCAACCCGACTTTCCCTTCTTGCTGCGCGGGTTTGGCCGGCAGGACGCTGGATCAATATCAGCGCGATTTTCCGCCACGATCCACTTCAGCATCTCGGTCTCGATCGCCGGCAGGGGCACCGAGCCCATGTTGAGCAAGGTGTCGTGAAAGCGGCGCTGGTCGAAGCGGTCTCCCAGAGTCCCCAACCTTCGCCGTACCCCGAGAAATACGTCTCGCGACGGGACGCGGGGCGGTCGCGAGCCCGGTGGCATTTCCCCATTGAATCAAGCTATCGCTCGTCACCCGCATCCTGATAATAACCGGTCGAACACGATGGCGACGGAAAGCTCCACTGCATTGACGGGCAAAAGGCGACATATCGCCATCATCGCGCCGCCAACCGCGGGCCACATCAATCCGCTGGCAGCATTGGGAACATCGCTCGTCGAAGCGGGACGTCGAGTCACGATAATCCACATGGCTGACGTCGCCTCGCTCGTCCCTGACTGCGGCGTCGGTTTTGCGGCGCTAGGCCACCCCGCGGACCGGCAAGGCCTGTTGGCAGAACATTATCGCAAGCTGGCGCAGCCGTCGGGGCCTGTCGGACTGCCCAGGATGATCCGCAGCACCGCATCGATGACGGAATTGCTGCTGAAGGCACTTCCGGCGGCACTGTCCAGGCTGGAGGTCGATGCGGTGCTCGCCGACTCGGTCGAGCCGGCGGGGGCGCTGGTGGCACGACATCTCCGTCTGCCGTTCGTGACTGCCGTGACGGGATTGCCGTTGCTCAGGGAGCCAACGGTGCCGCCGCCCTTTCTGGGCTGGGCGTATCGTCCGGATGCGGTTGGGCGAAATCGGAACAACGGCGGCTACGCGATCAGCGATCTGCTGATGCGGCCCATCACGACGATGGTGTCGACCTATGCGCGTCGTTGGGGGCTCGATCCCGACCCCCGGCATCAATGGTCGGAGCGGCTGCAGATCGCGCAATGCCCGGCAGGCCTGGACTTTCCGCGCATGGAATTGCCGCAGAGCTTTCGATACGGCGCGCCGTGGCGGCTGGCCGAGCCCGAGGAGAACCTTCCGGAGAATGACGGCCGACCGCTTATATTCTGTTCGCTGGGATCGTTGCAGGGTGCGCGCCGATCGCTGTTCGCGGCGATGACGGCTGCGTGTGCCGCGGTGGGTGCCCGGGCCGTGGTGGCGCATGGCGGCGGATTGAGCGACCGCGAAGCCCACTCGCTACCGGGAAATCCGCTGGTGCGGGCATTCTGGTCTCAGACCCGCATCCTGCCACAGTGTTCCGCCGCGATCCTGCACGGCGGGTTCAACACGGTGCTGGACGCGCTGGCGGCCGGCGTTCCGATCGTTGCCGTGCCGTTGGCATTCGAACAACCGGCAACGGCGGCACGGTTGAAGCGGATCGGGGCTGCGCGCGTCGTCTCTGCCGCCGAAGCTGCCAGGGGGGGCCTCGAACCGGCGTTGCGGCGCGTGCTGAGTGACCCGCAATATCGCCGTGCGGCACGGATGCTGGCGACGGATATGGCAGGGGCAGGGGGCGCGCCCGAGGCGGCGGCGATGGTCGATGCGGCGCTCGGCGACGATCCCGACGCTATGCCGGCAAGGCGGAACCCATCGGATGGGACGGCTGCCTGCGCCGGGTGAGGCGGCGCGCTGCAATGATGGCAGGCGGCGCGAGGATAAGCCCCATGATGACGTCCACCCCATAGTGGCCGCCGAAGACCGGCGTCGCGACGATCGTCAGTATCGCCCACGCCCGGCCCGGCAGGGCACCACGCGGCATCGCCCCGAACGCCCATATGAAGATAGCAGCGAGCGTCGCATGAAAACTGGGAAAGCTGACGATTCCCATGAGCATGGTGAGGTCGAGCTTGCGCAGCGATCCATCTCGAAGTCCGGATATCAGCCCCTGTTCCAACCACGCTATGGACGGCCAGAGATGCGCGTAGCGGGATGGATCGAACAGACTGCCCATCGCTGGGGTGAGACCCGAAATCAATATCGTAACGAAACCGGACAGGATCGCGGCGCAGACCATCGTCCTCAGCGTGTCGAATTTCGCCATGCCGCTCAACGCCACGATGACGACGATCATCTGCAAGGTGAGGCTGTGATACGCCAATCCGAGTAGCCAGATGGCAGGAGGGCATTTGTCGAGCAACGCCAGCACGGCCGGCCAGTTGAAGCCGATCGCCCGATCGGCGGCGGCCAGCCGCGCATCCCACAATTGGCCGGAATTCGCCGCCAACGCATACGCCAACACGACGCCGAACAGCGTAAAGAGCGTCATCTGGAGGAAGGCCGTAGCGCCAGCCGTCAGGCGCGGTCGCGCGGTGTATTTGCCAATCGCCAGCGCGCCGCCGAGCGTCATCAGCGACGCTATCGCGGGGACCGCGCGGATCGGATCCACCGTGAAGCGGTGATGATATTGGGCCGCGAGATAACTCATCAGCATGGCCGCGATCAACAGCCATGAGGGCGTGTCTCGGTGGTCGGCGCGGAACACTGGGGCGATCATCCTGGTCGAACGCAGACTGCCGCCATGCGGTGCCCAGGGTGATCGCTTTCGAGCATTTTACCGGGACTTCCCATCGCAGGTGTCCGGTTCAGCGCGTCCCGGCTGGTGACGAGATACGTCGATCACTACGCGGTCTTGAGGGCGGTCTTGAGGGCGATCTTGAGGCGATGCAGCCCTGAAAACAGGGCGGCCTCAGGTGTCACAGACCCCGAGATTTTGTCGCGGAGCGCCCTCGCATCGGCCGCCGGTAACGGTTATGTATGTATCATGTTGAATTCGTTGCACACGTCCATCGGCAATTCGTGCGATCGAGCTAGGTGACCTGGTTCGAGAAACTCGCAATCGTCGTCTTCATGGTTCTGTTCATGGAGTGCTTCGCATGGGCGGCGCATCGCTACGTCATGCACGGCTGGGGCTGGGGCTGGCACAAGTCTCATCACGAAGAGCATGAAGGCTGGTTCGAAAAGAACGACCTTTATGCGGTCGTCTTCGCGATCGTGCCGATCGTGCTGTTCGTCGTCGGGCTCTGGTGGGAGCCACTTTGGTGGGCAGCACTCGGCATCACCGTGTACGGCGGCATCTATGCCTTCGTGCATGACATGCTCGTGCATCAGCGGGGCGGCTTTCGCTGGGTGCCCAAGCAGGGGTATTTCAAGCGCCTGTTGCAAGCGCATCGTCTGCATCATGCGGTCGAAGGCAAGGACGGTACCGTCAGCCACGGCTTCCTCTTCGCGCGCAAGCCCGCGGTGCTGAAGGCGCAGTTGCGGGCGAATGCCGATCCGCAGCGGCGTGGGGTAGTTTCGGATAAAACCGAAAACCTCGTCTCGGCAGATGCGAAGACGTGAGCGTGACGGCTCCCCAATCGGAAGCGATGAGGCGTCAGACACGTATTAGCGTGTTGCTGTCCGCCGCGATCGTCGTGGCTTGGCTGGCGATCCACGTAACCGGCATCTTTTTCTGGCAGTGGGGCCTGGATACAATTCCCTTGGCCATCGTGCTGGTCATCGTCCAGACATGGCTGAGTACGGGGCTGTTCATCGTTGCGCACGATGCGATGCATGGTGCGCTGGCTCCCGGTCATCCCCGGCTGAACCGGGCGATCGGTGCGGCCTGTCTTTCGCTATATGCCTGCTTGTCCTACGCAGCATTGCTGCCGCAGCATCATCTGCACCATAAACAAACCGGCAGAGCGGGGGATCCCGATTTTCATGGTGGCGATCCGAGCCTCGTCGGTTGGTTCCTGCAGTTTTTCAAGACCTACTATTCGCACGGGCAGATCATCCGGATAACCGTGATGGCGCTGATCTATACGATGCTGCTTGGGGCACCGCTTGGCAACATCGTCATCTTCTGGGCATTGCCGGCGCTGGGCGCCGTGGCGCAGTTATTCGTGTTCGGGACGTGGTTGCCACATCGGGAACGCGAGACTCCCTTCGTCGACGCCCACCGCGCTCACAGCATCGACGTGGGGCCGGTGATGTCTCTGCTGACCTGCTTCCACTTCGGCGGCTATCACCACGAGCACCATCTGTCGCCGGGAACGCCGTGGTGGGGCCTTCCATCGCGACGGCGTGCTCTTGCCCTGCGCGTTGCCGATCGCAGGGTCGTCGAGGATCAAGCATGACGCTCGCCATCATCCTTTCCGCTGTCGCGATGACCGTCATCGTCGGCGTTCGCTATCTCCTCGTTTCGGGCGCGTTCGCCTGGATCACGATACGCAAGCATCCGGGCCTGTACCTCGGACTGGACCCGCAGGTCCGTCGCGAAATCATCTGGAGCCTCGCGTCCGCAGCGCTCTACGGGATTCCGGCCGGCGTCGTCGCCTGGGGGTGGCAGCATCATGGCTGGACACAGGTGTACTCCGATATCCATGCCTATCCGCTCTGGTACCTGCCGGTCTCGGTTTTCCTGTATCTGCTGCTGCATGATGCCTGGTTCTACTGGACGCATCGCTGGATGCACCGACCCAAGCCTTTCAAGCTCGCGCACGCGCTGCATCATGCCAGCCGCCCTCCGACGGCATGGGCCGCGATGGCGTTCCACCCGATCGAGGCGTTGACCGGTGCGGTGGTCATTCCGTTGCTGGTCTTCTTCGTTCCGATCCATATCGCCGGTCTCGGCATCGTGCTGACGATCATGACGGTGATGGGAGTCACGAACCACATGGGATGGGAGATCTTCCCGCGTTTCATGTGGTCGGGCCCGCTGGGCGGATGGCTGATCACGGCGAGCCATCATCAGCGGCATCACGAACTCTATGGCTGCAACTACGGCCTGTATTTCCGCCATTGGGACCGGCTGTGTCGAACCGACCGCGGCGTGGGCGATTTCACGCGAGAGCACGCCCGCGCGGCGCGTCGTGCCGAAGTGGCGAACTCATAGCCGCATCTTCGATCGCCGAGCGATCCACCAGAAATAGGCGAAGCCCCGAGCTTTGTGGCGCAGGCGGAACCAGTAAAATCGCCTGAGGCCAGCCGATGCTGAGTGTTCCAGGCGGCGCCGAGGCTCTTGAGATTGTATGGTTGGCTCGCGCGGGGCATTGTCGCGGGAGAACCGCTCAAGGAGTGTAACGCTATGAACCGACTGCTCGCCGCCTTGACCTGTATTGCCGCGTTTGGAGCTACGGGGGTGGGGGCACAATCCGTTGCCCCATCGAAGGACATTGCTGCCGTTCTCGCATCGCCGACGCGGACGCCTGCGAACCGCGCGCGCGATCGCTATCGTCACCCGGCGCAGACGCTGGCCTTCTTTGGCGTCAAGCCGACGCAGACCATCGTCGAATTTCTTCCGGCGGGTGGCTGGTATGCCGAAATCCTCGCACCGCTGGTGAGGGGCCGGGGCCACTATGTCGCGCTGGTACCGACAGCGCAGGCCGAACGCACCCGCAACGCCTTTGCCGGCAAGGCTGCGGCGTATGGCGCGACGCAGGTCGCGACGATCGACTTCAAGACTGGAGCGTCCTCGCTCCCGGCGGCAAGCGCGGATATGCTGCTGACGTTCCGCAACGTCCACAACCTGTTGATGCAGGACGACCCCGCCGTAGCAGGCCGCGTGTTCAAGGCGTTTTATGCAGCGCTCAAGCCGGGCGGCGTGCTCGGCGTGGTCGATCATCGCTTGCCGGAGGAAATGGACACGGCGCGCGAGAAGACGAGCGGCTACATCAAGAGATCGACGGTCGTTCGGCTGGCACAGGAGGCCGGCTTCGCGCTTGCCGCAGAATCGCGGATCAACGCCAACCCCAAGGATACCCACGATCATCCGGAAGGCGTCTGGACGCTGCCGCCGAGCTATCAATTGAAGGACGTCGATCGCGCGAAATATGCTGCGATCGGCGAGAGCGACCGGTTCACCTTACGGTTCGTAAAGGCGCGATGACCGCACTGGTTTGCAGGCCGGTAACCGGCGCCCCGGAGGTGTTTTGATCCAGCAGGAGGCGGCAACGACCCGCATATGGATGCCCGCCACGCGGTGACCTGAAACGCCCTCTCCCCGCCGGGGAAAGGGAAGGGGCCGCCGCCCTTGTGGTGGGAAGGGAGAGGGGCGTGAGGCTCGGGGTTTTGCATCCCAACGCCCCTCACCGGGGATCGTGAGGCGCTCGACATCGTTACCTTGCGTGTCGCGAGCGTCCTCTCGCGAGCATAGTTGAAGGTATGATGCCGATGCCGATGCCGATGCCGGTGCCGATGCCGATGAACGCTGCCGATGTCTTCACGACGCTGGACGTCGAGTTGAAGCCCGATCCGTCGCGCACCGTGATCCGGCCATTCAGCTTCGGCTATCCACAAGCGTTCGAGGCAGACCGCCTGCCACGCAGTCAGGTCGTCGTAGACCGCATCCAGGCGCTGGACGATACGATGCGGCTAAGGATGCGCGACCTGCTGCTGACCCCCATGCGGGAGCGTCATCGCAACGCCGAGCAGGTCCTGCTCCGTCGTTTCGAGGAGGTACGGCAGGACATAGGGGACGGCGACTTCAACGACGACGAACGGCTCATCATCGGCGCCTATTTCAGCCAGGAATACGCGTTCGAGTCCGCCGCGCTCTTCAACCCCAGCATCGTTTCACTGACGGATGAAGAGCCCTCGGTGCCGGGTGCGGTCCGCTTCGTCATGTCGCTGCGGGGCATCGGCGAGGGCCATATCTCGTCGATCACGTTCCGCACCGGCGAGTGGGGACCGGGCGACCGGCTCGTGATCGATCCGGCCAGCGCGCACGGCGTCCCGCCTCGCATCGAGCGGCAGGATGACGGGTGGGTCCGTCTGCTATGCGAAGACAGCCAGGATGTGTCCGAAACCGTCATCTTTCCGGTCCTGCCGAGCCAGCGACAGGGCATCGAGGACCTACGGCTCGTTAACTTCACCGATCACGACGGTGTCCGCAGCATCATCGGCACGTACACCGCGTTCGACGGCAAGGATGCGCGCCAGGAGATCCTGCGCGGGATCGACCTGCGTCGGGTCGAGATGAGGCCGCTTGCCGGCGCCATGACCGGCTACAAGGGAATGGCGCTGTTCCCGCGACGGATCGACAACCAGTTCGTGATGCTGGGTCGCCAGGACAGCGAGAACATCTGGCTGCTGCGATCCGACGATCTCTATACGTGGGAAACCGGAACGCCGATCATGGCGCCGAAATACCCCTGGGAGTTCGTGCAGTTAGGCAATTGCGGATCGCCGATCGAGATAGACGAGGGCTGGCTGATGTTCACGCACGGCGTCGGCATGGTGCGAGGATATTGCGTCGGCGCGTGCCTGCTCGACAAGGATGATCCGGCCAAGGTGCTGGCGCGCACTGCCTCGCCATTGCTGTTCCCAAGCGCGGAGCGACGCGGGGGCTATGTGCCGAACGTGACCTATAGCTGTGGCGCGCTGATCCGGGATCGTCGCATTCTGCTCCCCTATGCGATCGGCGACGAGTTCTCCGCGTTTGCCGTAGGCGACGTGGATGACCTGCTTTCGGTCATGACCCCCTGTTGATCCGCCGTGCCGAAGGCGTTTTAAGAGGCCGTCATCGGCTGAAAGCAGGACCAGCACAGGGGAACGGCGATTAACCCGTCGGCATGGCCGCTTCAGGCATCGTGACGCCGCCCCACTTAGCCATGAGCGAGCCGATGTTCGCAAAGGGAACGCCAACCGCGCAACAGGTTGCCTATGTCGCGCGGCATGGATCGTGGAACCGGTCCGCGTTCATCGGGTATGACGTGCTGGCTGTGCCGTTTGCAAACGGAAGGCCGACGGTGCCGCCGCAGCCGTTCCTGACCGGGTTCGTCGCGGATGAGAAGAAGAATGAAGTCTACGGGCGGCCGGTGAGCGTCCAGACGCGCGACGACGGCGCGATCTTCGTCGTCGACGATGCCGGCGATATCGTCTGGATGGTGCGACGCACCTCGTGAACGCAACAGCCCTGATGGTTCTCGCAGCGACGCTCGTCTGCGTCGCTGCACCACGCGCGTCGGCGCAGACCGTGCCGTTCATCGACACCGAGGATGCGACATTATCCGAAGTCGACACCGGCGATGGCGCCGTTCATCCGATCGTCTCGTTCGACCTCCGCAACGGCGATTATGCACGCGGTGCGTATGACGATGACGACGCCGGCCTCGACAGGGTTCCGGTCCATGTCGCGATCGGCGGTCCCGCAGTGCTGAAGCGCCGGGCGGACGGGCAGGGGACCTTGTTCCTGGTCGGGCAAAGCTCGAACGGTTTCCACGCGCCTCGATCCGATGAAAGATCCCGACCGCGCAATTGGTACGAGAGCAATACGATCGTCGGTGTCGCCCCCGCGTTCCCCCTGACGCGCGCAGAGGACGGCCCCACGCTCACGGTGCCGGTCTCGGTCGGTGCCGGTTGGCGCGGCTTCTATGCAGCAGATAGCGGGGGCAGGGTTTACGGCAGCGCCGGGATGAGCGTTGCCAACCCGTTGAAGATCGCTAGCGCAAGGGCCTCGTTGCAGGGCGAAATCCTTGCTCTCGTTCGAGACCCTCAGCTTCGCCGGCTCGACGCTCCCGATGGCACGACCGCCTCTGTCGTGCCGTTGGCAACGATATCGATTGTCATGGCATGGTGACGTAGACCGGCATTGGTCGGCCAGTGATAACCGCGCGTCGACGAACGAGGGTCGAACCATTGATTTGTTATGGAAAATGGTGGACGCACTTGGGCTCGAACCAAGGACCCGCTGATTAAGAGTCAGCTGCTCTACCAACTGAGCTATGCGTCCATTCCCGGGCGGTTTTGAGTGGCGCCCTGGTGTGGCGCCCCGCTGCTGGAGGCGCGCTGTTAGCAGACTCATCGGGGGCCGCAACCCCCTTTTCGTCGATCCGAGTCCGTTTTGGTCGATCAGGCCGTTTTTTTGCCCATTAAGTCCGGTTTTGGCTCACCAGCCGACCGTCTTGCGGTTCTGGCGGTCGATCGACATCAGGATGCCCAGGCACAGCAGCACGGTCATCTGCGCCGAGCTGCCGAAGCTCACCAGCGGCAACGGAATGCCGACGACCGGGGCGAGGCCCATCACCATCATCAGGTTGATCGCGACGTAGAAGAAGATCGTCGTGGCGAGGCCCGCCGCGGTGAGCCTGGCGAAGCGGCTGTTGGCGCGCTGGCCGACCTCGATCCCCCAGCGGATCACCAGCAGGAAGGCGAGGATCAGCAGGCAGCCGCCGACCAGCCCCCATTCCTCCGCCATCGTCGCGAAGACGAAGTCGGTATGGCCTTCGGGGAGGTAGTCGAGGTGGCTCTGCGTACCCTGGAGGAAACCCTTGCCCCAGATCCCACCCGAGCCGATCGCGATCTTCGACTGGCTGATGTGATAGCCGGTGCCGAGCGGGTCGCTCTCGGGATCGAGGAAGATCAGGATGCGGTTGCGCTGGTAATCGTGCAGCGCGAAGTTGATCGCCAGCGGAATCGCCACCGCCGCGGCGATCGCGCCCCCCACGAACAGGCGCAGGGGAACGCCCGCAAGGAACATGACGGTCGCGCCGCCCGAGCAGATCATCAGCGCGGTGCCGAGATCCGGCTGCTTCATCACGATCGCCGCGGGAATGCCGATCAGCAGCACAGCGGGCCAGACCCCGCCGAACCGGCGCGTCTCGCCGGGCGGGAGCATGTCGTAGAACTTCGCCGCCGCCAGCACGATCGCTGGCTTCATGAACTCGGACGGCTGGAGGCGTATGAACCCGAGGTCGAGCCAGCGCTGCGATCCCCCAGAGACCTTGCCGAGGATCTCGACCGCGATCAGCGACAGCACGATCAGCGCATAAGCGGGCAGCGCGGCGGCCTTCCAGGTGCGCTCGGGGATGTAGGACAGCCCCATCGCGCCGGCCAGCAGCACGAAGAAGCGGATACCCTGCGACAGCGCCCAGGGCCGCAGCGAGCCGCCCGCCGCCGAATACAGCACGACCTGCCCGAAACAGCCGATCGCGACGACCAGGATGATCACCAGCCAGGGCAGCTTGGCGAGCGGTTCGGGGACGATACGGTTCATCGCTTGCGCTCGGTACGGTTCATCGCGTGCGCTCGATACGGTTCACGGCTGGCGGTCCCTTGAATCATCTTCGGCGACCGTAGCGCCGGGCGTGGTGAGCGCTTCCTGCGTGGCATTGGCCATGTCGGTGGCGTTGACCACCGCAGGGGCGTCGCTGGGCACGATCGCGTCGGTCTTGGTGGCGATCGCCGCGGGCGGGGCGGATTGCGCCTTGCGGTACGCCTCAGCAGTCGCCGCCATGCGCGTGCGGATATCGCCACCCCAGGTCGGTTCGACCTCGGCGAGCGACTTCAGCGCACGCTCGCGGTCGAGCATATAGGTCATGATGTCGCGGCCGATCATCGGCGTGTCGAGATTGCGCACGGTGTGGCCGTTATGCTCAAGCACGACCGCGAGCGCATAGCGGGGATTGTCGGCGGGCGCGAAGCCGATGAACAGCGCGTGGTCGCGCATCTTGAACGGCAGTTGCCCGTTCTTGAGCACGCCCGACCGCCGCTCCGCCATCGTGATGCGGCGGACCTGCGCGGTCCCGGTCTTGCCCGCGATCGCGACGCCGGGGATCAGCAGCTTGGCCGCGCCACCAGTGCCGCCCTGGTTGATCACCCCGAACATCGCGTCGCGGACCAGCGCGAGATGCTCGGAATCGATCGCGAGGGCAGGGGAGTCGCGGTGGACGTGGTTCGCCAGGATGCTCGGCTGCAAGGCGCGCCCCGATGCGATGCGCGCCGCCATCACCGCAAGCTGCAACGGATTGGCCAGCACATAGCCCTGGCCGATCGACGCGTTGAGCGAATCCGCGACCGTCCAGTCATGCTTGTATTTCTTCAGCTTCCACGCCGGGTCTGGCACCGTCCCGTAGCGCTGCGTCGAGAAGGGCAGGTCGAACTTCTGCCCCATGCCCAGCGTCCGCGCGACCGGCGCGATCGCGTTGTAGCCGACCCGCCGCGCCATCTCGTAGAAATAGATGTCGCAGCTCTGCATGATCGCGTTCTTGAGATCGAGCGGACCATGGCCGCTTTTCTTGTGGCAATGGAACACGCTGGTCCCGAGCCGCATCGCGCCCGAACAATTCACGCGCGTCGACGGATCGACGCCTGCGTTCATCAGCGCGAGGCCGTTCATCGGCTTGACCGTCGAGCCCGGCGGATACAGCCCCTGTGTGACCTTGTTCATCAGCGGCACGTGATCGTCGTCGCTCAGCATCTGCCATTCGAGATGGCTGATCCCGTCCGAAAAGCTGTTCGGATCATAGGCCGGCATCGACACCATCGCGAGCATCTCGCCGGTGCGGCAGTCGAGCACCACGACCGATCCGGAGTTGGTGCCAAGGCGGCGCGCGGCATATTCCTGGAGGCCTGCGTCGATCGTCAGGCGCGCGGTCTTGCCCGGCACGTCGGGCTTGGTCGCGAGTTCGGCGACGAGCTTGCCGCGTGCCGTCACCTCGACCCGCTTGGCACCGGCGACGCCGCGAAGTTCGGCCTCCAGCATCTTCTCCAGCCCGTCCTTGCCGAGCTTGAAGCCCGGCGTGACGAGCAGCGGGTCGCGCGTCTTCTTATACTGCTCGGCATTGGGCACGCCGACATAGCCGGTCAGGTGCGCGACCGCGGCGCCCGCCGGATAGCTCCGCGCAAACCCGCGGGTGGGCGCGACGCCGGGCAGTTCGGGCAGCCGCACGCTGACCGCGGCAAACCGCTCCCAGTCGAGATTCTCCGCGACCTGCACGGGCTGGAACCCGGCGGCATGTTCGAGGTCGATCGCGATCCGCTCGACTTCCTCGGGCGGCAGCTGGAGGATGCGACCGAGCAAAGGCAGCACGCGCTCCTTGTCGCGGAGGCGATCGGGGATGATGTCGACACGGAAATCGGTGCGGTTGTTGGCGATCGGCACGCCGTGGCGGTCGACGATCCAGCCGCGGCGCGGTGGCAACAGCGTCATGTTGACGCGGTTGCTTTCCGACATCGCCGTGTAGCGCTCGTTCTGCGCCACCGACAGCCACGCCATCCGCCCGGCAAGCATCAGCCCGACGCCGCCTTGCGCCGCGCCCAGCATCCACGCGCGGCGCGAGAAGCTGTACGCCTGCGACATTTCGGTGACGATCCGCGGGGTATTCCTCACTCGGCGCCCCGTTTGTTCTGGATCGCAGCGACGATCCGCGCGGCGAGCGGAAACATCAGGATCGTGACGGCGATCTGCGCAATCAGGATGGTGTCGACATGCGCGCCGACCGGCACCGCGATGAAGCGGCCGACCAGGATGCACGCCGCGATCAGCCCGCCGGCGATCAGCCAGTCCTGCCAATAGTCGCGGAAGGCGAGCCGCTGCTCGATCATGTCGATCGCAACGAACGCTAGCGACCACATCAGCACCGCGCTGCCGAGCGGCTGGCCACTGACGAGATCATCGAAAAAGCCGAGCGGCGCAGCAGCCCAGGGCCTGAACGCGAACCGCGCGAGCAGCCGCCACGCGAGCAGCATGACGAACCCGAACGGCGGCAGCAGCGGGATCGTCGCGACCACCGGTATGATCGTGATCAGCGATCCGGCCATCACCGTCGCCCAGGGAATCGCGCGCGATCGGCCGGCGGGGATCTTGGTCTCGAACGGCTTGTAATCGACGCTGTCGACGACGCGGGCCCTGCTCATCGTAGCGCGCTCATTGCTGGGTCACCGGTCGGGGTGGCGGCACCGGCATGAACATCCGCTCGACCAGCGCGAAGTCGAGCGTATCGGGATCGGCGAACGCGCGCGCCATCACCGAGTCCGACCCCGCCCTGGTCACGCGCGCGACGGGCACGCCGGGTGCGTAGATGCCGCCGGTACCGGTGGTCACGAACAGGTCGCCTGCATTGAAGCGGACGTTGGTCGCGTTGACCGATCGGATGTCGATCATCCCGTCGCCGCGCCCCGCCGCGATCGCCGGCAGGCCGTCGCGCGTGCGGCGGACGGGGACGATGCTGTCGCCGTCGCTGAGCAACAGCACGCGCGCGGCGTTCGGCCCGGTCTCGACGACGCGTCCGATCAGTCCGTCCGGGCCGCGTACCGGCATGCCGGGCAACACGCCGTTCCACCGTCCGGCGTTGAGCAACGCATACCGCCGCCCGCTCGACGCGCTCGAACTCACCAGCCGCGCCGTCACGACCGGCGCGGTCGAGCGTTCGCGGATCGCGAGCAGGCTGCGCAACCGTCGATTGTCATAGGCGATCGTCCGTGCGCGCATCAGCAGCGCCCGGGTGCGGTCGCGATCGGCCCGTAGCGCGACGTTCTCCTGCTTCACGAAGAAGTAATTGCCGATCGCATCGGGGATACCGGAGATCGACGACCCGACCGTCGCGAGCCCCGTCGAGACCGGCGTGGTCACCCCCGCGACGCCCATGCGCAGCGCGGAAAACGCCGGCGGATTGAACGTGGACGCGACGAGCAGCACCAGGCCCACCACCGCACCAGCGACGGCGAGCACATAGCCCATGAACACACCATATTGCCGACGTCGGGAAAACCCCGTCCGCCGGTCGCGGGCTGGCGCCATGCGCCTGTCCCCCTGTCTCGGGCGCCGCCGAAGCGCTGGGGGACCTACCCCTGCGACTCGGTCGACGCGATTTCGTGTCCGCGTGTCTTAAAGCAAATCCAACCTCTTAGCCGCTCATCAGCACGCCGCGGAACAGCGGATCCTCGAGCGCACGGCCGGTGCCGAGCGCTACGCAGGTCAGCGGATCCTCGGCGACCGTCACCGGCAACCCCGTCTCGTCACGCAGCACTTCGTCCAGCCCCTGCAGCAACGCGCCGCCGCCGGTGAGCACGATGCCCTGGTCGACGATGTCCGCGGCCAGTTCCGGCGCGGTGTTCTCCAGCGCGACGCGGACGCCCTCGACGATCGTCGCGACCGGCTCGCTCAGCGCCTCGGCGATCTGGCCCTGGTTGATCTGGATTTCCTTGGGCACGCCGTTGACGAGATCGCGGCCCTTGATCTGGATGATCATGCCGATGCCGTCGACCGGCGGCTTGGCGATGCCGACCTCCTTCTTGATCCGCTCCGCCGTCGCTTCGCCGATCAGCAGGTTATGATTGCGGCGGACGTAGCTGACTATAGCCTCGTCCATCTTGTCGCCGCCGACGCGCACCGACGTGGTGTAGGCGAGCCCACGAAGCGACAGCACTGCGACTTCGGTCGTGCCGCCGCCGATGTCGACGACCATCGAACCGATCGGCTCGGTTACCGGCATGTCCGCGCCGATCGCGGCCGCCATCGGCTCCTCGATCAGCCACACCTGCGATGCGCCCGCGTTCGACGCGGCATCGCGGATCGCGCGGCGCTCGACCTTGGTGGAACCCGACGGCACGCAGATCACGATCTCGGGCCAGCGTGCGAACTTACGCGGGCCGTGCACCTTCTGGATGAAATACTTGATCATCTGCTCGGCGACGTCGATGTCCGCGATCACGCCGTCGCGAAGGGGCCGGATCGCTTCGATGTTGCCCGGCGTCTTGCCCATCATCATCTTGGCGTCGTCGCCGACCGCCTTGACGCGCTTGATCCCGTTGATCGTCTCGACCGCGACCACCGACGGCTCGTTCAGGACGATGCCGCGGCCACGGACGTAGACGACGGTGTTCGCGGTGCCGAGGTCGATCGCCATGTCGTGCGACATGAACTTGAAGAAACGCGAGTAGAAGGCCATTCAATCAGGGTCCCGTAATCCTGGCCGCCGGACGGGCGAACCACCACCAAAAACATGCGCACACACACATCATCTCGCGGAGCCCGCCGGTGTTTTCGAGCACCGGGTGCCTATACTATATAAGTGGCGTTTGCGGGTCGCGGGATGCCGTCGCTTGGTCTAGACGCAAACCCATGTCAATACGGCGTCTCCCCGAGCATCTAGTCAATCGTATCGCCGCCGGTGAAGTGGTGGAAAGACCCGCCAGCGCGTTGAAGGAGTTAGTCGAAAACGCGATCGACGCAGGCGCAGGCCGGATCGCGATTCTCCTTGTAGAAGGAGGCACTTCGCGGATCGAAGTCGCCGATGACGGGTGCGGAATGACCCCCGCCGACATGGCCTTGGCACTCGAACGCCACGCCACCTCGAAACTTCCCGACGAGTTCATCGAATCGGTCGTGACCCTGGGCTTTCGCGGCGAGGCGTTGCCTTCGATCGCGAGCGTCGCGCGGCTGACGATCGAAAGCCGGATTCGCGGCGCAGAAGGCTGGTCCCGAACCGTCGACAATGGCCGCGTCGAGCGCGAGGGCCCCGCCGCGCTCCCGCCCGGCACGCGCGTGGTGGTCGAGGATCTGTTCGCCCGCGTTCCCGCCCGCCGCAAGTTTCTCCGCTCCCCCCGCGCCGAATACGCCGCCTGTCTCGACGTCGTCCGCCGGCTCGCGATGGCCCGTCCGGACATCGGCTTCACGCTGGAACATGACGGTCGCCGCGCGCTGTCGGCGATGCAGGTCGAGGACCGGCCGGGCAGGGTGGCGACACTCACCGACCGCGCACTTGCCGATAATTCGGTCGCGATCGACCTGGAGCGCGAAGGCCTGGTCCTTGGCGGCGTCGCCAGCCTCCCGACCTATAATCGCGGCATCGCCGACCATCAGTATCTCTTCGTCAACGGCCGCCCGGTAAAGGACCGCCTGCTGATGGGCGCGATCCGTGGTGCCTATGCCGAGATGCTCCCGCGCGACCGCCACGCCGTCGTCGCGCTGTTCCTCGACATCCCCACCGACCAGGTCGACGTCAACGTCCACCCCGCCAAGACCGAAGTCCGCTTCCGAGACCCCGCAATGGTGCGTGGCCTGATCGTCTCCGGCCTCCGCCGCGCGTTGGATGCGGCGGGCCACAGAAGCCAACGCGCCAGCGAGTCCGCCCTGTCCATGTGGCAACCCGAAAACTCCTCTCCCCCCAGGGGAGAGGAAGGGGCCCGTCCGCAAAGCGGATGGGAAGGTGAGGGCACGCCCCAAAGGCTACCGCTAGAAAACCGCAGCTACGGCTCAGTCAACGATTCCCGCCCAACCTTCTTCGCCGCTCCCCCACAGGCAAGAGCTGACCCAGCCTGGACGCCCCCACCCCAAACCACAGCCTTCCCCATGGGCGCAGCCCGAGGCCAGATCGCCAAGACCTACATAGTAGCCGAAGCCGAAGACGGCCTCGTCCTCGTCGACCAGCACGCCGCCCACGAACGCCTCGTCCTCGAACGCATGCGCGCAGCCCTGATCGGCGGCACCATAGCGAGCCAGGCCCTCCTGATCCCCGAAGTCGTGGAACTCGACGAATCCGCCTGCGACCGCCTCGAGTCCCGCGCCGAAGAACTGTCGGAGTTCGGCCTCGACCTCGAACGCTTCGGCCCCCACGCGATGCTGGTCCGCGCCACCCCCGCGCTCCTCGGCCAAAGCGATCCCAAGGGCCTCGTCACAGACCTGGCCGACGAACTCGCCGCCTTCGACGAAGCCCTCTCCTTGAAGGAGCGCCTCGACGCAGTAGCCGGCACGATGGCCTGCCACGGCTCCGTCCGCGCCGGCCGCATATTGTCGGTCCCCGAGATGAACGCCCTTCTCCGCGAAATGGAAGTCACCCCGCACTCCGGCCAATGCAACCACGGCCGCCCGACCTGGGTGAAGCTCGCACACGGCGACATCGAGAAGCTCTTTGGCCGTAAATGAGGGCTTACGGGTTTTTCTCTGTGCACATAGTAGCAGGACGATATAAAGCGCTCGAAATGACCGCAACCGCCCAATTATCGCCGGTCATCGTGCCGCAGGTCGCTCCCGGAAGCGGTCGTTTCAGGCGGACCAGCAGCCGAGCGGCGATCCGAAAATGCCGGGTGCGCCAAGGTTGTCCACGTCAGCCCCCCAAAAGCACAGGAACCTGTCTTTCTCGGACTGATATATGAGCCAGTATCCCTCGGAATGAGCCACGCACTGCCCGGTGATGGTGACACCAACATTCGCATCTGGAAAGCCGGGCTCATCAACCTTGGCGGTCACAAGGAACGGGGCGCAGACTGCCTCGCGTAGCGCCCGCTCCAAGCCCGCAGTGTAGCTTTCGGCATCCTGTCCCACACCGACATACACGTCGCTAACATCAGACATTTGCGCGTCGAGGCGCGCTAACGGATTGAACGAAGCCATCATCGCCTCCTGCAAGAAGCAACGGTATCCACGATGTCCGCTTTGCCCGCAATGCAGACCTAAAAGTCGCCGTTCCGCTTTCCTCCTAGTCGGGACGTTCCCTTTCGCGGTAACGCGCTTGCTTTCTGTGCACCGACTTGGGTGAAGCTCGCCCACGGCGACATTGAGAAGCTGTTCGGCCGGAAATGACGGGATGCGCGCAGGTCGGTCGCGGTAAGCCTCGTTACGATTTTCCGTCTTTCGCCGGTACCGTTGCGACGACGGAACAACCTGTTCTTCCGAGTGTTTTCCGAACAGTAACAGGGAGAGTACAATGTCAGATTACCGCACCACCGATACCGTCGTCGTCAAACGCCGCAGCCCGGGCACGACGATCGCGATCGTCCTGCTCGTCATCGCCGTGATCGTCGGCCTGCTGTTCGCGACCGGCTTCTGGAGCGCGGACGTCACCAAGAGCGGTGCGCTTCCCGAAGTCTCGGTCAAGGGCGGTGCTCTGCCCAAGGTCGACATGGACTCGAAGGAAGTCGTCGTCGGAACGTCGAAGACGACGGTCGAGGTCCCCAAGGTTAAGACCGAAACCGAAACCGTCGATGTGCCGACCGTCGGCGTCAAGGACAACGGCGAAAAGTAATTCGCTGACTACCGCGATACGAAGGCCCCTGCCGTCCGGCGGGGGCCTTTTTTGTATCTACGGTGCACCGTGGATGTCCGCGAGAACGGACCGGGTCGCCGGATGAACGCTTGTCCCAGGCGTCGTCTCAGGCATGGCACCAGCCGCGAGTTGTCGCCATAGGGGCAATATGGACGCTCTCTCCCTATTCGGCCTAGCCGCGGTATCCTTCACCCTGCTATGCTACGCCAAGGAAGCCGGTTCGCACTGGTGGACGCTCGGCTTCGCGTTCGGGTGCGTGCTCGGCTCGATCTATGGGTTTCTCCAGGGCGCGTGGCCGTTCGGGGTGGTCGAGCTCATCTGGACGGTGGTCTCGTTCCGCCGCTGGCTGAAGATGCGCCGAGCCGTGGCTGTCCCCGCGGAACCGCTCGCTTGACACTGCGTTCGCCCGCGCCTAGTTGAACTCTCCCCGACACGACGGTTCCGGCGGCGCTTGCTTGCGTTCGCCGCTATCGTGCGTTTCGGTTCATCGCTAAGAGATGGGGTTCGTGCAGCCATGCCGGACCTCGTGGAGCAGGAGAACCAAGTTCATGGCACGTATCGCGGGTGTTAATATCCCGACCAACAAGCGCGTGGTGATCGCGCTGACCTATATTCACGGCATCGGTTCGACCAAGGCCAAGGAAATCGTGACGAAGCTCGGCATCGCCGACACGGCACGCGTCCAGGACCTGACCGACCAGGAAGTCCTGCACATCCGCGAGACGATCGACGCCGATCACACCGTCGAGGGCGATCTGCGCCGCCAGACCTCGATGAACATCAAGCGCCTGATGGATCTCGCCTGCTATCGCGGCCTGCGTCATCGCAAGGGCCTCCCGGTCCGCGGCCAGCGCACGCATACCAATGCGCGCACCCGCAAGGGCAAGGCCAAGCCGATCGCCGGCAAGAAGAAGTAATCCACTTTTTCAATGGATTACTCCGCCGGCGCTGGTCCCAACGGGCCGCCCGGCGTCATGCAGATACAGGTCAGGAAATACACCATGGCACGCGAACCTCAGCGCATTAAGCGGCGCGAGCGCAAGAACATCACCTCTGGCGTCGCTCACGTGAATGCCAGCTTCAACAACACGATGATCACGATCACCGATGCCCAGGGCAACGCGATCTCGTGGTCGTCGGCGGGCGCAATGGGCTTCAAGGGCTCGCGCAAGTCGACTCCGTACGCGGCCCAGGTCGCAGCGGAAGACGCCGGCAAGAAGGCCGCCGAGCACGGCGTCCGCACGATCGAAGTCGAGGTCAAGGGCCCCGGCTCGGGTCGCGAATCGGCACTGCGCGCACTTCAGGCAGTCGGTTTCCAGATCACGTCGATCCGCGACGTGACCTCGATCCCGCACAACGGCGTTCGCCCTTCGAAGCGTCGTCGCGTCTGATTTCTCCGACGTTGTCCGCGCACGGTTGACCCTGATCAGGTCGAACGCGCGTCGCGGATGCATTTTAATGGCCGGCGGAAGTCCTTTTCGTCGGCCCCCAAATTAGGGGAAGCATGTGTCTGTCAACGCAAAGAACTGGCAGGAACTCAAGAAGCCCAGCGGCCTGGAGAAAAAGGCCGGTGGCGACACCAAGCGCAAGGCGACTTTCATCGCCGAGCCGCTCGAGCGTGGCTTCGGCCTGACGCTCGGCAACGCGCTGCGTCGCGTGTTGCTTTCGTCGCTGCAGGGTGCCGCCGTCACCTCGATCAAGATCGAGAACGTGCTGCATGAGTTCTCGTCGCTGGCCGGCGTCCGCGAGGACGTGACCGACATCGTCCTCAACGTGAAGCAGATTGCGATCCGCATGCAGGGCGAGGGGCCCAAGCGCCTCCAGCTCTCGGCAACGGGTCCGGGTGAAGTCAAGGCCGGCGACATCGCCGTCTCGGGCGACATCGAGATCATGAACAAGGATCTCGTGATCTGCCACCTCGATGAGGGTGCGACGCTCAACATGGAGCTGACCGCCGACATCGGTAAGGGTTACGTGCCCGCGACCGCAAACCGTCCGGCCGATGCGCCGATCGGTCTGATCCCGGTCGATGCGCTCTACTCGCCGGTACGTCAGGTTTCGTACAAGGTCGACCCGACCCGCGTCGGTCAGGACCTGGATTACGACAAGCTGACGCTGACGATCGAAACCGACGGCACGATCACCCCGGAAGACGCAGTCGGCTATGCCGGTCGCATCCTCCAGGACCAGCTCGCGCTGTTCGTCCACTTCGACGATTCGTCGGTCACGCGTTCGTCGGCCCCGATCGGCCAGGCAGCACCCGCTGCCGGTGGTGCGGAGCCCGCAGGCGACACCCAGCAGATCAACCGTTACCTTCTCAAGAAGGTCGACGAGCTGGAATTGTCGGTGCGCTCGGCGAACTGCCTAAAGAACGACAACATCATCTACATCGGCGATCTGGTCGGCAAGACCGAAGCCGAGATGCTGCGTACGCCTAACTTCGGCCGCAAGTCCTTGAACGAGATCAAGGAAGTGCTGTCGTCGATGGGTCTTCGCCTGGGCATGGAAATCCCCGGCTGGCCACCTGAGAACATCGAAGAGATGGCCAAGAAGCTCGAGCAAGAGATAATGGGCTAAGGCCAAGTCGCACCGGGTTAGCGCAAGCTAACCCGGAGACGACGCCAGCCTGGCCGGCGGGTTTCACCCGACCGACGACGCGGCTTGCCGCGGCGCCACCCGGTTGAAGACGAAGAAGGAAGGACCGAGGAAGCGTCGTTGGCGTAACCTTATCCTGACCTTTGAACTACGGCGATCGGTCGCGGCCTTAACGGCGACCAGCTCCTGGGTACCTCACACGGCCCCCGAACGAACGAAAAGGTATTAAACATGCGCCATCGCGTAGGCGGCCGTAAGCTTCAGCGGACCTCGGCCCACCGTCTTGCTCTCTTCCGCAACATGAGCGCCGCGCTCATCAAGCACGAGCAGATCACCACCACCGTCGCCAAGGCGAAGGAACTGCGTCCGTACATCGAGAAGCTGATCACGCTCGCGAAGAAGGGTGGCCTGTCCAACCGTCGTCTCGCGCACGGCAAGCTGCTCGACGATGCGCAGCTGATCAAGTTGTTCGACACGCTGGCGACCCGTTATGCGGATCGCAACGGCGGCTACACCCGCGTCATCAAGGCCGGTATCCGCATGTCGGACGCCTCGCCGATGGCCGTCATCGAGTTCGTCGACCGCGACGTCTCGGCGAAGGGCCAGGACTCGGGTCCGGTCATGAACGACAGCGAGTACGACGAAGCAGCGTAAGTCTATGCTGCAGGAGCGCTGAGCTTCCGATCCTCCCCCGCCAGGGGGAGGTGGCAGGCACAGCCTGACGGAGGGGGAGGTAAGGGCAACTTCGGTTGCGTATCCTCCCCCTCCGTCACCTTCGGCGCCACCTCCCCCTTGCGGGGGAGGATAAGATTTCACGCCGGTTTAGAGGCCGCGTTTCCCATCCGGGAGGCGCGGCCTCTTTCGTTACGGGTCCCATCCGGCTATGCGCCCGACATGGAGCACCCAGACAGCATTCTCATCGTCGATTTCGGCAGCCAGGTAACCCAGCTGATCGCCCGGCGCGTTCGCGAAGCCGGCGTCTATAGCGAGGTCGCCCCCTTCCAATCTTCCGAAGCCGCGTTCGACCGGATGCAGCCGAAGGGTATCATCCTCTCCGGCGGCCCCGCATCGGTGACGACGATCGACAGCCCCCGCGTCCCGCAGCGCTTCTTCGAGGCGGGCATCCCGATCCTCGGCATCTGCTACGGCCAGCAGGTCATGTCCGCGCAGCTCGGCGGCAACGTGATCGTCTCGGGCGACGGCGGCGAGTTCGGCAGCGCGTTCATCGACATCAAGAGCGACTGCACCTTGTTCGACGGCCTCTGGGCCGAAGGCGAACGCCACCAAGTCTGGATGAGCCACGGCGACAAGGTCGATGCGATCCCCCCCGGCTTCACGCCCGTCGCGACCACCACCGGCGCGCCCTATGCGATCGTCGCCGACGAGGCGCGGCGCTTCTACGGCGTGCAGTTCCATCCCGAGGTCGTCCACACCCCCGATGGCGGCAAGCTGATCGCGAACTTCGCACGCCACGTCTGCGGGCTCAGCGGCGACTGGACGATGGCCGAGTTCCGCGAGACCAAGATTGCCGAGATCCGCGCGCAGGTCGGCAAAGGCCGCGTCATCTGCGGCCTGTCCGGCGGCGTCGACTCCGCGGTCGCCGCGGTGCTGATCCACGAGGCGATCGGCGAGCAGCTCACCTGCGTCTATGTCGACCACGGCCTGATGCGCGCCGGCGAGAGCGAGCAGGTCGTCAGCCTGTTCCGCGGCCACTACAACATCCCGCTGATCCACGTGAACGTCGAGGAGCTGTTCCTGACCGGCTTGGCCGGCATCACCGATCCCGAGCTGAAGCGGAAGTTCATCGGCAAGACCTTCATCGACGTGTTCGATATCGAGGCAAAGCAGCTCGGCGGCGCTGAGTTCCTGGCGCAGGGCACGCTCTATCCCGACGTGATCGAGAGCGTCAGCTTCACCGGCGGCCCCTCGGTTACGATCAAGAGCCACCACAATGTCGGCGGCCTGCCCGAGCGCATGCACATGAAGCTCGTCGAGCCGTTGCGCGAACTGTTCAAGGACGAGGTCCGCGAGCTGGGTCGCGAACTCGGCCTGCCCGAGATATTCGTCGGTCGTCACCCGTTCCCCGGACCCGGCCTAGCGATCCGCATCCCCGGCGAAGTCACCAAGGAACGCTGCGACATTCTCCGCAAGGCCGATGCGATCTACCTCGAGGAGATCCGCGCGGCGGGGCTGTACGACACGATCTGGCAGGCATTCGCGGTGCTGCTCCCGGTCCGCAGCGTCGGCGTGATGGGCGACGGTCGCACCTACGACAACGTGCTGGCGTTGCGCGCGGTCACCTCGACCGACGGCATGACCGCGCAGGCGTTCCAGTTCCCCGGCGACTTCCTGCCGCGCGTAGCCACCCGGATCATCAACGAGGTGAAGGGCATCAACCGCGTCACCTACGACTACACCTCGAAGCCGCCCGGTACGATCGAGTGGGAATAAGCTAGGTCGCATGGACGTTCGGTTTGGTTCGGTTCGACAAATTCAACTTGGCTTCCGTCATGCCGGACTTGTTCCGGCATCCACGGTGCCGCAGAATCGATAGACTCTGGTTTGCGGAACGGTGGACCCCGGAACCAGTCCGGGGTGATGGAGCGAGTTGGTAAATGGCGCGGCCACGAAATACCGAGTGTCGATCCGTGCTAGTTAAGTAAAAATGTATTCGATCCTCCCCCGGCAGGGGGAGGCCGAAGGTGACGGAGGGGGAGGACACGCAACAGATGGCATCGCTTACCGCCCCCTCCGTCAGGCTACGCCTGCCACCTCCCCCTGGCGGGGGAGGATCGCGAGGCTTTCGCGCAAGATCTTTAGTCGGCGTCTTGGCGCTTGCCGCCAGCGCGCCGCTGCTCCTCGGTGCCGCCGATCCGCCCGCCTGGACGCGCCCCCAAACCCCGTTCCCGATCGCCGGCCCGATCACCTATGTCGGCAGCGAAGGCATCGCGGCGTATCTGATCAAGACCAGCGCAGGGGCGATCCTGATCGACGGCACGCTCGCCGAGAATGCAGGCATGATCGGGCGCAATATCGAAAAGGCCGGCGTCCGGCTTCGCGACGTGAAGCTGATCCTCGTCACCCACGCCCACTTCGACCATGCCGCTGGCGTGGCCGCGCTCAAGCGGGCGACCGGCGCGCGCGTCTTCGCTGGTACAGGCGACGTCCGCGCACTCGAAACCGGAGTGCCACCCGGCGAGACCAACTACGGCGCCATCCGCTTCCCACCCGTCCACGTCGACCGCGGTGTCCGAGACGGCGAGACGGTAACCCTCGGCACCACCACGCTGATCGCACGCGCGACACCCGGCCACACGCCCGGCTGCACGACCTGGACGATGCGTATCGCCGCCAGGCCGCGCCCGCTCGCCGTCGTCTTCCCGTGCAGCGTCAGCGTCGCAGGCAACCGGCTGATCGGCAACCGCGCCTATCCCGGCATCGTCGCCGACTACCGCCGCAGCATCGCGATGCTCGGCACGCTGCGCGCCGACATCGTCCTCCCGTCGCATCCCGAACTCGCCGACGTGATCGTCAGGGGCAAACGTCGCAAGGCCGGCGACACGGCCGCGTTCGTCGACCCCATGCTGCTCCCGAAGATCGTCGCGAAGGCCAAGGTCGCGTTCGCCGCCGATCTCGCCAAGCAGGCGCGCTAGACGCCATGCTGGTCCTGTGCGGCATCGCGGTGATCGTCGCCGGCTTCCTGCTCCGGTTCAACCCGTTGCTGGTCGTCGCGGTCTCCGCGCTCGTCACCGGCCTCGCCGCTGGACTCTCCCCGCTCGCGATCCTCGCCGCGTTCGGCAAGGCGTTCAACGAGAACCGCTATGTCACGGTCATCTACATCGTCCTGCCGGTGATCGGGCTGCTCGAACGCCACGGCCTGCAGGAGCGTGCGCGGCTCGCCATTGCCAAGCTCAGAGGTGCGACGGTCGGCCGCCTGCTGATCGGCTATCTGCTGTTCCGCCAGCTTACCGCAGCCCTCGGCCTGACCTCGATCGCCGGCCCTGCACAGAGCGTCCGTCCGCTCGTTGCGCCGATGGCCGAAGCCGCCGCCGAAGCGCAGGGCGTCGCGCCCGGCGGCGACCATATCCCCGCGATGGCCGCGGCAACCGACAATATCGGGCTTTTCTTCGGCGAGGACATCTTCATCGCGATCGGCTCGATCCTGTTGATGAAGGGTGTCCTCGAAGGTTACGGCATCGTCATCCAGCCGCTCCACCTCTCGATGTGGGCGGTTCCCACCGCGGTCGCTGCGTTCCTGATCCACGGTTTCCGCCTATGGCTGCTCGATCGCCGACTGGCGCGGGCCCAGCGGCCGGCCCAGCGGTCGGCCAAGTGATCGGCACCGGCTTCATCTACGGCGTCGCCGGCCTGATGTTCGCAGCGTTCGCCATCCTGAGCGCGACCGACCGCACTAACCGGAAGCGCTTCGGGAATGCGGCGTTCTACGCGGTGCTGGCAATCAGCTTCCTGCTCGGCGGGCGGCTGGGTGATGTCGGCAACGGTGTTCTCGTTCTGGCGCTCGTCGCGATCGCCGGATCGGGCGCAATGGGTCGCGGCGGGCGGGCTACCACCACGCTCGACGAACGGCGTGTCGAGTCCGCGCGGGTCGGCAGTCGGATATTCCTGCCCGCGCTGATCATCCCGGCCGCAGCACTCGGCGGGACGGTCGTGTTCCGCGCCGTACCCAGCCTCGTCGACCCGAAGCAGGCGACGCTTGTCGCGCTCACCTGTGGCGTCCTGATCGCGCTGGTCGCGATGCACCTCTGGTTCCGCCCCCGCATCGCCACGCCGCTCGCCGAAGGCGTGAGGCTGATGGACGCGATCGGCTGGGCCGCCGTGCTCCCGCAGATGCTGGCGAGCCTTGGGGCGGTCTTCGCGCTGGCCGGTGTCGGTGACGTGGTCGGTGGTCTGGCCGGCCACGCAATCCCCGAGGGCAGCCTGATCGGCGCGGTGCTTGCCTATACGCTCGGCATGGCGCTGTTCACGATGGTGATGGGCAACGCATTCGCCGCGTTCCCGGTGATGGCGGCGGCGATCGGCATCCCGCTGCTCGTGCGGCACTATGGCGGCGACCCTGCGGTGGTCGCGGCGATCGGCATGCTCAGCGGGTTCTGTGGCACGCTGATGACGCCGATGGCGGCGAACTTCAATCTCGTCCCCGCCGCCTTGCTCGACCTCCAGGACAAGAACGCCGTCATCCGCGCGCAGATACCGACCGCGCTGCCGTTGCTCGCGGTCAATATCGGCCTGCTCTACTGGCTCGGCTTCCGCTGACCTGACGTCCTGATCTTCGTCCCGAGCATGACCAGTTTCCCGTCGATGCCGAACCAGTGCGGCACCCCCGCCGGGATCAGGAATACGTCGCCGACCACAAGCTTCCGCGTCGTGCCGCCCTCGATCCGGTCGCCCTCGACAAGTCCCGGAAAGCGCAGCTTCGGCGCGACCAGCGTACCGCCCGAGACCAGCGTCCCCGAACCCGCCATAACGATCGCATATTCGGCCTCGTCGGGATGAACCGCAGGCTTGCCCGGCGCCTTCCAATATTCGAGCGCGGCGCTCGTCCCGTTCGCCTCGACCAGCGGCGCCATGGCGAACCCCTGGCCCGGTTTCATCGTCTTCTCCAACGCCGCGATCCGCGCGCGAACGTCGGCCGAGGCAGCAAAGCTCGTTGGATCGCTGGCGGTCTGGGCGGACAGGGGGGAGGCGGCAACCAGGGCCACCGCAGCGGCGAGCAGGGGCCGCATCACAGCTTCACCGTCCGGCCTTCGCGTGCGGACCGGTAGATCGCCTCGACGATCCGCATGTCGCGCAGGCCCTCTTCCCCCGAGACGATCGGCTCGCGCCCGTCGAGAATGCACTCCGCCAGATGATCGAGCTGCCCGGCGAACTGCGTCTTGCCGGGACCGGGCGGGGGGCTCGCGATCTCGGTCTCGCGCCCGTCGCGGCCGGTCCACATGTGGTTGCCGTCATAGCGCGTCGCCGGCTCCAGCTCGATGCGGCCCTTGTCGCCCATCAGCAGGACGTGATTCTGGTTGGCGCTGTACATCGACTGGCAACCAGCGATCGCGCCCGAGGGGAATTCGAGCGTCCATTCGATCATGTCCTCGACCTCGCGGAAACGCGGATCGCGGCGATCGGTGGATTCGCGTGCGGTGACCGCGATCGGCTCCTCGCCGGTCATGTAGCGCGCGGCCTGCAGGCTGTAGATGCCCATGTCCATCAGCGAACCGCCGCCGGACAGGGCGCGCTTCAGCCGCCACTTGTTCGGGTCACCCTGGACGAAACCATGCTCCGAGCGGACGTAGCGGATCTTGCCCGCCGCACCCGACTTCGCCAGCCGCATCGCCTCGAGGTTGAACGGCTCGAAATGGCAGCGATAGCCGATCATCAGCTTCTTGCCGGCGGTCTTGCACGCGCGGATCATCGCCTCGCACTCGGCCACCGAAATCGCCATCGGCTTTTCGCACATCACGTGCTTGCCGGCCTTCGCCGCGCGGATGGTGTATTCGGCATGCATCGAATTGGGCAGGCAGACATAGACGATGTCGACGTCCGGATTGTCGCGGATGCGGTCGAAATCGGCGTAGGTATAGATCGACCGCTCGGGCACGTCGTATTTGGCTGCGGTCGCGAGCGCCTTGGTCCGGTCGCCGCTGACCAGCGCGGTCACGCGCGAATGCTCGCAATTGACGAACTGCGGCAGGATCGTCTGCAACCCGTAATAGCCGAGCCCGACGATCGCATAGCCAAGCTTCCGATCGGGGGCCGCGCGGGCCACGCCGCTCGACGTGGCGGCCAGCGTTGCCGCGGCGACCAGGAGATCACGCCTGCCGAATTCCATCAGGGTTCCTTTCGAGAAACTGGGGGTATCTTCGCCGATCCGTGCGGGATGAGCCAGCCTCCGTCCCCCAGCCAGTCCGCCAGCCGATCGGGCCAGTGCTGGATCGAGATGCGCTCCGAATGCGTGCCCAGATTGAACGCGTGATCGGTGTCGGCGTACAGATGCAGTTCGGCCGAAACGCCGGCGCTGCGAAGTTGCGAATAGAGCGTCATCGCCGATGTCGCGCAACATTGGTCGAGCGAGCCCGCGACGAGGAAGGCGGGCGGTGCGCCCACGGGAGCCTTGGCCGGCGTGCCAAGCGGCCCCGGATAGACGAGGATCTGGAAGTCGGGTCGTGCGCTCACGCGGTCGATCGCGTCCTTCGGTGACTGCGCCGGGGCTTGATTGTCGGCCACGAGCGACACGAGCTCGCCCCCCGCCGAAAAGCCCATCGCCCCGATCCGCGTCGGATCGATCGCATAATTGGCGGCATGCGTGCGGACCCAACGGATCGCACGCCTGAGATCGGCCGCCGCATCGCGCTCGATATCGTAGGACGAGCCGGAATCGCGGGCGAGGCGGTATTTCAGGACGAATGTCGTCACGCCGTAGCGGTTGAGCGCTTTCGCCGGCACCTCGCCCTCATTGACCAGCACGAGCATGCGGTGACCGCCGCCGGGCACCACGATCACCGCTGCGCCATTGGCGTGACTGGCGGCGGCGCGGTACACGGTCAGCGAAGGGTTGTGGACGTTGCTGACATAGCTGTCCTTGACCGTCTCGGCTTCGGTGCGCCGCGCTTCCGATCCGGGCGCCCCGTTCGGCCAAAGCGGGATCGCGGGCGCGGGCGCGGGCGCCGGTTGTGCCATCGCAACCGCCGGCGCCGCAAACACGATCAGGGCGAAGGCGGCGCGTATCGACATGAGCAATCCCCGAGCGCACCCTTGCCCGGGCGCTGTCTGTGATCACAGGTTGTCGGCGTCATTCGCCTGCGTGGCTACTACGACCTTGGTCGTGGTTTGCCGGTGGGCATGGGGCAGACGTCTCGCGCCGGATCCAGTCCAGCGCGGCGGCGCATAGCCGGTCTGGCGTATCCTCCGCATCGAGCGTGATCGCGCGCTCGTCCGCGCCCAGCTTTTCCAGAACGTCGAGTTGGCTCGCGAGCAGGCTGGCGGGCATATAATGGCCTGAGCGATCGACCAGTCGCCGTGCGAGTTCGTCGCGGTCGGTCGTGTCGAGGAACACGAACAGCAGCGGCATCCCGAGTGCGTGCGACAATCGATCGCGATAGACCCGCTTCAGTGCCGAGCAGGCGGCGACCGCGGTGCCCTTGGCGTTTGCCGCATCGTGGAGTCCGGCGGCGATGCGATCGAGCCACGGCCAGCGATCGTGATCGTCGAGCGGATGGCCGGACCGCATCTTCGCCACGCTTTCGGCGGAATGAAACGAATCGCCTTCGAGGAAGTCGCAACCGAGACGCTCCGCCAGTGCGGCGCCGAGCGTCGACTTGCCGCTGCCGCTGACGCCCATGACGATGACGGCATAGAGCGCATCGTCGTTGCGGGGTTCGCGGGTCGGTTCGGGGTAGGCAGGCACTGGCTCTCCATACGCTGAGCGCGGTCGGTTCGTCACCCTCTGTATCGGGCGCCGGCCCGGGATTGCCTACTACGACCTTCGTCGTGATCGCTTCCGAAGGGGTGGTGTACTACGCCGGATCGCAGTTCGGGCGATGCTGTACGGCGCGCTGCACAACAAACTTCGGGTGACCCAGTGAAACTGACGCTAAACGCTGCCATCGCGCTGCTTGGAACGTCGGTTCCCGCGTTGGCCATGCCTGGAACGCCGTCGCATTCGGTGTTCCTTACCGCGCCCGCCGACCCGCGTGCAGTGACGGTGCGAGGGCGCGGCGACGGCCGAACCGACGATACCGCAGCGATACAGGCCGCGATCGACAGCGCGGCGAGCGCGAAGGGTGGCGAGGGGATCGTCTTCCTGCCCGCCGGCCGCTACCGCATCTCTCGAACCATCTTCGTCTGGCCCGGCGTGCGGGTGTTCGGCACCGGCAGGACGCGACCCGTCATCACGCTCGGCGCGGCGACACCCGGTTTCCAGACCGGGGTGGCGAACATGCTGTTCTTCACCGGATCGCGTGCCGACAGCCGCAGCGCGCCGCCAAAGGTGCCGGTGTCGCCGCGCACCAGTGTGCCGTTCGATCCGACGATCGGCGATGCGAACTCCGGCACGTTCTACTCCGCGCTCAGCAACGTCGATTTCGAGATAGGCGACGGCAACCCGGCGGCCACCGCGGTCCGCTTCCATTTGGCGCAGCATGCCTATCTGAGCCACATCGATTTCCACATCGGTTCCGGACTGGCCGGGATCTATCAGGTCGGCAATGTCGGGCAGGACCTGCGCTTCTATGGCGGGCGCTACGGCATCCTCAGCGAGAAGACGTCGCCCGCATGGCAGTACACGTTGCTGGATTCGTCGTTCGAGGGCCAGCGCGACGCCGCGATCCGCGAGCATGAGGCCGGGCTGACGCTCGTCAACACCAGCATCCGCAACGTCCCCGTGGGGATCGAGATCGACCGCGGCTATGGCGACTGGCTATGGGGCCGCGACGTGCGGTTCGAAAACGTCTCGGATGCCGCCGTCGTCGTCAGCAATGAGGACAACGTCTACACGCAGATCGGTTTTCAGGACGCCACCGCCAGCGCCGTGCCGATCTTCGCGCGGTTCCGCGACAGCGGCAAGACCGTGGCTGGCCATGGCGCTCGATACCGGGTCAAGGCGTTCACCTACGGCCTGACGCTGCCGGGTCTCGGCGCGACCGGCAAGTACGAGACACGCGTCGATGCCGCCACGATCTCCGCGATGCCCAGGCGAATACCGCCGGCGATCCGCTCGCTGCCACCCGTCGCGCAGTGGTTCGACGTGCGGGGCGCGGGTGCGAAGGGCGACGATGCGACCGACGATACCGCGGCGATCCAGCGGGCGATCGACACGCACCGCGTGGTCTATTTCCCGACCGGCTTCTACCGCGTCTCCAATACGCTGAAGCTGCGGTCGGACACCGTGCTCATCGGCCTGCACCCGGACATGACCCAGATCGTGCTCGCCGACGACTCGCCCGCCTTTCGCGGCATCGGTGCGGCCAAGGGCCTGATCGAAAGCGCGAAGGGTGGCGCCGCGATCGTCTCCGGTATCGGCCTGACCACCGGCGGCATCAATCCGCGAGCCACCGCCCTGCTATGGAAGGCCGGCGCGGACTCGCTGGTCGACGACGTCCGCTTCCACGGCGGCCACGGCACCAGCCGCGCCGATGGCAGCCGGATCGATCCGTACAACGCCAACCACACCGGCGACGCCGACCCGCGCAAACGTTGGGACGGGCAATATGCCAGCCTGTCGGTCACCGATGGTGGCGGCGGCACGTTCAACAATCTCTGGACGCCGAACACCTTCGCCGCCGCCGGCCTTCACGTTTCGAACACCAGCACGCCGGGGCACGTGTACGAAATGTCCGCGGAGCATCACGGTCGCGCGGAGATCGTGCTCGACGGCGTGAAGAACTGGGAACTCCTCGCCCCGCAGACCGAGGAGGAGGCGGGCGAAAGCCGCACTGCGGTGTCGCTCGAAATCCGCAACTCCAGCAACATCCTGGTCGCCAATTACCACGCCTACCGCGTCACCCGCTCGCTCGAGCCGGCCCCGACTGCGGTGCGACTGTATAATTCGGACGATATCCGCTTCCGCAACGTCCATGTAAATGGCGAAAGCGGATTACCGTTCTGCGACGCCGATGGATGCAGCACCGATCTGCGCGCGAGCAAGTTTCCGTACGAGAACGCGGTCCAAGACATGACCACCGGGCTGGAGGTGCGCGAACGCGAGTTCGCGGTGCTGGACGTGAAGCGCGGCGCCGTACCGGTCGCTGCTGCGGCCGGCCCGGTCGTCCGAAAGCTCGAAGACGGGTTCTACTCGATCGCGGGGGCGGCGGTGGATGCCAGGGGCAAGCTCTACTTCGTCGAGCATAACACGCACCGCATCTACGGCTGGACGGCAGGCGAGGGGCTTTCGGTCGCTGCCGACGCACCGGTCGATCCGGTCAATCT
Source organism: Sphingomonas sp. PEI4 (assembly GCF_056679955.1). NCBI lineage: Bacteria > Pseudomonadati > Pseudomonadota > Alphaproteobacteria > Sphingomonadales > Sphingomonadaceae > Sphingomonas > Sphingomonas sp. PEI4. Next base: position 4,043,920 of record NZ_CM155258.1, read on the forward strand.
CGCGGTCGATCGCTCGGGTAATCTGATGGTGCTGTCGTCGGACGGCGCGGCGGGCACGATGTACAGCATCAAGCCAGGCGATCCCGACAGCATCGCCGTCATCGCGCCGACGCCGGCCGTTCAACACCGCAATGCCAGCGTCGCGCTGCCGGGCAATTTCTGGGTCAACGGCGAGTTCAAGGATCAGATCGATCCCACCACCTATCAGTTCACCACCCTCGGCGAGATGTTCGCGCGCGACATGGCCGTCCCCAAACCCCGCGAATATGTCTCGCCCGATGGTTCGCTGGTCCTGCCCGCTTACCGCACCGTGCAGCAGGGCCCTCCCAACCATCTCGGCTGGCGGTTCTCGGACGCACTCGACACCTACGGTTTCGTGAAAACCAAGGTCGGCGAGCGCGTGTTCGTCAGCAACGGCTCCGAAGCGAAGACCTATAGCGGGCTGGTCGGCGCAGGCGGCAGCGTCACCGATCTCAAGCCGTTCGCCAACCGTGGCGGGGAAAGCGTCGCGGTCGGCGCCGATGGCCGCGTGTATCTCGCCAACGGTCAGGTGTTCGTCCATGCCGCGGATGGCCGTGAGACCGGCCGGATCGACGTGCCCGAACGCCCGCTGCAACTGATCTTCGGCGGCGCGAACGGACGCACCTTGTTCATCCTGACGCATCACGCGCTGTACGCCGTCGAAACGTGATCGGGCTTGGGGCACCGCCGCGTTGCCTCCGCGGCGGGCGTGACGCATGAAGCGACGCGACGATGACGAGGGGGCCGGCATGACCGACTGGACGACGACGCGGCGGTCCGCCTTGACCGCGATGGCTGCGACGATGGCGTTTCCCGCAGCGGCTGCGCGGTCGGGCACGCGGGCTATCCGGCTGATCGCAGGTACCTATGCGCGCGAGGGCGGCAAGGGGCTGTATCCGATCGCGTTCGATCCGGCCCGCGATCACTGGCAGGTCGGCGTGCCGGTCACGGGGATCGACGACGCCTCGTTCGGGGTCGGCGGAGGGCCCGGCGGGGCTTGGTATTTCGTGCGCGAAAAGGCGCAGGGCGAAATCGCCGCGTACGCGTCGGACTGGGCACGGCGCGGCACGGCGTCCACCGGCGGTGCCGATCCCTGCTACGTCGCCATCGACCCCGCCAGCGCGTGCCTTGCCGTCGCCAATTATTCGAGCGGCAGCACGGCGTTCTACCACCTCGACCCGCGGACCGGTGTCCCGAGCCCACCAGTGCTGTTCCGCCATACCGGCACGGGAGCCGACCACGGCCGGCAGGAGGCGCCGCACGCGCATTGGGTGGGGTTCAGCCCGGATCGGCGCTGGCTGCATTCGGTCGATCTCGGGGCGGACACGATCTTCGCCTATCGCTTCGATCCGCGCGCGCGGACGCTGGCCCAGCCGGATCCCGCGTGGCGCGCGCCGGCGGGGGCGGGACCGCGCCATCTGGTCCATCACCCGAGGCGCGCGCTCGCCTATGTCGTGTGCGAACTGTCCAACTCGGTCATCATGATCGATGCGCGCGCGGATGGCAGCTTCGCCACGCGGCACATCATATCCACCCTGCCCACGGGGTTTCGCGGTGCATCGCAGGCGGCGCATATCGCGATCGATCGCGCGGGTCGGCGGCTCTACGTCTCCAACCGCGGGCATGACAGCGTCGCGGTCTTCGGGCTCGATGCGGACGGCGTGCCGACGTTGCTCCAACATATCCCTAGCGGCGGCGACTGGCCGCGCTTCCTGCTGGTCCTCGAAGCGCAACGCCGCGTCGTGGTGGGCAACGAGCGCTCGGGAACGCTGGCGATCTTCCGGATCGAAGCCGACGGCCGGCTAGCAGCGACCGGGCAGACCCTTTCGGTCCCAGGCGCGGTGTTTCTGGGCCAGGTCTAGCGCGGATCACCCAGTCCGACTTCGGGACCGGTTCAAGGCAATCGCCGTTCGAGCATCGGCGTCGCGGCCCCGTAGCGCACCTGTTCGGTGAACGGCTCGGACCGGGTTTGCAGGTCGACGATCTGACGCGGGATCGGGCCTTCGCCGGCTGGTGCCGGAGACCAATTCGGCAGACCCGTCCCGTTCGGATTGCCGGTCTTGATGAACGCCGCAAAATACCCTTGGAAGACGGTCGAGATTTTCCGGTCGTCCGCCGTCCACGCATAGGCCGGATTGGTATCGAGATTGCCGAGCGCATATTCGATCTCGGCGCTGTGCACGGCACCGATCGGCGCAATGTCCGGATTCGTCAGCGGTGGCAGTGCGGCCGGCCGAGGATGCGCGAAGTGATAATAGAAAGTCGGCTGGCGCGTTCGGCGGTGCAGGTCGAACCACTTCCACGTCGATGCGCCGAGGAACGCGTCGCTCGCGAGTGCCGTACCCGCGACCGGCACGTCGGCGTCGGACTTGGCGGGGTAGAGGGCAAACAGCGCATCGGCGTCGGTGTAGAGACGCGCGATGCCGGCGCGGTAATTGGCGACTGTGGGCGGCTGGCCTTGCAGAATCGCGGTCCAGCTTCCCTCCTGCGAATTCGCGCCGACCAGCAGGGGCACGCGAGCGGCGCGACCCGCCGCGTAGGTGTCGATCGGGGCTTCGGTCAGGAACGCGCCATCGACGATGAAGTCCGCACGGAACCGTTGCGTCCCCTGAGCCGCAAGCAGCGCGTCCGCCGGCATTGCGCGCAACGCGGCTAACGAAGGCGCCCCTGCAGTGCGAGCGAACGTATCGCCGTCCCCGGTTGCCTGTTCGAGCGACTTGGGCCGGAAGGTCGGCGGCATCACCCCGCCGCTCTCGCCGATCGCGCCGGCAAACTGCGTGCGGGTGAGAGGGGAGGTCATCAGCACGCTCACCGACATCGAGCCGGCGCTTTCGCCACCGATCGTGATCCGCGCCGGATCGCCGCCGAAGGCCGCGACGTTGCGCCGCACCCAGGCGAGCGCTGCCGCCTGATCGAGCAGCCCGTAATTGCCGGCGGATCGCGTCGGCGATTGCGCCGCGAGGTCGCTCGTCGCGAGGAATCCGAACGCGCCGAGCCGATAGTTGATCGTCACCACGACGATCCCCTGCCGTGCCATCGCCGCACCGTCATACCGCAGTTCGGAGCCATCGCCGGCGATCGCGCCGCCGCCGTGAATATAGAACAGCACCGGCAGCCGCGCGCTGGGCTTTGCCCCGGCCGGCGTCCACACGTTGAGGGTCAGGCAATCTTCGCTGATGCCCGGCGAGCGGAACTTCATGTCGGCGAAAAGCGGCTGCTGCATGCAACGCGCGCCGAACCGGTCGGCCTTGCGCGCGCCCGTCCACCGTACCGCCGGTCGGGGAGACTGCCACCGGAATTTGCCGAGCGGCGGTGCGGCATAGGGTATGCCGAGATATGCATCCACGGACGTGGCAGCAGCGCTCGCGACACGCGTGCCGTCGAGCGTACCATTCGCTACGGTCACGCGTTGCGCCGCTGCGGATGACGCAAGCGACCCGATCGCCAAAATCCACCCTGCCTGCCGCATACATGCCTCCGCCATAACCCGGGGGATGGTCGCAGTTTGCCACGGGTTTGCCAAGGCGGACGTGCGGACCTCACTCCGCAAGATGCCCCTTGGCGGGCGTACATCGCCGCAGCCGATCGCGGGTCGTCGTCCCGATCCGCTTGTGCCCGAACGCGCGCGCCGCTTCGCCGGGCGGATCGTCGCCGGCACATGCACGCAACGCTGCGCCCAGTTCGCGTGCCGCGATGTCCTCGATCGGGCGGATGTCGTCGGTTGTCGCGGGGTAGCGGGCTTGATTCCAATCGTTCGCCGACGCCGCATCCGGCCAGACGAAGCTCGCGCCGCCCGCCTCCGTCCCGCCGCCCGTCTCCGTCTCGACAAACGCCGCGCCGCGCACCAGCGTCATCACGCGGTCGCGGATCAGCCGGCCGGTCCGCTTGAAACCGTGTGCCCGTGCGATCCGGTCGACGAGCAGGTCGTCGCGGATCGGTGCTTCCTGCGCGATCACGTGCGCGATCATGCTCCGCAGCGTGCCGGTATAGTCGGCGTCCTGGAACCGGTCGGGTGCGATCGATACGCCGATCTCGGCAAATCGGGTAGCGCGATACGTGCCCCCCAGCGGCAGGATGTCGGCAACGGGCGGCACATCCTCCACGTCCGGATCGGGATCGGCGAGGGGCGTATCTACGGCCGAGGACGCAGCAACGTCCGGCTTCGCCTGCTCTGCAACCGCGGCATCCGCGCGCGATCGGTCGAGCATCACCTTCAGCGCGACATCGAGGCGATCGAGCGCCGTTTCAGCATCGATCCACCAGTCGGTCGACCAGACCCGGACCAGCGACCAGCCCAGCCCCGACAACACCGCCTCACGCACCTTGTCCCGGTCGCGCGCAGTCGCGGCGCTGTGGTACGAGGCGCCGTCACACTCGACACCGGCAAGAAAATCACCGGGCCGATCGGGGTGGACGATGCCAAGGTCGATCCGGAAGCGCGAGACGCCGATCTGCGGGACGGGCGTCCAGCCGCGCTCCGTGAGCCCGCGTGCGACCGCCTGTTCGAACGGCGATTCGAACGGCGATTCGAACCCGCCTACCGATCCCATCACCGCCTCGCCAAGCGCGCGTGGGCCGCGCTCGGCATATTCCAGGAAGTGCTTCAGGTCGCGCACCGCCTTCGCATTGGTCCGGTTGAGGTCGATCAGGCCGGGCGGGAACGATGCGAACACCACCATCTCCCGGCGTGCGCGGGAGATCGCGACGTTCAACCGCCGCTCGCCGCCTTCGCGGTTGAGCGGCCCGAAGTTCATCGCCATCACCGGGGCACCGGGCGTCTCGGGGCCATAGCCGATGCCAAGCAGCACGAGATCGCGCTCGTCACCCTGCACCGTCTCCAAATTCTTGACGACGACCGGCTCGGCGGCATCTTCTGCAAAGAAGCGTTCCAGCTCGGGCCTTCCCCTGCGTGCCCGGTCGAGCAGATCCTCGATCAGCTTCTGCTGTTCGGCGTTGAGCGTGATGACCGCGATCGTCAGCGGGCGACCGGCCTCGTCGACGAAGTCCGGATCGGTCAGACGCGCGATCACCTCGGCGACGATCGCCTCCGCCTCGATCTGGTTGGTGCGCGATTTGCCGCGCGACCACGCGCCCGCGACCGATCGCAACGACACCGCGGTGTCGCGCGTGACGGGTGCGGGGAAGGTGATGAGATCGCCGTTGTAATAGCGATGGTTGGAGAATGCGATCAGGCTCTCGTGACGGCTGCGGTAATGCCAGGTCAGCCGGCGTTGCGGCAGGCGTGCGCCGAGGCATTCCTCGAGAATGCTCTCCTGGTCGGTCTCGACCTCGCTGTCATCCTCCTCGGCGCCGGCGGCGCGGTCGAAGAAGCTGGTCGGCGGCATCTGCTTGGGATCACCCGCCACGACCAGTTGCCGCCCGCGCGCGATCGCACCGACCGCATCCCACGGCGTGATCTGCGAGGCTTCGTCGAAGATCACGAGGTCGAACAGCGCTGCGTCCGCCGGCAGGAACTGCGCAACCGACAACGGACTCATCAGCAGGCACGGCGCGAGCGTCGTCAGCGCCGGGCCCATCTCGGCCACGAGCTGCCGCACCGGCTTGTGGCGTTTCTGGAGTTTCAACTGATGCGCCAGCGTGCCGAAGCCCGGTGGTTGCGTCTTGGCATCCTTGGCAGGGATACCGCCGGCAATCCGTGCGCGTATGACGCCTTGGGTCAACTCCGCGAACTGGCGATCCAGATCGCGGAAACGGTCGATCGTGTCCGCCTGCTCGGCAAGGTTGAAGTCGCGCACGACCGGTTCCGCATCGATCGTCGCCTCGGCCCACCAGCGCGCATAGGCGAGATCGAACGCATCGACGGCGCCGCCCGCGGGGACGGTCTCCGCCTCGATCGCCGCTATCAGCGGCCCGAGCCCGGCATCATGCGCCGCCGCTCGCGCCCGGCACCACGCGACCCAGGCGTTCAGCTGCCCGGCGCGCGCGATCAGGGTAGCGGCGACCGCTTGCACTTCGCCGAGCAGGTCGGGCGCGTCGATCGCCGCCGGCGACGCTGCAATTCTCTCGAAGCCACCCAGCGCCTCCTGAAATCGGGCATGAGCCGTGCGGTAGACGGCGCCCGCGCGACCGATCGCCGCATCGGGGCCGAGCAATTCGTTGGCATCGGTACACAATGTCCGCATCGCCGTACGCAGCGTCACCAACTGCTCGGGCGTCTCGGCCGCACCGACCATCGCCGTCCGCATCAGGTCCGCTGCGTCGAGCAGATGCGTGACGCGTGCGTCATCGGTATCGACACCGGACCAGCCGGGAACGGACGACGCCACGCTCGACAGCGGATCGAGTTTCGCCAGGACGTCCTGAAGCCGCCCGATCCGAGGCAAGTCCTCCGCCACGTCGGCCCCACCGCCAGGGGCAAGACGCTGCGCCACCGCCTTGCGGCGAAAGACCGACAGCGGCCAGATCGACTCGTTCGCGGTCGTCCAGGCGGTTTCCAGCTCGGCCAGCGGCAGCGCGGCGATCGTCGCGTCGTCGAGCGGTACGGACAGGCTGGCCGCCTCCGCGCGATAGGCGGCGATCAACGGCAGGGCCTCGCGGGCATGGCCGATCGTTCGCGCGGCATCGGGCGCAAACGCGAACCGGAGATCGAGCCCCGCACTCGCCGACAGCGCAGCCGCAAGCCGCGCCGTCGCCGCCAGCCCCCGCGCGTCGCGATCGAGCGTCGTGCCGATCGCCTCCGAAAAGGCCGCGCGCGCAATCTCGGTCTCGGCGGCTCTGGTTCGCAGCGTATCGGCGGCAGCGACGAGTTCCGCCTGCCAGCCATTCGACCATTCGGTGCGGCCGACATGGACAAACGCCGTCCGCGCCTCGCCGAGCCCTGCGGGGCGTTGCAGGTCCAACCGTCGTGCGGTTTCGCGCAGGGCCTCCAGTTGCGCCTCGTCATGCTGCACGCCCGTCGGCCAGTCGAGCCGAAGCGCGCTGCCCGCGCTGCCCCCGCCGTCCCGGACGACACGGCCGACCGCGGCATACAGCGTAAGCCCGTTGTGACGTCGCCGGTGAAGCGCGGACACCAGCCGGTTGAGCCGATCGCGCGTGGCCTTCAGATCGTCGGCGCGACGCTGCCAGACGTCGGCACTCGATGCCTCGCTGGTCGACCAGGCGGCATCGAGCTGTCGCAGCACGTCCGCTTTCACCGCCTTGTTGCTGTGCAGTTCGAGGCAGAACGGCCCGAGCCCGTGCGCCACCAACCGCCGGTGCACGACCTCGAGCGCCGCGCGCTTTTCGGCGACGAACAGCACCTTGCGCCCGAGCGCGAGGTTGTGCGCGATCATGTTGGCGATGGTCTGCGACTTGCCGGTGCCGGGCGGCCCATCGAGCACGAAATCGCAGCCCCGCGCAGACCCCACCACTGCGGCAAGCTGCGACGAGTCCGCCGGCAGCGGCGTGAACAGATCGGCCGGCACCACTTCCGCGTCGAGCGCTTCGGGGCGCGGTGGCACGGTGTCGCACGCATAGGGCTCGCGCGGGGACTCGAGCAGATGGCGAACCACCGGATTGGTCTTCAGCGCATCGGTGCGGTCGACCAGATCCTTCCACATCAGGTATTTGGCGAACGAGAACGCGCCGAGCACGACCTCCTCGACCACTTCGAACCCGGCCATGTCGCGCACCGCACGCCGGACGATCGTCCAGATCCGCGCCACGTCGACGCCCGAAGCGTCGGTCGGCAGCGTGCCGGACAGTTCGGGAATGTCGAGCTCGAAATCCTGTCGCAGCATCTGCAAGAGCGTAAGGTTGAAGCGCGGTTCGTCCTCATGCGCGACCAGCCGCACGCCCGATCGCACGCTGCGCCGCTCCAGCTTGACCGGGAGCAGGATCAGCGGCGCACGGTAGCTCTTCGCATCGGTCGCGGACTTCTTCCACGTCAGGAAACCGACCGCGAGGAACAGCGTGTTGGCGCCGCCCTCCGCCATGTCCAGCCGCGCCTTGCGGTAGAGCTCGACCAGCTGCCCATCGAGCTTGTCGGTGGCGGACGGCGATAGGATCTCGCCGCGATCGAGCGCATCGCGCGCATACGCCTGGTCGAGTTGCTCGCCGGTCCGTTGCGCGTGCAAGCCGGCGTCGCGTCCTGCCGCGCCTTCCAGTTCGGGCGCGCCGACGATCTTGAAGCTCTTGCCCTCTGCCAGCGCATCCTCGAGCCCCGCCGGATCGGGACATAGCAACCGGATCACCATCGCGCCGGGCTTCACGTTCAACAGCCGGTTGCGCGTCGTCAGGTCGAGCAGCTTGCGTTGCCAGCGTTCGAGCCGCCCCTCCGCGGTGGTCGGCGGCAGGTCGGGTTCGGCGAGATCGAAGTCGGGGAGGGCAGGGCCTGCTTCGAGGTTGAGTGCGGTTGCGTCGGGCTCCACGGTCTCGAAGGCCGACGACGCACCCTGATCGGCGATTGCCAGCGGTCGGATCCGCTGCATCCGCGCACGGCGGACGTCGAGCGCATTGACGAACCGCGCTTCATTGTCTTCGCCGATCTTCCGCTGGGCATCGGCCAGCGCGCGCGAGAACGGGGACGGGGACGCACCGGTCGCCAGCGTCGTCTCAAACACGATCAGTTCGTCAAGTGCGACCCGCTTGCGCAGCGCCGCCGCGTCGGGAACGAGCAGCGTCGCAAATTCCTGCGGCTGCAACCAGACGCCGGTGAACGCGTGGCCTTCGGTCAGGATCAGCACCGGATACAGCCCGGCCTGTTCCAGCGCGGCCGCGAACAGCAACGCGGTATCGAGGCACGTCGCCAGGCTACCGTCCAGCACCGCCGACGGGCTGCGCACCTTCTGTCCCTGCAATTCGAAACTGGCGGGCGGTTCGGCATAGGTCAGCCGCAAACCAGCGACCGCGGACCAGATCGCCGAGGCGAGTTCATGCACGCGGGTCCGCGACTTCGACTGATACCCCTCCAGCGAGTCCCGCTTGCCCCCGCGGCGCAGCACGTCACTCGCTGCCTTCAGCACGCGGTTGATCGCCGGATCGTTCGGCAGCACGAACGCTGCGAGCAGTTCGGGCATCGACGCGCCGCCGCCCCATTCGTTGCGCGCAAGCACTTCGACCGCGATCTGCCGTTCGGCGAGCAGCGTTCCGTCGTCGGCCAGCGCACGCAAGGTGACCGTCGTGCGGATCGCCTCGGTCAGTTGCAGCAACAGCCCGGCATTGAGTTCGAGATCGCGCTTGGCGACATGCACCTCGCCGCCGGCCACGATCCGGTCGAACCGCCATTCGTGCCGCGCGAAGATCGGCGGGTCCGCCTCGATCGTCAGCTGGATGTTCTCGACCGCCTCGCCGCCGAAATTGACGACCCGCAATTCGCGCAACACCGGCACCGCATTCTGGTGCGTCGCGAAACTCACCTTCGGCGCGATGACCGCGTCGATCGCAAGGTCGCGACGATCCGCGGTAGCTGTAACGTCGCCGCGATCCGCGGTGGCGGCAGCAGCGGGCGCGATCATGGCGGCGGTATCGGTCGTTTCTGACATGATTGCAGTCCTCAAGAGCCTTCACAGCTTGCACGCTTTGCCCGATAACGAAAGGACATGGCTGATTTCCGTTTCGTCCACGCTGCCGACATTCATCTCGACAGCCCCCTGCATGGCCTGTCGCGCTACGACGGCGTTCCCGCCGACGACATACGCGGTGCAACGCGCAATGCCTTCGACAATCTGATCCGATTTGCCGTGGACGAGGCAGTCGACTTCGTCCTCATCGCCGGCGATGCGTTCGACGGCGATTGGCGCGACATGGGCACCGGCCTGTATTTCGCGCGTGCGATGGGACGGCTGAACGAGGCGGACATCCCGGTGTACCTGCTCGCGGGCAATCACGACGCCGCGTCGGTGCTGACCCGCAGCGTACCGTGGCCCGCCAATGTCCACCGCTTCGGTACGAAGCACGCCGAGACGCATGTGATCGATGCGCTGGGCGTGGCGATCCACGGGCACAGCTTTGCCAACGCCGCCGTCACCGACAACATCGCGCTCGGCTATCCCGCGGCGGTCGCGCATCATTTCAACATCGGCATGTTGCACACCTCGCTGACCGGCCATGCCAACCACGAACGCTATGCGCCGTGCAGCATCGACGATCTGCGTGCTCGCGGCTATGACTATTGGGCGCTCGGTCACGTCCACGACTATCAGCGCGTGTGCGAGGACCCGCCGGTGATTTTCCCCGGCAATCTCCAGGGCCGCACGATCCGCGAAACCGGGCCGAAGGGCGTAGTGCTCGTCGAGGTGCAGGACCGGGCGATCACCGCGATTACGCCGGTGGAACTCGACGTGTTGCGCTGGGCCCGTGCCGAGGTCGATTGCAGCGCTGTCGCCGATCTCGACGTGGTCCAGTCGGGTATCCGCGATGCGCTCGCGCGCGCGCATGCCACAGGTGACGGCCGGCCGGTGATCGCACGCGTGATCCTCAGCGGAGAAACGGCGCTTGCCGGGATGCTGGCGGACCGCGCGACGGCACTGCGCGACGATGCCCGCGCGCATGCGGCGGCGATCTCACCCGACCTCTGGATCGAGAAGCTGTCGGTCCGTGTGACGGCGCCGCGCACCGACACCGTGGAAGTCGGCGACGAGTTTCTCGCGTTGCTCGCCGAAGCGCACGAAAGTCCTGAGCTTGCGACGTTGCTGGCCGCCGATCTCGCGCCGTTCCTCACCACGACCGCGGCGATAGGTCCGGCCGATCCCGACGAACTGCGTCATGCGGCCTCGGCAGGCGACTGGTCGCGGTTGCTGTCCTCGGCCGCGGTCGCGCTCGAAGCGCGGCTCGCGCGCACCGGAGACGCCTGATGCGGTTCCGTCGCCTGCTGCTGGAACGCTATGGCCGGTTCGAGGATTGCGCGCTCGATTTCCGCGAAGGCGCGCCCGACCTCCACATCGTCTACGGCAACAACGAGGCCGGCAAGTCGACCACCCTTGCCGCGGTGTCCGACCTGCTGTTCGGCTTCGCCCGGCGCACCGCGTATAATTACCGGTTCGACAACGCCCTCCTGCGCGTCGGCGCCGAACTCGAAGACGAGGGCCGGACGCTGTTTTGCCGGCGTCGCAAGCGCGATACCGCGACGTTGGTCGATGCCGACGACCAGCCGATCGACGAGGGCGACCTGCTCGCGATGCTTCGCGGCCAGACGCGCGACACGTTCCGCCTCGCATTCAGCCTCGACCAGCAGGGGTTGCGCGACGGTGGCCGGGCGATGGTCACCGCGAAGAACGATGTCGGCCAGGCGCTGTTCGCGGCAAGTTCCGGGCTCACGGGCGTCGCGGGTACGCTCGCCGCGCTCGACGAGGAGGCGGATGCGATCTGGGGCAAGCGCGCCAAGGCCAGCCGCACCTACACCGCCGCCGAGCGCACGCTGGCCGAAAGCCGCCGTGCCGTGCGCGATCTCGAATTGAAGCCGAAGGCCTGGGTCGACGCGCATGCGGCCCTCCAGCGCAGCGAAACCGAACTGCTCGACCTCGAACGCCAGCGCGACCAGCTCGGGGCGGAGCACCGCGGTGTCGAACGGCTGCGACGCGTCGGACCGGGCCTGCGTCGCCGGGAAGAACTGATCGCGGCGCTGGGGGACCATGCGGCGACGGTGGTCCTGTCCCCGCAGCGTGAAGCCGCCGCGCTCGCTGCGCTGACTGCGGCCGACACCGCGGATCGGCTCAGGCAGAGTGCGGCGGCGCTGGTCGCCGATGCGCAGGACCGTGCCGCGCAGCTCCAGCCGGACGTCGAGACGTTGGCCGTTGCCGACGCGATCGATGCGCTCGGCGAACGACGCGGCGCGCTGAACAAGGCGATGCACGACCGCGCCCGGCTCGTCGTCGAACGCCGCGCAAAGGAGGTCCGCATCGCCGACCTGCACCGTGATCTGGGTGGCACGGTGGCGATGGCACCGTCGCGGCTGGTGGTCGGTCGCCTGCGACAGATCGCGCGTACGCATGCCGATGCGGCCTCGGGCGTGCGCGCGCTGGACGGCACGATCGCCGATCTCGTCGCGCGCGAACGACCGTTGCGCGACCGGATCGCCGACGCGACGCTGAGCGAGACGTTGCCCACGCTGGTTGCCGCAGTCGATGCCGCACGGCGTCTCGGGGGCGATGTCGACGAACGCTGTGCAGCAGCCGACCGCGCCGTGGCGCGCGCGGAGGACATGGTGCGCGATACGATGGCGCGGCTGCTGCCGTGGCCGGGGACGGTCGACGCTCTGGTACGCCTGCCGGGCATCGCCGAGGCCGAGATTGCGAGCGCACAGGCGGCGCATGCGGGACATCAGGCGCAGGCGGACCACGAGGCGGCAACCATCGTCAGGCTAGATCAGGAGCGCGAGACGCTTCTGCTCGAACGTGCCGAACTCGCCGAGCGCAGCGGCGCGATATCGGCGGACGTGGTCGACGACGCACGGTCGATGCGCGAGCGGCAATGGCACGAGCTGCGCGATCACCTGCGCGGGTTGTCGCCGCTGCCTGATCCGGTCGGATCCAGCGACGCGTATGAGCGTGCGGTGATCGGCGCGGACGACGTGGCCGACCGGCGGTTCATCCTCGCCGAAGCCTCCGGGCGCCTCGCGAACCTCGACGCGAGCGATGCGAAACTACGCCTGCAGGCCGAACAGGCGCGATATCGGCGCGAGGCTGCGGTCCGTGCGCTGGCGGCGGCGCAGGCCGGATGGCACGCGCGGCTCGCCGATGCCGGATTGCCGACGCTCGACCCGATACCCCTTCGCGCGTGGCTTGGCGATCGTACAGCCGTGCTGGATGCCGAGGCGAAGGCCGTCCAGGCGCGCGATACCGCGGCAATCGAGCAGAAGCGCCGGAGCGATGCCTGCGCCGTGCTTGCCGCTGCGATGGCGGAGAGCCTCGTCCCGCTGCCTGACGGTTCGCTCCTCGCGCCGTTACTCTCGCGAGCCGAGACGCTTCGTCACGAGGGCGAGGCCCGCGATCAGGCGTTCCGGGACGATCGCGCCGAGCTGCGCCAGGTCGAGACGTCGCTGGCGGAACAACGCCGGCGCCAGGCGCAGGCGACCGGCGATCTCGATGACGCGGTGCGGGCCTGGAACGCAGAACTGGCGGACACCGGGCTGACGCTGGCGATCGAGGCATCTGAGCCGCGGCTGGTCGCCTTCGAGGACTTGCGCAGCGAACTCGATGCCGCGGCGCATCTCGATACGCGGTTGAACGGTATCGACGTCGATACCGCGCGGTTCGCGAGCGACGTGGCCGCGCTGGCGATCCCGTTGGGGGTCGATCCTGCCGAGGATGCTTCGGCGACCGCCTCGACCTTGCTGGCAAGACTGGACGCCGCGCGCCAGACCGCCCGCGCACTCGCCGACCTCGCCGTCGAACGTGACCGTCGCCAGCGTGAGGTCGATGCCGCCGCCGCCGATCATGCTGCCGCGATCGCGATCGTCGCACCGATCCGCGATGAGCTCGGTCTGGACGAACGGGGCGACGTCGCCGCAGCGATCGAGGCCTCTCGCGCCGCGCGACGCCTGGGCGAGGAACGCGACGCGATCGAGCGGACGGTGACTGCGCAAGGCGACGGCTATGCGCTGCTCGATCTGGTTGCGGCGTGGCAGGCGCAGGACCCTGACGGCGTGGCCGGTCGGGCCGATGCACTGGCGAACGAGATCTCCGAGCTGAATGCGCGGATTTCCGCCGCCGCGACCGCGACGGGCGATGCCAGACGCAGCTTCACCGCGCTCGAAGGCCAGCCCGGGGCCGCATCCGACGCGCTCGCCGATGCCGAGCAGGCGCGGGCCGAAATGGGCGCGCAGGCCGAGGCGTATCTGCTCAAGCGAACCGAGGCGGTGATGCTGCGCTGGGCGATGGAGCGCCACCGTGAGCGCCGCCAGGATCCGTTGCTGTCCCGCGCCAGCGAGGTGTTTCGCACGTTGACGCTCGGCCGCTACGTGCAGCTCCGCGTCGATCTCGACGGCAGCACCCCGCGCTTGGGTGGCCTGCGCGACGACGGCCGGACCGTCGTCGATGTCGGCGCAATGAGCGAAGGGACGACCGACCAGCTGTTCCTCGCGCTACGCCTCGCCTCGGTCGAGCAATCCGTTGCCAACGGCGTGCGCCTGCCGTTCCTTGCCGACGATCTGTTCGTGAACTTCGACGACGATCGGTCGCGCGCCGGGTTCGAGGTGTTGGCCGACCTCGCCAAATCGACTCAGGTGCTGTTTTTCACGCATCACGCCCATCTCGCTGCGGTGGCGCGTGACGTGGTCGGCACGACGCTGCATTCCGAGTGCGCGCTCGACTAGGCGATCAGGACTTCCGGCGTGACGTCAGGCAAGCCGAATTCATGCTCCGAGACGATCCGGATCGTGCCGCCGAGCCGCCGATATTGCTCTGCCCGGCGATACGCACCGCTGTTGCGGATCGAATATGTGAATGGCGCACGCCCGGCGATCACGAGCACCGTCGTGGTGTTGCCGACCGCGGACACGATCCGGCCGCCAAGCGCCGCAATTCGGCAGGCGAGGGGGCCATCGCGAGGCTCGCCCAGGATTGCGATGCGCTCGCCACTGAGCGGGCCGGTCGGCGCGGGCCGGGGGGCGGGACCCGGTTTGCGCGGCGGCGCGAGCCATTCGTCGAGTGCGATGCCGGTATGGTCGATCGCCTTGACGATCACCCAGTCGGCGGCGCGCGCATCGCTCAGGGCATCATGATGCTTGTGCGCAATTCCCAGATATTGCGCGAGCAGGCCCAGCCTGTGGCTCGCCAGATCGGGCCAGGCGCGCTGCGCGACGCGCACGCTGTCGAGCCATCGTGTCTCGATCATCGGCCGGTCGTGCACGCGACACGCGGCGGCGAGCGCGCCCTTGTCGAAATAGGAATGCGCCACCGTCGTGCGGCCCGACAAATGCCCATGCACGATAGCGTGGACGTCGCCGAAATGCGGTTTGCCCACGACATGATGCTCGGCGATGCCGTGGATCCGCGTGTTGAACGCGTTGAATTCGTCGCGCGGGTCGATCAACGTCTCGTATTCGAAGATCTCGCAGCCGTCGCGAAAGCCGACGATCCCGACCTGGCAGATGCTGCTGACGCGCGAGCACGCGGTCTCGACGTCGATGACCACGAAATCGGGTGCCAGCGCGTCGGTTCGGGTCTCGGTCGGGAAATCTGACATCGCTGGCTCATATGTGGCTGCCGGCAGTGTAGGCAACCACCGTGAGAGTTTGCGGCCTACTTGGCCTGCGCCGCCAGATCGGGATAGCGATCGAGGATCGCGCTGGTTACGCCGTTGGTCCACCCGAAGCCGTCCTGCACCGGATATTCTCCGCCACCGCCCGGCGTCCGCTGTTCGATATTGTATTTCTCGAGCATCTTGCCGGTTTCGGCATAGGCCGCGCCCACCGTGCCGAGCCAGCGTCTGGCGATATCCTTCGCGACCGCCGGTTCGCCGTTCCGCTCCAGCCCGGCGATCGCCACCCATTGCAGCGGCGCCCAGCCATTGGGTTCGTCCCATTGCTGCCCGGTGTTCAGCGTGGTCGTCCGCAATCCGCCCTCCGCCACCAGCGATCTGCGCACCGTAGCCGCGACAGCCTTCGCTTGTATTGGCGACGCGAGCCCCACGAACAGCGGGTGCAGCATCGCCGCGTTGACGCTGACGGTGGGTTTGCGCGTCGACAGGTCCCAATCGGCGTAGCGCGCCGTCGTGGCTTGCCAGAGGTAACGATCGATCGCCGTCTTGCGCTTCGTCGCGAGCGTTGTGAATTCGGTTGCGCAGGCTGCGTCGCCCGCGGCTCGGCATCGCTCGGCGATGCGGCGCTCCATCGCCCACACCAGGCTGTTGAGATCGACGGGCACGATATCCGTCGTGTGGACCGTTGCGAGCGACTGCGGATCACGGAGCCAGCGCGAACTGAAATCCCACCCGCTTTCCGCACCTGCACGCAGGTTGCGTTGCGTGTCGGCCGCGGGGCGGGGTGCCGCCTTCGCCGCGGTCTCGACATCCTCGGCATAGGATTCGTCACGCGGCGTATCGCGGTCATCGTAATAGCGGTTCAGCACGCTGCCGTCGGGCATCCGCACCAAGCGCAGGCATGCCGGCCTGCCCGTCAGGCAGGTCGTGCCCTTCATCCAGAACGCGTGTTCCGCCTTCAGTGCGGCCAGCCGGCGCCTGGCGACCGCGGGATCGGCGTTGGTCGAAAGGTCGAGCATCAGCGCGTAATAAGGCGGCTGCGAGCGGCTGAGATAATAGGTCCGCGTCCCGTTCGGGATATGGCCGTACCGCTCGATCAGGCTGGTGAAATCCTCGAGCATCGATTCGACGAGCGGTTGCTGGCCGTCGACCTTCAGGCCGAGCATCGTGAAATAGCTGTCCCAGTAATAGATCTCGCGGAAACGCCCGCCGGGGACGACATAGGGGGCGGGCAGCGGCAGCGCGGAACTGCCCGCGACGGGCACCACCGGCTGGCGCACCAGTTGCGGCCATAGATTGCGCACATGCGTCCTCAGATTGCCGGAGCCGCGATCATTCTCGCCCGGCACCACGAAATTGGCGAGTACGAACGCCTTCAGGGCGGGGCCGGCGGGCCTGGTCCGGGCGTAGTCGGCCATGATCGCGTCGGCGGCGCGCTTCGGCGTCGCATCCACGAACGTCTTGCCGTCTGCGAACACATGGCCCTGCTGGACCGCGCGGAACAGCGCACCATAGACATCCGCGGGAGATTGAACGGTGGGCGGAGAGGGGACGGTGGGCGGAGAGAGGATGGCCGGCGGGGAGGGGACGGTCTGCGCCGGGGCCATCGCGGCGATCGATGCCAATGCGGCGAAACGGCTAAAATACTTCATCACGTCGCGAACATCCCGGTAGAGCGATCGATCCCTCGCATATCGAGGGATCGACCGTTTGTGCCCGTCTTAGGGCGTGAGGGTCAGAACTTGAACGCGGCGGCGAACCGGATCGAGCGACCAACGATCGGCCGTGCCAAAATCGTGCCGCTGCCCTGCGATCCGAGTGTGCGCGGATTGCCCTCGGTCAGCCCGATCTCGTCGGTCAGGTTGTCGCCGATCACCTGGAACTGGATCTGCCGGGTGACGTCCAGCGTGACGCCCGCGTCTAGCTTGTAATAGCCTGGCAGGACCTGCGCGTTCTGGACGTCGGAGAACCGGTCGCCGACATAGCCGACCGTCGCATACACGCCCGCCTTCGCATCGCCGCCAAGCTCCAGATCATAGGCTGGGGTCACGCGCCACTGCCATTTCGGCTGGCGCTGAACCCGGTTGCCGGTCAGGTCGGTCCGGCCGCCATCGGTGAAGAAGTCGCGGTATTTGGCGTCGAGATACGTTGCCGACCCGCTGAGCGTGAATCCAGCGAACGGGCGCAACTGCCCCTCGAACTCGACGCCGGTCGCCTTGGCGCCGCCGACCGACGCGATCGGTGCGCCGCTGGTGATGACCGTCGTCGCGAGGCCGTCGAACGTGTTGTGGAACACCGTCGCGTACAGGTTTGCGATGCCGGTCGAGACCTTCACGCCGCCCTCATAGCTGTCGACCTGCGGCGCCACGTCGATGCCGTCGCGCAGATTGTCGAAGAACGGGAAGCTGTTGCCACGGCTGTAGCGGACGAACGCGCCGATCTGGCGGGTCAGGTCGTAATTGACGCCACCGGTCCACGACCACGCGTCGCCGCGGTAGCGTATCGTGCGGAAGGTGCCGTTCAACTGCGCGTCGCCATTGTCGTACAGCGTCAGCGGATTGCCGTCCGCACCCGCCGCCGGCACCGTGCTCGCGAGGTTTTCGAGCGTGCCGTCGACCGAGTGATGCTGCCAGCGCACGCCGCCATCGACGCGCAGCTTGTCGGTGATCTGCAGCTCGTCGACCGCATAGCCCGCAACGTCCTCGCCGGTGTAGCGCGCGTTGACCTTGAACGTCGATCCGCTGGAAAAACCGTCGCGCGTGACGATCCGGCCGTCCGCCAGCGTCAGGTTCAGGCGGCGCGCATTGGGCTCGGCGGTGAGCAGCATGCTGTTGCCGAGGTTCCACCGGTCGCGCGACTTGTAGCGCGTGTAATAGACGCCGCCGGTCAGCGTGTTGCTGCCCGACTTCCACTCCAGCGCGAAATCGTTGACGAACGCCTGGATGTGCTTCTCGACGCTCCAGAGCCCGGCCTCGACGACCGCCTGGTTGGGCGAGGCCGCGGCACCGCCGGTCGCGAAGGTGAGCGATCCGATCGTCCCGCCCCTGCCTGCGGCATAGGCCGCAGCGGTGATCGGCGGGGTGCCGCCGGGGACGAGACCGATCGTGTCGGCATCGCCCTCCATCCAGCTGCCACGATCGCGCACCGTGATGCCGCTGCCGAGTTCGTAATCGAAATTGCCACCGAGATTGTAGATCTTCGCGCTGCGTCCATCCGCCAGGTCCACGCGGCTGCCGTCGTTGCGCACGCCGATCCGCGTGTCGCGCCCGACCAGCGTCCCGGTACCGGCATCGAACCCGGGATATTCGCGGATCTTGTCGCCGTCCTGCACCACCGGGATCGGCAGCAGCCACTGGCCACGGTCGTCGAGATAGCGACCGAACAACAGGATCGAGCCCTTGTCGAAGTCATGACGGATATTGCCGGTGATCTGGCCGCCACGCTCCGCCTCGAACTGCGCGTCGCGAATGCCGCGCGATGTCGAGTAATAGCCGCCGAGCATGTAGGTCGTGCTGTCGTCGATCGGGCCCGAGACATAGCTGTCGACGCGGAACTCGCCGAAATCGGTGCCGCTGAGCTTCAGCAACCCGGCCGGCGTCTGCTTGCCCTCGCGCTGGACGAGGTTGACCGTCAGGCCGGGCTGGCCGTTCGAGAACAGCGCGCCGGTGCCGCCGCGCACTGCCTCGACCCGCTGGATCGTCTCGTCGATCCGGATCAGCTGCGTGTTCTCGAGGAACGACAGCGTCGGTGGCGGGAAGAACGGCACGCCTTCGGTTTGGAAGGTGACGTATTCCGCGTCGCCACCCGACGGATAGCCGCGCACGAAGATGTTCGCGCCGGTCTTGCCGCCCGAGCTTTCGGTGGTGACGCCCGGCACTGCGCGAAGGACTTCGGCGGTGCTGGCGGTACCGAGGCGCTGCGCCATCGTGCTGTCGATCGTGGTGACCGCAAACGCCGCATCCTGACGCCGGGTGCCTGCGCCCGCGGTGCCGATCACGACGATGTCAGGGGCAGGCTCT
The DNA here is from genome assembly GCF_056679955.1 of Sphingomonas sp. PEI4. Classification (NCBI taxonomy): domain Bacteria; kingdom Pseudomonadati; phylum Pseudomonadota; class Alphaproteobacteria; order Sphingomonadales; family Sphingomonadaceae; genus Sphingomonas; species Sphingomonas sp. PEI4. The sequence continues at coordinate 4,063,098 of NZ_CM155258.1, forward strand.
TCGGATGCCTGCGCGGCGGACCGATCGGCGGGCTCCTGAGGCGGAGAGACCTGCGGCGCCGCGGGCGTGGTGCCTGCCGCCTGATCCTGCCCGTCGACGATCAGATACGCGCCGCTCGGTGTCAGTTTGTGGCCGAGCCCAGAGCCCTTCAGGATCGTGGTCAGCGCATCGCCGACCTCCATCCGGCCGGTCACTGCGCGCGCGGTCTTGCCGCGGACGAGGTTGGGGGAGAACAGGATCTGCTTGCCGCTCTGGCGCGAGAAGGCGAGCAACGCGGTGCTCATGTCCTGCCGGGCGATCCGGACGCCGGCCGCGGCCTGCGCAGTCACGCCGATCGGGATGCCGCCCGCGCCCAGCGCCAATGCGGTCATCGTCATGCCGCGCAATACCGCGGTCCTGCCTGTGGATGTCATGCAACCCTCCCTGTTCGTGCGATCCCTCTGCCGGGGTCGATCTGAGGGTAAAGACGCGGGGCTTCGAAAAACCCGAACCGCGTTTTGCCGTCCGGTCGATTATTTTTTCGAGGCGACCGTGATGGCGCCGTTCGCGCGCCGATCGACCGTCACCGGAAAGCCCATTTCGAGCGCGTCTAGGAACGGCTGGACCTCGCCCGTCCGGAACGCGCCGCTGATCCTTACCCGTCCCGCGTCGGCATCGGCGATCGTAATCCGTGGCGCGCCGTAGCGGTTCATCTCGGCCACCGCCTGGCGCAACGTCTCGTCCTCGAACACGAGTCGGCCTTCGCTCCAGCTCGACAGGGCCAGCGCGCGACCCGGTATGTGCTGCACGGATACGCCCTCGAACGACGCGGTGAGGACGTCGTCGGGTACCATCGCGACGGGCTTGCCGCGCACGCCCTTGGTCGCGACGCTCACTCGTCCTTCGACCAGCGCGACCTGCACTGCGCCGGGGTCGAGCCGCACGTCGAACGCGGTGCCGTGCGCGGTCACCGATTGCGCGCCGGCGGTCACGACGAACGGGCGGGCCTGATGCTTGGCGACCTCGAACAGCGCCTGACCGCGCTCCAGCACCAGCCGCCGCTCGGTGTCGGTATACGCCATCCGGACCCGACTGTCGGTATCGAGCGTCAGGCGCGATCCGTCGGTCAGCGTCACCATGAGGCGCTGACCGGTTGCCGTCCGATACACCGGCGCTTCGGCGATCCGCACGGCGGGCGCATCGTCGGCAAAGCGCCACAGCGTCAACGGGGCGACCACTGCGGCGCAGGCGGCCGCAGCCAGCATCCACGGCGCGACCCGTTGCGGCTCGCGACCCAGCGCCGCTCGCGCCACCGCGGCATGACGCAGCGCCAGCATGTCGGGATGGTCGGCAAGCGTCGCGCTGGTTGCCCGTGCTTCGGATACCACCGCCCAGGCTGCTGCGCGATCGGGCGCCGCATGCCAGTCGTCGAACCGGGCACGCGTCGCGCCGCCGTCGTCGCGGTCGAGCCGTTCGGCCCATTCCGCCGCTTCGATCATGACCGGATCGCTCACCGTCGCCAATCCTTCAGCCGTTCCGCAACATGCGCCAACGCGCGCGCCTGATGCTTTTCGGCGGCACGTGTCGAGATCGCCATGGCATGCGCGACGTCGGCCATCCTCATTCCTTCCAGCATCCTGAGCACGAACACGTCACGCGTCCGTTCGGGCAGTTCGGCGAGCGCACGACGCAGCGCGTCGGCGATATGCCTACTCTCCAAGACGCGGTCGGGCGCGAAATCCGAACCCTCGAGGGAAAGATCGTCGATTGGATCGGACAATCCGGCGCCGCGCCCCTGATTGCGCCGCGCCTGATCCTTCAGGACGTTGGCGGCGGTGACGAAGATGAAGCTGTCGTGCTGGCGGATGTCGTTCGGGTCCGCGAGCCGGCTGAGCCGCAGGAACACCTCCTGGACCAGATCGGGAACGTCGTGCGACGCCGACACACGCCGATTGAAGTACCGGCTTAACGGTCGACTATACGTCTCGACCAGCGTCCGGAGGATCGTCGCCCTCTCGCCCGGATCGGACGACCTCTCTTCCGCCGCGCCCATGGTCACGGTCTAATGGGTCCGCATCGGCCGTCAACGGCTATGCGCAGACGCCGCGTCATCGGCCTGCCACTCGGGCCGATCACCTCATCTGTATCCACTAGCGCTAGCGGCCAAGGTGGTTCGCGTTATGATGCGCGCCTCTTCTCCAGCGCAATTGATCGAAACGAATGAGACACTTTCCTTCCCGCTTCCGTCGGCTCGACGGCGCGCTTGCCGATCTTCCTCTCGACGAGCCGATGCTGCTCACCGAACTGGACGGCTTCCTCACCGGCATCGTCGTCTGCCCGGACCGGATCCCGTCCAGCGAATGGCTGCAGGGAATATGGGGTGTCGATGACGGCGAGACCGCGCCCTTCGAGGATCCCGCCGACGTCCAGTGGTTCGTCGATGCGGTGACGGCGCGCTCCACCGAGATCGTCCGCGATCTGGGCCGCGGCAAGCCTCAGCCGATCTTTGACGTCGACGAACGCAACGGCGAAATACTCTGGGAGCTGTGGGTCGATGGTTTCTCTGCGGCCATGGCGCTGCGCCCGGACAGCTGGGCGATGATCGCCGCGGGCAACGACCTCGACGCCGCGGACGCCCTGTCCCGCCTGTCTTCACTGATCGCGATCGCCCACGAGGAGAGTCCTTTGGACAGTCTCGAGATCAACGTCGTGAATGACCGGGCGCCGGCTGATCTGAACGACAGCATCGTGCGTCTGTACGCGGCGCGCATGCGCGGTGCTGAGCCCGGCTCGATAGCGCCGGTCCCGCCGAGCGCCGCGAAGGTCGGCCGAAACGATCCCTGCCGATGCGGATCCGGAATCAAGTCAAAGCGCTGCTGCGGATAATTTTTGGTTTCGATCGGGCGCCGCCCCTAAAAACCGCGCATCGGAATGCCGTGATCTGGAACAGGAGCGAGGACCGGGACGCGATCTGTTTTTTGCGCGATGGTGCCCCCGGCGAGATTTGAACACGCGGCCTACGGTTTAGGAAACCGTCGCTCTATCCGGCTGAGCTACGGGGGCATCGGCTGGCGCAATACGCCGGTCGGTTGGGACGATCAAGCGTGGGAAAGCTCGGGGCTCGCGTCCGGTCGTGCACGTTAGCGTTCGAGCAACGACGATATCCTGGGTATTCCGAACCATCGACGGGTTCGATCAAGGGCGACGGGTATCGCTGTGGATGCCCCGTCGCCGCTTGCCGTGCAGTGCTGGCGGTTAGGCCTTGACGTGCTGCGAGATGTACTTGTTCATCTCGAACATCGTGCACTTGTCACGCCCGAAGACCTTCTTCAGCTTCTCGTCAGCCAGAATCTCGCGCTTGTTCTCGGGGTTCTGGAGGTTGTTGGCCTTGATGTAGACCCACACCTTGCTGATCACTTCGCTGCGCGGCAGCTTGTCGTTGCCGACGATCTCGCCGAGCTCGGGAGAGGGCTGGACGGGGGCGTGGATGCCGCCGGTCTTGGGAGCTGTAGCCATAAGCATTCCTTCCTGTTGCGCACGTGCGTTAGGCACTGCGCGCGTGGTCACGCCTTGGTGAGCGCGTCCGCCTTGTGCGCTGCCTTGCCGCCCTTGTCACTCCTTACGATGAACTGCGGCTCCTCCTTGGAGGCCTTGACGGTATGGCTCTTGATCTTCGTATCGGTGGTCTGCTTCTTTTCGACCGTGCCGTGCGCCTCGCCGCCGTGCGATTTCCAGGTGACCTCGTCGCCCTTCTTCGGATCCTTCATGCCGCCATCTCCTTGAATTGAAAGGATCAAGCGCGGGAACACGTCATTGGTTGCATCGCCTACGGGTTGCGGAGCCGGGGCGCGGGGGGCATCAGGGCGGCAATCAAGGAGACCAACCCATGAAGACCCGCGCTGCCGTAGCCTTTGAGGCAAAAAAACCGCTCGAGATCGTCGAACTCGACCTCGAAGGGCCGAAATTCGGTGAAGTCCTCGTCGAAATCATGGCGACGGGCATCTGCCATACCGACGCGTACACGCTCGACGGGCTTGATTCGGAAGGGTTGTTTCCGAGCGTGCTGGGCCACGAAGGCGCCGGCATCGTCCGCGAAGTGGGCGCGGGCGTGACCAGCGTCGCGGTCGGCGATCACGTCATCCCGCTCTACACGCCCGAATGCCGCCAGTGTAAGTCGTGCCTCAGCCAGAAGACCAACCTGTGCACCGCGATCCGCGCGACGCAGGGGAAAGGGCTGATGCCGGACGGGACGACGCGGTTCAGCTACAAGGGCCAGCCGATCTTCCATTACATGGGCTGCTCGACCTTCTCGAACTTCACGGTGCTGCCGGAGATCGCGGTGGCGAAGATCCGCGAGGACGCGCCGTTCGATACGTCCTGCTACATCGGTTGCGGCGTGACGACGGGCGTCGGCGCGGTGGTGCACACCGCGAAGGTCCAGCCGGGCGATACGGTTGTGGTGTTCGGGCTCGGCGGGATCGGGCTGAACGTAATCCAGGGCGCGCGGCTGGCGGGCGCCGGAATGATCGTCGGCGTCGACCTCAATCCGGACCGCGAGGAATGGGGGCGTCGCTTCGGCATGACGCACTTCGCCAACCCGAAGGACGTGGGCGACATCGTCCAGCACATCGTCGCGCTGACCGACGGCGGCGCGGACTACACCTTCGACGCGACCGGCAACACGACGGTGATGCGCCAGGCGCTGGAGGCATGCCATCGCGGCTGGGGCACCTCGATCGTGATCGGCGTGGCCGAGGCGGGGAAGGAGATCTCGACGCGACCGTTCCAGCTCGTCACCGGGCGCAACTGGCGCGGGACGGCGTTCGGCGGCGCGCGCGGGCGAACCGATACGCCGAAGATCGTCGACTGGTACATGAACGGCAAGATCGAGATCGACCCGATGATCACGCACCGCCTGACGCTCGACGAGATCAACAAGGGCTTCGACCTGATGCACGCCGGCGAGAGCATCCGCTCCGTCGTGATCTACTGAGGAGCGGGGCCATGTTCACGCACATCATGCTCGGCGCCGACGATATCGCGGCATCTAAGGCATTCTACGACGCGGCGCTGGGCGCGCTTGGCGTTCCCGAGGGCGTCGTCGATGACTGGGGCCGGGTGGTCTATGCGCACGCCGGCGGGCGCTTCCTGCTGACGAAGCCGATCGACGGGCAGCCGGCGAGCCACGGCAATGGCAGCACGATGGGGTTCGCTGCGGCCTCGACGGATGCGGCCGATGCGTGGCACGCTGCGGGCCTCGCGAACGGCGGGGCGGCCTGTGAGGATCCGCCGGGCGTGCGTGAGGCTACCGGGGGCCGGAAGCTGTATCTGGCGTATCTGCGCGATCCGTCGGGGAACAAGATCTGCGCGCTGCACCGGGTCGCGTGATGGAGGCCGTCTCCACCAGCAAGGCGTACAGCGGCACGCAGGGCGTGTACCGCCACGCCTCGACCGCGACCGGCACGGACATGACTTTCGCGGTCTATGTGCCCCCGCATGAGCAGGGCGCGCGGTTGCCGGTGCTGTGGTTCCTGTCGGGGCTGACCTGCAGCCACGCCAACGTCATGGACAAGGGCGAGTATCGGCGCGCGTGTGCCGAACTGGGCGTGATTCTGGTCGCGCCGGATACCTCGCCGCGCGGCGACGACGTGCCGGACGACGAAGCGTACGACTTCGGCAAGGGCGCGGGCTTCTACGTCGATGCGACCGAAGAGCCCTGGGCGAAGACCTTCCGGATGCGGTCGTATCTCGAGGACGAACTGCCGGCGCTGATCGCTGCGGAGTTTCCGATGGCGGACATGGCGCGGCAGGGGATCTTCGGCCACTCGATGGGCGGCCACGGCGCGTTGACGATCGCGTTGCGCAATCCCGACCGCTTCAAGAGCGTGTCGGCGTTCGCCCCGATCGTCGCGCCGTTGCACTGCCCATGGGGCGAGAAGGCGCTCGGCGGGTATCTTGGGAACGACCGGGCGGCGTGGCGGCGCTACGATGCCTGCGCGCTGATCGAGGATGGCGCGCGGGTGAAGGAGATCTTGGTCGACCAGGGCGATGCCGACGGCTTCCTGGCCGAGCAACTGAAGCCGGCGCTGCTGGCCGAGGCTTGCGACGCAGCTGGAATCGACCTGACGCTACGGATGCAGCCGGGATACGACCACAGCTACAATTTTATCTCGACGTTCATGGCGGATCATGTCGCCTGGCACGCCGAGCGGTTGCGATAGCGCCGAACTTCGTCATCCCAGCGAACGCTGGGATCTCATTGTGTGGCGAACGACGCGCGCCACGCGTGAGACCCCCGCTTCCGCTGGGGTGACGGGTAGGGCTTAAGCTCTGCTTTCTAGCCGCTCAGCGTCCCATCCGTCATCCCAGCGGACGCTGGGATCGCATCGAGTAGCGAACGACGCGCGCCACGAACGAGACCCACTCCCGATCGCGGCGCCCGCACCCTCAGAACTTGAACCCAGCCGCCACGCCATACCGCCGTGGTTCGACCGTGAAGACGTTGGTGAACAACCCCGACGACTGATCCGTCACATACTGGCCGGTAATCGCGTCGTTGCTCGTCAGGTTCTGGACGAAGCCGCGGACGTAATAGCGCTCGTTCGGCCCGTTGAGCTGGATCTGCGCGTTGACCACTTCATAGCCCTGAACGCGGTTGATGTTCTCGTTGAAGATGCTCGCCGAGAAGCCGCCGGTATACGCCAGATCGACGCGCGGGACGATCGTGAAGTCGCCGATGTCCGCGACATATTGCGCGCCCGCCGAGAATTTGTAGCGCGGCGCCTGCGGCAGTTCGTTGCCGCGGATGTTGACCAGCACGCCGCTGCGATCGACCACGAATGGCAGGGCGCCGTTCGCATTCGTCCCGAACCCGGCGTTGAGCGGCGCCTGCAACGCAGCCAGCGCCGGGTTGTAGTTCGCCAGCGCACCAGCCGTCGCGGCGGCGAGCGCGTCGCACACCGAATACGCACCGGTCGTTCCGTTCGGCAGCAACCGCGTCGGTGGCCGCAGCCCGAGCGCGGAGTTCACAGCACCGACGAACGCGTTGACGCCCGCCGCATTGCCCGGCGTGGTCGGCCGCACCGCGCAATTCGACGCGTTGGTGATGTCCTTGATGATCACCGCATCGGCCCGCCCGCCCGACGGATCCTGCGGATTGCCGATGAACTTGTCCTGCGTCACCTTCGACTTCAGATAGCTGAAGTTCATGTTGACGGTGAACTTGGGCGAAGGCCGCATGATCGCCTCCGCCTCGACGCCGTAGATATCGGCGTCGATGTTGTCGTTGACCGCGGTGCGCGCGACGATCCGGCTCAGCTGAAGCTGCTTGTACTTGTAATAGAAGCCGGTGAGATTGAGTTGCAAAGTCCGGTTCAGGAAGCTGTTCTTCGAGCCGATCTCGAACGAGTCGACGGATTCGGGCCTGAACGCCTGATCGACCGCGAACACCGGCGACAATGGCGGGTTTATGCCGCCCGATTTATAACCGCGCGAATAGGAGGCGTAGACGAGGTTGTCGGGCTTGATCTTGTATTCGAGCACCGCGCGGCCGGTCAGTCGACCGAACGAGACGTTGGCGACGCCGAACGGCTGGTTACCCGCGGTGAACGGGTCATAATCGAGCGAGGCATAGTTGATCGCGTTCTCGAGCGCGTTGGTGCCGTAGGGGCTGAGTGCGGTCGAGACCGCAGACACGACGATCGAATTGCCCTCCGCATCGCGCACGGGAGCACCGCCCGCACCGACGAGCGTCCGGGTCTTGTTGTCGAAGATGAACGAGGTGCGCGCCCGGACTTCCTTCTCGTCGTGATTGTAGCGCAGGCCGAGCGTCAGCTTCAGCTTGTCGGTGAAGTCGAAATAGGTCTCGCCGAAGAGTCCGTACGACTTGAGGTGCACCGAATCCGTAAAGCTGCGATAAAACGGCGTCGAGCCGAACGCGTTGGGCAACGCCGCGCCGGCCACGCGCGCGCCGAGCACGTTGGCGGCGCCGATGACCGCGGCGCCGTAATCGAGCGGGAAGGCGGTCACGTAGTAGCTGTTGTCGCGGATCTTCTGGTCGAGATAGATGCCGCCGATCAGGAAGTTGAACATTCCGTCGAAGCGGCTGTCGATATGCGCCTCGGCCGAGAATTGCCGCGATCGGGCGTTCGAGCGATCGACGTCCTGGCTGCTCGGCCCACACAGGCTGCTGCCGCTGAACACGCCGAGATCGGGGCCGGGTGCCGATTGGCAGATCGTGCCGGTGTTGCCGTTCGGAAACAGCGTGGCAACCGCGTTGGTGAACGGGTTGATGCCACCGGGAAACGCCGCGCCGGGAAGCTTGGAGGCGCCGATCAACGTAAGTGCGCCGACATTGGCGCCGAGCGGGTTTTCCACCGCGAGATTATAGTCGTTGGTAGAATCCACCGAGTTCCGCGCATAACCACCGGTAAAGTTGAACGAAACCGGTCCGAAATCGTGGAAGATCTTCGCGGTGTATTGCTCTTCGTCGCTGAAATAGGTGGGCTTGTAATCGATGTTGACGGTGCGGACGTCGGTCGGATTGACGACCCCGGTGTAGGTGTCGCGCCCGTACAGGCTCTGCAGCGCATAGGGGGCGAATGCCGCGCCCAGCGCGAAGCGGTAGAACTCGCTCGACGAATAGGCGGCGGCAAGCGTGGAGTTGCCATTGGTCGTGCCGTAATCGAGCCGGTCGGGAAGGCAGCCCAGTACGCCGGTCGGATCGCGGTGGCACAGCTGCTTCTGGATGCGCGAGCGATTGTCGCGTTCGTGGAAATAATAGCCGATCAGGTCGACGCGCGTGTCGCTGTCCGGCTCCCACGACAAGGTGCCGCGGACCGAATAGAGATCGCGGTCGTCGATCCGGCCGCCGTCGAACAGGTTCTTGGTATAGCCGTCGCGTTTCAGATACTGGCCGGCGACGCGGATGCCGATCGTTTCGGTGATCGGCAGGTTGAACATGCCCTTCACGCGTTTGGAATCGTAATTGCCATATTCGAACTCACCGGCGGCATGGCTCCCCGAGAGATCGGGCTTGGCGGTGATGAAATTGACGACGCCCGCGGTCGCGTTGCGGCCGAACAACGTGCCTTGTGGTCCGCGCAGCACCTCGACGCGTTCGAGATCGTAGAATTCGGACTCGAACAGCCGCGTCGATACCAGCGGCATGTCGTTGACGTGGATCGCGGTTGCGCTGTCGCACGATGCGCCGACGCAGAGATCGCCGATGCCGCGGATCGTGAAGCTCGACGAGGTGAAGTTCGTCTTGGTGAACGTCACGTTCGGCAAGGTCTGCTGGAGCGCGATCGGGTTGACGATCTGCTGCCTTTCAAGGTTTTCAGCGGTAAAGGCGCTCACAGCAATCGGAACATCCTGCAAACGCTGCGATTGGCGTTGCGCGGTGATGACGATATCGTCCGCGCCGTACGGATCGGCCGCTCGTTGCTGGGAGACAGCCTCCTGGCCCGGACCGTTCGTCGGGGCGGTATTTTGCGCGGAACTGGTAGTGGCGGTCTGGGCAACTGCCGGAACAACAGGCAGGAGTATCATCGCCGATGCGGCGAGCAGTTCGAACTTTGCCATGATCTATCCTCTCCCTGAACCGCGTCGGTCTTTGCCGCTCACAGTTTCGATTATCAGGTATGCTCAATAAGCGATCAAAAAACTAAGTCGTCAACGCTTATTTCTTAGGCAAAACGGTGACTAATCCAGCAGGAACGCAAGATGAACCAGTTGCAAATTCGAACTCATGTTACGGAAGTCGCGCGTGACGCTACGGCAGTCTACCATGTCGGTTGACGCTGCCCTGGATAGCGGCGATCTGATCGACGAAGACGGCAAGGTCGTGGTGCCGCCGCACGTCGCCGAGGCGATCAGGACCCTGATCCGCTGGTCGGGCGACGATCCGACACGCGAAGGCCTGATCGATACGCCGTGGCGAGTCGCGCGGGCGTGGAAGGAATATTGTGCGGGCTATGGCGACGATCCCGCCAAGCATCTCGAACGCGTGTTCGAGGAAGTCGGCGGCTATGACGAGATCGTCCTGCTGAAGGACATCCCGTTCCAGTCCCACTGCGAGCATCACATGGCGCCGATCATCGGCAAGGCGCACATCGCGTACCTGCCGCGCGATCACGTCGTCGGCATCTCGAAGCTCGCGCGCGTGCTGCACGGGTTCGCACGGCGATTACAGGTGCAGGAACGGCTGACCGCCGAGGTCGCGGACTGCATCTGGGATAACCTCAAGCCGCAGGGCGTCGCGGTGGTGATCGAGGCGAGCCATGCCTGCATGACGGCGCGCGGCGTGCGCACGCCTGGCGTGACGATGGTCACCAGCCGGATGATGGGCGTGTTCCGCGACGACGAACGCAGCCGCAAGGAAGTGCTGGCGTTGATCGGCCGCGGCGTCTGATGCGATCGGGTTCGAGCAGGGCCGTCCTTGTTACGGGCGGAGCAAAGCGGCTGGGTGCAGCGATCGTCCGGCGGCTGGCGGCGGACGGCCATGCCGTGGTCGTGCATCAGGGACATTCGCCGGACGAGGCGGCGGCGCTCGTGGCGGAGATCGTCGATAAGGGTGGGCGTGCCGTGGCTGTTGCTGGGGACCTGAGCGATCTCGGCACGATCGGCGACCTGTTCGCAGCCGCACGATCAGCGATCGGCGGGCCGATCGACGCCCTGGTGAACTGCGCCTCGAAGTTCGAGTTCGATCGACCGCCGACTGTCAGCCCGGTGCTGTTCACTGAACTCAGCGCGATCAATTGCGGCGCGCCGGTGCTGCTCGCCTCTGCGCTCGCGTCGCAAGACGATGTCACGGACGGTGCGGTGGTGAACCTGCTCGACCAGAAGGTGGCGAACCTCAACCCCGATTTCTTCTCGTACACCTGCGGAAAGATCGCGCTGGACGGGGCAACGGCGATGCTGGCGCAAGCACTCGGCCCGCGCATCGCGGTCAATGCGGTGTCGCCGGGGCTGACGCTGCCGAGCGGGGACCAAAGTGACGAGGAGTTCGCCGCCGTGGCGAGCGATAATCTGCTCCGGCGACCAGTCGGTGCAGAGGCTGTTGCAGACGCGGTGGCATGGCTGCTGACTGCGAAGGGCGTGACGAGCCAGAACCTCTTCGTGGATTGCGGGCAGCGGTTTCTGCGCCGCGACGGCGACGTGATGTTCGATCGGGACCCTGGGGGACGACATGGCTGAATTCACGACGATCCTCGACGGGCTCGAGGTCATGATGCGGCTCGGCATCCACCCGCACGAGGTGGCGCCGCAACGCGTGGTCGTCTCGGTCGAGATGACGGTGGTGTATCCGGGGCCGCTCGGCGAGGATGCGATTGAGGACGTGCTCGATTACGATTTCGTACGCACCGGAATCCTCGCGATGGTAGCGGAGCGCCCGTTCGCGTTGCAGGAAACGCTGTGCGAGGCGATCGCTGCATTGTGCCTGGGTGACGCGCGGGTGCGGCGGGTCGAGATCGAGACGATGAAGACCGACGTCTACCCGGACGCCGCGATCGGTTGCCGCATCGTGCGGGAGCTGCCGACCTCATCGGACAATTAGTCCCACGATCGGGCGCATTTCGTTTCCCCCGCGTAAGGCGCCGATTCTAGAGCCGGATCGTTCTCTCCCCTAGAACATCGATCCGGAGACCCATGTTGAAAATTCTCGTCGTCCTCACCTCGCACGCCGACCTCGGCGATACCGGCCGCAAGACCGGCTTCTGGCTCGAAGAACTCGCCGCACCCTATTATGTCTTCAAGGATGCCGGTGTCGAAATCACGCTGGCATCGCCCGCCGGTGGCCAGCCGCCGCTCGATCCGAGCAGCGCCAGGCCCGATGCACAGACCGACGCGACGCGGCGGTTCGAGGCGGATGCCGAGGCAACCGCCGCGCTCGCCGACACGCGCGTACTGTCCGATATGCGGATTGCCGACTATGACGCGGTATTCTATCCGGGCGGGCACGGGCCGCTCTGGGATCTCGCCAACGATCCGGCCTCGATCGCGCTGATCCAGAACGCGATCGGCGCAGGCAAGCCCGTCGCGCTGGTCTGTCACGCACCCGGCGTGCTGCGCGATGTGAAGGCCGCCGATGGCACGCCGCTCGTCAAGGGCAAGGCGGTCACCGGCTTCACCAATAGCGAGGAGGCTGCGGTCGGGCTCAGCGATATCGTGCCGTTCCTCGTCGAGGACATGCTCGAACAGCAGGGCGGCAACTATTCGAAAACCGCCGATTGGGGGGTGTACGTCGTCGAGGACGGCTTGCTGATCACCGGGCAGAACCCTGCGTCGTCGGAAAAGGCGGCGCAGGCGTTGGTGGCGAAGCTGGCGTGAGGGGAGCGGCCACCGGCTCAGCCGGTGGCCGCTCGTTGGAAGGTCAGGCGCGGTTGGCGGCGCTCAGGACCGCGCGGACCGAGGCGGTGGCGATGTCGGTGTCCATGCCGACGCCGAACACCGTCTTGCCCTCGGCCGTCCGGCATTCGACATAGGCCGCGGCCTGCGCATCGGCCCCGTGGCCGATCGCATGCTCGTTGTAATCCACCACGTCCAACGTCGGCCCGGTCGACTCCGTCAGCGCCGCAATCACGCCCGAGATCAGGCCGTTGCCACGCCCGGAAATTGACCGCTCCTCGCCGTCGATCGCGACGCGGCCGATGAACACGCGCTGCCCCGAGGCGCCGCTTTCCTCATAGTCGCGCAACTCCACCCGGTCGTCCGCCTGCGGCATGTACGTCCGCTCGAACAGGCCCCAGATATCCGCCGCGTTCAGCTCGCGGCTGGTCTCGTCGGCATAGGCCTGCACATGCCGGCTGAAGTCCGCCTGCAAGCGCTTGGGCAGCTTCAGCCCCTTGTCCTGCTCGATCACCCAGGCGACGCCGCCTTTGCCGGACTGCGAATTGACGCGGATCACCGCCTCGTAGCTGCGGCCCAAGTCGGCGGGGTCGATCGGTAGATACGGGACCTCCCACAGCGTGTCGTTCTTCGCTTCCTGCGCCGCGAACCCCTTCTTGATCGCGTCCTGATGACTCCCCGAAAACGCGGTGAAGACGAGGTCGCCGGCATAGGGCGTGCGCGGGTGGACGGGGATGTTGGTGCAATAATTGACCGTGTTCACGACGCCGTCGATGTCCGACAGGTCGAGTTTCGGATCGACGCCCTGCGTGTACATGTTGAGCGCGAGCGTGACGAGATCGCAATTGCCGGTGCGTTCGCCATTGCCGAGCAGGCAGCCCTCGACCCGGTCCGCACCCGCCATCATGCCGAGTTCCGCCGCCGCGACTCCGGTGCCCCGGTCGTTGTGCGTGTGGAGCGAGATCGCCACCGCGTGGCGGTTGCGGATGTGGCGGCCGAACCATTCGATCTGGTCGGCATAGATGTTCGGCGTCGCGCACTCGACGGTCGCGGGCAGGTTGAAGATGATCGGGTTCTCAGGCGTCGGCATGAGGACGTCCATCACGGCTTCGCAAACCTCGAGACTGAAATCGAGTTCGGCGGTCGAGAACGTCTCAGGCGAATATTCGAATTGCCAGCGGACGTTCGGTTGCTTGGCAGCTTCGTCGCGCAGCACCTTGGCGCCGTCGATCGCGATCTGCTTCACCTGCGCGCGGTCCATGCCGAACACGATTTTCCGCCACGCGGGGGAGACGGCGTTGTACAGGTGAACGATCGCGGTCTTCGCGCCGACGAGGCTGGCGAAGCTGGTCTCGATCAGGTCGCGGCGCGACTGGGTCAGCACCTGGATCGACACGTCGTCGGGGATCCGGCCGGTCTTCACCAGCCCCGAGATGAAGTCGAATTCGGTTGCGCCGGCGCTTGGGAAACCGACCTCGATCTCTTTCAGGCCGACCTTGCAGAGCAGGTCGAAGAACCGCGTCTTCTTCTCCGCATCCATCGGGTCGATCAGCGCCTGGTTGCCGTCGCGCAGATCGGTCGAGAGCCAGCGGGGTGGCTTGACGATGGTCTTCGACGGCCATTGGCGGTCGGGCAGGTCGACTTGCGGGAAGGGACGGTATTTGGTCGATGGGTCGCGCAGCATGGCTCGTGTCTCTCGTGTCGTCGGGAGCGTTCGGGTCAGCCCTTAGGCGCGAGGCACGGGGCATGGCCACCGCGCAAACGATCGGCGCGCCTAAGGGCGCGTAAGTCGAAGCAGCAGGAGGCGGCCATACGTCATTGCGCTTCTTCTATCGGCGGCGAACGCTCGCGTCCACTATGGATCGATCTATAAGTGCGTGAATTCTCTGGCGCGGTACGATGGCTCGATCAAGCAGAAGGAGGAGATGCCATGAGTACCGTAGCCCATGCTGTAACCGATATTTACGCTGTCGATGATGTCGCGGTGACGCTTAGCAAAAGTAGGCCACCGATTCTCGGGGTTGAAGCGAAAGGACGGACGAATACATCGGGATGGACCGATCCCGTGCTGTCGAAGTACGTATATATCGTGCCGCCGGATGACGGCATCCAAGGGTTTGACTTCGTCGCTGTCGAGCCGGAGGGTATTGTCTTGCAGGTTGTGACGCCGATCGCCGCGTCCTATTCCGATACCTCCGCCGATTGGGTGAAGGGTGTTCGCATCAAGTCGGCGACGAACACCATCGAAGCACTGATCTGAGGTCGTTCGAGCGATTGGAGTTGAAGGGCGCCCGGGGGCCGTTACGGCGGCGACCCCGGGCGATTGGTATTATTCCGCGGCGAACGCAGCGTTGATGGTTAGGTCGACCTTGTCAGACACCACCGGGGCGTAGGCGCCGATGTTGAAGTCGCTGCGCTTGATCGAGGTCGTCGCGCGGAAGCCGAAGTTGAGCTTCTTGTTCATTGGGTTCGCGCCCGCGCCGACGAAGGTCGCCTGGAGCACGACCGGCTTGGTGACACCCTTGAGCGTGAGGTCGCCGGTGATCGTCGCCTTGTCGCCGGTCGCGACGACCTTGGTCGACACGAACTTGGCGGTGGGGTAGGTCGCCGCGTCGAAGAAGTCCTTCGACTTGAGATGGCCCGCGAACGGTGCCGAGGTGACCGAAAGCTGGTCGATGGCGAAGTTCACTTCGACCTTGGTCGCGTTCGGCTTGGCGGGATCGATCGTGATGCTGCCCCCCGACGCGCCCAGCTGCCCTTCGAGCATCGAGAAGCCCATGTGGTTGACGGCCCACGTGACCTGCGTGTGGTTCGCGTCGACTGCGTAGGTGCCGGCGGTGACGCGCGCCTTCACGGGGGCGCCGGGGATGGCAGCGGTTTGCGCGATTACCGGAGCGGCGGTGAGGGCGAGGATCGTGGCTAGGACTAGGCGCATGCGGGGTCTCCTGTTGAACGCGCGATGCTGGCCGAGTGGAGGGAGCGCGTCAAATGACGTTATGCCAACGCTGTGTTTCGGAATTGGGTCGGTGTTGGGAGGGTGTCGCTCCACCCAGTTCCCCCGCGGACGCGGGGGCCCAGCTAAACCACGAACACCGCGCGAGACCCTGGCCCCCCGCGTTCGCGAGGGAACAGGGAGAGAGAACGGCCCCCACCTCACAATACCACCCCGGCGAAGGCCGGGCCCCAATTGGGGAACGTCGCTAACGGAAGACAGCGCTCCGTTACTGCAGCCTCTCCAATTAGGCCCCGGCCTTCGCCGGGATGGCTGGAGCGGGCGGAAACGCCAGCCCGTCGGACCCGGCGAAGCCGTGCCCTATGGGCAGGCTCCGTCGTGCCGGCCGGTCGATAAAGCGAAAACTGACGAGGTCAGTTTTTGGCTTTATCGACCAAAGCATTCTTTCCGATCCAAGGCATCATCCCACGCAACTCCGACCCAATCTTCTCGATCGGATGCGCCAGCGCCTGCTTCCTTGCCGCCTTCAACTCAGGCTGCCCCGCACGGTTGTCGAGGATGAAGTTCTTCACGAACCGGCCCGACTGGATGTCGGCCAGCACGCGCTTCATCTCGGCCTTGGTCTCCGACGTGATGATCCGCGGACCGGTCGTGATGTCGCCATACTCAGCCGTGTTCGAGATCGAGTAGCGCATGTTGGCGATGCCGCCCTCGTACAGCAGGTCGACGATCAGCTTGGTCTCGTGCAGGCACTCGAAATACGCCATTTCGGGTGCGTAGCCGGCTTCGACCAGCGTCTCGAACCCGGCCTGGATTAGGTGGGTGATGCCGCCGCACAGCACGGCCTGCTCGCCGAACAGGTCGGTTTCGCATTCCTCGCGGAAGTTGGTCTCGATGATGCCCGAACGACCGCCGCCGACGCCGCTGGCATAGGCGAGCGCGATGTCGTGCGCGTTGCCCGACTTGTCTTGGTCGATCGCGATCAGGCAGGGGACGCCGCCGCCGCGGACATATTCGCTGCGCACGGTGTGGCCGGGGCCCTTGGGTGCGATCATGATCACGTCGAGATCGGCGCGGGGCTCGATCAGGCCGAAATGCACGTTGAGGCCGTGTGCGAAGGCGATCGTCGCGCCCTGCTTGAGGTTGTCGTGCAGGTCGCTCGCGTAAATCGCGGCCTGATGCTCATCGGGGGCGAGGATCATGACGATGTCAGCCCAGGCGGCGGCCTCCGCATTCGACTTGACCGCGAAGCCGGCCTCGATCGCCTTCTTGGCGGTAGCCGAACCCTCGCGGAGTGCGATCGCGACGTCCTTGACGCCCGAATCGCGGAGGTTCTGCGCGTGCGCATGGCCCTGTGAGCCGTAACCGACGATCGCGATCTTCTTGTCGGTGATGAGGTTCAGGTCGGCGTCGCGATCGTAATAGACACGCATTGGATGGTCCTTTCTGGAAACATTGAATCTTGAAGCGTCGGAGCCCGCAAATCCGCCACGCCAGCGGCAATCCCGTCATGCCAGCGAAAGCTGGTATCTCATGCGGCTCTTGCGGGACAGGAGCCGCGGGAGACCCCAGCTTTCGCTGGGGTGACGGATTTAGGTGCAATGCGGGGTGATGAAGTTGGCTGGAAATTCAGGCCGGCTCTTTGCCGCGGGCGATCGCGACGATGCCGGTTCGGGCGACTTCGATGAGGCCGACTTCACCCATGAGTTCGACGAACTTGTCGATCTTGTCGATCCCGCCGGTGACCTCGAACACGAAGCTCGACGTCGTCGCGTCGACCACGCGGGCGCGGTAGACGTCGGCAAGGCGCAAGGCTTCGATCCGGTGGTCGCCGGTGCCGCGGACCTTCACCAGCGCGAGCTCGCGCTCGACGTGCGCGCCGAGTGCGGTGAGGTCTGTGACCTTGTGCACCGGCACGAGCCGGTCGAGCTGCGCGATGATCTGCTCCATCGTCGCCGCGCTCGCCGAAGTGACGATGGTGATACGGCTGACCGACTTGTCGGCGGTGATCTCCGAAACGGTCAGGCTCTCGATATTATAGCCACGCGCGGTGAACAGGCCGGCGATCCGGGCGAGGATGCCCGGTTCGTTGTCGACGATGACGGCGAGCGTGTGCCGCTCGGCCTTTTCCTGGGAAATGTGCATGGTTCAGTCTCCCCCCCGCCCGCTTGCGGGAGGGGGTAGGGGGTGGGCGCGCGGATGGCCGCTAGGGATGCCGGTCGGGATTGAGCGCGAGCCCACCCCCGGCCCCTCCCGTTCACGGGAGGGGGGAAGAAGTGACTGCCCCATCAAACCAGTGCCTTCGCTTCGTCGTCCATCGTGCCGGACACTTCGTTCGCCTGCAGGATCATGTCGGTATGCGCAGCACCCGACGGGATCATCGGGAAGCAGTTGGTCAGCTGCGATACGCGGCAATCGACGATCACCGGACCGTCATGCGCCAGCATGTCCGCGATGCCGCCGTCGAGCTGGTCGCGCGTCTCGATCAGAATACCCTTCCAGCCATACGCCTCGCCGAGCTTCACGAAATCAGGCAGCGAATCCGAATAGCTCTCCGAATAGCGGCTCTCATAGGTGAGCTCCTGCCACTGGCGGACCATGCCCATATACTGGTTGTTGAGGATGAAGATCTTCACCGGTAACCGGTATTGCGAGGCCGTCGCCAGCTCCTGGATGTTCATCTGGATCGACGCCTCGCCGGCGATGTCGATCACCAGCGCGTTCGGATTGCCCATCTGCGCGCCGATCGCGGCGGGCAGGCCGTAGCCCATCGTGCCGAGACCACCGCTGGTCAGCCACTTGTTCGGCTTCTCGAACCCGAAATGCTGGGCGGCCCACATCTGGTGCTGGCCGACCTCGGTCGTGATGATCGGCGATTGCGCGTGCGTTGCATCGAACAGCGCCCGAATCGCGCGCTGCGGCATGATCTCGTTCGGGTCGTTCTCGGGGAAATCGAGACACTTCACAGCACGCCAGCCGGCGATCCGACGCTGCCAATCGGTCGTGTCGGGTTTCGGATGCTGGCGGCTCTTCCAGATCCGGACCATGTCCTCCAGCGCGTGGCCGACATCGGCGATGATCGCGAGGTCGACGCGCACGGTCTTGTTCACAGACGAGCGATCGATGTCGATATGCACCTTCCGCGAGTTCGGGCTGAACGCGTCGAGGCGCCCCGTCACGCGGTCGTCGAAGCGCGAGCCGAGCGCGACGACGAGGTCGGCCTGGTTCATCGCCATATTGGCCTCGTACGTGCCATGCATCCCGAGCATGCCGAGCCACTGCGGGCCGGACGCAGGATACGCCCCGAGACCCATCAACGTCGACGTCACCGGCGCGCCGGTGATGCGGACGAGTTCGCACAGCAGCTGGCTCGCGGCTGGACCGGAGTTGATGATGCCGCCACCGGTATACAGGATCGGGCGTTCGGCCGCGGCGAGCATGTCGACGAGCTGCTCGATCTGGCTCTGGTCGGCCTTCACCTGCGGGCGATAGGTCTTGTGCTGGATCGGGCCCGGCTTCTTGTACCGCGCCGTGGCGACCTGCACGTCCTTGGGAATGTCGACGACCACCGGGCCGGGACGACCCGAGGTAGCGATGTGGAACGCCTCGTGGATCACGTCGCCGAGCTTGGCGGGATCCTTCACGAGGTAATTATGCTTCGAGCAATGACGCGTGATGCCGACGGTATCGGCCTCCTGGAACGCGTCGGTGCCGATCAGCGCGGTCGGCACCTGGCCGGTGATCACGACCATCGGGATCGAATCCATCAGCGCGTCGGTGATGCCGGTGACCGCGTTGGTCGCGCCGGGGCCGGAAGTGACGAGCACCACGCCCGGCTTGCCGGTCGAGCGGGCATAGCCTTCCGCGGCATGCGTCGCAGCCTGCTCGTGGCGCACCAGAATGTGCTTGATCCGGCCGCTGCGAAACAGCGCGTCGTAGATCGGCAGCACGGCACCACCCGGATAGCCGAAGACGACCTCCACGCCGAGATCGCACAGCGCCTCGATCAGGATATCGGCTCCACTCTTCTCGGTCATTTCATATCATCCTTTGCGAGAACGCTGCCTTTAGCGTCTCGTGGATGGGCCGGCTACCGATATAAAAGATGCGTGTCAAACATCATTTCAGCAATATAGTTTCAAATTGCTGCAGGCGCGTCGGGAGATCGAGGGCGTCGGTGCGGGTCCAGGCGGCCGGCGGCTGGTGTCGGAGCCAGGTGTATTGGCGCTTAGCGTAGCGCCGGGTGGCGAGCGATCCGGCGGCGATTGCGTCGGGGTTCGATGTCTCGCCGCGGACTAGGGCGGCGATCTCGGGGACGCCGATCGCGCGACGGATCGGGGCGTCCCAAGGGATGTCCGTGCGAGCAAGCAGCGCGGCGATCTCGTCACGGCTTGTGTCGGCCATCTCGGCGAAGCGCTGGTCGATGCGCGCGTTGAGCCAGTCGCGGTCGGGGATCAGGATCAGCGCGCGGACGTCGATCGTCTCGCCGATCCCGCCGACCTTGTCCTTTTGCCAGTCGGCGAGCGTGCGGCCGGTGCCGCGCACGACTTCCAGGGCGCGGGCGACACGGGCGGTGTCGGCAGCGTTGAGCTTGGCGGCGGCCTGCGGGTCGAGGTGCGCAAGCGCCGCGTGCGCCTCGACGACAGGGAGGGCGCGGACGTCTTCGCGGAGAGCCGGGGCGATCGCGGGGACGGGGGCGATGCCGTCCAACAAGGTGCGGACATAGAGGCCGGTGCCGCCGACCAGAATCGGCAGCCTGCCCTCGGCCAGCGTGTCCCGGATCGCCTGCGTCGCTTCGGCGGCCCAGCGCGCGGCGGAGTAGGTGGCGTCGGCGGCATCGACGTGGCCGAACAGGCGGTGCGGGGCGCTGTCTTCTTCCTCCGGCGAGGGCCGCGCGGTGAGGATGCGGAGGTCCGCATAGACCTGTGCGGAGTCGGCGTTGATGACGACGCCATCGTGGCGCGCGGCGATGGCAAGCGCGAGCGCGGACTTGCCGCTCGCGGTCGGCCCTGCAATGAGCGCGACCTTCGGGAGATGTTCTATGTTCACGGCAACGCTTATAGCCTCGGGCACGCTGACCGCGGGCGATATTTCGACCGCGATGGATCGCCTGCGCGACGCCGGGTGCGCGCCGGGTGCCAGCGGGTGGATCGACGAGGGCACCGCTGCCGACCTGATCTTCGGGATGGCGCCGGATGCGGCTCGGGTCGCGCTCGAAAATGCATTCCCAGCAACCGACGTAGTCGTGCAGTCGAGCCTTACGCGCACCAAGACGCTACTGGTGGCCGACATGGATTCAACGATGATCACCGTCGAATGCATCGACGAGCTAGCCGATTACGCCGGGATCAAGCCGCAGATCGCCCAAATCACCGAACGCGCGATGCGCGGCGAACTCGATTTCGAGGCGGCGCTGGATGCGCGCGTGGCGCTGCTGAAGGGGCTGGCCAAGAGCGACATCGAACGCTGTCTCGCCGAGCGTGTGACGATCATGCCGGGTGCGAAGGCGCTGGTACGGACGATGCGGTCGCGCGGCGCGCTGGCGGTACTGGTGTCGGGCGGCTTCACGCGGTTTGCTGAGCCTGTGGCCAAGGAGATAGGCTTCGACCGCGCAATCGCCAACGTGCTGGAAATCGACGGCGGCGTGCTGACGGGGACGGTGACCAAGCCGATCGTCGGTTCGAACACGAAACTCACGACCCTACAGGCCGCGATCGCCGAGCGGGGGATCGTGGTGGAAGAGTCGCTGGCAGTCGGCGACGGTGCGAACGACTTGGCGATGATCGAAGCGGCGGGGCTGGGCGTGGCCTATCACGCCAAGCCGATCGTCGCGGCAGCGGCGGCGGCGCGCGTGGATCATGGCGATCTGACGGCGCTTCTCTATGCGCAGGGGATCGCAAAACGCGAGTGGGTGTTGGACTAAACGCTCTCACGATCCTCCCCCGCCAGGGGGAGGTGTCGCCGAAGGTGACGGAGGGGGAGGACACGAAACAGACGTGGCCGCCTACCTCCCCCTCCGTCTGGCAAGGGCCAGCCACCTCCCCCTGGCGGGGGAGGATCGTGGACGGCCCGCCGCTGTGTTACCCCTTCGCCAACGGCGTACCGCTCGCGTTGCAAACATACGTCGCGAGTTCCTCACGCAACGGCAGGCCCTTGATCGGCCGCAGCGGGCCGTCATGCGCGATGTTGGTCTCGACCAGCGCGCGGTTCGGTCCGACGCCCAGCACGTGGAAAAGACGGTTGGCGCAGTCGGTCTCGGTCCGCGCATAGGCGACCTTGGCCTCATGCTCCTGCCGCAGGATCGCGATGATCGTGCCGCCGACGGCTTTCCGCTCGCGCAACAGGAAATGGCGCGAGGTCGGGTCGGACGGGGTCGGGATCAACCGGCCCTTGACCGTCAGTTGCTCGGGTTTGGGCACGGCCACGTCGGTTTCCGCAAGGTTACGCAAGGACACGCCGTTTTCGGTTATCGTATCGGTATTGGTCGTCGCAGGCTGTTCGCCAGAACACGCGGCCAACAGCGTTGCGCCGGCAACTGCCAGCGCCAAGGTCTTCGAAATCATTCATCTAGCTCCCGGTCGATGTCAAAACGAAACGACCGGTTGGGCTATTTGATCCCTCCCACGCCGGATCGTTCGTCCGCCGTCCAAGGGAGGCCGTCGCTCAGCGCGCCCTCTTGCCGGCGCTACGAACCGCGCGTGCCCCGGTCTTCGGAACGACGGCGGGTTCGCAGATGCGGCGGGTCGGCTGGCAGGCGATGCCGGCCGTCGAGCACCCTTTTACGCTGCCTTCGGTAGGGCATGCCCGACATTGCTGCCTGATCTCGGTGCAGATCGACGGCGCGGACAACAGGGCCAAAGTCAGGAAGAACATTCGCACATCCTCGTCAGGAGTGTCCGCCGCATCCGCTCAGGGCGCGACGATCACACAGGGTACGCCCGCCGCCGAGCAAGCCCGCGTCGCGTCCGCCTTCGACGCGAAGCCGCCCGCCTGAAGCCGGGTCACGCTACCCGCCTTGGGATAGGATGGTTGCGCGCCACGAAGCTTGCCACGAACCTTGTTCCACAACGTCTCGGCATTGCCTTGGTCGCGGAAGGCGCCAAGCTGGATGCGCCAATTGCCGGTCGCACGCGCTGGGGCAGGCGTCGGCTTGGCGACCGCGGGCTTCGGTGCATTGGCCTTCGGCGGCACGGGCTTCGGTACGGGGTTTGCTACCGGCTCACGCGTCGGGACCGGAACGCGGGCGGGCAGCGAACTTGGCGCCGACGTCGTCGGGCGCGGCGTTTCGGCGATGCGGGACGGCGGGACGGGCGTCTGTCCTATCGTCGAGCGCGGCGCTGCTGCGGGCTTGGCCTGCAACGCATATTGCTGCGCCAGTGCGGTGCCCTTCTCACGGTCTGCAGGCGAGATATACTGGTCCATCTGCGTCAGCGTCTGCGAAGCCGACTGCAACCCGGACGCCGACGCGCGCGTCATCAGCGCATAGGCGCGAGGGAAATCGCGTGGGACGCCGTCGCCGTTGAACAGCATCGTGCCAAGCACCAGCTGCGTGCGCGGTTCGCCGCGCGCGACCGACTTCTCCAGCCACGGCAGCGCGTCGGACTGCTTGCCCGCCTGGAACAGCGCGAGCCCGTAATTGTCCTCCGCCTGCTGATGCCCCTGCATCGCCGCCTTTCGGAACCAGCTCTCGGCGAGCGCCGGATCGAGCGGTACGCCGCGCCCCAGCTTGTACGCCTGGGCGAGATTGAACTGCGCGTCGGCATCCCCGCCGATCGCGAGCGGGCGCCATTCGCTGATCGCTTTCGGGAAATCGCCCTTGCCCCAGGCTTCGACACCGGCCTTCACGTCGGCCGTCGCGGGAACGGCGACGAGCACGCCACTCAACGCGATCGCACCCAAGAGAAGCTTCCCAACCGTCATCGCTCTACCTCAACATCCACTCGTCGCTACCATGCCGCCGTTCGGCGCGCATGGCAAAGGGGGCTTGTGCGGATTTTCGTACCAATATCGCTTGGTTCGAACCCATTATGACGCCGCGTTAACTGCTTCTTAGACCCCCGCATGGCACTCCCGTCTCGAATACAGGGGTTGGGCCGATTATGCGCGTTCTTGCGTTCGCATCGCAGAAGGGGGGATCGGGGAAGACGACCTTGACGGGTCATCTCGCCGTCCAGGCCGAGCGTGCGGGAAACGGGCCCGTGGTCCTGATCGACATTGATCCGCAGGGGTCGCTGACCGACTGGTGGAACGAGCGCACCGACGAAAAGCCGGCCTTCGCCCAGACCACGGTTGCGCAACTTGCGGCGGATCTGGAAATCCTTCGCCAACAGGGCTTCAAGCTGGCGATGATCGATACGCCGCCTGCGATCACGATGGCGATCCAGAGCGTGATCCAGGTCGCCGAACTGATCGTCGTGCCGACCCGGCCCAGCCCACATGATCTGCGTGCAGTCGGTGCCACCGTCGACATGTGCGCGCGGGCCGGCAAGCCGCTGATCTTCGTCGTCAACGCCGCGACGCCGAAGGCGCGCATTACCGCCGAAGCTACGCTTGCCCTGTCGCAGCACGGTACGGTGGCGCCGACTATCATACACCAGCGCACCGACTTCGCGGTGTCGATGATCGACGGACGTACCGTCATGGAGCTCGACCCGAAGAACAAATCGACCGCCGAGATCGAGGCGTTGTGGATCTATGTCTGCGACCGGTTGGAAAAGAACTTCCGCCGCACCGTGTTCGCCGTACCGACCGCCGCCGGGCATCGCCCCGCCGTTGGGGGCTTCGGCCGCCGGGTCGTCAATTAATGGTACAGCCGAAACCCGCCGCGTCGCTCACGTCCTCGCTGCTGGCGCGCAAGGGCGACGCACGCCCCGCGATGCGCGCTCAGGACGAACGGGCGTCGGACGCCGTAGGTGACGATCTGGGCTGGAACGACATGGGATCGCCCGTGCCGCCCGTGTTGATCGAGCGCGAAGCGTTGAAGGCTGGGATCGAGACGCAGCCGATCGCCGTTGCCGATGTTTCGCTGGCGACCGCCGTACGGATCAGGCGCCAGGCGGCTCCGACGACCAACGGATCGAAGGCGGCGTTTACGTTGCGGCTCGATGCGGATCGTCATCTGCGGCTCCGGCTGGCGAGCGCGATTACCAGACGTTCGTCGCAACAGCTCATGACTCAAGCGCTCGACGCTTTCCTGCACTCCTTGCCCGAGGTGGAGGCGCTCGTCGCGCAACTGCCACCCGCAAAACCCAAACGTTGAAACAGGGATCATCCCGATGAACACGCGCGCACTTCTCCTCGGCGGCATATCGGCCCTCCTGCTTGGCGGTACGATGGTCGGCTGTGCGGCCACCGGCGGCGGCGTGGCGTCGGCAAGCGACCGCAGCGGTGCGTTGGCGGCCAAAGGCGCGGCGACGAAAGCGGGCAAGGCGCAGACCGCGCTCGCCCGACGCGATGGTCCGGTAGCGATCGGCTATGCGGAAAGCGCTGTTGCTCTGCTGCCGCGGTCGGCGGAGTATCGCATGCTGCTCGGCCAGGCTTATATCCAAGGCGGTCGGTTCGCATCGGCGTCCCGCGCGTTCGCGGACACGCTCCAGCTATCGCCGGGCAACGGCAAGGCTGCGCTGAACCTCGCGCTGTCGCAGGTCGCGACGGGCGACTGGCAGGCGGCGCGGCAGACGCTGGCGGCAAACGCTGCGATCATCCCGGCGATCGATCGCGGGCTGGCGCTATCGCTGGCAGGGGACACGGCCGGCGGCATCGCGCTGTTGACCGAGGTTGCGCGTTCGCCAGCCGCAAGCGCCAAGGTGCGGCAGAATCTGGCGTTGAGCTACGCCTTGGCAGGGCAGTGGCCTGTGGCGCGCGTGGTCGCTGCGGCGGACATGGCCCCGGCGGACGTCGATACACGGCTCGAACAATGGGCGACGTTCGCGCAGCCTGCCAACGCATCGGACCAGGTGGCGGGGCTGCTCGGCGTACGTGCGATGGCCGATGCCGGGCAGCCGGCGGCGCTGGCGTTGAACGCGTCCGCGCCTGTCGTGCCCGGCGTTCCCGAGCAAGCCTTGGCGGCGGCCGATCCGGTCGAGGCTCCTGGCGCGCCGCTTCCCGTGGAAACTGCTGCGGTACTGACGGCGGGGCCGGTCGCGGGCTTCTCCAAGGTGTCGTTCGGACCGCGGCAAGAGGTGGTCCAGTCGCTGCCGTCGATGATGATGCGGCCTGCCGGTGGTCCGATCAAGGTTGCTACGGCGCCTGCGCCAGACGGCCGCGGCATGGCGACCGCAGCGTACCGGGCGAAGGCGGCGACGACCGGCAACTGGTACGTGCAACTCGGCGCATTCGAGAGTCCTGGCGTTGCGAAGGACGCCTGGGGCCGCGCCTCGCGCCGGTTTGCGGTGCTCGCCAGCTATTCGCCGAACGGCACCGCCTTCAAGGCAAAAGGCGAGGATTTCTACCGGCTCTCGGTCGGCGGATTCAGTCGATCGACGGCGGTTTCGATGTGTCGCCAGTACCGCGCCAAAGGCGGTGCGTGCTTCGTCCGCCAGGGCGCTGGCGATGCGATGGCGCAGTGGGTGCGCAAGCCTGGTATGCAGATCGCTTCGCGGTAAGAGGATCAGGCCTGCCCGTTCTTCGGAGGACCACCCAGCCTTCTCCGGGGTGGTCCATTTTATGAGCGTCCTCTACGCGGTCACCGAATTTCGCGCCCACCCTTCCACAATCGCAGCACGCGACCCTGCACCGGCAAACCGTCGAACGGGGTATTGCCCGCCTCGGCCGCAAACTCCTCCCCGACGATCTGCCATGGCGCCTGCTGGTCGAACAGCATCAGGTCGGCAGGCTTGCCCACCTCCAGCGTGCCGGTATCGAGCCCGAGCACGCGCGCCGGGTTGCTCGCCAGCAGCGCGAACAATCGCTCGACCGTCAGCAGTTCGTCGCGCACCAGCATCAGTGCGAGCGGCAACAGCGTCTCCGCACCGGCCATCCCGCTGCTCGAATCGGTAAACGGCAGCCGCTTCTCCTCCGGCCCGCGCGGCTCGTGCCCAGAACACAGCACGTCGATCGTACCGTCGGCGATGGCATCGAGTGCCGCGCGACGGTCGCTTTCCGCACGTAACGGCGGTGACAGCAGCGCAAACGATCGGAAATCGCTGACCGCGATCTCCGACAAATGCAGATGTGCAGGCGTGATGCCGCACGTGACGGCCACGCCGCGACGCTTCGCCGCGCGGATCAGGTCGAACCCGGCCGCCGTCGTCACCTGGCGGATGTGGAGCCGCGCCCCGGTATCCTCGGCGAGCATCAGGTCGCGCGCGATCGCCAGCGCCTCGGCCACCGCCGGCGCGGCGGGCAACCCAAGCCGCGTCGCCGTCTCGCCCTCGGTCGCGACCGCGCCAGCGGTGAGCCCGCCGTCCTCCGCATGCGCGATCACCGTCACGTCGAGATCGCGGGCATAGGCGAGCACGCGCCGCATCACGCCACTGTCGGCGATCCAGCGCTTGCCCGTGCCGACCGCCTTCGCGCCCGCCGAGAGACAGATCGCCATCTCGGCGAGGTCATGGCCGTCAAGTCCGCGCGTGGCGGCGGCGATCGGGTGGATCCAGAGGTCGGGCTTGCCGATCAACGCGGCGCGCTGGACGATGCCCGGATCGTCCAGCACCGGCGACTGGTCGGGCATGAGGCCGATCCGCACGATCCCGCCGGCACGGAACGCCGCACGATCGACCTTCGCCACGCCGAGATCGACGATTCCGGGCGCGACCGTCTTGCCGCCGCAATCGACGACCGTCGCATCGGACGGGATATCGACGATCCCGGTCGCGACGATCACGCCGTCGCGGATCAGCAGATTGCCCTTCGACACACCGCCAACGGGGCAGGCGAGCGTCGCGTTGGTGAGAGCGAAGATCATGCCCAACCCTCCACGCCGCGCGCTCTTCGGGTCAGCACGTCGAGGCAGGCCATCCGGACGGCCACCCCCATCTCGACCTGTTCGGTGATCGCCGAGCGTGCGTGATCGGCGACCGCGGAATCGATCTCGACGCCGCGATTCATCGGGCCGGGATGCATCACCAGCGCATCGGGCGCCGCCTTCGCCAACCGGTCGAGCGTCAAGCCGTAGCGCAGTCGATATTCGCGCGTGGAGGGGACGTATGCGCCATCCATCCGCTCGTTCTGGAGCCGGAGCATCATCACCACGTCCGCGCCCTCCAGGGCCTTGTCGAAATCGGTGAACGCAGTAACGCCCATCCGCTCGATCATCGGCGGCATCAGGGTCGAGGGCGCACAGACGCGGACCTCTGCGGCAAGAGCGGTAAGCGCCAGGATGTTCGACCGCGCGACCCGACTGTGCAGCAGGTCGCCGCATATCACCACGCGTTGGCCAGCGATCGAGCCCTTTCGCCGCCGGATCGTGAGCGCATCGAGCAGCGCCTGGGTCGGATGCTCGTGCCGCCCGTCGCCTGCGTTGAGGACAGGACAGTCAACCTTGTCCGCGATCAACCGCACGGCGCCGCTCGACATATGCCGGATCACGATCACATCCGCGCGCATCGCGTTCAGCGTCATCGCGGTGTCGATCAGCGTTTCGCCCTTCTTCACGCTCGACTGCGCCGCGTGCATGTTGACGACGTCGGCGCCGAGCCGCTTGCCGGCGATCTCGAACGACAGGAGCGTGCGCGTCGAGTTCTCGAAGAATGCGTTGATCTGCGTGAGCCCGGCGAGCCGCTTGTCCGGCGTCGCATGCGTGCGGTTCGCGTCCACCCACGTCTCCGCCTCGTCGAGCAGGAACGCGATCTCGTGTGGTTGGAGCCCGTCGATACCGGTGAGATGCCGGTGCGGGAAAACGGCGCCGCCTTCGATGAGGGCGGCGGGGCGGTGATCTGAGGTTCGCATTAAAGCTGCGGGATAGTGTCCGCAGGGGCAGGGGGCAAGCGCCACGCGATGCTCCGTCGCAAACCGCATGGTTAACCGAAATTTAGCGCGGGGCATGGGATGACGTTTGCAGATGGGGCGAGGGCGCAGGACGAGATGACGAAGGCGAACGGTGCTGGATGGTGGGAAACGCGCGCGTTCGCTGTGACGCTCGTTCTGCTGTCCGCGGTGCCACTGTTGTGGCCGGCGTTGCCCCCGCTCGGCGACCTGCCAGGGCATATGGGGCGCTGGCACATCGCGATGGCACTGCCGACCTCGCCCGATCTTCAGCGCTATTACACGTATCACTGGGCGCTGATCCCCAACCTCGGGATGGACCTGCTGGTGCCGGCGCTGGCCCGGCTGGTCGGGTTCGAGCCCGCGACCAAGCTGGCTGTGATCGCGATCCCGATGCTGACCGTCGCGGGACTGTTATGGGCCGCGCGCGAGGCGCATGGTCGCATACCGCCGACCGCGATGTTCGCCGTCCCGCTCGCCTATGCCTGGCCGTTCCAGTTCGGCTTCGTCAATTTCGCGCTGTCGCAGGCGCTGGCGTTCTGCGCGCTGGCGTTTTGGATCCGGCTTGGGCGGCAGGATCGACTCGTCCTGCGCGCGCTGCTGTTCGTGCCGATCGGGTGCGTGCTGTGGATCTCGCATAGCTTCGGCTGGGGACTGTTTGGGCTGATGGCGGCCGGCGCGGACGTGGCCAGATTGCGGCGCGGCGGGCGAAGCTGGTCTGCGTCATGCTGCGTCGCGGCGCTGCAATGCCTATCGCTCGCGGTCCCGCTGATCGCCATGGTCTTCGCCGCGGGGCGGGGGCCGGGAGGGCTCGGGGCGGACGATTGGTTCGACCTCCCGATCAAGACCCTCTGGCTTTTGTCGCTCTTTCGCGATCGGTGGCAATGGTTCGATCTGCTGTCGTTGCTGCCGCTGATACTCGTTTTGTACGCAGCCCTGCGGAGCCGGCATAGCGGGTTTGCGCCGCTGCTCGGGTTGCCCGCACTGCTGTGCCTTGCCGCGTTTATAATCCTGCCGCGGTTGTTGATGGGCGGGGCGTATGTCGACATGCGGATCGCGCCCGCTGCGATGATGCTGGGGCTGATCGCGATACGGCCGACCGACGTCGCGCCCACACGCGTGCTCGCCGTAACGGCGGTCGCGTTCGTGCTGATACGTCTGGTCGGCAACACGGTCAGCTTCGCCGAGCGATCAGCCGAGCAGCAACGCGAACTCGCGGCGATTGCCGTCATCCCGCGCGGGGCCGCCGTGCTCTCGCTGATCGCGCGGCCGTGCATCACCGCATGGACCGATCTCCGACGCGATCACCTTCCCGGACTGGCGGTCGTCCGGCGTGATGCTTTCAGCAACGAGCAATGGGCCATCGAGGGGCAGCAGGCGCTGCACATTCGCTACACCATCGCCGCACCTTATACGTCGGACCCCAGTCAGAGCGTCTATCCGGCGGTCTGCTCCGACGTGGGGTCGAATTTCAAGGCGGCGATCGCGCAGTTCCCCCGCGCCGCGTTCACGCATGTGTGGAAGATCGGCTTTCCGCCTGGTGCGGCGAAGGCGGCGGACCTACGCCTGATCTGGGGTAACGGCGGGTCCGCGCTCTACCAGGTCGAACCGCGCTAGATCCGCGCCGTCACCAGCGCATCGATCGCGCCCTGGAGGATGTACGCGGCGGCCATCTTGTCGACGAGTTCGGCGCGTTTGGCGCGGCTGGCGTCCTGTTCGATCAGCGTGCGGGTGACCGCGACCGTCGACCAGCGTTCGTCCTGTAGGAGGATCGGCAGGCCCATGTCCTTCAGGTTCTGCGCGAAAGCCCGCGTCGATTGTGAGCGCGGGCTTTCGCTGCCGTCGAGGTTGATCGGCAGGCCGATGACCAAGCCGACGACGTTCTGCGCCTTGATGATCTCGGCCAGCGCGGCCTTGTCCTTCTGGAACTTCGTGCGGCGGATCAGGAGGGCGGGGCTCGCGAACGACCAGCCGGCGTCGCACAGCGCGGTGCCGATCGTCTTGGTGCCGACGTCGAGGCCGATCAGCCGGCCGCCGTTCGGGAGCGCGTCGCGGAACTGTGCGGCGGAGAGCGTGATCATTTCGCGAAAGCCTCAAGGCGGCGGTTGGCGTCGGTGCGGATGTTCGCCCAGAACAGGCTGTAGTCGTAGACGTGGTAATTGTTGCCGGGCAGCACATACTTCCCCAGGTTCGGCCCTTCGCCGATCAGTAAGAAACCGCGGTCGGCGCAGCGTGCGGGGACGCGGCCGATCGCCATCGTCGCGGTCTTCAGGTCGGTCGACGGCACCAGCGTGCCGTGGTTGGCGGTTGCCGGCGCGGTCGCGTCGGCAGTGCCGGTCAGCGGGTTGGTACAGACGATCGCCGTGCCCTTGCGCGGCTGGCCGTTGAAGCCGGTGGTCTGGTCATAAGCGTCGATGATCAGCGAAGGATCGGCGGGTTCGGCAAAACTCTCCCACGACAGGATGCAGCCGGTCTGGTCGTCGGCGCGGCATTCGGGGAGGCCCATGCGGGGCAGGTCGGTGGCGCGCGAGACGGGCCAGCCGACGACATAGGCCGCGACGATCCGCGCCTTCAGCTTCGGGTCGGTGGCGATGCGGTCG
Organism: Sphingomonas sp. PEI4; assembly: GCF_056679955.1. Taxonomy (NCBI): domain Bacteria; kingdom Pseudomonadati; phylum Pseudomonadota; class Alphaproteobacteria; order Sphingomonadales; family Sphingomonadaceae; genus Sphingomonas; species Sphingomonas sp. PEI4. Next base: position 4,093,902 of record NZ_CM155258.1, read on the forward strand.
CGGAGCAGGCGGGTGAGGTGCAGCGCGCCCTGGCTGTGGCCCGCGAGGATGATCGGGCGGGTCGGGCCAGCCTCCTTGAGAAACCGGTCGAACGCGGCGGACACGTCGCCGTACGCGAGCGCCAGCGCGCGTTCGCTGTCCGCGACGCTGGTCAGGAACGCGCCGAACGTCGCCTGACGATAGCGTGGTGCCCAGATGTCGCCGGCCTCGTTGAACGCGCTCGCCTGGCCGCGAAGGAACAACTCCGCCCGCGCATTAGTCTCGGGATCGTCAATCGGCGCGTTCCAGTGATCGCGATTGATGTACGAGGTCGGGTGGATGAAGAAGATCGCGGCGCCCTTACCGCGCTCGCCGGGCGTATAGCCGGGAGGCGTCCAGAGCGCGGGGTTGCCGGGCGTGTCGGGGCGCGCGAGCCACATGATCTTTCGCGCATAGATGTTGCGCGGGGCTTCGCGCTGCGCCTGGAACGTCTCGCTCGGGACCATCACCGCGCGCATCAACTGCGTGCCGAACAGGCGGTAGGCGAGCAATGCGGCAATCGCGAGAACGATCATCGCGGCGACGAAATAGAGAAACTTGCGGGCCAAGCGGGACCTTCCGTGCAGGCGGTTCGGCTCCCGTGCCGCAAGCTGGGGCTGGTTGCAACGTGCTCTCTCTCGATCCTCCCCCGCCAGGGGGAGGTGGCTGGCGCTCGCCAGACGGAGGGGGAGGTAAGGGCAACCTCGTTCCGTGTCCTCCCCCTCCGACGCTTCGCGCCACCTCCCCCTGGCGGGGGAGGATTGGAATATGACAGGGAAACATATTGCGCCCCCGCGCCGCGCGGTGCTAGCCGCACCTCATGTCCGTAGATACTGCAACCGTGAAGCGGATCGCGAGCCTTGCGCGCATCGCGATCACCGACGAGGACGCCGCCCGCATGGCGCCGGACCTCGGAAACATCCTTGGCTGGATCGAAACGCTGGGCGAGGTCGATACGACCGGCGTCGAGCCGATGACCGCCGTCATTCCCAACACGCTGAGGCTGCGCGACGACGTCGTCAACGCCGACCCGCTGACCGGCGGCGGCATCCGCGAGCAGATCCTGGCCAACGCGCCGGCAGCTGAGCACGGGTTCTTCGCCGTGCCGAAGGTGATCGAATGATCACGGCACGTTATCATTCGATCATCCCCGCGCCGGCGGGGATCCAGGAATCAAAAGCATGACCGACCTTACCGATCTCGGGATCGCCGGCATCCGCGACGGCGTACGCGATGGCGCCTTCAAAGCACGCGAAGTCGCCGATGCTTTCGTCGCAAAAGTGAGTAAGGCCAAGGCGTTGAACGCGTTTCTTGTCGAGACGCCCGAACACGCGATTGCCGCCGCCACCGCCGCCGATACCGCGCGCGAAGCCGGCGAGGCGCTCAAGCCGCTGGCCGGCGTGCCGATCGGCATGAAGGACCTGTTCTGCACCACGGGCGTCACGACGACTGCAGCGAGCCATATCCTCGAAGGCTTCACGCCGACCTATGAGTCGACCGTCTCGCAGAACCTGTGGGACGCAGGCGCGGGGATGCTCGGCAAGCTGAACATGGACCAGTTCGCGATGGGCTCGTCGAACGAGACCTCCGCGTTCGGCAATGTGATCTCGCCGTGGAAGCGCAACGACGGTGGCAACGCCGCGCTAACGCCAGGCGGGTCGTCGGGCGGTTCGTCGTCCGCAGTCGCCGCGCGACTCTGCCCTGGCGCGACCGGCACCGACACCGGCGGCTCGATCCGCCAGCCCGCCGCCTTCACCGGCATCAGCGGCATCAAGCCGACCTATGGTCGCTGCTCGCGCTGGGGAACGATCGCGTTCGCATCGTCGCTCGACCAGGCTGGGCCGATGGCGCGCGACGTGCGCGACTGCGCGATCCTGCTGGAGGCGATGGCCGGGTTCGATTCGAAGGACGGCACCTCGTTGCAGCTCGACGTGCCGAAATGGGAAGCAGGTTTGTCCGGCAATCTCAAGGGCTTGCGCGTCGGTATTCCCAAGGAATATCGCGTCGAAGGGATGCCCGAGGAGATCGAGGCCCTCTGGCAGCAGGGTGTCGACTGGCTGAAGGATGCCGGCGCGACGATTGTCGAGGTCTCGCTCCCGCACACCAAATACGCGCTCCCCGCCTATTACATCATCGCGCCTGCCGAGGCGTCGTCGAACCTCGCGCGCTATGACGGCGTCCGCTACGGCATCCGCGACCTGCCGGCCGGCGCGGGGCTACAGGACATGTACGCCGCGACCCGCGCCGACGGCTTCGGCCCCGAGGTGAAGCGGCGCATCATGATCGGCACCTATGTGCTGTCGGCCGGCTTCTACGATGCCTATTATACGCAGGCGCAGAAGGTCCGCACGCTGATCGCGCGCGATTTCGAACGGGCTTGGGAAACGTGCGACGTCCTGCTCACCCCGACGGCCCCTTCGGCGGCGTTCGCGCTTGGCGAGAAGTCGGCCGATCCGATCGCAATGTATTTGAACGACGTCTTCACCGTGCCGTCGTCCCTCGCGGGGCTGCCGGCGATGTCGGTGCCGGGTGGTCTCGACAAGCTGGGCTTGCCGCTCGGGCTTCAGATCATCGGCAAGCCGCTCGACGAGCAAGGCGTGCTGAACGCAGGGCTCGCGATCGAACAGCGGGCAGGATTTACCGCGCGACCAGAGGCTTGGTGGTAACATGAGCGATTATCGTATCCAGGGCGAAACCGGCGAGTGGGAGGTCGTGGTCGGCCTCGAAGTGCACGCGCAGGTGACGTCGAACGCCAAGCTCTTTTCGGGCGCGGCGACTGCGTTCGGCGCGGAGCCCAACACGCAGGTGTCGCTGGTCGACGCCGCGATGCCGGGCATGCTGCCGGTGCCGAACCGCGAGTGCATTCGTCAGGCGGTCCGCACGGGCATGGCGATCGAGGCGCAGATCAACAAATGGTCGCGGTTCGACCGCAAGAACTATTTCTACGCCGATCTGCCGCAGGGCTATCAGATCAGCCAGCTCTATCATCCGATCGTCGGTGAGGGCGCGATCGACATCAGCCTCGACGAGAAGAACCCCGACGCGACGGGCAAGCGGATCGGCGTCGAGCGCATCCATGTCGAGCAGGATGCCGGCAAGCTGATGCATGACCAGCATCCGACGCAGAGCTATGTCGATCTCAACCGGTCGGGCGTCGCGCTGATGGAGATCGTGTCGAAGCCGGATCTGTCTTCACCAGCGGAAACAGGGGCTTATCTGCGGAAGCTGCGATCGATCCTGCGCTATGTCGGGTCGTGCGACGGCAACATGGAAGAGGGCTCGATGCGCGCCGACGTCAACGTCAGCGTGCGCAAGCCCGGCGACGAGCTCGGCACGCGAACCGAGACGAAGAACGTCAATTCGGTGCGCTTCGTGATGGCGGTGGTCGAGCAGGAGGCCAAGCGGCAGGTCGAGGTGCTGGAGGCCGGCGGCAAGATCCAGCAGGAAACGCGGCTTTACGATCCCGATCGCAATGAGACGCGATCGATGCGGTCGAAGGAAGACGCGCATGATTACCGCTACTTCCCCGATCCCGATCTGTTGCCGCTGGTGCTGGACGACGCGTTCCTCGCCGAGTGCCGGGCGTCGTTGCCGGAGTTGCCGGATGCGAAGCGCGCGCGGTACGAGGCGCTGGGGATCACGGCGTACCAGGCGACGGTGCTGACCGCCGAGGTCGAGGCGGCGCGGTGGTTCGATGCGTTGCTCGACGCGGGCGTGAAGCCGGCTGCGGCGGCGAACTGGACGACTTCGGAGTTGTTCGGCGCGCTCAACCGGACCGGCAAGGACATCGAGAACTCGCCCGTTTCGCCTGCTCAGGCGGCGGAATTGTTGGGGCTGATCGCGGACGGCACGCTGTCGGGGAGCCTCGCCAAGCAGGTGTTCGAGGTGATGCTCGAGACTGGCGACGGGGCCGCGCAAGTGGTCGAGGATCGCGGGTTGAAGCAGACCAGCGATACCGGCGCGATCGAGGCTGTGATTGCCGAGGTGATGGCGGCGAATGCGGACAAGGTTGCCGATTATCGTGGTGGTAAGGATAAGCTGTTCGGGTTCTTCGTGGGCCAGACGATGAAGGCTATGGGGGGGAAGGCCAACCCTGCTGTTGTAAATGAAGTGCTGAAGGGGGCACTTGGGGAGTCGGTGGCTTCTTAAGGCCTGCTCTCCCGCCCTTTTCCGTTCTCCCGCGAAGGCGGGAGTCCAGGGTAACGGAACGCAGCGCTGCTTGATCCTGGGCCCCCGCGTTCGCGAGGGAACAGTGGAAGTAGTTTCGGTCTGCCCTTCCAGTTGCACCACCCCGGCGAAGGCCGGGGTCCAATTGGGAAACGTAGCTAGCGAAGGGCCGTGCTCGGTTACCGCTGTTCCCCACCTGGGCCCCGGCCTTCGCCGGGTGGCGGTAGCTGGGGTTGGCGGGAAAACGAGAGGGTAAGAGGCCTTACGCGTCGACCTTCTGCGGATGATGCGGCACTAAAATCAGCGTGTTCTCCTCCACGCGCCACGAAGCCAGCCGTGATAGAAAGTTCATCCCCAGCACATTGGTGTCCCCAAACGCCGGTGACACCACAACCTGCAAGTCCCGCGCGACGATCGCGCCCAGACGCAAGTCCGCTATCTTCCCCGTCTTAGCCGCGATCGACCCGTTGGCGGTCTGCAACACGATCGGCACCACGCCTACCCGTGCGTCGATCCCCGCCGCATCCGCAGTCTTCTCGGAAATCGCGGTAATCGTCGCGCCGCTGTCGATCAGCAGGCGACGACTAACCCCGTCGATCGTCGCGCGTGCCCAGAAATGACCATCCGGCGACATGCGGATACGGACCTCGCCACCAACGACCTGCTGGTCCTCGATCTTCAGAAAGCGCGCGATCTTGCCGATATAGGGGTCGAACTGGCGGCGCTGGTCGACTGCGACGAACAGCAGCCCGACGAGTACGAGCGTCATCGTCAGGTTCACGAGCGTTCGGATGATGGGAATGCGCTGCGCTATTATCAGCAGCAATACCGCGACTCCGAGCGCGATATAGAGGCTCTGGTGCTCGGCGAAGGTGGGAATCGTGGAGATTGTATCGTCCTGATGGCGGGGGTGGCATCGTCATAGGCACCCCCGCCTGTACGGTGGCTGACTTCGGCTACTGCGCGGTGTCGTCCTGGTTCTTCACCACGCCGCCGGTGCCGGCGACGCCGTCATGCCTGCCCGTCGAGGTGAACGTTTCGGGTTCCTCGCCGCCGTCGCCGCGCTCGACTGCGTCGGAGCGCGAGGCGACGACCTGTTCGATGTCGCTGCGGGTGTCCTCGGCGCGGTCCTCGGGGGGCGTTTCGGGGTTCGTGCCGGCATGGGGATCGGTCATCATGGTCAGAACTCCGGCTGGATGGGGGCAGGGTCGCTCGACGGACTACCGGGATCGGGAAAGTCGACGTCCGGCGCGGGCGGGATAAACTCCGGCGGCGGCGCGGTCGGCTCGGCCGGCTGCGTCGGGGCAGGCGTTTCTGCGGGAGGCTGGGTAGCCATGATCTGTCTCCTTCTCATCCACCAACGCGCGTAATCGAGCCTGGTTGCCTCGGGAGTTGCCTATCTGCTTGCCCCCGCATGCAACGTTGGTATAGACGCGCCCGCTACGGCGATGTCCTGTGCGGGCGTGGCGGAACTGGTAGACGCGCTTGGTTTAGGTCCAAGTATCGCAAGATGTGGGGGTTCGAGTCCCTTCGCCCGCACCAGCCCGCCGCGTAGGCGAGGCGACCGCCCGAAGAATTATCCTGAATGCTCTTTTAGACAAAGGCCGGACATGCAGACTGTCGAGACGTTGAACGAGGGCCTCAAGCGCGCCTTTACGCTCACCATCACCGCGAAGGATATCGATGCCAAGGTCGATGTCGAACTGAAGCGCCTCGCGCCGCAGATGAAGATGCCGGGCTTCCGTCCGGGCAAGGTGCCGGCGAACCTCATCCGCAAGATGCACGGCCCGGCGCTGACCCAGGACGCGCTGAACTCGGCGATCCAGGAGAGCGTCCAGACGCTCGTCGCCGAGAAGCAGCTTCGCCCCGCGATGCAGCCTTCGGTCGAGCTGGAAGACGGCTATGACCTTGGCAAGGACGCCGTGGTCAAGGTCGAGATGGAGGTCCTCCCGCAGGTCCCGGCACCCGCGATCGACGGCATCAAGCTCGAGCGCCTGACCGTGCCCGTCGCCGACGAGGCAGTCACCGAGCAGCTCCAGAAGTTCGCAGACCAGCAGAAAAAGTGGGACGACGCAGCCGACGATTACGTCGCGCAGATGGGCGACCTCGTCACCGTCGATTTCGTCGGCAAGACCGCCGACGGCGTCGCGTTCGAGGGCGGCACCGGCACCGACATGGGCGTCGAGCTCGGTTCGGGTCGTCTCATCCCCGGCTTCGAGGATCAGCTCGTCGGCGTGAAGACCGGCGACGACAAGGTCCTGAACGTGACCTTCCCCGAAGAGTATCAGGAGAAGTCGCTCGCAGGTCAGCCGGCGACGTTCGACATCACCGTCAAGTCGGTGAAGACCGCGGGCGAGAGCGCGATCGACGAGGATCTGGCGAAGTCGCTCGGTCTCGAAAGCCTGGAGCAGCTCACGGGGCTGTTGAAGGGTCAGATCGAGCAGGAGCATAACGGTCTCACGCGCACCCACATGAAGCGCAAGCTGCTCGACCAGCTCGCCGAGGGTCACGACTTCGAGGTTCCGCCGTCGATGGTCGAAGCCGAGTTCAACCAGATCTGGTCGCAGCTCCAGCACGAAGCCACGCATGAGGCCGATCCCGAGGCTGCGATGGCCGAGATGGAAGGCGAGCGTGACGATTACCGCAAGATCGCCGAGCGTCGCGTGCGCCTTGGTTTGCTCCTGTCGGAAATCGGCCAGGCGAACGGCGTCGAGGTTTCCAACCAGGAAATGCAGCGCCTGATGGCGCAGGCGGCGCAGCAGTATCCTGCGGAACAGCGCCAGCAGTTCATGCAGTACATCCAGCAGGAGCCGATGGCAGCTGCCCAGCTGCGCGCGCCGCTGTACGAGGACAAGGTCGTCGACTTCCTGTTCGAGAAGGCCGAGATCACCGACCGCGAAACGACGCGCGAGGAGCTTGAGGCTGCAATCGAGAGCGAGGACGGTTTCGCCAGCGGCACGCACGTCCACAACCACGACGATCATGATCATGCCGGCCACGACCATGATCATGATCACAAGCCCAAGAAGAAGGCGGCCAAGAAGGCCAAGCCAGCTTCGGACGAGGCTGCTTCGGATGACGCCGTGACGGAAGAGGCTCCGGCTTCGGACGCAGCGGACGACGCCAAGCCTGCGAAGAAGGCGCCTGCCAAGAAGAAGGCGGCTCCTGTCGAAGCCGAGACCGCTGTTACGGAATCGTCGCCGGTCGCCGCTGAGAACGCGGAAGGCACCGAAGCCGCCGACGCACCGGCAAAGAAGCCGCGCACGAAGAAGGCTCCGACAAAGACCGAGGCTTAAGCCTTAACTTCGTCATGCCGGACTCGTTCCGGCATCCACCGTTCCGCATAGTCTCAAGCCGATGAGTGCGCGAGACGGTGGACCCCGGAACAAGTCCGGGGTGACGGAAACGCTCAATTATACCACTTCCCCGCCGGAGGCCGGGGTCCAGTTGGAAAGGTCGCTGTAACGGCGCGTAAAGCTCCGTTATGGACTTTCCCCAACTGGGCCCCGGCCTTCGCCGGGGAAGTGCGTTTGTAGGTAGTTCGGTGGCTGAAAATAGCGGCTCCAAGCCAGCCTCCGACATATTAGGGCAGGCCATGACCGAACCAAGAATCGCCGTCCTGCTCCCCTGCTACAACGAGGAAGCCGCCATCGCGCAGACGATCGCGGGCTTCCGCGACGCGCTGCCGGCCGCCACAATCTACGTCTACGACAACAACAGCGCCGACCGCACGATCGAGGTCGCGCGTGCCGCTGGTGCTGTCGTGCGAATCGAGCGCATCCAGGGCAAGGGCGCGGTCGTCCGCCGCATGTTCGCCGATATCGATGCCGACATCTATGTCATGGCGGACGGCGACGCGACCTACGACGCTGCGTCTGCACCGAATTTGGTCGCTCGCGTCCTCGACGAACAGCTCGACATGGTCGTCGGATCACGCATCAGCCAGGTCCAGGAATCCTACCGCCGCGGCCACCGCTTCGGCAACGCGATCCTCACCGGCATGCTCGCCCGCCTGTTCGGCCGCAGCTTCACGGATATCCTCTCGGGCTACCGCGTCTTCTCGCGCCGGTTCGTGAAGAGCTTCCCATCGCTGTCCGCCGGGTTCGAGATCGAGACCGAGATCAGCGTCCACGCGCTCGAACTCAAGATGCCGATCGGCGAGGTCGAGACGCCCTATTATGCGCGCCCCGAAGGCTCCGAATCGAAGCTCAGCACCTACGGCGACGGCTGGCGGATACTGCGTACGATCATGACGCTCTACCGGATCGAGCGGCCCTTGTGGTTCTTCGGCGCGATCGGCAGCGTGTTTGGATTGCTCGCGCTGATCCTCGGCATCCCGCTGGTGCTGACGTACATCGAGATCCATCAGGTCCCCCGCTTCCCGACCGCGATCCTGATCACCGGCCTCGGCATCTTTGCCGCGCTGAATGTCTTCACCGGCCTGATCCTGGACACCGTCGTCCGCGGCCGCCGCGAAGTCCGCCGGCTTGCCTATCTGGCCTATCCAGCGCCCAGTCGCTGACCCTTTTCCTCTCCGCAGAGAGGGGGAGCGGGGGGTTGAACTCCCCACCGCGAGCGCCGATGTTGGCGGTTCACTGGGGCATTAGAGAGATTTCCATGCACAATCCGTTCGAGACCGGCGATTTCGCGAGCCCCTTGGCCAGCGCCGGGCTCGGCCTGCAGCAGACGCAAGCAGGCCTGGTTCCCATCGTCATCGAGCAGTCGAACCGCGGCGAGCGGTCTTTCGACATCTTCTCGCGCCTGCTCCGCGAGCGCATCATCTTCGTGACCGGCGGCGTCGAGGACGGCATGGCCTCGCTGATCACCGCACAGCTGCTCTTCCTCGAGTCCGAGAACCCGAAGAAGGACATCTTCATGTACATCAACTCGCCGGGCGGTGTCGTCACGGCGGGCATGGCGATCCACGACACGATGCGGTACATCCGTCCGCGCGTCGGCACCGTCTGCATCGGCCAGGCCGCATCGATGGGCAGCTTCCTGCTCGCAAGCGGCGAGCCCGGCATGCGCGTCGCGATGACCAACGCACGGATTATGATCCATCAGCCATCGGGTGGTGCACAGGGCATGGCCAGCGACATCGAGATCCAGGCCCGCGAAATCCTGCGTATCCGCAAGCGCATGAACGAGCTGTATTCGCAGTATACCGGCCAGCCGATCGAAGAGATCGAGCGTCGGATGGACCGCGATACGTTCCTCGAAGCGAACGAAGCGAAGGATTTCGGTCTGATCGACGAGGTGTTCGACAAGCGCCCAGCGGTATCCGAAGATGGTGCGAAACCCGCTTAATCGACGCTGGCATGGGGCGAATCGTAACGTCGGCCGGTTTATTTGATTGTAGGAACTCCGGGGCGCGTTACGGTGGCGGCCCCGGAAACGGCACGTGCACCGACATGCGCGAGAGGTGATTGAATGACGAAGCTGAGCGGTGGCGACTCGAAGAGCACCCTCTATTGCTCGTTCTGCGGCAAGTCGCAGCACGAGGTTCGCAAGCTGATCGCCGGGCCGACGGTCTTCATCTGCGACGAGTGCGTCGAGCTATGCAACGACATCATCCGTGAGGAGACGAAGTCTGCGCTGGTGTCCAAGAAGGACGGCGGCGTGCCGACTCCGCAGGAGATCTGCGACGTCCTCGACGATTACGTGATCGGTCAGAAGCGCGCCAAGCGCGTGCTGTCGGTGGCGGTGCACAATCACTACAAGCGGCTCAACCACGGCGCCAAGGGTGCCGATGTCGAGCTGTCCAAGTCGAACATCCTCCTGGTCGGGCCGACCGGTTGCGGCAAGACCCTGCTCGCGCAGACGCTCGCGCGCATCCTAGACGTGCCGTTCACGATGGCCGACGCGACGACGCTGACCGAAGCGGGCTATGTCGGCGAGGATGTCGAGAACATCATCCTCAAGCTGCTCCAGGCGTCGGATTACAACGTCGAGCGGGCGCAGCGCGGCATCGTCTATATCGACGAGATCGACAAGATTTCGCGCAAGGCCGAGAACCCTTCGATCACGCGCGACGTGTCGGGCGAAGGCGTACAGCAGGCGTTGCTCAAGCTGATGGAAGGCACCACCGCATCGGTGCCGCCGCAGGGTGGCCGTAAGCATCCGCAGCAGGAATTCCTGCAGGTGGATACGACCAACATCCTGTTCATCTGCGGCGGTGCGTTCTCGGGTCTCGAGAAGATCATCGGCGATCGTCTCCAGGGCAAGTCGATCGGTTTCGGCGCGTATGTCGCAGGACCCGACGAGCGCAAGACCGGCGAGACGCTGAAGTCCGTCGAGCCCGAGGATCTGCTGAAGTTCGGGCTGATCCCCGAGTTCGTCGGCCGCTTGCCGGTGATCGCGACGCTCGAGGATCTCGATGTCGACGCGCTGGTGAAGATCCTGAAGGAGCCGAAGAACGCGCTGGTCAAGCAGTACCAGAAGCTGTTCGAGATGGAGGACGTCGCGCTCGGCTTCACCGACGACGCGCTGGTCTCGGTCGCCAAGAAGGGCATCGAGCGCAAGACCGGTGCGCGCGGGCTTCGCTCGATCCTGGAGAGCATCCTGCTCGACACGATGTTCGACCTGCCCGGCATGGACGGCGTCGACGAGGTGATGATCGACAAGGACGTGATCGAAGGCCGCAAGGAACCGATCCGCGTCTATGCCGAGAAGAAGAAGACCGGCGACGCCGCTTAAGGCGAAGTTCGGCTGAGCTACGGGAAAGGGCGTCGAGCGATCGACGCCCTTTTTCGTTTCTTCAGGCGGCCGCTGTACGCCCCTCGAACCGCCACCCATCCCAGCGCATCAGCAGGTCGCGCGCATCGTGTGACACGGCGGGGGCGGCCGGATCGGCGTCGGTGCGCTTCGCCTGCCGATCGATCATCGTCATCCATTTCGCCCGTACCGCCTCGACGTCCCGCACGAGCAGGTACCGGTGCCAGAGCCGGGCGACGCGGCGTTCGGCGACCAGGCGATCGAGCACGTCGCGCGTGCCCACGAGCGACAGTTCGGGATGTCCTCGTCGCAACTCGACCATCATGTGCGAAGGATATATTTCGGGCCGAGCCTCCAACAGATCGAGAATGGCGAGTTCGACCCGCGCCTCGTGGGTCACGGACACGGACGCGGTTACGGTCTGCATGAAAGCTCCGGGCAGGGGACGGTCATCGCGCGAGAGCGATCAACTGGGCAAGCCCGCTGGTACCGGTCTTGGCAACGATCGCGGCGCGGTGGTCCTCGATGGTCTTCGGTCTGAGCGCGAGGAGACCGGCGATCACCTTGTTGCTGTGTCCTTGGACGAGGAGATCGAACACCTGTCGCTCGCGCGGGGAAAGCGTTTCGGTGCGCGCGCGGATCTCGCGTTGTCGCCGGGACCAGGTAACGCCCTCCTCGACCGCGGCGAGCAGCCGCGGTTCGTCGAGCGGCTTCTCCAGATAATCGAGCCCGCCGTAACGACGCACCGAATCGACCGCATGGGTCGTCGTCGGCCATGCCGTCATGAAGACGATCGCGACGCTGGGATCGATCGCGCGCAGACGGTCGGCGAAACCGAAACCGTCAAGGTCGCCCATCATGATGTCGGTGACGATGCAATGCGCCGGCGCCTCGGCATAGGTCGACAACACCAGGGCGGGATCGAGGAAGGCTTCGGCATCGTGCCCATGACGCACGAGCAGCCGCGCGACCGCCTCACCCAGATCGCGGTCGTCATCGACGACGTAGACACTGGAACGGTATGAATGTGTGGCGGACGGCATCATGCAGCGATCCCGGCAAGTGGTAGGGTAGCGAGCGGCAGGGTAAGCGTTGTGCGTACGGTGCCGTCCTCGTCCGTGACACGGTTGAGCGTGCCGCCATGCGCCTCGACGATTGCGCGGGCGACGAGTGCGCCAACGCCCATGCCGGTCTGGCTGGCGAGGCGATCGGGACGGCGGTTGATGACGGTCAGGGCGGCCTGAGCATCCCGACGGTCGACCGACAGTTCGACATGTCCATCGGACGCCTGCATCGCGTTGCGAACGAGATTGACGATCGCCTGCGCCAATTCGATTTCCTGCCCGAGGATGACGAGGTCCGGGTCGACCGGGGCGATCTTCAACGTGATGCGCGTTGCCTTCGCCTCGGGCTGGATCAGTCCCGCCACGGTTTCGATCAGCGCGGCTACGGGCAAGACGCTGGGCTCGTCGACCGCGCGTCCACCAAAGCGGCGCAGGCGGCGGACCAGCGTCGATAGCGCAGCCGACTTGCGATAGATCAGCGCAGCGGTTTGTGCGATCTCCGGGTCGGCTGCGATGGTGATCTCGTGGAGATGCTTGGCTTCGATCGCCAGCGTCGAGAGCGGCTGGCTGATTTCATGGATAACCGCGACCGACATCGCGCGTAGGGTCTTTAGTCGCTCGGCCTGAAACAGCATGCGGTCGCGGCGCGCGAGATCGGCTTGCGCGCGCGCCTGCGCATCGGCGAAACTACCTGCGAGATAGCCGACCACCACGATCGAGGCGAGGCTCATGTGCAACGCGAGCCGGTCTGCCAGCGGCAGGTCGGTGGCTGTATGCGGAAGCACGATCGCTGCGACGATCAGGATCGCCCACCAGCTGGCGGTCCGTCCGAAGCGCAAGCCGATCCACGTCACTGCCAGCAATACGGGTGTCGGTGGAACGCCAAGCCCGATACGCACGAGCAGCACGCTCGACGCAACCGCCGCGCCTAGAACCACACTGGCCTCGGCAAGCGCATATAACTGGCGAGACGTCGGGCGATGCAGTGCCAACGGTCTGTCGTGCATCGCCTGGATCATCCAGAGCAGCGGCGGGGTGACCAGCAACACGCCAAGCAGGTCGCCGACCGCAAAGCCCGTCAGCGACGCGATGATCTGGCGCAGGCCGACGACTCCGGTCAGTTCGGGGCTGAACAGCGACCAGGGGAGCGCGACAAGTGCGCCTGCAACGGGCGCGGTGACGGAGGCGAGACCGAGCGGCATGGGGGTGACGCCAAGGCTGGAGCGCGATCGTGCCGCGATATGGCGGACCAGCCAGACGACGAAGCCATAGATCAGCGCGGGACGGGCGACCCCGACCGCCGCTTCGAGCCAGCCGACCTCGCCGGGCACGATAACGCCTGCCACGGTCTGCACCGCCAGTTCCGTCACGACGACGGCCAGTGTCAGCCGAGGCCCGCGGCTCCACAGCAGTGCGATCCGGACGCCAGCGGCGGGGTAGAGCAGTGAGTAATAGCCCTGACCGCCCCAGCTTGCCGCGATGTGATGCGCAAAGGCGAAGGCAGCGGCATAGCCGGCGATCCATGGCAGATCGGCCACCCGTGGTATTGCTGCGCGTCCTGCGGCGCGGATCGCGGGAGAGAAGAAGCTACGAGGTGAAGGCATCGCTCACTGCCTAACCGCATCCCCCGCTCGGATACTATCAGGGAAATTCCCGGATGTGGCACTGTGCCTGCGACGACCCGTAATTGCTGGGTCGTCTCCATGCGGTGATGATGCCAACCTCGCGTTGGACGTTGAGGTCGAGAGTTTCGACCACGCGATCGCCAAAAGGGGCGAACCGGCCAGGCTATGTCGCGTGCTCCTCGGGCTGCGTACTCATCGTACGGCAAGCACCTCCCGCTTACTCTCGGACGACGACGATCTTTGGAAGGCTACGGATCGGCTCGACGGCGATCCTGCGAAACCAAGTCTCGGCGCCTTCCGACTGGAGCTGGATCTGTCCATGCGTCAGCGGCCGGCGGGTTCCGTCCGGCGCGATCGTCCCGATATCGGTGACTTCTGCCACCGGTATGCCGTTCACGACATGCACGGCGCGGTTACCCAGCACGTAGAGATCGAGCGTATTCCACTGCCCGATCGGCCGTTCGGCGTCGGTCGCGGCTTCGACGTTCCAGGTCGGGGTTCCGTTGACCATGTCGATCGGTCGGCCGCCGATGCGGAACCGTAGCTGTGGCGCGATCAGTGATGGATCGTCGACCACGGTCGTCCGCGCGCGAACCTTGCTGCCGACGACCACCGCCATCCCGGTCGAGCCTTTCATGATCTCGAATTCCATCGACGGCTGCCACGTTCCGAACACCGCTCCCGGCACGCCGTGCGTATGGTAGAGCAGGCCGTTGTTCGGCGGCTGCCGATCTCGCGGCGCCCATGTCTTCGCACCCCATCTATACTGGAGGCGAAGGTGATAGTTGGCGAGGTCGGCGCGGTGGACGAGGCTGCCCCAGGTTTGCCCCTTGATCCAGATCGCCGGTCCGCCATCGACCTGGCGAACGGCGAAGTCTTCGCTACCGCCGCGAGCGGTACCGATCGGCTTGTTGTCGGGATCGCCGCGATAGGTCACCGCGGGGTCGACGTGACCGAGCCATGGGCGCCAGTCCTTCAGGCTTCGACCATCGAAAAGCATGATCCGTTTGCCCGTAGCGGGCGGCAGATCGGTCAGCGTGAGCCGCTGGCGGCTAATGACCGCGACGCCGGCCGTGACCCGCGGCTGTTCCTTCGAACTCTCTGCCGCAGCCATCGCTGGCAGCACGAAGATGATCGGTAGCGCCCAAATTCTTGTCATGAAAATCCTCTCGCCGGATTCGGCTCAGGTTGCCGCGGGGGGTGCGCCAGGGACCGCGGTACTATGTCGTACCACGAGTTCGTGGCGAAGCGTGACCTGTTGAACGGGGCTTCCATCGCCGCGCAGGATACCGACCAGCAGTTCGACCGCGCGGCGGCCGATCATTCCCTTGGGCTGCGCGATCGTCGTCAGCGGCGGCTGGAAATAGCGCGCGAGCGGCAGATCGTCGAAGCCGACGACGGAGACGTCCTTCGGGCATGCCAGACCGGCTTCGCGGATCGCGCTGAGCGCGCCCATCGCCATCTCGTCGCTGAAGCAGAAGATCGCGGTCATGCCGTCCGCCAGCAGGCTGCGGGCATGCACGAACGCGGACTCCGCCGCATAGTCGCCGACCCGGATGTGCGGGCTTTCAGGGAGACCCGCGCGGTCCGCCGCGTCGATCGCGCCGGCGAGGCGATCACGGCTGATCGGGCTGGCCTCGGGGCCGGTGACGATGCCGATCTTGCGGTGGCCAAGGCCGACGAGATGCTCGATCGCCTCCGCGCTCGCGGCGGCGTTGTCGATGTGCACGCTGGGGACGCCCAGATCGGCGCTGTATTCGCAGCCGTTGACGATCGGCGCAGCGGCACCCTTTCGCATCAGCAGCGGCTGGAGGCTGGCGGGCAGGCGATGGCCGAGGAAGATCAGCCCATCGACCTCGCGGCGCGAGAGCATTTCCGCATATTGATCCTCGACTTCCGGATCGTGCCGCGTATCGCCGACCACGACCGAATACCCCGCGTCCCTCGCCGCTTCCTCGGCGCCGCGGATGACGCTGGCGAAGAACGCGTTGGAAATATCGGGGACCGTCAGGAGTATCTTGGCAGCGCGCAGCGTGCGCAGGCTGCGCGCTGCGACGTTGGGCGCGTAACCCGATGTGCGAACGACCTCGAGCACGCGCAGCCGCGTGTCTTCGGACACCTGCTCCGGGCGGCTCAGCACGCGCGAAACGGTGGCGGTGGAGACGCCCGCAAGTGCGGCCACTTCGATGATCGTCGGCATGACCTCGTCATGGATCGGCTCGTCGACCGTGTCGATAGCTCTCCAATGTAATCCTTTACATTCGTTTCCCGGCTCCGTAGCTTCCGGGTCGACAAGCAGCAAAGCTGCGATCGGAGAGGTAGCGAATGGCGCTTGCAGATACTGGATCCCAGGCCCCGACCAGCGGCCTGCTGACCGGCCGCCTGAGCATCATGATGTTCATGCAATTCTTCGTATGGGGCGCCTGGATCGTAACCCTCGGCCTCGTCATGCAGACGGTCGGGATCGGCAACCTCATCGGCAACGCCTTTTCGGTCGGCCCGATCGCGTCGATCGTCGGCTCGTTCCTGCTCGGCATGGCCGCCGCGCGCTACGTCAGCCCGCGAATGCTGATGGTGATCCTGCACCTGATCGGCGGCGTGATCCTGTTCGCGCTGCCCTCGTTCATCACGCCCGAGGCCGGCAACGGCTTCGTCTGGCTGCTGCTCTGCTACATGATCCTCTACATGCCGACGGTCGGCCTCGCCAACACGATCGCGTTGAAGAGCTTCGGCGAGCGGACTGACAAGTTCCCGTTCGTCCGCGCGTTCGGCACGCTGGGCTGGATCACCGCCGGCCTCATCATCGGCTGGGCGGGCCTGTCCGCGAGCCCGGAAATCTTCCGCGTCGCCGCGGTCGTCTCGATCGCGCTGGGCCTCTACAGCTTTACGCTCCCGAACGTCGCGTCTGACGCGCCGCGTGACGAGAGCGTGCTCCGACAGGTGTTCTGCGTCGAGGCGTTCGGGCTGCTCCGCCAGCGCTCGTTCCTGATCTTCATGACCTGCGCCACGCTGATCTCGGTCCCGCTCGCGATGTATTACGCCTATGCCTCGCCCTATGTCGGCGCGACCGGAATCAGCAACGTCGGCGGCACGCTCGCGATCGGCCAGATGTCCGAACTTGTCTTTATGTTCTCCATGCCCTGGCTCTATCGCCGGTTCGGCGTGAAGCCGCTGCTGCTGGTCGGCATGGCCGCCTGGGCGTTGCGCTACGCCTTGTTCGCGATCGGTGACGGCGGATCGTCGTTGTGGGCGGTGTATCTCGGCGTCGCGCTGCACGGCGTGTGCTATGATTTCTTCTTCGTCGCCGGCGCGATCTACACCGGCACGATCGCCACGCCGAAGGGCGTCAACGCGCAGGCCCAGGGTATGCTGACGCTGTTCACCTACGGCGTCGGCATGCTGCTCGGATCGCAGATCGGCGCGCTTCTGTATGCGCAACTGCCCGCGTCGCCGACCATCGCCGACTGGCAACATATGTGGTGGTATCCCGCGATCGCCGCGGCCGTGATCGCGCTGCTGTTCCAGTTCACGTTCCGCGACGACACCAGAAAGAGTGCAGCATGACCGGCATGAAGGGCCCCGCGATATTCCTCGCCCAGTTCCTCGGCGACGAGGCCCCGTTCGACACGCTCGACGGGCTGGCTGAATGGGCGGCCGGCCTCGGTTACGTCGGCGTCCAGATCCCCTGCAACGCGCAGCTTATCGACCTGAAGCTCGCCGCGGAGAGCAAGACCTATTGCGACGATCTTCGCGGCCGCCTCGCCAGGCACGGCATCGAAGTCACCGAGCTGTCGACGCATCTGCAAGGCCAGCTTGTCGCCGTCCACCCCGCGTACGACACGCTGTTCGATGGCTTCGCGCCGCCCGAAGTCCACGGCAAGCCCGCAGAGCGCCAGCTTTGGGCGGTCGAACAGGTCAAGCTCGCCGCCCGCGCCAGCGCCAATCTCGGTCTGTCCGCGCACGCCACCTTCTCGGGCGCGCTGGCATGGCCCTACGTCTATCCGTGGCCGCAACGCCCCGCCGGGTTGATCGAGGAGGCCTTTGCCGAACTCGCCCGCCGCTGGACCCCGATCCTCGACGTGTTCGAAGAAGCTGGCGTAGACTGCGCGTTCGAGGTGCATCCCGGCGAAGACGTCCACGACGGCGCGACCTGGGAACGCTTCCTGGCCGCGGTCGACGGCCATCCCCGCGCCCGCCTGCTCTTCGATCCCTCGCATTTCGTGCTGCAGCAGCTCGACTATCTCGACTTCATCGATCGCTATCACGACCGGATCTCGTGCTTCCACGTCAAGGATGCCGAGTTCAACCCGACCGGCCGAACCGGCGTGTATGGCGGTTATGAAAACTGGGTCGACCGCGCCGGCCGGTTCCGCTCGCTGGGCGACGGGCAGGTCGATTTCTCCGGCATCTTCAGCAAAATGGCACAATATGGCTATGACGGCTGGGCGGTGCTCGAATGGGAGTGCGCGCTGAAACGGTCCGAGGATGGCGCTCGCGAAGGCGCACCGTTCATCCGCGACCACATGATCCGCCTGACCGAACGCCCGTTCGACGACTTCGCCGCCAGCGGCATCGACCGCGCCGCCATCCGCAAGCTGCTCGGACTGTCGGAGGAGCAGGCATGAGCCGGCTCCGTCTCGGCATGGTCGGCGGCGGGGAAGGGGCCTTTATCGGCGCGGTCCACCGGATGGCGGCCGCGCTCGACGGCGAATGGGACCTCGTCGCGGGCGCATTCAGCACCGATAGCGGGCGCAACACGCGCACCGGCGGCCTGCTCGGCCTCGACTCGCAGCGGGTCTATCCGTCGCTCGACGCTATGATCGCGCACGAATGCGCGTTGCCTGCGGACCGGCGCATCGACGCGCTCGCGGTGGTCACGCCGAACCACCTGCACGCACCGATGGCGATTGCAGCGCTGAACGCCGGCTTCCACGTGTTCTGCGAAAAGCCGATGGCGATGAGCGTCGTCGAGGCCGAGGCGATCGCCGCCGCCGCCAAGGCCAGCGGTCGCCAGTTCGCGCTGGCGTTCACCTACAGCGGCTATCCGCTGATCGAAGAGGCGCGCGCGAGGGTTGAGCGCGGCGATTTCGGCGCGATCCGACTAGTCCAGGTCGAGTATCTGCAAGGCTGGCTCAGCCAACCGATCGACACTGATGGTAACAAGCAGGCCGAATGGCGGACCGATCCCGCGCGCGCCGGGCTTGGTGGCTGCCTGGGCGACATCGGCACGCACGCATTCCAGCTCGCCGAGCATGTCTCCGGCTTGTCGGTACAATCGGTCTCCGCAGACCTGACGACGCATGTCGACGGTCGCCGGCTCGACGACGACGTCAGCGCGCTGCTCCGGTTCGAGAGCGGTGCCCGCGGCGTGCTCAAGGCGACGCAGGTCGCGGCAGGCGAGGAGAACGGGCTCAGGCTCAGGATCCACGGCGAACGCGGCGGGCTCGACTGGTCGCAGATGGAGCCCAACACGCTTACGCTCCGCTGGCTCGATCGCCCCGCCGAGATCATGCGGACCGGTGGCCCCGGCATGGTCGCCGCCACCGCCGCACCGGTGCGTACACCCGCGGGTCATCCCGAGGGCTATATCGAGGCGTTCGCCAACCTGTACCGCGCGTTCGCCTCGGCGATCCGCGGTGATGGAGACGACCGCTGGTTTCCGGGCATGGTCGATGGCCTGCGGACGATGCGCTTCATCGAGGCGGTGATCGCCAACGCCGGCTCGGACCGGAAATGGACATCAATGGATTCGGGAGACACGGAATGAAGCTGCTCATGGCTCTGGTCGCGGGAAGCATCGCGGCGGTTGCGGCCGTCACGGTATCCGCGCCGACTACTGCGCAATCGACCGCAGCCTCGCCGCCCGCATTCGCCGCGTGCCGCGCCTGCCACACCGTCGTGAAGGGCGGTCGCAACGGCATTGGGCCGAACCTGTACGGCGTGGTCGGCCGTGCCGCGGCAGCGACGCCTGGCTTCAATTATTCGGCCGCGATGAAGGCGTCGAAACTGCGCTGGGACGAGCAGACGCTGAACGAGTATCTCGCCGCACCGACCAAGAAGGTGCCGGGAACGCGGATGCCGATCGCGACGCCCGATGCGGCCAAGCGCGCGGCGATCATCGCGTACCTCAAGGCGGAGGGCGCGAAGTGATCGTGCCGCGCGCATGACTTTGTCGCGCCGTACATTGCTCGCCGCCGGTGCCGCGGCATCGCTGGTGCCCGCCGGGATCGCTGCCCAACGCCGCAGTAAGAACGCCGCGCGCTTTTCGCTCGCCTACGCCCCGCACGAGGGCAGCTTTGCCAGTCGTGGCGGACGGATGGAGCAGATTGCATACGCCGCGGATCAAGGCTTCACCGCCTGGGAGGACAACGAGGCGGCAACGCGGTCGGTGGCCGAGCAGGAGCAGATGGCCAAGGCGCTCGCGCAGCGCGGCATGACGATGGGCGTGTTCGTCGCCAGTATGCCGAAATGGTCTAAGTCGCGGCCGCTCCTCGGGGCAAACGACGGCGCCGAGCGCGAAGCATTCCTCGCCGATATCCGCGCATCGCTCGACGTCGCCAAGCGGCTGAACGCGACGCGGATGACCGTCGTCACCGGCTTCATGGACCCGAAAGTCCCCGTGGATATCCAGACCGCGCGAGTGATCGACGTGATGCGCCGCGCCGGCGACATCGTCGTGCCATCGGGTGCGGCGATGGTGATGGAGCCGCTCAACACGCGGACCAATCATCCCGGCATCTATATGCAGACGATCTCGCAGGGCTATGCGGTCGCGCGCGGTGCCAACAGCCCGGCGGTCAAGGTGCTAGCCGACCTGTATCACGAGCAGATCCAGTCGGGGAATCTGATCCCGACGCTCGACACCTGCTGGAACGAGATCGGCTATATCCAGTTCGGCGACAATCCGGGCCGCAACGAGCCCTCAACCGGCGAGATCAACTACGCCTCGATCGTGAAGTGGCTGCGGGCAAAGCGCTATTCGGGCGTGATCGGCATGGAGCACGGCAATTCGGTCGCCGGGCGCGCGGGCGAGGATCGCCTGATCGCCGCGTACCGCGAGATCGACGCAGCATGAGGGGGATGGGGATGAAGACGGTGGTGATGGCGAGTGCCATCGTGGCGACGGCGCTGATGGCTACGGGGCCCGTCGCGGCACAGGAGAAGCCTGGCTTCAAGGACACGCCCATGCTCCCAGGTGGCCAATGGCGCGTTCATGACGCCGACCGGCCCGCGCCGATCGTGGTCGCGCCGGCTGCCACCCCCGGCGGTCCGCCCGCCGACGCGGTCGTGCTGTTCGACGGGCGCTCGCTCGATGCGTGGAAGCCCGATCGGATCGCATGGTCGATCGCGGATGGCGCGCTGACGATCCCGTCGCGCGCGAAAAGCGGCGGCGAGAACAACCTCGTCTCGAAGCAGAGCTTCGGCGACGTGCAGATGCATCTCGAATTCCGCTCGCCAAACCCGCCGACCAAGACCTCGCAGGATCGCGGCAACAGCGGCATCTGGTTCATGCAGCGCTACGAATTGCAGATTCTCGATGGCTCGCAGAACCCGACCTATGCCGATGGCACGGTCGGCGCGGTCTATGGCTGGAAGCCGCCACTGGTGAACGCCGCGCGCCGCCCCGGCGAATGGCAGACCTACGATATCGTGTTCGAGCGGCCCCGCTTCGCCGCCGACGGCAGCCTGGTTCGCCCCGCCTATGTCACCGCGCTGCTCAACGGCGTGCTTGTCCAGAACCACCAGGCGATGCTCGGCACGACCAACTGGCGCCACGTCGCTGCTTACACCGCGCACGCCGATGCCGCGCCGATCCAGCTCCAGGATCACGATTCGCCGGTGTCGTTCCGCAACATCTGGGTTCGTCCGTTGCCCGAGGCGGCGATCGCACAGGACCTGAAGAAGGACGGTAAATGATCGATCGCAGAACTGCACTCGCGGGCGTCGTCGCCATGTTCGGCACGGCCCTATATGCGCCGATCGCGCGCGCGGCCGGTGTCGCGCAGGCGCCCGGCGCGGCCGCGGGCATCCCCGTCATCAGTGAGGGCCCGCCCAGCGTCGCGGTCTTTACGCCCCCCCAGCGCGCGCTGATGACCGCACTCAGCGAACGCGTGCTGCCGACCACCGATACGCCCGGCGCGATCGCCGCGGGCGTCCCGGCCTATATCGAAAAGCTGCTCGCCGACTGGGCCGCACCGGCGGACCGCGTGCCGATCCTCGCGGGGCTCGACGCGATCGAGGCACGCAGCCTGAAGGACTATAAGGTCCCCGGCGCAAAGGCGACCGCGGCCCAGCAGGATGCGCTCCTCACACTCGCGATGAACGACCAGATCCCGTTTGGCGGCGTCTTCTTCGAGGCGTTCCGACAGCTCGTCGTCACCGGCTATTATACCTCCGAAATCGGCATGACGGAGGAGCGGGAGTATCTGCCGGTGCCGGGTGAGTATAATGGTGAGTTCCCCTATTCCCAGGTCAACAAGGTGTATTCTGCATGATCCTCAGCCGTAGAAACCTGCTCGCGGGCTCCGGCGCGGTCGCCGCGCTCGCATTCGTGCCCACCGCGTCGGCCGCACAGTTGAAGGCGATCGGCCTGCAACTCTACACGGTCCGCGACCTCTTCTCGAAGGACCCGTTCGGTACGCTCGCGACGGTCGCGAAGATCGGCTACCGCGAGGTCGAATTCGGCGGTGGTGGCTATGACGGCATGGACCACGCGATGTTGCGCAAGACGATGGACAAGCTCGGCCTGACCGCGCCGTCGGTGCATATCGGCTATGACGCGCTGCTCCAGCGGTTCGACCAGTCGGTGACCATGGCCAAAACGCTCGGCGCGACCACGGTGGTGCTGCCGTACATGACCGACGAGCATCGCAACGAGGCTGGCTGGACTGCAGCGCTGCCGAACTTCAACCGGTTCGCAACCGATCTGAAGAAGGCCGGGCTGGGCTTTGCCTATCACAATCACGATTTCGAGTTCACGATCAAGCCCGGCGGCGTCAGCCTGTACGAGCGGCTGCTCAAGGAGACCGATCCCGCGCTCGTGAAGCTCGAACTCGATCTCTATTGGGCGCTGCATGCCGGCGAGAACCTAACGACGCTGATCGAGCGCTTGTCGCCGCGACTCTACGCCTATCACGTCAAGGACATGCGCCCCGACCGGAGCATGACCGCGGTCGGGCAGGGCACGATCGACTTCGGCGCGCTGTTCAAGCTGAAGGGCAGCGCCGGCGTGCGGCATTTCTATGTCGAGAACGACGAGGCCCCGGCACCGTACATCCCCGACATCACCACGAGTTTACGGACGCTGCGCGCGATGCGTTTCTGACCCGCGCATTTCTGACCGAATATTAGGAGAGGAAGATCATGGCCGAGACCAACAGGTTCGACGCGATCGTTATTGGATCAGGCGTAAGCGGTGGCTTCGCTGCGAAGGAACTGACCGAAAAGGGCCTGCGCGTCCTGATGCTGGACCGCGGCAAGATGGTCGAGCACGGTGAGGGCTACACCTATGACGGCAAGCCCGCCTATGAGGTTCCGGCGCGCAACAACATGCCCCCGGCATTGTTGGACAGCGACTATTTCATCGCGAAGCACGGCTATGTCGCGCCCAGCAATATGGAATTTCACAATGACGACCGGCTGAATCCCTATGCCCATGACGAGGGCAACAAATTCTATTGGATCCGATCCGGCGCGGTCGGCGGCAAGTCGCTGATCTGGGGCCGCTGGTGCTTTCGCTGGAGCCCCGCCGATTTCGAGGCGAACAAGCGCGACGGCATCGATGGCGACTGGCCGATCCGCTATGACGACGTCGCGCCGTGGTACAGCTATGTCGAGAAATATATCGGCGTGTCCGGCTCGCGCGAGAATCTCGACTATCTGCCCGACAGCGAATTCCAGCCGCCGATGCCGATGAACGTCGCGGAGAAATGGCTGAAACAGGGTCTCGAGTCCAAGTTCCCCGGACGGAAACTGATCAACACCCGGCTGTCGAACATGACCGAGGACAAGCCCGACCAGAACCGCACCAAGTGCCAGTTCCGCAACCAGTGTGGCAATGGTTGTTCGTTCGGCGCGTATTTCTCGACCCAGGCGGTCACCTTGCCGGCCGCGCGCGCGACGGGTCGCCTGACGCTTAAGTCGGACTCGGTCGTCACCAACCTGGTGTACGACGCAGCGCGCAAGAAGGTGACCGGCGTTCGCTATATCGATGCGAAGACCGGCCAGGCGGAAACGGTTCAAGCCGATCTCGTCTTCCTCTGCGCCTCGACGATCGCCTCGACGCAGATCTTGCTCAACTCACGCGCCCCAGGCAGCGATCGCAGCTATTTCGACGATAGCGGCACGCTCGGCCGCTATGTCATGGACCACATCTTCCGCGTCGGAATCGAAGGCGACATTCCCGGCATGGAGGATTTCATCGAGTTTGGCCGTCGTCCGGGCGGCGTCTACGTTCCGCGCTTCCGCAATATCGGCGGCGACGAGGGTCTCGGCTTCAAGCGCGGCTATGGCTATCAGGGCAGCGCTTATCGCAACCCCGCCGCGCCGGTCGGCTTTGGCGCGTCGATGAAGCAGGGCATGCGCAAATACGCCCCGTGGAAATTCAGCATGGGCGCGTTCGGCGAATGCCTGCCTTACGCCGACAACCGCGTGTCGCTCCACCAGTCGAAAGTCGACCGGTTCGGCGTCCCCCTGGTCCGCTTCGACGTCCGCTTCCGTGACAACGAACTGAAGATGATGACCGACGCGCGCGCCCAAGGCGAGGCGATGCTCAAGGGGGCTGGCCTGACCAACGTCAAGAGCACCGAGAAGGAGCACGTCCCCGGCGATGCGATCCATGAAATGGGTGGCGCCCGCATGGGCCGCGATCCGCGGACGTCGGTGCTCAACGAATGGAGCCAGGCGCACGCGGCGTCGAACCTCTACGTGACGGACGGCGCGCAGATGGCGTCGATCTCCTGCGTGAACCCCTCGCTGACCTTCATGGCACTGACGGCGCGCGCCGCCGATCACGCTGTGCGCCAGATGAAGAAGGCCTGAGGCAGTCCCGATATCCTCGGTGCAGGGGCGCTGGACGTCGCCGTGCACCGCGGGTCGGGCGCTCATGCTAACCAGTACGGATTCGCGGATCCTACGGTGAACAAGTTCCGAATATTGCTCGAAAGGAGCCTATATCGCCGTCTCGGGATGAAAATTTGACGGAAACGGCGTCGTCGAAGCTCATGGTAAGGAGAGGAGACGGGCAACGAAACGCGAGGTGCTGGCCGAATGGGTAGGACGCGAGATCCTGCCGCATGAACGCGACCTTCGCGTTTGGCTGCGCCGGCGGCTGGTCGTTTCGGAGGACATGGAGGACATCGTGCAGGAATGTTACTGCCGGCTGGCGCAGCTTTCCGACGTGTCGCACATAACGTCGCCCCGAGCCTATGTCTTCGCAATGGCGCGCAACCTGCTGAACAAGCAGCGTAAACGGACACGTGTCGTCCGGATCGAGTCGATGTCCGATGCACTGGCGGAGTCGCTCGAATGCGATCTGCCGTCCCCCGAACGTGCGGTGGCGGCCCGGCACGAACTTGCGCGGGTTCGCGCCGCGCTGGCCAGATTGTCGGAGCGTGCGCAACGTATATTCGTAATGCGCCGGGTCGACGGGCTCAGCCAGAAGGATATCGCGCGCACGCTCGGAATCTCGGAGACCATCGTCGAGAACGAGGCCAGCCGGAGCCTGCGCGCTATCCTGAAGATGCTGACCAACCCGCCGGTGGAGAACGACATCCTTTTGCCCAACGGAGATTCGCGTGTCCGATCGCGCTGAACAGACCGCGGCGGCATGGGCGCTGCGCCATCCCCTGGATTCCGGTCAGCAGCTCGAGCTCGAGGCATGGCTGGCCAGCAACCCACGTCACGCGGGGATGCTGTTGCGGGCAATGGCGGCGCTGAGCGCGCTCGACACCGCCTTGGCGCCTGCGCCGGACCGCATTGTAGATCCGTTCCACGCGCGGCCGGCACGTCGGCGAATATTGATCGGAATGGGCGGTGCGATCGCGGCGGCCGCGATCGGGCTGATCGGCTGGTCCAGCGTCACGAGCGAGCATGTGGCGACCGGACGCGGCGAGATCCGACGTCTGCCCCTGGTCGATGGGTCGGTAGCAACGATCAATACCGACAGTGACCTGCGCGTCGCGTTCGCGCGCGACAGCCGCCGGGTCATGCTCGATCGCGGACAGGCCTGGTTCCAGGTCGCCAAGGATCGCAAGCGTCCCTTCATCGTCGATGCCGGTATCGCGCAGGTTCGAGCGGTCGGCACCGCCTTCTCGGTCGATCGCAGCGAGAATGGCGTGCAGGTGACGGTAACGGAGGGTGTCGTCGCCGTATGGCCAAGCGGGGAAAGTGGCGCGCTGACGATCCTGCAGGCGGGGCAATATGCAAGTTTCCACGCTGGCGGCGTGTCACCCGAAGTAGGAACCGCGCCGGTGCAGATCACGCGCGCGCTGGCATGGCGGAACGGCGAGATCTCGCTGGAGAACGATACGCTGGGTCATGCGGTCGAGCAGTTCAACCGGTATAATCGTCAACAACTGGTGGTCTCCGATCCGGCACTTGCCCGCGAACGGCTGATCGGGCTTTTCCAGATCGACAAGCCGGAGGATTTTGCGGCGACGCTGGTCGCCTCGCTCGGCGTCGCGGTGACCATTTCGCCTGACGAAATACGGATCGAGCGCAGCAAACTGCCGACGCACTGACGGAAACCGACGGCGTCGGGCTCTTATGGAGGAGAGCGCCGAAAACAGGCGCCTCCATATTAGGGGGGATGCCGGGATGAGAATCGCACGGTCGTGGCTGTTCGGCGCTAGCGCTGCAGCAATCTGTTGCTCTGGGGTGAGCGCCGCAGCGGAGGCGCAGACGCGGCGCTTCGACGTTCCGGCACAACCCGCAAGCTCGGGCGTCCTGTTGTTCGCCCATCAGGCAGGCATCCAGATCCTCGTTTCCACGCCGATCGCCGCCGGGGTCACGACCAATCGCGTGCAGGGCGCGATGGACGTGTCCGCCGCGCTGAAGATGCTCCTTGCGGGTACCGATCTCGTCCCGGTCAAGACCGGGGGAGCGATCACGCTGAAGCGGCGTCAGCCGGTGGTGTCCCGGATCGCTCTCATGCCAGTCGTGGCGCAGCAGATCGCAGCGCCCATAGGTGAGATCGCAGCACCGCCGCAGGAAGAGCCCGCGGCCGTCGTGCCCGATACCGAGCAGGACATCGTCGTCACCGGCATTCGCGCCTCGTTGCAGGAGTCGATCAACGTCAAGCGCGCGGCCAGCAATATCGTCGACGTCATCACCGCCCAGGATATCGGCAAACTGCCCGACCAGAATGTCGCGGAATCGATGAGCCGCATCAGCGGCGTGCAGATCACGCGGCGCGAGGGCGACGGATCGACCTTCACCGTGCGCGGCATTTCGCAGAACCGGCTGGAGATCAACGGCCGTACGCTGCTGGGGCCGGGCGCGGGCGGCAACGCGTCGCTCGAGTCGATCAGCCCCGAGATCATCTCGAGTATCGTCGTCTCCAAGTCGCCCACCGCCGACATGCCGGAGGGTGCGCTGGGCGCGACCGTCAATCTCAAGACCAAGCGGCCGCTCGATCTCGCCGATCTGGTCGTGAGCGGCAGGCTGCAGGGCGCCTATACCGATCAGGCCGACCATCTGGGCTATCGCGGGTCGGCGCTGGTATCGAAGAATTTCAGCGATACGCTGGGGGTCCTCGCGAGCGCGGCCTATTCGAACACGCACACGCGCGGATATTCGTTCGACTCGGGCGGCTGGTCGCGGACCAACAATATCGACGGCAACGGCGACGGAGTGAACGACCCCGGCCTGTTCCGGCCGAACCGGTTCATGGCGCGGATCTTCGACCGTGCTGAGCAGCGGCTGACGCTCAACAGTTCGATCCAGTACCGCCCCGCCGACAAATGGGAGATCATTCTCGACGGCACCTATTCGCGGCTGAAGCGAGAACGGCAGAGCGCGAACTACCAGGTCTTGTTCAACGACAATGATGTCGGCGCGGTGGCGGACGAGACTGGCACGATCGTCAGCGGGACGTTCAACAACGTCATCGTCCGGCCGCTCGTCTATGACGAACCCACGGAATTCCGGTCGACCAACCTCGGCGCGTCGACGAAATACGATGGCGACATCGTCAAGGTCAGCGCCGATGCGTCCTACAGCAAGGGCCGCGGCACGGATGGCGGGCCGGGAGCGTCGTTCACCTATGTCGTCGTCCCACGCGCCGGACGGGTGGCCAGTGCAGCGATCGATTTCACGAAGGGCAATGCGGTCCCGAACCTCGCGCTGACGTCGAATTTCAACGTCAACGATCCCGCTCAGTATCAGCTTGCGTCGGTCTTCGACGGCGACAACGTCACCAACAATACCGGCTATGACGTGCGGGTCGATTTCACGATCCTCTCCGAATGGGGGCCGCTGCAATCGATCCAGGTCGGCAGTCGCTACGAGAAGATACAATTCTATTCGGAGACACCCCAAAGCCTGCCTTCCGCCGCAAGCCTGGTTGGAAAGCACGACCGCAACGGTGACGGAATCATCACCGTCGATGAGCTGCCAGGGCTCGACTACAACAACAGTCAGGGCAGCTTCTTCCCGGGAGCGGCCGGCGATTTCCCGCGCGACATCCTGGGCGGCACGGTCGACAAGCACGTCGCGCGCGACGCCTTCGGCCTGCCACTACCTCGCGCGGACGCCATTCCGTTCGGCCGCGTGTCGATCAAGGACGTCGAACAGGACACGCTCGCCTTCTACGCGAGAGCCAATGTCGCAGGCACGATCGGTAGCATGCCGCTCACCGGCAATGCCGGCGTCCGCTACATCACGTTCGAACGGATATCGTCGGGGTATCTGTCGGACACGCAGCCGACGCTCGCGAAATCGCGTTTCGACTATTGGTTGCCGAGCGCCAACGCGTCGCTCGACCTGCGCAACAACCTGACCTTTCGCCTTGCCGCGGCCAAGGTGGTGGCGCGGCCCAATCTGAACGACGTCGGTGTCAGCTTCGTCCCGTTGCTGGTCTCGCGTACGGGATCGCGCGGCAATCCCACGCTGCGTCCGTTCGAAGCGACGCAATATGACGCAACGCTCGAATGGTATTTCGCGCCGTCCAGCGCACTGACGGTTGCCGGCTTCTACAAGAACGTCGATTCCTTCACGATCAACGTTACGCAGAGCGAGTTCATCGGCGGACTCTCCGACCAGATCGAGCCAAGCACCGGGCAACCTTACGGCCTGTTCCAGATTACCCAGCCGATCAATGGATCCTCGGGCAAGATCAAGGGGTTCGAGGTTGCCTATCAACAGTCGCTGCGGTTTCTGCCGGCTCCGTTCGACAACCTCGGGGTCCAGGCCAATTATACCTATGTCGACAGCGAGACACCGCTGATCGATGAAGCGACGAAGACGGCGCTGCCGCTCCCCGGTCTTTCGAAGAGCAGTTATAACCTGATCGGGTTCTACGAAGACAAGACCTTCATGCTCCGTGTCGCGTATATCCGGCGCAGCAAGTATTTGATCGGCCAAGGTGGCGCGAATTCGGGGGGCAGCCCCTACGCCGCGGCACGGGGGCAGCTCGATCTGTCCGGGCAGATCAACCTGACCAAGAGTGTCAGGCTGACGGTCGAAGGCATCAACCTGACACGCGAGGTCGACCGGCAATATCTGCAGACGCCGCAACGCCTGTTCTACTCGGCGCGCGAGGACCGCCGTGTGTTCTTCGGCGTCGCGGCAACATTCTGAGGATGATCACCATGCGTATCCGCTTCCTCACAACGATCGCGCTTCTGCTCGGTACGGCGCTTCCCGCCCAGTCCGCCAAGCCCATCGATCCCAAATTTGTCGATATCGTCATCTACGGCTGCACGGCGGGCGGGGTGATAGCCGCGATCGAGGCACGCCGGCTGGGGCGATCGGTCACTCTGGTCTGCCGCGACGGTCACCTCGGCGGAATGACGACCAACGGTCTGAGCTGGTCGGACACCGGCAACCACCGCGCGATCGGCGGACTGGCGCTCGAATTCTACCGCCGGGTGAAGCATCATTATGACGATGCTGCCGCCTGGGTACAGGCGCCGCGCCCGGCACGCGGCGAGAATTTCGTCGACAACGAGGCGATGTGGCAGTTCGAGCCCAAGGTCGCCGAACGCATTCTGGAGGACTGGATTCGGACCGAAGGGGTGACCATCGTTCGTAATCAGCCGCTCGATCGGGCCCGCAAGGTGGAAATGGACGACAGACGAATCGTCGCGTTTCGCTCGAACGGCGGGCAGCGCTTTGCCGGTCGCGTCTTCATCGACGCCAGCTACGAAGGTGACCTGATGGCCGGGGCGGGGGTCTCGTTCACGACCGGCCGGGAGGCGAATGCGACCTACGGCGAGACGCTCAATGGCGTGCAGGCGAAGAATGCGGAGAACCACCAGTTCATGCTCGACATCGATCCCTACAGCGTGGCGGGCGATCCGAAGAGCGGGCTGCTACCGCGGATCAGCGCCGCGGAAACCGCGCCGGACGGCACGGCGGATACGAAGATCCAGGCGTATACCTACCGTCTCTGCCTGACCGACGTGCCGGGCAATCGGATCACCCTGCCCAAGCCGGCCGGCTATGATCCGGGCCAGTACGCGCTTCTCAAGCGCTACATGGATGCGGGCTATCGCGATTTCTTCGGAAAGTTCGACCGTATCCCCAACGGGAAAGCCGATGTGAACAATTTCGGTGCGTTCTCGATGGACGATATCGGCATGAATTACGGCTATCCGGACGGCAACGACGCCGAACGCGCCACAATCGCGCAGGAGCACACGCGCTACCAGCAAGGCTTGCTCTGGTTCATGGCGAACGATCCGGGCGTTCCTGCGGAAACGCGCACGACGATGTCCAGTTGGGGACTGTGCAAGGACGAGTTCATCGCCAATGGCGGCTGGCCGCGCGAGATGTACGTCCGCGAAGCGCGGCGGATGGTATCGGACTTCGTGATGTCCGAACCGCACGTGCGCGGCACCAAGCCCACGCCTCGACCGATCGGCATGGGCTCCTACCAGATGGATTCGCACAATGTGCAGCGGATCGTCGATGCGCGTGGCTTCGCCCGCAACGAAGGCAACATCGAGGTTCCCGTCACCCAGGCCTACTCGATCAGCTACGACGCGATCGTGCCCAAGCGTGGTCAGGCGATCAACCTGCTGGTGCCGGTAGCACTCTCTGCGTCGCATGTCGCCTATGGCACGATCCGCATGGAACCCGTCTTCATGATCCTCGGCCAGTCCGCCGCCGCAGCGGCCGACCTCGCCATCCAAGGCAAGGTCGCGGTGCAGGACGTCCCCTATCCCGCGCTACGCGCCCGGCTCGACGGTGGGGGGCAGGTCCTGGTGTTGAAGGACTGACGCCGCGGTTCATTCTTGGGTGCCAACGTTTCAAAGCTGCACGAGATTACGCCAGTTCGCCCGGATCCGGACATGGTGGCGAGACAGCGCGGCGACGTCGTTAACGCCGGCGAGTGTCATCGTACGCGTCGGGTGTCGATCCCGCGCACGGGGCCATAGATGCGATCACGCTTTCGCTTCGGCGGTGTCGACCGATTACGTTTTCGGGGGGACGCGGAACGAGGAATGCTCAGGCCGGTGCCTACGCACCGCGTCCCCCCTTTTGTATCTCGTCAGTATCGTACGCTGATCGTGCCCATCACCGAGCGGGGGGCGCCGTAATAGCCGCCGTCGAAGTTGGTCGCCGTCAGGTACTTGGTGTTGGTGACGTTGCGCACGTTCACCGCGGCCGAGATGTTCGGGGTGATGCTGTACGCGGCGAGCAGGTCGAGCAACGCGTAATTGCCTTGCCGGCCCAGCCCGGTCGGCGAAATGATGCGGCTCTGGTACTGCACGGCCGCACCCAGCTTGAGTGCAGGCAGCATCGGCAGCGCGTAGCTGAGGTTCAGCCGCCCGGTGTTGCGCGCGACGTAGCGGCGCACCGGATTGCCCTCGGGGTCCTCGATCCGCATCACGGTGTACCCGCCCGTCATCTGCAGGCCCGGCGCGATCTGGCCGCCGACGTCGATCTCGATGCCTTCCGACTGCGCATCGATCCCGACATAATAAGTGCGGGTGACGTTGTTCTCGACGACGATGCCCGCCGCCTCGGCGGTATTGTCCTGCCGCGTCTTGAACACCGCGACCGTCGCGTTCAACCGGCCGGCGAACCAGTCGCCCTTGATCCCCAGTTCGAGGTTTTCGCCCTCGATCGGATCGATGATGCGTCTGTTGAAGTCGAGCAGCTGGTTCTGTGGATTGAAGATCGTCGCGTAGCTGCCGTAGACGCTCAGGTTGCGCGTGATGTCGACCGTAGCGCCGGCGAAGGGCAGAAAGCGGGTCGCGTCGAAATCGGTGTTCGTGCCGTAGGAAAAGCCCGTGCTCTTGGCATGCGTCACGTTGCCGCCGAACATCACCTTCACCGCGTCGCCGGGGTTGAAGCGAATGAGGCCATAGGCGGTCTCGCGCCGCGTGTGGGTGTTCTGGCTCGAGATCGGATCGCTCGAAAAATCGGTCGGGAAGTTGGGCAGTGGGAAGTTGCCCGCGAACAGGTCGGGGTAGGGCAGATAGGTCCCGATCGTGCTGTTGTCGTAGCTCGACTGCTGGATATATTCCTGCGCGCTACGGTTCACGCCGATGTTGATCTCGTGCTCGCGGCCCAGGAACGTCACGGGGCCGGCGATGTATGCTTCCATAGTCAGGTTGCGCGTGGTCGCACGGAACTTGCCGGGGTAGCTCTGGATTCCGACCGGAAATCCGGTTGTTGGATCGATGCCGATGCCGTCGGCGTCGTTCCGCAGCGGGTTGCCATACACGTAGAACAGGGTGTTGTTCTCGTCGGTGGCGCGACGGATGGCGCTGGCGCGCGCGATCCAGCCATTGCCGAAGCGGTGCGTGATGTCGCCGAAGATCTGCCGGTCGATGACGTTCCAGCTCGACCAGTCGGGCGCGACGTTCGACGAGCGGGCGAAGTCCAACGGCGTCCCGTCGCTGTAGGTGATCGGGATCGCGCCCCACATCGCACCGCGGCTCTTGTGGTCCTGATGGCCGTACCCTGCGCTGACCGTCGTGTCGGCACCCAGGTCCGCCTCGACGATACCGTAGCCGACCCAGCGGCGCAGGCCGTAGCGATCGAGGTGGCTATCGCCGTCCTGGTACGCGCCGACTGCACGGGCGCGAACGCTGCCGTCCTTGGTGATCGGCACGCTGACGTCGGCCTCGCCGCGATACTGGTCGAACGAGCCATATTGCCCGCTCGCGCGCACCTGGAGGTCCTTGGTCGGGCGCTTGCGGATGAAGTTGACCACCGCCGACGGGTTGCCCGTCGAGGAGAGCAGGCCGGGCGCACCGCGGACCACCTCGATATGGTCGTAGAAGGCGGTATCGATCGAGCCGGTCTGGATGCCGAACGCGAACGGCACGCCGATGCCGTCGACCTGGAACGTCTGGATGTCAAAGCCGCGCGCGGAGAAATACACGCGGTCGGTCTCGCCGGCCTGTACGTTCACGCCGGGAACCGTGGCGAGCAGCGTATTGACGTCGTTGAGCTGGAAATCCTCGATCTGCGCGCGCGTGACGACGCTGACCGACTGCGGCGTCTGGCGCAGCGTCAGGTTGAGGCGCGTCGCGGTGGTCTGTCCGGGGATGGTGTAATCGCTGCTGCCCTCGGTACGCGCGCCGGTGACGACGATCTCCTCGCTGGACTGGCCGGTCTGGGGCGCCGCGTCGGTGCCGGGATCGGGCGTGGTAACGAGCCCCGCATCGGGATTGGCCACGATCATGAGAACGGCGAGTAAGGCAGACATTCGTTTCCCCCGGGAAAAATCTTTCGCGGCCTATCGAATGGTCTCGGCTCTAATGCAAGTCACTATCAATAACATTCATGCAGTTTGTCGGGGTTACGTGTGTTTTGACGGAGGCCGCGTGTCACCGCATCGAGAATGAACCAAACAAGGCTCGTGCCTCCCCTGTTTCCACAAAGCGCCGCCTTCCGGACACGATAGCGCGCTCCACTCCTGATCGACCCACTCGCGAGACCGTGACGATGATCGATACCCCCGCGTTCATGATCGGCATCTCGTGAGGTCCCGGTTGCAAGTCGTCCCCTATCCGACCGTACTCGCCTGCCTTGCGGGAAGCGTGGCATCACCTGGCGCGGGCACGGCACAAGAGATACCGTTGGAGGCACCGCGATCCGGCAAGGACGACATCGTCATCACGGGCCAACGGACCGCCGGCAGCGCGGTCGGCGTTGTAGATCCGACGGCTACGCTTGATCAGGCAGCGATCCAGTCGCTGGGTGCGACTGACCTGAAGACTCTGCTCGAACGCCTAAAACCGCTCACGACGTCGGCAAGCGGCGGCGATCCGGTCTATCTGCTCAACGGTCGCCGGATGTCGAGCATGAACGAGCTCTACAGCCTGCCGCAGGAGGCAATGGAGAAGATCGAGGTCCTGCCGGAATCCGAGGCCGCCCGCTTCGGTTTTCCCGCCACCGTTCGGGTGATGAACTTCATCACCAAAAAGAGGTTTCGTGCGATCAAGTACCAGCAGGCCACGGGCACGACCACGGAAGGCGGGGGCGAGACGAATTACGCCGAGGTGACCGCCGCACGCATCGATAGCCCTCGCCGCGCCACGCTGACCCTGTCGCATCTGCGGCTCAATCCGATCCTGCAAAGCGAACGTGCGATCGTGCCCGACCCGGATACGCTCTATGCGCTGGGCGGTAATATCACGGGGGCAGGCGGGGGCAGTATCGATCCTGCGCTCGATGCGCTGGTCGGGGCTCCGGTCATGGTCGCCGCCGTGCCGGCCGACCCGGCGAGTCGACGGAGTTTGCAGGGATACGTCACGGGCGCAGGCGTGCCTGCGATCACGGATGTTGGGCGCTATCGCTCGCTCCAGCAGCGCAGCGACAGGATTTCGGTCGACGGAACCGTCGCGGCGCCGATCGGCAAGTCGATGAGCGGATCGCTCAACCTGTCGATGGAGGCGCAGCGCAACACAGGCTTGAACGGTCTGGCGCCCGCCCTGCTGACAATACCGGGGGGACGCGGCGCGCTGCCCTTTGCCGACGATGTCCTGCTCTATCGCTATCTGCCCGACGCGGTGCTCCGGCAGCGGAACACGAGCCTGACCCTGCACGGATCGGGCATGGTGCAGGGCAGTATCCGGCGCTGGGGGTGGAACGTCACGACCAGCTATGACCGGGTGCGGGGGCTGGCTCGGTCGCAACAGGGTGTGCCTATCGACGATCTGCAGGCTTCGATCGAGGCGGGCGGCGATCCGCTGGCGATGGTGAGTCCGGCGGCGGCCGCGCTTCGGCAGAACTATCGCAGCCGGACCGTCACCGGCACGCTGCTGACGAAGGCGGTCGCGAACGGCCCGCTGATCAGGTTGCCGGCGGGCGACGCGCAGATCACGCTATCGGGCGATTACGCGCGATCAAGCAGTTCGGGCAGCCTGCCGGGTTTGCGGGAGTCGACGCTGGATCTCACGCGCACCACTAGGGGGGCAAGCGTCAACGCGGATGTGCCGATCGCCTCTGCCAACCAGGACGTGCTCGCGTTTCTGGGGCGGCTGTCGGTCAACGGCATGATCGGCGTCTCGGACGTGTCGGATTACGGTCGGCTGGTCAGTTCCAACTATGGTCTCACATGGTCACCGGTGCGACCGATCCAGCTGATCGCGTCGATCAACGCGGCGCAGACCCCGCCGGCGATCGCGCTGTTGACCAATCCGACGGTCACCACCCCGAACACGCCCTTTTTCGATTTCACCACCGGCACCAGCGTCCTCGTCACGACGATCGCCGGCGGCAATCCCGTCTTGGCCCCGGAGCGCCGACGGATCGTCACGCTGGGCGTCGCCGTATCACCGATCAAGGCAAAGGACCTGAGGCTTACCGCCAACTATCTCGAAACGCGTATCGACAACCAGACGACGACGCTGGGCAGCGCCACCGCGGCATTCCAGACTGCGTTTCCAGGCGCGTTCCAGCGCAATGCGGCAGGACAGCTCGTCAGTGCCGATCTGCGGCCGGTCGCTATCCCACGCGAACGCGAAAAGAAGATGCAGGTCACGATCAGCCTGTCGACACCGATTGGTCGTGCCCCACCGCCGCAGACGCCGCCCGTCGGAGCCGGCACCAAGGCCGGCCCGCCGCCGGCTCCGCCCAAGCCCCGGCCGCAAATCTATGTGTCGATGACCACGACGTGGCGGCTCGATGATCGCCTGTCGTTACGGAGCGATCTACCGGCGCTGGACTTGCTCGATGGTGATACGCTGACGGGCACCGGCGGGCGGCCCCGCTGGGAAACCGAGCTGAACCTGAGCGGATCGCTCGGGGCGGCAAATATCGGCGTGTACGGCCGGTTGCAGGGGCCGACCCGGATCCGCAGCGACCTCGCGGCGTCCGACCTCCGTTTTTCGGGCCGGACATGGCTGGTGCCCTACGGGTCTCTCAAGGTCGACCAGATGGTCAAACGCCCCTGGGCCCAGGGCATGATGGTGCAGCTGACGGTCGAAAACCTGCTGAACGACCGGATCTCGGTGCGCGACCGCCTCGGCCGGACTCCAAACCGCTTCCAGGCTGCGTATATCGATCCGGTAGGCCGATCTGTCAGACTGGGTCTGCGCAAGCTTTTCTAGAACACGGGGTTCGCCCGCATCTACAGCCGAAACGGGACCAGCCCTGCCCGGTAAACCGCGTCAGAGCGTCCCGAGCTGCGACGGTACACCGTAGAGGTCATGATCGTCGGCGTCCTCGATCGTGACCGGGACGATGTCACCTACCGTCAGATGACCAGCGTCGCGCAGGAACACTTCGCCGTCGATCTCCGGCGCATCCGCCTTCGAGCGGCCGGTTGCGCCCTCCTCGTCCACCGCATCGATGATCACGTCGAGTGTGCGGCCGATCTTCGCCTGCAACTTGGCCGCGGAGATTGCCGCAGTCTTCTCCATGATGCGAGCGTAGCGCTCTTCCTTGAGCTCTTCGGGCACATGGTCGGGCAGCAGGTTCGCCGCGGCACCCTCGACGGGTTCGAAGCGGAACGCGCCGACACGGTCGAGCTGCGCTTCGTCGAGCCAGTCGAGCAGATACTGGAAATCCTCTTCGGTCTCGCCGGGGAAGCCGACGACGAAGGTCGAGCGGATCGTGATGTCAGGCGCGATCGTGCGCCAATTGTGGATGCGCTGGAGGACCTTCGCGTCGTTGCCGGGACGCTTCATCCGGCGCAGCACCGACGGCGCGGCATGCTGGAACGGAATGTCGAGATACGGCAGCACGAGGCCCTCCGCCATCAGCGGGATGACGTGATCGACGTGCGGGTAGGGGTAGACGTAGTGGAGGCGGACCCACGGTGCGATCTTGCCGAGTTCGCGCGAGAGGTCGGTCATGTGTGCGCGCACTTCACGGGCCTCGCCGCGCGCCATCGGGCCACCGGTCTTCACCGGCCAGCTTGCATGCCGCAGATCGACGCCATAGGCCGAGGTATCCTGGCTGATGACCAGCAGTTCCTTGGTGCCGGCTTCGACGAGCTTTTCGGCCTCACGCAGGATCGCGTCGGGGCGGCGGCTGACGAGATCGCCGCGCAACGACGGAATGATGCAGAACGAGCAGCGGTGATTGCAGCCTTCCGAGATCTTCAGATAGCTGTAGTGGCGCGGGGTCAGCTTCAGCCCGGCGTCGGGGATCAGGTTGAGGAACGCCGACGGTGGCATCGGTGCGGCCTCGTGGACCGCGCCGACGACCTGTTCGTACTCATGCGCGCCGGTGATCGCGAGCACCTGCGGGAAACGCGCGCGGATCGCGTCGGCTTCCTTGCCCATGCAGCCGGTGACGATGACGCGGCCATTCTCGGCGATCGCCTCGCCGATCGCCTCGAGGCTCTCCTCCTTGGCGGAATCGAGGAAGCCGCAGGTGTTGACCAACACGATGTCGGCGCCGGCATAATCCGGCGACATTTGATAGCCGTCACCGCGAAGCTGGGTGAGGATCCGCTCGCTATCGACGAGGTTCTTTGGACAGCCGAGCGAGACCATGCCGATCTTCGGCGGGGAGGGGAGTAATGTTGCCATGAAGCCCGCGCACATAGGCGCTAAGTTCGGTTTTTTCTAGGCGGCGGAAAATGCATCATCCATGGGGGGCGGCATGGGTGGGCGGATTGTGCGGGAAGGAACCGGAATGCTGGCCATTGGACTGATGTCGGGAACGTCGCTCGACGGGATCGACGCCGCGCTGATCGAGACCGACGGCGAGGCGTTCGTGCGCCCGATCGCGTTTCGCGGCGAACCGTATTCGGATGCCGCGCGGGCGCAGTTGGCCGAAGCTACCCGCATGGCCCTGACGTTCGACAAGCCGCGCGCAAGTCCGCCGGTGGTCGCGGCGGGCGAGCTGATCACGCGCGCGCACGTGTTTGCGGTCCATAAGTTGCTGGCGGATGCCGGGGTGGCGGCGGCGGATGTCGACGTTATCGGCTTTCATGGGCAGACGATCGCGCATCGGCCGGACCGCCGCTGGACGTGGCAGATCGGCGATGGGGCAGCGGTCGCGCGCGCTACCGGGATCACCACGGTATCGGATTTTCGGTCTGCGGATGTCGCCGCGGGCGGACAGGGGGCGCCGTTGCTGCCGGTGTATCATGCGGCCTTGGCGGCAGGGCTCGAGGGGCCGGTTGCAGTGCTGAACCTTGGTGGGGTGGGGAATATTACGTTCATCCCCGGTGCGCCCGACATGCATGATTCGCGGGAGATGTCGCCGGAGCGGGCGCAGATGTCGGACCGTGACGGGCTGGTAGCGTTCGATACCGGGCCGGCGAATGGGCTGATCGACAGCTGGGTCGAGGCGGAGACTGGCGCGCGGTACGATGCCGGGGGCGCGCTGGCGGCGTCTGGCCGTGTGGACGAGACCGTGCTGACGGCGATGCTCGATCACCCGTTTTTCGATGCGGCGCCGCCGAAGTCGCTCGATCGGAATGATTTCACGATCCAGCCGGCCCGGGGGCTTTCGGCGGCTGATGGTGCGGCGACGTTGACCGCGTTTACGGCGGCGACGGTGGCTGAGGCTTTGCGGCATCTGCCAGCTCGGCCGGTTCGGCTACTGGTCGCGGGGGGTGGTCGGCATAACCCGACGATGCTGGCGATGATCGCGGAGCGGACCGGGTTGGTAGCCGAGCCTACCGATGTGCTCGGGTGGAACGGCGATGCGCTGGAGGCCGAGGGGTTTGCGTATATGGCGGTTCGGACGCTGAAGGCACTGCCGATCAGTTTTCCGGGGACCACCGGGGTTCCGGTGGCGATGGCTGGTGGGGTCGTGGATCGGGTTTAAGCGCTGCGTCCGACGAGCGGCGCGATCCTTGCCCCTTGCACCGCGTTCGGTTCGTATTCCTTGAACCCACCGCCCGCTCCGCCTTTGGCAATTGCGCACCGTTAAACGAACGTCACATTCGGTCCAGAACGCGGCTTTCCCTAGTTCAACGCCTGAGCCACCAACTCGTCCGCGATCGCTGCCACCCGCGCCGCGTCGGGAAAGCCCTCCGCGATCCACCGCGTTTCGACCTGTCGGAGCATCGCGGCGACGTCCGGCCCCTTGCGCAGACCGCGTTCTACCAGCGCACCGCCGGAGAACGCGAAGGCGGGTGGCATCCAGCCTTTGACTCCGGACACGTCTTCACCGGCGACCAGAAGCCGGTCGATCGCACCGGTTAGCCCCGCGCGATAGACGAGTGCGCGCGGTCCTTCGGATCCCGGGCCAGCCGTCGCGGCGATCAAGCGCTTGCGATCGGTGTTGGATAGCTTCAGGCGGGCGCCAACGGCTTCCGCCGCGGATGGCGCGATCGTCATGGCGAGGCGGCGGATCGGGTCCGGGGCGATGTCCGCCGCAGCTTCGCGTTCGGCGAGGAAGGCGAGACGCTCGGCCCCCGCGGCATCGATCTCTGGCAAAACGGCGCGAAAGATGCCGCGCTCGACCATCAGCGCGACGACCGGCACGGCGTTGGCCGCGACCAGCAGCTTCATGACTTCGCTCGCGATGCGTTCGCGGGAGAGCGCCATCAGGTCGTTCGCACGCATGGTACAGGCGTCGAGGCCGGCTTGGTCGATCGTCGTGCCGAACCGCGCGTGGAAGCGGAAGAAGCGAAGAATGCGCAAATGATCCTCGGCGATCCGCTGCAGCGGGTCGCCGATGAAGCGAACACGCCTTGCCGCGAGGTCGTCGAGGCCGCCGAAATAGTCGAAGATCTCGCCCGTCGCCGGATCGGCATAGAGCGCGTTCATCGTGAAATCGCGTCGCGCCGCATCCTCGCGCCAATCGTCGGTATAGGCGATGATCGCGTGGCGGCCGTCGGTCGAGACGTCGCGGCGCAGCGTCGTCACTTCGATCGGCCCTGCGGAGGTGACGGCCGTGATCGTGCCATGTGCGAGGCCGGTCGGGACTGCCTTGATCCGGGCGTCCTGAAGCCGCTCGATCACTTCCTGCGGGGGCAGGCGGGTGGCGATATCGACATCGGCGACGTCGATCCCGAGCAGCGTATCGCGCACTGCGCCACCGACGAAGCGCGACTCGCCTTCAGCCGTACCAAGGACCAGGGTCAGTGCTTCGAGACCGTCACGTTCGCGCCATGCCGCGGCGGGGAGTATCAAGACCACCTCAGGCGGCGAGCGAGGTTGACGATCATCGCAGCGGTCGCGCCCCAGATGCGGCGCTCGTTCCACAGGATCTCGTAATAATGCCGGTCGTGGCCCTGCCATTCGAGCGTCGCTTCGACATGGTTCGCCTCGTCGAGAAGGAACGCGAGCGGCACTTCGAACACGCTCGCGACCTCCGCCTCGCTCGGGGTGAACATCAGGTCGGGCGGGATGATGCCGATCACCGGCGTTACCTGGAACCCGGTGACCGTACGATAGCTGTCGGCCTCGCCGATGACCCGCACCCTGTCGCGGGGGAGTGCGATCTCCTCCTCGGCCTCGCGCAGGGCCGCCGTCACGACGTCCTCGCCGGGATCGATCCGACCGCCGGGAAACGCGATCTGGCCGGGGTGGCGGCTCATAGTATCGGTACGCTGAGTCAGGATCA
Organism: Sphingomonas sp. PEI4; assembly: GCF_056679955.1. Taxonomy (NCBI): domain Bacteria; kingdom Pseudomonadati; phylum Pseudomonadota; class Alphaproteobacteria; order Sphingomonadales; family Sphingomonadaceae; genus Sphingomonas; species Sphingomonas sp. PEI4. The sequence continues at coordinate 4,134,646 of NZ_CM155258.1, forward strand.
CGCCAGGATCGGCGCGGTCGGTCACCGCGATCAGCACCGCCGCGGGCAGCAGCGTGTCGGCGGCGGTGAGATCGCCGTCATGCTGGTCGCCGGTGAGCAAAACCATGTGCGACCCGGCGCCCTTCGCCAGCGCCGCGGTTAGCCGCTCCGTCAGGCTCATGCAGAGGGCTCCAGCGCGAAGAACGCGCCGTCGCTCCACAGGCCGGCGGGCTTTTCATCGTCGGCGATCGCGCGGTCGGCGAGATCGTAATAGACCGAGCGGACGACGAGGGCCTCCATTCCACCGCGGACGGCGAGGTAGGGGCGTGGGCCATCTGTATCCTCGACGAAGCGCAACGGATGCTCCGGGCCTGCGGTGACAAGGTCGCCGGTGTTCAGCCGGAAAGCGAGCTTCGCATCGCGACCGCTACCTTCAGCCTTCATCTCGACCGCGATGAAGGCTGCGTCCTCCACCTCGATATCGAGCTTTTCGACCGGCGTGACCAGGACGTGCGTACCATCGGGTTCGCGTCGGAGGATCGTCGAGAACAGCCGGACCATCGCCGGACGCCCGATCGGCGAGCCTTGGTGATACCAGGTGCCATCGCGCGCGATCCGCATTTCGCTGTCGCCGCAATGCGTGGGATTCCATTTCTCGACCGGCGGCAGTTTGGCCTCTTCGACGAGCTTGGCGATCTCGGCAAGGCTGAGCGAGGCGATATCGGGAATAGGGTCCATGGGCATGGCGGCGGACTAGGCGGGCAGGGGGCCGAGGTAAAGCGGTGCCTTATACGGATGCGGTGACTGGCATGCGGGGGCCCAGCATCCCAGCGGTGTCCGGTACTGCGTCGCCGCGTGCGAGCAGTCGGTGGCGCTCGACTGGGCCAGGGGCCTTCCAGCGTGCGGTGCGTTCCGCCGAGAAGTCGAAGAAGCGGCCATAATAGTCGGGATCGCCGATCAGCATGAGCGCATCGTCGAGGCCGTTCGCGGCGGCGGCGTCGAGCGCTTGAGTCATTAGGCGGCGACCGATGCCGTCGCCCTGGCGGGTAGGCGCTACGGCGACCGGACCGACCATCACCAGCGGGGTCTGACGGTCGTCGTCGATGAGCGCGATCGGCCAGCACTGGATCGAGCCGACCAATACGCCGTCATCGACCGCGGCGAAGCTCAGCGCGGCGATCGGCGTGCCGGTGCCGCGGATCATATAGGCGGTACGCGTGAACCGATCCGGGCCGAAAGCGGCATCAAGCAGCATCTCGACCGCGGTCGGATTGATGGCATCGAGAGGGACGAGCGTGATCACGGGTATCTCCAGCCCCGCATGCGCCGCATGTCGACGGTGAGGGCAGCGCGCTTTAGCGGTGGCGCCGCTGAACGCAAGGATAACCGAAAGTGGAGCGGGTCGATCGACCGACTGACATCTGCTTCTGGTGATGCGCGGCGAAAGAGCCGACTTTCATCTCGTCGTACGTCTGCTAGAGGCGCGGCGATGGAAGACAGTCTTCAACTCGAAGTTCACGATCTCGAAGTGCAGGTCCTGACCGGCATCTATTCGGAAGAGACGCACCTGCCGCAGCCGCTGCGGATATCGCTGACCGTCGACATGGTCTGCCCGAAGCACTTCGCACCGGATACGCCGTTGTCGGCCTCCAAGAACTACCTCGACCTGAAGAACGCGGCGACCACCGCGCTGCCGCCCGGCGTGCACTTCACGCTGATCGAGGGCGTGGCGGATCATATCTGCGAGACGCTGTTTCTGCAGGATGCGCGGGTGTTGCGGGTGAAGGTGAAGATCGTGAAGCTGGCGATCGCGGAAGCGGATGAAGCGATCGGGGTTACGCTCGTTCGTCATCGTCGCTGATAGCATGCGGCTGACGCTCGAGCGGGGTGGCGATATCGCCGCGCTGGTGCGGGGGGCGGTGGGCGAATCGGTCGTCGTCGTGATCTCGCCGATTCTGGATGCGCTGGCGATGGCGCAGGCCAGGGCATCGATCGGGCCGTTGGCGGTCGAGTCGGCGCCCGCGACTCGGGTCAATGCGGTTGTGCCGGGCGAGCGGGCCGAACCCGCCGCCATCGATGCTGCCGTCGCTTTTCTGGAACAGGCGCGGTCGACCACCGGGCAGGTGCTGGAGATCGGCGAGTGCTAAATCGTGAGGGTGTTCAGCTCTTCCGTGTCCGCCCACAGGGTCCGAGCGCGGCTAGGACGAAGGCATAATCCTCGCGTGCGATCGTCGCATCGGCCGCTTCCAGCGATCCGGTGCTCCGTTCGGGCAGCGTGGCCGGCAACGCGCACGCCATCCGGTACCACAGCAGCGTTTCGGGGGCGGGCGGGGCAGCCGATTCGTCGACGATCTCGCTCAGCGCCACCGCCCAGCGCGGCTGCTCGCCCGGTCGCCGCAGGATCGATAGCGAAACCGGACGTTGATCCGCGGTCGTAAGGAAAATCTGCGTCTCGCCTTCGCCTGGCAGCGCGCCCGCAACATGAAACGCATTGCCGATACCGGTGATGACCGGTGGCGCGTCGCCGGCCAGCGCATCCTGCGCGATCTTCCGGGCGCGCGCATCGGCAGTCGGCGTCCAGTCGAGCTGCGCATCGGGCGCGATGAGTTGCACTTGGTTCGTCGCTCCCGCGACCGGACGGGCAAAGATCAGCACGCGCGCTTTCTTGAACTTCGGCATCCTGCCGCGCGCATCGGGTGCGACGTCGAGCAGATAGCCGATTCGCGGCGGCAGGCCTTCCGATCCGCGAATCAGCGTGGTGACGTCCACTTCGATGTAAAGTCGCGCGAGTCCCGGTGCGATATTTGGAGCGTCCGCGGGCTTGATCCGCGTCGTCGACCGAACCGTTGCGTCGGCA
>NZ_JBWXPI010000002.1:0-452957 GCF_056679955.1 Sphingomonas sp. PEI4
GAGGCAACGGCGCCGCCAATCCAGCGCGCTCTCTTTGCTGGTCGGCGACAGGAGACGCAGAATCCGCGCAGGGCATCCGGCCTCGCAGGGGCCCATAGATTCCTCCAGTCGGGTAGGGTTGGTGCTGCTCAAAGAGTCAGCCCTGACCCCCCCGCCGAACCGTACGTGCAGCTTTCACTGCATACGGCTCTCCGCTGCGATAATACCATTCATGTTCCGGGTATCAGACAAGCGTCCACGGTGTAGATCGACATGACACAGGTCGCACAGGACTCTCGTCTTGCGTAACCGCGCAGCCTTCATCTCCGCAGCGAAACCACGATGTGCAATATCGGCCAACCCTTCGACGTGATGAACCTGACACGGACGGTCCGTCCGCCCGCACGCCGAGCATTGCTTGGCGTTCTGGCGATCAACCCAATCCGTCCGTGAATGGGAATAGATTTGAGTCCGCGGTGGGATATCCACCTTGGCCTTATCTACCCACCCACGGTCCAAGTACATCAGCTTCCAGACCTTAACCGACCGAGGCTGGCCGTCGACCACATAGTCGACGCGATATTCCTGCCCCGACCTCATACGGGCGGCAACAGCACGTACGCTACTCTTGTGCTTGCTCGCCATGGTCTTGAACATACTCCAGCGTTGGATGAACTCCAGCCTATTGAGCTTTTGCTTTACGTCCCTCGCTAAGGCGTAGTAATTCGCAAACCCCCGCAGTTCGGCATTATACGCAAGGACGATCTCGACATCGCTACAGCTAAGAAGGATGTTTCGATGCTTGGCCTTCAATACAGCCATGTCACCATACCCCTTCCTTGCGGCAAACCCGAAAACCTTCTCCCAAGGAACGCTGAGTTGCATCACCTCTGACGGAGGCCGACGGCTGAAGTGCTGCGAGCCGCGCTGGCTCCGCACTGTCCATTGACGTCCCGTATAGGTTCGCACCTCGTAACCGAGGAAGGCAGCTCCATCGCTCGCCTTTCGAATACCGCTTTTCTCCTCGGATACGCTCAGTGCCAACTCGGTGGTCAGGAACGACCCAACCTCCGCGAAGATACGTCGCGCCTCGTCTTTGCTACCGATCACACCGATAAGGAAATCATCAGCATACCGGCAGTAGCGAAGTCGGCGATATCCGGCGTCCATGGCGTCTCGCGACGGCAAGGTACGCATCTGTTTCGACAAAGCTTTGATCTCGGAGATTAAGACCTCGATCGCTGCCAAGTCAGCGTTATCGCTGGCCTGTAGACGCTTGAGCCGCGCTCGCCTTTTAGCGATGCGCGCTGCCACTCTCCCGTACTCAGGGTTCGTGGCACGGACCTTTCCCCTCTCGAAGGCGGCTATCCGGCCTGCGATGAACTCATCGAGCTCATGCAGGTAGATGTTTGCCAAGATTGGAGACACGATCCCGCCCTGTGGAGTGCCGCTGTAGGTCGGATTATGCGTCCGCCCCTCCATGACGTGCTGCGCGGCGATGAAGGTGAGACAGCAGCGTCAATCAAGATGAGACTCCGTTTGGGGCTGTCGGCGTAGGGCGTAGCCCGGAGCCGACAGCCCCAAACGGAAGCCCTTTCGAAGGGCTTTGGTGGTCGTGACCGGCCTACATCTGGGCTTTTCCTTGGGGGAAGAGCGCAGGTGAGCGGTCGACACGTCAACGATCATCAAACGAGGCTCTTTATGAAACATCGTCAAAGCGACCCGGTGCCCGTGGCAGCGGCCAAGGCCGGTATCAGCCGGGCGACCGCCTATCGACTGCTCAAGGGCGGCAAACTCCCGTCCCAGAAGGCGGAGCCGCGAGGTCGGCGCCGACCAGACCCGCTGGCAGAGATCTTCGACACCGAGATTGTCCCACTTCTCCAGGCGGCTCCCGGCCTGCGGGCCGTTGCCATATTTGAGGAGATGCTTCGCCGGCATTCGGATCTGTCGCCCGGTATCCGGAGGACCCTGGAGCGGCGCATCCGGACATGGCGTGCGCGGCATGGTCAGGACCAGGAAGTCATTTTCCGTCAGACCCACGAGCCCGGCCACATGGGCCTGTCGGACTTCACCGATATGGGCGACCTCGATGTGCCCGTCACGGTCGCCGGCGAGCCGCTCAAGCATCTCCTCTATCACTTCCGGTTGGTCTGGTCGGGTTTCGAGCACGCCCATGTCATCCTCGGCGGCGAGAGCTATGTCGCCTTGGCCGAGGGACTGCAGAACGCCCTGTGGGCGGTAGGCGGCGCGCCACGCCTACACCGCAGTGACAGCCTGTCGGCCGCATTCCGCAATCTCGACGCTGACGCCAGAGTTGACCTGACGCGGCGATATGATGCGCTTTGCGAGCATTATGCGATGGAGCCGACGCGCAACAATCGCGGTGTCGCCCATGAGAACGGCGCTATCGAAAGCCCCCACGGCCATCTCAAATATGCCGTAAACGACGCACTGTTGATGCGCGGATCCGGCGACTTCGACGATTTGACCGCCTATCGCGCCTTCATCGACGAGATCGTCGCGCGCAAGAACCGACGCAACGCGGCTCGTATCGATGCCGAGCGCGCAACGCTGCAGCCGCTCCCGCAGCTTCGCACCGGCGACTATGAGGAGAGCATTGTCCCCGTCACCTCGACCAGCAGCTTCACGCTGAAGAAGGTCTTCTACACGGTCCCGTCGCGCCTCATCGGCCACAGGCTGAGGGTCCGCCTGTATGACGACCGCCTCGATATCTTCCTCGGCGCGACGCGTCTCATGACGCTCCGTCGCGGACGAACGCCCAGCGACGGCAAGCACGGACACGTCGTCGACTACCGGCACGTCATTCACAGCCTGCGGCGCAAACCTATGGCGCTGATGAACCTCGTCTACCGCGACCAGATCTTTCCGCGCGAAGCGTATCGCCGGACATTCGACCGTCTTATCGAACAACTGCCCGAGCGCGTCGCCTGCAAGATCATGGTCGAGTTGCTCTCGCTCGCGCATGAGCGGGGTTGCGAAGCAGAGCTGGCAGATGTTCTGGCAGCGGATCTGGACGCCAGGCGCCTGCCAGACCTCACGCAGCTACGAGCACGCTTCTCACCAGACCCGGCCAGCTTGCCGGTCGTCTCGGTGCAATTGCCCTCGCTTGCCGTCTACGACACTCTGCTGACGGGAGCGGCCGCATGAACCCCGCTGTCGACACCCAGCGCCTCGCATTCATCCTCAACGAACTGCGTCTGCCTGCCATCAAGCAGGCCTGGCTCCAGTTCGCTGAACGCGCCGACAAGGAGGCGTGGCCGGCCACCCGCTTCCTCGCCGCGCTCGCCGAGCATGAGATCGCCGAACGCGACCGGCGACGCATCGAGCGGCACCTGGCAGAAGCACGCCTGCCACCAGGCAAGACCCTCGACACCTTCGACTTCACCAACGTGCCGATGATCTCGAAGGCTCACATCATGGCGCTCTGCGCCGGCGACAGCTGGCTCGAGAAGGGGGCCAACCTCATCATGATTGGCGGACCGGGCGGCGGGAAGAGCCATCTCGCCGCTGCAATCGGCATGGCACTCATCGAGGCGGGCTGGCGCGTCCTGTTCACCCGTACCTCGGATCTCGTCCAGAAACTGCAGATCGCGCGCCGTGAGCTCGCCCTCGAAAGTGCGATCGCCAAGCTCGACAAATATCACCTGCTCGTGCTCGACGATCTCGCCTACGTCACCAAGGACCAGGCCGAAACCTCCGTCCTCTTCGAACTGATTAGCGCCCGCTACGAACGCCGATCAACCCTCATTACCGCCAACCAGCCATTCGGCGACTGGTCGCGCGTATTCCCTGACCCCGCCATGACGCTCGCCGCTGTCGATCGCCTCGTTCATCATTCCACCATCTTCGAGATGAACGTCGAGAGCTACCGACGCCGCGCAGCCCTCCAGCGACAATCAAGCTGAGACACCGTCTGTCGCGGAGCGGCGATCAAGACCAAAGTTGGCCTTGCATTGCCTGTCGCGCCGCGACAATCTCGCTCCCGTCACGGCCGCAGAGTCTCATCCTGATCGCCGCTACTGTCTCATCCAGATCGCCGCTCAATAATGACGCCCGCCTTCAGCATGTCACCGATCAGGCCAACGAACTTTTCATCGTCGATCCGTTTCCGCAACAGCTTGAGCAGGACGTCATGGTCAATGTTCTCGAAGAACCCAGCGACATCCACGTCAACAAGCCATTTCACGCCCGTCCAGACGGCTTTAACGTGTTCAAGCGCCGTGTGACACGATCTCCTCGGCCGGAACCCATGCGAGGCGTTCGAGAACACCGGCTCATAGATCCTTTCGAGGAGTTGGCGCGCCACTTCCTGGACGAGGCGGTCGTCGCGCGTGGGTATCCCCAGCGGACGCCGCTTACCCTTGCCTTTCGGGATGAATACCCGACGCACTGGTTTCGGTTTGTAGGCTCCAGCCACCACACTGGCGATCAATGGGTCGAGGTCTTCAGGACCGAAGTCCGCGAAGGTCTCGCCATCGACACCCGGCGTCATCGCCCCCCGATTGGAGACGATCTTCTTGAGTCCCTGCTCCCATAGAAGCCGAGACCCCATCAGGCGGTGGAGCCCATTCACCCGTTTGCCCGACGTTGCCAGCGTCGGAATGGCCTCCAACCGGGCCATCACAGTTTCAGGTAGCATCAGCACACCCCATGATTTCGGTTGAAGTATCGCAACTGCCGCCCTTCCCCCGGCGGTCTCCGCTTTCGGCCCGGTCGCCCGTTCCTTATGCGGATGCACCGTCTCCCCGACTGGGAAGCTGTCCCAAGCGTTACCCCGGGCGTTTGAGTACTATGGCGGCTCCGTACCCATGCAGGTCGGCCGAAGCCGCCTGTTTAGGGCATCCCGTAGTTACACTGATCGGAGATACGACGCGGTTAGGTGTCCCGTTCATCCACTAAACCCCTCGACGAGAGGCGCGCCGGACGGGCTGAGGAGCAAAGAGCCAAGACATGAGACTCTTGCCATCGTCCGGGACTGGCGTGTCAGTCGCTTTCGCCAGCTTCCGCTATATAAAACGCTGCAGACTGGGATTTAAGCAGTGTAGCTTTCACCTTACGCGTCTTGCCCTGACCGGCATCGCTCCTTTACGACTGGAACGCCTTCGGCCTTACTCCAAGCATGCTGTTGTCCCCCGTCCGTTTCCGGATTTCAGGTCTTTCGAACCCAAGGTTAGCTTGGCGGGCAGAGGTTTCCTCAACTTACCTCATCATTACTGATACTCCTTTCAGCGCCACAACGGCGCACTGTCCTTGTACGCAAAGACGTATCCGTCCCTGGCCTTGGGGTTCCAGCGGACCAGACACACCAGTGCGATGACGTAGAGCGGCTCGTCGTCTGAGATGATCTCAGCTGCTGCGTACCAGACGCGGTTTCCGACGAACGCGCTGTCGATAACGCGCATGCCGCGCATGCCGCCACCATCCAGCGCACGGCTGTAGGTGAACTGGTCGTCGAGATAGGCCTTGGGGTTCGGGTGGCCGGCCATGCCGGCGTTGGTCATCGAGAGCCAACCCATGTCGTGTTCTCCGGTTCATGCGGCGAGCCGCGTTTCTGCTGCAGCCTCGGTCGAGAAGGCGCGAAGGTAGGAGAAGGCCTGTTCGGCCTTGGTGGCGGCGAGGAAGATCGCGGTCTTGTCGGCGCGCAACACCCCCAACCAGTTGGCGAGGTAGGAGGCGTGGCTGTCGTGCAGCTCGGTCGGGAGGCCAAGATCGCCGCAGATCATGGCCGAGCCAAGCTCAGCGACCAATTCTTCGACGCAATATGCGTTGTCGCCGAAGCGTTTCCCGAAGGTGCGATCGAGCCGGGAGGCATGGCCCGCCCAATGGACGGTCTCGTGCGCCCGAACCGATGCGTATGCGTCGCCTGACTTGAAGCTGCCGGTGTGCGGCATCTGGATATAGTCGAAGGTTGGGTGGAAGAAGGCGCGGTCACCACCGTGACGGACCCTGGCCGGAATACCGCCAAAGAAGGCGTCGATTCGATCCTGCCGTTCTGAGATCAGCAAAGGGGTCGGTGCGACCTCGCGCGGGTAGTAATAGTCCGGCAGGCGTAGGGTAGGCCGGGTGGCGTCTCATAGAGAACGTCCCTCGGCCCCCCTCCGAACCGGACTTGCACCTTTCAGCGCATCCGGCTCTCCACCTACGTCAGAGTTGCAATCGTCGTCTATCGGGCAGCCTGCCGGCATGGAGGTCCACATGGCAGGGCCTGCACAGCACGATGCGCTTGCGCGCCCGTGCGGAGATCATCTTCCGACCCAAAGGCGCAACCTTCATGTCAGCCATCTTACGGACGTGATGCACCTCGCATGCCGTGTTTTGAACGCCGCACAGTTCACACCGATTGGCATTTAGACGTTCGACAAATTCAGTGCGGTTGAGGCCCCACCTCGCAGTGGAGGGAACGATATCAATCGTTCCGTACCGGATTTCTCCGACACTCAACTCGCTCGACTTCCATAATTTGACCGTTCTGGTCGTTCCATTGACCTGGTAGCTGACCTGATATCCGGTTCTACACCGAAGCCTATTGAAAACCTGCATTACCGAACACTTATGCTTGTTGGCGAGCGTCCGCCCAAAACTGGACTGCCAAATGTGGCTCAGTTTGTTAAGCTTCTTCTTCACGTCCCACGCTAGCGCATAGTAGTTAGCAAATCCTCGTAGCTCAGCATTATAGGCCATCACGATCTCAACGTCACTGCAATGAAGAAGCCGAGGACGATGCTGGCCGACAAAGGCCGACCAGTCGCCATACTTCCTCGTAGCGCAAAATTGCGCGACCTTGTCCCATGGTACGCTTAGTTGCATGACGTCGGAGGGCATACGCGGCCTGGAAACGCGGCCATTCCTCACGACTTTCCCGGTTCGACGCTGGGTATGTGTATGAACGTCGTAGCCGAGAAACCTCACCCCATCCGACGCTTTCGCAATCCGACTTTTCTCTTCCGAAGCTTCGAGACAAAGGGTGTCGGTCAAGAACGCCTTGACCGTTGCCATCACCTCACGCGCCTCGTCCTTGGAACCAATGACGCCTATAAGGAAGTCGTCGGCGTAGCGGACGAAACGCAACCTGCGAAAATTCTGGTCGAATGGATCGCGCGCACGAAGCGACGCTCGCCTCTCCCCAATCTGCTCAATCTCGCGAAGTGCTTGATCGACAGCGGGATCGTCAGCCTTGCCTTCGGAGCGTAACCGACGAACTTTCTTCCAACGATATTGCATGTTTCCACTGAGCCGCCAGTATTCAGCCGGGACGGACCGTTGATCACCTTTGTCAAACCGTTGCCTGTATTCCTCCATAAACTCATCGAGCTCATGGAGGTAGACATTGGCCAGCAAAGGCGAAACGATACCGCCCTGAGGCGTTCCACTGAACGTCTCTCGAACCTGCCAGTCTTCGAGGTACCCAGCCTTCAGCATTCCGCGAACGAGACCGATGAATTTTTCATCATCGATCCGCTTTGCGAGTAGCTTGAGCAGCACTTCGTGGTTGATGTTGTCAAAGAACCCGACCACATCAACCTCGACCAGCCACTTCATGCCAGTCCAGACGCCGCGAACGGTGTCCAGAGCGGTGTGACAGGAACGTCCCGGTCGAAACCCATGGCTGTGTTTAGAAAACACGGGCTCATAAATCCGTTCCAAGATGCTCCTGACCACCTCTTGCACCAAGCGGTCATCAACCGTTGGTATACCGAGAGGACGCAACTTGCCGTTGGCCTTGGGAATATAGACCCGGCGCACAGGTGACGGGCGGTGAGTACCGCTGAGGACCTGCGACATCAACCGGTGAAGCTTCTCGGGCGAAAAGCCGTCGAAAGTCTCACCATCGACGCCCGGCGTCAGCGAACCTTTGTTACGGGCAATCCGCTCGTACGCTTGTTCCCAGAGGAGGTCGCACTTCATGAGATTGAACAGCCCGTTGACCCGCTTCCCTGCGATAGACAACTTTGGCAACTGCTCCATCCGCTTCAGGACGGTATGTGACAGCATCAGCTAGTCCCTTCCCTTGTTGATGGAGCGACGTAAGCTGCCGGACTTCCCCCGGCCGGTTGGGCTTTCGGATGAGTCACCTCGATCCTTATACCGCCGGTCGTGCGTGCCCGAAGGCACGCCTGTCCCGGGCGTTACCCCGGGCGTTTGAGTACTACTCCGGCTCCGTAGCCATACAGGACAGGACGAAGCCCGCCTGCTACAGGCTATCCTGTGATGACGTGAGTAAAGAGATCCGACTTGGTTAGGCCCCCATTTCATCCCTTTGTCCCCATATAGGGCTGCGCCGAGTAGGCTGGATGCATCGATCCTCATCGGAAAGATCAACGCCTTTGAGTACTCGGAACCACGCCTCAACCATTGCTGCGTGGCTGGCACGAGATATACCGCTCGGGATTTGGGTTCAGGCAGTTTAGCTTTGACCATACAAGTCTTGCCTTGACCATCCTTCGTTACAATGGTTTCACGAGTTCTGGCCTTTTCCAGCCATGCTATGTTTCCCTGCCCCTTTCGGGGATCAAGCTCTTTCGAGCCAGAGTAAGACTGGTAGGCATAGGACATTTCCAGCTATCCTAATCTCATTTGAGATACTCAGTTACTCACGCTTTCACAGCGCACCAACGATTTCGTCGGCGTTGAAGACGACATAGGAACGCAGAAAGCGGATCATCTGGTCAGCGGTCGCACCGAGCAGATTGGGCATTCCGGCCTTGCGGAAGGTCGAGGCGTAGACGGAGAAAGACGGTCTCGCATAGCGGTTGATCTCGCCGCCCAGTTCGCGGGCCTGACGGGCGGTCATCCAGTAGCGGCTGCGATAGCCATAGGTGTCGGCGGTCGCCCAGAGCCATAGGGCGTTTATTCCGGTGTACGGAACGCCTTCATGGCGCAGTGGCCTGCCGCCCTCGCCGGTAACCGACCAGGAGCGTTGCCACGGTAGGGTCCCGGCTTCGAGCCGTGCGATAATGGCGGCGGTGATGTCGGCCGCAATGTCGCGGGTTGTAGCGGTCATGACGCTGTCCTCGTTAGCGGTGAGGAAAAGGCACTGCCGGCGCCGCGAGGTCGCGGGCCGGCAGTGAGGCTGTTCAGAATTGAACCGTCGTGCCGAAATTCGGCCGCGACGATCTCGTTCACATCGTCATCGTTCTGGTGAGCGAGTTCGATCTGGGCGCTGCCATTCGTCTCGACCCCGTCCGTCCCGACATCGTCCGGGCCGTCACCGACCAAGGCGGCAAGATCGTCCTCGTCGGTGTCGTCGCTGTCCGCCTCGATCAGGTCCGCGAGATCGCCCTGCACGCCGTCGTCTTCGCTCTCACCCCCGACGACAGTGTCGCTGAAACGCATCGCGGTCGGCACCCATTTCAGGGCAGCTTCCTTGACGTCGGTCTCGACGATCGCTTCGCCAGCGAAGAGCTTCTGGCAGGATGCCGAGATCTCGGTCTTCTTCTCGCTGGCGTGGCGGCTCGACAGCGCGGGGCCTCCGACCTCGTGAAGCAGCGAGATCAACGACCCCTTGGAAACCCGGTCGAAGAAGTTCTCCGACGTCGGGCGCCACCAGCTGGCGACATCGACGTCGAGGATGCTGGCCATGCGGCCGTGGAGCGGGTTCTGGCGATTGGAGCCGTAGGATTCCTTGGCCTCCAGCGACGTCGCGACGATATACGCCAGCCATGCGCTCTTCACCTCGTCGCCGAGCGCGCGAAATGCCTCGAACCGGGTGACCTTGTTGTCGGATTCGCCCCATGATTCGTCGAGCCCGTCCCGTACCTCGGCCAGGTAGTCGCGCGCGCGCGATCCGGGCATGTTGGTCGACAGGATCGGATCCTGCGGGGCATGGGCGCTAATCGTCGTGCCGTCATTCGACGAGGTGCCGCGCCGTGCATCCACCATGGCGAACAGCATGTAGTCCAGCGCGAGGCCGGGACTGGCGATCAACGACGCCGCCAGAACATCGCGACGCTGCATCGCGAGTTGGTCGCTCAGGACCTGGCTGAGTGCCTTGCCGCCCGGCGCTGCGTTATCGGGGTCGACCTCCTTGGGACTGCCTGCCGTCACCGGCGTCACCGCGCCTTCCTCGATGCGGAAGGCCGGCTCCGCCCGGACCCGTTCCAAGCCCTCGCCCTCGCCGTCCGAAACCCCGTCGTCCGTCTCGTCGGTCTCCCCGTTATCACCTTCGACCGGTTCCGGCTCGACCACTGTCACGCGGATCGGCGTCTCGCTGTAATAGGTCTCATCCAGGACCATCGTACCGGTCTGCGACAGCGTCAGAAACGCGCCGACCCGCGACACGAGTTCAGCGGGGAGTACCGAGGGGCGACGTTGCAGCGCTTCGAGTTCTTCGCCAAGCGCATCATGCTCTGCGTCGCAAGCGGTGAACGCCTCTTCGGTAAGTTCGTCGTTCTCCATCTCCTGCTGCAGTTCGCCCATGCGCTGCTCGATCTCGTCTACGCGCTGTGCCTCGGCCGGCGACATCGGCTGGACCGGCAGGGCGATGCGGTGGAGGCCGCGGGCCGCATCCCAGGTGCTGTGGCTGGCGACAGGCCGGATCCAGGCAAGACCGCGTTCCTCGCCGATACGCTTGGCTTCCGCTTCCATCATCGCGGCCGCGAGGGTCTGTGCGATCTCGGGGTTGGTCCAGCGCTCGCCGGCGTTGCTGAACAGGTCGCGGTCGACGACGCCGCCTGCGGCCTCGTAGGATTCGACGCCGACCAGGAGCGCGATCGGATCGTTTGCCCGCATCGTGTCGTTGGCGATGACGCGACGGATGGCATCGGCGTTGTAGTGAACCATCGAGCTATAGGTCTGCCAAACGCGCAACTGACGCTCATGACTGCCGGTCGAGGCGTAGGCCTTGGCCATGTCGAGGGTCAGCTCGCCGTTCGCGAGAGCAGAGAAGATCGGCTCGGCAAGATCAGCCAGGCGGAGCCGACCGTCGATGAAACGGCGGGTAACGCCAAAGCGCTTGGCCACAGCGTCGATATCGGTGCTGCCGTTCAGGAAATGCTGGAAGGCGCGGCATTCCTCGGCCGGACTGAGCTTCATGTGATGGAAGCTGACCGCGAGCGAGGTTTCGGTCAGTTCGGCATCGTCACCCTTCAGGACACGCACCGGCACGTCATACTCGTCGGGATTGATGACGCCCCGAGCTACCAGCATGTTGAGCGCACGCCAGCGCCGGCCGCCATCGAACACCTCGAACGTCCCGCGTGGCCGCGAGACCGGCGTAACGAGCAGGTTCTGGAGGACGCCGCGGGCTTCGAGATCGGCTGCGAACGGCTCGATCTGCAGCGATTCATCAGGGGCGGTGCGGACGTTGCTGGCTGAGAGGCGGAGCTTCGAGAGTTTCACGGACTGGATCATGGGAAATTACCCTTCGTTTCTGAGCATCCGACTATTTTCGGACACCTTCTCCCTTCCCCCTTTCCTCTCCTTGCCGTTTTGGGCCCCTCGGTTCATCTCGATGTTATTGTTCGATTAAGTATTGCCTGTGATGCCTCAGCTACTATCTGGCAGCGTTCCTCAAAGCGTTCTCACCTAATAACGGAAAAATTGATGACTGATGATATCAACGTGGTCGAACTTGCAACCGAGCTGACCATTGCATGGCTGGGCAACCCGAACACGCGGACCACAGCAGACGATGTTCCTGCGTTTCTACAGTCGATGCATGCGGCGGTGTCGAAGCTGAGCGGTGAACAGAGCGTAGAGGCTCCGGAAGCGCCTGCGCCAGAGTACACGCCTGCGGTAACTGCGCGAAAGTCGCTTGCCAGCAAGGATCACATCATCAGCATGATTGATGGCAAGCCTTACAAGACGCTGCGTCGTCACCTCGCTACGAATGGAATGACCCCGGCCGAGTACCGCGAACGGTATAATCTCAAGGCGGATTATCCCATGGTTGCGGAAACCTACAGCGAGAGCCGTCGCGCCATGGCTAAGAAGATCGGCCTTGGCCGTAAGCCTGGCCAGACCGTTCAGAAGGCTGAAGAGCCTGCGCCTGCACCTGCATCTGCCAAGCCGCGTCGCAGCGCGAAGCCCGCAGCAACCGCAGACGCCGAATAGTCAGTCGTGAGGATTGGCGCTTGGTCGAAAGCCAGGCGTCAACGCCTGGCTTTATGAGCCGTGCTCATGAGGTAAAAAACAAAAGGCCGCCGCGGGAGGGGCGGCCTTTCCATTGTCAGCCACTACTGGCTTAATCCTTAGAGCTGGACAGCCCCGCCAGCGGGGGTCGCACTCACCAGGTTTGCCACGAGCGGCGTGTAACAATGAGACATTCGACCACCTCCTTCCAGTTGTTGAACAGTGAAACGGATATGGGCGAGCCTATCGAAGGTTCAAGGATTACAGTCAGATATCCATAAACCGATCGTTCCAGGGTGCATCCCGATCCACGATACAGCGTCGAAGCGAGTTATCTTCGGTGATGGCACGCCCGGCCCCGTATGTTCGTCGCTACCCATTAGGAGCCGGTACATTGAACGGACCTAGATATACGATCAGCGTCGGCAGGCCGGCTCGGGTGACGCAAAACACCTGTTTGTCGCACATTCGTGATTGAGACCGGGTTTTCCACACATCCGACCCCTGAACGGCGATAATGAGAGGATTGCGGATGGTCCGCGTTGAAGAGGAAAGCGACGATAGGCGACATTACGCACGGCCTATTTCGAGCCAACAGCTACACGCACAAGCCGACCGCCGAACGTGGCACCTGCAGGGATCGGAGCAATTGGGGCCAGCGCATCCCGAAAAGCGTCCGGCCGCTAATAACCTTAGGCGGTATCCGGGTCCTCTTCAGGCAGAGCAATTGCATCATTTTCCGTCCGTTTCCCGGAATATGGTATGAAGCCACTTTAGCAGGAGCGTCGCTGACAAAATAGCAATCCAAGGAACTAAAGGGTCCGCTTGTTCGGATGAGCCCACCTGAGCGATCCCAATTGCGACGATTAGTGCAACCATCGTAATGGCGGTCAACAATATCTTGCCGGATCTCGCTTCCGCTCGCCAGAGTAAGTCTGAAAGAAGAGCTATGGTTAGGGAAAGCAAAATACTGATAAAGCTGATAATTAGGAATCTCCAAGTTTTTCTTAATAGAGCTAATTGAATATGCCTGCAAAAGCAAAAACTCGCTGCACAATTGAATTTCGTAAAAGTCATCGAACTTTCATCGACCATTCGAACTGCGGATTGATATTACCCCATTGTCGTCGTGTGCGACGGTCTCGTCGTTGGTACTATCAAAGCCTCATGCGGCCAGCACGCAAGCGATCCTGACCTTTCCTGCAACAGCCTGGGCGATATCTTGGAACATACCTAACGATGCTACGGCCGGCAGACAGCCGGTGTCCCGGCGCATCCTCTCCCCAACGACAGCCCTGCTGAGCTTGTCGGCCAACCGTAGCGCCTCAGAGTAGCGGGAGCCGAACGCCTTCAGTAGCTAATTTCATCTGAGACTTGGGGAATGCTCAAATCGCTTGCACGATTGTATCGCGGTGCGATATATTGGCAACAGGTCGCAACGAGGGTGAGCGCCAAACGAAAACCTCTACGGTAACTCTTGGGCGCCGGCCCAGCTTCGACAGGCGCCGCGCACGTATTTCGCGTCGAGGAGACTCCCTGCATGGCGCTTGGCTTACGCCTCATGGCACAACCGGTGTGCCAACCACATGGTCGAATTAGCTGATCGAACCATGAGCTCCAGCAAGGTAGCGCCTTCTTGGGGCACCTTTTTATACAAATGCATCCCTTACTTACGACATAGGACGACAACCTCAGGAGCAAATCATGACTAAATCGCTTTCGCCCGAGACTATAATTGTCATCAAGTCGACTGCGCCCGCGCTTCAGCAGCACGGGGTAGAAATCACAACGCGCATGTACGAACGCTTGTTCGTTGATCCGGAAATCAAGGCGCTATTCGACCTAGCAGCCCAGAAATCGGGCGAGCAGCCAAAGCGGCTGGCTGCCGCCATCCTCGCTTTTGCGCAGAACGCCGACAAGCTGGATGCGTTGAAGCCCGCTATCGAGCGCATCGCTGCTCGCCACATCGCCACCCATATCAAGCCGGAACACTATCCCGCGGTCGCAAACGCGTTGCTCCCGGCGATCAAGGATGTGCTGGGCGATGCGGTAGACGAGAGCGTTCTAGCGGCATGGGGCGAAGCCTACTGGTTCCTCGCCGAAGTCCTGATATCGCGCGAGAAGACGCTGTACGCCGAGGCGGCGTGATGGACATCAACACGCCTTCTCAAAGCCCGAATGAGCTGCCTGAGGGTCTGGTTTTGTACCGACAGACCGACATCTTCACCGAATCCTCTGTTCCTGCCGGGCTACTCAGGGACCATTGCACCAAGGCTGGCGTCTGGGGTCTGATACAGGTCGCAGAGGGTCGTTTGCGCTACCACGTAACAGACCAGAGGCGGACCGGTGCCGTGAGCATCCTTGCGCCGGATTGCGCACCAGGCGTGGTCGAGCCAACCATCCTTCACTGCGTCGAACCGCTGGGACCTGTCCGCTTTCTCGTGCAATTTTACCGAAGAGCGCCTGAGCCGATCCCGTTGTGCAGCCATGAGGAAATAGCACGCCGAGAGAACGAACATCGGGAAGCAATTTTCGCCTCGGCGGATCGGCTTGCCGTTAGCCAGAATTAGACATGCCCGGGGATCCGCTTACTCCCTGTTCAAAGGCAGGCGGTGGCTTGGTTATGGGGCGCTATCAGCGGAAGGCGACATCGCGTCTGATAAGCGTCCCAGCCGTTACGTAAACGTATTCCCATCGAACACATTGCTTTTGTAGGGTTCCGGCGGGCTCATTGCGGCTGCACTTTTCGGAAATGGACGGCTCGACTGACGAGATCTGCCATGTGATCGGCCGCCCTAATCGTAAGAGGATGATGCGTGAAGCCGGGCCGGGGTGAGATGTAATCCGCCATCTCCCGCGCCACCTGAAGCTGCCGATCGGAGCCTTCCGCCAGCACAGCAATCATCAGATTCTCAAGCGCGATGACGCGTATGCGAAGCTGAACAAGTTCGGCGTTGGTCATGTCGGGAACGTCCGCGTGAGTTCCATGGGCGGATGCGAGCGCACCACCTTCGTTGTCCCACCTCGACAGTGCTCGCTGGCGAAGCTCGATCGGGCTTGGGAGTGGATCAGAGTCAGGCATCAGAGTTTCCTTAAGGGCGTGATCTGGTAGCACGAGCATTGATCATCGGTAGCCGACGCCCTTCACGTAATCGGCCAACTGCGCTTCTTCATATTCGGCATCACCCAGCAGTACGCGGAGAATGGCTCGCGCAGTGAGCACACCTATGGGCCGGTTATCTGCGGCCACAACGGGGATATTCTTCAGATGTCGCTCTTTCATCAGCTTCGAAACGTCCTGTAGAAGGTCCGCCTCCCGACACAGCGCAACATCGCGCGTCATAACCGTCGAGACCGGGCACATGCAGGTCGCACCCTGACAAACGCTCATTTGCCGGACGACATCGGTCTTGGTTACGACACCTTGTAGGGCCCCTGCGCTGTCGCATACGATCACGAGATCAGTCCCGGAGGACAAGAGCTTGGCGGCTTCGATCAGCCGCGCATCATCGGTGATCGTCACGAGTTTTTCGCGCGCCACCTCCAACATTCCTTCAACGAACATCGCCTTGCCCTCCTCTTCGCGCTGACATGCGCGCTAAACGTCGTTCTGTCGCCTGTAGAGATAAGGATCTTAGGACGCTTCAAACGGTCGGACGTGAGGCTGCCGTGCCCTCCACGCGTATTCGGAGACTTGTGGCTAGCAACCGCGGTTGAGACGCGACGAACTAGGGTTGACCAAAGATGACGTTGTTGCCATCTAAACAGCATGCACGCTTTCGCGCCATATTCGCGTTTCCACGACCACGCAGGCCAACTCGCCGCACGCCTGTAGCCCGAGCTCGGCGGCATGCCGATCGGGTTCGGGCCTTATTCGATCTGATTTTCACGGACGCGCTCGGCGCGACCGTGTTCTCGAGTATGCGGATAACTGAAAATGCCTGATGTTGATTTCTCGGCGATTGATCGCCGATCGGAGCCTATTGCTTCACAGGACGCCGACAACCTAACTAGACGTGTGTTGGTATCCAGGCCTGAGAGTTTTTTCTCTCTTCGATTCAACATGCAAGTTGAAGAGGAAGAAGCCGAGAATTTACCAGGTCGTCCCTCACGGGGCCCCCAAGGCGGGCTACATCGCTTTATCGACATAAACCTGCTGTTGTTGATCCTGTTTATTGGCGTTCCGATCTTGGTGTACTGCATCCTTTCAACCGTTACCTAGCCTTGGCTAGCGGTCCGAACCGGGATTATTGAACAAAAATCCTGCCGGCACGTAGTCCTTGGAAAGTAGTACGGTTATGAAACATACGATGATTGTCGTGCTGGCCCTCTCGGTCCTCGCTCCAGCCGCGGCTTTTGCTGACGGACCGGGGAGAGGCTGGATCAGCCGCGAGAAAGCGTCTGCTGGCCTCGCCAAGCGGGGCTATAATGTTACCAAGATCGAAGCCGACGATGGGCATTGGGAAGGTGAAGCTGTTCGAAAGGGCATCCGCTACGAGTTCCATGTTAACCCCAAAACCGGCCAGATCACCAAGTTGGAGCGTGATCGCGATTAAGTGAACGACGGTGTTCCACGATTCTGTTTTGGCGCTGCCGGTGATCGCCTGCTCCGTCCTGATCCTGTTACCTTGACAGCACGGCCTCACGGCATCACCTCTAGTTGATGTACGCTCTTGCGACACATCAGCGTTTTCGCGACCACTCGGGCCAGCTCGCCGCACGCGGTTAGCCCGGGCTTTGTCGGCAAATCGCCGCCAAAGTTCGGGCCTTATTCGGAATAATTAACTCCGGCCGCGCGCGACGCGCCGTGGCCTCGAATAAGCGGATACCGCATCATGCATACTCAAGCTGCACAACTAGACGCTCGTCCTGTTATTGAAGTCTCGATAGAAGAATGTGATTCCCTCTCTGCACTGGCGTTAAGCGCCCAGCACCGACATCCCCAAGCCTCGTCCATGCTTCTTGCCGAACTCGATCGTGCCGAACTTTACGAGGCGTCTGATATGCCGCCAGAGACCGTTACGATGAACTCCATCGTCGAATTTTTGGACGAAGAGAGCGGTGTGCGCCGCGTTGTCCGGCTGGTTTACCCTAATGAGGCAGATATCGATGCTGGACGGATCTCGATCCTGACACCAATCGGGGCGGGACTGATCGGTATGTCAGCGGGCCATGCGATCTCTTGGCCGGATCGTGAGGGCCACGTTCGCTCTCTCAGGATCGTCAGCGTTACTCAGCCCGATAGGGGTTTGGGCGCATGATCGAGGAACTGGCCCGTCATCGATGCAGTGGCGACGATGGCACACCTCTTTTCGTGGTAGAACGCTGTCATGTCTTCATGACCCAGGGCGATACCGGCTTACGTCAGTATCGAGGCGCGGCCTGCTTGACGCTGCTCGATGGCGAGCCTGTTCGCTACATTGATGCGCGAACGTTCGAGGTCGTCGCGAGCGGTGAACTGATCGCCCATGACCCCGCAACGTGTGATTGCGCGCCAGCGGTCGAGGTGTTCACACAAGACGGTCGGCGCGAGGGAGGGGACGCGAGCATCTAGTTCTGTCGCTCAGACATGACATCGATCACCGCGTTGACAAGCTGCGCTGCGCCGTCGCGATTCAAGCGAGCCGGCCAAAAGCGGTTAACGCCTTACCGCACTTCGATCAGTGCCGCCTTTCACACCCGTTCCGCTCAGGGCAGCGCTAGCCGCGCGCAAAAGCATCCGTCGCGCAGCAAAGCTGGCTGGCACCGCCTGCGACCCAAAGCGCTGCGCGAACCCCTCTCGCCAAAGCCTCGACGCCACAACATGAACCTCCTCGCGAGTTGGCGAGCGCTCATCATTAATGCAGGCGGTGATCGCCGGGTACAATTGAGGCAAAAGAACGGCTTCGGTCGGTTCGATCGGCTCGCTGACCTGTAGGTCAACACCTTGCTCGCACCGGCGTTTCAAAGCTTGCCTGCGTTGCCGGCGCCAAGCGCGGCCCGCGAACCAGAGGGGTACTGCGGCAACTACCGCAAACGTCAAAGTCATGTCCAGGAACTGACTTTTCGGTAGCTTACCAACTAAGCCCAGCACCAGGAGAATCAGAATAGCGGGGGCGCCCCATTCCGGATGCAGCGTGAGCCGAAAAACGTACCACAGTAACCAACAAAACAGCGCCGCGGCCGCCAGGCTGCCTACGATCAGGCCGATTGCTCCGGCCGCAATGAGGATCAACTGCATGCGCCGACTCCTTCCGGCTATATATATCGCATTGCGATAGACACTGCAATTGGAACCTCTTACGAACCCGATCAATCGACGCGCGCGAGTAGCTCGGCCAGCATAGGCCTAAGCCGTACAATCTCCTCGCGATGCGTCTCCGAGAGCTGTTTCAGAAGCGTTCGCGCTTTCTGCGTCAATTCGAGGAGAGCCTGCCGGCCATCGTCCGGTGATGGCCTACGTATCACCAAGCCAAGCGTTTCCAGACGATCGACCAACCCGGTCGCGCTGTGCGGTTTTAAGGCCAGACGCTCCGCGACGTAGCCGACGCTCACGTTTACGGGGGCAGCCCCCCGGATCGCGAGCAGCGCCTGGTGTTGCTGCGGCTTCAAGCCGCAGCTAGCCGCGCCTCGTTCACTGAAAACCAGAAACTGGCGAAGCGCATAACGGAAGTCTGCAAGCGCCGCATAGTCGGCGTCGGCTAACTCATTCCGATCAATCATCACTCATATCCTAGGCGTTGAAGTATATCGTGGCACGATATAGTGGTCGCCCTTTCTGAACCGGCGAGAGTGCATGACGGCTTCCACCATCAACATCCCAAAGCCCAAGCGGCTTGCCGATCATAGCGCCGACTGGCGAATGATCATGCTCGCTGGAGCAGCGGTCGTGGTCGGCACGGGCGCAGCGTTCGGTGCCTGGATCCTCCTAAAGCTGATCGCATTTGCCACCAATCTGTTCTGGTTCGGCAGGATATCGGCCGCGCCTGCTGAAATCATGGACGCGAACGTCGGCCTTGCAGTGGTCGCGATACCGGTCATCGGTAGTCTTCTGATCGGCCTGATGGCGCGTTTCGGCTCGGAGAAGATCAAAGGGCACGGCATTCCGGAAGCGATCGAGGCCATTCTATACGGCGAAAGTCGCCTGTCGCTCAAGGTTGCGGTTCTTAAACCACTTTCCTCGGCGATCTCGATCGGCAGTGGGGGTCCGTTCGGGGCCGAAGGTCCGATCATCATGACTGGTGGTGCGATCGGATCCCTGTTTGCGCAATGCTTCCACCTGAGCGCGGCCGAGCGGAAGACCCTGCTGGTCGCAGGCGCCGCAGCGGGGATGACCGGCATCTTCGGCACGCCCATCGCCGCCATCTTGCTGGCGATCGAGGTTCTGCTGTTTGAGTGGAAGCCCCGCAGCTTCGTGCCTGTAGTTGTCGGAACGCTGGTAGCGTTTGCCTGGCGGCCCATGCTGCTGGGAGCCGGACCGATCTTCCCGTTCGCGGCGGTTCCTGTGCAGGCGTGGTGGCCTACGGGGGGATTAGCCCTCGGGATAGGTGTTTTAGTCGGGCTAGAGGCGGCGTTGCTGTCGGCGATGCTCTACCGGGTCGAGGACGCGTTCCACCGGTTGCCGGTGCATTGGATGTGGTGGCCAGCGTTGGGTGGCATCGTCGTTGGGATTGGGGGTTTGATCGATGCCCGTGTTCTTGGCGCGGGCTATGCGAACATCCAGGCACTGCTCGACGGATCATTGGCGGTGCGGGTCATCCTCGCGTTGTTGGTCGTGAAGGCAATCGTCTGGCTGGTCGCGCTGGGATCGGGAACGTCGGGCGGCGTTCTCGCGCCATTGCTAATCATGGGTGGCGCCCTGGGCGCCCTGCTTGGGCAGTTTTTGCCCGGGTCAGTCGGCTTCTGGGCAATGATCGGCATGGCCGCCATGATGAGTGGGGCCATGCGTGCTCCACTGACCGGTGCACTTTTTGCGGTCGAACTAACTGGGCATTTTGATGCCTTGCCGGCGACGATCGCAGCAGCGACGGGAGCCTATGCGATTAGTGTCCTGGTCATGCGTCGGTCGATACTCACCGAGAAAATCGCCCGTCGTGGTCGTCACATCCTCCAGGAGTATACAGTTGATCCGCACGAATTCCTGCAAGCCGAGCAAGTGATGACACCTGCCCCCGCCATGTTGTCGGGTGACATGACGATTAAGGATGCCGTTGCCTATTTCGGGGACGGCGCGACGCACCGAACATATCCGGTGGTTGACGTAGGCGGACGACTGCTGGCGATGGTGTCCCGGGCCGATGCGCTTCGCTGGCGGGTAGAAGGTGAGCTGCCCGACACCTCGCTTGGCGAGGCGCTGTCCGATTCATCGCAGCCGACCGCGTACCTTCACTCGCCGATCGGCGAAGTTGCTGATTTGATGGTCGAGAGCGGGGTTGGACGCATTCCTATTGTCGAGGTCGGCACCAATCGGGTGGTTGGCATCCTCTCGCGACACGATCTGCTCAAAGTCCGCAGCGCCCGCAAACGCGCAGAGATCGACCGAACATAGCCAGACTGGCGCTGTGAATTCCCGATAAAGATCAGATTATCCGGGGGTCAGGTGAACTGAACAATGAAGCTGTCATTCTCTTTCGTACCTATTCTCGCTGGCGCGACATTGCGCGACCGCCTCTTTGCGTGCGTCGGTGCATTGATCGGCGTTGCGCTCACCAGCCTCATGAGCGCCATAGCCCTGCACGACTGGACATCGCTCCCGTTGCTGGTGGCGCCGATTGGCGCCTCCGCGGTGCTGGTCTTCGCTGTCCCAGCGAGCCCGTTGGCCCAACCCTGGTCGGTGTTCGGCGGCAACGTCGTATCAGCGTTGGTCGGCGTAGCAGCAGCCCGCCTCGTGCCTATACCGTACCTTGCGGTCGGGGTTGCCGTAGGCGGGGCGATCCTCGCCATGTCACTGCTTCGCTGTTTGCATCCGCCCGGTGGAGCGGCCGCGCTGACGGCCGTGATCGGTGGGCCAGCCGTGCTAGGAGCTGGTTACGCGTTCCCGTTCGTGCCGGTCGGGGTCAATTCTCTGATCTTGATCCTTGCCGGCATTATTTTCCATAGAGCCTCGGGCCACTCCTATCCTCACCGTCCAATCCCGATCGTCGGTCACGAGATGACCACAGCCGGATTGGGCGTGCCGCATCCCGCAGATATCGACCTTGCACTCGCCGACCTCGGGGAGACCTTCGATGTAAGTCGGGAAGATCTTGACCTGCTGTTTCGACGAGTTGAATTCCACGCAGCAAAGCGTGCAACAAGATAAACCGGCGCAAGGGGGGAACCGCGATGAACACCATGGGAAGCGCCCTTTCTGATCGGCAAGCGATCTGGGCGTTCGTGCTTGGCTGTTTGGCGGTCACAGCAGGCGTTGGCACACACCTGCCGATGTTCTCGATGGCGCAACAAATGCACTATCATTTGGCGGGTATGCCTATGACGAAATCAATGGTCGTCGGCATGGTCCTCATTGTGGGTGGCCTTTTCGTGGCAGCCTATGGACTCTTGCCACGAAACTTAAGCGAGCACCGCACGTCCACCGCCAACATCGTTGTCGCCGCACCTGAGGACGCCCAACTGAGCGCAGCTCACTTCGGTCTTATGGCCGTCCTCGTGGTCGCGCTGGTTGTAGACGTAATGAAGCCCGCTGCGCTCGGGTTCGCGATCCCCGGCATGACTAGCGAGTATGGCGTATCGAAATCGACAGCGTCTCTCGTCGCCTTCTTTGCCCTTGTTGGAACGGTAGTCGGCTCGGTGGTATGGGGATTCCTGGCTGACATTTACGGGCGCAAGGCGACCATTTTGCTCTCGGCCGTGTTCTTTGTGGGCACCGCGATCTGCGGCGCGATGCCAAGTCTCGCCTGGAATATCGCCATGTGCTTCATGATGGGGGCAGCGGCTGGAGGCATGCTGCCGGTCACGTATGCCCTGCTCGCCGAGATGATGCCGTCTCGTCACCGGGGGTGGGCCTTGGTGCTGGTTGGCGGTCTGGGCGCGGTTGGCGGCTACTTCGCGGCAAGCGGAGCATCTGCTCTCTGGCAAGGCACGTTCGGTTGGCGCATCTTATTCCTTTTAAACCTGCCGACTGGCTTGCTACTGATTGTGCTCGGCAATTTTATTCCCGAATCTGCGAAGTTCCTGATCGCACGCGGACGAATAGCGGAAGCTGAGAAAGTCATGCAGCGGTTCGGGGCAACGGCGCGTAAGGTCACCGCTCCGTCGCGGCCGTACCGTTCGCCTCCCTTGGCGCTCACTGGATTCCACTTATGGGGCAAGCTTGCGGCGTTGAGCCTGGCAGCATTTTGTTGGGGGCTGATCAATTTTGGGCTTCTTCTATGGTTGCCAGGTGATCTCCAAGAAAAGGGTTACACGGTTACTGTCGCAAGCACGCTGCTGGCAAAGTCGGCGCTGATCTCGTTTCCCACGGTCTTCCTTTGCGCGTTTCTTTATAGTCGATGGAGCACCAAATGGTCGCTCGTGACGATGATCGCGATCACGATGCTGGGGCTTGGCCTCGTGCTTCGTTTGGAGTTGGCGGGGCATGGCAATCCGGTGCTGCCGGTATCATTGCTTATTGTGGGATCGAACGGCATTCTCGCGACATTGCTGCCCTATGCGGCTGAAAGCTTCCCGCTGAATGTACGTGGCCGCGCGACCGGATGGGTAGCAGCTTGCACCAAGGCCGGGGGAGTTGGCGCCCAAGGGCTTGCTATCGCGGCACTCGTGCCGAGCATGGGCTCGGCGGCCATCGCGATTATGCTGCCGACCGCTCTTGCGCTGGCACTGATCGCCCGGTTTGGTCGTGAGACCCGCGGAACTGATCTGCGCGACCTGGACGCCGACAGCGGGCCGTTCGGGCAGGGCTCCGAACCGAGGACCACTTAGTCTTCGATTAACTTGGGCTAGCTCCGATGTCGAAAAAGTCCGCTCTCCGGTGCCCAGCGCATAGGCTTCGTTTTTGGGAAAGCTGGATTGAGTCGTTCACCCTGCAAGCGACATTAGATTCAATCTGGTGGGGGCATTCTGAAGCAGGGTTCTGACCCCGCGAACCTGCGGAATGGCAATGGCATCGAGAGGGTGTCACAACCCCTACCAACCGCATTTGCCATGAACAGCAGCCTGTCAGCTGATCTTCGATTTCGGAAGCGCCTCCACAAACGCTCGATATGGGGCACGTAGCTGTGACGAGCCGATCTAAGCTGTCACCTGGGAACGAAATCTGTTTCACGGGCACGGTGTATCAAAATTGATACATAAGGCATGCAGCATTGCTGGCGGTTAGGTAATTGGCCTTATTTGAGGTTAGCGTGCAAGCGGGGCTCCGCCGTTTCCCTTATGGGTTTCAGCGACTTTTTCTGCATATCGATCGGCCAGCTCACGATGAATGGCAGCAACGGCTCGATCGGTCGATGTATCTGCTAATTTTCGTTCTTGCTTTTCGCGGTTGATGTAGAACTCCGGATCGTTGTCATCAGACATTTTTCTCTCAATCCTATTGTAGGAATGCTGGCGGAGGGTATTTTATGTTCAATTGCGTGAGAGCAGTATCGACATATACTGCTACTAAATCCAAACCATGCTGATCTAAATCGTGGAGAGCTTCTATTAAACGAGATCGTATCACCTCGATCGGTATTTCCGACGGATCGGACATTTGTTGTCCTCCCTTAGGCTAGAATCTATCCGCGCTGTCACTTGGTGCGCAATCGACAATAGGAAGCATAACCCAGCAGCCTATCGAATTCAAATGTGCTTGTAACTATTTGAAATTGATGTGCTTTGTCTATCGTCGATACTCAGGCTGTTCCAGTATGCAGGTAGTCAGGATTAAATCCAGCTACCTCCCCTAATCGCTTCGCATCAAGAAGCGTTAGTGTGCGATTTTGAAGTTGCATCAGACCTTCGTCCCGTAGTCTTTTGAGTATGCGGTTCACATGCACGGCAGTCAGGCCAAGAGCGTCACCAAGTTGCTCCTGCGTCAGCGGTAAATCGAACTCGTCTTTTTTAAGCAAACTCAAGTGGGACATGCGAGCGTGAAGCTCACATGCCTGATGAGCAACCCGCGCGTAGGCATCACGGCGCCCTAGATTCACGACCCAAGCTCGAAGTACGGCCTCATCAACTAAGGCAGCCCGCCGGAACGCTTGAGCCAGTTCCGGCTGATCACGTATCATGGCAATCAAAGTATCGGGACTTGCCAGAGCAACCGTCAAGGGAGTGAGCGCGACTACACTGTGATCCATCTTTTTAAAGACTGTAATCTCGCCGTTGCAGAAATCGCCTGGAAGCAAAAACGCCGTGATCTGCCGGGAGCCGTCAGGCAGGACTTTGTAGCGAGCGGCCCATCCATCAAGTACTATATAGACGTGCGCGGGGCTGTCGCCTTCGCGCACAACATCCATACTCCTGTTCACAGTCTGCTTGATTTCGCAAACTGCATACAGGGATTGGTGATCGTCAGCCGACAGCATGGCGCCCATTTGGAATTTAGCAATCAATGGATTCATCAGACCCTCTAACATGATCCATGTTAGCACAATCAATTCAGCAATAAAACTTGTCTGCCGCTTTCATCGGATCGGACCCAAAGGCGGAAGATCCGCTTTCACCCAAACCTCGCCATTCCCGAAACTCGGTTCCCGGGGAAGGCGTGACCTTTCTCGATCATCAACCATCACGAGATCGCCGACGATCCTGGTCGCGAGGCTCGGGGCTTCGGCCGCGACATTCCCGCCGGCTTCCTTTGCTACCCGGCAGCACAGGCCGCTGACATAACGGCCTTCAAGGCAACCGTGGTTCCCGTCGGCGAGGATCAAGCGCCGATCATCGAGCAGACCAACAAATTGGTCCGTCGCCTCAACGGCCAGATCGGACACGCTCTGTTACCCAAGGCCCGGGCGCTGATCCCGGCAATGGGACGATTGCCTGGCATCGACGGCAAGGCGAAGATGAGCAAGTCGCAGGGTAACGCGATCCCGCTGTCAGCGAGCGACGCCGAGATCGAGGCGGCGGTGCAGCACATGTATACCGATCCGAACCATCTGCGTGCGACCGATCCAGGACAGGTGAAGGGCAACGTGGTGTTCACTTACCTCGATGCCTTCGACGCCGACGTGGAAGCGGTAGCCGAGTTGAAAGCGCATTATCTCCGTGGAGGGTTGGGGGACATGGCGCTGAAGCGCTGGCTGACTGCCATTCTTCAAACGATCGTCGCGCCGATCCGGGAACGCCGGGCCGCACTGAGCGCCAGGCCCGACATGATAATGGATATTCTGCGCACTGGCGTGAAAAAGGCCGCCAAGTCACCGAACGCACCAATGCGGAAATCACCGGGGCTTGGGGTTATTCCAGCTATAGCAGTTGTGCTTGTCAGGTTTACCGAAACCGGCGACAGACTGTAAGAAAACTCGTTGGCGCGCCGCACCTGACGTTCTTTCTCGTCGAGACTGATCAGAGGGCGCTGCAATCCGGTTTTGCTTCTGTACCAGCGCTGAGATAATCGCGGAGGCATTGAAATCGTTGGCAAAAAGGGCCATCGATACGCAATGCGCGAAAGCCTTCATCTGACCGCGATAGCTCACACACAAGGCATACAGGCGGGGAAAGCAGGAAAGACACCGTTGGACTGCCCGTGGCCCACCCAAAATTACGAAGCATGCCAAGCGTGGTTCGCAGGCTACAGTGTAGCGGTTATAGCAACGTACGCTCAACAGCATGCCATGCGGACTAGAGATTTAGCATCCGGCCGGGCGCAAGTAGCTTGAACCGCAGCGTTGCTGCGCACAGGGGTACGGAATAGCATCGTGCACTGAGCTGAAGTTAACTGGACAACGGTTGCCTCAGTATGTCCGCTACCTTCATGCACAGGGCTTCGATCGTAAAGGGCTTGGTCAGTAACTCCATGCCCGGCTCCAAGTGCCCGTTCCCGACCGCCGCGTTTTCGGCGTAGCCGGTAATAAACAGCACCCTCAGGCTGGGCCGCAGCGCTCTGGCGGCATCGGCCACCTGTCGGCCATTCATCCCATTGGGCAAGCCAACATCCGTGATGAGCAAGTCGATCCTGGCACCCGATTGCAGAACCTTGATCCCGGCTGCGCCGTCGCCGGCGCCGATCACGGTGTACCCCTGCTCGTCCAGCACCTCGTCGATCAAGTGCCTGATGGTCGCCTCGTCATCGACTACGAGAACAGTCTCGCCGCTGCCCTTGATCTCCTTTGAAGAAGCGTCGTCAACAGCGTCATGCGGAGCGTCGCCATCATACCTGGGCAGGTAAATGCAGATGGTCGTGCCCATGCCAAGTTCGGAATATATCCGGACCTGTCCCCCCGACTGACGGGCAAAACCGTACACCATCGAGAGGCCAAGACCCGTACCCTGCCCGATTGGCTTGGTCGTGTAGAATGGTTCGAATGCACGGGCGATGACTTGCGGTTCCATTCCAGTGCCGGAGTCAGTGACGCAGATCGATAGGTACTCGCCAGGGTCCATATCGTGCAGAAGCGCCGCACGTTGATCGAGGCGCTTGTTGCCCCCCTCGATGGTAATGCGCCCGCCCCCCGGCATGGCGTCGCGCGCATTGATGCACAGGTTGAGCAAGGCGCTTTCCAACTGTGTTCCGTCAATCATGGCCGGCCAGAGATCCACCGTGTCGACGATATCCACGATGGTTTCCGGCCCAACCGTGCGGTGTAGCAATTCGTCCATGCCGCGAATGAGGCGGGACACGTCCGTAGGCTTGGGATCGAGCGTCTGACGCCGTGAGAAGGCCAGCAATCTCTGAGTCAACGAGGCAGCGCGACGGCCAGCACCTTGCGCTGCCGAAATGAAGCGATCGAGGTCATCCGTACGCCCACGCGCCAACCGCATCTGGAGCAGTTCCAGATTGCCCATCATTCCCGTGAGCAGGTTGTTGAAGTCGTGAGCCAGGCCGCCCGTGAGTTGACCTACCGCCTCCATCTTTTGGCTCTGCCGCAGCATCTCCTCCCGGTTCTGTTCCTCCGTTATGTCACGGCCGACCGTGTAGAAGATGCCGCTTGCTGGATCGGCGTCGGGAACGGCAGACCAGGCAAAGGCGACCGGCGTGCCGTCCGCCTTCAACAGACGAACATAGAATTGGTGAACCAACTCGCCTTGCATCAGGGTTTCGACCACATCCGCCGTTGTTGCGAGGTCGTCGGGATGGATGATTTCGGCGAAGGGACGACTAGTCAGCTCTTCATGCGATCGATCGAGCACAGCCGCCCACGCGGGATTGATCGTCTTTAGATACCCGTCGAAAGTCGCAACGCCGAAAAGGTCGCGTGTCATCTCGAACAGTCGATCACGTGCGGCCGATGCCTCCCGATCGGCAATCACCCGCTCCGTCGTTTCAGTGCAGGCGCAGAACAGCCCCTCTACGTCACCTGGTTCGCCACGGACGGGCGTGTAGCTGAATGCGAAATGCGCCTCCCGGGGTCGGCCTGGCCGATCAAGCTCAAGCGACAGATCAGCCATATGGACGGGCTCACCTCTCGCAACCGCATCGAACAGCGGCGTCAGCTCCTCCTGTACCTCGGGCCAAACGTCGAAGAATGGGCATCCGAGAGCGTCGGGGTGCCGATCTGCCAGCATCGGGGCGTAGCCGTCGTTGTAGAGCAGAATATGATTGGCACCCCAGCCGATAAACATCGGTTGATCCGCAGCGAGAAGGACACCTACAAGCGTTTTCAGCGGTTGAGGCCAATCATCTGGACGTCCAAGCGCCGAAGCGGCCCAGTCGTATGCTCGCATTGCCGCGCCCATACGCCCGCCGCCCATCAACACATCGAATTGCAACGACTTACCTCGCCCACGCTTCCATTGCGTTATGATAGAGACGTCTTCGGCGCACGCCTAGCGCTTCTTCGACGGCTGCCAGCATGGTGTTACAACCTGCTGAAACAGCCGCGGACGGTTGTGACATCGTCTCGACTCCATCACCTTTTTGCGGCGTTGCCGGCGTCATGACTGCCGCACATGCGCTGCCCCATTGATCGAAACAATCGATCACGCGCGGGCCTGTCCGAAACCACAACCTTTCCGACAGACTGTCGAGCAGCGCTAGGAACTCCGGGGGTAAATCAAGAACATTGATGATTTTGAGAGTGTCGGAAAACGGTATGTTTGCGGCAGACTTGGACGATTGCAGTTCCTGGCAACCTGTCCGCAATCTCTGTTTGTCGTGCAGTCGTGATTGCGACCGGGTTTTTCACATATCTGACCGCTGAGGACACTCCGGAGGCCTATGTCGAGCCGACAGCTAAGCCGTTGCTTCCAGCTCGCGTAAGCTGCGTCCGCGCGTCTCTCTTCCTGCGCGCCCGATCAGTACCGCTGACAGCGTCATTGGTACAATTAGCGCGATTGCCGCGCCCCCCATCGTCGGGATCAGCCCAGCGAAGGCGCCCAGCTGGACAGCAACGCCACCAAATTTGCTACTCCCCGCGATAAGCCCGGTGGCACGCCCACGGACGCGTAATGCGTAGTTTTCGGCTGCATAGGGAAGTAGCACGGCGATCAATCCGTTTGTGCCAACCACCAGCAACGCGATCACAGCGATGAGCAGTGGTGGCCAAGCCAGCGTAGGCGCCGGCAGTAGGGCTCCGGCAAGCCCGGCGAGTGTGAGAAGCACAGTGCCGATCAGGGTGCGCTTGCTACTCCACCGGCTGTAAAGGAAGGCCGCGATCATGATCGTGGGCAGGGCAACAAGTGCTGAGCTGGCGATGATGCCGCTCGCAATCTCGGCACTGAAGCCTCGATCCTGGAGATCGGAAGGCAACCATAGCAGCAAGCCGAAGTTGACGAAGCTCCAAGACAGGGCCGTGATCACCAGGGCGATAGTCAACTCGCGGTGGTGAGCCGCGGCGCTGCCAGCGTCCGCTGGCGCTGCTTGTGGCGCACGCCTGACAATTCCGAACTTTCGAGCCATGTCAGCTAGTTCGGCGTCCATACCCCGTTCCAACAGAAATCGCGGGGACTCAGGTATCCACCTTGCCATCGCAAGCAGCAGCAAACCGGTGGGAAAGCCCTGCAGCCACAAGCTACGCCAGCCGAACAGGGGCTCGAACAGATGCGCTGCACCGCTAGCTGCGAGGTAGCCACCGACCAGTCCCGTACCACCAACCAGCACAAGGACCCAGCTTCTATGACGCGGAGGCATGATCTCTGCCAACAGCGTGTAGACGACGGGCAGCATTCCGCCAGCCGAGCACCCCATCAGAAAACACATGACCAAGTTCCAGCTGTAGGAAGGCATAGCTCCGCAGATGGAGGTCGAGACGAACAGGATTGTCGACAACAGGATCGACACACGCCGACCGTAGATGTCCGCAAGCCACCCCCACAAGAACGAGCCAACTGTGGTCCCCGTAAGGGCAACGAACGGAAGCAGGGCAACGGTCGATTTGGCGAGCCCATACTCGCCCCGCATGCCGGGAAGCACGAAGCCGAGGGTTGCTGGCTTCATAGTGTCGATGATGAGCCCGAGGGTAAGCACCAGCAGAACGGCAGCATGCGAGCGCGTCAGAGGGGTATCATCGGGCGCTTCATATGCGACGCCAACGGCTGCCCTGTGATCAGGCCGTTTCTTGGGTAAAGCGCCAAATATAGCTGCCGGCACGCCGATACCGATCAGCGCCATGCCTAGGTACATCCATCCGTCCATAGCCATACCCGACAGGTGATTGCCCATCGTATGGGCCATCGCGAGCATTGGTAAGTGAAGGGCCACCCCAACGCTGATCGCCGCACAGCCTGCCCAGAAGAGCGGCCAGCGCTCGCCGACAACCGAGTTTCCGCGGCTGCTACTGCCATTCGCCATTTATTTCCCCCCACCAGCAGTAGCGACATACGCCGCACGGCTTGCCTGCCGCAAGCAGAGCACATGCCGACGGGGCACGTTGCGGCTCATGGCTTGCCGAATGGCTTTCAGGCTTGCGGCTCGCCAAACTGAGCGTCCAGAAGTAGGCGTTATCGACCGATTCATCTTCCCGATCGGCGTGATGTTTTGGGATGAGAAGTGCGGCAGATTGAGCGCAGACTACGGTCGTTATCAAATATTGAAACTGATTGATAACCGCAAACCGTAACCTATCTATAAAGAGCGGGCCGGGCCCCTCTGACAATTTCCCTTGGGTGATTGTGATGTCGGACCGCATCGGGTTATCTCGATATAGGCCTGGCCGCTTTGCCTCCTGTCGTCGTTGATGATCCAATCTTTCGATCACCGATTGAGAAGAGGCTCTGAGCATGAAAATCAACAGACTCGCCGAGCTGCATCCGCAGTTGGACGAGCGCGTGCGTATCGCGATAGCGCGCCGAACCCCGAATTCTCCAATTGTGCTGCAATTGTAGAGCTTTGAGTTGGGCCTGAGAGGCCGCTTGTGCGCACCACACGCGAGATACCGGCCCTCCTGACCGCTGATCCCGCCCCACGTCATCATGTTTGTTAGAGGTCCCCATGCCTGAGCTGCTCTCCTTGTTATTCCTTGGTACGCCTGTCTGGATGTGGCTGGCATTTCTCGGCATCGTCGCAACGTTGCTGATCCTCGATCTGGGTGTGTTGCACCGCGGACAGCGGGAAATCGGGGTGCGCGAGAGCCTCGCATTGTCAGCAGGTTACATCACGCTGGGACTGGCGTTCGGCGGGTGGATTTGGTGGTATATCGGGCCTACTGCCGGTCTCAACTACGTGACGGGCTTCGTCATCGAGAAGAGCCTCGCGATGGATAACGTGTTCATCATCGCCATGATCTTTGGCTACTTCGCCATCCCCCGCATCCACCAGCACCGCGTACTGTTCTGGGGCATCCTGGGTGTCATTGTCCTGCGTGCAGTGATGATCGGTTTTGGTGCGGCATTGGTCGATCGGTTCGAATGGGTATTATACGTCTTTGCGGCCTTCCTGGTTTTCACCGGTATCAAGATGTGGCTGACTGCAGACACGGAATATGACGTAGCCAGTTCGCCCGTTTTACGCTGGGTCCGCCAGCGCATGCCGGTTACCGACCAACTTCACGGCGAACGATTCTGGGTGAAAGAGCAGGACCCAGCGACGGGGCGCATGCGCCGGATCGCTACGCCGTTACTACTGGCTCTGGTCATGATCGAATGCGCTGACGTCATCTTTGCGGTCGATTCCGTGCCGGCCATCTTCGCGATCACAACGGATCCATTCATCGTCTACACGTCGAACATCTTTGCTATCCTTGGGTTACGCGCGCTCTATTTTGCGCTCGCCGCGATGGTCGACCGGTTCCATTACCTTAAATACGCCTTGGCCGCGTTGCTGGTATTTATCGGCTCGAAAATCTTCGTTGCCGACATGTTCGGGCTCGCCAAATTCCCGCCCGCAGCGTCGTTGGCGGTAACCTTTGCGATACTGGGTTGCGGCGTCGGCTGGTCCCTGTGGAAAACGCGAGCGGCTGCTTCGGCCTGAGTTTGAACGCGTCCGCCGGCATTGAAAGCGGACCGGTCATACGCTGTGGGTATAGCCGTACTCCATCTACCGGGACTGGCGTTTACGACGCGCGGGGATAAGGTGGCTGCTGACATGACCGACCGACCGTCATCAACGGGGCCGAAAAAAGGGATAAGGATGCGCTCCGCTCTAACCATCCTTGCGCTAGTCTCTGCTCAACCCTGCTTCGCGCAGACGGACCTGCGGCCGCCCCCCCCCGCAGGTCGGCCTTTGGAGGCAGGCACTGCCGGATGGAGCATCACCGTCGGCGTCGCACCAGTCTTAAGCCCTGCATGGCAAGGCTCGCGAGACATGGCCTTGTCGATCTTTCCCGACCTGCGGATCAACTACAAGGACACCATCTTCGCTTCGATCCCCGACGGTTTGGGTTGGAACGGGGTGAACCGGGACGGGTGGAAGGCAGGACCGCTCGCCAAGCTCCGCTTTGGGCGGGATGAAGAGCGCGGGGGATCGCCGTTCCTCATTACAGGCGGGAGTGACGCGCTACGCGGCCTCGGCGACGTAGATGCAGCTGTTGAGGTGGGAGGCTTCGTCGAGAAACGGGCTGGGCCATGGCGTGGACGGATCGAGGTTCGTCGCGGCTTCGGCGGGCATGACGGCGTTGTCGCCGACGGGTCAGTTGCTTACCAGGCGCGCCGGGGACGGACCATCATCAACATCGGGCCTCGCGCAACGCTGGCAAGCCGCGAGTATATCGAGACGTATTTCGGCATCGATGCGCTCCAGTCGCGACGGTCCGGACTTAGACCGTATTCTGCGTCAGGCGGACTATTGTCCTACGGTGTAGGCGGTACCGTAATTCGTCCCCTAAACCGGCGAAGCGCCATCACGCTTTTCACTGGCCTGGATCGACTAGGTCAGAACGCAGGCGATTCACCCCTCATCCGCGAACGCGGGCGCCGGACCCAATTCACCCTAGGTCTCGGCTACGGATTTAGGTTCAACCTGTAATCGAACCAGACGCATATACCCTGCGCCGGTAGCCAGCGACCAAGCCTGAAATAACGAGGATCGCGGCAGCGCCGGTTGCTACGGCAATAGGTCCTGCAGCTTGGCCACCTGCAGCGAAGATAGCAGCAAGCGCCCAAAGGAAAACAGCTGCGTACGGCAGATTGCCACGTCCTCGGACCAGCACGGTGGCCGCGATGAGTCCAGCAATCACGATCACCGCTGCACCGATCCCAGGAGCGGCTGCACCGCCCTCCACGCCGTGATACCTCAGGCTAGCCGCGATGTTGACGGTGGTAGCGACGGTCAACCATGCGGCGAGCGCGCTCAACGGAAGGTACGCACACCACCACGCAGTTTTCGACACCGTCGCATTCGACAGGGCATGATAGGCAACGATCAGGCACGTAAGCGTCAAGGTAATGATCAGAACCGATACGAAGCTTAACCCGTAAAGCTGTGTGTAAGCAGCCCAGAGTGCGTTCCCCAAAAATGCGCCCGCTGCCGGCCAGCGCAGGCGATGAAGCAATGCATTTTGGCGCTGTGCGGGCAGGGCCTGATAAACAGCAAACACCGTGGCTCCGAGGTAGAGCGCGCCCCAGATCGAGAATGCCCAGCCTGCCGGGGTTATCAAGGTTCGGACCGCCAGAGACCGGGATCCGATAGGCTGACCGATCCCAATCTGCGGTAAAAGAGGCGTCAGAATTTGAAGCGCTGCTGTCAGCAGCACCGCGAGATGCGGCAGATTTAACGCGGTCCGTTGGGATAAGGTATTCGTTGCCATTTTTCCACAACGGCCGATCGGCTTACGCGTTGCAATGTCACGAAGGAACGCGGTTGCATTCAGCGCTATCGTATCTAAACGGTCCTCGGGCGCCTGACATATTGTCATTTACCCGAGGCTTCAGTGGGACGACCCAGAGGCCTTTATCCACAATCCCGGTTGCGACGCGAAGGCGGTATCTTATCGTATTCTAAAGTGCGGAGGATAAGACGCAATATACCAGGACCGGTACGCCAACCAAAACGATCAAAAGTAACAGGTTGAGCTCCATAAGTCGGCTCAGCCAGTCCTTACCCTCATTC
Source organism: Sphingomonas sp. PEI4 (assembly GCF_056679955.1). Taxonomy (NCBI): domain Bacteria; kingdom Pseudomonadati; phylum Pseudomonadota; class Alphaproteobacteria; order Sphingomonadales; family Sphingomonadaceae; genus Sphingomonas; species Sphingomonas sp. PEI4. Next base: position 33,611 of record NZ_JBWXPI010000002.1, read on the forward strand.
TGCCGGTCTTTGGCATCAGCCTTAGAATAGCCTTCTACGATCTCCAGATCGAATTTGTTCGAGAAAAAGCTTTGTGGTCGCATCCGCAAGAAAGGCTGAGGTGCTGGATTGGCAGCTTGATGCTGACGGTCATCCTGACACAAATCATCGGATTTCGAGACTTGGTTTTCCACTACACGGTTTCCACGTATTCGAGATCATGGGCGCGCAGAACGCGTCCCAAAGGTCAGATCGAATAAAGCCCGAACTCGAACGGCAATGGCCGCGAGCTCGGGCTAAGCGCGTGCGGCGAGTTGGCCGGCGTGGTCGCGGAAACGCTTATGTGTCGCAGGAGCGTACATGTCAGTAACATCGGGGACCCGTGTCATAATGTCAACTCGTGCTAATCCCTTCGCGATCCTATTGACCTTGGCCGGCGAAACCCTAGCTTGAGGAAGCGGGCCGGGCCCCTCTGGCGGTCGTCTCAGGACGAACGTGATGTCGGACCGCATCGGGTTATCTCGATGTCTAGGCCTGGCCTGTTCGCCTGCTTTCATCGCGACTGATCCGATCGTTCAATCGTTGGTTGGAGAGCGGCTTTGCCTATATTTTCTCACAAGTTGACCCAGTTGCATGCCCGGCTGGATGAGCAGATCCGCGTCGAGATGAAGCGACGCATGCCCGATACCTTGCGGCTATTTCGGCTGAAGCGGTTGCGTCTCGACGTGAAGGACCGCCTGCACGCACGCGCCTTGCGGCCGCAGTTCAGCTGAACCGACACGCTGAACCATCGTTGTAGAATCATCGTCCGTAAGGATTGGCTTCACCGATCAGAATGGATCGGGATGGCAAAAGGAGAACGAATATGGCCTATTTTCTAACCGCCGGTTTGGTGCTTGCTGCTACCGGGGCGGCCCTCGGCATGACTGTCGATCATCAGAACCAGGTGGATCACCGCAGCGGTCCGGTCGCCGTCAAATATCGCGGTGACGTTGTCATCACGCACAAGCAGGTGGGCGCGGTTGCACCCGGCGGAAGACCGTCGTCGCTACGCTGCGACTGGGCGGCGAGCATGTCAGTGGCACGGCACGCGGTCGCGGCGTCGGGTACCAGGCTGGTGCGCAGCATCGACAGCGAACCGGTGATTTCCGGCACCCGGCCCGGCTGGTGCGTTGCGAGCCATGGCGCGATCAAGAAGGAGGTCGCGACGAAGTCCGCGGACATGCAGCAGCATCTGGTAAAGCTGGCGCAGGAAGACGAGCAGATGCTGCGCGTCGAGCTCGACCGGATCCACGGTCCGCAGCGCGCAGGATGATCCGGCGCGTTCGATTGGCGGGCGTGCTCGGTGCCGCAAGTTGCGGCCTGATCACGCCCGCGTTTGCACAAGATGTCGGGTCGGTAACCTTGGAAATGATGAGCGAAGAGGAACGGCGCGGGCTGAGCTGGAGTGAGGGACGTGCCGCGCTAGCGGGCGATATTCGCGTCTCGCGCGGCCGGCTCGATGCATCGGCGCGCGTGGTAACGCTTCGGAACAGCGTGCGACACGGTGGCGCCGATGCGGTCGTCGACCTTTCGGTGGGAACCGACTGGGATCTGGGTGCGGTGCGTATCCGTACCGACGCCACCGGCCACGCATTCGCGGGCGCGCGGGGCCGCATGGACTATGTCGAGGCCGGCGTATCGGCAAGCTATGCCTATGGTCCGCTCTACGCCACGGCCGGCGTGATCGGCGCGCCGTCGCAGCGCGCGATCGGTGGCAGCAACGTGTATGTCTATGCGAACGCCAATGCCGGTATTCCTGGTACGCCGCTGACGATGCTGGCCGAAGTCGGCCACTCGTCCGGCAGCGTCCGCGACCCCAGTCGGGTGCAGCGTCTTCGTCCGGGCGGCAGTTACATCAACTGGCGGCTGGGTCTCGAGCATCGTCGTGACCGTCTGACGATCGGCGTCGATTATATTGGGACTGACGTCTCCCGCACCGCCACTGCCAGCAGGTTTGCCGATCAACGCAACGCCGGAGACAGAATCGTAGGGCGCGTACAGGTTTCGTTCTGACGATTACCGCGGTCAGTGAGTGCCCATTAACGCTGATGTGTATACGATCTGCCTCGGCAGAACCGTCTGTATATGTTAAACAAACGGCCGGTGCGGTTGAAAAATAGCCTGACGTCGCGCTCCTGATCGTATCGACCGGGATCGAGTCCGAGAACGCCCTATCCGTCTCGATCATCGTTCGTTTGCGGGATTAGAAGTCGCGGATGGTAAGTTTTGCTGGCGAGCGAACTTGTTTGCTGCCGCCTTCACGATATCGGGCTGATTGCTATTAAAAAGGCCGTGACAAACTATCGGGAATAGCACGCAACGCGATTGCCGTTCGAAGGCATTTATGAAGATGCGCGCCTACCAACGGTTGGTCACCAGCATCCGCGACCGCCAAAGCCTGACCGATAACCGTTATTAGACGTTCGAGGCGCTGAGCGGTTGTTTCGCCGTCCATCATGGCTTCAAAGCCTTGATCATTTTGGCGTACCCGGCAGCACGAGCCAGATGAGCGATGCGAGCTGAAACGTCGTTACTGGCTTCGGCCTGTTCCCGCGCGCGCGCTTCGTTACGAACAAGAGTGCTCAGATCGCTCGAGTTGGACACGTTTATGCTCCTATCAAGCGGGAGCGCTCCAGCGTCTCTCAGTCGCCGCCATGCCATTAGCGAGTCGCGGCGATGTACCGACCCTGTACATGCCGTTAACCCGATGCCAACCTCACTTATGCTACCGTCCCCCATGGTAAACCTAACCGGCATAGTCGACGAGGTAGCGCGGCTGGACGCGCTTCGTGCTCTCGATATGCTCGACACTCCCCCTGAAGCCGAGTTCGACGCCATCGCTGTAGGGGCGCGGCATCTCTTTGGCTGCAAGTTCGCTTTCGTTTCGTTAGTTGACGCGGACCGGCAGTGGTTCAAGGCAGCGTGCGGCCTTGAGGCTAGCGAGACACCACGAGATGTGTCTTTTTGCACCCATACGATCGCTGCCGACGATCTGCTCGTCATTGCGGACACGCGCGAAGACCCGCGCTTTGCAACCAATCCTATGGTGGTGGAAACACCCTTTGTGCGTTTCTATGCAGGCGTGCCGTTGCGAGTGACACCACCAGGAGGAGGTGCCGCGCTGCCGATCGGCACCTTGTGCGTGGCTGACGACAAACCGCAGGATCCGACCCGCGAAAAGCTGGAGATACTCGCCGGTATGGCGCGGGTCGTCGAAGCGCTGCTTGAGGCGCGCCGGACCAGCAAAGAGAACCTACAGCTGGCGCTTGATCGCCAGGAGGCCCTCGGTGACATGGCCCGCACGCACAGACTGCTCCAGCACGCCGAACGCATGGCAAGGATCGGGTCGTGGCGCCTCGAGCTTGAAGGCGGACGGATACACTGGTCCGATCAGACCTACGCGATCCACGGCCTGGCACCGGGCTCGCAAGCGCAGCTTGCCCTAGCTATGCAGTTCTACCCCGAAGACGATCGTGCCAAGTTGGAAGCAGCGCTAGACCGCTGTGTGCGGCAAGGGACTGCATGGGATCTGGAGCTGAACTTCACAGATGCGCAGGGGCGGCCCCGTCGCGTGCGCACATTGGGTGAGATCGATGAGCGCGCCGGTAAGCGTGTCGCCGTCATGGGAGTGATCCAGGACATCACGGACCGGTACCAATTCGAGCGCCGTCTGGTTGCGGTAGCTCGAACCGACGAACTGACGGGCATACCAAGCCGACGCGCTTTTAACGAAGAATTGGAAGCTGCGCTCGATCGCGCCCGGGAAGGCGCACCGCTTGCTATCGCAATCATCGATCTGGATCGGTTCAAGGAGGTCAACGACCGGCTTGGCCATGCGACAGGGGACAAGGTTTTGCAGGTGATGGCCGCCAAGCTGCAAGCAGTACAGTATCTGGGCGATCACTCCATCGCCCGACTGGGCGGGGACGAGTTCGTGCTGATCCTACGCGGACGGCGTACGCACGAAGAACTCGTCCAAGACATCGCGCGATTGCTCGCAGACCTACGCTACGCCGTGCCTGACGACCGTAGCGTTATAACGGTGTCTGCGACGATCGGAGCCTGTGTCTATGGCGCAAGTTATGTCGATCGGGCTTCGTTGCTTAAAGAGGCAGACGAGGCTCTGTACCGCGCGAAGCGGATGCAGCGAGGCACGGGCGCTATTGCAGGCAACAGCGCCCATATCCAAAGTTTGGTTGGTGAGCCGCGATAATCTGCTTTGACCCCGGCACCTGGTTGGCGAGAATAGGATTCAGGCATTTTGCATGTGACAATGAGCCGATGAGCACCGGACTGATGAAGATCCCCGTCTTGCTGGTATCCGGTGTCCTGTCCTGGCTTTTCGTCAGCTGGGTGACAGGCGCGGCGGAACCCTGGGATGCCGACGCCTACTGGCGTCTCTGGTACCCGTCCTCGTTGGGCCTAGCTGCGCTAGCAGGGGCAGCGTTCAAGACGAGGGGGTGGATGGCAGGAGTTATCCTGACGTTTGCCCAGCTTCCTGTGATATGGCTCAACGCTGGGACTATCTCGCTCTGGGTAATCGGCCTGGCAATGTCCTGCGTCCTCGCTGTGCCGGCTGTCGCAATCTCAGCTTTTACCGGCTGGTTTGCGGCTCGCTCACGACCGTTGTGACAGTCCGCGAATGGGATCGATCCGCCTGTGCATCAATAAGATCATGGTAGGACCCGTTCGCCCGGGCTGGACGGTGCCCTTACCCGCCTTCCCGCAAACGAACCGTTGAATGAGAAGGCCGCCCGCCCCGACCTGAGTAAACGCTCACGCTTTCTGTCGGTGTTCTGATCGCGCTATTTGTCGTCGGTGTCTCGGCGCGCGGTAACCAGGAATGTCCGGGTTTGGAGGAACGCGGACCGTCCGCTGTGGACGCCCGACCTCAGGAAATCGACGACTGAACGGGTTAGATCAGCGCCAACGAACCGAGTCTTCTGCTGCACGCCGGAGTTGGGCGACCATCTGGCGCTCGTGGCCGGTCAGGGCGTCCTTCGACAGGAATGCGGCCTTCAACGCGGCAGCCAGTTCACCCCAGCCGTCCGTCGATCCGTTGATTGAAGTGAACGCCGGTAGCACGTCGGCTAACGCGTGGAGGCAGCGGCGGTCGCACCAAGCTTCAGTGAGCAAGCACAGATCATGGAAGAAGTCGTCACTGCTGGCATAGATGTGGTTCATGCCCAGACAATGACGGAATGGCGGCTTTCGGGCAAACCGGCTTAGCTTCCAACGACTACCTTGAGCGATCTGCTTTGTCGGAAAACACATGATTTCCGATGGCACCCCCGGAGCCACTGACGCGACTGTCAATCGAGGCTCAGCCTGTTCGACAAACCCTATCGCTTTGACCGAGTAGGCCGAAACCCGGTTTTGGAGGTTTTCCGTCACAGCCGATCGCTAGCGTTCAACTGGGTCCGTTCTGTGTACTCACCCCCATCAGGAGGCTTTCAGTATCCGGCTTAACACAGCCTCTACGTCGGTCGCCGGCACGAAGACGCGGGTCCGGTAAGCGATGATTTCGGTGAAGCAGCCGAGCGATTTCAGCCAAGGCAACTGCGAGGCGGGTGCGTCCACGATCTCCACCCTCGGGTTGCCGTTCACGATCGATCGCCGGAGCGTCATCGGGAACGGCCGCACGACGTCGACGCTGCGCCCTGAGAGAACGGAACGTGCGATCGCGTCGACCGGCAGATCGTCGGTCTTGGCGATCCCGAGCTTGGTGTAAAGCTGGACCACGTGCTGGTCGAACACGAGACGGCCTAGCCACGAATTGCCATGGGCGTCCGCAATACGGTTCACCGCGAGATGGTCCGACGGCAGCGCCGACCAGATCGGCAGCAGCAGGCCGGTCGCCAGTCTGATCGTCTCGGTATCGACCTGACCTGCCGCCTCGATGACCTCAGCGCTCCATCTGGCCTCGAAGGTCTCCCGGTCGACAACGTCCCATGCCGTTTCCAGCAGATCGGCCTCGCGCAGATACTCACGTCGGCAGGGACGCTGCAGTTCGATGCGCGCGATCGGCTGGCCATCGTCGTCCATCCACGACCGTGCCCGGGTCCGGAGCGCGACGCGCCCCGACCGGGCGTTGACCACGAACGCGACGTCGTCCTGCCATTTGGCGAGGTCGAGGATACGGTCGAGCGAGATGGGATTCTTGCGGCGCGCGATCTCGATCGTGAGAAGGTGCGAGGTCGCGCCCGACAGGGGATCGGTGCGCAGCAGCGTGTCGTCGAGGACCGTCGCGGTATCCGCCGTGATCGTCTCGACGCCGACATCGAGCGTGCCGGCTTCGCGGGCTGCGGCGACGCGGGTTTCGACGAGTGCCAGGAATTCGTCGAAGATCAGGTTCTGGAGGCCGATCGGCAGCGCAAGCAGACGGTTCAGCCAGCGTTGGATGGGCGGCAGCTCTTCCTTCAGGACGCCGTCATTGTCGTGCAGCTCGAGGCCGGTGCGCGAGCAGAAGTCGTCCATCGTCGTGCTGGTCAGCTTGCCGCCATCGAGGAGCGCGAACCATGTCAGGAGTGCATCCTTGGCATACTCACTTTCGAGATTGTCGGCTGGATCGAACAGGTTTTGCCCGCCGGTCTGCCGCTGGCCGCGCGTGAGGGCGCCAAGGCTGTCGAGGCGCCGCGCGATTGTCGAAGTGAAGCGGAGCTCGCCCTTGCAGTCGGTGGTCACCGGCCGGAACAGCGGTGTCGTCGCCTGATGGGTACGGTGCGTGCGACCAAGCCCCTGGATCGCGCGATCGGCACGCCAGCCAGGTTCGAGCAGGAAGTGGGCGCGCTGCTGCTGGTTCTTGGCATCGAGGCTGGCATGGTACGAGCGCCCGGTGCCGCCAGCGTCAGAGAACACCAGCACCCGCTTCGTGCCGGCCATGAACGCCGCGGTCTCAACCTGCGAGGACCGCCCCGAGCGGGTCTCGATCTTCTGGCGACCGTCCGACGTCGGTACGAGACGCCGCGAGCGCCCCGTCACCTCGGCCACCATATCGGTGCCGAAATGCTCGATCAGCGCGTCGAGTGCGGATTTGATCGGAGGCAGTGCACAGATGTGCTCGAGCATCTGGTCGCGGGCAGCGAGCGCGTCGGGGTTATGGACCGGGTTGCCAAACTCATCGCTCATCGGCGCCGAACGCGCGGTACCGGTGTCGTCGGTATAGGTCTGCATCTGCCGCGTCGGGAACGCCCGCATCAGATAATCGGCAATATACTCGGTCGGTGACAAATCTATCATCGGATCCGCACGTTCGTCGGCCGACATCTGGGCCAGGCGTCGATCGAGTATAGCCTCGGCGGTCGTGACCAGCTGCAGCACCACCGACTGGTCAGCCTTCAGATGCTGTTCGACCGCGGCGATGACCGTCGGCAGCTTCATCGAGAGCAGGACCTGCCCGAAGAAGCGCTGCTTGGTCGATTCCAGCCGTGAGCGTGCCGAGGCCTTCGCACCGCTATTGAGCGTCCTCTTTTCGAACCCGTCAACGACGCCGGTCAGTTCCAGCGCCTCTTCCATGTTCTGGTGAATGACGCTCCAGGCCTTGGCATAGGTGTCGTAGATCTCGATCTGCGCCGGCGTCAGTGCGTGCCGCAGCACGTCGTACTCGACGCCGGCGAAGCTCAGCGCGCGCGAGGTATAGAGACCGAGCGCCTTCAGGTCGCGCGCCACCAGTTCCATCGCTGCGATCCCGCCCTTGCGAATTTCGGCAATGAACGCCTCGCGGTCTGCGAACGCGGTGTCGGGTCCCCACAGGCCAAGCCGCACTGCGTAGGCGAGGTTGTTCACATCGGATGCGCCGGTTGCCGAGGCGTAGAGGACCCGGGCGCCGGGCAGGTTGTTCTGCAGCAGCACGCCGCAGATGCCCTGCTGAGATCCTTCTTTTTTGCCCATGGCACCCTCGCCACCGGCGACGCCGCCCATCTCGTGCGCCTCGTCGAAGGCGATCACCCCGTCGAAGTCGGAGCCTGCCCAATCGAGGATCTGCTGCAGGCGGCTATGGTCGGAACGCATCGAGCGCAGCGTCGGATAGGTGACGAAGAGCACGCCCTCGTCCAGTTTGATCGGCTGATCGATCTTCCAGTTGGAGACCGGCTGTACGTCGACCGACATGCCACCGAGCGCTGTCCAGTCGCGACGCGCATCTTCGAGCAGCGGTTCGTTCTTTGACACCCATATATGCCGGCGACGACCCTGTAGCCAATTATCGAGGATGCACGCTGCGACCTGTCGGCCTTTGCCCGCCCCAGTACCGTCGCCCAGAAAGAAGCCCTTTCGGTAACGGCTGCCCTCGGGATCGATGGTGAGTTCGACGCCTTCCTTGGCCGGCTTGAACGACCCGGGGAGCAGCTGACCCCAAGCATGGCCCGCATAGACCACGGTCTCGAGCTGCGATGAGGACAGCATCCGCTCCGTCACCGTGCGCTCCGGAAGGTGGGCAATGTGCGTCGGAATGGGTGCTGGTATCGAACCCATCGCCACTGATTCCACCAGCGCGGTCGGGTGGTCGCCGGCGACGTCGAACACGATCCGGCTTGGCCGGTAGGGCCAACTTGGTCGGCCAGAGGTGCGGCCGTAGCTAGCGTTTTGTAGCTGACCGGCAGTACGGTGTTGCGCACCGGTGCATGATACGTGCGAGCAACCGTAGCTCTGGCTTGCCGCGCCGCGCCGAACAGGCTGGGTTCGGGCACCGGCAGTGTCGCTATCGGGGTATCAGCCACCAGCGAGGCCCGCGGCGGGATGGTCACGGCGTCGAGGAAACCCGCGACCGAACTGCGCTGGATAACGGTGTGCGAGGTGCCGCCTGCCACCTTGTCGATGAGGTAAAGTCGCACCGCGATATCGGTGCCGTGCTTGCGGTAGCAATGCTCAAGCCGCAGCGAGGTGCGAACCGTGCAGCCGGTCAGCACCGCCTCATAGGCCGCTTTCAGCCGTGCGCTTGGCGCGAACCAGTCGGGCATGATCGCTACCACCCGACCGCCCTTTGCGACCCGGCGGATCGCTGCCTGGAGATGGCGAAGCGCAGCAAGATCGTCGGCGCCGCGACCGACGCTGCGCGAGAAGGGTGGATTCATCAGCACTACGGTGGGCTTTGGCAGCCGCGCGTGCAGACTGACCAGCGCCGCGCCGTCGTGACCAGTGACGATCGCATCCGGGAAAATGCCGGCGAGGCGGTCGCGGCGTTTCGTGTCGATTTCGTTCAGCTGCAGGCTGGCGCACGCCGGTGCCTGGACGATCAGCAAGCCGTTGCCGGCGCTGGGTTCGAGGACGATGTCGTGCGGACCGATCGCGGCCATCAGCACCGCCATCGCCGCAATATCGACCGGCGTCGAGAATTGCTGAAGGTCGATCTGTTCCTCGCTGCGCACCGTCTGGGTCGGCAGCATCGCCATGATCGCCGACGCCTGTGCCACGTCCGACATGCCAGTGAGCTGGTACGGCCGCGACGCGAGATGGAGCGCAATGCCGTGTTCGAGCGTCTCGAAACTGTCGCGCTGCGTCCAATGACCATCGGCGTCCGAGCCGCCAAAGGCCGCTGTCATTGCCTCGTTCATATCGCGGCGGGCGATCGGCGTGCCCGATGCAAGCAACCCGGCAATTCTTGCCGCTGCACTGTGATCGGTGACGGGCGGAAGATCGAGCAAATCGAACATGGCAGGTTCCCTCAGGTTACGCTGCCAATCCGACAGCTCACCGCCTCCCTCCCTCTCCCCTCTCTGCCGCCTCGAGCGCCTCGGCCCAGTCTTTGTAGCCCACCGGGTAATCGACCTGGATGACACGACTATCGGATGCGAAGCGGGCAATGCTTCGCGCAACCGCACGGCGTCCGGCGAGATCATTATCGCCCGCGAGGATTAGCTTTGTAACGCTGTCAGGGATCGTCACTAGATCGAGCCGGCGCGATCCGAGCGTTGCCCAGCAAGGTAGTCCGCGAATCCGGGACCAGGCCCGCGCCGTCTCGAATCCTTCGGCCAGGCCAATGGCCGCACTAAGGCCACCGCCCCGCCATGCCCCGGTACCAAGCGTGCCGAGCGTCGCCTTCTGAGAATAGCCTCCATCGGGCTTCAGGAAGATGCGCTGAAAGGCGACCAGGCGCTGCGCTTCACGGACCCCGATCAGCAGTGCCGGCTTGAAGACAGTCATGGGCTTGGGACCTAGCGGACAGCGCGGATGGAAGCGGACGTCGGTTGGCACCGGCAACAGTCCCCTCGAGGCGAGGTAGCGCTCGGCCAGGTTACCGGAGACACTTACCGCCTCGCTCCACAGCCGGTCGATGTTGGCCGTACCCTTTGCCTGGGCCAGAACGGGCGGTTTATAGCGGCGCCCGATTGGTATCCGGTCCAGCTCACGCAGGATGTCGCCGGCGTCGCACCCGGCAAAGCAGGTCACCAGCAGGCCGCGGTCACCCTGCCTGATCGAGAGGCTTGGTGTACCGTCGGTATGCGCGGGGCACCGACACATCGCACTGTTCCCGTGCCAAGTGCCGCCAAGCGCGCCGACCAGATCGACGAGGTGCTGGGATGGTCGATTGGCGATGATAGCCATATTCGATACCCTTTAGCGCGCACCGGCAGGGACGTAACTGCTCACCGGGTTGGCAGGAAAGGGTTGCGGAGTGCGCGTGTATCTGATTCATCCTGCGCATGCCGCTTCCACCGCGCTTCAGGCTGAGTGACGCTGACAAGGATGCGCTGCTGGCGCAGCAGCAGGATATGATCGAGCGGCTGGTCGCTCGGATCACAGAGCTCGAAGCACTCGTAGGCAAGCCTCGCAAGACGTCGGTCAACTCGCATATCCCGCCTTCGAAGGACGGGATCGGTCGTGACAGGAAGCGGCGCAAACTATCGGGTGGGCCGCGCCCTGCTCGGGAAGGCAAGGCCCGCTCGCTGACGGAGACGCCGGACAAGACCGAGCGCCGGATTGCAGATGCCTGCGGTCATTGCGGGACGGATGTGTCGGGCGCTTCGCAGCGCTGCCGGCATCGCTACGATCATATCGACCTGCCCCCGATCCGGCCGGTCGTGACGCGGGTGGAGCTGTTCGGTGGTCGCTGCGGGGGCTGTGGCCGACGCTATCGCGCCGAGGCTCCGGCGGGCATGCAGCCGGGTACGCCGTTTGGGCCCGGCATCCGCTCACTGCTGGCCTACCTGCACCACAGCCATCATGTCGGGTTCGAGCGCCTATCGCGGGTTGCGGCCGAGATGTTCGGCCTGACCATTTCCGAAGGCGCCATCGCCAACATCTTCCGACGGATGGGTCAGGACATGGCCACCGCGACGAGCGCGATCCGTGAGAAGCTGCGCAGCGCTCGGATCATCGCCTCGGACGAAACGACGACGCGGACCAACGGCGTGATCCAGTGGCAGTGGGTGTTCATTTCGGACCAGGCCGTGCTGCACAAGGTCGCGCCAAGCCGGGCACGCCGTGTCGCCGCAGAAGTGCTCGGAGATCACCGGCCCGACGTCTGGGTGTCCGACCGCTATGCCGGCCAGCAGGATCTGGCCGGAGCGCATCAAGTCTGCCTCGCCCATGTTCTGCGTGACGTTCAATATGCCATCGACTGCGGCGACACGATCTTTGCCCCCACGATCCGCGACCATCTGCGATGGGCGATCGGGGTCGGCAGGCGACGACACACTCTCAAGGACAGTACGTTGGTGAGCTACGCTGCAAAAGCCGATCTCAAACTGTCCCGGCTGATGCTTGCGCCTGTCGCGCACCCTGCGGGCAAGGCGCTGCTCAAACAGGTCAAAGCCTGGCGGACGAAGTTCTTCGTCTTCCTCACCAATCGTAACGTGCCCGCCACCAACAACATCTCCGAGCGCGAGATCCGCCCCTCGGTGGTGTTCCGCAAGGTGACCAATGGCTTCCGCTCGGACTGGGGCGCCCAGATTCACGCCGGATACCGCTCCGTCACCGGGACCGCCCGCCTGAGCGGCCAATCCGCGCTCGCGGCCGTGCGCGACCTTGTCGATGGCAAGTTCGCCCTCGCCTGATCAGGCTACAGCACGCCAGCCCGGTGAGCAGTTACGCAGGGACGCCGGCGATCGCGTAGAAGGTCTTGTCACGATCGAAGTAGCTGGCGATCTCCTCGACAGCCGCTTCCGGGTCGGATGGCAGATCACGTCCTGTCTTCTTCGTCACATAGGCGGCCAGAGCCTTTTTGGCGGACATCTCGCTCGGATGGAAATCCAAGACGTCCTTGGCGCCGTGGTCCCTTATGAAAAGGACGTACTTGGTCATGGCTACAGGCCTCGTGCTGAAGGCTGCCTTTTCCGGCCGCCCTGGGGTGGAAGGTTAAGGCCGCTTTCCGCGACCCTTTTCTTACCCTCCCTCTCCACTCCATTTTTTTGACGGACCAAGTGGCGCACAGTCTCATTTACCAGCTGCTAAAATCTCGCCGCTAAGCTGCTCTTGGAACTAGAATCATTCTGCGCAGGTTTGTCGAGCGCGCTCTTTTTCATTCGAGGTGTCGATGAACCAGTTTTCGCAGGTCGAGATTGCCAACTGGATCGCCATTTATCTGGCAGCGGCTATGTGCTGCGCAATCGCCATGGCTATGTCAGTCTCCGTGACGGTCCACGGTTTGTACCGGGACAGGGCATGGGAAGATGTTCGTAGTGTTCGTGGAGCCGTACTTTTCCTGCCAAAGGCGTGGTGGCGCTGGCAAAAGCTGTATCTACTGTCGACACCGGTAACGCTTGGAATCTTTAGTTATTTCGCTGCGACGATGACTTGGAGCTGATTGCTCAAATATCCAGAACCCGAAGCAGTTTGGTCGACGCAGAATCCTGATCCATTTCGGACCTATCTAGCGTCACGAGATCACCCAGGACGGCCATGCGAGGGTGCGTCACCGCCTTGGCAGCTTCGTACTCGTCGCTGTCAAATCTTATCGCCTCCACCACCACCGTCCGCAATTCCCCCGTCATTCGCGACCTCGCCTCCAGGACAAAGTCCGGCCGGCAGGGGCCGTTTGGTGTCATTGAATCGAAGAGCGGCTTGCTGATGGCCATGTCTACACCCCGGGCATGCAACACGCGCTGGGTATCGAGGATCGCGCGTAGCGCCTTGCGCTCGAAGTCGGACTCGACAGGCACGAACATACGTCCGTTGTAGATCGGCTGCGCATAGGCGCGCAGGGGCGCATAACCGCGCGCCTCGGGATATTCGCCAGCGACGACAAGGACGATGTACGGTCCGCTGATGTGGTTACCCCGGATCGAGGGCGATTGGACGCGCGTCGCGATGTTGACCGGTTCACCGTCAGGCACATGGATTTCATTGCCTTTGATCGCCTTTGCATAGAGCGCCACGAAGCCTTGCGGAGCATGCCTCTTGGGCCATTTCGGCGCCAGTGCGCGTAGTGTGCCATACACCGTGTTCGTCTCGAGGGGGCGCGCGTGTGTCCAGAATGCCCTGGCCAGCTCGACGCCCGGCGCGATCTCGATCTTGGCGGCCGCACGGCCGAGCGATGCAAACTCTTCCCTGATCGACCATTCGTAGCCCATACCCAACGGGGCAATCGTATTGCAGCCCGCGCTGTCGAGCAGGCGCCATAGGAGGCGCGCGAGCCGCGGGGTCGAGGCGTTGCGGGTCCGATCGTCGAGACTGTCGTCCTCAGGCCGCTGTGCGAGCTTCTCCGGTGCTGGTCGCAAGACCTCGAAAAAGCCTGAAGGTGGATCGGTTGGGGTGTTTTGGGACCTGACTTCCGTAATGCGATTGGTGGCCTGGTCGCGGAAGAAGGGGCAATCGGTGCGGTGCTCCGGCCGCTTAGTGCTGGTCAACCGGCGCAAATAGTAGGTTTCGGCCTCGGAAAGGTAAGCCGGCGTCAGGATGGGCGGGGCCTTACCCGGTCCCAGACAGCCGCAGGCGATCCAGCGGTGTCCGATTCGCGCATTCTGGACGAGCGTCACGCCAGCTTGTTCGTCATGGAACGAGCCGTCGCCGACATACCAGCGCACCAGCGCCTCATGCAGGGATGCCGGCAGCGGGATCCGATCCCCGTTGTTTCCGTCGGTATCGCGGTGGATCAACCACATGTTCGAGTGACCTTCAGGCGCTAATTGAAGCCAGTTTCGGCAGGTCTGGTGGTCTTGACAAGCACAAACCGCTTGACCTCAACTCTTGGGATATCAAGGCCAATGGGGGTTTTCCGTGCGTTATCCACTCGCTGCTGCTGGCCTTTGCGCCGCTCTGATCGTCGGTTCGCAAGCCGGTGCCGCTCCAAAGGGCTCAGCGTTCCGGAAGGTTCAGCTGATCTCGATGACGGGGAGTCTGCCCACCGATGCCACGAACTCTTTGCCCGGGATCCCTCCATTAGCGGCAATAGCCGAGCCGTCGCCGCTGCCGGACGCCTTTCAAGTCCATGATCTTAGTCGCCGCTACGTTCAGTTCCGCATGCAGCAGGAGATCGCTGCAGCGGCGGTAACCCCGGTGGGTGCTCCTATTATGAGTGGCGAGCCCACAGGTATTGCGGCGTTTTCATCTATCCAGGTTCCGGGCTGGCTACGCGGGGGGATCACCATCCAGCCCGTCTCTTTCAAACCCGGTTGTGCTCCGCTGTCCTATCGTCCGTCAGGGTTTCTTGCCCGGAGTGCGGAGGCGCGTCGTGCCGCCTACTATGGGATGATGAGCGCGGTGGCCTGCGAGCATGGTATCCCGACCGGTTTGTTCGATGCGATGATTATCCGCGAGAGCGGGTACAATCCGATCGCCACATCGACGGCGAACGCCTACGGCCTCGCGCAGCTAATGCCGGGGACGGCGGTTGGCCTCGGCGTCGATCGGTATGATCCGCTGCAGAACATGCGTGGTGGTGCCCGTTATCTTCGGCAGCAGCTTGATCGTTTCGGCCAAGTTCACTTGGCGCTGGCCGCCTATAACGCAGGTCCAGGTCGCGTGCACGGCGGCATGGTCCCGCGCATCACCGAAACACAGGCTTACGTCTCAGCCATTATCGCGAACTGGTCGCGGCTGACGTCGCCAGCTCGCTCGCCTTCCCCGATCTATAATCGGTCAGCGGGCTATACCAAGGTCGCCGCGATGCAGCGCTTCTAAGCAGAAATTGACCTCTGCCTAGGCTTCATGCGAACCGATGTAGTGACGGATTTACGGCGACGACCAAGCGAGTCTGTTCGTTCGCCGGATACGACCTCGATCAAGCTGACGTCATACTCTGGTAGCCGGTTTTCTGCTTCAATGCTCTTGAGAAGCTGCTTTAGCCGTTTCATTGGACCCATAGAACCAATTTTGTGATGAAGCTCCTCAAGATTGATGTCGATTGGACCAGCTTCGCAGTAACAATGGGCAATTTCGTAAAGACGACGTTCGATTGCACCCAAACGAAAATAGTCATGGTGATAATGGTAGATCCGCTGATCACGTTTGATTGCGCGGTATAGCCAATTGCATGGGCGGACGCGCACATAGCGAAGGACTTCGTCCCCGTTCGCCATTTTCTCGTACTCGACCTGCGCCTCGGACAGCCACGAGAACCAGCCCCGGTCGATTTTTGATCCGGTCTCGATATTCGTCTTTATCTGAGTGCCTTGAAGGCGTTCCAGCGCTTCACCAAACCGCCGGTAATCGCGTACCGACGGTCGCTCGACTCCGGTGATGCGAAAGAAGTCATGAGCTGAAAAAGTCACGTCCTCATCTGAGATCTGGCCATCAGCTATCGCCTGCGCAACGAGGGAGGCAACATACAGAAGGATTTCCTTGTCCCACATTGTCGCAACACCGGTTGCGCTTGGCCGGATTTGAATGGTCACCTGGTCATGCTTGTACTCGATAGGCTCAAGGTGCGCATTCTTCGAAAGCACGAAGAACGGGTAGTCCATGATGCTCCGCTCGCCGCGGACTTTTCCGTGAAGCGGGCTGTCCATGTCGAACAGTGAAATCTGCCGCGCTATCGCTGGTGATTTCGCCATCATCGATCCCCTTTGCAATACACCCCCTTCTTATCATTCTATCCTCTAGAATCACCCCTAGTCGAACATAGGGTAACTGAAAGCACGAGCTTTGGCGGTTCAATCGGTCGCGATCGCCGGATCTCGTCAGGGTACAACGAAAGGAGACGCTAGGCCTCGTGCTTTCGGTTACCCTATCCTCACTCACAGCAATGCCGGCCCGACCCGACTTTCAGACCTCAGCGCCGTCGCCAAAAGCTGGCCTATGGATCGAAGGTCTGAGCTGCTCGATAGCGATCGGACTGGTTGCCTTTTGGCGTGGTCCTTCAGGCCATGAAAAGTCCGCCCCAAGTTCAGTTTTCCCGAGGCGGCGTTCTTATTCATGCCGCGAAGATACGCTCCGGGGCGATCGACATCGCCTCGAACGTGTTTATGGGCCGTCGCGATAACCGAGGCTGCCGCGCCTTTCTGACCCATTAGTCGACAAGCCTCATACCAAACATTGGCTGGGATTGCAGCTTGGGCAATGAGCCTCTCGGCGTCACCGATGATAATACCCCATGTCATTTGCTCGGGAGGACACGAAATGAACTCGGGAGCCACGGCGGCAATAAAGCGCGGATCAACGCCGTGATGGGCTAGGTCCGCCTCAACTTCACTTTGCGGCTCGTTGTTACGGACGTCGTAGCCTCGCTCACTACTGCTTCTCGCCAAGCCTCTACAGTATGTTGCTTTAGCAATGGGTGGTTGTTTTGTAGTTGTATAGTGGGTGTCGTTTAAGACGCCCGAGGGTGAATCTTTTACCGGTTCCCATTCCTCGTTATCCCTCGCCGAAACCGTCCTAATGCGCTCATCGAGCGCTGCCGCATGACCTTCCAGCTTTGAAACACACGCCTGGAGCAAGCGTTCATCCCGAACCTTCCGCATCTGATGAGTAGCCAACTGAGTGCTTTCGATGATGCCGGTTGCATCGACACCTCCGATCTCCTCGTCGATGATAAGCTGCACCAGGCTGCTGATGCGGCGGCGGGCTGCGGTAAGACGCTTTCGAAGAACATTTATGCGCAAGTCCGCCTCTGTCCCCTCGTCAGCTATGCGGACGAATTCATCGTAGCGCACGCCAAGCGGGCTAAGATCTATCCCGTAAGCATAGATCAGCCGGCCGTCTTTTCCCCTTGCTCCGATACGCTTGCCATTGGCGCTGTCGCGGTGTGCAACCAGCCCCCACCGCGTTGCACTGTTCAGCAGCTTTTGAAGCTGCCGAATACCAATTCCAAGCTTTTGACTGAGCGTTTCGTTAGAAGGAAAGACAATCGGGCGCTGTCCCTCACTCCAGTCTACCTCCCGCGACCAACTCATCAGTGTGTCAACCGCATGCACAAGGCGAGATGGTACACCAATATAGGGAGCCGCACGTTTAAAAGCTGTTAGAACATGCCGATGACTTACGCGTTCGGGAAGCCCGGAAAAGTCTTCAGCGATCCGTCCAGTCGATGCTGTGCGTTCGTCTACTCGCCGATGGCCAGCCCCTGGAGCGAAGGTAATAGAATTCATTCGGAGAACCCCCTTTGGATTTCCGTGCGGACGCAGAAGTCCGTGGCGCGCTAGGCACGCATTCCCGCTGCATCATCGTAATTTGGCTATGCCGCTGTTGTTACGCAGCACTTCCGAAATTCCGAAAGCTCCGACCTATTGCCGGGCTTTTCTTCTTTGCACGGCATTCCCTCAATTAGGTTTCGCGAGGCCAAGCGACCTCGAGATCGCCTCCCGTGATTCCGGACTCGGCGATAGCGACAGCCTAAACGGCAGCGGCATGGGAAGTCGCTTGCGTTGGCTCGTGCTTTCGGTTTCTTTGACGAGGAAATTCTCGTGCTTTCAGTTTCCGTATCTCGGACGCACCAAAAAAAGGGCTTCATTAGATAGAGTAACTGAAAGCACGAGAGGCACGTCGTCACGCGACGCGTCCCTCCCTCGCCGAGAGTAGCAGCTTAGAGTATCGCTCGTGCTTTCAGTTACCCTATCTCACTGAGTCCGCGAGAGGGGGGAAACGGTACCATCCCGGTATAACCAAACGAGCCGTTCGGGACCCGTTATTCCGCCCCAAACTCGTCGAGCCGTTTGGACCGGCGCATACCGATTTTTTGGTATTCCACCTCTATAGCTCGTACTATCAGCTCTTGAGCAGCTTCGCCGTGCTCAGGTCGAACATCGTCAAAACCGAGACCGTCAACATGCCTTACAACGGTAATGATCTGCTCAGGAAGGCCGGTCACGACGCCGAGTACCATTGATATGACCTTCAGGAGGTCTCTTAGTTCGACTCCCGCCTCGTTTTTTTGGAGCAGATCCTGAGCATACATTGCTTCGATTTTGCTGATGCCCAATGCCTCGAGGATAGCTGCTATCTCAGGCATCTTGAGAGCGACACGCTTTTCGACCTTACGGTGAAGCCCGTCATGGAGACGGCTCCGACCGATTTTTGTCAATGTCGCCAGTTCCCTGACGCTTACCCGTGCAAGGTCCATCCTGGCTAGGATGTAATCCTCTAATTCGAAACTCGGAATTGCCCCCGCTGGGTTTTCCGCCCAACTTCGCGTCGCTTCGCCCATCGCCATTCTCCCGGCTGATGGCTTATGGGTAGACTCACCAAATCGTAAAAGGCAACCCTAAAGCTGGTTCGAAACAAGTGGTTATGGTCGTTTAGGTCGCAACGGGATGACGTTCGCATCTTTCTTCTTCAGGGAAACGCGATAATTTTCGGCCTCAGAAGCGGAAAGCCCAAGCTTTGTGAGAACCTCCGTAGCATTCCGTTCAACAATGAGGTCAAAAAGTACCAGCGACACAGCGTCAGCTAAGAGAACCTCTTGCCCGAGTGCCTCACCAAGCGAGAGTGCAGCTGCCTCGATCGTGCTGGCGCTGGTCTCTAGGATAGAGAAGTCGATCTCGACCTCCCCCTCGCTCGAGATTATGCGAAGATGGTTTCGCATGTCCTCAGCGTCATAGCTATTTACCAAGTCGGAAGCACGCTCGGCGCGTTCGTCTATGACCATAGGCAAAGAATAATACGAACGATGCTTGTTCGACAGAAGTCTGACACCTTCGGTGGTCAGCCGGAAATAGTGATCCGAGACGGAAATATAAAACGCCTTTTCAGCCGTCACGTTGGTCAACCTTCAATCCCGGGTCCACTCCGGACCCTTGCATACTCATAAAAGGCGAAAACCGCATTCTGCAGCGTAACAGCTAAACCAGTTACGATCTGGATGCCAAACCAGATGACCGGGTATCCCAAAACAGGCCGCCCGCGTTTCTCGGGCAGGTGCCCTGAAATTCCGGGCGGGCGCCCGGCCCAGTCGGGCAAGGTGATTCGCAAAAGGCAAGATCAGCTCGGAATGTTAAGAAATGCATAAGCGTTAGCAATGTTCCGACGATTTCCGTTTGCGACTGAAGATTGCTGCCGGCCAATCTCCTCTTGGGCGCGCTGAACAGCGCTCGATCGAAGGAGACTCCTTATCATGAAGACCACGTTCAAGATCGGCCGTCGCGCCGAGACGACCGCCCTGGCGGTCATTGGTGCGGCAGCAGCAGCCGCTGTTCTCGCTTCGCCGGCATTCGCCGGTGCAGACGCTACGTTCAACACGGCACTCAATGCCTTCACCGGCTTCCTCGAAGGTTCGGGCGGCAAGATCATCACCGTCCTGTCGCTCGCTGGCGGCGTCGTCGGCCTGGCCTCGGGCCGCTTCTCGCTCGGCCAGGTCGCGATCCCGGTCGGTGTGGGCGTCGGCGCCGGTACCGGCATTCCGATCGTCACCTCGACCGTCACCGCCACCATCTGAACCGACCCGGTGCCGGCGTTGATAGCAGCTTCGCCGGCACCGTTTTTGAAGGTGGCGTGATGTCAGCCGATAAGTACGTGATCCCATCGCACCTCGACGATCCTGAGCTGATCGGGTTCTGGACGCTCGACGAGTTCCTCGCGATGGTTATCCCCTTTACTTGGGGGATCCTGTCCCAACACATCGTCATCGGGATCGGCTTAGCCGTCCTAGGCTGGTGGGCCCTTAGGAGGGCAAAGGCGGGACGGGCAACGTCGTGGCTGATTCATCTGGCGTATTGGCATCTGCCAGGCGGCTTCCCGTCGCTGCGCGCCACGCCACCTTCCTACCTCCGACTAATGGTGGGCTGACATGGATTTTTCCTACCAGCACGCGCAAAGCCAGCGCGTCCTTCGCCAGCGTAATGTCCTCGGCATCGCCGCATTGGTTCTTGCCGGTTTTGTTGCGCTCCTGCTCCTGATGTCGGCGACACGTAGTCGCGAGATTGTGCTGCAGCCGGTTCTTGGCTCGCCTGTCACGCTGTCCACGTCGGGTGTCTCGCGCGAGTATTTGGAACTTGTGACCCGCGACACGGCCGTACTGACGCTCAACCGCACCCCAAGCAGTCTCGATTACTGGATGAAATCAGTCCTCGCGATCGTTTCGCCCAAGTCGCAGGGCAAGATCAAAGCCGACCTCCTCAAGATCGTTGACGAGCAGCGCGGCTCCAGCATGTCGCAGTATTTTACGCTCGAGGGCATGGAGATCGACCCCAAGGCGCTCCAGTCCACCGTGTCGGGCAAGCTCAACACGGTCATCGGTCAGAAGATCGTGTCATCCGAGCAGCGGACCTTTGTCTACGACTGGGAATATGCCGGCATGACCCTGAAGCTCGTCGGCTTCAGCATGGTCCAACCCAAGACCCGTACGGGAGCTGCGATGTGACCGCGATCTACGCCTTTGGCAGCGCTGCGCTCGGCACTGCCCTCTCCAGCCGCACCTTTTGCTGGCTAAGCCGCATCGCCGGTGCCGCTCTAATTGCCGTGGCGATCTTCGTCTTTGCGGCCCCCGCCTTCGCGGCTGGCGACCAGACCCTAATGGCCGACGACGGCGCGCAGGTCTCCTGCAACGCGTCCGCCAAGGACCTCACCCGGATCAGCCTCGTCGGCGACGAGTTCGCCGGCGTGTCCAAGATCAATACGGGCAACCCCTCGGACGACTTCTCCGTCGTCAACGAGCCGGTCCGTGGCGACATCTACCTGTCGGTGCCGGAAGGCTTTGGTCGTCGGCTCCTGTCGTTCTTCGGCACCAGCAAGCGCGGCTACGTCTACAAGTTCCAGTGCCGGATCAGTGGCGATCAGGCGGTGCAGGTGTTCGTCTCGAACCCCGCGATCGCCAAGGCCGACGCTGCGGAAGCCGGTACTGCCACGAAGGTTGCACAGACGTCCTCGCCGGAAGAGGCCGCTGTAACGCTGGTGCAGGCGATGTACGCCAACAAGACGGTCGACGGCTTCGAGATGCGTCAGCGCTCGCTCAAGCCCGTCTATGTCGGCGACCTCAAGGTTCAGATGATCGCTGAATATCGCGGCGACGCTCTCACCGGCCGCGTCCTGCGCATCGAAAACAAGGGCACCAAGGAAACGGTGCTGACCGAGGCCAGCGTGGCGCCATCGAGCGCACTCGCGGTCTCGATCGCCGAACCCAAGCTCGCGCCGGGTCGGGTCACGACCGCTTACCTCGTCTCGCGGAACGGAAACTAAGCCATGGGCATCAAAGATATTTTCTCTCGCGAGCGTAAGCCGCTCGACGCTCCCGAAGTCGTTGACGGCGACGGCGTATCCCCAATCGCCTCGGAACTCGATGGCAACGTCGAGACCCGCAAGAAGCAGCAGATGAAGCTGGCGGCAGGCTGCGGCGTGGTTCTCGTCGCATCCTCGTTCTGGATCTTTGGCGGTGACGACGCGGTCAAGAAGATCGATCCCGATAGCGCGGACAAGAAGACGGTCTCGGTCAGCGACATGACCAACAAGACCAAGTCCGAGCAGGAGTGGATGGCGCAGTCGGAGAACCGTTTCCAGTCGAACGAAAACCAGCTGAAGGGTGTCGAGGGCACCAACGCTCGCGTCGCGCAGCTAGCCGAGCAGCTCGACGCGATGCGCGCACAGAACCAGTCAATGTCGAGCGATGGCCAGCGCGTCGTATCCGCCTATCAGGCCGAAAACGATCAGTTGCGTCGGCAGGTCAACGAGCGTGCCGCAGCGCCTGCCCCGATGCCCGGGCCGCAGGCAATGTACGGCCCTGGTAGCGCCGCCCTTTACGGTCGCCCCGGCGCGGCAGGCGCTACTCCCGGTCCGGACCTTCCACCTGCGCGCCTCAGCGAAGTTAAGATGGTCTCGTTTGGCTCTGCCGAGGCCGGTAATGCCTCGAAGGTTTCAAAGGGCAACACGGTCTACACCGACAGTCCGAACTACCTTCCACCCAACAGCTTTGCGAGCGCCAAGGTCATCGTCGGTGTCGATGCCGCAGCCGGCACCAACAGCCAGACTGATCCTTTGCCCGTCGTCCTTCGCGTCACCGGCCCCGCGCGGTCGGTGCTGCAGAATGGCAAGCTGCTCACGACGAAAATCCAAGGCTGCCTCATCAACGGTGCGGCGCGCGCAGAGCTTTCGAGTGAGAAGGTCTACGTGAAGCTGCAGAAGATGACCTGCCCTCAACCGGGCGGTCGCTACGCCGTGTCCGAGGTCAAAGGCTTCATCGCGTTCGGCGGCAAGACCGGCGTTCGCGGACGTGTCGTCAGCCGCGAAGGGTCACTCGTCAGCCAAGCTTTCATTGCGGGCCTCGTCGGCGGGATCGGCAAGGGTTTCGCAGCCAATTCGAACTCTTTCCTCCAGGGCCGCAATGTTCAGGTCAACGGCAAGCGCCAGCAGCTCGGCATGGGCGACATCGCACAAGGCGGGATCGGAAATGGCGTTGGCGAGGCTGGCGACATGGTCTCGAAATACCTGATCGAGCGTGCCGAGCAGTACCAGCCGGTCATCGAAATGCCGACCGGCGTCGACGTCGAGATCGTCTTCCTGGAGGGTGTTTATGTTCGGAACTAATAGCGTCGCCGACAGGCGTCTGACCGTTGGTCGGGTGCTGGTCCTTATTTTGGTCATCGCAGCGTTCGTTGCTGCCGCCATCGGCGCGAAGGCCGCCTATGCCGCGCTTCGTCCGGCAGACGCATCGGTGATCGCCCTCCTGAAGGCCCGCCTGCCCAAAACGCAGGTCAGCAAGGTCGATTGTGCGATCGTCGATGGCCTCTGCGAAGTGACGGCCGGCAACAACCTGTTCTACGTTGATCGGTCGGGACGCTATCTCGTTATCGGTCGTGTCTACGACATGGAGACGCGGCAGGATCTCACTGCAACCCGCCTCCTCGAGATCAACCCGGACATGCTGATTGGCGGCGCAGCCAAGGCCAACAACGCACCCGAAGGCGGCGAGCCCCCCATCGCCAAGGCTGCCGGCGCTGCTTCGCCGACAACCCTTTCACGCCTTTCGCTCGACGGTCTCCCCAATGATGGCGCGATCGTGTGGGGCAACCAGTCGGGCAAGACGGTCACGGTCTTCAGCGACTTCCGCTGCGGCTATTGCCGGGCGCTCTCGAACACGTTGCGGTCGATGAACGTGCGTGTCGTCGAACGACCAATCTCTGTTCTCGGTAGTCGCGACCTCGCCAATCAGGTGTATTGCGCCAAGAACCGCGAGACCGCGCTGCATCAGGCCTATGCCGGCGAGCCTCTTCGCAACTCGGCCACCTGCGACACCTCAGGCCTCGATGCCAATGAGCGCTTCGCTCGCTCGCACGGTCTGAACGGCACACCCGTCATCGTCCGCGCCGATGGCGCGATGATCGAGGGCTATCGTCCCAAGGAGGCGCTCGCCTCCTTCATTGCTGGAGGCCGGTCGTGAATAAGGTCCACGTTTGTCTCGCTGTCGCCCTTGCCTCCGGCACCATGATGACCGGCTGCACGACAATGGGCGGCAACATCAAGGGCAACTTCACGTGCGTTGCACCCGACGGCATCTGCGCGCCCAGTTCGACGATCGATGATCGCGCGCTGGCGATGATCGCGGGCGAGGATGGCGATCGCATGATTACGCCCGCCGGTCCCTACAGCGCGCCGCAAAGCGCCGGCCGCGGTTTCGATACCGCTGACGCTGCGCCTGCGCGTAGCCAGGAACGCGTGCTTCGCATCGTCTTCCCGGCGCAGATCGACGGTGCCGGTCGCCTGCACGAACAGACGGCGGTCCATGCCGTCGTCGAGCGCGGCGAATGGCAGCGCGCGCTGGCGAGCAACGCTGTCGCGACGACGCCGGCACAGGTTCAGGCGGCAACGGGCGGCGACACGCTGCTTGCAGCTGTCGACCGTGCCGATCCTCCCTTCATGGAGGAATCCGCGACTGCTGATCCGGATATGCCAACCGCAGCTGCGGTTGCTGCCGCTCGCGTTCAGGCGGATCCTGTCGGGGACATCAAGGATCAGGTCGCGCGTCGGCTCTCGAAAGCGCCGCGCCGCCTTTCGGTGTCGCCATCGGCACTCCGCACCCCGCCCGCGGTGACCTCTGGCTCGAAGTCTGCGTCCCCCACGCCAAACTTGCCGGTCGCGGTTGGCATGACCACCGGCTCCAAGCCCCTTTCCTCACCCGCGCCTGTCCGTCCGGCCCTCACGTCCACCTCGGCGGTTATCGCGCCGAAATACATGACCCCGGCCGGGCGTACCGCGATCGCCGCGGTCGGCGCCAATCCGGCCGTTCGTGCCGGCCTTGCCCGTGCCAAGCCGGAAGCGCGGGAGGCGGCAAAGACGGCGAACCCCCTGCCGGTGCTACGCGCGTCCTCGTTCCCCGGAGTTGTCCAGTGAGCATCTTCAAAGGCCTGCTTGCCACGCTCCTCGGTGACTCAGCCAAGCCTGAGAACGGCCGTCCGGACTCGGTTGTCCCGCGGTTTGTCCATTGGCTGCCCTACCGCAGCTACGATCCGAAGACGCAGATCTACTACAATAGCGCCTCGCGCGGTTTCTTCCTCGAAGCGACCCCGATGATCGGCGCAACCGAGCAGAGCTACGAAATGCTGGCCCAGCTGCTGTCCGAAGGCATTCCCACGCCGGGTGCCCTGCAGGTCCATGGCTGGATGAGCCCGCGCATCAGCGAGAAGCTCTCGCAGTGGTACATGCCGCGCTATTCGGCGTCAGGCATTTACGAGCGGATGGCGCGGCACCGTACCGAGTATTTGATGGGCGGCGTCTGGAACTCGTTGTCGGCATCGGCTCCCTTTTGCCTGCGCAATCACCGTCTCGGCCTGTCCTACTCCACCCCGGAATCGAGCCGCGTCTCGAACGAGCAAATTACCTCAGTCATGGAAGGGCTGATCTCGGCTCTGGAGTCGCTCGGCGTCCATGCGCGCGCAGTCGACCCCAAGGGCCTCATCTCGTGGATCGATGACATCACCTCGCCCACGACGGCACCCGGTGACGACACGATCACCTACAATCCGTTCGACCCGATCGCAGACCAGGCCGTGCGTCACGACCTCGAAATGAGGATCGAGCCTGACCGCATCCTCCTACGCACCGAGCGGTTCCGTCCGACTGGCAAGACCGTCGACCATGCCCCGGAGATCGGCGAGATCTACCCGGACACGTTTGACGTGCGCTCCTTCTCGGTGCGCAACCTGCCGCAACGCTGGGCGCCCTGGGACATGGCCAAGCTGATCGGCGACATGTTTGCCGACAAGCTGCGCATGCCCTGCCCGGTGTCGACCAACCTGTGCCTCGACTTCCCCGACGCGGAGGCCTCCGGGCAGCGCGCCGGCCGCAAGTTCATGCGCACCACCAGCCTCGCCGACAGCAAGTCCGCGCGCATGTTGCCACAGCTGAAGGACCAGTCCGAAGAGTGGCGTTTCGTGAAGGACGAGCTGCGTCAGGGTCGCAAACTCGTGCAGGCGTTCTATTCGGTTACCTCGTTCAGCCCGAAGGGCAAGGGCGACGCCAACGAGCGCATCCTGAAGTCGGTGTACCGCGCGGCAGGCTGGGACCTGCTCGATGATCGCTATCTGCAGATCCAGGGGCTGCTCGCGGCGATGCCGATGACGATGGCCAACGGTCTGTCGTTCGACCTTAAGAATATGAAGCGACTGCGCACCGTCCTGACCACGACGGCCGCAAGCCTGATGCCGCTGCAGGGCGAATATCTGGGTGGTAACAACCCACACATGATGCTGATCGGCAGGCGCGGTCAGCCCTTCTTCTGGTCGCCCTTCGAGAACACTGCGGGCAACCACAACGTCGCGGTTTTCGGCAAGTCGGGCTCGGGCAAGTCGGTGGCCCTTCAGGAGTTGTGCGCCTCGATGGTCGGCGCTGGTGCCAAGGTCGTCGTGATCGATGACGGCCGGTCGTTCGAGCATTCCTGCAAACTGCAGGGCGGCGCTTTCGTCGAGTTCACGATGTCGTCGGGGTTCTGCATCAACCCGTTCTCGATGATCGATCCAGTGCTGGCGGAGACCGATGAGGATTACCTCATGGACTGCTTCGCCATGCTGAAATCGATCGTGAACCAGATGGCGCGTCACATCGACAAGCTCGACGATACCGAGCGCGGCCTAATCGATGGCGCGATCAACAAGGTCTGGGCAGAGAAAGGCCGGCAGGGCTCGGTCAACGACGTCATCGCCGCGCTCGACGAGACCAAGAACCCGCTCGCCATCAATCTCGCGATCGCGATGCGCCCCTTCTCGACCGACGGCACCTATGGCCGCTTCTTCGAGGGTGAGGTGTCCTTCAAGCTCAAGAACAACCTGACGGTGTTCGAGCTGTCGGATCTGTCGTCGCGCGAGGAGCTTCGTTCGGTCGCCCTAACCGCGATCATGTTCATGGCGAGCCAGGCCATGCGTCGCGAGGACCGCTCTGTCCCCAAGGCGCTGCTGCTCGATGAGGCGTGGCAGATGCTTAAGGGCGGCTCGATGGCCGACTTCATCGAAGCCTATGCGCGTACCTGCCGCAAATACGGCGCGTCGCTGGTGACCGCCACGCAGAGCCTCAACGATTATTACAAGTCGGACGGGTCGAAGGCGGCACTCGAGAACAGCGACTGGTTCGTCATCCTCCAGCAAAAGGCTGAGACGATCGCCGACTTCAAGAAGCACGATCGCTTCGAGATGGATGACTACACCGACGCGCTGCTCCGCTCGTTGAAGCGCAACGGCTCCGAATATTCCGACGTGATGATTAAGGGTCCAGAGACGCTGGCGGTCGGCCGGCTCGTCCTCGATCCCTATTCTGCGACGGTTTACTCGTCATCGCCCCGCACCTTCGCGGCCATCCATGACCTGCTCGCGCAGGGTCTGACGATGGAAGAGGCGATCGAACGGGTCGCCTACCCCGACAACCCTGAGAAATGGACCGATCCGAGCGCCGATGAAGCGCTGGCGATCGCAGCGGAGTGACAGCTATGGCAACCGTTCTTCAGCCCCTCCAGGTCGAGCGCAAGGTCGACTATGGCTACCTCCTCTATTTCGGACTTAATTTCGCGGGCTTCCTGGCCACGACGCTGCTGATGACGTGGGGCGTCTTCGTCCTATTCTTCCTGCTCATCGGCAACTTCTCGCTCGATGGCATGATGAACCATCTGCAGAACCTGACCAGCCGCTACCTCGCAGCGGACGCTGGCCGGCTCGACCAATTCAAGATGATCGTCGGTATCGTTCATATGGTCATCACCGGCGCGATCATCTTCTTTCGCCGTCACGCCATTTTGCCGCGTGACGCTGCTCGCCGGGAGCACCGCGCATGACCGACACGATCGCTACACCCACGGTCGAACCCGTGGCCTCGCCTGTCGCTGCCACGGCTCGGCGTAAGACGGTGTTCGCAGGTTACACTGCCTCGCAGCTGCTGATCGGTGCCGCGCTCGTCCTCGGGCTCGTCTGGGCCATGTGGGTCACCAAGTTGGTAACGACCGAGAAGCCGCAGCACATCGTCAAGGCAGACCTGTCGCGGATCGTAGGAGAGTACGTTCAGGCACAAGCCCGTAGTGCGACCCCGCCCGACCAGGTCCAGGCGCAGATGCGAACGTTCATGGCATCGCTCGATACGGAGCTACAGCGCCGCGGTGCGGCTGGCCAGGTCGTGCTCGTCGGGGAGGCAGTCCTGTCCAAGAGCGTGCCTGACATCACCGCCGATGTCGCCAGAGCCGTTTATGCTTCGGGCGTGAAGGCACCAGTGCCGGCGACGCCCGCCCAGATGGGTTCGATGATGCAGGGGCAGGCCCCTGCCGCGCCGACGATCGCGCCTGTGGAAATGGCGCAGGCCCCCGTTTCCGCCGCGCCGAACCCCTTTGCCGCGGTGCCGGCCCCCGCGACGGCGCAGGAAGCCGCTCCGGTTGATCCGTCGGTTGCCGGCGCGATGGTCTCGAGCTTTGGAGGTCCCGGTGGCCAGTAAGGCAATCGTGGCGCCAGCCTCGGCCGAGGGCTTCCGCCCCCGCAAGCGTCTGTGGGCGGCCCTTGGCCTGTTCGTCGCCGGTGGGATTTCCCTGAATGCGATCGCGCAGTGGCGGGACACGCACGGCTTGCTCATCAACGCGTCGGAGTCGCTGCCGAACTGGGCGTTCGTCATCCATAAAACGGCAGTGCCCAAGCGTGGCGAGTACGTCTTCTTCGTGCCGCCAGCCGTGCCGCTCGTCACCAAGCATTTCGGTGCGAAGAAGCAGATGTTCGGCAAGATCGTCTACGGCATGCCGGGTGACACCGTCGTCCACCGCGGTGCAGATGTGTTCGTTGCGGGCAAGCTCGTCAGCCACATGAAGCCGTTTACAAAGTCGGGCGAGCCGTTGGTGGCTGGCCCGACGGGCGTTATCCCGCAGGGCTGCTACTATGTCGGTAGTCCGCACAAGGACGGCTTCGACAGCCGCTATGCCGCGATCGGCTACGCCTGCTCGAACAAGATCGTCGGCGTCGGGGATCCAATCCTGTGAGGACCGCCCTGGATCTCTGTGTGATGTTCGCGGTCAGCGCGCTGCTGACTTCCTCCGTTGCGATCGCCAGTGACCACGGCGTCGTCGGCCAGGCCTTTCCGATCATCGAGCCGGATTTGCTGGCGACGATCGAGGCCCGCCTGCAGCGTCTTCAAGCCACCGGCGGGATCGACCGTATGAACGCGGAGTTCGCCAAGCGGTCCGAAGCGCGCGTGCGTCGGCCGAAGCCTGTCGCCGGCATCACAGCGACGACGGAGCCACGCAGCTGGGCTTACGATCCGACCATCGTCATCGAGCGTGACGTTCAGGACCAGAAGGGCAATTACATCGCCCGCGCCGGCCAGACCGTGAACCCGCTCGACTTCGTGGCGGTCCATCAGGCGCTGGTGTTCGTCGACGGTGATGACGCCGCACAGATGGAATGGGCGACGTCGCAATACAGCGATTTGAAGGCAAAAATCATCCTCGTGAGCGGCTCGCCGATTGAGGAAATGACCAATCGCAAGCGGCGCTTCTATTTCGACCAGGAAGGTCGCCTCACTGGCAAATTCGGGATCCGGCACACGCCGGCCGTCGCCGTTCAGAATGGCCGCGTCCTGAAGCTCTCCGAAATCAAGCTGAAGGGAATAAGCTGATGCCGTTGTGGCTCGACCTCCTGCGCACGCCAATGGCGGCTCCTGAAACCGACGATCTGCGTACCATGCGGCGGACCTTTCAGGGCCTTTGCGTTGCGTCCGCGATCGGCGTCCTTGCCATCTCGCCGCTGGTGCGACTCTTCGGACGCCCCGCATCCTTCATGGTTGCGGCTTTGCTTATGACGACGGCGCTGCATACCGCGCTCTACGTCTTCCGAAAGAACCGCGCCGACAACGCCTTCCTCGACGCCGCACAGTCGTCGGAGGAGCACGCGTGAAGTTCCTGCGCTTCCTGACGCTCTTGCTGGGTGCGTTCGTGCTTTCGACGACACTCGCCCCGCGCGCGGAGGCGCAATCGAAGTGCTCGGGCAAATTCGTGAACCCGATCACCGACGTCTGCTGGTCGTGCCTGTTTCCGCTCTCGGCGGGTGGCATGAAGATCTGGCCGAGCAATCGCGCCGATACGGAAAACCCGTCCCTCCCCGTCTGCGCGTGTGGCAGTCCGGTGCCGCGCATCGGTATCTCGGCTGGTTTTTGGGAGCCTGTTCGTCTTGCCGACATCACTACCAAACCGTGGTGCTTCGTCAATCTGGGCGGCACCAAGATCGCGCCCGGCTTCGACATCGGACAGGGCCAGCTATCTGGACCATCGCAGACCGGCGGGAACGGGCAGAACACGTCGAAGTGGCACGTCCACTGGTACGTCTATCCGCTCCTGTACTGGATGGAGATCCTGACCGACTTCCTGTGCTTCGAGCAGGCGTCGTTCGACATCGCGTACATGACCGAGGTCGATCCGCTCTGGCAGGATGACTCGCTGACCGCGCTCATCAACCCGGAAGCCGTGCTGTTCTCGACGCCGATCGCCCAGGCTGCGTGTGCCGGCGACTGCATCGCTGCAACCGCCAAGCTGCCGCTCGACGCGACCTTCTGGTGCGCTGGCTGTCAGGGGCCCATGTATCCGGTCAACGGCAACATCGCCGCCTCGATCGGTCATGTGCAGGCATCGCGTCTCGCGCTGGCTCGCTTCGCCTTCAAGATCCACCGCGAAGGCCTCGCCTGGGGCACGATGGGCTCCAAGGGCCTGTGCAACAAGTACCCGATGCCGGTGCTCCGCAAGCAGCAATACCGCGTCCAGATGGTCAACCCGATCCCGATGGTCAGCGGCAAGATGGCTTGCTCGCCTCTCGGGGCCTCGACCATGCCACCGCAGGCAGGCCGCTCCTTCCCCGTGAAGGGCGAGGACATGGGCTACCTCGTCTGGCGCAAGCGCAACTGCTGCGTGCTCTGAGGAGAGACAATCATGCGCCGCATCACCATCGTTATCGCTGCAATCGCCGGGCTCGCCGGCATCCAGGCGATCGCACAGACCGTCGATGGCCTCGATCTCGAGGCGATTAAACGTCGCTCGGCCGCCATGCAGGGTGACGCCGACATTTTCGCCGAGCACGTCCGCAACCGCGGCGATGCCTTCCGCGAAGAGGCCGTCGCTATTCAGGCAAAAAGCAGCACCAACCTCACCGCGCTCGCTAAAGCGGATCTGCCGGTGAACGGGGATGGTGCGTTCGACTTCGACGAGATCATCAAGGGGGCCAGCCAGAACGTTGCCGGCACCAAGGGCGATGCGCCGCAGTTCATCGCCTTTGCGAGCCTGTCGATGCCGCGCGCGGCCCTTCGTCAGCTCATTGCCGACACGGCCAAGGCGGGCGGTGTGGTTGTCTTCCGGGGTTTCCCGAACAACTCGATGAAGGCCTTCAGCGCCATGCTGGGCAAGGTCGTCACCGACAAGGATCAGCTGTCCAATGTCGGGATCGATCCCCGGCTCTTTCGTGCGTTCAACGTCGAGGCGGTCCCAACCTATGTCGCCGTATCGACCGACTTCGATCTCTGCTCGGGCCTGAATTGCACCACCTCGGTGCCAACCCACGACAAGATCACGGGCAACGTCTCGGTTCGCTATGTGCTCGATACCTTCGTCGCGGCGCACGGCCCGGGTGCCGGGGTGGCGTCCGTCGCATTGCGTAACCTCAGCAAGGGCATCTGAGTGAAGCGCGTCGCTTTCTCTTTGCTACTGGCCGTCCTCGCGGGCGCCACCAGCGGCGTCGTCGCACAGACGACGATCGAGGAAGCACGCAAGCAGGGCGCTGATCTCGGAAAGTCGATGCGCGCTGACGAAAGCCTTGGTCCGAACGATGCCAAGCTTGCGCAGCTGCCGGGATATGGCGGCACCGATCTGGCAGAAAAGGTCTATTTCGACGATCCCGACCGCCTGGTAGTCGACGGTGGTTCGAAGGCTGGCACCGACGAGGCGTTCGGCACGGTTACCGATCGCGCACGCACGCGGGCGACCTTCAGCAATGCCGAGATCCTGGCGGCGACGTCGCGCGCCACCGCGATCGAGAAGGACCCTGACACCTATCTGGGCGGTCAAAGCCTCGGCGGTGCCGAAGGCACCTGCACGCCGCTGCCGCCATCGGTCGGCTCAAAGGGCTATTACGAGGCTACCTGCAACAAGGGGTCGAAAGTTACGGACACGGTCGAGGCCTGCCGCGGAAACCTCGTGCCTACCGTCGTGAACACCGCGCGCTGGTTCTACTACGGCGTTCTCGACAAAAACGAGGGCTACGGGTTCGCCAAAAACAGCGTCATGCAGGCGAAGGTCAATGCAGGCATTTGCCGGGCAGAACCGGTCTCCAAGCACATCTGCGACGCGCAGATCGATCTTGGCGGTGGCGCTAACGACGTCGAAGGCTACCGCAAATACTGCAAGAAGAATGTCAGCGGCACGGCGCAGCTGTATTCCTGCAATGCCGAATTGTCGGCCGCTGAGATCGCCAGCCACCACAACTTTGCGACTGGTACGGCCTATCTGAAGAAGGAAGGGACGCTCAGCGTTACCGTCGCCCGGAACGAAGGCACCTGCCCGGCGCTGGCGGCCGACACGACGTGTGTCCGCCAAGCGACCGAGGTCTGCACCGAAGGCCCTGAGACCCGCATCATCGAGGGCGTTCCCGTCACGCAAGCGTGCTGGGCGTGGTCGCGATCCTTCACCTGTCAGCGTCTCACTCCGGCGAGCGATTGCACCGATCTCGACGCCAACAAACAATGCAAGTTCCTGCGCGACGAGTGCCTCGACGATCCGCAGAGCGGCGCCTGCAAGGTGTCGCAGCGGGTGTATAGTTGCCCGCTGCCCGACGATAAGGCGCCAACCGATAAGCAGTATGTCTGCGGCGGGGATGTGTATTGCCTCAACGGTAGCTGCGAGACGATCGAACGCGAAGCGTCGACCGAGTTCAAGGACGCGCTGGTCGCGCTCCATTCGATCGGAGACGCCGGCAAGCAGTTCGATCCTGCTAACCTCACAGTGTTCTCCGGCGAGCGCGGCACCTGTTCCAAGAAGATCTTTGGTGCTTCGAATTGCTGCTCGGGCAGCGGCGTTCCGCTGCTCACACCGTGGCTGTGCAGTTCGGCCGAAAAGCAGCTCGACGAGAAGGACGACAAGGGGCTCTGCCACAAGGTCGGATCGTACTGTTCCGATAAGGTTCTAGGTGTCTGCGTCACGTCCAAGGACGCCTATTGCTGCTTTGGTAGCAAGCTCAGCCGCATCCTTCAGGAGCAGGGCCGCCAGCAGATTGGCAAGGCGTGGGGCAAGCCCAAGGACGAGACCTGCAAGGGCTTCTCGATCGAGGAGTTCCAGCGCCTCGACCTGAGCCAGATGGATTTTTCCGAGGTCTATGCGGAGTTCATGGACGCAGCAAAGCTGCCCAGTGAGGTCACCGTAATGGCCGACATTCAAACCAAGATTCAGGGGTATTATGATCTTCACGGGGGCAAATGATGTGGGCGGTCCGGGGGGGCCTTGTTCGATCGACATGTCGGTGCTCGATCTTGCCATTTTCCTCCGCATCCACCGGTCCGGTCGGGGCACCTCGGCTGGTGAGGTCGCGCAGACCATCTCGCACTGGTTTCAGTGCGACATCGATCCGCACGAGGTCGAGCAGGCTTTTCCGCGCATGGCCGACAAGGGCTGGCTTGTCCGCCGCGAGACCGGAATGCGCGCGACCATCAAGGGGCGGAAGCACGGTCGCAGCCACCTTCGTGGCATCGTCCGGATGCTCGATCAGGGCACCAGGATGCTCGACGTCGCCGCGATGATGTCTGTTCTCAAACTCGCAATGATTGAGCTCGACGGGGAGCATGATGATGTTGACGATCAAGACTAAGCGTGCCGGTCGGTTGACCGCTGCCATCCTGATGCTGCTTGCAGCGACGGCGCCTGTTGCCACGCCCGCGCTCGCGCAGGTCGTCGATCTGCAGAGCGCGTCGATGGCTGAGGCGATCGATGACGACGATGCGCAGGCCACTAATGCTGTGGTCCAGCCCGAATTTGATCAGACGTCTGACGCCCGGGAGCAGCAGCAGAGCGGCGACTTCTATTGTGGCGAGCGGAAACTCGGCCAGTGGTTCTACTGCGAGCGGCCCAAGGCTAAGCCGTCTGCCCCGCAGGCGTCCGCACAGCCGCAGCAGTCGTCCACGGCACAGCTGAAGGCGATTACCAAGCAGCTCGACGAACTGAAGGCGCGGGCGATTTTGGAGCCGACGGAAGCGAATGTCATCGCCTATGTCCGCTACCAACGCGAGCAGCTCGATCGCGCGTCGACCTTCTCCGACACCTGGCAGCGTGCGCTCTGGCAAAACCCGGACATCGACTACACGCTGCAGCGGCCGGTCTCGACCGTCGGCAAGCGAGTATGGACTGACAACCGTGCCGCCACCCGCGACCAGGTGCTCTCGCGCCTCGGCCAGCGCTACGGCATGTTCTACTTCTTCGCGCAGTCCTGTGCCGCCTGCGAGGTTTTCTCGCCGATCCTGCGCTCGGTTGCCGATAGCCACCGCATCACCGTCATGGCCGTGTCGACGGACGGCGGGCCGAGCCGCCAATTCCCCAACTATGTCGTCGACAGCGGGCAGCGTCAGCGCATGGGCGTGCCGCTTGCGACGCCGGCGTTGGTCCTCTTCGACACCGTCACCCGCAAGACGGTGCCGGTCGGGTTCGGCGTCATGTCGGCCGACGATGTGATGGAGCGGATCTTCATGCTCACCAATTCCAAGGTCGGGAGTGACTTCTGATGGCAAACACCCCTTCTCCCCGTCCCTCACCCTTCCGCGCCATTCTTCGCCGGACCGCTTCTGTCGCCATGACGCTTGGTGCCGCGAGTATGGTGCCGGTCGGGACCGCGCGCGCGGACGTCGCCGGCCAGATGAACGAGTTCTTCCAGGATGCGGGCGGTGCCGCCAACGTCACCGGTCCAAGCGCCTACCAGGGCCAGACCGCTGGTTACTACTCGATGGGCAACGTCTGGAGCCGTTTCCCGCAGAAGAGCGTCCAGCCGTTCAATCTGCAGATGCCCAAGGTGTCAGCAGGCTGTGGCGGCATCGATCTGTTCACCGGCTCCTTCAGCTTCATCAACGGCGCTGAGATGGTCGCTATGCTGAAGGCGACAGCCAACAACGCGTTGGGTTTTGCTTTCCAGCTCGCGATCGACAGCGTCTCGCCCGAGATCGGCAAGGTCATGGATGGCATGGCCAACAAGGCGCAGCAGATGAACCAGATGAACATCTCGTCGTGCGAAGCGGCGCAAGGTCTGGTCGGATCGGTCTGGCCGAAAATGGCGGGCGCACGCTCGACGGTCTGCGCGGCGGTCGGCAATTCGCAGGGCAAGTTTTCCGATTGGGCGCGTTCCCGGCAAGGCTGCGGCGCCGGTGGGGAACAGGATGCCACGCTCGAGGGAAACACGGATCCTACGATGGCCGACAAGATCCCGGGCGCGCCGCGTAATTACACCTGGGATGCGATCAAGAAGTCGAACAAATTTGGCAGCGACAAGGAGTTCTCCGAGTTTCTGATGACGTTGGTCGGCACGATCGTCATTAACCCGAAGGCTGCGGAAGGAAAGATTGTCGGCTTTGTCGGGCCGGCTGAGGATGCCGTTGTAACCGCTCTCCTCGACGGTCCCGGCACTGGAACGCCGGTCAAGATCCTGAACTGCGACGACGACGAGAAGTGCCTGAATATGACCGAGCAGACACTCCGTCCGGGGCCTGGTCTGCGCGCCAAGATCAAGACCATGATCGACTCGATCAACTCCAAGATCCGTACCGATGCGGCATTGGACGCACAGGAGCAGCAGCTCCTCAACATGACGACGCTGCCGCTGTACAAGATGCTCGCGGTGCAGGCGATGGCGCACCAGAGCTTCTCTCCCGGCGAGACCAGTGCGCTCGCCGAGATAGTCTCGGTTAACCTCCTGTCCGCGATGATCGAGAACATGCTCGACCGGATCAGCCAGTCGACCGTGCAGGTCCAGCCCGCCGATGCCGAGATGGGCAAGATGTGGCGCGACCAGCTAACCGAAGCGCGTAACCGCTATGCGCAGCGCAACGTCGAGTTGAAGGCGACGCTTAACCAGACGCTCGCGCTCATCAACCAGTCGGTGATGGTGGAGTCGACGCTGCAGAATAGCATGTCGCCGGCGATGGCAGCCTCGCTCAATTTCTCGCGCGGGCTGAGCGCGCAGGGCCTCAACTAAGGACGAGTTAGCGATGGTCGAGGTCTTCACGATTGGCGGTGGCGAATACATCGTCAACACGTTCAACGCGGTAGCGGCATGGACGGGCGGCGGTGGCTATCGCGCGCTTCTACGCGTGGTGATGGTCCTCGGCCTGATCTACGCGTTGCTCGCTGTCGCCTTCACAATGAACGTGCGTGCATGGCTGAACTGGTTTCTCGGCTCGTCGCTTATCTACACTTGCCTGATGGTGCCAACCGTCGCCGTGAAGGTTACCGACCGCGTAAATTCGTCGCTTGCGCCTGCAGTCGTGGCAAATGTGCCCCTTGGGCTCGGCGTCATCGCCAGCTTCACCAGCCAGGTCGGTGACTGGCTGACGCGCACCGCGGAAACGGTGTTCACGATGCCAAGCCAGCTTAGCTACTCGACCAACGGCATGGTCTATGGCGCGCGGCTGCTTGATGCGACACGCAACTTCCAGATCCGTGACGCCGAGTTTGCGACGAACCTGTCCGCGCACTTCAAAAACTGCGTCTTCGGCGACATCATGCTCGGCCAGAAGTCGATGACGGACCTCGCCTCTGCAAAGGATCTCTGGGCGGCTATGGGACCTGGGTCGGCTGCGCGCTCGCAACCTTGGGTCGAGCGTTCGGGTGCCGCGACCACCAGCAGCATCGTTCCCTGCCGTCAGGCCTACGGCATGCTCGATGGCCTTTGGCATACCATGATCGAGGTGCACACGTCGCTTTGGGCAAAGGAAACCTATCCCAAGCTGTCCACCTCGGTCGCCTCTGCCAAGCTCCGCAGCGATGTACCGATCGTCAATCAGGCCTTCACGGCGTCCAGCGCGAACTATGAGACCATCTTGCGCCAAAACACCGCCATCAATGCCTTCATGCAGGCGCGTGACGGCATGGCAGGTGGTCCGGGCGCGGCGTCGATCGATACGTTCGCGACGACGCGGGCAGACATCCAGGCGCGCAATACGTACAATTCGATCGCGCAGCAGGCGATGAGCTGGGTCCCGATCCTCAACATCGTTCTCACCGTCGTGTTTTATGCGATGTTCCCTGTCATCTTCCCGCTGTTCCTGATGCCGCAGACCGGCGTCGGCGCCCTCAAGGGGTATCTGACCGGGTTCTTCTATCTTGCCGCGTGGGGGCCGCTTTACGTGATCCTGCACATGATTTGCATGACGCGGGCGACTAGCGCAGCGCAGGGTGTCGCGGAGGGTGGCATGTCGCTTGGGACCTATGCCGGAATCGGGGCGGTCAACGCGGAGACCGCGACTATCGCGGGCTTCATGCTCATGTCGGTGCCTTTCCTTGCGGCAGGTCTCGCAAAGGGGGCCATGAGCATTTCCGGTCAGGCGACGTCGGTCCTTTCGCCGGCACAAAACGCTGCTGAAGCTGCCGCAGCGGAGCAGACGACCGGCAATTACAGCTACGGCAACACCAGCTTCGCTAATTCGACGTCTAACATGCGCCAGAGCAATCAGTGGTCGGACGCGCCGACATTTTCGTCGGGCGGCATGGCGTCTAGCTTCCGTCACGATAACGGCGCAACGACCAACTCGTTTGGTGATGGTCAGAATGTCTATGACAACTCGCGCGCCATGTCGAATATCGGGTTCAAGCCGCAACTTAGCCAAGGCTCTGTTGCCACTGAAAGCCGGCAGGCGACGATGGCAGCGCGCGTCGCTGACGGGTTCGAGCAGGCAAGCCGTCGCGAGGTCTCGCACCTTAATGCGCTTCGGAACGGCCATTCTTGGTCGAGCGAGAACTCGTCTGGTTTCGACTCAAGCTCCGGTGTTCGTAGCGGGAGTAACACCGAGGTCAGTGATCGGAATACGATCACCGGGAGCGACGGCGTCCAGAATAGCCAGAGTGTCGGCAACGGAACGCGGAAGCAGTCCGAGACCGGCAAGGGCACTAGCTGGTCAGATGCCGTCACCGGAGGTGTTACTGCCGGCGTTGGAGTTGGGGGCAAGGGCGGCGAAGGAGGCTTGCTTGGCAAAGCAGCCAGCGCTCTTGGTGTCCAGGCAGGTGCGACCGTCGGCTATAATCAAAATTATACGCGGGCGGATACAACCAACGATAGCGATAGCGCATCGAGTAGCCGCGATAATTCAGTGTCGGCGACGAATGGCATCAATCGCGACCATTCGACTGGTGCAACCGTTAGCACAAACGACGGTACTTTCAGTCAATCTGGTGAGTTTTCCCGGTCCTCGCAAAGCGAATCCCAAACCAAAGCTATCGAGGAATCGCTCAGCCGCATCGAGTCCTACAACGAGCAAGCCCGTCATTATCGGGAACTTTCCCAGTCGCTGGAGCAACACGCCAGCTTCGCCGAAAGCTCAGGGTTTAACCTTACGCAGGATCTCAGCCAAGATCTTGCCCGGTATTATGACAAGGAGGTGGCAAACGCCCCTTCTGGTGTCCTGCCCGGCCTGTGGGAAACGAACCTCAGTTCGACGCAAGAGGGTATGCGCAACGCCGCTATCGGGAAGTGGGCTAATCAGCGATCGGAAGCGATCGAGCGCGACATTCAGAGCGCCCTGAACAATCCAGCGCTAGAAGGCATGGAACTGCCTGGTGTGGCTTCCGAGGCGAGCATCGCGGGGCGCTATTCGGGAGGTAGCGGAGTCGCATCCCCCCATCCTGTTTCGAGCGGCAAACCTTCGACGGATCGTGAGGTAGGCCTCATCACCGCTGGAACGTCTGAACTCCTTGGCGAGAAACATCGGCGTGATGTTGACGCACGGTTGTCCCTAGCGACCGGCCCCACAGGTCCGAAGCGGTGAGATTACCTTATCACCATGTCGAGCGCGCCGGTCGCGATCACGCCAAGGACCACCGCGACGAAGAGTCGTTGAACGAGCCGTCCAACCCATGTCTTTTCGGCGGCAGACGCGTAGTCGTCCTCCGAGGTCTCACTCCAGTCAAACTCAGGCGGCGGGTTAAGCTGCCAAAAACCACGACCGGTTCCGGCCTTGATGTCGGTATCAAAGTAGATGGGCTGGGTCGGATCAATTTTCACGGCGCACCTCGTTAACAGAGGGTACAGCGAAATGAGCACGACGGCAACGCACGAGCTTAAGGCTCATCATTCTGTTCAGCACCATCCGCCGACGCTGGGTGATATGTCCGGCATCCTCATTTTCGGCTTTTCATGGCTGCTGGTTATGGCAATCGGGCTGGCGCCGCTTGCGGAGGCATCCTTGTCTCGGTCGCCTTCGATCACGATGCCAACGACGATCGCGTTCTTCGTCGCTGTCGGAAGCGCGATCCTCCTTCGCCGTCGCTATTCCTGGATGGGCCTTGTGCTTCATATCTTCGGGCAGATGACCATATGGCTATCGCTGTTCGTCATGTCCCTAGCGATCGTCCTAATAACAATCCCGCGCTGATGATTCCGAACTGTCTCATCATCGCCGATCGCACCTCCCTGATAACGAGAGCGCATCATCTGACTAGCTATCTGCTGCACCGTACATTTCCGTTTCGGCGCTTCGATAGCTGTCACTCAGTGGCACTAATAGGCGACCCCGCCTGAACGCCCGGAGCCAACTCAAGTAGTGAAATTAAGTGTCGTCCGTAGGAAACGCTCGGCGGGCCAAGCGTTTTTGGATCAGAACGTATCGGAGACACGTAGTGGCAGACGACAAGAGCAAGACCGACGGCCGTGATCGCAGCCGTGTTTCGGGTAGCGAACCTTACGAGGTCGAGTATTTTGCTCAGAAGCATGGGTTAAGTGCGCAGCAGGCGCGTGACCTGATTGCCGAGGTCGGGAACGACCGTGAGAAGCTCGATGCTGCTGCAAGCAAGATAACCGGTCAGCGCGGTAGCGCCTGAACACCGGCAAGGTGCTGTCTCAGCGCCGTCTGAATGAGCAGACGTCACTGGCGCCCCGCGACAGCCGGAGCGCGGTTCTCGAAATCAGGCGGGATGGCGACCTCCGCCTGCAGGCCTCAGCGGCTTTGGACGGGCGCCCCAAGCCGGTGCATCATTGAAGTCCATGGTGTGACGATCGCGTGTGTCCGCCTGATAATCAGGTTGCGGAACGCTTCCGACGGGCGGCCTTCAGTTTGATCCAGACAGGGGCATGGTCGCTGGACTTCTCCCAGCCCCTGACGTGATGATCGACCTGCGCGTCCGCCAGCCGAGCTGCCGCAGGGGCGTTCAGGAGAAGATGGTCCAGCCTTAGCCCGGCGTTACGGCCATACGCATTCCGAAAGTAATCCCAGAACGTGTAGATCGTTTCGTCCGGGTGCTTTGCCCGCAGAGCATCCAGCCAACCTTGATTGATCAAACGAAAGAACGCGGCTCGGACTTCCGGTGCAAACAGCGCGTCTTTGATCCACCGCTCCGGCTTGTAGACGTCCATCTCTGTCGGCATCACGTTGTAGTCACCTGCCAGAACAACCGGCGCATCGGTGCTGAACAGCGTGGCCGCATGGGCGATCAAGCGCTCCATCCAGGCCAACTTGTAGTCGAACTTCGGACCCGGCCTTGGATTTCCATTGGGCAGATAGAACCCCGCTATCAGAATGCCGCCCACAGCCGCTTCGAGATAGCGGCTCTGCACGTCATCCGGGTCGCCGGGCAACCCCCGCCGCGTCTCGACGGGCTCGGCGCCACGGGCGAGTATCGCGACGCCGTTCCAGCTCTTCTGACCCTGCCAGATCGCGCCATAGCCAGCCGCCTCGATCGCGCTCAAAGGGAACTTCTCGTCCGGTGCCTTCAGTTCCTGCAAACAGACGACGTCGGATTGCGCTTCGTCGAGCCAGCGCAGGAGCACCGGCAGACGACCGTTGATGCCATTCACGTTGTAGGTTGCGATCTTCATCGAAGCACCAGGCGAACAGAGGCGATCATAGGTCGGGCAACATCTGGTCAGCGCGTCCCCAACCGACCAGATCCTTTGACGCTGCCCGTTTTAGCAGCGCGCCCGCATCACCGATGTGCCAGCCCGATGCGCGGTCGAGTTTCCCCAATTCCTTCCATGTGATCGGTACCGCGACGGGCGCGCCTTCGCGAGCGCGAGCACTGTACGGCATGACAGCCGTCGCCCCGCGCTGATTGCGCAGGTAGTCGATGAAGATGCGTCCGGTTCGCTTCGCCTTGGCGAGGGCTGCGGTAAATCGATCGGGTTCGGACTGCGCCAGGACAAGTGCCAGGCGGTGTGCGAAATCCTTCACAGCCGGCCACTCGGCCTGCGGTGTCAGCGGCGCGATGACGTGAACACCCTTTCCGCCCGTCACCATTGGAAAGGTCTCAAGGCCCATCTGGGCCAGCACGTCGCGGACATGAAGGGCCGCGGAAATGACATCCTTGAAATCGAGGCCCTCATCGGGATCGAGGTCGAACACCAGCCGGTCGGCCTTCTCGACGTCTTCGATCCGAGCACCCCAGCC
Organism: Sphingomonas sp. PEI4; assembly: GCF_056679955.1. Taxonomy (NCBI): domain Bacteria; kingdom Pseudomonadati; phylum Pseudomonadota; class Alphaproteobacteria; order Sphingomonadales; family Sphingomonadaceae; genus Sphingomonas; species Sphingomonas sp. PEI4. The sequence continues at coordinate 74,987 of NZ_JBWXPI010000002.1, forward strand.
GTGAAACTCGATCGTACCCATCTGGACACAGGTGACGAGACCCTCGGCGTCGTCCACGAACAGATAGGGTTCGTCGTGTCCGTCCTTTTCGGCAATACCGACATGGTGGACATGATCGCCGAAGCTGCCGGCGTCGTGCTTCTGAAAGAAGCATTTCTTCCCCCTGCCTTGCGGACACCGGACCAGGCTTATCGGCCGGCTCCCGCACCAGGGCAGCATGATGCCCGAGACGGTTTGGTAATAGTCGGCGAGCTGGCCTTTCGTAATTGCGGACTCGGGAAAGATTACTCGTTCCCGGTTGGTCACGCGAACGACGGAGGGTTCGGGCGCCTCGAGCTTGGCAACGGGCGCGGGCTTCTCGACCACGACCGCCTCGGGTTTCTTGTCCTGACGCAACCCCAGATAGCTGGAATGGCGCAGCACCCCGTCGCTCGTGACTTCCATGAACGCCACTTCGGCGACCAGCTGCGGCTTGATCCAGCGTGCGCCGCGCACGGCTGCGCGAGGTGCGTCGACGGTCGGCTTCGTGGCGGCAAGCGGCGTCATCAGATCCATCAGCTTGTCGATCTCCTCACCCGTATATCCCGTTCCGACCTTGCCGGCATAGCGGAGATGACCGTCCTCGTTGACGCCCAAGAGGAGCGACTTGAACCCTCGCTGCTTGTCGGACGGCAACCAGCCGACGATGACGAACTCCTGTCTCTGGATACACTTCGTCTTGAGCCAGCTGCCGGACCGCGAGCCGACATAGCGCGCGTCCGCGCGCTTCGAGATGACACCCTCGAGACCTTCGGCGCAGAACGTGTCGAACAGCTCCTCACCGCGGCCGACGATGTGGTCCGAGTAGCGGATCCGGTCAGTGCCGCCCGCGAGCAGCGTCGCAAGCTTCGCCTTGCGCTCGGACAACGGCTGTCCGGTCAAATCCTCACCGTCGAGTGCGAGCAGGTCAAACGCGTAGTACAGGATCGCGTCCGGGTCTCCTTTGAGCGCAGCTTGCAACGCCTGGAAATCGGTCTTGCCGGCTGCGTCGACGACGACCGCCTCACCATCGATGAGAGCAGACGACGCATCCAGATCTGCGGCGTCAGCGACAATGCCGGCGAACTTGTCCGTCCAGTCCAATCCGGACCGCGTATAGGCCCGTCCCGTCCCCCCACCGACCGCCACGAGCGTTCGATAGCCGTCATATTTCATCTCGTGCAGCCAGACGTTGCTGGCGGGCACATGATCGACAAGCGTCGCGAGCTGGACAGGTTGGAATGGCGGGGGCGAACCTGACTTCTTACGGCTTGTCATTCGTGATCTTGCAGCTTTCGTCGCAGGCTTTGCGGCAGGCGTTGCTGGCGCACCCGACTTGCCTTGCTTGCCTGCGGCGATCTCTTCCATGGTCAGGCCGCTGACGACCCCGGTGAGGTGTGTTCCGACAAGATCCTCCGATCCGCCGACCTGGTCGTCGGTAACCTTGCGCAGGATCCAGTTCTCGCCCTTCTCCTTCCCACGGGGCTTCAGCCTGAAGAGCATCCATTCGCCTTTCAGGCGATGCCCATGGAGGAAGAAGTGGAGATGCCCTTCAGGCAGCGTCTTGCTAGGGTCCTTGCCCGCGAGCGGTTCCCACGTCCCCATGTCCCATAGCATCATGGTCCCGCCGCCATATTCAGACTTCGGGATAGTACCTTCGAACGTGGCGTACTCGACGGGGTGGTCTTCGGTGCGAACTGCTAGACGTTTGTCGTCAGGATTGATGCTGGGTCCTCGCGTGACGGCCCAGCTCTTGAGAACGCCGTCGAGTTCGAGCCGTAAGTCATAGTGCAGGCGAGACGCGGCATGCTTCTGCACGACAAAGCGGTTGCCCCCAGCTTTGGCGATCTTACCCTCAGGCTCGGCCGTCTTGGTGAAATCCCGCTTTTCCCGGTATTTCGCTAGGGTATCGCTGGAGGCGAGATCGGTCATGACGCTATGCCCAATTCAGCAGGGCGAAGCTCATGCTCCAGCTGATCCATCGTGCACGCCACAGGTGCCTTGTCGGGACGCCAGCGCAGGATGCGCGTGCCGTGCCGGAACCGATCACCAGTCACCTGATCGTACAGGACTTCGACGACGAGCTCTGGCCGCAAGGGGACCCACTCGCTCTCACGACCGTCGTTCCAGCGACTGGGACCGCCAGGAGCTTTACCCGTGAAGCCCGGCGCTTCAGTCAATGGCTCGAGCTTCGCGGTAAGCGCCGCGCGGTCGGCCGCGGCGATACCTGAGGTAAAGCCGACATGGTTGAGCTTGCCGCTATCATCGTAGAGCCCAAGCAGGAGTGAGGCCACCTCGTTACCTTCCTTCACCCGCCTGAAGCCGCCAACAACGCAATCCGCGCTGCGATGCTGCTTCACTTTCAGCATGGCGCGTTCCCCGCCACGGTAAGGCTCGTCCAGCCGTTTCGCGACGACGCCGTCCAGAGCCCCTCCGCTCGCCGCCAACCAGGCAGTCGCATCAGCGATATCATCGCTGCACGGTGAGAGCAGAAGACCAGGCCGGGAATGCCGGGCGTGGAAGTCCTCCAACGCTTTTCGGCGAGCGGAAAGCGGCGCACCGCTGAAGTCGGTATCATCGACGCCCAGGCAGTCGAACAGCATAAGCTGCGCAGGCGTCTCCTTCGCCAGACGATCGATCCGGCTTTGCGCCGGGTGCAGCCGTGCCTGAAGCGCATCGAACGAGAGAATGTCCGCGATCGGCAGGATGATCTCGCCGTCGAGCACGAACTTCCCCTGCGGGACCGATGCGACGAGGGCGACGATTTCGGGAAAGTAGCGACCAAGCGGCTTTCCCGATTTGGAAAGGATGTCGACCACCTCGCCATCACGGAAGACCAGGGCCCTGAAGCCGTCCCATTTGGGCTCGTATTGCCAGCCCAGCTCAGCTGGCAGCGCGCTTACCAGCTTGGCTTCCATAGGCGAGGGCCTGTCTGCCGACATCAGCCTGGGTCCGGGGCGCAGCAGGCACACTGCTTCGGAGCCGACCGTTTTGCCTTTGCTGCCTCGCGACGTCGTTCCTGCCGACTTGGCAGCCGAGCAATGCCAGCCGAACCGGGCAAACCGTTCGGCACAGTCGACTTGATCACGACATCTTTGAGCATGAGATCACTCCTGGCAGCTTCTCGTTTATAAAAGCCCCCCGTTGCTATCTGTTCCTGCCGCGCCGGCGAGGCAGCGGTTGCCGCGCGTGGTACATGCGGCAGCACTTCCGCATTGCCCTGTTCGTCAGAGGTGAAGCGTCCATTTTCGTTCGTGCCAGACACGCGACTGAACCGTGTCACCGAACCGCCAGAACCGTGTTTCCCGCGCGTGGGGACCGGCACGAACAAGCGTCCAGCATTCGCCTGTTGGCAGCTCGACGATGCGGTGAATATGCGTAGCGTCGACATGATATCTCTCGCCGGGAACGCGGTGCACAAGCTTGCTATGCCACCCTCCGCCGGGATCCAGATGGAACACTTCATCGACATAGCCGCCCTCGAGGACTTCGGTCTCGAACGCCCAGGGATGGTCGTGCGGTGTAGCATGCGGCTCCTCGGCCTTGAACCGGTGAAGCGCACGTCCGTCGTCCAGATGGTATTTGGTGAAGGCTCGCGACATGCGTTCGACGCTGACGATCCGCGTGCCTTCCGGAACGCGAGCAACGGCCGCTCGCGGTAGTCTCATACTCACGGTTCAGACACCTCTTCATAACAGCCTGCGCGGCGCAGCTGGCGGACAATCCCGTTGAACGCGGCAGTTACGCCTTGAGCGCGTCCGATTTCGTTTTGTTGCCCTGCCGCGTCCCAGAACATCGTCAGCGGCCATTTCTCCGCGCAATGCGGCAGCAGACAACGAAGCGCCAACCGGATCTCCGGTACGTCAACGCGCCCGTCCGAGCAGCGCGTAACCCCGCAGCGCAAGATATGCACCGACAGTGCGATCACGACGCGCTGATGCCTCGGCAGCTTAGACACAGGATTAATGGAAGTCGTGCGACTTGAACCGAACGACCTCCTCCGGATCCATGCCTTCCGCGTGGGGCGGCCAGTATTGGTTACGCGCCTCAGGCTTCCAGCCCTTGTCACCGCGATCAGGTGAGCCTGGATGCTGGCCTGCGTCACCGCGGCCAGTCCGGTGCGGGAACGACATGTCACCGACACGGTGCAGCAGGTCGCCATGGTCGATGATCCGGTCGCAGATAACATGGATGATCTCGCCTTCCTTCTGGACCCGCCCTTTCATGCCGACCATCGAGGCCGACATGATCGTGCGGCGCTGCGCCTCGAACCGGTCCGGCCAGAGGATGCCGTTGGCAATCCCGGTCTCGTCCTCAATCGTGATAAACAGCACGCCCTTGGCGGACCCCGGCTTCTGTCGGACCAGGACAATGCCGGCGACTTCGACGTGACGGCCGTCGCGAACGTTGGCGAGATCAGCGCATTTGGTGACGCCGCGTCGCGCCAACTCGTCGCGCACGAACGTCAGCGGATGGGCGCGGAGCGACAGCTGCAGCGCACGGTAGTCCTCGATGACCTCACGGCCATCAGTCAACGGCCGCAACTCAACGTCCGGCTCGATGCCTTCTGCGCTGAACGTCTCGGCCACGCGGTCTGCCGCGGCGAATAGCGGCAGCGGTGCGTCGCCAAGGCCCCTCACCTTCCAAAGCCCCTGGCGGCGATCGACGCTGAAGCTGTGGAACGCGTCGCCGTCAGCCAGCTTCTCGATCGCGGCGCGCGGCACCCCCGATCGCCGCCATACGTCCTCGACGCTCTCGAAAATGGTGGTGCTGCGGGCGCCTACAATCTTCGCGCCATCGGCGTTCGACAGGCCACGGATCTGCCGCAGCCCAAGTCGGACAGCTAGATAGCGCCCGCCATACGGTTCCAGCGTACAGTCCCAGCGGCTCACGTTGACGCAAGGTGGCCGCACCACGACGCCATGGTCGCGTGCGTCGCGAACGATCTGTGCCGGCGCGTAGAAGCCCATCGGCTGCGCGTTCATCAGTGCCGCGCAGAACACATCGGGGTGATGATGCTTCATCCACGACGAAGCGTAGGAAATCTTGGCGAAGGAGGCGGCGTGGCTTTCCGGGAAGCCGTACGAGCCGAAACCTTCAAGCTGGCGGAAGGTGCGTTCGGCGAACTCACGCGGGTAACCGCGCTCGACCATGCCCCCGATCAGCTTTTCGCTGAAGTGCGACACGCCGCCCGTGAACTTGAACGTCGCCATCGCGCGGCGCAGCTGATCCGCTTCGGCCGGCGTGAACCCGGCGCCGACGATCGCGACCTTCATGGCCTGCTCCTGGAACAGCGGCACGCCCAGCGTCTTTTCCAGCACAGCGCGCAATTCCGGCCGCGGATACTCCGGCTTCTCCAGTCCTTCGCGCCGGCGCAGATAGGGATGGACCATGTCGCCCTGGATTGGCCCCGGCCGCACGATCGCGACCTGGATGACGAGGTCGTAGAAGCGCCGTGGCTTCATGCGCGGCAGCATCGACATCTGTGCGCGGCTTTCGATCTGGAAGGTGCCGAGCGTATCAGCCTTCGAGATCATCGCGTAGACGTCGGGATCATCGTCCTGCAGGTCCGCCAAGCCGACCCTCAGCCCCTTGTCCGCCTCGAGCATATTGAACGCGCGGTTCATGCAGCCGAGCATGCCAAGCCCCAGCACGTCGACCTTCATGAACTTCAATGCGTCGATGTCGTCCTTGTCCCACTCGATGATCTGACGATCGTCCATCGCGGCGGGCTCGATCGGCACCAAGTCATCGAGGCGGTCATGGGTGAGGACAAAGCCGCCCGGGTGCTGGCTCATGTGACGGGGCACACCGATCAGCTTGCGCGCCAGCTCCAGCGTCAGGCGCAACCGGCGATCGCCGATATCGAGATTGAGTTCTTCGACCTGCTTCTCGCCCACGCCTTCGGCTGACCAGCCCCAGACCAGCCCCGCCAGTGACGATGTGAGGTCTTCCGGCAGGCCGAGCGCCTTGCCGACGTCGCGCACCGCGCCACGCGCCCTGTAGCGCGTGACGACCGCCGTTAGCGCGGAGTGATTGCGACCATAGGTCTCGTAGATCCACTGGATGATCTCTTCGCGGCGCTCATGCTCGAAGTCGACGTCGATATCCGGAGGCTCGCGCCGCTCCCCTGAGACGAACCTCTCGAACAGCAGCTCGTGCTTCACCGGATCGATCGAGGTCACGCTCAGCACGAAACAGACGCATGAGTTGGCGGCCGAGCCTCGCCCCTGACAAAGAATCCCGCGCCGGCGTGCTTCCCGCACGATCGCGTAGACGGTGAGGAAGTACGGCGCATAGCCAAGCTCGCCTATCAGCCGCATCTCATGGGCGATTTGATCGGTATAGGCCTGCGGAACGTCGCCATCGAACATCCGCTCGACTGCGTCGGTTGCCAACTTCTGAAGCGCCTCCTGTGCTGTTAGCCCATCGATCAGCTTTTCATGCGGGTATTGGTACTGAAGCTCGCCGAGATCGAAGGTACATATCCGCGAGATGTCGACGCTTGCCTGCAGCGCGTCGGGATAGGCGCGGAAACGCCGGACCATTTCGTCCGGCGATTTCAGCGCGCGATCGGCGCTCACCTCACGGCGATAGCCAAGCTCGTCGACGGTGCATTTCTCGCGCACCGCTGTCACTACGTCCTGCAGCAGCCGCGCGTGTGGCGCGTGATATAGCACGTCGCCTGTCACAACGGCGCGCACGCCGGCACCGCCGGCCTGCCGCGCGAGCGCATCGATCCGAACTGCGTCTCCTGGTCGGCGCCGCTGGAACAGCGCCATATATCCGCGACGACCGAAGATCGCCTTCAGGTCGACTAACGCGGCAAGGTTCTCTTCGTCCGCCTCGCGCGGCAGCAGAATCGCAACAACGCCGTCCGACCATGGCTCCAGATCATGCCAGTGCAGTAGGCAACCGCCCTTCCCTGCCCGCTTCTTGCCTACGGTCAGCAGTCGCGTAATTCGCGACCAGGCCGAGCGATCGATTGGGTAGAGCAGCAGGCGTCGGCCGCAGGACAGATCGACGCGCGTGCCGGCGATCGAGCGGACGCCTGTCGCCTTCTGCGCTTCCCACGCACGCACGACGCCGGCCACGGTGCCGATGTCGCTGATCCCGATCGAGGGATACCCAAGCAGCGCAGCAGCCGCGAACAGCTCGTCGGGGCTGGACGCGCCGCGCAACAGCGAAAAGTGCGTCAGCACCTGAAGCTCGACATAGTGGGTCATCCAAAGACCCCGTGCATCCACCAGGACAGATCGCCCGTGTCGTCCTTGAAGCCGTCACCCCTGCGGAAGACCCAGTAACGACCTCCTGCCTCGTCCTCGACCCGGTAATAGTCGCGGACCGCCCATACCTCGGCGTCGCGCCGCCACCATTCGCCGTGGACACGCTCCGGTCCGTCGCCGGCGACGACTTTGTACGTCTTGCCCCTCCACTCGAACCGTTTCGGTGGCTGGTCGGGCATTAGCGCCATGACCCGGTGTAGTGGCTCTGGATGCGCAAAGAGACGGATCGGGCGTTGCCAACTCGGCCAGCTTCCCGGCACGAGGTTTGGATCGGAGCGGACAACGGCCCGCTCAGGGACATGGCTTTCGACGGGCGCTATGCGGAAGACGGCGTTCCCCCCGATCCGTCCGGCGATGAGGTCGACCAGCCGCGACGGATCGCGCACCAATGTCTCGCCGGCGAGGACAGCACCGAGGTCGACCGCATCGAGCGGCTCGGTGTGCGGCGCCACCAGCCAGAATTGTTCAAGCCCCATGCCTGGGTCGATGCGCTCGATGCGCAGCTTCAGCAGCCGCAGGAGATGTGAGACCTCGCGGGTCGGCCGAGATGTGCCGACCGCGACGATCTGCTCGCTGCCGTCGACGCACAGGCCAGTCAGGCGCAGCGACCTGGCACCAAGCCCCTTGGTCTGCAGCAGCTCCGCAAGGTCGCGCAGGAGGTCGCCCATGACCTGCTCGATCGCCTCGGCTGTGCTAATCGGCTCCAGTAGCCGACGCTCGACGGCTGGCACCTCCGCATCCTCGCGCGGCGTGATCGGCTCTGCCATCCCACCTAGAGCCTGATCGAGGCGAGTGATGGCGGCCAAGCCAAGCCGTCGTGCCAACGGCCCGCGCGCGACCGGCAGGAGATCCGCGATCCGCTCAAAGCCGAACTTGCGCGCCGCAGTGAGCGCCGTCGGTCCCAGGCGCAGCGCGGCGACCGGCAATGGGCTCAGCGCCTCTACCGTTCCGCGTGGTTCGACGCGGGTAAGATCGTCCTTTCCGAAGCGGGCCAGCGCGTGCGCAGCGCCTGGCGTGTCGGCTACCGCAACACGGGCTGTGAAGCCGGCGCGACGGCAGAAAGCCAGCAGGCGACCGCAGAACCGCTCTTCTCCGCCATGAAGATGATCGCAGCCGGCAAGATCGATCCAAATCCCGTCTGCCGGCGTCACTGCCGCAATCGGCGACCAGCGTCGAACAGCCAGCAGCGCAAGGCGATCGAGTAGCGCGGCGTCGGCTTCAGGATCGGCCGGACGAAAGTCGAGATCTGACACCAGCGCGCGGGCGTGCGTAGCCGCCATGCCTGCGTGAATGCCGAGAGCCTGCGCGCCTGTGCAAGCAGCAACCACCTCCTCGCGTCGCCCAACCTTTCCAACCAAGGCAAGCGGTGCAGATACGGTGATTTTAATATTAAGACGCGATGCAGAAACTATCGGCTTCGACGGGTTCGCCGATTTATAGGGATGATTGGCTGCTTCCGATCGCCGACCAAGCTCGCGCATGGGCGGCTTTGCATGGACTGGTAGCGCGGCGATCTGCGCCTCAACGTCACCACGTGATTGCGCACCCTCTCGCGCCCAACGGGCACCAGGCCGCCATCCGCCGCCCCGCGGCACCGAACAGGCACCCGGATCGTCGTCGACCGGCTGTTGCAGGGCGGGCCGCTCAGGCAGCCGCGTAGCGGGCCGTTCCAGCCGTCTCAGCCGCTCGATGGCTAAGTTCGGCAGGAACAGCGAGACGACCCGTCTCATCGCTGCCCTCCACTATCAGGGAAAAGCCCTCACCGCCGCGCTGCCGCGCCAGTTCGACCGACCATCTCGCTCTTCCTACACCCGCGACTTCCAACCGTGCCGAACGCGCGGAGCCGATCCGCCAGCGCGTCCACGCGGCGGACGGTTCGGAAAGAGGATCCTGATCACGGCCGCGGCGACGGCGAAGGAGCAGCACCGGCATGTCAGCTTCAGCCGCCACCAGCTGCAGGCGGCGGGTGGCGACCATCGACACCTTGCTTGCCTCTGCGACGATCGCCGATGGCGTCCCGTCGCGAACCGCGTCCTCGATCACGGCGAGCAACGCCGCGTCATCATATGGCTGAGCATAAATGACATCTGATGAGGACAGGCCTGCCTGCGCCAAAGCCGGCGCGTACAGGTCGGTGCGGCACGTGGCCCACAACACAGGGCCGCTGGCATTGGCAGCTTCACGCGCCGCAATGCCAGCAAGGAACAGCGTCGTTGCGGCATCATCCACGAGCGACGCGCTGCGCGCCGTCGCCTCGTGAAGTGCGCCGGCACGCAAACCCTTAGCCCCAAGCCGGCCGTCGATCGCGGCCACGCCGAACGGCAGCACGCGGTAGTCGGTCACCGGCGTGGCGATCGTCCGCAGATGAGCAATGCTGGTTGCGAGGGACTCGGAGGCGGGGGACATCATGTTCTTACACTCTACTCGTTCCCTTTATGTTCCGTTACCATCTCCAACATTGCAAGCGCTTTGATCGTCCCAATCCGGGCAAGAGGCTTGCCTTTCCCCTCGGCTCACGAAGGGAACGAAAAATATACGTAGCGGCAACAAACCACGAATTATTCGCTTCCGTTTCGATTTTGGGTGACTCATAGAATCGTCATGCCGATCCGCCCCGAGAACCGCTGGCTCTACCCGATCGACTGGCGGCAGCTGTCGCAAACGGTCCGGTTCGATCGTGCCGGCTCCCGATGCGAGGGGTGCAGCCGGCCGCATCTGCGCCGTGTGGTCCATCTCGGCGACGGACGGTGGTGGGATGCCGATATCCGGTGCTGGCGGTCGAACCGCGGCAAGCGGATCTCGATGAAGGCCGGGTTCGCGCTGGCGTCGGTCCGGGTGACCTATGTCGTCCTGGCCTGCGCGCACCTCGATCATGATCCTGGCAACAGCGCGCCTTCGAACCTCAAAGCGCTATGTCAGCGCTGCCACATGATCCACGATGCGGCCGAGCATCGCTGGCAGCGCTGGTGGAATGTCTTTCGGCTCCGAGCAATCCGCGATCTCTACGAGGATCCGCGCGTCACCCGCGAGCGCATCGCCGGCCGCTAGAGATCGATGTTGCGGGTCCGCATTGCTTCGGCTGCGAGATCGGCGATCGGCCCCTGCCCTCCAGTCGCCTCATAGACTTCGGCGACATCGTGATCCGCGAGCGTATCCAGCATGAGACGAACCGCCGCGACGCTCGCGTCGTCCAGTACGGTCTTTGTCTCGTCGTTCGCCATGGCTAAGGTCCCGCCGGTGTTTCCAACGGAGTACGAATAGCATGAGCTGAGTGAACTGGTTAAGGGCGTCGCGGAAGCGACCGGTTCGAACGATGCCGATGCAAAGAAGGCGATCACGGCCGTGTTTGACCAGATCGCGGCAGCAGCCGTGAAGGGCGAAGAAGTTTCGATTCCCGGCTTCGGCAAGTTTGCCGTGAAGGACCGCACTGAGCGCGACGGTCGTAACCCCGCCACGGGCGAGCCGATGAAGATTGCAGCATCGAAAAAGGTTTCGTTCGCTGCCGCCAAGGGCCTGAAAGACAAGCTCTGATGAACGAGGGCCGGCGATCAGTCGCCGGCGCCGATGGGAGGCGCGGATGTGCAATCGTTACAGGCTGACGGCGAAGCAGGCCGACGTGGCTGCTACATTTGGCATCCGCCCTTCCTACGAGCCGGACGAGACCTACCCGGCTGCCGACATCTTTCCCACGGGTAAAAAGACGCCGTTCTATGGCCAGGTCGTCGTTCAGGACTGCGCCGATCGAAAGATCGAGCGGATGGAATGGGGCGTGCCAACCCAGGTGCCGAGCAAGCGCGATCCGGCGGTCAAACTTACCAAGTATGTGACCAACGTACGCAATCTCAGTTCCAGCTTCTGGCGGTCAATGCTGACTACGCCCGCACGCCGCTGTCTGGTCCCGGTGACGGCATTTTCCGAGTTCGGGATCGCGCCCGGCGAGGACGGAAAAAAGCCGCTGCACTGGTTCGACGTTCCTAGTCGCCCAATCTTCGCCTTTGCCGGCATCTGGCGTCCGACGGAACGCGGCAATGCGTACGGATTCCTGACAACAGAGCCGAACGCGATCGTGGCGCCGATCCACCCCAAAGCTATGCCTGTCGTTCTTCATGATGACGACTACGATCGTTGGCTATCGGCACCGTGGGAAAACCTGAAGGATCTTGTGGCCTCCTATCCGTCACAACTGATGCGGGTCGGTCTTTAACGACTTCACTGCGTGAGGGGTGAGTCATCGGGCTCGACTGTGTCGGTGCAGTTAAGGATTACGTCCACAGAAGGAACCTAATCGAGACCGGCGCGGTCGTCGCTCCGGCGATGTTGGCGGACGCAGCGGTGATGCTGAAGGACATGAGCGCCTGACCATGGCGCCCGTTCAGCGGGTCGGACTTATCCCTGAACACAGAAGTTCGACGATGTCGTGCGCGACCTGTTGCGCCGACATCGGCCCCTCCGGGCGGAACCAGCGCGCGGGCCAATTGAGTGCGCCCGCTAGCGTGAACGCTGTCAGCCGCACGTCCTTCACCGCGGCCGATCCGTCGGCGACCGCCTCCTCGATCATGCCGCGCATCGTCCCGTCAATCTCGGTCTTCAGCGCGAGGAACTCCTTGCGCGCGCTGGACGACAGCACCTCGTCTTGCGTCCGGACGACGCACCGGCCGAAATCGTCCATCGTCACCTCGGCATAGAGCCGCAAGAACGCCTTTAGCCGGTCGAGACCGTCCCCGCCGGTCTGCTGGGACCGTTCTGCAGCGCCGCGCAACTGCTCCAGCCCGATGCGGACGCACTCGAACAGCACCTGATCCTTGTTGCCCAGATAGTGATAGATCACCGGTTTGGTCACGCCAAGGCTCGCCGCCACGTCATCGAGCGAGGTCGCGTGGAAGCCGCGCTCGTTGAACATCTTCACCGCCGCCCGCAGCAACGCATCGCGCTTCTCGATCCGCAGCGCCTCGCGCGCCGCCATTGACGGGAACGGAGAGGCGGCGGGGGATTGAGTAACAGGTGGGGCAGGCATCGCCCTTCTTGACACAGGGCCGGCGTCGCGCGCAACTACCCACTAGTAGAGTTCATACCAGACCGTACAACGATGATGCTCACTGACACCCAGACTGCCGTGAAGGACGCCATGCGCGCGTTCTCGCAAGAGCGTATCCGAACGCAAAGCGCTGTGTCCGACATCCAGCGGATGGTCATCGCCCGCGCGCTCTGAAACTTACGAAGGAAGAAGCATGTCCACCGATCCCGTCATCATCGCCAGCTATGCCCGTACGCCGATGGGCGGCTTCCAGGGTGCGTTGTCTGGCGTCACCGCAGTCGAGCTCGGCTCGACGGCGGTTCGCGCTGCGGTCGACCGCTCCAAAGTCGACCCGGCGATCATTGACCGGATCTATATGGGCTGCGTGTTGCCCGCGGGTCTTGGCCAGGCGCCTGCGCGTCAGGCCGCGCTCGGTGCCGGTTTACCCAATTCGGTCGAGGCGACCACCGTCAACAAGATGTGCGGATCGGGCATGCAGGCGACCATCATGGCAACCGAGGCGCTGATGGCGGGCACCGTCGACGTCGTGATCGCGGGCGGCATGGAAAGCATGACCAACGCGCCGTTCCTGCTCGCCAAGCATCGCTCGGGCGCGCGGATCGGCCATGACGTCGTGTCGGATTCGATGATGATGGACGGCCTCGAGGACGCCTATGAGAAGGGCAAGCCGATGGGCGCCTTTGCCGAAGAGACCGCCGGCGAATACCAGTTCACCCGCGAGGACCAGGACGCATTCGCGATCGAAAGCCTGACGCGCGCCAGCGCGGCGATTACGGGCGGCGGCTTTGCCGACGAAGTCGTTCCTGTGACGGTCAAGACGCGTGGCGGCGACGTGATCGTCAGCGAGGACGAGCAGCCGGGCAAGGCTAAGCCCGAGAAGATCCCCGGTCTCCGCCCGGCGTTCGCCAAGGACGGCACGATCACGGCCGCGACGTCGGCCTCGATCTCGGACGGCGCCGCCGCACTCGTGCTGACCCGCGCGAGCGTCGCCGAGAAGCTTGGGTTGAGCCAGGAGGCGCGGATCGTCGCCACTGCGGCGCACGCTCATGCCCCCGCGCTGTTCACGACCGCACCCGTTTCAGCGATCCGGAAGGTGCTCGACCGGGCCGGCTGGGGTGTCGAGGAGGTCGATCTGTTCGAGGTGAACGAGGCGTTCGCGACCGTCGCGATGATCGCGATGCGCGAACTAGGCATTCCGCGCGAGAAGCTCAACGTCAACGGCGGGGCGACCGCGCTCGGCCATCCGATCGGCGCGAGCGGCGCGCGGATCATCGCCACGCTGGTCGCCGCGCTAAAGTTGCGTGGCCTGAACAAGGGTGTTGCGGCGCTCTGCATCGGCGGCGGCGAGGCGACCGCGGTCGCTGTCGAACTAATCCAAGCGTGATCTGCGCCGTTTTCCTGCGCATGCGGGAATCCAGATTTACGGCCGCTGGCGTCCGTGACCGTTGGCTCCTGCCCTATCAGGAGAGTGGATCCGAGGGGATTGCCTTGAAATGACCGGGCTCCGGGTCGAGCGGGATGGCGCGGTCGTGACGCTCACGCTCGACCGTCCGGAGTCGGCCAACGCAGTCGCCATCCCCCTCGCCCGCGAACTGATGGAAGCGGCGATCACCTGCGACGAAAACCCGGCGGCACGCTGCGTACTGGCTGACCGGCAGCGGGCGGTTCTTCTGTGTGGGCGGAGATATCGCGTCGTTCGGTGATGCTGGCGACCGCCTGCCGGCGCTGCTGAAGGAGATCACCACATCCGACGCGCTCAGCAATGCACCGTTGCCTGCAGCGGCAGGACAATCTTGTTTGCCGGACATCAAGGGGGACAAGGTTCTCCTGAGCGAAGTCGAAGGTCCGATGGGGTAGCGCTTCAAGCGCTACCCCATCGGACCTTCGACATGGACATTGCCGAGTTGCAATTGCCCAAGGCGAGCTATATCTGTTCGTAGACATCGACCGTACCAGCAAGCTCGCGGTGACACAGTTGGTCGACAAGGCTGACACGCGGACGGCCTGGAAGTTTCTCAAACATCTGCTAAATACCATATCTTACCGGATCCGTACGATCCTGACCGATAATGGCATACAGTTTTCAGAGCACCCCATAACCGCAATACCGCCTGGTCGCGGCAGATGCGCTTCGACATGATCTGCGAGGCAAACGACATTTAGTACCGCCACCAAGCCGGACCATCTCTGGACCACGGTCAGGTCGAGCGGATGAACCGCATTATCAAGGAAGCGACCGTCAAACGTTTCCACTATGAGAGCAATGAGCCGCTACGGGTGCACCTCGCCGACTCTATAGCGGCCTACAATTTCGCCCGTCGGCTCAAGACGCTCATTCTCTTAGCCCCCTACGATCATGATCAGCGCTCGATACACATGGCGATGCCCATCCCGCCTCCGATGCACAACGTCGCGAGGCCTTTCCTCGCGTCCTGCTTAGTCATTTCGTAGATCAACGTGGTCAGGACGCGCGCGCCGCTCGCGCCGATCGGGTGGCCAAGCGCTATTGCGCCGCCGTTGACGTTGACCTTCTCGGCGTCCCAGCCGAGCTCCTTTCCGACCGACAGAGCCTGCGCCGCGAATGCCTCGTTCGCCTCGATCAGCTCAAGGTCACCGACGGTCCAGCCTGCCTTCTCGAGCGCGCGCCGCGTCGCGGGAACTGGACCAATCCCCATGATCGACGGATCCACGCCGGCCGATGCCCAACTCCTGATTGTCGCGAGGACCAGCGAACCGCGGCGCTCGGCCTCCTCGCGGCTCATGATGACGAGTGCCGCGGCACCATCATTTAAGCCGCTCGCGTTCGCGGCAGTCACAGTGCCGTCCTTTTTAAAGGCAGGCTTCACGCCCGATACGCTGTCGATCGTCGCGCCCGCACGAATATATTCGTCGTCGGCCACGACGGTGTCGCCCTTGCGTCCTTTGATCGTGACGGTCGCGATCTCGTCTTTGAAGCGACCTGACCCACGTGCAACTTCGGCGCGGTTTTGCGAACGGACGGAAAATTGGTCCTGCTCGGCCCGCGTCACCTGATACAGCTCGGCTAAATTCTCAGCGGTGATACCCATGTGGTAGCCGTTGAAGACGTCGGTTAGCCCGTCGCTCACCATGGTGTCGATGAGGCTGAGATTGCCCATCTTCTGCCCGCCGCGCATCGACTGGGCGTGAGCGCTGAGCGACATCGATTCTTGGCCGCCCGCGACGACGATCGTCGCGTCGCCTGTCTGAATAGCCTGACATGCCAGGGCAACGGCGCAGGCCGGAACCGCAGACCTGGTTGACGCCCCACGCAGGCACTTCCTTCGGCACGCCCGCAGCCATCGACGCCTGGCGCGCGGGGTTTTGCCCCTGTGCCGCGGTCAGCACCTGCCCCATGATCACTTCTGACACGTCTTCGCCAGCGACGCCCGCCTGTTCGAGCGCTGCCTCAATCGCGATGCGACCGAGCTCATGCGCCGGGATCCCGGCGAACGCGCCGAGGAAGCTGCCAACAGGTGTACGCTTGGCAGCGGTGATAACAATATCCATTTCGATCCTCCCTCGGGTGGCGCATCGGGTTGCAGCCGGCATCGGTTCAGCTATCTGTATCTTCCCGGCCGGAATCTCCGCGTCAGCTAAAGCCCCTAAGCTAGTTCCTAGAGGACTGTTGCTCGCTATAAACTCTGCCCAGTATTTCCAAAATTGACGTACCGCACCAGCAACTATCAGCTGTAGAAGGACAGCAAAGGCTTATCCTCATAGCTGCTTTAGATCTCTAAACCTGATATGTAATGGGCGGAGGTCTTTGCTGCAATCTCGTCTTCGAGCACGCCTGGTGCCGTTTCAATCAGCTTGAAGCAGCTGTCGTGATTAATGCGTTGAAACACCGCCAAATCAGTGACGATCATGTCGACGACGTTCTTGCCCGTCAGCGGCAACGTGCAGGAAGGAATAAACTTGGGACTTCCATCCTTGGCGGTGTGATCCATCACCACGATGATCTGCTTGACGCCCGCGACGAGATCCATCGCGCCGCCCATGCCCTTGATCATCTTGCCCGGAATCATCCAGTTGGCGATGTCGCCGCCTTCGCTGACCTCCATCGCGCCCAACACCGTCAGGTCGATATGGCCGCCGCGGATCATCGCGAAGCTGTCCGCCGAGCTGAAGTACGACGAGGACGGTAATTCGCTGATCGTTTGCTTGCCGGCGTTTATCAGGTCGGGATCTACCTCGTCCTCGTACGGAAACGGCCCGATCCCGAGCATGCCGTTCTCCGACTGCAGTGTCACCGTCACGCCCTCGGGGATGTTGTTCGCGACGAGCGTAGGGATGCCAATGCCCAGATTTACGTAAAAGCCATCCTTCAATTCGCGGGCAGCGCGTGCCGCCATCTGGTTGCGGTTCCAAGCCATTATGTAGTCTCCCGTTCGCGCACTGTACGGAACTCGATTTTCTTGTCGTACTGCCCGCCCATAATCAGCCGGTTCACATAGATCCCGGGCAGGTGGATCGCATCGGGATCAAGGCTGCCGATGGGTACGATCTCCTCGACCTCCGCAACGCAGACCTTGCCCGCCGTTGCCATTGGCTGGTTGAAATTGCGTGCGGTCTTGCGGAAGATCAGGTTGCCCGTCTCGTCCGCCTTCCAGCCCTTGATCATCGACAGATCCGCCCGGATGCCGCGTTCGAGGATATACTCCTGCCCGTCAAAGGTTTTTACCTCCTTGCCTTCGGCCACCTGTGTGCCGACTCCGGTCTTGGTATAAAAGCCGGGAATACCCGCGCCGCCTGCGCGACAGCGCTCGGCAAGCGTTCCCTGCGGGCAGAACTCGACCTCCAACTCGCCGCTCAGATATTGCCGCTCGAACTCCTTGTTCTCGCCGACATAGCTGGAAATCATCTTCTTGACCTGACGGGATCGAAGCAGCTTACCCAACCCCTGCCCGTCGATCCCGGCATTGTTGCTGGCGATGGTCAGGTCCTTGACGCCCGACGCCTCGATCGCGTCGATCAGTCGTTCCGGGATCCCGCACAGGCCGAAGCCACCCGCACAGATCGTCATACCGTCGAACAGCACGCCCTCCAGGGCAAGGGCAGCATCCCCAAAGATCTTGTTCACAAAAAACCCCTATGAACTATTATGTATCTGAACAGCCAAACATCGGGAGCAAAATCTAGGTATCCGCTCCGGCGTCGCTGAGTGTTTGGATAATCGCCGAGAAGTCCATGCCGCCCTTCCCGGCAGCCGCGAACGCCTCGTAGCGCTCGGCTGCTTTTGCACCCATTGGTGTGTCTGCGCGGGTGTCTGCCGCCGCGGCCATAGCGAGCCGCAAATCCTTCAACATCAATGCTGCAGCGAACCCGCCCTGATAGTCATGATCAGCCGGCGTGTCGGGCCCAACCCCGGGCAGGGGGGCGTAAGACGTCATCGACCAGCTCTGCCCTGAAGAGACACTTGAAATGTCGTAAAAGGTCTGCGGATCCAGCCCCAGCTTCTGCGCCAGCACGAACGCCTCGCAGGTCGCGACCATCGTCGCGCCCAGCAGCATGTTGTTACAGATCTTTGCCGCCTGGCCCGCGCCGTTCACGCCGGCATGAATTACCGCCTTACCCATGTCCGCGAGAAAAGGTTGCGCGAGGCCGAACGCTTCAGCGGCACCGCCGACCATGAAGGTGAGCGTGCCGGCATTCGCCGCGCCGATTCCGCCCGAGACCGGCGCGTCGACCGCGGCAAGGCCTTTGGCCATCGCAGCACCAGCTACCTGTTTGGCAGTCGCGACGTCAATCGTCGAGCAGTCGATCAGAATTGCGGAGGGCAACGCGACGTCGAACAATGTCATATAGACATCGGCAACATGCTTGCCGGCCGGCAGCATCGTGACGATTGCGTCGGCGCCTTCGGCGGCGTCGGCGGCAGAACCAACGGGCAAACAGCCCGCAGCCTTGGCGCGCGCGAGCGCGCCTTCGCTTAGATCATAGGCGCGGACGTCGTGCCCCTTTTTCGCAAGGTTTGCGGCCATCCCACCGCCCATGTTGCCCAGACCAATGAATCCGACGCGTGCCATTTCTCTCTCCTATGTTGGTTCTCAGGCAGCCCAGTGGTGACGACGTCGCGTCATTTGCCCGTCCAGACCCCTGCACGTTTCTCGACGAACGCCGCCATACCCTCGCTCTGGCCCTCGGTCCCGAACAGCGCGTGGAACAGGCGGCGTTCGAACTGCACGCCCATGCGAAGCCCTGTCTCGAACGCGGCGTTGACCATTTCCTTGTTCGCCAACACCGCGAGCGGTGCCATCCCGGCGATCGCTATGGCGGTCTTCACCGCCTCCTCGACCAGATCCGCGGCCGGGACGATGCGGCTGACGAGCCCCGCGCGCTCGGCTTCCTCGGCGCCCATCATTCTTCCAGTCAGGCACATCTCCATAGCCTTGGCTTTGCCCACCGCGCGCGTAAGGCGCTGCGATCCACCCATGCCAGGCGAGACCGCCAGCTTGATCTCGGGCTGGCCAAATTTGGCCGTGTCGGCGGCGAGGATGAAGTCGCACATCATTGCCAGTTCGCACCCGCCACCGAGCGCGAAGCCCGACACTGCCGCGATCACGGGTTTACGCGTCGCGGTGAACCGCTCCCAGCCGGCGAAGAAGTTGCTGGCGTACATGTCGGCAAAGCCTTGCGCCTGCATTTCCTTGATGTCGGCGCCGGCCGCAAACGCCTTCTCGCTGCCGGTGAGCACCGCGCAACCTTGCGTCGCGTCCGCGTCGAACGCAGCAAACGCGGCGAGCAGCTCGGAGAGGATCTGCGAGTTGAGCGCGTTGAGCGCCTGTGGCCGGTTGAGCGTGACGAGCGTCACGGCCCCCCGCTGTTCGACGATGATGGTTTTGTATTCGGCCATTCAACTCTCCTTATTCGTCGCCCCAGCATAGGCCGGGGTCCTTGTGGGGCGTACGGACCGCCAACACGGTAGAGGAATGCCAGCCTCCGCTGGATCACGCGCTATCCTGGGGTCCAGGCCTCGTTCTCAGCCAACGGCGCGAAGATCTGGTCGATCACGTGATCGGTCACGGCCTCTGGGGTCGACGGATCCCAGCGCGGCGCATTGTCCTTGTCGACGATCAACGCACGGACACCTTCGATAAAATCGTGGCGCTGCACCATATGCGCTCCAACCGCATACTCCTGACGCATCTCGTCGGCAAAGTTCATCATTGTCGCGCCTTCGCGCAGCAGGCGAAGCGACACCTTCATCGTCTGCGGCGACTTGGTCTTGAGCGTGACGAGCGTCTCCGTGGCCCAGTCTCCGCCATCCGCATCGAGTGCGGCAAAGATGTCCTCCAGCGAATCGGACCCGAACAACCGGTCGATTGCATCGCCTTGCGCGAGTATGCGCGCATCCGGCGGCGTAACCGCGAATGCATTGAGCACGTCGGCGATGCCCTGCGGCGCGGCGCCGATGCGGGCCTTTGCGTCGTCCAGCGAAGTGCTCGGCAGATAATGCGTAGCCAACCCAAGCGCGAGGCACTCCCCCCCGTCGAGCCGGTGCCCGGTCAGCGCCAGAAATTGCCCTATCCGTCCCGGCAGCCGTGACAGATACCAGCCGCCCCCGACATCGGGGAACAGCCCGATCCCGGTCTCGGGCATCGCGAACTTCGTGTTCTCGGTTGCCACGCGGTAGGTGCATGGCAGCGCGAGCCCCACGCCGCCGCCCATCGTGATCCCGTCCATGAACGCGACGATCGGCTTGGCGTAGGTGAACAGCCGGTGGTTCATCCGGTATTCGGCATGGAAGAAGGCTCGCGCGGCGACGCCGTCGCTCGCCCCGCTCTCGGCAAGCATCCGGATATCGCCGCCCGCGCAGAACCCGCGTCCCTCGGCGTGATCGATCACGATCGCTTCCACAGCTGCGGTCGAACGCCAATCTTCGAGCACCTCAAGCACGCCGTCGCACATGGCGAGGTTCAGCGCATGGATAGCCTTTGGTCGATTGAGCCGGATCCGACCGATGGGGCCATCAATTTCGACAATAAGCGGGTCTGTCATGACGTAATCTCTTTGCGAGACATTCCGGTCCCCTCTGCCCAACTGCGTGCAGAGTTAGTTCGCGCAGCGGCGCAGGGGATGCGGGGGACAGATGGGTGTTCGCTGCGCGCGGTCATTGCCGGATCAGCTCGCGGCCGACGATCATCCGCATCACCTGATTGGTCCCCTCAAGGATCGAGTGCACCCGCAAGTCGCGCAAGAACCGCTCGATCGGATAATCCTGCAGGTACCCGTACCCGCCATGTAGCTGGAGCGCGCGATCGACGACGCTCGACCCGGTATCTGTGGCCAGGCGCTTGGCCATCGCCGCGAACTTGGTCTTGTCGGGCGCATTGGCGGTCACCTTCGCGGCCGCCATGTAGAGCAGCGCGCGCGATGCCTCCAGTTCGGTTGCCATGTCCGCCAGCGTGAACTGCGTGTTCTGAAAGTCGGCGATTGCCTTGCCGAACTGCTTTCGGTCCCTGGTGTAACCGATCGCTTCGTCCAGGCACCGTTGGGCGCCCCCCAGCGAGCATGCCCCGATGTTCAGCCGCCCGCCGTCCAGGCCCATCATGGCGATCCGAAACCCCTCGCCTTCGCGGCCGATCAGATTTTCACCGGGCACGCGCACGCCGTCGAAGATCACGGCCCGCGTCGGCTGCGAATGCCAGCCGAGCTTCTTCTCGTTCGCGCCGAAGCTGACGCCCGCCATGTCCTTCTCGATCACTAGGCAAGAAATACCCTTGGGCCCCTCCGCCCCGGTGCGGACCATCGTGACGTACACCTCGTTCTCACCGGCGCCGGATATGAACTGCTTCGAGCCAGTCACTATCCAGTCGTCACCGTCCTTTACCGCGCGCGTCTTCAGCGCCGCGGCGTCGGATCCCGAAGAGGATTCGGTCAAGCAATAGCTCGCCAGCCGGTCCATCGACACGAGGCTCGGTAAATACTTGTCCTTGACCACTTGCGATCCGAACCGATCGATCATCCACGAAGCCATGTTGTGGATGCTGATGAACGCGCTCGTCGAAGGACAGCCATAGGCCATCGCCTCCATGATCAGCGCCGCCTCCAGCCGTCCAAGAGCGATCCCGCCGCTCTCTTCGCTGACATAGATGGCTGCAAAGCCGAGTTCGGCCGCCTCCCTGATCGTCTCGCGCGGGAAGATGTGCTTCTCATCCCACTCGGCAGCCTGCGGCGTAATCCGGTCGGCGGTAAAGCGACGCGCCAGTTCCTGAATCTCACGCTGGTCGTCGGTCAGGTCGAACTGAGTCACAATCGTCAACCCATCGTTGGAATGACGAAGGCGTCATTGTTCCGAGCCGGGCCACCGTCCTCCGCCATCGCAGGCAGCGCCGATCCGTCGGGCCAGCGCTGCGTGATCGTCTTGACCTTGGTCCAGAACTTCACGCCTTCCATGCCGTGCTGGTTGGTGTCGCCGAATGCGCTGCGCTTCCAGCCGCCGAACGTGTGGTACGCAACAGGCACCGGGATCGGCACGTTGATCCCGACCATGCCGACGTTCACGCGAGCGGCAAACTCGCGTGCGGCATGGCCATTGCGCGTAAAGATCGCCACGCCGTTGCCGTACTGATGCTCGCTGGGCAGCCGCACCGCATCGTCGAAGTCCTTCGCGCGCACGATCTGCAGCACGGGGCCGAAAATCTCTTCCTTGTATGCGCTCATGTCCGTGGTGACGTGGTCGAACAGCGATGGCCCGACGAAGAACCCCTTCTCATGTCCTTGCAGTTCGAACCCGCGCCCATCAACCACCAGTTCCGCGCCCTCATCGACGCCAGTCTGTATCCACTGCTCAATCCGCGCCTTGTGTACCGCCGTCACGACCGGGCCGTAATGCGCG
Source organism: Sphingomonas sp. PEI4 (assembly GCF_056679955.1). Lineage (NCBI taxonomy): Bacteria > Pseudomonadati > Pseudomonadota > Alphaproteobacteria > Sphingomonadales > Sphingomonadaceae > Sphingomonas > Sphingomonas sp. PEI4. Next base: position 97,185 of record NZ_JBWXPI010000002.1, read on the forward strand.
TCGCTGTCGGTCGAAACGCCAACGCGGAGCGCTGCGATCGCTGGGATAAGCTTCTCACGTAGAGCCTCGGCGGTCTTGTCGCCCACCGGCACAACCACAGGCAGCGCCATGCAGCGTTCGCCCGCGCTGCCGAACGCTGCACCCGACAGATCCGCGACCACCTGGTCAAGGTCCGCATCAGGCATGACGATGCCGTGGTTCTTGGCCCCGCCCATTGCCTGCACGCGCTTGCCCGCCGCGACGCCCCGCTTGTAGACGTAATGCGCAATGTCAGACGAGCCGACAAAGCTCACCGCGCTGATCGCTGGATGATCGAGGATTGCGTCAACCATCTCCTTGTCACCGTGCACAACCTGCAGAATGCCCGCGGGCAGCCCAGCCTCGAGAAACAGTTCGCCCAGCCGGACTGGGACGCTCGGATCGCGTTCGCTCGGCTTCATGATGAACGCGTTACCCGTCGCAATGGCGACGCCGCTCATCCACAGCGGTATCATCCCCGGAAAGTTGAACGGCGTGATGCCTGCGCCGATGCCCAGTGGCTGACGCATCGAATAGACGTCGATCCCTGGCCCGGCTCCTTGGGTATATTCGCCCTTCAGAATGTGCGGAATGCCGCAGCAGAATTCGATCACCTCAAGCCCGCGCTGGATATCGCCCTTCGAGTCCGCGATTACCTTGCCGTGCTCGGACGAGAGCATATGCGCCAGCTCGTCCATGTTCGCTTCGACGAGCCGCTTGAACTCGAACATCACACGCGCCCGGCGCTGTGGGTTGGTCGCAGCCCAGCCCGGCTGTGCCTTTTGCGCGGCTGCAACCGCCAGATCGAGATCGGCCTGCGTGCCGAGTACGACGCTCGCCTGCACCAGCCCGGTGTTGGGATCAAACACGTCGCCACGCCGCCCGCCTGCGGTGGGGCTGGCGCCTGCGATCAGATGTTCGATGCTACGGATTTGGGTTGCCATGAGGTTCTCCTAAGTTGGAAACGCTACAACACTTTGAAGTCGCGACATCAAGCTATGGACATGCAGGTCGCGCCTGCATATTTGCAGGTGATGGACTGGAGCGATCTACCGATCTTTCTTGAAGTGGCGCGTGCGCACCAACTTGGCCGCGCTGCCGCAACTTTGGGGATTGACGCGACAACGGTGGGTCGCCGCCTCAGGCGACTTGAGCAAGCTATCGGACAACGGTTGTTCGAACAAAGCATTGAGGGGCAGACATTGACGTCGGCAGGCGAAGATCTTCTTGCCCGCGCTGAATCGATGGCCGCGATTGCTGCTAAAATGCGTGCATCACCAGACAGCGAGAACGGTATCAGGGGAACGGTACGCGTAAGCGTAGCGGAAGGGTTCGGAACCTGGTTCGTCAGCCGATATCTGACTGATTTTGCTAATCACCATCCCTCGCTGAACATCGATCTGGTAGCCAACAGCGGCTTCTTGAATCCGACGCGTCGAGAGACGGATGTTGCTGTACTTCTGGCCCGTCCCCGGCGTGGGCCATTGAAAACCCGCAAGCTCACCAACTATGCGCTACGTCTATACGCGTCGGCTGCCTATCTCGCTGAAACAGGACCGATTGAGACGAGCGCCGACCTCCGAACGCGACGGATGATCGGCTATGTACCAGATATTATCTACGCTCCCGAGCTCCGCTATCTTGAGGAGGTCCCAGGCGCACGCAGCCCCAGCCTGCGATCATCCAGTATCAATGCGCAAGCGCGTATGGTGGCGAGTGGTGCAGGCGTCGCAGTACTTCCCTGCTTCATCGGTGATGCTGATCCTACCCTGATCGCGATCCTCCCGGAGATCATGATAAAGCGGGCATTCTGGCTTGTGACCCATCAGGATACCGGGCGCTTCACAGCCATTCGCGCTTTTACTGACTGGCTGACAGCACTCGTCACAACCGAACAGCGGGCGTTGGCACCGTTTGAAGTCGCCGATTCCATACAGACCTGACGCGCTGTTGCTGCTCGGACTGCATGCCTCGTCGTGGCGACCAATCGCATGCTACCACTCGTGACGAACCTACCCCGTACGGCTTCCCTCCATTCCAACGAAGAATTTGCACCATCAGACCCGGGGTCAAACACCTAGGCGCTCTTGCCCGCAACTACTTCGTCGCCTTCACATTGCGACAGCATCCAAGTCCTATATAGCCGTGTCATGCCTAGAATCATTGCTCCACCACCTGCACAATATCTCCGAGCGGATGCGATTCGCGGGGGCATGGACCTGCTGATGTTTGCCCACAGGTCTCATCTGTTACACGCAGATCAAGCTTTAGCCGAACACGGACTTGGCCGTGCGCACCACCGCGTCCTGTACATACTGTCTAGAAACCCCGGCGGTACAGTAACCCAAATTCTGGGATTTCTTGGGATAACTAAGCAGTCTTTGGGCCGTGTGATGAAGGATTTGCAAAAGAGAGATATGGTTGAAGCGCGTATTGGCGAGAGCGACCGCCGCAATAAACTATTACACTTAACGCCCAAAGGTTATGAGCTTGAAAGGTTTCTTTTCGACGAGCTTCAGGAAAATATGGCCCGTGCATATGCAGCTGCTGGGGAATCGGCCGTCGAAGGCTACTGGACGTTGATGCAGCATCTTATGAGCCCAGCGGCACATGAGGATTTTTTGACCTTCAATGATCGTCCGACCAGAGCCGGATAATGAGACTGGAACTAGACACGCTCTCTAAGAGCCGTCTGGAATGACAATCCTGGCGGGACGGGTGATCTTCTCGATCGTCGTTCCTTATCAAGAAAGTCAGTCAGTGCTCCGATAGCAGAAGCTACTATTGCTGGTAGGCGAGCGTAACAGATTCGACGTTCGCTGAATCGCCCATAATAAGGTCGATGGGCTGGTGCAAGGCAGACCGAACGCTAGACATATCCGCGTCTTGCCGTTGCTAATCGAGTCTCCGGCTTACTCCATCAGCATGGCCGTTGAGTTACCTTCGCACGTCAAACGCAGCTTACTGACCGGTTTTTCGTACATCGCGCGGATACATGAACACCCTGCCCCGCTTCAGGATACGGGGAACGTCAGCAACCATCAATCGTGTTTAACGCAAGTTGTAGTTAGCGCCCAGCTCATCGTTCGTGCGTGCAACGTGATCGTCAATAAGGCGTTTTATATCGGAGGACCGGTGCGAGGCATTTGACATATTCGTGGCGAATTTCCGCTTGCCGTTCGGGGTTTTTGTGCCCGTATCGGTAATGACTCACGACCCGATCTCCCGTTCATAGTGAATTCGTGCACGCCCCCAGACTAGAGTACAAAGAGCGTTTGAGTCCTCCCTAAAGGCCGGCAGTCACTGCACGCCAACGGCTCAACGCATTCCTGATTCAACCTGACTTATGTGGATCAGCGCCGAAAGTGGAATCTCTTCTGAGCGAGGCAACTACCAGTAATCCTTTGGAGAGCATGGGTGCCAGATCGACAGATTGGGGAACCCTGGCTATGTTAAGCTTCGACGTAGATTTAATAACTTGGTCAACATGGTCCCCACTTTCGGCGCCGATCTACACTTTGCTTGCAAGCATCCCTGAGCGAGCCGGCGTCGTAGCCGCGGTTCCCGAGCAGCAAATGCGCTTTGGACAGATCGTCCAGCAGCGCAGCCGCACGGGTGTACTCGCCGCGGCCTCCCTCGGCTGGCCCGCAAGGATCGGCCTCGCCCCCTCCGGGCTACCAGACGAGGTGAAGGGCATCCAAGCTGCAGGTGAGGCCCAGCACGTTTCGGACCTCGCTGCCTGGCAGAATGGTGAAATCGGGAATACACTTCAACCACTCCCGCAGGAAAACTTTCACCTCGCGACGTGCAAGCATGGCGCCCGGACAGGTGTGCGGCCCCGTTCCGAATATGCTGTGGCGCCCGGCGACTGGACGGTTGAAGTCGACCGTCAGGGGATCGGAGATCCTACGGTCGTCCAGCCCGCAAAGCATGTGTATTGGAAGAATCGTATCGTTGGCGAGGATCTGCACGTCCCTGAAGAGTATGTCCTGCGAAACGGTGCGGCCCGTGATGATGATGCCATGGCGACGGAAAAGCTCCTCGATGGCGCTTCTCAGGAAGTCGTCGTCGTCCAGTCTGTCGATGAGCTGGTGCCTCTGGACTTCGTTGTTTGCGAGGAAATTCATAATGTACGACAGCATCGAGGCGACCGTGTCGAGACCAGCGAACATCAGCATGACGATATAGGCCGATGCCTCATCCTCGTCGATCATCGCCCCATCGACTTCGCAGTTCACGATCTTGCTTGCAAGATCGGTGCCGGGATTGGCGCGACGCGCGCGAACCGTGTTCTGTATGTACTGGAACACCTCACCCTGCGCCTCGCCGCGTATCTCCTGCGAACCGCCCTTGACGAATCGTTCGACGAGCGGGTGCAGACGAAGTCGCTCTTCTCGTGGCAAATCCACCAGATCGAGGAAGATGCACATCGGCAGTATCTGCGCAAAGTCCGCCACGAACTCGCAACCTCCCTTCGGCTTGAGTCCATCGATCAGCGATGTCGTCAGTTCACGAACGCTCTCCTCCATGGCGTCGATCACCTTCGGAACGAGCCCCAGCGTCAGCGGCTTGCGGAGCTGCGTGTGACGCGGCGGATCGATCTCGATGGGAACGAGCCTGGGCGCAGAATCGTCGCGCGGTATGAGGATGCGCGTGCTCGAAAACACCTGAGTGTTGCGCAGTATACCCTCGACGTCGTCGGCGCGGGTGAACACCCAGTGCCCGCCGTTCATCGGCGTCCAGAATATGTCAGGGTGGCTCTGCTGTAGGGCGTAGTAGGCAGCCTGCGCATCGGTCTCACCTCCCGGCACGTCGTACATGTCAAACTCGAAGACGAGTTCCTGAGGGACATGGTCCGGCTTTTGGCATCTAGCGGCGACGTTCATATGCTCTCCTATCGTCATTGGTGTTTGACACTCTCGAAATTAGCTCGATTCAGGCCAGCTCAGCGGCCGGTCCACGGCCACTCGCAAGCCGAACATCGTTGCTCCGGCTGCTCAGGCAGATCGTCCTGTGTTGCACGTGCGGCCCTTACGAAGAGGCTCGCCCCCACCCCCCAAGTCCGGCGCGTCTCCCCACCCGCCCGATCGGCAGGAGGCGGTACGGCCCATTCTCTCCGCCTGAACGATGTGCGCTATTGAGTGATGCGTCAATAGGTGCTTATAGTACCTTCGGTGATACGCCACCCTGCGATGCGTTATGACCGCCGATGGGCCGCCCGCGCGCCATCGGGAGGTTAGGAGTTGTATGCCCGTGATGTCGTCGAACGATTTGGAAGTGTTTGAACCCGCAGCGTCGGACGGGAAGACGGGGATCGTCGACGTCACCCGCCCAGGCCGGTCCGCCACCAACGAAGACGCGGACGGTCTTCGCAATGTCAAACGCCCCAGAGCAGGCCGCATGGCTAAGACGGAGCGAGCCGCCATGATCCGGGAATGCGCCCTGCGGGTCGTCGCAAGGCACGGGATCGGCAACACTAATCATCCCCTCGTCGCAGCGGAAGCGCAGACTTCCGTCGCGACGGTGTTCTTCTACTTCCCGACGCATATGCGACTGCTGGAATACGTTCTGGAAGACGTGGCAACGTTCCTGCTGAACGATATCGTACGGAAAGTCGCGAACGCCGCGGCGAACGTCCACTCGGCGATCGAACGGATACTGCTGGCGTTTGCCGAGTCGATCGACGTCGACCCTGACATGGCGCGAGTGTGGCTGGACTGGAGCACGGCGATCCGCTCCGACGTATGGGTCAGGTACCTCGCCTTCCACCAGCAGGCTTGCGGTTTGATCCAAGACCTTCTCCTGGTCGGACAGCGTGAGGGTTCATTGCGCCGCTCGATCGACGCTTCGGACGCGGCCCGGGTCATCGTCGGTCTGGCTCACATGATCGCGCAGATGAAGTTCTCAGGCTCTTCCACGGCAGAGGTGCATCGGGCGGTGCATGTGCTGCTGCTGAATTACATCGGAGGCGGGGGCGGCGAAGGGAATCCGGTCGCCGCCGAAAAGGAGAGCGGTGCTACAGCGCAGGGAGAACCCGAATGATCGAAACGCAGCCGGTCTTCGGTCAGGACAGCCGGGTGGTGATCGTCGGCGCAGGCCATGCCGGCGGCAGCGTCGCCGCATTCCTGCGGCAGTTCGGGCATCGCGGACCGATCACGCTGGTCGGCGATCAGCTCTACGCACCCTACCAGCGTCCGCCGTTATCGAAGGCCTACCTCAAGGGGGGAACCGACGCCGAGGCGCTCAAGCTGAAAGCCGACGCCTTCTACGCCGCCCAAGACATCACGTTGCGGCTAGGGTCGGCCGTCGCATCCATTAAACCCGGCAAGCAGCGCGTCTTCCTAGAAGGCGGCGGCCACGAGGCGTACGACTGCCTGATTTTGGCTACTGGAAGTACCGCACGGGCGCTTCCTCTGGCGGGCGCTGATGCACCGAACGTGCACATGCTCCGTTCGATCGCCGACGCCGACGCGCTGCGAGCGGAGATGGGTCCCGGCCGACGTCTGGCCATCATCGGCGGCGGCTACGTCGGGCTGGAGGTCGCCGCCTCGGCCCGCGCGCTGGGCGCCGAAGCGGTGATCGTTGAGCGCGAGGCACGCTTGCTGGCACGTACGGCCTGCGAACCGCTGTCGCGCTTCTTCAGCGACTACCATGCCGCACGTGGCGTCGAGATTGTCTGCGGCGCGGCGGTCGACGCGTTGGAGCATGATCCCGACGGCATGGTATCGGGGCTGATCTTGGCCGATGGCCGTGGAATCAAATGCGACTTCGTCCTCGTCGGCATCGGCGCCTCCCCGTGCGACGAACTCGCCGCGACCGCCGGAATCGCCTGCGACGGGGGCGTGCTGGTCGACATCCAGAGTCGCACCAGCGATCCTCGCATCTTCGCCGTCGGCGACATGACCCGGAGGCCGATGCCGCTGTACGGCGGCGTCATGGTGCGCCTCGAGAGCGTCCCTAACGCTCTAGAGCAGAGCCGCCAGGTGGCTCACGCGATCCTCGGCCGAGCGTCGCCGGCGAACGAGGTCCCGTGGTTCTGGTCCGACCAGTACGACCTCAAGTTGCAGATCGCCGGTATCACGCTGGGTTCAGAAGATCTCCTGATCCGAGGCAGCGTCGCATCGGCCCGTTTCGCGATATTCCACATGAACGGCGATCGGGTTCGGGCGGTCGAAGCAGTCAACGCAGTGCCCGAATTCATGGTCGGCCGTCAGCTGATCGCCTCGGGTCTTGCGGTGTCTCGCGCCCGACTGCTGGATCCGGCGCTGACGATGAAGCAGATCGTCGAAGATCAGAGAGAAGAGGTTTAGCATGGCACGAGTCGTTTTCATCAGTCGGAACAGCACCGAGTACGCGCTGGACGCACGTCCCGGACTGTCGGTCATGGAGGCAGCCACTCAGAACGGGATACCTGGCATATTCGGCGACTGCGGGGGCGCAGGCGCCTGCGCGACCTGTCACGTATATGTCGACGCGGCTTGGCAAGAGGCGACCGGATCCCCGTCGGAGTCCGAAGCCGCGATGCTCGAATACGCGGCAGACGTTCGCTCGAATTCGCGCCTGTCTTGTCAGATTAACGTAACCCAGGAGCTCGACGGTCTGACCCTGACCTTGCCCGACGTGCAGTGAGCCCCGCAGCGATGGTCCTGCCCGCAATCTTCAGCCATGCCTCGGACCTCCCTCTCCGGGAATTTCCGGTCCGACATTGCAGTGGTGATCGGGGCCGACGAACTTCGGCGAGATCGGCATTCGAAGGGGTGGATCGTCGGCGCTAGGAGCCAGGCCTCGGCGTAGGGGCGGGGGCGGCTTTGCCAACGGACCCGCGAATATGCCTTCGCGATCGCTCCTGTGCGGTCGATACGCATCCCCACGTACGCGATATACCGCTAGTTCTGTACGCTCGCCTTTTCCTCCGACCGTGGTGCCCGAACGCCGGGCAAGCCGTTTTCCACTCGACCGACGGGCCGATCTCACTAGAAATGAAGGCCGATCCACGTCTGAACATAGTCGTGGTCGTCAGCATTGTTGTACGTCGACGACTTGAGGTCATGGCTGTAGGACAATCCGCCAAACAGCGTCTTTCCGTACTCCCAACCCAACGAGGGTCGAACTATCTTCCGGTCCTTTATGAGCTGGCCGTTCGGCGAGTACCCGGCGACGTCGTGCGCCCAGGCCAGCGCGGGCGTCAGATGCAGGGCTCCGAGTTCGTAGGCCAGCGTCGCGTTGAGGCGATAGCCAAATGCTGCAGGCGTGACGAATCCCTTGTTTACGCATCCTTCTGGGTTGCCGCCTCCGGGAATGGCAATCGCCGGGCACGAGGCGATGTCGCCGAATCCCTCCCTCGAAAATCCGTACTGGAAACCGCGACCATATCTCGCTGTGGAGAGCGGCGGGAGGCCAGGCAGCGTCTCCAATAGCGCCTCCCCCGAAACCCTCAGTAGCTTAGCCTTCAGTATTTGCGGAAAATCATGGGACGCCGTGACCATCAGGTTAAGGGACCGCAGCCGGTCGTATCCATTGCTGAAGCTGCCCGGCGGCATTCCGAGCACGCGAGGAACGAGCGGTCCGGCGCCGAAGATCTGCTCGATGACATCCGCCGTGTTCAGCTGGACCGGGAGGTTGTCGCTGAAGTCCATTTGCGCACCGACGGTGGTGCCGCCCTGCGTGAAAGTGAAGTTCGCTCCGAACGTGCGGATGTTGCCCGGATAATCGAACCGATAACCGGCGGTCTTGAGGAAGGAAGCCGTCCCCGCGTAGCCGGCCGGGGCCCCCGCTGCGAGGAAGATCGGATCAGGCTGCTGGAGGGCAGCGAGGTCGCCGGTGACGGCGGTGATGAACGGCAATCTGGACGCCAGGTTCAGGAAATAGATCCTGACGTCCAGTCCAGCGACGGGCTTAAAGGCTGCGGAAATCCCGAACTGCGAATGCACTCCGGTATATACGTCCCCTTTTCGCGGAAGCACGGCGCCAGCCGCGAGGCCAAAGGCGTCGTTGTCGTATCGTGCCGCGTCGGCGGGAAGTGCCGAAGCTGGTGTGGGAAAGAAGGTGTTCGCGGAGAGGCCGGAGCAACCAGCATCGAAACCCACGTCCAGAACGCCGAAGAACGTTCCGCATGCCGGAAGGTTGTCCACGCTTCGCTCAAACTGATAGAACCCTCCGACCGTCACGCCATCGACTGTCGCCGAGAGGTTCAGCATCCCGGTCGGGATAGCCACCTCGTCCCGAGCCACCACGCCCGGCATGCGCGCCGCGGACAGATCGATGGGGGTGATCGCAGCTTGGGCGTTAAAGCTTTTCGATATCGACCAATTGAGCACCGAACGCCCGACCTTGGCGTCGACGGAGGCGCTTGGCGAGATCTTCCATGTCCCTGCGGCGTATGCCTCCCACAACCGCACCCCGGCAAACCGATTGAGACGATTGAAACCGCGATCGCTCAGAGGAGCGTTGGCTCGGTACCCGTTCGGAATATTTCCCTGTGGAACCTCGCCGTAGAGCGTTTCGAAATCCGCCCAAGCTCGCGCGCTTGCCACGAGACGATAGTCGTGGTGGGTCATCGTCACTCTGCTGAAGGCCTGAACCGGCGCGGTGAAGACATCGCCTTTGCTGTAGTTCAGATTGCCGTCGTCGTTCACGTCGGTTCCGGTTCCTCCCTTCGGCCTTCCGCTGCTGTCGAAGGACTTTCCGATCAACCGGCGGTCGGCGTGCGTCGTGCGCACTCCGACGCGGCAGTCACCGTAGTATCTACGCTGACGTCCGCATCGAGCGAGGGGATTCTGAGATCCGTCTTGGCCGAGGCAAGACTGCTGCAGGAAATCAGCACAGTGATGCTCGCCGCGCGAAGAAGGCCGAGCCTGATCCATCTGTGCCGCCCGTAGCAAACGGGAAGGCGATTGGAGTTTCCAACGGTCATACTCATTCGTGTTTCATCCTCAATATGGTGTCGGCGAAGATCAGCGCGTGGCGATTGGTGCTGGTCATCACCCGTCTCCCAAATATGTGCGCCGTTGGCGCCCGCCGCTTTCGACCCGAGCGTCCCCCCCCTGGCCGATCAGGGCGGCTGGCACCTGTCCGGCGGGCGTCGTCACGTTCGGCCGCGAGCAGCTGGAAGACGGCAAGGTCGAGAACACCCGCTGCGACGATCCCGGCGGGGACCAGCGCGACGTCAGGCGCCGACCCGAATTTGTCGCCGTCTATGCCGTTCGTCTTCGCGGCTCCCTCAAACGCGCGGTCGAGCGGAAGACGTGCCGTGATAGGCGTTGTCAGCTGCTGACAGAACTTGACCTGCAGTTCGCCGCTGAAATATTGCCGCTCAAACTCCTTGTTCTCGCCGACATACGGCGAGATCATCTTCTTCACCTGAGGCGAGCGAAGCAGTTTCCCTAGCCCCTGCCCGTCGCTCCCGGCATTGTTGCTGGCGATGGTCAGGTCCTTGACGCCAGACGCCTCGATCCCGTCGATCAGTCGTTCTGGGATGCCGCAAAGGCCGAACCCACCAGCGCAGATCGTCATGCCGTCGAACAGAACACCGTCGAGCGCCGAGGCGACATTGTCGTACAATTTTCGCACTACGCGTTCTTACGAGTCGGTTGGGGCATCTCACTACCGAAGCAGCTGTGCGATCTCCGGCCCTGATCGAGCCCTCTGTCGGTCAAAGGCCGAATAGCTTTGCGGACTCGTATCGAGCCACGATGGAGAGACGTTATGTTTTGATTAGATCCTCCATGCCGACCGCCGGTGCGGACGAGGCGGCTTCGCCGGGAGGACGGAGTTCGCGTCGTGACGTCGATCGGCCATCTCCTTCTCGCGCTTCGATAGCGGTTGGAAGGCGCGACTATGGGCGCCCTCCAACCGGTAATTGACGAATTCAGAAGCGCACGCTCGTCGAGACGCCGTACGTGGCGGGCATTGCGGCGTAGCGAACGATGACATCCTGGGTCGCAAACTGATTGGTCCAGTAGTACTCGTTCGTGACGTTGCGTCCCCATACGGACAACGACCACCGGTCTCCGGGCCCGTTCACCCCAGCGCGGAGATCAAGCGTGGTGAAGTTGCGTATCCGAGAGCTCGCCGGATCTCCCAACGTGGAGTTGGTTCGCGTGTTGTGCAGCACGTTCCCGCCGAGGAAAGCGTTCAGCGTAGACGTCACGGGGAACTCGTACTGGACGTCGCCCAACACCTGCCACTTCGGCGAAAAGGGAAGCGCGGAGCCTCGATAGTCGCCGTTGACGCGGTCATTGTTGATGCCAGTGAACTCGATCACCTTCGAGTCCACGTAGGTACCCGCGCCCCGCAACGTCAGACCGCTCACCGGCCGGAGAGTCACGTCGATCTCTGCCCCGTTGATCCTCGACTTGGGCAGGTTAACGAGCTGCTCCAGCTGATTGAAGATCGGGTCGATCACTGCCCCGCGAATCTGCTTGTTCTTGTAGTCGTAGTGGAACGCGGCGACGTTCATCTGAACCTTCCGGTCGAACAGCGTCGCCTTTATGCCGGCTTCGTATGCCGTGACGGACTCCTGCGTCACGGGCTGGTACTGAGACGTCTGAGACGCGGGAATCGTCGGGAAGCTCCCGGACTTGTAGCCGCGGGACGCAAGTCCGTAGAACAGGAAGTCGCGCGTGGGCTGGTAGTTCGCTCCGAGGCGCCAGGAGAAGTTGTTCTCCTTCAACCGGCCCGGCGTGGGGACGCGGGACAGCAGGAACTGCGAGTCGAAGGCGACGCACGTAGACGCGTCGGGGGGCGTCTGCGCCACGCCGCTTATCTGCTGGGACAAGGCGTAGAAGGTCGCTGAGTGCCCCGGGTTGCCGCGAATGCATGAGGTCGAATCGTTCTTGCTGTCCGTGTAGCGTCCGCCAGCCAGCAGCGTGACCTTGTCGAAGATCTTGTACTCGACATTCGCGAAGCCCGCGAGATCGCGGATATCCTGCGTCAGGGTGGTCGTTGCCCCGTCCACGCCGATTCCCGGCAAGATCGCCGTATTCGTCGAGTCGTTGACGAGGAAGAGATCGCGCGTCGTGACCTTGTTCGTGGCCAGATTGCCGCCGATGACCCAATCCAGTCGAGACGTGTTGCCCGAGACGCGAAGCTCCTGGAAGAAACTCTTGACCTTGCCGTCCGACTGCACGCCTGCATTCTCGAGAACGGTGCCGTCCCTGTCGACGCCGTAGCTCTGGTCGAAGTCGGTATACGAAGTCAGCGACGTGACGGTCACGCTCGAACCAACTTCCCAGTCGGCGCGGAGCGACGTCTGGAGCATCCCGTCATTCCGGCTCAAGTCGCGGTTGGGGTCCCAGTCCGCGGCACGGGCCTTGTTCGGCGCGAGTGGATAGTTGCGGAAGGCGGCAACCCGCCGCTTGGTTTCGACCGGATCATAAAGGCCAGGCGCGCTTGCGTCCTGCTGCAGCTTAAGGCCGACCAACTGGGCGGCCTGAGTGTCGGAGTCGTTGTGCCATCCGTTCACGCTCGCCAGGAACGAAAGAGTGCTCGTAGGCTTCCATTCCAACTGCACACGACCGCGAACGATGTTCTGCCTGCCGAGCTTGTCGCCGCGGGTGTAGCTGGACTGCCATGGCCCCGATTGGGTAGTACCGCCAGCGACGCGGATGCCCAGATTCTCCGTGATCGGACCACTCACGAATGCTTCGGCGTCAAGGGTATCGAAGCGCCCGAACGACCCTTTGACGCCGGCCTCCATAGTGTCGGTGGGCTTTGCGGCGATGTAGTTGATGGCGCCGCCCGTGGAGTTCTGACCGAACAGGATGCCCTGCGGACCCTTTAGTACCTCCACGCGCTCGAGGTCGAGCGTCGCGCCCTGGGTGAAATTGCTGTAGGTCAGGGGCATCTGATCGACGTAAACGCTCACCGCAGGGCTGGCCCCGAGCGTGTAGTCGTTGAAACCGACGCCGCGGATCGTGAAGAGCGGAGTGCCGTCCTGACTCTTCTGGAACGTCAGACCGGGCGAGATCTTGACGAGATCGCCCGTGTCGCGGACGCCTAGGTTGGCCAGCTGGTCGCCATCCGCTGCGTTGATCGAGATGCCGATGGAGTTAAGCGTCTGGGACCGCTTCTGGGCGGTGACGATGATGTCTCCGATCTGCGACGCGTCCGCCGCTACCTGAACCGCTCGATCCGCAGTCGGAGGAACGCCGCTTTCCTGAGACGTCGTCGGCGTCTTCGCCGGCGCGTCGGCCGGCACGCCGGCTGACGGGGGACCCGCCACCTGGGCGAGGGCGGGAACGCCGAAAACCATCGACATACCGGAGATTCCGGCAAACAGATCAAGTCGAAACGAGCGCAGACCCTTAGGCATCATCCATTCTCCTGTCACGCGCTCTGAACGGCGCTTTGCCATGATGAAGTCGGGCTCGCTCCGCGTGAGGGCGAAACGGGCAATCAACTTAGGAGATAGTAATCAAGTTTCCTACTTCGGCAAGCCTTTGTTGGTGACCCTGTCTCACTCTGATCTCGGTTCGGCCCCTCGCACCTTGGGAGATCTCCGAAAACCGGTCAACGAGTGTACGGGGTTGCTGGGTCCGCCGGGGTCTTTGGCGACTATCCGCCGCGGTCGGCCCGCACAAACCCGACCTTCCGCAGCGAACGTGTGCCCCTGGCCGCATGACCCCATTCGCCACTTGCTGCCGACTAGCGATTGGAGCGCCAAGGCAGCTTCAGCGCGGAATGTAGGACCGACACTCCGAGCTGAAGCCGCCACGACGACGATCGCGGAGTGGATTAAAAGTGGAAGCGGATCTCCCCGCCGTATACGCGTCCGCGAGACAGCGGCGAGAACGTGGGAAGCGGCCGCGGTCCCAACGCGCCGTCGCCGCCGAAGGCGGGCGTGTCGGGGAGAACGGCGTCGTTGCCGTACATCGTCTCGTTCGTCAGGTTCTTGCCGTACACGGAGAAAGTGAGACTTCCGCCTTCAGGCGTGAAGGAGAGATTCGCATCGATAAGGTCGATGGGCCTGTAGAAACCCAGATTGTTGTCGGTATGGAACGCGCTGTCGCGGTGGTTATAGGCCAGGCGCGCGGATGCGACGCCGCCGGGCAAGGGCATGTCGAGCGTGGCGCTGGTTCCATAGGTCCACGGCGACTGACGAGGCAGCTTCAGCGCGAAGTCCAGAGCGTCGATGACCCCGTCTCCATTGAGATCCACGGACAGCGACTTGTACTTGCCGTCGGTGTAGCCGAACTGTCCGGAGAGGACGAGGTGCCGGAACGGCGTCAACAGGATTTCACCTTCGAATCCCTGCACCTGCGCCTTGCCGACGTTCTGTATGAGCTGTGCAATGCCGACGCCGACCACGGGGACCTGCACCTCGCGTTGAATGTCGTCGATGATGTTGCGGAAGACCGCGAGATTGACCGAGCCGACCCCTCGGATCTTCTGCTTCACGCCCACCTCGTAGGCGTTCTGGCTTTCCGAATCGAACGGACCCGGCGCCGCGCCCAGCAGTGTGTTGCGGAAATTATAGCCGCCGCTGCGAAACCCTTTCGCGTAAAATGCATAAGCTTGCGTAAGGCTGCCGGGCTTCCACTGAAGCCCGACTTTGGGCGAGAAGTCCCTCCAGCTCTTCCGGCTAAGGAAGTCGGGCGTGATTGTCCGGGCGACGTAGTCGGTCCCGGTCGCTCGGATGGTCGCGATCTCGACCTTCTTCCGCTCGTACGTAAAGCGACCGCCCAGATTGAGCGTCAGCGTGTCGGTGAAGTGCCAGTCGACAGCGCCGAACGCGCCGAGCGTATCAAACGTGCCCTCGCCGCCGCCCGCTCGGCGGACAGACCCGCCCGCCAGCGTCCGATCCTCGAGATACGTCAGATCCTGCGTAAAATAGTAGAGTCCGACCGTAGGTTCGAACCGTCCGAAGGTGCCGGCGTAGCGAAGCTCCTCGCTTAACTGGCGCTGCTTGGTATAGGTGCCGATGTCGAACTGCGTGGTGCCGACGCCGTCGAGGTCGGACAGAGTATCCCCTACGAACCTTCTCCATGCCGCGATGTTGGTGATCTCCCCGTCGCCGAAGCCGACGCCGACGTTCGTCTCCAGCGTCGCTTGATTCCACCGGTTGTCGTAAAATCCGCGCGTGTTTACGAGGAAGTCGTGTGACGATCGGGAAAAGACCGCGTGGTTCTGCGAGGCCGGACCATCGCCCTCGGCCTGTCCGTGTTCCAGACGCAGGAGGAACTCGACCGATGGGGACGGCGTGAAGCGCAGGCTCGGCCGTACGATAAACTGCCGATCCTTGCCGAACGACGAGCCGTCATACAGATTCCTGAACCAGCCGTCGTCATAGGTGTAGTAGGCGGCGAGCTTGGCGGTGAGCTTGCCGGCCACCAGCGGTCCCGAGATCGATGCGTCGGCCACCATCCTCGGTCCAGACTCGGTGCCGATCCGCCCGCGCACCTCCAAGGTGTCGGTGGGCTTGCGGGTCCTGACGAGGACAGCGCCCCCCGTGACGTTGCGGCCGAACAACACGCCCTGCGGTCCGCGCAGCACCTCGATCGCCTCCAGGTCGAAGTTGTCGAACAGCTGACCGGCGTTGATGCCTTGATAGACTCCGTCGACGAACAGACCGACAGTCGGGTCGATCGAGGGGATCGAACTATTGACGCCGATCCCACGGATAGAGAAGTTCGCATAGCCCTTGGACGTTCCGTTGTCGTCCAGTGCGACGTTGGGGATCGTAAAACCCAGGCTACCGATGTCCCGAACGTTGAGCGCCTGCAACTGCGCGCCGCCGAAGGCGGTCACGGCTAGCGGAACGTTCTGCACGTCCTCCGCGCGCTTCGTGGCCGTCACGACGATGTCGTCGGCCTGCAGCGCCGCCGCCGCGCCCTCCGGCTGCGACGCTGCCTGCGGATCGGCGGCGTGGCGGTCTGGCGCCGCCTGCGCGCCTGCAGCGGCAGCTTGGAAGCAGAGGGGAATGATCGACGCCGCTACAACGAGCGACCGAGCGTGACGGCAAGCCATGGTTCTTCTCTCCCAGATGTGCCGCTTCTTAGTAAGTCGGCTACATCAACGATGGTCGTGGAGAGGAACCAACTTGTCAAGCAGTGTACGTTCTGCGATGTTTGGAACCGACAGACCGAACGGTCGTGGCGAGAGGAGAGAAAATGGCTGACCTAACTTGGGACATCGACCGGTCGCATCCCGGCTGGCTGAATCTCCCGGGATCCGTGTCGCCTGCTCGCGGAGTCATCGAGGGCCTCGCGGACATCGAGGCAATCGAGGCCCTCGATCCCGCCGACGTCATGCCCGCCGCCACGGCCTACGACTGTCTAGCGCTCACCGCACGGGCAACGCCGGACAAGCCGGCGATAATCGCGTTGTCGGAGAGCGGCGGCTCGATTTCCTCGACGATCACCTACGGGGACTACCTGCGCGACGCGACCGCTGCGGCCAACCTCTTCCGCAGCATCGCCGGAGAAGGCCCGAGCGTCGTGGCGCTGATGCTGCCGATCGTGCCGGAGGCACTGATCGCGGCCTGGGGAGCGACTGCGGCGGGGGTCGCGATGCCGATCAATCCCCATCTCGAACCGGCCCTCGTCGCGTCGATCTTGAAGACCGTCAACGCAACGGTGCTCGTCACGACGCGCGCCTTCGGCGCGAGCGCCGCCGATCGCCTTGAAGACATCGTGACCCAGGTTCCCTCGCTTCGTCGGATCCTCTTGGTCGGCGACGACGCGCGCGGTGGCGCGCAAGAATTCGCAGCGGCACTTCGCGAACACGACGGCGACGCGCTCGGGTTCGAGCCCAGCCGCGACCCCTCCGCGCTCGCCATGTACCTTCCGACCGGAGGCACGACCGCGGCTCCCAAGCTCGCGCGCCTGAAGCATCGCGGCATGGTCATGGCAGGGTGGATCGGCGGCGCGTTCATGGGCGCGCGGGAGGACGAAGTCATCGGCCTCGGCATGCCGCTGTTCCACGTCGGCGGAATGCTGATGCTGGGGCTGCGGTCGGTCGTCTTGGGACAGACCGTGCTGCTGCTCAGCCCCACCGGCTTCCGCGATCGCGGCATCGTCGCCAACTTTTGGGACATCGCCCGTCGCTTCCGCATGACGTCGGTGATGGCGACGCCCACAACCGCCGCGACAATCTACGCGTCTCCCGAAGATCACGACGGCCATTCGATCCGGACCTTCACGTGCGGTGGCAGCACGGTCCCGCTAGAACTCGGCAATGCGTTCCGGGCGCGCTTCGGCATCGATCTGCGCGAGGTCTGGGGCGCGACCGAATTCCACGGCTTCCTCGGCTGCCAGCCCAACGGCCCGCCGCCTTTGACGGGATCGGTCGGCCTGCGCACCCCGTGGCACGACGTTAAGGCAGTCGAACTTGACGAAGACAACCGGTTCGTGCGCGAAATGCCGCCGGGCGAGCAGGGGATAATCGTCGGCGCCGGTCCGTGCCTCGCGGACGGCTATGCGGACCGGAAGTTCGACGCTGGGTTCTTCGTGAAGGACGGTCCCGACGGCCGCATCTGGGGCTCGTCTGGTGATCTCGGACGCGTCAACGCCGAGGGGTACATCTGGATCGACGGCCGAGCCAAGGACGTGATCATCCGTGGCGGTCACAACATCGATCCGACCATGATCGAGGAGGCACTGAACAGTGCGCCAGGAGTCCTGCTGGCGGCCGCAGTCGGCTACCCCGACGCCAGCAAGGGCGAGCTGCCGGTAGCCTATGTGCAGCTGCGGCCGGACGCCGTACACGCGGCCGAGGAGCTGCTGGAGCATTGCCGGGCCCGCATACCGGAGCGCGCTGCCTGTCCCGTGGCGATCTTCCTGGTGGAGGTGATGCCTCTCACCGCAGTCAGCAAGATATTCAAGCCCGCGCTCCGTGAGATGGCGATCATCCACGCAGCGACGAACGCGGCGATTGTCGCCACCGGGATCGCGCCGATCGATGTGACGATCGTGAAGGACGGTGGAAGACCGCACGTCCGCGTCACGCTTCACTCGTCCGCATCGGCCGGGATGGTGCGCGCGGCTCTCTCAGGTTTCGGGTTCGCAAGCACGATTCACGTTTCCGACCAGGTCGGGGTGTGACGGCCACTCGCCATCACGCATTCTGCCGCCTCTGCCTCAACGGATGCGCGCTGCTGGTCGACGTCGAGGACAACCTCGCGGTCAAGATCGGCGGCGACAAGGACAATCCCGTCTACCGAGGGTTCACCTGCGTCAAAGGGCGTGAGCAGGGTCGCCTGCTCGCGGACGAACGCCGTCTTCGCCACAGTCTGAAACGCCAGCCGGACGGCTCCTTTCGCGCCATCCCGGTCGAAGATGCGATCGGTGAGATCGCGGAGCGACTGATGGAAATCGCTCGGCGTCATGGGCGGGCGGCGATCGCGGGCTATCTGGGCACCTACTTCGCTGCGTCCGCGGCGACGATGCCGTTCTTCGGGGGGTTCATGAGCGCGATCGGGTCACCGATGGCATTCAGCCCTGGCACGATCGACAAGCCGGGCAAAAAAATAGCCTTGGCGCTACACGGAGGATGGGCCGCCCCCGCGGTCGGATTTGACGATCCGGAAGTTATCCTGCTGCTCGGTTCGAACCCGCTGATCACCTTTACAGGCTTTCCCTACGGCAATCCCGGCAAGTGGCTCAACGAACGGCTTGCAGCTGGAACGCGGCTGATCGTGGTCGATCCGCGCCGCAGCGACGTGGCCCGCCGCGCCCATGTCCATTTGCAGGCGCGTCCTGGCGAGGACGCCGTCATCGTCGCTGCAATGATCCAGGTGATCCTCGCGGAAGGACTCCACGACCAGGCGTTCGTGGCGGAGCACGCGCGCGGGATCGATACTCTTGCCGCCGCCGTAGCGCCGTTCGCACCTGAGGCGATCGCCGCGCGGGCCGGGGTCGACGCGGACGACCTCAAGGCCGCAGCGCGGCTTCTTGGGAGCACGCGGCGCGGCTACGTCAACGCTGGCACCGGCCCCAATATGTCGGGTCGAGGCACACTCGTCGAATACCTTCTCCTCTGCCTGACGACCCTATGCGGTCACTGGCTTCGGGAGGGAGACTTCGTCCGGAACCCCGGAGCTCTCGCCGCCACGCTGCGCCCCCGCGCCCAAGTCCTCCCGCGGAAGCCCGCTTACGGTTTCGGAACCGACATGGGCGTCCGCGGACTTTCGAACACCGCAGCGGGAATGCCTACCGCGGCGCTGCCGGATCGGATACTGGCGGCGGGATCGGATCGGGTGCGCGCGATGATCAGCTGCGCCGGCAATCCGGTCGGCGCGTGGCCCGACCAGCCGAAGACCATCCGGGCGATGGAACGCCTCGAACTTCTCGTGCAGATCGATCCATGGATGTCCGCGACCTCCCGGCTTGCGGACTACGTGATCGCGCCACGGATCTGGCTCGAAGTCCCCGGAACGTCGCAGGTGCTCGATTGGCTTACGCGAAACGGCACAGGATACGGACAGGCAGATCCCTATGCCCAGTACGCTCCCGCTATCCTCGCCCCCCCACCCGGTTCCGATCTCATCGAGGAATGGCAATTCTTCTACGAGCTGACTCGCTCTATGGGTCTGGCGATGACGATTTCCCCGGACCTTGGGCCCGACATGATGCCAATCGAAGTCGACATGACGATCCGGCCCACGACCGACGAGGTGCTCGCGCTGCTTTGCCGCAATGCCCGGGTGCCCCTCGATACAGTTAAGGAGTTCCCCGGGGGAGCTCTCTTTCCAGGTGATCCGGTCCACGTTGCGCCTGGGGAATCGGACGAGAAGTTCGACCTCGAACGACCTGAAATGATGCGCGATCTTGCGGCGGAACAGGACCGTGCCACACTCACGGCGCGAAAATTTCGCCTGCTGTGCCGACGCATGATGCACGTTTACAACAGCTCGTTCGTCGGCGCCCTGCCGCCATCGTCGCGACCAAACAATCCCGTGTTCGTATCGCCGAGCGACCTGTCGGTACTGGGACTGGCCGACGGCGACCCGGTGTACGTCGTTTCGGATGCGGGCCGCGTCCCGGCCACCGTGATGACGGACGAGACGCTGCGTCCAGGTGCCGCATCGATGAGCTTCGGTTTCGGCGGACTGCCGCACGACGATCTCCGCTTCCGCTCAATCGGTAGCAACCCTTCCCGGCTCATTCGCAACGACGACGTCTACGACGCGTATTCGGGTCAACCGCTGATGTCCGATGTTCCGGTCGACATCGTGCCGTTCACCGACGGATAAGTGCCACGCGAAGGTATTCGCCACGTGCAGGCTACGAATCGAGGCACCGCTCGAGATTTGCGGTCGCGTCGGCCGCATCGGCGTGCTTGATTCGCGCGAATCGGCGCGCACTATTTGCCGTGCCGGCGGGGCGCCCACGCCACGACAGCACCACTTCGCCGCAGCGGCCCTAAAAAGGTCCCGAGCAAAGATTGTACACCAGTGAACTGAATGCTAGGACGCGAACGTAGGATCGAATGCCCAGCGCCAAGCTGGCGTCGAGAACGGCGGCAAAACCGGCGGCGGAGAGATGAATGACAAAGCAGTGCATCGTTGCCAGGCGATTTTCGCCCCTTCCTGCCAGACGAGGTCGCCTGCTATGACGACGGCGGTGAAAACGCTTCGGGAAAGTGGCGTCGTCATTACCGGTGGCTCGTCGGGCGTGGGCCTGGCGTCGGCGATCTCGTTGGCACGAGAGGCCGTGCGCGGGATCGTTCTGATCGGAAGGACGCAAGAACGGGGTGACGAAGCGGTAAGACTAGTCCGCGGAGCCGCGCCGGAGTGCGAAGTCACGTTCGTCGTCGCCGACGCCGGCACGCTGAAGGGAGCGGAGTACGCGGTGCAGCAGGCACGCGTGATCTTGGGCGATATCGACGTGCTGATCAACTCGACTGCCTCCAGCTACGTGCCGGATCTGCTCGTTCGGACGGATCCGGCGGACATCGAGCCCATCCTGCTGCGCCAGGTGCTGCCTCCAATGCTTATGACGCGGCTCGTTCTACCAATAATGCGCGAGTCCGGAACGGGTTCGATCATCAACATCGCCTCGGATGCCGCCAAGACCGCGACGCCCGGAGAAACCGTTGTGGGCGCGGCGATGGCGGCTATCGTCATGTTCTCCCGGACGGCTGCGATGGAGGCGAAGCGCGACGGCATCCGCGTGAACGTCCTCACACCCTCGCTGATAGAGGGGACGCCTACCGCCGAACTGGTGACCCGGGGCGGCTTTAGCGCGAAGCTCTTCGAGAAGGCGGCGGCGATGGCGCATCTGGGTGTCGCCGATCCCACCGATCTGGCCAACCTGATCGTCTTCCTCGCGGGTCCCGGGTCGCGGCGGCTCACGGGCCAGGCGATCAGCGTGAATGGCGGCATCTCTGCTGCGTGAACCGCCGATAAGAATCAGAAAACATACGAGGAGAGCGACGATGGCCGACTTGGAACTCAGGCTGCCCGATCCGCATATGGTGATTGGCGGCACGCGCGCCGGAGCCCGATCCGGGCAGACCATCAAGGTAGAGGATCCGGCGACCGGCGAGACGCTGACCGAGGTTCCCGGCGGCGACGCGGCCGACGTCGATGCCGCGGTCCGCGCCGCACGCGCTGCGTTCGAAGCGAAAAGCTGGGCTCGGATGCGGCCGCTCGACCGCGGCAGACTGCTTGAATCGATCGCACGCGCGATAGAGGAAAATGCTTCGGAGTTGGCTCTGCTGGAAAGCTTCGACAACGGCAAGGCCTATGCGCACGCGCTGGCGTTCGATATCCCTGCGGCGGCGGACACCTTTCGCTACTACGCCGGCGCCTGCGCTCGGCTCGAGGGCAAGGTCAACGCGATTTCGGCCGACGGCAAGCAGTATCACAGCTACACGCGCCGCGAGCCGCTCGGCGTGGTCGGCGCAATCGTACCGTGGAACTTTCCACTGGTCATGGCAGCGATGAAAATCGCGCCGGCGCTCGCTGCGGGATGCACCATGGTGCTCAAGCCGTCGGAGGTTACGCCGCTGACGGCGCTGCGTCTTGCCGAACTCGCGCTGGCAGCGGGCCTGCCGGAGGGCGTGCTGAACGTCGTCACGGGCTACGGGGACGTCGTGGGCCAAGCGATGGTCGAGCATCGTGGCATCAACAAGATCGCCTTCACGGGCTCGACCCGCGTCGGCAAGCACATCCTGCGGACCGCCGCGGATCAGGTGAAGCCGGTCACGCTCGAGCTCGGCGGCAAATCGCCCAGCCTGATCTTCGCCGACGCCGACCTCGACGCCGCAGGCCTCGGCGCGGCGCTTGCGATCTTCTTCAATTCCGGTCAGGTATGCGTAGCCGCCTCGCGACTGTTCATCGAGGAATCCGTGTTCGATCGCGTCGTCGAAGCAGTGTCCTCCGCCGCGAAAAGCTTTCAGATCGGACATGGGCGCGATCCCGGCACCATGCTCGGGCCACTCGTGTCGGCCGCGCAGCGCGACCGCGTCATGAGCTACATCAACAAGGGAGTCGCCGAAGGCGGCGAAGTCGTGACCGGCGGCAAGCGCCACGGCGACAGCGGATACTTCGTCGAGCCCACAGTGTTCGTGAACACGAAGCCCGACGCGACGATCGTACGTGAGGAGATCTTCGGCCCCGTCGTCGTCGCGACGCCGTTCCGCGACATCGATCAGGTCGTCGCCCAGGCCAACGACACGCCCTATGGCCTCGCAGCGAACATCTGGACGCGCGATCTTTCACGCGCTCACCTTACCGCAGCGCGCCTTCAGGCGGGAACCGTCTGGGTCAACTGCCATGCGATGATAGATCCGGCAGCGCCGTTCGGCGGATTCAAGGAGTCCGGTCTCGGCCGCGAGATGTCGGACGAGGGGCTGCACGCCTACACCGAGACCAAGACGGTCACCGCGCTGCTGGGAGATTGACATGACGGAGCTTCGGAACGCGCAGGCGGCGGTCGTCCGCGAAAAGGGCGGGCGGTTCGAGATAGAGGACGTCGAGGTGACTCTCTCGAAGCCTGACGATGTGCTGGTGCGGATCGTGGCGGTGGGCATCTGCCACACCGATGCGATCGTGCGCGATCAATACTATCCCTTCCCTCTTCCGGGCGTTCTCGGTCACGAGGGCTCGGGGATCGTCGAGCAGGTCGGCGCAAACGTCGCCGAAGTTGCGCCCGGCGATCACGTCGTGCTGACCTACATGAGCTGCGGCGTCTGCAAGACGTGCCGCAAGGGCGAGCCGACCTATTGCCAGAATTTTTTCGGATTGAATGTCGGCGGCGCACGTGCGGACGGCAGCACGGGCACGTGCGATCACGCCGGCCATGCACTGCATGACCACTTCTTCGGCCAATCCTCGTTCGGTACCTACGCGCTTGCCGACCGGCGCAACGTCGTCAAGGTCGATAAGGATGCGCCCCTCGAATTGCTCGGGCCGCTGGGATGCGGGATCCAGACCGGCGCAGGCGCGATCCTCAATGCGCTCGACGTCGGCGCAGGCGACAGCGTCGCGATATTCGGGGTCGGCGCGGTCGGGCTAAGCGCAGTGATGGCCGCGCGCGTTGCGGGAGCGACGATCATCGTCGCGATCGACCCGACGGATTCGCGGCGCGAACTGGCGATGGAGCTCGGCGCCACCCATGCGATCGACCCGACGGCCGAAGATCCCGTAGCCCGCGTGCAGGAAATCACCGGCGGCGGCGCCGAATACACTTTGGAGACAAGCGGCCGGCCGGAGGTGCTGCGTCAATCGATCGACGCGTTGGCGATCCGCGGCACCTGCGGAATCGTCGGCGCGCCGCCGCTCGGGACTGATGCGAGCTTCGACGTGAACATGCTGATGATACCCGGCCGCACGATCCGCGGCATCTGCGAAGGCGACAGCATCGCGCACGTCTTCATCCCGCAGCTGATAGAACTGCATCGGCAAGGCCGTTTCCCGTTCGACCGCCTGGTCCGCTTCTATCCTTTCGCTGAAATCAACGAGGCCATGGATGACGCACTGGCCGGTCGCACGATCAAGCCGATCCTGCGCCTGCCCTGATCCGTCGCCTTTCAATCTTGCTCAAACGACCAGGAGCTGTCCATGATCACCGCCGCCGATGTAGACTATCATCATCCAGAGGACGCCGACCACACCTATGCGGAAACCAACTGGTTCTGCTTCAACATCCCCGAAGAGCGGTTGCTTGCAATCATCTACACGGTGTCTCGTAAAGGGGTGCCAGCAATTTCGTGCGACGTGGCGATCTATGGAGCTCTTGTAGACAACCGCGCGGAAAGCCTGTATTTTGACTCGCAGCAGATGCTGCCTGCACCGGAGAAGCTGTCGAAATACACGCTGGCGAGCGGGCTCAGCGTAGAGGCAGTTAATCCGCCGCGCGACTATCGCATCGACTATGTTGGCTATGATGACACTGAGATCCACCTCGACTTCAAGGGTCTGATGGAGCCATTCGACATCCATGACCCTGAACACAGCCCGAAGGCCGCCAAGACCGTCGTCGACCAGCACGCTGGGGCGGGAATGGGTTCGGGCTATGGGGGTCATTTCGACCTGACGGGGCACTATACCGGCACGCTCAAGCTGCGGGGGAAAGAGTACAAGGTCGATTGCATCGAAACGATGGACCACAGCTGGGGCTCGCGGCCTGAGATCCACGTCCCATCGATGGGCTGGTCCCACGCGCACTGGGGTCCCGATTTTGCGATCAAATGGATCAACAAATGGGATCCCGAGGCCCCGCTCGACATAGCGCAGACGCTTGCGCACGGCTACGTCATGGAGGACGGCGTCGCCTACGGCCTGACCGACGCCAAGTATCTCACGACCCGCATGGGCGCGACGATCACGTCGATGGAGGTGGAGGTCACCGACAAGCGCGGAAAGTTCTTCCGCTTCGTCGGCACCGCCCAGGCCGGTGGTCCTTGGATCTGCTACATGAGCGCCCTCGTTGGGGCGTCGCTGATGCGATGGCAGCTCGACGACGGCCGCGTCGGGCATGGTCTCGCTTCCGAAATCCGGTCCATGCAGACCATGACGCGGATGTACGGTCGCCGCTGGAACGAGCCGTCGGCACACCTCACCGCATAGGCTTCATCAGAGAGCAGGGGCTCCGTCAGAGAGCCGGGAGAGGAATGAAGTATGACCGCTCACAAAGACAAGCCTTCTCCCGAATGGATCGGGCAGATGCGACGCAAATTTGTCACGGAACGCAGCGTAGACGCCGCGATGACAAGCAAGCTCGAGCGCAGGTCAGGCGCGGCCTTCGTGCCACTGACTCTAAACGCGATCGTCGCCGGACTGAAGCGTCTGATCGAAGGATCCGGTGCGTCGGACGTTGCTATCAGCGAAGCTCGCTGGTTGTCGGGCGGCGCTTCGAAGCTGCAGGTCGCCTTTTCGCTGGCTCGCGACGGCTTGCCGATCGAACGGATGGTCCTCCGAATGGAACCGGCGGAATCGCTTCACGAGACCAGCCGATTGCGCGAATTCCAGATGGTTCGTGCATTGCAGACGACCATGCCAATCCCACCGGTCTATTGGGTCGATCAGGAGGCTCGGTACCTGCCCTATCCCGGCTTGGTATACGGCTTCGCGCACGGCGTCACGAAGTCGAGCGACGCGCCTTCGGGGGTATCGGGTCTAGGCACTCGGATGCCGGAAGCCATTCGTGGTCGATTGGGCGGGCAGTTCGTGCGAGACTTGGCAAAGCTCCACACCTTCGATTTCCGCACTGCCGAATTGCCAGACTTCGACATCCCAAAGCCCGGAACGGAAAGTGCGCAATGGGCCGTTTCGTGGTGGGACCGCGTATGGGAAGAGGATTCGGACGAGCAGCTGCCGCTCGTCTCGCTCACTTCGGCCTGGCTGCATCGCAACGCTCCGTCCGTCGATCATCTTTCGGTGATTCACGGGGATGCTCGCGTGGGCAATTTCCTCTTCGATGAGAAGACGCTCGACATCACTGCCTGGCTGGACTGGGAACTGACGCGGATCGGCGATCGACATCAGGATCTGGCGTGGAGCACCAGTCGCGCCTTCGGCAGCTTCGCGGAGGACGGCAAGACCTTCCTCGTATCCGGTCTCATGCCGGAGGAGGATTTCTTCGAGGCCTACGAGCAGGCGTCCGGCTTGGCCGTCAATCGACGTTCGCTACACTACTATCAGGTCTTCAACGCCTACTCGATGGTCGCCATGACGCTCGGCACAAGCTACCGCGTCGCGCGGAACGGGAAGTCGCACCAGGACATCCTGCTCACGTGGCTGCTCGGCGTCGGCTACATGGTGCTCGACGACATCCGTACGCTTCTCGCAAAGGAACTGTAAGATGCAACTGCGTCCCGACATCCAGATCCCTAGCATGATGAAGGCGATGGTCGAGGTGATCACGCCCGCCATCGACCCTACCAACGAGCTCGCGATGCAGCAGGCGCAGCTGATGGTGGGACATCTCGCACTGATGATGCAGAACATGCCGCTGCAATACCGGGCCGACCGAGACGAACTTGACCGCCTCGTCGCCTATGCCCGCGACATCCGGGGAATGGGAGAAGGGGACGAAGCGCTCGACGCCGCGATCAACAGCGCGGCAGATGTGCTCGATCGCGGCCGAGCCGCACCCGACGAGCTCGTGGGCGCCATCCACGGCCTGACCGCAGCATTGGACGAGCCTATCCGATCTTTGGCGGACAACGACGACGCAAAGGGCCAAGAGGCCTTGATGCGCGCGACCTTGGACATGTCGGAGGTGCAACTGCTGCACGCGCGCTCCAGCCTACTGATGCAGGGATGGGAGCCGGAACCCGGCCTCGTGCCCGCAATCGAAACGCTACTGGCTCCCATCACCGTGAGGCCCGCCGATGAGCGATAGCACCGAGCACGCCGCACCAGGCCGACGCCTGCCGCTCGATGGTGCCGTCAACTTCCGTGACATCGGCGGCTATCGCGCTCGGGACGGTCGCGTGGTGCGATCGCACCGCGTTTTCAGATCCGATTCTTTAGCCGAGCTGACATCAGGCGATCTCGCCAGGATCGGCGCGCTGGAGCTCTCGACCATCTGCGACCTTCGGCACGAAACAGAACGATCAGCCAAACCCAACCGGTTCCCAGCATCCGCCGAACCTACGACGCGAGCCATCGGCTTCCTTGCGCACCGAGCCTACGAGATGGTCGCTGCGGCCCACGGCGCCGATGCCGACCCGGAAGTCCTCCGCGAAGATATCCGAGAAGCGTATCGTCACTTCGTCCGCGAGCAGGCGGACACGTACCGCACCATGTTCGAACTGCTGCTCGATGCCGACAACCTGCCTATGCTCGTACACTGCACCAGCGGGAAGGACCGGACCGGCGTCGCAATCGCACTAATCTTGATGGCCTTGGACGTTCCTGAAGAGACGATCATGGAGGACTACATGCTGAGCAACATCTATCGCCGCGACCTAGCCTACATGGGCGAAGGATCAATCAGGCCGGAGATGCTGTCAGTGATGATGGAGGTTGATCCCGGTTTCCTGGCGGCGGCATGGAGCGCAATCGACGACGACTGGGCCTCTCGCGACGACTTTATGACCCAGCGCCTAGGTCTCACTGCAGAACGCCGACTGGCTCTCCGCTCGATGTTGCTCATAGCGCCGAATGAAAGCCCAGAGCCGCTCTAGGACGACGCTCCGGAGACTCCACCAGCCTGCGCAGCTCCGCGTCTCAATCCGCGAGTGCGGCCGATCGAGCGGCCTCGAAACGTCGCATGTGCTTTCGCGGATACGGCTCACGCTCGTGCCGACGTAGGGGTCGAAAGGACCATGAACAGTGGCCAGACCGGCACAGCGCGGATCGATCGCTCGACCGTCTACCTGTGCCAGAATCGAGCCCCGCTGACGAGCAATCCGCACCGTTCGTCATCCGCGGGCGCCGGCGAATGAGATGGGGCCACCGAGATAGGCAGGGTAGCCGATGCTGGCCACTATGGCGTAGTCGATGAGCCGCCGCTCGGCGGCTGAGCGACCGGTCCCGAACGGCATGACGGCGGCGCTGATCCGTGCAACTGCAGCGCGAGCGGAAGCGCCTTCGGCAGTTTCGATCCAGTAGCCCTCGTGCGTCCGTTGTCGCTTCGGCGCACCAGCGCCGCCGAACCCCGCCGCGGCGAGCGCCTCGGCATCGTCGATGCCCGCGAGTTCGGCGCGCGCCGCTTGAACCGCTTCAGCTATAAAACCGGGCAGCGCGTCCTTGCGTCTCAGCCGGTCATATTCGGTCTTCGCGAGAAACTGCGTCTGGATCATGTCGCGCGCCTCGGGGCGCTGGATGAGTCCGGCGAAGATTGCCATTTCGGTCCGGATCGCGCCGTCGAAAACCTGTGGTAGTCCGAATTCGACGCAATCGAGGATTGCCAGCGGTGCCGGATAATGGCCAAGCGTCGCTGCGAGGACCGCCTTGCGAACCGGGGCGATGCCCGCTCCAATCGCCACCGTCGTGGGAACGTCTCGGTCGTCGCGATCCCAAGGCTGGATCGCCTGCGGATTGCCGAGCAGCCACGCCTCCGCCGCCGCGATCTCCTCGCCAGCGGCGACGACGACATCGACCAGCCCGGCCACTTGGGCCGCGTCGCCCGCCAGCTTCGCGCCATCCAGCAGGATCGGCATCGCCGCTTCAAGTCCGACCAGCCGCGGCAGGCGCTGCGTTCCTCCGCCGCCGGGCAGCAGACCGACGAGCGACTCGGGCAGCCCCATAGCAATCTTGGGATCGTCGACCAGCACGCGGTAATGCGCCGCCATCGCGAACTCGCAGCCGCCACCAAGCGCGAGTCCCGCGATCGCCGCCGCCACCGGCTTGCCGCTGGTCTCCAGCAGGCGCAACGCCGTGCTCAACCGAAAGAAGTGCGCGAACGCGACGTCGAACCGGCGCTGCGGCGGCGCCGCCATGATCATGTCGTAAGCTACGCCGAGTTCGTTCAGGTCGGCGCCAGCGCAGAACGCGTTGGCCTTTCCAGACCGGATCAGCACGCCGGAGACGTCTGCGGTCGTCAGCCAATGCGCAAACGCGCCGATATCGTCGATAGCGGCGTCGGAGAACACGTTCATTGTCCGCCCTGGGCAGTCGAAGATCAGATGGACCAAGCCGTTGTCGGCGAAGTCGAGGCGGAATTGGGTCAGCGTGGGCGCGTCGGTCATACGGGGGCTTTCGGTTGGAACTTGCGGAACTTGCCGGCATCGTCGCGCACCGGCGTGGATTGCAGGGTCAGCGCGCGCGGCCATTTGTCGCGGACGAGCCAGTCGGCGAGGAACGCACGCAGCGCCTCCAGCGTCATCGGCGCTGTGGTCTCCACTACTGCGTGGACGCGCTGGCCGAGATCGGAGTCCTCCTCGCCATAGACGGCGCAGGAGCGCACCTGGGGATGCCGCAGCAGCGCCGCCTCGACCTCGGCTGGCCAGATATTAACGCCGCCCTGGATGATCAGGTCGGTGCGGCGGTCGGCGAGGAACAGGTAGCCATCGGCATCGACATGCCCGCAGTCACCGACCGACTCCCAGCCTTCGGCAGTCGCGCGGCGATCCGCGCCGATATAACGGTAGCTCGACTGGGGCCCGCCTGGCGGCATCGCGAACACCTCGCCGGTTCCACCGGCTCCAACCTCGTTGCCTTCCTCGTCAAGAATGCGGAGCCGCGCACCACCGATCGGTCGTCCGACCGAGCCGGGCCGTTCGAGCCACTCTGTGCCGCCGATCCAGCAGCGCACCAGCCCTTCGGTCGCCCCATAGATTTCCCAGATGTGGTCGGGTCCGCGCCAGTCAATCCACGCGTGTTTCAGCCAGCCTGCCATCGGTGCCGCGGTATGGACGACCATCCGCCAGCCGGAGATGTCATGCGCGTCGCGCACGTTTGCCGGCAGCGTCCATATCCTATGGAGCATCGTGGGCACCATGATTGACCAGGAGACATGCTCACGTTCGATCAGCGCTAGCGCACCTGCAGCGTCGAACCGGTCCATCGTGACGACCGCGCTTCCCTTCCATAGCGCAAAGATAGCGGCGCTGAAGGGGGCGTTGTGATAGAGCGGCCCCGGAACCAATACGATCGCGTCGGCAGGAATGCCGATGAAATCGGTGCTGTCCGGGAAGCCCGCGGGCCGGCCGTCAACAATGACCTTGGGCGTGCCGGTGCTGCCACCGCTCGTGCAGGCCTTCCAGGAGGCAGCGACGTGGTCGAATGCGATCGATGGCGCGTCCGCAACCAGCACGTCCTCGGGCGTCAGGAACAGGCTGGGTTGCATCACCGCGAGGATGGCCTCGCGCTCGAACACGGGCAGCTTGCCCGATATCGGCGCCGGGGTCGCCCCGGCGCGGTAGATGCCGAAGGCGAGCGCAATGAACTCGGGCCCATTGGGTAGCGAGAAGGCGACTAGATCATCCGCGACGACGCCGCGTGCGACGAGCGTGCGCGCCCACGCCGACGATCGCGCATCGAGATCGCCGAACGTCCAGCGCGCGTCGCCGTGGACGAGTGCCAGGCGATTGGGCGGATAGCGCGCGGGAACATTGGCGAGCGGCTGCATCAGAAGCCAACCTTGTCGCCGCCCTTGAGGCTGAGGATCTCTCGGGCCTCATCCGGCGACGCGACTTCCAGTCCCAGCCCCTCGATGATCCGCCGCACCCGCGTCACCTGCGCGGCATTGCTCGGCGCGAGCACGCCCTTGTCTAGCCACAGATTGTCCTCAAGCCCGACGCGGACATGCCCGCCCATCGCCGCCGCCTGCGCTGCGACCTTCATCTGGCTCGCACCCGCCCCGAGCACCGACCAGCGATAGTTGTCGCCGAACAGCCGGTCAGCGGTGCGCTTCATGTGCAGCACCTCTTCCGGATGCGGGCCGATGCCACCGAGCAGCCCGAAGCAGGTCTGGATGAACAAAGGCGCCTGAACGAGGCCCTCGGTCCAGAAATAGTGAAGATTGTGCAGGTGCGAGGTGTCGTAGCATTCAAACTCGTATCGCGCGCCGGTCGCGTTCAACGTGTCTAGCGCGTAGCGGATGTCCTTGAAGCTGTTGCGGAAGACCAGATCGTGGCTGCCCTCCAGCATCGCCGGTTCCCACTCGTGCTTGAAATCCTTGTAGCGCTTCAGCATCGGGAACAGCCCGAAGTTCATGCTGCCCATGTTCAGGCTCGCGACTTCCGGCTTCCAGTGCTCGGCGGGCTTCACGCGCTCCTCGACCGACATGTAAGGCGATCCGCCGGTCGTGAGATTCACGACGACGTCCGACGATTGCTTGATGACCTTCAGAAACGGCTCGAACGCCTCTGGGCTTTGGTCGGGTCGGCCATCCTCGGGGTTGCGCGCATGCAGGTGGACAATCGCCGCGCCGGCCTCGGCCGCGCCGAGTGCGCTCTCGGCAATTTCGGTGGCGGTGACGGGCAGGTGCGGCGACATCGAGGGAGTGTGGATCGATCCGGTGATCGCGCAGCTGATGATTACCTTCGCCATTCGGCATCTCCTAAAGGTTGCGGGCGTAGGCCGCCCAATGTTCAGTAAGTGCATCGCGCATCGCCGGCGCGGCGATCGCGATCAGCGCCTTGGCGCGCGCTTGATGGCCGCGGCCGCGCAGGTCGGCAGCGCCGTGTTCGGTCACGACGACGTCGACGTCCATCCGGCCGAGGGACACCGGCCCCGCCGCCTTGCCTGGCGCGACGATCCGGCTGACGGTGCCCTTGCCAGCGCTCGACGGCAGCGCAACGATGCGGGTGCCGTGGCCGCGCGCTCCGCGCGCATAGTCAGACGCGCCGCCGGGGCCGGACATCAGGCCTTTCGGGGTCAATTCGGCATAAACTTGGCCGAACAAATCGACTTCGATTCCCGAGTTGATCGTAACGAGATTGCCGATGCGGGCGAGTACGTCAGCATTGTGCGTGATCGACACCGGGGCAAAGTTAAACGCCGGATGTCCGAGCGATGCGTATAGACGCGCACTGCCGATCGCAACTCCGACCGTCGCGTCCACCACCGCGCCAGCTTCGACCAGGTCCAGCAGGCCGTCGCCGAGCAGGCCGGTGTGCGCCTTGAGGTCACGCCTTCCGCGAAGCGCACCGAGGACGGCATCGGGAATTTTGCCGAGTCCCGTCTGCACCGTTGCGCCGTCGCGGACGAACGGCGCGACGTGTGCGGCGATCGCACGCGCGACCGCGTCGGGCTCCCCCGCCGACATCCCCGGCAATGCCTGGTCCGCCTCGACATAGGCAGTGAGCGCATCGAACGCGATGCCCGGATCTCCCGGCGTACGGGGCATCGAAGGATTGATGTGCGCGATGCGCACCGGGATTTCGCGCCATAGTTCGGCGACGAACGCGACCTCGGTGCCGAAGCTGCACATCCCGTGCTCGTCCGGTGGCGAGCACATGAAAAGCGCTGCTTGCGGTTTTCGGTGCCGGATCTCCACCAAGACGTCCTGGTAGCAGAGCGGCAGGAACTCCACTCGCTCTCCTTCGGCCCGCAGCTCGGGCGTCAGGAAAAAGGTGAGCACGCGCGAGGCTGGTCCTGCCACCCAGGTTCGCCGGTTCAGGCCGCCGACGAAAATGCCGCAGAACGTCATCGCTCCCAACGCCGCCCCGGCCATCTCCACCGCATCGGCAAGGATCGTGGATTCCGCCGAACAGGCCGAGACCAAGGTCAAACCGTCGGGCGGCAGGACGGCGGGGAGGTCGCAGGGATCGATGCGCTGCGGCATCACCTCTATCCGATCACTTCACGTATTTGTGGAAGTCGGGTTTGCGCTTCTCGGTGAAGGCGTTCACGCCCTCCTTCGACTCCGCAGTGTCGTAGAACAGCTTGACCGCGTTCAGCGCCAGCTGACTGATGCCTCGGATATTCTCGCTGTCCGCGTTGAACGAGCGCTTCGCGAGCGCAAGCGCGGTCGGCGACCGCTCGCCAATTGTTTCCGTCCAAGCGTTGACTGCATCGTCGAGTTCGGCGGCAGGCACGACCTTGTTGACGAGGCCCATCTCCATGGCCTCCTGCGCGGTATACTGCTGGTTGAGGTACCAGATCTCGCGCGCCTTCTTGTCGCCGACATGGCGTGCGAGGAGCGCGGTACCCCAGCCGGCGTCAACCGATCCCACCTTCGGCCCGACCTGACCCATCTTGGCGGTGTCGGCGGCGATGGTCAGGTCGCACAAGGTCGCGAAGACGTTGCCGCCGCCGATCGCGAACCCGTTGACGCGCGCGATCACCGGCTTGGGAATGTCGCGGATAATTGACTGCAACTCGTCGATCGGCAAGCCGACGATGCCGCGCCCGTCATACTGCCCCTCGTGCGCGGACTGGTCGCCGCCGGTGCAGAACGCCTTGTCGCCGGCGCCAGTCAGCACGACCGAAGACACGCCCTTGTCATCGGCGGCCAACTTGAATGCGGCGATCAGTTCCTCAATCGTCTTAGCCCGAAACGCGTTGTACAGCTTGGGACGATTGATGATGATCCAGGCGGCGCGGTTGCGCTTCTCGTAGATCACGTCTTCGAAGGTGGTCGGGTCAATCATTTGAAACTCCTGTTCTCTCGTATGCGATAAATGGCGCTTGAGCGTGCGACGGGCTCACCGTCCACGGTCATGATCGCCTGAGTGAAGAGCATCGTGCGCGTCCGCTTGACCAGCGTCACCGAAGCCTCGACCCAGCCGCCCAACGGGGCAGGCGCAAGGTAGTCGATCGAAAGGTTGATGGTTGGGATGATCTCTCGCCCCTCGCCGAGCACGACGAAATACGCCATCAGCTGAGTGTCCGCGAATGTCGCCATTGCGCCGCCGTGACAGACTCCGAATGGGTTCGTGTGACATTCAGCCACGCGGAATCCCATCCTATGCTCGGTCCGGTCTACATAGACCTTGCCGAATGCTTCGCCGAAACCAGATCCTACATCGAGCAATTCGAAACGTTCGGGCACGACTTCAACCATGGGCTGATCAGATCATGTTCATGCCACCGGCGACCGAGAAGGTCTGGCCGGTGATGAAGCTTGCGTCGTCGGACGCCAGGAAGGCAACGATGCCCGCATAGTCCTCGGGCTCTCCCATGCGCTTCAAGGGAATGCCGCGGACCATAGCGTCCTTCCACTTCACTGCCTGCTCGCCCTCGCCGAGCACGCTGGCCATCATCGGCGTGTTGGTCGGTCCCGGGCAAACGACGTTGAGCAGCACGCCCTTCGACGCGAGTTCACGCGCGACCGACTTGGTGAAGCTGATTAGCCCCCCCTTGCACGCCGAATAGACCGCCTCGTTGCTGGTGCCGACCCGGGCGGCATCCGACGCGATGTTGATGATCCGCCCGGCGCGGCGCTCGACCATCTTGGGCGCGACAGCGGCATGGGTGTGGAGCGGCCCGTAGAGGTTGATGCGGATGATCTTGTCCCACAGCGTCTTATCGGTGCTAAGGAACGGCGCGGGCTGATCCCAGCCGGCGTTGTTGACCAGCGTCCAGATCGGGCCAAGTTCGGCTTCGACCTGGTCGACTGCGGCGTTCACCGCGTCTTGATCCCCGACGTCGAGAGCGTAGGTCTTCATGGTAGCGCCCGCGCCCGCAAGCCCAGCGGTCTCCTCGCCTGCCTCGGGCTTCAGGTCGAAAATTGCGACTTTCGCGCCCTCCTCGGCCAGTCGCAGCGACAATGCGCGGCCGATACCCTGTCCGCCGCCGGTGACGATCGCCACCTTGCCTTCTAATCCACGCAACGCAATTCTCCTTAGTCTTCGAGTTCGTCGCTGCCCGCCATGGCGCGCAGCGTCTTCTTGATCTGAAGCATTGTCTCGACGGTCCCGATCAGCGCACCGTCGTCGATGTCGGCGATGATCTCCTGCTCGACCTCCTGGATGTTCGTCCGGATGGTGCCGAGAAACCTCGTGCCTGCCGATGTAAGATAGACGCGCTTGATCCGACCATCGCGCTGGTCGGCGCGCCGCTCGACGAAGCCCGAGGACTCCATCCGGTCGAGCAGGCCACCGATCGCGACCTTGGTAAGATCGAGGTCGGCAGCGAGCGCAGTCTGCGTCATCCCGTCGCGGCGTCCGAGGAACGAAAGCACCCACCACTGTGAGCGCGTGATGCCCACGGGCTTCAGCGCGCGATCGATGACGACCCTGCGCAGGCGGGAGACGTCGTGGATTAGGAAGCCGAGACGGACGCTGGTCGTGAAATCTTTGGGCACGGGGACACCTGCAACGGTTGGATCTCTCCAGCCGGTATCGGAATTCGGTCGCGTCCGCGCCAACATATTCACGATCAGGCGGCCTTGCGCGGCTTCAGCCGGCCCTTGAACATCTCTCGCGAGATGATCGTCTTCATTATTTCGATCGATCCCCCGGCGATCTTGACGATCCGCGCATCGGCATAGGCGCGCGCGATCGGGTATTCCCACATGTAGCCCCAGCCGCCAAATAGCTGAAGGCACTTGTCCGCGGTCTCGCAGTGGAGTTCTGCCGTAGTCATCTTGGCCATCGCCGCCGTGACCGCGTCGAGCTTGCCGGCCATGAACAGCTCGATGCACTTGTCCGTAAAGACGCGCGCCATGACGCTGCGCGCCTTCAGGTCGGCAAGAACGAACTGGGTGTTCTGGAAATCGGCGATCGACTGGCCGAATGCCATCCGCTCGGCGGTGTAGTCGACCGTCCACTCGATCATCACCTCGATTACCGTCGCCGACCGCACCGCCTGGGCAAGCCGCTCCTGGGACAGCTTGGTCATCATTAGCGCGAAGCCGTTGCCCTCCTCGCCCAGCATAGCGGAAGCGGGGATCCGCATGTCCTCGAAGAACAGCTCCGACGTGTCCTGCGCCTTCATTCCCAGCTTATCGAGGTTCTTGCCGCGATTGAAGCCGGGGGTTTTGGCGTCGACCAGGAACAGCGACACGCCCTTTGCGCCCGCAGCGCTGTCGGTCTTGGTCGCCAGAACGATCACATCACACATCTGGCCGTTCGAGATGAACACCTTTTGCCCGTTGACGATGAAGTCGGCATCGTTGTCGCCGGTCGCGGCGTTCGAATCACGCACCGCGCGGGTGCGCACCGCCTTCAGATCACTGCCCGCGTGCGGTTCGGTCATACCGAGCGAGCCGATCGCCTCGCCGCGCACCATTCTCGGCAGCCATTCGCGCTTCTGCTCGTCGCTGCCGAAGGTCAAGATGTACGTCGCGACTAGATCGGTGTGGATCAGGAAGCCGGGACCGCTGGCGCCCACACGCCACAGCTCTTCGTAAACAACCACGTCGAACAGATAGTCGAGCCCGAGCCCGCCATACTCCTCCGGCACGGTGCAGCCGAGCAGCCCCGCCTCGCCCGCCTTGAGCCAGAGCTCACGCGGCACGATGCCGTCCTCCTCCCACTGCGCATGGAATGGGACGATCTCCTTCTCCACGAACCTGCGGACGGTCTCCCGCCACATCTCGTGTTCTTCGGTGAAGATGCTACGTTCAATCATATCACACTCCCGCGTGCACGCCGTAACCGGCCGAGGGAGGCGATGCGGTCGAGCTCAGCAGCTCCAGAGAATTCAGTGTTGTCCACAGGCCCCTCCGATGTGGATCGTTAAATCACGATCTCACCAATAGTGAACCTGTTTACAAGTCGCGGCGTTCCTGTCAACAATGCGCCGTCAGAATAAGCGAAAAGGCGAGGATGCAGGACAGATTCATTTCGGAGATCGGCGGCTACCTGCCGATCCTGCGGCTCGACCGCGCAGCAGCCGCCAAGGCGCTGAAGTTCTCGGGGTTGGGCGCGCGCGGTGCAGGTCGCCGTGCCGTTGCCGGCTGGGACGAGGACGCGCTGACGCTGGCGGTGGAGGCCGCGCGCGCGCTGACGCCGGCCGAGCGCTTCGTGTTCGCCTCCACCTCGGCGCCGTTCTTCGACCGGTCGCAAGCGACGCTCGCCGCGTCCGCGCTGGGCCTGCCTGACACGCTGCGCACCAACGACGTATCGGGCTCGCGGCGCTGTGCGGTGAGCGCGCTGCTCGATGCGCTGCTCGGTTCGGGCGAGGCGATCGTCGCGGCGGGCGAGCGGCGCCCGACCCGACCCGGCAGCGCGCAACAGCTGTCCTATGGCGACGGCGGCGCGGCGGTCCGCGTCGGCGACAGCGGGGGCGCGAAGCTGATCGGCCATGCCAGCGTGTCGCACGACTTGCTCGACAGCTACACCTCGCGCGAATCGCCGACGCCGTACGTTTATGAGGAGCGCTTCGTCCGCGAGACCGCAGGCGGCCATGTCATCGTCCCCGCGATCCGTGCCGCACTCGCCGCTGCAGGGATCGAGGGCGCGGCAGTGACGCACGCCGCCGTCCACGAGCCGCTGGCGAACATGTGGCGCGACATCGCCAAGCCGCTCGGGATCACGGTCGCCAACCAGGCCGAGATGCTGACCGCGAACGCCGGCGATCTCGGCGCGGCGCACGCGATCTATGCGCTGGCGCTCGCCTTCGCCGTCGCGAAACCTAGCGACATCGTCCTCGTGGCCGGATTCGGGTCGGGCTGCGACGCGCTGCTGTTCGAGATGACCGGCCCGGTGCCCGGCGCGGACGGCGCCGCGGCGATGCTAGCGCACGGGCTAGCGACGCAGGATTATGTCCGCTTCCTGTCGCTGAGCGGCAGCCTCGATCTCGATTTCGGCGTGCGCGCCGAATTCGAACAGAAGGCGCAAGGGACGGTCGTCGAGCGCCACGGGCGAGACACGATCGGCTTCGTCGGGGGCCGCGACAGCACCGGCAACGTCCAGTTTCCCAAGAGCAACATCCCCGTCCGGCCCGGCTTCAACGCGCCCGAGGCGCTCGTCGACGTCCGTCTTGCCGATTGCCCCGCCAAGGTCGCGTCGGTCACCGCGGATCGGCTCAACTATTCGCCGGACCCGCCCTTCTGGTTCGGCCTCGTCCAGTTCGACAACGGCGCGCGCGTGCTGATGGAGATGACCGACGCGAACACCGAGGGTTTCGCGGTCGGCGATCGACTGGCGATGCGGTTGCGGATCAAGTCGGTCGATCGGCGACGGGGGTTTCGCACCTATTTCTGGAAGGCCGTGCCGGCAGCACGTCCTTCGCTGGAGAACTGACATGGCAACCGGAATCAAGGATCGCGTCGCGATCATCGGCATGGGCTGCACGCAGTTCGGCGAGCGCTGGGACAAGGGTGCCGACGACTTGATGGTCGAGGCGTTCGAAGAGGCGATCGCCGACGCAGGGATCGACCGCAGCCAAATCGAGGCTGCGTGGATGGGCAATGCGCTCGACAGCATCAATGTCGGCAACAGCGCGCTGCCGCTCGCGCACGCGCTCCGGCTCCAGACGATCCCCGTCTCGCGCGTCGAGAACATGTGCGCGACCGGAACCGAGGCGTTGCGCGCCGCGACCTATGCCGTCGCCTCGGGCGCGGTCGACTTCGCGCTCGCGCTCGGCGTCGAGAAGCTCAAGGACACCGGCTATGGCGGACTTCCGACCATGACCAAGGGCCTCGCGAACGACCTGTGGATGCCCTACGGATCGTCGCCGGGCACCTTCGCACAACTCGCAGGCGCCTATACCGCGCGCCACGGCGTCGATGCCGCAGACCTGAAGCGCGCGATGGGCCATGTGTCGTGGAAGAGCCACCAGAACGGCGCGCTCAACCCCAAGGCGCATCTGCGCAAGCCGATCGACATGGAAAAGATTCTCGCCGCGCCGATGATCGCCGATCCGCTCGGGCTGTTCGACTGCTGCGGCGTGTCCGACGGCGCCGCCTGCGCGATCGTCACCACGCCAGAGATCGCAAAGTCGCTGGGCCGCGCTAACCCCGTCACGGTAAAGGCGATCCAGCTGTCGGCTAGCAACGGCTGGGAGATGCAATACGGCGAATGGGACGGCGCGTCGGTGCGCAACACGCAGGTCGCCTCGCGGCGCGCTTATGCCGAGGCTGGAATCAACGCGCGCACAGACCTTTCCGTGACGGAGGTGCACGACTGCTTCTCAATCACCGAACTGGTGACGATGGAGGATCTCGGCCTCTCGGACGAGGGTCGTGCCCTGTTCGACGTTCTCGACGGCGACTACGACGCCGGCGGCCGCATTCCCTGCCAGATCGACGGTGGCCTCAAATGCTTCGGCCATCCGGTCGGCGCGTCAGGGCTTCGCATGGCGTACGAGGTCTACACCCAACTCGAGGGCCGCGCTGGCGCAAGACAGCGGCAGAACATGGATTTCGGGCTGACCCACAATCTCGGCGGCTCGCCGTTCAACAGCGTCGCCGCTGTCTCGATCCTC
The DNA here is from genome assembly GCF_056679955.1 of Sphingomonas sp. PEI4. Classification (NCBI taxonomy): domain Bacteria; kingdom Pseudomonadati; phylum Pseudomonadota; class Alphaproteobacteria; order Sphingomonadales; family Sphingomonadaceae; genus Sphingomonas; species Sphingomonas sp. PEI4. Next base: position 136,357 of record NZ_JBWXPI010000002.1, read on the forward strand.
GGCCGTCTTAACTAAGGAAGCGTCACGTGGCAGGGCTGTATTTCGAAGATTTCACCATCGGGCGCGTCTTCACGCACGAGATCCGCCGCACCGTCACCGACATGGACAACATGCTGTTCTCGTCGCTGACCTATAATCCGGCGGCGATCCACATCGACCATGATTACTGCGCGAAGACCGAATTTGGCAAACCGCTGATGAATTCGATCTTCACATTGGGCCTCGTCATCGGACTGAGCGTGCAGGAAACGACGTTCGGCACCACGGTCGCCAATTTAGGCATGACCGACACGGTGTTCCCGAAACCCGTGTTCGCGGGCGACACGATCCGCTCGCAGACCACCGTCGTGGACCTGCGTCCGTCCAAGTCGCGCCCGGGCCAGGGCATCGTCACGTTTGAGCATGTCGGACTCAACCAGCGCGACGAGATCGTCTGCAAAACCACGCGCGCCGCGCTGATGCTGGCGAAGCCGGCATGAGGCTGCGCTCGCTCCTCTTCGTGCCGGGCGACAGCGAACGCAAGTACGCCAAGGCGGCAGGTGTCGGTGCCGATGTGCTGATCCTCGACCTGGAGGACTCCGTAGCGCCCTCGCAGAAGGACGCGGCGCGGACGATGGTCGCGGGGCTGCTCGACGACGTTGCACCTCGCGGATGGGCGTTCTTCGTCCGGGTCAACCCGTTCGACACCGGTCTGACACTCGCCGATCTCGCGGCGGTGGTGAAGCCCGGACTCGACGGCGTGCTCGTCCCGAAGGCCAACGGCGCGCACGACATTGATCGCATCGGCCACTATCTCGACGCGCTCGAGCAAAAGGCGGGGCTGCCGGTCGGCACCGTCAAGATCGCGGTGGTCGCGACCGAGACCCCAGCGGCGATGTTCGCGCTGGGCAGCTATGCGCCCGCGCATCCGCGGCTGGTCGGGCTGACCTGGGGGGCGGAGGACCTTGGCGCAGCGATCGGCGCGACCGGCAACAAGGATGCCGCCGGCGCTTGGACCTTCCCCTACCAGGTCGCTCGCGCGCAGTGCCTCTACGCCGCCGCAGGCGCAGGAGTGGGACCGATCGACACGCTATTCGCCGACTTCCGCGATGCGGAAGGGCTGGAGCGATCCTGCTGCGAAGCTCGCCGCGACGGGTTCATCGGGCGGATCGCGATCCACCCCGATCAGGTCGCCACGATCAACCGCTGCTTCAGCCCCTCCGACGAGGAACTGGCCGACGCGCGGAAGATCGTGGCCGCATTCGCCGCATCTCCCCAAGCCGGCACGCTCGGCATCGACGGAAAGATGTACGACATCCCCCACCTCAAGACCGCCCAGCGCACACTCGCCGCAGTCGGAGACCCAACATGAACCAGACACGGGCCCTGCCCACCGAAGACGACCTCGACACCATTCGCGAAGGCGTACGCGCCGTCTGCAAGCCATTCGGCGACGAATATTGGCTTGATCGCGACGACACCGGCGAATTTCCCAAGGATTTCCACCGTGCGATGGCCGATGCCGGCTGGCTCGGCATCACCATGCCGGAGGAGTACGGCGGCTCCGGACTAGGCGTGACGGAGGCGATGACCATGATGAACGAGGTCGCCGCATCGGGTGGCGGGTTCGCGGCGGCGTCCACGATCCACATCAACCTGTTCGGTCCGCACCCGATCGTCGTGAAGGGTACGCCGGAGCAGAAGGCGCGCTGGGTGCCACGGCTCGTGTCGGGCGAAGACCAGTGCTGCTTCGGCTTCACCGAACCTGATGCAGGGCTCAACACCACGCGCATTAAGACCTTCGCGCAGAAGGTACCGGGCGGCTACGTCGTCAACGGCCAGAAGGTCTGGACCTCGACTGCGCAGGTCGCCAACAAGATCATGCTGCTGACGCGCACCACGAAATTCGAGGATTGCGCGAAGCCGACCGACGGCATCACGATCTTCTACACCGATCTCGACCGATCGAAGATCGACGTGCATCTGATCCCGAAGATGGGCCGCAAAGCGGTAGACTCCAATGCCATCTTTATCGACGGTCTGTTTATCCCCGACGAGGATCGCATTGGCGAGGAGGGCAAGGGCTTTGGCTACATCCTCCACAGCCTCAATCCCGAGCGAATACTGATCGGCGCCGAGGCGATCGGCATCGGACGCGACGCCCTGCGCCGCGCGACGGCCTATGCCAAGGAGCGCGTCGTGTTCGACCGCCCGATCGGCCAGAACCAGGGCATCCAGCATCCGCTGGCCGAGCGCTGGATGTACCTCGAAAGTGCTTGGCTGATGGTCCAGAAGGCTGCCGCACTCTACGATCAAGGTTTGCCGTGCGGTGCGGAAGCGAACAGCGCTAAATTCCTCGCCGCGCGGGCCTGCCACGATGCCGCTTGGCAGGCGGTCGCGACGCATGGCGGCTTCGGCTACGCCAAGGAATATCATGTCGAGCGACTCTATCGCGAATCCGCGCTCACCCGCCTCGCACCGATCACCGAACAGCTGATCATGAGCTTCATCGCCGAGAAGGTCCTCGGCCTGCCGAAGAGTTACTGATATGGGAATGATGCAAGGCAAGGTCGCGCTGGTTACCGGCGCGGGACGCGGCGTCGGGCGCGGCATCGCACTCGAACTGGCAAAGGCCGGCGCAGCGGTCGTCGTCAATGATCTTGGCGTCTCGCTGACCGGCGATGAGGGCGCCGACGAAGGTTCACCCGCCGAACAGGTCGTGGCGGAAATCGTCGCCGGTGGCGGCAAGGCGGTGGCCAATCACGACAGCGTAGCCGACTGGGCCGGCGCTTGCGCGATGGTGAGGGCGGGCGTCGTCAGTTTCGGGCGCATTGACGCGGTCGTGAACAACGCCGGAAACCTGCGGGACGTGCTGTTCCACAAAATGAGCCCGGACGACTTCGACGCGGTACTCGCGGTCCACCTCAAGGGCAGCTTCAACACGTCCCGTGCCGCCGCGCCTTTCTTCAAGGAACAGGGTTCGGGCGCCTTCGTGCACATGACTTCGACCTCGGGGCTCATCGGGAACCTTGGCCAGGCCAACTACGCCGCTGCCAAAATGGGCATCGTAGGTCTGTCCAAGTCGATAGCGATCGACATGCAGCGCTTCGGCATCCGCTCCAACGCTGTCGCGCCGTTCGCCTGGACGCGGATGGTGAGCTCGATCCCGAACGAGACGCCCGAGCAGCAGAAGCGCGTCGAGGGTCTCAAGAAGCTCGTCGCCGAAAAGATCGCTCCGTTCGTCGTCGCCTTGTGCGCGGACGCGGGCGCCAAGGTGACGGGCCAGATCTTCGGCGTGCGCAACAACGAGATATACCTCTTCTCGCAGCCGCGCCCGATCCGCACGGCGCACACCGCAGATGGCTGGACACCCGAGACCGTCGCCGAGCGCGTGTTCGACCAGTTCGCAAACGACTTCTACCCGCTGCAAAAATCGGGCGACGTCTTCACCTGGGATCCGGTGTGATCGACGCAGCCGCCCTGCTAGCGCATGATTTCGGCGCGGTCCGGCAGAGCTGGGAGCCGCGCGATGCGATCCTCTACGCGCTCGGCGTCGGGCTCGGGTCCGACCCGCTGGACGAAGCCGATCTCCTATTTCTGGACGAGACGCGTCTGTCCGTACTGCCGAGCTTCGCGGTGACGCTGGCGTCGCCCGGCATGTGGATTCGCGACCCGCGCTTCGGCGTGGATTTCGCAAAGCTCGTGCACAGTGCGCAGGCGGCGACGTATCACGCGCCGCTGCCTGCGACCGGGGAAATCGTGGGGACGGCTCGAGTCGCCTCGCTCACCGATCGAGGTGAGGGCCGCGGCGCCGAACTCGTGGTCGAACGCACGATCGCCGACGCGGTCGACGGCCGCGTCTATTGCACGCTGCGCCAGACGCTGTTGCTGCGCGGCGACGGCGGCTTCGGCGGTCCACCCGCCGAACGGACGAGCGTCGCGGTGCCGGACCTTGCGCCCAATTACATCGCGAGCGTGGCTCTCTCGGAGCGCGCTGCGCTGATCTATCGCCTGTCGGGCGACTGGAACCCGCTGCACATCGATCCCGCAGCGGCACGCGCCGCCGGCTTCGAGCGACCGATCATGCATGGCCTCGGCGTATACGGTGCGGTAGCCGCTGCGGCATGTCGTGCCGTCGGCGCTTCGCCGACCGACTTGCTCCGACTGACCTGCCGCTTCGCTGGGGTCGTCATGCCCGGCGAGACGATCGACCTCGCACTGTGGCAGATGGCCGCTGGCTATTCCTTCGCCGCATCATCTGGCGCACGTCGCGTGCTCGACTCCGGGTTTTTGGAACTAAGGTAACTACGCCCGCAGGGTTTGAGACATTCTGCGACCATGCGTTCACCTTCTGGTGCAGCCTCAGCACCTCACTGCCATCTAGTTCCCAAGGTCATGTTGCTTTCAGGCTATTCGGCGAAGCTACGCAACCCCTGCATCATCATGAAACGTTGATGTCGAAGGGCGGCGATACCCCCCCTCCAACATCAAGCGTCACGGCACATTGAGAAGCACAGCGCGAACGATACGATCTGCCTACAGCTTCTCCGTCAGTTCGGGCACAATCTTGAACAGGTCGCCGACCAGGCCGATGTCCGCGACCTGGAAGATCGGCGCATCCTCGTCCTTGTTGATCGCGATGATGACCTTCGAGTCTTTCATGCCCGCGAGATGCTGGATCGCACCCGAGATGCCGACCGCGACATACACTTCGGGGGCCACGATCTTGCCCGTCTGGCCGACCTGATAATCGTTCGGCGCATAGCCCGCATCGACCGCGGCGCGAGACGCGCCGACGCCGGCGCCGAGCTTGTCGGCGAGCGGATCGATCATCTCGTGGAACTTCTCGCCCGATCCAAGCGCGCGGCCGCCCGAGACGATGATCTTGGCGCTCGTCAGTTCGGGACGCGTGTTCGCCGCGATTTCCGAACCCGCAAAGGTCGAGAGACCCTTGTCACCGGTTGATGCGACCGCCTCAATCTCGCCCGATCCGCCCTCGGTCGCAGCCTTGTCGAATGCCGTGCCGCGCACCGTGACGACCTTCTTCGCGTCTGACGACTGGACCGTCGCAATCGCGTTGCCGGCGTAGATCGGCCGCGTGAACGTGTCTTCACTCTCGACCGACAGGATGTCGCTGATCTGCATGACATCGAGCAACGCGGCCACACGAGGGGCGATGTTCTTGCCGTGGGTCGTCGACGGCGCGACGAACGCGTCGTGATGCCCCATCAGCTCGACGATCAGCGGGGCAACGTTCTCGGCGAGTGCATGCGCGAACGCCGCGTCGTCAGCGACATGCACCTTGCCAACGCCAGCAATCTTCGCGGCCGCCGCGGCGACACCGTTGACGCCCTGGCCCACGACCAGCAGATGGACTTCACCGAGCTGCGATGCGGCGGTCACTGCCGAAAGCGTGGCATCCTTGACGACCGCGCCGTCATGTTCGACCCAGACGAGCGTTTTCACTTTGAAATCCCCATGGCTGCGAGTTTCATCACGAGTTCGTCGACATCGGCGACCTTGATCCCGGCTGAGCGCTTGCCTGGTTCGATCACCTTCAGCGTGGTGAGGCGCGGTGTCACGTCGACGCCAAAATCGGCGGGCATCTTCTGCGCCATCGGCTTCGACTTCGCCTTCATGATGTTGGGCAGTGACGCATAGCGCGGCTCGTTGAGGCGAAGATCGGTGGTGATGATCGCGGGCAGCTTGAGCGTGTCCGTCTCGGCACCGCCATCGACTTCGCGCGTCACGTTGACCGAACCGTCAGCAATTTCGACCTTCGACGCAAACGTGCCCTGGCCCCAGTTCAGTAGGCCGGCGAGCATCTGGCCGGTCTGGTTGTTGTCGTCGTCGATCGCCTGCTTGCCGAGGATGACGAGGTCAGGCTTTTCCTCCTCGACGATCTTGGCGAGGATCTTGGCGACGCCGAGCGGCTCGACCTTGGTCTCGCTGACGACGAGGATCGCACGGTCGGCACCCATCGCCAGCGCGGTGCGGAGCGTTTCCTGGCTCTTCTGCTCGCCGATCGAAACGACGACGATCTCGGTGACGCCGTTGTCCTTCAGACGGATGGCTTCTTCGACCGCGATCTCATCGAATGGGTTCATGCTCATCTTGACGTTCGCCAGATCGACGCCCGTTCCGTCCGCCTTCACGCGAGGCTTCACGTTGTAGTCAAGCACGCGCTTGACCGGCACCAGCACCTTCATAGTGTTGCTCCAAATTCCTGTTGTACCTTCGGCACGCAATTGAAAAAGGCACGCCGAATTGATTTTCGACCTGGCTCGGTCTGCCGCCCCACCGATGATATCGCGACCGACCGAAAGGTTTTCCGCAATCCGTCTGGTGGAGCACGACAGACCGGGAACGGCCACACGTCTCCTGCGGAACGTAGCTGCGCATCACTTGGGGGTTCGTCGAATTTTTTCGCTGCTTCTCGAACCATTTGGAACGATGAGGTTTGAAGTTCTCTGGCTCCCGGGCTTGGCCTAAAATGCAAGCTGCGCGTTTCAACGGACGAAAGCCTTACGATCAGGAGGCTGCCCAGGAATGGCGACTGAAGCTGGTCGCTCGTCCCCAACTTCCGCCACGGGTACGTGGTCACGACCGATCGCGACCAGGCCACGCGCTCCGCACGGGTCCAGCATATCACCGACGTCGGACCGGAACGGCACATAACGTCGACAATCGTCGCGCCACATGCATCAGCGGCTTTGCTTGCTCGGTCATGCAGAGTGACCGTGCAGCATGGTCCCGTCGCTTCCGACGTCCCGCACCGTTTCATTCATCCAACCTCCTGGATCGGGCGTCGCGACCCATGTCTTCTGCGATCGGCCGTAGACGGACAGGCTCAGTTCAAAACTCGCTATCAGGTCATAAGCTAGTTTACAATACGGCGTCTTTGAGCCGCTGCACGGTTCATAATGCGCGTCGACCGTGCCGACGATCCTCCCACTATCGCGAAAGACCACACCTTTCGACTTGAACTGATCCGTCAGCCCTACCGCGCGCAAATGGTCCAAGGGCCCGACCAAAACCTCGAAGAAGCTCTACAGAGCTTAGATCGGTATATCTGCCTCGGCTGCGCGGGGCCAGATCGATAAGCCGTGAAAACTTCAATCGAGCGCTTGCGCTCTCGGCGGTCGGCAGTCGGCAGTCGGCAGTCGACAGCGAGACATCCCAGTGCGGGAGATAAGCCAGAGACAAGTTACGTCCCGGCCCCGAACCACGCGAGAACTCTTTTCCAGATGTGAGACCTAAACGTCGCCTCGCTATCCGAGCCAACCTGATGCGGCCGAGCCGAAAAGCTGGCCCAAGACCAATATTGCCTACGCTATGCCAAACCACATTTTATCAAAAGCATGCTCAGATTTGTAGGCGATGATCATGGATAAGCACCCGCGGCAATTCAACTTTGCATTCGGCCCAAAAAGTTACGCGAGCTTCTAAAGCGGTTGAGAGTTCGCATCGCCATCCTCTAAAGGAAGATCAATATCTTTCGCCTCATCGGAGGATGAAGCCGGATCGGTAGCGGGGGCCGGAGTTTTATCGATTTCATCGGAGCGCGCTTTGTCATCGTCGGTCATGAAATGATCCCTTCTGTCGATCGCTTACAACTATGGCGCAAGACCGAGGTTCCAATGCTCCGCAGCAGGAGGAAGGTGGAATCAGTCCTACGACCCGCGCGGCGCTGGGTTGACGAGAGTCATCAGCTTCCGAGCCGTAGCAACCCGCTTCTGACGACAAATTCGCCCGTGCTCGCCGCCGTGGCACGGCGAGACTGAGCGCAAGAGTACCGAATTGCCTCCCTTGGAGGAGGCATCCTCCGGCTTTGCCTGCAACGCGTTCTGTGGCAAACGTCGTGTGCTCGATTCCGGGCTCGTGGAACTGATGTGCTTCAAGAAGATCTCCTGGCACGGCGCGCTTTTCTGATGGCGAGAGCTATCGCGGCCGACGGACAAGGGGCCGAGGTTTCACCCTCCGACCGCTCCTCGTGACCGCTGCCGCAGACGTATCCAGGCCACGACGGCTGTCGAAGGAGACGCGGGTCGCCGAAATCATGAAGGCATCACGCGCCCTTTTCCGCGAACGTGGCGCTGAAGATTTCCTCACATCGGAGCTGGCCGAGCGCTGCGGAATCTCCGAGGGCACGATATACAAGTACTTCGCGAGCCGTCGAGATCTGCTGGTGCAAGTCGCGGAGGAGTGGTTTGAGGAGTTCCTCGAAGAGGGACATCCACACGACAGGGATCTCCCGTTCCGCGAACGACTATTGCAGGTCATTCGAAGAAATCTGACCATAATCCGCTCCGAACCGTCGTTGACGCGCTTCCTGCTTGCCGATCTTCGCGCCGACCCGGGTTATCGCTCGATGCGGATTTATGAGCAAAACCGTCGGGTGGGCCGGGGCATCACCGACATCATCAACGACGGGATCGCGAGCGGTGCGCTCCGCCCCGACGTCCAGGCACGCACGCTGCGAAACATGATCCAGGGCTGCATCGAATATCAGATCTGGTCCTACCTCCGCGGCGAGGGAGACTTTTCCGTCGAACAGTCAGCTCAAAATATCACGGACATCGTCGTGCGCGGAGTCGCCACGGAAACAGTTCATACGGGGGCGCTCGACGACGCAGTCGCACGGATCGAAGCAGCCGCGACGCGGTTCGAACGGCTTGTTCCCCCGGCTGAACTTGGACTAACGAGGTCGTCTCCGGGTTAGCGTCTCGTTGAACCGCGAGGCATCGCCTGTTGATCATGCAAGGGGCCATTTGGTGAGAGTGGCTCATTTGCCCGTTCCAGTTGCTCGTGCGGCCTTCTCAGGCTTGCTGCGAACCTATAGAGGCGATCCAGTCAGCTGGGGATTCCCGACGCGGCAGCGCCAAGTGAGCTTGACTCATTAGCGAGTAGCCACTAGATTGATAATACCAAGAAGCTGCCGGCCCCGGCATGATGCGAGCGAGCTCTTGCTTCGGCACAACGTGACGAGGCGTCGAGCATGGTTCGTTGAGTGGCTGATTCGAGGGCAATCCGTCGGGCCCCGGCAGTTGCAGAAGGGCTCGAGTAGCGTTGGAGTTTGTCATGAAAACGCATGTGATGGGCATCGATTTCGGCTCGACTACGGCGAAGGCTGTTATAATCGATCTCGATGGTGCGATTGTCGCGGCGCGCGTCTCCCACATGGGCGCGGTGAGCGATCAGGCAGTAAAGGAGGCGGTCGCTGGCGCCTTGGCGGAGGCAGGCCTGACACAGGAGGATATGGGGCGCACCGTCAGCACGGGCTACGGTCGTCGCATGCTCGATATAGCTGACAAAAACTTTACCGAGATCACCTGTCATGCCCGCGGCGCGGTTGCGATGGTGCCAGAGGCGCGCTTGGTCATCGACATCGGCGGGCAGGACAGCAAGGCGATCTCCGTCGACGCCAGCGGTTTGGTGGTCCAGTTCGCAATGAACGACCGCTGCGCCGCGGGATCCGGCAAGTTTCTCGAGGTGCTGGCTCGGGCCATGGAGATCCCCCTCGAGGAGATGGGAGATCTCGCGATGGAGGCGACGCAGGAGCTGAAGATCTCCAGCATATGCGCCACCTTCGCCGAAACCGAGGTAATCTCTCTACGTGCCGAGGGCAATTCGAAGCCGGATGTGCTCGGCGCCGTTCACGCCGCGATCGCTAATCGGACGATCGGACTTGTCAGCAGAATTGGCAAGATAGGTCCCGTGGTTATGACGGGGGGCGTCGCACGAAACAGGGCGGCAGTGCATCATATCGAGAAAATGCTGGGCTTGCCCATTATCCTACCGGCTCGTCCGCAGGTCGCCGGCGCATTGGGCGCTGCGCTCATCGGCCTTGACGACTATCTCGCGGAGCGGGCGAAGAACAGCAGACCAGCCGAAGACGATCATCTCGAGCAGGAGATGGCGTTCAGCGGGCTGTGCGCTCCGGCGTGCAAGGGCGATCCGACCGCAGCGCGCACCCTGGCGAAACTTGGTGCCGGAAACGGATAGCGCTTCCAGCGATGAGCCAGCGATGAGTGAGTCCCGTAAGGGCGACATCGCGCTCTGAGCATCGGATACGTATCCGGCAAATCAAATTTCGCTGATCTTCTTTGTCGACGGGAAAAACAATGGGCAGGGTAAATGAAATCCTCGAAATGCTGGGTCGGATAGCCGAAGACCCCAGGACGTACATCGAGAACTGGAAGCTGATCCACGGTCGCAAGGCCATTGGCATCCTACCGATGAACTTTCCGGCCGAACTCGTCCACGCAGCGGGCGCATTGCCGGTCGTCTTACAGGACAGCAGGGTGCCCATCACATTGGGGCGCAGCCTCATCTTCGAATACTACTGCGGCTACTCGCGCAGCCTCGTCGATCAGGCGGCCACCCATCAACTCGATATGCTCGACGGCATGTTCATCGTCGATCATTGCGTGGCGCTGCTGGGCGCGATGGACTCGGTGCGCTTCGCCCTGCCGGACATGCCGGTCTACCTTGCTCAGTTCACTGCCTCGATGGACGAGCCTTGGAGTCCGGCTCAGGTCCGGGGGGAAATAGGAGAGCTTCAGAAGAGGCTCGCAAGATTGTGCGAGTCCGACATTTCAGAATCAGCACTGCAAGGCAGCATCGAGCTATTCAATCGAGATCGTCGACTGCTTCGCGAGGTTTACAAACTACGGCGATCGGGACGTATCTCCATCAGCGCCGCGGAGATGCAGGTGCTGGTTAAGTCGGCGATGGTCATGGATGTCGAGGAGCATGGCATTCTGATGCTCGAGTTGCTCGGCTCCATCGAGATTGAGCGCCGTCCATCGAGCGAAGGCGTGCGCCTGCATTTCTCCGGACATTTCTGCCACGCGCCTCGTCCCGAACTGCTCGATCTGATCGAAAGCTGCGGCGCGACGGTCGTCGATGACGATCTCTTCACGGGCTATCGGTACATCTCGACCGACGTACCGACGGACGACGATGCCTTGTCCAGTCTTACCCGCTGGTACTTCGACCGCAACAACAACGTTCCATGTTCCACGCGCGCGCAGAAGACGGTAGATTGGGAAAGCTATCTACTTCAAACGGTTGCTGCCGACAGTTCGGAGGGGGTCGTCATCCTCATGCCGAAATTCTGCGAGCCCCACATGCTCTACTACCCGGAGTTGCGCAAAGCTCTACTCGATAAGGGTATTCCGCATCTTCTTCTCGAAACCGAGCACGAAGGACTTGCACTCGAGAATGTTCGAGTTCGAATGGAAGCGTTCGTCGAGACGATCAAGCGACGCTTGGCGGTGAGTCGTGAACTTGCGTAGTCAACTCAGAAAAGGAAGTCTACCATGTCTCTTATTCTAGGAAATCCGGAACCGAAGACGTTCATCCCGACTGCCAGTGCCCCGTCGAACCGGTTGCTGAGCACTCGCGCTGGCGGCGCTCTAGTCAAAGACTATTGGGACCGTCTGTTCACAGCTCGTGAACGTGGAGCGACCGTGGTCTGGTACAACGGTGCGGCGTTGAATCCGATCTTCCAAGCTGCAGGCATTGAATGGTGCCATGGGGAGGCTTTCGGAGCCAGATTAGCGGCCATGCATCTCGAAGGCCCCGCGCAGCGGACCGGCGAAGAGTACGGCTACAACAACGAGTTGTGCTCCTACGCCCGAACCACGCTTGGCTGCGCCGTACTGACGAAGCAAAACAACGAAGCCTCAACATCGCCGTTGATGCCGGCCGCCGACGTGTTGGCGAGCCGACTGCCCCCTCCCGATCTCTTTGTGAACGCCTACGCCGGCTGCAGCACCGGACAGCAGTGGGACGAGATCTCCTACCGACTGTTCAACAAGGAACTGCCGTTCTTCAAGGTTTCCTATCCGCTTCTTTGGGGGAACAATCCGGACGATGGTTATTTGAAGGGGGAGGAGTGGGAGCGGGGATCGCGCTACATCGCAGCACAGATCTACAAGCTCATCGAATTTCTCGAAGCATACACAAAGCGCAAATTCGACTGGGACGCGCTGCGCGAGTCGATGCACTACATCAAACGCGCAAGCGAGTTGAGGCTCGAGGCAATGGCGCTTTGCCGCGCCATGCCTGCTCCTGCGACGTTCTGGGATTGGATCGCCAGCATCGCGCCCATCAACTTCCTGCCAGGCAATCAGGCGCTCGTGGATTATTTCGCCGGCGTCAAAGCGGAGATCGAACAGCGATTAATCGACGGCGTCGCTGCGCTGCCGAACGAACGCTATAGGCTTGCCTTCGACGGCATCATGAACTGGAACAAGGTGGGCTGGCTTGCAAACAAGTTCGCGGAAAACGACGCAGCCGTCATGGTCGGTCGCTACACGCACAACTCCTTCTGGCACGAGCCCCAGCTCATCGATCCCGACGACCCCATCCTGGGCATGGCGCAGCATTATCTCCTGTGCCCGTTCAACCACAACGCGCGAACCTTGGGGCAGCTGCTTCTGCGGGAATGCGAAACCTACGGCGTCGAGGGAGTGGTGTTCCACGCCACGCGTACATGCCGATCGTCGTCGAACGGCCAGATGGTGATGGCGCAGATGGCTCAGCGGGCCGGCCTGCAGACCATGTTCTTCGAAGGCGATGTCGCCGACGAGTCCTTCTACAAGGACTCCGTACTGGAAAGTCGCCTGGAAGCTATGCTGGAGACAATCGACGTCCGCCGTGGCTTGAACTGAGGCTCAAATCGATCGAGCGACGTCCGAATTGACATGAGGGCGGCGATATCGGGAGTCAGCGTTGTGGATCAGCGCGAAAGTGGCCCGCGTCTTGAGCGAGGCAACTGGTGTGATCTTTTGCAAAGCACGGGTTATGAAGGGGTCCCGATCAGCGCCGATCGGGGCCCCTGGCTATGTTAAGCTTCGACGAAGATTCAATAGCTTGGTCGTGTCCCCGCTGGTGGTGTAGCTCAGCGGTAGTGAAGCTGACCGGTCGCGCGCTATCATCCAGCGCTGTAGCGGCCGGTCAGGTTCACGGGTGGCCATCGAAGATCTTCGGATAGGTTTGGGTTGCAAGACTCAACCAACGGAGACCTTCGATGACCGACGATACGATGAACCTGCAAGCGCTGGTGGGAAAGAGCGCGGATGCAGATTTCCTACGCGAAATGATTGGCTTTGCCGCGCAGCGGCTGATGGACCTGGAGGTCGGTAGTCTGACCGGCGCGGGTTATGGCGAGAAGAGCAGTGACCGCCTCGCGCAACGTAACGGTTACCGCGAGCGGGACTGGGAAACGCGGGCCGGCACCGTTGAACTGCGTATCCCCAAGCTGAGGACGGGCAGCTACTTTCCCGCCTTTCTGGAGCCCCGGCGCCTTTCCGAGAAAGCGCTAACCGCAGTCGTCCAGGAGGCATACATCCAGGGCATCTCGACCCGTTCGGTCGACGATTTGGTGAAGGCCATGGGTATGAGCGGCATCTCGAAAAGCCAGGTGAGCCGGCTTTGCGAGGAGATCGACGTCCGCGTGAAGGCGTTCCTCGAGCGCCCCATTGAAGGCGACTGGCCATACGTGTGGGTCGACGCGACGTACCTGAAAGTGCGTCAGGCTGGTCGGATCGTCTCGGTCGCGGTCACCATTGCGGTCGGCGTGAACGGTGACGGCAGGCGCGAGGTGCTCGGCATGGCGATCGGTGCGTCGGAGGCCGAGACATTCTGGACAGACTTCCTCCGCGGCCTCGCGCGGCGGGGCCTACGCGGCGTGAAACTCATCATCTCGGATGCCCACGAGGGCATCAAAGCTGCCGTCTCACGCGTGTTCAGCGCCACGTGGCAGCGGTGCCGCGTACATTTCGCGCGCAACGCTACGGCCCATGCCGGCAAGAGCGGGCGGCGCGTCGTCTCGGCCTTCATCGCCACCGCGTACGCACAGGAGACGCCCGAAGCCGCCAAGGGTCAGTGGCGCAAGGTCGCCGATCAACTCAGGCCCAATGTCCCCAAGCTCGCGAAGCTCATGGACACTGCCGAGGAGGACGTGCTCGCGTACATGTCGTTCCCGCCACAGCATCGCACCAAGCTGCACAGCACCAATCCACTCGAACGCCTCAACGGCGAGATCAAGCGGCGCACCAATGTCGTCGGCATCTTCCCCAACGAGGATGCCATCACCCGGCTGGTCGGCGCCTTGCTGCTCGAGCAAAACGATGAGTGGGCGGTTCAGCGGGGCCGTTACATGACACTGGAAAGCGTGACGCAATTGGGCGATGATACCACCGTCACGTTGTCGTCCATGACGGCGTAATCGACCCGGCCCTGCCCGGAGATCAAAGCGGCTACGCCGCTGAAGCTACACCACGCGGTGGGACACGATCGAAACTCGTTCCGCGTTCGTGCATTTACCACCCGAGTTCCACGTTCAGAGCTTACCTCAAGCCGCAGACGGTGCCGCATGTCCAAGCCTATTAAGATCGATTTCGTCTCCGACGTTTCCTGCCCATGGTGCATCATCGGCTTGCGCGGGCTCGAGGAGGCGCTGGCTCGCACTGGCGAACTGATTGATGCCGACATCACCTTCCAGCCGTTTGAGCTAAACCCGCAGATGGGCAGCAACGGGCAGAATATCGGCGAGCACGTTGCCGAGAAATACGGATCCTCGCCCGAACAGTCCGCAACGAACCGCGCGATGATCCGTGACCGCGCCGCCGATCTCGGCTTCACTATCAAGATGTCGGATACGAGCCGGATCTACAACACATTCGACGCCCACCGCCTGCTGCATTGGGCGCAGATGGAGGGCAAGCAGGTGGCGCTCAAGCATGCCTTGTTCGACGCCTATTTCACCAACCAACAGGACCCCTCCGATCATATGGTGCTGGCCGCCGCTGCCGCGGAGGTCGGGCTGGATCCCGCACGCGCCGCCGAGATCCTGGCCGGCGACCTGTACACGCTCGAGGTCCGCGCCGCCGAGCAGCTCTGGCAATCTCACGGCATCAGCGCAGTGCCCGCAGTCGTCAACAACGATCGCTATTTGATCTCGGGCGGGCAGCCGCCGGAGGCTTTCGAAAAGGCGCTGCGCGAGATCGCTGCCGCAGCCTGATCCTATCCGTAAATCACGACGAAAGACATAGTCCCATGCCCAGTCTGTTCGACCCCTACACGCTCGGCTCAATGGCCCTTGCCAACCGCATCGTGATGGCCCCGCTCACCCGCAACCGTGCCGCCGAAGGCCTCGTGCCCGGTCCGTTCGCTGCAGAATATTACGCGCAGCGCGCATCGGCCGGGCTGCTGATCGCCGAGGCAACGCAAATCTCGCAGCAGGGCCAAGGCTATCAGGATACGCCGGGAATCTATTCCGACGCGCAGGTTGCGGGCTGGCGCACCGTGACCGACCGCGTCCACGCCGCTGGCGGCCGGATCTTTCTCCAGCTCTGGCATGTCGGCCGCGTCTCGCACGCGGACCTCCAGCCCAACGGCGGCGCCCCGGTTGCGCCCTCGCCGATCCGCGCCGACACCAAAACTTACGTTGGCGGCACCTTTGTCGATTGCTCCGAGCCCCGCTCGCTCGAACACCACGAGCTTCCTGGCATCGTCGAGGATTTCCGCCGCGGTGCCGCCAACGCGATCCGCGCCGGGTTCGACGGGGTCGAAGTGCACGGTGCCAACGGCTATCTGCTTGATCAGTTCGCGAAGGACGGCGCCAACCACCGCGACGATGCCTATGGCGGCAGCATCGAAAACCGCGCGCGGCTGATGCTCGAGGTCACGCAGGCCGTCGTCGCAGAGGTGGGCGCCCAATGCACCGGCATCCGCATCTCGCCCGTGACGCCGGCCAACGGCATTTCGGACAGCGATCCACAGCCGCTTTTCGAGCACATTGTCGATGCGCTGAGCGCCCTCGATCTGGTCTATCTCCACGTCATCGAAGGCGCCACCGGCGGGCCGCGCGACATTGCGCCGTTCGACTATGGCGCGCTGCGCCGCCGCTTCGCCAACGCCTATATGGCGAACAACGGCTATACGCTCGAGCTCTCCAAGCAGGCACTAACCGCCGGCGATGCCGATCTCATCGCGTTTGGTCAGGCGTTCATCGCCAACCCCGATCTTGTCGAACGTCTCAGACGGAACGCACCCCTCAACGCAATCGATCAGGACACGCTTTATGGCGGCGGTGCCAAGGGTTATTCCGACTATCCAACGCTTGAAACGCAGGACGCCTGACGCGCCAAGGGCCGCACGATGGTGCGGCCTGACTCGCATCGTGCGCATTCGCACTGAATTATCCGTCAAAAGGCATGGCGCCGAAAGTCGCGCAGTGGAAGTGCCCTGGTTCGAAGGCTGTGATTCAGCGTCGAGCGAAACCCCGCTGGATTTCCGAAACCCGATCGAGACAGCGCCGGCCATCTCGAAAAGCGGCTTCGGTGCCCGAAGCGCAGAGGTGAGCCATACACTTTCCATCGCGTTGAACACGTTAGCCCCTCGTGGCTGGACAGGCACACGGCCCGTTCCCCTATCAGCACGGCAATGTGGACCCATAATAGATGGAATGTTGGACATGATAGCGTCGCCAGTCGGTCGGGGTCGCCCCCGCGAGTTCGACATTGATAAAGCACTAGCAGCGGCTTTGGCTGTCTTCTGGCACCTGGGCTACGAAGGCGCGTCGATGTCGGACCTTACCAACGCGATGGGCATGGGTAAGCCAAGCGTCTATGCTACCTTCGGCAATAAGGAAGCCTTGTTTCAAAAAGCTCTGGATCTCTACGAACGAGAAAAACTGACTTACATGACCTCCGCGCTGGTTGCGCCAACAGCCCGCGGTGTTGCTGATCGATTGCTGCGTGGAGCGCTCGACATGCAGTTGAGCCCGCAAAATCCAAAAGGCTGTTTAGGCGTCGCAGCCATGACGGCTTGCGGTGCTGAAGCGCAATCAATCAAGACAGAAGTCATCAAGCGCCGAGGGGTAGCCGAAGCGGCCCTTGTCAATCGATTCGAGCAAGCCGTAATCGATGGTGATGTTTCAGAAAAGTACACGGCCACGGCACTCGCTCGTTTTCTTTTCTCGCTACTTCAGGCTTTGGCGATCCAAGGTGGATCAGGTGCGACAAACCAGGAACTCACAGATTTAGTCGAAACTAGTATGTCAATTTGGCCGACAAGGTAAGCAATTGCGGATGAGTAAGAGAGGCAGTATCTCTCAGTTCGCGATCGTTTTTACGTAGAGGCGCTGTCGATTCTACCTTCGGCTACCGCTCCATCACCGGAACTGCCCGTATGAATGGACAATCCGCGCCCGGCACCGTCCCCGCGATCGATTATCTATCCGAAGCGCGCCGAAAAAAATTGAGGTGGACATCGTGCAAGTATGGGCGTCTCAATCCCTCATAAATCGCCGCGGCGACCCCGCCGACAAAGATCTCTTCGGATTAGGAAGTGGCATCGTGACATTGGTCCAGTCAACTATCTGGACCACGCTATGCGCAGTCGCGATGTCGAACGCAGCGGCGATCGCCGGTCCGGTATTCGCGGCCGCAGTCTGAGTGACAGAGAATTGATATTGGCCGATGATCGTCTTTGCGGTTTGGTCAAGAAGGATCGCATGGCCGTTAATATGGATGGCCGGCGCCATATCTGGACCTGTCGCGTAGCTGGCTTCGAAACGCTCGACCGAAACCGTCAGGAGCGCATCGGCACGTCCCGCACTTCCTCGGGTCGCGACGGCGATGTCGGGTGCCCTGGATGCTACGGTCTCTCCTATGGCGGCCGCATAAAGGAGGGGTGCAGCCGTCACCCACCGCATGTCCTTGATATATGACGTCGCATTGCCCTGGGTCGTGAGGATCCGGTCGCCGCTCGTTTCTGGCGAGAACTGTGGCATTGGCAGCGCGAGAATTCGCCTTGGGACAGCGGCCGGGCCCGACGCGTTCGCGCCCGGCGTCCTACCAAAGCGGTACAAAGCGTCGGGTTTCCCGCCGCCGAGCAGGGTGCCGACGCACCCGCTCAGTGCTAATAGGCTGGCGGCCGTCAGTGCTGCGCGGAATCCGTGACTGGTGCTCATTTCTGTAGTTCCCGTTCCTTACCCGCGCCCTTGATCAACGTCCCGCGCGGGTCCTGCTGGATCCGTCGGATCAGCGTGTCGAGGTTGTCGGACGTGTCCTGGAGGCTCCGCATCGTGTCCGCGATCTGCGGCAGCGTCGACGATCCGATTGTACTTCCCTGCGCCGAGATATCTGCGAGGACCCCTCGCGCCTGGGTCATGGTTGCCTTGAGGTCCGCTGCGGCATCGGCGGCGTTGGCAACGGCGCGTTTTCCGTCACCGTCCACCAAGCCCCGCACGCTGCTCATCGTCGCCTGCGCATCGGCCATCGTCGTATCGAACCGAGCCAGCGCCGATGCGGCATTACCAAACATGGCGCGGTTGGCAGAGAGCTCGCCCGACACCTGCTTCAGGTCACCCATCGCGCCGGTAAGGTTCGCAATGTTGCGATCCGAGAGCAGCTTGTTCACCCGGTCGAGCGCCATTGTGGCGTTCTCGACCATCTGTCCTCCGCCTTGCAGCAGCGACGCAAGCGCGTTCGGCTTTGAATGGATAATGGGCGGATGGTCGCGACTGACATCGCGCAGCAGTGGCTTGCTGTTCGACCCAGCGCTGATCGAAACGGCATTCAGACCTGAGATGCCCTGCATCTCCGTGCTGCCCAATGAGTCTGTGCGTACTGGCGTATCGTGGTCGATCTCCACGTCGACCAGAATCTTGGTTGCATCATTAGGCGCGAGGCGCACGTTCTTGACCTCACCGACCTTGATGCCGTTGAACTGGACTTCGCCACCCTTGCTGACTCCGCGGATCGGGCCCTGAAAGACGATACGGTAGCGATCGTTCTTATCTCCGACCTGGAAATTTCCGAGCCAGAGGACGAACACGATCCCGCCTATGACGAGTAGCGTGGTCAGCACACCGACCAGCGCGTAGTTGGCATGGCGTTCCATTAGCCGTTCTTCTCCTGCACAGCGCGCCCACGCGGGCCACCGAAATATGATTTGATCCAGGGGTGATCGGATCGCTCTAGCGCCTCGATCGTATCGATCGCGGCCACCTTGCGGTCGGCGAGCACTGCCACCCGGTCGCAATTCGCGTAGAGTGAGTCCAGATCGTGCGTTACCATGAAGACGGTCAGGCCAAGCGCATCGCGCAGCCCGCGGATCAACGCGTCAAATTCCTCCGCGGCGATCGGATCGAGCCCGGCGGTCGGCTCGTCCAGGAACAACAGTTCTGGGTCCAGAGCGATCGCGCGTGCCACGCCGGCCCGCTTGCGCATGCCACCGGAAAGCTCGGACGGCTTCTTTGAGCCCGCGTCATCAGCGAGACCAGCCAATCTGATTTTGAGTTCTGCAAGCCCGCTAAGGAAGGCTGGAGCAAACTTGGTATGTTCGATCAGCGGCGCCTCGACGTTTTCACGCACGGTGAGTGAAGAGAACAACGCGCCGCTCTGGAACATCACGCCGATGCGTTTGACGATCTCACGGTTCTGAACGCTGTCATGAATATGACGTCCGAGCACCTCGACGGTGCCCGCGTCGGGCGTCTTCAGGCCGAGGATCGTTTCGAGCAGAACAGACTTTCCGGTCCCGGATCCCCCAACTAGGCCAAGGATTTCACCGCGCCTGACATCGAGGTCGAGATTCTCGTGGATTACGGTCGATCCGAAAGCCGTACGCAGTCCGCGTATACGTATGACGACCTCGTGATCGGCTGTGCCACCGCTGGTAGCGTCTGTTGCGCCCTTCACAGACCTGCCTGCTTGAAAAGAACAGCGAAAAGCGCATCGAACATGATGATCATGAAGATCGACTGGACGACCGAACTGGTCACCTTGGCGCCGAGGCTCTCCACGTCGCCCTCGACTTCCAGTCCTTGGCGGCATCCAGTCGTCGCAACCACCAGTGCGAACAGCGGAACCTTCGCCATACCGACCCAAAATTGTTGGGCGCCAACAGAATCAACGAGACGCTGGAAAAAGAAGGTTGGTTCGATCTCCATCATTGTCCGTGCGACGAGCATACCGCCGACGATACCCCCTAGGTCGGCGACGACAGTCATCAGCGGCAACATGATCAGCGCAGCCAGTACTCGTGGGATTACAAGCGCGTCGAAGATATCGACGCCCATCACGCGCATCGCATCGACTTCCTGGTTCATCCGCATTGAACCGAGTTGCGCTGTGAAGGCTGAGGCAGAACGTCCGGCAAACAAGATCGCGGCAATCACGGGTCCGAATTCGCGCAGGATTCCGATCCCTACGAGCTCAACGGAATAGACCGTAACGCCGAGCGTCTGAAGCATGTTGCTGCCGACGAGCGCGAGCACGGCGCCAATGAAGAACGTCATTACCGCGACAATGGGCAGACCGCCCAACCCGGCTTGTTCCATTGTTGCGACCAGCGCCGTAGTGCGCAGGCGCCGCGGGCGAACAATTGTTCTACCGAGTGCCAGAACCAACTGCCCTAAAAACGCCTGCTCGCGGTAGAAGGTCTGACCGACAGCGACGACCGCGCGACCGATGCGCTCGAAGCTTTGCCATGCGCCCCCGTGGCGTTTCGGGGAATGGGCAGGCTTTTCCAGGACAGGACGGATTAGTCCCGCGAGCGCGGCGAGATCGGGCCGCATTTTTTCGTCGAGATTTATTTCGCGGTCGCTCCCCAAGGCCTGCACAATCGCGTACGCGCCGGCGGTGTCGAGCCGACCCAGGTCTTCGACATCAATCCGAATTGCGCCGGAATGACCATGGATGTCGCGGGTAAGCCTTTCCGCGATATTTCCGAGACGCATCGTGACCCAATCACCGCGAAGCAGCAGCAGCGGCGTGCCGTCACGGTCTTTTAGGTTATAATTGGCGGCGATGCCACTCAAGGACGTACACCCTGACGTTTGCATGCCGTTTTCGATGTAGCCAATTTTTAAATCCCTGCCGCAAGGGGACGCGTACCCAAAGGCAAGCGGCACGCTCCAACGCTAAATATACCAAATAGTAAACATAAATCTTTCGTTCAGGCCCCCGAATTGCATTATGTGCTATATGATGACCTCCTTTCGAGAGACGATAATGCTGTTAAACCCTGAGGTGTCCGGCATCGAGAGGAAGGAAGATGCCATGCAGTCAGCAAAGCGGAAGATGGGTCGTCCTACGGAGGAGGCGGCTGCGGCCTTGAAAGAAAGGCTCCTTGAACGCGCGCTGCATATGCTGTGCTTACACGGTATCGAGGGACTGCGATGGACGCGCTCGCGGAAGAAGCCGGCATCATAAAGCGTACTTGCGAAAAGCCGCCCTCCGGCTCCGAACTTCAATCGATCGATGCCCTCGGGTACGTCCTTGCGTCGGTAACCGGGCATCAGGGCAACGCTGGCACCGATCGAAAAACTCCCCGTGTCGATGGCCTTGACGCCAATGCCGTTGCGCAAATTGGCAGAGAATCGTCCCTCGGCAATGTCGACTATCGGGATCGGGAGAATGCGATAGTCGCTCGATCCTTGATAAGGCGACGTCGCGGCGACACCCGCGCCGATGACAACATGATCATCCTGTTGCGACAGTGACTCTCGGCTTGCAGTGTTCAGGTCCTTGCCAAGCACCGGCGAGGTTAGGATCGGCAGCGAGAACGAGGCTAAACCGGCATGACGACAGACAGCATTTTCATTGTTGGAAAACCTTTAGTATCTATTCAAGATTGCGTGTCTGGGCGTCGTCTCGCGTCAATGCAGAGAGCGCACCGAACACGCAATTTGGGATGTAGCTGGTCGCGTGTATAACCTTATCATGTAGCGAACACCCCGGCGGCTTACGCTTCCTGAACCGACGGGAAGCGCGAAAGTTGAGTTCCTGCGACTGGCTCCTTGCGACAGACCGCTTGATAAGATACGGATCAGTGTAATTACCGGGCCTTATCCCCGCTATGATTAGATGAAGGATGATCGCCCGGCATGTCCAGCCTACCTCTGCGTTTTCGACAGGCTGGATACCCGAAGGTGGCGCATGACGGCTGAGCCTCTGGAACGCGCGCCAGATTGGACAGACGAGGAACGGCCGTCGATGCCAGGCTCTGCGCCGTCGATCGCGCATGCGCCGCCTCTGCGCTTGGCGTATGCCGGCATTGGCGTACTGCTGGCTTTGACAGGCGGCCTCGGCAATGCCCTCGTCGGCGCGAATTTGCCGAACATTCAGGGGCATCTCGGTCTGACACCGACGGAAGGCGCGTGGATCCCTGCCGCCTATCTGATGGTCAATGTTTCGTCGAACCTCGTCCTGTTCAAGGTTCGGCAGCAGTACGGCCTTCGCCGGTTTGCCGAAGTTGGACTGCTCGCCTCCGCGCTGGTGTCGTTCCTGCACCTTTTCGTGGAAAGCTTCGGCATGGCGGTGTTCGTGCGCGCGGCAAGCGGCCTTGCCGCCGCGCCGCTCAGCGCGATGGCGACAATGTACATTTTGCAGGCGTTCCCCAAAGCGATGCTGGGCCAAGGGCTAGTCGTCGCGCTCGGCCTCTCGACTCTGGCGACGCCGCTCGCCTGGCTGATGTCGCCCGCGCTGCTGGACCTGGGCGAATGGCGTGGGCTGTATCTCTTCGAAAGCGGGCTGGCGATCATCAGCTGGGCTGCAGTGGTCGCGCTGAAACTACCGCGCAGTGTGCGTGTCCGCGTCATCGAGCCGCTCGATTACGTTACCTTCGCGCTTCTGGGGCCTGCACTGGCGCTGATCGGCGCGGTGTTCGCGCAGGTGCGTACGCAATGGCCGCCCGATCACCCGTGGATGGCCGCCGCCCTTGCGGCAGCGCTGCTACTGACGCTTGCAGCCTTCGCGCTGGAACATCACCGGACCAATCCGTTGCTCCAGACACGCTGGCTGGGGTCGCTGGGCGCACTTCGGTTCGCGCTCGGTGCGCTTGGCCTGCGCTTTCTATTGTCCGAGCAGACCTATTCGGCGACCGGCCTGCTGCGGACTCTGGGTATGGGGCCCGACCAGCTGCAGCCGCTCTACGCTGTCATGCTGGTTGGCATTGTGATCGGTATCGCGGTCAGTGCGCTCACATTCAACCAGAAGACGGTAGTGCCGCAGATCCTGCTGTCGGTAGTGCTGATCGCGGTGGGCAGCTTCCTCGACTACGGCGCTACGAGCCTCACGCGGCCGCAGAACATGTTCGTCAGCCAGTTCCTGCTGTCTGTGGCAGGCGCAATGTTCATGGGCCCCCTGCTGCTCGTTGGCATCATGCCCGTGCTGAAACGTGGCCCTGAATATATCGTGAGCTTTGTCGTGCTGTTCGCCATCGCGCAGAGCTTCGGCGGCCTGGCCGGGCCGGCGATCCTGGGCACAGTGCAGCAGTTCCGGGAGCACGAATATTCTGGCGTCATCAACGCGGGCGTCGATCCGACAGACGGCGTGGTGCAACAGCGCCTGCAGCTACAGGGGCAGGTGTACGGCCGTGTCGTCACCGATCCGGTGTTGCGCCAGGCACAGGGCATTGGGCAACTCGCCCAGGCTGCCACGCGCGAAGCTAATGTGCGCGCCTACAACGATGTTTTCCTTCTGAACGGGCTTCTCGCCCTTCTCTTCCTCGGCTGGTCGCTGGCGCACGTGATGCGCCTGGCGATCGCCGCCCGCAAGAACCCGCCCCCGTCCGCCCCCGCGGCGGCGGCATCGATGTGAGAGCAGCATGGCCGATCCGATCATCACCAAGGGCGACGGCAAGCCCGAGCAGCCTGCCCCGGCTGCGCCCGCGCTCGTGGATGCCCAGGGACGGCCTCTGACAGACGCTCAGGTCGCCGAAGCTCCTGCGACGGAGCCCGCACCCTCGAAGACGATCCGGACCGGCGGCGGGGTGCTCGCGATCATGGCGATCATTGCCGTGCTCGGGGTGTTGCTAATCCTGTGGGTCTGGCAGATCTGGCCGTTTTCCAGCACGGTTGTGACCACCGAGAACAGCTATGTGCGGGGCCAAATCACCGTGCTAGCACCCCAAGTAAACGGCTATGTCGCAGAGGTGATGGTCAACGATTACGACCGGGTTAAGGCGGGGCAGCCGCTGCTGAGGATCGACGAACGCATCTATCGCCAGCAGCTGGAACAAGCGCGCGGCCAGCTTCAGCTCGCCAAAGCCAACCTCGACAATGCGCGCCAGACGATCGCGCAGAACGTCGCTACCGTGGACCAGCGCCGGGCCGACGTGTTCGCAACGGAGGCCGAGCGCGACCGGGCGCAGGCTGACGACGAGCGCGTAACCGAACTGGCCGAGCGCGGCTCCGTATCGCTTCGCCAGCGCGACCAGACGCGCGCCACCGCGCGATCGGGCATTGCCAATGTCCGCAAGGCGGAAAGCGCGGTGCGCATCGCCCAGGAACAGGTGACGTCGGCGCGCGTCGAGCGCGAAGGGCTGACGGCGCAGGTTGCAACCGCGCAGGCTCAGGTTCGTCTGGCGGAAATCAACCTCGCTAACACCGTTATCCGTGCGCCGCGCGCCGGGCAGATCAGCGAGGCGAGCGTGCGGCAGGGCCAGTATGTCGCCGCGGGATCGCAGCTTTTGTTCCTTGTTCCCGAGACCCTGTGGGTGGTGGCGAACTTCAAGGAAACGCAGACCCGTTACGTTCGCCTCGGCCAGCCAGTGCGCTTCACGGTTGATGCTTTAGGCGATGACGTGCTGACCGGCCGGGTGCAGCGTTTCGCGCCGGCGACCGGCTCCGAATTCAGCGTGCTGCGCCCGGACAATGCCAGCGGCAACTTTACCAAGGTGGTGCAACGCATACCCGTACGCATTGCGATCGATCCCAATCAGTCGGTTGCCGGGCGGCTGCGGCCTGGCATGTCGGTCATCACCCGCATCGACACCGCCGGGGTGCCGCGATGATGCGGCGCGCGTTCGCTCTGTCTTCTGCGCTGTCACTCGCCGCATGCATGCCGGCGGAGCGCCCCGCCCCTGCGGCATCCGCGATCACGGCGCCCGCTGGCTGGCGCGACGGTGGCGCGAACACGGGGATTGTCGACGCCCGTTGGTGGCACGCCTTCAACGATCCGAATCTCACCGGGCTGGTCGAGACTGCGCTGGCTCGCAACACGGACGTACTGGCAGCAACAGCGCGCATCCAGGAGGCGGAGGCGAATGTCCGGTTGGCGAGAAGTACCCTTTTGCCGACGCTGAACGCCTCGAGCGGGTTGCAACGATCGCGCAGCTTTGGAGCAACCGGAGCTGCGACAAGCACCGCAATCCAGCCGTCGCTGGACGCCAGCTGGCAAGTCGACCTGTTTGGTCGCCTTGCCAAGCTCACGGATGCGGCACGTCTGCAATATCGTGCCAGCCAGGCTGATCGCGACGCTGTGGCCCTGGCGATGGCGGCACAGGTGGCGCAAGCCTATGTCGGCCTCCTCGCGCTCGACGCCCAATTGACCGTCTCGCGCGAGACGGTGACCTCGCGCGTGGAGGCGCTGCGGCTGGCCCAGGATCAGGCGCGGGTCGGCTACATCTCGCAATATGAACTGACGCAGGCGCAATCCGAATACGAGGCCGTGGAGCAGGCAATCCCGCAATTGTTGCTGGCGATCCGCGCGCAGGAGAACGCGATACGAACCCTGACCGGCGACCTGCCGGGGCCGGTGCCGCGCGCGAAGTCGCTGGCCCTTATCGCGCCGCCTTCGGTCCCGGCGACACTGCCGTCCGACCTGCTGGCGCGCCGCCCCGACCTTGCCAGCGCTGCGTTCGCCGTCGCTGCCGCAGACGCCAGTCTCGCCTCAGACAGGCGCGCCTTTCTCCCCCAGGTAGCTTTGTCCGCCAGCCTGGGACAGCTGCTCGTCAATGCACTCGATTATGATCCCGTCACGGTGTGGTCGATTGGCGGCAGCATCCTCGCACCGATCTTTCAAGGTGGCCGGCTGACGGCTCAGGTCGACGTATCCACGTCATTGCGTGATCAGGCCGCCTTCGCCTATCGCGGCACGGTTCTGACCGCCTTCCAGGAAGTAGAAACGGCGCTGACCGGCGTGCAGCACTATGACGAGCAGTTCCGGCGCGTGATCAACCGACGTAACATCCTGCTCCGCTCGGTCGGGCTCGCCACCGACCGGTATCGCGGCGGTTACGCCGCCTATCTCGAACAACTCGACGCGCAGCGCAACCTGTATAGCACCGAGCTCGAGGCGATCACCGTCCGGCAGGATCAGTTGAACAACATCATCACCCTGTACCGCGCCTTGGGGGGCGGTTGGTCCGCCACGCCAGCCGATGCCCGCACGGGAACGCAATAACGATCCCGTCAGGTATCGAACCGATGCCCATCAGCGCGGTGCCTATACCGTCTCCGGCTGTTTGCCGGCATCGGCACTGCGCAGCAGGTGCGCCGTGTTAACGAGCGCGAAGTGCGTGAACGCCTGCGGGAAGTTGCCCAGCTGGCGCCCGGCCCGCGGGTCATATTCCTCGGCGAACAGGCCGAGATCGTTTCCGATCCCCAGAAGTCGCTCGAACATCGTAACC
Organism: Sphingomonas sp. PEI4; assembly: GCF_056679955.1. Lineage (NCBI taxonomy): Bacteria > Pseudomonadati > Pseudomonadota > Alphaproteobacteria > Sphingomonadales > Sphingomonadaceae > Sphingomonas > Sphingomonas sp. PEI4. The sequence goes on from NZ_JBWXPI010000002.1 coordinate 162,772, forward strand.
GCCTCTTCCCGTCGGCCCTGCAGCAGCCACGCATCCACCAGCCAGAAGCTGCACGCCAAAAACGCCCCCTCGTCGCCGGGCAGCCCGTCCGCTTCATCGCTGTCGGTGCGATAGCGGTAAACGACCCCATCACGCAGCAAATCGGCCTCGATCCTTGCGACGGTGCCGCTCACGCGCGGGTCGTGCGCCGGCAGAAAGCCGAGCAGCGGAATTTGAAGCAGGGCCGCATCCACCCGATCCGCGCCGTAATACTGCACAAAGCTGTTGCTGGCGGCGTCATAGCCCTTTGCACATATCTCGGCATGGATTTCGTCACGCGCGACGCGCCAGCGATCGACGGGACCGGCCATGCCGAACTCCTCTGCGCTGGCGATCAGGCGATCGAACGCGACCCAGCACATGATCTTGGAATAGACGAAATGACGGGGCGGGCCGCGCACCTCCCACAACCCGGAGTCCGGTTGCCGCCAGCGATCCAGCAGGCATTCGGCGACTGCGCATTCGAAATCCCACGTCCGGTCCGTATCAGCCATGCCGATCCGCCGCGCTTCATAGAAGGCGCCGAGCAGCGAACCGAAGATGTCCAGCTGCAACTGATCGTGCGCGCCGTTGCCGACATGCACCGGTCGGCTGTTTTCAAAGCCGGGCAGGTGATCGAGCTCGTATTCCACCAGCCGCCGCTCGCCGTGCAGACCATACATGATCTGCACGTCACCGGGAGCGCCGGCTGTGGCGCGCATCAGCCACCAACGCCAGTCGCTCGCCTCCCGATGATGGCCGGACTGAGTCAGCGCGTGGATCGTCCATATGGCGTCACGCAGCCAGCAATAGCGATAGTCCCAGTTACGCACGCCGCCGAGGGCTTCGGGCAACGACGTTGTCGGCGCAGCGACGATGCCGCCAGTCGGCGCATAGGTGAGTCCCTTAAGCGTCACCAGCGATCGACGCACCGCATCGCTGTAAGGACCGTCGTAAGTACAGCCGGCGATCCAACGCTGCGCCTCGCCTTCCGTCTGGCGCAGCATCGCATTGGGGTCGCGCGGTAGCGGCGGCTCCTCGTGCGACGGAAACCAGTCAAGCACTGCGGCGACTTCCTGTCCCGCCGCGATCTCAAAGGTGGCGGCAGAGGATAGATTGTCCGGCGTCACCGCTACGGACGTATTCAGGCGCAATCCATTGCTGCCCGCGACGAAGAACAGCGCACCGTCGCGTTCCTGCACCCAGGGCGTGCTCTGGCCATAGTTGAACCGGACGCGTAGGTCGGTTTGCATGGCAACTCGGCCTTCGATGCCGCGCACAATCCGAACCAGTTCGTGGACATTGCCGGCCCCCGGACGGGGCATGAAGTCGATCACGACAGCACGACCGTCGTCGGTTTCAATCGTCGTCTCCAGCACCAGCGTGTCGGGCACATAGCGACGGGTGATACGCGCGCTCTCATCCGCAGCGCAGAGCAGCCAGCCACCATGATCTGCGGTGCCGAGCAGCGAGGCAAAGATAGCGTCTGAATCGAAGCGCGGCATGCACAGCCATTCTATCCGGCCGGAACGATGAACCAGCGCCGCACTGTGCGTGGAGCCGATCATCGCATAATCTTCGATCCGCCTCACAGGAGGCGCGTCCGACCCGGCGCTCACGCCCGATCCTCGTCTGGTGTGCCGAGCCGATGCCATTGCCGACCGTCACGGGCGAGCAGTGCGTCCGCCTCGGCTGGCCCGACGCTGCCCGGTGCATAGTCGGCCGGTTCGCCGCCAGCGCCCCACAGGTCGAGGAACGGCTGGATCGCACGCCATCCTGCCTCGATCGCGTCGGCTCGCTGGAACAGCGCCTGGTCGCCCGCCAAGATGTCGTGGAACAGCGATTCATAGCCGGTGAGGTGGCCGAGATCGTAGCGGTCGGCATAGCGGTACGACAAGGTCGCGGGATCGGTCGCGATCTCCATGCCCGGCTGCTTGATGAGGATGTTCATGTCGATGCCCTCATCGGGCTGGATCTGAAACACTAGTTGATTGGCCGGCAGGTGGCGCTGCTCGACGCCTGGAAATTGTGCGAACGGTACTGGGCGGAACGTCACCACCACCTCTGTATCGCGCGCCGCCATCGCCTTTCCCGTGCGCAGGTAGAAGGGCACTCCCGACCAGCGCCAGGTATCAACCAGAAGCTTCAGCGCGACATAGGTTTCGGTGCGGCTGTCCGCCGCGACGTTCGGCGCATTGACATACGCAACGAGATTGCGATCGCCGATCTCGCCTGCGGTGTAGCGTCCGCGGACGCTGTTAGACGCCGCGTCCTCGGCATCATAGACCCGGATTGCCTTCAGTACTTTTGGCCTTCTCGTCGCGTAGAGCCTCCGCGTCGAAACCGGCCGGCGGTTCCATCGCCACTGTTGCCAGCAGCTGGAACAGGTGGTTGGGCACCATGTCGCGCAGCGCGCCGGTGCCGTCGTAGAAGGCGCCGCGCGATCCCACGTCTACCGTTTCGGCCGCAGTGATCTGTATCGACTCAATTGACTCGCTGTTCCACAGCTTCTCGATCACGGTGTTGGCGAAACGGGTGGTGACGATGTTCTGCACCGTTTCCTTGCCCAGAAAGTGATCGATGCGGTATACCTGACTCTCCTTGGCGCAGGCGAGGATCTGCCGGTTGAGTGCGTGGGCGGAGTCCGTATCGTGTCCGAACGGCTTCTCGATCGCAACCCGCCGGAATGCGTCTGCCGTCTCCGCCAGGAGGTTGTGCGCTGCCAGCTTTTCAACGATCGGACCAAAGAACTTGGGCGGTACCGCCAGATAGAAGACGACATTGCCAGCTGTACGTTCCTTCAGAGCGTTGTAGAGCGCGTGGTCCCCAAAGTCGCCGCTCAAATAGTCGATGCGGCGCTTGAGGTCTTCCCAGGCCGCGCCCTTATTGATCGCGCCTTCGCCGCCCTTCGGTACGCTGAACGCACCTGGCCTGTCCCACAACATGGCTCCATCGCCGGGCTCGATCCCGATGCCCAGAATGGTATGGGTGTCGTCGAGCCAGCCTTGTCGACACAGCGAAATCAGCGCCGGCGTCAAGAGCCTGGCAGTCAAGTCGCCGGTGGCACCGAAGATGACGATCATTGTAGGCGGCAGCGGCTCGCCTCGTTGGGCGGAAGTCGAAGATGTCATCTGGGTTCCAGGGAGGAAGAGGCACGAAACGCGGTTCGGCCGCTGGCGTGCAGATTGGCAGGCGTTACGGTGCCGAGTTCGGCCCATGTCGGGCGGTAAGCCTAGGCTGCCTGCAGCCTCGGCAGCGACCGGTGTTCTCGCCAGCTTCGGAGCATTTCGATTTGCAGACGATCTTCATCCGAATGATGCGGCAAAGGCATGACACCGGTCACTGGTTGAATGGCTTCCTGGCCAGTGTCGGTGATCCGTGCATCCGCGATTACCTCCCCTTCGACGATGGCGCGCAGCAGATCGCGACCGCGTGCCACCCGGCTCTCGATCGTGCCCAACGCTACATGCTCTATAGCTGCCGCCTCCTCATAGCTGCGCCCTTCGACGCCGACGAGTTGCATCGATCGCTGCTGTTCTGGGGGCAGACTGGTCCAGAAACGCTGAACCTCCCTGAGCATGACGACGTTTTCCTGGTCACAAGCGACTGGGATATCGGGGAAGTCGTCGCCGAGCGTGTCGGTCTGGGCGACCTGCTAGTGTCGGACGTACGAAATGAAGCAATTGCGAAGGATGCGGTAAAGCCAAGCCTTGAAGTTCGTGCCGGCCACAAAGGTTTCGCGGCTGCGCCAGGCCCTCATCGATGTTTCCTGGACCAGATCCTGGGCGAGGTCAGGATTTCGCGCGAGCGAGGCAGCATAGCGCGACAGGCCGGGAAGCAGACTACACAGGTCCCGGTTAAATCGCGTTTGGTCGGGGTGGGGCGTCGGACTGACGTCCGACGCAGTGGAGAACAGCATATTATTCGGTGGCACGCGCGGCGCTCCCGTTGAGCGTACCCGGCAAGAACGCGCCGTCGGGATACTGCTTGGAATACTTATTTCGATATGGAGACGCCTGATCAGGGTACAAGTTCCAAAAACAGTGTCTTAAGGAGCCTTGCCGGTATCCCAGGCGCGGCCCATAGTAGTGGGCTTGCAGGAAGGGCGCACGCGAAGGCGCTTACATGGTTGAGCAGTGCGAGGTTTGACTGAGCTCGCCGCATAACCGGCAGAACAAGACCCGCGGACAGGCCAGCTGCGAAGCGGGCGAACCGTTCCGGTATGTTTATCATTGACCTCGCTATTGGCCGTAATTACACGTACGGGGATACTATCCGGCAGGGTTGATCGGGTGCAGTAGCAAACAGGACAATGGATGTGGCAGCCGTCGTGAGTGACAGTGCCGACACGGAACACAATGTTGTGGTCATGTGCGGAGCGTCGGCTTCCCCCTGATCGAGCGAGTTCCGTCTCGGCCTGGGTGTCGCGCAATCCAGAGTCGATGCACTGCGCAACCGTTTAGCCGGATCACTAGACCACGCTATTCCAGATCGAGTGTTCGCATGAACGAAGAAACTTCGCCCCCTGAAGACCGGTCCGACAAGAAGCCGGACGAAGAGGGTTCTCCCAAAGCTGCCGACAATCAGCAGGAAGCGGGGAGCAACGACGCAGAAAAACCCAAGAAAAAGCTCAGCGCTCGCGCGAAGATCATTCTGCTGCTGATCGCGATCATCGTTGTTGTCGCCGTGGTGATCTGGTTTGTGCACCATCAGACGGTTGGAAAATACGCTCAGGAAACAAATGACGCGTACGTTCAGGTCGACGCGATCACCATTGCGCCCAAGATCAACGGCTACATCGCCCAGGTCTTCGTCGCTGACAACCAGGAGGTAAAGGCCGGGGAGCCTTTGGTCCGCCTTGATGCCCGAGACTATCAGGCGCAAGCCTCGCGGGCGGAAGCGCAGATCGCAGAGGCGCAGGCCAACGCGGACAGCGCGCGTGCCTCCATCCGTGAACAATATGCGACGATTGCCCAGAGCCGCGCCCAGCTTGCCTCTAACCAGGTGAAGGCACGCTATGATGCGGGTGAGGTCGCGCGTTATGCCCCGCTCGCGGCGGCCGGCGCCGAAACGCGCTCGCAATTAGCACAGCTCAGTTCGGCTGCAGGCCAGTCGAACGAGAGCGCCCGCGCGACGGCCGCGCAGGTTGTTATGCAACAACGGCGGATCGGCACCTACCTGGCGCAGGTCCGCGAAGCGCAAGCGCAAGCGCAGGGCGCCCGCGCGCAATTGGCCGCGGCCAATGTTGACGTGGGCGCCACGCTTATCCGCGCCGCCACCGCCGGCCGGATCGGCAACAAGACGGTGACCGTGGGGCAATATGCGCAATCCGGCACTCGGCTGATGTCCCTGGTTCCGCTGACCAAGCTATACGTCACGGCCAATTTCAAGGAAACGCAGATCGGCCTGATGCGTGTGGGCCAGCCGGCAACGATCGAGGTGGATGCGCTTGAGGGCATCAAGCTGCGTGGACGTGTACAGAGCGTCTCACCTGGGACAGGCTCTCAATTCTCGTTGATCCCACCCAGCAACGCGACGGGCAATTTCACCAAGATCGTCCAGCGCGTGCCGGTTCGCATCGCCATCGAGGCATCGCCCGACGCCTGGAAGCTGCTGGTGCCTGGCCTGTCGGTCAACGTGACAGTGGACACGATCGGCGCCAAGGGTGATCTCGATCGCATCGAGGACCAGCAGGAACAGCTGGGCCGGCGGCACTGACGTGGCGGCTGCGGCGGGAGCCGGATCCAACGCGAACGCGTCCGTCGGCGAGAAGGCAGACGCCGCCGCATGGCTGGCGGTGCTCGCTGGTACGCTAGGCGCGCTGATGGCGACGCTGGACATCTCCATCGTCAATTCGGCATTGCCTACTATTCAAGGCGAAATCGGCGCAAGTGGCACCGAGGGCACCTGGATCTCCACCGCCTACCTGATCGCCGAGATCATCGTCATTCCGCTCTCGGGCTGGTTGGAGCGCATGCTGGGCCTGCGCACACTGCTGCTCGGATCCACGGTCCTGTTCACGCTCTTTTCGATCGTGTGCGGCACCTCGACTAGCCTTGGCATGATGATCGTCGGCCGCGCCGGGCAAGGCTTAACCGGCGGGGTGCTGATCCCGACGGCGCAGACCATCATCGCGCAGAGACTGCCGCGCAGCCAGCAACCGATCGGCACCGCGATGTTCGGCGTGACCGCGATCATGGGCCCGGTCATCGGACCGGTAATCGGCGGTTGGCTGGCTGAGAACATCAGCTGGCATTACGCCTTCTTTCTCAACGTGCCGCTTTGCGCCGGCCTTGTGATCCTGCTGCTGCTAGGCCTGCCGCACGAAAAGGCTCGGCTCGGCGAACTTGCAAAGGCCGACTGGCTTGGCATTGCCGGCCTCGCCTTCGGACTTGGCGGGATGACGGTGGTGCTGGAAGAAGGGCAGCGCGAGCAATGGTTTGACTCGTCCCTGATCCAGATCACGACCGCGGTGAGCGTGCTTGGTTTCATCTCTCTTTTCGCCGGGCAAAGGCTCGCCTCGCGGCCGGTTATCAAGCTGTCGCTGCTGTTGGACCGGCAGTTCGGTTCGGTGGCGATCATGGGCGTATTCGTCGGTGTGGCGCTCTACGGCACCTCCTATGTCATCCCCCAGTTCCTGGCCAACGTCGCAGGCTACAACGCGCTCCAGTCCGGCATCGTTGTCATGATATCGGGTATTCCCAGTCTGTTCATGATGGCGGTGATCCCGATCCTTCTCGCCCGGCTTGATATTCGGCTGGCCGTCGCCAGCGGATTGGTGCTGATGGGCGGTTCGGCCTTGATAAATGCGCAGCTCAACATCGAGTCGGTAGGACATGATTTCACCGCCGGCCAACTCATGCGCGGCTTCGGCCAGATCCTCAGCTTCATGTTTCTGAGCCAGGCAGTGGTGCAGTCGGTTCCGCGCGAGGACGCGGGCGACGCGTCCGGATTGTTCAACGCGATGCGCAACATGGGTGGCAGCTTCGCGCTGGCGGCGATCTCAATCCTGCAGGAAAAACGACTGTGGCTGCACGAACGGCGCCTGGAAGAGTCGCTGAGCGCGAACTCCTATGACGTGCAGCATTATGTGAACGCCAATAGCGGCCTCACCACCGCGGCTAGACAGCTCGAACAGCAAATCACGGGCCAGGCGTTTGTGATGACATACAACGATATCTTCTGGCTGATGGGCGTCGCGACTTTGGCGGTCATCCCGCTCGTCCTGTTCCTCCGGCCCCTCCCCAAGAACGCCAAGCCGGCAGCGGTGCACTGATGATGAAACAGACTATTCTTCTAGTCTCTGCCCTAGCCGTCGCCCCGGCCTTGCTGGCCGGCTGCACGGTTGGGCCGAACTATGCGGGCCCTCCACGAGCTGCGGCAGATGCTGTCGCGCGCGGCACTTTTGTTCGCGCCGGCGACCCGGCCTTCACGCCTGCGCCGGGTCTGGCCCGCTGGTGGGAAGCCCTGGGTGACCCGACGCTCACTGCGCTTGTCGATGACGCGCTGGCGCACAGCCCGCAGATCGACGTGGCACAGGCGACGATCCGCCAAGCGCGCGCCGAACTGCGAACGCAACAGGTGAACCAGCTGCCATCGGTAAGTGCATCCGCCAGCTACATCCACGCCAAGGTGCCTGGGATCGACATTGCGAACGCATCGGGTGGGGGCAGCGACGGAACGGACACGCAAGGGACCACAAGCACATCGGTCGACTTCTTCAATCTCGGCACCACCGCCTCGTGGGAGCCTGACCTGTTTGGTGGCGGGCGTCGCGGCGTCGAGGGAGCAAGGGCCACGGTAGCACAACGCTTTGCCGACCTCGCCGACGCTCAGGTGAGTCTATCGGCCGAGGTCGCGCAGGCCTATGTCAACGTACGCGATGTTCAGCAACGAGCGGACCTGAACGCGCAATCGACAAAGCTTCAGCAACAGGCACTGGCTCTAACCCGTCAACGATATGCGGCAGGTACGGCCACCGAGCTGGATGTTCAGCGATTGCAGAACCAGCTTAACCAAACCGACGCTCAGAATCTCCCGCTGGGTGCACAGCTTGATGAGTATCGCAATCAGCTCGCGGTACTCACGGGGCGCGCTCCCGGCGCGCTGGACGCTACACTGGCCACCAGGGTGCCCGTTCCCCTACCGCCCGCCAGCGTGCCCATCGGCAATCCAGCAACCGTGATCGCGCATCGACCCGATATACGATCGGCGGAACGCGCTCTCGCCGCCAGCTCGGCGCAGATCGGTGTCAACAAGGCCCGGATGTACCCGAACATAAGCTTCACCGGGCTGCTGGGGCTTGGCGGGACGTCACTCGGGGATGTGGTGGACCCTGACAAGTTCACGGCGCTGCTGGCACCTAGGCTTAGCTGGTCATTTCTGGACTTCGGCCGGAACCGAGCCATGGTCCGTCAGGCAGAGGCGCAACGTGACGTTGCGGAGGCGCAATATCGTCAAGCGGTGCTTGAGGCGCTGCAGGACGCGGAGACCAGCCTGTCCCAGTTCGGCAACCGACGGCAGCAACTCCTTCAGCTGATTGCAGCCGAGCGTGCCGCCTCGCGGTCCGCCCAGCTCAACGCCTTGCGTGTGCAGGCCGGCACCAGCACGGTTATCGATCAGCTGGATATCGAGCGGCAACGCTATTCGGCAACCATCTCGGTTGCTCAAGCAACGGCACAGCTTACCAGCAGCTACGTCGCAGTTCAAAAGGCATTGGGGCTGGGCTGGGCCGATCCGTCGGCAAAGCCCCCGGGCTGATGCTATACCATTCTGGAGGTGCTCCTTCAGAAGGAACGTGGCGTTCGTTTCATCGATTCCATTCGGCCGCTACGGTGCCGATCGGCTCCGCTTGTCGGGCCCGCATAAACCATAAAGAGTGTGTCAACCGGGTGCTAGCCGGAAGACCGTAGGGAGAGTTCGATGGCGAGTATTCCGGAACGTCGGACTGGACGACCGACCATTGACGAATCCACCGCCTTGCGTGAGGATATCCTGCAACAAACGCTGGTCGCCTTGGGAACGGTAGGTTCGGAAGGTCTGTCGGTGGATAGGTTGGCGGAACAGATCAACGTCACCAAACGGACGATCTATCGTCACTTCAAGAGCAAGGCAGGCTTGATCGATGCCGCAGTGAGCTGCGAAATTGATCGCTTGCTGAAGGGCGTGGATCAACATGACCTTGACAAACTGTCTTCCAGTACCGCCCTTGAGCGCCTGAAGCAGTGGATCAGGTCCATCTTTGATTTCATCAGCACGCCGGAGACTCAGGCGTTTCGGCGTTTCATCGCCTTTGAAGCTGCGAACGATCCGGTGATAAGCCGTCGATCTGAGGAATGGTATCAGCGGTTATTTGACCGAAGTTGCAGTCTAATCGCGGCAGCGCAGGCGGAAGGTATGATCGGCTCTGGCAGTCTGCCACGCCTTACCCTGCTCCTGTTCGATCTGGTGATCAGCTTCGAACGGAGGAGCCGGTTGACCGATCAATTGCACTCGCTTGGCGAAGACGATCCGGACAGGTATTTTCATTTGCGGTGGTCGGCTTTTCTGTCGCTAGCTGCGCCGCATCCGTGGTTCGACTTTCTGCGTGCGACGGCGCAGGCACCGGGTGGACTAGATCCTTAACATAGCCTTGGTCGCCGGCAACCAAGTTGATGCGCGCCGGCATTTACAGCGCGACCGGTCTTCGTGCGGCGATGGCGGAGGGGAAGCCGAACATTCAGAACCTTTCGAGACGGCGCGGGCATTACGGTATCAAGCTATCCCGTCGCATGAGAGTAGGGTCAACCGGCGGCCGGGTTGAACCCGAACAGCAATACGGCGAGGCGCCCATGGTGAGCGTTGAACAGTTGAACAGTTGAACAGTTGAACAGTTGAACAGTTGAACATAGAGTACCTATTGAGTCACCAACGGCAAACGGATCTCATTGGCCGGTCAAGACGTCTTTCAGGAGCCAAATTGCCCTACGCTTCTTCCATCACGCTCAATATGTCGTCGACCTGCGCGGCCGCGAACGCAGTATACTCGTCGCCGATGGCGTAGGGCAGCAGAACGCGCCGGCCGTGGAGCAGGGCGCCACAGCTATAGGTGACGTTGGGAACATAGCCGCCGCGTTGTTCGGCGGCAGGAAACAGCAGCGGCGACGGTGTACGCGCCAGAACACGTGACGGATCGTGCTTGTCGAGTAGGCACGCGCCGATGCAATAGCCGCGCACTAGCCCAACCCCGTGCGTGAAGACGAGCCAACCCTCCTCCAGCTCTATCGGCGAGCCGCAATTGCCCATCTGCACGAACTCCCAAGGATATTTGGGTGCCATGATCGGCGCTCCCGTTTCCCAGGTGTAGAGATCGTCGGAGTGCAGCAGCCAGATGTTCTCACTGTCCTGTCGCCCGAGCATCACGAACCGCCCGTCGATACGCCTCGGGAACAGCGCCATGCCCTTGTACCCTGTCATAAGCCCCCTCAGCGGGCGCATCTCGAACGTGCGTAGATCGACGCCCCGAAGCATTTCCTGCCGCACGTCCTTGCCGTCAAACGCTGTATAGGTGCCGACGAGGCTCTGAGTACCATCATCGTCGGTAAAATTGACGAGCCGCAGATCTTCGACGCCCTGCCGCTGGCTCGGCAGTACGGGAAAAATCACGGTTTCCGAAACGTCCTGTATTGAGCGGCGATCTGGATGAGACAGTAGCGGCGATCAGGATGAGACTCTGCGGCCGTGACGGGAGCGAGATTGTCGCGGCGCGACAGGCAATGCAAGGCCAACTTTGGTCTTGATCGCCGCTCCGCGACAGACGGTGTCTCAGCTTGATTGTCGCTGGAGGGCTGCGCGGCGTCGGTAGCTCTCGACGTTCATCTCGAAGATGGTGGAATGATGAACGAGGCGATCGACAGCGGCGAGCGTCATGGCGGGGTCAGGGAATACGCGCGACCAGTCGCCGAATGGCTGGTTGGCGGTAATGAGGGTTGATCGGCGTTCGTAGCGGGCGCTAATCAGTTCGAAGAGGACGGAGGTTTCGGCCTGGTCCTTGGTGACGTAGGCGAGATCGTCGAGCACGAGCAGGTGATATTTGTCGAGCTTGGCGATCGCACTTTCGAGGGCGAGCTCACGGCGCGCGATCTGCAGTTTCTGGACGAGATCCGAGGTACGGGTGAACAGGACGCGCCAGCCCGCCTCGATGAGTGCCATGCCGATTGCAGCGGCGAGATGGCTCTTCCCGCCGCCCGGTCCGCCAATCATGATGAGGTTGGCCCCCTTCTCGAGCCAGCTGTCGCCGGCGCAGAGCGCCATGATGTGAGCCTTCGAGATCATCGGCACGTTGGTGAAGTCGAAGGTGTCGAGGGTCTTGCCTGGTGGCAGGCGTGCTTCTGCCAGGTGCCGCTCGATGCGTCGCCGGTCGCGTTCGGCGATCTCATGCTCGGCGAGCGCGGCGAGGAAGCGGGTGGCCGGCCACGCCTCCTTGTCGGCGCGTTCAGCGAACTGGAGCCAGGCCTGCTTGATGGCAGGCAGACGCAGTTCGTTGAGGATGAATGCGAGGCGCTGGGTGTCGACAGCGGGGTTCATGCGGCCGCTCCCGTCAGCAGAGTGTCGTAGACGGCAAGCGAGGGCAATTGCACCGAGACGACCGGCAAGCTGGCCGGGTCTGGTGAGAAGCGTGCTCGTAGCTGCGTGAGGTCTGGCAGGCGCCTGGCGTCCAGATCCGCTGCCAGAACATCTGCCAGCTCTGCTTCGCAACCCCGCTCATGCGCGAGCGAGAGCAACTCGACCATGATCTTGCAGGCGACGCGCTCGGGCAGTTGTTCGATAAGACGGTCGAATGTCCGGCGATACGCTTCGCGCGGAAAGATCTGGTCGCGGTAGACGAGGTTCATCAGCGCCATAGGTTTGCGCCGCAGGCTGTGAATGACGTGCCGGTAGTCGACGACGTGTCCGTGCTTGCCGTCGCTGGGCGTTCGTCCGCGACGGAGCGTCATGAGACGCGTCGCGCCGAGGAAGATATCGAGGCGGTCGTCATACAGGCGGACCCTCAGCCTGTGGCCGATGAGGCGCGACGGGACCGTGTAGAAGACCTTCTTCAGCGTGAAGCTGCTGGTCGAGGTGACGGGGACAATGCTCTCCTCATAGTCGCCGGTGCGAAGCTGCGGGAGCGGCTGCAGCGTTGCGCGCTCGGCATCGATACGAGCCGCGTTGCGTCGGTTCTTGCGCGCGACGATCTCGTCGATGAAGGCGCGATAGGCGGTCAAATCGTCGAAGTCGCCGGATCCGCGCATCAACAGTGCGTCGTTTACGGCATATTTGAGATGGCCGTGGGGGCTTTCGATAGCGCCGTTCTCATGGGCGACACCGCGATTGTTGCGCGTCGGCTCCATCGCATAATGCTCGCAAAGCGCATCATATCGCCGCGTCAGGTCAACTCTGGCGTCAGCGTCGAGATTGCGGAATGCGGCCGACAGGCTGTCACTGCGGTGTAGGCGTGGCGCGCCGCCTACCGCCCACAGGGCGTTCTGCAGTCCCTCGGCCAAGGCGACATAGCTCTCGCCGCCGAGGATGACATGGGCGTGCTCGAAACCCGACCAGACCAACCGGAAGTGATAGAGGAGATGCTTGAGCGGCTCGCCGGCGACCGTGACGGGCACATCGAGGTCGCCCATATCGGTGAAGTCCGACAGGCCCATGTGGCCGGGCTCGTGGGTCTGACGGAAAATGACTTCCTGGTCCTGACCATGCCGCGCACGCCATGTCCGGATGCGCCGCTCCAGGGTCCTCCGGATACCGGGCGACAGATCCGAATGCCGGCGAAGCATCTCCTCAAATATGGCAACGGCCCGCAGGCCGGGAGCCGCCTGGAGAAGTGGGACAATCTCGGTGTCGAAGATCTCTGCCAGCGGGTCTGGTCGGCGCCGACCTCGCGGCTCCGCCTTCTGGGACGGGAGTTTGCCGATCGTGTCCCACCGCGTGGTGTAGCTTCAGCGGCGTAGCCGCTTTGATCTCCGGGCAGGGCCGGGTCGATTACGCCGTCATGGACGACAACGTGACGGTGGTATCATCGCCCAATTGCGTCACGCTTTCCAGTGTCATGTAACGGCCCCGCTGAACCGCCCACTCATCGTTTTGCTCGAGCAGCAAGGCGCCGACCAGCCGGGTGATGGCATCCTCGTTGGGGAAGATGCCGACGACATTGGTGCGCCGCTTGATCTCGCCGTTGAGGCGTTCGAGTGGATTGGTGCTGTGCAGCTTGGTGCGATGCTGTGGCGGGAACGACATGTACGCGAGCACGTCCTCCTCGGCAGTGTCCATGAGCTTCGCGAGCTTGGGGACATTGGGCCTGAGTTGATCGGCGACCTTGCGCCACTGACCCTTGGCGGCTTCGGGCGTCTCCTGTGCGTACGCGGTGGCGATGAAGGCCGAGACGACGCGCCGCCCGCTCTTGCCGGCATGGGCCGTAGCGTTGCGCGCGAAATGTACGCGGCACCGCTGCCACGTGGCGCTGAACACGCGTGAGACGGCAGCTTTGATGCCCTCGTGGGCATCCGAGATGATGAGTTTCACGCCGCGTAGGCCCCGCCGCGCGAGGCCGCGGAGGAAGTCTGTCCAGAATGTCTCGGCCTCCGACGCACCGATCGCCATGCCGAGCACCTCGCGCCTGCCGTCACCGTTCACGCCGACCGCAATGGTGACCGCGACCGAGACGATCCGACCAGCCTGACGCACTTTCAGGTACGTCGCGTCGACCCACACGTATGGCCAGTCGCCTTCAATGGGGCGCTCGAGGAACGCCTTCACGCGGACGTCGATCTCCTCGCAAAGCCGGCTCACCTGGCTTTTCGAGATGCCGCTCATACCCATGGCCTTCACCAAATCGTCGACCGAACGGGTCGAGATGCCCTGGATGTATGCCTCCTGGACGACTGCGGTTAGCGCTTTCTCGGAAAGGCGCCGGGGCTCCAGAAAGGCGGGAAAGTAGCTGCCCGTCCTCAGCTTGGGGATACGCAGTTCAACGGTGCCGGCCCGCGTTTCCCAGTCCCGCTCGCGGTAACCGTTACGTTGCGCGAGGCGGTCACTGCTCTTCTCGCCATAACCCGCGCCGGTCAGACTACCGACCTCCAGGTCCATCAGCCGCTGCGCGGCAAAGCCAATCATTTCGCGTAGGAAATCTGCATCCGCGCTCTTTCCCACCAGCGCTTGCAGGTTCATCGTATCGTCGGTCATCGAAGGTCTCCGTTGGTTGAGTCTTGCAACCCAAACCTATCCGAAGATCTTCGATGGCCACCCGTGAACCTGACCGGCCGCTACAGCGCTGGATGATAGCGCGCGACCGGTCAGCTTCACTACCGCTGAGCTACACCACCAGCGGGGACACGACCAGTTTGCCGCCCTTGAGCAGTCGATAGGCGGTCGCCCGGCTGATACCGGCCTTGGCCGCTGCCACGGGCACCGGGTCGCTTTGACGATGTTTCATAAAGAGCCTCGTTTGATGATCGTTGACGTGTCGACCGCTCACCTGCGCTCTTCCCCCAAGGAAAAGCCCAGATGTAGGCCGGTCACGACCACCAAAGCCCTTCGAAAGGGCTTCCGTTTGGGGCTGTCGGCTCCGGGCTACGCCCTACGCCGACAGCCCCAAACGGAGTCTCATCTTGATTGACGCTGCTGTCTCACCTTCATCGCCGCGCAGCAGTCCTGACTGTCTTCGCACCGCAGGCGCACCCATTCCTCGTCCGTGCGCTCGATGCGGGGCGGCACGCCGTTCGGGCTGGTAGGATCGAGGACAAGAGTGTCGCCGGAGCCCCACACACCGGTGCGGAACGTAACCGACGAGATGTGGCCTTCGCCGATCCCTCGCAGCGCCAGCAGGAAGCGCACGCCGCCATCCACAGTCGGTGCACCGTCGGTCAGCCGCACAATGCTAGGATTGAATAGTGCGGCCGATTCGAAGGCATATTCCTGACTGAAATACGCCCCTATCAGCAGCTGTTCCGCTCCGTCAGGATCCACCACGCCGAACTCGTCGCTTATCTCGGCGAAACGCCGCAGAAATATCTGATCGGCGTTGCGGTGGCGCTCGTTCATTGGTTTTGAGAGCAATTTGAGCATCCGTGACCGAAATGCTGGCTCTAGCGCGTGGATCCGCTCCGCAACCGCCTCGCGACGCGACGGCCGATTGGCCGCGAACGCCGCGGGATAGCCGAAGTCGAATGGCCGGATGACGGTCCTCGATGGATCAGGCTTTAGCTCGATCTCGAGCTTGGTAAATACGTCCGCTGCGTCCATCGACGTCGAGCCTTCCTATATGCGGCCCGGCCTAGCTGCGAGCGACGACGCTTGAGCGCTTTGGGGCGCGAATATATCCATGCGCGGCATCGTCATGCTGCACCGACCCGCGTTGACTCACAGGCGTGGCTCGCAGACACCCTGACGCGCCTCGCCAACGGCCTCCGCACAATGCCAGCGGCGACCGGTTGAACCCACTACGGCGTTTTTAAGACGTTGCGCTCCACGCGCGCGAGGTCCAACTCCTGCGTAGTCGCGCAATCTCGAAAAGCTTGATCCACTGGCGACGTGATCGCCGACACTGGCGGCTCGCGCCGGGCTTACCGGGGGGCGCTGCTATCTCCGCATTTGCGCTGCCAACGACGCAGCATTGTGGGCATGATCCTCAGCCCTGCTGCCGCCTCGGTCCGCATGCGACCGCTCGTCTAGACGATTCGAGGATTTCGCGCTTGAACTCATCGATAACCTTCGTCGTACTCGCCATTTTAAACCTCCTGGCTCCGCGCAGCCATCATTGGTGTCCGTCACACCGAAGGAAGCACGCCTACCCCAAGTTAGGATAGTCTTGCCTCTGGCTTGACCCTGCGTCCGAGTATGTCGACCAGCCACAAAAGGCTTCCCTTCCAGATGCCATGCAAGCGTGCCTGGTAGCTCCGGTAAAGCATTGCATGGCCCAACTGAGCAACGCGTCCACGGATAAAGCCGCCATCGAAAAAGCCGAAGCGGCCGAGCGATCCGTAGGCATCGTAGCCGCCCAGCGAAACAAGTCCGCCGAAGTCCTTATAACTCGCCGACGGGGCGTGTTTACCTGCTATCAGGCCAGGCAGATACCGGCACAGGTACCTGGCGTGCTGGCTGGCCGCCTGTGCGGTCGTGGGAACCGGTGTATCACTGCCGGGGAGCTTCGCGCTTGCGCAATCGCCCAGAGCATAGATGCGCGGGTCCCCCGCAGTCGCCAGCGTAGGGCCGACAACAAGCTGGCCGCTCAAAGAGCGCTCCAGATCCGTCAGCGTATCGATTAGCGGCGGTGCCTTAACGCCTGCAGCCCAAACTTTCAGGTCCGCGGGGACCGTGGTGCCGCCCTCCAGTGCGAACGCCGTTTTACCTACGGCTGTCACACGAGTCCCCGTGCGCACGGTAACGCCAAGTTGCTCCAGCTTGTCTCGAGCGGCGTTCCCCACCTTTTCCGGGAAAGGCCCAAGCAGTCGAGCCCCGGCTTCGATCAGCACCACGTTCAGATAGCTCGACGCATTGGCGATCCCATATCGCTCGACCACGCTGGCGATCTGGATGAGTTCTGCTGCCAGCTCTACGCCCGTCGCGCCGCCGCCAACGATGCCTACCGTCAGGGCGTTTCCAGTCGCAAGACTCTTCACGAGATGCACGCGCAGGAGATCGTTGAATGTGATCGCGTCCGATCGGGTGTCTATCCGCTGGCAATATTCCGCAACACCGGGCGTATTGAAGTCATTTGCCCGGCTGCCGACCGCGAGCACCAGCGTGTCATAGGGAATCGTTCGTCCAGGCACGATGTCCTCGCCCCCGACCTGCAGGGGGGCTATCTGCAACTTCCGACGATCCCGATCGATGCCGATCACTTCGCCAAACTCATAGCGGAAGCCGCGCGTCCGTGCTTGCGCGGCATAGACCGTCTCCTGCGCCCCAGCATCCGACGTACCCGCCGCGATGGTGTGCAACATCGGCTTCCACACATAGGCAGTTTCCCGGTCAACAAGCGTAACGGCCAACGTCTGCGTGCCCGACCGTTTGCCAGAAAGGCACGTGGCAATGTCCAGTCCCGCCACCCCGCCGCCGACGACCACGAGCCTGTGTTCCTTATCCATCTTCATGCCTCCTGCATCACGTCCGAAACTCCATGGCTACGGCAAGCCAAATGCATGGCCTCATTTTCGCGCGATCAAAGGCGCCGCAGTGTCACGCAACATTGCGGCGTCGCCGACCTCGTGCCCGATTCTAAGGCGCGCGATATCCTCGCCGAGCAGCTGCTGGCGAGGCAGCGGTATAATGCCGGGGATCGGACGCGGCGCCGTCAAATTGCCGAACGCGCCAGATATGCTGAACGCCGCGGGCGGCAACGCTTTACCGGCGACTGCCGTCATAGCATCTGCCCCCGACCCTGCGTACACCGTTCGATAAGGTCAGCTAGACCGCCGTCCATGATGCGAACACCTTTCAATAGTAGCCCTTGACGCAGCGCTGGGAACTAGCGGGGACCGTGAGGTATACGCAGGTGAGCTTCACTCAGGCTGCCTCGGCGCGACTCTCTGTTTGCTGCTGTCGCCACGCACGCAATATTCCGATCTGGTTATTATCGCTTGGGGACATCTCCCTTACAGAGAGGCTCGATTCTGCCGAAGGCGGTTCGCTCGACCCGATGCAATCGGCCGATTTGGCAAGCGCAGGCGGACTATCGCCCTCGAGCAGTTCGAGCAGGGTGTGTCGGCCGCGCGAAATACGACTTTTCAACGTGCCCAGCGACACGTCCTCAATTGCTGCTGCTTCTTCATAGCTGCGACCTTCAATGCCAACGAGATGAATAGCGCGCTGCTGTGTCGCTGTCAGGCCAGTCCAATAGCGCCCGACATCCTGCAGAAAAATTGCGGCCTCCTGTCCCGACGCAACGGCCACATCCGGAAATTCGTCTCCATAGGTGTCCGTCTTGGCGACTCGTTTGTGGCGAACATGGCTCAGGAAGCAGTTACGAAGAATGCGATAAACCCAAGCCTTGAAACTAGTGCCGACCACGAACCTGTCGCGATTCCGCCACGCGCGGATCGCAGCATCTTGAACGAGATCCTCCGCCAGATCGTTATTGCGCGCTAGCGAACGGGCGTACCGCGATAGGCCAGGCAGGACTTCGCGGAAGACACGGTTGAACTGCCCGTGATCGAGCGTCGGCGGGTACGGCGCAAGCTCCCTCGCTGACTGGGGGATCGTCATAAGCTTCACCTCGAGATTTCTGCCTCGACCGACCTACAACCTCAAATTGAGATAGAGACACCCGCCGGGATACCTTATTGTCTGATCCTAGACGAATAAAGCTCCCCAATGTTCCGTTTGTGCACCTATAATATCTCCGCCAGTATCCTTACCCCGTGAGCCCTTGAGGCTAAAACGCTTAGATATGGCTGCCTTCGCGCTCAGCGGCTGGCATACCTCACGCGGCTGGCCGGCTCGACGGGCTGCTCCAGCCCGGAGACAAACTAGGACGCCGTCGGCTGCCGAGAAGACGCGCGCTCACTCACTCCGCGCAGCGGCAAAGGAGGCCCGATGAGCTATTTGATCTCTCGTACAGGCGCCCGGCTCATCGAACGCCTGATCCTTCTTCGCGGGTAAGCGTCCTCCTGTCACGTAGGACTGCCCACAGCCTCGGCTCACAAGTTGCACCCGGCCAGCTTGATGAATGCGGCCCACTGCAGAGCGAAAAGGTGTTCGTTGCCGACCCCTCCCAATATAAGGTCACTTGGGCAGTTATGGTTTATCCGCAAAGGCGCTGCAGGCGCACCCCGGCCGCCTGCTCGACGACGAGGCTCGTCACGATCAACGCCGGAATTACGACGGCGACGGTGATGATGAGCATCGTCACCGTCGCTGCCCTGTTGCGGCGCTCTGGCCAGCGCGTGAGCAACTTTTGGAAAAGCGGCTGGAAGGGCAGCGCGGCCAAGACCGCCCACAAAAGAGCGCCAGCAAAGCTCGAAACGACCAGAGCGAGGCCGATCGTGATCAGACAAAGAAATAGAACAAGCCCGCCGTTTTCGACGGGCCGTCGATTAATAGCCATTCCGCTTGACCTTTATGTGGCGAAGGTTCGAGCATAACAACGACCGGGAGTCGCGCAAAGTCTCGCTGCGACCGCTAACTCTCAGCATTCCAAATAGCTCCTCTCTAGGTTTTCTGATTGTTGGGCATGCGAGATAAACTTGAAATCAGGTAGCGAAGGACCGCGTTGGCGTTTATCGTTCAACCAGCCGGTGTTGGACAATCGCGCTGCTCGATCGACTCCTGCCTTCGGGCAAGCATCTTTGCGTTGGCATGGTGCAGAGCGCAGCACCGCAGCGCTGCGCCTTTGGGAAACCCCGAGTTGGGGCTTAGGAGCGCAATGCGAGCTCGAGTAGCCGTCTCCCCGCGGCTATGAAAATCCTAACTGCCGGCCCCTGACATCCCTCGTCAACGTGCCGCCTGCTGGCGAAAGGCTTTCAACGCCCGCCGCGCTCACGCCACTGCGATTGCCTGCGGGCACATAGCCGCCCCCAGTCAGTTGAGCCACCATACCAACAAACGACAGGCAGATGCGCGATGCACTTTGGACAGAGACCGGCATGCCGCCGCTGATGGCGGTACAATCACCCACAGCGATGACTGCTGCCGCTCGGATACGGCCTGGGACTGTCAGCATCGAAATCGCCGACGATCGTCAAGACGGCTTGAGAGATGGCCGACCTTATGCCGATGCCGTCCAGAAGGCCCTCCTGAACGCGAACTTCATAGTGCTACCAGCGGGTAGCCCGAGCCGTTACATCGCGAGAATATCGATTACGCGTCAGCATCGCGGAATAGCGACATCCGGTACAATCGTCAGGAGCCCCTCCGCCGATGTCGGAAGCTGGGGAGTTGGTGCTCGGGTAACCTTGCCTTCAACAAAACGAGAGGTGCACGATCTCATCGTGACTGAACTACGAGTGCAAATATCACTCCGGAACGGTCAACCAGGCATTTGGGCAGGCAGAGCGCTAACGGCGCAGGTAGATGGCACCGAAGCGGGGAGCTCTGCAGCGATAGGCAACAAGCTTGCTACGGCTCTGCTATCACAATTCCCACGTCTTCTTGATGGTCCGATATCGGTTCCGTGAGGCTATTTGCGTACGGGCGCTCCGTGCTCCCACCCTGAAGCGTAGGTGGGAAGCCCGAAGGCTACAGCAGCCGTTACGCCGAGCACACCGACGTCGTTAGCGGCGTGTACGTCCAGTGGGAACGCGCTCGAATGTGAGACGACGACGTATGACGCCGGAGGAGACTGATGCTAATTTACAACGGCTTCAATTTAACAAACCTCCTGGCGCCCGAGGCCGTACAGATTCTCCGACCGCGACGTTGCGGCATTATCACAGAGGGAATTCACTTGTTGCGCACTTTACGTATTTCCAGCCATGTCGCTGTGCTTGCCACCACTGTTCTCGTGGGCGTCGCCGCCCCTGCGTTTGCGCAGGACGCGGCGCGCGGCGCGCCCGACGACATGGCCGCTCGGGCGGACGCCGACACTATAACAGTCGGCGTCGGGGCAGCGTTTGTTCCGGATTACGAAGGCTCGAACAACAACAAATGGTCCGCCGCACCGGTGGCAATCGGAACGGTCGGCGGCTTTGGTTTCAGTGTGCTCGGCAACCGAGCAAGCATCGACCTCATTCCTGACAAGGCGTCCAACGGGCTAGACTTCCAGGCTGGCCCAATCGGCGTGCTCAACTTCAATCGCCAGAGCACGAAGGGCATCGACGATGACCGCGTCCGTGCGCTCGGGAAAATCAAGACCGCGATCGAGGTCGGCGGCTATGTGGGTGTCGGCAAGACCGGTGTTATCACCAGCCCCTACGACAAGCTGTCGGTAACGCTCAGCTATCGCCACGACGTGAACAATTCGCATGACAGCGCAATCTGGCAGCCGACGGTCAGCTATCTAATGCCGGTCAGCACGAAGGCCGCGCTGGCACTGTTCGGATCGGCGGAACATGCCGGCCGCGGGTACGCGAACACCTATTTCAGCATCACGCCTACGCAGAGCGCTGTAAGCACGCTGCCGGTCTATAACGCCAGCAAGGGCTGGAAGAGCTACACACTCGGCGGGGCCGTCACCTATTCATTGACGGGCGATCTGCTGCAAGGGTTCAAGCTGGCTGCGGGCGGCACGTATGTCCGTCTGCTCAACGATTTCGCCGACAGTCCTGTAACGAGCATTGCCGGATCTAAGTCCCAGTGGCTTGGGGCTGTGGGCATCGGCTACACCTTCTAAGGATCCAAGCCGTAGCGCTGAACCGGATTTCGGATTGTTCCTTTCAACACCGACGGTCCGAGGTTTTTTGCGCCCGAGAACCAACGTTCCGCCACTCACCCCTGGTTCGGGAGTGATGGCGGAGTACCGGTACACACTAATTAAATGGAAAACAGCAACCTTGCCGAGTTGGGTAGATTTCGGGGGTTTAGCGCCACGTCCGGTGATGTTCGTGTAGCCTAACCCTCCGCAACCACACGGGCGTACCTCACCTTCTTTATAGTTTTGGCTCAGGGTCTCACACCGGCTCGTATTTCCGTTGCTCCTTGTCACCGCAGAGCACGAAGTGTCGTTAGTTAACGCGGATTTGTAATGGAACTTTAGGTTGCGGATAGTGTTTCGTAACCAGCCAACATCCGCTGGGCGGAACAGTCGGCAGGTCGATGTCAGATCAACCTCCTTTCTTGGCTCCACCGCCCGTTCTCACGTCCAAGGACTTATACTATGAAGATTACCATTTTTGCGGCCGCTCTCCTTTCATGCTCCGCCGTTGCAGCCGCGCCGTTACTCGCGCAAGATCCCACGACGACAACCGGCTCGATGAGCAGCAGCGATGTAGGCGTCGCGCCCTTGTCCGGGCAGTCCGCGTCGGACTACGTGAATGCCGCATCCGACAGCGACCTTTATGAAATTCAGTCAAGCCGCGTCGCGCAAACGAAGTCCAAGAACGCTAACGTCAAATCGTTCGCTCGCCAGATGATCGCCGATCATACTACGACGACCAATTCTCTCATGGCGGCGCTCAAGAATCCGGAGCGTACGATCGCCAAGCCCTCGCCTAAGCTGTCGACTGCGAACGCGTCGAAGATCGAGCTTTTGAAGAAAGCTCCCAAGGCAAGTTTTGACCAGCTGTATATGCAGCAGCAGATGCAGGCTCACCAGACTGCATGGGCAATCCACAAGGGTTTCGTACTCGACGGCAATGATCCGGCGCTCAAGCAGGTCGCATCGACGGCGTTGCCGATCGTCGAACGTCACTTCAGTTCTCTGAAGGCCGGTGGAATGGCGGGAATGTAACCGAGCGAGGCGCCTGCACGACAGGCGCCTTTTCGGCGACAACGCCATGGAGAGTCGGTTCTGGCGCTCCGTTAACACGCAAAGGATTTAGCTACATGAAATCACGTACCATGGGGTTGCTAATCGCAGTCGCTGCCGTTTCGCTCGCCGGGTGCGGCGGTAAGGGCGACGACAAGCTCGGCAGCCAGGTCGAGGGTGCCGCAGACAACCGGGCCGATGCGCTGGATGCACAGGCAGACAATATGGAAGAGCAGGCAAAGGCCATTCGCAAGGACGGCGAGAAGCAGTCGGATGCGATTGACGACGCCGATGTGAACGCAGCGGCAATGCCGCAAGCTCAGCAAGATGCTCTGATCAACGGCACTGAAAAGCTGCGGTGACTGTACGCCTGCGCGAACCTATTGCGCAGCTCCAGTAGTGGATCAGGGTCCAAGCGAGATCGTGCGGGATTGTCGCTAACGATGCCGGACGCTCTGGAATATATATCGGTGCCCAAGCAGAACTCTGCCAAACCTCGGTCCAGGCACTTAAATGACGCCCGAAATGTCAACGCGCGGGAGATCCGAACTGCGCCGACCGGGACCCCACCTATTGCTTATTTGCGGTTGCCCAAATAGTTGCGCCGATCACAGCTGAGGTACCATTTGGACGCCGATCCACACCATCCGACGTTGAATTGCGCCTTAAAATCGGCAACTGATGTTCGTCAAGATAGCGGTCGTCGGTCAATCAAAAAAGACGGCGACTCCGCTATCTGCGGGAAGGCCATGTCCCCCCTTATAGGCAACTAAAGCCTCGCGAATGATCCCGTCGGTAACACCGCGACTCCGACTCGGGAACCTTCCTCGCACCGACCTCACGAAATGAACCACAGTCCTATCGGCAGAAGGGTTCTGCTGACGCCACCTCTCTGCTCGAGACAGGCACCACCGCGCACTGAAATGGACGGTTATGCCATCTGACCGGACGAGCTTGTATCGCATGTCCCCATCCGATCCCACGCCGTCGATAAACAGCTCAAGCCCCCGATGAAGATCGTACGTCCTGAATTCGACGGGGTCTGCGACAAAGGTCATGAGATCGCTTTTTCACCAATCGCGGAGTGCGATTGCCGGTAGTTTACCCTTTAGAACTCTTCAGCCATGGTATGGGTTCTGAGCGAGAGCCGTATCTGGCATTCAGCGGTCCAGCATCTCTCGAACCTTCGCGGTCAGTGCAACAACACCGAACGGCTTCGTGACGACCTCCATGCGCGCGTGAGATGACCGTTGCTGTAGCTCATAATCCACGCTGTGTCCGCAGCACTGGTCAAGAAGAGTGAGCGTGGCGAGAAGACCGCAGATTATGCGGCTTGCGCCACTGGCTCTACGGTTCGCGCAGGCCAGTTCCAGGGCATGAGCTCGTCCCATCGCGCCGCTGGCCAATCAGCTGCGATCTTCCCAGTGTCGGCGATGTAGGCCTGCGGGTCGACGCCGTTGGCCTTGCAGGTCTGGATGACGGTGTAGATCGCCGCGGCGCGCTCGCCGCCCGTTTTCGAACCAGCGAACAGCCAGTTGCGTCGTCCGACGGCAACACCGCGCAGCGCACGTTCGGCGATATTGTTGTCGATCTCCAGGCGCCCGTCATCGAGGAAGCGACACAGCGCGAGCCATCGCTTCGTGCCATAGGCAATAGCCTTGGCCATGTCGGACTTTGGCGACAGGCGGCGCAGTGCTGCGTCCAGTGTCTCGCCCAAGGCATCGACCAGCGGCTTCGTCTGGCTCTTCCGCGCCGCCAGCCGCACGTCGGGCGGCCTGCCGCGGACCTTGGCTTCTATGCCGTACAAGGCACCGATGCGTTCAAGAATGTCGGTGGTCAGCGGCGTGGCAACCCGCTTGTGGAGGTCGAATACCTTGCGCCAGCACGCGACTTCTGTGACGCCGCTTCGATTGAGCGCGTCTTAACCGGCATAGGCGTCAGCCTGGAAGAAGCCTCGAAATCCGGCGAGATGGGCTTGCGGATGTGCACCGGTGCG
Source organism: Sphingomonas sp. PEI4 (assembly GCF_056679955.1). Classification (NCBI taxonomy): domain Bacteria; kingdom Pseudomonadati; phylum Pseudomonadota; class Alphaproteobacteria; order Sphingomonadales; family Sphingomonadaceae; genus Sphingomonas; species Sphingomonas sp. PEI4. The sequence goes on from NZ_JBWXPI010000002.1 coordinate 187,155, forward strand.
GTCGGTCGTGAAGCGATACCATGTTGCAGGCGGGGTCGTGTTTCCCGAGGCGCGGTCATCGACCGCATAGACCCATAGCCGCCCGGTCGCGGTGCGTCCGCGCCCCGGGTCGAGCACGGGAACTGGCGTGTCGTCGGCATGGATCTTGTCGCCTTTCAGCACTTTATCGCGGATACGGCTGACGATGGGGTCCAGCAGCGCGGCTGCCTGACCAACCCAGCCCGCCAGCGTCGAGCGGTCGCTGTCCAGGCCTTGGGCCGCCATCATCTCGGACTGCCGGTAAAGCGGTGGATGATGTTCGAACTTGGAGACGACGACATGTGCCAGCGTTGCAAATGTCGCCTTTCCGCGGGCGACCGCCTTCACCGGGGCAGCCGCCTGGACGATCTTTTCACAGGTCCGGCAGCTGTATTTCGGTCGGACGTTCCGCACCACGCGCCAGTGCACCGGCAGGACGTCGAGCATCTCATCGGCGTCTTGCCCGAGGCGGCGTAGCGCACCGCCGCAGTCCGGGCATGTGCAGGTGCCGGAGGCGGGTTCGTGAACGAGCTCCTTGCGTGGCAGGTGGTCGGGCAACGCACGGACTGGTGCCGGTCGCCCGGGCGTGTCTGACAAGGTCGCGCCCATCTCCGGGACTGCGCTCTCGGTTTCCAGTTCCTCGAGCGCGAGTTCGAGCTGGGCGATCTCGCGCGTCAGCCTCTCGGAGGATGCGCCGAACTGCATCCGCCGCAGCGCTCTCCTGAGCGCCCGCCCTTGCGGGCAGTCGAAGGGCGGGCGATCTGACCACGCAGTGTCTCGATGAGCAGGTCGCGAGCGGCAAGTGCTGCATTGGCCCGGGCGAGCGACGCCTCCAGCACGGCAATCCGCGCCTCGGCATCGGATGGGGCAAGAGGGGCTTGCGACACTGCGTTTTCATAGCAGTTCGCGCACTCTCACACGAGCAAAAATGGCGGAAAAGCTATGGTTTCAGCCTGCCAGTGTTAGTGACCATGTCCGCTCCGGGCGCGCCAGTCGATGCCCTCCAGAAGCATCGACACCTGCGCCGATGTCAGCGCCACTGTGCCGGTCGCGGTCACCGGCCAGACGAAACGCCCGCGGTCCATCCGCTTCGAAAACGGGCAGAGTCCCTGACCGTCGAACCACAGCAATTTGATCAGGTCGCCGCGCTTGCCACGGAACGCGAACAGCGCACCGGAATGTGGCTTTTCCCGAAGCACCTGCTGCACCAATACCGCCAGGCCATCGAAGCCCTTGCGCATGTCAGTGACGCCGCACGCCAGGAATATCCGCGTCGATGTCGGCTGCGGGATCATCGCGCCAGCACGCCGATCACGCGCGATAGCGCCTCGGCGTCGACCGAGCTGTCGACGCTCAGCCGCACACCCGAAGGCAGCTCGATGCCGATCTGCCCTGCCGCCCGAGCGTCCGCTGGCACCTCGACGGGCGGCGCCGGCAGCATCACGGACGGCTCGCTGACCCGGACTTCGGCAAATGCGGTCTGCGGCCGGGCTGGCACTCCGCTCAGTGCACCCGACATCGCCTGGCGCCGCGAGGTGTAGATCGCGCCGCTGCCGACCTCGTGACGCTCGACCGCCGCCCGGACCGACCCATCCGGCCCAAACGCGTCACGTAGGATTGCCAGCTTCTGCTCGACCGTCCAGCGGCGTCGACCAGATACCCGACCGACAATCTCGATACGACCGCTCATATCACCAGTCGTATGACTACTCGTTAAATCTGCGACTGGTTCGATAGTCTCGTCTGACATCACGGCCCCGTTCAAAGAGCCGCTATCAACCCGTCGAGCGCTCGCCTTGCAAGGCGGCCTTCAGACCGCGCTTACCAAGAAGAGATAAACATCGCCCCCGAAGCATGGTTCAACATACGGCTTGTCTCTGAATGAATTTGAATTTCGGGAGATTGTCCACTGCCTGCGAAAGTGCGCGACTGACCGAGTTCTCGCCGAGGAGGCTGGAATCGATGTGGAGGAGGTTCATACACAATGCCCTTGATGGATGTCGATGTCGCCGCGTTGTTCGAACTGCTAGATGATTGGCGCCATTGGTGGCAAGGAGATGCGGCACGGATGGCGCGCTTGAGCATCGTGAGCCACGCCTCATCTCATATCGGGCAGCCGGCCGCCGCGGCTGGATCGGGAGCGCCTACATTCGATCTGCCTACTATGGGATGAACATTGATGATCCAGCTTCACTATCTCGAACGCTCGCGAGCGATCCGCATCCTCTGGCTGCTGGACGAACTCGGCACGGACTTCGAACTGATACAGTATCAACGCGACGCGAACCACCGCGCGCCCGCGTCACTCAAGGCGGTGCACCCGCTCGGGAAGTCGCCGGTGATCGTTGATGGTGATCTCGTGCTGGCGGAATCGAGTGCCATCCTACGTTATATCGACGCTCGTTACGGCGGGAACCGCTTCTCGCCGCCGAGCGACAGCGATGCCGCTGCGGTCCACGACGAGTGGCTGGACTATGTCGAAGGGTCGGCTGCGTTCCCGATCATGCTGACGCTGATCGGCGGCATGACGGGCGGCCTTTCGGAGAAGATGGATGCCTTTGTCGCACCGGGGCGGGACGCGACGCTGCGGTATATCGCAGCCGGAGTGGGTAAGGGCCCCTTCCTCATGGGCGAGCAGCTGACATTGGCCGACATGCAGATGTTCTATCTGCTGCAGGTCGCGGATCGTGCCAAGCTCCTTGCCGACTATCCAGCGCTGACGACTTACCTGGCGCGGCTGACGGAGCAGCCTGGCCTCAAGCGGGCGATAGAACGCGCAGGGGAAACTGGGGCCTGAGCGTAGGTTCGCGTTTTTACTTTTCTCCGCAAAGTCACTGCAATTGCGTTAGCAAACAAACACGGCGCTATCGTCGATGGTGGCTGACCAGACCTCCAGATCTGGTAACCGACGATCAGTGCCGACATCGCATTGTGCAATCTCGTTGACGCGCCAGCCCGATAGTCGAAGGATCAGAGCGTGTTCATCGAACTTGTACTGGCGACGTTGATGGTATCGCTGACAGTGGCGATCCACGGCGCGGGGCTGCACGTCCTTGCCAAGCTGCTCCGGATAGAGGCCCGCGAGGAGGCACAGGAGCGCATAAGTGCCCTGTCATTGCGCGGCTTCACGATCACATTATTAGCCATCCTGGGCCTTTTTGCACTGCACGGGGTAGAAATCTGGACATATGCTTTCCTCTATATTTGGCTCGGAGCCGTCGAAGGATTGCGCGAGGCCGTCTACTTCTCGACCATTACATACGGAGCGATCGGGTACAGCGATGCCGTCATGGCGGAACGGTGGCGGCTGGTGTCGGCGATCGAGGGGATAAACGGTATCATCTTGCTCGGCTGGTCGACCGCCTTCTTCATCACCGTAGTTACCCGGTTGCGGCGAATCTGAGTGAGCCTGGCGACAGTGCGGCCTCACTTCAGCGGTAGTTTTGCGCCGCTGGCTATCAAGCCAATGACGCCTCGTGCGATGGCGGCGCCTTCCTGCGAGGTAAGGATTCTTACGGCAACATATCCCCTTCCCGGCGCGGTTTCATTGGGCCGTACCGTCGCCCAACCGAGGTCGTCGCAAATCGCTCCACGAACCGCGATGTCATGCTCGCCTATGCCGCCGGTGAAGACGATCATGTCCGCGCCGCCGAGGGATGCCATCATCGCCGCGATCTGCTTGCTGACGGAGCGGCAGAAGAGGCGGATGGCGAGGTCGGCGTTGGGGTTGGTCGGGGCGGCGGCGTGGAGGCTTCGGAGGTCGCCGGACAGGTCCGAGATGCCGAGCAAGCCGGAGTGGCGATCAACCAGATCTTCAAGCTGGGCCGCATCCATGCCGCGCTCGCGGAGCAGATAGAGCAGCAGCCCGGGATCGAGGTCGCCGGCGCGCGATGCCATGACGATGCCGCCCGACGGGGTGAGGCCCATGCTGGTGTCTACCGATCTGCCGCTACGCACCGCTGTCACGCTGGCGCCACTGCCGAGATGGGCGATGATCAGCCGTTCGGGTAGTGGGGTTTCGAGCTGATGCACGATCGACTGGCACGACAGGCCGTGGAAGCCGTAGCGACGGACACCGTCCGCGCGCAATGCCTTGGGAATCGGCAAGATCGCGGCCACGTCGGGCAAGCTAGCGTGGAAGCCGGTATCGAAGCAGGCGATCTGCGGGATATCGGGGTAGCGGGCTTGCGCCGCGTGGATGAGCGACAGCGCGGCCGGGGCGTGCAGCGGCGCGAACGCCGTCGCCCGCTCCAGCCGCGCGATCACGTCGGCGTCGATCAGGATTGGATCGAACAGGTCAGGACCGCCGTGGACGATCCGGTGTCCGATCGCATCGGGTCGTGCCGCCCCACCTGGCACGGCCTCAGCCAGAACGGCGTCGATCCGGTCGAACATGTCGTCCGGGACGGTACCCTCCACCTCCCCGGACGCGATCTCTCTGACCGCGCCCGTGTTCTCGCCTCCGCTCCCGCCGTAAAAGCCGAACTTGAGCGAGGACGACCCTTCATTGAGCGTAAGGACGCGGATCCCCTGCGTCCCGCTCATCGGCGCCATTGCCAGTCGCGCACCTCCGGCAGATCGTCGCCCTGTTCATAGACGTACAGCTTGTGCCGCTCGATCAAGCTCCAGTAGCGGGCGGTTTCGGCCGCGACTCTGTCGGCGAGCCTCGGGATGCGCTGGATCGCATCGAGCGCCAGCCGGTATCGATCGAGATCGTTGAGCACGACCATGTCGAACGGCGTCGTCGTCGTCCCCTCGTCCTTGTAGCCGCGGACGTGAATGTTCTGATGGTTGGTGCGGCGGTAGGTGAGCTTGTGGATCAGGGCGGGATAGCCATGAAACGCGAAGATCACCGGCTTGTCGGTGGTGAACAGCGCATCGAACGCGCGCTCGTCCATCCCGTGCGGATGCTCCGACTGCGGCTGTAGCACCATGAGGTCGACGACATTGACCACCCGGATGCGGATGTCGGGGACGTATTCGCGCAGCAGCATCACCGCAGCCATCGTCTCCAGCGTCGGCACGTCGCCTGCACACGCCATCACGACATCGGGTTCGCTCCCACCGTCATCCTCGGCGTCGCTCGCCCATTGCCAGATTCCCGCACCCGCGGTGCAGTGGCGCACCGCGTCGTCGATATCCAGCCACTGCGCCTCGGGCTGCTTTCCGGCGACGATCACGTTCACGTAATTGTGGCTGCGCAGGCAGTGATCGGCCACCGACAACAGGCAGTTCGCGTCTGGCGGCAGGTAGATCCGCACCACGTCTGCCTTCTTGCTGGCGACATGATCGAGGAAGCCGGGATCCTGGTGCGACAGGCCGTTATGGTCCTGCCGCCAAACGTGCGAGGTCAGCAGATAGTTGAGCGACGCGATCGGCCTGCGCCACGGGATCGCGCGCGTCACCTTCAGCCATTTGGCGTGCTGGTTGAACATCGAATCGACGATGTGGACGAAGGCTTCGTAGCAGGAGAACAGCCCGTGGCGGCCGGTGAGCAGGTAACCTTCGAGCCAGCCCTGACAGAGATGCTCGCTCAGCACCTCCATGACGCGACCGTCGCGGCTGAGGTCGGTGTCGTTCGGCTTTGTCTCGGCCATCCACGTCTTGCCCGTCACCTCATACACCGCCTGCAGGCGGTTCGATGCCGTCTCGTCCGGGCCGAACAGGCGGAAATTGGCGTTGTCGGCGTTGAACGCCATCACGTCACGCAGATAGCCGCCCAGCACGGCGGTCGCGGCCGCCTTCACCTCGCCCGGACCGGGCTGCGCCACGGCGTGATCGCGGAAATCGGGGAGCGACAGCGGCTTCATCAGTTCGCCGCCGTTGGCGTGCGGGTTCGATCCCATTCGCCGGTGACCGGTCGGTGCGAGCGAGGCGTAGTCTTCGCGGAATTTGCCGCTTTCGTCGAACAGCTCGGCCGGGCGATAGCTCAGCATCCATTGTTCGAGCTGGCGCAGATGTTCGGGATCCTTGAAGTCCGCGATCGGCACCTGATGCGAGCGCCATGTCCCCTCGACCGGTTTGCCGTCGACGAATTTGGGACCGGTCCAGCCCTTCGGCGTCTTCATCACGATCATCGGCCAGCGCGGACGCGCGGCCCCGTTCTCGTCGCCGTCGTTGCCGGATCTTGCTTCGACCTGAATCGCCTTGATCCTGTCGAGCACTGTATCGAGCGTCGCAGCAAGCAGCTGATGCACTTCGGCCGGATCATCGCCTTCGACGAAATGCGGCTCATAGCCATAGCCGTGCATGAGGTCGGTCAGCTCGCTCCGGCCGATCCGCGCGAGCACGGTCGGGTTGGCGATCTTGAAGCCGTTGAGATGCAGGATCGGCAGAACTGCGCCGTCGCGTGCCGGGTTCACGAACTTGTTGCTGTGCCAACTCGCCGCCAGCGCTCCGGTCTCAGCCTCGCCGTCGCCGACCACGCACGCGACGATCAGGTCGGGATTGTCGAACGCCGCGCCATACGCATGAGCGAGCGAATAGCCGAGCTCGCCGCCCTCGTGGATCGACCCGGGCGTTTCGGGCGCGACGTGGCTGGGGATGCCGCCGGGCCAGGAGAATTGCCGGAAGAGCCGGTCCATCCCGCCGCGGCTGCGCTCTACGCCGGGGTAACGCTCCGTATAGGAGCCCTCCAGATACGTGTTCGCGACCAGCCCGGGTCCGCCATGCCCAGGACCGATGATCGCGATCATATCGAGATCATGTGCGACGATCAGCCGATTGAGGTGGACGTAGAGCAGGTTGAGGCCGGGCGTGGTGCCCCAATGACCGAGCAGCCGGGACTTGACGTGCCCGATTGTGAGCGGCTCCTCGAGCAGCGGGTTGGCGCGTAAATAGATCTGCCCGACCGAGAGATAGTTGGCCGCGCGCCAATAGCCGTCCATCCGGCGCAGCATGTCCGCCGACAGGGGACCTTCGCCGGGCGCGGTCGTAACAGTCGGTTCGGCGCGCCTTGTCACAGCATCCGTCATGTCGAGGTAACTCCGAGATTGTCCAAGCGCCATGGCCGGCCTGGCTCCAATTTATAGCAGAAAATGCAGGCCGGTTGCGCCGTCTGACCTGCGCTCATCCTTTCAGAACGCCGCTTCGCCGACTTTATCCATCGGGTTCCACCGTTAAGGCGCGTCGTGCTCGCGAGAGACCTTGTCCAAGGCTGGTGGCGGTGCCTGCGCGCGTGGTTCGGTATGGAGGACAGCGCACCAGCTACGCCATCGCACCGAGAGTTGCACGGAAGCGCCCGAGCGCGACGGTGAAGAAGATCGCGCCAATCACGCCGATCTCGAGAAACTGCGGCCACACCACGTCGAAGCCGGCGCCGCGGTAGAGGATTGCCTGCGACATCTTCACGAAATGTGTGGTGGGCGCCGCCTGCATCACGATCCGCACGAACTCGGGCATGCTCTCCTGCGGGGTCATGCCGCCGGACAGCATCTGGAGCGGCAGCAGCACCAGCATCAGCAGCAGCCCGAACTGCGGCATCGAGCGTGCGATCGTGCCCATGAAGATGCCCATAGACGTGGTCGCAAACAGGTGAAGGGCCGCGCCCGCCAGGAACAGGCCGATCGAGCCCTCGATCGGGACCTTGAGCACGCCCTGCACCACTACCGACAGCGCGAATGCGCAAGCGACGAGCACGACCAGGCCCATCGACCAGACCTTGCTCGCCATGATCTCGAACGGGGTGACGGGCATCACCAGCAGATGCTCGATCGTGCCATGCTCGCGCTCACGGATCAGCGCGGCGCCGGTCAGCACGATCGACAGCATAGTGACGTTGTTGATGATCTCCATCACCGCGCCGAACCAGCTTTGCGCGAGCGTCGGGTTGAAACGCGCGCGCACATCGAGGTCGACCGGCGCCACGCTCGCCTTGCGGACATGGGCGACGAACTCGTTCACCTCGCCGTTTACGATCTGCTGGATATAACCTCCGCCGGTGAACGCCTGACTCATCCGCGTCGCGTCGATGTTGAGCTGGATAGTGGGCGTGCGGCCGGCGAGCAGATCACGCTGGAGATTCGGGGGGATATCGAGCGCGAAGGTATCTTGCCCATTGTCCATGCGCCGGTCGACCTCGGCTGAAGTCACGAGGCTCGGGCGCGTGAAGTGCGGCGGATAAAAAGCACTCGTGATGCGGTTCGAAAGCGGCGACTGGTCCTCGTCAACGATGGCGATCGGTGCCTTGTAAAGGGTCTCGGGCATGCCGGTCGCCGCGGTGTAGATGCCAAGCGAGAAGGCGTAGAGGATCAGCACCAGCATCATCGGATCGCGCAACAGGCTGCGCAGTTCCTTCACGCCGAGCCGGAAGACGTTGGACCCGCGCATCCTCAGCCCTCCTGTTTCTTGAGGAAGGTGGCAGAGATGGCGATCACCACCGGAAAGCTGATTGCCAGTGCGATCAGATCCGCTTGCAGATCGAAAAAGCCCAGCCCCTTTGAAAAGACGCCGCGGCTGATGGTCACGAAGTAGGTGGCGGGGAAGATGTGCCCAATCAACGCGCCAACACCCTCTAGCGAGGAGACCGGGTTGATAAGTCCTGAGAATTGCACGGCTGGCAGGATGGTGCCGATGGCCGTCGCGAAGAGGGCGGCGATCTGGCTGCGCATGAACACCGAGAAGAGCAGTCCGATCGCCGTCGAGCAGAGAGTATAGAACAGCGCTGCCAGCACGAAGGTCGGGAAACTGCCGGTCATCGGCACGCGGAACACGAACAACGCGAGCAGGGTCAGCGTCACGAAGTTGAACATGGCAAGCACGGCATAGGGAAGCTGTTTGCCGAGCAGGAACTCGATTCGCGTGACCGGCGTCACATACAGGTTCAGGATCGAACCCAGTTCCTTCTCGCGCACGACGCTCAGCGCCGTCAGCATTGCCGGAATCAGCAGCAGCAGGATCGGGATCACGGCGGGCGCGATCGCCACTAAGCTTTTCACGTCGGGATTGTAGCGGTAGCGCGTCTCGATGTTGACCAGGCCGGTCGCAGCGCGGGTCCCGAGTTCCTGCGCCGCCATCTCGATCAGCCACTGGGCATGCATCCCCTGAACATAGCCCTGCACAGTCTCTGCCCGGCTCGGCATGGCGCCGTCGATCCACATGCCGACCGACACGGCATCGCCCCGCCGGATATCGCGCGCGAAGCCCGGCGGGATCTCGATCGCGACGCTCAGCTCACCGCTGCGCATCCGCCGGTCCATGTCGGCATAGTCGGTGATCGACGGCCGTTCGGTGAAGTAGCGCGAGCCCGCAAGGTTCAGGACGTAGTTCTGGCTGGTGGTGCTGTTGTCCCGGTCGAGGACCGCGAACGGCAGATTCTCGACATCCATGCTGATGCCGTACCCCATGATGAACATCAGGATGACGCTGCCGAGCAGTGCCATTACCAGCCGGATCGGGTCGCGCCTGAGCTCCAGCGCTTCGCGCCGGCTGTAGCTTAACATGCGTCGCGGGCTGAAGACGCGCAGACGCGCTGCGGCACGCCCCGACGGTCCTGTGGCATCGCCGACGCCAGCCTGCGTCGCGGGAGTTGAAGAACGCTCGCCAGCAGGCCGATCCTCGCCGGAGGCTTCCTCCAGATAGGCGATAAAGGCCTCCTCGAGGCTTGCTGCACCGCGGGTCTCGACGATGGCCTTAGGCGTGTCGCTCACCAGCACCCGCCCGGCATGCATCAGCGAGATGCGGTCGCATCGGGCAGCCTCGTTCATGAAGTGGGTGGAGATGAAGATCGTTACCTGGTCCTTGCGCGAGAGGTCGATCATCATCTGCCAGAAATTGTCGCGCGCGATCGGATCGACGCCGGAGGTCGGCTCGTCGAGGATCAGCATTTCGGGCTTGTGGATCATCGCCACAGCGAGGCTCAGCCGCTGCCGTTGTCCCAGCGGCACGCTGTCCGGCAGCGCGTTCATGATCTCGGCCAGACCGAAGCGTTGGCTCATCTCCTGGACGCGAGACGGGATCTCGGCCGCGGACACGTGAAAGAGCTGGGCATGCAGCACGAGGTTCTGCCGCACCGTCAGCTCGGAATAGAGCGAGAATGCCTGGCTCATATAGCCGACGCGTCGGCGGGTATCGATATCGTCTGCTTCCACGGGGCGGCCGAACAGCCACGCCTCGCCCTCAGTCGCTGGAAGCAGCCCGGTCAGCATCTTCATCGTTGTCGATTTGCCGCAGCCGTTCGACCCCAGAAACCCGAAGATCTCGCCGCGCTCGATGCGAAAATCGACATGGTCGACGGCCGTAAAGTCGCCAAAGCGGCGGGTTAGGCCCTTAGCCTCGATCGCGACATTGTCCCCTGTGACGACGCGTGGCGGGATCTCTACCGGCTTGTGCCCGGCGCGCGCGGCTTCCGGCAACAGCGCAATGAACGCCTCCTCCAGCGTGAGCGTACCAGTGCGCTGGTAGAGTTCCTCGGCAGTGCCGGTCGCGAGAATTTTGCCGGCGTTCATCGCCACCAGCCAGTCGAACCGTGCCGCCTCGTCCATGTAGGCGGTCGCGACCAACACACTCATCGCCGGCCGGTCGGCGCGGATGCGGTCGATCAAGTCCCAAAACTGCGCCCGGGATAGCGGATCAACGCCGGTGGTGGGTTCATCAAGCAGCAACAGGTCGGGATCGTGGATTAGCGCGCAGCACAGGCCGAGCTTTTGCTTCATGCCGCCCGACAACTTGCCCGCCGGCCGATCCCGGAAAGACGCCAGCCCGGTGCTTTCGGTGAGGTCGGTGATCCGCCGCTGGCGCTCGGCGGCATCCTGGCCGAACAGCCTGCCGAAGAAATCGAGATTTTCGAACACCGAAAGGGTGGGATAAAGATTCTTGCCCAGGCCTTGCGGCATATAGGCGATCCGGGGACAGACCGCCTCACGGTGCCGCCGGTCGGCCATGTCGCCGCCCAGTACCTCGATCGTGCCGGCCTGGATCCGGTGTGCGCCCGCGACCAGCGAGAACAGGCTCGACTTGCCGACGCCGTCCGGCCCGATCAGCCCCGTCATCCGGCCGACCGGGAGCTCGAGGCTTACGCCGTCGAGCGCCAGCGTCTTGCTATAGCGGAGCACGACGTCAGCTACCCGCGCGGCCGGTCCGCCAGGCACGAGCGGGGCGGTACTCATTGTGTGACCTTGACCTTGAGATTGTCTGGCCACGGTGCGTTCGCGTCGATCCGGATATATGCCAGGCCGGGGAGCCCGGTCTTCACCTGCCTGATGTGCCGCTGGAGCAGGGCGGGGTCGATCCTGGCTTTCACCCGGAACATCAGCTTCTGGCGCTCGCTCTCGGTTTCCACCGTCTTGGGCGTGAACTGCGCGACGTCCGCCACGAACGAGACCTTGGCCGGAATCACGAAATCCGACGCAGCGTCGAGGACGATACGGACATCCGATCCAAGGCCAACGCGGCCCGCTACCGTCTCGGGCAAGAAGAAGGTCATTGAGACATCGGACAGGTTCACGAGGTTCAGCACCTTGCCGCCACCCGCCACGACCTCACCCGGCTGGACGACGCGGTACTGGACGCGGCCCGCCACCGGCGCACGCAACGAGTTGTCGGCAAGATCGGCATCCAGCCGCTGGATCGTGGCGCGCACCGCGTCGACGTTGGCGCGGGCGCCGATCACCTGGCTGCGAGCGGTTTTCACCGCCGTGCTGGCGGCGGCAAGCTGCGCGCGCGCGGCGCCAACCGTCGCGCGGGCACTCTCCACCTGCGCCTCGTCGTCGTCGCGCTCCTGCACCGGGGTCGCGCCCTCGCGCGCCAGCGTTTCGGACCGCTGTAGGCGTTTCTGTGCTGCGTTAAGTTCGGCCAGCCGCTGCTGGACGACCGCCGCGGCCGCGGCGCGGTCGCTTTCGCGTTGCGCAATGGTGTTACTGGCGATGTCGATGCCGTTGGCGGCTTGGGCGAGTTGGGCCACTGCCTGCGCGCGCTCGGCACGGAGCGGTGCGACGTCCATATGGGCAACGACCTGACCCGCCTTCACGAAATCGCCCTCCCCCACCAGGATGTCCGCAATCCGTCCCGGCGACTTGGCCGATACGTCCACCTCCACGGCCTCGATGCGGCCATTGCCGCTGACGATGCCCTCGGGAAGGCCCTTCGGCTTCAACAAGCGCCAGCCAATAAAGGCTACGACCGCGATCGCCACGATCACCGCAATGCGGAATAGCCATTTCTTCGTCATGTCGGTCATCGTGCCTGTCCGCCCTCGGGCTCGGGAGTCACATCCTGGGGAAAACCACCGCCGAGCGCGGCGTAGAGGCTGATGCCGCTCGCGATATAGCCGCGTCTGAGCTGTACCAATGCCTGTTGGGTCACAAACAGGTCGCGCTGCGCGTCGAGCACCTCGAGATAGGCCGACCGGCCGCTGGTGTAGCGCAGGTCTGCGAGCCTTGCCCGCTCGGTCAATGCGGCCAGCGTGTGGCTGGTTGTCGCGATCTGGGCCTTCTGCCAACGACGCTGGGCCAGCGCATCGCCAACGTCGCGAAACGCCGTCTGTATCGTCTGCTCGTACTCGGCAACTGCGATGTTGCGCCGTGCCTCGGCAAGGTCGAGGTTCGCGCGATTACGTCCTGCATTGAAGATCGGCAGCGAAAGCGTCGGCTGGAAGCTCCACGCACCTTGTCCACCGTCGAACAAGCGGCTCAGCGCGCTGCTGGCGGTGCCGCCCGCCGCGGTCAGGCTGATATTCGGGAAGAAGGCGGCGCGCGCCGCTCCGATGTCGGCGTGGGCGGCAACTAGCTGATGCTCCGAGGCCAGAATATCCGGCCGGTTGATCAGCAGATCGGAGGGCAGCCCGGCAGGGATCGCGCGGTCGGCGTCGGCCTCGGCAAGGGTGAGCGTGCCCGATCCCAACGTCATCGAACGCCCCACCAGCAGGGTGATGGCATTGAGGCTCTGCTCGCGCTGCTGTTGCAGCGCCTGCTCTTCGGTCTCGGCCTGCGTCAGCAGCGCCTCGCTTTGCGTCATGTCGAGCTTCGAGCCGGAGCCGACCTCGTAACGGCGCCGAGCGATGCGGAAAGATTCCTTCCGGCTGGCGATCGTCTGGTGGGCCAGCGCGGTCCGCTCGTCCAACTCGCGGACCGCGAGATAGCTGATCGCTACCTGCGCGACGAGACTGGTCGCAACCGCCCGCTGCGCTTCGCGCGTGGCCAGGAAGCTCTGGCGCGCGGCCTCCTTCATGTTACGCAGCCGCCCCCAGAAGTCGATTTCCCAGGCAGCGCTCAGTGCGACCTGATATTGTCCGGCCTCGCTGGGGCGGCCGGTGATGCTCAGGTCGCCCGGCGTGCGGGCATAGGTGCCTGTCGCAACGCCGTCGAGAGTGGGATAGAGCTGCGATCCCTGGATCCGGTAGGCGGCCCGCGCTGCTTCGATGCGGGCGGTGGCGACGCGCAGATCGCGATTGTCGGCGAGCGCCTGCTCGATGAGCGCGACGAGCTGGGGATCGACCGCGAAGACCTCACGCCAGCCAAGACGGATGATCGGAGGCGAGACGTTTGCGGTGCCGGGATAAGCGGCGGCGATGGGTGCGGGCGGCCGCTGGTATGCTGGTGCAAAGGAGCAGCCCGCCAGCAGAGATACGCCGAGCATCCCCAGCATCCGCCGCTTTCCGGGGCGCGACGTCGCGCAGAACTGGCGATAGTGCGGATACATACTGCTCATCGGACAACCTCCGACGCTGACGGTCTCATGCGCGGGATATGAAGATCGCGTGAGCAACTGCCGCCCTCCTTACCGTACAAGGGCAATACCCACCCGCACGCGTGTCATGCGGCGGTCGTAATCGAGCAGGTTCTCGCCGTAGCCGGTAAAGGCCTGGCCAAAAAGATAAGCGTTCAGGTCGCTGCCGACGATCCGGTCGACGGGGTAGGAGAGATTGCCGTCAAGTGACCCCTTGCCGGTACCAAAGTTCGTCCGGCCCCCAACACTGAGCTTCAGGCCTTCTTCCTCGCCGATCTGCGCGAAAAACCCGCTGTTCCCGCGATAGCGCTTGACGTCGGGATTGTCGCTCAGGCTACCCGCATACACCCAGAAACGCGGGCCTGCGGTCAGCGAATAGCGCCCGAGCGGCACCGTCAGCTGCGGCTGCACGTAGACCGTGTTCAGGCTGCGCGACCCATCGCCCGAGCGGCCGTTCGATTCGTGCCGAAAGCCCGCTTGGCCGCCCAGCACGATATTGCCGTTGAGTGGCACGGTCGGCGCCAGGTAGAACAGCTCGGGCATGAAATCGATGTTACGGAAGGGAGAGGACCCGGCGCCCAGATCCCAGAACATGCGCTGGGTGTAGGCGAAGTAGATGCCCTGAGCCCAGGACGTGCGTCCGGCGGTCCCCGCCGGTGCACCGAACACCTGGTATTTGAAGCTGATCTGGAGCCGCGCATCGCTGTCGGTCCCAGGGCCGTAAACCGCATAGAGGGGCTCATAAGCCGACAGGTTGGCAAGGAATTGGTTGGAGCCGGCTACCGTCGGTGCAGCGGTCGCCATAACACGAGCAGGATCAGTAGCAGCAACCTCGGTCGGCTCAGCCGCTGCGAGCGTGGGTCGATCCTCGATCATGGTGATCCGCCGAGCACCCCACCCCGGCACTTCCAACAGCGCGCCCGCGAGCGGAGCTGGGCCACCGGGCACCTCCAGCCGGTAGCGGGCGGTGCCAAAACCCCCTGCGGCGATCGTCAAGGACGCGGCCGATCCAGGCGCGCGCTCGGCCCGCAACGAAAGGTCTCCACTCGGCCGAGAGAGTCTAGCCGTTACTGCATCCGGCAGATCCACGGGCTCATTCTGATTGCTCGTATTGAACACGAGCAGCTCAATCAGGAGATCGCGGCGATCCCCCACCGACGTGACCGCGCTGATCACCACCTCCGGTGCCGCGGATGCGGCAGGCGCGGGATTGGCGAGGATCAGGAGGGAAACGAAAATCAAGGGCATGGGCGCGGAAGCTCACCAGAAAACACCGGAAAGCTTGCGCGCCTCACGTGCAAGCTTATCCTTGGTTATGATACTGTAGGTCTCGGTTAGCATAGGCGGATGCTGCATTGCAACAAGGGACGCAAGCGGTCATCCATCGCAGCGCGGTGGTCCGCACGCGAAGTGCGAGCAGGTGTGTGCTCACTCGAAATTCCCGGCTGGTGGGTTACCGACGGACAGCCGCGCCTGCCGGCACTCCCAGCATCAGTCGTTATCGGTCGGTTACACGGTCATAAGGGTGAAGGAGGGGCATCGCGAAGATGCGCCATTTCGACTACGAACACCCAGGCCCGATCGGCCAGCTCGCGTCGTCGTTCCGGAACCCGCGCATAAAGGGCACCACTCAGCATCGACGCCAGCAGGAGTACGTCGGACGGCAGGAGGTCGCTACGGCACGTGCCATTCGCCACCGCCTGCTCAACCGGCTTTTCGAAGACGCGCACGAAACGCCACAACACTGTCAGGAACTCCGGACTGTCGTGATCGATCGCCTGCCAGTATTCGATCAACGGGGCATGGAAGATGATGCGATCTGCTATGAAGCGTAGCAGGCGAGCCAAGGCGACCACATCACCCTCCAGGCGCGCCGCCTCGCTTTCGATCTCGTCCAGACCGCGATCGAGCAGCGCCATGATGAGGGACCGCCGGTCAACGAAGTTGCGGAACAGCGTTGCGCGGCCCACCCCGGCACGCTCAGCAATTGCGTCCAACGGCGCATTGATACCCAGCTCGAGGAAAACCGCTTCGCCGGCCTCGAGGAGCTTGGCGCGGTTCTGGACGGCATCTAGGCGGCGTTGGGGCATGGCATGCAAAACCGCAGAATGACCCTGGTGTCAAATGGGGGCGCCCGGCGTCAAGCTTCCGAGCCGCTTCCGAACAGCCATTCGAGGTGTCCACGATGTAATGAAGTGGTCCTGCCTGCGTTGGGCGTCCGCTCGAATACGTTGGTGACATTCTCCAGCGCTGTGCTGGTGGCGCTGCGCCCGCCGCCGAGCGACCACACCGCAGTTTTCTATACCTCGCCTGTGCTGCGTAAGGCCAATGCTTAGTGGCCGCGTGCCGCCGGTTTCCGTCGCGGTAGCATGCCCTCGCCCCGTGCGCTAACCGGAGGGCTAGCCGCGCAGGCGGTGCCGTCGCGGGTTGCCCGCGACAGCGGAGCGGGACCGGTTGGCGACCCAGGGATAACGCTGGGCCATCTCCTCGTCATAACCCAGATTGAAGACGGTTACGCTCTTCTTCGGGCGCTTGGCGCGGCTGTAGAGCGTGCCGAACAGGCGGTCCCAGACGAAGTTGGTGATGCCAAAATTGCCGTGCTCGTCGTGAAAGTGATGCTCCATATGGCGTTTCTTCAACGTCGCCAGCCAGCGGTTGCGGGGTTTCCAGCCAAGATGCTGTACGCAGTGCGCAAACTCGTAAAAGCAGGTGCACAGCAGCCCCGTCGCGAACCCCGCCAAGGCTCCACCCGTCCCGCCGATCAGCCATCCCGGCAGCGCCGCCACCACCAGCAGAGTCGGCAGCGTCGTATGGAGGGCCCCGAACAGGATCTCCAACCGGTCCGGATCGATGTGATGGTCGTAATGGATGCGTTTCCACATGCCGGCCAGGACGGGCACTTTGAACATCCAGCGGCTGTGCAGTACCCAGCGATGCAATACGTACCAGACGAGCGGGTACGCGACCATGACAAGGAGGGCGCTCGCAAGCGTCGGTGCAAGTGGGGCTGGCCAGCGGGCCGAAGCGACTAAGCTGAGCCCCGCCAGCGCCAGATAGACGACAACGGCGTAGTGCGAGAAATAGGCCACCACCAGCTCGCGCAGGCCCATGCGGCCGAGATGATGGGTGCGTTCCCAGAACCGTGGAGCATTCGACAGCTGCGTCATTCGCCTTCTTTCGTCCTGTTCAACGGCTGCGTGCCTGCCACAACCTCCGCCAGAACGGTTTGATCACCGTCAAAGAGTGGGTTTCAGCTGAACCGGCCGGATGATGCCGAACGTGCCTGCACAAGCCCCTACACGCCTCAGCGCTGCGTCAACATCCGCGACACCCCTTTGCGCAGCGGCGACATGTGTCCCGCCGCCCGCAACAAGACCGGTCTTGCGAGACGCGCCGGCAGATCGTCGTCGGTATATGCCCGCACGATAAATCCCGTCGTGGCGAACAGGGGGGCTGCGGCCAGCCGGTGCCCGGCCTCATAGCGAAGCAGGAGCGAGGGTGCGCCGATGTCGCGACCTTGCGCAGCTGCGCGTGCAACCAGGCCGGCGAGCGAGACGGCGCTGCGCAACCCCAGGTTGAAGCCGAGTGCGGTCACCGGATGCATGCCCACGGCCGCATCGCCGATCAATGCCGCGCGAGTGGCCGCGAAATGCTCGCTCCATGTCGTGGCAAGCGGATAGACATGAGGTCGGCCCATCATCCGCATCGTGCCCAATCGCTCACCGGACCGCCGCGTCAGCTCGTCGGAGAGAGCAGCGGGACTGCGCGCCGCCAGCCGCGCGATCATATCCTCGGCCAACGTCAGGACAACAGACGATCGTCGCCCCGTCAGAGGGAGGAGCGCGATCGTCTGGCCGTGCCCGAACCACTCGGTGGCGACGCCGTGATGGTCGCGATCATGCTCGACCTCGGCCAGCAGCATCGATCGACCCACCCGGTTCACCCGCGCCGCGATCCCCAGCCGCGCTCGAACGTCGGAAAAGCGGGAGTCGGCAGCCACCAACAAGCGCCCCCGCAGGATGCGGCCATCCTCGAGCGTCACCGACGCGCCTGCCCGCGCGGTGGAGATGGCGGCCATGCCCGTGTCCGCGAAAACCGTCAGTCCCACCTGCCCGGCTGTCGCAGCAAACAACGCGCGCCGGATATGGTGGTTTGCGACGAGCTTACCCAAATGGTCTTCGCGCAATCCTTCGGTGCCGAAGGGAAGCTCGAACGACGACGTGCCGTCGAGTACCGACGCGCTGCGCAGCGTCGATACAGCTGCGGGCGTGATCAATTCCCATGCGCCCAATGCGCGCAAGGTCTCGATCGACCGGTGCGTCAGGGCGATCTCACGGCCGTCGCAGCCCGGGTCGGCAAGTGCCGTTAGCGACTGCCGTTCGATCAGCGCAACGCTGAGGCTGGTGTCTGCCAAGCCCCTCACAAGGGCCAGTCCTGCGGGTCCGGCACCCACCACGATCACATCATATTCCATCAGGCGTTCATAGGCGCCACAAACGCGAGCGCTTTGACGGCGGTCAATGCCCGACGGCCGATGTTGCTGCACATCGTCGTTCTTGCGCTGTGGGCACTGAACGTAAGACAAGGAGCAGGCGAGGATGAACCTTCAATGGTCTGGCGGTACAGTCGTGCCGCTCACGAGCCAGTCGAACGAAATACCGGAAGACGATATCCTGCGTCTCGTCGACGATCATCGTCATCTCGGCGAGCTATGCGATCTACTCGAATGCTGTGCTGACGAATTACCGACGCTTCCCCCCGCCCCGGTGGTGGAGAAGATATGCGACGCCCTGGCGGGACTCTACGATCAAGGCGGCGTCACCGCGTCCCCTTATCCCGACGTCACATCGTTATATGATGCGGCGGACCCGCTGGCGGCCGTGCTGATCGAACACGTCCGCGCCCGCCACCTTGCCGATGCCACCCACGCTGAGGATCTGGTGGACGCGTTGCGCGGTAGCCTGAACATGGCGGAGCGACTGTCGCCCAACATGCTGGGCTATATGCTGCGTTGCTTCTTCGATGGCTGCCGACAGGCAATGGACTGCGAGGAACTTGCGATTCTGGCGTTGGCCCGTCACCGGCTAACGCAGGCAGCCCGATCGGTGCTGATCGACAGCCTGCGCGGGCGCGCAAGCCGTAGGCGCTTCGTGTCGACATGACAGAGCGGTTCAGGCCGCCTCAGCACGGGCGGCAAGCGCCGCGCGATCGCTGATCGTCACCGCGCGGGCTCCGGGCAAGGCAATGATGCCGTCCGCCTTCAATTTTGTCAGTTGGCGGCTTACCGTTTCGATCGTCATACCAAGTACGTCTGCGATCTGCCCGCGCGTCAGCGGAAGATCGAACGTCATCGGCCCTTCAGCATTCGCCCGGCACCCTTTTTCGCCTGCGCGTACCGCCATGTCGATCAGAAAGCCCGCTACCTTCTCCGCCGCTGACTTGCGCGCCAATACAAGGATACGCTCCCGCGCTTCGGTCAGAGAATCGAGCGTGCGTTGCAGCAGCAACCGTTCCATACGCTGATGATCGTCGAGCACTCGCTCGAAGGCAGGGCGCGGGAAAACGCATAGTTCAGCATCGGTCAGAGCGACGATATCGAAGTCGGTTTCGCCAGCATAAGGTTTACCGAAGAAGTCTGCCGCGTACAGCAGGCCAACGATTTGCTCACGACCATCAGTAGTCGTGGCAACCAGCTTCAACACGCCGTCCAGCAGATTGCCGCAGATCACAGCTTCATCCCCGGCCCAAGCCACGACCTGGCCACGCTTGACGTCGCGCCTTTGGCTAAGGGCGTTGAGCGCCCTGAGTTCAGAATTGTCGAGGCTGCCGCACAATGAGCGGTCACGAACCGCACAGTCAGCGCATAGGTCGGTCAGGGCCATGAGCGCACTATAGTCGCGATATCCCATCCTGTCGCCTGACGCGATAAGCCGCGCCGATCTTGCAGCCCGCTGGGATTTTCAGGTCGCATTGCTGAACCGCGCGCCATTTTCTACGCGGTGTACGTCCAGGGTCGCCGCGATCACGCGCGCATAAGGCCGCGCCTCGTCTGCCAACTCCAGTCGCGTGTTACGCCACCCGATCAACCCGACATTCTCAAACCGGCTCAGGCGGGAGCGAATGCCCTCCAGTTCCGGAACGTCGGCTAGATCCGCTGCTCCGCGGCACAGGATCGCCTCGACCGCACGCCCGCGGACACGATCTTGAGCCGTCCGTCGTACGCCGCGTGTGGTCGCAAAGCGTGCCCCGCCGATCGCGGCGTGCCAGCGTCCGGTATTCTTTTCGTTCTGGAGCAGCCGGTCGGGAAACTGCCCGATCGCACTGACCCCCAGGCCGAGGAGCACGTCGGCCTTGTCTTCGGTAAACCCCTGGAAGTTGCGGCGAAGGGTGCCGTTTGCAGCAGCACGCGCCAGCGCATCTTGCGGTCGGGCGAAATGATCAAAGCCAACGGGCTCGTAACCGGCCTCGCCCAGGCGGCGGTGCGCCAGCATCGCCTGACCGAACCGCGCTGCCGCGTCCGGGAGCGCCCTTGCATCGATGCGGCGCTGGCGCGGGATCAGGTTCGGCACATGCGCGTAGCCGAAAACGGCCAATCTGTCGGGCGCGAGGGTCAGGGCAGTATCAAGCGTGGCCTGGAGCGTAGCGTCATCCTGGCCCGGCAGTCCGTACATGAGATCAAAGTTGATCGACTCTACGCCGGCCGCGCGAAGGAGATCGGTGGTGCGGCGGATATCCGCTTCGGGTTGAACGCGGCCGATCGCGGCCTGCAGTTTCGGATCGAACGTCTGCACGCCCAGGCTCGCGCGGGTCACGCCTGTATCGGCCATCGCCGATGCCCAATCCGCCTCGAAGCCGCGCGGATCGAGTTCCACCGACAGCACTGCGTCTGCGCAGCGGAAGGCAGCGACAACATGATCGACCAACGCAACAAATGCCTGGGGAGACACGGCATTGGGGCTACCCCCGCCAAAGGCAATCCGCCCTACCCTGCCCCGGCCGGCAAGCCTTCTCGCTACCGACGTGATCTCCTCGTGCAGGCGCACTAGATAAGCGTCGAGCCGCGCCGTCCGGTTTGCCGCCCCCGTGTTGCAGCCGCAGTACCAGCAGATCGCATGGCAATAGGGGATGTGCAGATAAAGGGAGATCGGCTCCTCGTCCGGAACTGCATCAAGTGCTGCAGCCATGTCGTCATGGCCGACTGTATCGTCGAACTCCGCGGCGGTGGGATAGCTGGTATAGCGCGGCACCGGCCGCGCCAGCAGGTCAGGATAGAAGGTCCACATGACCACCGCGATGCGCGCAAATGCCTCGACGGACTTTGACCGCCGTCAAACACACGTTTGTCCGCGGTCAAGGTCGGGCGACGGCACCGCGCCTATTCAGACGGCAGATCGAAAACAAAGGAGATCGGTGATGGACACGTTCAGGGGCATTGGAGGATTGCTGGCGCTTGCGGCCGCAGGTACCGCGGCCCCGGCATTGGCGCAGACGGATGTACAGGCAGCCCCGGAGGCGCGGCGGGTGGGAATCCAGGTCGGCGACGTTCTGCTGCGCGCGCGTGCAATCCTCGTCGCGCCCAACGAGCATTCCCGCAGCGTGCTGCCCGCCTTTCCCGGCGAAACCGTTAAGGTGAACAACAGCGCGATGCCCGAAGTCGATGTGACGTACATGGCGACGGACAATATCGGGTTCGAACTCATCGCCTCGACGACGAAGCACAAGGCGAGCGGCGAGCGTGGAACCACGGGCGGGATCGGTAAATTGGCCTCGACCTGGGTGTTGCCGCCCACGTTGACGGCGCAATACCATTTCGCGCCAACGTCCCACATTCGTCCCTATGTTGGTGCCGGAATCAACTATACGGTCTTCTGGAATGAGAAGGCATCGGGTGGCCTGGAAGCTGCCGTGGGGAATACCCGCGTCCACATGAAGGACAGCTTTGGCTGGGCTGCCCAGGCAGGTATCGACGTCGACATCACACCCAAGGTTTTCCTGAATCTCGACGTCAAGTATATCGACATCGACACCAAGGTCCGACTCGATACCACTGCTGCAGGAACGCAGCGGGTGAAGCTCGGACTCGATCCACTGGTGTTCGGCGTCGGCCTCGGCATCCGACTGTAAGCCGCAGCCCATCATCGATGGGCGCCGCGTCCGCATCGATGAAGTAGGGAGCGCCCTGCCCCAGCCCGCGCGCCCGCACGATCGCATCGACATCGCGCGAGAACCAGCGATCTTGCGCCGGCTGATTGGAGCGCAGGAAGCCTCCTTTCGGTTCGCTTATCCTCAGCAAGCCAACAACACTCGCCTCGCCTTTCACAAGGTCGCTTAGACGCGTGGGCTGCTCTTTGCGTTCGGAGGGTACGAAACCCCGATTGACCAGTACCACGGCTCCGCCATCGCTTCGCAGGGGCGTCATCACCCAAAAGCCCGCACCATCCTCGGTCAGTGCCTGCACCAGCGTCTCGCGGTCATTAAGGAAGCGGCCCCGGATCTTGATGTGTCGGTAGGCATCATGCTCAGGGCGGATGGCCGGCCACTGGGCTGGGGGTGGCGCGAGGACGGGCGGCGCGTCCACCCGCTCCGCCACCGCCTCGATCAGCGCCAGCTTCGAGGCGCGGCGCTCGACCTGCCAGACGCCGAGCCCAAGGAACAATGCCGTCGCAAGAAGGCTGACGGCCGCAAGCGTCCGGCGCTTGGCCTTGTTTAACGGGGCACCGCCGGTCGCCTGCACCCCGGCACGCGTCCTCACCGCACGGGGCCGTCCATGCCGGGCATCGGCATCATGTTCGTGTTGAGGTGGTACATGACCCAGATCGATCCACCGATTGTGAGGAAGACGATCACCGCTGTGAAGAGGAAGGCGAGAAGGGTCCAGCCGCCTTCGGATCGTGTGTCGAGATGCAGGAAACAGACGACATGCACGACGATCTGGATCATCGCCATCGCGAAGATGAGCGCCGCGGTGGTCGCGGCATCGTGCAGCGCGCCCGACATGACGAGCCAGAACGGCACGATGGTCAGCAGGATGGAGAGGATGGTCCCGATCCTGTATCCCTTGCGGCTGCCATGGTCGTGCGTGTCGCCATGGCTGTGGAGCGCGGTGTCTCCCTCGATCGGAGCGCGGCTCACCGGATGACTCCATACAGATAGACGAAGGTGAAGACACCGATCCAGATGATGTCGAGGAAGTGCCAGAACATCGACAGACAGATCAGTCGGCGCTTCATGGGAACGCTGAGGCCGTGCTGGCCAATCTGGACGAGCATGGTGCTGATCCAGATCAGCCCGACCGTGACGTGCGCGCCGTGCGTGCCCACAAGCGTGAAGAACGCCGAGAGGAAGGCGCTGCGCTGCGGCCCTGCGCCTTCGGCTATGAGGTGAGCAAACTCGTAAAACTCCACGGCAACGAAGGTCGCGCCAAGCAGTCCAGTGACGGCGAGCCAGAACCGGGTGGGCCCGACCCGCCCGGCCTCCATGTGCGGCATCGCCTGGCCGAACGTGATCGATGAGGCGAGCAGAAAGGCGGTGTTGAGCGCGACCAGCTTGAGGTCGAAGATCTCGCGCGGAACCGGCCCCCCGGCGTAGCCGGTGCTCACCACACCGTACATCGCAAACAGGGAGGCAAAGATGAGCGCGTCGCTCATCAGGTAGATCCAGAAGCCGAGCAGGGTCGCGCCACTGCCGCTATGGTCGTGGTCTTCCTCGTCAGCGAGGTGCCAGGTCGTGGGCAGGGCGTTGCCGTGCTCGAGAGCGTGGTCGGTCATGTCAGATCCCCTCGGCAAGCGGCACGCGCTGGCTCTCGGTCCGCGCGACGTCGTCGGCGGGGATGAAATAGTCGCGCTTGAGGTTGAACGTGTGCCCGACGGCAACGACGATCAGACCAGCGAAGCAGAGCGCGGCCAGCCACCAGATGTACCAGACCATGGCAAAGCCAAGGCCCAGCGCCAGACCGGACAGGATCACGCCGGCCCCGGTGTTGCGCGGCATGTGCACCGGACGGAAACCGCCCGCCGGGCGCTCGTAGCCGCGGCTCTTCATATCGTACCAGGCATCCCGATCATGAACGACGGGTGTGAACGCAAAGTTGTAAGCAGGCGGCGGTGACGTCGTTGACCATTCGAGCGTGCGGCCGCCCCAGGGATCACCCGTCGTATCGGCAAGTTCGTGGCGCTTCACGAAGCCCATGATGATGCTCATCACGAAGCCGAGGATGCCGACCAGAATGACCAGCGCACCGATCGCGGCGACGACGAAATAGGGTTGCAGCGAGGGATCATCGAAATGGTTGACCCGGCGCGCGGTACCCATGAGGCCGACGACATAGATCGGCGTCCACGCGATCCAGTAGCCGGCAACCCAACCCCAGAACGCCACCTTGCCCCAGAACTCGTCGAGCTTGAAGCCGAAGGCCTTGGGGAACCAGTAGACCATGCCGGCGAACAGCCCGAACACGACACCGCCAATGATGACATTGTGGAAATGGGCTACGAGGAACAGCGAGTTGTGGAGTACGAAGTCGGCAGGCGGAATGGCGAGAAGCACACCCGTCATGCCACCGACCACGAAGGTCAGCATGAAGGCGACCACCCACATCATCGGCAGTTCGAAGCGAATGTCGCCCCGGTACATGGTGAACAGCCAGTTGAAGATCTTGGCGCCGGTCGGGATCGCGATGACCATCGTCGCGATGCCGAAGAAGCTGTTGACGCTCGGCCCTGCCCCCATCGTGAAGAAATGGTGCAGCCAGACGAGATAGGACAGGATGGTGATGACCACCGTCGCGTAGACCATCGACGAGTAGCCAAAGAGCGGCTTGCCCGAGAAGGTCGCGGTGATCTCCGAGTAGATGCCGAACGCGGGCAGGACGAGGACGTACACCTCCGGGTGACCCCAGATCCACACCATGTTCCAGTACATCATCGGCGCACCGCCGAGTTCGTTGATGAAGAAATTGGTGCCGACGTAGCGGTCGAGCATCAGCAGGAAGAACGCCGCGGTCAGCGCCGGAAAGATCGCGATCGCCAGGACGTTGCTGCACAGCGCGGTCCAGCAGAACACCGGCATCTTCATCATGGTCATGCCAGGCGCGCGCATCTTGATGATGGTCGCCACCATGTTGATGGCCGACAGCGTCGTTCCCACGCCGGCGATCTGGAGCGACCATAGATAATAATCGACGCCGGTGTCCGGACTGTAGGCGAGTTCCGAAAGCGGTGCGTAGCCCAGCCAACCCGTACGGGCGAACTCGCCGATGAATAGCGAGGCCATGGTCAGCACGGCGCCTGCCGCAGTCAGCCAGAAGCTGAGATTGTTGAGGAAGGGGAAGGCGACATCGCGCGCGCCGATCTGCAGCGGCATGACGAAGTTGACGATACCGACCACGAGCGGGATCGCCACGAAGAAGATCATGATCGTCCCGTGGGCGGTAAAGATCTGGTCGTAATGGTGCGGCGGCAAGTAGCCGGGGTTCGACCCGAACGCGACCGCCTGCTGCGCGCGCATCATCAGCGCGTCGGAAAACCCGCGAAGCAGCATGACGATCGCCAGGATGATGTACATGACGCCGACCTTCTTGTGGTCGACGCTCGTGAACCATTCCTTCCACAGATAGCCCCAGAGCCGGTAGCGGGTGACCGCACCGACGATGCCAAGGCCGAGCAGCACCACGACGACGAAAGTGCCGAACAGGATGGGCTCGTGGAGCGGGAAGGATTCCCAGGTGAGACGTCCAAAGATCGTCTTGAGAAGGCTGTTATCGGTCATGATGGTCCCGAGTGGCTGGGGATCAGGCCCGCGCGGCGCGCGGGGCGCCAGAGACGGGAGCGGGGTCGGTGGCAGACATATCGCGGTTGCGTTGGTCGCCGGGCTTTTGTGGCCCAGGAACGCCGGGCTTTGCCGGCTTGGTGACGTTGGGTCCCGTGCCCTTGTCCTCCGGTGCCTTTTGCAGCGCCGGGACAGGCTTGCTGCGGTTACCGGGCGCAGTATTGCGGCCTGCTGGCATCCCGCTGCCGATCCGCCCGTTGGCGGGGTCGCCGCCACCGCGGGCCATGTCGCGGCGCATGACATCGACCATGCAGGGCTTGCCGGGCTGGACACAGCCGTTCAGCGCTCGGCTGAACAGCCCTGGGCTGACTGATGGGAAGTGCATCACCGGCACCTTCACGCTCGGCTTTTCCAGCGCGACGTACCTGGCAGGCGCGAGCGCGCCCTGCTTGCTGTTTTTAACCTCGGCGACCCAGCGGCTGAAGTCGGCAGGCGCTAGCCCACGCAGCTTGAAGCGCATGTCGGAATAGCCGCGGCCCGTGTAATTCCCGGAATAGCCCCAGCTCTCGCCAGGCTTGTTCAGCACGGCATTCAGCTGCGATTGCATGCCCGGCATCGCATAGATCATGCCCGCCATTGTCGGTGCGTAGAAGGTGTTGAACTGGCTCGTCGAGGTGATCGAGAAGCGGACGGGCACGTCTACCGGCAGCGCCAGCTCATTGACGGTGGCGATCCCCAGCTCGGGGTAGATGAACAGCCATTTCCAGTCGAGCGCGACAACCTGCACTTCCAGTGTCTTGGTGTTTGGCGGCACCGGCCGGCCAGCCGAAAGCCTGTCCAGCGGTCGAAAGGGGTCGAGCAAGTGCGTGCTGGTCCAGGTAACCGCGCTAAGCGCAACGATGATCAGCAGCGGGATCGACCAGATCGCCAACTCTAGCGTGGTCGAGTGATCGAAGGTCGGGTCATAGGTCTTGTTGGGGTTGCCGCGACGGTATCGCCAGGCAAACCATATCGTCATCGCCATGACGGGAATGACGACCAGGAGCATGACACCGGTAGAGAAGAGAATGAGGTCACGTTGCTGGACGGCGATATCGCCGGTGGGGTTCATGACGACCATGTCGCACCCGCCGAGCAACATCGGCAGAAGGGCGAATGGTAGGCGTAAAGCCCGTCGGGCGATGGATGATCCTGCTCTGCGCATGCGTAGGTGATAGGCCGGGCCAGCGCGCCCGCATTTGACCACGGTCAAAGTCTTGTCGATTGCGCGGCGTTAAGGTGAACCATCATCAGCCCGGACCGGCGTGGCCTGCCCAACGGTGGGCTGGCGCTCCGGAAGCGGCGCAATAGAGGATAGACGGGATGGCAGCCACGACCCTGGATCCGGGCAACTCGACCGCGCTGGAGCGAGACGCCCGGCTCATCAATGCGCGCGACCACCGGATCAAACCCGGTGAAATCGCCGTTGGCGTGATCATCGGGCGGTCGTCGGAATTCTTCGACTTCTTCGTGTATGCGATCGCCTCGGTGCTGGTGTTTCCCTCGCTCGTGTTCCCTTACGTCAATGCGCTCACCGGCACGCTGTACTCGTTTGCGATCTTCGGGCTAGCCTTCGTTGCACGCCCATTCGGTGCGTTGCTGTTCATGCGGGTGGACCGCAAGCACGGTCGCGGGGTCAAGCTGACCGTCGCGATGTTCCTGCTCGGCGGGTCAACGGCGGCAATGGCCTTTCTGCCCGGCTATGCGCAGCTTGGAAGTGGTGCCGCGGTGCTTCTTGCTCTCTTCCGCATCGGCCAGGGGTTCGCGCTTGGTGGCACGTGGGACGGCCTTCCCTCCCTACTTTCGCTCAACGCACCACCCGAACGCCGAGGCTGGTTCGCGATGATCCCCCAGTTGGGCGCACCGATCGGCCTGTTCGTGGCTACCGCTGTCTTCGCATTCCTCCTGACCGCTCTGAAGACGTCCGACTTCCTCGAATGGGGCTGGCGTTATCCCTTCTTCGTGGCCTTCGTGATCAACGTGGTCGCGCTGTTCGCCCGACTGCGCCTGATCTCGACACCAGCTTTCGAAAAGCTGTTCGAAAGCCGGGAGCTGCAGCCCTCATCCCTCTCCGAACTGTTCCGTGATCATGGCAGGGTCGTCCTGCTAGGTGCCTTTGCACCGCTCGCCAGCTTCGCCCTGTTTCACCTTGTCACCGTCTTTCCGCTTTCCTGGTTTGTACTCACGTCCGGTGAGCCGCCCGTGCGCTTCCTCACGATTGAGTTGGTAGGGGCGGCCGTCGGGCTCGTGGCCGTCGCACTCTCGGGCATCCTCGCCGACCGCATCGGGCGTCGCACGCTGCTTGGCGTCTCGGCGGTACTGATAGGTGCGTTCAGCCTTTTTGCGCCGCGCCTACTCGGCCAAGGCGCGGGTGGCGAATGGATCTATATGATTGCCGGCTTTATCCTTCTGGGTCTGTCGTTTGGACAGTCGTCAGGAGTGCTGAACGACCGCTTCTCGCCTCGGCACCGCTATACCGGTGCTGGTACGACCGCGACCGCAGCCTGGTTCATTGGTGCTGGCTTTGCGCCACTGGCGGCGCTGCTGCTCGCCAGTAACTTCGGCCTCATGGCGGTCGGAGGATATCTTGCGTCTGGAGCACTGTGCACGCTCGCCGCGCTGGCATTCAGTCGTGATAGGTCTGGATCAGCGTTGAAGCGCGGCCCCCTCGGATGATCTGAAAGGGCTTTGTTACACAAAGCGAAGTCGGCCTGACGACGGTTTGACGAACTTTATGCAACGCGGACAGTTGTCGGGGATCCTACTTGCGATAGCGGTTAAGAACTGCTGCGCGGATTAGAGTTCGGGATTCTGACGATCCAAGGTGCGCGATGCAACTCGCTCGCCAAGCAGCTTGAAGCAGTGCATTTTCGCATCCACCAGACTGCGGCGATGGTAGCCGCTCCACTTCTTCCAGATCTTCCGACGAAGCCTTTTCCTCGCGCGGAGGATCTCGTTGCGTGCGGGAGCATCCTTCGTCCATAGCTGGCCATTGCGGCTTGTGGATCGGCGTCGAAGCGGTACCCCAGCTGTGATCGACCCAACTATTTAGGACAACTGCAAATAAGCGACATTGGTGGGGTCCCGGTCGGCGTCGATCGAGACGCCCGCGCCTCAACACTTCCGGCTTCATTTTGATGCCTTAACGGGAACTTTGGCGGGGTCCTGCTTGGGTGCCGATCTACAGAATAGGCGACCAGACGAGGATCACGATCGCGTCCGGCTACTGCGACGTAGCGCTATTCGGGTGGCGCAGTTCCCGGCAAGCGTTTGAAACCAGGCCGAGCAAGCAGATACCCTTGGATGTAGCGGACACCGACGGCGCGCAGCGTGTTATATTCCGCGACAGTTTCGATGCCCTCGGCAATGACCGTGATGCCGAGCGATTCCGCTATACGGATCACCCCCTCAACGATCAGACGGCGTGGGCGGCTTGCGTCAATCCCGCGGACCAGATCCATGTCGAGCTTGATAAAGTCGGTCTGAAACTTGGCAAGGAGCCCCAGCCCGGCATGCCCCGCCCCAAAGTCGTCGATCGCGGTGGCAAACCCCATGCTCCGGTAGGTGTCGACAATGTTTTTCACGTGATCGGTGTCGGCCATCTCCTCGTTCTCCGTGAACTCGAAGATCAGCCGGTCGGTGGGGAAACCGGTTGCACTCGCCGTTTTCAGCGTCAATTGAATACAGGCAACGGGCGAATAGACCGCGTTCGGAAGAAAGTTGATCGAGAGCCGGGCATCGGTTTCCAGGATGCCCGCCGCGACCGCACCCGTGATAGCCGCCACGCGACATTGCTGATCGAACGCGTACCGGTTCTCAGGCGTGACGCGGGCAAGAACCTCGCCGGCACCCTCGCCGTTGCTCCCGCGTACTAACGCCTCGAACGCGAAGGGGCGTCCTGTCTCCGCATCGACGATCGGCTGGAACGCCATCGCAATGTCGAAAGTGTGGCCTTCCGACCGGCACCCCTGACACCCTGACTGCAGGTTTCTTCCTTCCGCCATCTCCCGTAGCCTAGAGGATGAATGCTAACAGTCTGTGAAATATCAAGAATGACCCGCGACAGCGGACATCGCGACAGTCATGCAATATTGCACAATGTGAGAGTGGATCGCATTAGGAACGATAGCGTGCGCTGAGCGCTCTCCTGGCTTGCTCCAAGTCCGAGGGAACTATCGCTATGTTCATGCATAACAAGCGGCTGCAATATACTGTCCGCGTTGCGGAGCCTAACCCTGTGCTCGCATCCCTGATGCTTGAGCAGTTCGGTGGGGCCGACGGTGAACTCGCGGCTGCAATGCGCTACTTCACCCAAGGCTTGGGCGAGATGGATGCAGGACGCAAGGATCTCCTGCTCGATATCGCAACCGAGGAGCTCAGCCATCTCGAAGTGATTGGCTCGATCGTCGCCATGCTGAATAAGGGCGCCAAGGCGCAGCTGGCTGAAGCCTCGATGAAAGAGGCCGACCTCTACATGTCGATGACGTCGGGGGGCAACAGCCACACGCAATCGCTGCTCTACGGGGGCGGACCCTCGCTTACGAACTCGTCAGGTGTTCCCTGGACCGCTGCTTATGTCGACAGTCGCGGCGATCCCAGCTGTGACCTGCGCTCGAACATTGCTGCCGAGAGCCGCGCGAAGATCGTTTACGAGCGTCTGATCAACATTACTGATGATCCCGGCATCAAGGACGCGCTCGGCTTCCTGATGACGCGCGAAGTTGCGCATCAGAAGAGCTTCGAGAAGGCGCTCTATGCGATGGAAGACAACTTCCCCAGCGGCAAACTGCCCGGCATCGAGAAATACGCCAACCTGTACGTCAACACGTCCCAAGGCGATGGCGATGCCGAAGGCCCGTGGAACAGCGGCGATCAGTGGGAGCGGATCGATGACCTCTCCGAAACAATGCCTATCGATGGCGGCGACGGGACGGCAAGCGTCGTCTTGACCGAGCCTGTCCAGAAAGTGGCTGAAAAACTGGCAAAGCGCACGGCGTCCGACCCGTCAGCCAACCCCGAGACAGGCGTTGATCTTGGCGCGGGGCCAGGTGCTGGAATGATCACCGGCGAGGATCTTGGTGGCGCCAAGAATATCAAGGATGCCGTAAAGATCGCAAAGACCCTCTGATTGCATAGTGCGCCCGGCTTCAGCAGGCCGGGCGCGCTTCGCTATCGCCAACCCAGTCGGATAACTCCTGAAAGCGTGACGTGCCTTTCCCGCGATTGTCATGTCTGCTCCGCGAAGAGGTCCCCGAGGGCACCAGTCAGGGCCCGCAGATTGGCCCCTTAGCTGGCCGAAGATTTCGCGAGCAAACCTGCGGGAAGCGTCAGCGTCGCGAGCGTGCCGTGCTGCCGTTGCAGGTCGAAGCTGCCGCCTTGGCCGCGGGCCAAAGTCGTCGCGATCTTCATGCCGAGACTTGTAGGCGCTGCGTCTTCGAAGCCGGCGGGCAGCCCAATCCCGTTGTCATGGATGGTCACCCGGGGGCCGCTCTGCGGATCCGGAACGACTTCAACCAGGATCAGACCGCTTCTACCATCGCAGAAACCATGTTCGATCGCATTGGCGACGGCTTCGGCAACAATGAGCGCGATGGGAATTGCGGCATCCGGCTGAACGCGTAGCTGGTCGTCCCCTTTAACATCCAGGGCCACGTCGCCCCGACCGCTCGCATCGATCACGCTACGGCAAAGCTCGCCCAGAAAGGGTACCAGCGGCTGCGCAGATCCAGAGGGATCGTAAAGCTGCCGGCTGATCTGGCCGATCAGCGCAAGGCGACCGGCCGCCTCATCGAGCGCTGCCTTGGCATCAACGTCGACGAGTTGTCGTTTCTGCAGCGAAAGCAGGCTTGCCGCGACTTGGAGATTGTTCGAGACGCGGTGTTGCAACTCGCGAAACAGCAGCTCCCGGGTGTCAGCTAAAGAGCGGTTTACCTCGCGCTCTGTAGCAAGCTGGCGATTGGCAGCTTGCATCCAGTGAACGAGCGCCAAGTCCGTCGCGACAACAAGGATGTAAAAACCGAGTGCGAAGCCCGCGCCTTGGGTCAGCGTGAACGTGTGGCCGGAGGGATGAAGAAGTACCAGGCGAGCAGACCGCATAGCAGCGCAGCCGCGCTCCCGATTGGTGCCCCAAACAGGAAGGAAGTGATGATCACCGCCGGGAAGAAAGTAACGTAAGGGAAGCCGGAGGGCAGCAGGGGATCCGCTATCGTTCGCAGCAGCCATGCTGCCGCCACTATGGCGAGCGTTGCAATTATGCCGACGTACGGACGACCCTGCGCGACAGGAAGCCGCTCGATCCAGCGTCTGGGTGCTGAGCCGACTGCGGTGCAAGGGCGGTTTCTACCATCACCGGTCGATACAGCGATCGCTCATGAACGTCACGTCAGAGCATTGTTGCATTGCCGCCTGGGGCAATCACGGCGTCGCTCGAAGGCATCCTCAACCCGCGGACGGGTAATAACTTTGATGGAGCGCGTGCTTGATGGAGCGTAGGTAAGCGCGCGACCGGGCCCCGACGCATCTTGCCGAAAGCGAGATCAACCCGGGCGATGATCTAGGGCAATCCTGAAGCTTAGGGCAATCCTGAAGCTGAGGAAGGGGCGCAGAACGGGAAAGTGCAACGTGCGTAGAATAGATCGCGAACAGCTGAAGCCAAAGACGGTCCATGAGCGGCACTAATCACGCGCTCACCCGCAGCACGTCACACCATCTGGTGATAGGCCGTCCTGAGCGCATCCCTGCTGACAGGCTTGCCAAGGATAACGCCGGGCGGGCTGCAAGGCTTACACTCGCTCGGCGTGCCTGTGATGAAAATGACCGGCATTTGGCCGAGCTGTCTGTGAATTTCGCGTACCGCTGCCGGCCCGTTTCCTTCGATCAACCGCACGTCGGACGTGATCAGCTCAGGCCGCCGCGCCATGGCAGCTGCCACAGCATCGGCCTCGGTTACCACAATATCGAACGATGTTGCTCCCTCATCCTCCAGCATCATCTGGATGTTCATGGCGATAAAGGGCTCGTCTTCGATAATCAGCACATGACACATACGCAACTCCACTAACCTGCAGCAACTCCCAACGGATCAGGAAGGTCCGCTACAAGTCGAATCTGCGAGCGCGATCGCGGTGCCCGGCGACAGACGCAGTTGCTCCAGGTTGGCTACGGGGGACCGATTTTCTGCAATATCAGCGCGATGGATACGACAGTAAAATCACTGAAGAACAAGCTCATCCTGCTAATCGAGGCAGACAGTTTCCTTGCAGGCTACGTAGGCGACAGCATCGCAGAGGCTGGCCCTCAAATCCTTGGCCCTGCTCGTAACGTGGATGAGGCGAACACGCTGCTTGGCCGCCTCCGTCAGGCGCCGCACGCGGCGGTGGTAAGCGCAGACATCTTCGAAGCCGGAGGGCCTGTGATGAGTGATGCGCTCGCACGCTTGGACATCCCGCTGCTGCTCATAGTGGGGAAGGCGCGAACGCTCCTACCCTCGTCGATGACTCACAGTGTCTTGATGGCGCCGTTCGCCGCGTACCAAGTCGTCGATCACCTTCGGGCTGTTCTGTCGCTTGCGGGAGGGGATCAACCACTGGCGCACGCACCGGAACCCATCCGTCAGATGGGGTAAGGCAGCGCATTGGAACGGTCGCAACAGCGCAGCGACGACCGCTTCGATCCACGCATCGACGTTTGTGTCGGAGGCTGAACCGTCTCCCCGCTGAAGCGGACCTGACTGGCTTAGGCGGCGCTCTAGTTTGAACAAACTACGTCAAAGTGGTTGGATCGTAGCCAGGTCGAAGCAGAATTTTCCGTAAGGATGGGAGTTGGTGGTGCAAGCGGGATGTTTCTCCAGAGGCTGTACTTGGCGGGCTTGAAGCTGCGACGAAAGATAATCGGCACCGGCACAAAACGCTAGGGTCTTAGGCACGATCTCGAAAGCATGAGTCTTCATAGGAACGATTAGCGATAACGGACCAGTCGACTTGGCTAGTGCTAAGCAGGAAAATAGGACAATTTACTTGCCTGAAGCAGTTTCTTTCTTGATACGACATCTTTTGATAACGCTCCGGGCTTCTCGGCCGCCCTGCCCAACCTGGAGCAGCCGGCCGATGGCACCAGCCTTATTTCAGTAGCGCGTCAGGGGCGCTGCGCTTCTATGATCTCCCGAATGCGAGCGGCGAGCGCATCGATCGCAAACGGCTTGGTGATCATCTTCATCCCCGGATCGAGGAAGCCGTTGGCGATTGTCGCGTTCTCGGCATATCCGGTCATGAAGAGGACCTTCAAATCAGGGCGCCGCTCACGTGCGGCGTCGGCGAGTTGGCGACCATTCAGTCCTGGCAGGCCGATGTCGGTGATCAACAAGTCGATCCGCAGGTTCGACTGCAGCAGTTTCAGGCCCGAAGGCCCATCGATTGCTTCTATCGGGCGATAGCCGAGCTCTTCCAGGACATCCACGACAAGGGCACGGACGGCCGTCTCATCCTCGACGACCAGCACAACCTCGCCATGCTCGGCCCGGTGCTCGTCACCGAGTTCCGCAGCATGACCTTCGGCTTCCTCCTTCTCGCCATAGTAGCGGGGCAGGTAGAGCTTGAACGTCGTGCCCTTGCCGACCTCCGAGTAGATCTTTGCGTTGCCCTCCGATTGCCGCGCGAAGCCGTAGATCATTGACAGACCGAGCCCAGTACCCTGGCCGATCGGCTTTGTTGTGAAGAACGGCTCGAACGCCTTTTGAATGGTATCGGTCGTCATACCCACGCCAGTGTCGGTGACGCAGATGCAGACGTACTGTCCCGGTTTCACCCCCCGCTGCAGGGCGGAGTAGGCGTCATCGAGATGCGCGTTGCAGGTCTCGATGGTGAGCATGCCCCCCTCGGGCATGGCATCACGGGCGTTGATTGCCAGGTTGAGGATTGCACTTTCAAGCTGATGCGGATCGCACAGCGTCTGCCACAGGCCACCGGCTGTCACCATTTCCAGTCGAACTGCCTCGCCGATCGTGCGGCGCAGAAGCTCTTCCATGCCGGTCACCAGGCGATTGGCGTTGGTCGGCTTGGGATCCAGCGGCTGACGACGGGAAAAGGCGAGAAGACGGTGGGTCAGGGCGGCGGCGCGATTTGCGGAGGTCACTGCCGCGCTCGCGTAGCGCTCGACCTTGTCGGTGACGCCCTTTGCCATTTGACGCTGCATCATGTCGAGCGAGCCGATCACGCCTGTCAGCAGGTTGTTGAAGTCGTGCGCGATGCCGCCCGTCAGCTGCCCGACGGCCTCCATCTTCTGGGCCTGGCGAAGCTGTTCCTGCGCCTGTTCCAGTTCGGTTTGAGCCTTCCTTTCGGCATCAACATCTCGAGCGACTGCGTGAATGAAGGTCTCGTCCGGCACGGCGGTCCAGGACAGAGAGCGGTAAGAGCCGTCCTCGCACTGATAGCGGTTCTCGAAGCGCAGCGTGGTGAGTCCGTCCGCCAGTTTCCCGACCTCGGCAAGCGTGCTCTCCCGGTCGTCCGGATGCACGAGATCGATAAAGGAACGCCCGATCAGGTCGGCCTCACGCCACTTCAACAGCGTCGTCCAGGCCGGATTCACTGCCGCAATCGTTGCGTCGAACCGCGCGACGAGCATCAGGTCCGTCGAAAGGCGCCACATCCGATCCCGATCGGCAGTGCGCTCTGCAACCTGTGCTTCCAAAGAACCGTTCAGCCGTTCAAGGGCCTCCTGAGCGCGCTTCTGTTCGGTGATGTCGACGAGGACGATGATTGCTGCGGCCAGCTTGCCCCCATCACCGGTCAGCGGAACGCCGCTGACCCGGACCCACATGTCGCCTGCTGCTGTCCGGTGCAAAAATTCGATGCCCTTCGTCGCTTCGCCGCGAAGCGCACGTGAGCCCGGGAATTCGTCGCGGGTCAAAGGCTGTCCGTGCTCGTCCCATCCCAGCCATTCCTCGTCTGTGTCAGGATGGCGGGAAGGGAGCGTCCCGTTAGGCAGAAATTGGCGGTAGGCGGGATTGGACAGCAGGACCTCACCGTGTGGCGTGAGGAAACATACGCCAACCGGCAGGCTCTCGATCAAAGTCGCCAGACGCGTGCGTTCCTCGAAAAGGCGCGCCTCGCTTTCGCGCAGCCGCTCCTCGGCGTCCTTTCGTTCCGTGATGTCGATGGATGATCCTACCAGGCCTACGACGACGCCTCGTGCGTCTCGCAAGGGCGCTTTCGTCGATAGCCAAGTGGCATGGCTGCCGTCGGGGCGGGTGACAGCCTCCTCCAACGCCTCGGCGCGGTTTTCTGCCATGATGTGCATGTCATTGGCCATGACCGCCTCGGCCTGCACCGGGTCGTCCAAAAACTCGACATCCGTCCGACCAATTATCTCGGTCAGCGGCTTGCCGACCAGCTCGGCCGTTCCGCGATTGGCTGCCAGCATGCGCCCTGCACCGTCCTTGGCGTAGACGACGCCTGGCACAGCCTCCATGACGGCTTCCAGCAATGTATTGGCGCGACGAAGAGCATCCTCCGCCTCCCGGCGTTCGTCGATGTCGATAACGGACCCGATATGGCCGAGGAATCGGCCATCTTCGCCGAAACGCGGCGCAGCAGCGTCGATCGCCCAGCGGTAGGCACCGTCGGCGCGGCGCAGGCGAAACTCGATGCGGTAAGGACCGTGCGCAGCGGCTGCGGCCATGAACGCCTCCTCCGCCATTTTCTGATCATCGGGATGCGTTGCTCTGGTCCACCCGATGCCAAGCGCCTCCTCCTCGCTCTGGCCGGTGAACTCGTACCATTGTCGGTTGAGGTAGGTGCAGTGCCCGGTCTCGTCGGTCACCCACATCATCATGGGTGCGTTGTCGGCCATGTTGCGGAAGCGCGCTTCGCTATCGACGAGGTCAGCACGCGTGCGGGCAAGTTCCTCGGTCTGCTCGCGCTGGCCAGTCTCATTGCGCGCGATCTTGATAAAGCCGATCGGCTTGTCGCCATCCAAGGTAATCGGGTGCGTCGATCCACTCATGAACACACGCGACCCATCGGCGCGAAGGTGCCACCGCACGTCCGGGGCACAACCGTTGATCAAGGCTTCCTGAGCCTCCTTCGCAGGGGCACCGGCATTGCGATCTTCCGGCGTGAAAATGTCGTCGATCAGACGTCCGATTGCTTCGTGTTCCGACCACTCGAACGTGGCCTGCGCCCCGGCCGACCAGCTGGTGATCCGGCGCTCCTCATCCGTCGTGATGATTGCGTAGTCTTGAGCGCTATCAAGAACGAGCCGCAGGCGCTGTTCGCCAACGGAGACTTCCTCAAACCGCTTATCCCGCTCCTCTATCGCGCGCCGCAGCTCCAGCTGTGCCATCACCTGCCGGGCCAGCACGCGCAGCGTCTCCTGCTGGAGGTCGGTCAGCTGCCGCGCGCGGTAATCCAGCGCACACAGTGTACCGATCGGCAGCCCCTCCTCGGTCTTGAGGAGCGCGCCGGCGTAAAAGCAGATATGGGGCTCGCCGACCACCAGAGGGTTGCACGCGAACCGCGGGTCCTGCGTCGCATCGGGAACGAGGAGGAAGTCCTCCTCCAGGATCGCCTTGGCGCAAAAGGAGCTGTCGAGCGGCGTCTCGCGCACGCCGAGGCCAACCTCGGCCTTGAAGAACTGGCGACCCTCACCGATCAGGTTGACGACCGCAATCGGCACGTCGCAGAGTTTCGCTGCCAGTGCAGCGATCTCGTCGAACGAGGCTTCGCGCGGCGTGTCCAGCACGTCATAGCGCCCCAACGCAGCCAGCCGACGCGTCTCGCGGTCATCCATCTCGTTCATGTCGTTAAAACGATCCCTTTTCCGGACGTATACCGAACAGGATGGTATCATGCCAGCAGTCCACGGCGGGCGTTGCCTCGCGCCTCTCAGGAGGCTCCGTCGATTTCGCGCAACCCACCTAGCGACGGCCTGCCGGCAGGAACGGCGCTGTCGCACGGACGTTCAGGCATCTCTCTTTCCAGCCACGAGGTCGATATGCCTGCTCCGAAAACCGCCCAGGACGTTCTTGTCACCGAACTCAAGGAAATTCATAGCGCGGAGCGTCAGTTTTCCCGCACCGTGCCGAAACTTTCACGCGCGATTTCTTCTCAGCCGCTCAAGGACGCTCTTCAAGCACGCCGTGAGCAAGGCGCGGGAATCATCGAGGAACTCGACAGCATCTTCGAGGACATGGGTGTCACCAAGGCGCGCCCGAAGAATGTCGCGGCCGAAGGTCTTATTGAGGACATGAACGAGCATCTGGAAGAGATCGACAATCCTGCGCTTCTCGATGCGGTGTTGCTCGGCGCCGTCCAGAAGCTGGAGCACTATTGCATCGCGGCCTGGGGCACCTCAGCCTCACTTGGCCGCCTGTTGAACCAGCCTTCCGTCGTGACGCTGATGGAGCGCCTGGTCGAGGAAGGTAAGCGCGACGATGAAGCGCTCACGCAACTTGCCGAGAGCGAAATCAACCCTGCCATGGTTGCAGGTGAGGAAGCCGGCCAGGACGAGGAAGTCGCGGATGAAAAGGTCGCGGCAAAGCCCAAGGGTAAGGCTTCCAAGAAAAAGTAAGGACGAACGGCGCCGGCCAGAGCGCGGCCGGCGCCCATCCTGCCTGCAATGATGAGGATACATGATCAATCTTCTCGAACTGCCACATCAGCTCGACCGTGAGGCGCTGACCTGCCGCGCGATTGTCGAGACGCCGCGAGGGCACCGTTCCAAATTCGACTATGATCCTGAAAGCGGCCTTTTCGAACTCGCCGGTGTGCTTCCTGCAGGTATGGCTTTCCCGCTGTCGTTCGGCTTCGTGCCGGCGACCCGAGCGCAGGATGGCGACCCGGTCGACATCCTGGTGCTTTCCGACGAGGACCTGCCGGTTGGAACGCTCGTCACGGTGCGGCTTTTGGGCGTGATCGAAGCAGAGCAAACCGAAGAAGGCGAGACCTGTCGAAATGACCGGTTGATCGGCAAAGTAGCGCAATCACACACCTACCATGATATCGACAGCTTAGAGCCGTCGGGATCATCGTTCACCGACGATCTTGCGCTGTTCTTCCAAACCTACAACCGGCTCCGTGATCGCGGTTTCGACGTAGTGGCGATTGGCGACGCAAGACGTGCCGCCGGACTCATCGCAGAGGCGGAGCTTGCCCTCGAGAACTGATCAACGCAGCGAGCAATTTGGACAACTCGGATAGACGGGGCGGATGACAAGAGCAAACGCGGCGGTCATGATCGGGCACACGTTAGTAGCCTTGAAGGCTATGAAGTGAGCTACTTTGCTCGAGAGCACGGCATCACGTCATAGCAAG
Source organism: Sphingomonas sp. PEI4 (assembly GCF_056679955.1). Lineage (NCBI taxonomy): Bacteria > Pseudomonadati > Pseudomonadota > Alphaproteobacteria > Sphingomonadales > Sphingomonadaceae > Sphingomonas > Sphingomonas sp. PEI4. The sequence goes on from NZ_JBWXPI010000002.1 coordinate 225,947, forward strand.
CACAGGACCTGATCGCGAAGGTCGGCAATGATCGGGAAAAAGCTGAATGCAGCGGCGGAAAATTTAAAAGTGATCGTGACGGAACTGCCATCAACGGCTGAATGAGCTGCATCACGGGCGTACGCGTGGCGCTCGTGGTGCAGCTCTCACCGCGCTGGGCGTCCTGCTGGCGTGCAGGTCCTTGCTGATGTCGCGAAATGCTCGACATTCGCCACGTCCAAAACTTAGGGGTTTAGCGACATGAGCCTGCTAGCGAGGTGAGATGGCAATGCTGGACAGATCGGTTGTAGCGTCGATCGGCACCCCCGCCTCTTTTCGTTCCGAATAGCGATCGACAAGCTGGACGGTGTGCGGGCGTAGCAAGAGCGTAAAGCGCACCAACTCCTCCATCACGTCGACGATCCGGTCGTAGTAGTTGGACGGCTTCATCCGGCCGGCGTCATCGAACTCGTCGAACGCCTTCGCTACCGACGACTGGTTCGGGATGGTGACCATCCGCATCCAGCGACCGAGGACGCGCAGTGTGTTGACGCTGTTGAACGACTGCGATCCGGCCGACACCTGCATAACGGCCAGCGTGCGGCCCTGCGTCGGGCGCATTCCCCCCATCGACAGCGGCAGGTGATCGACTTGCAGCTTCATGATCCCAGTAATCTGGCCATGCCGTTCGGGGCTGCACCACACATGCCCCTCCGACCACATCGACAGTTCCCGCAATTCGTGGACGGCCGGGTGATCGTCCCCCGTCACCTGATCGGGCAGCGGCAGCGTGGCGGGGTCAAAAATGCGCGTCTCGCAGCCGAAGAATTGTAGCAGGCGGGCCGCTTCCTCGATGCAAAGGCGCGAATAGGACCGCTCCCGCAGGGAGCCGTAGAGCAGCAGGATGCGCGGAGGCGGTTCGTCAGCGCCCAGCCCGAGGGCGGAACGTTCGAGCGCATAGCGGCGATCCAGCGCGGGAAGATGATCAGAATCGGAGAGCGTGCGAAGCGGCATTACAGACTGAGCCTTATGGAGAGCGTGGCGAGTGTCACCAGCAGCACCGGGATCGTCAGCGTCGCGCCGGCTTTGAAGTAGTAGCCCCAGCCGATCCGGATGCCCTTTTGCCCAAGGACGTGCAGCCACAGCAGCGTCGCAAGCGAGCCGATCGGCGTAATCTTCGGGCCAAGGTCACAACCGATCACGTTGGCGTAGATCATCGCTTCCTTGATCGCGCCCGTGGCGTGCGTCGCGTCGATCGACAGCGCACCCACCAGCACGGTCGGCATGTTGTTCATCACCGACGACAGCAGCGCGGCAATGATCCCGGTGCCGAACGCCGCGCCCCACACACCGCCTTGCGCGGTGCGATCGAGCAGGCCGGCAAGGTGATCGGTCAAGCCGGCGTCTCGCAGGCCATAGACGACCAGGTACATGCCGAGCGAGAAGATCACGACCTGCCACGGCGCACCGGCCAGCACCTTGCGCGTCTGGATGACATGGCCGCGCGCAGCGATGACGAGCAGGAGGACAGCGCCGGAAGCGGCAACCGCGCTGACCGGTACACCGATGGGTTCGAGCAGGAAGAAGCCGGCGAGCAGCAGGGCGAGGACGACCCAGCCCGCCTTGAACGTGGCAGGATCGCGGATCGCGTCAGCGGGCGCGCGGAGCTGCGCCGCGTCGTAACTTGCTGGTATGTCGCGCCGGAAGAACAGCAGCAGCGCGACCAGTGTCGCGGCGATCGACGCCAGATCGACCGGTACCATCACCGAGGAATAATCGGCAAAGCCGATCCGGAAGAAGTCGGCCGACACGATGTTGACGAGGTTGGAGACGATCAGCGGCAGACTGGCGGTATCGGCGATGAACCCCGCCGCCATCACGAACGCCAGCGTCGCCTTGTCCTTGTATCCCAGCGCGCGCAGCATCGCGATGACGATCGGCGTCAGGATCAGCGCCGCGCCGTCATTGGCGAACAGCGCCGACACTGCCGCGCCGAGCAGCACGATCAGCAGGAACAACCGGCGACCATGCCCCCGGCCCCAGCGCGCGACATGAAGCGCCGCCCATTCGAAGAACCCGGCTTCATCGAGCAACAGGCTGACGATGATGATCGCGACGAACGTCGCGGTCGCGTTCCAGACGATGCCCCACACCACCGGCACGTCGGAGAGCGAGACGACCCCGACGAGCAGCGCGATCGCCGCTCCGCCCAGTGCGCTCCACCCGATGCCGAGGCCCTTGGGCTGCCAGATGACGAGCGCGATCGTGACGGCGAAGATAGCGAGCGCGAGCAGCATCAGGCGATGCGCTGACCCGAAGCGTCCACGACCTTTTCGCCGTCTTCCTTGGCAAAGGCACCTTGTTGCGGCTCGGGCAGCAGATCGAGGACTACCTCCGAGGGGCGACAGAGCTTCACGCCGAGCGGCGAGACGACCAGAGGCCGGTTGATGAGGATCGGATGCGCCATCATCGCGTCCACCAGCGTGTCGTCTGACAGCGTGGCGTCACCAAGACCGAAGTCGGCATATGGCGTCCCCTTCTCACGCAGCAGATCGTGGGGCGTGATGCCGGCGCGGTCGATCAGCTTAACCAGCAGCGCGCGCGAGGGCGGCGTTTTCAGATATTCGATTACGTGTGGCTCGATGCCGGCATTGCGGATCATCGCCAGCGTGTTGCGCGACGTGCCGCACTCGGGGTTGTGATAGATCACGATATCGACGGCCACGGGCGTCCTTTCAGCAGCAGGGGGTGAGTTCGGCCAGGAGTGGCGCACACAGCTCGGGCGAACCGGCGCAGCAGTCCTTGATTAGGAACAGCGTCAGCGCGCGTAGCCCGTCCATTTCGGCGCGGTAGATGATCGACCGGCTATGCCGTTCGGAACGCACGATGCCGGCCCGCGCGAGAATACCAAGGTGCGCGGACATAGTGTTTTGCGGCACGTCAAGTTGGCGGGCGATTTCGCCAGCAGCCAAACCGTCTGGTTCGTGGCGGACCAGCAGGCGGAACACGTCGAGGCGCGTGCCTTGCGCGAGCGCACCAAGCGCAGCGATAGCCGAGTCATTATCCATGGATCCAGCATAGCGGATACGCTGGGTTGAGGAAGCCTCTACGAACCAATTCACCATCGAGTTTGGGAATAGCCGGGTCGCCGCCTCGGTCTTTTCCTGCACGGTAGCGCAGGTTAGAAGGCGCTCATGTCACATAAGCGTAACTTCGTAGCGGCTTTGCGGCCCGAGCCGAACCTCGCTCATCGTTGGGGGCTTCGATCGGCCTCAAGCCACACATGGCTTCCGGTTTTCTACTCAACTGAAATGGAGGCAAACGCCGCCATACGAGCGATGAGCAGAGAGAATTGTCATGGCACTGACACGGCTACGGGCCAATGACGATCCGCAATAGGAGTTGCCATCGTGAAGAGCCTGAGTCTCGCTGTGCCTGAGGAATTGATCGAGTGCGTGTCGGCAGGTTCGCCCCCCACGACGCAGCAACTCACAGCGCTCGCGGCACGAATTTGGCGTGACGCCGGGCAGTATCGATCGGCGTTTTCCTGGGGCGACCTTGCGCCAGAAGCATGTGACCGGGTTTTTGCCCTCCGCTCGGCTGCATTGGCGCTAAACGGCAATTGAAAGCATCAGGTCAGACATATGCCTCGAGATACCCCGGCTGGGCTGTCTTGCTCCATCCGGTAGGCCTGTTGCACATCGCGGAACTAGAGCCGCTAGTCGGCCACTCCTGATACCCCGCGACGGCACACGATGTGGTCGATTTTTGGCGCACAGCGCGGCGATCGGCGCCATCAAGAGATCGGGGGTTATCGACAACGGTAGGAGCGTTCGCGCGGTCCCGGCCATGAGAAGCAGCGGGATGCCCGGCTTCCTTGTCAGGTCAGCCTAATGCCGCGCTCCGGGGAACTGCGGTTACCACCCTGTTTCGACCCGTTTGCTTCGCCCGGCGTAGCGCCGCGTCAGCGGTTTGCAGAAGCTTGTCGGGGGTCACCTGCTCCGGTGCGCTTGCAACGCCCAGCGATACCGTGATCGGGCCAAGATCCCTTCCCTCCCCGCGCACACGAAGCGCTGCAATCCTACCTCGAATTTCCTCAGCACGGCGAACGACTTCGTCGGCGGGAATGCCCGGAATGAAGAGCGCGAACTCCTCGCCTCCATAGCGAAAGGCCGTGGTACCGTTTCGGCTCGACGCTTTCAGCACGGCGCCCACCTCACGAAGGACTGTGTCACCCGCATCGTGGCCGAATTCATCGTTGAAATGCTTGAAGTGATCGACGTCGAGCATGATGCAGCTGATTGGCGCACGTTGCGAGATCGCTTCGGCGAGAAGGCTCTCCACGACCGCGTCCAGCCGGCGCCGGTTTGCCAAGCCCGTCAGCGCGTCGGTCATCGCCAGGTCGCGAAGCGCATCGCGCAGTTGGAGGTTTGCGATCGCCAGGCCTACATTCTCAGCGAGCATCTTCAGGTAGACTTCTGATGGTGCCGACTGCGCAGCCTCCGTATCGCTGAGCGCCTCCAGGTAGATCAGCCCAAGGGTCTCGCGCTGGGCTACCAGCGGTAGACAGATCGTATCGATCGGGTCGTCGGCGGTAGTCAGCAAATGGTCACAAGGGACGTCGATATAGTGGCCGGCGGGCCGATGAAGTGTTCCACGTCCTAATGCCCAGCACGACAACGGGGAAAATTCGCGCTTGGAATGCGTGGGACTATGCCACTCGCTCGCCTCCACCATGATCCTGCGGACTGGGTCGAGAAGATACAGGCTCCCGGCATACCCAGGGGCGATTTCCGGCATGAAGCGTTCGACGACAGCCCGCAGCTCCGCCATCGCTTCGCAGCCCTGCATGCGCTGGGTCATACGCGACAACAGATCGCGCATGATCCGATCAACGTCCCGCTCATTCTCCAGCCGCTGCCGCTCGATCCCGTTTTCCCGAAAGACGCGCAACGCCTGAGCCATGTCACCGATCTCGTCGATCTGGTCGAACTCGGGCGGCTCGGCCGCATAATCCTGAGCGGCCAAGCGTCCAATAACGTCGCTAAGCCTGACTACCGGGTGAAGCACGCGACGTCTGAACACGAAAAAGAGCACGCAGAGGAACAGGAGACCGGTAAGGCCGAGCACAATCTCCGACGTCCGGCGCCATATCTGCGCCAGGCTCCTTGCGGCGGCGACGTCGGTCTCGGTTCTCTGGTCGAGACGGTATTGGAACCGTTCGATCAGTCCTTCGGCACGGTTGAGTTCCCGCTCATATTCGGGACCGAATATGATCTGCTGCGCACGTGCCGCGTCGCCGGACTGTCGCGCGGCGATCGCAATCTTCTGCTCATCATGCAGAGCGTCGACCCAGTGGATCCCTTCTTTTAGCGCGTTCAGCTCGTCGGCTTCGGCGCCGAGGTCCCGTACTCCAGCGATGCGGCGCTCGGCGGAACCCAAGGCCTTTTGCTCGCTTGCATAGAGAGAGGCATAGGACTGATCGCCCGTGATCGCGAACTGCCGCACATAACCTGTCAGGGCATAGATCTCGGACGCAAGCTTCGAGGTGGCCTGATCCAGAGCGTAGCGGCGCTCGACGGCCGCATGTTCTTTTCCCTGCGCGTTCGAGGCGAGGATCATCGTCGTACCCGACGCCAGGGTCAGGGCAACGGTCGCCCCGTAAGCCCAGTTGGTGATGGTCGCCAAACGCATGCGGCCGCATAGCAGCGAACACGTTAAGATGCCGTTGCCTACGATCGGGTGGGCTCGGATCCTTGGAACAACGTAGATGATAAACGCCGGCGTTCGCGACCGTGCTGGCATACACGAGCAGTTCCACGCGTCTTCCTTGACGGTTGATCACCCTACCCCCTCGCAACTCAAGTCGACAAGGACAGGTACCGCATCGCTCGGTCAGGTGCTGCGCGGCTCCTCTCGACACGCTAATTGATCATTCCCTCGCCTTCTGCACCGCGGGCGAGGATCGCGCCCATCGCCTCAAACAGCGCATCCATTGCAACAGGCTTGAAGATCACGTCGTCTCCGCCCGCCGCTAGGCAGCGTTCGCGCAAGTCTGGCGCGCTGTCCGCGGTGACGACGATGATCGGGACCTTCGCTTTGGCATCCCTACGAGAGCGAATATGCTCGATCGCCGTCAAGCCATCCATGCCGGGCATGCGGAGATCGACGAGCACCATCATGAAATCCTGCTCATCAAGGATCTTGAGCCCGCGCTCTGCGCTTTCTGCCTCGACCATGGTCACGCCGGCGACATCGAGCATGTCCTTGACGACCCGCCGGTTCATAGGGTCATCCTCCATAAACAGGACCTTCACAACGGTCTCCGCGATAGTTCGGCAAGCAGGAGTGGATAATGCCACGACCAAGCGTACGCGTCACGCGGCAGGCGATAAAAGGAAACGACGGTGGCAACCTGCATCCAGGCGCAAGTCGTGGCGGATGCCGGTACTGAGGAACGGGGTGACTGCCTAAGGCAGAATATGATTGTAGACTCAGACTACCTCGAGATCTGGGCGTCTAAGTTGTTATTAAGACTCAGTCTCTATTCGTTCGCACTAGGGGAAAGGGGCCGGAATGAGCGAAGAAGGTTGGCTGCACCGCGTTACGGCTCATGCCCTAGGCCTTGGGGGCAAGATACGTTCTCCGGACGATGATGATCGTGCAGCCGCGATAGCCTCCGACGCGCTCGAAAAGATGCCTGATCGATATGTCTATCTGGCCGAGTTTGGGCCGATCATCCCCTGGATGGCGCTCCCGAACGGCACGATAGTGGATGTGGGACCGCGCGGGCTCCAGAAGCTCGGTTTTGCTACGACCGAGGTGTTGCGCGCGCAGTGGAGCAGCGCCATCCACACCGCCGACCGTGAGGCTTTGCAGCGGGCGTGGCGGGCGGCGAACGAGGGTGACTGTGTCCTCGACATCGAATGTCGTATCCGTCTTGCGGATGGCCAGCACCGCTGGTTCCACGTTCGTGCCACCGCGCAACGCGATCCGCATGGCCAGATAACATGTTGGTGCGGGACAGCCGAGGATTGTAACGAGAGGCGTTGTGCGACGGACAAGTTGCGCGCGAGCGAGGAACGCTATCGCCTCGCAACGAAGGCGACAAACGATGTGGTGTGGGACTGGGATTTCGAAACGGGTCAGCTGACCTGGGGCGAGGCGATGTACAGCCAACTGGGCCATGCCCTCAGCCGCCAAACAAACCATGGGGATTGGTGGAAGGCGCAGATCCATCCTGACGACCGAGTCCGTGTCACCGCTAGCATCGAAGCCACGATCAAAAGCGGCTCACCAGAGAGATGGCGCGAAACCTACCGCTTTCTGCGTGGCGATGGACAGTATGCTGATATCGTCGATTGCGGCTTCGTGGTCACAGACGAGAATGGCAAAGCCACTCGCATGGTGGGGGCAATGATGGACCTGACCGAGCGCAACCGCGCCGCAGCTGCGCTTCACCTGAGCGAGGAGCGCTATCGCTATACGATCGAACTAAGCGAGCAAATCGCGTGGGCAGCGTCGCCAGACGGCACGTTGAGGGAGGTCGGACTGGCATGGTCGCGAATGACCGGGCGGCCGCTTGCCGAAGCGCTTGGAACACGCTTCATCCGCGCCGTCCACCCCGACGACGTGACCCAGCTCCGGCGGTGTTGGGAGCGTAGCGTTTCGACCGGCGAGCCCCTCGACTGCATCTACCGTCTCATGCTGCACGACGGATCGTACAGATGGATGCGCTCGCGCGGCGCGCCGTTGCGCGACGACGCGGGCGCAATCCTGCGCTGGTATGGCACGACTGAAGACGTCCACGAGCAGCGCCTGGCGGAGCTGGACGTGGCGTGGCGTGCAAGCCACGACGTACTGACTGAATTGGCCAATCGCGAGACGTTCCAGAACTGCCTAGAGGGCGCATTGCAGCAGGCTGCCGCGCACGGCGGTACGTCGGCGGTGATCATTTTCGACATCGATCGGTTCAAGCTCATCAACGACCGATACGGTCATGCTGCCGGCGACACCGTTCTGCGCTGGATCGCAGAACGATTAGCGGCACTTCAGTTCGGCACGCCTGCGCGATTAGGCGGTGATGAGTTTGCCGTTCTCCTTCAAGACGTTGATCCGGCTAGGGTTGAACAGAAAGCCCATGACGTATTCTCCGCGCTACGTGGTGAGGTGACGGTCGACGATATCGGGGTCGAATGCCAGGTGAGCGCAGGGATCGCGATCTACCCGTGCCATGGCGCGACGGCGGAGGAATTACTCAGAAGTGCCGACCTCGCGCTTTACGATGCAAAGGCCAGCGGTCGCAATTGCCTGCGCCCGTTCAGGCCTGAACTGCGCGCTGAGCTTCAGCGCCAACTGTCCATGCTCGCGGTGGGCCGGGAAGCACTCGGCGCCGAGCTTATCCGGCCCTTTTATCAGCCCAAGATAGATCTTGTCACAGGTGAGGTCGTCGGCTTCGAAGCGCTGCTGCGCTGGGACCATCCCACCCGGGGCGTGCAGACGCCAGATACGTTGGCCGCCGCATTCGACGATCGCGATCTTGGCTGTCAGATCAGCTCTGTCATGCAGCGCCAGGTGATCGGCGACATGCGAGATTGGCTGCAGTCGGGGGTCGCATTCGGCCATGTCGCGCTGAACGCGTCTGGGGTGGACTTACGCCGCCCCGGCTTTGCCGACGAGCTACTGGAGCGTTTGGTGTTAGCGGGCGTACCTGCCACCATGGTCGAGATCGAGATTGTAGAGTCGGTGTTCCTAGGACGCGATTTGGACATTGTGGAGGAGGCTTTTGCAACCCTGAGTCGGGCCGGCATCTCCCTCTCCCTCGACGACTTCGGCACCGGCTATGCCTCGCTGTCACACCTCCAGCGCTTTCCAGTTTCAGTCCTGAAGATCGACCGGTCCTTCGTCGCGCCGCTGCAGTCGGACTGCAGCGATGCGCCGATCGTGAACGCGGTGATCGGCCTCGCAAAGAGCTTCCGAATGAAGACTGTGGCCGAAGGTGTCGAGACGGCAGAGCAAGCGCTACTGTTACGCCGCGCCGGCTGCGATGTCGGCCAGGGCTTCTTGTTCAGCGCCGCACGCCCGGCGGCCGACATCCCCGAACTGACGCGACAGCGCTTCCTGCGCAGCTGCACCAGTGTAGCGGAGCCTGATCGCTGACGAGATCGGCTGCCATGAGTCGATGTCCGCGGCCAGCTACCGAGCTCCCGCACCTCCGCGAACAGATTGGGCTTGATAAGCGTCGAGGTTCGCTCCCGCCCCCCGCCAGCCATCTCATCATAGCAGGCTCAAGGAACAGCACAGCGGGATGAGTGGATTGTCAGCCTGAAACCTGTCGGCCACAATGCTGTGGCAGCTTTCGGCTATAGGCGTAGGGAATAACCAGGGAGGGCCCCATGAGTAATCCATGGACCATGAAGATGGAGCAGTTCACGCCCTTCACCAACGAGCAGCGCGAGCGGCTCGATAGCCTCGTTTCATTGCGCCAGCAGGACTATGCCCGCGGCGAGGATATTCTGAACGAGGGACAAAAGATCGACGAGTGCCACGTGCTCCTGTCAGGGCTGGCAGCTCGATATAAGCTGCTGCCCGATGGAGAACGGCAGATCATGGCTTTTCTCATCCCCGGCGATCTCTGCGATGCTGAAGTCTTTATTCTGGACGAAATGGACCACAGCGTTGCGGCGATCAGCCCCACCAGGTGTGCTGTCATCCCGGCCGGCACGATGCGGGAGTTGCTGCGCGAAATATCACCTATGTCCGAGGCGCTGTGGTGGGGTACAATGACGGACCTGGCCGTGCTGCGCGAGCGCATCGTCGACCTTGGCCGCAGGGAAGCCAGAGAGCGGATTGCCCACCTGATCTACGAGATGCTGGTGCGCTATCGTATCGTCGGCGCGACAGACGATGACGTAATGCCGTGGCCAATCACCCAGGACGAGCTTGCCGATGCGACGGGTCTCTCCCCGCTGCATGTGAACCGCACCTTGAAGCAAATGCGCGAGGAGGGGCTCATCGAGTTCGACAGAAGGACGCTCAAGGTGGTGAATCCTGGCCAACTGCGGGGGGTGGCGAGCTTCAACCCCAACTATCTACATCTCAAACGGACGGCAGAGAGGGACGGTCTCGTTTCGGAGCGAGCCGGCGATCTCGTCTGAATTTCGTTGGAGGCGGCATGGCTTGCTATTTCTTCCACCTCCAGGATCGTAGCGGCCGAACCGAGGATCAGCTTGGGCGTGAGATAGCCGACCTTGACGAGGCCAGCAGGCGAGCGATCAAGGCCGCTCGCTCCATCATCCGGGCGGACGTGGACAGCGGGATCATCGACCTGACCGCGCGGATTGAAGTAACAGATGCAACGGGCAAGCTCGTCCTGACGCTCCCTTTTCACGAAGCAGTCGAACTGATCACCGGCCGTCCCGGCTCATAGCCTGCCGCTGAGAGCGGCTGCAGGGCAAGCAGGTGAGGAAGAATGGTCTTAACATACCATCCTATCATAGAGTTTTCAGGCTTAACCTGAGCTAGGCTGCGCCCATCATCGAACCTCTTCCGGCGTCTCGATGACTGTGAGCCCCGTGCTCTCCGCCAACGGAGAGCCGAGCCATGCAACATCCAGATCAGCCAGCCCTTGCCCCTATGTTGCCGAAATTGGAACGGTGGGCGAAACTCGACGATGCTGACCGCGGGGCATTGCTGGCGCTGCCGCACCGCCTCCGCAGCATAGGCCCGACGCAATATGTTGTTAGGGAGGGAGACGAACCGGAGCATTGTGCCCTCCTTCTTTCGGGGTTCGCGTTTCGCTCCAAGATCGTCGGCGATGGCGGCAGGCAGATTGTCGCCCTTCACATGAAGGGCGACATGGTCGATCTTCAGAACGCGGTCCTCGGCATTGCCGATCACAACGTCCAGGCGCTGACCACGATCGAAGTGGCGCTTATCCCTCGTGCTGCAATCCTTGAGATCACGGCCAGGCTCCCCAACGTCGGTAGGGCCATGTGGCACGACACGCTGGTCGACGGATCGGTGGCGCGTGAGTGGGTTGCCAACGTCGGCCGTCGCAATGCGCGCGCGCGGGTGGCGCATCTTCTCTGCGAGTTTGCGCTCAGGCTGCAAACCGCGGGTTTGGGCGAACAATGCAATTACGAGCTGCCGATGACCCAGGAACAGCTTGCCGACTGCGTAGGCCTGACGCCGGTACATGTGAACCGCACCCTCAAGACACTCGACACCGACAAGCTCATCACGAGGACGATGCGATCTGTGAAGATCGACGATTGGGAAAGCCTCGCAGATGCCGGCGACTTCAACAGCACCTACCTTCATATAGACATGAAGGGCCGGTCCATCGATCCCGTGGTGCCCCGTAGCTAGCGGCTCAGCGGGCTACCCGTTTAGACGCGCGCTTCATTATGCCGCTTCCATAAAGTGGACGGAGAGCTAACCGCTAGGTTCCGCAGAAGGTCGCTAGTACCCGTTCATGCGCTTCCGGCGGGCCAGCGAACTCCGTGAAGTCGGGCTGGTCTTGATACGGACGGGAGAGCAGCTCGAGCATCGTCTCGAACGGGCCGAAATCGTCTCGCTCGACGGCCGCGACGATCATGGCCTCAACGCGGTGGTTGCGGGGAATAAAGGCCGGATTCACCGCTTCCATTGCGGCACGGCGGATGTCCGCGTCCTGCGGTTCCTCCGCCAGCCGAACACGCCAGTCGACCGCCCAGGCATCGAACGCGGTCGGATCGATGAACAACGCCCTAACCGGCTCATCTTCGCCCGCAACGGCCACCCCCAAGCGGCGAAAGAACAGCGTAAAATCCACCTGGTTAACGGCCATCGCATCGAGGATCGTGGCGGCGAGGGCCACATCGCCCTCCCGCGCATCCCGCAGCCCGAGCTTGTGCGCGAGGCCGCCGTGATAAGCGCGTTCGAACCGGGCCGCGAACGCGCTAAGCGCGACCTGCGCCAGCTCCATCGCCTCGGCCTCATCTTCGCTGAGGAGCGGCAGCATCCCTTCCGCCAGACGCGTTAGGTTCCAGTGCGCAATCCTTGGCTGGTTGCCGTACGCATAGCGACTCATGCGATCGATCGAGCTGAACACGGTCCCGGGATCGTAGGCGTCCATGAAGGCGCACGGACCATAATCGATCGTCTCGCCGGCGACGGACATGTTGTCGGTGTTCATGACGCCATGGATGAAACCGACGAGCAGCCACCGCGCGACGAGATCCGCCTGCGCCGCGACAATAGCGTCGAGCAGAGCGACATAGGGGCGCTCCGCCGTCGCAGCCGCGGGATAGTGGCGGTCGATGACATAGTCCGCGAGCAGACGCAGCGCCTGCACGTCACCGCGCGCGGCGAAAAATTGAAACGTGCCGACACGGACATGGCTGGCGGCGACGCGCGTGACGATCGCGCCCGGCAGCGGAGTTTCGCGCATGACCGTTTCGCCCGTCGTCACTGCCGCCAACGCACGGGTGGTTGGGATACCGAGCGCCGCCATCGCCTCGCTGACCAGATACTCGCGCAGGACGGGGCCAAGCGCCGCCCGACCATCGCCGCCACGCGAGAAGGGCGTGCGCCCCGCCCCCTTCAGCTGGATGTCGCGGCGCCTTCCATGTCGATCGACGACGTCGCCGAGCAGGATGGCACGCCCGTCGCCGAGTTGGGGCACGAAGTTGCCGAACTGATGCCCGGCATAGGCAAGCGCGATGGGATCCGCCCCCTCGAGCATTTTAAGGCCTGCGAAGATTGCGGCCCCGTTCTCGCCCGCCAGATGGTCGGGATTGAAGCCGAGTTCGGCCGCAAGCAGCCGGTTGAGCTTCAAGAGCCTGGGCGCGGGGAAAGTCGCGGGTTGAACGCGCCGGAAGAACCGGTCCGGCAGACCTGCATAGCTGTTATCGAGCATCGGAAGACATCTCAATCCTGACTAATTAACCGCGATTGACGGCAACCCTGATGAACACATTCCCGAGTGAAGCGACCATTCGCATCTGAAGGTGCGCCGCTGCGACTTCCGTCGAGGCGCTGGCCGCTTGCGGACGCACTAGACCAACCAATCGAACGCGCGCTGCAACTGCTCAGCAGCTTGCCTGTCGAAGAAGCGTCCGTGAGCGAAAATAGCACGTTCGGGCGCCATTGCTATGAGTTCTCTAATTGCCTGCTTTGCCTTCGGTCCGCCGAGCCGAACGATTGGCCGGAGATAGCGCGCAGTTGTTCCGTTGGTTGCAGCGGAAGCTCGCATCACCAATCTCGCGAGCGGCGGCAGCTTTGCGGGTTCCAAATTCTCGATCAGGTCGACAAGCAATAGCGTGCGGCTGGATCGGTGGAAGAACCAGATTTCATAGAAGCCTGCCCCACCGGCTACCACGCCCTGCGTAATCTCGTCCGCCCAGGCCGGCGGCGCTTCGTCGCCCAACACTGCGTCGATGCGCAAACCGGAGGCGCGGACCTGTGGCCGGTCTCCCAGGCCTGGAGCGGCCCAGACGGTCGTTTCCGGGAAGCGCGCTGCCACTCGGTCAGGAACGTCCAGTGTGCCACGTTGGGCGCAACGAGATGACGTACCGTGCCGAGCGCAGCGACAGCCGCGGCGACGGCGGGGGAGAACTCCGTCGGGGAATGAAGGACGAGGTCGCCGCTCGCCAGCCGGATGATCGTCATGCGGACCGGGAGTTGAAGACCCATTGCGCTAATCGGGCCACTATCGATGATCCAGATGTCCTCGGCCACCGGCTTCGGCGTGTCGAGGGGCGGGTAGGTAGCTTGATCTCGATCCGTCGGATCGTCCGACCGCGCCATCCACCAAAGGCCAGCGGCTGCGATCGCACCGCCAGCGATTAGCAGGTTGCGTGCACGTACGTCGTCTAATCGCGTGGGTTGCAAGGGGTTTCTGAGATGCCGTTGCCGGGAGCATGGTCGTCTTCGCGGTCGACATAAGCCGCCGCATGATGGGGCTTCGCGGGCGACCCTTCCAAGGTTCATCACGCACTTCAATGCCATGAAGGCATAAGGTGCAACGAACGTCGCGGAATGAATCAGCCTACGTCCCGGCAGGACGTCTCGTGGCGCCTTGCGACGCGGACGAGCTCGGGAACTCAAGCTGCGGCGGATTTCTCCCTGAACGGTTCACCGGTGATCAGCATACTGTGCATGATGACGGCGAGCTTGCGGGCGACTGCGACCGTGGCGCGTTTGAAGCCGAGCCTTTCTCGCAGCTGCAGCCCCCATTTGCGTAGATCGCATTCGGATCGGCTGCGCGTGAGCAGGACTGTTGCGGCCTCGTAAAGCAGCCCGCGCAGGTGGCTGTCGCCGCGCCTGGAGATATGCCCGTCATAGTCGATCTCGCCAGACTGATAGCGCCGCGTCGTCAGCCCGACGAACGCTCCCACTGACCTCGAATGCTTGAAGTTGGCAGGCTCCTCGATTGCGCTAACGAACGACGTGGCGGTCACGACACCGACACCGGGGATCGACATCAGCAGCTGGCAGGCGGCGCTACGACGTGCGTCCGCGAGAAGCTTGCGTCCGAGCTCTGCGGCGCGGAGGCGAACTGCGTGCCAGGCTTCAAGCAGCGGACGGATGATCTGGCCCAGATCTCTATTGTGGGAGAGCAGCGCATGAACATGATGTTCGAACTTGCTACCCATCGCAGCGGAAACGACGAGACCAAACGTCTTCATCAGGCCCCGGATCTGGTTCGACAGCTCCGTGCCAATCCGCACGAGGCGAGTCCGTGCCGCTACCAGCGTGCGCGTGAGCATGCTGTCGAAGCTCTTGACCCGCACTTCCTTGTAGAACCCTACCTCAGCCAGATGCGCCAATCCGTCGGCATCGTTGGCATCGTTGGCATCGGTCTTGTTCGCTGCCATGTCGAGAGCGGCTTTGGCATGGCGTGCGTCGATACAGATCGCCGGCACCCCCTCGGCCGCCAGCGCGTGAAAGAACCAGACCGAGAGCGGGCCAGTCTCGAATACTACCCGCTTGGGTGCCGGCGCATGCTTGCGGATCAATGCCGCCAGAAGCTGTGGATCCGAGGGACACTTACCACGCCAAACACGCTTGCCGTCACGCCGAATGGATACGGCAGTCTCTTTCAAGGAAACGTCTAGTCCGATATACTCGTCCATGGCTGTTCTCCATCAGATGCTTGGGCCCGGCTTCCGGTCGTGAGCCCGTACTTCCATCTTATCGGGGAACAGCCACCAGCTTCCATCATGAACGCTAAGGCTTCGCTCCCGCGATTACCCCATGTTCATCGACGGCTTCCTTCCTGTATTCCAGCCTGCGCAGCAGGGCGTGGCCTCTGTGGGTTCCAGCCGGGCAGATACCCGTTGCTGTTGCCCGCACGCCCCTGCCCATCTTTCTAGTGGTTCAGGGCGCCGTGGCGCTGGCGCTATCCTGAATCGCGGCCTCGCAAGTGTCATGGGATTAGCGCAGGGCGACAGCTGAAGTTCCGAGTGAAAGGAGGGAATCCAGGATAACCATGAGCGATGATCGTTACTTCCCCGCGGCGTTGACAGCCGTCCTGCTGACGACCGCAGGAGTTTTCTTCCTACTGGGCGGATGGTTTGTGCTCGCACCCGCCACGGGCGCTCGCATATATGGATTAAGTACGGAAACAGAGTCGGCGTTACTCTATGTCCGGGCAATCGGTTTGCGCGATCTCGCGCTTGCCAGCTATATCGCCGGCCTGACGGTTGGCCGGCACCGACGGGCGTTGGTGATCCTGCTGACGCTGACGACGATGATTCCGGCCGGGGACCTGTTCCTGCTCAGCACGACCAAGACCGCCTCCGCCGTCCACTATCTGCTGCATTCAATCAGCCTTATTGGCTTCGCTAGCATTGCGTGGTGGACGCGTCACTCGGCAACCATAGAAGCTTGATCGCATATTCTGCGGCCCAGCAACCAAGTGACTCGCGGCAGCTTCCGGAGGTTGGCGCGACAGCGAAAGACGTGGATCAACGTTGAAGCAAACTCCGTGAATGATGTGTAAGCTACTACAGGGTAATCAGACTTTGCTCGGCCCGGGTCGAAACAGGCACCGATCCGGGCCCCGATTACAAGGTGGCATTGCGAGCTGGATCAATACGTTGCGCTCCAGTCAGGTGGGGTCCCCGCTCCAACGCCGATCCTCCATGATTACCGGTTAGTCCAGAACTGCATACCGACCCAACGGTGGGGCGCCGTCGAACGGTTCCACCAGATGGTCATATCTTGCACATGGGATTCCCGAGGCACCACGGCGCCGTGATGTACTCGAGTTGAGGATCAGGAGCAGTTCGCCTCGCCAGTGCGGCTACAGCTTTCTCACCTCGTAGGAGCGGATGAGGAGTTCTTCCTGATCAAGAACTTCCTCCAAAGTGCGTCGATAACGTGATCGTGTCCCACCGCGTGGTGTAGCTTCAGCGGCGTAGCCGCTTTGATCTCCGGGCAGGGCCGGGTCAATCACGCCGCCATGGACGACAACGTGACTGCGGGATCATCGCTCAATTGCGTCACGCTTTCCAGCGTCATGTAACGTCCTCGCTGGACCGCCCACTCGTCGTTCTGCTCGAGCAGCAAGGCGCCGACGAGGCGGGTGATGGCATCCTCGTTGGGGAAGATGCCGACCACGCCGGTGCGCCGCTTGATCTCGCCGTTCAGGCGTTCGAGTGGATTGGTGCTGTGCAGCTTGGTGCGATGCTGCGGCGGGAACGACATGTAGGCGAGCACGTCCTCCTCCGCCGTATCCATCAGCTTGGCGAGCTTCGGGACGGTGGGTCTGAGCTGGTCGGCAACCTTTCGCCATTGCCCCTTGGCAGCCTCGGGCGTTTCCTGGGCATAAGCCGTGGCGATAAAAGCTGAGACAACGCGGCGACCGCTCTTTCCAGCATGGGCTGTGGCGTTGCGCGCGAAGTGGACTCGACACCGTTGCCACGTTGCGCTGAACACCCGCGATACGGCTGCTTTGATACCCTCATGTGCATCCGAGATGACGAGTTTCACGCCACGTAAGCCTCGCCGTGCGAGGCCGCGCAGGAAGTCTGTCCAGAATGTCTCGGCCTCCGACGCACCAATCGCCATGCCGAGCACCTCGCGCCTGCCGTCGCAGTTCACGCCGACCGCAATGGTAACCGCGACCGAGACGATCCGGCCGGCTTGGCGGACCTTCAGGTACGTCGCGTCGACCCACACGTATGGCCAGTCGCCCTCGATAGGCCGCTCGAGGAACGCCTTCACGCGGATGTCGATCTCCTCGCACAGCCGGCTCACCTGGCTCTTCGAGATGCCCGACATTCCCATGGCCTTCACCAGGTCGTCGACCGAGCGGGTCGAGATGCCCTGGATGTACGCCTCCTGGACGACCGCGGTCAGCGCTTTTTCTGAAAGGCGCCGGGGCTCCAGGAAGGCGGGAAAGTAGCTGCCCGTCCTCAGCTTGGGGATCCGCAACTCCACCGTGCCGGCCCGCGTCTCCCAGTCCCGCTCGCGGTAACCGTTACGTTGGGCAAGCCGGTCGCTGCTCTTCTCGCCATATCCAGCGCCGGTCAGATTGCCGACCTCCAGGTCCATCAGCCGCTGCGCGGCAAAGCCTATCATCTCGCGCAGAAAATCTGCATCCGCGCTCTTTCCCACCAGCGCCTGCAGGTTCATCGTATCGTCGGTCATCGAAGGTCTCCGTTGGTTGAGTTTCGCAACCCACACCTATCCGAAGATCTTCGATGGCCACCCGTGAACCTGACCGGCCGCTACAGCGCTCGGGGATAGCGCGCGGCCGGTCAGCTTCACTACCGCCGAGCTACACCACCACCCGGGACACGACCCTGGCTTTCGAAGCGTTGGTCGACGATCTGCGCGCGGTGTTGCGCCGGGCGGCAGGCCGCAAGGCCGAGCCGACCGCCGCAATCATCGATAGTCGGACGTTGCGTTCCACGCCCGAGAGCGGCGAGCGTGCCGGCTATGACGGTGGGAAACGTAAGAAGGGCTCGAAGATCCACATGGCCGTCGATACGCTGGGCCATCTGCTGGCGCTTCATGTCACACCGGCCAGCGCAGAAGACCGCGGCGAGGTGGAGCGGCTCACGCGTACCGTGCAGGCCGTCACCAACGACACCGTCGAACTTGCTTGGGTAGACCAGGGCTATACCGGCGAGCGAGCCGCCAACGCCGCAGCCATACACGGCATCACACTTGAGGTCGTCAAATTGCCCGAGGCCAAGCGCGGCTTCGTCCTCTTGCCGCGACGCTGGGTTGTCGAACGGTCATTCGCATGGGCGACCCGTTTTCGACGCCTCGTCAAAGACTACGAACGCTACGCCGAAACACTCGCAGGACTTCATGTCGTCGCCTTCGCCTGCCTCATGATGAAGCAGGCCGTTGCCCTCGCCGCAGGTTCATAACAGCCTCTAGATGCGCGAATTGCTCAGTTACGATCACGAGCAATTAGTCGCAGCAGCATAACGTCGCATCAACAATGCCATCGACCTGCTCATGGGAGCGAGATGGTTACATGGCTCCGACGCAACTACACATTCGCTATGGCCGGCTTCCGAGCGTACAATCCGTATGCCAGGATCAGCGCGTAGCAGATTGCCGGGAGCAGCAGCGCGAAGTGCAGGCTGCCCGACTTGTCCGCGAGCATCCCCGTCAGATACGGGACGATCGCGCCGCCGACGATTGCTGTGGCGATCACGCCCGAGCCTTCCGCCGCGCGCTTGCCGAGACCTTCGGAGGCCAGCGAGAAGATCGTCGGGAACATCACCGCGTTCATCAGGCCGATCGCCAGCAACGCCCAGCCCGACAGCGCGCCCTCGGTGTTCGCCGAGATCAGGATTAGCGCCAGCGTGCCCGTCGCGACGCCCGCGAGGACCTTGCCCGGCGACACCTTGTTCAGCACGTACGCGCCGATGAACCGGCCGACCAGCGCGCCGCCCCAGTAGAACGGCACGTGCTTGCCCGCGGCGACGTCGCTCAGCCCCATCACGCTCGGCTGCATCAGGTAATTGACGATCAGCGAGCCGACCGCGACTTCGGCGCCGACGTACAGGAAGATGCACGCCGTCCCCATCGCGAAGCGCGGGCGCTTGAGCAGCGTGAACGCGTGGAAGATGCTGCCGGTCTGGTCCTGCTCCTCGTTGAGCCGGTTGCGACGGGTCCACACCACCGCGGCGACGATCAGCAGCGCGATCGCGAGGCCGATATAGGTGTGCACGACGGTCCGCGACGATTCGGTCCGGTAGGCGTCGAGCGCGGCGCCGGTGAGGGTCGAGGAGTCGACCGTCGCCAGCCCGCCCAGGATCAGCGCGGAGCCGACATACGGGAAAATGGTGGTGCCGAGCGAGTTGAACGCCTGCGCGAAGGTCAGCCGGCTCGAGGCGGACTTGGGGTGGCCGAGCGCCGAGATCAGCGGGTTGGCGACGACCTGCACCACGGTAATGCCCGCGCCGAGCACGAACAGCGCGAACAGAAACATGCCGAAGCTCGCCTGCCCTGCGGCGGGGATGAACAGCAGGCAGCCCGCGGTCATCGTCACGAGTCCGATCGACGCGGTCCGCATATAGCCCGCTTTGCGCACGATCGCGGCGGCGGGGATCGAGAACAGCGCATAGGCGAGGAAGAACGCCGACTGGACCAGCATCGCGGTCGCGTGGTCGAGCGTGAAGAGCTCCTTCATCTTCGGGATAATGATGTCGTTCAGCGAGGTGATGCCGCCGAAGATGAAGAACAGCGCGAACACGAACACGCGCAGATCGGGCGCGTCGTAGCCGTGGCTGGCATCGCCTCCGGCTGCTGCTGTGGATTTGGTATCGACGTGCATCGTGGTGCGCCCTCTCGCGGTATTATCTGCGCGGCATATGCTGGCGCAGCCGCGCGTGGTAATGCCGAGCGTTCGCTCGGCCTTTGGTGCTAGCGGTAACACCGGATGTGGCGAAGCCGCAGGTCTTCGATGAAGACGGAACTAGCTGTGCGATCGGTGAACGTAACCCAACCGGGTACGGCCGATCAGCGTAGAGACGCGGAGGCGATCCGAGATCAACCGTACCTAAGTGTTGGGTAATTCAAAGACGTAACTCGACTGGCAATCCAAGTCAGTTTCGATCGTGCAAGAGCTACCTCACGCCGCTTTTGTACCTCGCCAGCCGTCGAATGGTCTGCTGCCGATCGCGATTGTTGGTCGAAGCCGCCGACTCACCTGAACAACCTTCCAGTCGCATCGCGCGGCTGCAGCGACACCCTATCGTCGGCGTCGTTCGCCGGATCAGAGCAGCGGGAAACAGCATGGGACGGTGGGTTCGACACGCCGCTCTGCATAGGTCCAAACGATCCAGCCGTATTTTTGATCGAGCCAAACGGTGACGATCACGTCTTTAATTAAGAAAATTGCATTTGCCATCCGGCGGAGGTTGCGGTACCGAGAAAACGCCTTTCAGGCATCCTCTCCTAAATCACTTTACGGGTCGCTTCTGCGACCCTTTTTTTTGGTTCATGGATGGTGTTGGTGCACGATTCCTAGTTTCTTCAGGTCCGAACCGACACGGTCAACTTCCTACGCACAGTGTTCAAGCCGGCACCTCGGTCACCACTTTGGCAACTCGTCCTTGGTGACGTAGCGCTCCGACCGATAGTATTCGCGTAACAATGCGGGCGCGTTCTGCTGGGGATCTTGCAGCCAACGCGTGTGCCACGTCATGAACCACGCCCAGTCCGCCTCGGGACCCAGCGTGGCGGGATCTGGGATCGGCCCGTTCTCGTGCAGGCAGATCGGGATGGTATCCCCAACGATGCGCTTCACCTGCGCGAACAGCCCTGCTTGATTGCTGTGATCGTCGACGTAGATGTCGGCGCCAGCGACATCAACGCAGTCACGGCCGGGATAGTATGCGGGGTCGATGTTCTGCCCTGCCCAGCCGAGCACCCAGATCAGATTGTGCAGTCCGCGGTCCACGACGAAGAAGTCGTACATGGTCCGCCACAGCGCCTTGAAAGCTTTCGGTCCGTGCTTTCCCCACCAGAACCAGTCGCCGCCGAACTCGTGGAACGGCCGCCACAACACGGGTATCCTACGATCACGAAGAACTGCGAGCAGATCGGCGACGTGCGCCATCTGCGCCATCAAGGCGACGTTCTGCGGGGTGCCGGCGATCAGCGCGCGGGCGACGTCGAAGTCCTTCTTGGAATTCTCGTACCCGGTGCCGATATCCGGCGCACCCCAGTGCCAGCAGAGACTGACGATCCCCCCCGAACGATACCACGCCGTTGCGCGCTCGTTCACCGCGACTTGATCCTTCGGTTCGATGTAGTCGAGACCCAGCAACGCAGGCTGACGTCCGGTGACCCTCTGAATAAAGTCCAGTTCGACGCGCGCGCCGGCCGGAGTGAAGTTCTGCTCCTGTTGCCCGGTAAGCGTCTTTGTGCCGTAGATCGACCAGATGTACCGATAGAGCGCCCGCGCTTCCGCCGACGCGCGCGGGTCGCTGAGCGCCCGCGCCGGCACCGCCGCGCCGACCGTCCTAGCGATGGCCGCGTACGGCATCAGTGCGAATGCCGTAGCGCTCGCCACCACTTCACGCCTGTTCACGTGCATCGATTACCCCCTTCTAAGGTCAGCGGACACCGCAGCTGACGGGACCTGGCGGTGCACTGGCGATCCGGATGCTCGAGACATCGATGCCGAGCGCGCCCGTCGTCGCCAGCGTCACGGGCTTGCTGACCTGCGCCATCTCCACCCCGCCCTCGGCAAAGCAACGAAGCGGAACAGCGATCTGCCGCCAGTCACTGCCAGGCAGCTTCATCGCGCCGGTGATCGGGACCGTGGCAGTCTTGCCGCCCGTCATCCCCAGCGTCACCTCGCCAGTTGGTGCGGTCGTGACGCGGTAGTCCATGAGCAGACTCAGCTGACCGTTTGATTCGCGGGTGACGTCGATCGACTTGGCTTCTTCGATCGATGCGCTTCCAGCACCGCCGAAGGTGAACCGCAACGTATCCTCCTGCGCCACCCGGTCGACCCGAGTCTGCCGAACCGCGCCCGCCACGTCGAGCCGGCCGCCAGCAACGATGCGACCACGTACGAACAGCGCGTTCTGATCGGTCACCACGCCCTTTGGCCGTGTCTCGTCCAGTTCGCCAATCGTCCTGGGCGCGGCATAGGTCAGGCCGTACCCGATCGGAAACAGCGGATCGTAGCCGGCGTCGCGTCGGTTCAAGACGTACTGATCGAGGCGCTTGGGCCACGAGAAGCTGAGCGTGCCGCGGAAATCATGCGCCGGCTTGCGGTCCTTGCCCGCAATCAGCACGTCCGCAACGCCGCCGCCTTCGGTACCCGGCAGGAAGGCCGCGACGAACGCGTCGGCCGCGTTCAGTTCCGGGTTCACCCATAGCGGTCGCCCCGACAGGAAGACTGCGACGGTCGGCACCCCGGCAGCCTTGAACCTGCGGAGCAGCGCCAGATCGGACTTGTCGTCGGGGCTGTATTCAAGCGTCGGTCGATCTCCCGTGAACTCGGCATAGGGGGCCTCGCCAAAGACCACGACCGCGACGTCCGGCTTCGCCTGATACTGGCCATCAACGGACAGCGTCGCCTTGCCGCCGCCGGCGCGCATGGTCTGTTCGATGCCGGCGAAGATCGACTCTCCGTTGGGGAAGCTGGCATTGGTCACGCCCGTTCCCTGCCAGGTGATCGACCAGCCCCCCGACTGTCGGCCGATATCGTCCGCGCCGCGCCCGGCGACCAGGATGTTCGCTGACGACCTGAGCGGCAGGACGGCATTGTTGTTCTTGAGGAGGACCAGCGACTCACGGACCGCCTGACGTGCCACCGCGCGATGCGCAGGTGCGCCGAGCAGGTCGAACTTGCCCGCGAGCGGTCGCGTCGACGGCCGACCGGCCTCGAACGTGCCGGCCAGCACCTTCACGCGCAGGATGCGGCGCACCGCATCGTCCAGTCGCGCAGCGGAAATCGTGCCGTCCTTCGCTTCGCGCAGCGTATTCGCGTACAACTGCTTCCAGCCCGGTCCCGAATACATGAACATGTCGAGACCGGCGTTGATCGCCGGCGCACAATCCTCGTTGGTGCACCCCGGTACCTGCCCGTGCGCATTCCAGTCGCCGATCGTGAATCCGTCAAAGCCCCAGCGATCCTTTAGCACCCCTGTCAGCAGACTCTTGTTGCCCGTCATCTTGGTGCCGTTCCAACTCGAAAAGCTGGGCATCACCGTAAGCGCACCGTCGACCAGCCCACTGCGATAGCCCGCAGCATGGACGTCCCGCAGTACGGCCTCGCTGGCGCGCGTGTCCCCCTGGTCGCGACCACCGGTGCCGCCGTCGCCGAGGAAATGCTTGATCGACGCGATGACGTGGCCGGGCTTCATGAAGTCGCCGCCGATGCTGCCCTGTATGCCCTGGACCATCTGCCCGGCATAGGATTCGACGATGGCCGGATCCTCCGAATAGCTTTCGTAGGTGCGCCCCCAGCGATCGTCCTGCACGACCGCGACCGTGGGCGCGAAGCTCCAGTCGATCCCGGTCGCAGCGGTTTCGGCGGCAGTCGCCGCACCGATCCGGCGGATCAGTGCCGGGTCGCGCATGGCGCCCAGCCCGATGTTATGCGGGAACAGCGTCGCACCGACGATGTTGTTGGCGCCGTGCACCGCATCGGTTCCCCAGATCACCGGTACGACCGGCCGGCCGTCGGAGCGTTTGACCGACGCATCGTAGAAGGCGTCGAACAGTTTGAGCCACTCGCCTGCTGGCGCGAACTCGTCATTATTCGGCGCTGAATTCCCGCCGTTCAGGATCGATCCAAGCTTGTAGGTTTCCAAATCCTTCGGCGTAATCGAGGCAATGTCGACCTGCAGCAGTTGACCGACCTTGTCGTCGATCGTCATGCGCTTCAGCATCGCATCCACTCTCGCTTCAACGCGTGGATCCCGGTGACGCTTCAATGGCAGCACGGGCCAGCTCTCTGGGTGCGCCACGGCCGAGAGGGAGGGGACTTTGGTGGACGACACCTGCGCGTGCCCTGCGGTACCGATGGCGACCGACGCCACGGCTGCTGCCGACATAATCTGCTTGATGCGCATATCTCTCTCCCGTTCGCCTACCGCGCTTTTCCAGTCGGTCTGCCGGCCAGAAGGCTCAGCTGTCAACATTCATCTTTCAAATTGCTTTTCTACGGTCGGGCGGCTTACTTCCCTTGGCGACGCCTTACCGGCGCGCGGAGGGGATTGCATGAGCAAGCGCCGAACAATGAAGACCGTGGCACCGCGGGTGCTTCGCAGGATGTTTCTCGCGGCGTGCGCTGTCGTCGCGAGCCAAGCTGCGTTAGCACAATCGTCGCCGCCGCCGACCGTCACGTCTCCTGATGGTCGTGTCGCGGTGACCCTCGGGACGAATCCGCAGGACCAGCCGAGCTATGCCGTCGCCGTCGACGGCCGGTCGGTGATCGCACCCTCCACGCTCGGTTTCGAGTTCGAACGGTATGCAAAGCTAGCCGACGGCCTGCGAGTCGAACGGATCGAGTCCAGCCTGGGGGAGGACCGCTACACGCTTCCGGCCGGCAAGGTTGCGAAGGTCGCACAGGGCTATCGTCAGATCGTAGTGCATTACGTCGAGCGAACAGGTGCGTACCGCAGGCTTGATCTGATCGTCCGTGCCTATGACAGCGGAATCGCGCTTCGATATGCCGTGCCGAAGCAGCCGGGACTGTCCACCTTGCGGATCGTCAACGAACTGACGCAGTTCGCCTTCCCGTCCGACTACGCCTGCACCGGGCTGAACCTTGGCGGAGCCGGTACCAGCCACGAGGGCGAGTATGATCCGGTGCGGGCGTCCGGGATCCGCCCCCACAACTCATACGAACTGCCACTGGTCTGCGATACTGGTGGCGGCCCTGCCGTCGCGATCGCCGAGGCAGCGGTCGAGAACTGGCCTGCGATGTCCCTGACGGGCACCGAAACGGGCGATCTCGGCGTAGCCGCAAGGCTTACACGGCGGATCGACGATCCCTTGGTGGCCGTCGTGGCCGAGGTCGGCGCCGGCATCATGTCGCCCTGGCGCGTCGTGATGATCGCGGCGAACCCGGGCGCACTGATCGAGAACACGCTGCTGACCAGCCTCAACCCCGCACCGGTGGGGGACTTCAGCTGGGTCAAGCCCGGCAAGACCGCGTGGGACTGGTGGTCGGGCCCTTTGCTGCGAGGCGTTCCCGTGGCCGGGTCGAACGACGCGACCGAGCGCGCCTTCATCGATTTCGCCGCGTCGCAGAAGCTCGCCTACACGATGGTGGATGAGGGCTGGTACGTGAACAGCGGCGGTGGTCCCATCCTGTTCCCCGGCGCCGATCCCACACGAACCGTTCCGGAGATCGATCTCCCGGGCCTCGTCCGCTACGGCAGGATCCGAGGTGTAGGCCTTATCGTCTGGATGCACTGGGCTCTGCTTGATCGGGACATGGAGCGCATCCTCGGCTTCCTCGAGCGGACCGGCGTGAAGGGAATCAAGATCGATTTCATGAACCGCGACGATCAGGAGATGATCGCCTTCTATCACCGCGTCGCGGCGGCAACCGCCGGGCATCACCTTCTGCTCGACCTGCATGGCGCGACGCATCCGTGGGGCATGACGCGAACCTGGCCCAACTTCCTGACGCAGGAAGGCGTTCTCGGCGCGGAATACGGCAAGTGGACGAAGCGGATCACCGCCCGCCACAACATCACGCTCGCCTATACGCGGATGCTGGCCGGCCCGATGGACTACACGCCGGGCGGCTATCGCAACGCCACGCCAGCGACGTTCGCCATCGCCGCTACCGGCCCGCAGACGCAGACGACGCGCGCCGCCGAACTCGCCAAATACGTCGTGTTCGAAAGCCCGCTCCAGTCCGTTGCGGACAGCCCCGACGCCTATCGCGGCCAGAAGGGCCTCGATTTCCTGAGCGCGGTGCCGGCCAGCTGGGACGAAACGCGGTTCCTGCAAGGCACGCTCGGTCGGGACATCGCGGTCGCACGCCGTCATGGCACCCGCTGGTATGTCGGGGCGATGACCGACGCACCGCGCACGTTCGCTCTTCCGCTCTCGTTCCTGGGTGCCGGCCGATATACGGTGCGGACGTGGCAGGACGGCGTCGCGCCCACCGATCTCGTCACCGAGACGCATACCGTCGTCCCGAGCGACACGTTGTCGCTCGTCCTGTCCTCATCCGGCGGTGCCGCCGTCATACTGGAGCCCAAACCGTGATCCGCTCGACGACCCTCCCGTCAATGATCGCCATGCTGCTCATGGCGTGCGCCACCCCCGCTTCCGCTCAGGCCGACGATGCCGCCAAACAGCGTGCTGCGGCGGAGGCGGAGGAGCGGCTGCATCAGGACTGGCCGTGGCTCGGTCGCTATCAAGCGGCAAACGCAGCTCTCGAGCCGGCGACGGCCCCGCGTATCGTCTTCATGGGCGACTCGATCACGCAGGGCTGGATCGACAAGGTGCCCGGCTTCTTCAGTGCCGGTCGGCTGGATCGGGGGATCGGCGGACAGACCACGCCCCAGATGCTGCTCCGTTTCCGGCAGGACGTGATCGCGCTGAAGCCCGCGATCGTACAGATCATGGGGGGCACGAACGACATCGCGGGCAACACGGGACCGATGACTCCCGAACAGACCCAGGCGAACATCATGTCGATGACCGAGCTCGCCCAGTCGCATGGAATCCGCGTCATCCTCGCGTCGATCCCGCCGGCTGCGGGTTTTCCATGGCGCCCCGGCCTTGCCACCATCCCGCAAATCACGGCGATGAACGCGTGGCTGAAGACCTATGCGGCCAGCGTCGGCGCGACCTATGCCGACTACTGGGGCGCGTTGCACGACGGCGACGCACTGCGTCGGGAATGGACCTATGACGGCGTGCATCCCAACGAGGCGGGCTATGCGGTGATGGCACCCGTCGCCGAGAGGGCCATTCGCGCCGCAATGGCCGCGTCCCCGAGGAGCCGTCGGTCGTGATCGCCGCGCTGCTGATCGCGCTGGCCGCTGCCGGGAACGAGCCGGTCGTGGGGGATCCGGTCGCGCGGGACCGGGTTGCCGGGGGACCGGTCGTCGTTACCGACGCGGGGCCGGTCCGCGGCGAGGCGCTTCCCACCGGGGGCGGCATCTTTCGCGGTATCCGGTTCGCCGAGCCGCCAATTGGCCCCCTCCGCTGGCGACCCCCGACGCCGCCGAGGTCGCATACCGCGATCGTCGGTGCCGTAGCCGATCACGCCGCTTGCCCACAGCCCGTCTACGGAGACTGGAACCGCGCAGCGTCCGCAGCGGGAGCCGAAGACTGCCTGTTCCTGGACGTCCGGACGCCGCGGATCGCGACGACCGCGTTGCTGCCGGTACTGGTATGGATCCACGGCGGTGGAAATCGTGGTGGAGCCGGCAGCGGCACGGTGGAATCGCACATCACCGACGGCGGCGTCGTGCTGGTGTCGATCCAGTATCGACTGGGCGCTCTCGGTTTCCTTTCGCATTCTGCGCTGTCGGTCGAACAGGGCGGCATATCGGGCAATTACGGTCTGATGGACCAGCAGGCGGCGTTGCGATGGGTGCGTGGCAACATCGCCCGGTTCGGTGGTGACCCGATACGCGTCACGATAGCCGGGGAATCCGCCGGCGCGCAGGACGTGGGACTGCATATGCTCGCACCGGCATCGCGCGGACTGTTCGCGCAGGCGATCGCCGAAAGCGGCACGGCGGGCTTCGGCGTCGCGCCGCGATCGCTTGCTCAGAACGAGGCGTTGGGCGGCATCATCGTGACGCGTGCGGGACTGGCGCCCAAAGCAACCACGGTCCAGTTGCGGGCACTCCCCGTGCCGGCCATACTCGCGGCGCAGGAGGTCGACGCCAAGGACCTGGCGCCGGGGATCGACCCGAGCTTCATCTGGTTGCAGGCCGTCGCCGATGGCCGCGTGCTACGCGAAACGCCCGCGATCGCGCTCGCAGCCGGGCACGTTGCGCGTGTCCCGACGATCATCGGGGTGAACGCGAAGGAGTTCACGGGCTATTCCGGCACGGACCCCCGCCCCGTCATAGTCCGCGAGTTTCCGAACACCACGTCCCGAGTCCTTGCCGCCTACGGACTGACGGGGCCCGGTATGCCAGCGGCCGACCCGCGCTTGGGCGACGTCGCGATGCAGCTCGGCACGGACGTCGTCTTCCGCTGCCCGACGATCGCGGTGTCGAAGGTGCTGGCCAGCCGCGGTGCCCCGGTCTGGCAATATCAGTTCGACTATGCGGCACCCGGTGGCGAAGTCAGCCATGCCAGCGAGGTCCGCTATGTGTTCGACCGCCCCACCGTAGGGCAACCTCCACTTCAGGCCTATTGGCTCGAATTCGTCAGAAGCGGCGATCCGAACGGTGGCCGCCTACCTCGCTGGCCTCGCTACGATCTCGCGCAACGAGCATACCTGCACTTCGCGCAGTCCGGCCCGACGGTTAGGACCGACCTCAGGGGCACCGTCTGCGAGGGACGCGACACTCCCTGACGGCACTATCCGAAGGTATGGGTCCCGCTCATGTCGCATCGAGATCGATGACGAACACGGGACCCAGATCGATGACGGCCTTGGCGCCGGCGAGATGGACGACGACGGTGGCTGCATCGGCGGCCAAATCGGACGGTGCGACGCCCTTGACGTCGTACAGCTTCCACGCCGCTCTGACTTGGGCCGGTCCACTGGCGACGGTCGCATAGCCCGGCGCAGGGCCGATGACGCCGAAGAACGGGATCGGCGTCGTCGCGTCACCGATCAGTTTAGGCGCGCGGGCCCAAACCGCCACGACGATGCGGTGGCCCTTCACGATCGGCTTGCTCAGCGGGGAGACCGCCTGCACTGAGTAGTTTTCGGGGCCCTTCTCGTTAACCTGCACGCGCAGCGCCTGCCCGCCAACGACCCCGGAGTCCTTGATGCGCTTGGTGGTCTGCGCCGCTCCGCTGACGTTGTAGTTTAATCCCGGCTGGTTGATTGCTCTCTTCAGTATGTCGTCCTGCGCCGGCGCAGCGCTGGCTGCGAAAATACCCAAAGCGATCGAGATCGTACGTATCATTTTTCCCCTCCTCATCTTGCGCGTCGGCTTGCCCGACTACGCCGAAACGTTCACGCACCCGCTCAGCCGGAACATGCCGGACGCGGTGGTCAAAAGCCTAAGGCGACGCTTGGCACCCGCAATCAGCAGGCCCGCCATTCCGACTATGACGATAGGTTCGGCTAAGTACGCGCGTTGGCTTGATAAAGACGAACATGATTGCGCGAAATCTGACTAGACAGATGCAAATGTCAAATTGAATTATGTAGTCGCCGGGTTGCCGCCGAGGGGGAAATGCCGGTAGCGTGATGATATGATCATTTACGCAACGAGGGGCGTACCGGCGTGACAAAATCGCGGACCGAGCGCGATTCCCTAAACGCCGCCCCGATGGAGACCAAGGTCGCACGCCTCTCCCGCAGCCTTTCAGGAACAAATCTAGCGCGTGCTGGGGATTATAACCTTCGAACCGTCCTGCAGGCGGTGCGTCTGGCACCCGGTACGACCCGGATCGCGATATCGCAACAGACTGGACTGACCGCACCGACTATCGCCAACATAACTGGGCGTCTCGTCGACATGGGGCTCGTGCGTGTGACCGGGCGTACACAAGGAAATCGGGGCCAGCCGGCGATGCAGCTCGAAGTCGAGCCAGACGGCGCGTTCGCCATTGGATTAAACATTGATCGCGATCACCTAACCCTCGTAACGCTCGATCTCGCAGGAACAATCCGCAGCCGCGTCACCTGCGAAAAATCCTTTGCGCTGCCGGAGGACGTCTTAGGTTTCGTCCGGTCCAACCTTGAGCAGGCTATTCTGGACGGCGATATCAACCGATCGCGTATTCTGGGGATCGGTGTGGCCATTCCCGACGATCTCGGTCGCATACCGTTGCCGCATCGGCCCGCTGCCTACGATCGCTGGAACGACGTTGACCTGACGAAGATGCTCGCGGCCGAATGGCCTTGGCCGATCCACTGCGACAATGACGCGGCCGCCGCTGCCCTGGGCGAGGCCGAATATGGGACGGCGTACGACAACCCCAGCTTTTTCTACATCCTGATCAGTGCAGGACTCGGCGGCAGCGTTGTGATCGATCGAAGCTATCACCGCGGCGCCACCGCACGCTCCGGAGAACTGGGGCTCATGCCCGATCCGGAAGCCGGGGTCGGTGCGATCGTCCAGGATACGGTATCGCTGTCCGCTCTAAACGACAGGCTCGAGGCGGCGGGACACCCGATCGCGGGCGTCGATGAGCTGGAGCATCTAAATGCGGATGCGATGGGTGTCGTCGACGATTGGCTTGCTGACGCAGTGCGATCGCTGACCCAACCGTTGACGGCGGTGAACTGCCTGCTCAATCCTGATGCCGTCCTGATCGGCGGACGCCTGCCGATGGCGCTCATCGAACGGCTGGCGGACGAACTGACGCGGTCGATGAGCGCGTTGCCGTTACCGTCGCAGGCGAAGATCATGCCCGCGGTACTGGCCCGGGACGGACCTGCTGTCGGAGCGGCAATCCTTCCGTTCCTCGACGCGTTGCTGCCTTCGGACGCGATCCTGATCCAGGCGGGTCGGTGAACCCGCTCCCGTCCCGGATAGCATACGCGCTCATTTGCGCATCAAAGGGAGATATCAGGCGATGACGACCATGTTGGTGAACGTCTTGGACAGGGGATCAGCACGGCCGGGCGGCTCCTCGACAAGAACGTCTTGGTGATCACTCGGCATTCGGGGGTCATACGGATCACCCCGCTTCCCGACTGGAAAGGGCAGAGCGATCGGCGGGTCGCTGCAACGACTTCTCCAGGCGTAAAACTATGAACCGAAAGACCATGTTCGGCGCCATTGTTCTGGCGATTGCCGCTCCCGGTTCTGCGCAACGCATTCCGCCGCCTGCCACTACGTGCATCGATAGCGAGAGGATCGTTTCGCGACGCGCGCAGGTCCCTGACGCGATCGACTTCACGCTGACGAGGGGGAAGATCTATCGCAGTCGGATCGGTCCGTCGTGTGCGCATCTGGCCGAACTCGACCGGACGTACCTGCTCGTCCTGGAGGAACAGCAGGGTCGCAGAATATGCGGTGGCGACCGGTTCCGACTGATCGATGCCGTTGCAGCGCGATCAAGCGGCGGCGGTGGCTTCCCCTATTGCCGGTTCGGACCATTCGAACGTGTGACGCCGTCGCGCTAGCCGTTGTCCAGCATGCGCTTCAGAAAGCCGCGTATCGAGCGTGTACGTTGCGGCGACGGTGGACCCAACACGCCGCGCGCCGACGCCGGCAGGTGGTCGGCGACATGGGACGCACCTTCGTCGAACACGTAATAATCGAACCAGCTGCGAACCGCGGCGCGTTCAGCTGGCGGCAGGTCCCGAACTGCCAGGACGGCGTGCATCAGCGCGCCGAACGGAGAGACCTCCGGCTGCCCCCACCAGTAGTTGACCAGCACGTTCAGCGGACCGCTGGCCTTCACGTCGTGCCACCAGAACGCTGGAATGAACAGCGCGTCTCCCGGTTCGAGTTCGGCGACGACCATTGACTCCATCGCCTGCGCGAAGCGGGGATAGCGATCGAGGTCGGGTGCCTCGATGTCGACCATGCTGGTGGGTTGACCCGCGATCGTGTTCTCCAACGGTCCGACGTACAGGTTCGCCGTCTGGTCCGGGGGGAACAGCGCGAAACGCCTGGCCCCGGCGACGACGGCGGCGATGTTGTGCGAACCGTCATAGTGCGTCGACGCCCGGCTCGCATTGCCGATCCACAGGCGCGGCGTCGCATCGGCCAGTACGAACGGCAGCGGGTTGGCTTCCGCCCAGCCGGGATAGTTGTCGGGTGCGGAGGCAGATCCGGCGTACAGCGCGGGCGCGTTCGGATTGCCAGCTTCGGCCACGAGGGCATCGAGCAGCAATGGCAGCATGACCTGCGCATTCCTGAAATTGTAGCCGCTGTGGTCGTCGCTGTAGAAGAACCGACCGGCGACCTGCGGCGAAGCGGCGAACACCTTGGCGGGGCGTCCGCCATCGAAACGCCGGATGTAATCGGCGGTGGCCCGCGGCCCGTGTGACGAGGCGGCTACGGCTGGCCAATCCGAAACGAGACCACGCAGCACCACCGGGCGGTACGCGGGCACGATCTCGCTTTCAAAACGCGCGGGGGTCATGTGTTGGACCTCCTCGACACGGTTGGCACCCGCCAGAACGTCCATCGCCATCACCACCATCGCAATCGTCCTCGGTCCGTCGCTGCAATACCGGGCAGACCGCTGCGTGTCGACGATCGCGCCGTCCTCGTGCGACGTCTGCCGTTCGACGGTGCAGTGCCAATTACGCCGCCAGGCAATGTACCGGCATGAGCGATCCGCCGATGGACCGCCCATGCCGCGTGCATCAGTAGGTCAGGCGCACGCTGAACTGGAACTGCCGGTCGCTCTTGAACGCGGTCCGCGGTGCGGTCAGTCCATCCGCGTTCAACAGGAACCGGGTCTTCGTGGTCGCATCCAGGATGTTGTTTCCCTGGATACCGATCTTGAAGTTCTTGTTCACGGTGTAGAACAGCGACGCGTCGACCTGTCCGGTAGGCTCGCTGTATACGGGAAGGAACGGGAACAGTTCGTCACGGTTGTTCAGCAGGAACTTCGACCGCCAGCTATATGCAACGCGCGCGTAGATGCCATACTTGTCGTAGAAACCCGCCACGTTGAAGTTGTGCTTCGACAGCAGTGCCAGCGGCAGGTTGTTGTACAGACCCGTGATGTCGGTCGGTGGCTGGTTGCCATCGCCCTCGAACGGAGTCGGATCGCTAGAGGCCCGGAAGGCAGGCGGCGAGGTCTGGACGGTACCGGCGTCGATGTACGTGTAGGTCGCCTGCATACCCAGACCGCTCAAGGCGCCCGGTAGGAACTCGTAGGTCTGCTGATACGAGACTTCCGCACCCTTGACGTCGGTCGATCCCTCGGCGTTCGCCGGCCCCGTCAGAGCCAGATCGTAGCTCGACCCGTTGTTCGCGAACGTGCGGACGAAGCCGCTGTTGTTGACGATGACGTCGGTCAGCTTCTTGTAGAAGAGCGTACCAGTCAGCTGTCCGACCTTTGCGAAGTACCATTCCGCGGTGAAGTCGAACTGGTCGGCCTTGATGGGTTTCAGGTACGGGTTCGCCGCCCGGGCCTCGAACACGCCGTTCGAGCCGTTGAAGTTCAACGAGACGAAATTCCGCAGGTCGCCGAAGTTCGGCCGCGTGATCGCCTTCGAACCCGCGAAGCGGACCAGGAACTTCGGTGTGATGTCCAGGCGCAGATTCAGACTCGGCAACCAGTTGTCGAACTTGTTCACCGCGTTCTGCGCGACGGACTGCCCGTTCGCGAATGCGACTGCCGCACCTTGTTGCCCGGCAGTGACCCCTGGGCGGCACAGTGCGGGAACCTGCGAAGCGTTCGGAAGAGTGCCGTCGTCGCGAGGACCGGTCTGCTGCGCGCAATACGCGGCGAAACTGCCGAAACCGGACGGTAGTACCTGCGATGTCTGCGGGAAGTTCACCGCGCCGGCGGCGATGTCCTTGGTGTTGATGTACCGGAGACCGATGTTGCCGACGAGGCGCATTCCCGAGCTTCCGAAATCGGTTCCGAAATCGGCGCGGACGTAGGCCGCACGCGTCTCTTCGGAATTGTCGTAGATCTCGTTCGAGAAGAAATAGCCGTTGATCAGGTTCGGGTTCTGCGTCGTCCGACCGTTGACGACCGCACCGCCACGATCCTCGATCGGCGTGTAGCTGAAACCGTTGAGCGGATCGCGGACGCTGCGCAGAAGCGCGGTCAGCGCATCATGGTTGGTGATGACGGCATCGGACAGGAACAGGGCCGGCGGAACCGAAGAGCCGCCACGGAAGAAGTTGGGGAAGCTGGCCGCTTCCGTGCTGTTCGGCGAGGCGCCCAAGGGGACGGGTCCCTCGTCCGTCCAGGTCGCCGACAAGGAGCCCCAATTGTTGTAGTCGTTGGTCCGCACGGTCTGCGAGCGCTTCGACCAGCGGCCACCGGCACGTACGCCGCGCAGGAAGCTGTCGTCCGACATGTCGTACTGGATGTCGCCACGAAAGGCATATTCATGTCCGTCGTTGATCGCGCGATTGTTGTAGGAATCGTTGAAGAAGACGTTGTTCGGAGCGGTGAAGTACGTCGACGCGTCGAAGCCCGGCGTCACGAACGCGATCTGCGGAGTCTTGCCCGTCAGGTCCAGCGACAGGTTCGAGAACGTATAGCCGTCGACGATGTCGTCGATGCTGCGGGACTTGGCCTCGGTGTACTGACCGTCCAGGTTGATGTGAAGACGATCGGAAGGCGACCACTTCAGATTTAGCGCGAAGTCCTGGGTCTTGGTTCGGGTATCGTTGAAGCGGTTCGTCACGAACGTGTTGTTGCCGTTCGGATTCACGAACTGGCTGTAGTCGCAATAGGTGCTGGTGTAGGGGAAGCCGTTGTTCGGAATCACACAGGCCTGACTGGCAGGCACGTTATGCGCCTGACGGTTGTTGAGCCGCGTGATGGTACCGCTGGTGAACACGCCGTCATCGTCGAACGTGTAGTTGGTGCCTGCGAGCGGGAACGTCTGCCCGATGTCGTTGTAGTAGACCGAGGATTCGATGGATCGGTCGATCCACGACGTGCGCGACTCGGCGCGAAGATACTGCGCCGTCGCGAGGAAGCTGCGATCGGCGCTCTCGAACTGGCCGGACGCCGTGATGCTGTTGCGACGGGTGTTGAACCGCTGCGAACGTACGCCGCCACCGCTCGGAGTGTAGACGGTGTCGACCCCGGGAGGCGTCTGGAAACTGTCGCAGATGCGGATCGCGTAGGGCTGGCCGGCATTGATGATGCGGCCTTCGTTGGGGTTGTTGCCGTCGCAGGTTACGCCGTCGAACTGCGACCCCTGGAAATTGCCGTTGACCGCGTAGCCATCGACCCCGTCGGACGGCGCGTTGAAGCGCGGAAGGAACCCCGAGGTGAAGATCGAGTCTGCGCGGCTGTACTGCTGGAAGTAGCTGCCCCCGACGAGAAGACCGAAGCGACTGCCGCCGCTCGTATCCCACTGCTTGCTGAACAGGCCGACGACCGACGGCGCGGACCGCTCGGCCAGATCGCCATAGCTCGTTCCACCCGCCAGGTAGATCAGCGTATCCTTGCTGTCGAACGGCTTGCGCGTGTTGATGCTGACGGTGCCCGAGATGCCGCCTTCGATCATGTCGGCGGTCAGGTTCTTGAACACCTCAATCGATCCGGCGAGCTCGGCCGGAACGTCATTGTAGCCAATTTCGCGCCCCGCGCTGACCGCGAACGCGTCGCGGCCGTTGAACTCGCCACGCGAATAGGTGAGACCGCGGATCTGGACGCTCGATCCCTCCACGGAGAAGTGCTGCGCGTCTGCGGCGGACGCAAACCGCGTGATCGCCACACCCGGCACACGCTGCAGCGCTTCGTTGATCGAGCGATCGGGAAGTGCGCCGATGTCCTCCGCAGTGATCGCGTCGACGACGGTGTCGGCGTTGCGCTTGAGCGTCTGCGCATTAGCCAGGGACTGTCGGATGCCGGTGACGACGATGTCGTTGCCCTCGCCTTCCGCGGTTGCGGCAGGGGTGCTGATATCGGCCGGCGTCACCGACGACTGGTCGGTCTGGCCCTGAACTGCGATGTTGGTCGAGCCCGAGACGGGCTTCTTGACGCCGCTGCCAGCGGCGGACTGCCCGACGGTCGCCTGCTGTGCGACCTGAACGTCCATCTCGCCTGCCGTTCCGCTGGCCGACTGTGCCAGAGCCGCCTGCGAAGCGCACGTCAGCGCGATCACCGATGCGGTAAGCGCCAGACGTTGGATATTGCGGCCCTCGACCGCACGTACTGCAAAGCTCGACATCACCCCTTCAGTCCCCTCTTCCCGTCCGCCCCCCTACTTGGAGGGTCTGGGTCTTGTCCATTTAACAACGTCTTGGCTCTCCGCTACTGAAGCGTTAAGTCGGGCTCAAGAGAAATATCCCAACTTGAAATAATTAATGGGCGGGGTGGCAAGATTGCAACATCATGACAGCAGCGCGACGATGTTAGGCACTCGTGCCGAGCCGATCCGCGTCGTCGTGCTTGGTGGCGGCACGGCGGGCTGGATGACCGCGGCCGCGCTGGTCGGGCTCGTCGGATCCGCGTGCACGGTCGAGGTCGTCGAGTCGGCGGAGATCGGTGTCGTCGGCGTTGGCGAGGCGACGCTGCCGCACCTGCGTGCCTTCCTGAAGACGCTGGGCATCGTCGAAGCGGAGTTCATGGCAGCCACGCACGCGACCTACAAACTGGGCATTGAATTCCACGACTTCGCCAAGCTCGGCGATCGCTACGTACATCCCTTCGGCACGTTCGGACGACAGCTCGGAGGCGTCGACTTCCACCATTACTGGCTGCGACGACATCATCAGCCTTCCGCATTGCCGTCGAGTCGGACTCCCGCATTCCCGATCGGAGACTATTGCCTGGGCGTGGTAGCGGCGGAGCAGCGCCGGTTCGCCCATCCGGAGGGCGACGCGGACGATCCGACCGCCAGCTACGGCTACGCCTATCAGTTCGATGCCACCCGTTTCGCACCCTTTATGAGCGCATGGGCGCAGACCCGTGGTGTAAAACGAACCGAAGGGATCGTCACGACCGTCGAACGCGACGACGTCGGCGATGTCGCGGCGTTGGTGCTCGCCGACGGGCGCCACGTGGAAGGCGATCTGTTCATCGACTGCTCGGGCTTCCGGTCGCTGATGCTCGGGGGTACGATGGCCGAGCCCTGGGAGGACTGGTCACATTGGTTGCCTTGCGATCGCGCCGTCGCGGTGCCCAGCACAAGCCCGGACGGCCCGATCGAACCGTTCACGCAGGCGACGGCGATGCCCGCGGGGTGGCGGTGGCGGATCCCGCTGCGCCACCGCATCGGCAACGGCTATGTATATGCGAGCGGTTTTCTGGACGATGAGGGCGCACGGGACGCGTTGCTGGCGGCACTGGATACGCCACCACTGGCCGAACCGCGCCTGCTGCGCTTCAGCGCCGGCCGCCGTCGGCGCAGTTGGGTTGGCAACGTCGTTGCCATCGGGCTGGCCTCGGGCTTTCTCGAACCCCTGGAGTCCACCAGCATCCATCTGGTGCAGATGGCGATCACGCAGTTGATCGAGCGTTTCCCCGAGCGTGTCGTCGAGGCCATGGATCGCGACGGATTCAACGCCGCGGTCGATGCGGACTACGACCGGATCCGAGACTTCCTGATCCTGCACTATCACGCGACGACAAGGAACGATTCGCCCTTCTGGAACCACATGCGGACGATGCCGATACCGGACACTCTGGCCGATCGGATCGCCCTGTGGCGGCGCTCGGCGCACGTGCCGCGATATGGGTTCGGCCTTTTTCTCGAGCCGAGCTGGGTCGCCGTTCTGCTCGGCCAGGGCATCGTTCCCGAAAGCTGGGACCAGCGTGCCGATCTGTCCGACGGCGCCGCGCTGGATCGGGCGTTGGACGCGCTACGCCGTTCGATCGACGATCGGGTCGCAGCGATGCCCGATCATGCGGCCTACCTGCAGAGGGCGACGGCATGAGCGATGGAACCGGGTTGCGTTCCATCGCCGTCTTCGGTGGCGGCGTGACCGCGCTGGGGGCGGCGATCGCCTTCGCCCGCGCGCTGCCGCGCTCGACCGTGACGCTGGTGGCGATGCCGATCGAAGCCGCGGCGTTCGCTGATACCATGCCGACGGCGTGGCACGCCGTGCTGCCGATCCTCGATCGCCTGGGGATCGACGACCAGACGATGATCGCCACCGGCAACGCGATCCCCTTGCTTGCATGGCGGTTCGACGACTGGAGTCTGGACGGCCGTTCCTGGTCGACCGTCAACGGACCGCCGATACCCGTTCCCGGTCCCGGCGCCCTGCATCAGCGCTGGCTGGACGCGGCCCGTGCCGGCACGCCGCTCCCGTTCCACGCGTTGTTCCCGTCTGCGGTGCTCGCCGACAGCCGAGCGACGACGGTTCCCGACGGGGTCGAACACGGCTTGGCCTTCGATCAGGTCGCGTTCGGCACGGCCCTGGCCGTCGCCGCGCGCGATGCCGGAGTCCGCATGACGAGGTCAGCGATCGCTGAAGTGGACCGGGGCGACGACGGCAGCATCCGCTCCATCGATCTCATCGACGGTAGGCGGATGACGGCGGACCTGTTTATCGACGCCACTGGACCCGGTGCGCGGCTGGCAATCAGGAATGGCCGGGCTGTAACCGGCCGGGCCAAGGAGGCGCGGGTCGAATGGATCGGCGCGCTGCCGTGCGACAGGCTTCTCCTTCATCGTACGCCAGGCCCCGCCGCGTCGCTGATCGATGCCTACGGCAGCACGGACGCAGGCTGGTCTGTTCGCTGGTCCGATCCGCGGGGCCTGGTTCGTGCAGTCGGCTATCGTGCGGCGACCACCGACGAGGCTCACGTCCTCCGCCAATCAGCGGCCGAAGACCCCGGGTACCCTCCGATCGTCTTCGAGCCGGGCCGAAGCGGGCGAGGATGGACGAACAACGTCCTCGCGCTGGGCGATGCGAGTGTGCAACCGGGACCACTGGGTCGTGGTGGTTTCACGCTGGCACTGGCACAGCTCGACCTCGCCCTCGATCTCTTGCCGGATCGCATGATGGAGCCATTGTTGATCGCCGAATACAACCGCCGCGCTGCTGCTTGCGCGGATCGCATGTGTGATTTTCTCGCCGCGTTCTATTGGACCTTGCCGGATCGCGACGGCGTTCGATCAGCGCTGGACAGTGGCGGTCCGCCGCCAGCACTCGTGGCCACGCTCGCGCAGTTCGCACAGCGCGGCACGCTGCCGCACCATGACGACGAGAGCGTCAGCGCCGATGCCTGGCGCGCCGTGCTGCTCGGTCAGGGGATGCGGCCCAGGCGTCGCGATCCGGTCGCCGCGGCGGTTGATCCGTTAGAGACGCGGGCGTCGCTCGAAGCCGCGGCCGCGGCGCTGCGGAAGGCGGTCGATCGTCTTCCCACTGCGGCGGCGTCGAATGCGCGCCTGGCGGTGCGCCGATGACCGCCGGTCCCGTCAGGCGCGTGGTGATCGTCGGTGGTGGTACCGCGGGATGGATGATGGCAGCCGCCGCCGCGCGGTTTCTCGACGACGGTCAGCGGACGATCACGCTCATCGAATCGGATTCCATCGGGACGGTAGGCGTCGGCGAGGCGACGATCCCGCCGATCCTGGCCTTCAACCGCCTGCTGGGCATCAGCGAGGCCGACTTCCTGCGTGCCACCGGTGGCACCTTCAAGCTGGGGATCGAGTTCATCGGGTGGGATACCGGTGACGATCGATATTTTCATCCGTTCGGTACGCATGGCCGCCCATTCGAAGGGCTGAACTTCCACCAGATATGGCTGAAGCTGCAGGGTCGTCAGGGGATCGGGGGGATCGGAGACTATGCCATGTCCGGTGTCGCCGCCGCGCACGATCGCTATGCCCCGCCCTCTCCCGACGCGCGATCACCGCAGTCCGGTCTCGCTCATGCCTATCATTTCGATGCCGGTCGCTACGCCGCCTTCCTGCGCGAACGTGCCGAGGCGCAGGGCGTCGTGCGGATCGAGGGCCGTATCGCGACCGTGGACCACGACGGGACGACCGGTCACGTCGCCGCTCTCCGCCTCGACGACGGTCGTGCATTGCAGGGCGATCTGTTCATCGACTGCTCGGGGTTCCGCAGCCTGTTGCTGGGCGGAACGATGGACGTACCGTTCGAGGACTGGTCGCACTGGCTACCCTGCAACAGCGCCATCGCCGTCCCGACGGCCCGTACCGAGCCGATCCACCCCTTCACGCGCTCGACCGCACGACCGGCGGGCTGGCAGTGGCGCATTCCGCTCCAGCACCGCACCGGCAACGGCTACGTCTATGCGAGCCGGTTCACGAGTGACGCGGACGCTGAGGCGCTGCTGCTGGCGAACCTCGACGCGCCGCCCGTCGCGCCACCGCGGCGGCTGCGCTTCACCGCCGGACGGCGCATACGGCTGTGGGAGGGCAACGTCGTAGGTCTGGGCCTTGCGGGCGGTTTTCTCGAGCCATTGGAGTCGACCAGCATCCACCTGATCCAGGAGGGGATCTCGAAGCTCTTCGGCCTGTTTCCCGATCGTCGCTTCACTTCGGTGGAACGCGACGAATACAATCGCCACATGGGCAACGCCTACGTCGGGATCCGCGACTTCATCATCCTGCACTATCACGCTACGCGGCGCCGCGACTCCGCCTTCTGGCGGCACGTCGGCACGATGACGGTGCCGGACAGCCTTGCCGCGAAGATCGCCCTCTTCCGCGAGAAGGGTCGCGTCTTCCGCTATGACGACGAGCTGTTCGCGATCCCCAGCTGGGTGGCGGTGATGCTTGGACAGAACATCATGCCGACAGGCTACGACCCCATCGTCGATGCCCTCGACGAAGACCGCCTGGCGGTGACCCTGCGTCAGATGCGCGCGGCCAACCTGGCGACCGCGCGCGCGATGCCCACCCATGCCGCCACGCTGGCGGCGCTGGGGGCGCGCCAGGTCGGTGACGTCGTGACTGCCTAGACGTTCAATTGACCGGCGTGCGTGCGGATCGCCGCCTGCGTGCCGGCATCGCTGTCGAACACGCCGTACCAGCCCTGTGGCTCGTGCGGCGGATCACCCATGTAGGCGAGGTCGCCGCGCTGGAACCGGTGGTCCGCATGCTGCGACCGCGCCTCGCCGTTCCAGGCCCAGAAGTTCGACCCGGCGAGTGGTCCGCCGGCGGCGACGTCCGCTTCGATCGCGTTATAGATCTGGCTGTAGAAGCGGTCCTTGTACGTCGTTCCGATCGACGGAGCGAACGCATCAGCGCCGTCGCGCGGATACCCGAACTCCTCGATGACGAGTGGCTTCTCGAGGCGTCGAGCCAGGCGCACGTGACTGGCGATGTAGTCGGCGACTTTTGCTGCGCCACCATCATAGGTCCCAGCCAGATCGCCCGCCTTCATCCAACTCCAGTTGTTCGGCCAGATGTGCGTCGTGACATAGTCGATCGCCGACGAGCGATGTGCATCCAGCACGACGTCCTCCCGCTCGATCGATCCCTTCAGCCCCTCCGATCCGGTGCAGACCAGATGATTGGCGTCGAGCGTCTTGATGTAGCGCGCGGTGCCGTCGATCCAATGATAGAATGCGGGGAGGTTTGGTACAGCGACCGCATCGGACCCGCCGGGGCGCGGTTCGTTGGCCAGCTGCCACGCCATGATCGTAGGATCGGTGGCGTATGGCTGTTCGGTCACCGTGTTCGTCCGGGAAACGACGGCGCGGATGTAGTTGCGATACAGCGTCTGGGCGGCCGCATTGGTGTAGAACGCCGCATTCCTGTCGGGAAACTCCGGCCAGGGATGCGCGGGATCGTTCATGTTGATGAAGCGCCCACCATTCACCCAGTAGAGGTAGGTCATCATCCCACCTGACCATTCCCAGAAGTTGGTCAGGTAGATGACTGCTGTCATGTCCCGCTTCGCCATTTCCGCAAGCGTCCAGTCGAGGCCCGTCAGAAGCGCTTCGTCGTAGACGGCCCCCTTGTCGCGGAACGCGGGCGTTATCGAATTCTTGAGCGGGGACAGTTCGGCCGAACCGAGGATGCGCAGATTGCGGACGCCCAGTGCTTGCAGACGGTCGAGTTCGCGCGTCAGCCGCGCCCTTCCGCCGGGCGCTGCCGCGCTGCCCAGCCACGCGGCATACCAGATGTTCGCCCCGACAAAGCGATACGGCTTGCCGTGGCGGCGCAGTTGCATCCCGTCGACGCCGACGATCGCGGGATTCAACCGACGCGTTGGCCGCGGCACACGCGTGCTCGCCACGCTCTGGGTTGCGGTCAGTGCCATGCCGGCGGCGATTAAGGTGCGGCGGTTGAGCATTGCTCTGTCCTTGCTTTGGAGATGATTGGGGCCGTCGGGGCCATCATGGTGGACCCGGATGGGCTTTAGCCCAATCCATGGCATTCTGGAGCGTGGTCACCCAGATCGCGGAGCGTTGTGCCTTCAACCAGTCCAGCAACGCGCGGTGGTCGGATGCCGGCACACGCAGATTGTCGCCCCCGACGCCATGGAACAGATATACCGCCATC
This sequence comes from Sphingomonas sp. PEI4, assembly GCF_056679955.1. Classification (NCBI taxonomy): domain Bacteria; kingdom Pseudomonadati; phylum Pseudomonadota; class Alphaproteobacteria; order Sphingomonadales; family Sphingomonadaceae; genus Sphingomonas; species Sphingomonas sp. PEI4. The sequence continues at coordinate 268,107 of NZ_JBWXPI010000002.1, forward strand.
CCCCCGCCGGCCTGAGCCTGTTGGGCGAAGTCGATGAGTTGGGCGGCCGTGGTTCCCTCGCCGAACCCACGTGCCGGGACATGCATGGGATCGAGACGGCCGACATCGGCCTTCAGATCATCCGCGCTTTCTGAAACACCGCGCGCATAAGTGACCAAGCCCGAACGGCGTAGCGGCTCCAGATAATCGGCACCGCCGGCCGATGTCTGTCCGCACGGCGTAGCGAAACCATGACGTTCGCGACCGTCGATCGCGGTCAACAGCACGTTCTGCTGCTCGATCTCTCTCAGCATGGTCGACGGATTGTACGCTTCGCTCGTGAAACGCGGTTCGGCGGGGAAGCTCGCCGCCGAACAGGGATGGAAGATCGTATGGTTGGCCAACTCGTTTTCCCTGGCCGCGACCGCACGCCAACGGGGGACATCCACCTTCCGCACGCCCGACAGGAAGAACGTCGCCGTGAGCCCGGTCTCATCCAGCGCCGGGACGACCGTATCGAGTTGGGACTGCAGGGCATCGTCATATGTCAGCACGACGACCGAGCGCGTACCGTTCGGCCAAGCCGTCCGCGCGGTGGCCGGCTGGTCAACGACCACCGCGCTGATCAGCACCGCGGCCATCGCGAGGAACATTCTCGTCATGAGCGGCTTCTCCATAGGTCGCACCTTGCTCCGGAGACGCACGGGCCGATCATGCTGGTGGATCTCCCGGCATCGCGTACGCCGGACCGGTCGCTCCGGTCTGCCGCGAAGATCCGGCACTTCCATACGTCGTCGAAGCCCCCGCGGTCGATGATCGCAGGGACGCGGACGCGGGTCCCGACTGCGCGTTTTTCACGGGCACCGTGTTCTATGTTCGCGAGCCGCCCAGGAATGTCGCTGATCGCTGGGCCACGATCGACCGGGCAGGGTCTGCGCACGAATGAGGAGCCGACTGTCGGCATCGAACTTCGCGGCAGCGATCTTGTCGTAGCCGATTCTGTTCCGGTCGGAATCATGGATCTACTTTCTTCATGCGGGCCGGGACGGCATCGAGTAGGGGTGTCTGGACCGACGTGCGACGCTTCAGGAGGACAGCATCGGACGGCAGTATCCGATCGAGCAACGGCAGGATCGCTGCGCCGATCGCCGGCGCATCGCGCGACAGGCTGGCTCGTACGATCGGTGCGACGCCTGTCCTTTTCGGAAAAGCCGCCACGAGCTTGCGGTGCGCCGCAGCGGCAAGGCGGTCCAGAACGTCAATCGGCAGTCGCCCGGCGATAAGCACCGCCGCCGGATCAAGCAGACGGTCTACGGCGGTCAACGCGGGCACGAGAGCGTCCGAGGCGTCCTCCAGCCACGTAGCGACGTGCGGCTCGTACTGTGGGGGGAATGCTCGCGTCGGCTCTGAGAATGCTACGGCGAATCCTGCACTCTCCAGTCGGGTCGACAACGCAGACGACGACACGACGTCCCGCAATACCCTGGCCGGATCGGTACCGAGCGGCACGCAGCCGAGTCCTCCGCTGCGTGCGTTCGCGCCGCGACGATAGGTACCGTCGATCACCATCCCGCCGCCGAGCTCCTCGCCGACGTGAACGTAGAAGAAGCTCGCGCGATTGTGTCCGTCACCGAACTGAGCCTCGCCGATCGCCGCTGCAGCGGCATCGTCTTCGATGTGGATCGACCAGGGGGCGATGAACGCCAGCATCATCCGAATATCGACTTTGCCCCAGTTGTCGTAACCCTGCGAGCGGTGCGGCGGATCGCCGCATCTCAAATCGCCGCGCACCGCGACGCCCATCCCGAGGACCCGGCTCAAGCGGATCGCATCGGCTCGCTTGATTCGATCGATGCCTTCCTTGACGACACTCACGACGTCATCGGGTGATGCGGATGCGAACCGTCGGGTGAATCGGGAACGTACCGTACCGGCCAGATCGAGCGATACCATTGTGACATGGTCGCGATCGACGTTGAGGCCGATGGCGTAGCCTCCGTCCGGGTTGATCCGGAGGCGCATCGCCGGCTGTCCCAAGCGGCCCAGGCGCTGCCCGGACTCGATCACCAAGTCCCTCGCCAACAATCGTGTCACGATGCCGGCGATCGTCGCGGACGACAGGTTGGTCATCGCCGCGACCTCGTTTCGCGTGATGTCGGGATTGCGGCGAATGATCTGCGTCACGACGCGCTGGTTGTAGTCCCCTGCCCGTTCCAGATTGGTCCCCGACAGACTTGCTCCGAACCTGACGGCGCGATCGTCCGAAGCGACGCTGCTCTTGGTCGACCTCGGGAAAACGGTGAGATTGGACGGCCTATGCATCAGCGGCGCGACTCGCCCACCGGAATGCGGGAACAGCAGATGCGGGGGCAAAGGACTTCAGAAACGTCTCGTGCGGTTCGGCGAGCGCGATGGCGTCACGTATCGAACCCTTCATCCGTTCGAACGCTGCCTCGAGATCGGATACGGAGAAGTGATCCGCCAGCGGGTCATGCGCAGCGGCATCAATGCCAAATCCGGCATACATGGAGAGCCAACTTGGGTCCTGAAACGATTCCCATTCATAGCGCACGAGGTGTCCACGAGCCTTGAACAATTTCAGCTTGCGCTCCAGCTGCTCTGGGAGCGCGGTGCCTCGGCAGCGATCCCACATCGGCTCACCCTGCCGACCATTGGCAAAATAGTGCAGGACCAGGAAATCGCGGATCCGCGCATATTCGAGGCCCGTGGTCCGATTATACTCATCCGCCAGCGCCGGATCAAAACTCCTATCAGGCAACAAGGCGAGTAACTTCTCCAAGCCGGTCTGGATGAGCGTGATGCTGGTCGATTCCAACGGTTCCATGAACCCTGCGGCGAGCCCGAGTGCGACGCAGTTCCCTTGCCAGAAGGCGGTCCGACGACCGGTACGGAAACGAATCATGTTCGGCTCGGCCAGCGCTTCTCCTTCGAGCCTGCCTTTCAGAGTCGCGACGGCCTCGTCATCCGAAATGTGGCGGCTCGCATAGACATAGCCGTTGCCGACCCGGTGCTGCAGCGGAATGCGCCATTGCCATCCGGCAGCCAGAGCCGTGCTGCGGGTGTATGGGGTGAGCGGTCCCGCCCGTTCGCACGGCATCGCGACTGCGCGATCGCACGGAAGCAGGTTCGTCCAATCCTCGTACGGTACGCCGAGTGCATCGCCGAGCAATAGCGATCTAAAGCCCGAACAATCGATGAGAAGGTCGCCAGCGATCGTCTTGCCACACTGCGTATCGACACTGGAGATGAATCCCGTGGCTTGATCGACGAGAACATCGGTGATCGTGCCGTCGATGTGCTTGACGCCCCATTCGCCCGCCTTTTTTGCCAAAAACTTGGCAAACAGGCCTGCATCGAAATGTACGGCCCAGTCGAAGAACAGCAGGTCATGCACCGGACTGTCGGTCGGTCGCATGAAGAGGTTACGCTCGGCAAGCGCGGTTGCGAGACAGAAGTCGGACAGCGGCGTCGTTCGCCCAGCCGCGTTCAGCTTGCGCCAGTAATGGTGGAACGCCACCCCGCGCGATCGCATCCCGTACAGGCCAAATGGATGGAAGAATCGTTCACCCTCGCGCTTCCAGTCGACGAACTCGATCCCGAGCTTCACCGTGCCCTGCGCAGCCGCCATGACCTCCTGCTCGGTGACGCTGATTTCTCGAAAGAAATCCCGGATACCTGGGACGGTCGCTTCGCCCACCCCCACCGTGCGGATATCGCTGGATTCGACGACCGTGATGGTCACGGGCTGACGATCGAGCCTGCGCGCGAGGAGCGTCGCTGCCATCCACCCCGCAGTGCCGCCGCCCACAATCACGATCGAACGCAGCGGTCCTGAGCCACGCGTTGATCCTGCTGCGTCCGTCATACTCATCTCCTCATCCACTGCGTCCGGACGCAAACGCCCGCCATCCCATGTATAGGATGACGGGCGCCAGCAGTGTCACCGCGGATCAGAACTTGAAGCGGGCACCCGCCATGAACCTGCGCTCGTAGATGTTATTGTAGGCCTTCTCGTCCGGGAACGTGAGATAGTACTTCTCATACTCGCCGGTCAGGTTTGACCCTTGCGCATACAGCGTCAGGTTTTGCGTGAAATCGTAGCTGATCGAAGCGTCGATGTAGTTCGTAGGCTGCTGATAGAGTTCGAGGCCTCGGATGCCACCGAAATCCTGCTGGACCGCGCGCTTCGATCTGTAGTTCCAGGCGACGCGTGCTTGGAAATGATCGTCCTGGTAGAAACCCGCGAGGTTCGTCTGGATCTTCGAATTATCCTGGAACGGGATGGAGTCGCCCTTCAGATCAACTGCACCCGAATCTGATGGGGAGTAGGTGATGTTCGCGTCGATGCCGAAGTTGGAGAGGACCGTCGGGATGAAACCGAAGTCGTTGAACGCGAGTTTGGCACCCGCTTCGACACCCTTGAGCGTACCGCCGTCGCCCTGAACCGGGGTGCTGATCGACACGGTCCGGTTGCGGACCACGCCGTCGTTGTCCGGCAGGTCGGTCCGCACGATGTTGCCGGACTGGATGAAGCTGGCGACGTCGATGTAGAAGGCGCCGAGGCTCAACAGGCTGCTGCGCCCGATGTAGTATTCCAGCGAGCCTTCGACGTTCGTGGCGCGCCAGGGATCAAGTTGTGGGTTGCCGTTCGAGCTACCGCCGGTGACGCGGAACACGGGCGATCCCGGGTTGCTCGTGTCGATCGCGTAATTCGGATTGAGGCCACCACCCCACTGGTTGAGATCGAGGAGCGTCATCGTCTTGGAATAGGCGACGCGCAGCTTCAGGTTGTCGGCGAAGCTGAACGCCACGTTGAATGCCGGCAGGAAGTCGGTGAAGCTCCGCTTGGTCTCGACCGTGCCGTTGACCGTGTTGGCGACGCCATAGGGGCGCGGCGAACCGGTGACGAACTGGGTGATGTCGAGCTTGGTGTTGATGACCTTGAGGCCGGCGTTGCCGGATACCGGAATGCCGAACACGTCGCCCTTGACGTTGAGCTGTGCATAGCCCGAGATCTGCTTCACCCCGACGTTGAACGACGCACCCGGGTTCTGGATTTCGACGTTGCCCGGGTAGAAGCTGTTCTGGAACGCCAGCGCGTTGTCCATGACCTTGGGATCGAGCACGTAGATCGGCGGCAGCCCGGCCCCCGGCAGGTTGAACTGCTTGACCTGGCCGTTGAAGATCGGGTCGCTGGCCTTGCGGACCACGCCCGACGTATAGGGCCTAAAGCCTGGGGTATCGAACGTGCCCGAACCTGCGTAGCAGGACTTATCGCTCAAAGGCACATCGAACGCCTTCCACTTAACGAGGCAACCGCCCGGCTGCGACGCTTGCCCTGCATACAGCGGTGCCGCCCGATCGAACTCGAAGTCGTCGACCGAGCGCTCGCTGTACCTACCTCCGGCGCTCAAGCTGACACTGTCGTTGGCCTCGTACGAAACATCACCGCGAATGATCTTCAGGTCGCCCTTGCGGCGATAGTTACCCTCCGAAGACGTGGTCTTCATCGTGTAGCTGTCGATGTTGCCAAGCCTTGTTGTCAGCGCCGATGGCAGGGTAAACACAGGCTGGTTACCGGTGAAATCGACCGTCGCCGGCAACGATGCCGTACCGGCGATCGTGTTGACCGCATAACCACCCGGATTGAACGCCACGTCGCCGGTCGGATAATGACCGATCCCGCCCGGTTGCCACTGTGCGCCGTTCGATGGGCTGAACTGCAGATAGCTCTGATCGTAGTTCGAGTAGGCCTTGCCGTATACACCGCGCAGGCTGGCTTTGAACCGGCCGCCATTGTCGTACTTCAACTCGGCATTGTAGTTCTGCGACTGAGACTTAAACTTGTCATTCTGTGCGTAGGAATCGAAATTACCCAAGTCGTAGTTATAGACCTGGGTCGTGTTAAGATCATAATCTCGCGTTACGCCGCCATTGCTAAGCGACACGGTCGACCCCGTGTTGCGCGACTGGCCTGGTACGAATTCACCGGCCTGCCAGTTGACGTTTTGCATCTGGATGCCGGCGGTGCGATCATTCTCGTTCTGCCGGGTGAAAAACGCATCTGCGTTCAGCGTCAGGGCGTCGCTGATCTCCCACTGAGCCGAGGCGTTGATGCCGATCCGCTCACGCTGGTTGACCTTGTCCCAGGCGGTGAAGCCCTGAGGAACGATGAATGCATCGTTCGCGTCGCCGTCGCCATTCACGTCGCGACCGGTTCCTACGATCGTCCCCTTGGGACGATTTGCGGGTGAGAAGCCGTTGCTGAGGTTGACGTCGCCAGTCGGGTTGGCCGCGGTATTGAACTGCTCGTTGTGCAGCGCGGCCCCGTAGCCTTCCTGGATCCCGTTGTGAGAGTTCGAAAGATGCAGGTTCGAATACGCGCCCGAGACGAGGAACCCGAACTTCTCGCCGCGGAAGCCGAACAGCCCGTTCAGGTTCGGATCGAACTCCTTAGTCTTGTCGCCGTAAGCGCCCTCGGCAGCGGCAGCGACAGTGAAGCCCTTCTTCAGATCGAACGGACGGCGTGTGCGCAGGTTTACCGTGCCGGTGATGCCCGCGTTGAGCAGATCGGCCGTGCTCGACTTGATGACGTCCGCGCCCGCGAACAGCTGCGACGGGATGTCGTTGAAGTTCGGCTGGATCGTCGTAATCGACTGTGCGCCAAGATACGCTTCCCCGTTAAGAAGCGTCGTCACCTGCGGCAGGCCACGGATGTTGATCGCGGCGCCCTCACCGGCGTCACGGCGGATCTGCACACCCGGAATGCGCTGAAGAGAGTCCGAGATCGTAACGTCGGGCAGTTTGCCGATATCTTCGGCCGAAATGGAGTCGGTGACCGACGCCGCGTCGCGCTTGAGGTTGACGGCGCGTTGCTGCGATCCGCGGATGCCGGTGACAACGATGTCCTGCGTTTCGGCAGCTGCATCGCTCGCGGGAGCGGTCGGATTCTGTGTTTCGCTGGCCTGATCCGCAGCCGCGGCGGACGGCGATGCGGCCTGATCGGTAGGCGCGTTCTGAAGCACCCCCTGGGTCGTTGACGTTTGTTGAGCGACTGCCGTCCCACTGGTCACCAGCGCAGTCACAGAGGCCGCAACCATCAGCATATTCTTGGAACGTACACACAACATTCGACCGTCTCCCTCAGCACCCGAAATCGCCAAACTGGCGAACGTTTTAGCATGCTAAGATCAAGTCGATCGGCGTCTCGACGCCCCACCCTCTCCTGCCTGCCAGTCGCAACTTACCGTTGTCTCGACATGGGCGTTCTAGTCTTCCCTGTGATATCGTCAATAACAAAATCAATTTGCGTTTTTAGTGATCACTGGCATGGATGGATGATGACGATCGGGTAGCGATCGCAAGAGTGAAGAGAGGAAGAATGTTTTGCAGAACGGTATTGCTGCTCTCGCGATCGAGCCGGATTTGGCAACCATACCGGCTCTAGGTATCGATTTCGGCGGCACGAAAATCGAGGCCGTCTTGCTCGGCCCAGACGGCGAAACGCTTTGGCAGCAGCGGGTTCCTAATCCTGGGACGTATGATAGCGCGGTAGCCGCGATCGCCGACTTCGTTGTTGCAGCCGATGTCGCGGGGGGCACGGCGTGTACTGTAGGCATCGGCGCGCCCGGATCGCCGTCGCCGCGTACCGGCGTGATGCGCAACAGCAACTCGCTGTACCTAAACGGCCGATCGTTCGGCGACGACCTCACCGCGGTTCTTGGCCGTCCGGTACGGCTAGTCAACGACGCGAACTGCCTGGCGCTGTCCGAGGCCACCGATGGCGCCGCAGCCGGCGCGCGCAGCGTGTTCGCACTCGTGATCGGCACAGGAGTTGGTGGCGGCATCGCGCTGTCTGGTGCGTGTCTTGACGGCGCGCACGGCATTGCGGGCGAGATCGGGCATTTACCATTACCCTGGCCGAGCAGCGGCGAGCTTTCCCCACCGAAATGCTGGTGCGGCCTGACGGGCTGCATTGAAAGCTGGGTCTCCGGCACAGGGTTTGCTCGCGCCGCAAAGGCCGACCACGGTCCGTCGCTCAGCGCGCCTGAGATTATTGCAGCGGCCCGCGCTGGCGACCACGCCGCTCGTGCTGCGCTGGATGCGTACATCGATCGGCTGGGGCGCGTACTGGCCATGGTTGCCAACCTGCTCGACCCCGAGGTCTTCGTATTGGGCGGAGGCATGTCGAACGTCTCCGAAATCTACGCAGATCTTCCTGCCATCGTCCGTCGCTATGCCTTTTCGGATCTATGGGAAGGTCGCATCGTACCGGCGCGCTGGGGCGACGCATCCGGCGTGCGCGGCGCGGCACGACTGTGGGCCTAAGACGACTGACCGATACAGGTCGGCCACGACAAACGTTGAAAACCAACCGACCGGTTGAACCCCGAGTCCGGTATTCCAGGAGAGCCCGTCCATGCGATCGTTGCCGCTAACTGCCGCCCTGCTGCTTGGTGCAGCCTTTCCCGCCGCGCTTGCTGCACAAGCCGTGATGCCGACCACGCAGCCGGCGATCGCCAACGCTGGACCCTACAACGTCGCGATACTTGCTGGCGGGACCGGGGTGGAGCGGGATCTGACGGGCGCCGAGGCAGCGGTTGCCGCGAACGCCCCATGGACGCTGTCTGCCTGGGTCAAGCCCGACGCGACCGCCATGGATGGTGCACTACTCACGATCGGCGATCCACTAGCCAACTGTCGCTGCCTCACTCTCGCCAACGGTCGCGCGACTGCCATCGACGGTAAGAGCAAGGTCACCGGTGGAGCGGCGTTGGCCGCAGGTAAATGGACCCATCTCGCTGCGGTAGCGGACGGACGAACACTAACCCTGTATGTCGATGGTCGCGTCGTCGCGTCCGTTGCGAACCACCCTAGCGAAGTCGCGCCCCGTCTGGCCGTTGCGCCGGTGACGAACAACGGTAAGGAGCCGCGCCATTTCGGCGGATCGCTGGTTGCCGCGCAATTCGACGCCGCAGGACTGAACGTCGGTGAGATCGCCGCCACGGTCCGTGCCCGGCCCGATTTCGACCTCGTGCAATTCTGGCAGGTCGGCGTCGGATGGCCGTTCCAAAAACAGGCCAATATCGGCCTTACCCAGCAGCAGGACGCCTGGACCTTGCCCAAGGCTCGCGTCAGCGCGACCTCAGCACCGGCTGAACACATGCCGTTGCCTCCAACAGGGCTAGCGCGCGAAAGCGACGGTCGCTGGATGGTCAACGGCTGGCAGCTCGCTGCAGCCCCCGAAGTGCGCGAAGATGCCGCCACCTTATCGCGTCCAGGCCTAGCCAGCGGCACATGGCGCGCGGCAACGGTACCGGGCACAGTCTTGACGACGCTGGTCGACCGCGGCGTATATCCCGACCCCTATTACGGGCTTAACAACCTCAAGATCCCGGAAAGCCTGGCCAGGCAGGACTATTGGTATCGCACGAGCTTTACAGTGCCCGCTGCAGCTGCGGGCAAGCGCCTGACGCTGGTCTTTGGTGGCATCAACTACGCGGCTGATGTCTGGGCGAACGGTCGCAAGCTCGGCGACACCCGCGGCGCCTTCATCCGCGGCCAGTTCGACCTAGTGCCCGTCGCGGGCGAGAACGTCATCGCGGTCCGCGTTTCGCCTCCACCCCACCCCGGCATCCCTCACGAGCAGTCGATCAGCGGGGGCGTAGGAGAGAATGGCGGGCAGCTCGCCATCGATGGCCCGACCTTCGTCGCGACCGAGGGCTGGGACTGGATACCCGGCATTCGCGACCGTAACACGGGTCTTTGGCGGCCGGTGGAACTGCTCGCGCATGGCACCGTCCGGTTGCTTGATCCGCAAATCGTCACCAACCTGCCCCTACCCCGCACCGACAGTGCAGACGTGTACATAACAGTACCGGTCCAGAACGCCGGCGCTACCGCCAGCCGCGTCACCGTGCGCGCAGCATTTGGCAGCGTCCGTGTCGAGAAGACGGTTATGGCGCCACCCGGGGAAACCAAGGTCGCCTTCACGCCCGCTGACTTTGCGCAGCTTCGCGTGGCCAATCCCAAATTGTGGTGGCCGAACGGCTATGGCCAGCAGGCGTTGTACCAACTGTCGCTCGAAGCGTTGGCCGACGGGCGGCTTTCGGACACCCGAACCGACAAGTTCGGTATTCGTGAAGTCAGCTACGACCTGTCGCTGTTCAATGCGGCGGGCGCTCTTCGCCGAGTCAATCTCCAGTTTACCGACGGCAGCCTGCGCGGCGAACGCCTGATCGATGTCCGCCATCAGGCCATCAAACAATCGCCAAACGGCTGGGCGGAATCGCTGACGCCTCAAGGCGAGCGCTCCCCGGCGGTAACGCCGGTCAAGTCGACGATGCCCGAACCGCACCTCACAATCCGCGTAAACGGTGTGCAGATTGCTGCACGCGGCGGCAACTGGGGCATGGACGACGCGATGAAGCGCATCGGACGCGAGCGCCTCGCACCCTATTTTCGCCTCCAAAAGGAGGCGCACATGAACGTCATCCGCAACTGGATGGGCAACAACACCGAGGAGGAGTTCTACGACCTCGCCGATGAGAACGGCATGATGATCCTCAACGACTTCTGGCAGTCGACACAGAATTTCCAGGTCGAGCCGCAGGACCCGGCGCTGTTTCTCAAAAACGCCGACGACGTGGTGCGCCGCTACCGGAACCACCCTTCGATCATTCTATGGTTCGGCCGCAATGAAGGCGTGCCCTACCCTGCCCTCAACGAAGGCCTCGACGATCTGATCGCGCGGGAGGACGGAACGCGCTGGTTCACGGGCAGCTCCAACGTGGTGAACCTGCAAGGCTCGGGCCCTTATAATTACCGTCCGCCAGTCGGCTATTTCACCGGACTGGCTACCGGTTTCTCGGTGGAGACGGGATCGCCCTCGCTGTCCACGCTCGAATCCGTCCGCGCCAACATGCCCGACAGCGAGACCTGGCCGCTCAGCGACACACTGGCGTACCATGACTGGCATTTCGGGGGGAACGGCGACACCAAGACGTTCATGACAACGCTCGATACGATGTTCGGGCGCGGTACCAGCTTTGCCGATTTCGAGCGCAAGGCGCAGATGATGAACCTCGAGACGCACAAGGCGATGTACGAAGGGTTTCTTGGCCATCTGTGGACCAGGAACTCCGGTCGACTGCTATGGATGACCCATCCTGCATGGCCGTCGAACACGTGGCAGATCTACAGCTGGGACTATGACACCCAGGCTTCCTATTATGGTGCCAAGAAGGCAGCGGAGCCGCTTCACGTCCAGCTCAACTTGCCGGGCAACGAGCTCGTTGTGCTCAATACGACCCGCGAGGCGCAACCTGGACTAAGGGTCCGCACGCGTGTCGTCGGGCTCGATAACGTCGAACTCTTCACGCGTGAGGACAAGGTCGATGCGGGCGCCAACATGGCCACGCCGCTGGCCCCGGTGCCGCTCGACCGATTGTTCGCGTCAAACCCGATGCTCCTGGTCAAGCTCGAATTGATCGATCGCGCCGGCAAGACGGTTGCCGACAATTTCTACTGGCGCGGGAAGGACGAAGCCGCATATCAAAGGCTCAACACGCTTCAGACCATCGCCCTGACCGGCTCAGTGGAGGCGCAAAGGGTAGACGGGGAGGACAGCGTCGTGACGGTGTTGCTCGCCAATCGTACCGCAGTTCCAGCCCTCAATGCGAAGCTGACGTTGGTCGATGCTCAGGGCAAACGTGTCCTACCGGCGTACTACAGCGAAAATTACGTGGCGCTTCTGCCTGGTGAGGAGAGGCGCATCGACATTCGCTATCCTAAAACCGTGGGCGAGGCGCCGGCAGCGCTGACGCTGCGCGGATGGAACATCGCTCAGTCGGACCACTTCATCACGCTCGCGAAGCAGACTGCCCGCTGAGGGAGGGACGACGACGAATGAACGGCGTGACCAAAGATCGCGCCGTTCATTCGCAAGCCTGATCATCCTATCAGCGCACTTCCCACCCTCGGTCAGCCGGGTTTGCGGGTCATGGGCGTCGTTAGCGGACTGAGGCCTTCAGCTATCTGCGCCGTGAAGCGGGCGTTCCGTAGGTCAGACGGCGGGGCAAGCACGCCCAACGCATGGGCGGGCAGGTGATCGCCGGCGTGCGGCGCCGCGTCGTCGAACACGTAATGATCAAACCATCGCCGCCAGGCCACGCGTTGCGCGGGCGCCAGATCGCGCATCGCGAGAATGGCATGGTTCAAAGCGCCCATGGGTGAGATCGCGTGCGGTTCGCCCCACCAATAGTTCACCATCACGTTGAAGGCGGCAGTCGCCTTTACGTTATGCCACCAGATTGGTGGGATAAAGAGCGCATCGCCGGGATCCAGATCAGCCACGAGCCCGTGCGCCAGCGCTTCTGCGAATTTAGGGTAGCGCTCAAAATCGGGATTCTCGATATCCACCATGCTAACCGGGGGGCCTGCGATCGTATGATGGAAAGGGCCGACGTATAAATTGCTGACCTGTTCGGGCGGGAATAGCGTGAAGCGCCGACGGCCAGAGACCACCACCGCAACGTTGCTCGCCTCATCGAAATGGGTAGAGACATGTGTACGATTGCCGACCCAAATGCGCGGCTTGGCGCCTGGTAAGACGAACGGCAGGGAATTATTGTCGATCCAGGCAGAGAGGTGATCATCCGCAGCCGCAGCGCCCGCGTACAAGGCGATTGGCTCCGCCTCACTGCGTAGCGAGAGGAGCTTGTCGAGCAGTCCACTGAGAGAACCGAACCGCTTCTGAAAATTGCAGCCCTCAATCGCCGCGTCATAGAAGAACCGACCCCCTATTTCGGGTGGACCGATCAGCACCTCGGCCGGCCGGCCCCGGTCCATGGCCTTGAGGTAATCGACAAGTGCCTCGTCGGAGCGGAGCCCTGCTACGACCGAAGGCCATCGCTTCGCCTGACCGCGCAGTACGATGGGCCGGAAGCGCCTAGCAATCTCGTCGGCGAAGCGTGCCGCATCTGCCGGGCCTGTCTCCTCGACACGGACTTGGATTGTCATACGCAATTCTCCTAAACGCTCTTCTAGCGTCGGGCACTGCGGCCCTAAAGCCCATTCGACGTTTTTGGTCTCTGTTTAGAGCGACTTGATCGCCCACCTATCAAAGTCGCCGCCGCAACGACAGGGTGCAGGTCAAGCTAACCCACGCACTCTGGGCTGAGGACGAGGGCTCGTGTTGCGACGCAGCGCTGTTGTCGCATTTGAGGGCACTGACATTCTGTTGCTACCATCGGGCCCTACCGTGACGCGGCAGCCCAGATCGGGTCCTGACCCTCGCGGTATAAGAGCCTGTTGATCGCTTTGGCGAAGTGTTAAACACGCTCAAACCACGCGCGATGTTCCGACTTCAACATCAGCCGCGCTTTGGTGGATTGGTTAATGCATGACGAGAAAATGCACTTCGTTCGACGTCGCCGAGAAGGCCGGGGTATCCCAATCTACCGTCTCGAAAGCTCTGCGCAACAGTGCAGGCATCAGTGCGAACACTCGCAAACGTATTCTGGAGGTTGCGGCCGCGCTGAACTATCGTCCGGATCAGCGCGCAGTTGGCCTGCGCCGCAATGCCGTTGGTCGTATCGCAGTCGTCATCTTGGGCGATCCCGATGCTCGTGGTGCTCCGATAAATTCTTTTTATATGGACCTGCTAGCGCATGTTGCAGCCGCTGCGGCGGGTCACGACAACGCTGTTCTGGTTTCCTTCCAGCATAACCCGGCGAACTTTTTCGCCAGCTACTGCCAAGATCGCCTCGCAGATGGGATCATCGTCATCGGCACCGCGAAAAACGCGGCGGGCTGGAGATATTTTGCGGAAGCGCAATCTCACGGCGAGAACGTAATATGTTGGGGAAGCCCGGACGACGTCCTTCCGACGCTGAGATGTGATAACCAAGCTGGTGCTGCGACCGCTGTTCGACACTTGGTCGCGACTGGTCGCAGACGCATCGTCTTTCTAGGCCCAGACTGGCGTCGCCAGCATGCATACCGCGACCGCCGCACAGGCTATATCAGCGTCATAAATGAGCAGGGGCTTCCAATTCTTGAGGCGCAAGGAAATTCGGCAAGTACCCGCGAGGCTCAAGGGTATGATGCAACATTAGATCTCATTAATAACGAGATTTCGTTTGACGCTATCTTTGCAGCGTCTGATGGCCTTGCGGTGGGTGCGCTACAAGCGCTTCATAAATGCGGCCGCGCCATACCGCAGGACGTCGCCGTCATTGGTTTCGACGGTATTGGCTCTGCTCCATACACCGCTCCCCCGTTGAGCACGATCGAGCAAGACGCTGCCATTGCCGGCAGCTACCTTGTCGATGCCCTTCTGCTGATGATAACTGGCGAGGACTACCGATTGCCGGTAGTGCCTTCGAGCTTAAAGAAGCGGGCAAGTAGCGGCGCGCCGTATCCAACAGAATAATCGTCCATATATGACCGGCCGCGGATTGTAAGTGGGCATGATGCGTCTCTGCATGTTGAGCCGGACGCGATCCTTCAACTGACGCCTCGTGGGAAAATCGCGATCCCCATCCAGATAATCAGCCATGCCGTGCTTCACTCGTCAATCGGCTGGAAAAGCCGGGGTGAGCGACACTCAGCAGCGACATGCATAAGAGAAAGCGCTTTCCAGCACGACGGATTCCCACTTCTCAATCCGTCGGAAAATTCGCTTTCGCAACTACGTGGCCGGCTTCCCTCGCGGTGATCGTCGCGAGGGTACCGGTAAGCGCCCTCCTGGTGCGTGCTACTTCAGCGGCACAATCAGACCAGACGTTGGGCAGGTGCGGCAATTACGGCTTCGTCATCATCAACTTCGTTGAGCTGGCCCAACTCACCTGACGCGCGTGCTTTCCTGCCATAGACAAGCTCGAACAGTGGCGACGCCATCAGCGTTGTGACGATAGCCATAATAACGAGCATCGAGAACAACGCAGGGCCAATGATGCCCTTTTGCAGGCCGATGTTGATGATGATGAGTTCCATCAGACCTCGAGCGTTCATCAATGTACCGACCGCCATGGCGGTCGCATTGTCCTGCCCCGTGGCCCGCGCTGCCGCCCAACATGCCAACCCCTTGGCTGCAACCGAACCGACCAGGATTACGGCAGCGATGGCTGCTAGGTTGAGGCTATTGACCATCGTCAGCTGCGTGTTGAGACCTGAAAAGGCGAAGAACATCGGTACGAGCAAAGCGGTAGTGAACGGTTCGACCTGCTTCCTGATCTCGATGGTTAACAGCCCGCGTGGCATGGCGACCCCGAGCAGAAATCCACCAAAAACTGAGTGAAGACCGGCTGAATCCATTGCCCAGGCGCTTAGCCCGAACAGCATGACAACAACCGCGAGGATTTGCGGGGTAACCTTGCCCTCGCGCTCAGTCCAGCGGGCGAGCGGTGCCAGGAGCTTGGGGCCGAAGACAATCATGAGGGCGGCGAATAAGCCACCTCCGACGATGGCCTTGATTGCAACCTCAGGACCTCCGCCGAAGCTTGCCAGCACAATCGCCAGCACCGTCCATGCACCGGCATCGTCGATCGCACCGGCGGACAGCGCCAGCGAGCCGAGCGGCGTTTTGGTAAGCCCGCGTTCTTGGATGATGCGTGCCAACACGGGGAATGCCGTGATCGAGATGCAGGCCCCCATGAACAGCGTCGCCTGGACGCTGGTGATGCCTTTCCCGAAGAGATCGAGGCTAAGCAGCCACGGCGTAAGCGCGACCGCCACCAGGAACGGTGCTGCCATGCCAGAGAGGGAAACAGCAACCGCACTTCTGGCGTTCAGCCTGAAGTGATCGGCTCGGAAGCCAAGGCCAACGAGGAACATGTAGAGGCCGACGCCTAACTGGGCACAGACATACAATACTGGTTTTGCGTCCTTGGGAAAGATCATTGCCTGTAGCTCAGGCGCAAGCAGGCCAAACAATGATGGCCCCAGGATCACACCGGCGATCATTTCACCGATGACCTGAGGCTGATCAAAGAATCGCTTCATGATCCAGCCCATCGCGCGGCAGGCGGCGACGATGACGAAGACCTGCAAGAAAAACGCTACGCTCAGCTCTGACAGAGCCATAATCCCCTCCCTGTGCACCGATTGGTCGATCGCGTACTGATCGTGTTCTCATTAACGGGATCCCGCGCGGAAGAAGACGTAACTGACGTTTAATTACAAGCCCTATATGTCATGTCCAATGCGACATTGTACGGAGCTTCTCCAAGGGCGTTTCGCCATTTTTTCTAATAAGGTTCCAGTTCGCTTGCCGATCGCTATTCCCAAATTACTATCGCTTCTTTGAAAATCCCCGTTTACCGGATGGCTTGGGCCACTGGCGTACCGGTTTCCGCCTACTCTAGCGCGGAGGCAATCTGCTCGTCTGTGTAATAGGACTTATTCTTGCCCCGCAGCAGCGCCATCCATCTCTGTCCGGTACTGACTCGGATGGCAGCAGCCGTCGGCCCAAGCGCGGTAAAGATCACCCCTGAGGGGAAACCTGGTCGCATCAAGCGAACCGCTCTGCGGCGTGATCACGAAACGCCTCCTGATCACGCACATATTCGCTGAGCATCTCGAGCGACTTGTGCCGGCTATGCTCCTTCATCTTGAACAAATTGGCGCCCTGCCGCCCCGCTTCGGTCAGGAAGCCGGCGCGCAAACTGTGGCCGGCGAAGAGGGCGGGATCGTAACCCGCCGCAGCCGCGCGCGCCTTCACAACCAGCGCCACTGTTTGCGGACTGAGGCAGTGCGCGGTCAGACGCCCATGCGGAGTCAGCCGTCGAAAAAGGGGCCCGCTGCTGATCCCCGCGGCCTCAAGCCAAGCGCGGTAATGCCGCACCGGCTCCATGCGACGACCATCGAGAATGGCGACCGACTGCCCCCTGCCCTCCTGGTCGCCCTTCGACACCGGGATATGGATGATCAACCCGCGTGGATCCTCGCTGACATGCGCGACGTCGATCGCCACCAGCTCGGACCGCCGGAACGCTCCCATCATTCCGAGACTGAGCAGTGCCCGGTCGCGATAATCCTGTAGACTGACGCCGGTGATGGAGCGGACCATGTCGCGCAGCACATCGCCGTCGGCGGGCCGCTTCTTGGCGGGCCGCTCGCCGCGCTTGGTATTGCGGATACCGCGCATGACTTTCTCAAGCGCCGCAGCGCCAGCCTGTGTCGTGGGCGGTTCAACCCCAGCGGCCCGGTGCGCAAACACGATCGCCGCCAACCGTCGTCCGATCGACGCTTTCGAGAGTGACCGTCCGTTCGAATGGCTGCTGCCGGTGGTGGCGAGTTCGGTGAGGAAGGCGGCGGTGACCTGGGGGCTGGCCGGCAGCGCCTGGTAGATGCGCGTTTCGCACCACGCACAGAACAGTCGCCAGTCGGAGCGGTAGGCGCGCAGCGTGGCACTGGCCGAGGCGCGGGTAATGAAGTCGTCGACGCGGGATTGATCGTCGACGGTGAGATCGGGCAGCCATGGCTGCACGGCACGATCGCCGATCAGCGCCAGACTCTGCTCGTCCGCCTTATCATCCAAAGAGCCGCCTTCGATCATCGACGGCGCGATCCGGCATCGGACTGTTTCGACATCGCCATGCGCATTTCTTACTCGATTTCGTCGTTTCGATGACCGAGCGGTAGCGGCTCGACTAGCTAGTGGGAATACAATTTATCGCTAGTAACTATTATGGCAGATAGCGCGAAGTGGCCTCTAACAGAGCCCCTCCCCCTTTGACATGTTTTGTGGTATCTTAACTCCGCGATGCCAATCTTGACGGATAATGCCTATGACCCTCCAAGTGAACATCACGTCTAACGGGCGCATGAGCCTTCCTGTTGGTATTCGCAAACGTCTAGGGCTCGAAGGCGGAGGCGCGGTGCTCGTCGAGGAAACGCCTGACGGCGTCATTTTGCGTACGGTAGATCAGGCGGTGGCAAAGGCGCAGGCGATTGCCAAACGGTACGCTCAGCATCCCGACGCTTCAGTCGAGGCGTTTCTGGCGGGGCGCCGCGCGGAGAGCGGCGAATGACCCATGTCGTGCTCGATGCCTCGGCGATCCTGGCGCTCCTCAAAGGCGAGCGCGGCGCCAGCAAGGTTGCCGGCGTGATTGCGGACGCGTTGGTCTGCGCGGTCAATCAAGCCGAGGTGATCAGCCACTTTGTCCATCTTGGCGCGCCGCTTGAAGACATCCAGGCCATGCTGGGTGCGCTCCCCTATATAGTGGTGCCTGCCGACGATGCGCTGGCGTGGGAGGCTGGGGGCCTGCGATCGGTGACTGCATCCGCCGGGCTGTCGTTGGGCGATCGCTTTTGCCTGGCGCTGGCCAAACGCGTTGGCGCGCCGGCCTATACAGCGGACAAGGCCTGGAAGGATATTGCCGGCGATGCCGGTGCCAAGGTCGTGGTCATCCGCTAATCACGTCATGCGCTTGGGTGGTCTCCGCCGCGCGAGAAGAGGCAGTTCGTGACAACCGTACTGGATTGAAACGCTCTGAAAGCCGTACGACCATAGTTCGCCTTCAAGGAGCAATCATATGCGACCGTTGATCCTGCTATCCGCGTGCTTCCTCGCGTCTGCCTGCGGCGTCGGCGCCAGCGCGCCGACCGTTATCGACGGGAGCAGCGCTGCGACCTTTGATCAGACGCTACGCGCGGCAAAGGCTGATCTTGGCCCCAAAGATCGGCTCAAGTTTGAAGCCGCGCTGTCAGAATTCAAGGCCCGGACATTTGCGAAGGCTGATTCCCGGCAGGAGTATCAGCGGCTCCTGCGCAAGGGGCTCGACGGTCTGACGGCACCGGGCATCGCCGACCAGTTTGACCGGGACGTAGACCGGGTTGGTGGTCAGGCCGCGGATGCCGTCTTCGAGGCCAAGCGAGCTTTGAACCGCAAATAGCCTTTAATTTATGTTGGACGCTCACGACTTACCAAACCAATGGACCGCATTCCGCGAAAACCAAAAAAGCGACATTCGTGGCTTGCATCAAGCTTTCGAACTTTGGCCGTCCTTTCGTATCGGCTGCGCGACTGATCGGAACCTGACCGGCGCGCCGCCCGCTTATGCGGACGGGAGTTTACTCAAACCTGGATCGGGCAAAAGGTTCGACCACCACGACGAACGCATGTGAGTAAAGGAAGCATTCACCAAGTGATGGTGTAAGGCGAATGGTTCTTTCTGACAGGATCCCACCCACTTGGCCAACTCACTGTTTACCCGTCGCGATCTTGTTAGCGGTGGAGTAGCCGCGCTCGTGATGACCGCACTTTCGGAGCGCGTTTCGGCGCGCACTCCTGAGCGGCGCCTGGCACTGACTAACGCGCATAGTGGTGAGCGATACGACGCGTGCTACTGTGCCAACGGGCGCTATCGTGCGGAGGGACTTGCTGAACTCAACCACGCCATGCGGGATTGGCGTACCGGGGCTACCCGGCACATGGATCCTGCGCTCCTGGACCTGCTAGTGCGCGTCCGTGACAAACTTGATGTGTCGCCGCAGAACCACGTCCGACTGGTGTCGGGTTACCGGAGCCCGAAGACGAACGGGGCTCTCCACGCTCGTTCGCATGGGGTCGCGAGCAACAGCCAGCATATGCTCGGCAAGGCAACTGACATCGCAATCCCCGGCGTACCGCTGAACCGCCTCCGAGATGCAGCGCTTTCGATGCGCGGTGGAGGAGTCGGCTATTATCCACATGATGGATTCGTACACATCGATACGGGCGCCGTTCGTCATTGGAGCTGAAGCTGGTCACCGCGGAAGAGATTTTGGCGATGCAACGGACCTACTTAGAACCCGTGGCCGGATGTTCGCAACGCCGCCCCGGATCCCTGGCCGCCCCTCGTGCAGCTGTCGGCATATGCGCTACACCCATGTGATGGAACCAATGGCGCGCCGTTGGCGCCTTGGATATAGCCGTGGGTATGAGCTCCTTCCCACGTGTCTTGCACCGTCTCGTTATTGCCGTTGTCCTGCCGTTGCTGGCGGCACCGTTACCTGTCAGCGGGGCAACGGTTCGTAAAGTGAGGCCGCGCGCCTCGGTGCCTGCGCCGGTTACGGCGAGCAATGCCATCATTGCACTGCCCTTGAATCCGGTAGTGCCAACGGAGCAGCGACTGTGTTCGGCACGGACGCCTTCCGGGCTGGGATATACGATGCTGCGCCCTGGATCTGGCGCGAAGCCCACCCAAGGTGATGTCGCGCTAGTGAATTACATCGGCTATCTGGCGACGACTGGGGCGGTGTTCGACCAGGGGATACGGTCGCCGTTGCCTGTCAACGGCGTGATCCAGGGCTTCTCTCAAGGATTGCAGATGTTAGCCAAATCGGGCGTTGCGCGGTTCTGTATCCCCGCGACCATGGGCTATGGGTCGCAAGCGTCAGGCCCGATCCCTGCCAACTCTGATCTCGTGTTTCAAGTCGAGCTGGTAGACTTCAGGACGGCCGCTGAGGTGGAGGGCATGAACAGGGCGCAAGCAGCCGAACCGCCTGCACGGAAGGACGCCGCGCCACAGCCATAGAAGGACAGTTCGTTTGAAATCGATATGTTTGGCGCTGTTGAGTTCGCACCTTCGCTAAGCGGAGATTTGACTATCACGCAGCAGTAGGTGAAATCTTCGGCCGGCTACCGCGGCGATAGGAAGAATGATGGCAACCCAAACCTCAGGTGGCTTGATCGTCGCCTGCCCGGTCTGCGCCACCCTGAACCGCGTACCGCGTGACAAGCTGGGCACCGGCGGGACCTGTGGCAAATGCAAGAACGCCTTGTTCTCGGCCAGGCCGATCACCGTCACGGCGGCCAACTTCGATGCCCACGCGTCACGATCTGACCTCCCGCTGCTCGTCGACTTCTGGGCTTCCTGGTGCGGCCCATGCCGCCAGATGGCGCCGGCGTTCGAAGCTGCGGCTAAACAACTCGAGCCATGGATCCGCCTGGGTAAGCTCGACACCGAGGCGGAACAGGCGATTGCCGGACGCTATAATATCCGATCGATCCCGACAGTGATTCTGTTCCGCAAGGGCCGGGAGGTTGCGCGACAGGCGAGCGCCATGCCGGAGCGCACGATCGTCGATTGGGCGCGCGGCGCAGCGCGTTGACCTCGCGCCGGTGGCCAACCGTGAAGCGTCAATTGTACGAGAGGCCGGAGCCACGAAAGTGCCCCCGGAGGGGGCACCCTTTTCCGTTAGGCTGCCCTGGATGGAAACGCGATGACGTTGCTCGACGTCGACACCTCCGGCGCGTTCTCTACGACCAATCGCCGCAGTGGGGCGAGCACGAGCTGCTCCCATAATGTTGCGGTGATTTCCTCAAGGCGCGACTTTAGGTCGATGCGTTCTTCGAACCAATCGGTGAGATCCTTGATCACGCGCGATTTAAACCCTGGCCCTGCACCCCAGTGCGCCGCGCACTTCGTCCAAACCGGCGCTTTTGCCAACGGCTCGCGGTAGACTTCGGCGCCGGCTCTCTGCACCGCCTCTAAGAAGGCGGTCCTTGTAGATGCAGCGCTTTTTTCCAGCTGATCGATTGTCCTAGATGCCAACAGCAAATCGGAGTCGTTCTTGAGGACGGCCAGATAGTCCTTCAACGAGTTAAACCAGCGGGCGCTTCGTAGGTTAGCGTCGCGAGCTGCGCCAACGCCAAGATGATGAACCACGTTCAGCCCTCCATAGTCCCCATTTCGCCGCGTCGCAGCCCAGAGCGTCGAAGCGTATCTAACGTCCGCAACCGTTCTAAGTGCCTCGATATAGGCGTGGCGCTCACGGGCACCGAGCTCGTCATGGGTTGAAAGAAAGGTGTTTAGCTTTTCGGCTACTTCCTCCATCGCCGCGAGAAGAGCCTGCTGCTCATGGTTCTTCATCACGTCGTCAGCCGCGGCGCACAAGTCGAACAATCTCGCCTCGACCGTTGCGCGCATCCGACTCAGCTGTCGGAATAAGTGGTCCCTCGCTTCAGCTGGCTCGTCAGACTGGACGTTGAAGAACATCATGGGGACCCCTGCCAGGTCGTCAGCCGCGAGCTCGTTTTCGACTTGCATCTGCTTGAAGGCGTACCCCTCAGCATCGTCCATCGCGAGTTCGCCGGAATCGTCCTTCATCGCGCGCGCTTCATCCGCACGAGGCAGCGCCAGGATCGAGACCTTCCCGGTGTTGACGGGCTCGGAATACGTCTGCCGCATGTGCTGGAGAAGTGCTCGGCTCGTTACACCCGGTGCATCATTGAAGCGTGAGCAGAATACGACCGCAGTGCGCGGGTCCTTCAGCCGAAGATCGAGATCCTCGCGAACCGCGACGTCGTCGATGCCCTTTGTATCGATGACATTGATCTCGAGCTCACCAAAGTTCTTTCCGAACTCGGGTATGATCAGGTCGATGCTGGCAGGCATCGAGACATCCTGCAGCCGCCCGTTGTTGACCTCCTTGAAGACCTTCGTCACCCATTCCATTGGGTTCTGCCGCGTGGCGCTGTCGTACCACAGCTCGCGCCGGGTACGTTCCGGAAGCCTCATGCTTTCCAAGACCCGAGTGCGGAACTCCTCCTCGCTCACACAGGACACGACTAGGTCCACCACCGGATCCATCGTAATGCGTTTCCCGTTTTCGGTGTTAGTGCGTCGGACCAGACCAGACATGTTCCGGATCGCGCGCTCGACCTCGCGGCTAACGTTGATCGATTCGGTCCCTTCCTTTTTCTCCCCCCGTAGTGCGAACCAGCGACCGGTGCAGAAATCCGATACCTTGGCGCGAAGCTCGGCATTGCTCATTGGAAGGATGGACAGGCCGAATTCGGGCCCGGGTTTGACGTGCACTTCGCAGATCGTGGTGCCGCCGGCCCCGGTTTCCAGCACCGGTCGATCGATCGGTTTTGGCGCCAGGTTGGCCGGCACCAGGAGATCGAACAGAAAGCTCAGGCCAGTTGACTTGCCGACCCCAATGTCCCCGATGAACGCAACGCTGTGGTTTAACCGCAGCAAATAATTCGCCCCCTTCAAGAGGGTTTCACGATGCCGTTCGATCTGACGGCGAAGCGGCCAAGGACGGCTTTCGTCGGCAAGGAAGGCGGCGATGGTGCCAAGGCTCTCGTCCGCAATCTCAAGACAAGCACGTTCCGGATTGAAGAAGCTCGGGGGTGCGATGTGCTCCCACTGCCGTTTGTTGAACTCCTTCAAGTCAGCAGCATCGGGCGAACCGAGAGCTACAAGTGCATCGAGCACCTTCTCGACCTCTAAATCGGGAGCCGGCTCGCCCTTCTCGATCCGCGAGACGCGGCTTTGATCAATGCCTGCCTGAGCCGCCAATGCTGCCTGAGTGGCTCCTATGCCACTTCGTAGCCGCCCGATTATGGATCCGACAGCCTGTGGTGAAATATCCATCAAGAATCACTCCCGCTAACTGCAATCCATGTAGCATGCCACTCTTCATATGCATGTGCATATATGCAAGTGTTTATGATTTTTTCGCGGGGGTAGACTCTTGCGTGGAGTAGCATTGCCTCGCCAAAATGCCCGTTCCGTTGACAGCTCGACTGGACGCTCTGCACAGGCTACATAATCAGCGACATTTTGGAGAAGATAGCTTTGTCGCCACAAGGACGCTCCCCGGCGGCGACGCAGCGGAACGGAGGAGAAGGACGTCAATGGCGTTGAAGCTGTCTGACGTGGATGAGCGCGCGCTTTGGTAAACGACCTCAACGTTAGGATAGATTCGGTCTGAAAGCGCTCTACGTGAGTAGACTACTATCCCCGGGAACGTCTGAGGCCTGATATTCAGGTTCTTTGGTGTACCTTAAGAGGACCAAGCTCTTTTCTAGCTTTTTCGGCCCAAACGACGGCACCCGTCGATTAACTACCTCGATATGTCGTAACTCCCGGTTTCACGACAGCCGATGTGTAAGCCTGACATCCTATGATTCGTTCCTACGGCGGTACCCCGCCTTGGACGCCTTTCAAGCTCAGGCTATCGCCCGCCAGATTCCCCTTGCCAGATGTAGGCGGTTGAGCAGAGAGCGAGTACGATTTAGCCTGGCTCAGCAGACGGCCAAGATGCTCCCGCTGGTAACGAACACGACCATGCCTTTTGGAACACCTGTCACTTTAAGGTAGCTCCGGACTTGCGACCGGTAATGCTCCGAAGCTGCAGCACTCGGGTTAACATCACTCTTCCAGTCGATCACCAGCTCGGGCTTGCCATCTTCGCCAATGCAAAGCGCATCGACGATGCCAAAAGTGGCAAGTTCGACGCCATCTTCCTGGCCCAGCCCATAGACCGGCAGCTCGGGCAGAAGTCTCCCCCGGATTGCGGCGATCTGGGGCAATGCCAGCGTCTTCGCGACCGCCTTGCCCATCTCGTCCGGCGATAGGCTTTTGGCTGGGTCAGTTCCGGGCTCACGGCCCAAGTCACGGATCAGGTCCGCAGCTCGTCCGACGAGCGCTGTGACGTCGTCTGCCGTCTCGCCGCTCAGTACCTCCTCGAACAGCTTGTGAATGACGAGACCGCGCTCACGGCCACCCTGAACGACGACCTGCTCGTCCGCTGGTGGTTCGTCATCGCCGGCAACTACGATCTGCGGCTCGGATGCGACAACCAGCGGACCAGTCGAATCCTCGTCCCTGCTTGGAGCAACCCAGCGTAGCCTAGTGGTCGCCGCCACGACGGCCGCCGCCTCATTTGCGAAGACCTCGCGCGTCTGCCCATTCTCCGGATCGCCGTCGATCGTCTCGAACCCCGCCGGATGCTGCTCGATGTCGATCAGCGGAAGGCCATCGAGATCGAAGTCCATCAGCGCGTTCCAGCTGCTCTTTGAGGCGGCCACGTCTAGCTTTGGCAGGACGAGTAGCTCGCGGGCGCGAGTCGCCGCCACATACCAGAGCCGCAGCCGCTCACGCTCACGCTCGGCGACTTCTGCTGCCTTCGCATCCTCATAGCCGGCAGGCGCGACGCCGAGGATAGGCAGGAAGATTGTCTTCGTATCGCTGTTGATGATTGGGTCGCGCACGTCGTTTCCGGCCGTCATCGTGTTGATCGGAACGACGATCGGCCATTCAAGCCCCTTAGAGGCGTGCATGGTCACCAGCGACACCGCTTCCTCCTGGGCGTCGGGGCGCCCCTCTGCCGACCGTGTCTTGCCCTCCCAGGCTGCGGTCATTGCATCTGCGAATGCCTTCAGCCCGCGCACGCCATAAGGTTGGGCGAGGCTCAGATAAAGATCGACATTGGCGAGCGGACGCTCCGCCTGCCCGCCATGCCGTTGAAGGAGGATAGGCCGGACGCGCAACACATCGATCGCCTCTGCAAGCATTTGGTGCGGCGTGGTGCCATTGATCCCTCGGCGCAGCGACTGAAGCTTTTCGACTATATCGCGGGCGTGGCTATTCTCGATCGCTCCCGGATCGAGGTGCATGGTGAGCCGCGGCCTAGCATCAGGTCGCTCTGGATCGCGAGGCTGGCTCCAGACGAGGTCGAGCAGTTGCTCCTCGGTCAGCCCGACCAACGGTCCACGGAGCAGCGCGATCAAAGCAAGAGTATCGCGACTGTCGGCCAGCACGCGCGTGATCGCGATAAGGTCCTGTACCTCCTGGCGACGATAAAAGCCCTTTCCTGCCTGCGTTGCGACCGGTACGCCGCGCTTCTCAAGCGCCTCCTCGTAGCGCCACAATTCGGTGCCGCCCGGCGCCAGCAGGGCAATGTCGCCTGGCCGGCAAGGCCGACGCGTGTCGGTCTTGCGATCGACAATGATCTGGCTGCCGATCAACCGGCAGCACATCTCGGCCACTGCCTCTGCTTCGCAATCGCGCTGCGCACTCGCCTTGGCCTTGCCGTCCTCGCCCGCGCAAGGAACGGCAAGTGCTGCAACGCACAGCCCCTCGCCATGATCGGGGTGGAAACTGTCGAGCGCTGTGAACCCCGGCTGCCCCAGTTCGACCGACATATGCGGTGCAAAGCGCTCGTTTACATAAGCGAGGATCGCGGCGCACGAGCGGAAATTGGTCGAGATCGACAGCAGGTCATTGGGGCTCTGCGCCCGGATCGCTTCGCGAGCGCGGATGTAGGCGGCAACGTCTGCACCGCGGAATCGGTAGATTGCTTGTTTCGGGTCGCCGACGAGAAACAGCGCTCCCGGCCTGATCCGGTAGTTAGCCCAGTCCTGCAGATCAGCGCCATCGACCGGATCACCGCAGAGCCGCCAGAAGATCTCGGTCTGGAGCGGATCGGTGTCCTGAAACTCGTCCACCAAGACATGCGCGTAGCGCTTTGCCAGCGCTTCGCGCACCGCCGGATGATCGCGCAGCAGATCGCGCGCCGCGAAGATCAGATCATCGAAATCGAGCAGCGCTGCCGAGCGCTTATAATCGCGGAAGTTGTCGACGATCGGCTGGATCGCACGCATCAGGTCGGCCAGCACGCGCCCTGACACAGCTTGCAGTACAGCGGTCCAACCCTGGCAACAGGCGAGATGGAATTCTTCCGCTTGGCCGTTGAGCAGGCCGCCGTCCGCCTTGGAGAGACCGGCAGCCTTTGCCGCCGCCTCCCATTTGCCCTTCTTCTTGTAGACGCTGAACGTGCCCTTGGCAGTGCACAGCGATGGGTGCGGCACCGAGGAAAGCAGACGGACGAGTGTCCCCGGGCTTTCGTTCTCAGCCGCAACCGCGACCGCTTCGCCCATCTCTCCAAAGGCAGACGCGGCAGCGATGCTCTCGGGCTCCCGCGCTGCCGTCTCGACGACGAAGGCACGGTAAGCATCCGCCGCTGCACGATAGGCTGTCACCAACGGCCCCAGTGCGCCGACCTCGGGCGCCACAAGCACGCGATTGTCGCGCAGCGCGCCGGCCGCGGTTGCAATCAACTCACTCGCCTTGGTCGGGTTGAGGAAGACAAGCTCGGACACGAGGCTCTCTTCGCCGGAGTTGAGAATGTCGCGTAGCCACCGATCGACGGCATCGCCAAACACGAGGTCGGCTTGCGCCGGATCCATCAGGGAAGCGCCGGGATCAATGTCGGCCTCTACCGGATAGGGCTTGATAAGCCGCTGACAGAAGCCGTGGATCGTCGAGCAGGTGATCTCGTCGATCGCGGAGGCGGCTTGGTCGAGGTTCGCCCGCTGCGGGTCCGATAGGCCGCTTGGCAGCGCGATCCGAAGCTCGCGTGGAACATGCCCGTCGAGTAACTCATCGACGAATTCGCGAACACGCGCCAGAAGCTCGCTCGCGGCCAGCTCGGTGAAGGTGACGGCTGCGATTGCCTTGGGTGCAGCGCCGCCTGCGAGCAGCAGCGCGAGCCTTCCGGCCATGACAGCGGTCTTGCCTGAGCCGGCGCCGGCTTCGACCAGTACAGAGCGATCGTGCGCGGTCATCGCGATCAGACGGGCGGCTTCATCGCGGAGGATTGGAGTCGCAATGTTCATCAGATCGCCTCCCAGACGAGCGCTGCGTCGCCCAGCGCCACACGAGCCGGCTCCGATTTGCGCGGACAATAGCCGTTGGCGGCATTGGCCGGCAGCGCGAAGCTCAGATCGTCATAGTCGCCGCCATTGTCGGGACCAATCACGGCGCTCCCGGCGAGCAGGCTCGCCCGCGCTGCGCTCAGATGTCCAGCCAACTCTTCCAGCACTACGCCCGGCTCTTCGAGATGGCGGGCCTCGGTATCGCGCGGATAGAGAAGCGCCGCGTCAATCTCGACGCCTTCGCCCAGCAGCGCCTTCACCGCATAGGCGTAGAGGCAGCGCTGCAGCTCCTTCCCGCCCTGCAGGGTCACTGGCTTTGATGGTAGCCTGCCGCCCTTGTAGTCCAGCACCCTCGCCTGTGCGCCATCTCCGGACAGATCTAGCCGATCGATGTAACCCCAGATCTGGAAGCCTGTGTCGGCAATCTTCACCGGCGTGGCAGGGTCCCAGGGTAAGGCTCCATCGTACTTAGCCTCCTGTCCGCCGAAGGGAACTTCGGTGTAAGATTTCTGACCGTCGAGAGCCGCTTCGGGATGCTGGAGAGCGTTCAGCGCGGTCTGGCGAGCCTCCTTGATCGTGCGTCGCCAGACGACGAGAGGCGGCACCGCCTGCTCGGCCTGCCATTGCTCGGCGACAATCCCAGATGCCTGCTCAATTGCGGCAGTGAGTTGATCCGATCGTGCGCTGGCGAGGCTTCCCTGTCCTTCCAGCAGCCGCACCGCATGATCGAGTGTCTCATGGAGCAGAATGCCGCTCTGGCGCGCATCCAGGACCAAAGCCTCCTCGGCGCTCTCCGGGGCCCTGATGCCGAGAGCATAGCTCCAGGTAAAACCGAGCGGATTGCGCAGCAGTTTGGCGAGCGAACTTGCAGACTGCACCCGCTCCAGTGCCGCCAGGAGCGCAGGATGATCGGCACGAACCATCCCGTCATGAGGCGTGACAGCGGCCCGCTGCCAGTTGCTCCAGCACGCAACAGCCGAGCGTGCCTGATCGCTGGTACCAAAGTCGGCGGGACGCGCCAGCAGGCGATCGGTCTCGCTCATCGCATGTGCCGGTCGCCGATTGCGGCGGACATAACGAGGTTCGGGATGCCCACGCAGCAGCGGGCTTTTGCCGAGCAGCCGCCCTTCGTTGTCACGCCGCGCGCGTGACAAAACGACTTGCCCGGTCGTCGTACGCAGGATCGTCTCGAAGTCGCGGCGATCGGCTGCAGTGACGGGCAGCGGATCGAGCTCCGCGACGGGCACGATATGGTCGGACAGCAACCGGTCCTCGGAGATCCGTCGCGGCCAACCTGTAGAGGTCAGGCCGAGCAGGCGCACAAACTTGCGGGGCGACGCGGCCAGCGCCGACGCCGGCATCCACGCGACGGACACGCAAGCTTCACAAGCATCTTCCTGGCGCAAACCGTCGATGGTCACGTCGATTGCCGCCGCACTGCCCGCGAGCAGGGCCTTTCTCCAGATACGCAGCGAACCACCCGACAGGAACGCTCGGCCAACCTCCTCGGCATCGCGGGGCCCGCCGCTGAGTTTTTCGACGATCGTGCGTAGCTGGCCCGTATGATCGATGCCATCGGGCCAACGATCGGCAGCTAGACCAATCAGAAGGCGCTCCCATGCGTCGGCAGACGACAATGGCGCATCGGGCGGCAGTACACGTTGCCAGCCATCCGGTAGCGCTTGGAACGCTCCTGAGCCAGACAGCAGCGTGGCAAGC
Organism: Sphingomonas sp. PEI4; assembly: GCF_056679955.1. NCBI lineage: Bacteria > Pseudomonadati > Pseudomonadota > Alphaproteobacteria > Sphingomonadales > Sphingomonadaceae > Sphingomonas > Sphingomonas sp. PEI4. The sequence goes on from NZ_JBWXPI010000002.1 coordinate 297,265, forward strand.
CGGCGAAGACGGCCTTGTGAGATCCCGCGCACCAATAAGTCGGCTAGCGCCGCCGCGGTTTGACCATCCCGGGTGGTCACCACGCGAACGCTGTGGACGAAGTGAAGATCGATGTTGGCGTCCGCACGGAGCGCCATGAACTCGTCGTCATAGGCCGCCGGGGCGGCAGCCGCGATCGCGATCTCCGACGGTTTAGCGATCCCGCTGGCGATCAGCTCACGCGCCCAGCGCAGCGCCTCGGTCGCCTCATGATAACCGCTGGCAGCACTCATTGCCTCCACCTTCGGTGTGGTAGGTTCAGAGCGGATGATCTGGACTGCGGAGCCTTTTAGCCATTTTGGTACAGAGCGCGGACCGGCGTACCAGCGCACGGGCATGGTGTCTGCCAGCGCAAGCAGCAGATCGCGCCAGCAGGGCGAAAGCTCGCTGATGCCAACGATTTCGATATCGCCAAAGAGCGCTGGCGCATGGCGGAGCCGCGCCATAGCTCTGCAGGCAAGATCGCCCGGTCGCAGCATTGATGATGGCAGATGCCCAATGACGGCTTGCTCGAGCGTCGCCATAGCGGCCAGCCGTGGATGATTGTCCGCCCTCCCCGAGAGATCGATGCCGGTACGCCAGACCTTGTGCAGAGTGTCTGCCGCAGCGCCTACCATCCCTGGTAGAAGCTTGATGTCGTCCAATTCGCCCAAGTCTGTCTCGGGTAGAGCCTGCTGGATCGCATCGCGCAGCGCTTCAGTGTCGATTGCTTGCGCGAAGCCGCCAGCGAGCCGCGCCGCCAACTGTTCAAAGGCCAACACTTGTACGCCGTGGCGCTGGTTGCGGGCGGCATCGAGCCGGATCTCACGAGAGACGAGGCGGCCGTGCGCTATGTAGGTCTGCCGCTTCATAATTTGCATCCATTGCAGCTCATCGATTGCGAACTTAGATGGCGGGGGAGTCGGGATCAACGGCACCACCGGCTCAGCACTTTCACCCTCATTTAAGCTAGGTCGCGGACTGGGCTGTGTCTGTCCACGGTGCGGGTTGCGCACCGAGCAGTACCTGAGCAGCATGTCACTCGCAAATAGCGGCTCGATCGCGCTTCCGTAAGCATCGAAATCTGACTCATGTTCATCTAATGGCTTGGTCTTCGAGGCTTAATAGTTAAGCTCAGGCGACCGCGGGGGTGCCTCGCAATCGAAGAACGCCAGGGCGGGAACGTATTGGACAAGCTGCGCGACCAAGGTCTGTTTCTCCTGCGACTTGTCTGCTCCTGCCGCTGGGTGGTGCCCTTCGTGGCCCTTGGGACCATTCTCGCAATGCCAGGACTGCTCCGTTGGCGCGCCGGACGTACCACGCGCCCGTTCATCGCATCTGCCCGGCGCCGAGCGATGGGACAATGAACGTCGACGCCACGAATCCAGCGATCGGCTGGTTCATGCTCTCCGAAGCAGACCGCGCCGCGGCGTCGCGGCACCTCGCGAAGCTCGCTTCAGACGGTACGCGCGACGAACTCGGCTTCGCGCCGATCCACTTCGCGTTCGCCGACCGCTTCTTCCCAGGCACCTCCGTCCAGCACGCCCAGCTCCGCTACGTCCTCTTCGTCGCCTGGGCCTACCAGGAGCTTCTGGAGGCCGATCCGGGAGCCCGCTTCAGCGAGGAGCATCTGCGCGAGATCGAGCGCCGGTACTCGCGCCGCCTCATTGACACGGCTCCCCAGCTTCAGAACTCCGGGATATCGGGTTGGATGAAGTACGAGGCCGGAACGCTTCCCGCCGTGCGCGCGAGCACCATTTACTGGACCGCGCTCCGCTCCTGGGGGCTGGTCCGGTCGCCGATCACCGGCGAGCCGCCATCGGAGGCGGAACTGCGGAACGCCTGGCCGCGGCTCGTCACGCGGGCGGAGACGGACAACGGGAAGGCGGCGGCGATCGACATCTTCGAGGGAATTCCAAAGCGCCCCGCCGACTGGACCCGCAAGACCGGACCGCTGGACTTTGACCTGAGGCCAGCTGAGGCCAGGTTCCTGCAGGCACGCTGGCGAACGGCCGGTCACGGCGGAACGCAGCCGCTCATGAGCAAGGTAGCCGATGCCGGCATCCATACCGGACCGCTTTGGTCCCGGGAGGTCCGGCGCGTCGCCAGCGAGCGTGAACGCGTCTCCCTCGACATCGCACGACGCGCCGCCTCTATGGCGTGCATCGCGCGTGCCGCACACGCCGCGCTGATTGAGGCCCGCCGCAACCAGGACCTCGGACGCGATGACGCCCGACACCGCGACGCACTGCCGAAGCTCGTCGAGGACCATCGCCAAGCCACGCTCGAACTCGACGTCGAGGCGCTGAGGGCCGAGACCGGGATGGACCACAGGCTCGCCGCGTTCATCGAGCGGATCAAGGCCTGGACCACTGATGGCGACAGGCTCGCGGCGCTCGAGGACACGATCGTCCGGCGGGAGCATGAGCTGAAGGGCGGTCGTGCATATCTTTCCAATGAGAGGCGGCGGGTGGACTGGAGTAAGGGGGTCGCCGAGCCCCTAGACTACAGGTGGCCCACGGTGACCCATCTGGTCGCCAGCGTCCTGGAGGTCGCATGAGCTTCGAGCCGGGCGACGGGGCGTCCGTGTTCGCCGCGATGCGACCACGCAAGGGACAGATGCTAACCCGCGCGGTCATCGCCACCTATTCGCTGGACATGGTCGCGCTGCTGGGGCTGGTGCTGGCACTCGGCGGAGACGACGAGGCCGACTTCGCAAGCTCGCCGCTCAGCTTGGTCAAGGCGTTCGAGCAGGTTCGTGGCAAGCTCGTCGTCATGCACCAGCTCGGACGCATATCCGCGCCTCGCGCGCACCGCTCGATCCTCCCGCTCCTAGACACCATGCTCCACGGCGTGGCCACCGACGAACGGTCGGCGAGCTGGCATCCCAAGATCATGCTCGCGCGGTACAAGGGCGATGGTGGCCCTGAGTGGCGGTTCTGGATCGGGAGCCGGAACCTCACGGGCTCGACCGATCTCGAAGCGGGTCTGCTCCTCGTATCGGGCACCGGCCGCGGGACCAGGCAAATCGCCGACGTCCACGACCTAGCCGCCGAACTGCTTGCAGGCAGCCTGCAGGAGGGAGAGCTCGCCGAGTTGCGGGAGGCCAAGTGGTCCGCGCCATCCGGCGTGACGGTGCGCCGGCTGCTATGGCGCAGACCAGGAGAGGATAAGTCGTTCCTCGACGAGTGGGAGAACCGTCGCCCCGAGAGCATTCGCGCGCTGAGCCCGTTCATCGACAGGACCGGGGTCGGTGCCATCCTCGGGGTGATCAGTGGGCCCATGACATTGATGACGACACGGGAGGCAATGTCGAGCTGTGGGCCGTTGGGGCGGGTCGAGTACCGCACGGCCGCCGCGCCCGATCCTGAGGCCGAGGTCCGGGTTGAGGACCAGCAGGAGGAGGCTGCCGGAGACTTCTCCGACCGACCCACCATCGGGGTGCACGCCAAGCTGCTGATGACGACGCGCGGACAGAAGGCGGAGATGATGCTGGGCAGCGCGAACCTCACGCGACGCGGCCTTCGAGGACCCAACGCGGAAGCGGTCGCGCTCCTGGACATTTCCGATCCCGCAGTATCCGGGCCGCTCGCGGGCTTCATTGACCAAGGGGTCCAACTCTCGGCGGAGCAGCCGGACGAGGAGCGCCAGACGCGTCTGCAGATCGAGCGGGAGCTCGACCACGCCATCTACGCGCTGCTCGAGCGACCCATGGCGCTCCGGCTCGACGGTGCCGGCCTGCGTCTCTCGATCGACGGGGGGATCGACGATCTGCTCGCCACCGCCACCGTGTCGGCCGCGTCGTTCAGCGCGAGCGAACGGCAGGTGCCGTGGCCCCCCGGAGCATCCGAGGTCGTGCTGCTGGAGCGTCCGCCTCCGCTCGAGGAACAGAGTTCGCTCGTGATCCTGATGGCCTCCAGCGTAAGCGACCCGGCGGTGCAGCGCAGCTGGGTGCAGCAGGTGGAGCTACCGGGTCTCGACAAGGAGCGTCGCGACCGCGCCCTGCTCGCGCGATACGTGGGCGTTTCTCGGTTCAGGGCGTGGCTCCGTTCCCTTCTAGACGGCTACGACGCCACCGGAGGCGAGCGTTGGACGGACGACGCCGCAGATCGTAGGAAGGGCGCATCCCTCCCCATCTCGCAGTTCGAGCATTTCGCGCTGGAAAACATGCTCGCGAGCTGGGCGCGCGACCCGCTCAGGTTCGAGGCACGGCTCAAGGGCGTGACCGCCATGCTCGACACGTTCGAGGAGACGTTCGGGAGCCTCCCCGAGGCCGACGAGCGCTCGGCGGCGCTGCGTGAACTGGGCGAGGTGCGACCGTTCATCGCGGCCGTGACGCTCGCGATCGGACAGGAAGCAGTATGACCGAACTCGCCCCCTTCCAGCGCGCCACGGTCGACGCCGCCGCTCGACGTCTCTCCGGCGACCGGCCTCGGCGCTTTCTTGTCGCCGACGAGGTGGGGCTCGGGAAGACGGTGATCGCACGCGCCGTAGCGGAGCAGCTCAAGGGCAGGTCGAAGCGGTTCAACGTGATGTATCTCTGCCCCAGTCTCGAGATCGCCGGGCAGAACCGGCCGAAGTTCGTGTCGCTGACGGGCATCGAGGAAAAGGCCTACCTTCCAGGTGGAGACCGGCTGGCGCTCGTCCCGGGTTCGCCTCCGAGTGAGGGCAACGGCTACCGCATCTTCGCCTTCACGCCCGAGACGAGCCTACCCGGTTGGAAGCCCGGGCCACGGACCGGCCGCAAGGCCGAGCGCTGCCTGATCCGTTCCGTCCTCGCACGCTATCCCGACATCGAGGAGGCGGTGCTCGCCCTCGACGCCGAGCGCGACGCCAGACCCCTCCTGGAGGACTCCGCCGCCCTTGACGGCTTTACACACGTCGGAATCGACCGCGCGCTCCGCGACGTCTTCGCGTGCGGCGATGGCGAAGCGCTCGGACCCAAGGTCACCGGATGGCTACAGCGCGACAACACCGGGCTGGCGGAGTTCATCGCGCGGGCGCGGTCGGCGCTGGCGCTGGCGACGCTCCGGTCAAAGACGTTCAGGCCCGACCTGGTGATCTTGGACGAGTTCCACCGTTACGCCGACCTCATCCTTCCCCGGCCCGTGGTCGGCGGCAAGGACATCGAGCGCGAGCGGGCCGCGGTGCATAGGCTCCTCGTGGACGAGCTCACCGCGGGCCCCGAGGCCCCAGCCCTCCTCCTGTTGTCGGCGACCCCCTACAGGCTGCGGCGGCTGGACGGCGAGGAACTGCACGCCGTCGAGCACTACCGGGCGCTGATCGACCTGGCAGGGTTCCTCACGGACGATCAGGGAGCGAGGCAGCAGGTGGAGGAGGCGATGCGTGCCTACCACGACGCCCTCCTCGAACCGGACCCAGAAAAGGTGAGGACATCGCTACGCGCCGCCAAGCAGCGCATCGAGACCATCCTCCAACCAGTGGTTTCGCGGACCGAGCGCGCGCTCGTGCATGAGGAGGATCTGTTTGATCGCCCGGCGACGCCAGTCGTAGTCGAACCCGATGACCTCAGGGTGTTCCGCCACTTCGCGAAGGCTGCCTGCGCCGTGGACGCGAAATGGGCCGGCTGGACGCCAGCGATGTGGAGTTCCATCCCCTACCCGACCCAGACACTGCACGGCTACGCGCTATGGCCAAAGCTGCGCCACGCGACCGGGCAACCCGCGCTGGCAGGATCGGGCCGGGGGCAGCTGGCGCACCCCCAGCTCAGGAAGCTAGCGGAGATCGCCGGGGATCCCAGGCAGCTCAGCCTGCCATGGCAGCCGCCGACCGCCCCCTGGTGGCGGCTGGAGGGACCTTGGTCCGCCGCGAAGCGCCAGCCAGGAAAGACGCTGCTGTTCTCCCGGTGGAAGGCCGCACCGACCGCGATCTCCGCGCTGCTCTCGCTCCAGATCACCGGTGGGATGCGCAAGCCTGGGAGCAAGCCACCCGTCCCGCTTCTGAGGCCAGGCGGCGGCGAGGCGGGACCACTGCTCGGCCTGTTCATGCAGTGGCCGACACTGTCGCACGCGATCGAGCCCACCAAGACGGGCGGAGGCTCGATCCGGGCAGTGCGCACCAAGGCGCGAGACGACCTGCGGCAATTCCTCGACGAAAAACGGATAACCCTGACCGGGAAGGGGAAACGCGCGACCTGGCTGGTCGCCTGCGCTCTCGAGAGACACCTCTCTCGCCAAGGCTTCAACCGCATGAAGAGCGCCGTCCTAATCGCGAACACCGGGCGCGGCGGCCTTGCCTGGGATGACATAGAAGCCACAACGAGCATTTCCCCGGGCGAGCTGTCGGCGCTCGCCGATCTCCTCATCTCCTCGCCTGGCGCGATCGTCGCACGGTGCGCTCGGCGACACAGCGTACCTTTTGATACTGCCAAGGAGGCAAGAGCGGTATTCGCTTTCGCCTGGGGTCGGCTTCGCAGCTACCTCGGACACCGCACCTTCGCGGACACGATCCTGTCAGCCTCAGACCGAAAGCGCTATCCCGACGCGCTTTGCGACGCGATGCTCAAGGGCGGCTTCGAGGCTGTGCTCGACGAGCAGATGGGGATCCTTGGCCAGCTCGGCGATGCGAAGGGTTTACAGATCATCGACCGGCTGTCAGCCAGCTTGATGGATCGTCCGGGCCTTGTGCGCCTGCGCCGTGGCAAGGCAGATGCGCGCATACCTGTGCAGGCGGTCGTGCCGTTCTCCGGAGGTGAGCAGCGCCGGACCTCAAAGGGAAAGGGAGGCAAGCTGCGAAGCGATGGTCTTCGCCAAGCCTTCAACTCGCCCTTCTGGCCGCACATCCTATGCACCACCTCGGTCGGGCAGGAGGGACTGGACTTCCACCTCTGGTGCCGCAGGCTGGTCCACTGGGACCTTCCCTCGGACCCCGTCGACTTCGAGCAGCGCGAGGGCCGGATCGCGCGCTACGGCAGTCTCGCGGTGCGTCAATCTCTCGCCAGCGCCCACGGCCGCCAAGCCCTGGCAGAGGCCAAACGTACGAGCCCGTTCCTGGGCATTTTGAGGATCGCCCGCGAGCAGCCCGCCGGCGGGACCGGGCTGGAACGCTGGTGGCTGCCTGCGAACGGTAGACCCGAGAGCATCAGCTTCGATTGGAAGTTCAGCCTGCGATCCGTCCGCAAGGAGCGGATGCTGAAAGACCTCCTCCTCTACCGGCTGGCGCTTGGGCAGCCTGAGCCGGATGCGTTCGTGACGATGTTGCGGCGTATCGATGCCGACGCCGCCGAGGCCCGAAGCTTGGCGATCTGCCTAGCGGCCATATCGAGGGTCGACGCCGCCGCGTCCGCGGTCACCGTGACCGGAACGTCGTCGCGGCCGCATGTCCCGTCGGTGGACGCCTAGAAGCTGCTTCCGATTCATCTACCCGTGTGTGGCGCGCCGAGCGCCCCGAAGGCGCCCGTCATCCCATCATCTCGTACTCCGCTGGCTCGCTCGAAGACGTAGGGTCGGAAGAGGCTATTCGGGCGCAGACGGTCAAATTGCTGGAAGGCGGACGAAATCACTTCAAGACGAGGGAGACGCGGTATGCATTCCCGGCGTAATCCAGTTCATTACAGTGACCTGCTGACGAAGAACCTAGACTAGACTATCGAGATAGATGAAGCGCTAACGACTTCAGTCAATGATTTTGTCCAGATCACAATGCAGGAGACGACATCAGACATTGGCGTGGCAGTACAGCAATTGACGCTTAGCTGCTCGTCTATCTCATGGAGGGTTACACCCTCGGTGGCCTCCGCCAACGCCCGGACGAACGCCATTGGACGATCGAGTTTCACCATCCGCTCGGTCAACATTCCTTGCTTGGGTCCGGATGTGTGCGAGCTTGGGCACGACCTATGGAATGACAAGCATGGATATATCCGTCTTTGAATCGGTTGCCCTATTGACCCCAGTGCATCTCGTGCCGAACAGCATCAAAGTTCGCGACGCGATAACCGAGGCGGACGGGCTGCTTCACAAGACAGCGGGAGCCGGAATGTTTGCCACTGGAACGATAGTAAGGTTGCGTAACGATCCCGCCTGCGCAGGTGAGATTACCGGCAAGTCTACCACCCGTGGAGGGAGGGTCTATCACGAGGTCAGGCTAGCTGACGGCAGTGGTCAGCGCATGCTCCCCGAAAGTCAGTTAAATGCTGGATCGATCGCGCCAGACCCACTTGGGGATCTCGCTGCAGGACGATATGCTGACCCTGCCCTTTTACGACGCATGCTCTTGCATCATCGGCTTACCGGCCGTTTGCGAGACGTAATTTACAGCATGGACGTAACCGATACCGAATTTCACGCCTATCAGTTCAAACCGGTCGTAAAGCTCTTGGGCTCTCCTGCACAGGGATTGTTGATCGCGGATGAGGTGGGCCTTGGTAAAACCATCGAGGCTGGGCTGATCTGGACGGAACTAGTTGCGCGATTCGACTGTCACCGCCTCCTCGTAGTATGCCCGAAGTCGCTGACGGAGAAATGGCGATTAGAACTTTGGCAAAAGTTCTCGGTCGATGCCAAAATTGTTGATGCGACTGAATTGCTGGACTACCTGCGCCGTGAGGGCGAACGGTCGGACGGCTTCGCATTAATTGTTTCGCTATCGGCCGTGCGTCCGCCCCGTGGCTGGCAGGACGAGGGCGATGGCGCACGTGCTAAGCTCTCCCGCTTCCTCGCCGAACGGCAAGGCCAAGAGCCGCTAATTGATTGTCTCATTTTCGATGAAGCGCACCATCTGCGCAATGCCGACACAATGAGCCACGCTTTTGCAAAGGTTGCCATGGATGTGGCGGACTACAAGCTACTGCTGAGCGCAACACCCATCAACCTGCGTAGCCGCGACCTGCAAAACCTGCTCGCACTGCTCGATCCCGATACGTTCGATAATGCGTTTACCTTTGAATTGTTGGCCGACGAGAACCGACCATTAGTGGCGGCGCGCGATTTGACGCTACGGCCTCAAACTTCCTTTCCCAAACTTCTGGAGGTTCTCCGGGAGCTGCCGCGAGGAGCGCTGCTAAAAATCGACCGTCAGCTAGACAATTTGCAACGTGAGCTGACTGATCCGGATCTCGCAGACAGCCCGGCATTGCGGACGCGTATCGCCGCTCAGCTAGAAGAGATGTCGCTGCTAGGTTCGGTCGTGAACCGTACCCGACGCCGTGACGTCAATGCGCTTCAGGTCAAGCGCGAGGTTGATCACCTTCGGTGGGCCATGAATGAAGAGGAACGGCGATTTTACGAGGAGGCGTCCGACGTCGTTCGCAATCATGCCTGGTCCTTGAATGCATCGGAGCGCTTTCTGCTTGCAACGCCCCAGCGGCTGATCGCGTCGTCACTTGCGGCGGCACGCAGGCATTGGGCCCGCCGCGTCGTGAACCTCTCACTCGACGACGCAGACGATGATGCGGACGCAGCCGGCCCCCTCGTATCGAAGCTAGCCATCCTTTGTAACGATCCCGCACGGGCCGCCAAGCTAGAAGGTGGAGACACCAAATACGGTTGCCTTGCCGACGCTATTATCCGCCAGCAGGCCGCCGGCGACGACAAGCTGATCGTGTTCTCCAGCTTTCGGGTAACGCTCGACTATTTAGCCGAACGGCTACGCGCCGACGGGATCGTGGTCGAACTGATGCATGGCGGCGTGAGGGAAGATCGGACCGTAATCCTCGCGCGGTTCGCCAGCCGTAATGACGCTTGTGTCCTACTGACCTCTGAAGTTGGCGGCGAAGGCCTGGACATGCAATTCTGCCGTGCACTTATCAACTACGACTTGCCCTGGAATCCGATGAAGGTCGAACAACGCATCGGCCGAATCGATCGCATCGGTCAGCGCGCCGCCCGCATCAACATCGTATCGCTGATCGCAGCCGGTACGATCGAAGAACAGGTCTATGATCGACTGTATCGTCGTCTATTAGAAATCGAGCAAACTCTCGGAGCGTTCGAGGCGATATTAGGGGCCGAGATCACCGGTCTGGAGCAGCGCCTTCTAAATCCAGAATTGACGTTAGAGGAACAAGCGCAAGAAGTCGAACGTAGCGCGATGGCTTTTGTCGAACGGCAACGCCAGACGATTGCTCTGGAAGAGGAAGCGCCGGGCCTGATTGCTCATGGCGACATGATCCTCGCTCAGATTGCCGACAATCATCGCCCCGAACGCCGTATCGCTGCCGGCGAACTTGCCGATTATGTCCATGAGGCATTGGCCGGGCGTTATCCGGGAACCCGGATCGACGACGCGCCTGGAACCAACGGTCTATTTGATGTTAACTTGAGCGAGGCCGCGCACTTGGCCCTTAAACGCATTCTCATCCGCGGCGGACGTTTTAGGACGCGATTGACCCGTGAGACCCGATTGCGTGCTGCGTTCGAGCGTCGTGCGGATCTGCCGAAATCGGTCGAGTTAATCACGACCGTACATCCGCTGGTCCGCCTTGCGGCCGCGGTTCGCAAGGAGGCTGCGGAGGGTATCACGGCAGAGCCTGTCGTCCGCATCGCGCTGGCTATATCCGCGACGAATGTTCCCCCAGGCGCCTATGTCGCCGCGATGGAGCATTGGTGGGTCGATGGTGCTGTTCGCGTTGATCGCATCGCTTTCGGCGTGCAACACGCTAATGGGCCTGCATTCGACCCGTCCTTGGCAGAACAGTTCGTTCAGGTAGCGCTGCGTGCAGGCCGCCACGATGTCGGCGCTACGGCGCCGGGATCGATGCTCACTGCGATGCAGGCGCTTCGTGATCAAACTCTTTCCGCCGAGTTCGACGGGTTCGTTGATGAGGAGGAAGCGCGCCATTTTGATCGTGCCGAAACCGGGATCGCGAGATTGGAACGCCAGCATCAAAAGAGGGTCCGCGATACCGAGGAGAAACTTTGGTCATGGAAAATGAGCGGCGATGCCCGCAAACTAAAGCTGGTCCCCGCGGAACAAGGAAAGCTTAACAAGCTCCTCGCACGCCTGGATCTTCGCCGTGACGAGCTATCGGCTGCACGGGACCGCTTTTCCTTCCAGCGCAGCCTCGTAGGCCTCGCGGTCATCACGGTTAGTTGAGGGTAAACGGACGATGGCGATTCGGGGCGGCGGTGGACGACTGGGTGACGCGAAAGGCGCAGATGCCTTAGCGTCGTTGTTAAAGAGGATGACACCGGCTCCGCTCGCGAATTCGCAACCACAGCCGGCTACTAGCGAGGATCTGGCGGCAGCATTGGTACGACGAAGCCGAATAGCTGACCCTAAGATATCACGGCCGCGCGATCCCGTGGCAAATACAAAGCAGAAGGAGGTCATTAGGCTTCCTCGACACGTGATTGAGCAAGCGATCCGACAAGCTGACGTAATGAGCGAGTTGGCAACGCCATCTCCAGCGCCTCTCGTCCTGAATGACTTCGGTGGTGCTGCGTATCGTCGCGTCTCGATGCTGCGGTCGGAGCTTGAGCGTTTCGTTGCCGACGCCCGCGCGCCGAACAGCGTAGATGAAACAACCCGTGCATCAGTGGCTCGCCTCGTCGGACTCGGCAGCTTGGCACACGAACGAATTATCGACCCCGACGCGGACGGATATATCGGTCATGATTTTGGAACCAGCTCCACGAAGGCGGTGGTGCGGTGGCCGTATGATCGCGCACTTGGAGCATTCGGAGTACCCGTGCCGGCGGGCTGGTCCAGTGGCGGAATCCCGCATATTTGGCCAACCGTCGTCCATCTCCACCCGGCGACGAGCAGGTTCACGCTTTTGCCGGAGACACAATCGCGAGCGCTGTCCGGTTTTAAATCGGCCCTGATAGAGGGGCGAGGTCATCGCATTTGTGCGGGATCGCAGGCGACAATGGCTGACGCAGCCACCGCCTTCCTCGCTATGCATCTCGCCTACGTGCTCGGCACGGTGCTGGATCGAAGGACGGATGCCAAGATCAGTGGGGTCAACATCGGCGTGCCAGTCGCCGCGCTTGCTGATAGCAGCACCTATAAAGCGTTTTCTACCATCGTACGTGCCGCCATCCTATTGATCCCAAATGCGGCGAGCCTGACGCTGGATGACGTGAAAGTTGCCCTCGCGGTCGATGATGAGGGAACGCTACCGTTCGAGATCCACACCGAATTGGCAGGAGCAATTGCCGGTTATTGCGCTGGGCCTCGCCCATATTTGGGGCCGCACATGATAGTTGATTGCGGATCGGCGACGCTCGACATCGCGAGCTTTCATTTGGGCAACGGACTTTGGCCTATCGCGATCCACGCTGCAGGTGTCGATCCACTTGGCGCTGATGCTTGCGACGCCTATCAAAAAGCAGGCGTAACCGAGGAAGACTGCCGCGACGCCGCGCGCCACCATGAGCATCGGATATTCGTTGCGACTCTAGAACAAGCGCCGATCGCCTTCGGACAGGACGAAGATCGATGCTATCGATACCAGGTCATCGCGATCGGTGGCGGCATTTTCAGCCCTGTACATCGCCCGCTACTCGAAAGCATGGAAGCCGCCTTCCAGCGGCCGTTTCATCGTCCCAACCTTGATCCCTCGCTACTTTGCGAGCCTGGCACACATCCTGGACGTCTGATCCTTGCGGATGGGTTGGCTCGCGCGCCCGTTGATCTGCGCCAAGTAGCAATGCCAAGCGATCGTCCCGCATCGGTAGCGCCTTCTCGATCTGCTTTTATATCGAAGGATCAAATGTAACGGGAAGCGGCTCCAGTCCTCTGACTGCTCACGACACTTCGCCTTCCTATACAAGAGCGTTGCCAAGTTCCGTTATCAAAGCGCCGTGCGATAACCCTAATCGGGGACTGCCGTCGGAGGTAACAGTTAAGGCGTTGGCGATGGTTCGTCCGATGCGTAGGTCTCGAAATGGAGGCCGCAACTGGGGCAGGCAATGTTGGTAATCTGGGAAGCCAAAGTGCGGTGGTACGTCATTTGTACGCCATTCTTGAAGAGGGGATAGTAACAGTTATAGCAGTAGGTTCTCCACGAGATCGACTGGCACGAACGACATTCTAGGTCCCAGCCCGAACGGTTCAATGCCTTGCGCAAGTCGCCCGCGCCGTGTTGCGCCCCGCACTTTATGCAGGGCTGGCGGCAGGCGAGTTCATCCCGTGTGACCTCGTCATCGTAGTCGGACGGCATCTCCATAAGAAACTGAAGCTCCATCGCGATCAGACGCTTCAAGTTTAGGCGTGACGCCGGCCCGTGAATGCCAGCCGCCAACTGAATGCTACCATGCCGATGGCTGAGCTTGTCGTGGCCATAGTCGCAATCCCGTCCCCAACTAAGCGGAGAGGTGGGAGCCGGAATCATAGCGGCTATAGGATGCAGAACGAACACCCGGTCGCCGTGGATGCCGTAGCCCTTGTCACGCAGCAGGGTCTCGACAATATTTGGAACTTCGCCTGGCTTCCAGCCTGTGCGAAATTTTGCGTCGAGCACGATTCCCTTAGGCCAAGGCGTGGAAGCGTTCTCCAGGCGCCGGAAGCTAACGGCGAAGTCTGGCCGGCGACCGTTACGAAGGGTTGGCTGAAACCTGATGAGCGCTGCGATCCCTACATCCGGGCGGCACAGTTCGAACACGCTTTCGCTAGCGCGGTCGAGGATCGACCTGACTAGGCAAGTCTGCCAATCGGGCGGCGGCTCGAAGCGATAGTCCTCGACGAGCACAGCTATGATCTTGACGAGGCACCAGCGCTCGTACAGCGCGCTTGCATGTAGGACCCCGACCGTCTCTAGCCGTTCGAGAGTGTCGAAGCCGATACCGCTCTGGGCTAACGCCGCCTCGATTGCGCGAAAGGCCGCCAGACCCGCCGCATAACGCGGGCTCTGCAGATAGCGCTGCCCCATCGGCATTACTGCCCTGCTGCGGACGCGCCCCGCCTCCAGCTTCCGATCTAGTACCTGCAGCACGTGGAGCACCCCTTCCAGCTTCCCTGCGGCGTCGCTGATCTCCTGCGATCGGTGGCCTAGCGCTGCTGACCGCATGGCTGCGGTCTTTGCTTCGTTCGTTAGTTCGCGGCGTTCGGTAGCGCTAATTGGCGCACGCCAAGCGTCCGCCTCCAGCTTGCTGCGGTACCGCCTCTGGTTGCCGATCACGTCGGTGCGCATCCGGACGGCGTAGACGCATGTGAAGTTCAACTCGTGATAGAGCTTGCCCCCGCTGGTCCGGCGTCGGTGAGCCTCGGCGTCCGCGACGAAAGCGAACTCGCGGTTGAAGGGCTGAACTTCCGCGATCAGACGATTGAGGCGCGGCTTCCAGGTCGCGACAGCGAATGCAGCGCCCTCAGCCTTACCCGCCCGGTTGTTTATCTTATCGTAGAAGAAGCCACCGGCCCAGTAGCGCTTCGTGAGCTTTAGCCCGTATTCTGCTGCGCGCGAAGGGCACTCTGCGTCGCTGTACGCCTTAAGATCTTCAACAAGACGAGCGCGCTGTGCGAACTGGCTGTCGAGAATCTCGGGGTCAACATCTCGCCACCGCGTGGAGGCGAGCGTCTCGGCCCGTGCTTCTTCTTCTAGCGCACTGGCGCGGAGACGCTCGGCACTGCGGGAGAAACTCAAGGCTGCCTCGCGAGCGAGGCGTAGGGCATTGCCGATCATGTGCCGCAGATAGCGGTTCTCGGGTGTGTCGAGCATCTCCACCGACTTGCGCCCCGGCAGCAAGCGGGCGCCCGGGTTGCGCGAATAATGGCGGAAGGTCGCCGCTGTCGGTCGTATGCGATCGATCGAACAGGCTTCCACCACCTCTTGAACCTGCGTCGCGGGCCGGTCGACGACGGCTCGAGCGGCCATGGCGAAAGTGGCCAGTGCCTCGACAAGTTCGATGTTCAGTCCGCCGCCGGCGGCGACCAGACCGCTAGTTTTGCTGCTGGCATTGAGAGCTAGCCAGATGAACTCAGCGCGGAAGTCCGCAAGGTATTCATCCAATCGTCCCGCCCCGCCCATCGTATGGTCGAGCGCGATCCGTGTGCCGACCTTTTCGATGATCGCGCGCCCGCTTTCCCGGTGAAGCGCGCTAAGGTGGCGATGGCCTTTGGAATCCCAAGGCCCTTGTTCGACCCAGAATGCCACCTGCCCCGGCACCGCTACCTTCAGCATTCGTTCGCGCCGTCCGGAAGGCAGGACGATCGCCGGATCACCATCGCCGCCCTCGCCGGCGAGCAGCCCGATCCAGGGCAGGTTATCAAAGAACACCTGCGTTTCAGCCACCCAGGTTCCGTCAGTGCCGCGTTCCACGACGATCGGCTCCGGTGCGACCGTAACACGCGCCGCTTGCCCAGGCGCCGCCCACTCGATCGCTAGGTAACGCAGATGGGGAGGCATCAGCGAGACCAGAAGTTGATGATCCGGTTGTCGTCTTCGGCTGCTTGGATCATTCGCTCCAGCACAGCTGACGCATCCTCAGTGACGCTTGCGGGATCAAGGTCTTGGTTTAGCTCTCGCAGCAAGGCAGCGAAATTCCGGAGCACATCCAGTCGGGTATCACCGCCCGAGGTCCGACGCCCCGCATCGAAGGCTAGCTTTGGCAGAATTTTGTGCAGCATCACGTTGTTGCGGGCTGCCGCGACCGGTATCCCGGCCGTGCCTGCGTGGTCAATGTAGCTGCGCGACTGCCGAATGGCGCGAAGGCCGAACTCGACGCCCAGTGGGTCCAGGAAGTCGCGAGCGATACGCAGTAGGAGCGCAGTCTCCGGATCAGCGGGGTCGAACGAGTTGTAATCGGCGCGCGGCGTGAAGGTGTCCGAGCTTATCATCACCGGCTCGTCGATATCGGGCACGTCTTCGACTTCATCGGCGACGGCCTTCCAGTCCAACAGCGCGGGATTTCGAAAGCGCATGACGTGAACCCGGTCAAGCACCTTGGGCGACAGGGGATGAGTGGTCTCATCCATGTTGACAGTGCCGACAATCCGGACGTTGGGCGGGAAGGCGAAGCGCGTGGGGTGGCGTATCGCGGCGGTCAGCGAGCGGCGCAGGCGTCCGTGATATTCAAGTACCGATTGCGCATCGGCGAGCCCGCTCAATCGGTGAAGTAGGGCGTTCGCGGTCTCGTTCCGCAGCATGTCTTCAATTGTCACGGACTCCGGCAGCCCGGTCTTGCGCCGCACTTCTTCCTCGACGGCCACGAACAGGCCAGTCTCAACAACGGCATGCTGCTCTTCGTCTGAAGCGTAAAGTAGGATCTCTGCCGTCCCAGTACGGTCTTCGAGCAGACTAAGGAAGTCCGCGAAATAGTATTCCACCCGGGCAAGGTTCATCTCGTCGAGGCATATCAGGTGTAGGACTTCCGGCTCTGCCGATGCGGCCTGCAGCGCCTTGAGGAAGGGCGTGGCCTGGTAGGCGCGCTCGATCGGATTGTAATATCCCAGGAGATCCTCAGGCCCGGTCCAGTTGGGCTTCACCGGGATGACTTTGTGCCGCGCGCCTATGGCGTCGGCCACCTGACGCACCATGCTTGTCTTGCCCGAGCCGGAATCGCCGGCAAGTATAATAAGGTCATGCGTGCGCAGCAGCGCTAGAAAATCGCGCAATTGTGCCTGCGAATACCGAATTCCACGCTGCCAGAGCCGGGCCTGCACGAACGGCGCGACCCGAGTGAAATCCCCGCCAAGAATATCGTGGTAGGATCGCCCCGCCGGAGCTCCGGTTCCTGCCGTGTCAGGCAGGAGGCGCGCCAGTTCGTCTGGATCCAGCAAGCCCAGCGCCTTGAGGCGGTGGCCCTTGCTGGCAGCCAACTCGGCCATCGTCCGCAATCGTTCCTGCATTGATATGATGTCCTGTTGAAGGCCCGCGCCGGCCTTACTAAGTTCGAGCAGCCGTGCGTTGCCGGCAGCGCAGGACGCACGGATTTGCTTTAGTCTATCTTCTTCCTGCGCCTGCTTGACGCGGGACTCGTCCGTCTGCGCATCAAGACCGCGACGCACTGTCTCCGCTTCTCGACGGATCCGGTCTGCGATAGCGTCGTGCGCCACCGTAAAAATGCGGCGCGCATTGACCCGGCCGGTCACGCCGACTGACCATTCTTCGGGAACCTCGGTCAAGAGTTTAAGCGAACCAGGCACGGAATTCAGTGCATAGGGATCTCTCCGCTGCTCCCGGATTTCGAACGGCGACAGCTGCACCTCCGCCAAGGCCCAGACGTCGCCATCGGCATCCTGCAATGCGGTCCGTACGCCTGCCATCTCGGGAGGGGGGATGAATGCGCGAGCAGGGTGCCCGGACATTGGAGACACGAGCTTGCGGCCTGAGAAATCCTCAAGATCAACGAGGAAGCCAAAACGGCTAGCGTCGCTGTCGGCCGGCGACAAACGACCTACAACCGCCAAGGGGCTATCACCGGAGAAATTCCATATGTCGCGAAGATGAGCGATTACGTCGTCGTCCGCGTCCGCGTGTGGGGAAGAAGGGTCAGGCAAGCTTCTTTAATCCAAACGACTGGTAATAAGCCGAGCTCAAGGCAGAGCTTTCTTTAATATCACAAGTCACTCCAAGTAACGGTTCGACCACGCTATCCAGCACGGCTTCCCATAGCGAAGCTGCCGCGACCAGCGAAAATGCTGCTGGACAGACGCAGATCGTCGGTCACAGTCACCACGCCTTAGATCTTCAGGAGCCTCCGATGCCCCATCTCCCCGTGCCGTGGGCGCGCCGCGATATCATGACGGCGATCGATCGTCTGGCGGTGTCTGCGGACGCCAAAGTTCTGCTGGCACGCCTTGAAGGCATGACCGTCTCGATCGGTCAGACCATCGTCGCGGTCGGGCGCCAAATCCTGTCGTTCGCCTTCGAAGCTCTTAAGATGTTTCCCAATACCGCGTTTGGGCTGGTGATCGGCGCGGTCATGGCAGCGCTGATAGGGTCTATAGCGATATTAGGTGGCATCCTCGCGCCCGTTTTAGGACCGCTACTCATAGCGTGTGGCATTGGGGTCGGCGCGGTCGCCGATATGCGCAACGATGGGCTTCGCACCCGTATTAGCGCGTTCGAAGCCCATCTTAAGGTGGCGATCGATGGATGATGGCTCGTCCGAACGGGCAGCTGGAATGGACGGTGTTACCTGCGTCATCACCAACCCCGAACGCTTCAAGGCACGTCTTGCGATCGGCGAGAATGTCTATGCAACCCGCCGCGCGCTTCGGTCGCTCGGTTCGCTATGGGATACGGGCGGGGCGGCGGGAACTGGGGTAGGCTTTGCTAAGTCGGCGCTGGTTGCAGGCACGTTCTTTGCGCCTGCAGCGTCCGTCAATCCCTTGGTCTGGGCCGGGATCATGGCACCCGCTGTAGCGGTGACACCGGTCGGCTGGGTAGTCGCTGCTGCACTCGCTGCAGGCGGGGCATGGTACGGCGTATCGCGCTGGATGGCATCCGGTCCGGACGCGTATGTCGATGTAATCCCCAAATTTCTCAATACCCCGATCGACGTGCTAGCGATGCGGTTGCTCGATCTCAACGCTGCGCTCGCGTTTCGCATCGCAGCCGCAGACGGGAGGGTGGATGCCACTGAACGCGACGCTATCCGCGACCATTACACGCACGACTGGGGATATGATCCCGCTTATCTCGCCACGGCATTGCCAATGATCGAGGCTGATGTGCTGTCCCGTGGTGAGGACACCAGCATCGACCGAATGGCCTCTGCGATCGTCGACTTCCACGCGCGCAGTCGCGATTGCGCTCCGGACGCAATGCAGAAGGAACTTCTCACCTTTCTTAACGAGGTCGCGGCAGCCGACGGTATCGACGCGCCAACGGAGCGCGACGCCCTATCAGCCGTCGAGCGCACGTTGTCGGGTGCTAGGGCACTATCGCTGAAACGAGCTACCACGGACTTTAGCGAGTGGACTCGCACGCTTGGTGACGCGGCGCATGATGCGGCTGGCGACGTCCGGGCAGGCGTCGTGCAAACATTCGTGATCGGTCGCAAGGGATTAAACGAAGCAGGGACTGTGGCATCAAACATGATCGATAGTGAAAGACTTTCTCGCGGTCTGGAGACCGTGCGCTCGGCATCCGATCAGGCGGCGCAAACCGTAACGTCAACAGGCCGATCCATCGGCAGAACAATCGGAGGGTTCGCTGCGCGGATCAGTTCTGCCGCACGAGAAGCGATTGTCGGCGATCCGAACAGCGGGTCAGCCGAAACTCGCGATTATGCAGCCGCGCGTGGTGACGCGGATGACGAGATTGGGCGTATCAACGTCCTGATCGCGGGCAACACGGGTGTTGGCAAGAGTACGCTGGTAAATGCCGTGTTCGGTGATGCCGTAGCGCCGACCGGTGCCGGATTGCCCGTAACGCAGACCGTCACGCTTTACGAAGCACCGAATGCTCCGCTCAACCTGTGGGACTCCCGCGGGTTCGAAGCGGGCGACGACGAAGCGGTTCGCGCAGTCGACTCGAAGCTAGCGGAGATGCGTGCCACAGGGGATGTCGCGGCACAGATACACGTTGCTTGGCTGTGCATCTCCGCGATGTCGAACCGCGTGGAGCCGGTCCACCGTCGATTTCTCGCCGACATGAAGGCACGCGGCATTCCGGTGATCGTGGTCTTCACGCAAAGCTATCGTCCGATGCCGACCGAGGCGCGGGTACAGGCAGAACCCGCTAGTGCCCAGATCGACGTGCTGGCTGTTGACGAACCAAGTTTCAATCGCACCGCCTTTGGGCTGGAGGCGCTGGTCGAGGCGACGGATCGTGTTTTGCCGGAGGCGCGCAAGACCGCCTTCGCCGCGGCACAGCGGGTGCAATGGTCGTTAAAAAAAAGTGCCGCTAGGCGGGTCGTCGCGGCAGCCTCAACCACCGCAGCCGGTACGGCGATAGCACCAGGACATAGCATCGTCCTGTCGCTGATTCAGGTCGGTATGCTAGCAAAGATCGACAGGGTCTTCGGCCACTCGATGCTCGCAGACGGAGGCGCGGCAAAGTTGATGATCGGCACCGGCGCGTCGCGCGGTGGCCAATGGCTGTTTGGCACCCTTCTCAGCGACGGCCTGAAGGCAAGCGGCATTGGCTATGCCGCAGGCGTCGCGATCGGCGGTGCAGTTGGCAGCACGATCACCAGCGCGATGGGGCTTGGCTATATTGAGGCGCTTTCCCGATACCTGGAGTCCGGTAGCGACGTGAACCTAGATAAGGTCGCGGAACTGGTGACGACCGCGACCCGCCACGCCGCGAAGGTTCGGGCATAGTGACGACGCGCACTAATGGACCCCTTTCCTGCAGTTTGCCTCCGGCGTGGTTAGGTGTTGGTCCCACGGTTTAGGTCCATCAGCTAGTTGCGGCGGCAACGCACCACCCGACTTTACCAGTTTAAGTGGGTATGATACCCGCTTGCGTATAGACGCGGCGGCAGTGAAAGATGGTTATGCATTTGGCGAAAGCCGGAGAGGTTCAGCGGCTGACTGGGCTGACTGCCGATCAGCTACGTGAGTGGACCACCCGCAGGGGGCTGATCGAACCTGACGCCAAGCCCAATGGGCCTGGTTCGAGGGCACGATACTCCTGGCAGACTGTGCTCTTGCTCCGTGTCGCAGTCGTTCTCAAGGAGGGATTTCACATCGAGCTTCAGGCGCAGCGCGAGGTTTTCGCGGCCCTATCCCGACGTCTCTTCAAGGCCTCCTTCCCAGCCCTGCGCGGCACCGCGCTCGCGCTCGGTGCAGATGGCGTATCTGACATTGTATCCGTCGGCGAGCTGGGTGCGCTTGCGCGCGACGTTCTGATCCTGCACCTCGACCCGCACCTGGATGTTTTGGCTACGGAATTCGGTCTTGCAGAGCCGATGCGCCAGTTGCCGCTCTTCCCAATACGGGCCGTCGCGTAATGTTTCACGGCGTTATATTGCGGGACGCGGTCCAGTGACTGGCTTCAACAGCTGGCTGGAAACGCTTGCCTATACCGATTTTCCGGATGAACTTTTCCGCGCTGGGGTTAGCGCGGGTGCGCGGCCCTACGCGGCAGAGATAGAGGAGATGTTGGCCCCCGACCGCGGGATCGGCGCATCGGCGGTCTTCTGCGTCGAAGAACAGCCCACGGTCTGCCTTATCGACAGCACGACCCTAGGTGAGGATCCTGACAAACGTGTAGAGCAGATCCGGCAGAAGGTCTGGAATCAGAACCTGGCTTCGGTGGTCCTCGTGCTGGCACCGAACGCGCTCGCGGCTTATTGCGTCAATAACAGGGAAGCCGAACCCGA
The DNA here is from genome assembly GCF_056679955.1 of Sphingomonas sp. PEI4. Classification (NCBI taxonomy): domain Bacteria; kingdom Pseudomonadati; phylum Pseudomonadota; class Alphaproteobacteria; order Sphingomonadales; family Sphingomonadaceae; genus Sphingomonas; species Sphingomonas sp. PEI4. The sequence goes on from NZ_JBWXPI010000002.1 coordinate 318,459, forward strand.
CACCCTCTTACAGAGCAATGTCGCTGCGCGCGGCGCTTGGTCAGCGTATGAAATCCAGTCTGGCTTTATCAAGGATCGGTTATCGGAATGGTTTTCTCCCGAAGCTCGGGTTGATCAGCGTCTATTGATCAACCTGCGCGACGTCGTGAAGGCGCTCGTGCGGGCAGGATTGAACACAACCCAGGCCGAGGCACTCATGGCCCAGGTGATCTTCCTGTGCTACCTCGAGCAACGTGGAATTGTAGGAGAGGCTTATCGTACCCGGCATAAGCTTCGAGTTCTGGAAGCCTATGTTTCCCGTAAGGACGGAGCCGGTATTGACGCGTATCTCAAGCGCCTTGGTGATGATTTCAACGGCGATTTTCTAAGTTCCAGTGGTGGCGGCGCGCCAAGATGGGCTGGCGTTAGTGACGGCGTATTCCGGGCCGTGCGGCTTTTTCTTCAGGCAGTTGACTTTGAGACCGGCCAAGGTGCGCTGTGGCGCTATGATTTCAGCCATATTCCGGTCGAGCTAATTTCAGGCATTTATGAGACCCTGCTGAAGGAGCGTCAGGGAAAACTCGGCGCCTATTACACGCCGCGCCACCTTGCCAACCTCGTCGCTGAACAGGCGTTTGAGGGATTTGCCGATCCAGCCGCTTGTTCGGTTTATGACGGAGCCTGTGGCTCGGGTATTCTGCTCACTACCGCATTTCGTAGAATGCTCCGCCACGCCGAAGTCGAGCGTGGGCATCGCCTCCGCTTTGACGAGCGCGTAGGACTTATGAAAGCAAAGATATTCGGCAACGATCTCGATGAGACAGCCTGCTGGATCACCGCCTTCAGCCTGTACCTCTCACTTCTGGAGGGGCTTGAGCCGGTCGACATTTCGCTTCTGCAGTCTGATGCTAATCAAAAGCTGCCGAACCTGATCGGCCCAGGCCTCAACATTCAGAAGGGTGACAAGGCCGGCGACTTTTTCTCAGCCGGCAATCCCTTTGCAGGCAAAGCCAAGTTCGACATCTTTCTCTGCAATCCGCCTTGGCGCGAATCCGATGACACGGAGACGCCGAGTTGGGAAGCGTGGTGCCGCGATCAAACGCCGTCCTATCCGATCGGCAGACGTCAAATCGCAGCCGGTTTTGCATATCGTGCGACGAGTTGCGTCAATCCTGATGGCGTGATCACCCTCATCATGCCTTTAAATCTTGTTGTGGGTGCGACGAGCCAATCCTGCGAGTTCCGTCAGCGTTGGCTGGAGGATGTCAGAATCGACAGGATCATCAATTTCGCAGATGTCCGGCGTCTTCTATTCGCAGCCGCCAAGCATCCTTGCGCAGTCGTGCGGGTACGTCCTAGGCCAAAGGTTGAGGGCGTCATTGAATTGGCATCTGAGTCGGTCGAGTATTGGGCACCCAAAACGGATGTAAGCCTGGCGCTGGGCCGTCTGGCACTGCATCCGCTCGATCGAAAAATCCTCAGTGCGCGCGAGATCTATAGTAAGCCATATTTGCTTATTTCGGCATATTGGGGTGATCAGCGCGACCTTGATCTGCTGCGCCGACTTCAAAAAAGCGGTTCGCTCGCCCGCACCATGGACGAGCGCACGATGCCCTGGATTGCAGGAAAAGGATTTCATGCGCCAAACCAGAGCAACAAAAGCCGGTCGCTCGGGATATTGGATCAGTTGAGCTATTTGCCTGCCGATCGGATACCGCGCGACCATTCGATCATCGCGAAGGACGCGCAGTTCGACACGGTCAATGCGCACTTTAAGATCGTTGCGAGTCCGGGCGGGAAAAATGGACAGCTATACCATGGGCCGCGGATCGTCTTCACCGATGGCCTGAACGAAGACTATTCGGTGCGCGTGGCGTATACCGAGGAGAGCTTTGCTTTTACCTCGTCTATAGGTGCGATCGGCGGCGCTCTCGAGGACACTGCGCTACTAAAATTTTTGGCGGCCTATCTGCGTTCGCCGCTAGCCACTTTTCTTCTTATCATGACCGGCTATTCGGTGATTGGTGAACGCCCAAGGGTCGCAATTGAGGATCTCAAAGGCTTTCCTTTTTGCCCACCCGACCGCCATCCGGACAAAAAGCGCGCGTACGCGATTATCGGCGAGGTATCAGCGATCTATGACACGCTTTCGAGAACGGACGAATGGCTTCGCGATCATGCCTATGCCAATCATACCCAAACGCTAAACTCACTGATCTTTGAATATTTCCGGCTCACCCATAGTGACCGCCTTCTCATCGCAGACATGGTCAATACAGTTGCGGCCTCGATCCAGCCGCAAGACTATGATCGGCTCGCGACGCCTCTCCTCAATCGGCCGCTCGATGAGGAAGTCGGCCGATATGTCGAGGTCCTGACCCTAGAGCTGGAAACGCTGCGCGGCCAATCCGGTGGCAAGGGCGCTTTGCGTGTCGATGCAGTCGTCGATGGAGCCAAAGGCTTCTTCGGCGCGGTTCGCATTGCGCTTGGCAACGGCCGCAAAGACGTTTCCGCGATCACTCATTCACAGAAGGCGTTTCAGATACTTCTCTCCGAGCTGGAGACGGGTTTCGTTGCACATATTGAAGGAATCCACCGCGACGAACTATTCAAAATGCCTAATGTGATCATAGTCTCGGGCGACTCCTTCTACTTCATTAAACCAATGCGGAGGCGCTTTTGGCTTGCCCGCACCGCTCTTGCCGACGCTGATCTGATTACGCGAACGGTGCAGGTTGCCGCTTGGGAGAAGCTAACTTCATGAGCGAGACGCCCTCGGAAGCCTGGTTCAGCGTCTTTCCATCCCCTCGCATCCCTGACGTCCTCGCATATGTGGGCCGTACCTGGGGTTATCTTCGTTCGGCCTATCCCGATCAAGTTAGCTTTGCAGCCGATGAGCCCACATTGACCGATAATTTGTGCGAGGCTTTGGCGGATCAGGACCGTCGTCGCACGGCCCAAATGGACTGCGATTTTCAGTCGGAGACCTGGGAGTTGCGCCGTGCGGCGGACGGCTCGACGTCGCGGATCGCGCGCGCAGATATTCGTGTCATTTTGGGTGCGCCCGGAACGCCCCATTTTGTTATCGAGTTTAAAAAGCTGGATGGCTCAAGCGGAGCACGCTGGCGATATTGCCATGACGGGCTTAATCGCTTCGTTGAGGGTAAATATGCCATTGGGCACGCCTATGGCGCGATGTGCGGGTTTTCCTCCGTCGATCCGGCAACTGAAGCCACTGCAATGGCAGCCTACATCTGCGACCCCAAACGTGCGGCCAAGCTTGAATGCATTGCGGACACGGCGGGCACCATCATCACTAGCCCGTCGGTGGCCGATTCAGGGAACGCGTCGTTTGACACCGATCATGGTCGCCCGAAGGTCAAACCCTACGCCCCGATTACCGTGCTACACATCTTCCTGAGGTGCGATTCTGTCGCATCGAACGATGACGCGCTGGAAGATGAAGGCGGTCAGCAAGGGGTAGCTTGAGGAGAAACAAATGCTGGGCGAGGCAGCAGTCGCCATGACCTACGTTCGCCGCTCTGTTGGCGGCCTCCTGATAACGCGCTGGCTTTATGGCAAAATCGTCGGGAAGCGTGTTGTGTCCCTCGCCGCGGCCAGTTGGCGGACCTATTGCGTTTCACTGCTTTTTGGCACCTGCGGCTGAAACGGACAAACCACTACGATCCCTCTGATCCGGCTACTAGTCAGCTTTTCGGCCCTTCGAGCATCGCGGGAGACGGCTCCGGCCTCTAGTCGGCCGAGAAACGGACGGACCCGGTTGAAGTCTACCAGCGGTGCTCGGCAGCGGTCTTGGCGTACGAACAAGGGGAAAGAGCCCATTCGACTTTGCAAAGTGACCAGTCCGGTTTTCACCGCTTATCCCGACGACCAGACGGACTGCATCTCGCCAGAGAAGCCCTCTGCCCTACCCTTCTAGCCTGACGGGGGCTTATCAGGTTCTCGTTGGGTATTCCCTCAGCGCACCTCTCCAGCCTGGTCCCTTTTGCATGAGAAAGAGGCGTATAAGAGTCTGGTCAGTTCGCTCGCCTGATCCTGCTAGAGTCTTAAACAAAGAGGACCATACCGTACCCATCCAAACGGCACCGTTGAAGCTCCGTGCGGGGTAACTGTAACGCGCACGCTATTTGGCGGCGTTTAATCGCGCGATCTGTCATCGCAGGGACGCCGCCTTTCTCACAAAAAATCGAGTTTCGGGAAAGTTGCGTTAGCCCGTCTGCATGGCGCGTGCTTGTCGATAAGCCCCTTGATGGTCTAGAAGAATTGCCTTGGGGGTGAGCTTGAATATCTTTGAACTCGATGCCGCGCTGATCCGCGACTACGCCGAATTTGCTCGCTCGTTCAGCCAAATCCGCGCGCCAGATATCAAGGCTAGCGTTGACCATCTCTATGAGAAGGGCCGCTTTTGGCCAGAACCGCTGATCTCCATAAATCCGCGCTACGAGCGCGGTGAAGCCGTTGATGCGCTTGCTGAGGGCGGCACCCTTCACCAAGAAACGGCCCGCGTCTTCAGGGCCGGCGGGCAAGGAATCCGACTCCATCGCCACCAGACGCAGGCGGTAGTTAAGGGAACGACCGGCAAAAGCTTCGTGGTGACGTCTGGTACCGGTTCAGGAAAATCACTTTGCTTCTTCGTCCCTATCATCGACGCAGCGATCAGGGCACGAGCAGCGGGGAAACCTCAACAGACACGCGCAATCATCATCTACCCGATGAATGCACTGGCCAACAGCCAGCTCGAGGAAATTAACCGGTTTCTCTCTCAGTCAGGTCTAGCCCCACATCTGAGGCCGACGGTCGCGCGTTATACCGGTCAGGAGGATCAGGCTGCCCGAGCCCTTATCCGCGAAACCAAGCCGGACATCCTCCTCACAAACTTCATGATGCTCGAACTGCTTATGACACGGCAGAAAGAGGACGACCGTGCTGTCATGGCCAATGCCGAAGGCCTTGAGTTTCTGGTCCTCGACGAACTACACACCTACCGCGGCCGTCAAGGCGCCGATGTAGCCATGCTGATGCGCCGTGTGCGTGATCGACTTTGCCCAAACACGCCGCCCGTTTGCATTGGCACATCAGCTACGATGTCCTCCGAAGGTGACGCGTCGGAACGTGCCGCTGCCGTTGCCAAGGTCGCCTCGAAGCTATTCGCAACGCATATTCCGGCTTCGTCGGTCATCGCCGAAACGCTGGAGCGGGCGACGCTGGCATCGGTTGACGTCACTCGCACGTCGCTAGCGTCCGCTACCGACGCCTTTTCTTCGAGAGGCCTGACGGACGTCGCACTGGCAGCTCACCCACTAGCTGCATGGATCGAAATGTCCGTTGGCTTGAAGGACGAGCAAGGGCTCGCGCGGCGGACACCGATGACACTGCACGCAGCCGGCCACCTGCTCGCCGAAGCGACGAACAGACCGGTTACGCGGTGTGCTGAGGTTTTGAAGGAACTGCTGACGGTCGCGGGCAAGCCGGAGCACGAACGCGGTGGCGACGGTGACGGGGCGTTTCTGGCGTTCAAACTTCACCGATTCATATCGGGTGCTGGCCATGCCCATGCGACCCTGCGCGGCGCAGAAACCCGCAGGGTCACCGTCGAGGGTCAGGTATTCCACCCTGAAGACGTTGAGGCACGGCTTTATTCGTTGTTTTTCTGCAGAGCCTGTGGACAGGAATACCATCCGGTCACGGTTATCGAGGAGAGTGGCGGCAAGAGAGTTCTCGCACGGTCGATCGACGACGTGCCGACTGACGATCCGTCAAATGATGATGAGGCCGGCTATCTAATGCCTGAGCCGGATGACGCGGATTTCAATTTCGCCGGCGAGCCAGAAGATTACCCCGAAGACTGGATCGAAAGCACCGCGTCAGGCCAGAAGCGACTGAAATCCAAATCGCGATCACGGTCGCCGCGTGCGCTCCGTGTCGACGCGGGCGGCCAAGTCGGTTCTGGGCGAGCAATGTGGTTCTTGCCTGGAAAATTCGGGTTCTGCCTCGCGTGCGGTGATCAACCGGCAAGCCAGGCGCGCGAAATCAACAAGCTCGCGGCTCTTTCGGCCGAAGGCCGAAGCTCGGCGACGACCCTACTCGTGTCGAGCGCATTGCGTTGGATGCACAAGACCAACGCGATGACGCCCGACAAGCGCAAGCTGCTTGGCTTCACCGATAACCGCCAGGACGCGGCACTGCAGTCTGGGCACTTCAACGATTTCCTGTTCGTGTCGCTGCTGAGGGCCGCTATTCTGACTGCCGTCGCTGACGCCGGCGATGAAGGCCTGTCCTCGGACGAATTCGGACGTCGCGTACAACAGGCGCTCGGCTTTATTCTCGAAAACGAAAACCGGCGTCAGGAGTGGATGCTCGATCCCGCTGGCAAAGGCGTCGCCCGCACCGACGCGAGCGCAGCACTGGTCAAGGTGCTTGCCCATCGGGTCTGGGTCGATCAGCGCCGGGGCTGGCGGTTCACTAACCCGAACCTTGAAGAGCTCGGCCTTGTGGAGGCGCGCTATCAGGACCTGGACACGCTTGCCGCTGACGACGAGGAGTTTGCAGCTGCGCCGATGGTCGTGCGCGTGGCCAAGCCCGCACAGCGGCGCGAAGCTCTCCAGCTGATCCTCGAAACGATGCGCCAAGGACTGGCGATCGACGTCGGCTCTCTCAACCGAACCGAGCTCGACAGCATTTCGGAACGGTCGCAGTCGCTTCTTCGAGACCCTTGGGCAATTGGCCGCCTGGAAGAGCCGCGTGTCGCCGCCTCGCTTATGATCGACGCGCCGAAAAAGGCCGAGGCCGGCAAGAGAGGCGAGACCCAACTGCTTCGCGCGGGGCCTCAAAGCGGCCTCGCCAAGCGGCTCCGCTCGCCAAAAATCTGGAACATGAAGCTCGACGCCAAGACCTACCTCGAGGTCATCGCTTCCCTACTTTCGGCGGCCAAAACCTATGGCCTTGTTGCTGAAGTTGGCACAGAATATGACACGCCGGGTTGGCGCCTGCGGCCAACGAGCTTCCGCCTAGTTAAGGGCAAGCCGGGCGCTGGCAAACGCCCGAACCGCTATTTTGCCAGCCTCTATCTGTCACTTGCTGAGACGCTGAAGGCCGGTGGCGATGGCTTGTTCGGTCTCGAAGGACGCGAACATACCGCCCAAGTGACGCCAGAGAAGCGCGAATGGCGGGAGTGGCGTTTCCGGTATGGCGAACAGGACCGAGCCAATATCGTCAAATATCGTGCGGATATGCTTAATGAGAGCGAGGGCGACTCCTTCCTCCCCGTCCTGTTCTGCTCTCCGACGATGGAGCTTGGCGTCGACATCTCGGCACTGAACGCCGTCTACCTGCGCAACGTACCACCGACGCCGGCAAACTATGCGCAGCGATCCGGCCGCGCCGGCCGCTCGGGGCAGCCTGCACTGGTGCTGACGTATTGCGCGGCACAAAGCCCGCACGACCAGTATTACTTTACCAACCGCACCCAGATGGTGGCGGGCATAGTCCGCCCGCCCTCGCTTGATCTTGCTAATCGCGATCTAATTTACTCACATCTGCACGCAGTCTGGCTGGCGGAAGCCGGTGCGCCGCTCGATGCATCGATCGCTGGCGTACTTGATCTCTTCGGTAAGGATTTGCCTATCAACACCGATCTCGCCGCAACGATTGACGATCCCGCATTGCTGCCGCGCGCTGCAACAGCAATTCATAGACTTTTGAAGACCGTCGCCGGCGAGTTTGGTGACGAATGGCCGAGCGACCTGGCGAAACTCGCGCAAGATGTTGCTCGGGAGGCTCCTGACGGTTTCCGGGAGACATTTGACCGCTGGCGCGAGCTATACCGCGGCGCGCTCGACCAGTTGAATGACGCGAACCGGCGCCAGAGCATCCCGGGCCTTTCCCACAAGGAACGCATGGCCGCCAAAGCCGAATGGAACCAGGCCTCTGATCAAAAGCAAATGCTTGAAGCCGGCAAGGATAGCGGTGGGTCGGATTTCTACACCTACCGCTACCTTGCCACCGAAGGCTTCCTGCCCGGCTACAACTTCCCGCGGCTTCCGCTGTATGCCTTCATCCCAGCCTCTGGCTTGCCCGGTGCACGCTCCGCCTTTCTCCAGCGTTCGCGCTTCCTGGCGATTGCTGAGTTCGGTCCGCGCAGTCTCATCTATCACGAAGGCCGCGCCTATCGCGTGCACAAGGCGCGCCTTCCTGCTAGTGCGCGCGAGAACAACGGCCAGCGCCTGACCACCTCTCCAATCTGGATCTGCGAAGCATGCGGCGCAGGTCATTCGCCACACGAGCCCGAGCGTTGTCACGCGTGCGGCGCACCTTTGGCCGGCGTTTTGCCGGTCAAGGACACCATTCGCATCGAGAATGTCGAAACGCTGCCCACCGAACGGATTACTGCCAATGACGAAGAACGTCAGCGTCAGGGATTTGAGATCCAGACGGTGTTCGCCTGGCCGCGCCGTGACGGTGTGCTCGACGTAAAACGCGCCGCCGCCATTGACGGCGATGGCGAGATCTTGGCGATCGACTATGCGACCGGCACCGAAATCAGTCGGCTCAATAAGGGGCTGCGTCGACGCGCCAACAAGAGCTTGTTCGGATTTGGTATTAATCCCGCCACGGGCCGATGGGAGAAGGCGCCTGAGGAAGAAGGAGAATCCCAGCCCGACCCCGACAAGACGCCGACCCAACGCGTCGTTCCGATTGTCCGCGATTCGAAGAACGCTGCTTTGCTACGCCTTGCCGGCGAGGGGCTGGCGCAGACGTCGATGGCGACCGTGCAGCACGCCCTCAGTCGTGGCCTCGATCTAGTGTTTCAGCTTGAGCAAGGCGAAACGCTCGCTGAACCGGTTCCTGAGCGGGCCGATCGCAAGGCGATTCTGGTCTATGAGGCGACTGAAGGCGGGGCCGGGGTGCTCAACCGGCTTATCGCCGACAAAAAAGCAATCGGCCGAGTGGCACATGCGGCGTTGGCGATGATGCACTACGAGAATATCGATGCGGCCGTTACCGCCGCTGACCCAACGCTCCTGAAAGAAATCGAGCACGCTGACTGCGTTCGGGGCTGCTACCGCTGCCTACTTTCTTATTACAATCAGCCCGATCATGAGCTGATCGACCGGACCGATGATGCGGCTCTCGTTGCGCTGCTTCGGTTAGCCCGCTCAAGCGTCGAGCTTCGAACGCCACATGTAGAAGATGAAACCGGTAATCAGTGGTTAGCGGCCGCCAAAAAATGGAAGCTGCCCGCCCCTGATGCGGGCCCGGCCGCGTTCGACGGGAAGATACCCCTGAACTGGTCTGAGTCCTATGTAGCGGCAGGCCCGAGCGCAGTTATTTCCGAATACCAACCGGTGGCCGACAAACTCGGCTTCCTGTTGATCACGCTCGACGACCCATACGAACCGACACCACCTGCGGCGCTCGTCGCTGCTCTCAAGGGCTCCACATGACACTCAGTTTTGGGCCCGGCGACCTGGTCCGCGCACGTGGCCGCGAGTGGGTTCTTCTCCCCGAAGACGCTACAGGCCTGCTAAAGCTGCGGCCGCTTTCTGGGTCGGAAGACGACATTCAGTGGATCGACCCGCAGCTAGAGCGCAGCGAGGTGCGGGCCGCCAGCTTTGACGCACCGGTCATCGATCCCGAAAGCCCTCCGACCTTCGCTACTCAGGATGCAGCCCGGCTACTCGCCGACGCACTACGCCTATCGATGCGCCGGGGCGCTGGCCCCTTCAGATCAGCAGCTCGTCTCGGCTTTGAGCCCCGGGCCTACCAGCTGGTGCCGTTGATGCTGGCGTTGCGGCTCCAGACCATCCGCCTGCTCATTGCAGATGACGTCGGCATCGGCAAAACGATCGAGGCGGGCCTTATCCTACGCGAGCTGATCGATCGGGGCGAGGTCTCACGCTTTACGGTGTTGTGCCCTCCGCACCTCGTCGAGCAATGGGTCGGTGAGTTGGCTGAAAAATTCGATATCGATGCAACGGCGGTCACCGCTGCGTCCGCCCCCCGGCTCGAACGCGACCTTCCGCCGGGCATCAGCCTGTTTGAGGCCCATCCGTTCACCGTCGTCAGCCTCGACTATATCAAGGCCGATCGCCGGCGCGATGAATTCGCGCGTGTCTGTCCCGCCATGGTGATCGTAGACGAGGCGCACGCGTGCGTCGGCACTGAAAGCGGTCGTCAGCAGCGGTTTGGCCTACTGCAGCGTCTATCTGCAGATAAAGACCGCCATCTGGTTTTGCTAACGGCGACGCCGCATTCCGGAGATGATGTTGCCTTCGGCCGTCTTCTCGGCCTGCTCGATGCTGCGTTCAGCTCCGAGACGCTGGACAGCGACAACGGCCGCGCCCGCCTTGCCCGGCATGTGGTCCAACGTCGCCGCATCGATATCGTCGAGCCAGGATCCGACGGCCAAGGTTGGGACGAGGATCGCGCATTCCCGAGGCATGAAGCCGCCGAGGTCGCTTATTCGCTGACGCCCGCGCACAAGGCATTCCACGAAGCCGTCCTCGATTGGTGCCTCGGCGTTGTCGAAGGTGCTGGCTCTGACTCCACGAAGCGTCGCCTCGCCTTTTGGGGGACGCTTGCTTTGATGCGATGCGTTGGCAGTTCGCCCCAAGCCGCGATTAGCGCCCTGCGTAACCGCGTAGCAGCCCTCCCCGACCAGCTCGAATCCGGCGTGTTCGACCTCGACGATGATGAGGCGCAGGCCGATGACATCACACCTGACTGGCGCTCCGACGAGGGTGATACCCTCGCGGTTCTGATCGAACAGGCGAGCACGCTTGGCGCCGATCCGAAGCTCGCCGCGCTGATCAAGGTCCTCGGCGACCTCGACAATCCCGTTGTCTTCTGCCGCTTTATCGCAACCGCCGAAGCGGTCGGCACGGCCTTGCGTGCAAAATTCCCCAAAGCGCGCATCGAAGTTGTCACCGGCGCTCTGCCCTCCGACGAACGTCGCCGCCGGGTCGAGCAGATGGCCAGCGATGACGGCACCAAGCGCATCTTGGTGGCAACCGACTGCCTGTCGGAAGGTATCAACCTCCAATCTCTGTTTGACGCTGTCGTCCACTATGATCTGAGCTGGAACCCCACTAGGCACCAGCAACGCGAGGGCCGCGTCGACCGCTTTGGACAGCCCGCCAAGCTGGTCCGGTCGGTGACGCTTTATTCGCCAGACAGCGCGATCGATGGCGCGGTCCTGTCAGTGATCCTACGGAAGGCTGAAGCCATCCGAAAGGCTACCGGGGTAACCGTTACAATGCCGGAAGATACCGCCGCTGTGACAGGCGCGCTCATGCAGGCCGTACTGCTCCGCAAAGGTGGCGGCGGGCGCGCCCAGCTCAGCCTCGACTTCGGCATGTTCGAGGCCGACACGGCCACCATCAACGCCGTCTGGCGCGATGCTGAAGAGGGTGAGAAGCGCAGCCGCGCTCGCTTCGCCCAACGAACCTTGTCTCCGCAGCACGTTATTCCCGAATGGCGGCGCTGGCGCGAACTACTCGGCACCTCTGCCGACCTCGAACGCTTCGTCACGCGCGCAATGATCCGCCTCGAAGCTCCGCCCGAGCGACTGAAAAGCGGCGTTCTGCGCGCTCCGTTGATGGCTTTGCCTCCGGCTTTACGCAGCCGCCTTGACGCCCGCGGCCTCGAAGGCAGCGTCAACCTGGCCTTTGACGAACCGCCACCTCGCGGCAGCACGATGGTAAGCCGGGCTCACCCCCTGGTTGCCACACTGGCCGAAGCACTACTCGAAAGCGCTCTCGACCCGGAAAGCGCTTCGGTCAGTCCACTCGGTCGCGCCGGCGCCTGGGTCTCGCAGGGCGTCACCCAGCTGACGATCGTCGCTCTCGTCCGTATCCGCTTCAAGCTGACCGTTCGGAGCGGTGGTCGGGAAGTGATGCTACTTGCCGAGGAAGCAACCACCTTGGCATGGACGCCAACCGATACCGCGCCAGGCATTACCGGCGCGGACGCCACCGCACTGTTGGAACTCGCATCCGCCGCCGCCCTACCCGATCCAGTCCGCCTCCGTATCCTCAGCAGCGCCGTCACCCGGCTCGGAAGCGACGCCGTCCAAGGTGGGCTCGCCGGCTACGCCAAGGCGCGCGCCGATGCTCTCTCCGCCGACCACGCGCGCCTGCGCGAAGCTGCCCGCATGGCCGGCGAGGTCCGCGTCGAACCTGTTCTTCCCCTCGATCTCATCGGCGTCTTCGCGCTGTTGCCGAAAGTCGCTTGATGGCCGCGAATTCTTCTCCGTTTGCCGCAATGACCGCGATGGGCGCCCTCATCGCGCCGGCACAACTCGCCCGGATCGCTGCAGCTGAACATAAGGACCAGACCGCCGCCGACTATGGCATCCCCAAGGGGCTATCCCTTCGTGATGAACTGGCGCGCTACTTCCGCATCGGTCAGGCTCAGTGGCGCGCCTTTAATTCCGCCACCGCCCCCGGTCTCGACGCCACCGCGCGCTTCATCGAAACGCTGCTGAGGGACATCCTTGGCTTTGACGACATCGCTCGGCGCCAGGTCGCCATGGACGTCAGCGGCCGCACCTTCCCGATCGCGCTCACTGCCGGCAACATCCCCATCGTCACCGCGCCGTCCGCTGATTCTATTGATCGCGCCTCTGATGCGCTCAGCGCGCCCGGCCGCCGCCGCTCCGCGGCGACGCTGGTGCAGGAATATCTCAACGCTGAACCGGCCGCACTTTGGGGACTAGCAAGCAACGGCCGGTTTCTTCGTCTCATCCGCGACAATCCTAGCCTCACCCGGCCCGCCTTCATCGAGTTCGATCTCAGCGCCATCTTCGATGATGAAGCTTATGCCGATTTCGCCGCGCTGTTCTTGCTGCTTCACCGCAGCCGTTTTGCCGCAAATGATGCCAATTGCGCGCTCGAACTTTGGCGCAACGATGGCGCCAAGGCTGGTACCGTCGCCCGAGACAAACTGCGCGGCGGCGTCGAGGCGGCACTCGAACTTCTCGGCCAAGGTTTCCTTGAACACCCCGCCAACACAGATCTCGCGGGCAAGCTGCACTCCGGCGCCCTGCCCCTGCCCGATTATTACGCCGCTCTCCTCCGACTCGTTTACCGGCTGATCTTCCTGCTGGCGGCCGAGGACCGCAACCTCCTCCACCCCGCCGGGGCTACTGCCGCCGCGCGCCAGCTCTACGCCCGCGGCTACGCTGTCGGCCGGTTGCGCGATCGTGCCGTCCGCCGCGCCGCCTGGGATCGGCACCATGATGCATGGGAAGGCCTGTGCGTCGTCATGGACGCTCTCAGCCGCGGCGAGCCCCGCCTTGCCTTGCCGGCGCTCGGAGGCCTGTTCGATCGTGATAGCCTGACAGGCCTAGATAATGCCAAGCTGTCGAATGCTAAGCTGCTTGAAGCCATTTACCGGCTCGCCTGGTTGCGAGAAGCCTCCGGCCCGGTGCCGGTCAACTGGCGCGACATGGAATCCGAAGAACTCGGCTCAGTCTATGAAGGCCTGCTCGAACTTGTTCCGCGGCTCGAACGCGGCGGTGCCGTCTTCACCTTCGCCACCGAAGCTGCCGAAACCAAGGGCAACGCCCGCAAGGTCTCCGGCAGCTACTACACGCCGGACAGCCTGGTTCAGGCGCTACTCGATTCCGCCCTCACCCCGTTGCTGGACGCAACAGAAGCCGGCTCCGAAGATCCCGTCGCGGCGCTGCTCGCCCTGCGCGTCGTCGATCCTGCCTGCGGCTCCGGCCACTTCCTCCTCGCCGCCGCCCGGCGCATCGCGGCGCGGGTCGCCGCCGCCCGCACCGGCGGCGCGCCGTCGCCGGATGATTACCGCCACGCTCTGCGCGATGTCATGGGTTCCTGCATTCACGGCGTCGATCGCAACCCGATGGCCGTCGAACTGACCAAGGTAGCGCTGTGGATCGAAAGCGTCGAGCCTGGCAAGCCGCTCGGTCTGCTCGATACCAACATCCGCTGCGGCGATGCCCTGCTCGGCCTCGATGATCTCAGCGTCCTCGAAAAGGGTATCCCCGATGCCGCTTATGCGCCGTTGACCGGCGACGACAAGGCGACAGCTCGTGGCCTGCTGGTGCTCAACCGCGCCGAACGTGACCGGCCCTTGCTGTCGGCCGCCATCCGCCCGGCGCGTCTGGCGCGCGAGGCGGCAAAGGTCGCCGCCATGCAGACCGATACGCTTGCCGAGGTTGAGGCCAAGCGCAATGCGCACGCCGCGCTGTCCAATTCTCCCGAGGGCTGGAGCTTGCGCCGCGCCGCCGATGCCTGGGTTGCGGCGTTTCTGGCGCCCAAGCCAGCGATGGCAACCTCGGTGGAAAAGTCGTTGGTGCCCACGACCCGCCACGTCTGGGAAGCGCTTGGCGGTCGGCCGCCGCAGGGACCGATCGCCGGCGCCATAGATGCACTCGCCTTCGCCGCGCGTATTTTCCACTGGCCACTTGAGTTCCCAGCGATCCTCGCCGGCGACAATCCTGGTTTCGATCTGGTGATCGGCAATCCACCATGGGAGGTTATGCAATTGGGAGAGGAAGAGTATTTCGCTCAGCGATTACCCGAGATTGCCGAACTTCCTGGCGCCGCACGGAAGCGGGCGATAGCTGCACTGGAGGCGGAAGCGCCACTGGCCTTTGCACAATATCAGATGGCAAAGCGCATTTTTGACGCGAGCAATGTGTTCGCAAGGCAATCTGGTCGCTTCGACATGACCGCACGCGGCAAAATCAACACCTATGGCCTGTTTGCCGAAAACTTCAGCCGGCTCGCCGGGCAGCGTGGACGTGCCGGCGTGATTGTCCCAACGGGCATCGCCACGGATGCGACTACCGCACCGTTCTTCGCGCAGCTTGTTGCAGGAAATCGCATCACAGCGCTTTTTTCGTTCGAGAACGAAGAGATGGTGTTCCCTGGTATCCACCACGCCATGAAGTTCTGCATGCTATCGCTACGGCCGGCAGGGAGCACCTTACCGACTGATTTTGTTTTCTACGCCCGACAAACTGCTGCACTGCTCGAACCGCAACGCCGCTTCACACTTACTCCGGTCCAGATCGCCGCCATCAACCCCAATACCAAGACCGTTCCAGTGTTCCGCGCCCGCGCGGACGCCGATCTTACCGCGCAAATCTACGGCCGAGTGCCAGTCTTTATCGACGGGAGTAAGGGAGCCGCTGGCAATCCATGGGGAGTAGAATTCCGCCAAGGCCTTTTCAATATGACCAGCGATTCCGGCCTTTTCCGCACGGCGGCGCAACTCGCCACCGCCGGCATAGACCGAGACGGCAGCGACTGGCGCCTGCCGGAGCGTCTGGCCCCGCTTCCCGGTGCGCTGGCGCTTGCCAGCGGCCGCGACGCCGCCACTCTGGCGCTCGAGGAACTTTCGCCCGCAGCCGCCACTGCGCCCGATGGCACCTATATTCCACTCTATGAAGCAAAGCTGATCCACCAGTTCGATCATCGCTGGGCCACTTATGCGCAAGGAGTCGGTGGGGGTGACGACGACGGCAGCCGCGAAGCTACCGTATTCGAAAAGGCCGACCCCGGCTTTGAACCAACCCCGCGTTATTGGGTCTCAACATCAGATACTGCCGCCCGCCTTGCCGCGAAAGGTTGGAAGCACAACTGGCTATTGTCGAGCCGAATGATTTCGCCAGCAACTAATGAACGAACGCTGATCGCCGGCTTTATGCCGGCGGTCGGCATTGGACACAGCGCTGCTGTATGGCTGCCAGATGGGCAGATTGTTGAGAAGATTGCGGCTCTTTTGGGAAATTTGAATTCACTGATGCTTGATTATGTAGTTCGCCAAAAGGTTGGCGGCTCGAACTTAAACTTCTTCCATATTGAGCAATTTCCCGTACTCCCGCCCTCCACATACACGCCCATCGATCTCTCGTTTATCGTCCCCCGCGTCCTCGAACTTACTTACACCAGCCACGCCATGGCCCCGTTAGCGCGCGATCTCGGCTTCACCGGCCCGCCCTTCGGTTGGGACGATGCTCGCCGCGCTCAGCTCCGCGCCGAGCTCGATGCCTGGTACGCGCGCGCCTATGGCCTGACCCGCGACCAGCTCCGCTACATCCTCAACCCCGCCGACGTGATGGGCGCCGACTACCCAAGCGAAACCTTCCGCGTCCTCAAAAAGAACGACATCGCCAAACACGGCGACTACCGCACCGCCCGCCTAACGTTGGCGGCATGGGATGCTCAGGCTCGATGATATGGCGCTGGCTCGCGGGACGCCTGCAGCCACATTTGGCTACAACATCTTCTGCCGTCGTCTTTAGCAATCCCGCGGCAGAAGTAGTGGTGCCCGCGCCGGCACCACGGGCGTCCGATGAGCAAGTTGCCGATAGCGAGCCGACGCCAGAACGGCTTCGCGAGCTGATGGGGCAGGCCCTCTCGATCCCCACACCAAAAGTCATTCTGACATTCGTGGACTTCGCCCATCGGCTTCGCCACATGGGTCCGTACAACATCCTCATGGTGTTCACGCAGCGTCCGGGCGCAAAAGCCATCGCATCGCGCGACGACTGGGCTAGGGTTGGCCAGACTGTCCGCGCTGACGCCATCCCTATCCTGATCCTCAGGCCGAGGGGGCCAATCACGCAGGTTTTCGAACTGCTCGGTACCTGGCCTTCACAAGAGCGCGACCCACGATCCGACGCGCTCGCCGCTACAGGCGCCTACGACCCGACCCGCCTTGCATTGGCAATCGCCACATTCAAGGGTGGCAACGCAAATTGCTAGTCGACGACGCCTTGGCGGAATTCGGCGCCAATCTCGCCGGGAGGATCACTAGCTATGGCTTTAAGAGCCCAGGCTCTGAAGAAGCGGAGTTGCTCGGGGCGACCGATCCGCGCGCGGCCATCACGCGACATGGCTCGGTCAAATGGAGCATCAAGCTGAATGCACGGATGACCCCGGTTGAGCAGTTTGCGACGCTAATGCACGATCTCGGTCACCTGTGCTGTAGTCAAGTCGGCGGATTTTATCGAGAGACCCCAGAGACCGATGAAGATGGTTGGCCGGACCGAAGCAATGTTCCCCATGCCGCCAAGAATATCGAAGCAGAACTGGTCGCGTGGCATCTGTGCGACCGCGAAGGCCTTGTCACGGGATCGCCGATCTATCTGAAGCATCATCTTAACCATGCCGAGAAGAACGGCTCACTCGCGAAGGTCAAGCTTGATCGAGTCATCCGAGCGATCGCTCGCATAAGGGGTCACATCGGCGATCCGAAACCGCAGGCGGTGGCCAAATGACTATTGTTTTTCAATCCCCTCCCGGATCTATCGTGCGGACCCTTGCGCAGAAGGCGGCATGGGACCGCGGCTTTAGCGTCGAGCTTGCGGTCCAGGGCCCATGGCTCGGATTTGCCTCATCAACGGTGCCCGGTCACATATGGATATCCGGCGCGCCACCGCATGGCCCGTTCGCACTCTCAGTAACGCATGCCGGCGTCGCTGCCGATCTCGCAGCCACCTACCCGCTCCGCGGGCCGTCAGGGCCCGGAGCGACGTCAATCTTGCTTTTAGACGATGAAGAGTTGACCCAAGCGGTCGACCGCGCCTGGAAACTAGCCGGCAGTTTGCCGCCGACGCCGCTGGCTGCTTTCGAAGCCGCGACCGCAACCTTGCCGCGTACAACCGAGGCCGAGCGTCTCGTCATTCAACGTATTGGTCAGGATAAATTTCGTGATGCCCTGATGCTATACTGGGACGGCCGCTGTCCCCTGACGGGCATTAGTGATCCAGCGTTGCTTCGGGCATCGCATATCATTCCGTGGGCAGAATGCGCCAACGATGCTGAACGCCTCGACGTAACTAATGGGCTGCTGCTCTCCTCTCTTTGGGATGCAGCATTCGATGCGCATTTGGTAACATTTAATGACGACGGGTCAGCTGTTGCAGCGCCGAGATTGAGCCCGGCTGCTGCGTCTGCCTTGGCAATATCTTCGACACCTAGGCTCCACCGATTGGGCAGTGATCACAAGGCCCGCCTGTTTCGGCACCGCACCCGAGCTTTACTATAAGCCTGACCCCAACCCTTGGCTCCCGCCGGCCAGGATTGTCGAGCACGAGACTAACCATCAGTTGCAGCCGGCGTCGTGCATCCTGGAAAGTGCTTGAAGGAGCAGGCGGTTGCCCGGCTCGGTTTAGCCGTGCTCGACCAAGCACCGTGCTGCGAGATCGGATTACTTGGGGCATCTCACCCGGTCAGCCATGTTATCAACAGCACGTACGACGGGTGCGTTTTGAGTATGCCTTTCGCAGACCTCTCAATATGTGGTACTTTAATCCGGCCCTGACGGCGTAAAAAGGACTAGACTAATAAGCACCACATATAGCAGACTACGGGATGTTCATCCGAGCCTATCTTCGCGCGTCTACCTCCGAACAGGACGCGTCGCGCGCCAAGCGTGCCCTCGATGTGTTCGCGGCCGAGCACGGGCTTCGGATTGCGGCCCGCTATGTCGAAAACGAAAGCGGAGCCAAGCTTCACCGGCCAGAGCTGTTCCGCCTGCTATCGGATTGCGAGCCAGGAGATGTGCTCCTGGTCGAGCAGGTTGATCGGCTTTCCCGCCTCACCTCACCAGACTGGATCAAGCTGCGTAATCTAATCGACGCCAAGCAGGTCCGGGTTGTTGCACTCGACCTGCCGACGTCGTGGATACTGACGGCACCGACGGATGAGTTCACCGGCCGAATGTTCGCAGCGGTCAACGCCATGATGTTGGACGTACTCGCCGCGGTTGCTCGTAAAGATTATGAGGATCGCCGTCGTCGACAAGCCGAAGGCACCGCAAAAGCCAAGGCAGCGGGGCTTTATAAGGGGCGTCCCGAGAACAAGACCCGCAACGCTGCGATCTCGAGCCTTCTCCGCGATGGCCGAAGCTGGCGCGATATAATGGATGCGATTGGGTGCAGTCGAACACTGCTCGCCAAGATCGCTCGTGATCGCCGTCGACAGGCAGAGGCTGACGCAGCAATGTCAGACGCGCACCCCAAATGTGTTCAGGCAGACTCTAGACCGTCATAATGAGGTGTCCGATTTCTCTGCTACCGACCCTGATTGAACGGGTTTTGTGTACCAAAGCCCATGCTCACTCAGGGTATACCCAGACAGACAGATCGGGAGTGATAGATTAGGCCCGGTGTCAGAGCTCGTATTGTGTCGCATCCCTTAAAGTGGCACATGTTCCTTAGAAGCATTGAGGAGGAGCACCGCGATGGCTACGCAATCCATAGACGTTAAAGTTGCCAGTAACGGTCGGATGATTCTGCCAGCATCGGTTCGCAAGGCGATGGGGCTTCACGGAGATGCGAAGGTCATTTTGACGCTTGAGGACGATCAGGTCCGCCTGTCGCCGATCGGTCACGGGGTTTCTCGCGCTCAGGCGCTTTATCGAGAGCATGCCAAGCAGGCCCGAACAATCGACGACTTCCTATCTGATCGCAAGAGAGAAGCCGTCACCGAGGCAGGCGAGTCTTCGCATTCGGACCGGCACGGAGATCCGGCATGACATCTGTTGTAATGGATGCATCTGCGGTGCTGGCGCTGGTTCGGGATGAACCAGGCGCCGACAAGGTCACACCTCACGTCGGACGAGCAGCGATTTCCGCCGTCAACCTGCAGGAGGTTATCAAGGAACTCCTGCTTGGTGGTTTGGGCGCAGCCACCATCCGCGAGATCCTAGACGAGCTTCGTCTCGATGTACGTCCTCACGATGTGGAGGCCGCGTATGCGGCCGCTGAGCTGCACACTCAAACGAAGGAGTTTGGGCGCGGCCTTGGTGATCGCTCCTGTCTAGCGCTTGCGATCCTACTTGGCGTTCCCGCCCTCACCGCAGATCGCGAGTGGAAGAAGGTAAAGGCCAAAGGGCTCAAGATGGAGCATATCCGCTAGCAGCCGTCGCCAAAACCGGTCAGCTAAGGATTCCCGTTTTCCCGTGTCGTTTAGGCAATTTCGAGAAAATCGATTTGGGAACAGATTTTGAGAAAAAGGCACCCAACAGTAGTGCTTGCAGGGCGTTGAACTGGGGATTCCCCACTCGACCTTGGTTTACGGGAAAGGCGACTTCGCCGCTTCAGATGCTTAGGCAGCGATTAGATCGGCAAGTGTCGCAGGTTGTTCGTTATGCACAAAATGACCAGCGTCCGGCACGGTCACCAGCTTGCCACCGATGGCAACGACAGCAGCAATCTGTTCGGGACTAGTGACATGGTCGCCGGCCCCGCGGACCAGCAGTGTCTTGCCCCTCCACTCAGCTAGCCGTGTCAGCATCGGTGCGTAGAAGTCCGGCGATTGCATCAACGCCATGCCGGGTACTTGCCCTTGTTCCCACCGTTCCCTCGACAAGCCGGATCGCGCCGCTAGTCGGGACAACATGCCGAAATTCTTCCGCTGGGCAACGTAGAGTTCCTGTCGGCGTTCGCCGAGGCCCGACATGGCCTTGCTCATTGCTTCCACGAAGCCGGGACCGACCGTGGTTGCCGGATCGGCGAGCCGATTGGCAGCAAGTGCCGATGTAGGATCATTACCGTTCAACAGCTGTGCGGTTGATGCCGACAGCCAATGGAGCGAGCTTGCGGCGTCGTAGGCCGGGCTCTCCAGCGTCAGGCGGGTGACGCGATCTGGATAGGCCAGCGCGTAGTGCAGAGCGATCATTCCGCCGAAGCTATGCCCAATTACTTGCCAACGATCGATCCCGAGCTTCATCCGCAGCGTTTCAAAATCTGCAACGATATCAGCAACGCTAACCTTGGCAGTCTTCGGGATCGGGTCCGAACGGAGCACTCCACGCTGATCGACGGTTATGAGCCGAACCCTGCCAGCGAGCGCTGGCTTCATAGCATCCTCAAAATCCAGTGCTCCCGCTCCTGGGCCGCCGTGCATGTAGACGGCGACCGGCGCGTTTCGTGATCCGCTTTGATCGACCCACAGTCGTGTTCCGTTGACTGAGATCAACGCTCCGCTGGCAGAGGTTGCTGCCACACTCGCCGTCGCGTTGAGCAGGGGCGCGGCGAGGATGCCGGCCACGACGTCGCGTCTTCTGATCATCTCGCATTCCTTCTGTCGTTCGCGTGCCGACTTATGACTACGACTTCGAGACCAACCCCCCGATTTAACAACCAGTAAAGTATGCTCAATGAGCAGCAAGGGTCGCGTTCCCAAAACATCACATTGGTACGTTACGGAAAAGCCGCTGCATTCTGTTTTCTCGATCCTTTTCGGGAAACGCGGCAGCTGCCCAATGTCGGCTATCGCCACCCGCCTTCCCGAAAGCAGTCGGTCCATTTTCCTTCCAACCCGGACATCCACCGACAGCGGATACCCCCGCCGCACAGCTATCGACAGCGCGGGGGGCCGCAGAAGGTTGCCATTGCCAAGCATCCTCTGCATGGCCGAAATCCGGCGATAGACGTCCTTTACGCCATGGCGCCCCTGGAAGACACGTGGCGAACACATCGACACGCAAGGTTACCATGCACATCACCAATCGAAGGACGGCCATCATTTCTGCCGCGGTAACCCTTGCCGGAATGGCGCTGGGAGGCAGAGCAAGCGCGGGAAAGGCCATGATGACTTCTGGCATCTTCGACGCTTCCAAGAACCCCAAACCGGAAAAGATACCGCCCTATCAGCCGCGGTTCGGTCGTACGAAGCCTCTCGTCGCGGTCGTCGGTCTGAACGAAGGCACGATCATCAGCGACTTTTGCATCCCGTTCGGCGTGATGGCACGCTCGGGCGTGGCCGATGTCATGTCGGTGTCAGTCAAACCCGGCCCCGTAAAGATGCAACCGCTCACCTTCCAGCTCCAGGCCACCGTTGCCGAGTTCGACAGGCGGCATCCCGAGGGTGCCGACTACATTTTCGTGCCGGCAGTAGAGAACGACAGCGATCCCAACCTGCTGGCATGGATCAAGGCGCAGGCCGGCAAGGGCTGCACGGTCATCAGCATCTGCTACGGCGCGATGGCTGTTGCCAATACCGGTCTGTTCGATGGTCACCGGGCGACCTCGCATTACAGTAACGAGGGGTTCCGCGCGAAGCGCTTCCCAAAGGTGATATGGCAGAAGAACATCCGCTACGTCGCCGACGGAAAGGTTGTTTCCAGCGCCGGAGTCAGCGCATCGATGCCGACGTCTATCGCGCTGGTCGAGGCGATCGCCGGCGCTGCTAAGGCTGCGCAGGTCGCTCGCGACGTTGGCATCGACGACTGGAGTTCTCGCCATAACAGCGACGCATTCCAGTCCGATCCCGGCAATGCAGACATGCCTGCCCGTAATGCGCGACCCGACGTCACGCTGGGTATCCCGGTCAAGACGGGCGACGACGAGATCGCACTCGCGGTGACGGCCGAAGCTTACAGTCGGACGGGCAACACCTTCGGTTATGCCGTGGGCCCGAGCAAGGCACCAGTGCGGTTGGCGCACGGCCTGGTTGTATTGCCTGACATGGTTGCTGGCACGGCGAAGGTCAGTCGTATGCTGGCGCCGCTCGAAGCTCAGCAAGCGACCCGCGCGCTGGATATCGCGCTGGCGGATATCACGAAGACTTACGGCCCGAAGGCCGCCCGCAACGTCGCGCTGTTCATGGAATATCCCGGCAAGATCGAGTGATCACGCACAGCGTCAGGCCGCAGTCCCCTTCCCCGAAGAGAACCGCCGCCGATAGTCGGATGGGGACAAGCCAACGATGCGGTTAAAGACCTTTCGGAACGCGCTCGGATCGGTGTAGCCGACCTCCCACCCGACCTGATCGGCGGTCAGGCCCGTCTCGCGCAGCTTCGTTTTGGCGTTGGCGACCCGCAGGCGCTGCCAATACTCAGTGGTGGTGTGGCCAGTCGCCTTTTGGAAGCGGCGCAGGAACGTTCGGTCCTCCAAACCGGCCTTGGCCGCCAGCGTCGCGACCTCGACGATCTTGCCGTCTGTCTCGTGCAGGAAGTCCTGCGCTTTCGAGATCGCATCGTCCTTGTGCCCGGTATGGGGGCGAAACCCGCTGTAATAGCTTTGCTCCCGACCCGGCGGGTCGATCAGGAAGCTGCCGGCGATCTCCATCATTACCGCATCTCCGACGAAGCGCTGGATGATCGTCAGGCACAAGTCCGTCCACGCCATCACCCCGCCCGCGGTGATGATGTCGCCGTCGTCGATGACGATGCGGTCTGTATCGATCCTCGCCCGTGGAAACTGAGCGCGGAAGCGGTCCTCGTACGTCCAGTGCGTCGTGACGGTCCGACTGTCGAACAGACCTGTCGCCCCGAGCACGAACGCGCCCGAGCAGATCGAGGTCAGTACCGCGCCATCGGCATGTCGCTCCTGCAGCCAGCGCGTCACCGCCGGGTTCGCATCGTCGCGCGGGCCGCCCAACGCAGGCGGCAGGATGCAGATCGATGGCGTCGTGCGGCAAGATTCCGATGAGTGGACGCGAGTCAGCTCGCCTTCCTTACCCGCAGACGCCCAGTGGCTGATGACCAGGACGGGAGAGCCGTCGTGACCCGGCATCGCCCGTGCCGCGCGATCGGCCGCAACCAGCACGTCCGTCATTCCCAGCACTGCCGCCTGCTGCGCGTCGTCGTAAATCAGAATGGCAATCTCGATCATGGCGTAATCGACCCGGTCTTTGTCACTACCGCCACTGATATAACGCTTCTTCCCGCGGTAGACATGCTTAGCCAACATGGAGGCAAGAATGACCAAGCGCGCATTGATCGTCATCGATCTGCAGAATGAATATGAGGCCAACGGCAAGCTGCCGCTAGAAAAGCTGGATCAGGCGGTTACGAACGCGACGCGCGTGATCGGTGCGGCGCGCGACGGCCACGAGACGATCGTTCATATCCGCCACGAGACGCCCGGTTCAGACGACGCCCCCTTTGCGGTCGGCACGAACGGCACGAGAATCATCGAGGCCGTCGCGCCAATCGATGGCGAGACCGTGCTGACCAAGCATTACCCGAACGCGTTCCGCGACACCGGCCTGAAGGTGCTACTCGACGAAGCGGGCGTCGAGGACGTCCTGATCGTCAGCGCGATGAGCCACATGTGCATCGACGCGACCGCCCGCGCGGCGTTTGACTTCGGCTACGGCGTGACGGTCGTCGGCGACGCCTGCGCGACCCGCGCCCTGTCAAATGACGGGGTCGAGGTGCCCGCCGAACAGGTGCATACCGCGTTCATGGCCGCGCTTGCCTTTGCCTATGGCTCGGTGGTGTCCACCGCCGACCTGTTGTCTGCCTGAACCAGGCCGTGCTGGTCGATGACCAGCACGGGAACAGGCGGGACGATGACCGTGTTACTTGCTCACCGAAAAGCCGCCATGAATGGACGTGCTTCTGAGGGGCGTACCCCGCAACATGCGCGCGAGTGCCTGGCCAGGAGTCAGGCGCCCTTTGGCCGGTGCGGTCTTCATGGTCCGGGTGGGGCGGCCCCTCACCTGATCTGTGTCGATAGACACCGGGCAGCGCGTGATGCTGGTGAACTTGGCGAGCGCCTTGTCGAGCGTCATGGGCGCGATCGCTATCCGAATGCGATCATTCTGACAGTCGTAGAAGCTGGCATCCTGCGCGCTGGCGGGATGTGACAGGAGTGCGGCGAAACCAAAGGTCGCCGAAAGCAGGAACGTGCGCATGAAATCTCCGTGTGTCGATGGCAGGTGCGAGGTAGAGGCGTTCGTCTGGATGGCAGGGGGATTAGTGGCTGTGCTGAGCGATGATCGGGCCGACCATGCCCTAAGCTGTTTCCAGTATCTGCGCTGATGCAATCCCCTCCGTGGCTCTACGGGAAGCGGATGTGGGTCATATTCGACCGCAAACTTCGCTGGCTCGCGAACCGGGCGGCGAATAGAACAAGAATATGCACCCGACGCGACGAACCGAGGCGATACGGTGTTAAGATCTATGATCTTGGGAGGGGCACGTAGTCTGATGTCCTATTCGGAAGTACGTCAATTACCTCACTGACCTTAGCTGCGACAAGATGCTCTTCTATCAGATCAACCTCTTTTAGAATCTGCGTTAGCCGCTCACGAATGTCGCTTAAATGGTCGGTCATTGATCGAGCTCCGATGAGAACGATGTGCATTAATGTCTTGGAGGCCTTTTATCGGAATGATCATCTAACTATTGTGGCATTCCGGATTCGAAGGCGACGTCGGGTGTTTGGCGCTGTCTGGACCTTCATCGGCATGACGCCGGGTTCGGCATGGTTGCCGCATGGAGCGGACCCATACACTTGAGATGTAGCGAAGCGAGCAGGCCTTCGTGTGAGGTAACTTTCATGGATGAATACGCAGGGATAGCCGCGTCGGGACTCCCATGATCTACGCGTCCCCGACACGAGACTGTAGGGCATTGATCCCTCGATTTCGGCCATCGGCTGATTTTGCGGATGCGCCTGACAGCAACCGGCCTAGGAAGTGATTTCAGCAGCTTCAGGACGGAGTGCCATGTCAGCGTCATTCGCCTTCTACCTGTGCGAAGGCTTCCAACTACTGGACCTAGCCGGGCCAACGGCGGCTCTTACCGCGGCGAACCGCCTGTTGGGGTCTGAGCACTACCGGATCGAACTTGTCTCCCAAGGCGGGGGTGTTGTTCCGGGTGACGCAGGCCTCGGACTGATGACGCGTCCTGCAGTATCATCGACGGCCGAGACGCTCGTTGTGGTTGGCGGCAGGGTCGAGCCGATGCTGGAGGCGGACAACATCGCAGGAATCCGCCAGGCATCTGCCGGAGCTTCGAGTATCGCGAGCATCTGCACCGGAGCCTTCCTGCTCGCCGCTGCCGGCTACTTGGACCGTAAACGGGCGACGACCCACTGGCAATTTGCGCAGAGATTGCAGTATCTGTACCCGCAGGTGACGGTCGATGCAGACCGGATTTTCATCAACGATGGCGCGATCTGGACGTCAGCTGGCATGACCGCTGGTATTGACCTGATACTGGCGCGGATTGAAGTCGATCATGGCGCAGAACTCGCCAAGGCGGTCTCGCGCGAACTCGTCGTTTATCATCGCCGACCAGGTGGGCAATCGCAGTATGCAGCGATTTCTCAGATGGAACCGCAGACCGACCGCATCCGCAAGGCGCTGACCTATGTTCGCGACCATATCTCCGAACCATTGCCAATCGAGCGGCTTGCCGAGGCCGCATGCTTAAGTATCCGCCAATTCGCCCGCCTGTTTCGGAAGGAAACAGGTGAAACCCCGGCGCGCGCGGTCGAGCGTCTGCGTTGCGAAGCTGCACGCATCCGTCTTCGCGATAACAATGAAAGCGTCGGGACCGTCGCTCGCCTCGTTGGGTTCGCGGATGCCGAGCGCATGCGGTGCGCATTTTTACGCAGCTACGGTCATCCTCCCCAGACACAACGCCGGCTTGATCAACCGTTGGTGCGGGGCGGTGACGGATACACCTGCTGGCCACCCATCATGTAAAACATCGTTGCCGCACACTGGCGCGCCGTTCACGCCATTCCAAATTTGTAGAGTCATGCGTCAGAATAGCTGCTCGCATCGAACTTCTGTCACGCCATCACCCCATCGGACCCCGAGGGGCGGAGGGTGCGAGGGGTAGCGCAGCATTATCGAAATGGCTGCGAGCCGTCATCAAGAGCCCTTTCCAGCAGCTTGCCGTTCGGCAAGCCAAGTCTGCATCGTCGCGATCTCGGCCTGTTGGTTGCGAATCACCTCCTCCGCCATCGCCCGAATTTTTGGATCGGTGCCGGTGGCGATCTCGGCGCGCGCCATCTCCACTGCACCTTCGTGATGGGGGATCATGCCGCGCAGGAAATCGGTGTCCGGATCGCCCGTCGATGGCATGACCATGCTTGTCTTGTCGTGCGGAGGGTTCGCCCCATGCATCTCACCTTTGGCGTTCTGCATATTCGATCCGTGGATCACATCGGCCGATTCCGGTTCGTTTGAGGTGAACTGGTATGGAGGCTTCCCAGCGGAACAGGCGGACAGGGCTATAGCGACGCTGGGAATAAGCCAGCGCGCCTTGATGATCGACATTCTTGTCTCCTTATTGAAATGGTCGGTTCCCGGATCGGCCCCGCGTGAACGATGCCCCCTCACAGTGCGATCTCCTCGATGAGAAGAAGCGTCAGGAAGCCGACGAAGAACATCGCGCTTATGAGCGGCGTGTCCGGCTTCTCGTGCGCTTCGGCTAGCAACTCTTCGGTGACGAGGAACAGGAGTGCCATGAGACCGAAGCTCAGGAAGCCCGCGACCACGGGAGGCGACAGGCCAGCGACCGGGATCGCCAGCAGCGCGCCGATCGGCAGCAGCAGCGCGAGTCCCGCCACGGTAAGGATGATCCTGAGTTTAGAGGTGATGGTTTCCGCGAGTTCCGTCGTCAGCGTCACGCCGAGGAACAGCACCTCCAGCGTGAGCGCGACGGTGAGCAGAACGCCCGCCTTGGCGCCGGCGACGAACGCAAGGCCCAGCACCAATCCGTCGACGACGATGTCGATCCCGACCGCGGATATCAGTGTAACAGGTCCAGCCGCGCGGGCTTCGTATGCTTTCAGTCCCAGCATGACCGCGACCCCGACCGATCCGCCGATGAACGTCGCCAGCGGCGACCCGGCGTGCAGGACCTGAGGCAGGATCTCGGTCGCCGCAGCGGCGAACACGACACCGGCCGCGAGGTGCTGCATGGCCGAGATGAACGCGTCACTCGGCCTGCGCCACGTCGCGAACGCACCGCCCAGGATAACCGCGAGGACCGGAATGATGGTATAGCTCAGCGCCAGCATGATTTCCCCCTGAACGACAAATGTTCGTTGCCACCCTTTTGCCCGATCCGCTCGAGGTGGAGCAGATCCTTGCCGATCGCGACCGTCAATCTTCCATCGACTGCGCGCGCACGTCCGCGTGGCACGCTCAGCGTCTCACGGTCCTCGGGCGTTGAACCGACCAGATCGACAACGAAGCTGTCGGCACTCAACCCGGTTAGGATCGATGATCCATCCTCACAGGTGAAGACATGCATCTGCATCTTGGAACCGGGCGCCGAGGTGTTGTGCGCCTCGCCATCGGCATCCGCATCGGGGGACGAGCACGCCGCGGCGAGCAAAGCGACCAGCACCACGCCCGCACGCCGGACGAACACGCTCCCGGGCAGGATCCTACTTCTGATCTGCGTCATCCGAGTGGAATGCTCATGATGTCCCTGTAGGCCGACAGGAGCTTGTTCCTGACCTGAAGCGTCGCCTCGAATGACACAGAAGCGCGGTTCTGCATCAACGCCACGGTGGCGATGTCAGTGGTTTCGCCCCGCTCGTAGCGCTCGGTGGCCACGTCCTCCGCTTCCTGCGCTTCGTTCACCTTGCCGACGATGTTCTTGAGGGTGTCCCCGAATGTCGCGGGCGCTTCGGTCCGCGGCACGGCCGCAGCTGCACCCGGCGCCGCAGCAGGCGACGCCAGGCGGTTGAGCGTTTGACTGCGTGCGAGGATCTGCGCACGGACGGCCAGGACGCCGGAGACGGTGGTATCGGACATCGCAAACGGTCCTTTCTAACCTGCGGAGACCGCATCCGATGGACGCGGTCTCCGGGGCATCAGGCGGTCCGCGTCGCGGCGAACCGATCGCGATAGGCGAGCAGCCGCAACGCGTTCACGACGACGAGCAACGTCGACCCTTCGTGCATGGCGACGGCTGCCCCGATCCCGAGACCGAAGATCGTCGCGGGAACCAGGATCGCCACCACGCCCAGACTGACGAAGACGTTCTGCCGTATGATCGATCGGGTCTGCCGCGACAGGCCGACCGCAAACGGAAGATGCGCGAGATCGTCCGCCATCAGCGCCACGTCGGCAGTCTCCAGCGCGACGTCGGAGCCTGCCGCGCCCATCGCGATCCCGACGGTCGCATTCGCCATCGCTGGCGCGTCGTTCACGCCGTCGCCGACCATCGCCACCTTGCCGTCGCTGCGCAGCTTCTTGATCGCCTCGACCTTGTCTTCCGGCATCAGGTCGCCCCATGCCTCGTCGATACCGACCTCGCGGGCGATCGCCTCGGCGACGGTCTGATTGTCGCCCGAGATCATGATCATGCGCTTGATGCCGAGCGTGCGCAGCGTCGCAAGCGTCGCCTTGGCTGCCGCACGGGGCGTATCCATCAGCCCGATCACGCCCAGATCGACGTCACCGCGTCGCACGACCATCGTCGTCCGCCCGCCCGCGCGGAGCCGTTCGACCGCAGCCATCGTCTCTTCCGCCAATGCAGCGAGACCGTCCTTACCGAACATCTCGGCCTTGCCGATCGTGACGGGATCGCCCTCGAGCGTCGCGCGGACGCCGCGGCCGGTCAGGCTTTCCAGATCGCTCGCCTGCGGCAGCGTGGCGTCGTTCAGGCGTGTCCTGCCGTCCTTGACGATCGCCGCGGCAAGGGGGTGATCGCTCAGCGCTTCCACGGCGACGGCCGTGGTAAGAAGCCGGTCGTCGGCTATCCCCGCCATCGCGACGACATCGGTGATCCGGGGCTGGCCTTCTGTCAGCGTACCGGTCTTGTCAAAGGCGATAGCTGTGAGCGAACCGAGGTTCTCCAGCGGCCCGCCGCCCTTCACCAGCACCCCGCCGCGGGCAGCGCGGGCGACACCCGACAGCACGGCGCTCGGCGTCGCGATCGCCAGCGCGCAAGGGCTGGCGGCGACGAGGACCGCCATCGAGCGGTAGAAGCTGTCGCGGAAGGGTTCATCGATGACGACCCACGCAAACAGGAGCAGGACGGCCAGGCCCAGCACTACCGGCACGAACACGCGCTCGAACCGGTCGGTCATGCGCTGCGTCGGCGACTTCTGCGTTTCGGCTTCGCTGACCATCTTCACGACCTTGGCGAGCGCGCTCTCGGTCGACAGCCGCGTGACCTCAATCTCGATGGCGCCGCTGCCGTTGATGGTGCCGGCAAACACGCGACTGGCAGCGTCGACGCGGTCGGGATTGGCCCGCGCCTGGTCCGTATCGGTGACTGCGGTCTTGTCGACCGGGATACTTTCGCCCGTCACTGGCGCTTGGTTGATGCTGCTCGAACCCAGCGTCACGAAGCCGTCGGCGGGTAACCGTGCATCGGGTTTGACTACGACGATGTCGCCGACTACCAGCGTGTCAACGGATATCTCGCTGATCTTGCCTTCGCGGCGGACAAGGGCGGTTTTCGGTGCCAGCTCGGCCAAGGCCTCGATCGCCCGCTTGGCGCGACCCATCGCATAATGTTCGAGCGCGTGGCCGAAGCTGAACAGGAACAGCAGCAACGCGCCTTCCGCCCAAGCGCCCAGCGCGGCCGCACCCGCTGCGGCGACCAACATCAGCGTGTCGATCTCGAACCGGCGCATTCGCAGATTGTCGATCGCTTCGCGGACGGTGAAGAATCCACCTAGAACGTAGGCGATCAGGTAGCAGGCTAGCGGCAGCCACGATGGCGCCTCGGCGACCAGCTTCTCGATCGCGAAGCCAATGCCGAGGACGGCACCGCAGCCCAATGCGAAGAACAGCTCGGTATTCGGCCCCAGGATGCCGCCATGATTGTGATTATGCCCCTCCTTGCCATGGTCGTGCTCGCCGGGGGCATGGTCATGGCCGGCGTGATCGTCGCTAACGGCCTGCGGGACGGCTATGTCGCGTTCGAGGACGGCGCCGCGGATCATGGTTTCGTTGGTGCGTTCTCGGTCGAACTCGACCCGCACTCTGCCACTCGCAGCTACCTCAGCCTCCAGAACGCCGGACAGGGCCTTCAATCGATCGCCAAGGGTACGCGCGCGCCGTTGATGCATGGCCCCGATGTCGAACATCGCGTGACCGTAGCGCACACCGATTTGCGCGCCCGCGCCGGTCGCGACCTCGCGAATACGCGATAGCGTAAGCTGGTCTGGATCATAATGGATGCACAATTGGGCGGGCGTCTCGCCAATGGCGGGAACGACGTGCGCTTCACTGACGCCCTCGCGGTCCGTCAGCCGCTGGACCAGCCGCGCGACGCAGGCGTCCGCGGCATCCGGCACGTCGGGCAGGACGACGGCGAGGTCGATCTTGGTCTTCTCAGCCATTCTGATTGTCCTTGGTTTTGCGCGCGTCCTGTTTCGCGTCGCGCAGGATCTTGATGCCGCCCCACAATTGGATGGCGGCCGTCGCCAGCCCAACCACGAGGTCCGGCCAGTTCATGCCCAGCCACATGACGAGGACGCCGGCGATCACGATGCCGCCGTTCGAGATGAAGTCGTTAAGGCTGAAGGTCGTCGCCGCGCGCAGGTTGACGTCCTTGTTCTCCAGCTTCTGCAGGAGGCGCAGGCATAGATAATTGATGATGCCCGCCACGATCGACATCCCGATCATGGTCGGGCCGATCGGGTCGCTGCCCTGCGCAAAGCGGCGCGCGACATCGATGAGGACGGCGACTGCGAACAGGAGCAGCATGATGCCGGACACCCCGGCCGCAAGCTGCTTCCAGCGTGCACCGCGCGTCAGCGCGACGAGGCTAAGCCCGTAGACCGCGGCATCGGAGCCGTTGTCGAGACCATTGGCGATCAGCGCGCTGGAATCGCCAATCAGTCCCGTGGCGACGAACGCCAAGGCGAGTCCGGCATTGAGGATCAGGACGATCCAGAGCGTACGTCGCTGGCGATCCGTTGTGCTGGCACTCAGAGTGGGATCGCTCATAACCGGGTTGCCTTCTGGCAAAGTACCGGGCGTTTGCCAGGTGCCTCGATCTTGATCTGGTTGCCGGAGAAGGTCGCGGTCTCCGCATCGCCGACATATTGGAGGCCTTGCAGCGGTGCGGTCAGAACGGCCGCAGGTGCTTTCGCATCGCGTCGTAACTCGACCGTGAGCCCCTGATCCTTGAAGTCGACCAGGAGCGTCTTGTTATCGTCGCATCGATAGGGGTGACGCCCAGGTGCCCTGCTGGCCACGGCGCTGTCCGCGGCGTGGATCTCCTGTTCGGTCGGGGGGCCCTTCTGCGGCTGCTCGGAACAGCCGGCCAATATCAGTACGGCGCCCAGGCCCAAGCCAACATGATACATCGTCATCGCTGCCTCCGTTGATTTCGCGCGCCGATGCGCGCAGTTCCAGTCCGGCTGTTCGGAACCGGGACCGCCGACAGGCGGCGAAGCTGGCGATCCAGGCACCTGTCCGACTGCACGAGGCTCGTCTGGAGCCTGCGGCGCATCAGGGCCCAGAGCGGACGACCGAAGATGCCTGAGAAGCGCAGACTATGGCGCAGGCGGGTTCCGGCGGGATCGCTTTCCAGCGCATAGGCTTCCTCGAACATCAGGAACCTGGCCACGCCGGCCGTCCACGCGAACGCTAGCGGTTTGTCGGCGCGGATGATGTCCGCCTTGGCCGTCATGGACTTGTCGAGCCCGCCAATGCGGAACGTGTAATCGGCATCGCCACCGCAGACCGCAGCGCCGGAAAGCTGGATAAACGGCTTCCATTGCGTGTGACCGGCAAAGTCGGTGAGGACGGTCCAGACGCGTAGCGGTGAAGCATTGAGCGTCGTCACATTGTCGATCGTCATCATGGGCGAACCTCCTTCCATGGAGTGAAGCCTGAGGGAGGGCGCAGGCGCCCTCCCTCACGGTCATGCATGCTGCGGCAGCGCCGTGGCGGTTTCCGCCGTGTCCGCGTCGTCGACCTTCACCGCTCGCTGGCCGAACCGTGCGTACAGCGTCGGCAGCACGAACAGCGTCAGTAGCGTCGCCGAGATCAGCCCGCCGATGACGACGGTTGCGAGCGGCTTCTGAACTTCCGCGCCTGCCCCGCTGGCGAACGCCATCGGCACGAAGCCGAGACTTGCGACGAGCGCGGTCATGACGACGGGGCGTAACCGCTGAAGAGCGCCCGTATGCGCCGCTTCGGCCCGGTCCATGCCGGAGCGGATCAGGTCCTGTACCGAGCTGACCATGACGAGGCCGTTGAGGACCGCGATGCCCGACAGTGCAATGAACCCCACCGCGGCCGAGATCGAGAAGTCCATGCCGCGTGCGAACAGCAGCAACACGCCGCCCACCAGCGCGAATGGTACGCCGGTGAAGACGATCGCGGCATCGCGGACCGACCCCAACGCCCCGTAGAGCAGCAACAGGATCAGCACAAAGCAGGCCGGCACCACGAGCTGAAGCCGCTTACTCGCGGATTCCAGATTCTCGAACTGCCCGCCCCATTCCAGGTAGCTGCCCGGCGGCAGGCGCACCCCGCTGGCAACCGCGGCTTGCGCGTCCGCCACAACGCTGCCGACGTCGCGCCCACGGACGTTCGCCTGAACGACGACACGGCGTTTGCCGTTCTCGCGGCTGATCTGGTTCGGCCCGTCGACGACGCCGATGTCGGCGACGCTGGACAGCGGCACATAGCCACCGCCAGCGACCGGCACCTGCACCTGTTCGAGCAGTCCGAGATCTGCACGTTCTGCGTCCGACAGGCGGATGACGACCGGGAAGCGCCGGTCGCCTTCGAAGATCATGCCCGCCGTTCGCCCGCCGAGAGTGGCGGTGATGGTGTCCTGCACGTCCTGCGCGGTGACGCCGACCCGCGCCATCGCGTCGCGGTTCACCCGGATGTCGAGCATCGGAAGCCCCGTCGTCTGTTCCACCTTCACGTCGGCTGCGCCCTGCGTCTTGCGCAGAATGCCGGCGATTTGTTCGGCGGTGCGGTTCATACTGGCGAAGTCGTCGCCAAACACCTTGATCGCGAGATCGCCGCGAACGCCGGCGATCAGCTCGTTGAACCGCATCTGGATCGGCTGCGTAATTTCATATGCGTTGCCTGGAAATTGCGCGAGCCTGGTTTCCAATCGTTCGACGAGTGCGGCCTTTTCCAGCTTGGGATCGGGCCATTCGGCATGCGGCTTCAGGATGACGAACATGTCGGTCGCGTTCGGCGGCATCGGGTCCGAGGCCAGTTCGGCCGTGCCCGTCTTCGAGAAGACGAACCGCACCTCGGGCTGTTTTGAGACCATCCGCTCGATCGGCACCTGCATCGCCTGGCTCTGCTGGACCGACGTCGCCGGGATACGTAGCGACTGGATGAGCAGGTCGCCTTCGTCGAGCTGGGGGAGGAACACCTGCCCCAGCGTCGTGAAGGCGAATGCCGCCAGCACGAGGCTGACTACGCTGGCGCCGATGGTGATCGACGGCCGCTTCATCGCCTTTTCCAGGCCCGGTTCGTAGCGCTGCTTCAGCCACGAAATGATCCGACCGTCCTCCTCATTCACCTTCCGCGACAGCCAGATGGCAATCGCCGCAGGTACGAAGGTCAGCGACAGCACGAAGGCGAAGAGCAGCGCGATGATGACGGTGAGCGCCATCGGCACGAACGTCTTGCCCTCGACCCCGGTGAGCGTCAGCAGCGGTACGTAGACGAGGATGATGATCGCCTGTCCGTACACGGACGGACGGATCATCTCACGCGCCGCGGTCGCAACGGCCTCCAGCCGCTCCTTGACGCTCAGCAGCCGGCCTTCGTGATGCTGTTTCTCGGCAAGGCGCCTGAGCGCATTCTCGACGATGATGACCGCGCCGTCGACGATGAGTCCGAAGTCGAGCGCGCCCAGAGACATGAGGTTGGCCGACACGCCGAGCCGGAGCATTCCGAACCCGGTCAGCATCATCGTGACCGGAATGACCGCCGCAGCGATCAGCGCGGCGCGGAAGTTGCCGAGCAGCAGGAACAGCACGACGATGACGAGCAATGCGCCCTCGGACAGGTTTTTCGCGACCGTCTTGATCGTCGAATTGACCAGCGCGGTACGATCCATCACCGGCTGCACCACCACGTCGGGCGGCAGCGATGCGTTGATGGTTTTCAACCGGTCGGCGACCGCCGTTGCCACGTTGCGACTGTTTTGGCCGATCCGCATAACTGCGGTGCCGACCACGACTTCGGTGCCGTTCTCCGAGGCCGAACCCATCCGGATCGCCTGTCCCGTGCGGACGGTCGCAACCTGATCGAGCGTAATGGGGATACCGTCGCGGGTTGCGACGACGGTGCGCGCTAGTTGGTTCGCGTTGCGAACCAGCGCGTCCGAGCGGACCGCCAAGCCTTCACCATTGCGGTTGACGAAGCCCCCGCCGACGCTGGTGTTGTTCTTCTCGAGCGCGGTGCCAAGATCAGTCAGCGTAATCTTGAGCGACGCCAGCTTCTGGACGTCGGGAACGACCAGAAACTGCTTGGCGTAGCCGCCGATCGAATCGATGCCGGCTACCCCGGTGACGTTCTTCAGCAGCGGTGTGACGATCCAGTCCTGCGCCGTACGTAGATAGGTCGCCTTGTCCTCGGGCGTCGTCAGCCGCTCGCCTTCCGGCGTGATATAGCTGCCGTCGGGTTGCTGCCCCGGCTCGCCGGCACGGTGCTTGTCGTCCTTCCGGTGCTCGAGCCGGACGGTCCACATGAAGACCTCACCGAGCCCCGTCGCGATCGGCCCCATTTCGGGGTTCACGCCGGCCGGCAGGTTCTCCGAGACGCCCTGCAATCGCTCGCCGACCTGTTGGCGGGCAAAGTAGATGTCGGTGGAGTCGTCGAAGACCGCGGTGATCTGGGCGAAGCCATTACGGCTGAGCGAGCGGGTATTGTCGAGGCCGGGAATGCCGGCAAGCGCGGTTTCGATCGGGAACGACACCTGCTTCTCCACCAGCTCGGGCGAGAGGGCGGGCGCGCGGACGTTGATCTGCACCTGGTTATTCGTGATGTCCGGTACTGCGTCGATCGGCAGCCGGGAGAGCGAAAAGGCGCCGATGACGGCGACGATGGCGGTGAGGAGCAGGACGAGCCAGCGCTTCTCGACCGCCCAGTTTACGATGCGGGCGATCATGACATCAATCCTCGTGCGCCGCTTCGCCCTTGCCGAGTTCGGCCTTCAGGGTGAAGCTGCCAATGGTGGCGATTTGCTCCTGGCCGGTCAGGCCGGAGCGAATGATGACGGTATCGCCGGCCGCGTCGCCGAGCGTTACAGGGGTTGCCTGGAACCCCTTGGCCGTCCGGACGAAGACGACCGACTTGCCCTCGACCGTCTGAACGGCCGTCGTTGGCACGCGGACCGCGGTGCTGCCACCGCTGCCGCTGAGCTGGACCGAGGCAGTGACGGGCTCGCCGACGCGCCACTGACCGCCGCCATTGTCGAGAGTCGCGATGACCGGCACCTGCCGCGTCTGTGAATCGAGCGCAGGCGACACGAAGCTGATCCGTGCGGTCGCCTGCCGCCCCGGTGCCGTCACGGTGACGATATTGCCCGGCTTTACCCGGCCGGCGTCTTCCGGCTTAAGGTTGAGCGCCAGCGACACCCGGCCGAGATTGGCGATGCGATAGAGTTCGCTGTCTGCTGCGACCGTCTGCCCGAGCACGACTGGTCGGGCGATGACCTGACCGCCGATCGGTGCGACGATGCCGAGCCGGTTGAGCCCGCCCCCGCCGCCGCCTGCTGCCGATACCTGACTTTGTGCCTGCCGGTAGGCGATACCCGCCTCCGTTGCCGCGGTGCGCGCGGCGATCAAATCCTGCTCGGGGGACACGCGCTGCGCGAACAGCCGCTGCTCGCGGCCAAGATTGGAGTTGGCAAGCGCGAGCCGAGCACGCGATGCCTCGACCTCACCCTTGAGTTGTGCTGCCTCGCGGCTTTCGATGACGGCGATCGTTTGTCCGCGCCCGACTGATTGGCCGAGGTTCCGGGTCAGCGAGACGACACGTCCGCCGATCGCCGCCGAGACGACCTGCGTCCCTTGCGGGTCGCCTTCGATCGTTGCCGGCAGGTCGATCGTACCCGCGCCACCCGTCAGCGGACGACCAATCTGGACCCCGGCTGCGGCGATCTGGTCCGCCGAGAGCGTCACGGCACCCTCATCGGCATGGGCGGCTTCGTTACCGCCGGCCTCGGCGCTGGCCGTGGTTTCGTTCCCGGCAGTCTCGTTGCCGCCTTCGGGTGCGCTACCGCAGGCCGCGAGCAACAGGGCAAGGCCGAACGGCAGAACGCCGCCCGTCAGGATGGTCTTCATCGGTCGGTTCCCCCGGTAATGGTTGTCGGTGCAGGCGCGGTCAGTCGCTCCAGTCGCGCACGGCTATTCTGGTAGTTGGCGAGCGCGTCGATCGCGGCGACGCGAGTCTCGGCGAGCGTGCGTTCGGCATCGAGGAGATCGAGTTGGCCGAACTTGCCTTCGCGGTAGCCGATCCGCGCGATCCGGGCGGCTTCGGCTGCTGCCGCCAGCGCTGGCCCGACCGCGGCCCGCGCCGAGGTCGCGGCATTGGCGGCTTCGGCCTGGGCGTCTGTGATCGCCTGCTCGACGTCAAGCGCGGTAACACGCCGGACGGCCTCCGCCCGTGTTCGCTCGGCCGTCGCCTGCGCGATGGCGGCGCGGCCATTGTTAAAGATCGGAATCGGGATCGAGATCGCGAACACCGCGGCGGTGTCGTTGGTCGCTTCCAGTCGCCGGAGCGCCGGTCCGATGTTGATGTCGGGCACGCGGTTCGCGCGCGCGAGCCGGATGCCGGCATCGGCAATGGCGAGATCGGCGTCCGCTGCCGCCAGCGCCAGCGTGCCGGCGGTCTGAGCTGGTGCTGCCGGGCCGAAGGTCGCCGGCGGTAGCCGATCGAGCAATCCGGCATCGAGCGTGCCGTCGATCGGACGACCGAGACGCCGCGCAAGGTTCGTCCGCGCGGCTTCGGCGAGCCGAGTGAGCCGCTCGACATTGGCATCGGCGTTGATGCGCGCGACGTCGGCGCGTTGTTGTTCCAGTGGTGACGCACGCCCCGCCTGGACGCGGACGGAGGCGCCGCGCAGCACTTCGGCCGCGATCCGCGCCTGGTCACGCGCCGTCACCAGCCGCCGTTCTGCCGCGATTGCGTCGACATACAGCTGCGTGACCTGCACGCGGATGTCGGCCGCAACGATCGCGCTTTGGAGCTGCGCGCGCGATAACTGCGCGTCGGCGACGCCGACGCGGGCACGACGCTTACCGCCCAGCTCGATCGGGATCGCGACCCCTAGCGTCGTCTCCGCGCTCCGTACGCCCCTATAGGGACCGGAGCCGACGACGTTCTCGACCTGTCCTTGAAAAACGGGGTTGGGTCGCAGGCCGGCTACAGCGCGGGCCGCCTGTGCGGCCTCGATCGACGCCGTGGCAGCAGCACCCGAAGGCGCTGACCCGCCCGCGGCCGACACGGCCTGATCGAGCGAGAAGCCGGGCAGCGGTTTTGCCGCGGTCGGCGTTTCGGCTGGGGTAGTCGCCTGTGGCGACTGCCCCTGTTGCGCCTGCGCGATCGATGCGCAGGACGCCGCGGCCAGGACGGCCGCGAGCATTGTTTTCATGGAATATCGATCCTGACAGAACACGTCGTGCCGGCAAATGCCGGCGAGCGGGTGTCGTCAGGCTGCCGGTGGCCTCAACGCAGGGTCAACCACATGCGACGCAATGGCACTGGCAGGTGTAGGAAACGGACGCAGGCCGCCTACACGGGCTATCGACGGCAGCGTATCACTTGCCGGCACATCCAGTGTTTGACCGTGGCAGGTGGCATGGTGGTGCGGCACCGCCTTATCGGCATCGCCTTGCGATTGATCGGCGTCGCCGTCGCTATGCACTGTGCCGCTGCACTCGATAGTCACCGGCCCCGGAATTTCGCGCGCATGCACGGTCGCCGTCATCACCAGGGACGACGCGATCATGACGAGCAAAAAGGACCAGAGCCTGCGTAGCATTGCAGGTCGTCTAGTCGAAATACGCCCGAGTGTCATCGCAAGACTTCCGCCGCTACCGGCCGGGCCTCTCGCCATGCCGGGATCGCTTCGGCGAGAACACGCCACGCTGACCGCAGGAAGATGAGCGCGATGACGCCGCCCACCGCGATATCGGGCCATGCCGCGCCGGTCATGGCGACCAGCCCTGCCGCGATCAACACGCCGACGTTGGAGGCCACGTCGTTGCGCGAGCACTCGAAAGTGCTGGACATATTCACGTTCTCAGACCGGAAGCGCCACAACATGGCGAGGCAGGTCAGATTGGCGACCAGCGCGGCGCTGCCGAAAGCCAGCATCAGCGAGGACGAGGGTGGCACGCCGTTCACGATCTTGTCGAAGATCTCGAACACCACTGCTATACCGAACACGAGGATGATGCCACCTTTGGCAAGCGCCGCGCCGGCTTCCCAGCGCGGGCCACGGCTCAGCGCATAGAGGCTCAGCGCATAGACGACCGCATCGCCGAGCATGTCGACCGAATCCGCCATCAGCGCCGACGAGCGGGCGAAGACGCCTCCGCCGAATTCGGCGACGAACATGACGAAGTTGATGACCATGACGGCGATCAGCACGCGCCGCTGAGCGGCCTTGCGGCCGAGCTGCGCGATCGTATCGCTTTTCCTGGAACAGCAGTCGTCCGCCATCATACCACTCGATTTGCGTGTTGAACCCCCATATGCACCCTCATGTCACTAGAGGGTCAAGGGCTCGCGCATGAAGATTGGGGAAATCGCGAAACTAACCGGCCTGAAGGTTGAGACCGTACGCTATTATGAAAGCGAAGGGTTGATCAGCGCGCCTCGCCGCAATGGCGGGAATTACCGCCTGTACGACCGGTCGCACGTGGAACGCCTGACATTCATCAAGCGCTCGCGTGACCTCGGCTTCACGCTCGATCAGGTACGCGACCTGCTCCGCCTGGCGGACGATCCGCGCGGATCTTGCGATGCGGTCGACGAGATGGCGGTGGTGCATATTGAGGAAATCGATCGCAAGCTCGCCGACCTCCATGCGTTACGTGACGAGGTTGCCACATGGGGTCG
The DNA here is from genome assembly GCF_056679955.1 of Sphingomonas sp. PEI4. Classification (NCBI taxonomy): domain Bacteria; kingdom Pseudomonadati; phylum Pseudomonadota; class Alphaproteobacteria; order Sphingomonadales; family Sphingomonadaceae; genus Sphingomonas; species Sphingomonas sp. PEI4. The sequence goes on from NZ_JBWXPI010000002.1 coordinate 358,217, forward strand.
CTGTGACGCGACGACGATCGCCGAATGCCGGTTGATCGACGCTTTATCTTCACGGCTACCTTGAGCGCTGGCCCGACATTATCATCCGCGATATCTTTGTTCACTCTCCTGAGGCCGGGTCAAAGAGAAGCCGGCCACGATGGCAATTGCTACCAGGAGATATCTAGTTGACCGGTCAGCATGGCACACGCTGGACCGCAGAGGCCGATGCCGCGCTACGCCGCCGCGTGGCGGCCAGACAGACCATCGCACAGATTGCGCGTGAAATGGGGCGAACGATGGACGCGATCCGCGGCCGGGCGGCGACCTTGCGGATCACGCTTCGCTCTTCGCAACGACCTTGGCGGGACGGTGTTGCTCGTCGTCCTAGCGAGTATGCGCAACCTCATGCTTCCATGCGCCGGAGAATTGGACAGTCCGGTCGATCATCGCCGTGGCAGCGGTTTACCAATTCTAGCAGCGTCGATCGCATATCTTCGAGCGTAGCCGCCTTACGCCCAAGTTCATCAGCGCGCGCTTGAGCGAGCATTTTTACTTCGCTGCTCGAACGGCTGCGATCCGACCAGAGGCCAAGTAGCGTCCTGATCTCCTCGATTGGAAACCCAAGATCGCGGGCATTGGCGATGAAGCGAAGGCGATGAACGTCGGGGTCGGCATAGTCGCGGTAACTCCCACGCCTTGCCGGCGCGGGCACGAGACCGATCTTCTCGTAATGGCGGATCATGCGCTGCGAGACGCCGCTGGCGTCCGATGCCGCCCCGATATTCACAGTTTCACCGTGTTCAGCCGGAGCGCGTTGAGGACCACGGTAAAGGACGAGAGAGCCATCGCCGCGCCAGCCAGCATCGGCGACAGAAGGATGCCGGACACTGGGTAAAGCACCCCGGCCGCGACCGGCACACCGATCCCGTTGAACAGGAACGAGAAGAACAGGTTTTGGCGGATGTTTCGCATCGTTGCACGGGCTAGCTTGCGGGCGCGCACGATGGCTGAAAGATCGCCGCGCGTGAGCGTCATGCCTGCGCTTTCGATCGCTACGTCTGTTCCGGTTCCCATCGCGAGCCCGACGTCGGCAGCGGCCAGTGCGGGAGCGTCGTTGATCCCATCACCAGCCATTGCGACCTTGGCACCACCCGCTTTCAGTTCGCCGATGATCCGTGCCTTGTCTTCCGGCCGCAGATCGGCGCGAACATCGTCCAAACCGCCCACAGCGCGCGCAACCGCGTCGGCCGTTCCCCTGTTGTCGCCCGTCAGCATGATGACACGCAGCCCCTCTGCGCGAAGCGCTGCAATGGCATCGCCCGCCGAAGCCCGAACGGGATCAGCAACCGCGAGCAAGCCGGCGAGCGCGCCGTCAATAGCGATCAGGATGACGCCGGCCCCTTCGCTTCGATGACGATCGGCCGCAGCGTCGAGCAGTTTGGGATCGGCGCCGACCCTGTTCATCTGTGCCGCGTTGCCGATCACCACCGAACGGCCGCCTGCCGTGGCACTGACACCCATCCCAGTTTGCGAGGCGAAGTCGGCAACCGTGCCGAGTTGTAATCCGCGTTCTTTGGCGGCGACGACGATCGCATGGGCGAGCGGGTGCTCGGACTGGCCTTCGACCGCAGCGGCGAGCGCAAGCACGTCGTTCTCTCCGACGGTGCCGGTTGCCTCGATCGCGATCAGCGACGGCTTGCCCTCGGTAAGCGTGCCCGTCTTGTCGATGACCAGCGTGTCGACCTTATCGAGCGCCTGCAGGCTTTCGGCGTTCTTAACCAGCACACCGGCCTGCGCGCCGCGACCGGTGCCGACCATGATCGACATTGGCGTAGCAAGCCCGAGCGCGCACGGACAGGCGATGACCAGCACGGCAATGGCATTGAGGAGGGCATGACCCATACGTGGCTCAGGGCCGACCAATGACCACACCACGAAGGTCGCGATCGAAATCAGCACGACGAGCGGCACGAACCAGCCCGAGACCCGATCGGCGACCGCCTGTATCGGGGCGCGGCTGCGCTGCGCTTCCGCGACCATCCGGACGATGCGCGCGAGCATCGTATCCGAACCGACCGCTTGGGCTTCCATAACGAGGCTCCCCGTGCCGTTCACCGTTCCCCCGGTGACCGCGGCGTCGACTTCCTTGAGGACGGGAGCCGGCTCGCCGGTGAGCATGGCTTCATCGACCGAGGAGCGACCCTCGACCACCACGCCGTCGACCGGGATCGCCTCGCCGGGGCGAACCCGCAGCCGATCTCCGGTCGCCACGTCGGCAAGGCCGACCTCTTCCTCCGAGCCGTCAGACCGCAGCCGTCGCGCTGTCTTGGGAGCGAGGTCCATAAGGGCGCGGATCGCGCGCCCCGTCGCTGCCCTGGCGCGCAATTCGAGCACCTGTCCGAGCAGCACCAGCGTCACTACGACGCCGGCAGCCTCGTAATAGACCGGGACCATGCCCCCGTGCATCCGGAACGTCGCAGGAAAGATGCCGGGCGCGAGCGTTGCGACCAGGCTGTAGAGGAATGCCGCACCGACGCCGATCGCGATCAGCGTGAACATATTCAGATGGCGGGTGCGAAGCGATGTCCACCCCCGCTCGAAAAACGGCGATCCTGCCCATAGCACGATGGGCGCACTGAGTGCGAGCTGGACCCAAGGCGAAGCGGCAGGGCTGACGACGTGGATCCCCGACATTTCGGCGAACATCGAGACGATCAGCAGCGGGACCGTGAGAGCTCCCGCAACCCAAAGCCGGCGCGTGAAATCAACCAACTCGGGGTTGGGGCCGTCGTCGAGAGACGGTTCTTCCGGTTCGAGGGCCATGCCGCAAATCGGGCACGTCCCCGGCCCTTCCCGGCATATTTCCGGGTGCATGGGACATGTCCACATCGCCCCCGGCGTTGCCAACCGCTCGGCCTTTGGCTTCGCGCCGAGGTACGCATCAGGGTCGGCGACGAATTTGGTGCGACACCCTGCGCTACAGAAATGATAATCGTGCCCGGCATGCTCGGCATGGTGCGCTGTCTTTTCCGGATCAATGGTCATGCCGCATACGGGGTCGGTCACTGTGGCCGAGGGTTCGCCGCCCGCTTCCCCCGAGCAGCAACCTCCCTTGGTAGCTTGTGGCACAGACGAGGGTTCGGAGGGCGCGCAGCAGGACCCGGCAGCTTCGCGCTCGACCGCAGCCAGTTTGCCGTCGTGCTTGCCCGCGCAGCCGCAGCCCCCGGCAGAATGGGCGTGGGAATGAGGGTCGTTCATAGAAGAAACTCCTTCGACCCGAGGGCATGTAGGGTCTGACACCGTGTCAGGGTCAAGCCCCTATCCCGGCGATGCACGGTATGTAATGGTTTTACGCCGCCGAGCCCGATTGCCCTCGTCCCGATCTTCACATTGCTGATATGGGCGGCTCGAGGGTTCCCAGCCAAGCGACCAGCGCCAAGATCGTGACGGCGCAGGCCGCCTCGACCGCGAGGCTGCGCCGCAGCGTGCCGAGCGCGCCCCGGTGATCGGCCGCGGCGACCGACCGCTCGAATGCCGGCGTCAGGCGGAAGCGATTGAGCGACGCCAGCCCCAGCATCGCGGCAAAGAGCGCGAGCTTGGCGAGAAGGAGCTGTCCGTAGCGGGTGCTCGGAAGGTTCAGCAGATTGCCGGCGCCGACCAGCAGCCAGCCATTCACCAAACCTGTTACGATGATCGTGCCGACCATAATCGTGCCCACCAGACCGAAGCCGTGCAGTGCGCGATGGGTCAGTCTGAGATGGGTGGCGTCGACCTGACCTGGCGCGCGCGTGACGAGCAGCGTCAGCCCAAGCAGCGCGCCGATCCAGGCTCCGGCTGCCAACAGGTGGAGAATGTCAGCTACCAGATGCAACGAGCCGGTCGCACCCTCGTCCATCGCGCCGTGACCCGTCCACGCGAGCGTCGCGAGCGCGATCCCTGCCGCGAGCGCAACCATGCCGAGCGGGACGGCACGTCCTGCAGCGATCAGCGCGAAGATCGAGGCAACCACCAGCGCGACCATGCGTGCCTCCCATGCCGCACCGGTCGCGGACCCGCTGAGCAGCATCCCGATCGCCTCGCAATTGATAGGCCAGGGCGGCGTGCCGGCCATGGCCGCAGCTAACAGCGTTAGGGCGATGACGGAGAGCAAAAGGCCGAGGACGCCGCTTCCGACCAGCCAAGGGCGCAAGGCGAGCGCGGCTGTGCGCTCGCCGGCTTTGAGCCCGTAGAGGCTGAAGGCCGACAGGCCAAACAGCCCGCTCAACGTCACATAGAGCGCGAAGCGGACCGCGATCAGCGGCCAGTCGGCCTCCACCTTACTTCACCGCGAAAGCGAAGTTACCCGCGACCCGGTGCGTGTCGGTCGAGACCACGTGCCAAGCGACGCTGTACCGGCCCGCGCCGAGTGGTGACCTGGGCGTGACGACAAGGGTGCGACCGTCACCGGAGACACCGGCTGCAGCCGCTACCTTCATCAGTGCGTGCGAGGCGCCGCCATGCCCGGTCATCAACAGATCCGCGCCCGAAAATTTCGGCATCAGCTTCTCGCTGAAGCGCAGCTCTACCCGGGCGGGCTTGGCGACGGTTGCGTTCGGCATCGGAGACGCGGACACCAGCTTGGGGTGGGCGTAGGCCGCGCTGGCGATCCCGAGAAGGGCAAGGGCGGCAGGAAGGGCGACGCGACGCATAAGGTTACTCCGATGAAGGGCTCGTGTTCCCCTTTACGCGTCGCGAGCGCCGACCCCTCACGCTCGCATGAGGGATGATGGGCAGCGCTGCGTAAAGGATGGTAGAGGGGTGGAGTGGACAGCATGGACGATCTGGACAGAGCACTGGCGAGACTGGCGGGCGCACCCGTTCCGCTTGCCTTGGATGACATCGAAAGCCGGGTACTGGCGCGCATCAGTGCGCAGCCGGTTGTCGCGCGGCGGGCCGGGCTCGGCATTGGCGTGATGACAGTGGTTGCGCTGGGAATCGGCATGGCGGGTGCGGAGCTGCCGGCGACCGCCAGCTCCGTCGCATCGCTTGCGCCATTGGGAGGAGCCTCGCCGCTCGCGCCTTCCGCGTTGCTGATCGGCGAGCCATGACATCGACCAATCGCCTTGTCCTGTGCGTTGTGCTCGCCTTCCTGGCCGCGATCGGAGGCGTGTTTGTCGGGCGTGCGCTGTTGCCCCATCCCAAGCAGCCCGGCGCGGCGCTGCACGAAGTGCTGCATCACAAGCTCGCCTTGAATGGCGATCAGCAGGCGAAGTTGAAGGTTCTGGAAGACAGGTTCGCGGTGCAGCGCCGCGCCCTCGAATTGGAACTGCGCGCCACCAATGCCCGGCTCGCCGAAGCGATCGAGTCCGAGCACGGCAATGGTCCCCGTGTCGCCGCTGCGGTCGACCAAAGCCACGCCGCGATGGGCGAGCTGCAGAAAGCGACGCTCGCGCACATCTTCGCGATGCGGCAGCTGCTGCGTGCCGATCAGACTCCCCAATTCGATGCCGCGGTGGTGAAGGCGCTCACCGACGGCCAGGGGTGAGTCTCGAATGGACTTCGCTGACCGATGGCGAGCTGGCGACACTGAGCATCGCCGGTCGACACGCAGCTTTTGCCGAAATCATGCGGCGCTATCGCCAACCGGTCTTTCGGCTCGCCCGCGCCTGCACTGGGGAGCCGGACGAGGCACTCGATTTAGTGCAGGAGACGTTCGTCGCGGCTCACCAGGCCCTGTCGCGCTACGATGCGCAGCGGTCGATGAAGGCATGGCTGTCGACGATCGCGATCAACAAGTGCCGCGATTGGGGGAGAAAGCGGACTGTCCGCCGTTTCTTCTCCTTCGCCATTTCCGAGGATGGTCAGGCTGACGCGGTGATCGATGACGGTCCCGCAACAGATACCACCGTGGCCGATCGGCAGGAACTGGACCGGGTAACGCGCGCGATCGCGACCCTGCCGATGAACCTCAAGGAGGTGCTCGTGCTTCGGACGATCGAGGGCTTGAGCCAGGCCGAGACGGCAGAGGTTCTGGGCGTCAGCCAGAAAGCGATCGAGACCCGCCTGTATCGTGCTCGCGCTCGCCTGATCGAAAAGTTAAACGCGGCTCAAGGGGTAGGCTCCCGACCCGCGTAGAGGAATAAGACGGGCCGGCAGCGGCCCAACTCCAAGGAGCCACCATGTCGCGCGTTCTCGACCGCCGCCAGTTACTGCGCGGTGCTACCCTTGCCGGAGGAGGCGTCGCCCTGTCGGCGTACATGCCGGCTTGGGCGCAACCCGTTTCCGCCGGCATCGTGAAGCCACTGCCAACCGTGTCCGGCGAAGACATCCGGCTGCGCGTTGCGCATCAGATGATGACGATCGACGGGCGGCAGAGCCACGCCATCGGCATTAACGGAACCGTCCCCGCTCCGCTGATCCGCCTGCGCGAAGGCCAGACCGTGCGCCTGCATGTCGAGAACGGTCTCGACGAGCAGACCTCGTTGCATTGGCACGGTCTGATTGTGCCGTTCCAGATGGATGGCGTGCCCGGCGTTGCCTTTCCCGGTATCGAAAAGCGTACGACCTTCACCTACGAGTTCCCGATCGTGCAGGCGGGCACCTATTGGTACCACAGCCATTCTGGCTTGCAGGAGCAGATGGGCCTCTACGGTCCGATCGTGATCGATCCCGAGGGAGCCGACCCGATCCAGTCGGATCGCGAGCACGTCATCGTGCTGTCCGACCACAGCCAGCTCCACCCGCACCGCATCTTCATGAAGCTCAAGAAGCAGTCGGGCTATTTCAACCGGCAGCAGCAGACGCTCGCCGGCTTGCTGAAGGGCGAGGATCAGCCGCTGAAGGACCGCCTTGAATGGGGCAAGATGCGGATGGACCCGACCGACGTCGGTGACGTGACGGGATCGACCTATACCTATCTGGTCAACGGTCACGGCCCGCAGGACAATTGGACCGGCCTTTTTCGACCCGGCGAGCGAGTTCGCCTGCGCGTCATAAACGCGTCTGCGATGACGACCTTCAATGTTCGCATTCCGGGTCTGAAGCTCGCGATCGTCCAGGCTGATGGCCTCAACGTGCGCCCCGTCGAGGTCGACGAGTTCCAGATCGGCGTTGCCGAGACATACGACGTGATCGTCAACCCGACCGACGAGCGCGCCTACACGTTGGTGGGCGAGAGCGTCGATCGCTCCGGAATGGCGCGCGCAACCTTGGCACCGCGCGAAGGCATGGCGGCGGAAATCCCGCCTCTCCGCAAACGTCCCGTCGCCACCATGAAGGACATGGGGATGGACATGAACATGGACATGTCGGGTGGCGGATCGATGCAGGGCATGGATCATAGCGCCATGCCCGGGATGGATCATGCGTCGATGCCGGCTGCCGGCACGCCCGCTCCCGCAATGGATCACGCGCAGATGGGGCACGGCGCTGCCGGTGCCGGTGCCGGCGCCATGACCGGCATGGCGGGTATGGATCACGGCACCCAGGCCGGGGCTGCGATGCCGGGCATGGCCGGCTCCTCGAGCGCGCCCGACAGCATGGCGATGGGCGGTATGGCCGGCATGGACATGAACATGCGGGACTTCGCAAAGGCCCCCGGCGTGAAAAAGGGGCCAGGCGTCCAGACCATCTCGCCGATGCCGATGGACCGCACCGGCGATCCCGGTCAGGGGCTGGAGAATGTCGGGCATCGCGTGCTCACCTACCGCGATCTGGTCGCGGTCGATCGTAATCCCGATCTGCGCGCGCCGTCGCGCGAGATGCAGATCCACCTGACGGGCAACATGGAGCGCTACATGTGGGCGCTCGACGGCGAGAAGCTGTCCGAGGTGAAAGCACCGATCCCGTTCCTTGCCGGCGAGCGCGTCCGCGTCACGCTGGTCAACGATACGATGATGGGCCACCCCATCCACCTGCACGGCCACTTCTTCGAGCTGGTGACGGGCCACGGCGCGTACAGCCCGAGGAAGCACACCGTCATGGTGCAGCCCGGGGGCAAGGTGAGTTGGGATGTGACCGCCAACGAGGGCGATTGGGCGTTCCACTGTCACATGCTCTACCACATGCACGCGGGCATGATGCAGGTTGTCCAGGTGCGTTCCGCGAAGGGAGAGGCGGCATGAAGGCGCTGCTTCTCGCCGGGATCGGTGCATTCGTGGTCGGCGTTGCGCCCGCGACGGCCCAGACGATGGACCATTCGATGATGCCGGGCATGAGCATGCCCGGCATGAAGATGCCGGCGAAAAAGTCGGCTGCCAAACCCAAGCCCGCTGCTAGGAAAATCCCTGCCAAGAAGGCGACGTTGCGGAAGGCGCCCACGAAGCACCCGGTCGCTCCCGTAGCCGATCCTCACGCGGGACACGCCATGCCGGGAATGGACATGGGCGGTGCCAAGCCGGCCGATCCGCATGCCGGCCACGACATGTCGGGCATGCAGGGCATGGCCCCGAGTCCTGCTCCGGTCACGATCGAGGGCGAACACGCCGGGCATGACATGTCGGCAATGCCCGGCATGCAGATGGCACCCGGCCAGCCCATGCAGCACGACATGGCAGCGATGCTGGGGACGGCGGCGCCGGTCGGCACCGACCTCAAGCCGGGCAATGCTCCCGCACCTGCCCCTGCCGCGGGGCTCGCCGCGTCCCGCTACTATGGTGAGGCGGCAATGACCGTGGCCAACCGCGACCTGCGTCGTGAGCATGGCGGGATGACCTATTACCAGGTGCTCTTCAATCTCGCCGAGTACCAAGCCCGCAAGGGCGGCGACGGCTATCGTTGGGACGGCGAGGCGTGGATTGGGGGAGACATCAACCGGCTTACGCTGAAGAGCGAAGGTGAGGGCACGTTCGGTAAACCGCTCGAAGCGGCAGAGGTCCAGGCGCTCTATAGCCGTGCGCTCGACCCCTATTGGAATCTGCAGGCGGGCGTCCGCTACGACTTCAAGCCGAACCCGTCCCGCACCTATGCCACGGTCGGTATCGAGGGACTTGCTCCTTATTGGTTCGATGTCGAGGGCGCCTTGTTCCTGTCCGACAAGGGCGACGTGCTCGGCCGAGCCGAGGCTTGGTACGATGAGCGAGTGACACAGTTCTTCGTGCTCCAGCCTCGCGTGGAAGCCAATTTTTCGGCCCAGGACGTGCAGCGCGATGGCATCGGCTCGGGGCTCACCGACCTCGAGCTCGGGCTTCGCCTGCGGTACGAAAAATCCCGAGAGTTCGCGCCCTATATCGGCGTGTCATGGGAACGGCAGTTCGGCGATACTGCGCGGTTCACGAGGGCACGGGGCGATGACACCGGCGGGTTCAGCTTCGTCGCTGGTGTGAGGACCTGGTTCTGAGGAGCGGCAGGCTCCGCCTCCATATCGGCGCTAGCAAGCTTCATCGCTGGCTGGCGCTGATTATAGGTGTGCAGTTGCTGCTCTGGTTCTCCAGCGGCTTGCTGATGAGCATCCTGCCGATCGAGCGGGTTCGCGGCGAGCATCTCGTCGCCCGCGATAGCCGGGAGACACTGGCACCGGCCCAGCAGTTCGTTTCACCGACAGCCGTCCTGAGCGCGGCGCCGGGTCTTGTTCGTGAGTTGCGCTATACGAGCTTGCTCGGCCGTCCCGTCGCCGAGCTGACGATGGCGGACGGCACCGTGCGCATGCACGATGCCCTGAGCGGAAACCCGATGGCGAGCATCGATGCGCCATTCGCCGTGAAGATCGCGACGGCGGCGTACCGCGGCACCGGCGCGCCGCCTGCGTCGGCGATGCTGGTCCGCACCGCGAGCACCGAGTTTCGTGGCAAGCTGCCGGTTTGGCGCGTGCAGTTCGAGGATGCGGAGACGACCCGGGTTTTTGTCTTGCCGGATAACGGGAAGATCGTCGGTGTCAGAACCGGCACGTGGCGGCTCTATGACTTCTTCTGGGGTCTCCACATCATGGACTGGAAGAACCACGAAAACTTCAACACGCCCTGGATGATGGCATTCGCAGCGGGAGGGTTGATCCTGGCCGTAGCGGGGGTGGTGCTCCTCTACATGCGCTGGCCGCGCCGCAGGCGAAGAAAAGTTTGAGGGGTGAGCAAGGCTGCCGCGTAGCTCCTTTGTAGGGCGGGGGTTCCTAGGGAGCAGTACCCATGAAGACTATCACCACGATCGGTATCCTCGCTGCGGCGCTCGCCGCTAGCCCCGTTGTCGCGCAGCAGGGCGGCATGGCGGGGATGGACCATAGCCAGATGCAGGGCATGGATCATTCCAAGATGATGCAGCCGACCCCGGCCAATCCGTACGGGCCGGATATGATGAAGATGCATGAGCAGATGATGGCGGCGATGGGCGCCGATGCCGGCGAGACGTGGGTCCGCAAGATGATCGAGCACCATCGCGGCGCCGTGACCATGTCGCAGACCGTGCTTCGTCACAGCCAGAATGCCGAGATTCGGCGCGAGGCGCAGAAAACGATCACCGGCCAAAACCGCGAGATCGCGACGCTGAATGGGATGCTTCGCAAGATGGGCAAGCGTCCCCAGTAAGGCCGTTGCCTAAGTCCCCGCCCTCAAGGGCGGGGCTTACCCGAGGAGTCGAGCGATGAAGTTGTCGATCCGTAGCGCACTTGCCGCCGCAGCCATGATGATGCCGGCTGCCGCATTGGCGGCGAACAGTATTGCGATGCATCGCGATCCAGGATGCGGATGTTGCGAGAAGTGGGCGGCACAGGTGCGCCAGCAGTTCGGCCGCAACGTCCGGATCATCGATGATACGCACCGCGACGTGCTTCAGCGCAAGATGGGTGTGCCGGCTGATCTTGGCTCCTGCCATACCGCGATCATCGACGGTATGGCTTTCGAGGGACATGTCCCGATCGTCGACATGAAGCGAGCGCTTGCGCAGCATCCCAAGGGTGTGCGCGGGCTAGCCGTGGCTGGAATGCCGATGGGTTCACCCGGCATGGAAGTGCCGGGCATAAAAGCGCAGCCATATGACGTGATCGCGTTCGGCCCGGCTGGGAGGCTCGTCTTCGCGCATCATGGTGGATAAGAGCTGGTTGGTCCTACGGCATTGATCTTGCCGTGTAACCGACTGCTCGTTTGGGCGAATTGACCTTTAACCCCGTTGCATTAGGTTACACGATGACGTGACTCGCTTTCTTCGCCTTTTCCTGCTGTTCTTTGCGGTCGTCGGCCTGTTCGGACAGTCCACGGCCATGGCAATGAGCCCGCTTCAGAGCGAGACCATGTCCATGGCGACAATGGCCTCAATGGATTGCCGCGATGGCATGACGGCGGGACAGATGCACGGCTCGGTGCCGTGTAAGAAGATGACGCTCCAATGCATCGCGGCGATGGGATGCACCACCGCAGCGATCACCGAGCCGGTAGGTGCTACTCTCACGACACGCCAGCTCGATCGCCTTGATCCAGCATGGCCACTGACTGCGCGCCTTGATGGGCGGACCTACGGCCCCGACCCCGACCCACCCAGCTTCCTGATCTGACACCCGGAATCCGTCTGCCGCAGGCCTCTTCGAGGCTCTTGCGTGCTGGCGGCCACTGCTCAGATCAAGGAATTAACACCATGAATATCAAGTTTTCCGGCGTTCTCGTCGGTGTGATCGCCGTGTTTGCTGCCACCTCCGCATCCGCATCACCGCGTCCAGATGCCGGTCATTACGAATGGCGGGCGAGTACCCAGGCTCCCGGCCCTCGCGCGCCGCTTGCCGTGGCGCGCCGCGTCTGGGTGCCAGCGGCCATTGCGATGACCGACGCCGACGTTTGCCAGTCTATGATGACGGCCAAGTTCGGCGCTATGGCCTGCTGCGCCTCGCACAGTTCCTAATCGAGCGCTGAAAGTCGACCGGCAGGGCTGTGACCCTGCCGGTCGAATTTTCGCTACGCATCGATCTGCCAGCGGGGAAAACCATGTCCAGATACACGATACTGAGCGCTGCGCTGATCGCTGCGCTTATCACCACTACAGCCGCGGCAGGACCGCTCTCCTTCGATGCGGCGCTCGCCGCAGCGAAGAGCCATGCGCCGTCACTACGTGCTCGTACCCTCGGTGCCGATAGCGCGCGTGCTTCACGCGAGGCCGCAGGCGCTCTCCCCGATCCGAAGCTTGCGCTCGGGATCGACAGCTTCCCGGTCTCGGGGCCGCTCGCGTTCGAGCCCAATCGCGACAATTTCACCTGGGCGCGGGTCGGGCTATCGCAGGACATTCCGAACGCCGCCAAGCGGCACGCGCAACAGGCGCGCGCCGATACCGATATTGCGACTGCCGATGCAGAGGCGGTAGCTGAAGCCCGCACCGTCGAGGTCGAAACCGCAATCGCTTGGATCACGCTGGCCTATGCCGAGCGCCGTCTGGTGGCGCTCGACGCCGTGCGCGGCAGGCTCGATCGTTTGGTACGGACATCACCAAGTGCGGTATCGGCGGGAAGCGCTCGCCCAGCGCAGACGCTTGCCGGACGCCAAGGTCTCGCCGCCGTCGATGATCGCCGCGACGAACTGGTGTCCGCGATCGCGCGCGCGCGCTCAGACCTGATCCGCTGGACCGGAGATCCGACCCCTGTGGTCGCCGGCCCGGTGCCAGACTTCATGGTGGACCCCGCGCAATTGCGCAGCGCGCTCGACCGCAACCCCATGCTGGCGGCGATTGCCGCCCGTGTCGGCCAAGCCGATGCCGACGTCCGGTTGGCGCAGGCCGATCGCCGTCCGGATTTCGGGGTCGACGTCAGCTACCAGCGCCGCGATCCGCGCTTTGGCGACTATGTCTCCGCAGGCGTCACTATCGGCCTGCCGCTGTTCAAATCGCACCGCCAAGACCCGTTGATCGCCGCCCGCGCCGCGGACGCGGCGAAACGGCGCGCCGAGCAGGAAGATACCGCCCGCCAACTCGCGGCAGGCCTCGATGCGAGCCTTGCCGATCATGTGATGCACCATGCGCAATGGATGCGATCGAAGGAGACGCTCGAGCCGTTGGCGCGCGAGCGCGTCGATCTCGAGACCGCGAGCTATGCTGGCGGACGTGCCGGACTGCTCGATGTCGTCGACGCACATAGTGCGCTTGCCAATGCGGCCCTCGAAACGCTCGACCGCGAGGCATTGGTCGCGATCGACGGTGCGCGTCTCACCCTCACCTATCGGAGCGACCCACGATGAGCCCGCGCGATCTCGTCCCCCGCACGCCCGCGTCCCGCGCGGTCGTTCTTGCGCTCCTTGCCAGCGGCGGGATCGGGTTCGTCGCCGCACGGTTGACTGGTCCGGCTACGACCGCCCCGGCGACATCGGCGACCGCCGGTCCGGCCTCCGCGGCGAAGCCCAAGCCACTCTATTATTACGACCCGATGGTGCCGCAGGAGCATTACGACAATCCGGACTCGCTCTCGTCGATGGGGATGAAGACGATCCCCAAATATCCGGATGCGAGTGCCACGGGACTGGCCGCCAAGCCCGGCATCTCGATCGATCCGTCCGCGATGCAAAATCTCGGCATCCGTATCGCCACGGCGACTACCGGGATGCTGGCCGGCGCACTGGATGCGACCGGCACGATCGACTTCAACCAGCGCGACGTAGCAATCATCCAGTCGCGCGCAGCCGGGTTCGTCCAGCGGGTCTATAATCGGGCGCCGGGCGACGTGATCGCGCGCGGTGCGCCGATCGCCGACATCTTGGTGCCCGAATGGGGCGGTGCACAGGCGGAATATGAGGCCGTGCGGCGGACCGGCGACAGGGCGCTCACTGCGGCCGCAGCCCAGCGCCTGCGCCTTCTCGGTATTCCGGGCGGCACGCCGCGCGGGCGCGGCATGACCACCGTGCGCAGCCCAATCGCCGGTGTCATCCAGACGCTTGACGCGCGGCAGGGTGTAACGCTCGCCACCGGGCAGACGCTGGCACAGGTCAACGGCCTAGCCACGGTCTGGCTGAATGCCGCAGTGCCCGAGGTGCGCGCGAGCGCCATCAAGGTCGGGCAAACCGCGACTGCCGAACTGGCGGCCTTCCCTGCCGAGCATTTTACCGGACGGATCATCGCTGTCTTGCCGACGACACAAGCCGACAGCCGCACGCTCACGGTACGGATCGAGCTGCGCAACCCTAGCGGCCGCTTGCGCCCCGGCATGTTCGCGACCGTCCATCTGGGCGGCACGTCCGACACCGCGCTGCTGGTGCCGAGCGAAGCCGTGATCCGCACCGGCACGCGGACGCTGGTCATGCTCGCCGAGGATAAGGGCCGCTATCGGCCAGCAGAGGTCAAGACGGGCCGTGATGCAGGTGGCAGGACCGAAATCCTCGCCGGACTGGCACCAGGCGAGAAGGTCGTCGCGTCGGGCCAGTTCCTGCTCGACAGCGAGGCGAGCCTGACCGGCATCGCCGCGCGGCCGATCACGGGCGACACGAAGTGATCGCGCGGATCATCGAGGCGTCCGTCAAGGCGCGCGTCCTCGTTCTGCTAGCCGCCCTCGCGCTGATCGTCATCGGGGTGGGCGCTTTGCGATCGACCGCGGTCGATGCGCTGCCCGACCTATCCGACGTCCAGGTCATCATCCGCACCACCTATCCGGGCCAGGCCCCGCAGATCGTCGAGAACCAGGTCACGTATCCGCTCGCGACGACGATGCTGTCTGTGCCGGGCGCGCGCGTGGTGCGCGGCTATTCGTTCGTCGGCGACAGCTTCGTCTATGTCCTGTTCGATGACGCGACCGATCTTTATTGGGCGCGCAGCCGGGTACTCGAATACCTTAGCCAAGTGCAAAGCCGCCTGCCCGAGGGTGCAAAGGCATCGCTCGGCCCGGATGCTACCGGGGTGGGCTGGGTCTATGAATATGCACTTGTCGACCGGACCGGCCGTCACGATCTCGCACAGCTCCGCAGCATCCAGGACTGGTTCCTGCGCTACGAATTGAAGACCGTGCCGGGGGTCGCCGAGGTCGCGAGCATCGGCGGCATGGTGAAAGAGTATCAGGTTGTCCTCGATCCGCAGAAGCTGGCCGCTTACGGCATCACCCACGAGGCGGTCACTGAAGCGCTGAAGCGCGGCAACCAGGAGAGCGGCGGATCGGTCCTTGAGATGGCCGAGGCGGAATATATCGTCCGCGCGACCGGCTATCTGAAGACGCTCGACGATTTCCGCAGCGTGCCGCTCAAGACGGTTGGCGGCGTGCCCGTGACACTCGGCGACGTCGCCACGATTCAGATCGGTCCCGAAATGCGTCGCGGGTTGGCCGAGCTCAACGGCGAGGGCGAGGTTGCAGGCGGTGTCATCGTGATGCGCCAGGGCAAGAACGCGCGTGAAGTGATCGACGGCGTTCGTACCCGGCTCAACGCATTGAAGAAGAGCCTGCCACCCGGCGTGCAGGTCGTCACCACTTATGACAGGTCGGGCCTGATCGATCGCGCGGTCGACAATCTGACCGCCAAGCTGATCGAGGAGTTCATCGTCGTGGCGCTCGTCTGCGCGCTGTTCCTCTGGCACGTCCGTTCGGCGCTGGTTGCCATCCTCACCCTGCCGCTCGGTATCCTCATCGCCTTCATCGCGATGCGCGTGCAGGGACTGAACGCCAATATCCTCTCGCTGGGCGGCATCGCCATCGCCATCGGCGCAATGGTCGATGCGGCCGTCGTCATGATTGAAAACGCGCACAAGCATCTCGAACATTGGGCACACGATCATCCGGACGAGACGTTGGCGGGTGCCGAGCGCTGGCGCGTGATTACCACCGCAGCGGTCGAGGTCGGCCCTGCGCTGTTCCTCAGCCTGCTCATCATCACCTTCTCGTTCGTGCCGATCTTCTCGCTTCAGGGCCAGGAGGGGCGGCTGTTTGCGCCGCTCGCCTTCACCAAGACCTATGCGATGGCGGGGGCCGCGATCCTGTCGATCACGCTGATCCCGGTGCTGATGGGGTTACTGATCCGCGGGCAAATTCCGTCCGAGAATGCCAATCCGATTAATTGCGTCCTCACCCGCATCTACCGTCCCGCGCTCGATTGGGTACTGGCGCGGCCGAAACAAGCGCTGGTCATCGCCGGCCTCGTCTTTGCGACCAGCCTCTGGCCGATCAGTCAGCTTGGCGGCGAGTTCATCCCGCAGATGAACGAGGGCGACCTGCTCTACATGCCGTCCGCGCTGCCCGGCATCTCGACCGCCAAGGCCGGCCAGCTTCTCCAGCTCACCGACCGGCTCATCAAGACCGTACCCGAAGTGGAAAGCGTGTTCGGCAAGGCCGGCCGCGCAGATACCGCGACCGATCCTGCCCCGCTCGAAATGTTCGAGACCACGATCCGCTTCAAGCCCAAGGATCAGTGGCGCGCGGGCATGACGCAGGACAAATTGATCGATCAGCTCGACAAGGCGGTGAAGGTGCCGGGCCTCGCCAATTTCTGGATTCCTCCAATCCGCAACCGGATCGAGATGCTGTCGACCGGCATCAAGAGTCCGATCGGCATTAAGGTGGCAGGCGCGAACCTCGCCGAGATTGACGCAACTGCGCGCGAGATCGAACAGGTCGCGAAAACCGTGCCCGGCGTTGGATCGGCGCTCGCCGAACGGCTTACCGGCGGGCGATATATCGATGTCGACATCAACCGGGCTGCTGCGGCACGCTATGGCCTCAACGTCGCCGACGTGCAGTCGATCGTGTCGGGCGCGATCGGCGGCGAGACGATCGGCCAGACCGTCGAGGGACTCGCGCGATATCCGATTAGCGTGCGTTATCCGCGCGAGCTGCGCGACAGTATCGCGGGATTGCGCAATCTGGCCGTGCTGACGCCGGCAGGGCAGCAGATCACGCTCGGCACCGTCGCCGACGTTCGCATCACCGATGGACCGCCGATGCTACGCAGCGAGAACGGCCGACCGGTGACGTGGATCTACATCGATGGACGCGGCGCACCGCTCACCACCATCGTTCGGGACGTGCAAAACGTGATCGCCGCCAAGGTAAAACTGCCGCCCGGCGTCAGTGTCACCTATACCGGCCAGTTCGAGTATCTGCAGCGCGCGGTCGAGCGATTGAAAATCGTCGTTCCGGCGACCTTGGTCATCATCTTCCTGCTGCTCTACGCGACCTTCCGCCGGCTCGATGAAGCCGCGCTGGTGATGGGCACCCTGCCGTTCGCGCTCACCGGCGGCCTATGGCTGCTCTATCTGCTCGGCTACAACCAATCGGTCGCCACCGGAGTCGGGTTCATCGCGCTTGCCGGTGTCTCCGCGGAGTTCGGCGTGGTGATGCTAATCTACCTCAAGCACGCGCTGGATGCCCGGGGCGAGACACCGAACGATGCCGAGGTCGCAGCGGCAGTGCGCGAAGGTGCCCTCCTTCGGGTCCGGCCCAAGGCGATGACCGTCGCGGTGATCCTTGCCGGGCTGTTCCCAATCCTGATCGGGACAGGCACCGGCTCCGAAGTGATGAGCCGGATCGCTGCACCGATGATTGGTGGGATGCTGACGGCGCCACTTCTTTCGATGCTGGTGCTGCCCGCCGCCTATCTGCTGCTGCGACGATCGCGCCAGCCTGCCGCTTCTACGTTCCCCCTTCCCTCTTCAATCAAGGATTAGACATGAAAACCATCGTCCTACTCATCGTCGCCAGCCTCACGGCAACCTCCGTAGTAGCGCAGACAATCAAACCGATGCCGGGCACGGCGACGAAGGCCGCCAAAACCGGCAACGGTAGCGGCATCGTCAAGGCGCTTGATCCGAAGACAGCCAAGGTCACGATCCAGCACGGGCCGATCGCCGCACTGGCATGGCCCGGGATGACGATGGCCTTTGTCGCCAACCCGCCAACGCTCCTTAGAAGCGTCAAGGTCGGGCAGCGGATAGATTTTACGGTGCAGGTGACCGCGGCGGGTCCGACCATCACGGCCATCAAGCGACGTTGACGGGCTGCAGGCGGACCGTGGAGCGGTCCGCCTCTACTCTAGGCCGAGGCAGCTTTCTGGGTCCGGCTTCCGCCACGCCGGTTCCACGCGAACCCGATGGCGATAGCGACCGCCATGAGAATTTGCGCGAGCACCGATTGCCAGGTTGGAAACAGACCAAGCATCGACAGCCGTGGTACGTCTGCAAGCGGCGCTATGTCGATGATCCCAGCTTCCTGGAGTGCGGCAACACCCTTACCCGCAAGCACGACCGTCAACGCCGCCATCAGCCAAGAGCTATAACGGAAGAACTGCGTGATCGGCAGCTTTCTGGTGTAGCGGAGCATGGCCCAGGCGATGACGCCCAGCAAAGCAACCGCTGACCCAGCACCGGCAAGGAGCATCGCGTTGTTCCCCTGCGCCGAGAGAGCCGCATAGAACAGTATCGTCTCGAAGACCTCGCGATAGACCACGACAAACGCCAGCCCGAACAGGAACCAGCCCGAACCGCCCGAAAGCGCGCGGGACATCTTCTCGCGAATGTAACGCTGCCACTGATCGGCTTGCGCCTTGCCGTGCATCCAGATGCCGACCGAGAGTAGCACGATCGCTGCAAACAGCGATCCGAACCCTTCGGTAAGCTCGCGGCTCGCGCCGCTGATCCCGATCGCATAGGTCGCAATAGCCCATGTGACGCCGCCGGCGACGAGCGCGCCAATCCATCCGCCATGAACGTAGCGTAGCGCGTCGGTGCGATCGGCCTTGCGCAGAAATGCGATCATGGCGACGACGATGAGCAGCGCTTCGAGCCCCTCGCGCAGCAAGATTGTAAATGCCCCCAGGAAGGTGGACGCCTCCGTGGCGGCATCAGGGGACAGCACGGCTTCCGCATCGTCGAACAAACCGTCGAGCACCGATACCTTTTCTGCGAGATCTTCGGGCGAGGCACCGCGGTCGATCGCGGCGCGGAACTCGCCCATAGCGCCCTCGATACGACCCATCAGGGTCGCATCGCGCGCCGTAAGGGTCGGTTCGATCGGCTCGAACCCGTCGAGATACGCCGACAGGGCCAGCTCCTTCGCCCGGCGCGCATTACCGCGCCGGGCCGCAGCGACACTTTCGGCAAGCTTGGCACGGGCAAGCGAGAGCGATCCCGGCGCCTGTTGCACCACCTGATCGGGGTGGCGACGCAGGAACGCGAGCACGGCCTCGGCCTTGGCTTCGCCGATTGAGGTGGCGAGCGCAGCCGGGGTGAGCGCGACCAGCGTTTTCAAATCCGGAATAAGTCTGCGAAGCGCCGGGTCCGACTTCCACAGCCGCGCGCCTTCTCGCGCCTGTTTGTCGGTAAAGGCAAAGCTGCCAGCGCGGAACGCAGCCGCCCAACGCTGATCGTTCGGCAGATCAGCGAAGCTCTGCATCGCCGTCCCGTCAATGCCCTGCGTCACCACCTGATAAAGCGCGAACACACTCCGTTGCCGGGCGCGGGTTACATCGGTGAACGCAATCGGAGGCGTGGAAAGCTTGGCCGCGTCGGGACCGTGCCCGTTCCCTGTCATGCCGTGACAAGCGGCACAGGTCTGCTGGAATAGGGCAGATCCCGATGCGAGATCCGGCACCTTGTCGGGCGCAAGCGGCACCGGATAGGCGCGCAGCAGATCGGCTGCGAGCCCATGCGCGAGGGTAGCGACCTGTTCGGCCGATCCCTTGCGGCCAATAAGCGCTTGGAGGTTGGTGGCGCCTTGAATGAGGCTTTGCCGTTCGGGCTTCGCCGGCAAGCTCAGAAGCCGTGTCGAAACCGATGCAGCAAACTCATTCATTTCGGAATATTCGGACTTGCTCTTGATCCTGCCGGCCTCAACGGCACCACCATAATCGACCGCCACATAGTCGAGCAGCCGCCACGCGGTTTGCACATCAGCCGGATCGGCCATCGCCGCGGTGGGGACGAGCAAGGCAACTATCGTGGCCAAAAAGCGAACCGAGAGCAGCGCCCTGATCACGTCGAGGAAACGCATTATCGCTGCCCTCGTTCGCGCAACGCGCCTGTGACAATCTCATAAGCCGAGTGCAGGAACAGGAGTGCGATTACACCGGCGACCGCCAAGTCCGGCCAGGCGTTCCCCGTCCAAGCGACCAGCCCGGCAGCGGCGATCACTGCCACATTAGCGAGTGCATCGTTGCGGCTGAACAGCCAGATCGCACGGACGTTGGCGTCTCCTTCCCGGAAGCGTGCAAGCACCAATGCCGAGGCGACATTGATTGCCAGAGCGACGACGCCAATCGCGCCCATCAGCTCGGCATCAGGTGCGGTAGCGTTGAGGGCTCGCCAGATCGCGAAGCAGATCACGCCCACTCCGAGAGCCCCAAGAAACAGCCCTTGCGAGAGGGCAAAATTAGACCGCGCCCGAGGTGCCCAGGCGAGCGCAAGCAGGCCAAGCAGGCTAATCGAGCCGTCACCTAGAAAGTCGAGCGAGTCCGCCTTCAGCGCCTGACTGTCAGCAATAAATCCGCCGAACAGCTCGGCAACACCGAAGCCGAGGTTGAGCACCACGACGATCAGTAACGCGCGGCGGTAGGCTGGATCATGTTGCGCGCGGGCCGGTTCGCCGGCGCAGCCGCAGCTTGCTTCGTTGGAGGTCATAGCGTCCCCCTACATGCTACAGTAACTGTAGGATCAAGCGGAATCTGCGATCCGTTCGCATTAGCGGGATGACACTATGACGATTGCACCCATGATGATCGGCCAGCTTGCGCGAGAGACCGCGACAAAGGTGACGACAATTCGCTTTTACGAGACGATCGGGCTGCTAGCGGCCCCACCGCGAACCGCGTCCGGACGTCGGACCTATGCCTCTGGGGACGCGCAACGGCTTCATTTCATCCGCAATGGCCGTAGGCTCGGCTTCTCGATCGACGAGATACGCTCGCTGATCCACCTGGCGGAGAACCCAGCCCAGGATTGCAGCGCGGCATCCGCCATTGCCGCCCACCACCTTGCTGATGTGGAGAGCCGTCTTGCGCAGCTCGCATCCTTACGCGACGAGCTAGCGGCCCTTACCCGAAGCTGCACGAACGAACAGATAGCGGATTGCCGGATTATGCAGGCGATTGGTGAGGTCCGTGCGCCAAAGACTTAGTAATAATCCGCAAGTCGGAGCTGACGGTCATGACCGGCCTGATCCTTGAGTTTTATGACCGTTCCGGATGGCATGAAGCGCCATCGCCAACGCGCCCCGTGTGTGTAATCCGCATCGATCGGGAAGCCATTCACTGCAACGATGCGGTTTCCGGGTATCCAACCGTCTTTCCCCGCCGGGCTGTTCGCCGCCACATGGACGACGTCGAGGCCCGTTGGGGAAGCTGCGAGCCCGAGGCCGCTTCGATCCTTCAACATGGGAAGGCGGTGTCCGGAGGCGGGCGGGCGGAGCCATACAAACCCGGCAGTCACATCAAATATGGCGTCGAACTGACCAATTAGTGGCAATCCGATATTGCCGACCGTGCGGGTCGAAAGCCAGTTGCGGTTTCCCAACGTCGGAATGTTCTCGGCAGAGAGCCCGCCGATCGTCAGTTTAGGGGTTGTGAAAACGTCGACGGTAGCAACGCCTTCGACGCCGCCAAGCGCCGCATTAGATGTCGCTCGCCCGCGAGTCAGGCCATGCGCATCGACATAAGCCGAAGACAGCATGAGCGCCGCGGAGCTGCCAAGGTCGATCATCAGCGGCACTGCGCTCATGCCTCCGATCGCGGCAGATACATACAGCTCCTGCTTCGCACCATGCCCCAGAGCGACCGGCGTCCAGTCCGAACCGCCGAGGAAACTGCCGGTCGGCGTGAGTGCGAATCGCCGATGTCCAAAATCAAGAGCTATGCAATTCCCGATGAACATATCTGCGCCGAGCAGCATGTTGATCCGTCTTCCGAACGCGGCTGACAGTGCGCCCAGATCCGCTACCACTGCGAACGGTAGTCGACGTGTTCGATGCCCGAGCTGCACCTCGACATCATGGATCAAGCGGACCGCAGCTTTCCCGCCCAAGCCGCTTATCGTGCGCCGTTCGCCGTCCGCCATCCCGAGTGTTCGTGCCAACGACACGTCGATGATGGACGCCCCGCTCCCGCTGTCCAGCACCGCCTCGACTGACGATCCCGCCACCCGAGCCTTCACCAACAGCGTGTCGCCGGTTGCTACTTCCAAAGGCTGCCAGTCAGGAAATAGCGGACCAAAATTCCACTGGCCAACGAGATGCGGCGCGATGGCCGCCAAGCCAGGTTTGCCCACGGCTGCAGACACACCGAAACCCAACAGGCGGCCGATCAACGAGCGCCGGGACACGCGCGGGGTTCCCGGTTGTGTGAACAACACAAAGCGATCTCCAAGCCTCCGTGGACGGAAGGTGCAGAAGTCGCCTACAAGCTACAGTCACTAGAGGAGCAAGCGCTTCTGTTTCGCTGTGCATGTTTGCGGGTGTTGATATGCCAACAGCGGGCGCGACCCTACGGGCACGGCTCTATCGACGCAGTGGCGTCCACCGAGCCGCCTCTGGCGTCTCGTCCCATATGGGTGACGATCCTCGCGTGAGGTGCGCCACGTGGCACACCCGTGGACGCGCAGCGCGCGAGCAATACCGGATTGACGTCGAATTCGGCAACGAGCGCAACGTCAGCCTCCAGAATGCTGGGGCACGCTTGAGTTTGCAATGACAGCGTGTTTTCGCCTGAGCCTTATGCCATAGTGGTTTGGCTTGGGCATGGCTTGAACACCATCCCTGGCCCGCATGTGCGGTCGAATGCTGGGTCCCCGATTTCCGTCGGGCGGCCCGCGAAATACAAGACCTTGCTACCGCTTGTCGGTGCGGGGAATACGTGGGGCGTGGTTACCAGTATTCCCGCGTGTTCAACCGTCCCGGCTACGGGAAGTTGATGGAACGCGCGCATCTCCTTGATCAAAAGTTTGCTTACGAGGTTCCGCTGGCGTCAAAGCCCTTCAAAGGCTTTCTCCGGCAGCGGTTCGGGAATGCTTCAGATCGAAGCGCTGGTGCAGGCACATGGTGACTGGCTTGCACTGCTGGCCACGATACTGGAACGCGAACGCGAAATTACTGGTGCCGAACTCGCCCGCACCCTGTCCGAATTTGCCGCGCATACAGCCGAAGATCGCCCTGCCGAGGGACAGATCCTTTCCTTTTGGGCCTCACGCTTCAACGGCACAGCCGCAACTCTCGGCAAATTTCCGTCCGTTCACTAGGCTACCACTCATGCTAAGGGGCGGCCGCTGCTGATCGCCGAGATGCGCATGGGTTCGGGCTGCTTCGAAATTGAGAACTCAGCGAGGCGTCGTGGGCGCTCGAACGTGACCTCTTCGTCGCGTTCGCGCGCGGACTCAACCCATTCGCGATGTGGATCGGTGCCGAAATTAGGACCCCGGTAGGTTTCTGCCAAGCCAATGAATTGCGCAAAAGCTTCACTCAGTCAGGGGTCTCGATCGGCGCCGATCGAGACCCCTGCACAACCCATAATTTGCGAATATTACAGGTAGCTGCCGCGCTTTGAGCGGGGGTCGCTTTTGGCGCCGACCCACACTTCCGATCAAGATATATGCCGACGTCGCCCGTGCGCGTGCCGTGTTCTATACGCCGACAGTCGGAAGGACGCTGCGCAAACTTCGTAAGGACCCGCCCCGCCCCACTGACCTGGTTGATATCTGCATCGATGAGCATATCCGGCCCAAAGGCCAGATCGTCGCTTCGCCCCGAAGGCATTTCGTCGAATTGCTGATCGTCCACAAGGCGACCGCTGTCCAACACGGGGTTGAAATATCTGCGCGACCTGTTCGTTCGGCAGGTCATCGGCCTGATCCTGATCGGGATGCCGGGGATCGAAAAGCGGTTGAAGCGATACGCACAACCCTTCAACCGTGTTGGCTTTGCCCACCTGTATCGCCGTTGCAGGATTAGGACTGACCTTCGTGCTGACCCGGCGCTGCCGGGCCCTCGGGCTGGCGATGGACGAGGCGCACTTTACCGACGCGTATGCGGTCGCCACCATCGTGCGGATCACGGGCGGTAACTTCTGGCTGCTTCATCGCCTGTTTGTCCAGATCGAGCGTATTTTCCGGATCAACGGCCTGAACGCGATCGTCAACGACGTGGTGGAAACCGCGCGCAGCATTCTTATAATCGGTGTCACTTAATTCTGACAGAACCGTGCCAATTAGCGCTGACATCGACAGACGATGCGGCCAATGCGGTTTTTCCCACGGCAGAAGTTATCAGAAGCACATGAAGTTTTTGTCATGTTAGCCTACAAGGAACATATATATGGAGGAATGAGACAGATGGACGGTACCACGAAGACGGCGAACCAGCCGACGCCCGACGAGGCATTGCGGAAGCTAAAAGAAGGCAACGCCTCCTTTGTCGCCGACAAACCCACTTCCAACGACATATCGCACGATCGACGATTGGCGTTGGCGAAATCCCAGCATCCTTACGTAACGCTCGTCGGTTGTTCTGACTCCCGGGTCGGTCCTGAATTGCTATTTGGAACTGGTTTGGGCGACATGTTCATTGTCCGCACCGCAGGCAATAACGTCGATATTGCCGGAATGGGATCGATCGAATATTCGGTTGTCGCGCTCAACGTGCCACTCGTCGTTGTGCTGGGTCATGAGGCGTGCGGCGCCGTGGTAGCAGCGACCGACGTGGTCACGAAAGATACACGCTTTCCCGGCAGCATAGGTCCGATGATCGCACCGATCATTCCCTCCGTCCTTGCAATGCAGCGGGTCAGCGAAAACGACTTGGTCGAGCGGTCGGTCGAGGAGAACGTCCGGCGTGTGGTCGATCGCCTGCAAAACTACGAAGCCGTGCTGCAGGATGCGCAAGAGGTCGGCGAACTCAAGATCGTCGGCGCAGTGTACAGCCTGTCGAGCGGTGAGGTGCGCTGGCTTTAACATAATCCTGCAAGGACCATCGGCTCACTACCGATATTGTGCCACTGGGCGTGCGGTAAACGCCGATAATGGGCTGTCTAGATGTAGGCGACAAGCGGTCGGCCTCATCGACGATCAGCAACTCGACGAAATGCTTGCGGGGCGAATTGATGATCTGGTCCTTGAGCCGTACGTGCTGATCGATGCAGAATCGACCCGATCGATGAGGCGGGGCGGGTCCTGGCGAAGCTCGCGCAGCATGCTGCCGACTGTCGGCGTATAGAATACCGCACGCGCACGGACGAGGTCCGCGAATATTGTAGGTCGGCCGCCTGCCGCGCACCCCAGATCATGAGTAGATCAACTGTGCCATCCCAACGGATGTAGAGGCGCGCGGACAGGGTTTTGCCGACGCCGGCCGCGCCGTGACACAAGCCGATGTAGCGGTGCTTCTGGACAGCGCAAACGTATGATGATGGAGATCCTGACATACTTGTCCCATGCGGCTTCCTTCCATTCCAACGAAAGGATCGCACCATCAAACCGTGAGATCAAACCCCTAAGGCTGAGTGGATACCAAAGAAGCAGTGAAAGGCCGAGCATCCTGTCCTAAGTCTTCGGCAGGCCCGTAAGTACTATCCAAGCTCTGATCTCGCACGGGTGCCTGCTTGCGAAGTCGTGGCTGATACAAATCGCCGCCCAACAATCCCAAGTCCCGCGCTTCTGCGCGTCCCATAGCCACGAGCAACGCAAAACCGGCGACATAGGCGTCTCGTTCAGCGGTTACCAATTGTACCCTACTATTGAGTAGTTCCTGTTCAGCGTTTAGCACATCGAGTACATTGCGCGTGCCAACGCTGTTTTCGGCGCGAACCCCCTCAAGCGCCAGTTCGTTTGCCGCTACGGCTGCCTGCGACGATTGGATTACCCGTGCCGTCGCACGATGCCGGGTAAAAGTAGCGCGTGTTTCGGCAACGATCCGGCGCTCGACAAACACGATCTGCTCCAGTGATTGACTCGACAAAGCCTGTGCTCGTCGAACCTGCGCACCAGGCAGACCACCCTGGTAGAGCGGGATCGTAGCAGAAAGCCCGACTGTCGCAGTGCGCTGCGACTGAAGGAACGCCCGACCAGGGATAGTGCTGGTTAGTGTGCCCAAGTAGTTATTGTAGCTGCCTGAACCGACAGCCGCCAACCGGGGCAGCCGGGCGGCGTTAGCCACACGGATATCGTAGCGTGCGGCTGCAGCGTCGAACTTCGCAGCGATTAGCAGTGGGTTGTTGCCCAATGCCGTCGCAAGTGCTGCCTCTACGTTCGCCGGCAGTCCTAGAAATTTCGGCGGCTGCACCAGATTTTGTGCTGGAATACCAACGAACCGAAGATAGTTTTCGAGGCTGGTAACCAACTGTGACCTTCCGAGTTCGAGCTGGCCCCGGGCGAACTCAAGCCGTGCCTGCGACTGAGCGACGTCGGTCCTGGTAAGATCACCGACCTGAAATCGATCACGGGAAGCGCGAAGATTGGTCTCAAGAACTTCAATATTACGGGTGTTTAAACCGACAATGGCACGGTCACGAATGACATCCATGTAGACCGATACAATAGCGGTAAAAACGTCCGCTTCAGTTGCTCTAAGGTTTGCCCGACCGGAATCCACCCGAGCGTCAGCTGCGCGAATACCGTTTTTGACACGGCCGCCTTGATAAAGCGGCAGCGACATATTCCCGCTGGCATTGGCGGCTCGAAGTGGCGCAGAAAAGCTGTTAGCCGTACGAACGATAAATTCTTGATAGTCCGCGGTTGCCGATAGGGTCGGCCGCGCTGCGGCCTTCGCGATCGAAACACCCTCATCGGTCACGCGCAAACCGGCTCGCGCACCTGTCAGGCTTGGGTTCGTGCGATAGGCATTTATAAGTGCATCCTCGAGCGTATCTCCTCCGACCGGCGCGGTCGTACCTAAAAGAATAACGATCGCGCATGGGCAAAAGTTGACGGGCTTCATTTCCACTCCATGTCTAGTGCTCCCATAAATGCCTGATTCGACCTCACGGGTTTGGTAATTTTACCATTGAACCAAGTTCTTACTTTTGCACCTTAGAATGCCGGCCGAATATGCCAACAAATATTAAAATCGGCGATAGTGAGATTCCATGCTCAAGCGCGGGGATGAGGATTCCGATGGTAAACCATCGCGATCGAAGTAAACGGCCCTGTTTAAAATCACCGATCATCGTGTGGCCTTGCCACGGCTCGTTGCGAAATAAGTTTCGAGCTGCACCATCTGAATTTTCCACCATCATAGGTCAATCGCGTGGACTTACTGAACAAGGCATGAATTATGTCGCGCCTATCGGGTTGGAGGAATCCAATTATAGATTTTCTACTTTGGCAAGTCGCTTTTGCAACGTCCTACATAACCGTTGTTAGTTGTCGGGGTTCGTGCTCCTAAGCAATCTGCGGTGTCTCGCCATCAGGCCGAACGGAGTTCCAAATGGCTCATTACGATTGCGACGTTCTTGTCATTGGCGCCGGCCCTGGGGGCTATGTCGCGGCCATTCGCGCGGCGCAGCTCGGGCTGAAAACAGTCTGCGTCGAGGCGCGTGCGACCTTGGGCGGAACCTGTCTCAACGTCGGTTGCATCCCATCGAAGGCACTGCTCCACGCCTCCGAGTTGTACGAGGAAGTCAAGTCGGGCGCTCTCGCGAAGTTTGGGGTAAATATCGAAAGTGCTCGCCTCAATTTGATGCAGATGCATTCCGAGAAGAGCAAGGCTGTCGGCGAATTGACCGGCGGCATCGCGTTCCTGTTCAAAAAGAACAAGGTCGAGTGGCTTAAAGGGCTCGCCACGTTTACTAGCAAGGAAAGCGTGGAAGTCGCAGGGAAAACTGTGCGCGCGAAGAATGTCGTGATCGCTACCGGATCGTCGGTAACGCCGCTTCCGGGTGTCGAGATCGACGGCGAAGTGGTTGTGGACTCCACGGGGGCGCTGGCGTTCCCCAAGGTCCCCGAACATCTCGTCGTCATCGGTGCCGGCGTGATCGGGCTTGAACTCGGTTCAGTTTGGAAGCGGCTTGGCGCCAAGGTCACGGTGATCGAATATCTCGACGAAATCCTCCCTGGCCTCGACGGCGAAGTGCGCAGGGAAGCGCGCAATATCCTCGCCAAACAGGGGTTCGCGTTCAAGCTCGGCACCAAGGTCACGGCGGTCGCACGCAACGGCTTGACTGCGACCATTACGGTTGAGCCCTCAGCGGGGGGCGAGGCTGAAACCATTGAGGCTGACGCGGTGCTGGTCGCGATCGGGCGGCGCCCGAACACCATGGGCCTGGGGCTCCACAAGACCGGGGTGGACTTGAACAAGAAGGGGCAGATCGAAGTGGACCATCGCTTTGCAACCGCTGTTCCCGGCATCTGGGCGATTGGGGACGTCGTACCCGGGCTAATGCTCGCGCATAAAGCGATGGACGAAGGAATTGCGGTCGCTGAAAATATCGCCGGGCAAGTCGGCATCGTAAATCATGCGGTGATCCCGTCCGTCGTCTACACTCATCCTGAGATCGCGGGCGTCGGCCTGACCGAGGAGGAGGCGAGAACCCGTGGTGAAATCAGGGTCGGCAAGTTCCCCTTCGCAGCCAATAGCCGCGCCAAAACCAACCGTGACACTAATGGCTTCGTCAAGGTCATCGCCGACGCCAGGACCGACCGCGTACTCGGGGTTCATATCATCTCCACGCTTGCTGGCACGATGATTGCCGAATCCGCCCAGGGGATGGAATTTGGCGCGACCAGCGAGGATATTGCCTACATCTGCCATGCTCATCCGACGCATTCAGAGGCGCTCAAGGAAGCGGCGATGGCGGTGACTGGCAAACCAATTCATATGTGAGGCAGAATACCTTTGGCTGCCCGACCCGCTTACCGCACGGTGTCTGATTGCCATAAACGGCGGCTTAGAACTCAAGACACATGAAGGTCTACCATGGTCGAACGCGCGAAGCTTCGTTTTCACGACATCCTGCTGCGTCCCAACCCGTCACGCACTGTGGTAAGGCCGTTCGAGCCCGGCTACCCACGTGGCTTCGATGGCGGCAAGACGCGTACGCAGGAGACGGTCGATTTCATTCTCGCGCTCGACGAGGCGGAGCTGATCAGGCAGTTGGAGGGTGTCACGGCCTCGCTCGACCAAAACCATCGCGGAGTTGATGCGACCCTTCGGCGACGCTTTGACGAAATGGCCGATCGCTTCGACGGCGCCGATCGATGCAACGACGCCCAACGCAGGTTGATTGGAGCGTACTTCAGCCAGGAATATGCCTATGAGGCGGCGGCACTGTTCAACCCGAGTGCGGTGCTCCATCCGCATCAGGTCGACGTTGCGGATGGCGAGGTCCGCTTCGTTCTATCGCTGCGCGGAATCGGCGAAGGCCACCTGTCTTCCATAACGTTCCGTACGGGTCGGTGGACACCCGGCGGCACGCTGAGCATCGACGATCCGGGGTCCGTGTCGGTGCCCCCCGTCATTGATCAGGCCGATACGAGCAATGCTTGTGTGCGACTCTATTCGGGCGAAAGCCGGACCATCTCGGAGACGGTGCTGTTCCCGGTACTGCCGAGCCAACGCCAGGGCGTCGAGGATCTGCGCCTCGTTCGTTTCGATGAGGGCGACGGCGTCTTCGCCTATCATGGCACCTATACTGCATTCAGTGGTGCGGCGGCGCGCTCGGAGTTGCTGACCACCACCGACTTCAGTGCATTCGAGATGCGTGCGCTGACCGGCGATGCTGCCGGCGGCAAGGGAATGGCGCTTTTCCCGCGCCTGGTTGACGGTCGCTTCGCGATGCTCGGCCGCCAGGACAACAAGAACATCTGGCTGCTGACGTCGGACGACATCCTCGCTTGGAACGGTGGCTCAAAGCTGGTCGAGCCGCGCTATCCGTGGGAGTTCGTCCAAATGGGCAATTGCGGGTCGCCGATCGAGCTGGACGAGGGCTGGCTGGTCCTCACTCACGGCGTCGGAACTGTTCGCAATTACTGTATTGGGGCATGCCTGCTGGACAAGAACGATCCGTCGAAGCTGTTGGCACGCACGCCGCGTCCGGTCTTGGCACCCAGTCCAAAGGAACGTGACGGATATGTCCCCAACGTGGTTTATAGCTGTGGTGCGCTCGCAGTGGGACGCGACCTACTCCTTCCCTACGCCGTCGCCGACAGCTTCACCGGGTTTGCCACCGTTTCGATTAACGACCTTCTTGCTGTAATGGAATAATTAGCCCAAATGTCGCGATTTGGTGGTTACATAAATTATTGTTCATTTGATAAATTGATTTATTGTAAATGTTGTGTTATCATTATGGTTATTAGTTAGTTTTTTGATAATCTGATAACTTCACTATAGCTTATCTGGCTAAAGCTAATTGCACGGGCACCGGTTGACCAAGCCGAACCACCCTGTGGACCAACGGTAAGGCCGATCGGATGAACCGCACCATTAAGGCGGCGACCGTCAAACGCTTCCATTACAAGAGCCACGAGCAGTTGCTGGCGCACCTTGCAGACTTCATGGCACCCTATAATTTTGTCCGTTGGTTTAAGACGCTCGGTGGCCTCACGCCTTAAGAATACATCGTTAAAACCTGGAGGTCAGAGCCAGACAGGTTCATCGACGATCCGATCCACCAGATGCCAGGACTAAACATCTAGCCTCCGTGGCGGGCATAAACGCGCTGACCAGCCGGGCCGAACGCGATGACGTCGAAGGGCTGCGCCTTCTCGCCTGGCACCTCCATTCCCGGCGAGCCGAGTGGCATTTCCGCCACGGCCAGACCGCGCACGCCTTTGGGATGTTGCGCGAGCACGCGCTTCATGTCGGCGATCGGCACATGCCCCTCGAATGCCATGCCATCGATGATGGCGGTGTGGCAGGATGCGAACTGCGCCGGCACACCTAAACGGCGCTGAAATGCCGCCCGGTTCGCATCGTCCGAGATCTGTACCTCGCGCCCGAACTGGTGGTGGACCTGGGCCGCCCATTTCTTACAGCAGCCGCAACCCGGGTCGCGGTGCATGGCAATATCGGCGGCGGCCGATGCGACGCCAGGAAGGACCGCCATCAGGAGGATAGCCAGACCAGCCATTCAGTGTTTCATGTCAGTTCCTGCCATCGGGCCTCTCCTATACTTGATGCGATGGACCGCTGCCACGGCCATCGCGGTACCTCGCCTCGATCTTGCCTGTGTCCGGAACGCGGCAGAGGCAAAAGTAACATCGAACGAATTTGCTATGACTCCAGCCTGCAACCGCTACTGTAAGGCAAATATGAGAAACAGGAAGGGTCAGGATGCGCCTACCAGCTAGGTCAACATTGGCTTTCGCAATGTTCGCGCTCACAGCATGCACCGGCCCCCTTGCCCGCCCTCGCGCGTCAGCCGCGCCTGTCTACGATCATGTCCCTTGCGACACTCCGGGCGCGCGGCGTGAGGAACCCATCCCGTCAAATGGCGCGATATCCGGATCAGCTTCGGCGAAGGCTGATCCGACCAAATCTCGTGCCATCACGTGCGTGATTGAACGTGGGCCTCGCTGAAAGCGCATCATACCTGCGGTTCGACCGCTTGCACGACGGTGATTTTCGGTATCCCACGTCCGGAGTTCCGCCATGGCGACGCTTGTCCATTCTGATCGCGTTGGCAACGCTGATGGCCTTGGTGCTGCCTTCGCTGGGCGAAGCAGCGTGCATAAGAGCCGCCTTGAGTTGGTCAGCCGGCAACGGGCTTGAAACAGCAGCAGCTTCGGGAACGGATCTTACGCTAAAACCACTACGATCTGACGATGATCAGACAGACCGTCCTCGCCATACCGTCACTTGTCAGCATGCACACTGCAGGAATGCGCAAACAGGCGTGACAGGATCGAGCGTACATTTCTCACCAGTTATTTCCAATCGACCTGTCTTTGTATTTAGCAAAAAAGTCTGATTATCGGTTCACCGCTGTTTTGCTTGGAACGCCCCCCTCGACTGGCTTGAAGTCGGCAAGTGCGCATTGACAGGTTTTCCGATGAGGTGAGCGTGTCACTCGCATCCGCACATATTCTTGAAGATTCCAAGGCCCTGCACATGGAGCAGAGCGCGCCAGCCAAATTTTCAATCGCCCAGTCGTAGGTCGAGGGGATCATCATGAAAGACGATGATATAGTTTATTTCCAGCACCGAGCGGAAACCGAAATTAGTTTGGCGCAACTTGCAACTAACTCCAGAATAGTTGCGGCACACTACAACATGGCTGACGCATATTTTGAAAGAATTGGTGCATTGCTGGCGGTCGACGCAGCTAACGCCATAGCTTCTTTAACCGCCGGTGAAGACAAAGGCAGTCGCGAGGCGAAATCGAAGCCATAGCCTATATCTGAACAGCCGCTGCCCTACGGGCCCCGTTAGGAGCAGCGCTAGCTGCCCCCAACCACACGAGGCAAGCCGCAGTATTGCTCGTGAAAACGGGTCTGCTCTGCCGATCGGCAACGCCGCGCCGTTCACGAGAGGAATGGAACCATCATGACGAACTTTCGAAAACCTTTCATCGCCCCACTTGCCGGAGCGGTCTTGTTAGGTGGCTGCGCCACTTATGCGCCGCAGCCTGTCTCCCTTTCCTACTTCGCCGTACCTTGCGACACGCCGGGTGCGATCCCGGCGACGCTCATTCCGCCGCTGAATGACCGGCTCGGCACGACGGCCTTCATCCAGGCGCCGTCGCCGGAACCCGCCGCACCGGCCACACCCGCCAGTGCGGAACAGCCAGCCCCGAGCAAGTGCCTGATAGCGGTCGCCGACAGTGGAGGCCGTTGGCGTGGTGCCAGCTACGACGGTGGCTATCCCAATCGCTATTCAAACCCCTATGGCTACTATGGCTTTCCCATCTATGGATCTTTTGGGGTCGGGGTCGGTGGCGTCCGCTACCGAGGTAGGCACCACGGGGGGAGAGGTTATAGCAGAGGTCATGCCGGTGGGGGGCATTCAGCAGGAGCGCATGGCAACGGACATGGGAGCGGGCACCATTGATACTATCGTGTGCACTAAGCGTTCGGGGGGTGTTGCCTCTGCAGACGGCAGGGGTAGGCAACACCATCCAGCCGTCTGCTGGTCGCCAAACCCAAAATAGCTGATCACCGCCAGCGGCGAGCACCATAACGATCACCGTTCCATAAGAGGGATGAGCAGTATTTGCACAGGATCTGTCAATCGATCGGACAGCATTGCCCGGTCACCGTACGCCTGCCAATGTCCGCCAGTGTGCTGCCCGGACGGATCTCCATCGATAAACAGGCCCCAAACGAATTTGACGTTCGACACTTTTGGACACCCAACCTCAGAAAAGCGATATTTCGATGATCCACAAGACACGTTTGACCGCCGCCTTCGCGGTCACGCTTAGCTTATGCGCTTGCGGTGTAGTCACCCCTCCCGATGAGGAATATTTTCGCACTCATGCCGACGAAGCCAGACTGGTCATAACACGCTGCAAGCGCGGTCAGGAAAGCGGAAGCGATTGCAAGGTGGCAGCGAAGGCTGTCGCTACGCTGAATGCGGACGCCAAGAATGCTTCCGCTAAGGGGGTTCGCTAGCGAGCATCCGTCATGATCCAAGCAAAACAAAGAAACGTCGCTCGGCCAAACCCTGAACAAACGATCGCTCGCACGGAACGCCACAGGTGCTCCGGGGCGGCGAGCCTTTAGTCCATACACGAAGGGAGAAGCAGTTTGGGGCAGTGGATCCAGCAGCTCGTGGATCAGCTCGGCTATCTTGGCGTCGCGATGCTGATGTTCGCCGAAACCGTGTTCCCACCGCTGCCCTCGGAAGTCATTATGCCACTTGCCGGCCTGCGCGCTTCGCGCGGAGCATTGTCGCTGCCTGGCGTGATCGCCGCCGGAGCGGCGGGCGCCATGGCGGGCAATCTTTGCTGGTACGCCGTCGCGCGGATACTCGCCATCGACCGGCTGCATGGCCTGGTCGATCGGCACGGCCGATGGCTCACGCTCGAATGGCAGGAGGTCGAACGCGCGAAGACTTGGTTTCGTGATCATGGTGCCCTGTTCGTCTGCATCGGGCGGATCGTCCCCACGGTGCGATCGGTCGTATCGATCCCGGCCGGGCTCGTGCGGATGCCCCTGGGACCGTTCCTCCTGTGGTCGACGATCGGCACGACCGCCTGGACCGCGATGCTGGCAGCCGCCGGCTATCTGCTGGGGCAGCGCTATGGGGCGGTCGAGCGCTATGTAGGTCCGGTCTCGACGGCGATCATCGTCGCGCTCGTGCTCTGGTACGCTTGGCGGATAGCGACGTGGGGGCGTCGTCATGGGCGTTGAGGTGCCAAAGCCCATGAGCGACGCCACCATCCGACGCGCGTTCTGGCGGACCGCCACGGCAAGCCGTGCGGCCGTCATCATCGACGCCGATGACTATTTCAGGGCGGCCCGCTCCGCGATGCTCAAGGCCAAGCGGCGCATCGTGCTGATCGGCTGGGACTTCGACGCCCGGATCCAGTTTGCCGGGGAGGGTCAGGACGAGGGTCCGCCGACGGTCGGGGCGTTCATCAGCTGGCTGGTCCAGCGCAGTCCCCTGCTCGATATCCACATACTGCGCTGGGATACCGGTGCGCTCAAGACGCTGTTTCATGGCCGAACCCTGTTCACGATCCTGCGCTGGGTGCGCGACCGCCAGATCCACCTCAAACTCGACGGACATCATCCGGTCGCCGGATCGCATCACCAGAAGATTGTGGTGATCGACGACTGCATGGCCTTTTGCGGCGGCATCGACATGACCCGCGAACGGTGGGACACGCGAGACCACCGGGACGAAGAACCGCGCCGCGTCCGACCGGACGGCACGCCGCACGGGCCGTGGCATGACGCGGCCATGGCGCTGGAGGGCCCGGTGGCACGCGCCCTCGGCGACGCCTGTCGGGAGCGGTGGCATGCCGCCGGCGGCTATTCGATCGAGCCCGTGACCGATGGCGCGGATTGCTGGCCTGACGGGCTCGAGGCAGACTTCAGGGACGTGCCCGTCGGGATCTCGCGCACGCTGCCAAAGCTCGCCGACCAGGAACCGGTTCACGAGATCGAGGCGCTGTATGTCGCGCTCATCGCGCGGGCGCGGCGGCTGATCTATGCCGAAAGCCAGTATTTCGCGTCCCGGCGAGTCGCCGAGGCGATCGCCAGACGGCTCGACGAGGCCGATGGTCCGGAGATCGTCGTCGTCAATCCGACGACCGCGAACGGCTGGCTCGAACCTATCGCGATGGATACGGCCCGTGCCCGGCTGGTTGCCGAACTCAGGACGCGCGACGTGCACGACCGCTTCCGTATTTATCACCCGTTCACCGCCGCGGGCACACCGATCTATGTCCATGCCAAGGTCATGATCGTCGACGACGTCGTGCTGCGAGTGGGATCCTCCAACTTCAACAACCGGTCGCTGCGCCTCGACAGCGAATGCGACGTGACGATCGACACGACCGGGGCATCCGACGCCGATGGGCATCGAACGATAGCCGACATCCGCGCCGGTCTACTCGCCGAGCACCTCGGCACCCACAAGGACGCGGTCATCACGAAATTTGCCGAAACCGGCTCGTTGATCGCAACGATCGCGGCGTTGAAGGCGCCGGGTCGCTCGCTACGCGAGTACGAGCTGCCCGAACTGTCTTCCATTGAAAAAAATGGCTGGCCGACAGCAAGCTGCTCGACCCCGAGGGACCGGATGAAATGTTCGAGCCGTTTTCGCGACGCCGCGGTCTGCTCTTTCACCTGCGGCACCGACACCGCCGTCAGCCGTGACGCGTATCGCCCGGATCGGGACGACCGGGGGGCAATTCCGAACAAACATCCTTAACCGTTCCTAATCGTTTTTGCGCGAAGATGCGCTTTCCATCGGTCGGGCAAGAGGTCGACAAGCATGAATGTGAACGGCGTGGCCGACGTCATGGCG
This sequence comes from Sphingomonas sp. PEI4, assembly GCF_056679955.1. Taxonomy (NCBI): domain Bacteria; kingdom Pseudomonadati; phylum Pseudomonadota; class Alphaproteobacteria; order Sphingomonadales; family Sphingomonadaceae; genus Sphingomonas; species Sphingomonas sp. PEI4. The sequence goes on from NZ_JBWXPI010000002.1 coordinate 393,933, forward strand.
ATGCGCAACGCGATGCTTCAACGAAACGCCGCGCTGAGGGATGTCGGCTCGGCTTCGTCGCCAAATGCGCTGCGGGGACCGGATGGCACTGCCCCATCGACGAGCTTTGCCGCGACGATGCAGACCGCGCTTCAAAAGGTGAATGCGCTCCAGGAACAGGAGGATGTCGCGACCGAAGCCTACGAACGCGGTGAGACGACCGATATCGCGACCGTCGCGCTGATACAGCAACGCGCTTCGGTTTCGTTCGAGGCCACCTTGCAGGTCCGGAACAAGGTTCTTTCGGCCTACAAGGACATTATGAGCATGGCCGTCTGATCACAGCCTGCGTCCATCGAGTGCCCGATGGCCCCGGGATGGCTCACCTGCGTTCAAGACTCCGAACCGCCGGTGGTGATGAACGACGATCGTCATGCCGGACGGCGTGATCGCTGCTGTCATTTTGGGCGTATGGCGCACGAGGTCCATGCATGGGATAAGGCGTAGGCTGCGGCATCTGGTACGTGGGACGGGGTGCGGACGAGGCAGGGTAGCCGCCGTAGCTTCCGCCCTCATAGGCATGCCCACCATCCCAGTTGACCCCGCCATGCGTGCCGCTCCAGTTGACGCCCGCGCCATGAGACATGCCCTGTGCGCCGGCCGGCGCTGCCGCCAAGCCGGCAAGGATCATGATCCCAAGTGTCAGCCCGCATCTTCTGGTCACGCTATTTCTCCCTCGATGCACCGACACCATGACACGGCTGCCTGCTCGGACCGCCGGCCGAGTGCGGATCAATGCCGAAACAGACCGCCAAGAAAGCCGCCGGGACGATAGCCGCCGTGGCCGTCACGGTCATGCCCGCCGCCATGACGTCCACCGCCATGAGATCCCTCATTGTACCCGCCCCAGGGAACAGGCTGAGCATATCCAGGTGCTGTCGGTTGTGGCGGGTAATCGGGTGCCGGCCTCGACGTCGCCTCGTACGAAGCGTTCTTCTCAATGATCTTGTCGAGTTCGCCGCGGTCCAGCCAGATGCCCCGGCATTGCGGGCAATAGTCGATCTCGACCCCCTGCCGGTCGGCGAGCACGAGGTCGACCCGACACACGGGGCAGAGCATGCCCTGCATCCGGGTGGTCGCGGGTACTGTTGCGGCATCCGTCATGGTGCATTCCTCTCTTTGGTCGGCACCGCTGGGGCGGTCTGCCCAGAAAGCGCTGCTTTCAACTTAATAGCCATAACTCCCGTAGCGCTGATTGCGCTCCTGGCGCTCATGCCGCCGCTCACGACGTTCCTCGCGACGATCATGGCGATTGTTGTAGCCGTAGCCGCCTTGGTAATAGCCGCCGCCATTACCGCGCCAAGACTGCTGATGGCCACCGCCTCGATCGCGGTAGGCGTCGCCATATCCGCCGTGTCCCCGGACCTGATTGCCGTAGGACGGGCCGCCATTATGCCCGCCGTAACCGCCATGGGACTGGGCCATCGCAGCCGGCGCAGAAAACGCCAGCGCCGCCGCGGCTAAGATTAAGGATCCTCTCATGACTACCTCCATCAAGCGTGACCGAATGTCACGTCTAGTAGATAGGACCGCGATATTGAATACAGGCGGAATGCGATCGACAGCTCACATTCATTAACAAGATATGATATTATATTTATTGCGTAGTCAGGTGAGAATCATGGCATGAAATTATCTCGCCGAACCTTCAGGTGTCTCAAGCCGCTTGTACACTCGACTAGATCCATTTTGCGCGCTTGAACCTGATATAAAGCACACTGCACACCGTAGCGACCACCGCGAGTACGACGAAATATCCATACTTGGTTTTCAACTCTGGCATGTTCTCGAAGTTCATACCGTAGATGCCTGCGAGGGCAGTCGGCACGGCCATAATGGCCGCCCAGGCCGCAAGCTGCCGGGTACTCGCACCAGTGCGCTGCTGTTCGAGCAGATTGCTAACCTCAAAGACCGATGTGAGCACTTCGCGAAGGCCGCCCACCGTGGTTTCAACTCTGTGAATATGGTCCAGCACATCTCGGAAATACGGGATTACCTCCCGGTCGATGCAAGGCATGTCGGGGTGGGTGAGTTTGTTCGCTACCTCGCCCATGGGGCCAAGGACTCGTTGGAACCGCATCAGCTCACGTCGTAGATTGAAGATGCGACTGATTTCTTCCCGGGCCAGGAAAGCGTCCAGCGCCCGTTGCTCCATTATGACTACTTCCTCCTCGATGGCCTCCCCGATCGGCAGATAGCCATCGACGATGAAGTCGATAATGGCGTGCAGAACATAGTCAACACCATGAGAAAGTAGGGACGGCGCCGCTTCAAGCTGGTCACGCAGCGTGCTGTGCGATCGTGCCGATCCATGACGCACGGTGATGACATGACTGGGACCAACGAATATCGCGGTTTCACCGTAGGCGATAACCTGATCCTCAAGCCGGGCAGTCAGCGCTACCACGAACAGCTGATCGCCGTAGACATCGACCTTCGGATGCTGGTGGGCTTTCAGGGCATCCTCGACCGCAAGAGGGTGAAGGCCGTAGTTGTCCTGTAGCTTCCGAAGCTCTTCCTCGGATGGCTCCAGCAGACCGATCCAGACGAACTCAGCCTTGTCGTCCGAACAGAATGTCGACTCGTCGATCGAAACAGACCGGACCCGCTGGCCATGGCGATACAGGGAAGCGGCAACAACGCTCATCAGGACCCTCTAAACATTGATAGACGATCGCTCCTAGCAGGAGCCGATCCTTGCGTCGCTGCGAACGCATATCCCTACAAGTGATGCCTCAGGGATGCCTGGAGCTTCGTCACCATCAATTTTTTCTCGGCCGCCGCTACGCCAGCACGTTCACAGCACGGGCAGCGACAAGGCCCACCGTCAGGAGCGAAGCGCCTGCTTCGACCATCAAGGGCAGTTGCTTCATGCGCTTGGGGGCTTCGTATCGGTAGGGGAAAAGGCTTGAGATTTCGTGCTAGGCTATGATCTAGTTGTGCCTGGCACAACGATCGAGCAGGAAAGAGAGCCGTGTTCAGGTGACGATCAACAACCTGCCCCATTCAGTCACGGAGCGTTCGCGACCCCCTCGCGTCCGCTCACCTCTTCGCTGGTGGCAACTGGCGCTGCCGGCCGGCGTGTGGATTGTCACCGGAAAGGCGTTGCTGGCGGGCGCCCGTACGCTGGGCCGGCCCGGACTTTTGCATCCATATGCAATGTTCTTGCTCCTCCGATTATCCGGTCGTTCCTCCCGCATCGGCTTCAGGGTTTGGCGGCATCTGGGAGGCAAATGGCGTTAGCCGAGCCGTGGTGATGTGCCAGCCGTCAATTATAGACCAGAATGTCGGCGATGCCGAACCGCCGTGCGACCTCGCGCACGGTGTCCCCTCGCTCGAAGCTGGCGGCTACTGCCGCCGACTTCATCATGGTCATTGTAGATACGTCGGCGTTCCGTCCGGGTGACGACCTCTGTGAAACGGCGACGAAAGTAGGAGCCCGGTAGATTTCTGCGAAGCTAATAAATTTGCGCAAAACCTTCACTAAATCAGGGGCCTCGATAGGCACCGATCGAGGCCCCTGCACAACTCATACTTTGCGGAGATCACAGGTAGTTGCCGCGCTTTGAGCGGGGTTTCGCGTTCGACGCCGATCCACGGGCACAGATCGGCAAATCAGCCGGGCATCGACGATAAGGACCAAGCGGCTCACAGTCCTAACCAACTCCAAGAGCGGTGCCGAGTGTTACGCTTGCCTTCAGGTAACTGACGCCAAATGGTGGATTGATCACCGCGGTCTGACGGACGTCGATCTGATGGCGGCAGCGACGCACATCCAAAGCGCCACGGCGATCACGGCGTCGATTGCGGACATGCCTCGATTGCCATGATCATTTTGCCGATGTCATCGCGACGACCAACCTTGCGACGATGGTATCATTGATAGCACGAACTCTAACGCGATACCGCGCGCACGCCCTACTTCTTGGGATTCGAGACGGTGCTAAACGTACGTCTGGCAGCCCAGTACTAGTATGGTATATCATCCTCTTATCTTCGACAACACGCGCGCTGCAACATTGCTCCTGGCGGCAAGCTTCCGCCCATAGCGCAGTGCCGTCGACGGCGACGACCATCGCAGCGCCTGGGCAATGCCAACGCCGTCCTCGCCGGCGGCAAACAGATCCTGCGTCAGCCCAACGCGCAGCGAGTGGCTTGATAGCGCCCTTGCAGCTTCCTCAACCTTCGCGATCGGCATCTCTACCAGCCCCTGATCGAATGCACTCAGCGCCACCCGCCGATAGATCCCGTTGACGCCCTGCCGGCTCAGCGACGCGGTCCCCACGGTGTAGACGGTGCGTGCCGGTTCGGCCTTCTTGCCACGGAGCTTCTCCTGCCAGTGCCGCGTGTGCCCGGGGATCGCCTCGTACGCCATCGGCGGAACTGCGGCGCGTAGACGGCGCCGATCGACACCCACGCGGCGAAAGACCGGCCCCTCGGTGATGGCGCTCGCTACCAGCCAAGCGCCGACTCGGCGCATCGTGTCGGCGGACAGCCAGCCCCAGGCCCCCTGCCCTTCCTGATCGGTCTTGGACGACGGGATGAAAAGAAGCGCCGAGCCATCGCTGTGCGGATCGATGTGCGCGACGGTGACGGCGACGAGTTCACTGACGCGCAGTCCAGCATCATAGCCAAGCGATAGCAGCGCGGCATCACGCAACCCCTGCAGGTCGCCGCCACAGGCGCCGAGCAGCGCGGTCAGCGTGAACCCCTTGGTATGGGGGTCTAGCGAGGCCCCGAAGCGCAACGGGGCAGCCTGACGCTGCGCAGCGCCACGCCGTCGGCGCAGGCCCTTGAGCGCCGCACGGACCATGACGTGGCTGGTGGGCGCATGCCCCCTCTCCTGCAAGCCTGACAGGGCGTGTGCGGTGGCGAGACTGGCAACTCGCCGGGCCACCGTTGCGGGCTTGGCGCCGCGCGTTTCTAGCATGGCAATGTAGCGGATCAGGTTTTCGGGCTCGGCGGGCAGCGGGGCGACACGGATGTCCTCACACCACCGCAGATAGCAGGCCAGGTCCGACGCCAGCGCCGCCTTGCTCGCCGCTGCCATAGCGCCGAGCTGCGCCGCGAAGCCGATCTCGCTGACGAGGCCAGCGTCCGCTGGCAGCGCGAGAGCCAGCAACCGGGTAACGCGGGCATCGATCGGCTCGACGATCCCACGCCGGGCTCGGATCGGCAGCCCCTCCCCGTCGGTGCGGTGGACGACGATTTCGCTCATGAGGGTCGCGCCCGCTGGTCCGATTTACCCTGCATTCCGCCTATGTAGCACATCGCGGTAGTTACCATAATGTCCGATTATGGTAAGTTACTAGCCATGACCTATAGCAATGCCTAGTGATCTCGTTATTGCTAGCATATGATGGGCGCGATGACGTTCACTGATCATACTTCGCTAGGCTACGCGCTCGGTCGATTGGCAGGTGCAATTCGCTTTGCCTCCCCAGAAATCCGCAAGGTTGCGAGCCTCGCCACCGTGGCCGACTCGTGGCGCGCGTATCGACGCGATGCCGGCATTGGCAACGTCGGCCCTGCCCACCAGCCTTCTACTGACGCCCTCTCGATCCTTCTGACCGATGACCCCCGCCGCGACGCCGTCGTGCTCTGGCTTGCTGCACACGGGGTGCCACCGATTGCCGACGCTGCAACGATGGTCGTTCGCATGGTCAACGCGACGCGCGGGTTCGAGGTCGATGCGCTGGCATTGCTCAACGCCGCCGAGGATGCCTTGGCGCAGGCGGCTGCCGGTGGCCCCCTCACCGGTGCCTGCGGACTGGCGGACGCCGGTCCGGATCATCCGCTCCATGGGCTGGCGCGCGCTGCGGTCGCGGTCGACGTTTTGATCCGCGCGCCGGACTTCGCCGAAAGCTCTGGGCACGAGGCGCTACTCCCCCTGCCCTCCCGATCGATGCGGCATTACGTTGCGTCCGAGCCGGCCGGATGCTGGGCCCTGAACCTTGTGCTTGTTGCACGCGGCATCGTCCCACCGGTTACCGGGATAGTCCCGCGCACGGTCTTTCGCCTCGATGTCACGGACGCCCAGCGGGCTGCCGCGCTCGTCGACCATAGCACGCATGAAGCGTTGGCCGCCTTCACGAACTTGGAGCGCATAGAGTCGGTGTTGGGTCGCGGTCGTGATGCCCTCGTCGGCTTATCCCGCAACGCCCGTGCGTTTGAGGCTTGGACGCTTTTGGCGGCGCTCGGTCCGACCACGCGCAAGCAGCTCATGCGCGCGCTTGGCTTGTCGCGCGCCGGTGCCGATATCCAGGCGCGCGCGCTTGCTGCTGCGAGACTCGTTGGGCTCGAAACGGGAGGTTTGGTATCCCCTGCCCTCCCCGGTTCGTCTCCGTCGCCGTCTGCGTCCCTCGATCACGGTTCGCTTTGTGCAGCGGCTGCGGATCTTGATATCGCAATGGCAGAGATTGACCGCCTCCTCACACGGGGTCTCGATAAACGAAACTAGCCAGTGCGATTTTTGGATACCCACGAAGAATATTAGCCTGTTCGCTTGCCTTACTTGCAGGAGGCTCGGTGCCTAGAAGGACCCTAACCCTTCGCGGTAAGTGCTCGCAGTTCCTCAAGTGCCTGCCAATAGGAACGGTGACCACGCTGGTTGGTAAATTCAACGAACCAGTCGAGTGTTTCTTGTGGACCCTTAATAAAGAGATTTCCCTGAGCGACTGTCTCTCGCCGACGTCGGCTAGGTCGAGCTGAGACACTCTCGCCCTCCCCCTGGGCGCGATCGACGAACCCCATTGCAGCGCCACGCGCGACTGCTTCCTCTTCTCTCACAGGATCGATACGAAGAGGCGCTTTCGAGAGGCCGGAAAGATTGAGTTTGTCGGCGACTTCGTCAGCCGATGCCGCAATAGGCTTCTTGAACCCATAACCGCTCATCGGTCAGTCTCCTCACGCACAGCCTCTACGACTGCGTACGCAACTTCGAATGCGTTTCGTTTGGCTGCTGCAAGCCCTGAAGTCTTTTCATCGGTCAGTTCTTCCAACGTTGATGCAAAATCGAATACGTCACGGTAAGCCGCTCGTTCTACCAGTCCCTTGTTGAGCAACGGTAGATCAGCATCCTTGATTGCTGAGGTAATTCGTTTCGCAGATTTCGTTTCGATCGCCGCGTTGTCACGACTTCGGACGAGGCGGTACGGAATAACGCGGCCTAAGGCTTCCGCCTCCTCGTGTATCAAACCAACGGCATTAGCTGCTAATTCTGCGTCAATCGGCGACAGATTGAACGGAATCAGTACCAAGTGAGAACGGGCAAGTGCTCTTGATGTCATCCGCGAGGCCGTCCCCTCAAGATCGATTAAAACAAAGTCGTTCTTCTCGGTGAGGGCGTCTAGCACCTTTACTAGCTCTGACTCTTTAGGGCTTGCTACGATCTCAAACGGAAGTGCCCTCCCCTCAGCGGTACGCCTGGCGCCCCACTTCGCTATGATCGCATTTGGATCAGCATCGACGACGACAACCGACGCGCCGCTGCGAGCCAGCTCCCCAGCGAGAATGAACGTAAGAGTCGTTTTGCCGGCACCCCCTTTCGGGTTTGCTACTGATATCGCTGGCATGCCTGCGTTTCCTCATTAACATTTTACTAGGCTACTAATTGCCTATTGCGATCGATTGGCCATGCATAGGCTGTTGGCTGCCTATCGAAATCCTATTGATAGTGCAAGACATATACAATGGATATCCTTTTGGAAGCCTTTGGATGGCCTATCGATATAGCTGCCTATGCATATGGTGGCCTATGCATATGCCTGCCTATGGATATGCTTGCCTATGGATATGCTTGCCTATGGATATGGCGGCCTATCGATATGGTGGTCGATGGTTGATAGCTAACCAAAGAATATTGACTGGATATCCTTATGGTAGCCAAACGAAATGGATATCCTGCGGATATCCACCCTCCTCGCTGGCCTACGTCGTAGGCTGCTGGAGTTAGACGACCACCGCTGCTGCCAGGATCGTTGGCAAAGTAGAGCAGCTTTACATGCAATAGATAATCTGTCGCCTTCAGCGCAGGCTGATTGTTCGCGCCAGCGACCGATCCACCCACAGCAAGCTGCCGCTCGCGCTGGAGGGCATATAAACCTTCTCCGCGGGCGACGCGCAGGGGATCGCCCGACTATGACACCAGGAGCTTCAGCAAAGGGGGTAGGGGAGGGGGTCAACACACAGGCATCCATCGTTTTGTGCGTCAGCCACCCAAATCAGAGCCACCATGGCGGCAAAGAGCCCGTCGGCAGGGTTCACCGCGTACGCTTCTAGCCCAGCGCGATTGTCCCTAGGAGCGGTCGCCGCACGGCACCTCCATGTCACCATCAGTGTCGATACCGCCCTTAACGAGCTTTTGCGCCGTCGCAGGGGGGGAGGGCGATCGCAAGCATCCCAAGGATTGCGAGTGTCCGATTTATGTGTCTTCCCCTTGTTCAGTTGAGCGGTTTTGGGTTGGTAAAGTTGATGCTGGTGTGGAGGTTGCCGGCCGGCGACCGATGCAAGTCGATCGTCCGACTGGTTCGCTGTGTGAAGACCATCGGCCGCACCACAGTCTCATAGGTGGTCGATGTACCGAACCACTTCGTCAGACCGTGCCATTTGTCCCCCTCGATGATTTTCATCCGGTAAGTGCCGGGTGGCACCGGTACGGATACATCCTCGTTACGGTTCACATAGACGGAGATGACGTGCACGTCGGTTTTTCGATCAAACAGCTGTACGACAACATTTGCATCTGCCGCTGTCACCCCAATTTTCGACGTCGCCGTCTTTGGATCGACGCTATTATTGACCGTGACGGTTCCGGACGCTGGGAAGGGCAGTTCCGCCACGCGATCGGGAAACCAGCCGGAGCGTTTTGCCTCACGGTAGGCGGGGATCAAGATAGGCATCGCGCATAGCAGGAATATCCATTTCTGCGCTGGGTGCGTCTGAGCATGTCGTTTAGGACGATGTCGGTTCTTCTGATAGTAGAACCCACGACTGGCTGTATCGAACCAGCCAGGGCCAACTCCGCTGCCGTTGCCACCGCCTCCGATCCAACGCGCGCTGCCAAGCGGTACCGCTTTTCCGTGTTTGTCGTGCGGCTGCTCTACCCTCGCTTTGCGATCGTTCCAGATTGTTGTGCCGGAGGCCTTTCTCTGACGGTCCCGATAGCGCTCGCGCATATAGTCTCGGTCATCAAAGCCCATGACCAGCCCCCGCAATTTCCTTTGCCCGCCGGTTGACGGCGCGGCGGTGGAAAACACCGAGTTGCTGAGCGAAATCGACGATGACGAACGAAAACTCGTCAGCGACGTCTTGCTCGGCCGCGCAGGTGGGCGCTATCGAAGCTGCAGCCAGTACCAGATGCGCAGCGGCGATGGGATGCGCTTGCATCAGGTGGAATGACTGAGTCCGGAAGCTGTCCGCCAAGTCCGTGTCGGACAGTGCATCGGGTGTCAGCAACTCGGCCGAGGACGGTTCACTTTCAGCGTGCTGCATGATTACTCCCCCCGGTACGTGAATCGCTTTGCGTCGTGTGCGGCGTGAAGATGGCCCTCTGGCCGTGCCATTGGGCTCCGATCATCGCGCAGGCGATCGCCCACAGGGCCGTGAAGACGGCAGTCCCGCCGACGATCCATAATGTCAGCGCAATCAGCCGGCGATGGCGGTGTCGCGGTGTGGCTTCAGGCGAGGGATCGACCGTCGCCTCCCAGATGACACCGTCGGTCGGCGCGGCATCGAGGCGGGTTGTACGACCACGTTGCCTGGGTGGCGCTCGCATATAGTCGCGTTCAGCCAACCCCATGACTTACCTCCCGCTGTTCCCGATGTGTCGTGATAACGGCGTCTCGGATGATTGGAGCTTTGCTCGCATCGCTCAGCCAGTTGCGATAGCGCGGGTTCCACCGGGCCAGGCCCTCGCAAGCCAGCTTCAGACAAACACCCGCTGCTTCATCCCTACCGGCGAGGAAGGCGACGCTGCCGTCAGGCAGTACGCGCTCGTATATACCAAGCACGATCTCAATCTTGTCCGATGCCTTGCCCTCAGCGGCTATGGTGCTCAGCGCGGTATCGCTCGTGACCACGGTTGCCTTAGGCTCGCTTGAGGCGACGACAGGGGAGGCCTCCTCTGCGCTAGCCACGGCCTGGATGCCGCCCTGCTGCGTGACGTCAGGCTTTGTCTCGTCGTCGGCTCCGTCTTCCTCGTTGTCGACAACCACAGCCGGCTTGATCTTTGACGATCGCAAGCCGATCATTTCTTCGAGGCCGCGGGGATCAGGCTGGTGGTCTCCTGCGAGCTGCCCGCTGATCGCCAAGAGCGTCTTGGCTGACACGCCGGTTGAGAACAGCCGGCCCATAGGAGATATTCCGCCGAATTCCGTCCATGCTGCAATGAAGTTGTCTCCCTTGTAGATCCGCACGTCGGCGCCGACCTTCGAGCGGTCGATCGAGCCTTCCGGAGGGATGATGACGAACGCGCCGATCGTCTCGAACGCGACGTCATGCCGACGCGCTTTCAGCCAGGCCCTGAGAACCTCCCCTTGGCGTCGGGCCTGTTCCAATGGGTTGGGGATGTCGATCGGCCGTCGCCGTCCCTCATACCAGACGTGCCATTCATTATGCTCGTTCTTGGAGATCCGGCCACGATAGTTCTTCACCTCGACTACGGCCGCTGTGCGCGACAGACGTGACAGAATGACATGATCGAACTGGGCGAACCCTCCGATACCGTCGGGAAGCCGTAGATCGTGCAAGAGAGCGTGGTTTGGCGCGTCATGGAAGTGACGATCGAGGATATGCGCGGTCGATCGCTCACCGTTGAGCCCGCGCTGGCGGTTCATCGTCTCCTTGCGCGCCCGCTCTGGAAGGCGGTCGAAGTCTGGGTTTGCCATAAATGCGGCAATCGCCGCGCATTCGTCAGCTTTGGTCGACGGTTTTACAATCATGTACTAATTCCCCCTCTAGAACTTCGATCTTCAGCAACGGCCTTCGGTCCGGGCCTGCCAAGGCACCGACGGCGGTGACACGTCTCGCAACAACGTGCCGGAGGCGCTCGCGGAATGGATTTGCACGATTTGAACCTCCCGCCCGGCGTTCACCTCCAGGCGTGCGACGCAGTCGATGGCAGCCTGGACGGAGCGACAGGCACCATCGTTGACCCCGGCTCCCGCTGTTAGAAACAGCACCGATCGAGGGCTTGTGGTCAGCCAGCGGCGAATGGACGTTGTCGTAGACGACGTCCCAGCCGCAAACCGTCCGGCATCTTCCTGGAGGCGTGCCAATGCCATCCAGCCTGCCCGCGTGTCGGCTGCGAGGTCGATATTTAGGCGCATCGCGTCGGCCATAGATTCATACCCGAAAGCACGAACCCTCTCCGAAACGTCCCGCAGCCTGGCACCGGGTTTCGCCGCTAGTTCCGAAAGCATCTCTGCAAGCACGCAACTGACAGCGTTGTAGATTCCCGGCGCTACTGCGTCTGATCGAAGGATCGCCTCGCCTGCGCATGCGATTTCATGCTGTGTTAGGTGATCGGCAAAGAAGTCCCAGTTGCCGATGGCCGGGTCGAGCAGGAAATCCGTATCCTGGGCGGCGTGAAGACGTGCAAGTTGGCTACCTTCGTCGACGACCATCAAACGTCCGAAACCCCTCCGCGCTTGCGTCAAAAGGAGGTCGAGGATGTCGGATGGAATGGTTTCGTTCGTGCCGCATAGGATCACCGTCGTGGGCGAGTTATTCATTGTCACATATCCAGGCTGAGGTTTTTTTCAGGAAGGCCGCGGATCTGTTCGCCAGACTTGAGCATCGCGGGCAGGGCGCTGAGGTCGTCCATGTCGAGTGGAGGCATGCCAAGCTCGTCGTCCTTGCGATCGGCCTGAACATCGCGCCGATCGGCGTCCTGACCGTCCGTGATCGACGGCATCTCCCCATCGAGGTTTTTGATGTCGGAATAGTCAGTGGTCGACGCGCCCATTGGCGGCAGGTCCGTCATGTCGAGGCTGGCAGGGTCGATCAGGATCTTCTCGCTGCTCACCTCGTCGAGGCTCTCCATTGCTTTGGTGAGCGCATCGTCAGCCGCTTTGGTCTGTACAGCAGCACCATCGATATCGAGGCGGCCGAGGCTTTCCAGCGATGAGGTTTTGTCGCCGGGGTTCTTATCCAGCTGCAGCTCGAGCTTCTGCTGGTTGTCGACGACCATGGTCAGGTCGAGGCGAATACGGGTGACACCGACGTTGAAGAGCCGCTGGTTCGACAGATTACGCTCGAAGCTCTGCATCACCGTAATAGCTTTGTTGACGGTGATGCCCTGCGCCATGTGCATGTTGAGCGCGTAGGCGAGGTTCATCCGCTGCATCATCGGATCGTTCTGCTCGAGCGTGACCTGGTCCTTGTTGGCAAGCTCGACCGTGACCTTACCGTTCTCGATGCCCGCGATCGTGGCCAGCGAGGCATTGTAGATGCCGCGCTCCTTGTCGTTATCAGTCCACCGGATCCGGTCGCCTTCGTGAATCTGGATCGTCTCGATCGTCGCGAGCGACATACGATCCTTGTCGATCATCGGATCGATCTTCTGAGGACTGAACTTAATCGACTTACCGTTTTTTACGATCTCGACCTTGCCGTTGGCAAAGGTTCGCCGGACCTCGGCTACACCGCGTTCGAGTTTAAGCTCCGGCACCGAGCCCTTGATCTCCAGCCGCTGCCCTTTCTCGTAGGTCTTGGCGTAGCGCAGGTCCTCACGCTCGATGTTCACGTTCTGGATGACGGCAATGGACAGCCCGTCACCTTTGAGCGTGCCCTCGTCCTTCAGGCCTTTTTGCACCGCCTGATTGATCGCTGCACGGGTCTCGCGGCCCGACGCGAAAATGGCCGTGTTGGCACGTTCATCCGGCGACAGGGCCAGCCACAGGTCGGACGCGTGCGCCGATGGATCCTCATGCTCGACGACTTTGTCGCCAAGCACCTTCATGGCCTGCCCCGCCTTGCCGATGTTGGCCAGCGCCGCGACCGTGCGCAGCTGGTCAGTCTGCTGGCGAAGGTTGTCATCCATGCGAGCCATGCCGATCTTGTCGGCTTGCATCATGGCAAAGGCCTTGCCGGCATCGATCGGGAGGAGCTGCTGGCGATCGCCGATCAGTGCGACTTTCTCGATGCCGAGCGATTCTGCGATCGTCAGCATCTTGAGCATGTCACGGTTCGACACCATCGACGTCTCGTCGACGACGATGATTGTATTCTTCAGCTCGTCACGACGCGCCTGAGCCTCCGGCGTGTTCTGGTTGGTGACGTGCTTTTCGTTATGCCAGATAAAGTGAGCGATCGTCTCGGCTTTGACCCCAGAATCCTGCATCTGATCGACCGACATCTCGCGAGTGGGAATGGCGTCCGGCCGCGCCATGCCTTCCTTCATGTCCGCGACCATCTTGTTCTGGAATGCCAGGCCCATCACCGATTTGCCCTCGGACTCAACGACGCGGGCAACCGCCTGCAGCATGGTCGACTTACCGGCGCCGGCGATGCCCTGGACCGCGACGATGCGATCCGAGGTCGAGACGATCAGCGTAGCGGCTGCGAGCTGTCCTTCGTTCAGGGGGTGAGGGGAGGCGGCCTGCAGCCGGTCTGGCGCTTCCGAGGGTGCCACGATCGGAGCACCCGCGTCTTTACCCGCCTGGACCCGCGCAAGGATGCTCTCCTCGGTCCGAAGCGCTTCCGGTGTCGTGACAGCCTCGACCTTCTGACCCTGGTGGGTAATCTCCCCGGATAGGAGTTTGCCCTTCTCGGTGAGCTGCTCGACCCTCGCCTCGACATGATCGATGGTGACGCCCTTGAGGCCGAAGTCGAGGGCCTTCTTGGCGACCTTGTCTTTATCGAACGCCGCTTCGCGTTGACTGAGACTGCGGATCGCGGAGGCGACAGCAAGCTGCGCATTAGCCTGGCCGGTGGACGGCGCCAGACGAACCAAACCGCGGTCGACCAGTGGGTCCGGTGACCGGAGCAAGCCCGACACCGTATCCATCGCGACTTTCACGGCGTCCGCGATTACGGTGTAGCTGCGCCCTATCGGGCCAGCGTTCTCTCGTTGCTCCGCCTTGGCGGCGTTCTCTAACGCTCCCTCGAGCAGTTTCTTGCCGTCAAAGCCTTGCTCCGCTGCTTTCGCCATCCAGTCGAGAACGAGCCCGTCGCGGTCTTCGACATTCAGCTTTGGATCGCGCGTGTTGACGGTTACGCCATCACGACCCTTTGGCGAGACGATGCCTAGCTCGGCCGCCTTTTCCATGATCTGTTCGCGTCGTTGGCTGAAGACTTCCAGAACCGCTTTTGGGACGCCGACAATCTCGAACGTGCCATGCTTACCGTCCATCCGGGTCTGATAGCCAAGCTTCTCCAACTCGTTGCGGAGGAAGCTATGGTAGATCGAGCCGATGACGGTGTTGCTGGCCCATAGCTTTTGGGCGTCCAGGGCCTGCCATTTGCCGTCGGGCATCTGCGTCATGTTGGCAACGATCGCGTGGATATGCGCTTGAGGATCGAGCGCCCGGCTCGTGTCGTGCTGAAACAGTGCATAGACCAGATTCCCGGTCTTTACCGTTTCGGTCTTACCGTCCTTGGTGATACGACCGGCCGCGATATTCTTCTCGACCCAGGCCATGGTCTGCTGAACCGCCTTAGTCTGGGCGCCATCGGGGCCGAGGATCCGCTTATCCCCAGCGATATAGGCCATTACCGACACCGACTTCGGTGCGGAAAAGGTCAGGTCGAAACCGGGACGCCGACCGTCCCTGACCTCGACCTTCTCACCAGATGGCAGCTCACCGCTCAGCGCCTTTGCAAATGCCTCCTGCGAAACGGTGCCGGTAAGGCCAGCTGCGGTAGCGCCTTCACCGCCCCACATGCTGACGTCACCGGCCTTCTCGTCGGTGTAATATTCGCCGCTGACGAAGTCGTCCTTGGTGAAATATTTTGCGGCGCCGGATGCCGATTTAACGGATGCGATCGAGTGCATCGTTACATCCCGTATCCGTCATCAGGGAAGGCATCGCGCGCCTCCCGGATCGACAGGTCCTCCGGCCGTTCTCCGGTCGGCGTAGGATCGTCTTTCTGGCGCTGCTGGTCCTCACTGCGCGCCTGGACGGACTTACCCTCCAGAGACCGTTCGCGGTCCTTGCGATCGTCATCGCCGGAACGCTCACGCATGTCTTGGACGAGCACCGGCGGTTCGGTTCTGGCGGTGGCTTCAACCGGTGTAGCGTCGCGCGAATTGTCGACCTCGTTCTCAGTCGGCTGCGACAGGATATTAGTGGCGAAGGTGTTGGCCACGTTTGCCGGCTCAACCTCTTCTTCTGTCAAACCGGGCACATCGCCACGTCCAACATCGTCGTCGCCACTCTGCGGCTTGCCACCACCTCCGCGAACCACCCTTCCAGGCTCGTCCGGCTTAGCCGGTTTCCGCTCGATGAAGCCCTCGGCGACGGTCGAGTAATGTTCCCATTCCAGGCGGATGCGTGCAGCAGGGAAGCCATCGGGAAACTTCACGAAGCCGTGCAGGCTGGGCAAATTCATGATGTCATCGGGGATGACCAGCGGCTCGATCTGTTTACGGGGGGTCAGGGTCGAGGCGTCGCGGGTGTTGTTGTAACCATAGCTGTACCCCTCATCCATCTGCCGGATCTCGCGGTTGCCAATGTAGCGCGCACCCTGTTCAGCAGTGTCGAGGTCGGCTGCGGCGAGGATCAGTTTGGTGCGTGCGAGCGACGACAGGTTGCGGGCATTTTCCTCGCCGTAGACCTGCGTAAGCTTGTCGAACGAGTGCAACCCGAGCACCATCGCACCACCGAAGTTACGGGCGGTCTGGAGGCCGTCCTCGATAGCCGGAAGGCGGTGGAGTGCGCCCAGTTCGTCGAACACGAACCAGGTGCGCAGGTTGCGGGTTTTCTTCATCGTCATCAGCGCGTGGATGGCGAGGTTCGACCAGAGCGTGAGCAGTGCCCGGTTCATCTCGAGGTCGGTGTAGTTGGAGGTTATGAATAGGATCGAGCCAGGCTTCTTCTCGGACGTCATCCAGTCCTTGATCGAGTATTGTGGACCGTCGTCGGGCAGGAAGCGCAGGACCTGCGCATTCGTATTGAAAACCGCGCGGATCGACTCTGCCATCTTGGCCGCTTCGGGGGCCGTAATGGGGTCGGCGATGGTGTTGGCAAGATGCTTGTGAACCAGCTTCAGGTCAGCGGTCATGAGGTTGTCGGCAAGCGCCTGGTTGGACGTCAGTCCCTTCTCGATGAGCTTCATGCACATCTCGATGAAAAGGGTACGTGCAGCGAGTGCCCAGAACGGATCGGCCGCCCCGCCGTCCGAGGGGATCAGGGCTCCAGCGGCTGCGGTAAACTCGCTATAGGTTCGGCAGTCATTGAAGATCGTCCAGGCCGGGCACCGTGCGTCGGCCGGGTTGAGAATGGTGTCACGTGTCGGGTCGTAGAACGCTTCGACATAGGCCCCGGTCAGGTCGAACACGACGGCGGTATCTTCGCGTTCGCGCATCTCACGAAGGAGCTTACGGAACACGGTCGTTTTACCGGAACCGGTGGTGCCGAGCGTCATGAAATGTGACTGTTCGAGACGGTGTGGAAACGGGATGCCGGCAACGGTGTAGGGGTGGTGGATCCCGCCCATCTTGCGGGCCTTGAACTTCAGCTTCAGGACCTGTTCCGGCGTCTTGTCCGGAAAGAGTTTTGCGGCCTCCTTCACGAACTCGATTCTGTTGTGTTGGGCGATCTCGGAATAGAGCAGATCGCGCTCGACCAGCATGGCGCCGCGCTCATGGCGTTCCTGGATCATCGCCTTGCCGCGACGGGCCGAGAAGTCGACGTACCAGATCGACAGCGGGATGGTGATGCACGAGGCAATCGCGACCGAGCCCATGAACCCCTTCACGGCCTTGTGCCATGCAAGGATGACCTCCGGGACGTAAGGCACGTAGCCCATGTAGGTGTGGCGCACGCTGTCGTCGGGCAGACGGAGGTTGATGCGCTTCATCTCGTCGAACGAGATCCAGTCCCACAGCCCGGACAGGATGCGCATCGAAATGAGCTGAATGTTGTTCTCGTCGAGGGTGAGCGAGAGGATCGTGGAGTAGGCGATGACGAAAGTGCCAAGCCACATGTAGATCGGCATTTTGGCACCCTGTAGCCACATCAGGACCTGGGTATTGAGAAGCTGGCTGCCACGGGTGAAGTTGCCCGAATTGCGAGGCGCTTCGCCACGTGCGCTATGGTGCTTTTGGGGGATCGGACGCCGATCGTTGCGGATGTCCTCGCGGGGCGCTTTTGGGTCGTCACGCGCCATGATGAAGCTTCATGCGACGGTCGGCTTCGAGGACGAGCGTCTCGCGCAATTCCGGGTGGTTTTCCCGGATGATCGCATCGAGCGCGACCTGCATATATTCGGTCACGCGCAAGTGGCGTCGCTCGCTGCCTTCAAGCAGCTTTCGGCCATCAAGATGTTGTTCGATCGCCCGACGAATTAGGTCCGACGGCGAGCACTCCAGTTTGGCTGCTTCTGCCTCTATACGGGCACGCAGATCACCGGCTACCCGAAGGGTATAAGGGCGTGAGGTACTCAAGTAACCAGCCTCCTAGCAGAGAGGCTGATGGGTCCTTAGGAGGACGTTCCTTATAGCTGTGGAACGCGGCTACAACAAGCTCGATATCGTGGTTTGGGCATAAGCCGTATTACGGTGTCTTACGCGGGAAACGGCGGAAATCTGCGCTTTTGAGGCGTAATACGTTGTAAGACAAACTGTAAGACATTGTATACACTATCATGGTCCTTTTAAGGTCCTGATATTCAACGGGAAAAGCAAGCAAAGCTTGCAAGGGTGTGCTGTCAATACCCGATCAATCCGTATTAATTCGAGAACCGCAACGAACGGCAAATTTGGCTTTTTTTTCAATCTTCTAACGGCGCCATCCGCGCGTAAGCGCGGGTGGAACAGCTTCCGCAAACGGAGAGTGTTCCTGCTTTGATCTGAATGTGGGACCAAATAGCCATCATGTCCCCACCTGGCGGCGAACTGTTTAACTACGTCTGCGGTTGGGTGGCCGTATGCGACTGAGCATCGTCGTCAAAACGGCAGTTTGGCTACCCCGAATAGAAGAACCAGCGATTGAAAATCGCGTTCGTTAAAGGCGGATCGGCGGCGATGGTTGGCGAGGCTGCGGCGCTCACCGCGTATCCGCTACCCGTGCAACGATCGCATGAAAACGGCGTCGCCAGATTTATAGCGGAGCGCCAAAACTGCCATTTAAAATGGAGCATTGATGGAAGCACGTGGACACACGTGAACGAAGTTTCTGCTCGTCCATGATTGGACAATTAGAATTGCGAACGGCTACCGTTTTCTAGTGGTTTCGCGAACATTGATCGCCGATACAGGGCGCGTTTAGCTTGAGGAGTTGGGAGAAAGATGGCGGACCCGACGCCGGTTGAAGAGGTACTGATGTTCGCGCAGGAGGCGATGCGTCTTGCGCCCGTCATTATCCTTGGGAGCGGCGCGTCGGCAGCGCACGCGATACCCGGTATGTGGCCGCTCGCGGAACACCTTAATACGCTCGTGGGGATTGCAGATCCGGACAGCGAGGAAGAGGCTGAATGGGCGGCGTTCAAGAAGAAGCTTGCCGACGGCGTTGACCTCGAAACGGCCCTTGGCGCTGTACGGTTGACGCAGCGCCAGACGGCTTACGTTGCGGTCGAAACCCGTTCCTTCCTTCTTCCCTCCGATGAAGCCGTTTTCACCAAGATACTATTCGACCGCCATTACCTTCCACTCGCGCGCTTATATCGATATTTGTTTACCAGCACGCAGCGTCAGATCGACGTCATAACGCCAAATTATGATCGCATCGCCGAGTACGCGGCAGATGCTGCTGGGTACTCTCATTTCAGTGGGTTTACGTCGGGCTATCTACAGGTTCGCACACCGGGCCATGCGCCTCGCCCGTCAAACCCTCCGGACGCCACGCGCACCGTTCACGTGTGGAAAGTTCATGGTTCATTGGACTGGTTCGAGGGCAGCAGTCAGATTGTTGGCATACGCGGTATGCGCGAGACGCCGGACGGCTTCACGCCCCTAATGATTACGCCGGGTATCGACAAATACCGCCTTGCACACTTAGAGCCCTTCCGGACGGTATTTACTTGCTCCGACGCTGCGCTGGAACGTGCTCGTGCCTACTTTTGCGTTGGCTACGGCTTTAACGATCAGCATCTACAAACGAGAATGGTCGAGAGGTGCGAAGTCGACTCTATTCCCATCGTTCTTATAACAAAAACGGTATCTGAACCTGCAAGGCAGTTCCTCAGCGGGGGACGATGCCGCAAGTATCTAGCGATCGAAGAGCGGCCCGGTGGCAGCAAGGCCTACACAAACGCTTATCCTGCCGGGGTTGAGCTACCAGGTTTGGCGGCCTGGGGGCTTCGCGATTTTCTTGATTTCACACTCGGAGCAGACGTATGACCATCCTAAATTATGAGGATACGGAGGCTCTTGGCTGCGTCCAATCTGTGGATACCGCTACGGTGGTGGTCCGAGTTGATGATACAGAGGCGCTGAGAACACTTCAGGTCAATCGCTTGGTCGCGCTACAAAGCAGCCGAGCCGGCCAACATCTAATCGGCATCATTCAGAAAATCACTCGCACGGCCCTTCAGGAACGCTCGGGATCAGCTGATATCGATGCCTCCGATCAGGCTTTTCCGGAGGTCAATCTTTGCCGTATCACTTTGATTGGAACTCTACTTACTAGGGTTGGTACACAATCAAACGTTTTCCGCCGAACCCTCGAAACAGTGCCAGAGATCGAAGCGAATTGCTTCGCCTTAGAGGGCGAAAAGCTCACCCGTTTTATGGAAGTCATTTCGGCCGTTACGGCCGACGGGCAACGGCTTTCGCTGGGCCATTATAGCCTTGATCCAAACGCTGAGGCCTTCCTGAACGGCAACAAGCTCTTTCAACGCCATGCGCTTGTGGTCGGTAGCACGGGATCAGGAAAGTCATGGACGACTGCACGCCTACTTGAGCAGGTCGCTGATCTTTCCAGTGCCAACGCAATCGTCTTCGATATGCATGGAGAATATGCCTCCATGGTCGGCGATGGCTTCGATCACTTTCGCATTGCTGGCCCCGCCGATATCGAGGCGGGTAAGGGCCTCGACGACGGCGTGCTTCATCTCCCTTATTGGCTGCTCACTTACGAAGCGTTGGTGTCGATGTTCGTCGACCGATCTGACACAAATGCGCCGAACCAAGCCATGTTGATGTCGCGGGCAATCAACGAAGCGAAGCGCGATTTTCTATCCGCGGGCGGGCATACCGACACGTTAGCTAATTTCACGATCGATAGCCCTGTGCCTTTCCCGATCGAAGAAGTTTTGAACCAGCTGCAGGTCCTTAATTCCGAGATGGTGCAGGGAGCACGAAGTGAAAAGCAGGGCGATTTTTTTGGTAAGCTTAGCAGGCTTATTCAGCGGCTAGAAAACAAGGCAACCGATCGTCGCCTTGGCTTTTTGTTTCCATCGCATCCGGAAGCAATGGCCTATGACTGGTTGAACACATTGGTAACCAAATTATTAGCAGGCAGGACCGCCAAGGGAGACAAGGGCGGCGTCAAAATTATAGATTTTTCGGAAGTCCCGTCAGACGTCCTGCCCCTCATAGTTGGCCTCGTCGCCCGCCTCGCTTTTTCAGTGCAGCAGTGGCTTCCAAGCGGAGCCCGTCACCCCCTGGCATTATTTTGCGACGAGGCGCATCTCTACATTCCGCAAGATGTCGCCACTAGCGCAGCTGAAAACGCCGTCGCCGTGTTCGAGCGGATTGCAAAAGAGGGCCGCAAATATGGTGTTGGTCTCGTGGTGATTAGCCAGAGGCCGTCAGAGGTAAACCGGACCGTCGTGAGCCAGTGCAGCAACCTGGTTGCAATGCGACTTACAAATGGGGATGATCAATCGGTGGTCCGGCGCCTTCTGCCAGATAGCCTTGGCAGCTTTAGTGATCTTCTTCCCGTGCTTGATACGGGGGAGGCGCTCGTCGTTGGGGACGCGATTCTCTTGCCAACCAGAATAAGAGTTGCAAAGCCCCGTAACGAACCGCTGAGCGGAACGATCGATTTTTGGGATAAGTGGGCGGACCCCACCAGCAGAAGTGATCTCACCATGGCAGTGGAAAGCTGGCGACGGCAATCCCTCCAGCGCTAGAATCTAGTCAGCGCATCCTAAGGTGAAATACTGTATTTATATCAATTTGTCCAAGACTGCGAGTTTAACTTAGAATGCCATTGTTCCATCCTCGCATCATAGAAAAGTACACTCTTGAACCAGAGTCGCTACCTGACAGTCATGCAACGATACTGGCCGAGTGGGCTACGAGTTTGGCGTCAGGTGCCTTTAACCGTGAGACGTCCAATGACGGTGAGTTTATCCAACGTATCCTTATCGATGTCTTGGGTTACCGGGGAAGCAGCACGGGCTTAAGTTGGTCCCTAGGAAAGAATCAGCCTGTGGGTACTGGCAATGTCGATGTAGCGCTTGGCCGCTTCGGCCCTAGCGAGACTTACATTCTCGCACCTTTCGAGCTGAAAGGTGCAAAGACAAAGGACCTCGACGCTGTAATGCCCGGCCGTAATAAGTCGCCAGTGCAACAGGCTTGGGAATACGGTATGGATGCGAAGGGCGCGAAGTGGGTTCTTCTGTCAAACTACCGTGAGATAAGACTTTACGCTATAGGTTATGGACGGAAGGACTATGAGTCATTTGACCTAACATCATTAACCGATCCGAAACTCTATAACCGGTTCATGCTTCTCCTTTCTGCTGAAAGTCTTTTAGACGGGCGCACTCAGTCGCTTTTGAAGGAAAGCGAAAATAAAGATAAGGATATAACGAATAAGCTTTATACGGATTATCGTGCGCTGAGAGATGAAATGATATCCACTCTGTCTAAGGACAATCCTGGTGTGGATATCATGGACATTATCCAGTCTACGCAGACGATTCTTGATCGCGTCCTATTTGTCGCATTCGCGGAGGATCGCGGATTACTTCCGGATAACACACTTGAAGACTGCTACGACGATAGAGGCAGATGGAACCCACAACCGGCTTGGGAAAATTTCAAGGGACTCTTTCGATCCATTGATAAAGGCAATCCTACGTTAAAGATACCGGGCTACAACGGGGGCCTATTTTCTGAAAAGACATTGCTCGACAATCTTAATGTTAGCGATCGCCTATGCGAAGGTTTTAAGACGATTGGGGGATATGACTTCGCTAGCGACGTGAGCGTTAATATTCTCGGGCATATATTTGGGTCGTGTCCCCGCTGGTGGTGTAGCTCAGCGGTAGTGAAGCTGACCGGTCGCGCGCTATCATCCAGCGCTGTAGCGGCCGGTCAGGTTCACGGGTGGCCATCGAAGATCTTCGGATAGGTTTGGGTTGCAAGACTCAACCAACGGAGACCTTCGATGACCGACGATACGATGAACCTGCAAGCGCTGGTGGGAAAGAGCGCGGATGCAGATTTCCTACGCGAAATGATTGGCTTTGCCGCGCAGCGGCTGATGGACCTGGAGGTCGGTAGTCTGACCGGCGCGGGTTATGGCGAGAAGAGCAGTGACCGCCTCGCGCAACGTAACGGTTACCGCGAGCGGGACTGGGAAACGCGGGCCGGCACCGTTGAACTGCGTATCCCCAAGCTGAGGACGGGCAGCTACTTTCCCGCCTTTCTGGAGCCCCGGCGCCTTTCCGAGAAAGCGCTAACCGCAGTCGTCCAGGAGGCATACATCCAGGGCATCTCGACCCGTTCGGTCGACGATTTGGTGAAGGCCATGGGTATGAGCGGCATCTCGAAAAGCCAGGTGAGCCGGCTTTGCGAGGAGATCGACGTCCGCGTGAAGGCGTTCCTCGAGCGCCCCATTGAAGGCGACTGGCCATACGTGTGGGTCGACGCGACGTACCTGAAAGTGCGTCAGGCTGGTCGGATCGTCTCGGTCGCGGTCACCATTGCGGTCGGCGTGAACGGTGACGGCAGGCGCGAGGTGCTCGGCATGGCGATCGGTGCGTCGGAGGCCGAGACATTCTGGACAGACTTCCTCCGCGGCCTCGCGCGGCGGGGCCTACGCGGCGTGAAACTCATCATCTCGGATGCCCACGAGGGCATCAAAGCTGCCGTCTCACGCGTGTTCAGCGCCACGTGGCAGCGGTGCCGCGTACATTTCGCGCGCAACGCTACGGCCCATGCCGGCAAGAGCGGGCGGCGCGTCGTCTCGGCCTTCATCGCCACCGCGTACGCACAGGAGACGCCCGAAGCCGCCAAGGGTCAGTGGCGCAAGGTCGCCGATCAACTCAGGCCCAATGTCCCCAAGCTCGCGAAGCTCATGGACACTGCCGAGGAGGACGTGCTCGCGTACATGTCGTTCCCGCCACAGCATCGCACCAAGCTGCACAGCACCAATCCACTCGAACGCCTCAACGGCGAGATCAAGCGGCGCACCAATGTCGTCGGCATCTTCCCCAACGAGGATGCCATCACCCGGCTGGTCGGCGCCTTGCTGCTCGAGCAAAACGATGAGTGGGCGGTTCAGCGGGGCCGTTACATGACACTGGAAAGCGTGACGCAATTGGGCGATGATACCACCGTCACGTTGTCGTCCATGACGGCGTAATCGACCCGGCCCTGCCCGGAGATCAAAGCGGCTACGCCGCTGAAGCTACACCACGCGGTGGGACACGATCTATATTTGAACAGTCGATATCCGACCTTGAGGCGATAAAGTCTTCATTTGTTGGCGCGACGTCCGATAGCGCATCAAGAATAAGCAAGCGAAATCAAGACGGGATTTTTTATACACCCACCTATGTTACTCGATTCATAGTTGAGAAGGCGGTTGGTGGCTGGCTCAATGATCAAAAATCGAAGATTGGTTTTCAGAATCTCCCGGAACTAGATGACACGGATTACAAGTCAATTCAGCCAATTACTCGCGGCGCAAGAAAAGGATCTATCGTAAACAACGCCAAGATAGATAAGCATCTTTCGGCTTGGGAGGCTTACAAGGTTGCGCTGACCGATGTCAAAGTTGTAGATCCAGCGTGCGGATCAGGAGCGTTCCTCAACGAAGTATTCGACCTTCTATACCGGGAGGGGCTTTCAGTAAATAATGAGCTTGCTACCTTATCAGGCGGTCAGCGACAGCTATTTCGATGGGATACGCATATCCTCTCGAACAACCTTTTTGGTGTGGATATAAACCAAGAGTCTGTAGAGATTAC
This sequence comes from Sphingomonas sp. PEI4, assembly GCF_056679955.1. Lineage (NCBI taxonomy): Bacteria > Pseudomonadati > Pseudomonadota > Alphaproteobacteria > Sphingomonadales > Sphingomonadaceae > Sphingomonas > Sphingomonas sp. PEI4. Next base: position 418,281 of record NZ_JBWXPI010000002.1, read on the forward strand.
AAAGTTGTCGCTCTGGCTAAAAACTGCAAACAGGAATGAAAAGCTAAGCTATCTGGACGATAATATCAAATGTGGTAACTCGTTAGTTGACGATGCCGCTATTTCGCCAGATCGTTCATTTTCATGGGACGAGCAGTTTCCCGGAATCATGTCCAAGGGCGGATTCGACGTTGTCTTAGGAAATCCGCCATGGGGAGCTCAGATCACAGCGACCGAGTTGGCATCGATCAAGAAAAATCATAGCGAAATAATTGTTCGCATGATTGATTCCTACATGTTCTTTATGGCCAAATCTGTAAGCATATCGAACCAAGGTGCTTATAACGGCTGGGTAATTCCAGACTCCGTTTTATACCAGATGGACGCCGGTAAGCTACGTCAGTGGATCGCCGAACGTTCCCAAATCCAAGTGATACTAAATCTCGGAGACGTTTTTGACGATGTGTCTCGACCATGTGCCATAACGGTGTTTAAGATCGGACAGCCGGAGGTATCTAACATTGTAGAGGTTGGGGATGTTAGTACGTTACGGGACAAGGCGGCGATATTTAATAATGAGCATATTACACGAGTAAAGGCTAACATATTATCGAGTTTGCCTAACTCGATATGGCCGACGAAAAATCTTCCCGGGTACGCAATACTTTCAAAACATAAATCAATATTAGGCCAGGTCATTGATCGCGATGGCATACAGCGCGGTATAAGCCCTGATCTTAAGGAAGCCTTTATCGCGCCACGATCACGTTTTAAGGAGTTCATGGTTGAAGAGGCATTGATAAAACCGACTGTTACCGGGGGGGCAGAAGTACGGAGATACACGATTCAAACATCCGATAAGTCAATATTATATATATCTAAGGATAGTCCGACCGAAGACATCACTAATGGCATATCCTACGTCTCTCGGTTCCGAGAAAAGATAACTTGTAAAGAGGTCTCACAGGGGAAGCATCCATTCTTTACGCTGCATCGCGCTCGTAACGAGGAAATATTTCTCAAGCCTAAAAAGGTCCTTGGCGTCATTACGAGTGATCGTATCATCACCGCGGTAGATGAGTCGACTCTTTATCCGACAGATGGCATATATGTAATGAGCCCGATCAGCGGAGTTTCTCCATATTTTCTTTCTGCTGTGCTAAACTCGAAATTTTCAACGTACTGCTACCGGCTTCTTTCGGGCGAGGTCGGCAGAGCAATGGCTCAGGTTAAGCCGAAGATACTAGAGTCCCTGCCATTTCCTATGATTTCGGCCACCGCACAAGTTCCGTTTACCGATCTGTATAAGATAATCCGACAAAAGATTGCTGAATTGGATTCGGCAAATTCTAGATTTCGAGGTTTGGTCGAGTCTGACTTCACGTTTAACGTTTATCCTCCAAAACTAAAGAGATGGTACCTGCTGAGCAGTAAGGAATTCATATCGGAAATTGCACGTTGCAAGGGTGATATGAGCCTTATCAGAAAGTCTGAATGGATTTCGCATTTCGAAGGTGAGAAGGAAAAGTGCGTCGCTATGCTTGAAGTTATCACAGATGCCGAGACTGAGATAAACAACATGGTCTACAAGACCAATCGACTTAGTTTGGACCAGATTAAGATTATTGAGGAATCGGTGCCAGACCCTTATCAGTTATCATCCGGGTAGTCCGAGAAATAAATAAGCGTATTTTGCGACTCAAACACCTTGGAAAGGCCCTCAGGCTCGCCGCCCCAACCTGGATAAGCGCTAGGTCGAAATACCTGATAGCTCGTTCCATTGGGGACCGTAATCCGTATGTAATGCTCCTCGGGCGCTAGGACGCTGTTGGCATACACGAGATTCTCGACCACAGTTTGGCAGAATCCCGACGCCCCGCATCGACGTTTCAGTGTTCGTCGCCTGCTGGCGTAACCAGTCTTGCAATTTGGACGCACGCTGTTGAGGCAACTGCGGTTTGTCATGTTAGCAGCCGCTCAATGAGACCCCCGATCTGCTGCGCAGTGTCCGATACGTGCTCGTCCCCCAAGTGAGCATAGCGAGACGTGGAACTCAGACTGCGATGTCCGAGGAGCCGCCCAATCATCGACAACGTTTCACAGTTCATCGCAGCATGGCTGGCAAACGTATGGCGCAAATCATGAAGTCTGACGTTCGACAGACCACCTCGATTGCGAATGCTCCGCCGATAATTGCTCGGTTTGAGCAATGGCGTACAGCGCACCGGGCCCCAGAACATCGCTCAATTGCGATACGGGATCATCTTGGCGTCTTGGCGCGGCACGTAGGAGAGGACCCGTTCTCACCTGATCGAGCCCGCCGACGGCCGCACGGTCAGGGTTGTCGGCCACGCCGACGACGATATCGCCAAGGGCGATCGCGTGTTAGGCGCAATTTCCTCGTGCTAAGAGGCGACCCGTTGTAAGGCCATCTTAAATACCGGAGGTATCTATTAAGTGACGGCCGCGCAGCTTCCTGTGCACGATTGTGAGGCGGAGATTCCCTATGCGGCTCTCACCTGCACCCTATGTGGACTACCCGTGGGGTTTCCGAACGTGCGGGCCGCTGAAAGCCCTGAAGAGGTTGACGCTCTGGCCGCTAGAGTGGCAAACGCCGTAGCTTCTGCTGACGCGCGTCGATGCCGGACAGAGCTAGAGGATTTCGGCGATGCCGTGCAGTCCTCGGTCGTCGTCGTAGCAATGCAGCTCGCACCACTGCAAACTATCGTCGAGAACGACAACGCCCTTCAAAGCACTTACCATAACATGGTTGCCGCTGGAGCCCGCTTGCCTAACAACGGCTTCGACAACCAACGCCAGATGTTTGATAGCTCGGTCAATCCTCACGATGTATTTAGATATATAAGTTACGGAGCACTATCGATTGATGGAGAAGGTGTTGATGGCTATGGACCATTCTCCTTGACTTTAAAGGAAATATTTGTCGAGAAGAGATCCTCCGTCTTCGAGGAAAATCCGGCTACTTTTTTCGATAACCATGGAATAGCGATGCAAAAAGGTGTGCCACTAGGTTATCGAGCAACCTGGCAGAATCGCTCATCATTGGCCATGGCCAAACTCCAATCCGAGATATCCTCGATAACCAAGCGGGCCGACTATCCGAATATCCTTCTGAAACAGTCTGCCGGCTCTACCACTAGCGACTTCATTGAGGTTCATATGTTCGGCGCGATACCGGGAAAGGCAATTTCTGCAGTGTCGGCAAAGCCTCCTACGGGCCCGGATCGTGTCGTGTGGAAGAGGGTAAAAGCTAAGCTCATCGCTGCAGGCGTTAGCGTAAAGGAGCGTTGAATGCTTGCAATGTATTCAGCTCAAGCCGGACTGATTGCCTTCCCGCGACAGTCTGCATTTACAATTGAGAATATTTATACCGGAGAGAGGTCCGAAGCTACGCGGGCAGCCCTTCGATTTACATTCAATGGCTGCACAGATGTCCAGAGCGGCGAGTTTAAGCGGGAGATTGACGCCAGGAATGCCGCGCGGATCCCGTGGGCAACGAGCCGCGCTTTGTCTCTTCTGTTATACCTCATCGATCCTGAAGATGAGTTTGACGATCATGAGGAAGTTGCTTCGTTTTTGGAGGAAATGCTTCAGATCCACGCCAGTATAGCTAGCCGAGTTGCGAACGTTCTATTCGCTAAGCCATTACCAAAGGTAATTAATCCCACGCGAATGAATGCATATTTTTCCGGCGACAGCGAAATTAGCGTGGCAGTCCACAAGCTGGACGCTTCTCAATCCCAGACAACCAGAGTCCGGGAGGCGTTCGATGCTATACCAGAAGAGCTATTTGGTCAGACCGGGCGGGGAGCTTTTGAGGCCGAGGCTATAGAGCGCGGTTGCTTCAAGACGTTGGTTCTAGCAGCCGCTGACGGTCTACCGATGGGTAAAGCAATATTCGAGGTTCATACATCTCTTAACAAACTGGAAAATGCACGTGGCGTCATTCAGGCATGGACTAAGCACTACCAGGTTTCATTAAAGCTACGCAACACAGAGGACTTGCCTAACACTGATCAATTTCGTCAACCGTTCAATTTCGATGGTGCGGGTGCCAGACGTCGTGCCCTAGAGCGAGTTCAGCGCGAAAAGCGTGCGATTCTGGATCGTGTTGTCGCAGGCGACCTCGAGACCGCCCGGTCGTTCGCTCGTGAACTAGTCTCTCATCAGGAACGCGAAGGTGAGCCGGAGCATGTTGCCAAGAGTCTAACGAGCTTAAGCCGTGATGCACGAGATCTTGGCGCTTGGTCCGTAGCTCTTGAGTGGGCCGAACAGGCAGTAAAGATCAAAGTCGATGATCCGAAAACCCATGCGGAGCTTGCGCAAGGGTATATACATTATGGACGATATTCTGACGCAGTTTCGTCCCTTGATTTGGCTGAAGCTTTTGGCGAGGGCGCTTTCGCGGCTACCCAGCGTGCCCGCATATTGAGATTGCAACGCCTGCCTGATGCTGCACTGACCGCTTACGAAGAGGCACTTGATCGATTTTCGGGAACCGAACAAGAGCCTTACATTATAGCAGGCGTGGCTGAGTCATTAAGAGATATGGGTCGCTTAGAAGAGGCTAAGGCGTTGTACGCCGAAGCGTCGCGTCGTTTTGATCAGCATGCTGGAATATTGAATGGGTTTGCCTCTGTTCTCCGGGAGCTTGGCAGCCATGATGAAGCCCTTGGTGTCTTTAAAAATAGCGTACGTATGTTTGGCGACGCCGTGGCTCGTAACGGAATAGCGCAAATCTACAGAGATAAGGGCGATTTTGACGCAGCTAAGGAGCTTTTCGAGGCAACTATAGCACAGTTTCCGTACGACACATATTCTCGTTGTGGCTTAACTTACACGCTCCTGGATCAAGATGATGCTACGTCAGCGTTGAGCCTGGCTGCGCGAACTGCAACGACGTTTGCTGAAAGCTCAGCAGCGCTTTCAGCTTATGGTGCCACCCTGCAACGAACGGGCAGGGTCAAAGATGCGGCCGAATTGTATAGAGACGGCCTAGACCGTTTCCCGTTCGATCCGCATTTGAGCATTTCACTGTCTAACCTTGAGCGCTATCAGGGCAATTATGATGAGGCACTAATAGTGCTTGATCGTGCGCGTGAACGCTTTCCTTACGATCGGTCAATTGAATCGGCCCGCGCAGGCATGCTCCGCCGGCTTGGTCGTGTAGAGGAAGCAGTAAAGGCTTACCGAGCAATTCTCGATAAGACGCGGCACGCGCGGTTTGCGTCGAACTCACTCGCCAGTCTGTTTGTGTATGTAGGACGCTACGATGAGGCGTTACAGCTTTTGCAAGTAGACAATCCCTACACTGAAGCAGAGTGGCGGACATTCATGCTTCGCGCTCATCTGGATCATCGTACCGGATTTACGAGCGATGCCGTTCGGCGTTTGCAGTACGGAATTCAAAATGTACCGTTCGCTAGGGAGGACCGAATGATGCGGGCGACCCTGGCGTCCCTCGCACTTGAGGCGAACGATGTAACTCACGCCGTGAGCCTAACTGCAACCTTGAAAGGTGACTTCACGGCATTGCTAAAGCTTCATGCGCTTGCGTCTTCAAACAAACTGCCACAAGCAACTGCCATGCTGGTCGATCCTGAGATGGAAGCTCTTCCACCAAAATATCTTTTGATAAAAGACGAAATAGTAAGGCATTTTGGACTAGATTTAGCTCCTCCACGCCATGACCTGTCTTGGCTTTTCAAAGCGGAAAATGATGCATTGCTTCTTGAGGCTGCCTGAGATTCCTCTGAGTTGACACCCCTTTTCCTCACTGCGCCGTTCAGACGGCATTTATCTTTGTGAGCATAGCGGGATTCTAATTTCTTGTGTCGGATACCAGATACCGCCCCATCATCAAAAGTGTCCCCTCGTACGTCGCTGCTGGTCTACAGGAATATTACGTTAGTCGGGAGCTTAACGCTAACCACGTTGCAATATTGAACGAAGCTGACGGAGTTACCTAGAAGTTTGTCATGTCAGGAGCCGCGACATAACGTCCCCGATCTGCTGCGCAGCGTCCGATACGTGCTCATCCCCCAGGTGGGCATAGCGAGACGTGGAACTCAAACTACGATGTCCGAGGAGCCGACCAATCATCGACAACGTTTCCCTGCTCATCGCGGCATGGCTGGCAAACGTATGGCGCAGATCGTGAAGTCTGACATTAGATAAACCAGCTCGGTTGCGAATGCTCGGCCAATAATTGCTCAGTTTGAGCGTATCTGCTCACCCCCTTGCGGCGGTAACACAGGCGGCGTGACACGGGCTGCATAGTCCGAGGTTGGGTGGGGCTGCCGGATTTTGCTTGCGCCGTTGCGCGCTTGCTGATTCAGAATCCTCATGAACGTCGAAGCCGTCCGAGCGCTTTCGCATGATGAGCTGGTCGCGCTGGTGCTGGCGCAGGCGGAAGTTATTTCGCTTCAGGCCGCGCGAATTGCGGAGTTAAGCGCCCTGGTAGAGACTCAGGCGGCATCCATCACGCGCCTTGAGAGGCGTGTGGCCGAGCTGGAGGACAAGCTGGGCAAGCCGCCGAAGACGCCGGACAATTCCTCGATACCGCCGAGCGCCGGACAAAAGCCAAACCTGCCCGAGCGCCAGCGCAAAGACCGCAAGGGTCGCCCCGGTGTCACCCGCGCGCTGGCTGCCGATCCCGACCAGGTGGTCGAGGCCCTTGCCACGCAGTGCCCGAACTGCGCCGCGGCGTTGAGCCAGGACGACCAGCGCAAGGTTCATGCCTATGATCATATCGAGATCCCGCCGATCAAGCCGGTGACGACGCGCGTCCATCTGCATAGCGGAGTATGCCCGTGTTGCGAGGCCACCTTCACTGCACCTGTACCCGAAGGGATGGAGCCGGGCTCACCCTTTGGCCCCGGCATCCAGGCACTGCTGATCCATCTCCACGTCACGCAAGCGATCAGCTTCGAGCGTCTCAAGGAGATCATGAAGACGGTCTTCGGTCTCGACATCAGCGAAGGTGCGGTCGCCAATATCCTCCAGCGCGCGCTCAAGCCGATGCTGGAGGCGGCCGAGGAGATCGGCGAGGAAGTCCGCCGGGCCGAGGTGATCGCTTCCGACGAGACGTCGGCACGGGTCTGCGGGCGCAAGCACTGGCAGTGGGTCATGCACACCACTACCGCGATCTATCACATCATCGCCGACACCCGCGCCGCGCGGATCATCACCGACTTCCTGGGCGGGGCCAGGCCCAAGGTCTGGGTAGCGGACCGCTACGGTGCGCAGAACGGCCATGGCGAGCAGCGCCAGGTCTGCCTGGCGCACCTGCTACGCGACGCACAATATGCCATCGACAGCGGCGACATGATGTTCGCACCGGGCTTCAAGGCTTTGCTCAAGCGGGCCTGCAACATCGGCAAACGACGAGACCGGCTCAAGAATACAACGCTTGCCCAGTATCTCGCCCGGCTGGAGCGACAACTGACCGGCCTGATGAAGCTCGCAGTACCGCACAAGCAGGGGCAAAAGCTCATGCGCGCGATCAAGAGGTGCCGCACCGACCTGTTCGTGTTCATGACCCGGCGCGACGTGCCCTACACCAACAACGGCTCGGAACGCGCGCTGCGCATGTCGGTGATCTTCCGCAAGGTAACCGGTTGCTTCCGCTCGACCTGGGGCTCGCAGTTCTACGCTGCCACAGTCTCCGTGATCGCCACAGCAAAGCTACACGGCAAGACCGCCCTCCAAGCGATCGTAGACGTCATCTCACAGCGTCGTGCGCCGACCCTCGCCGCATAGGGGGTGAGCAGATACGTTTGAGCAGCGGCGTACGGCGCGCCGGGTCCCAAAACAACCAGGGGACATTCCGGTGCCGAGGAAGTGCGTCAATCACTGCCCGTGCGTCGTCCCCCAGCCAAACCGTACGGGGCCCGGTTTTGCTATCGCGCAGTTTTATCCGATTGCCTCTGACGTCCTGCCACTGAAGCCCGGCCACTTCGCTCGCTCTACACCCCGTAAGCAAAAGCAACGTCACCGCCGCTGCCACCGTCGGTCTTAAACTCCCTTCGACAGTCTGATCTTCGGCCAGAAGGTCCCCCAACCGCCGCAATTCCGCAGTGCTCAGAAAGCGCTCGCATTTCCGCGTCTTGTTGCGGCGGACAGACCGGCAGGGGTTCGTGCCATCGCTGCGATAACCCCATTCCTCGGCTTTGTTCAGTATGGCATTGATGATCGCCAGTACGCGGTTGGCTGCACCTGGGCTGGTGTTGTTGTTCAGCGCCGCGAACCACCGGGTGACATGTTCCTCGTTGATCTCGTCGATGGATATGCCTTGAAAGGAACCGTCAAGGTAGAGACGGCGATAACAATCGTGCATTTCGCGAGAGGTCTTTTTCCAGCGCGGCGTTGTGCGCTGCCAGTATTCATTGAGGAAGTCCTGAAACATCGGCGCGGACCGTATCCGAAACCTGTCGTTTGCCGGATCATGTCCGAGCTCGGCATGCGCCATGACCCTGCGCGCGATCATACTTGCCCGATGCTCGGTAACGACCGAGGTCGGCGCGATGGTTATAGTGCGGCACCGTCCGTTCATTCGCGTCTGCACGATATACACGGCGCGCCCGCTCGCGTATCGGCGCACGCCTAACCCGCGCTCGCCAAGCCAGACCGTACTCCGGGGTTGGCTTGTCGGTAACCTGTAGCGAACGTGTTGGCCGACGTCGGCGAGTTCCTCTGCAACAATTGCCCGCAGTGAGGTCGTTGTCATTGGCGCAACCCCAAGGCTTGTGCGAGTGAGCCGGAAATCCGCTGGGCGGCATCCCCGATCACCTCGTCGGCCAGATGCGCGTATTTGGCCGTGGTTTCCGGGAGGATATGGCCCAACAGCTTACCGATGGTCACCAACGGTACGTTGTCCATGATCGCGGTAGACGCGAAACTGTGCCGCAGGTCATGAAGCCTGAGATCCGGCATGGAGCAGGATCGACGGAAGCCGTACCACCACGGATCTATCGTAAGCGGCTTGGTCGCGGCACCGTTCGGGAAGACGAACGCGCATCCTTCGCGACGGGGGATGCTGGCCAGCACCGCCAGCGCTTGGCTGTTCAGCCAGATCGTCCTGGGTCCCGTCTTGCTGTCCGGCAGCGAGAGGTGAGGGGGGCGGACCCATTCCCAACGCAGATCCCGGATTTCGCTGATACGGGCGCCGGTGAACAGAAGCAGCCGCACGATCGCGACTTCCGCCGGAAAGCGTTCGTCCGCTGCCCGCAACGCAGCGCCGAGCCGGCTATATTCAACCGGGGAAAGATAGCGTTCCTTTGCCGCTCGGCGATATCGGGGGAGCCCTCGACAGGGGTTCGATCCCTTGCGACGCAGATTGAGCGCCTCGGCATATTTGAACAGGCTACCAAGAACTGGAATGGCGCGATTGTACTGCGCCTCATTTTCGCCCGCGCAATCGTCGCGCCAGAGCCGCACATCGGCGGACCGCACATCGCTGACGAGCATGGTGCCGAAGGCGGGCACCAATTGGACGCGCCACGCCTGAAAGTTGCGCTTGGCCGTTGATGGCTTCCAGTATCGCGCTACGTCCGCCCAATACATGTCAACGAAGCGCTCCAGCGTGATCGTCGCTACGGCAGTTTTCTGCTTCGGCAAGCCGCCTACAGCCGCTTCGGCGAGCAGTCGGCGCGCCTCAGTCCGGGCCAGACGCGCAGCGACCTCGTCGAGGCGACCAAGCGTGACCCGCACATGCTTCCCTCGCTGACGCGATCTAACCGTCCAGAAGCAGCTTCCGGTGGGCAGGATGCGAAGCCCGAAACCCTTTAGCTCGGTATCCCAGATGGTGTACTCCGACGGTCGGGGCGGATGCCTGCGGCGAGCATAATTGCCATCCAGAAACGCGCAGGAACAGGCGGCGTCCTTTCTGACTGCTGGAGCAGATTCTGTGGTCGAGGTGTATTCAGCGTGAAAGTCGGCCCATTTTTCTGGGACCGAATAGCCATCATCGGTACCCGAGCTCCCTGCCGTTTTCGGGACCAAGCCCACTGATTTGATTAGACTTTCTTTCATGAACGCATGCGTAGCATGCAAGGGTGTGCTCTACTGTAGTCCCGATTCCCATGTGTCGATTTGATCTCCCCCGTCCTTCGTATCGATATGATGGCATCTCGGTTTTCCGCGGGGCAGAGGCCCGCCTTCGCGGCGGAATGACGGTCGAACTGGTTGCTCTGACGTGGTGTCTTGGGACCGTTCTGCGATGATCGTCATCGGGTTTCCCTTGGTGTTAGAAGCTGGTCGTTGGTTGGCGCTTTTCCCTCGCCTGATCGATGGCTATACCGGTCCCGTTCAGAGCCCGATCAGCCTGACCAAAAGGCAAGTATTATGGCGAAGTCACTGGACGCTGAAATGGCCGCGATCGAGGCCGAGGAACGCAAGCTGGCAGATCGCCGAAAGGCGCATCTGAGGAAGCTTCGGGATACGGCTATTGGGACGGTCGAGAAGGTAGGTTTGCTCAAGCTCCCGCTGGATCGACTGGAGCGGTTGATGGAGGCGGTGAAGACGCTGGGCGTGGACGAGGTCGAGAAGCGGCTCACGGCGAAAGCCTGAGACGGTTCGAGACCGAGGCCCACGCTAATGGCCGCACGGGTTTGCTACCTCGTGCGGCCATTCTCTTTTCGGCAGGGGAGGGGCCTCGCCGGCTTGGCGGCATCAGGCAAAAAAAAGGGACGCGCCAGCCGGTAGGCTGGGCGTCCCATGCGGTCGTTTTAGATAACGGGGACGGATCAGATCCACGCCAGCAGGTACTCCCCTTCGATCGGTTTCAGTGCCGCCATCGTCGCCAGCGTTTCAATGCTCTCGGCCATGTCCGGATCGGAATCGAGGCGACGCCTGATGCGGGGATCCGTCAGCCTCCGGCGAAGCTCCGTCATCGGCACCATGCCGGCGACCATGCGGTCGATCCCAAGGCCGTCTAACAGCGCCAGCGCGTGGGGGGTTGCGAGAGCTATTTCCGGGGCCGCATCCGGGTTCAGAGAGAGGCGTATCGTAATGTCGCCAGTGGGTTCAGTCTGCGCCACCCGGACGCGTCGACCGAGGAACTGAGCCTCGTCGAAAATCGCGATGACACAAGGGTCGTGATCGAAGCATTTTGAGACCGTCGCGAGCGACAGATGGCAGACGCGGGCGTCGAACTCAAACCACGGATCGCCGGTGACGCCGTAGCCCGGGAGCAAAATGGCAAAACCCAACCGGAGCGATTGCTCGGCAAGCAGATCGCGTAGCGATGCGAGCTGGTCGGGAGTGATGATTGCCGCCATTGGCGCGAGGATGGCGCGGCCGTCTTCGACGCGGAACGTAATGGTCATAGTGACATCCTTCGTTGAAACCGCAAATCTCTCCCTCCCTCCTCTCCGGAGAGGTTTCGCGACGCCTGTGATCGAGCACCACCGTCGATGCCGCGACGCGTAGTCAGCGCACGGGCGAAAGGCCGCTGCGCGCAGGCGAGCGAGGCGTGCAGGGTATGACTGTCAGACGTTGGAAAACCGCGTCAGCAGCGCCGGGGCGGGCTCGATGCCCGCACCGGCGCTTCCCCGGCCGATGCGTAGCCAGGGGAGGCCCGACGGGGCCGTACCGAAGCGAGCGAGCCGGCGCCGCACGCCCGTCGAAACCAGCAACGGAAAAGGGCCACCCGATCGCCCGGATGGCCCTTTGAGTATTAGACGATGAAGGGAGGAGCCAAAGCCCCTCCCGCGGTCATTTGATGAACTGGGCGTAGGCGGTGAGCGCAGCCCCGATCGCGATTGCTCCCGTCATCAGTGAGCCGAGCCCGATGATGTACCATTTAAGTCCGTCGATTGAGGTCTGCATACCCTTGAGGCCGCTTTCCAGCTTTACCTCCAGACCCGCGATTTGCTGCTTCAACGGCTCAATTGCGCGACCCACGGCCATGTCGATCTGCTCCTCGACGACGACGACTGCCTTTGCCGCTGCCTCATCGTCTATATTAGCCGATCTTAGTGCTCTGAACAACGCGACTTGCATTTCGTCCTCCTTCTTCTTCAAGACGCATTCCGGATTAGGGCGGCGCGGCGAGGGTCAAGGGATCGCTCTTGCGACCGCTTTAGCGGCGGTAGGGGCAACGATTTTTCGCAGAAAAATGGTGGGACCCTGCCGTCCCTTGAGGCTTGTCGCGCCGCCCGGGATAATAGGACGACTTGAGATAGATTTTCCCCGCGGCAGCAGCGCCAGGGCGGGCTCGATGCCCGCACTGGCGCTTCCCCGGCCGAGGCGTAGCGAAGGGCAGGCCGAAGGGCCTGACCGATGCGAGCGAGCCGGGTCCCGCGCCAGCCCCAAACCGGACGGTCGGGCAGCTCGTTCGCGATGCTTCTCAAGCTACGGCAGCGCATTACCGGAGGGGGGAAGGCGACCGGCTGCGCGGCGTCCAGGTGCGGCCCGACGGGGCCGTGCCAAGGACGTCGCGCGGCCGGTCGCCTGGCATGGGGGGAACCGTAGGGTTCCCCCCACAGCAACGCTGACAAAAAGGGGCCAGCGCGGGGATTTCGCCCGCCGCTGGCCTAGTGTTTCCTGCCAAGGAAAGGGGAGGGGCGGCGCGCTCTCGGCTGCGCCGCCCGGATAGGGTTAGCCGATTGCCTGCCGCTTGGTTGCGGTCGGTGCCGGTGCCTGTCCGTCGATACGGAAGGCGTGGGTCGGGACGCGGGCGTCCTTCAAGGTCTGCAACAGGTTCGATTGCAGGCCGGAACCTTGGCAAACGATGGCTTCGACGGGGGCGAGTTTTACAAGCTGCTCGTTGCGAACGAACCCGGCGCGGTTGCCATAGCGGCCCGTCTGCAGTGTGAAGGCAACCACGGTAACGCCACGGCTTGCGGCCCATGCTGCCGCGATCATGTCGCACCCTTTACGCTGCGCGGTGGTGCAAAGCGTCATGTGCGGGATACGGGCTTTGATCTGGTCGAGGCGGTCCCAAAGCTGTTTAAAGTCGTGCCACTCCTGACCGCCCGAAAAGACGACAAGCGGGCCGGTGGGGTTGCGCTTTTCGCGGTGGTCCTGCGCGCGGGCCTTCAGGAAATCGAGGGCGGCAATCTGGCTTGCGGTCCCTCCGCTGGAAACCTTCGATCCGCGCGCGGGGGACCAAGGGTGGCCGGACTGTGCCCGGTAGCAGTCGGCGGCATAGTCGCGCATGCATTCGATGGCGGCGCGCTGTTCGGTCTTGGTCTGCGCGCGGAGTTGCAATTCCTCCATTTCGACGGCGTAAATCTCGGACGGATCATAGCGGCGCGTCATCTCGCCAAGGTCGCGACACAGCGTGTCTTCCTCACGTTCCAGTTTCTGCGCTTCGTAGTGAAACGAGTTTACGAAACCCCAAGCGATCGCCTGTGCGCTGGTCTCTAGGCGGGTGTCGCGGAACAGGTCGAAAAGGGTTGCCATGATCGCCGCGCAATCGTGCTGCGCCTCGATCGGCTCGGGCATGTCGAGTTCGGCGCGCTCGTCGCCCATTTCGACGATCGAAAGCGCGCCAACGTCGCCGAACGCTTCCTGAAAATTGGTTGTCGCGGTGTCTTCGGCCATGCTCTCGGCAATCTCTGCCGTGCGGGGGTCGGTCGCGTCGTCGGACGCGCTGTCGGTCGCGGGCGTGGCGTTGGTGCCGTTCATGGCTTCGCCCAAGTCGGCAAAGCTGGTAAGGCGCGGGGAGGTCGTTTTCTTCGTCATTGGTCTGACTCCGTTGGCAGGGGTAGGCGGCTAGGGTCGGGGGAGGGTTGCACCCCTCTCCCCGCCCGTTTGGGTGGTCTTAGAACGCAGGGATTTCGTCGTTTAGCGGCTCGGAAAGCTGGCCGTTGTCGGTGGCGTTGCCGGTGCCGAAACCGTCATCCGATGCCTTGCGGCGGTTCTGGCGCGTGCCGTCCAGATTTTCGCGGCGCGTGGTCGGGCGGTTCCAGACGACGCGGAAACCTTCCTCGTTATTGCCGAAAAGCATGATCTGGAGGGGTTCACTGATGCTGGGGTCGTCCAGCTTGCCCTGATAGAAAACTTCGCCACTGCTGTTGCTGGTCATTTCCCAGAGCGCGCCGATCTGCACCCAACGCTTCGCGACGTTCAAAACCATGATCTCGAACGCGGGGGCCTTGTCGTTCATGCTCTCGACGGGACGGAGGCCAAGGCGCGCGAGGTCGATGGTTGCCGTTGCGACCGAACCGAGGAGCTGACCGCCGACCGACTTGAAAGAACCAATGTTCATAGTATTCACTCCACGTTGCGGGGGCCTATCCCCCTGTTTGCCGGTGCTTGGGGCCTTTCCCCTCCGGCATCTTCTTTTTACCCCCTCCACTCTATTTGACCAACCTGATTGATTACTTGACGCCTAATCATCGTACACGGTGAGTCCGTGCATAAAGAAGCCCCCGACTAGGGGGCGTAAATAACAAATCAAAGACGCATTGATCGCGGTAGCGAGCAATTCTGTTTCTACCGTGCTTATGGGCAAGGCCCGGCCTTTGTTCTCATCGCACCCGGAGCCGTCCTCGCAGGGGCTCAAGAGGCAGGCACGGCTGGCGGGGTCAACACGAATGACGGAGGCTCCGCCGCTTTAGCGGTGGAAACCGTAGGGCCTTCAGGCCCGGTATTCTTGTTGAGGCGTCTTCAAATCAAATAAAAGCATTGTCCGCTCCAGCGGACAATTCCCCTTTGACGCCGACCCCGTCGGACGGGTCTGCCACGCCGAGACACTGAGAGACGGCGAAGGGTGTGATGAGAACACAGGCCCACAAAGCACACATCATGCGCCTAGCGCATGATTCCACAGCCGAAGGCTGCCTGCGGTGGTCATGGTCCTAGACAAGAGGGCAGGGTAGATCGACACACCCGCCCCAGGCCATCCGCGAACCTGGCGCACGAGCCCTGTCAGCGTGCCCCGGGAGCCCGACAAGTGATTGTACCCGAAGGGCGGAGACCCGCTCTTCGCGGGGCTCCGGGAGGCTCTTGCCGACTATTGAACGGTCCCGCCCTCTTGGGCGGGATGTCCCAACCCTTTCTATTTTTCCTTCAACTCTTCGAAGATTTCAGTCGGCTGTACCCGGCCCATAAGCCACATCCGAGACGGCCCCATCGACAAGAAAGCATCACATTTCCGTAGGGGAAAAGCTTGGCTTGAGCCCATCAATCAAGTCTTTAGAGTGGCCTATCGAAAAGGGCGAACGTCACAGCGACGCTGGCCGAAAACACGAAGCAAATGCCTCGCGATGTATGATCGTCCGGCAGGGGAGGGGTAAAAAAATGAATCGGGAAGCGATGCTCGGCACATTGGAAGGGCATCATCGAGACATCATGGATGGCCTTCGCGAAATCAGACGGCATTGCAACGAGGAAAACCCGAACAGTCGTGATCTGGCGGACGCCCGGGAACAGTTGACTGCGTCCAGCCTGTCGCGGTCCAGGTACGTCAGCGAGGTGATCGTTCCAACTTTGCTAAAAGATGCCGACGATGGCTTAAGGACGGAGCTGTCCGAGTTACTCTTTGCAACCGCAACCAAGCGGATGTTTTCGCGCGCGCATATTGCCGAGTGGACGACGACGTCGATCGAGGCGGACTGGTCAGGTTATTGCGCCGCGGCGCGGGATATTTGGCCAATGATGGAAGAGCAGATCGCGCGCGAGACGAGGGTGTTGGCTACGCGGCTCAAGCATCGATAGCGACATCAAGCTGGGTTGAATCCCTTCAGACCATGGCGGTGCCAAAGATATTGTCAGGCGCACCGGGTGGCGTTCGGCAGACAAAAAAGGGGCCAGCGTGAGCCGGCCCGGATAGTTTTTAGGAGAGGATGCCTGAAAGGCGTAGCCATGCTGCATCTGCGAACATCGTTTTGCAACCGCGAACAGGCTTGAACCGCATAAACTTTGGTCGTTAACCAGCGAAAGCTGACAGCCGCATCTCGCGCGATCGATTGGCTATCCGGGGGGGGACATTGAGCGACACGCGGATCGGTACGGTTGAGCGGGCATTCCAGTTGGCCAGGGAAGGGGCCTGTCGCTCGGTTTCGGACATTCGAGAACGCCTTACCGCCGAGGGTTATGAGGGCGTGTTCAGCCACCTGAACGGCATGAGCATCAGGCGTCAGTTGACTGCCGCGCTCGTAGCACGTGGCGTGACGACGCCGGTCGAGAGCGACGACGTCTGAACCATGCCGTCCTACGCGGCTCAGGCCGCGTTCTTGAGCGGTTCTGGCAACTTGCCATCGGGCAGGGTTTCGCGAAGATGGCCATGGATCATCTGCGCGTTGAACGGCTTCGAAAGAAACGTCGCCTTCTCCGGAAGGTCGCCAGTTTCCGGGCTGACGCGCCCGCTACCGATGACAATCTCGATCCAGGGGTAGTTTTCGGCGACGTGGCGCGCGAGCGCGAACCCGTTGGTGTCACCCGGCATGTCGACGTCCGAAAAAAGAAGGGTGATGGTGTGGGCGTACTCGGGAAGCATAGCGATCGCGGCATCGCCGCTACTGGCTTCGTAAGTGCGGAAACCCGCGTCTTCGAGGATCCCAGTTATATCCATAAGGATGAATGGTTCGTCGTCGACG
Source organism: Sphingomonas sp. PEI4 (assembly GCF_056679955.1). Taxonomy (NCBI): domain Bacteria; kingdom Pseudomonadati; phylum Pseudomonadota; class Alphaproteobacteria; order Sphingomonadales; family Sphingomonadaceae; genus Sphingomonas; species Sphingomonas sp. PEI4. Next base: position 434,828 of record NZ_JBWXPI010000002.1, read on the forward strand.
GCCAGAGCGTAGGGGATTGTTGATAAGGTCATGCGCATCAACCCGCCATTTGCGAAAATGGCTCCGATACAAAGCACATGCAGCACACCTGTTTACCTTGTGGAACGGGCGTCGATCGCTTCCTGGAGAAGGCCTGCCGAGGCCCCGATAAGTACCGCACCAAAAGCGAGGGCCGTTCGTGGGTGCATGGATCTCATGATCGTCTCCTGGCTTTCACTGAGGGTAGGTCCACGGATCCAAAAGGGTAACATCTGTGCCTGCGAAGTCGACGACATTTCGGGTGACGATCGTCAGGTCGTGTACGAGGCCGGTCGCTGCGATCCAGGCGTCGCGTTCGCTTTTGGTGTCCGGAACGTGCAGCCGCGCGCAGCGCAGCGCGATCGTTGTGTCGACGGGGAGTATGCGCCCGGCAAAGGCGGGCATGACCTTGTCGTGTAGCCAGAGCCGCAACACGCCGGCTTGCCGCGTATCGCGCCGTTCGAGCAGTGCGATGCCAAGCTCGATCTCCATGATCGTGATGACCGAAAGGAACATGTCCGCCTGATCGACGCTACCGGCCCATGCTTCGACGGCTGCACTGATCTTTCCGCTGCGCCGCTTGCGCAGCTCGGACAGGGCGTTGGTGTCGAGCAAGTACATCAGTCGAACACCGCCGGACGCGGGAACGATGGTGCCCTGCTGAAGTCGACCTCGATGTCTCCGACCTCGTCCATGTCGAGGGCGTCGAGGATGTTGCCGGGAGGCGCTTTCAGCCGCTCGTATTCGGCAAAAGGCATGACCGCCATGATTGGTCGGCCGCGTTCGGTGATGATGACTGCGCCATCAACCGCGGCCCGCTTGATGCGACCTGGTTCGCGATTGAAGTCGCGACTGGAAAAAGTTTGCATGGCGGCTTGACCTTCTTTGTCGTGACGTACAGACATTGCCGTAGGCAGCGGAATTGTCAATGTTCGTCACGCGACCGGGTATTGCTTCATCGCTTGACGATCCTGCCAAATCCCAAGCCTCACCCGAAGGAGGACATGATGAAAGTGCAGGATATGATGCGGGGGTACGACTATGACCTCCCGCTATATGACGTGCTGAACAACAGCGGCACCAACAATAACGGCGACCCCGAAATATCGACCGATCGGCGGGTGCTGGCGGGCGCCACGATCGGGATCGGCCTCGACGTTGCCTATTTCGCGATCACGGAGATGCAGGAAGCGTTCACCGCACTGGCGAGCGAAACGAGCAACGGCATGGGCCGTGGCGAGGGGCACAAGGATCTCGAAGAGATCTTGCGCGACAAGAGCCCGTTCCAGATGCGGCTTTGGTACCTGCTATACGACACGCCTATCGAGCAGGCGATTACAGAACTCGCCTGGTTGCAGAGCCTGACGTACCGTCGTGGTCGGATGTGCATGGTGATGCGCGAGCAGAAGCTTGCGGTGATTTACGCCACGAACGCCCAGCTGTGCGAGAGCCTGACGGCCGCGCAGATCATGGCCAACGTGACGACCGAGGGCTGACGATAGTCGCCCGGTCAGGCGACCAGGGCGAGAAGACTCTCCGGGTGATGTGGCCGGCACCGGGAGACACGGAAAGGCTGAATGGGATTGTCGGTGCGGACTACGAACTGGTCGACGCCGGTGCTCTCACGAAGCTGAATAGCCACGGCGTAGGCGTTCTCGAGTGAACTCAGTGAACTGCGTCGGGCTGGAAGTGCAATGACGGTCATGGTGATGTCCCTTCGGGGTGAAGTCCTTCGGGTGAAGTGCCGTATGGCGGGTAGAACGGCCGAAAGGCCCGTTCATGGAAAATTGACGACGATCCGTATATCGACGGTGGTGGACCGGATTCGACGCAGATGCGTTAAGCCAGTCTATCCACCGTTTCGACGGAGGAACCTTCGATCGACGGGGTCGGGACCGCTGCTATCGGTTCCGGCCCCGTTTTCGTAAGCGGAGCCGTCGGCGTCAGACGAGCCAATTCTCCACACGAAGACCCCGGATACGTGTGAACTCGCCGACATTAGCGGTGACCAGCGTGGCACCTAGTGCATAGGCATGGGCTGCGATCAGGAGGTCGTTGGGGCCGATCGGTTTGCCAGCGGCTTCAAGCTCGGCACGGATCCCCCCATATTCGGCGTCGGCCGGAACATCGAGCGGAAGGATCTCGAGCCCGCCCAGAATGGCTTCGACTTGCTGGAGCAGGCGAGGGGACCCCTTACGGGCGCAACCATAGCGCAGTTCGGCCGCGGTGATGATGCTGACACACAGATTGTCGCTTCCGATCTCGACGATCTTATCGAACACCGCGCCTTGCGGATTTCGAACGAGGTCGGAGACGATGTTGGTATCGAGCATGTAGCGTGACCCGGTCACAGGTCGACGGCCCTGAGCGGGAGCAGCGTAGCATCGAGATCCTCTGGAAACAGATCCTCAGAGGCGAGGGGGGTTAGCCCTTTCAGGATGTCGAGAAGACGGGCCTTGGGTTCGGGCTCGATGATAAGCTTGTCGCCTTCCTTGTGGATGAGCACACGGCTTCCCGAAAATTCGAACTCGGCGGGAATTCGCACTGCCTGGCTGCGATTGTTGCGAAACAGCTTGGCTTCGCGCACGTCGACATTAGCAGATGTCTGGGTCACGACGCCTCCTTTGCATATGCCATGTATATACCTTGTTGGGCTGACGTTATCAATCGCGATGAGCGATGGCGTCGTAGTTACGTCCGTGTCTTCCATCTCAGGTGGCCTCGGCGTGGGAAGCGCGTAGCTTTATGCGGTCCTGGCCAGGGTTGCTGCTTGAGACGGCTCTCGGCGAAAGCCGGAACCAAGCCATGCAAAATCGATGCCGAATATCCTCTAACTTACTGATTTAACATAAGATATATTATCGATCCGAAGGATCCTCGCCGCTCTGGGTCACCCCAAGGCAGTTCGTAGAGTTACCGCCGTCGTATGCGACGCGCCTTCGATTTTGACCCGGTGAAGCCCAACTCGATCAGGTTGGCAACGCGCGCATCACGCGCCGAAACGCTGGTCTCACCCAACACAACGACCACGATACGCCGACCTCGGCGCATCGCCGACGCTGCGAGATTGTAGCCAGCGTCGGACGTGTACCCGGTCTTGATGCCGTCGACGCCCGCGACCCGACCGAGCAGATGGTTGTGATTGCCGATGCGACGCGATCGCCACTGAATCGTACGTCTGCTGAACCGGGCATATTGCCGCGGAAATCGCCTGACGATGGCGCGCGAAAGCTTCGCCATGTCGCTCGCCGTCGTCACGTTCCCGGTGCTAGTCAGCCCGGATGCGTTTGCAAACCGGGTGTTCCGCATCCCAAGCTGGCGTGCCTTTGCCGTCATCAGTCTGGCAAATTTTGGCTCACTACCAGCAATGCGTTCAGCCACGGCAACGGCCAGGTCGTTCGAAGAGATCGCTGCGATAGCATCCAGCGCCTTGCCGACAGTGATCCTCCCACCTGCGGCTATGCCTAAGCGCGTAGCCGGCTGATGCGCCGCCCGGCGGGATATCGGCAAATGGTCACTTAGCCGTAAGCGACCATCGGTCAGCGCTTCGAATGCGAGATAGAGCGTCATCAGCTTGGTCAGCGACGCCGGCCGTTTCGCCGCATCCGGCGCCTGCGAAAACAGAACGGTACCGGTTGAGGCATCGACAACGATCTCAGAGACGCGTGATCGGGCATATGCAGCCTGCACAGGCAGGCAGAATGCCAAGCTGGCAACGATAAGACCGATCTGCAACCGCCGTAGAGAACTGAAAAACATGCCGAAGTTGGTATCCTCAATGAGCCTAGAAGATGCCAACCCTGACCTGACTGCTGCCTTAAGCGGCGCGCTTCGAAGGGCGCCCCGGAGCGATTGCTACTCGAGGTCACTTTCTGTCACGGTTATCACATTGGCCGTTGGCCGAAGCTCGGCAAGATCGGCGCAGATATCGAGAATTTCATCGCTGAATCGCTCGAACAGTTCCAGGGCGTCATTGTCTGGTTCATCGCCGCTCACTTCACGCAAAACGGCGTATTTCACGGCAAAATCGCGGTCCTCGCTGTCAATTTCGGCGGTAAACTCGACCTGCTTTTCGCGGTCGTTGTCGACCAGGCTGTCTTGATCAATCATGAGACGGTTCGCCATGTATCACTGCTTCCTTGGTTGGCAGGCTCCCCTGCCCGAAGGCTACACAGCGCGCAAACTCAGCATAGGCTGATCCCGCGGTACGTCGCGTCCTCAACGATGATCTTGGCCGTTCCCGGTCCGACAATCGTGTTCACCTTCCCCAGCGTCGTATCGATCGAGTCCCCTGGGAATACGATCTCGACCACGTGGGAATTGGCGACTGGGAGGCCATCAGCGTCGATTACTATTGGCGCCGGTAGCAGTTGAACACGATAGGTAGGAATGTCGGGATTGGTCATGGCGCCTTCTCCGGCCTAATGGATGAGTGTCAATGCCCAGGGGCCGCGGCGTAGAAACCGTTCCAGCATGGGGCAGGAGTAAACACAGTCGCGATAGAAAACTGCGTTTGAAGCCGACAAGTTAATCATGGACTTGGCACATGCCTACGGGGCTTATAGGCATGGCCGTCTTAATCAGCGACGCAATTTCGAAAGTCAGGTTTCATGCAGGTCATCGTCCGCGACAACAACGTCGACCAGGCTCTTCGCGTTCTGAAAAAGAAGCTGCAGCGCGAAGGCGTCTACCGCGAGATGAAGCTGCGCCGCCATTTCGAGAAACCGTCGGAGAAGCGCGCTCGCGAACACGCAGCGGCCGTTAGCCGGGCGCGCAAGGCCGATCGCAAACGCGCCGAAAAGGATCAGTAAGCCTCACGGTTTGGTTAGACCGTCACCGTGTGGGTGCGTGCTGCTTGCTCAGGCGGCGGACAACAGAGACGAGCTTCGCCATTGCGGGGTCACGGATCGGCTCGGCGAGCCGCATCTCCCGGCTTCGTCCATCGATCGTCAGGCCAACTGTATACGTGCGTGCATCCGGCCTCGCGATATCGGTCGATGGCTCGCAACCGAAGAAGTCAGCCTGGTCGGCAAGGCTGGTGAGTTCCTGACGCTCGGGCGTTGCAAGGTCACCGAACGAAATGGTCTGCTCCTTTGCACGACCGGGAAAATGGGCAAGACCACCCTCGATACGTACCCGGGCTTCGCCCGTCACGGTCTCGTCGCAAGCCTTGCCCATCTGCATCAGATCACTCCAACCGTTGTCCATGCTTCGGCGACAGCTGTCGTCTCGGCACTATCCGTACCGTGCAAACGTCCCGCGACGTCGATGGTGACGCAGGCAAAGCCGGCGAAGTCTGTGTTGGCCCGCGTATTGGGGTCCAGCACCGCATTGTACCATATCCGACCGGCACGGTCCCATGCGTTTCCACCGATCGTCGTCGCGGCCAGGTAGAAGGCTCGGTTGGGGATACCGGAATTGATATGAACCCCGCCATTGTCCTGATTGGTGCGGACAAAGTCATCCATGTGGCCCGGCTGCGGGTCCTTGCCGAGGACTGGATCGTCATAGGCCGTGCCGGGTTCCTTCATCGACCGCAGCGCGACGCCTTTGACCGCAGAGGTCAGCAGTCCGGCACCAATGAGCCAGTCCGCCTGGTCGGCCGTCTGGCCAAGAAGCTTCTGCTTCACCAGGCTGCCGAACACGTCGGAGATGCTCTCGTTAAGCGCGCCCGACTGATTGAAGTAGGCGAGCCCAGCTTCCTTCTCGGTGACGCCGTGCGTGAGCTCGTGACCAATGACATCGAGCGCGATCGTGAAGCGGTTGAACAGCTCGCCATCGCCATCGCCGAACACCATCTGGGTGCCGTCCCAGAAGGCGTTGTCGTAGTCCTGATCGTAATGGACCGTGGCATCAAGCGGCAGCCCGGCATCGTCGATCGAGTTGCGCAGATAGGCCTCCCAGAACAACGCAAACGTTGCACCGAGACCGTCATACGCCTCGTCGACCGCGATATCGCCCGTCGGTCCCTCCCCCTCACGCCGCACAACCACAGAACCAGGCGCTTCAGGTTCGCCCCCAGCGTCCCGGATCGTCCGTAATGGACTGTGCACAAGGATGTTGCCCGCAGCCGACCGCCGTCGGGCGATATCTCCGGTGACGGGGCCGGCTGTACTGGCCCGGACGATCCGGATGGTCGGGTCGATCATCAGGCTGTGCATCGCCATGGCGCGCAGCGCAGGTGAGCCGTTCTCGGCGATCTTGGAAAGGATGTATGGCGGCAGGATGCAGTAAAGCGAATGCCGATGCGTGGACATGCACATGATCGTGTCTCCTTATCGATTAGCGGCGGGAGTGGCGAAGCGCGAAGGGTACGAGCGCGACCCACATGATGGTGATGAAGGCGAGAAACTGGCTGGTCTGTGCCGGGCCGCCCGGGAGGTAGCCAAACCCGCCTAGCGAGGCGGCGTAGAGCTCGAACGAAATGACCGACACGCCGATCGCCAGCACATCGGCATCTCCCCCACTCTCCTCCTGCGTTCCAAACCAGCGCAGCGCGATGACGAACAGCGTGATGATGGCGATCAGGATCAAGCGGATGACGATGTCGTTGCCAGCAATCCCAATGGCGAGGGGGTAAAGCGTCACGGCCTCTACCGGGAACAGCTTCACAAGGCTGGTGTAATATGGCTCTGGGGTTGGATCAGGCCGACGCCCGGGTCTTATCAACGGCGTTGATGCGCGTCGAAGCCGCAGCGTGCCGCGCAGGGCTGACCGAGCGGACGCCACCCCATCATTGGCAAATGCCGCAATCGCGCGCTGTACGGCTGCCGCGTACCGCGACACCTCTGCATCGCCTGGTGTAAGTGCCGCGCCGATCGTCGCCGCTTGTTCGCAGCGATCCAGGATCGTGGCGAACGCCGGTCGGTCCACGGCCTCGGCACTGTGGGACGAAGCGAACCGATCGCGTTCGTTACCGAGCGCCGTGCGTAAGCCGAACATCGTATCGAAGAAGCGCGGGAGATAGCGGGGGTTCTCGGTCAATGCCTGCAGCTGATCAATCAGCGCGTCAGCCGCCTCCACGGCCTCGGTAAAGGTGGTCATCGGATCCTCCTCAAACGGGGGTGGCGATCGACGCGATCAGTCCGAGCGCGCGGGTGATGCGATCGATATTCATTCGAGCCGTGGCGCGGCGCTGCTGCGGCGATAAGCGACCTGCCAACGCATCCCGCAGCCCGGCCTGCGCTTTTGCGGCGAGATCAATCGCGTCTGCCACCTCAGCCGCCCGTACAGGTCCCTGCTTCGCGGCCTCGCGGGCGGCGAAAACACGCGTGGCAAGCTGCTCGCGCTGTTCGGCGGTCAGACTGGTGCGATTGCGAAGGTAGGTTCGGAACAGCGCGTTGCCGTAGAGATCGTCGGCGTTGCGTGCCGCCCCCCTGCCCCAGGTCGTGACCTGAACAGACAGCGATGCCAGTGCGCGATCGACGACGGTGCCGCGTTCGACAACCAATGCACGTACATCGCCGGTTTGCCGCGCTTCGCGCGCGAGGTCGTTGGCAAACGCGATCAGCGCGACGACGCTCTGCCCTTGTTCGCTGGCGACAGCCGCGTTGACGTTTGGCAGGTCAGTGCCGGCGACAAAGTTCGTGAACCGGGCCAGCCGGTCGGCTTGATCGGCAAATGCAGTGATCTCGGCCGATACGTCGGCCTTGGGGGCGTCGAGAATGGCCGCCATAGCATCAGCGTATCCACCAATTGCGGCGAGCAGGGCAACACGCGGCTCCAGTACCGCTCGTGGACTGCTCCCGATGTCGATTTCGAACGCCGTATAGCCAGGGGCGGGTGCCTCGTTCGCAAGGCATAGAGGTGCGGGCGGGACGGTCGGTGCCGTAGGCACCTGGATGCGCAGCGGGGTGGCCGGCAGGCAGCTTGGATCGCTCGCGACCAGCGCTGCAGCAGCCTCCCGACGGCGCAGCTCTATCGCGTCGAAATAGGCCGTCGTGGCGAGGACTGCCTCCCGGCCTCGGGCCTGGACCGTCCCAGCAGTTTCGAGCTGAATCGCGTTTGTCGCACATCCCACCAGAAGAGGCAGGCCTGTTAGGACAGGCAGAAGGGAAATGACGCGGCAGCGCATAACGGTCTCCTTCGGGCTTTCGAGCATCATGCGCCTAAACTGCGATTCTCTCTTCTCTTTCTACGCCGCGGGATCGTCCGCACACGCGAACGGTCTGCTGGCCGATCACGCGCGCGGACAGCGGTGATGATGTTGACGACGCTGGTGATGAGCGCTGCGATACCTACGAGCATGGGGCCGTCGATCATGTCGGTCATTGTCCGACTCTCCTTGTTGATCCGACTACCGATGTTCCATATATGTTCTTTGTAGGACAGCGCTATTTGCGGCCGTTACAGCCTAATATCTTCGGCCTCGGTAATCAGCACCCGGACAGCGTCGCCGGTCGCCTTCTCCTCGTTTGAGAATCCGTCAAATTCCCGCAACGACCCAAAGTCGAGGTTCGTCAGGCTTTCTATTGCGAGGACTGATCGCTGATAGGTCTTGAACGCTCCGAACAGGAGCGACTGCGCGTCCAGGTCGACATCATGATCGATCAGATACGCGGAGGCCGATGGACGACCATCGTCATGGATGAAGGCGACGACCTTCCAATAGGCCAGCGGGATTGCGACGCCGCGGTAAACCGGATCATTGGCCCGGAAGACCGGCCCCGTAAAAACGGTCGCACGTTCGCCGACCCGGCGCGTATTGCCGAGAATATAGTCCTCGAGGCTCAGCCAGGATCGCTGATTGAAGACCGAGAGCTGTGGCGCACAGTTGGTGAAATGGAAGGTATCGCGGTTGGCTACGCTGGCGGTCGGCCCCCAGTTGGGATCTTCGCGCCGCACAAGATGGCCGCGATCGAAGTCGTTATCGGCATATAGCTCATCCCCCGCTTGAGCCGCCGGGGGAATGCGCCCGTCGAACGCCCACGGATCTCCGCCGCGTGGTACCGAGAGGCTGGCGCTCCCATCGATATTGACGGCGGTGAAGAGGGCAAGACGCCGGCTTTTCGACATGAGAATCGAGAAATGCTCGTAGTCGAGCCGGTCACTCTCGCTGCCCGTAACCGGCAGCACATCCCCGGCAATGGCACGCGTATCGGGGAGCGGCACGGCAAAGCCGGGGAGAAAATCTGCGTCGTAACCTGCCCGACCCTGGAACGCGCCAGCGTCGGACGCCCTTACTCCTTCGCGTTCGAAGGGCAGTAAACCGAGACTTTGAGGTGAGAGCGTCCGAAGGTCGGCCAACCGGGGTCTATATGACAGGTCGATCATGATGATCAGCTCCTCAGAGTTTCACGGCAGATGCGCTCGATACGTCGTGTTGTGATGACATCCGCGCCGCGGGCAAACGCATAGGTACGCAAGGTGGCAGTCTCGTTGCATCGACGCACTGCTTTTACCTGACACTGTACAATAAAGGCAGCCGAAGCTGTCGGTTACGACCCTTCCCGTGGTTTTTCTCGAACAAATACGAAAAGGCCGGGCGATCGCTCGCCCGGCCTTTCATTCAAGAAAATGGGTAAGATCAGCGCGGCGGGGTGGTGCCGGGCGTTCCCCCTGTCGTGGAACCCATCGTACCGCCGGTCGTGCCACCCATTGTGCCGCCAGGGTTTGTGCCACTCATCGATCCAGCGGTGCCGTCAGTCGTACCGCCCATCGTGTCCGCGCCAGTCGTGCTGCCGGTTGTACCGGACATCGTGCCACTCGTCGTCCCTGACGTTGTGCCACGCGTCTTGCCGCGGGCCTTCGTGCCATGCTGCATGCGTGTCGTTGCGGTCGACCCTGATGTACTCGGCGTAGTCTGGTCCATCGAACCGGTCGACGCTTCCCCGCTCATGGTATCAGTGGTTGATCCGCTCATACCGCCGCTTGTCGTGCCACCGGTGGTGCTGCCGGTCGTCTGTGCCATCGCCACACCTGGAATAATCAGGGCTGCAGCTGCTATCGACATCAAAATCCGCATGTTCTCTCTCTATATTCTTAAAGAAGAAATCGATTGCGGTTAAGTATGTTCCCTACGGCCCGAATATTAAGAGTCTTTCGTCCGACTCTATCCGGGGCGCCTTGTATCTGTTGGCGACTTACACAACCTGATCGGTGGAGGTATTATACTAAGCCGCAGCGGGTGGTGCGCCGGTCCTGATCGTAATATTATTCGCCTTCATCGCATCGAAATTTCGCGAATCAGGTCAATTACAAGCGACCGCGTCCAGCAAGGATCGGGCGGAGGGCGTCGCCGTAGCAAGAGTCCGCAGTGAAGTGGACGGTCTGCAATCCTGTACATCTCGGCCAATCCGTTCCGCCGTTTCAAAGCATCAACCCTACTGGATCCCGACTTCGGGAGGCAGCGTCGTAACCACGTTGCCACGCAGCGCGCAGACGACTGCCACGCCGTCCGCTGGGGTTATCATTGCCCATGACGAAGCAGCGCCAGCCTGCTTTCTCGGCTTCCCAGTTCTCGTAGACCGGTCCAGGCGTCAGCAATGACATTAGGTCCAGGCGGCGATGCTTCAGTGTTGCCGTGACCATGTCAGAGGTCCTCTCGGACCATGATCGTGAGCACACGCCGGGTGATACTGGCATCGGCGGGATCTTCCGAGCCGTACTCGAACGCAGCGTCATAATAGTCGATCTTGAAGTAGACCGTCGTCCCCTCGAACTCGAAGTTGCCCCGGTCCCGTTCGGCCGCACCCGCATCGGCGAACACATGGTGGCGGATGGCGGCGTAAAGTCTTGCTTGAACGACGATCTCCATGGCGCCGTCACCGGAAGCAAAGGTGCCAAGGCAGCTCCTCGTCACCATGATCCGAGCGGTACGGTCGAGGCCATGGCGACAACGGTCATTGAGGTGGGCGATGGACGCCAGACGCGCTTCGGCGCTCGCCGGCGATCCGTTGAGCAGCTGGCCAACCTTGGCGGTGGCTTCGTGCGCGGCGCTGGTGACGATCGTGGCAGGGAGCATGGCGGTGTCCTCAGGCTCGGCGGGGCCATTCCCCGCATCTGCCTGTCACCTCCCCCTCCCTCTTTGTGCTTCGGGCCTACTTGGTCGGCCTGGGTAAACACTTATCACGGCACCTCTACCCGTTGCGCGGACGTTCCAGCTCTCAAGCGTAGCGACACTCATTGGATGCGAAGACTGACCAGAGGTGAGCCTCCGCATCGATCAGGTGGGCGAAGCTCTGGCTGGTGTTCCCGACGTCGACGATCCAGTCGGTCCCATACGCCTGAACGAAGCCAACCGAGTAGACGCGGCCTGCGCTATCCGATGTTGGGATTGTCGCCAGATCGTGACCCGCCGCGGCCAGGCTCGGCACATCGCGCCCCGTTACACGCCAGGTGTCGAACCGGGCCGCCTCGTCTGAGGCCGTCAGGTAATAGCGTGTGGCGACTTCCCATGCGGCGTTGACGTGAGCGAGGTCGATGCCGAGTGCATCGGCATCGCCATTCCCGACTATCGCGGCCGCGCGTGTAGCTTGCCAGGCCGCCAGCATGACCATGTTGGCGTCGAGGAAGTCGTGCGACGCACAAATACCAGCTGCGATCGTCTGGTTCTGTAGGCGCATCTGGCGCCACTCATCCGGATCGAGCTGTTCTGCGAGACCGTGTGCGAATGCGCAGGCGAGTGTCTCGATCGCAATATGCCCAAGGGCTTCGGCATAGTCGTCACCCGCATAGGCGACCGTCAGTTCGCCGACTGCGTCACGCCGGCTAAAGGTGAACCTCGCGCTCTCCGGGAATTCGCGCATCGCCGGCTGTTCGTAGTCGATCCAGATCTGTGCGGCCTCGCCCATCGGACCAACGCAAGGTCCGAAGCTCGGTGCCGTTTCGTGCCGCCAGCTCATCTCGGACCATTCCGGCGGGATCGGCATCATCGTGTCGATCGCATAGTCGGGAAAGAACGACGGCCACGTCGGCATCACCTCGTGGGTGGTGAACCCGTGGGACAGGCAGACCAGACCTTCCGTAGTTCCTAGCCGTCGGTATCCCTCGATCGTCTCGACATCGCCGTCGGCGCCGTCGATCAGCTCGGCCAGCACGTACGGCCATGCCGAGACCGGCACCCTGACGTTGAGAAACCCGTTCCACTTCGTGTCATCGGTGAAGCCGGGGAACGTGGCTCCCTCCCCGAACGACCATGCGATCGGGCGCAGACGATTGTCCTGTCGCGTTGTGTCCACGGCCTCGGGGCGGACGTCGAACTGGGCAAGCGCGCGGGCAAACGCGGTCCGGTGCTGAAAGCGGCCGAGCGCCGAAAGGACGTCGACATAGGCAGAGCGTGCCTCGTCGGTTTGGAACTCGTGTTCGGTTGCATCGCGGGCGGAGAGATATTCCCGGGCAAGTGTCACCGGGTCGGTCCGGATCGTGTCGGCGAAAGTGGCTATGTAGCGAGTGCGCATGGGGGAAGGATCCTGTCCGGCCTATTCCGGTCTCTCTCCCCTCACCCCTCTCCTCTCCTGCGCCGCCCTGGCTGGTTAGCCTGGCGTCTCGCTCTTCAGCACCGCGGCGCGTGCGCGTTCTTCTTCGGCGGTGTCCATCAGCAGCACCAGTATCGAAGGTTTGATGCCTTCAGTGAGAGCGCGCGTATCGACGATATGCCGGCCGCCCTTGGTGATCGCGAACGCATTGAACGTCGGCATGTTGCCGCCATCGGTGCTTGGGATCGTCGTTCCGCGATCGTGAAATTGAATATCGACGAACCTGGCTGTCCCGTCAGGGCTGTGAGGCTGGAAACTGAAGGTGACGCGGCGACCGTCGCTGGTTTTGGCACTAAGCGTGAAGTCGCCGTCCGGTAGGTCTATGACCTTGTACGGCACGTCGTTGAAACCGGCAAAGCCGATGGCCTCGGCATCGGCCTTGGTCATCACGGGCAGCTCGCGGATCTCAGGCATGGTCGTCTCCTCTTGAGAGAAGTTGGAAAAGCGGGGCCTGCGGTGTCAGCCGCAGGCGTCCATCAGGCGGGTGGCGCCGCCAAAGGCGCGCAGGGCTGCTGCCATTTCGCGGCGGATGTTCGTCTTGTTAGAGACGGTGATCTCGGTCGCGAGACGTTCTCCGGTGGAGGTGGCGTAGCCTTCGGCGAGTGTGCCGCCTTCGGCCTCGATCCGGATCAGGTGGCCACGGCGCGGCGCGGGGCCGACATGGCGGACAGTAAATTCACCGAGCTTGCCGGTCAGGCCCTTGATCGCCTTGCCCCAACGGATGTGGCCGGCGCCAAGATTGTCGGTGCCGTCATAGCCTCGGTCGAGCCAGCATCGCAGGTGCGCACGCTGTTGTAAGAGCGAGTTTTGCGATCGCTCCATGTTCGCACACAGCGGCAACGCGCTTGCGAAGGCGTCGACGATGCGGAGGTAGTCGCCCTGAACCGCTATCAGGACGTCATCGATCTCGCGTTGACTGAGGATGGCGCGGAGGGCATCGCCGTGGCTAGGATCGGCGATCATTTCGTCGGCGCGAGAAGCCGCGATCGGCACCTTCGTCTCGACCGGGCAGCCATTCACGACGAAGCCGTCATGGCGGTCGATCGTGACTATCGTCATGGCCTCGGTGCCGGGTCGGGCGCGGATCTCATCAACGAGGCGCAGACTCGAGACGCGCATCAACCCTGGCGTCACCTCTTCGATCGTGGCGTCAGAGACGATCAGCAGACGCCGCGACCACCGCGTTGGGCGGGCGTGATCGTTCGGCTTGGGCCAGCTGCTCGGCGCCGGTCGTGCCCTCGGCGGTAGTGGCGCTACCGGGCGTTGATTATCCCGACGAATGGCGGCGAGGTTGCTGCGGCGGGCGGCGTCAAACAAGTCGGCCTGGTCACCGCCACCATCGGCAAAACCACGGTCATAGGCCTCGCGCTTGGCGTCCTGCCGGCGCGAGCCATCGGCGCAAAAGCGATGCTCCCAACCGGCATCGGCCGCGGTCCAGCCGCTCGCGTAGGCAACGGCCAGATCCCAGTCATAGCCGTAGCGATCCCGGCCACGCAGGATCGCAATCTCGCTATCGACAATCGTCCCTTCACGGGCGCGCGATTCCATGAAGGCGAAGTTCCGGGTCTGCCGTTCGGCCTCCGTCCTGGCGGCTATCGCGTCGTTCAATGGCTTCATCGCCGCGATACGTTCGCGTCCCCTTGCCATCCGGTCCTCCAGTGGCGCCGTGGGTGGCAAATCCGGATAGGATCGCCAGATCAGGGCCAGCTCGGTTGCCTGTTCGACCGACCGGCCACGCGTCAGCCAGCAACGCATATCGGTGGAATCAAAATAGTCCGGCTCTACGGCCTCGGCGTCACGCGGTGACCGGACAAGGGGGAACGCTCCCGCCGGGACGATCCCGGTGGGCTGCGATTGCAGCATCAGCATTGGCTCAATCCTTCAGAGGATGGGCGGGATTACGCTTCGACCAGACGTTGGCGCGCGGCCTCCGCTTGTTGCGGAAAGGCCGCTGCGAGGTGGCCGTGAAGGATACCGAAGTCAGCGATCGGGAACGTCCCGTCGGCGTTCGGCCTTGTCGTCAGCAGCGCACCGATCACCAGCTCGACGTGGTCGAGGCGTTCGATCTTGGCGACCGAACCAGCGTAGATGACCGGGGGCGTAAATCCGGCCTCGAGCCATGACCCCAGACCTTCCTCTACCGCCTCGGCATATGCCTGAACGGCTTCGTCTTCCTCGTCCTCGATGTGGAGGGCGAGCGTACGATAGACGCCAAAGTCATGTCGGTTCGTGTGCGGTCCAAGCTTGCAGCCGGCGGGCGGCATACCGTGCCGCGCTATGACCGCCAGCTTGTAGGCCAAGACCTCGAACGTGTTCACGGCCTCGAAGTCCGGCGTCTGGCCGAGTTGGGCGCAGTCCTCGTTGGCCGGTGCGCCACCAATATCGATAATGTAGGACATGGGGTATCTCCATCGATCCACTTGGATCGACCTAAACACCATCCCCCTTCCCTCTAACGCCTGCGAAGCGGGTTGCTCAGGATCGATAAAGGAACGGGCGCACCGCGCGCTGCGCCGGTCCGTCGACCGATCCGAGCGTCTTGAGGCGGTCGGTCTCAAGCGTAGCGCCGAGCGTTTCCGGCAGGTCGGCATAGCGTGCGGCAATCTCGATCGCCGCTGCTGCGGTCGGTAACTCGTCGGGCTCAGTACCCTGCCATTCGACCATGTCATCTTCGCCTTTCAGGGTCGGATGAGGACGCAGGACCTGAACGAAAAACGTCGCCAAGGGTCGATCCCAACCGATCGCTACAGTGGTGCCGGCGTTGCCGGTGAAAGTATGACGGCTCATCAATTAATCCCCCAGTCGGTCAGGAAGCGAGCGTGATCCACGCAAGCTGCCACGGACGCGGATGCGGCGTAAAGCGGAGTACGCCGGGGACCTGTTCAGCATCACCAGCCAGCCGCTCGACCAGCCAGTCGATATAGAGCATGGCATCGGCCATATCTCCCTCGAGCAGGTCGTCGAGCATCGCCGACTGGCGCGCGTGATCCTCGGTGAGCATCGACCAGTCGAGCGCATCAAGGAAACGCTCCCGTCGCTCGATGAAGTACGCAATGCGCGTGGCGTCGGCTCGTGCAACCGCGAGTGCGTCTTGGATGTGCATGGGCATCACTCCTTCAGGCGGCGATCAGGACCGGGGCGACAGGCGCGACCGGGCGGACTGCGATCGACAGATCACGGCGCAGGCGATCAGCGAAGCGGTCCGGCTTCAGCAGATCGGCCATCGGCGCGTAGTGGTTGGGCTGGCTCGTGCTATCGCAGACAGCCCGGTACGCTACCTCGCGACCCTCGTGACGTGCGCCGATCCTGACGGTGACGGCAAACTCGCCGGCCGCCAGCAGGACATGGCCGGATTGATCGCGTTCGCCCGGAAGCGACACTATATCGAATGTCCCCGGTGCCAGGCCAATGCAGACGGCGAGGGCGTTCATCGCCTCGGTCGCTTCGATATGAAAACGCTCCTTGCCGCCGGCGTCATATTCCACGCCGCGGATTGCGAGCGCCAGCAGCGTCGGGAACCGCTTCAGGTCTTCGAGGCGGCGCCTGCAGGCGTGGCGAAGTACCTCGCGGGGCGCACGATTGGTCGACACGGTTGCCATGTGACGCGCCAGCAGGACGACAGCGGGGTCGCTGCTGGGATCGACGCCGGCATTGCGGCAGTCGTCGACCGCTTTTCCCATTGCGTGCAATGTCGCGACGACGGTGGTGAGGGCGCTCGGGTCCAGCGCTTGTTGGTGGCGGAAAGGCACATCGTAAATCATCGACGCATGCTCCGAATGAGGACCGTGCGCTCTTTCGACGCACACTCTTCACCCCCCTCTCTTCTCCCGCGACACCCGGTTTGCGCTCGTATCGTCAGCCCCTCAGGGCTGGGCGCTTGGGCACGTCTCGGGAAAGATGTTGCCGGATTTTGGCAACATCTTTCCGGCCTTTAGTCGGCCCCCTCCCCCTCCGTTGGCCAGAGGGGGTAGGGCGACGACGCTCCCGATCGTCACGGCACCAGTTCGACATCAAGAGCCGCAAAGGTGTTGATCGAGCGTGAGCTATCGTAGCGTCCTGCATCACACAGGCCTTTGAAGTCCGGGCCTTCATACTGTGCAAAGCCCAGATGATCGCAGCCGGTGATGCGTTGCCCGGTGACGCCGATCTTGCCCTTGGGCACCCAGTCGGCCCAGTCTCCGGACGCTGAGCGCACCCCGATCTCTCCGATCGCGGCCTCGTAGAGCGCTACCTTCTTCAGGACGTAGCTATCGCTTGGGCTGATAACCTCGCCGGTGAAGGCACCGTACTGCATCGGTCGCCAGTGACGTGCGGTCTGATGGGCAAGGTCGCGCTCGATATCGAACAGCGGGTCTTTCAGCGCTGCGAACTCGGTCTCGAACCCGACGATCACCAGCGACCAGTTGACGTCCTCCTCGTAGTAGATGCTGTCGAGGCGCAGCGCGTCCGGCATCGCAGCCTGACGCTCATCCGACAGGACGAAGCCACCATGCGAGGGGGTGGTAACGAACCAGATGCCTGGCAGGCGCTGGATCGCGGTATCGGGGGTGTCCCAGAGCGTATGCACGGGCGCGGGAGTCGAAGTGAAAGCGGGCATGATCGTCTCCTTGATCGATACCCTTCCCCTCCCCCTTCTCTCCCACGCGATTCAGCGCTCTCGGCTGCTTTTGCCCCGGGCTTCGCACGAGAGGCGTTCGCCGCGACGCCATTTTGCCGGATCGATGAAGTAGCCGGCATGCACGCCGGCATGTCTGGCCTCGGCGTTTTCATAAGCTGCGAAATAACGCTGGGCGCGCTCGGGGTCGCTTTTCAGGTAGCTGGTCGCCGGCACGGCAAGCCCCGCGGCGATCATGCTCTCACCAAGGTCCTGGCCCCCGATCTCGACCGTTCCGATCGGACGACCGTAGCTTTGCTTGCCCGTCAGGCGGATCGTGCTGCTTCCTGATTTCAGGAGCTTCGACGCATAGTCCTGCGCTGCCTTGCCGCACGGCCAGCAGCCATCCGTATTTCGACACAATTGCCGCTTCTCGAAGGCATCAGCCCCAAAAATCCGGACGTCGAACGATACGGTGTCACCGTCGATCGCGCGACCGTCAGCTCGGATCATCGACGGGTCTTCGGCCTGGGACGCGGCCCCTCCGCAGGCGGCAAGGGCAAAAGCGAGGACAAGGGTCATGCGCATGCGTGTGCGTCCTGGATCAGGGCGTCGCTCGTCTCGAGGATCAGCCACGGCTGCAGCGGCTCGTCCGTAGCGACGATGTCGGTGTGGATCCCGTCAAGACGCATCCATGCGGCGACCCTGACGGCGTTGGACCTGCTGCACAGCACACGGCGCAGCGGCGAGAGGGGAGTGTCGGCAGACATGGGGCTATCCATCATGCTGGTGTCGCATACGCGGTAGGGGCCGCGAAGACGGTGCGGTGAACTTTGGTTTCGGGGACGACAGACCAGGCCAGGTCGCGGAAGTGCGAGATGCGGTAGTGGCCGTGCCCCTTGTCACTCCGGAAGGTGATCTTCTCGCCGCGTTTCACGACGATGAACTCGGTGCCGGTATGGCCGTCGCTGAACGAAACCGGGCGGGGAAGTCTGATCCGCATCCCGTTATCGATTTTGCGGGCGTGCAGCCTTAGCCGAGC
>NZ_JBWXPI010000003.1:0-236949 GCF_056679955.1 Sphingomonas sp. PEI4
AACAAGTAGCAGAGGTTTACCGGCAATACTTCTGCATTTCAGTATCGTTAGAAGCGGCAACGTACTATCACAAATCATCGCCGCGATTCGCCAAAAGCACGGCGGCGACTGAGAGACGCTGGAGCGCTCCCGCTTGATGGGAGCATCAACATGTCTGGTTCGAGCGATCTCACAAACTTAGTTCGTAACGAAGAACGGGCCCGAGAACAGGCTAAAGCTTGCGACGATATCTCGGCCCGTATCGCGCATTTGGCTCGCGCTGCCGGATATGCCAAGATGATCAAAGACTTGAATCAATGATTGGCGGCGAGACGACGGCGCAACACTTGGAACGGCTGATTGCCGTCATCGGTGAGGCACTGGCCGTCGCCGACGATGGCGAACAACCGCTCGTGGGAGCGCATCTCCACAGCGTGCTGAGAACAGCGACTGCGTTGCGTGCTGTTCCCGAGAAAAACAATGGCTGAGGTTGAAGGCCGTTGACTGTCGGGTGCCGCCACTTTCAGTAGCTATCTTTCAGCCGACGGCTGGGCAGGCAGATCGACCTCCGGACATCGCCCATACAAGTCGTACATCTCAGCTTGAGCTTTCAGTAGTTCGGCACAATACATAGCCCATCGACGATAATCGTCCGACCTGGCTCGTGATGCCTTTGATCTAAACTCGTCCGCTTGCTCATGATACCGCTGTCCCGACATCGCCTTCGCTCCGAAAGATGTCGAATAATACCGATCCAAAACGAATTAACTATAAACTGGTTTGGGCGCTAAATCATTTTATCGGCAGATTTTTACAATTTGAGTAATTTATTTCTATGCGTTTGGCGCGTGATGTCAAAATGATAGGCGCCAGACGGGCGCATCCGACGTGTGCTCGAAGAATGGGTCGGCAGTCGCTCAATCAACGTCCGATCGGAACAATAGATGCGGCGATCGCATTCGCTATTCTCGCCTGCTGGTTTGGATCGAAGAGCTTTTCTGCATCAAGCCGGTTGGTGACATAGCCGGTCTCGACTAAAATAGAGGGGACCCCCGGCGCCTTGAGCAATGCGAAGTTGGCGGTCTTTATAGCCCTCGGCTTTCCATCTCCCCCGCCAAGCGCCGACCGAATCTTCACGGCCAGTTCGATAGCAAAATTCATCGACCCCCGCTGACGCAGGTTGGCCAAAATAAAAGCAGTATCATCGTCGTGATAGGTAGACTGGGCCGAACGCATCAAACGGCTGACAACAACAGCTTCGCCTGCATCGTTCAAGACATAGACCGAAGGACCACGCGCAGAACTTGGACCGCTGTCGGCGTGGATGGAGATGACGAGGTTTGGTGAGCAGGACCCGATGATCTGCCGCCGCTGTACTAGTGTGAGGTTGCGATCCGTGGCCCTCGTCATTACGACCGCCAAACCCTTCCGAAGGCTAAGCTGGTTCGACAAGGCGGTTGCGATCGCGAGGGTCACCTGCTTTTCATATCTGCGCGGTATTACTGCAGGCGCTCCAACGTCCCTACCTCCGTGGCCGGCATCTATTACCACTACAAAGTCCGACGACTTGCGCGGAACCACGCACTGACCAACTGATAAGGCAAGAGCAGCTAAAAACACCATCCGCGACGAATAGCTAACTAGAATGCCGAAGGCCATCACGTCGTTGGCGCGGACTTTGGATGCAGCAGTGCTCCACGCCGGCGTTCGCTGTGCCGAGGGTTGGAATACAGGATAACTAGGCGGAGTTGGTTACCTACCCAAAGCGCCCGAAGCAGGGCCCAAACGCGCACCCGTCGGAAAGATTGCTCAGCCCGAGCCGCCGCCGTTTCCTTGTGGAAACGCCACAAATAGGGTGTCGCCGCTTTCCGTCATCGCAGTTCGACCGCGATCAATATGATTGTCCCATCGCCTCGGATTTACTCATCGTTTCTGTGAGGGCCAGTCAGGAACTTTATCTCCGATGGATCTATCGGCACATTCGATCCCGCCCATTGGCTCAATCGCAGAAAGTAGCGTGCTCGATCTTCGATACTGCACTCTGCCAGATCTTTATTGGGGGCAGGCTCATCATCACCATCACTCACGGTTCAACGTCCTCGCGCCACTGGGTTCCGATATGACCTTGGTTCCGATCAAAACCAAAAGTCGGTTTTTTTCGTTCAACATCCGCGTGAGCTCCAGAACCAGCTCCACGTCGATAGAAGGGAGATCACAATCCATCGCAAACTAGTTAGCCCAAAGCGCGACATGGCGAGTAAAGGTATTACAGGTCGAATTTAAATACCTTCTATGCGCAATTCCGCTGATTCTTCTGCCATCTGTTACATTTAGGATATCGTTTATTTTGAAAGCTAGATCAGCCGGCTGTCTATGTGACTACAATTAACTGTGCTTCGGCCAAGACGTGGTTTCCGCCCTGTCGCTGGGCCTTCCGGGAAAGCCGCATCGCTGCTTTGGTCGCGTCTTTCGCCGACCGCCCTCGCGTCGTCGCCACGCCGGCCGATAGCGTGACCTGTCCCAGTAGCTCGTTATTCTCACGTAGCTTCAACTGCCGCGCACCCATGTTGGCACAGGCAAGCTCTAGTTTCGCAATGCCCGTCGTGAGGTCGGGATCGTCGATCAGCATCATGAACGAAGCATCGCCCCATCGCCCAACCTGATAGGGTGAACACGCATCCTTCAGCGTCATTGCCGCTGCTTTCAAAACGCGTTCGCTCATTTCAGGGCCATGCGATGGAACGGCACCTAACTGATCGACATCGATGATTGCGATGGAGCAATTGCCGACCGCCGCAATGCTTGCTCCCAATCGCTGCACCATCGACTCGTATCCCGGCAGACCGGTTAGCGGATCGCGGCCTACCTCTTCGTTCACGCCATTCAGCGTGTCGCGTAACACCTGCGCTTGTTGCAAGGCTGCTGACAGCGAGGTTTCGGCCTCAGCCGTGCGTTCGATCATGAAGATAACGAGCTTGCGGACCTGTTGCGGTTCGGCCGACACCAGCTTCGCTGCGGTCCGCGTCAGGTCTTGGTTCAGCCCGTTGGTGGCTGAGGCAACCTTAGTCAGCAGCTCGAGCAACTGGGTTGTCAGCTGATCGAACATTCCACCAGCGAAGGGCCACTTGCTCTGTGGCATTAGCGCGCGTACCGCCTCCTGCCGCAACCGTACGCCCCCTTCAATCTCGCGATCGACAGCTTCGGAGAATACTCGGTCGACACCCGAAAGGTATTGGTAGGCAAATGCGTAATGTTCCGGAGCATGATCAAGCTTTTGTGCGTCAAGAAACCGAATTGCTCGCTCGCCGATACTGTCTTTCTTTATCAATGCCCGTACCCGCGTTGTTTCAACCGCCTTAAGCATCAGTTCTTAAAAATAGACTACCTTCCTGAACGAAATTTCCTTTGCAAAGCATGGCAAACCCGTGCCGGGCGGATCGATACAACAAGAGCACGCCACCTTCAGTCTCGAACGCGTTTTAGCGTCGCCGACGCACTGCCAAGTTCGACCTCCAGCATATCCGCCTTCGCGTCCAAGGCCCTTGCCTGGAAGTCGAACGGCTCAACGTTGCTCGGTTGATAGGTGAAGCGGTAGCTGTTCGGTCCACCGGCTTTCATGACGAACGTCGCCAGCCCCTTGCTGTCGGCTTCCCGCTCGATGCTCACCTCCCCGGTGACCGGTCCCTCTTCCAGCTTGGTCTCGTTCTTGCCGTCGTTCATGTAGAACAACCCGGCGGCGTTGGGCCACGTCACCGCAAGGCCTTCAGCAGGCGAACCGTCCGGTAACTGCGCAACGACACGCAAGGCGACACTTGGGTCACGCGTGGGTGCCCCCGCCAGCGCCAGCTTGACCGGTCCAGGCTTGTTGAAAATGTGAATCCTGTCGTCTCGCACGTCCCAGGTGCCCTCCGCGCGGATGCCCACACTGCCCCCGACGCTGTAGACCGCGGTGCTGTCGGCGTTCAGGCTGACATCGACCGCGATGCCCTCCTCTTCAAAGTGGTACTGGCCCACGAGAAGCTGCCGATCGGGTACGAGCCCGGTTTGGGACGATGCGGGGGCCACTGCCAACAGTCCAGCCAAGGCAGAGACACAGATCAAACGAAGCATAGCCACGACTTCCTACCCAAAGCGCCCCACGTAGGACCCAAACGAATAGCCTAGCTAGACCGCCTCCTGTAGGAAGCATACTGCTAACCAACGTTATGTAACTTAAAGAAGGGTGGTGCCGCTTACAGGACTCGAACCTGTGACCCCCGCATTACGAAGGCTAGTGACGCACCGGGAATAGTCGATATTTTACATATACTTATGAGCCGATATCCTGTGTCCCGGCGGCAGCACCCAGCCGCTTCCCAGTTTGGCAGAAGACCGCCGATCGGCCGCTTCCTAGTGAAAGCGCTTTGGCTTGGGAAAAGCCGAAAAGTCGACCTGCGCTATACCTGTGGAGAACAGGATCGGCCGGCACCCCAGTCGTGGAAGTTACGCAAGATGCTGCCCGCCCGGTAGAAGGCGCAGCCGCAACGGCGCTACGCGAGCCGCGAACAGTTCCTACCGCCCAATTTTGCGGCATACAGCATCAGGTCAGCGCAGTCGAACCAAGCTTGGAACGAGCCGAGCGTCGAGTTAAGCACCGCAACACCGCAGCTGACGGTAACGTTCAGGTTGCCGCCCCCCGGGAGGCTCATCGGGTGGTCGGCGATTGCTTGGCGCAACCGCTCCGCGACTGTCACCGCTTCGCTGGCACCGGTTTCGGGAAGCAGCATTGCAAATTCTTCGCCACCAAGTCGACCGAACACGTCACTCGGCCGCAGCATCTTCTCAGCGATCTTGGCGATCTGCTGCAGTACAAGATCCCCCGTGCCGTGGCCGTAGGTGTCGTTAACGGATTTGAAGCGATCGACGTCGAGCATCACAAGGGAGCTGGGCCGGTCGTATCGGCGGAACCGCGCAATCTCGCGCTCCGCCTGTTCGACAAAGCCGCGCCGCGACAATGCGCCGGTGAGATGGTCGGTTCGAGCAATCAGCCGAAGTTCGAGCTCGTCACAAACGATATTTGCGAAGTTTTTCAGTAACGCAATTTCGGCAGGGCTGAACTGACGGGCGCGGGTGTCCATCGCGCACAGCGCTCCGACGTTATACCCTTCAGGCGTCCGCAGTGGGATGCCAGCATAACTGCGAATATGCGGCGGACTGACGACGAGCGGACTGGTCGCGAAGCGGGGGTCAAGGTGCGCATCCTCAACGATCAGCGGTTCACGCTGCTGGATGGTGTGCGTGCAGAACGAAATTGAGCGAGGGGTCTCCTGCCGAGGGAGGCCGCGACTCGCCTTGAACCATTGACGATCGCGGTCGACGAGCGTCACCGTTGCAATTGGCACGGCGAGCACCGTACGCACCAGTGTCACAATCTTTTCAAACGGTTCTTCAATAGCGGTGTCGAGCACGTCCAAACGGCGTAGCGCTGCCATCCGCGCGTCATCGTCGTGCAGCTGACTGTCATCCATCGCGCTGCCCCTTTACCATGCCGCGAATTGCGATCGTCAGTTCGTCGGCATAGCTGTCTATTAGCGTGCGAACACTGATGTCCACCATGTCCTCCTCGAGTCCCGCGGCCCGCATGCTTGCGACGAGAGCCGCCAAGTGGGCCTGATGCCGTATCACGCTTTCCAGCAACTCCGACGGAATCTCTAGGGGCTCGGCGCCGCGCGGCGTCGGATCAAGTTGGTCGATGCGCACAGATTATCCTTTGCTACGGCCATCGGGGCTTAATCTAGGTTGCAAAGGTTAAAATTACTGGATCCGATCCTCTAGAGTCGCCGTTTACTCGTTTACGGCATGACCGAGCTGAGCGACGACGACGCTAGCACCGTCGGTCGCGATAGAAATACGCCCCCGAATGATCGTTCTCGAGCCGGACCGGATGAGTCAGGGCGATCTTTAGCAGAGCCGCGATCAGCGCGGCCTGCTTTATCGCGCCGCAAGTCACCTTAGCGGGACTGGAACTCGCGCGTTTGATCCCAGTCTTCTCCGGCCCCGCCTTCGACACTTCCACCTTGCTGCCACAGGACGTAGGCCCGCTCGCGGAGATGCTGATCGAGCGCCCGGTGCCAGTACTCGTCGGTTTGCCCTTCCGGCCACCCTTCTTCGTCCCACAGCGCGTACGCACGCTCACGCACGGATTGTTCAAGACCGAGCTTAGTCTCAGAGTTGCTGCTTACCGTGTCGTCGAGGGGTTCCATGCGCCCTCCCCGGCTTTGGTGCATCTGCGCGATCAGGCTTGCGAGTTCGTCGTCCGCAACCAACTGTCCATGAGCGGCGGCTTGCAATGCTTTAGCTTGATGACCTTGCCCCCGTCACACGTCTCCCTTGACGTGGAGACTATGCTGCCAAGCTAATTTGCCGGGCAAGCCATTTCTGTTCGAAGGCCATCGGACTGGTATAACCCAGCGTCGAATGAAGCCGTCGATGGTTGTAGAAGGCGATCCAATCCATCACCTCGTCCTTGGCCAGGCGCCGCGTGTCGAAGCGCATGCCATGGAGCCGCTCGACCTTTAGCGAGCCGAACAGTGTCTCGGTCACGGCGTTGTCCCAGCAATCGCCTTTGCGGCTCATCGAGCTGGTCATTTTGAACGCAGCAACGAGCTTCCGGTAATCGTTGCTAGCATATTGGCTGCCGCGATCGGAATGGAAGATCAGGCCCGGCGCGGGATGGCGCCGAAACCAGGCCATGCGCAACGCATCCATTACCAGCGTCCGTGTCATGCGCTCGCCCATCGCAAAGCCGACCACCTGCCGGTTGAACAGGTCGATCACCACGGCAAGGTAAAGCCAGCCCCCTTCGGTCCAGATGTAGGTGATATCGCCCGTCCATACCTCGTTTGGCGCATCTACGGTGAAGTTACGCGCCAGCAGGTTCGGCGCCACCGGCAGATCATGTGCGCTGTTCGTGGTTGCCTTGAACCGCCGCTTGCCACGGGCGCGCAGGCCGCAGGCCTTCATCATTCTGCGAACGCGCTCCTTGCCCGCCCGGATGCCGCGCGTGGCAAGCTGACGCCATATCCTGGGCCAGCCATAGGCCCCCTTCATCTCGGTGAAGACCGCTTTGATGTGAACCGCCAATGCCGTGTCGCTGAGCCGGCGGTTTGGCTGGTTCAGCCCGCCATCTGCGGCTTGGTGTAATCGGTGCTGGTGATAGCCGCTGGCGCTAACCTGCAAGACGCGGCACTGGACTACGATAGGCCAGATATCGCGATGTCGCTCGATAAAGGCGTACCTCACCGCGACTCCCTCGCGAAGTACGCCGTCGCTTTTTTTAAGATGTCGCGCTCCATGCGCACCCGCGACAGCTCCGCCTTCAGTCGCGCAATCTCCATCTGTTCGGCGGTCAGATCCTTGCCCCGAACGTCCCGGAGACGACCTGCGGCCTCTGCTTTTACCCAGTTATCCAGCGATTGCGCAGACACGCCCAGCGTCCGCGCCGCTGACGCTAGCGTCTCTCCGCCCCGCACCAACCCTCACTCCGTCCTTCATGCAAATATCCCTCTGCTGATCGAGTCCTATCAGCCAAGGGAGACGTCAGGCAGGGGCAAGGTCAGGTCGGTCACGACGTGGCGCTTGCACCCCTTTATCTTCTTGCCAGCGTCGTATCCGCGAGGCCCACCCGCCTCGGTTGTCTTCACCGACTGGCTATCAATGATGCCTGCCGTTGGCGCCGGCTCGCGACCTTCCGATACCCACACCCATGCCACCAGCACCGCGTTGATGACATCAAGCAGGCCGTTGTCGCGCATCCGGTAGAAATGATACTGCACCGTTGTGAGGGCGGGAAATCCTTGGGCAGTTGCGCCCATTGGCACCCTCTCGATGCGATATATTGGATTGCATCCCACAGGGTCCGCGCCTTGTGCTTGCGCGGGCGTCCCACCCTGGAGGTTCGCCTCAATAATGGCCTGACGACAGCCCATTCTTCATCCGTGCAGTCGCTTGCATAGCGCAGCCCGCTTCTGTCATGCTCGCGCCGAGCGGTTCAGTCCAGCCCATGTGATCCTCGTGGTCTTCGCAACCCCCGGTGAATCACAAACTACTGAAATTGCTCAACTCAATTTTCGGTCGGGCTCTTAGAGGTAAATACTTGGCCGGTCCGGTAAAGGAACCTCCGGACATCTCCCGGTCTTTTCAATAAGAATTGCCTGTTCTTCCAATATGCAGGCGCATAGCGACGCCCAAGTCCTATCGGTTTCAGTTCGAGCATGCATTGCCTTGGCACGATACTCCTCGGCTTGCTGTCGAAACCTTTGGTCCGCCATCCCGGTGACTCCGCAAAATCACTGTTTCTCTAAGTCCACTCGAATTGAATTTCATTGCCTCAAGTTAACACTCTTCCGGCTGAATCTTACAACCTGCCGAAAAAGACGAAAACCATGAAACTATTCCCCTGCCTGGGACCATCGGTACCTGGATCGCCGCCTACGCGTCTTACGGTCGAGGATACGGTCGTCTCGGCCGCGGTTCGCGTTGGTGACGCAGCCGCGTCGAACCTTGCTGAAGGTGGGGCATTATCCGCACGTGGCGCTTTCAATCCGATCATGCTTATCTCGGCGCGTTGGTCGGCGTGCTCGCCGTCATCGGAACGCCTACCGGTGGTCGCATACCTCTGACACCTAACTTAGCAGTCTACCCCCGAAACCCGGCATGTGCTTCGACCCTTATCGAACGTTGATTTCCCGCCTGCGACAGCGACGCTGGTTTGCGAGCTGCTGCCACTGGACGGCTTGCGGCGCTAGCACCGAACCGCAGCGCTGCCTGTCGACGAGACAGGCCGCTCACGACTGCACTCGGTCATTAGCTTGTAGATCGCCTTTCTCGCCCTCGGCTTTCTTTTCGTAACCGATGTGAGCGCCCCACCTGGTCGCTAGGCTAGCGGCACGGGGGGCGGCGTCAGCGGATCTCGATGTTGCGAGAACCGGCGAGCTTCAGGTGGAGCATCTCGACCAGTTCGGGGGCGATTCGCCAGGACTCGGCGAGGAGCTCAGCGGTTTGCGCTTCGACGGTGACGATGCGCTCGTCGGTACTGGACTCCTTCAGGCGATAGCCAAGAATGGCTACTATCGCGAGCCCAATTTCCGGATCCCGGAGGAACGGCAGCCACGCGTCGATGGCGAGTTGCATGCCGAAGTAAAACCCGTTGGCAAACTCCTCCAGCAGGACTTCGCCATCGTCAGTGCGCATGTAGATCGGCGCATACCGTTGAGTGCCGCCCGTCAGGGTCGAGCTGATCTTGTTGTATTGTTGAAACAGGGTGTTCCTGACGGTCGCCTCGACGGTGCCTTCCAGTGCCCATACGATCCGGTCGTTGACAATCGTCGGCAGCCAGTCTTCCGGAGGGATGAACTGCGGGGAAACGACTAGTGCACCGAGTCAGACAGAAGGTGCAGGCAGCCTAGCGAGTTTATCGAAGATTTCAGCAGCGGGCTTGGTCCAGACGAAGGGCTTGGGGTCGGCGTTGTGTTCCTTGAGGTAGCGTTTGATGGCAGCCTGTAGATCAACGATGCCGCTGAAGGCGCCGCGCCGCAGCCGCTGTCGAGTGAGGATTGAGAAAAAGCCTTCAACGGCATTGAGCCAGGAGGCCGATGTCGGTGTGAAGTGGAAGGTCCACCGCGGATGGCGGCCGAGCCAGGCTTTGACCTTGGGGTGCTTGTGGGTGCCGTAATTGTCCATGATAGCGTGGATGTCCTTCCCGGCGGGAACTTCACGTTCGATGGTGTTGAGGAAGCGAATGAACTCCTGATGGCGGTGCTGCTGCATGCAGCGGCCGATCACCGCGCCATCGAGGATGTTGAGGGCGGCAAACAGGGTCGTGGTCCCATGTCGCTTGTAGTCGTGGGTCATGGTGCCGCATTTGCCGGGCTTGAGCGGCAGACCCGGCTGGGTGCGATCGAGCGCCTGGACCTGGGACTTCTCGTCGATCGAGAGCACCAAGGCGTGAGCCGGCGGGTGCATGTATAGGCCCACGACGTCTTCTACCTTGGCGGCAAAAGCCGGATCCCTCGAGCGCTTGAATGTCCGGATGCGGTGCAGCTGAAGCCGGTTGGCAGTCCAGATCCGCTGGATCGTGCTCAGGGACACGCTCATCACCTTCGCCATGGCCCGTCCGGTCCAATGCGTGGCCTCCCCTGGCGGCTCAGCACAGGTCAGTGCCAGAACCTTGGCAACCACAGCTGTGGAAAGCGGCGCTGTGCCGGGCGGGCGTGTCTTGTCGCGCAGCAATCCATCCACACCTTGTGCGGCAAAGCGGGCCTGCCAGCGCCAGACTGCTGGTCGACTGGTACCGGTCCGCCGCGCCACCGCCTGCACGGTCAGGCGCTCGGACGAGGTCAGGACAATCCTGGCGCGCTGGATGTGCTTTAGCGCTCGGTTCCGATCGGCGACGATCGCCTCTAACCGAGCCACGTCTTCAGGATTCACGATCACGCATACAGTCTGGGACATCCGCCTAGACTCGCACGCCGCAGCCCAATTGTGAATCACTCGAGTGGGTCAGTGCACTAGAACTGCGAGATAGCCGTCAATCATCGATACACCCGCGGCGGGTGGGTCGAGGCTATCCAACCAGTCTTCCAGCTGCTCCGGCGTAAAGGTGCGCGCCCTTGGCCTGGGCGGGCGCATGAAGCGCCGACTGGTGTTCATGCCGCCAACCTCGCAGGTCTGTCGCTCGCCGGTGCCCAGTTCCAGGCGAGAAGCTGGTCGAGTTCGTGGTTCTTCACGCTGCCCGACACGATGCGCTCGAGGACGTCGTCGAGCCAAGTGTAAGGGTCCAGGCCGTTAAGCCGAGCGGTCTGTAGGAGAGACGCTAGGATCGCCCAAGTGCGGGCGCCGCTTCCGCTGCCGGCGAACAGGCTCGAGCGCCGTCCTTGGGCAACGCTCCTCATCGAGCGCTCGACCGTGTTGGTATCCACCTCGATACGCCCGTCATCGCGAAAGCGCGTCAGCCCGCTCCAATGGCCGAGCATGTACGTCATCGCCTTGAAGACGGGCGAGTTGGTCGACAGCTGCGGCATCGTGAAATCAAACAACGCCTTCAGACCCGCCATCCGCGGTTTGCTGTGCTCCTGGCGAAGCGTGCGTCGCTCGTCGGCGCTCTTGCCCCGCGCGTCGGCTTCGACGCGGTAGATGGCGGTAATCCGGGCGATGACGTCGAGGGCAAGCTGGGAGCCGGTCTTCTTGTGCGCCTCGACGAACCTGCGCCAGGCATGAGCCAGACAGAAGGCGAGCACCATCGGCTTGCCCTTGGCCAGCGCCTTGTAGACCGCATAGCCATCGACCTGCAGGATGCCGGCATAATGCTCGAGCTGCTGCCTGGCGATCATTGACCGGCTGGCAAGACCGCCACCCACGCACTGCCATAAGCCGCTGGCGACAGCCGATGACCAACTCTGCCAAAGTAGTGCTAGCCGGTGAGCACATCCACCATGACGATACGACCGTGCCGTTCATGGCAGCCGGCGAGACCATCTCCGGCAGGATTTGAGCATCTGTTCGCCAAGACCGCCCCTTTGGCGGCACCCCCCCCACCTGCCGCCTGCTATTTCTACACGCGCGACCGCACAGGAGCCCATCCGCAGCAGCAGCTCGCTCGGTATGCCGGCATCCTGCAAGCTGACGCCTATAGCGGCTATGACGCGGTCTACACCGCAGGCCGCAAACCAGGACCCGCCCTGGAGGCAGCTTGCTAGGCACATGCCCGTCGCCCGCTCTTCAAGGAGGTTCGCCTGAGCCGGACGCCTCTTGCGGTCGACGTCGTTACCCGCATGGACGCAATCTCCGCTGCCGGACGCGTGATTTTGGGTCGGAACGCACGCGAACGGCTCGCCTTGCGACAAGTCCACGTCGCCGACCCTCGAGCAGTTCCTGCGCCAGCAATATGGCCGCCTGTCGCGCAAGGGCGATCTGGCTAAGGCCATCAACTACATGCTGTCACGCTGGGCCAGCATTGCCCGCTTCGTCCAGGATGGCCGGATCTGCATAACCAACAACAACGCAGCCGAACTACGAGACCCGTACCGTTGCCGTCGGGCGCCGGAACTGGACTTTCTGCGGCTCTGACCGCGGCGGTGACCGTGCGGCCGCCATGTACACGCTGATTTAGACATGCCGCCTCAACGATGTTGACCCTCATGCCTAACTCAGCGACGTTATCGCGTAGTTTTCGGACCATCCACAGACCCGACTTTACGAGCTGTTGCCGTGGGAGTGGAAAGCTTGACAGCAGCGTCCTGAAGCCTTCGCGCATGCCGCTTAGCCATGCCTGCGACAAGCAGCGTCTCACCCTGCGACACGCTGCTGACTGTTGGGCGAGACCGAGGACACCGTTTCCGACGCGGCCATCAGCATGTTTTCCGAAGATGCGCCATCCAGATCATCGACGACAATTTCGGCGACGAGGATTGGCTCTGGCTTCCGCCGTCATCGATGAAGGCTTCGAGAAGCTCCGATACATCATCGATGAAACCAAGCTCCACCGCCGATAGCATCATCTGCGCTAACCTCGAGGGCGCTCACCGGATGCATACGCTTCGGCGTTGATTACAACAACTATAGCGTGCCGCTCCTACCCAGAAGAATCGGCCAGAGCTGTACGCCGTAGCCCGCCATAAGCCTCATAGCGCAGGCGACCGGTCGATCATGACCAGCTGTAATTAAGTCGTTAAGTCTCGAGGATGCAGAGACAGCACTTGCTCAAGCCGAAACTGCCAGCACCGCGACCGTACCGTACCGTACCGTGCCGTGCCGACGCGAAGCTGGGCGGCAATGCGACATCCTCTATGGGTTCTCACGACGTTCATCGCCGGGTTCATGGCGGGCGCTCCTGCCCGATCGGTATAATGCCCGTCGCTCGTATAGGTTACTTGTTGCCGTGGTAGTCACGATACCATTGTACAAAACGCGGTACGCCTTCAGCGATGGTAGTGCGCGGTTCAAAGTCGAGATCGCGCTGGATCGCCCCGATGTCGGCAAAGGTGTCGCGCACGTCGCCGGGCTGCATCGGCAGGAGGCGGCGCTCGGCGCGCCGGCCGCATGCCTGTTCAATCAGTGAGATCATCTCCCCAAGATCCTCCGAACGGCTGTTGCCGATATTGTAGATGCGGTGTGGGCTTATGCTGCCGCCTGCTTTGACAGTGCCGTCATCGGCGGGCGGATTATTAAGGCAGGCTACAATGCCGACAACAATATCGTCGATATAGGTAAAGTCGCGCCGCATCCGACCCTCGCCGAACACGTTGATCGGCCGCCCGTCGAGGATCGCTTTGGTAAACAGCCACATCGCCATGTCCGGACGCCCCCACGGGCCATAAACGGTAAAGAAGCGTAGGCCAGTCTGCGGCATGCGATAGAGATGCGCATAAGTCTCGCTCATCAGCTCATCCGCCTTCTTGGTGGCGGCATAGAGCGACAGTGGCTGGTCAACACGGTCCTCCACACGGAACGGCAGTGTTTCGTTGCCACCATAAACCGATGAGGATGATGCGTATACGAGGTGCTCGACCTGCCGGTTACGCGCAACCTCGATTATGTTAAGATGCCCGGCAAGGTTCGCCTGCAGATAGGCGCGTGGATTCTCAATTGAGTACCGTACGCCAGCTTGTGCACCAAGATGCACGATCCGGTCGAACGGCTCACCATTCAATGCAGCGTCGAGCGCGACATGATCAGAGAAATCAATCTGTTTGAATGCGAAGCCGTCGCCTAATTTACTAAGTTCTGACAGTCGTGCGTGCTTTAGAGCGACATCATAATAATCGTTCAGGCTGTCGATGCCGAGCACGGTATGGCCGCATGCAAGCAGGTGGCGGCTGACGCTAAAGCCGATGAACCCGGCTGCGCCGGTAACGAGAACGCGCATAAGGTTTCTCCTGGATCAGGCGGGCCTTGGGAAGAACTATCCCGCCCATCAGTGGCTTCGACGTCGCACGTGACCGCTCAGCGCTATAAGAGAGATAACCCGGCTTTTGCGATAAAAATTATCCGGCATTAGGTGGCGCCTAAGATGACCTGACAGGATCGCGCTCTTAGAGCCCAACCGAAAATTGAATTAAACGATTTCATCAGTTTGTGGTGCGTATTCCGGCGAAGCCGGCCAGCGTTCCGATCTGATGTCGGCCATTTGAGGCGGCTATACAGGTCGTAATGGTAGGTCTCGCGATACGTCGGTCAGGTCAAGCGTCGAGTGCGGAAGCGCGTCGTTTGCGAAGGCTCTCGCCGGTGAGATCGATGCGGTAGGCGTTGTGGACGACGCGGTCCAAGATCGCGTCAGCGAGTGTGGGATTTCCGATGATCTCGTACCAGCGGTCCACGGGGATCTGGCTGGTGATGAGGATGGAGCCACGGTCGTAGCGATCTTCGACAATCTCGAGCAGGTCTCGGCGGCGATCGGCGCTGAGCGTTTCTGGTCCCCAGTCGTCGATGATGAGCAGATCGGCGCGCGACAGCGCGCGCAGCATCTTGGGATAGCGGCCATCGCTTCTGCCGAGCGTCAGCATGGCAAACAGCTGGGACGCGCGATGATAAACGACTGAGAGATCATCACGGCAGGCCTTCTGGCCAAGCGCGCAGGCGAGGAAGCTCTTGCCCACGCCGCAAGGCCCGGTGATCAGCACATTGCGATTTGCGCGGATCCAGTCGCATGATCCAAGCTTGAGGAAGAGACTGCGGTCGAGGCCGCGGGCCGCGTGGTAGTCGACGTCCTCGATGCTGGCGTCGTGGCGTAGATGGGCCGCTCGGGCGCGGCTTTCAAAGCGCTTCTGGCGGCGCACCGTTAGTTCCTGGTCGAGCAGCAGGCCGAGCCATTCGGCATGGTCGAGCGACCGGGCCTCGGGTTGGCTTTCCAGATCCTGCAGGCCCTTGGCCATGCCTGTCAGGCCGAGTGTGTTGAGCAGGTCAAGCGTAGGATGGAGCAGCATACGACGTCCTTTCATTGAAAATAGAGCGGGCCACGCACGTTGGCGTGGCTGTCGACGCCGTCGCCTTCTGCGGACACGGCGAGATCAAGGCTGTGGGACAGGATCGAGGCGACGCTTTTCGAGTTCAGCCCGCCGACCGCGAGCGCATAGGCCGACACGCTTTCGGCGCGGCTCTTGTCGAGTGTTTTGTAGAGCTGCAGAACGCCCATGCAGGTGCGGAAGCCCTGCTCGGGGTACGAACGACGCGCCATGATGGCGATGACCAGTCCTTCGGTCTCGGGCCCGATCTGCGCAGATCGCGAGCATCATCGCAATGGCCGGCGACGAGATCATCATGGCCGAGAATGCGGTGATGATGATCCACAAGCCCTCCGACGGGACGTACGGCGTGGCGACCGAGCTGCGATCGACCGCCGATCGCCTCGACATGCTGCAGGCGCAGCTGGTCAACATCTATGCGTGTGGCACTGGCGCGCGACGTCAGCGAAAGCATGAGCCTTGCCAACTTGTGCAATTTCGCAAGTCCGCGGATCCTCGCCGCGGCCGAGCAGCTCGCGCACTTGGTCGCACCGGACCCGGGCAGCATCGAGCGACACTTCGGGAACGGCGCCGATCGTCAGCAGCAGCTCCTTCCCGACAAAGCGGAATTTGATCCGGAAAGACTTCCGGCCGGTCGGCGCCACGTAGAGGTGCAGGCCGCCCTGGTCGAACAGCTTTTATGCGGCCGCGCGCGGCCGCGCGGCTTTGACCGCGGCGTTGGTCAGCATTTTCGGTCTCCGATGATGTAAGTGTATAATTGTTAAGCTTATTTGTTTTATTCGGTTGCCCGTCATGAGCAGCGAACGAACACTCGGGGTGCGCTTCACCTCAAAGGGCATTGAACGAATGATGGAGTGCAGCTTCGAGGACGGACTGAATGCCAGTCAGACGGCTGACGGCAGCGTGGCGCAATGTCCTTACGATGACCGCTTGGCCCCGAATCTCAGAGGCGCTTGGATCTACGGCTTTCTATCCGGCAAGACGCGACTGCCCTGCCGGCAAAAGTTGCGTTCAAGCTGAATGGTTCGGCGGAGAAACCCTCCGCCGCAGTGTTAGTAGGTGCACGCCACCTTGTGCTAGTTCCAGGGCTCGAGGATCGAGAGGAACGACATGACCGAAATCGATGACGCCGCGGACCGCCTGATCGAGAAGTTGATGGACGGGCTCTCACGAGGATGCGGCGTCTCTGCCATCGTGCTGGGCAGCACCGAACCTGTCGTGGTAATGGAAGCGAAGAGCGTCGGCCGCCTTTTCGAGCTCCAAACGACTGCAGGCGCGACCGTATACCTTCGCGAGTCCGCGCTTTTAGGGATCGTCGTTACACCGGAGCCTCACTCAGACGCGGAGGAAATGCCGTTTCAACTTGATGATGGTACTGAGATTGTCACCCACCCGGAGTGACGAACTAACTCGGGTCGGCGGTATTGATCTGCGGTTTTCCCCGGCGTCGTTCGGTATCGATGCCCCGGTTTTACCGCGTTATACCCCGTGAATAGCGGCGAGAGCATTTTCGCAATGTACAACGATAACGAGCCATTGCGTCGCTTAAGCTTCGCAGGGAGTTCTGCGAGGTCGACACTCTCAACACTTGCTCTAAATCAGCTATATCAAGCTCAAATGTATGTTCGTTACAATCGCAGACCGGTGTTGATCTAGGATAATATCGGTAGAACCGAATCAGGAGTAATTTGGCACGAGCTTACGGCGACTCGGCTTGAAACGGTCGGCACAATACAGTGCCTATTGATCGGTTCACGCCACAACTCCGCTATTGTCGCCCCGTCATGGATGTCCCTGATATGCGCGATACGCCAAAAACAACTGCTTACGAGCGACTGACGCTTTCCGAGCTGGACGCTGCTACCTCATCCCCCGACCTTAACTGCCGTTGCGTCCATCTAAACCGCGCCGTCGTACTAGCCTGTCAAGGCGAGTGTGCCCGCGATGCCAACCCAACATTTAATAGACGAACCAAAGCGTGGGAGCGGAAAGGAACCATTGCCTATGCCAAACGAGAAGCGGTTTTATCGGCCCTAGAACACTGCAATTATAACTTGAAAGCGACCGCCTCGCTGCTGGAGGTGAGCCGGACCTCCGTCTACCGAATGATAGACGTTTACCGCATCGAGCAGCCGATCGAGATGATCCTTGTCGAAGCGAAGGAGGGGGTCAACGCGACCGTCACTGATCTCAAAACGGACCCGATCGTGACCTCAAGGTCGAAATTTCAAGATGGGAACCTAATGATCATTGCACAGGCTCGCCAATACTAGTTCAAAAGTCGCAATGCCGCGGAGACACCCTCCGCCGTAGTGACGCTTTTCTGCGGTCTTTAGCAAGCGATGTACCCCGCTTTAGGGCACCCTCGTGAGCAATTACCCCAATCTGCCACAACAGAATGTTAGAATGATGCGCGTAGGCTTTAGGCCTCCGCATTGCGCTTTATTACATGTGCATTAAGTCTTACATCGTCCACAACTTCGAACCGACTGGAAGCTGTCCAGATGACCTTAGCACGTTTTTCAGGTCAACGATCCCGCCGCCCTTAACTAACATTCCAGCAAAATGGCCGAAGTTATGGATCAAGACACAGTGTGGTACCGCCAGCACGATAAGATCGTATTCGGCATCCGGTTCGGACACCATCTCCAGTCCATATTCATGCAGCGCCTCTTGCGCCGAAACGATAGGATCGTGAACATCGACGCGGTGGCCAAGATCGCAGAACTCAGCGATCAAGTCTGCAACCTTGGAGTTGCGCAGGTCAGGCACGTCCTGCTTAAACGCAAGGCCAAGGATGAGTACGCGGCCCGGGCCGGCAGCGTGCCAGTTATGGACGTCCTTCGCCACCCAGGTCGCCATGCCGTCGTTCATGTCCCGGCCTGCCAAGATGATCCGCGGCTCGCAGCCCAGTTCGGTCGCCCGGTGCGCGAGATAATAGGGATCCACGCCGATGCAGTGGCCTCCGACAAGCCCCGGTTCGAACTTCAGAAAATTCCACTTGGTGCTGGCCGCCGCTAGTACGTCCCAGACCGACAAGTCCATCTTCGCAAATATCTGCGTAATCTCATTGACGAATGCGATGTTGATATCGCGCTGTGCGTTCTCGATCACCTTCGCCGCTTCCGCTGCTTTAATCGAGGCTGCGCGGAACACGCCCCCGCTCGTCACCTTTCCGTATAGATCGGCGATCGCCTCGAGCACCTCGGGCGTCTGGCCTGACACGACTTTGGTAATTCTGTCGATGGTGTGTTCGCGGTCGCCGGGATTGATGCGTTCGGGTGAATAGCCGAGGAAGAAGTCGTTACCACAAGTCAGCTTGCTGACCCGTTCAAGTTCAAGGCCGCATATCTCTTCGGTCACACCTGGATAGACAGTGCTCTCATAAACGACGATCGATCGTCGATCGGCTTTGAGCATGGCGCCTACGGTTCGTGTCGCGGCCATGACTATCGACAGGTCTGGACGATTATCGGCATCGACCGGTGTCGGCACGGTAACGATATAAAAGTCTGCATCGGGGCAGCTTGCGGGATCAGTTGTCAGGCGAAGGCTCGACGCAGCTAGGCGGTCCAGATCGATTTCGCGTGTGCGGTCATACCCGCGGCTTAATTCGGCGATGCGACCCGCGTCCACATCGAGCCCCCACGTCTCGAACGATTTGGCTAAGGCAATCGCGAGCGGCAATCCGACATAGCCAAGTCCGATTACTACAATGCGTGTGTTTGCGATCATGTTCAGTCCCGCGGTTATACCTCATCGGTCTTTTACCGGTAACGCTTTAATGACAGGTTGCCGCAGGCGCGATTCAACACCTCAATATGCACATCCATGCAGTCGGGGGCGTCTACCCCGTTATTGTGTGTCGCCTTCCATCATATTGCGTGGGGTGGCCCCTAAATGACTCGAAAGGGCTCGGCTCTTAGATAAGAGTGCGGCACCTGACTGATGGTACGACCAGGCGTTACAATAAAAGCAAGGTCCTTTCTGGTGTTCAATGCCGGGGGCAGTGGAAAATGTGCAGATCGTCCAGGAGACGTATTTGTCCGGTATGAGCGTGTCACTCGTCTCCCGCTGGCACCGAGGTTGGCGATCGGCTTGACGTGCTGACGACGTTGGTCGAGACGTACGAAAGCCGGCGCTGGCAATTGAACCGCTGGATCCCGTACCCACGACCAAGGCGGTGATGAAGATGAGCAGCTACCCCGACGCCGAACTCGCGGCGCCAATCGGGCAGTCGCGGGCGACGGAGATATTAGCGCGTCATTGTGGCTAACCCTCTCCGTGATCCGCAAGATTGCCGAAGCGTGGCGCGTACCTGAAAAGTTGCTTATGCAGGACTATGCGGTGGCGAAGGCGTAGGCAGATAACATGCAATATTTCTGCAAAAGCATTATGTCGCTGGCGCGTCTGATCATCCTATCAGGCTGTGGCTAGGCGTCAGCGCCCGCTCCCGTAACGGTCAAGGTGACTGAGGATCCAGTAGTGGCGGATCTTGACCGGATGCAGGCTGGGATACGGATCGCGGCTGCCAACAAGCGGATCGACGAATTGGTGCTACAAGTCGGCGTGCTGCAGATGGCTCCGGAAAAGCTGAATCTCAAGCTTCTGACCCGCCGTGTGGAGGCGTTGGAAGCCAAGGATTATGGCAACGCGGCTAACCTGGGAATGTTCTTGGGAAAACCCATGTCCGACCCTGATCAAACGCATCGGCCACTCCCGAGACCAAGCGAGACGCGACAGGATAAGCCGCTCAAGGCGTTAAAATTGGGTGCGCCGGAGTTCGAAACCAAGTCGCGCCTTACGACGTCTAACGAAGCGAAGGCGTTCAACCGGACTAAGTAGGCACAACAATCGATAGGAGTGTTTTGTAGAAATGGGCCGGAATTACCGGCCCATTTTACTTAATTGCTATCAGAGTTGTTGTCGTCCTCGTGATCGACGATCAGGTACGTCACACCCGCGAGGATACCGATACCAATGATGATCGGAGCGATGCTCGAATCCTGAAGGCCAGCCAGTTTGCTGGACTTCGACGTAGGCGTGCCTGCACGAACCGTAGAAAGCGAGAGCGACCCAGCAGAATTTGCTGCGGCAGGGGCAGCGCTTGCTGCGACCGGGATGGCGGTCAAAGCGATAGCCGATGCGGCGAGGGTCAGTTTTTTAATCATTAGGTCACTCCAAGTATCGACCAGTCCGATCGCCCAAGGCAAACGATTACAACGGTTGAGGGTTCCTGCTGCCAGATCGATTAAATGTGTGCGGTATGGAAATACGCCAGCCCGGCGAAATGCGTTGTTGGTTGGGACGACGTCGTATGTAAAATTGCCGAATGCCTCGGATTGGAGCGAGCATCGCCGTGAATATCCCTCCTGTTTGCATTCAAGGAACCGGGGACGAGGCGTCCGAGCGAAAAATTTAGCTGTACTTCATTAGGAGGCCGAGTCTTCAGCGCGGTAGCGCCGCACGTAGCGTACAGAGGTGGTTCTAGGAATCTGAACAGCGGGGATAAGTGGATTGCCGATCTGACAGCGGCCATGCTGGCCGCGAAGAGGAAGCAAGATGAGCAAGCGACCCCGCCGGAACCACAGTCCGGCATTCAAGGCCAAGGTGGCGCTGGCTGCTGTGAAGGGTGAGAAGACGCTGGCCGAGCTGGCGCAGGAGTATGAGGTGCACCCGAACCTCATCAACCAGTGGCGGTCCAAGCTGCTGGAGGGGGCGGCAGACGTGTTCGGAGCGGTTCCGGCAGCGAGCGAACCAGCGGTCGATATAACCGTGCTGCACGCCAAGATTGGTGA
Organism: Sphingomonas sp. PEI4; assembly: GCF_056679955.1. Lineage (NCBI taxonomy): Bacteria > Pseudomonadati > Pseudomonadota > Alphaproteobacteria > Sphingomonadales > Sphingomonadaceae > Sphingomonas > Sphingomonas sp. PEI4. The sequence continues at coordinate 20,777 of NZ_JBWXPI010000003.1, forward strand.
GCTGACGCTGGCGAACGATTTTTTGGCCGGTGCGCTCGGGAAGGCCGGTCTGTTGCCGAGCGCAAAGCGATGATCGACCGTGACCATGAGTTGCCGCTGACCCATCAGGCGCAGCAGCTCGAGATCAGCCGCGGCAGCATCTACTATCTTCCGCGGCCTGTATCCTCGGCTGACCTGGCGATCATGCGCCGGATCGACGAACTTCATCTGCTCTATCCGTTCGCCGGGAGCCGGATGCTGCGCGATCTGCTCCGTCAGGAGGATGTGAGCATCGGACGACGGCATGTTGCGACGCTGATGAAGCGGATGGGGCTAGAGGCGATCTACCGCCGTCCGAACACGTCGAAACCGGCGACGGGTCACAAGATCTATCCCTATCTGCTGCGCAAGCTGGCGGTGACGCGGCCGAACCAAGTTTGGGCGACCGATATCACGTATGTGCCCATGGCGCGCGGTTTCGTCTATCTGGTCGCTATCGTCGATTGGTTTACCCGGCGGGTGCTGGCTTGGCGGGTGTCGATCTCAATGGATGTCGCGTTTTGTATCGAGGCACTGGAGGAAGCGCTCGCCCGTTATGGCAAGCCTACGATCTTCAACAGCGACCAGGGCTCGCAATTTACCAGTGCGGCTTTCACCGCTGTCCTTCACCGAGAGAAGATCGCCATTAGCATGGATGGAAAGGGTTGCTGGCGCGACAACGTGTTCGTGGAGCGCCTCTGGCGCTCGGTGAAATACGAGGACGTGTACCTCAACGCATACACCTCAGTCCCGGAAGCACGCGCCGGCATCGGCCGATACTTTGCATTTTATAACAGCATCCGGCCACATTCAGCCCTTGGTACCAGGACACCGGACCAGGTATACTTCGACCAGCCGCTTCTCGCAGCGGCATGATCAACCAGCGGCGATCCACTTATCCAGACCGCGAGCCTGTTCAGACAACCGGGGCCACCTCTGTACCTCAAGATTGGGTGCAGCCAAAAGGTCGGATGGCGGTCCACGCTTACCTAACATGAGCTCGGTAACGTGGCTGGCTCTACAAGCTGTAGTCGGCACCACTCACGCAAACTCGTAACCTGAAATCGGCGCTGCATAGCTTGACGCAGATCGTTTTGATTCATTAATCGTTGCCCCAGACGAGTATGCGCTTCGAACAAACTTCAAAATGTTACTATTAGGGTCTTTCAGTGGCTCCAATGCAAGTCCAACAGAGGTGGCCCCGGTTGTCTGAACAGGCTCGCGGTCTGGATAAGTGGATCGCCGCTGGTTGATCATGCCGCTGCGAGAAGCGGCTGGTCGAAGTATACCTGGTCCGGTGTCCTGGTACCAAGGGCTGAATGTGGCCGGATGCTGTTATAAAATGCAAAGTATCGGCCGATGCCGGCGCGTGCTTCCGGGACTGAGGTGTATGCGTTGAGGTACACGTCCTCGTATTTCACCGAGCGCCAGAGGCGCTCCACGAACACGTTGTCGCGCCAGCAACCCTTTCCATCCATGCTAATGGCGATCTTCTCTCGGTGAAGGACAGCGGTGAAAGCCGCACTGGTAAATTGCGAGCCCTGGTCGCTGTTGAAGATCGTAGGCTTGCCATAACGGGCGAGCGCTTCCTCCAGTGCCTCGATACAAAACGCGACATCCATTGAGATCGACACCCGCCAAGCCAGCACCCGCCGGGTAAACCAATCGACGATAGCGACCAGATAGACGAAACCGCGCGCCATGGGCACATACGTGATATCGGTCGCCCAAACTTGGTTCGGCCGCGTCACCGCCAGCTTGCGCAGCAGATAGGGATAGATCTTGTGACCCGTCGCCGGTTTCGACGTGTTCGGACGGCGGTAGATCGCCTCTAGCCCCATCCGCTTCATCAGCGTCGCAACATGCCGTCGTCCGATGCTCACATCCTCCTGACGGAGCAGATCGCGCAGCATCCGGCTCCCGGCGAACGGATAGAGCAGATGAAGTTCGTCGATCCGGCGCATGATCGCCAGGTCAGCCGAGGATACAGGCCGCGGAAGATAGTAGATGCTGCCGCGGCTGATCTCGAGCTGCTGCGCCTGATGGGTCAGCGGCAACTCATGGTCACGGTCGATCATCGCTTTGCGCTCGGCAACAGACCGGCCTTCCCGAGCGCACCGGCCAAAAAATCGTTCGCCAGCGTCAGCTCACCAATCTTGGCGTGCAGCACGGTTATATCGACCGCTGGTTCGCTCGCTGCCGGAACCGCTCCGAACACGTCTGCCGCCCCCTCCAGCAGCTTGGACCGCCACTGGTTGATGAGGTTCGGGTGCACCTCATACTCCTGCGCCAGCTCGGCCAGCGTCTTCTCACCCTTCACAGCAGCCAGCGCCACCTTGGCCTTGAATGCCGGACTGTGGTTCCGGCGGGGTCGCTTGCTCATCTTGCTTCCTCTTCGCGGCCAGCATGGCCGCTGTCAGATCGGCAATCCACTTATCCCCGCTGTTCAGATTCCTAGAACCACCTCTCAACACCAGCCGGTCGAGCCTCGATATCACGATGCTGACAAGCGGATAGAAGATAAGTAGGCCCGCCATCAACCGCTGCGACCAAACAGTCCCACAGCCCTGTAAGGTGACGTGCTTGCGCTTGAGCTCGCGACTGACTGCCGACCAGTCTGGCTCTGCCCGCTCCGCGTTGCGGCTACTCCATAGAACTCCCGTTCGAGCGCCGTATCTGTCAGCACCTCCGGCGAAGGCCACGTCAACGCTGACGCCCGAAAGCGTTGCAGCATCACACGCACTCCCTTGCTCCCGACGCCCACTCGTCGCGCGACCTCCCGCGAGGACACCCCCCCCGTCATACGTCAGCCGCAAAATCTTTCGCAGCTTGCGCATTGCCATTCGCTCCGTCGGCATCGGCCACCCCATAAGGGAGCAGCCTGCGACGACCGGATCGGTCCGCGAAGCATCCTCTGCTGCGCGGCGATGAAGGTGAGACAGCAGCGTCAATCAAGATGAGACTCCGTTTGGGGCTGTCGGCGTAGGGCGTAGCCCGGAGCCGACAGCCCCAAACGGAAGCCCTTTCGAAGGGCTTTGGTGGTCGTGACCGGCCTACATCTGGGCTTTTCCTTGGGGGAAGAGCGCAGGTGAGCGGTCGACACGTCAACGATCATCAAACGAGGCTCTTTATGAAACATCGTCAAAGCGACCCGGTGCCCGTGGCAGCGGCCAAGGCCGGTATCAGCCGGGCGACCGCCTATCGACTGCTCAAGGGCGGCAAACTCCCGTCCCAGAAGGCGGAGCCGCGAGGTCGGCGCCGACCAGACCCGCTGGCAGAGATCTTCGACACCGAGATTGTCCCACTTCTCCAGGCGGCTCCCGGCCTGCGGGCCGTTGCCATATTTGAGGAGATGCTTCGCCGGCATTCGGATCTGTCGCCCGGTATCCGGAGGACCCTGGAGCGGCGCATCCGGACATGGCGTGCGCGGCATGGTCAGGACCAGGAAGTCATTTTCCGTCAGACCCACGAGCCCGGCCACATGGGCCTGTCGGACTTCACCGATATGGGCGACCTCGATGTGCCCGTCACGGTCGCCGGCGAGCCGCTCAAGCATCTCCTCTATCACTTCCGGTTGGTCTGGTCGGGTTTCGAGCACGCCCATGTCATCCTCGGCGGCGAGAGCTATGTCGCCTTGGCCGAGGGACTGCAGAACGCCCTGTGGGCGGTAGGCGGCGCGCCACGCCTACACCGCAGTGACAGCCTGTCGGCCGCATTCCGCAATCTCGACGCTGACGCCAGAGTTGACCTGACGCGGCGATATGATGCGCTTTGCGAGCATTATGCGATGGAGCCGACGCGCAACAATCGCGGTGTCGCCCATGAGAACGGCGCTATCGAAAGCCCCCACGGCCATCTCAAATATGCCGTAAACGACGCACTGTTGATGCGCGGATCCGGCGACTTCGACGATTTGACCGCCTATCGCGCCTTCATCGACGAGATCGTCGCGCGCAAGAACCGACGCAACGCGGCTCGTATCGATGCCGAGCGCGCAACGCTGCAGCCGCTCCCGCAGCTTCGCACCGGCGACTATGAGGAGAGCATTGTCCCCGTCACCTCGACCAGCAGCTTCACGCTGAAGAAGGTCTTCTACACGGTCCCGTCGCGCCTCATCGGCCACAGGCTGAGGGTCCGCCTGTATGACGACCGCCTCGATATCTTCCTCGGCGCGACGCGTCTCATGACGCTCCGTCGCGGACGAACGCCCAGCGACGGCAAGCACGGACACGTCGTCGACTACCGGCACGTCATTCACAGCCTGCGGCGCAAACCTATGGCGCTGATGAACCTCGTCTACCGCGACCAGATCTTTCCGCGCGAAGCGTATCGCCGGACATTCGACCGTCTTATCGAACAACTGCCCGAGCGCGTCGCCTGCAAGATCATGGTCGAGTTGCTCTCGCTCGCGCATGAGCGGGGTTGCGAAGCAGAGCTGGCAGATGTTCTGGCAGCGGATCTGGACGCCAGGCGCCTGCCAGACCTCACGCAGCTACGAGCACGCTTCTCACCAGACCCGGCCAGCTTGCCGGTCGTCTCGGTGCAATTGCCCTCGCTTGCCGTCTACGACACTCTGCTGACGGGAGCGGCCGCATGAACCCCGCTGTCGACACCCAGCGCCTCGCATTCATCCTCAACGAACTGCGTCTGCCTGCCATCAAGCAGGCCTGGCTCCAGTTCGCTGAACGCGCCGACAAGGAGGCGTGGCCGGCCACCCGCTTCCTCGCCGCGCTCGCCGAGCATGAGATCGCCGAACGCGACCGGCGACGCATCGAGCGGCACCTGGCAGAAGCACGCCTGCCACCAGGCAAGACCCTCGACACCTTCGACTTCACCAACGTGCCGATGATCTCGAAGGCTCACATCATGGCGCTCTGCGCCGGCGACAGCTGGCTCGAGAAGGGGGCCAACCTCATCATGATTGGCGGACCGGGCGGCGGGAAGAGCCATCTCGCCGCTGCAATCGGCATGGCACTCATCGAGGCGGGCTGGCGCGTCCTGTTCACCCGTACCTCGGATCTCGTCCAGAAACTGCAGATCGCGCGCCGTGAGCTCGCCCTCGAAAGTGCGATCGCCAAGCTCGACAAATATCACCTGCTCGTGCTCGACGATCTCGCCTACGTCACCAAGGACCAGGCCGAAACCTCCGTCCTCTTCGAACTGATTAGCGCCCGCTACGAACGCCGATCAACCCTCATTACCGCCAACCAGCCATTCGGCGACTGGTCGCGCGTATTCCCTGACCCCGCCATGACGCTCGCCGCTGTCGATCGCCTCGTTCATCATTCCACCATCTTCGAGATGAACGTCGAGAGCTACCGACGCCGCGCAGCCCTCCAGCGACAATCAAGCTGAGACACCGTCTGTCGCGGAGCGGCGATCAAGACCAAAGTTGGCCTTGCATTGCCTGTCGCGCCGCGACAATCTCGCTCCCGTCACGGCCGCAGAGTCTCATCCTGATCGCCGCTACTGTCTCATCCAGATCGCCGCTCAATAATCCTCGTTTCGATCGCGATCACTCAGGAATGGAGCGCGCGATCATCCAGGAACCGCAGAGGTCAGGACTGTAGAGCAAGAGGAAACTAACGCTCGCCGCTTCGTTGACTGGACTATCAAGCACCACCGGCGCGACCATGCCGGAACGGCGCAGGCCGGCACCGAAGTTGTGGCTTTCCAATGGCCATGCGGTACGCCCAACCGCAGGCGCTCACCCCGGACCGCGCTGCAGCGGATGATGCTCGATGCCGCCGTTGCCTTCTCGGGTTCTCATCCGTGGAACGTCGCAATGACTAACGGGACGGGTCTGATACTACGGGATCTACATTGCTGGGTTGCCTTCAGCAGCCGGACGAGACTCAAGCCGCGGACCAACTGGCCGCTTACGATTATCTGCGCGGAGCGGCTCGACGGGGCCCCACCGTCCTTGCACTTCTTTGGGCGGGGGCTCGTCCTATGGACGACGCAGGTGGCAAGATAAGAGCCTCCGTAATCATGGCTACGTGTGCGCCAACTCGTACACTAGCATTGCGATAGCCTTCTTCTGGAAAGTGCGCGGGTGCGCTCGCCGGTTGGGCAATGAGATTCGCAGCCGCTCTCTTTCTGACGGCATCATATCGCGTACTCGCGAAACCGTGAGGGAGAGCGGTCCTTCAAAAAGAGGCACTGCATCAACCGCAGTACCGGCGGCAGACCTACTAGCCATGCGTACAAGGGTGGCGCTTTCGTTCCACGGAATGTCCATACGACGTCGTCCCCCCTGCTGTTCTTTCATACCATTGAGCCGATCGTCGCCACTAAATAGGTAAGTATTGGAATCGCTATGCGACACAATCATTGCCTTTCAGCATTCTCGAAATAGAATAACAGACCGTGCGAGAACTCGCCGTCACATGGGCACAGACGTCTTTTGTTAAACCGTGGAGCTGGGCGCAAATATTTTTGAGTTACTGCGGTGGTGGCGCTCTGGTGGCGCTCTGGTGGCTTCAAGGGGAGGCCATTGAGCGCTGCGCAGCAGATTTGGCGAGCTTGATCAGCCCTTTACGGCCCTGATCAACCCCGGCACGCCGATGAGGGTAATGGCTCTTCTTAGATTGTAGGCGAGCGCGGTCAGACTGAACTCGGCGCGAACCTTCTCCAGCCCGCGCATCAGGAATGCGCCCTGGTTCATCCATTGCTTGATCGAGCCGAACGGGTGTTCGACCGTCTCGCGGCGAACGGCAAGAATATCAGGGCGCGCAACCAAGCGCCCCGCCATGCGGTCCAGCACCGCCTCGTTTTCCCAACGGTTGATGCGCCGCCAGCGACTGCTGGTACAGTTCACCTTGATTGCGCAGTCCGAACAGGCGGCGGGGTTGGAATATTGGATGTTGGCGTGGCCGCGCGTCACTGCGCGATAGCTGATGTCGAGGGTCCGGCCACCCGGGCAGTGGTACGCGTCCGCCTCGGCATCGTAGCGAAAGAGATCCTTAGAGAAACGGCCATTGGCGATGGCGCTGCCCCGTCTCGGCCGGGCGACGAAGGGTGTGATACCATTCGCCTCGCATGCTTCGATGTCCTCGCCTTTGTAATAGCCCATGTCGGCGACCACATCGATCTGCTCGACGCCTAGCGCGTCTTTCGCCGCCCCAGCAGTAGGTGCCAGCAGACCCATGTCGGTGCCGGCGTTGGTAACGTGCTGCTCGACGATCAGCTTGTGTTTCGCATCCACCGCTACCTGCGCGTTGTAGCCCACCGTGGTCTTTCGACCCGTGACCATCGCGCGCGCATCGGGGTCGGTTAGCGATATCTGGCTCTCGCCGCTGGCGTTCAGCTCGTGCAGCATCGCCTCCTGGGCCTGACGCCGCTCGCGCACCCTGGCGATCTTTGCGGCCAGCGCCGCGCTGCGGCCAGGCCCATGGCCATCCTCGCCGCAGTCGATGGCGTCCATCTCGGCAAGATACCCCTCAAGCCGCTCGTCGGCCGCGGCAATATACCTGGCCAGCTTGTCACGGGAGAAGTTGCGTCCCGGGTTGTTCACCGCCTTCAGCCGCGTGCCGTCCACCGCCAGCAGCTCGCGCCCGAACAGGTCGAGCTTGCGGCATAGGACGACGAAGGCGCGGAACACTGCCTTGAAGGCGCTCCGGTTGTCGCGGCGAAAGTCAGCGATGGTCTTATAGTCTGGCCGAAGCCCACGCAGCAGCCAGATCAGCTCGAGGTTGCGTGCGGCCTCGGCTTCCAGCCGTCGGCTCGACCGCACCCGGTTGAGATAGCCGTACAGGTACAGCTTGAGCATGTCGCCCGGGTCATAGCCTGGCCGCCCCGTCGCCTTCGGCCGCGACCGATGAAAACCGGCCTCGCCCAGATCGAGGTCATCAACGAACGCGTCGATGAACCGAACCGGACTATCCGCTGCCACATAATCCTCTACCGATGCCGGCAGCAGCAGCGCCTGGTCGCGCGCATGACCCTCGATATATGCCATGATTACAGCATACACCCGTCAGCAACCTTGTGGAATCACCCAGCGAGTTTTCGCACGGTCTGGAATAATATTTTGAGAATGCTGAAAGCGGCTCCCATGACTCCCATATGGTGTCGGTTCTCGAACTCAATCGGGCTGTCGCAGCCATCGTGATAGAGGCAGACGGGAAGATGCTGGTCAGGCCGTTCACCGATGCGTGCCGTCTTACCGAAATGATACTGGATTGGAGCGCGATAGGCGTTAGCGCATGGGTCCATTATATCGGAACATCAAATGCCGCTTTACTGCTAGGCTTACTGCTCGCGCTCGGAGCTTGCAACGACCACAAGCGACCCAGTAACTTCCACGCCAAGCCGAGCGAGAATAAGGCTACTCCCTACAACGCCGTGGCCGAGGGAGAGCAGAAAAAATAACAGACAGGGGGTGACTGGCCTCCATCTCTAAAGGCCAGCCCCGAGGTTATCCCGCTACGTCGTCGGCCTTGCGCTTGCGTGCCACCGGCTTTGCAGCTTCTGCCTTGGCAGCGTTCGTCTGACCGGGCTTGCGACCCAGCCCGATCTTTTTCGCCATAGCGCGACGGCTTTCCGAATACGTCGCAGCGACCATCGGATAGTCGGCCTTGAGGTTATAGCGCTCGCGATATTCCGGAGGCGTCATGCCGTTGGTTGCGAGATGACGGCGCAGCGTTTTGTATGATTTGCCATCAATCATGCTGATGATGTGATCGGGGCTGGCAAGGGACTTCCTAGCCGTGATCGCACCGACATATTCCTTCGGCTCCTCGGCAGGAGTTTTCGATGCCTGCGAACCACCAACAAGCGCCTGAATGCTGATGTGCATCTGCGATAGAAATGCGGGAACGTCATCAGCGGATGTGCGGGTATTTGGATTGCTGAGCCAAGCGATCGTCAACTCGGTAGCGAGTTCGACAGCGTTGGGCTGGTAGGTATCGTCGGGCATAAGGCCTCCATTTAGCTGGCGAGCAAGTATGACCTGATTAGTATTTGTACAAGCGGCCAATCGGATAACGTCCGGCGTACGGTTTCTCGTCGACACTAATGCGTTGATACTTAACTCATTTTGAGCAGCACAATTCCATTTAATTGCTGGGTCCGTAGGGAGGTTTCCGGAATTTCCGTTCGAAAGTCGATTGATCGCGGTGCCGATATTCTGTTGCTCTTCCCAGGGTGGCATTCCGCTGTGCAATGGCGTGGTGCGGAGTTATAGTCACCTTTTTCAATCATCGAGGACACGCATGAACGGCTATGTAGAATTTCAAAGTCCTGAAGGCGACCCGATCGTCGTGAACGTGGATCGCGTGAACTTTGTGCGACGCTTTAGGGGCGGAAATGATGCAAGCGCTGTGAACTTTGAGAAGGGTAATTATGTCGTCGTGAAGGGAAATCTCGCAGACGTGATGAAATCCCTCGAAGAAGGATAGCTGTTCTCTCGACAAACGTATCGCAGAATTGGTAGGCGCGGTCGAATGGGATGAAATCCGATCGCACCAAACGCTTGCACCCACTTCCTACAAATCTCGTCCCGTCCCGATTGGAATAGGTTGTGGGAATTGATTGCTGCCGCGAACTCCCAGATTACCAATTACGGGTATTTTTATGAAGAGAAATACGCGAGTCAAAGCGAGGAGGGCTAACAGCACGCAAGCTGCTCGCCACAGGTGATACTCGCCAAGGTCGCAAAGCTGACTTGAACGAGTCAGTCGAACTCTCTTAAATTCCAAAGACTCACTGCCGGGTTTTGAAATCTAGAACTGAACTCCGATTTCGATTGGAAGCTAATTACTACTGATCTTCTTGACGTAGTATGTAAGGAGTGTGGACCTATTTTCACTGCTCTTTGGGTATCCAGGTAGCAGCGATCGATATAACGATACTTCCGTAACGCTCGTCGGTGAGTTCAGATCAACGTTTCGCTGAACCTTTCGAATGCCGAGCGGGGGATGCCCCGCCCTACCTTCCTTACAAAAGCGTCCTAATTTAACCGATGATATATCTTTGTTTTCTTTATTATGATCCAAATTGCCGCCTGATGAACGCCGGTTTGGGGTGGGTGAAGCTGTGATGGGTGCAGTAGTTGTCCTGATTGAGCCAAATCCACTGCACGCAAAACTATTTTCAGACCTTATCCGCGTTGCGGGTTATCATTGTATTACCGCGCTATCAGGAAGGGAGGGCCGCGCAATCACGGCCGCAGTGCATCCTGAGCTTGTGATACTCGATATTGTCCTCCCCGACTGCGATGGCCGCGACCTTATTCTTGATATGCGACGCGACGAGATAACCGCCGACATTCCTATCATGGTACTCACTGCGGCTGACGGTATAAAAAACGAGTATGAATGCCGGGCATTTGGCGCAACGGCATTCGTTAGTAAGCCTGTTCACCTTTCCGAACTACGGGATCAAATCGAAAGCGCCATTAGCGTCGCCGTTTCGAGGCATATGACACCGTAATGATTTAGTTTGAGGATGAGGGTAAGCCGTACCCTGTCCGCGACATCACGGCTTCGTCGAAGCTACAATCCAAGCCAAACTGAGCGCCGGGCAGCATCCTTCCAGCCCGCAGTTGTCCGCCCGGGCGGCTGTTGCACACGTCTTAAAACCAGGGCGAAAACGGAAAACCCCGTAGGGCAGCATCCGTGGTCCGCGGCTTCCTGCTTTGGAGGATATGTACACCTTCCGGTGCCCAATTTCCTTCACAGTTGCGGACACTCAAAGCGCTTTCGTCGCGTCCTGGAACCAGCCGTCCGTTCAGCTTCACGTGTCGTCTGACTGGCGGTGTCGCGATCGGCTAGGCGAGCTTCCCTCCAGATGCCTTATCTGGAAAAGGCCATCGCGTGGCATCGGTTCATCTCTACCGGTCATAGCGATGGCGCGATGCTACCCTCGATGCGCCCGCCGGAGCGCTTAAACGCCTTCCGCGATAGGGCGTATTGGTGCGAGATTCCGGATCTTCTGGTCAGCTTACAACTTCCCCCTCTAGCCGAACTACCGTCAATCCCTCGATGTAGCCGCTTGACCTTGCCCCTGCCTGACGTCTCCCTTGGCTGATAGGACTCGATCAGCAAAGGGATTTGCATGAAGGACGGAGTGAGGGCGCGCTACACGCTTGAGTTCAAACAGGAAGCAGTGTGGTTGGTGCGGGGCGGAGAGACGCTGGCGTCAGCGGCGCGGACGCTGGGCGTGTCTGCGCAATCGCTGAATAACTGGGTATAAAGCAGAGGCCGCAGGTCGTCTCCGGGACGTTCGGGGCAAGGATCTGACCGCCGAACAGATGGAGATTGCGCGACTGAAGGCGGAGCTGTCGCGGGTGCGCATGGAGCGCGACATCTTAAAAAAAGCGACGGCGTACTTCGCGAGGGAGTCGCGGTGAGGTACGCCTTTATCGAGCGGCATCGCGATATCTGGCCTATCGTAGTCCAGTGCCGCGTCTTGCAGGTTAGCGCCAGCGGCTATCACCAGCACCGATTACACCAAGCCGCAGATGGCGGGCTGAACCAGCCAAACCGCCGGCTCAGCGACACGGCATTGGCGGTTCACATCAAAGCGGTCTTCACCGAGATGAAGGGGGCCTATGGCTGGCCCAGGATATGGCGTCAGCTTGCCACGCGCGGCATCCGGGCGGGCAAGGAGCGCGTTCGCAGAATGATGAAGGCCTGCGGCCTGCGCGCCCGTGGCAAGCGGCGGTTCAAGGCAACCACGAACAGCGCACATGATCTGCCGGTGGCGCCGAACCTGCTGGCGCGTAACTTCACCGTAGATGCGCCAAACGAGGTATGGACGGGCGATATCACCTACATCTGGACCGAAGAGGGCTGGCTTTACCTTGCCGTGGTGATCGACCTGTTCAACCGGCAGGTGGTCGGCTTTGCGATGGGCGAGCGCATGACACGGACGCTGGTAATGGATGCGTTGCGCATGGCCTGGTTTCGGCGCCATCCCGCGCCGGGCCTGATCTTCCATTCCGATCGCGGCAGCCAATATGCTAGCAACGATTACCGGAAGCTCGTTGCTGCGTTCAAAATGACCAGCTCGATGAGCCGCAAAGGCGATTGCTGGGACAACGCCGTGACCGAGACACTGTTCGGCTCGCTAAAGGTCGAGCGGCTCCATGGCATGCGCTTCGACACGCGGCGCCTGGCCAAGGACGAGGTGATGGATTGGATCGCCTTCTACAACCATCGACGGCTTCATTCGACGCTGGGTTATACCAGTCCGATGGCCTTCGAACAGAAATGGCTTGCCCGGCAAATTAGCTTGGCAGCATAGTCTCCACGTCAAGGGAGACGTGTGACGGGGGCAAGGTCACTATCTCGTGTCCGTAGCCATCCGCGCCGGTGTAGGTTCGACTTTACCATCGCCGATCCCATCAGCGACTATGACGAACAGCCCAATCCGCTGGCTGTTCCAGGGTTAGACTGGCGCCGCGTCGTTACCCGCTACGACCGACGCCCGACCGTCTTCTTCTCCGACGTCGCGCTCTCAGCTACCGTCGTCTTCTGGCTATGATCAATGAGACCGCACTCGAACATTTCGCGCTCCATGCCGATTGGCAACCGGTGGCGTCCCCGGCGACCGCAGCCACAACAGTGTGCACCGGACAGAACGCCGCTTCTTGGTCTCCATCGCACGCTCCCGGTCTCGAAGCGTTGCCACGAGCGATTAAATCCTCCCAATACTAACGGACGTGTATGGTGAAATCAGCTTGAACCCGCCGCCACGGGGCAACAGTCGAGCCTCCAATATAACGACGTGTCAGAAAGCTAACATGTCGACATTTCGACATGTTTGGGCATCCTCGGGCATGGCAGGACCCTCGGACCATTTTGCCGGCGTGCGTAGCGTACTGATGAATTTCTACTCGAAAGCACGAACTGAAGTGCTGTGATGGCCTGCTTGCCCTGTAAAACAGGAGATGGGATGCCAAAAGTTCGTGCTTTCGAGTAGGAATGGCTAATGACCCGATCGCCCACCGTAAAGCGCACCAAGGATGGCAAGACAACGCCATCCAGGATTCCCCAAGGCGAGCTCTTCCTGCTCGACAGCCCTCTGTACGGCGAAATCCGCGGCGAGCGATCGCTGATGGCCTTCCCGTTCTTCGCGCTCAGCAAGAATGCGTGGATGAAGCCGCTCAGCTACCAGACTGATACCGTCACGATCGAGGTCCGCCCGAGCGCCAGCGGCGTGGCTACGATCTACGACAAGGAGATCGTTCTATACATCGCGAGTCTCATGGCCGCCAAGCTCGAGGCGGGCGAGGACGTCGCACAGGATTTCGTGTTCACCGCGCACGATCTGTTCAGCGTGACTGGCAGCAACCACAGCGCGCGCTCTTATGGCCGGTTGTCGGAGGCGCTGGAGCGGCTCCAGGGCACGCAGATCAAGACCAATATCGAAGCGGGTGGCGAAGGGGAGGAAGGATTTTTCTCGTGGTTGTCTGAGGCAAAGCTGCATTATAACAAGACGCGGGCCGGCGAACGGCGGTTGAAAGCGGTCAAGGTACGGCTCTGCGACTGGCTGTTCCGGGCGATCCTGCTCGATCGTCATGTCCTCGACTACGCCGCGGCGTACTTTCAACTGGGGCCGATCGAACGGCGGATCTACGAAGTCGCACGCTCGACCGGTGATGGCGACGGGTTCGAGATCGACCTCGCGACCTTCCGCCTGCAGATCGGCTATCAGAATCCGCTAGCCAACTTCCGTACGGCACTACGGCAAATCGCGAGCACCGACACGATTCCGGATTACCGGCTTGAACTGATCGAGACCGTCAACGATCCCAAAGCGGTGGTCGATACCGCCAAGCGCGGCCGCAAGAGCAACCCGGTCAAGGTCGTAATCACCCGACGTCCGGCATTGCTCGTGGAGCCGGAGCCATCGATCGGTGCACCGCCGGAATCGGTGCGGGAAGGCGGCCGAGGATCGATGCGCGACTCGCTTTCCGAATCGCGACGTGAATCGGCATCGTCCGATTCGGAAGAGACATCGTGAATTGATACTCGAAAGCACGAATTGGTCAATGAATTGATACTCGAAAGCACGAACTTTCGGCCTCAGAATGTAAGGTAATTCGCAATTGATACTCGAAAGCACGAACCGGAGGTGCTTTCGCTATTCGAAATTTGCTGCGAAAATCGGGAATGTCAGCGCTGATGCTGGCACGACCGAAGATGGAGTGGCTGTGACCCCATAAAGGAAAGCCCGGCACGAGGCCGGGCATCCCAAGCTTAAATGGAGCGACGTCGCCAAACGTCGATCCGGGGTCACTCTCAGACCCCCTTCATATAGCCGGACACGAACTTCGGTTCAAGGATGCGCGTTTCGCGCCACGCTCCCTTTTTGCCTTGGTCCCAGCCCCAATAAGGGGACGGAAGATGACTGTTTTTACCCTAAGCCAAGCGACTGCAAGGGCGCTTGGCAAGGCGGGCGTAAGCGTAAGCGGGCGCGACATGGCGCCCAGTGCGGGCACCGGGCGTCCTCGCATGGCGCATCGGACCGGCGCGCCGGTGCTGCGCGACAGCATCGAGGCGGGGACGTTTGAAGAGCTGTTCTTTGCAGTGCCCGCCAAGGGCGAGACTGACAAATTGCTGCGGATCGCACGACGGACTCTCGATGCAGGCCGCCAGTTGCGGCGTGAGGCCCGCGTTGGCGATCGCGTCCTGAACGCAGCCGAGCGCCGGATCGTTACGATGACCGCAGCTGCCGTACGGGTCTATGAGGAGATCCTCACGCTGGCGCGCCTCAATCGCGGGCGGGTCTTCCCCAGCTATGACCATCTGTCGGACGCGACAAGTCTCGGCCGTGCGACGATTGCTCGCGCTCTCCATATCCTGGAGAATATTGGGTTTCTCGTTCGTCAGCGCCGCTTCGAGCGGGTCGACGCGCACGGTTCGGGACCACGCTACCGGCAGACGTCCAACGCATACCGCCCGACCCTGCCCCAACGCGTACTCGGCTACATGCCCCGGTGGATGCGGCCAGCCCCCCTGCCCGACGATGCGGTGCAGCACGAGATCGATCGCATCGACGATGTGTCGGCAATGCTGGCAGGATTATCCTGCCGGGAATTGGCGTCTGCGACGGTCGGCGGGCAATTGGGCAAGATGCTCGCCAAGCTCGGCGCGACCATTGACCGCCGTGAGCGCGAGTCTCAAATATATCCGGAACCGCTCACAAACTAATATGATTATCCCAAACAAGAACCCTAACCCGTTACGGCACAAATCAACCGCCCTCAAGACGATCAAAGCCATGAACAACTGAAGGAGAAAAAGGAAAAACCTGAAATACCGGCTATGCCGTCATATGCTCCCTAGCTGGAGCAAGCGGCTAGCGTTGCTCTAAATTCGGTTAAGCAGTGTATGATATGACGCGTTGAAGAAGGACCGAGGCTTTCCGAACTCAACCTGTGGGCAAATCGATATCAGTCCTATTGTTTTGCCTGTGTAGACATGTAGGAGGTCTGACATGACGACAATCGCGATCATCAGCCAGAAGGGCGGAGCCGGTAAGACGACACTAGCAATCCATCTTGCCGCAGCCGCGCATGATTCCGGAAGGGTCGCGCTCGTCATCGACACCGATCCCCAAGCCACGGCTAGTCAATGGGCGGCCTGGCGCGAGGAGGCTCCTCCCGAGGTGATAGACAGTCCACCACCACGGCTCGCCGCCAAGGTAGCGCAGGCGAAGAAACAAGGTGCCGAGTTCATCGTTATCGATACGCCCCCTCATGCCGACAGTGCCGCCCGCGCTGCAGTCGAGATCGCTGATCTGGTGCTGATCCCCTGCAGGCCTAGCGCATTTGATCTCTCAGCAATCCAGACGACCGCAAAGCTGGTGCAATTGCTGCGCAAGCCCGCTTTTGTCGTCTTCACTGCCGGCTCGCCTAATGCGCCGCGGGTGTATCAGGAAGCCGCCGAACTGGTCGAAAGCTTCGGCACGCAGGCTTGTCCGATTCAGGTCCCTGATCGCGCCGCATTCCGCCATGCCAGCGCCGAAGGCCGCACGGTCATGGAATTCGATCCAACCGGTAAGGCCGCCGACGACGTTCGACAGGTATACGAGTGGACATGTCGACAGGTCGACATTTCGAGTAAGATTGTTAAACCTGCGCTAAAAGGAAAAGCCGCAGCATGACTCGCAAACCCTCGTTCGCCAATCTGCGCGATCGAACGCCCCCTGCACCTGACAGCGCATCGACCAATCCCGGTCACACATCGGTCGGACAAAACCAGAACCGACAAACCGTCGGCGGACAGGGAGCTACCACAGGTCCAGCCAGTCGTCAGGGGCGCAAGCAAATCGCCGGCTTCTTCTCCCCCGAAATGTCGTTTGCGATGCACACGCTGGCACGCCGGCAGGGAAGGAGTCTCCAAGCACTGATGGCCGAGGCGTTCAACGACGTGCTCCGTAAACATGGCGAAAGCCCGATCGGCGACTAACTATAATCAACCGGAAGCGCTTACATCATGCTCACGATCATTTCGTTTCGTATCAACGCGGCTGACGCCCATTTGGGCTGACAGTAGGTATCGTTGACGGCCGCAAAGCCCGTTATCAGCACTGTCGCTGTCAATGGCGACACCAAGGCGATCGTCAACGCCTGTAATCCTTGCGGATGTTGCTTCGGAGCGGCCTTGGCCCCTGCCCGTCTTCACAATGCTGATAAGAAGCGGTCAAGCCGGGTTCAATGCCCGGCCCGACTACTCGCGTGCGGCTGTTCGTAAAGCCTGCCATCTACCAATCGGCCTTAGCAGCGCGATGGCGATTCCCATCGTATCAGGATGGAGCGAATTAATCAGATTTAAAGATCCCCGGCTTCTCATCCAACCTGAAGGTGGGTTTCGGGCGTTCATTCGGCCGCCTTGGCGGTCGCGGCAGCAGCATATTCGACCGGCGTCATCCAACCAAGCCATGTGTGAGGGCGGCTCTCGTTATAGTCCCGCCGCCAGGCCTCGATCTTCGCTCGGGCGTCAGCGATGTATAGGAACCCATGCGCGTTCAGGCACTCGTCGCGAAGGCGGCCGTAGAACGATTCCATGAAGACATTGTCGGTAAGCTTCCCCAGTCGACTGAAGTCGAGCGTCACGCCATTCTCGTACGCCCAAAGGTCGGGCGCCTTCGAGATGAACTCTAGCCCATTTGTCTACACGAATGGTCTTGGACGCGCCGCGGATTGACGAGATCCGTGGCATCGCCTCGACAACCTGCTCGCCCCTGATCTCTTGGTCGACGTCAATCGCGAGTGCCTCACGGGTGAAGGCGTCGACTACGGTCGGCGCGCGAAACCGCTGACGGTTGAACAGGCATCCGAGACGAAGCAGTCGCAGCTAACGCGTTTGAAGCACGAGTTGAATGAGGCCTGCAGCGACGGCTAGCCGCCCTGTCCGCCGAAAGTTAAAATCAAAATCCGGGCCGGCGAGAACGAATGGACATTTGCACTCCCAGCATAAACCGATAGCTTGAACTAGAACTTGAGTGACGGCACCAAGCTTTTAGCATTGCGATTGTATCACAGTCCGCCCATACTAACCTTAAAATACGAGAGCGCGTTAGGCAGTTCTCTTGCAAGCCGGACGTACATGTAGGACTGGAAGAATCTTTACGCTTTACGAGCAATTCGATCTACCTACCAAAACCTCCACCACTTCCTCATCGGATAAAACTCAATACCCTGTACAATAGCTGCTTTTACGATATCAATCGCTAAGGCTTTAAGCTGCCAGTTGTTAAGAGTCATCTGAACCGATATTTCCTCTCCTGCAAGGAACTCCTCCACTGACCGCGCGACTTCGACATGAAGTACCAGACCACTTTGAGAGGTCTGCGTTGACCACTGAATGACTGCTCCTGCCACCCTCTTTGCCATCAGCTTGTCCAGTAGAAGTCTCTTAAATCGAAATGTTGACTTGTTTGCCGAGCCGCAGGTCAAGCAGCGTCTCGCCGTACCTCCGCCGTTGCTGCTCCTCTCGAATTTCCGAAAGATATTGGCTTAGGCGTTCTCGGGACAGTTCGTCTCTGAGATTGTCGGCCAATCGCTGAGCGCGAGCCGATTCCGCACACAGATAGTCATCTTGAGGCACTTTTCTCTCCGCAGATCAGTATGTCTGCACTAATTTACAAAGCATTAATCATGGTTAATTATTAGTTAAGTTTTGCTCTGACATCGATAGAACGATTCATATCTGCGGCGAAAGGCGCATCCGGGTCGCAGCCGGACCAAGCTAGTGTTCCGAGTAAGGCCACATCCGATGATTGTTGCGGTGCTTGATCCAGCAGCCAAAAAAACCGATCGTTCTTTGTTATTCATCACCAGCGGCACCCTACTTTCAGCACGTGCAGGATACCCGAAATCACCCGACGATCGTCCACCCTCCTCGCGCTGGCTTGGTTCTTGGGCAAATGCGCCTCGATCGCCGACCGCTCCTCGTCCGACAACCAGGACAATGCCACGCGACACCTCCCTTGATCCACGCCGTCCGTGAATCAAAAAAGTCGCTCCACTCAACCCGCTGATTGGGTTTGGGTCCTAACAGGCGTGCTTGCCGAGTGTACCGTTGACCCACTTTTACGGCGGTAGAGCCACAAGTGAAGCTGTTGACGAAACGTTCCGGTATCCCGGCATCACTCAACAAGGTTGAGACGACGCCCAAACAGCTTAGGGGAGCGTGAGCGAGCATCAGTCAGCGCTTCGGCGATCGCTCAAGTGCCGAAATAATCTGATCGGCGGTAGCTATCGTTTCTTGGATAAAACCTCAGTCGTCGCCGTTTGATGCGGCCGCCAAGGCACTTAAGCATCTTGCGCGGCAGCGTAGAAGATAATCGAAATAGGTTCGGTCGCCCTTACCTAATCTCTCTCGCCGTTCTGCTGCGGCAGCATGTCCAGGCGTAGGGTAACGCGCGTTGAATTTGGCAACATCCACCGACTATAACACCTTAAAGCAATCGCTCCAATCGCATGTAGGAGTAGCCATCACATGCTGGGATCCCGCAGAACATCGGGATGTAATCGGTTTCTATGAGACAGGCTAACTCGTTAATTTACAACGGTTGTTCAGGCCCGCTGAAATCTTCAGAAAAGGTCTTTGAGGCAAAGTATGGCTCAGGCTATTTTTGGTGAAGCTGGCATATCGTGTGATTGATTGCCGGTCCAATTCCGCCGCTCAGCCGCTTTAGCGTTCCGTTTTGCGGTCGCCCTCGCGGTAACTCGATCGGCGATAAAATGAGTTGTACACCTCAGCACGGTTGCAAAATTATGCGATCGGATGTCCTCTTTAAGACGTTGCTACCGGCGCGATGGGCCATCGGGCTCGAGCCTACGGTAAATACAGCTAAGACGGCTACCGCTAGCTTTCTATTCGTGCGCACCGCTTTTCGCCCAAGCGATAGAAGCAGGGGTCAGAACCCGTCTGATCTCAACCGTTTCGGACGGCGTTTACGGAGTCTGATGCTGTTGAGCTTAGGGGTATACGGGGCCGCGACGTGGGAACACCGCCTCGATTGGTCCAAGCAGGCTTCCGGGGGCGTCCCTCCATGCACTGGTCGTACACCGTCTGCATTTCGGCAGCCGCAGTTCTGGCAGGATTTCCGCGTTCAGGTAGTGCGTTTGCATAGTCGTTCAGTGCCACTGCGTGGCGACTTCGCTGAGACACTGATACGGAAATATGTTTACCCGAAGGAAGTCGGTGCGCTCATGGCAGAGAGCGATACATTGAAGTCAAACCCGGTGGCTGCGACGCTGCAGCGATCACGCTCAAGGAACCTCGTGAATGGGTTGCAGGCGGACTTATCAACGCGACCTTGCGATTACCCTGCCAGATCTCAAGTCCATACCGGTTCAAGTGCCCTGCCGCTTCGATCAAGGAATGTTCGTCGCTAGCCGCCGAGAGGTCCGCACCGCTTACAATTTCGCCACAACTACCCAACTCATAGATTCGAAAACGCATACTATGTCCCCCGCCACCCTTGTGCCGGGAGACGGTAAACAAGAGGTTAACGCAATTGGTGCAGAGGGAGAGCCGAGGAGCGCGAAAGTCCAGAATTTCGATCGGCAATCCACCGTATATGCTGTGCTTCTCGAAGATCGGCGGCGTAGGCGTCAAGCAATTCACGGGAAAGCTCGTCATTCAGTCCCCCGACGATACGCCGCACTCGCTCGCATTCCGTTTCGAGGTTTACATCAGTCGGCACGTTCGTCTCCGTTACGCCGTAAGGAAACGACGAACCCAACACCCACCCGAAATTGGTTAACAGATAGTTAACTCTTTTTTGGTGGCTCGACAGACCGATTCACCCGCGCGCCGAACCGATGCATTTAGGTTATAATTGGAGAGAGATTGTTTCCAGCGGAGGTCTCAACGTGGACGTACAAGAAACTAGGTTTCGGAGTTTGATCCTGCAGCGGAGGTAAGCTTACGTAGTATTTCTCACCAAGGCACGGATTCCGGGTCATGTCACTATTTCATACGATCCGGTTAATTCGGCCTTCATTTGAAAATGGAATGAGTGTCGAATGAGCCACGCTGATGATCCGGTCGACAACCCACCTTCGTTTCCCGGCGATCGACGATCGGCTGTACGGTCAAGAATCTATTTACCTGTGTCCCTCATTACGCCAGCAGGCGACCTCCATTCCGCCACTCTTACGAACATATCGTCGTTGGGGTTCAGGATTAGGTCCGATTATGGAGTAACTCTCGGACGCTTCCTGTCGCTGGATATACCCCAACTACCTCGATATTCCGGCTGGGTTGCATGGTCTCACTCCGGTGAGATCGGTCTTGAGGTGGCCAATCCCGTTCCGCAAAAGGTAATTGATTACATTTTAGCGCGGGCAGCGGTTGCAGGCGAAACCAAAAGTTAACTTGTTCGCAGCCGCCGCTGACCGCGACAACCTGCGATCTTAAGTGTGTCACTACCGTGCAGATGCCGGGAGCTATTCCGCGCCTTCGTCGCCGATACTGCAGTTAGCTTCTGACAAAGAAGCAATTCGCTCATAATGGAAGACGCGTGGAATGTGTGCGCCCGGAAACTTAGTAGCCAAAGTTTAGTTTTCTCATCGCTATAGTCGCGCGTTGACTCATGGAACGTAGCTCCTGCAGCGAGAGCAGTGATGAAATCGATCGGTAGGCAACGCTATCATCGCCGCCGCGCCGCAGAGGAGGGCGCGCGTGCAAAAGTCGCGAGCAATCAGGAGGCAAGAGTTGCTCATGCTCGACTTGCTAAATATCATTCGCAGATTGCAAGTGACCCGGATTTTACCCCATTTGAGAAGGCGTCTCGCCATGGGTAGGCAGGCAGCTACTGGGCAGCGGTTCATCTGAGCAACAAGGTTGCGACAGAATTAAAAAAAAGGTAATCGCAGCGGATTAAGCAGAGCGTTGCCTTGGAAAGTCATAGCTCCTTCCTCTATTTCTTGCATCGCGGAACGGGACCGCGGTAGCTCACTTCTAAGATACTTTTCCAACAATCGATGATGACACTCTCTTGTTACCGAATAACTGAAATTTCGCCCCCCCGTCCCCGGTGGATCGGCACCGAAAGCGGAACCCCGCTTTAAGCGAGGCGACTACCTGTATCTTTTGGAAAACTTGGGGTTACGAGGGGTCGACAGCGCCGACGCGATGCACATACCGTTTCCGGATCGTAATCGCCGCACCGCGGTTCTCGAGCGTCTCGACATGATGGGCGTTCCAAGAGCGGTCGTCTGGATGCGTGATGTCGGCATACGAGATCTCGACAAGCTCGGCTTCGTCTCGCTGCAGCAGCTCGCATACATCTCGATCAAGGGCTAAGGATATTGCCCCAGCATCGCCACGTATGGCCGATTAACGCCGGCCCGGTTCTCCCTCCGCTCGCACTCACATCATTTCCTACTATTCTCGCAGCAGTTTGGTAATAGGCAAAATCCAAACGCTAGATGAGTACCGCGCCTGTTATGAAAGGCTTGTCGAACGAGGACTCTATTACGACATCAGAGCGTGTTCGAGCGCTTTTATGGTAAAGGGCTTGCTTAAATAACGCGTACCGTTTGGCAAGCCTTCAGGTCTCGGACGACCTGACATCAGTATAACGGTCCGCGGCATAATGCCACGGTTCAGGATCAGCTCAGCGCCGGACAGGCCAGACCCGAGCGCTATGTCGCTAAGCAGCATGTCGATGCCGCCCGCAGAAAGCTGATCGAGCGCAGCTTCCGCGCTATCGACAGCGACTGGCATGTAGCCAAGTTCGCTAACCATCTCGGAAATCGTGGAAAGAACGACAAGGTTATCGTCAACGATCAGAACTTTTAGAGTATGCATGCAGGCAAAATACGAGTACCTGTTGAATTAATGCTTAACAAGGGAGTGAGGTCGTGACCGTTCACTCACACGTCATTCTGGTTGTCGATGACGAGGAACGCATCCGCAACGTGGTAGGCGAGCAGCTTGAGGATTGCGGGTTCGATGTAATCCTATCCGCTACTGGTGACGATGCAATCAATATTGTAAGTAGTTTGACTCATATTGATTTAATCGTAACTGACGTTAGAATGCCTGGTAAACTGAACGGTTTCGATCTCATCGAACGCGCACTGGCGTTGCGCCCAAATCTTCGGACGATTGTGATGTCGGGTTACACTGATGAAGCTGAGCTCCGGTCTAACATCGCAGATCGATTTTTAGCAAAGCCGTTCACGTTGAGCTTTCTTGAGAAAGAGGTTTGCAGTCTGCTGGTTTCATAGTCCTGCGACGGGATTACTGGTGTCGAACGAATGGAATTCGTTGCTCTTATTGACGGCAACGAAGCTCGTGATACGCCTGAGAATATTTGTCTTCGATGCTCAAAGTAGGTCCTTCACTATAGACGCCATGAATCAGATCGATTGTTTAATGAGCTTTCAAATAACGAATGTGACTCGATTCAGTATGCTTGATATAGTCGGTCACACTTTTGTTAGGAATATGAGGCTATTGAATATTTGCTAGTTCAGTTTTGATCGGGTTTCATCGTAACCAGCGACTGTAAAAAAACATCAAGTCGCTGGGCTTGCCTGTCGAGGCAAACCTTTGGCAGCATAGCTTATGTATTGCAATACAACTTAATCGGCTATAGCTATGCACACCCGCTCAACAAAGCATTCGCCGCTCTTAAAAAATGCGCGATGGTCACCGGCTTGGAAATATAGGCTCTTGCGCCGGCTGCTCGAATTCGTTCTTCATCCTTGTGGCTGGCATAGGCAGTGACTGCCATGACTGGGATCATGCTCAGGTCTTTGTCCTTCATAATTTCTAGAATCAATTCGTAGCCGGTCACGTGTGGCATCTGAATGTCCATTATTATCAGGTCTGGCCGAAACTGATGAGCACGAGCTATAGCGTTACGACCGTCGCGAAGCGCCTCAACGATGAGCTCATGCGCTTGCAGAAGATCACAAAATAGCTTCAGGTTGAGTTCGTTGTCTTCGACAATGAGCACGCGCTTTGCCACCAAATCAACCTTTCTGACCCAGACACCTAGATATTCTATATCTATTACCCGCCATTCTATAATTCCGGATGGTTTCTAACATATCGTGGATCGGCGCCAATACTAGGATCTCACGTCGGTGCCGACCTACAGTTTCATCCTGCTTACGCCGCTTTCACAGCGCTTCAAGTTAAGTAACGTCAAAAAAGCACTCACGATGGTTAACAGTTGCGTCGTGCCGTCCATGTTGCGTCGCCGATGCGGGCTGCCTGGCTTATCCCAATAAAAAGGCGATGTCGTCTTCGGTAATGTGGGCGGGAGACGTCACGTCCTCGCTCCACAATGTGTCGGCTAGCGCCGCCTTGCGCTGCTGGAGTGTCAGGATCTTTTCCTCGATCGTACCGGTTGCAATCATCCGGTACACAAAGACCGGCTTGCTCTGACCAATCCGGTGCGCACGGTCGATCGCCTGCGCCTCTACCGCCGGGTTCCACCATGGATCGTAGAGAATGACAGTATCGGCCGTGGTCAAGTTGAGCCCGGTCCCGCCTGCCTTCAGGCTGATCAGGATAAGCGGCACCTCGCCTTGTTGAAAGCGAGCTACTGGCGTCTTGCGATCCCGAGTTTTGCCGGTCAGTTCGACCCAGGCGTGATGCCGTCGGTCTAGCTCTGGTTTGATAAGATCGAGCATGCTTGTGAACTGGCTGAACAGAATGATCCGCCGTCCTTCTGCGATCAGTTCGTCGAGCAGCTCCAGCAGCCGCTCGAGCTTGGCGGACGGTGGTGGCTTCGCCCCCTGCTCTGGCAGCAGGCGCGGATCGCAGCACACCTGCCGCAGCCGCGTCAGTGCTGTCAGCATTATGATCTGGGCCCGCATGAGCCCGACCCGGGCGATCTCGTCGCGGACGCGCTGCTGCATCAGGATACGCTGGCTTTCGTGGAGTGCCATCTGTGCGGCCCCTGGGACGACCATGACAGGCAAGACCGACTTTGCCGGCAGATCGACTGCCACCGCATCCTTGGTGCGACGCAGCATGAATGGCTTCAGCTTGCGTGCCAGCCGTGCCCGCGCTTCGCTGTCGCCGTGCTTCTCGATTGGCGTACGGTACATGCGTACAAAGTCGCGCTGGTTGCCGAGCAGCCCCGGAACGATCAGTTCGAACAGCGACCACACATCGGTGAGTTGGTTCTCGATCGGCGTCCCACTCAGGGCGATCTGCCGCGTGGCTGTCAGTTTGCGGGCAGCCGCATGACCGGCTGTTCTGGGGTTCTTGAGCACATGTGCCTCATCGAACACGACGAGGCCGAACGCTTCGCGTGTCAGCACGTCCTCGTCACGCACCAGCAGCGGATAGCTGGTCAGGACAATGTCATGAGCACGAATGGTGTCGTGCCGGTCGTGCCGGCTTGAGCCATGCAGCAACAGCACCGTCAGTGTGGGCGCAAATCTGGCAATCTCGGCTTGCCAGTTCGGCAGCACTGACGTTGGTGCGACGATGAGAACGGGGCCGTCGAGTGCGCCTGCAGTCTTCTGCGACACGATATGGGCGAGCGTTTGTACGGTTTTGCCGAGACCCATGTCGTCGGCGAGCAGCCCGCCGAGCCCTGCCCGCGCCAGCGCTTCAAGCCAGTCGAACCCGGTTTGCTGATACGGGCGCAAGGTTGCTTCGAAACCCGGCGGGAGCGGGGTCGGTGCGAGACGGAGTTGGGTTAGCTCCCTGGCAAGACGTCGCAACGGCTCCGCACCGGTCCATGCCATCCCGGGTGTCGCGGCTTCGATAGCGCCCAGCAGTCCCAGATCAAGTCTTGAAAAGCCCGATCTGCTCCCTGCTGTCGCGGGCGCTGGATCATTCGCGGCAAGGATCATCAGGGCGCGCAACATCGGCAGCACGCTCGCCGCTTTCATCGCCACCACTTTGCCGTCGCCAAGGGCGACCGGAATGACATCGTCTTCCTCAGCGAGATCAGAACCGAGCGCCTCGAGTTCGTTGGCGTCGATCGTCGCCAGCATCCGGCGCAACGCTGGCACCAGATCGACGCGGTCGCCGTCCACATTCGCACCGAGCGTGATGTCGAACCAGTCGATCCCCGAGGGTACAACCGCAGCTGACAGATCTGCCGCTTCGACAGGGATGACGTGCAGCGGAAAGTCCGGGGCGACCTCGATCCGCCAGCCTTCTGCTTGTAGGGTGTCGGCGTCGTAGATGAGGAATGGCGTAAAGTCTTCTGCCGTCGCCGGCAAACCGGGCGCATGATCCCATTCCTGCCGAGGTGCTGGCTCGGCGTCCTCGAAATCGAACAGGGGGATTAGCCCGGCCAGTATCAGCCGCATTATGGCATCGTTCTCGCCGTCGGGATCACGGCTGAAGCGGACGAGCCCGTCAGCGTCCCGGAACAGCACCGTCTGCTCCACGGTCGTGGCATCGACAATCGTGCCGGCATAATCGAATGTCAGGCGGGCGAGCGCGCATGGAACCTGCATTTTGCCGGAGTAGCGATAGTGACCGCCATGCCATGCCTGCATGGTGACCTTGTCCATGCACAGCGACAGGACCGGAACCGGTGCGACTGTGCCAAGATCGCGCACTGTCGGTGCGACCGGGGGCACCACATGGGCCAGCACGAGATCGGGCCAGAGCGCCGCAAGCCCAACAACCGCGTCCGCGTCGACCGGAGGCAGGCGCAGAAGATGCTCGGCCATGGTGGGGGGCAGGTCGAAATCGAGAGACACGACCGCACCGCTACCGGTGTCGATCAGCATAGGGGGTGCCAACACTACCGCCACGCCGTCGACAGGCACATCCCGGACCGACAATCGCGTACGGCCAAGATCGTCATGGATCCAGTCGAGCATAGACTTTCTGGAGACCTGCCGGTGCATCGATACGCCGCGCGCCGTCGCCCATCGCGCCCGGCCGGTCGCGAGTATTCGCTCGAACAGGTCCGCGCCCCCGGCGCCTGTCAGACATCCCTCATGGTCGGTATCGCCAATCCGCATCTGCAAGCGTCGCAGGATGTGCCGATCCTCATCCGTCATATGTGCGGGGCTGCCGTATCCACCATAAAGACCAGCAGGCTGAGCCTTGGCGCCGTTGCCCACCGGGTGGCCGTCCTCGTCGAGCCCGATGTCGAGTGCCTCGACGAACAGGCGCAGGGCGCAACCCGGTGTTGTCAGCGATGCCAGCGGACGCTTCTTCGATAAGCGCATATTGCCGACAAGCGCCTGGACTCGCACGACGTAAATGACGGCACGTGATGCTGGAGGCGCGGTCGCCCCATGGCGTTCGGACAAGGGCTTCATTGCGGCCGCCCATTGCGCAAGAGACGTCGGAAGCAGGTCCGTCGCGAGCATCGTTGTGGAGCGTGCTACCAACGCCCCTTCCGCGCGGACTGTCGAAACTGCGTGAGGCGGCTGCCGCGCGCCCTGGCGTGCCTGCAACGCAAGCAGAACGGCGGCCGCGTGCTTGCAGCCGATCCCGACCGGACACGTGCAGATCGCGACAATCGCATTAGACCGGAAGCGCAGTTCTACATGATAAGGTGAACGGGCACTTCCCACCACCGTGGCTTGTACGACTCCTTGACCGTCTTCGAGGTGCAGTTCGCCGACACGTCCGCGTTGCCAATAGTCTCGACCGGCCTCCAGCATCCGTTGCGTTGAAATCGCCCGGGTCAAGGCGGCGTCGGTGACGAGCGGGATCATTGCTGCATCGTAAATCGACTGACCAGCGGATACTACCCGTACCAGAGCGCAGCCTCCATCAAGTTCACGCTATTGTGCCTCTGTGGCAAGCTTTGCCGATTAGGTTACATAGGAAAGTACGGGCTTAACGATAATTGCGGCGCGTTCCGTCCGTGTCATAGCACCAAATCAGCTTCTGATCCGCGACAACACCCGAGCCGCAACGTTGCTTCGCGCAGCGAGCTTGCGGCCATAGCGCAGCGCCGTCGACGGCGACGACCAACGCAGCGCTTGGGCAATGCCGACGCCGTCCTCGCCGGCCGCAAACAGGTCCTGCGTGAGCCCCACGCGCAGCGAATGGCTCGACAGCGCCCGCGCCGCCTCTTCAACCTTGGCGATCGGCATCTCGACCAGTCCCTGATCGAACGCGCTGAGCGCCACGCGCCGATAGATCCCATTTACACCCTGCCGGCTAAGCGGGGCCGTCCCGACGGTGTAGACCGTCCTCGCCGGTTCGGCCTTCTTACCCTTCAGCTTCTCCTGCCAGTGCCGCGTGTGTCCTGGGATCGCCTCGTACGCCATCGGCGGGACCGCGACGCGCAGACGGCGTCGGTCGACCCCGACGCGGCGAAAGACCGGTCCCTCAGTGATGGCGCTCGCCACCAGCCACGCACCAACGCGGCGCATCGTATCCGGGGACAGCCAGCCCCAGGCCCCCTGCCCGTCCTGGTCGGTCTTGGACGAGGGAATGAAAAGAAGCGCTGATCCATCGCTGTGCGGATCAATATGCGCGACGGTGACCGCGACGAGCTCGCTGACGCGCAATCCCGCGTCATAACCCAGCGACAGCAGGGCGGCATCGCGCAGCCCCTGCAGGTCGCCGCCACAGGCCCCCAGCAGCGCCGTCAGCGTAAACCCCTTGGTATGCGGATCGAGCGTGGCGCCGAAGCGCAAGGGCGCGGCCTGACGCTGGGCGGCGCCGCGACGCCGGCGCAGGCCCTTGAGCGCCGCGCGGACCATGACGTGGCTCGTCGGTGCATGCCCCCTCCCCTGCAGGCCTGACAGGCTATGCGCGGTGGCAAGACTGGCAACCCGCCGGGCGACCGTCGCGGGCTTGGCGCCGCGCGCCTCGAGCATGGCGATGTAGCGGACCAGGTTTTCGGGCTCAGCGGGCAGCGGGGCGACACGGATGTCCTCACACCAACGCAGATAGCAGGCCAGGTCCGACGCCAGCGCCGCCTTGCTCGCCGCTGCCATAGCGCCGAGCTGCGCGGCGAAACCGATCTCGCTGACAGGGCCGGCATCAGCCGGCAGGGCAAGACCCAGCAACCGGGTAACGCGGGCATCGATTGGCTCGACGGTCCCACGCCGCGCGCGGACCGGAAGCCCCTCCCCGTCGGTGCGATGGACGATGATCTCGCTCATGAGGGCCGCGCCCGCTGGTTCGATTTACCCTGCATTCCGGCACCGTAGCACATCTATATACTTACCATAATGTCCGATTATGGTAAGTAGCTTTTTCGGGCATTTAGCGATGCCTAGTGATCTGAGTATTGCTAGCGTATCAAAGCTGCGATGCCTCCCCTCGATCTCACTTCGCTTGGCTACGCGCTCGGTCGCGTGGCAGGCGCCGCGCGCTTTGCGTCCCCTGAAATTTGCAGGGTTGCCAGCCTGGCAACCGTCGCCGGCGCCTGGCGTGCGTATCGGCGCGACGCCGGCGCCGGTGATGTCGGCCCTGCCCACCAGCCCAGTAGTGATCCTAGTTCGATCCTCATGACCGACGACCCGCGCCGTGATGCCGTCGTGCTCTGGCTTGCTGCCAACGGCGTGCCGGCGATCGCGAACGCCGCGACGACCGTCGTTCGCATGGTCAACGCGCCGCGTGGCTTTGAGGCCGATGCGCTGGCGTTGCTCAACGCCGCCCAAGACGCGGTGGCGCAGATGCCTGCCGGTGGCCCCCTCACCCGAGCCTGTGGGCTGGCCGACCTTGGTCCAGATCATCCGCTTCAGGGACTGACTCGCGCCACATCTGCGGTCGACAGTCTGATCACCACCGCGGATTTCGCCGAAGGTCAGGGGCACGATGCGATGCTCGCCCTGCCCTCGCGATCGATGCGGCACTACATTGCGGCTGAGCCAGCGGGATGCTGGGCCCTAAACCTTGCGCTTGTCGCGCGCGGCGTCGCGCCGTCTGTCGCGGGCATGATCCCGCGTTCGGTATTCCGGCTCGATCTCGGCGAGGCCGAGCGGGCCGCAGCGTTCGTTGATCATAGCCAGCATGTCGCGACGGCAGCGTTTATGGAGCTAGGGCGCATCGAGACCTCCCTCTGCCGCGGTCGTGATGCCCTTGATGGCTTATCCCGCAACGCCCGTGCCGCCGACACCTGGGCCCTTGTCGCAGCGTTTGGTCCGACCACGCGGACGCAGATTGCACGTGCGCTTGGCCTGTCGCGCGCCGGTGCCGATATTCAAGCTCGCGCCCTTGCCGCTGCCGGACTGGTCAAGCTCCAACAGGGCGGTCAGGTAACCCCCGCCCTCCCCGAACATCTCCATCACCGTTGGTAGCTCTTGATCAAGGGCCGCTAGGCGCAGCGGCTGCCGATCTCGACCAGCTATGGCAGAGATTGATCGCGTTCTCTTGGGGCGCAACGCAACAATCGCCGGTGCACAAGAACCTAAGCGATAGAAGGAAATCTTCTGGAAGCCACGTCGACACAATGATAACAGCATCGTTCGACAGCGCCCTGCTATAAGCGGGGTTGATCGAATTGCCGTTCGATCGTGGCAAACTCTTGAAATTGCGAAGCGCATGTTCGAACAGCGGCCACAGTAGAACCCCGCTGACTCGAATGCGACACAGTTGTCGCACTCAGCGGCTAAGCGCGTCGTGTCACGACCAGTGCGCGTCCAATATCTCCCGAAGCGCCTTCTCCGCATCTTCTCGAGAGGCGCCGCTCTTGTGAAGGAGCGTCAAGCGAACGCCCTTGCGATCAGTTCCTTCAATTCGCAACACGGGCTTCCCGCCTTCACTGGATACCGTGTGCGTAGATCCTGACCTCTTGGGGGTTCCTGACCTCTTGGGGGGGGCGGTCGCCAGCGCGAGTGCTTTGATGACGTCGAGTACTGGCATTGCTCTCCCGCTCGCCTCCTGTTCCTCGCCCAGCCTCTTAGCAGTAGCATATACCTGCGCACGTCTGTCATCCGGTTTGAGCATCGCCTTCAATGCAATCGCATTACGGATGCCAAGTTCCTGCGGCTTTTTAAATGCCACCATCAGTTCGTTCGGAAGACGTGCCAGATCGAGGTAGCGCGTGAGCCAACTCTCGCTCACCTTCAGCCGCTCGGCCATCGTCTTCTGGCGGCCGTTATAATAGGCATTTAGTGCGCGAAGATAATCTCGTGCGCGCTCGAGATCCGTTAGATCGTCCCGGGCGCGATTTTCAATATCAGCAAGCCGAAAAGCCTCCTCATCGCCAATTTTCCGAACGTCGATTAGGAACTTGAAGTCAGGATAGTTGTGCGCGCGTAACCAGGTAATCGTCCAGTGGCGGCGCGCGCCGCAGATCACCTCAAAGTCGTAATCTGGATCTGCCGGAACCCGTCTAACGATCGCTGGCATCTCTTGCCGGCCTTGTGCCTTGATGCTCTCGATAAGATCTTCGCAGCGCTCCTCATTAAGCAGGCGATATTCACGATTATGGCCAGGCCACATCCGACACCGTACCGGATCAACTAGCTCGTGCGTCCGGTTCACGACCGCGCCCGAAGCGAGATCGGCTAGCCGGTTGGACCGCCCCGTCAGGACGTTGGCTGCAATGCTCGGCCGCCGCACCGGCTCAGCGTCGTTGGACAAATCAATGCCCGCGGCGAGATCGGCCGCAAACCCCGTGTTTTTTCTGCTCATAAGAGCCTCCCTCTGCTCGGAATTGCACGCGTGCAATTTAAGCTTCTACGGCCAGTTTCAGGCAAGCAATTCGCATTGTTCACGCTAATGCCTCCTGACGTAGTCTCTTCTGATGACTTTGCCACGTTGAACGAATATCGATTTCGATCTCCGCGTTTACCCCGTCCAGATACGCTAGGCATCTGTTACGCACCGCCGAACTCGTCGCCGGTCCGTCAAGCTCGTAGACCGTCATTAGCCGGGCGGTCGCATTGTCGATCTCGGCTGAGTCCTTCAGCGGCGTTCGAACCATCGCGTGGCCGAATAAGGTCCTCATTAGGTTCAGCATCTCCTTCTGCATGGATTTGTTCTCGTCCACCTTCGACGCTACGAACCGGAGAAAACACAATTCAGGCGCGAGACCGCGTTCTGCGAGCTGCTCAATCGTCTCGTCCAACATAGATAAGAATGCCGCTGTTGACGAGAAATCCATCACGGTCGGCGGGACCGGCACAACCAGGGCATTCGCAGCTCGCAATACCGACAGCGAAATCGCTCCGAGCGCTGGCGGCGGATCCATAACGATGACGTCGAATCGATCGGCAATGCTTTCGATACCTTCCTTCAACCGATCGAGCAAAGCACCACTGCCGCGTGCCATTCGCGCGGCAAGTTCGTACTCGGACTGGAATAACCGGAGGTTGGCTGGAATTAACTCGAGACCATCAAAATGCGTCTTGCGGAGCGCGTAGTCGAGCGAGGTTCGCTCACCCTCCCTTAGGAACGGATACAGCGTATCGTCCTCATCCAAATCGAGGTCCGGCACGTAGCCGAAAAGGGTCGTTGCTGACGCCTGGCTATCGCAATCAATCAATGCGACCCGATATCCACGGATCGCAAGATACTGCGCTAGATGCACGGCCAGTGTTGATTTGCCTACGCCGCCTTTGAAGTTTTGCACCGCGACGACGCAGCACGGGTCTCCAGGGCTTCGATACGGACGTGTCCCGAAGACACCGCGCATGTCGTTGAGTTGCGCCAAGGTGTAGCGTTCGCGTCTGTTATTGCCGGTACGGACAGGCTCCGGAAGCCTGCCATCCTTTTCCGCGTCACGGATCGCTGCAGAGGTTCGGCCGACCAGTTCGGCAGCCTTGCTGATCGTAAAGGTTGGCTCCCGACGATCATCTGATCTAGCGCTTCTAGCAGCGTCTCGCAATTTTTCTAGGACCGAAGACGTGCGCCGCGCCAGTGCCGCTACCGACACGAGCCGGTCAGCCTCGTCAAGTTCCAGAATGTTGGCCATGTGCTTATCTTTCGAAATTTGCGCTATGGTACACAAACTTTCGCTTTTTGGTCAGATTTATCTTATCTTTCGAAAGTCGTTGCCTGCGTCGCCTTTCAAACTGCCGACTCGGCCCCTATCCTGACTAGCTGGGGGAGCAAATTGCACACGTGCAATTTGCAGTTAAGCCCTGCCTCGCCTTGTTACCCAACCCTCGCAAAACCCTGTCCACGCCGAGATCAATTTTGCGCCTCGCAGCTTCACGAGGCGCTCGCCCATCTGCGCTCGAAACGCCTGTGCGATAAGGTCTACGTCCCAACCGCCGCCTTGATTCCGTCCGATCGCGTAAAGCTCTTCGGCGCCGAACCGTATTGAGCCGCTCGGAAACACCACATCGATATCAACTGATTTAGAGGTTGCCGTTGATGCCGAAAACGCCTTTTTCGGCAGTCCGTGAATTGCATCGACGCCCTCCACTACCGCATCGACTTTTCCTATGCGACGAGGCATCCTGCCGCTCGAATGACGATCCAGCTCGCTGACCGTCTCAATTACTTCCGGCGCTCCTTTAGGCTCAAACCGGAACTCGATCTCGACCACGGTCCGGCCGTGTCTGATTTCACGCCACTCCACTCGAAAGTGCGCAAGCTGATCAATCTCGGCTTTAGCTTTCTCAAGAACCTTGCGCCTCAGTTGCGCAAAGTCGGTGTAGGCCTCCGGGGGAATGCCCAAGGCAGCCCGAAGCGCCGCCATATCCCCCCGCCAGGTCGCCTGCCGCCGGTGGAGGCGCAGTGCTCCAAGTTCGTAAAGCTTAAGCGCATAGTTCGACCGAAAACCAAGAACCGCCTGACGGTTCAACACCGCATAAGTCTCAGATGCCTGAATCAGCTTCCGCGCGTCAGGGGTAAACTCCCACTCGATCCAACCGGCCTCGCCGCCATCCTCGTCCGTTTCCTCCTTTGAGCGAGAAATAAGCGAGAATAACGTCGTCGCCTTCTTTCCACGCCAAGAGCGATCGTCGATT
The DNA here is from genome assembly GCF_056679955.1 of Sphingomonas sp. PEI4. NCBI lineage: Bacteria > Pseudomonadati > Pseudomonadota > Alphaproteobacteria > Sphingomonadales > Sphingomonadaceae > Sphingomonas > Sphingomonas sp. PEI4. The sequence continues at coordinate 54,093 of NZ_JBWXPI010000003.1, forward strand.
GCAAACAGTGTGCGGTGAAGCTCCTGAAGCATATCGGTAATACGCTCGTTGCCCTTGTGGCCGCGACGGATATCGGCCTTTCGCATCCGGTGCGGCCGGTCCTCCCAAGCATCGCCGCCTGCAGTCAAGATCATCAGAGCAAGCAGGCGAGACGCGGTCAGACTTAGCGATTCTCCCTTCACGAATTTGACTTCGATGATGGCTCCGGGCTTCGCGAACTCGTCGCCGCCCTTTGCACGTAAGACCGCAGCTACCCGCATGGCGCGGCCGGGCATTATTTCTACAGCCGCTTCCTCAGCAGCCGCTGCAGCTATTTGGTCGCGGTCTAATTCCATGGAATATCACGATCGGAACTGGGTCTTGGTCTAGATATTGCTGCCTGACCTGACCATGCTCGTCAAGTCAGGTCAGGCTAATCGGAATTTACCCCCCCTAAGGTCAGGATAGGTTTAACAGGTCGATTGTTGGAATTCGAGGAACTCTGCCGAGTCCCGTATCCTGCTCGGCTCGCGTCAATAATCCAACTTCGATGGACAGATTTGCGGTCTATCACAGTAGACCCGAGAGATGATGCTCTTGAGCAACTATCACCCCATTAGGTCAGCGTGCCCCCACTTGGGCAGGATGCCTCCCCCACCTGGACAGGTAACCGCCCCCGCGCAGTCAGCTAAACGCCCCCGTACGGTCAGCTTGAGCGACGTACCTCATTGTAAGGGGTAGGTTTTTTGTCGCTGAATCAGAATCTATTGAATCAGGAATCCTTCCGCTGCGCGCAGCGGCGTATTTGTAAATATGACTTTCGTTCTGAGAACATGATAAAAAAGCCGTCCGCAGACGACCGACCTGAGTCTCGAGAGACAGGTACCTGATCATCACAGAGCGTTAAGCACCGACGCCGTTACGCCACAGGAAGTAGTTGTTTCCTAACAGGATAATGAGCACACCTCTCTTCGCCGGCCCCAGCAATAAACGAGGACTAGCTTGGGGCTAGGGTGCTGGATCTACGACTTCCATCATGTCCCGCTTGGTCCCTTGGCGGCGTCGTATTGTCCGAACTGTCCGTTGAAATTCGTACGCACGTTCCATGCGAATTTGCCGAGGGCGGCTGACGCCGGCACTTATCCCGGCGGACGGCAGGCGTTCGAGCCGGTCGGGCTGGAGATCCGACCGGATGGAGCAGGCGATCGCACATTGGCTTGCGGCCCGGATCAGCCAGGTCCGTCGTTACCCTCATCCAGCACCTGAGCGAGCATTGCGACGGGATCGACCCCGATCGCTTGTGCCACCCCAACAAACTCATCGACCGCCAGCATGCGCTCGCCGGTCTCGTACCGCGACACATAGGCCTGCTGCCAGCCGAGCCGCTTCGCCAGATCGACCTGGCGAAGCCGGGCCCCCTGGCGCGCGGCCGTCAGTGCGGCGACGATGCGCGCGTGAAGATCGGGAAGGGAAGGGGACACGGGCATGCTCCCGCATTAACCCGTCTTGCCGTAAATGCGGAAAACGTATATCTTCGCATCGTCGCCGCCGGGAGCTTGGTGTACCTCATGAGACTGCTGACCCGCATCGTGTCGTTCTTCGACGACTGGCAACTTTCACCAGGCGGATCGGCCATCGACGATCCCGCTATCAATCCCGCTACAGGGTTGCCGATGACCGGCCGGATCGACGTCGCCGGCAACCCGTTCGGTACCAACCTGTCCAGCCACCGTCATGACGACTGCAACACGATCTGCAGTGTTCAAGAGAGGTGGTTCTAGGAATCTGAACAGCGGGGATAAGTGGATTGCCGATCTGACAGCGGCCATGCTGGCCGCGAAGAGGAAGCAAGATGAGCAAGCGACCCCGCCGGAACCACAGTCCGGCATTCAAGGCCAAGGTGGCGCTGGCTGCTGTGAAGGGTGAGAAGACGCTGGCCGAGCTGGCGCAGGAGTATGAGGTGCACCCGAACCTCATCAACCAGTGGCGGTCCAAGCTGCTGGAGGGGGCGGCAGACGTGTTCGGAGCGGTTCCGGCAGCGAGCGAACCAGCGGTCGATATAACCGTGCTGCACGCCAAGATTGGTGAGCTGACGCTGGCGAACGATTTTTTGGCCGGTGCGCTCGGGAAGGCCGGTCTGTTGCCGAGCGCAAAGCGATGATCGACCGTGACCATGAGTTGCCGCTGACCCATCAGGCGCAGCAGCTCGAGATCAGCCGCGGCAGCATCTACTATCTTCCGCGGCCTGTATCCTCGGCTGACCTGGCGATCATGCGCCGGATCGACGAACTTCATCTGCTCTATCCGTTCGCCGGGAGCCGGATGCTGCGCGATCTGCTCCGTCAGGAGGATGTGAGCATCGGACGACGGCATGTTGCGACGCTGATGAAGCGGATGGGGCTAGAGGCGATCTACCGCCGTCCGAACACGTCGAAACCGGCGACGGGTCACAAGATCTATCCCTATCTGCTGCGCAAGCTGGCGGTGACGCGGCCGAACCAAGTTTGGGCGACCGATATCACGTATGTGCCCATGGCGCGCGGTTTCGTCTATCTGGTCGCTATCGTCGATTGGTTTACCCGGCGGGTGCTGGCTTGGCGGGTGTCGATCTCAATGGATGTCGCGTTTTGTATCGAGGCACTGGAGGAAGCGCTCGCCCGTTATGGCAAGCCTACGATCTTCAACAGCGACCAGGGCTCGCAATTTACCAGTGCGGCTTTCACCGCTGTCCTTCACCGAGAGAAGATCGCCATTAGCATGGATGGAAAGGGTTGCTGGCGCGACAACGTGTTCGTGGAGCGCCTCTGGCGCTCGGTGAAATACGAGGACGTGTACCTCAACGCATACACCTCAGTCCCGGAAGCACGCGCCGGCATCGGCCGATACTTTGCATTTTATAACAGCATCCGGCCACATTCAGCCCTTGGTACCAGGACACCGGACCAGGTATACTTCGACCAGCCGCTTCTCGCAGCGGCATGATCAACCAGCGGCGATCCACTTATCCAGACCGCGAGCCTGTTCAGACAACCGGGGCCACCTCTCAAGATCGTCGTTCGACGATCATCGCACGGGGGTGGCACGACACAGTCTTCGGCAGCATGGGAGGTGAGCATGATCCTTGGCGTGACTGACACGGGCGCACAGGCCCCCATTGGCATGCTCGACCGGGTCGCAGTGCGCAGCGACATGGCCAACTGGCGGATGCCGTCACCCTGGGCAATCGGGTTCGGCATCAGCAGCGCCATCGTGGCGTTTCCGGTCGTCAAAGTGACCGGCAGCCGAATTATCGCCGGAATACTACTCGTCCTCTCCCTGGTGACGGTTGTGTGGCTGACCGCCCTGATGATCCGCCGGGCATGGTGCGAGCGTTATCCCTACCTGCCACCCCGCTGGCTGGCGGTAGCCAGGGAAACCATGGGTGACGATCTCATCGATGCGGCACTGGAGCGGTTGAGTGGCACCCCGTCGCGCGGTCGTGACCGGGTGTTGCGCCGGGGCGAGATGATCGAGGCGATCCTCGACGAACGCCATGCCCGTCTCGATGCCCGCAAGGCTGCGACCGGGGTACGACTTCGCGACGCCGCGCCGCGGCCGTGACCGCCATCTCGACCACGTGCGACGGCGATCTGATCGGCCTGTCGGTGACCGGTGGGTTCGCGCATTTCCTAGGCCTCGTCGCTGAGCGGACCATGGCTCTCGGTGCGCTCGACACCGACCGTTTGAGCGCGCTGCTGAAGGCCGCGGATGCCGCGGCGTTCTTCACCCGCGCAGAGCCTGGTGTGTGGATCGGCGCGGGAAGCAGGACCCCGGTCTGAGCGATCCAACCTCCTATAATCTTTTGAAAAAGTATGGGTAATGAAGAGGTCCCGATCGGAGCCGATCGCGATCCCGGGTTATGTAAGGTTTCGACGCAGAATCAATAGCTGGCAAAAGGCTATTGGGGTCCTACTTTCGACGCCGATCCACACTGTCTAACCCGTTTCAGTGGAGGCACAGCGTTCTGCGGCGTCCCGCGCGTCATGGCTAACCCGAGGTCCACGCTTACGTTCCACGAGATGACGCGACTTGTGGGGGGCGAGCGGTTTGATAAAGGTCCTGCGCATATGACCAAAACCATATACCTGGACGATGGCTTGTCCCCGACTGCTCGACTGTTCGGGAAGCGTATGAAGCAGCGACGCCGCGAGCTTCGCCTGACGCAAGTGCAGATCTTTGAGCGAACAGGAATTGCGGCAACCTACCTCTCAATGCTCGAGAACGGACGGGCGAACCCGACCCTAGACACGATCGAGACGCTGGCACGATCCGTTGGCTTGGAAGCTTGGGCGATGCTCCGCCCTGATCACCCCTGACCTCTGCAGTGCGATTGCTCCCGATGCTGCAGTTTCGAACGGTTTACGAGGGGAGGGTGCAGGCAAATCGCCATAGCCGGCGGTCGGGATGGGCGGTTTGCGATACCAGCGCGATACCAGATAGGTTCGCGCAGTGAAACAGAAGTTAGGAAGCGGTTTGGGTATCCGCTGAGTCCGCCGTCAGGATAGTATCGCTCAGACGGTACGGATCTTTCTTCCGTTTTGCTGCGGCCAGAGCCTCGTCGCGAAAGTCTTCAATCCAGTCGGTCGTTGTGGAATTGCTGCCAGCCCGAGCATACGGAGTGACCTCCTCAACTGGCAGCGGGGAACAAAGCCTCGACCATCTGGGTGATCCTGCAACGGATGAGATCAAGGATAACGAGGCAGTTCGCCAGATAGCACGGGGTATGATCGTCGGCGCGCGCAAGCAAGGCGTGAGTTAAGCACGAACCGTTGGTACTTGGGAGATGTCGGTCGTCCACGCTGGCGACGGCATCTCAGACCGCTTCTTCCACTCGCGCATGAACCCCTGCGACGCCGTCACGGCCGTCCACGTGCCTAACGTCCGAGATCGGTACGCGCATCACGCCGTAATCAAGGAACGGAACGCCGTAACCGGCTTGATCCACTCTTAGGCTTGCGAATAATCTCCCGACGAATCAGCGGGGTGGCCATGATTGAATCCAGATTTTCGACATTGCGTCGCATGGCGCCGCAACACGAATATCTCTCCGAACAGTGCGCGGATCCTACGACTCGTAAGGCACTATCGTAAGCTCAATGGTGTTCGAAGCCCTCGAGAATGTGCTGAGCGATCCTGAAAAATCGTGGATTCTCGAAGGGCGACCGCTCCCGCGTTGTCTTCGTTCGGTCGAGCAAGGCCAACCGTTTGACGCTAATGTAGCTTTGGTAAGAAATAGACAGGATCAATCCCCCTCTTTGGAAGGTTTGTCGCGCCAGTATCGAACCCGAGACGGGACTGAGACAGATTATGACAAACGACGAAATGGAAAAGCAGCGTTCTCGTGTTGCCAGCGAGCTAGGCGTTGATACGAGGGCAATGAGAAATCATCCCTACGACCTCGAAGTGGGGAAAAGTGGTTCCCTATTGGTTCGATGGCATGACCAAGCGCCCGATGGAGTCATTCGAGAAGGCAACCGAGGCTCATACATAACACACATTCCGCCTGCGAATGACTCCGCGCCTCAAAAGTTTTCAGAGGAAGTCGTGCGGCGGTCTCAATCAGGCTAGAGGATGGAGAACGGTAACGACTCTCTGACCGCACCAAATCTCTACATCATTTTTCCGGGCGTATATCTTTCCGTCCGACACGGCCTCCGCATCATTTGGGCATTCTAAATCGATGCGCTCAATGATTTTCCCGATATTATCGAGAACATAAATACGATACTCTCGCATTATCGTTTTCCCGAACCCTTTCTGGGTATCAACTTTAAACTAGGTTAAGGTTCCGCAAAGCGCTATCGCAACCGTCGTGGTTTGAAGAAAGCTTATATTGGTTCGATGTGATCCGATGTTGCTCCCCGGTTGGTCTGCCTAAGGCGGCGGTTAGCGTGGTGCCATGACGGTAATAAGTCTCGGTAGGGGGCGGGGGGCGAACTGCGGAAAACGCTGCGGTGCGAGGCAACCGGTAAGAGCTACAGCCGCGTGGTTGCCCGATGCACGTTGCCGGGCGGTCGCTCGCTCTCCTGTGCTGCAATCGCCTCGGGTGCCGCTGTTCCGTGAGATCGGAACTGGCGCCAGCATCACATGGGGAATGTCGCTGACGCAGCGGTTGGACATCTAAATGCGGCTACATCGTAACGGGGTGCGCTTGAATGAGCACTAGGTCGAATATCCGAGACCGCTGCAGCGTGCGATCGCTTGCCAGCGGTACACTGGTTGAGGACTGCTGTCCCGATCCGGGAATCTCGGCACCTACGACGCTTGCGTGCAAGTGCTTTACCTGTGAGCTTTGAGAGAGAGCCAGCCGAACCAAGACGGTTGATGCTCGGCATCCCGCCCGGGGCATCTTGGTGTCACACGGAACGGGCGGGATGCTTTACCGCATATTAGGAAAGCATCGCTACAGCGATCATTGAAGCCCTTGCTTCCAGTGCCGAGTACCTCAGCGCCCCGCCTGCTTCAGTCACACGGACACGCGGGGCGCTTATCACTTGATCAAGATCGGTCTGTTCCACGGGCTCGTAATCGAGCGCCGAACCCCGCACTGCTGTTCCCGGCACCGTGCACCATTGTGACAGCAACTCAGTCGTTACGGGCGCTGCCGGCTATAGGTCGCTGTAGAAAACAACTCAGTCTTTTCCATCGGTAACAACCCTACTATCTAGAGGCTGTTATGGACTTGGAAGCGGGCTTGATTCATCCGTTATTGGATGAGCATCTGCCGCAAGCCGTATCCGTCGGATGTCAGCACCGAGGAGTGGTCGCTGGTTGCGCCGTACCTGCTGTTGCAGCGTGAGGATGCCGGTCAGCGGGCGCATTACCTGCGCGAGGTGTTCAACGGTCTGCGCTACATCGTTAAGACCGGTGCGCCGTGGCGGTGGATGCCGAACGACCTGCCGCCTTGGGCGGCGGTGTACCAGCAGACGCAGCGCTGGCTGGCGGCAGGATGTTTCGAAGCGCTGGTCGACGACCCGCGCGCGGTGTTGCGCCTCGCGGCGGGCCACAAGGCCGAGCCGACCGCCGCGATCATCGATAGTGGGACGCTGCGCTCCACGCCCGAGAGCGGTGAGCGTGCCGGCTATGACGGTGGGAAGCGCAAGAAGGGCTCGAAGATCCACATGGCCGTCGATACGCTGGGCCATCTGCTGGCGCTCCACGTCACGCCGGCCAGCGCGGAGGATCGCGGCGAGGTGGAACGGCTCGCGCGTACCGTGCAGGCCGTCACCAACGACGCGGTCGAGCTCGCCTGGATCGACCAGGGTTATACCCGTGAGCGTGCTGCCAATGCCGCAGCCAAACACGGTATAGCACTCGAGGTCGTCAAACTGCCCTAAGCCAAACGCGGCTTCGTCCTCTTGCCGCGACGCTGGGTTTGTCGAACGGTCATTCGCATGGGCGACCCGCTTCAGGCGGCTCGTCAAAGACTACGAACGATATGCCGAAACACTCGCGGGACTTCACGTCGTCGCCTTCGCCTGCCTCATGATGAAACACGCCGTTGCCCTCGCCTCTAGCCAGCGGCAGCCCAGCCTGTATCCATGAGCAACGCGACAGCGCGAACATTGTGCGCTCCCGTCGAAATAAATACATGCCCTGCCAGCACGGCGTTCAGTGCGCCAATCTACTCCTGCGCGATCCCGCGGCGCCGGTATCCATCGGCGACAACGAGCTTGTTGACGTGATCCTTACCGATACAGCCTCCGTGCTGCCAAGCCACATAGGCGACAACGAGGCTATCTATCTCGGCCACCAGCATCCGGCGCTCAACGAGCTCGCGATCCGATCACCGGGGAACGAGTCGAATGTCATGATCTGCGACCGATCATACGATTCCGCAATTTGAGTAGTAATCGTCGCTGCCCAACAGATTGGATTGACGCGTTACGCACCACCTCAAAATACAAGCAAGGCGCCGATGAATCGATTGGCGGTTTACGGCTCCTTTAGACCTACTTTCGTAAGGCAACGTGGACGGCCAGTGCAAGGAAGCCCATAGTGACACTTCGATCGTTCAAACTTGCCGCTCCAGGGTGGACGGGGAAAGACCAGCGAGCTGCCGTCCGCATCGTGGTAGACTGGGAGGCAACGGTCGCCGCTGACAAGTTTGGCTCGCGCGCGGTAAGGATCACGGATTGTACCAGTCGCGGCTGCCGGATTGCGACCGACCTGGCTATTACGGTCGGCACGTTCGTTCAGGTCGTGATACCGAAGTTCACTGATGTACAGGGTTGGGTTGCATGGAGCAGCCCGGCGGCAATAGGCGTCGACTTCGCGCATCCTCTGCCGGGGAAAGTTCTTGAGTATATCATAGAGCAGAACAATCCGTTTTGAACCATGTTCTACGTAAATCGCTAGATCGATTGGCGGACTGACTGTCCGTGCGGTCACCGTTACGTTTATCTGAACCATTTCGAGGTAGTTCCGAGCGGAGACGTAGATCTCGAGTATGCGTACGGAGCGCGTGCCACGCCCCATCCATATCCGCGTATACTGGGAGGTGCGTACAACTCGTCTGATCGGGGCTTTCCCCGGAGACATCCCGTAACTAACCTGAGTTATCCGAGGTCCGCGCGGCGGGCCTCTCAGTCGTGCCACTCTTATTGTGTTCTTTATCTGTTCCACTATGGGCGGCACATGGAACACGCACCTGAGTCGATGCGCAGCGGCGCACGGCCCTGCAGTCAGACCCGTAATCTGATCGCTGAGATCCTGCCTGACATCCGCCCATGCGAGATGCAGACGATCTATTTTCAAGCGATTGAGGACGGCACTGAGTCCTTGTTGACACCGATCGAAGCCGAATTCGCGCGCCGTGGCCTATCACGTACGCAACCTACTCAACCGACTCCGCCTAATGGGCGGCATGATCACTGCGGAGCGGATAGCCTTGCTAATCGACGGCGCTCCCACGTGGGCGTTGATTGGCCTCACGGCACCGAACGAGAGCTTGCGAGCAGCTGCTCAATTAACAGTCGCGCAGCATGTCTACGGTGGCCTGTTCCAGCCATTGAATCCTGAGGCCACGCAGATGCCATTGCCGTGGTGATGCTTTAAAGGCGGCCGCCAAACAAAGCGGGACCGTTTGACCGGGAATCGGTGAGGCCCGAAAAACTCCCCGGTTCATTACTGTCTTTCCGCACTATTATGATGCGGAACAGAGCCAATCCGGTTCACGCAGTAAAACGCGCAAGACAGTCTTTTCTGACAACGCTGGACGTACGCCTGTCGCGGAGTCGGCTCTAACCACGCCTACATAAACAGACAGGGGCGCGAGAATGTCCATTCTTAGTAAACGGAATCCCTCATGACGTTTTCGGACGGTCTGAGGTGTTTGCAACACATATCATTCCGATAGCCGGCAGCAGTTTGCGTCTCGTGAAAACCAGCATTTCGCGACATGTTAGCCTAAGGGCTCAGGAGACGCCGCGATCGCGCGCCCATGCTACTGCGGCTGGCCGACGGTTGACGCCAATCTTGCTGTAGATGCTGGCGACGTGGTTGCGCACGGTGTTCCCAGAGAGGGCCAGACGATGCGCGATAGCCTTGTCATCGAGCCCCTCGCTGATCAACGCCAACACCTCGCGCTCCCGCGGCGTCAGCTCCTGCACCTCTTTCTTCGACTCGCAGTGATGCGGGTTCTTCAGGCTGGCAAGCTTGTCCATGATGGAACGGCTGAACCAACTGGCATCCGTCATCACCGCCTCTATCGCGGCAACTAGCTCCAGTTCACTGCTCCGCCGGGCAGAGATGTCCTGGAAGAGCCACAGCGTGCATTGTTCGCCGCGCAGCACCATGCGTTCGGCGGAAAGCAGGCAGTCGACCGGCTGGTTCCTGGCATCGAGCAGCTGGACGTCGCGGTTGCGGACCCCGCCACCATGCTCGATCTCCTGCTCCGCGGCGTTACGATCCTGGATATCCGCCCACAGCTCGGGATCGCCGGCAGCACGCCCGACAAAGCTGGTCGCGCTGTAACCGGTCAGCCGCCAGAATGCCTCGTTACCCTCGATCATGCGGTGTCCATCGGGCGAGGTGAGTGCCATCGCAACCGGCGCCATCTGGAACAGCGTGGAGAAATGCGTCTCGCTGTCCCGCAATGAGCGTTCAGCCTTTCGCCGCGGCTCAAGGTCGGTGAAGGTGAACAGCATGCACTTGTCGTCACCGATATCGATCGGCTGCCCCGCGAGGACGACCAGACCCGTCTGCCCGCCGGGCAGCGGCAGCTCGGCTTCCATCTGCGGGATCGTCTTGCCTGCCGCCAGACGCTCCTTGGCGAGCACGAGCATCTTTGCACCATTGAAGATGTCGAGGTCGTAGAGGCTGCGGCCAACGATAGCTGTGCGCGGATAACCGGTCATCTCGAGGAAGCCGGTATTGACGCGAGCGAAGCGCTGGTCGGCCAGACGCAGGATGAGGGCAGGCGCTGGATTGGCCTGGAACATCGCCTCGAACCGCTCTTCTGCCTCGAACTGTTCCGACACGTCCTGGATAACGAGGGCCAGACAGTCAGGCTCGTCGTCGTCGCCGGTCAGAAGAACGTCCCGGATATGATGAGTCCAGCGGGCCTCCTGTGGGCCGCTTGCCGCTACCTCGACAATCAGGTCGGGAATGGTCTCTCCAGCCAGGATTCGCATGATGGGGTAGTCTCGACTGGCGAGGCGGTGGCCATTGCGCAGGCTGAGCGAAAAGCGCGTGGCGTATTCGTCTGCTGTCGCCCCGAGATCCTCCAGCTTGCCGACACCGTGCATGGCAAGCGCTGCGTCATTTGCCCAGAGGATGCTGCCGCTGAGGTCAACGAGGATCACACCTGCGGTCAGCCCGCTGATCAGCTGTTCAAGATGAAGGAGTGTGTTGCCAGTCAGAACGCGAGGAAGAGGTTGGGTCATGCACTCCAAGCGCAGCGTAGCGGTCGATTGTTCCTGTATGAAGGAAAGCTCGCGATTGAGTTGTACCAGTACCTATAGTTAGATCTTACTATAACCCATGTTTGTTCGTTAACTTTAGACGGAACAGTGCATCGGCGGGAATGTTCTGCTGGCTTAATCTCAAGGCCAGCCATGTCCGACCATCTAACCATACCCATCGTGGAAGAAGAAGCGACGATCCACAAGCGTTCGGTCGAAACCGAGCGAGTGAACGTGCGCACGTCGTCCGATGAGGAGCAGGTGCTCGTCCGTGACGAAGTGCGCCGCGAGCATGTCGAGATCACCCGCGTCCCCAAGGACGAGGAAGTCGCAGAGGCTCCGGCCATTCGCACTGAAGGCGATGTGACCATCGTGCCGGTGCTGGAAGAGCGGCTCGTCGTCGAGAAGCGCCTCTTCCTGGTCGAAGAACTGCATCTTCGCCGTGCCGTGGAGCACCAGGCGGTCGAACTGCCGACGACACTGCGCCGCACGCGCGTCGAGATCGAGCGCGAAGATTTAGAACACCAGGAGAAGCATTGATGCCCATGCCCAACGACCGGCGGCCTGACGGCGCGCCGAGCCATATTCATATCGAGAAGAAGAAGGGCTTCAACTGGTTGCCGTGGCTTCTTCTTGCGCTTGGTATTCTCGCCCTCCTATTCGCGCTCAGTCGCTGCGGCCGGGACGAACCCGCTGCAGTCGCGCCGATCGATAACACGACCGCCGCTGCCCAGCAGCCGACCGAGGTCGTCGCTGCAACGCCGAATGCTGCAAATGCCACGGCGCTCGTCGGCATTGCCGGTCTCGGTAGCTATCTTGCCGGCGCAGAGGCGACGCCACGGACGTTTACCTTTGAGAAGCTGAACTTCGACACCGCCAAGAGCGAAATTCGCGCAGCTGACGCAGCCGAAGTGAACGAGGTTGCGACAACGCTGGCGAAGTACCCGACCACGCGTATCCGTATTGCTGGTTACGCGGACGCACGCGGGGACAATGCCGCCAACGCCGCACTCGGCAAGGCACGCGCTGACAGCGTGAAGGCTGCGCTCGTTGGCAAGGGCATCGACGGCGGTCGCATCGAGACCGTGTCGGGCGGCGAAACAGATCCGGTTGATACCAACGCCACAGCTGGTGGCCGTTTTGAGAACCGTCGCACCGAACTCGTCGTGACGGCTCGCTAAATCCCTTTCTCGTTTCACAAGCCAGGAGAGTAAAATCATGTCCAGCACCATCACTGCCATGTTCGACAGCCGTTCGGATGCAGAGGCCGCCAAGGCACGCCTCGAGAGCGCCAATGTCGATGCCGAACACGTCCATATCCATGACAAGACTAGCAGCGGCCACCGCGAGCAGGGTTACTCGACCCACGAAGATCGTGGCGTCTGGGATTCGATCAAGAATGCATTCCTGCCTGACGAAGATCGTCACACGTATGAAGAAGGCCTGCGCCGTGGCGGCGTGCTGCTGACCGCAGACGTCGACGACGACCGCGTCGACGAAGCCGTGCGTGTTCTGGAAGGCGCGGGCTCGATCGACATCGATGATCGCTCCGGCCAGTGGCGTTCGTCGGGCTGGGATTATTCCGCTCCGGCAACGGGTGCAGGCGTTGGTACGGGCGCTGCTCTCGGCGCATTCGGCTCGAACGCACCCGCAACCGGCGGTGGCGATGATCGTGCCATGGGTGGAGTCGGCTCGACCGATCACGTCGGCAGCAGTGAGCGTGAAGAGGTTATCCCGGTAGTTGAAGAGCAGCTTGTTGTCGGCAAGCGCGACGTCGATCGTGGTGGCGTGCGAGTACGCTCCTACGTCACCGAGACGCCGGTGCACGAGCAGATCCGCCTGCGCAACGAGCGCCTCAACGTCGAGCGCCGCTCTGTCGACCTGCCGCTCTCGGCAGCAGACGGCGACGCCTTTCGTGAGCGCTCGATCGACATGACGGCCACGGGTGAGGAAGCCGTCGTCGGCAAGAACGCGCGCGTGGTCGAGGAAGTCGTCGTTTCCAAAACCGCCGAAGAGCATGTCGAGAACATCGACGACACCGTTCGCAAGACGGACGTCGAGGTCGATCGCGACAGTGACGTAGACACGTCCACGGGCTCGACCTTCGGTACGACGACCAAGGGCTACTAAGACCTGGTGCACCCGCGCAGGCTCACGCCTGCGCGGGCTGGCGCTTACTTACAATAACAGGGAGCACGGCGATGCAGCCGAACTCTGTGACGCCGGGCTTGGTCGTCAGCACGCGCCAATTCGGCGACGCCGCTATGCTCGATGAGCACCATCGTCCGCTCCACTATTATGCCGCAGGAGTCTGAGGCGTGAACAGGAAATTCTCAACTTCAGCTCTGATTGTCTGCGGTCTGCTCGCTGCCTGTGACGGCCCTCGTGAGAATGCAGGCGAGAAGGCTGATGCGGCTGTGAACGCCAGCGGGGTCATCGAGGCCGGGCCGCAGGAACGTCTCGGTGAGATCCGGGATCGTACAGCCAAGGATCGGGCACAGGCGATTGAAGCTCAGGCGGACGCCGCTGAAGATCGTGCCGACGAGATCAAGACGTCGGCTGACCAGCGGGCCGACGCACTCGAGAGTCAGGCCAAGGCACTACGCCAGCAGGCCAAGGGGCAGGCCAGGGCGCTCGACCAGCAAGCCGATGTCATCCGCGGAAAGTGAGCAGCGCCAAGGCCTAGCCGCTTCCGACGCCTATGCACCCGCGCTGCCCGGCAGACGTAACGACATCATACAGGAGCGAACATCATGACCGATACGACACTTGGAGCCAGCTATCAGGCGCCTCAGGCCACCATTCCTAACCCCGCGCTTGGTAGCCCGATCCCGGAACCTTCCTTTGCTCCGCCACAGGCCGGCTCCATGCCGGTCGCTGGCGCAAAGCAGGCAGCAGCCGGGATTGCCGGTCAGGTAAAACAGCGTCTCACCAGCTCGGCTACCGACCGAAAGGCCGGCATTGCTGATCGCTTTGATGAGGTGGCGGAAAGCCTGAGCAAAAGCAGCGAACAATTCGCAGGCAAGCAGGACTGGATCGCTGGCGCCATTGCGCGTGGCGGCACGGAGCTTGGAACTCTGGCCAACTCCTTGCGCGAAACCGACCCTGCCGATCTGCTCCAGCAGGTCCAGGGCTTTGCGCGGCGTCAGCCTGGGCTGTTCATCGGCGCCTCGCTTGTGGCGGGATTTGCGGTTGCGCGCTTCGGCAAGGTCGTGGCAGCGGACGTGAGCAGCGACGATCTGCCTGTCGTGCCGGAGGTTGGTCATGGCCAACGCTGATCTACGCGGATCCGATAGCATCGGGGAGATCGCCAGCGGGCTTGCGGGCGATATTCAGGATCTGGTGCGCGGTGAGTTGGCCTTGGCGCGCGCGGAGATCGACCAGAAGATTCACGGGCTCATCACGGCAGCGATCGCGGCCGTGGGCGGAGCCCTGGTCGCCTTTGCCGGGCTTGTCGTACTGCTCGAAGGCGGCGCGGCATTGCTGGCGAAGTGGATTCCGACCTGGGCGGCGCTGTTGATCGTCGGCGTGGTGATCGTGCTGGTCGGCGGGCTCATCGCCCGGGCCGCTATCGCCAGACTGTCTCTCCAGAACATCAAGCCCGAGCGCACGATCGCCAGCGTCCAGCGCGACGCACATATCGTCAAGGAGCATATCTGATGGCCAACGAACACGCCGACACCGATCAGATCGAGCAGGATCTGGCACGCACCCGCGCGCGCATGGACGAGCGGCTCGATGCGTTGCAGGACAAGATGTCTCCAGCACAGCTCGTCAACGATGCGTTTTCGCACATCGGCGGCAATGACGGCGGTGCATTCACCGAAAACCTCATCGTCCGTGCCAAAGCCAACCCCTTGGCGGTGGCGCTCGTCGGTGTCGGATTTGCATGGTTGATGATGCCGAACCAGCGCACAGGCGGCCGCGGGGCGCACCCGGCGGATGATCTGTCTGCCCGTCTACGGCTTGCCGAAAACCAGGTACAGCGCTCCGAAGGCGAACACGACGACGCGTTCAACGAACGCCTCTACGTGGCCCGCGGTCGTGTTCTCGGGGTCGAGCGCAACCCTGCCGAGCCATCGTCGGCCTACGGCGAACGCATCACGCAGGCGCTCGCGTCGGCACGCCAGCGGTTACGTGAGACGTCGCATGACGCGCAAGCAGGCCTCGCCGGCGCCGTATCAGGCGCAGGCGAGCAGTTAGAACGTGGCGCTTACACACTTCATCAAAGGAGCCGGAACATGGCCCAGAACACCCGCACTAGCTTCGCATCGCTGAAGTCGAACCCCCTGGCACTCGGCGGTCTCGCGGCTGTCGCCGGCCTGATCGTCGGGTCGCTGCTACCCACCTCGAACGCCGAGGAGCGTGCTCTTGGCTCTGCTGCCGGCAAGCTCAAAGTTACGGGCCGAGACATGGCGCAGGACTTGGCGGACAAGGGCGGCCAGGTTGTCAATCAAGTGCTCGACACCGCTCGCGACAGTGCAAGCCGCGAAGGACTTACCGCGGACAAGCCGATCGGCGAAGCAGTGGCAGCCCTGAAGAGCGGCGAACTGGTTGGAAGCGTCAAGCAGGTGGCAGCCGACGCTCTGGAAGCCGGCAAGGGCGCGGCGAAACGCGAACCAGCGTCGCAACAGTTAACCCAGTTCGGTCAGGCATAAACGTTCGGGCGCGAGCATCATTCTAGGGAAGCCTCACATGAACTCGCGCTCGATTGGCATGCTGCTTGCGGCGATGATCATCGCCCTTACGGTCGGCATGATCATCATCTTCTTCTGGTCGCTGCAGAATCGGGTGCCGCCCGCCTCCGGCGCGGTAAAGCCCATCCTACAAGGCGCTCCCTCTTCGCGTCTTGCGGTAGGAGGTGATGCTGCCTCCTCACAGGCTCTGTTGAGTGCCGGCAAAGCTGGCACGCCATAGTTTGTGCAACGGCGAGCACGATCTGTAGCGAACATCTTGCATCAAAATACTTTTTTCCAGAAGCATATTCCAGTTTTGTAGGGCCGAACACCTTATGGCTAAACGGGTGCTTATCGTTGAAGACAACGAGCTTAACCTGAAGCTGTTCTGCGACTTATTACAAGCGCATGAGTTCGTCGTCGAGCCGGTACGCGACGGCCGCGAAGCTCTGGCCCGGGCCCGTGACTTTCGCCCTGATTTGATCATCATGGACATCCAGATGCCGTACATCACAGGCTACGAGCTGATCCTTGAGATAATGAGCGACAAGGACTTGCGAACGATCCCGGTAATGGCCGTGACCGCCTATGCCGGACCCGACGATGAGGAACGGATCCGGGTAGCCGGCGCACGGTCCTATATCTCGAAGCCGATAACCTTGGCGCGCTTCTTGAACGCGGTGGGCGCGCTGCTGTAATCCGGTAGGAGGGCTACGCGTATGAGTAGGACTTTGTTGCGTGACCGCTCTGGGATTCACTAAGCGAATCCCGGAGCGTAGGTGGCGAGGACGCCCAGGCCAGCACGCCACACGACGAACTGGAACGAACATAACGCAGCGCTGAAGCGGCGCGGATCGCTGGAGGTATGGTTTGACCCAGCTATGCAGTGGCTGTCGGCACCGGGTGGTCGTCCTGGTCGGCCGCTGCGACTCTCGGATACCGCGATCAGGGTTTTGCCTGACGCTGAAATTGGTGGTTGGTCTTCCGCTGCGGCAGTTAACGGGCTGGTTGCGAGCCTGCTGAAACTTACGAAGTTGGATTGGCTTGCGCCGCTGTGCCGGCGGCAAAAGACATTGACGATGTCGCTTGACGGTCGCGCAGGTACAGGTTGTCTGCATATGTTGATCGACAGCAAGGGCACCAACTACGCGCGGCCAGATCTGCCTATTCGGCTCGGCGAGACCATCGCCGCATTAAGTTTACCGGACCTCAACCTCTGTGTCCTATCGGGAGCGCATGATCATGCCCCGCATTCTGGCTATCGCCGCCGCGGTCATCGTGGCGGCGCCTGCCATCGCGCAGGTGCGCGTCACCGTCAACGGCGAGTCCATCGACGTACCCGCGGGCACAATGCGCATTATCACCTATTCGCCGGGCGGTGAGCAGCAGATTTCCGATCAGCCATGGGACGGCCAGAGCGGCGTCGAAGTCGCCTCCGGCGTCGTCGTCACTACCGAAACTGTCGAGGAGGACGACCACGGTCGCATCCTTTCGCGCAAGGTCGTCACGCACGTCGAACCACAGCGCGTTGCCTACGCGGCGCGGACTCCGAGCTACCAGCAGGCCATCTATCGCCAGCCTGCTTATGTACCACCACGCCTAAAACCGGACCTGTCTGAACTCTCGGACGACCAGCCGTCATCGATGCCCCGGGTCATGCGCATCAAACGCGATGGCTGGAGCGGGCACTTCATCGCGAACATCCGCATCAACGGCGTTGCGATCAAGGCAATCATAGATACCGGGGCCACCTACACGCTGCTCACGCCAGAAGCGGCACAGGCGGTCGGCGCCTATCAGTCGATCATCCGCAACGAGCAGGCCGTCGGCATCGGCGGCATGACTACCGTGGCAGTCGCCAGGCTATTCTCGATGGAAGTCGCCGGACAGCAGTTTGGCAGCATGATCGCGCGCATCGGCCAGCGTGGCATTGCGTACACTCTTCTTGGCCAGACCGAGATTGCCCGGCTCGGCCGCGTTGTCATCGAGGACGGCGTCATGACTATCATCCCCCGGGGCGTCCAGTACGCCTCGCGCTGACACTATCCCAGGAGAGACATCATGGTCCCAATCGGTCATCGCATCGATCCGCTGGCCTACACCACGGCGAAGGCCGACAAGCTGCCGCTGCACGTGCGCGGACGCATGACCATCTACGGCATCACCGCCGCGGACGTCCAGGACTCGATGGTCGCTACCGTCTAGCATTGCCACGAACAGGTGAATCGCATGTTCGAACCGATCGAATAGCTCATTGATAACGGCAGCTGCTACACCGCCTGAAATCACGCGCGTCTTTGCCCGCGCATCGGATTGATCCCGCGAACAGCCCCGCTCAGCAGCCGTTAATCGAACGGCATGACTGAGGCGTTCGTTCGCACTCTCAAGCACGATGATATCCGGGTGAACCTTGTGCCAAATGCACGAAGCATATTCAACCAACTGCCCGGCTGGTTCGCGAGGTGCATCCGCACCGCGCTTTGCGCTGCCGATCACCCCCGTTGCATCGCGAAAGCTGTGCATGCCCAGTTAGGTCTTTAAGGGCAACAACACGATCCGGCGCATTATGCGGGATACCACGGGCGGGAGACCGGGCAGGACTTGCACTTCCATCATAAGCCTCCGTACCATCCGGATGATGACGACCAGCAGCCTCAACCGACCTAAAGCCTCGTGCCTCTAGCGTCAGAACGGGTCGTTTTGCTCGATAATATATTCCAGAACCCTGCTCGGGAGCGGGTGACTGAAGTCAATGCCCAAAGCGTCAGAACTGCTCCACGCGACCCAGCCAGGAACGTCTGTGAAAAGCGGGAGAGCGACATGCACGAATGTGCCGACGGCCGCCGCAAGATCAGTTTCGATGCGGCAACCGCGACTTGTACAGTCAGTGATTTTGACCCTCTTGGGGCCGAATTGACCAACGGTGACTGACGCCTGCCAATCGACAATGATCCGCACTGCCTCACGTTGCTCCTTCTTCAGCCAGGCTATGGTTGCGAGCTCTTTCGATTGCAATCTCATGACAAATCCCCCTGATGTTCTTCACTCAACGTTTCACAGCGACAATCTGTCCGATCAAAGCGTTTGCTTTGAACCTGTGCGGCTCTGACCTCCAGATTTTGGCGACGTATTCGTACAGCGTAAGGCCACTGAGCGTTTTGGGTCGACGGGCGAAATTGTAGGCCGCCATGAAGTCGGCGAAGTGCACCCGTAGCTGCTCATGGCTCTCATAGTGGAAGCGCTTGACCGTCGCGTCCTTGATAGTGCGGTTCATCCGCTCGACCTGACCGTTGGTCCAGGGACGGTTCGGCCCCTCGGCTTTGCTCGGGAGAGCCTTGGTGAGCCGGTGCTCGTCACAGATCATGTCGAAGCGCATCTGACGCGACCAGGCGGTATTACAATTGCGCGGCTGCTCAGCAAACTGGACGCCATTGTCGGTCAGGATCGTCTGGATCCGGTAAGGTACGGCTTTCAGCAGATGCTCAAGGAACTCCCAGGCCGTCCGCCCGTCAGCCTTATCGACCAGCTGAGTGACCGCGAACTTGCTGGTACGGTCAATGCCCACGAACAGGTAGAGCTTGCCTTCGGTGGTCTGAACCTCGGCGATATCCATGCGGAAGAAGCCGATGGGGTAGCGCTTGAAGCGCTGCCGCTTTGGCCCTTCGACTTCGCTCAGTAGAGCCTTGTCGCCCTCGATATCCGGCAGCCGGATATGCCGTGCCGCTGCGGACATTGATGCCGCGCTGAGCGTGTCAGCTGCGGGATCGAGGGCTGCAACGCATATAGGCAATCGTCGAGCGGCAGCAATATGTGACGCCGAAACGCAGTGACCGCTGCCTCCTCGGCTTCGGTCAAGGTCGTGCAGTGAGGGGCCTTCGGCCCGGTCTTCAGATCCTCAACCGTCGCCCGTTTGCGCCATTTCGCCACCGTCTTCGGCTTGATCCCCAGCTCTCGGCTCAGCGTCGAGAGCGAAGCTTGCGATCGCTGTATTGCTGCTCGGACTGCGTCCGTAGTCGTGGCGCTCCCGTAACGAACCTGTCCCATACAGCTTCCATTCCAGCGGAAGGATTGCACCATCAAACCCTGGGATCAAACACCTAGCATCACCCGCCGTGCTGACGATCATGCTGCGCGAAGATCTCTGACATGGCCGAGACAGCTTCAAAAAAAGAGCGCCGCCTCGATTTCATGGCATTGCTTGCGCCAGCACCGCTCGACGAGGTGTGGAAAGCAGAAAAAGCCGGTTGGCGCTGCTTTGTCATGGGCAATGATAGCCCCAGCGGCCGGCGCGGAAGTCGTCTGCGCGCAGCGTGGCAACGCGGCTACGACGCAGCCTCCCGTAGCCGTGATCCGGTAGGGCTGATGCTATGAGCGTGCGAAACCGAGGACGTCGGATTCCTCTCGTCGTGACGCTTGGATCGAAGAGCCGCACCTTGATGCAACGAGACTGCCGCTTTTCCGCGCTTATGCGTTTGATCCAGACCCATCCCGATGCGGTGTCATCATGACGCTACGCGGCATGCGTAGTCGTCGTGAATGACGCGAGAGAGGACTATCATGATCGATCTGTCATACCGACCCCGCTTGGTCGATCTTCAGCCACTGCCGCGTTCGAACCCGGGCTTGCTATCGTTCGAACTGGAAGGAGTCAGGACGTCCGACGCTGGCGCGTTCCGCGGGCGAGTGGGCTATCGCGAAGACTTCCTTACCGGATTTGTCGTGTCGCTCCCCGACACGAGCGCCATTGCCGAGGACGTCTTGCCGGTTCCTAATAGCGACGATAGCCGCCTGGACTACGAGCATTTCTCGATCATCATGTCGAAAAGCCGGCGCCTCGCCCTGTTCACCGCCGTCAACATCGACGGAAGCGCCAGCGTCTCGGTACCGCGCGGCGGTGATCCATGGGCGTTCGACGGCCGCATCCCCGAAGAGGCGCAAGTGGGGGACGAGCTTTACGCCAATAACGACTTCGATCGCGGACACCTTGTGCGACGCGAGGATCCGAACTGGGGCCCGACCGCCGGCGTCGCCAACCGCGACACCTTCCATTTCACCAACTGCGCACCACAGCTCTCCGTCTTCAACCAGCGCTCGTGGCTGGGCCTAGAGGATTACATCCTCGCCAACACGCGCCGGGTCGGCGAGCGGGCGACCGTCTTTACGGGCCCTGTCTTCAGGCAGACCGATCCAGTCTATCGCGGCATCGCGATCCCGCTGGCCTACTGGAAGGTCGTGGCTTTTATCCATGACGACGGTCGTCCATCGGCCTCCGCGTATCTGATCGATCACGATGTCGACCTGGACGCCCAGTCGCTCCTGTTTGGCGCGTTCAAAACCTACCAGCGGTCGGTTTCTTCGATCGAAGGACTGACGAGCCTCGACTTTGGATCATTGCATCAGTTTGATGGGTTCTCGAACGAGGAAGAGGCGACCGGCAAAATCGTCAGGGTCCTGCTTACCGAGGCCGAGGACATTCGCGTGTAACGACCGAAAATAGCGCTGTCCTACACAGAACATATATGGAACATCGGCTATCGGTTAACAGGGAGAGTCGGACAATGACCGACATGATCGACGGCCCGATGCTTATGGGTATCGCAGCGCTCATCACCAGTGTCGTTAATATCATCACAGCTGTTCGTACGCGTGATCGGCCAGCGGACCGTTCGCGTGTGCGGACGATCCCGCGGCGCAGAAAGGGAAGAGAGAATCGTAGTTTAAGGGCATGATGCCCGAAAGACCGAAGGAGACCGCTATGCGCTACCGCGCCTTTTCCCTTCTGCCCATACTGACAGGCCCGCTGCTGCTGACGGGATGTGCGACGAACGCGATCCAACTGGAAACCGCCGGGATCGTCCAGGCCCGAAGCCGTGAGGCGGTCTCGGCCACGACGATCTACTTCGACGCTATCGAGCAACGCCGTCGTGAGGCTGCTGCGGCGCTGGTCGCGAGCGACCCCAGCTGTCTGCCCGCCACACCGCTTCGCATTCAGGTGCCGATGATGCCCACGGCTCCGCCTGCACCTCTATGCCTCGCAGGTGGAGCGCCGGCCGTTGGCTACACGGCGTTCGAAATCGACATCGCGAGCAGTCCGCGAGCGATGCTGGAGCCGCGCATCGCACTTCTTGCTGCTATTGGCGGGTATGCCGATGCACTGGCGACCATTCTCGACGCGCCCAAGACCGACGTGTCGGCCGAGATCACCGCCTTTGCCGATCAGGCCGAGCGGCTGGCCCGCTTCACGAACTTCGTCGCTGGCACCGACCTGCCGAACGTTAATGCGGCCATCGCCAGCGAACAAGGGCAGAGTGTCATTGCACTAATTGCCTTCGCCAACGACCTGGCGCGCGAAGCGCGGCAAACCCGCGATGTTCGCGCGCTGATTGTCGACCGCGGCGCCGTCGTCGATCGCGCGCTTGCATCGCTGTCCGTACAAGTCACTATCTGCGGCAAGGGCGCCGCGCGCAACGCAGACGACCTTTACGGCAACGCGCTTTTCCGGACCTATCTTCGCAATCGCGCTAGTCTGTCGACCGAACAGCGTGAGCAGCTTGCGGCGCGCTTTTTTGCCGCCCGCGAGGCCGCAAAGCAGGGGCCGGTACGCGCAGCCGAGGTGGCAGAAGCTATCGATCTCGTCGCGAGAGCACAGGCCGGACTGCGGGACGCTTTGGCAGGCCGCTTGTCGCCGCAGCAGCGCCGTGCCGCGGCGCGCCTGAACATCGATCGTATCACCCGCGCGCTCGGACTGATCGCGTCGATCGCCACCCCTGCCTGAGGAGGATCCAGTGACCAGTTTTGCCCAGGCAGTGGAGGCTGTCGACGCGCTCATTGAGCAGCTTCAAGGGCTGACCGAGAACCCGCGCTACCTTCCCCGCTTCTTTGATACGATGTTCGGGCTGAGAACGGCGCTCGGTAATGCACGCGACCGGTTCGCTTCGTCCCGTAGCGCCGAGGGCATGGACCAACCCGCATTCGCCACGATCCTCGACCGTTGCGAACAGGCGATAACGATCGGTACTGCGCTTACTCCCGGCGATGCTGCGGTGTCGCGGTACGCGGCAGCCGTGCAGCGCGCGATTGCGGCACTCGCCGATGAACAGGTGCCGTCTTCTCGGCCAACTTTGCGCGGCGCGCTGCGGCTTCAGCGAGCGTCAGCGCGGCGACTAAGATCTCTAGGCGTGCTCGAAAGCACGAGCGAAATAGGGGCGTCTGTCAGGCCAGGGCGCCAACCTGAGCCGATGCCCGAGCCTTATTATGCAAGCCTCGTGAAACTGTTCCCGGTCGAGGCGGTGACGCTTTACCCACTCGCTATCGGCATTGCTTGCAACGACATAGTCATTCGCCTGATCCTGATCGCCATCATCACGCTGTTCGTCATCTCGCTGCGTTGGTTCGGAACGCAGGAGGAGAGTGGGGGAGATGCAGATGTGCTGGCGATCGTCGTTTCAGTCATCTCGTTCGAGCTCTACGCCGCCTCGCTTGGCGGCTTCGGCTACCTTCCAGGCGGCCCTGCGCAGACGAGCCAGTTCCTCGCCTTCATCACCATCATGTGGGTCGCGCTCGTACCGTTCGCGTTGCGCCGTGCCCGCCGCTGACCATATCCAAAGGAGATACGACCATGTGCATGTCCACCCACCGGCACACTCTTCACTGCATCCTGCCGCCCTACATCCTGTCGAAGATCGCCGAGAACGGCTCTCCTGCGCTGCGCGCCATGGCCATGCACAGCCTGCTGATAGACCCGACCATCCGGATCGTTCGGGCGAGTACCGCCGGCCCGGTCACCGGCGATATTGCCCGCAGGCGAGCCGCAGCCGGCAATATCCTGGTGCCCAGTCCTCTGCGAACGATCCGCGACGCTAAGGGCGAACCTGAAGCTCCCGGCTCGGTGATCGTGCGGCGTGAAGGGGAGGGACCAACAGGCGATATCGCGGTCGACGAGGCTTATGACGGTCTCGGCGCGACATTCGCGCTGTTCTGGGAAGCTTATCAGCGCAACTCGATCGACGATGCCGGTCTGCCGCTGGATGCGACGGTCCACTACGACCAGGACTATGACAACGCCTTCTGGGACGGCACCCAGATGGTGTTCGGTGATGGCGATGGCGAACTGTTCAATCGCTTCACGATCGCGCTTGATGTCATCGGTCACGAACTTACCCACGGCGTTATCGAGAAGGAGGCAGGGCTCGCCTACTTCAACCAGTCGGGCGCGCTTAACGAGAGCATCTCCGATGTATTTGGTAGCTTGGTGAAGCAGAAGCTGCTCGGCCAGACCGCTGAGCAGGCCGACTGGCTCATCGGCGCCGGCTTGCTGACATCGGCAGTCAATGGTGTCGCGCTGCGCTCGATGAAGGCACCCGGGACAGCCTATGACGATCCGGTTCTCGGCAAGGACCCGCAGCCCGGCCACATGGACGACTTTGTCCGCACCAATCAGGATAATGGCGGGGTGCACATCAACTCTGGCATCCCCAACCGGGCCTTCTATCTGGCCGCGACGACGATCGGCGGAAACGCATGGGACCGCGCCGGGCGGATATGGTACAGCGCACTCTTGGACCCCAATACGAGGGCCAACACGGATTTCGCCGGCTTTGCCCGCGTCACCATTGACGTTGCGGGGCGTTTGCACGGCACGGACAGCGCCGAGACGATAGCCGTCGCCGAGGCATGGACAACGGTTGGAGTAATCTGATGCAGATGGGCAAGGCTTGCGACGAGACCGTGACGGGCGAAGCCCGGGTACGGATCGAGGGCGGTCTTGCCCGTTTCCCGGGGCTGGCAAAGGAACAAACGATCTCGTTCGGCGACCTTGCGACGCCAGAGCGCCAGGAACTCGCCAGCCTGGCCGACCAGGCTGACTTTTTCGGCTGTGAGCCTTCGACCGATGTCGCGAGGCCGGATGCGCGCACGTATACAGTCGGTCTGACGATTGATGGCCGGAGCCGTGAGGTGCGCCTCGCAGAGCCGATCCGGGACCCAGCAATGGCCAAGCTCGTTTCCGTCGTTCGCCGCCTGAGCAAACAGCACGCGCTCGCCCGGTAAGGGCTAACGTAGCTTAGCGTTTACTGATCCTTTTCCGCGCGCTTGCGATCGGCTTTGCGCGCCCGGCTGACCGCTGCGGCGTGTTCACGGGCTCGTTTCTCCGAGGGCTTTTCGAAATGCCGACGCAGCTTCATTTCGCGGTACACGCCTTCGCGTTGCAGCTTCTTCTTCAGAACACGGAGCGCCTGGTCGACATTGTTGTCGCGGACGGAGACCTGCATACGAACCTGGCTTTCAATTTGTAACGCGATTGGCTTAGCCATGCCTAGAAGCCCGGCAGACAGGTGCCAAGTGCCTGATTATCTTGTACTCCTCGTGTGCAGCCGTGCTCATATGGACCACCGGCAATTCTGCCCCTGCCGGAGCGTTTCCCCCAGCGAGGTCCGCGCGCATTGACACGGCTGCAGCAGGTTGCAGAAGGCAGCATGACCAATTCCGCCCTGCTCGCCTATCGTGTTCAGCTGCTACCTACGCCGATGGTAATCGACGCTGATGGCCTCCCCGTCGCAAATTCCCACGTGGTTGAGATCGTATTTCCAGGCGACAGCATCGATACGGCACTGGGGAAAGTGAACACGATCGTCGGCCCTGGCACTGCCAAGATCCTTGTTGAGGACGCGACGTACCGCGGCGTCAGCCTTTGCTGAGTTTGCACGCCACATAGCCTTGGGGCAGGGGGGTGCGCTAACCAAGGAAGCAGCGATACATGGCCGACCGTCTCAAGATTGACCAAGACAGCCTGGTCGACAACGACCGCGAGAAGCAGGTCGAATTCACTGCGGAGATCGATAGCGAAGATCGCGATTTTGCCGTGAAGTACGCCGTATTGCGTGAGGTCTGCGGCGACGAACCCGAAGATGATGCCCTGGAATTGTTCGAGCGCTTCAGTGACGAGATACTCGATATCTGCGCCGATCTGGCTGAGCTACGGCCGACGGCCAGTCTGATAACCGTCACGGAAGGTGACTTGGAGTAGCGGCAAGCTGGGTCGTGCCCCGGAGTGCGCGGCTTAAGGTGGCAGTCAGGTCAGGGTGGGCATGTTCGATCTCCATTGAAGGTCGCAACTCCAACATGTTTTCCAGTCATCTACGCGCTTGGCGGACCTGTTTATTCGCTGCGCTGGCATTTGCCCCGCCTGTGGAAGCGGCTGCTGGTCGAGCACGTGTATCTGAGATTGTCGTCGATGCCTCGACCGGTGCCGTTCTGTTTTCGCATGCGCCTGATGCAGCAAAACGGCCGGCGTCTCTGACCAAGTTGATGACGCTCTATCTCGCATTCGAAGCCCTGGCTGATGGTCGATTGCGGCCGAGCGCCCCCCTGCCGATCTCCCGTCGGGCGGCGCGCCAGCCCGCTTCGCATCTCGGCATAGCCGCGGGAAGAACGATCACCGTCGGCAAGGCGCTGGATGCGATCGCGGCTGTTTCATCGAACGATCTGGCCGTGGCCGTGGCCGAAAGAATCGCTGGCAGCGAGGCGCAATTTGCCAAGCTCATGACGGCAAAGGCGCGGCAGATTGGTTTGCGCAACACGCGGTTTGCCAACGCAAGCGGACTGACGAATACCGGGAACGTGACGACCGCGAATGACATGGCGAAGCTCTCGCGAGCTATCGTTTATCGCTTTCCTCGGCAATACGCCCGGTTCAGCAAGCGTACGATCCAGTGGCGATCCCGTAGGATCGGCAACCACAACCATCTGCTTGGTAGGGTTGCAGGCGTAGATGGTATAAAGACGGGGTACACATCCGACGCGGGCTACAATCTTGCGGCTTCGGCAAAGCGCCGGGGCCGGCGTATCGTGGTCGTTGTATTGGGTGAGACTAGCGTATCGGCGCGTGATGCGCGCGTTGCCAATCTGATCGAGTTGGGGTTCACTGGATCGGGATCGAAGTCGCGTCGAATACGACGGCGGTAGCATATTGTTCGTCTCACGTGGGCGGGATGTGACCCATGTGGGACCTCTAAGCGGGTAGAACCCGCGTATAAGCTGACTTTTCGCACTTCAAATTAGAATCCGCCGAAGACCTACTTGATCTCGCCGATATCTTTAAATCTCAGAGCCAGTCACCCCTTGCCGAGATCGCGTCAGCTGAGATGAGCAAGCGAGAGATCAGTCTTTAAAAATCGCTCATGGATTGCGCTTGAATGAAGCCAACATAACAGTTGGCTACTTATGGAAAGCCATTCTAAACCATACGAATCATCCCGCTATCGCTAGTGCCTCTACCAAAGACGGTTCCACCGGCGGACAGACGCGGTTCCGGCCATCCGCCTTGGCGGCGTAGGTCCAGGCGTCGGCGCGATCGAGCAGCGTCGCCAACGTATCGCCGGACTGCAATTCAGCAATGCCTCCGCTGACGGTCACCGGCGGCAGGTTTCCATCGGTAACGGTCAGCGCGTGGCGGATCGCCTCTGCTGCCTGCCATGCACCGCGGATGGTCGTACGCTCGAGCAGCACGACGAACTCCTCCCCGCCAGTGCGCGCGATCACCGCAGACACCGGTAACGACGTACGCAACAAATCGGCGAAGGCGCGTATCACTGCATCGCCGGTCGAATGGCCATGGTGATCGTTGATCTGTTTGAAATGATCGAGGTCGAACGCCACGACCGTCAAAGGCAGACTGGCAGCTTGTGCTTTCGCGATCTTTTGCGCCGCTTGTCGGTCAAAGCCGCGGCGATTGGCGATGGCAGTAAGCGGATCGGTTTCGGACTCGAGGGTGGTTCGTCCGATCGCCGTGGCCAGAATGACCAGCAGGATCTGCAGGCCGGCAGCAATAATTAGAACGCCGCCGGTCGCCTGCGAAAAAATAGCGTAAAGGCTGCTCGTATAGGCTTTGTCGTCGATCCCGGACCCGAGATAGACCGCGAAAAATGGCTTGGTCGCGAAGTGCATGACTATCAGGCAGAAAACGAAAACCACGCCCCACCACAGCAGGCCGCCCTGTCGCCGCACGGTGCGAATGGCGACGATCAACGAGAGCGCAGACCCGGCAATGAACGCCGACTGGTAGATCAATTCATAAAGTATGTGATCGCGGGTGCCACCCCAGATCGCGAAGCGGGCAACGACGCCCCACACCAATATAACGCCGACCGATCGCCATGGCAGCGCGCGCGCCGCAACGGCGGACAGACCTAGCGGCATCGTCAGGACCGACACCAAAAAGCTGCCGTAGCTGGCGAGAGCAAACATCCTCGGCCAACCCGCAAAATGGACGGCAAGCTCGCTGAGCGGGGTCAGCATTCCGATAAGATAGGTCGTACAGAACCATCCGGCCCCGCGCTGGCGCGGATAAGAAAGGCGAATAACGGCAAACACGCTAGAAAAAAGGAACGCAATACAAACGTTTACCGCAAGGGTATATACTGCGCTGTTCATTTACCGTTGCGCCCCACCGACTATAATCATTTTGAGCCTGAAACGATAACTTGCCGTTAATCCCTGTGTCCATGTAACAATACCGATCACGTTCTCGTTTCCTGGCCATTCGAGCAGGTCCGACTGTCCCCAATCTTCGTTCCATTTCGAGAGCAGCTCGGCGCGATGTCAAGTGGAGCGTCCGCCGGTTCATGCCGCGGGGAGATCCGGTCGGTTGAAGTAGACGTGAGCGGGCTTCCTGCGGTCAAGCGGTGAGTACGGACGTCGTCCACTGGAGAAGGTCAGATGAGGGCCGATCGAGACGCGCGCCTCGCTGCGAGACGGCGGTGAACACCATGCTGGTGAGTTGCCTACTCTGATCCGTGTTAAAGATCTTCAGCCCCAAGGCGCGTCAGCGTTCTTCCAAAGCTTCGATGCAAAAATCGGTTTCCAGCGTCAATTCGCCGATCTTGGCATGTGGAGCTTTACGTCGATCGCAGCCTCGGCAGGCTGCTATGGCTCTCCGACCCAAAAACCCGCTGCTCCTTCCAGCAATTGGCCGCACCACGTCGTGATTTGGTTAGAGTGAACGTCAAACGGCTTTGCCAGTTTGGCCAGCATCTTCTCGTTCTTTACAGTAACCGACGCTACTTTTGCCTTGGAGGTCAGAATGTGGTTCCGGCCCAGTCGTTTGTCCTGTTCTCCTGTTCGGCAGTCATGTTGGCGGCCTTTAGGCAAAACTTCACTTAGCAGCCTGTCCAGATTCGCCGAGCCTCTCCCTTGGTGGAATGCGACGCCGCCTTCACTGATAGGAGTAATGAAGCGCCATTTGTAGTCAAATACGCCATACGTTTTTTCGTTTAGCATTGCTAAATACGATTTTTCGTATAAGGGTTATTAATACGTAAAACCGTATGGACTGGCAGATGCATTTGATCATTCGATCCTCGCAAAGTTTGGGTAGTGCGTTGCGCAATGCCCGCCAGAATGCCGGGCTTACCCAGCGCGAGTTGGGCGCTCGGACAAATCTCAGGCAGGCAACTATCTCCCATCTGGAAAAGGGCGAGGGGGGCACGCTTGATACGCTCTTTTCGGTGCTGACCTATTTGAAACTGGAACTCCAGGTCGCCGAACGCAGCCAGTCGGCATCCGCCCTCGACGAAATCTTCTGATGGCGCGACGGTCTTCCTCACTGCGCGTGCTGCTGAATGGCCGCGAGGTGGGTTTGTTGTCTCGGGGGGCCAGTGGTGCGATCAGCTTCTGCTATACGACAGAATGGCTCAGTTGGGAGCATGTCCAGCCGATCTCGCTTTCTCTGCCGCTTACGACGAGGCGCTATACCGGCAATGTCGTCACGGCCGTTTTCGACAATCTCTTGCCCGACAATGCAGATATTCGTCGCCGTGTCGCAGGCCGGGTCGGCGCCGAGGGAGATGATCCCTACAGCCTGCTGGCGGCGGTCGGGCGTGATTGTGTCGGCGCCCTTCAGTTTTTGCCCGAAGGCGAAGCGGTCGCGCCTGCGAGCATGATAGAAGCCGAAGCGCTGGAGGACGACGACGTCGCCGCCATCCTGAACAACCTGGGTCGAGCACCGCTCGGGCTCGAGCCGGACGAAGCGTTCCGTATCTCCATCGCCGGCGCGCAGGAAAAAACTGCCTTGCTGTGGTGGCAAGGGCGC
The DNA here is from genome assembly GCF_056679955.1 of Sphingomonas sp. PEI4. Classification (NCBI taxonomy): domain Bacteria; kingdom Pseudomonadati; phylum Pseudomonadota; class Alphaproteobacteria; order Sphingomonadales; family Sphingomonadaceae; genus Sphingomonas; species Sphingomonas sp. PEI4. The sequence continues at coordinate 83,777 of NZ_JBWXPI010000003.1, forward strand.
TGGAACAAGCCGCTCGGTACCACCGCCACCACGCATATCTTCAAGCCGCAGATCGGCGAACTTCCGAACGGCATCGATCTGTCGAACAGTGTCGAGAACGAGCATCTCTGCCTGACCTTTCTCGCTACCCTCGGGCTTGAGGTGGCGCCGACACGGATCGCGACCTTTGGTGACCGGCCGGTGCTGATCGTCGAGCGCTTCGATCGGCTTTGGGCGCGCGACGGCCGCCTGCTGCGCAGACCTCAGGAGGATATGTGTCAGGCGCTCTCGGTGCCGTCGACGCGCAAATACGAGGACCATGGTGGCCCGGGCGTCGCGGATATCATGCGCCTGCTTGCAGCAAGCGACCGGCCAGATGTTGATCGGCGCATGCTGATGAAGGCCATCATTGCATTCTGGTTGATCGGCGCTACGGACGGGCACGCCAAGAACTTCAGCGTCTTCCTGTCACCCGGGGGACGTTTTTCGGCAACGCCGCTGTATGACGTGCTGTCCGCCGAACCGAGCCTTGCTGCCCATCAGGTCAATAGGCGACAGATGCGACTTGCCATGGCGATCGGCGATAAGCGCCGGTATCGTCTCGACGAGATTGCGCCGCGCCACTTCCTGCAAACGGCGCTAGGCGCCGGTTACGATGCGGAATCTACGCGCGAGATCCTGCATGAACTTCGCGGCAGTGCAGAGCAGGCCTTTGAGGCGGCGGTGGCTGCGATGCCCCCGAGCGTGCCGGTCGCCCTTATCGAGCCGATCGGAAACGCCATCCGTCAGAGGGTCGGGGTTATCGACCTACTGTGACTAGCCAGATTTCTTCATTTCTCGAAGCAACGGTCATGGTGCCAGATCAGGAATGTGGGTGTGGACGGTCAGTTACGTTAGTGCCCCCTCCAGTTGAACATCGAGTGGATCCACATGCCTGCAAGTATCGCCGTGCGTAGGTCAGCCTCGACATGAGCTAAGCATCACGCCGCGAAGGGGGAAAGCTGTGACCGCATCACCAAGGCGCAGCATGACCGGGTTGCGGGTCTCAACCTAGTCAATGCAACGTCTACTTGAATATCTCTGAGGTGTGGGTGCGTCCGAGCACTTCACGGCCATGCTCTACTCCGCTTGCGCGGCACCGAGCCGTTGTTCCCCGTCTCATCGGCCGACGTCGTGACGATCAGTTGACGCGACAGTAGGATAGCCCACGTATCTACGTGTCGACATGTAGGCAATCGTGCTGCGCATGGTCGACATGACGCTACCGCGTCGGATAGCGGGGGAGGGGCAGATTGCCGAGATCGCCAGCATTTCCTCGTACCGGACATGCATATTCTTTTCATATATTTCGACGGCTGCCCGTGTTGTCGGGAAAAACAGTGTATCGACCAATGCCGGTAACGTGCTGCAACCTGCAGCGATGTCCGTGCTTTGAGACATATATCTTCGTATCTGATTGGAATGCCATGCGCAGACATGTATAAGTGTAGACATGTCTGCGCGTATTTTATAGAAATTTATTTCAGGTTCAGCGCAGGAAAAGGAGCGGTATGCGGTTCATTAGCAAATGAGCTACCTTCGATGATCATGGGGTATCAAATATGTTAGCGAACTCTTGGTCACGATAATAGGCGATTCGTCCGGTTAGCAGGGGCGCTTTCCCCGGCCGGAGGAGAAGCTGGCGCTCGGGCCCGAGCCGCATAATTTCATCGGGGGTAAGCAGCCGACGTGCGGTGATGTGCTCGCTGACCGAGCTACCGTGGGTGCTACCGGCAAACATGTCCTTGCCGTGATTGGTCGACCACCCTTCCGAACGATATTCGACGGTTTCCTCGCCAATCATCTTCGAAACCAGTTCGGCGGTATCATGATCGTTGACGCCGAACACCTGAAGCAGACCGGCATTGGCGAGGAAGGTGCCGGCGCGCTCGCCGTAGAGATGTCGGAGCTGGTGAATTTCATGGAGGATCGGCCAGAGCTGGACGCCGTAGCCGGCCATGAGGGCCATCGCGCGCACAACCGGCTCGAGCCGGCCGAGTGCGGCAAACTCGTCGAGCAGAAGCAGGACAGGTTTGCGGCTCGGCAGGCAGGGGGGCGCGCGAGCGCAGTCAGTGCCTCGACCACGATCAGCCGCAGCCAGCGGCTATACGCATCGATCCGATCAGGCGGCAGGCACAGGAAGATCGTAATGGACCCACTGCGCAAATCAGCGAAGCTAAAATCAGACGTACCAAGGCAGTCGGCGATCCGCGGGCTATCGAGGAAATGGGTGTGGCGCTGCGCCGCGGATAGAACGCCGGAGGCTTCGCGGTCTGCCTTGCCGAGGAAGCGGTTGGCGGCGCGGGCAACCAGACCGTGAACGGCAGTGTTCGCCTGCATTGCCTCAGTAGGGCAGAGAAGCCTACTGGAGGCAATGTGAGATAGTCCCGGAGTATAATGAGCGAGCACCGGTCAGGCGGCTCCGTCGCGACGATATGGAGGATCAGGCCGGACAGGAGTGCGCGTGCTTCCTCGTTCCAGTGGACGGCGTCGCCACCGGCGTACTCGTCCTGGACGATAGCATCGGCAAGTGCCGCCACATCATCGACGAGATCGATGTCGCCAGCATCCATGCGGTCGAGCGGATTGTAGCGCGCAGTGGCACGTCCAGAGACGCTGAACGGGTCGAGGCAATGGACCGCGCCGAAGCGTCCGCGGGCACGCGCCGAGATGCGGGCATTCTCGCCCTTGGGATCGATGCAGACGATGGACCGATCGACGGTCAAGAGATTGGGCAGGATGGTGCCGACGCCCTTGCCCGAGCGGGTGGGGGCAATGGTAACGAGATGGGCAGGACCATCTTGACGAAGCAGCGTGCCGCTTTTCTCGGCACGGCCGACAAGCAGATCACCGCCGCCTGTTTCCAGTGCCGCGATATCGCGGGTCGCGCCAAGCGGGCGGAGCCGAGCAGCGTAGAGTGCTCGCCAGAAGGGCCATGCCAGCGGAAAACGGGGATCCACATCAGGGAACTGGGCCCAGCAGCCTGCCAAGCCGGTAGCGCAAGCCGCATAGTCCACGGCCTGTCGGCCACGCTTTACGTGCATCCGCACCGCGCTTTGCGCTATCGATCACCCCGCGAGTTCATCGCGCAAACCTGCGAGGCTCTGTCAGGTCTTTAGGGGGCAACAACACCCTATCAGCGCAGCGAGCTCGGCACAGGTATAACCGTTCATCTCCATCGCCGCCTGGATCGCGCGCACCGAATCCAGCAGTTCGATCGGCCAGCGCCGGCTTTCATACGTCTCAACCAACGTCGCCAGCACGTCCAGCCGATCGCCAGCGTCTGTCCCGTCGTCGGCGCCCCAAAGCAACTCGATCTCGCGCAACGCCATCTCGTGATCCTGGTCGGTCCGGATAGGACGAATATGCATCGCACCACCTCCATTGGGCATAATCAAAACAGGTTCACCGTCAGGGCGGGGATCTTATCGGTCATGAGGAATGGCCAGCCGTACGGCGCGTCAGAAGACGTTGCGCAAAAACCCCCATTTCGGACTGCAACAACACCGCGGTGGCGAGTCCAATCAGCAGCACTATAAGCCACCACCACAGTCCTTCACGTACGACCCACCCAGTTACCATTGCCGCGTTTTCAGCACGTTCACCAAGTGAGCCAGCCGCGAGCGACAGTGCGTGCCGCCAGCCCTGCGACCATAGCAGCGCGAGGGTCGCCGCCACACCCCAGCCGTAGAGCCTGCTGGGCGCAATGCGGTACAGGGCGACCATCGCCGGTAGCAGCAGAACCAAGTGAACCACGCGATAGCCAATGTTCTGCGCAGTGAAAAAACAGCCACAGGTCAGCATGATGCCCGCTAACAGGAACGTGCGCTCGCGCTCGTTCAACCGCGCGACATCCACCTTCACCCTGTCACGCCGACCTATCAACACACCGATCAGGACGGCTGTGAAAATCATCACGCCGCGCAGCAGCGCACCGATGAGCAACGGCCAGCCGACCAACTGGGTAAGCCCGCCTGCCACCGTGATTGATCCGAACATATCTGAGAAATAGGATCCGGTCGGGATCAGGCCGAATGCCCGGCTCAGGTCGTGGCCTGCAAGTGCAACGAACAGGGCAACCACTCCGATCGATCCAGCCGCAACGGCGAAAAAGCGTTTTGGCCGCTCGCGCGTGGCCAGCACCATCAGCGTCATCGGATAATATTTGAGCAGACCAGCGAGTAGTGCCGACGCGTAGCCGACGATACGCAGCATTGGCGATCGACAAGCCAGATCAGCAGCGCCGGCCGCGAGAATGAAGATCACCAGGTCGTTGTTCCCGCGTTCCACCGCATAGACCGTCGCCGAGGATACGACGCCAAACGCGATCAGCGCGACATCGCGCCGGGTCCGCCCCGCAGGCAGCAAAAACAGCGAGGCGAGGAAGGCAAAGGCGACTCCGAAGCCGATCGGTTGCAACCAGCCGAGGGTCATTGGAAACGCGGCAAGTGCCAGCCATAGCGGCGAATAATCATAGACGCGGCCAAGATAGTCGCACGGGTTGACGACGAACACGTCGACACCCTTGCGCAGGCATCGGATAGCGGAAAGCACCGTATCCGTATCGAGAAACGGAAAGCTGAACGGATCCACGCCCCAGCCGCGCAAGATCGCATTGTAAAGATCGCGTGCGCCGCCAGCATAGAGTGTGACCATCACGACGAACAGGATTACGGCCGCGAACGCCGGCACCATGAATGCCCGATTTCTCATTTTGTTAACCGCCATGTCCTATCTGTCCTCAAGCGCGTTTTGCGCGCGGCAACGCATGCCGACAAGGAGCGAGACATGATCGGGGGCAAAAAGGTCGCGGTAGTGCTGCCAGCCTACAATGCCGCAAGGACGTTGAAGCAGACCTATGCCGAAATCCCGTTCGATGTCGTCGACGACGTCATCTTGATCGACGATGCAAGCACTGACGACACCGTCGCAGTAGCGTGCGAACTTGGCATCCATACGCTAATGCATCGCAGCAATCGCGGCTATGGTGGCAACCAGAAGTCCTGCTACGCCAGTGCGCTCGCGCGTGGCGCGGACATCGTTGTGATGCTGCACCCGGATTATCAATATACCCCCCGGCTGGTGACGGCGATGGCGAGCATGATCGCATCGGACCAGTACGATATGGTGCTCGCCTCCCGCATCCTCGGACGCGGCGCACTGGTCGGCGGGATGCCCAAATACAAATACGTGTTCAACCGTATGCTGACGCTGGTTCAGAACATCCTGATGACGCAGAAACTGTCCGAATATCATTCGGGCTACCGCGCATGGAGCCGTACCGTTCTGGAAAGTTTACCCTTGTCGTCCTGCTCGGAGGACTTCGTCTTCGACAACCAGATGATGGCGCAGGCGGCGTGGTTCGGGTTCCGGATCGGTGAGATTTCCTGCCCGACAAAATATTTCGCCGAAGCGTCGAGCATCAACTTCCGCCGCAGTTGTACTTATGGGATCGGCGTGCTGGCGACCGCGCTGGATTACCGGCTCAATCGCTGGGGCCTTCGCCGCTCGGCGATCTTCCATGGCAACGATACCCGCGATCTTGACGAAGTGGCGCTTCAGGCGGTTCTCGCGGCAGGCCAACGGTGAGGGCACAGCCCCGCGCGATCGCCGGATTGGTGCTGTTGGCCACGCTAGCTGCCGGCGCCCTCATCGCGCGCGGACTTCGCAATCCAATGGCGCAGATCGACCATATGCTGGTCGCGACCCAAGCGAGCGGCCCGCAAGGCTGGCTGATCTTTACTGCCATCCAGATCGGCGTTGCGGCGTTGGGAATTCTGCCTGCCTCGCTGCTCGCGATCGCGGCGGGGCTATCCTACGGACTGTGGCTGGGTTTCACGCTGTCGGCGACGGGAACGCTGCTTGGCGGCTGGCTGGCGTTTTTGCTCAGCCGGTCGATCCTGCGGCCATGGATCGCGCAATTGCTCATGTCGCGCGACCGGCTCGCCAAGTTCGACGCGGCGGTCGCGCGCGACGGTTGGCGGTTTGTCTGCCTGATGCGTGTCTCGCCTTTGATGCCGTTCGCAGCCACCAGCTATGGGTTAGGGCTGACCGGGATAGACAATCGCCAGTTTCTGCTCGGCACGCTGGCCTCGTTGCCCGCGTTGTTCGGGTATGTCGCGACTGGCGCGTTTGCCCGGGCGGGCTGGGCGATGACGCAGAACGACACCGGTCTGCTTCAGGGCGCCATGCTGGCGTTGGGCCTTGCCGCAACGATTTTCACCGGCCTTCGCCTTCAGCGAATGCTGCGCGCGAGCATTACCAGTGACCCAGCGACCGGAGCGGCGATTGGCGCATTGGTGTAGCAAGAACTCTGCCTGTTTGCGCAAGGCTGACTATCGCCCGGATGCAACCGGCCAGTCCAGCACGCCTGCTAGAAAAATCGCTCGCCCGCATGGTCGCGGAACAGTTCATGGTTGCGGACATAGTCGGACAGGATCTCGAGCGACTGGTGCCGGCTGAGCGAGTGGCGGCGTTCGCTGTCGCCGGGCAGATCGAACGAGCATGCGGTATCGCTCGTGCCGGGGAAATGATGGCGACCTACGGTCGCGTTTGCGCGAGTTCGCGCAGCAACGCCGTCGGCTCGGTTATCGGCGCCTGCACATCCTGCTGCGCCGGGACGGCATCATGATTAACCGCAAAAAGACCCAGCGGCTCTACCGCGAAGAGGACCGGACGGAATCGCAAGAAGGGGCGAACGCGCTGGCGGCGCTCGGGCACCAGTGCCCGTGCTGGCATTGCCGAACCAACGCTGGAGCGTGGACTTCGTCCACGATAAGATGGCCACGGGTCGGCGGTTCCGCATCCTCGATATCGTCGATGACGTGACTCGATGGATACGATCGTCACGTTGACGCTGTTTTACGGCGTCGGCGCCATCAAAACACTAGTCCTTAGCCGCCCGGACGGTCCTGCTAAGCGCCACACGAACAGCCTCGTCGCTGGATACAACTCAGAATATTCCGGCGACGCTAAACCTTAACACAAGCTTTGGATTGGGAAAGAACGCGCCAACGAGTACAAATAACGGATGGGCTGGTGCTGTAGCACCAGCCCTGTAGATTAGTTGCTATCGGAATTGTTGTCGTCGTCGTCGATTGCGAGGTACAAACCTCCACCCACTGCGACAGCAGCTAGGGCCACTACGATAAGTCCGCCGCCGGCGAGTTTGCTCTTTTTTGCCGTCAGCGTGCCAGCGCGAACCGTCTTCGAGACAGACAGGTTGGCTGCCGAATTTGCTGGAGCAGCACTGACTGCAACCGGAGCTGCGATCAGAGCAACGCCGGCCGAAGCCATGGCAATGAATTTGGTGAACATAGAAGTCTCCGATGGTTGCGACGTTGTTCGTCGTCAACCAATTATGACACATTGTTCACCAAAACGTAAAGAGAACCGAGCTGATCCTGATAAGCCACGCGACGGTAGACCGCTTGAAAGGTCGCATTGACCTCGTCTTGGTTCATCCGCTTGCTGATCAGCGGCATCATTCTGCCCAGATGTAATCCCGCTGTACTCCACGCCCGATCCAGATCACAGTGGGTTCGCGTGGAGCGGGTTCTTCGTTCCCGGCCTTAGTTCGACGAGGTCAGCCCGGGCGCAGAGCATGCACATTATCCGTCTGTTGCTCTTCGATTTGTCGTCATTCGGCAAGCCGATCCCCACGATTGATGTCGTCAGTTCGTCCATGCAGATAGTTTGCCCGAATCGTTCGACCGCGCATAGGCTTAAGTCATAAACGATAGTGATCTACACCGCCTACGTGGCCTGCTGGATAGCTTCAGGCGAATAGAGCGAGGCGAATTCGCCTTCATGATGGCTCTGGCCTCGACACGACAGATGAGAACCTCAAACTATACCGCAGGAAAGCGGATCAAATTATCCTTGCGCTGACAGATCAGCAGCATGTTCGGGGTTGCCAGTAATCGTGCAAGTTCGCAGAGAGTGCGGTCGCGTCCTCGCAGTCCGTTTCGACGTTCTGCCTGACCATGTGCTTGTGCACTGCAAGGCGGGAATGAGCGAGCAGCTGAAGGTCGTAATCATTGGCTGATACCGGACGATTGTCCAACCGAGACGTCTGGCTGAGGGCCGGAACGATCCTCGCCGAACATGGCGACGGCAGCACGAAGTACATTATCGACCAACTGGACGAAGCTCTTGGTGATCGCATAGCCGTTGAGGACTGGAGGCGCGTAGCCGCAGCTGTCGAATTCATTGCCCGTGCCGAACCCAGTAGCTAGGCGCTCTCCGAATAAAGACCTAAGTGCCGCAGTTGCTCCAGGATCCTGTTGAACGAAGTCGTTACGCTCTGGCTGCGGCCGATGTCGTTATCCTGCTGCGCACCTTCCCAGAACATCACGAGGGGCCAGCGTTCAGGGCAATGCTCCCACAGGCACCGCAGCGCCACGCGGACCGCGACAGTGTCGACCCGCCCGGCGCTGGTTTCGCTCAGCGTGGTCCGCAAGATCTGCACCGCCAGATCAATCGTGATTTGCGGTTGCCGGTGCATCCGGCTATGGAACGCATCAGGAACAAACTTGCAAGGGTTCGATATGGCCGGACGGTGTCGGCTCTGTACGAGCAACGACGATGACCTCGTGATCGAGTACGTCGCCGCGTACATGTGGGAGAGCCGGATGGATCGCGTCGAGGATCACACGCCTTGGGCGCAGGCTGTGGCAACATGGCAGACTGCATTCCGCGAGATGGCGGTTGCCGCTCGTCAGGCACTCACGCTACCATGAAGTGTCGCGGCGAGCTTTTTATAACCGTGCTCATCACACGCGCTCGTCGCGACATTGCTTTAAATCAGGCCACGTAAGGGATTGCTTACCGTATTGGTAAGTGACAGATTAATGTCATCGCAGCGGGTTGAGCTTTCCCAAGACGCCTCCCCGCTGCGGTGCCTTTTATATTTATAACTCTGCCCTATTACTTCTGCGTTGGCGAGTAACGCCGCGGCACCTCGCGCTAGCCTGACGTGGCGCGATAGCCCTTCACCAAGCTCTCGACGCTGGAAAGCGACGCGCGCCGTCCGGATCGCGACGTAAATCTGTTCCTTGGTTACCTTCTCGCAGACTGTGATCGGCGCGGCTGGGCTGCCATCCTCGGCGAGGCACGCTGCGACGAACAGTCCGCACCACGGCACGCTGTCGGCATTGTAAACCATGCCCAGCACCTTTGCCCAGCTTCTTGGCCACGCCATGATGGTCGGGCTGTGGCTGCCCCGGCAGCTTCACGCGTGCCAAGGAGCGACCGGGCGTGGCGAAGCCACGCCGGCTTTGGTGGCGTCGTCATTGCATATCTCCGGTTTGAGCGTATATTTATCAACGGGGTGGCAATGCTTGGCCGCGCATTGCGCCGGCAGAGGCGTCTCGTCCGAGACACTGTTGTGTCACACGGGCTGGGCGGGACGCCTCCTTGCACGCACGGCCGGTCAATACCGGCCGGAACAAAATGCCATTCCAGCGTTGATGCTAGCCGGGTTTACTCCCACCGTTCCGGTAGGCGCGTCCTCTCCTGATCTGTTAGGACGGGCCGTTATTCTCGTATTAGCAACAGGCGGTTAGACGAGAGGTCGAGGCTTCAGTTTCTCCCCGGACGTCCCCTGCTCGCTTGCCCCCCAAATTGAGCGAGCAGGGTTCCGTCTTTCAGCCGATCGGCTTATCTTCCGAACCCATGGCGGCCTTCAGCTTGTTGATCCGCTGTTCGGCGAGCTTGAACATGCCTTCGCCGAGGATGCCCACCCCGCCGCCATAAAGCAGAGCACTAAGCGGCTTGGGATGCAGACTGATCACCACCTGCCGCGACTGCTAGAGTCATGGAGGAGACCGGAGCACCGAGGATTCGGCGATGCTCTCGACGCGCGATCTCGCCGGCACCGATCCAGAACCGGGCGGAGAAACATCCGAGCAGTGCGGCGATCATGCCAGCCGCTTCGAACAGGTACTGGCGGGCGACAATCAGACATCCTGCCGGCGGTGCTTCATCCAATCGCCAACGAGCTTTACGATCATTATCACCCCGATCAGGGTGGCGATCGTCATGACGGCTAGGTTGATAACGACGAGCCATTCCATGCGGTTGAGACTAGGCGTAGCAAGTGTCTGCGGTCCTTCCGCGACCGCTTGCGCCGCGAAGCCGCTACTATTCGTGGTGGTGCTCGTTCTCAGCCGTGCTGAACGTCGATCCATGCGCGACCATCGCGCACGGCCCAGACCTTGCCGATGCGGCGACGGTACTGGTCGAAGGTGATGTCCACCTCGGCGACTGCGATCGCCTTGATCCCGCTGCCGTTGGCGACCGCAATCACGTCATTGCCGACTGCGAACTCCCCCGGTGACGTAAACCGGCACCTACCTGCAGAAGGCGATCCGATCGACGCACTGCCGCGCCGTCTCGAGTTCGGCTCCCAAGCGTCGAGCGCAGCCTCGTATTTAGCCTGATCAGCTTCCCGTGCCGCGTGCGCACCTGGATATGCGATAATCCGGACGTCGGCAAATATGGGCTGAGGCGGGGCTGGCACTCCGCTCAGCTCACCTGACATCGCTTGACGCTGCCAAGTGTAGATCGTGCCGCTGCTAATGGCGCTCGACCGCCGCTCGGACCGACCCATCCGGCCAAATGCATTACGCAAATCGCCAGCTTGTGCTCAACCGTCCAGCGGTGCTGGCCGATACCGTCACGAGCCAGGTCAGGCGGCCTGCAGTATGCCGGTATTCGGGTTGCCATCCACCGGTTCGACGACGGCGACTGCACAGCGCTCGGCCTCCGCAAATAATGCTGCGTCCGTCAGATCGCGGTGATCGATCCACCATTTCGCGTCGGTTACATGGACACAGATTTCCCAGTCTTGCTCTTTTCCGGTCACCGGACCAGCAACGAGCGCGCCGAGGCGGGCGGCGCGGATTGCTGTCGCCCACACAATCTGACGATCACTGCCCGCAAGCAGCGGCAGTTTGAGGTGGGCTATGGCTGCGCCGTCACGAGCCGCCGCCTCCGTTTGTTCGGCTTGTTTGATCGCAACGAAGCAGTTCCGGCACTTGGTCGTCTCCAGCCAACGTGCCTTTCGTTCCTGCTGACTGATGAAACCGGAGATGTAGTGGATCTGCTCGTGGCCACAGGCATGTGTGATAATCTGTCCCATTCCGTGATAATGCTCGACGATTATTTCTGGGCAATCAGTATGAGTCAGGTTGAATCATTTGTGGGCTAGGTCGTTAAGATGCATCGTCTGGCGGTTATAACGTAAGCGATCTTCCACTGGCACCTTATTGACGACGGCGTAAGCGTGGACGGATTGGCCCTTCTGAAATCAGGAAGGCCTACAGCCATGACGATGTCATGTGACGATGCTGGCACTAAGCCGGTCCGGTTCGAAGTGTTTACGGGAGCGGGCCGACGTCGCGAGTGGGCAGACGAGACCCGGGCTCGGATTTTGGCAGAGAGCTACGCAGGGCTTGAAAGCGTCAGCGCGGTGCCCGACGCCACGGGATATGTCCATCGCAACTGTTCACCTGGAGGCGGGAGGCGCGCAAAGCCAAGGAGGTGGCAGCGCCGGTGTTCGTGCCCGCTGTCATCGAGCCTGCGCCGGTCGTCGCTGTTCCAGAGCGATCGGTCCGACGACGCTCCTAACAAGCGCGTGCCGATGGCATGGTCGAGCTGGAGATCGATGGTGTCGCGGTGAAGATCGGGCGTGGTGCGGATGCCAGCGTCATCGCCGCGGTGATCGATGCCTTGAAGGTGTCGCGTTGATCGGCTCTGGCAGCGACGCGCGGGTCATCGTGGCGACCGCGCCGGTGGACTTTCGCAAAGGTGCGGACTCGCTCGCGGCATTGGTGAAAGCTCAGTATGGCGCCGACCCGTTCTCGGGCGTGGTCTATGTCTTCCGCGCAAAGAAGGCGGACCGGGTAAAGCTGGTCTGGTGGGATGGCACGGGCCTGTGCCTGATGGCTAAACGGCTCGAGCAGGGCGACTTCCGTTGGCTAGGTATCCGCGACGGCGTGATTCGGCTGACGGCCGCGCAGATGGCGGTTCTGCTCGAGGATTCAGACTGGCGCCGGGTCCATGGCGGCCGCAAGCCCGTGGCGCCGCAATTGCCCGGTTGATGCCGCGCGAGCGGCCTGATTCACTGCTACGCGATGCTGCTTGAGGCTGACCTTCCATCTGATCCGCACGCTCTGCGTACCATGCTCGTCGCGACCATGGCGCAGTTGCGATCGCACGATGAAGAACTCGCCTCACTGCGTGCCGCCAATGAGCAGAAGCAGGCGGAAATTGCCCTCCTGCAGGCGGTCGAGGCGGAGGCTCAGGCAGAGATCGTACGGCTCGGCGCCGTCAACGACCATGCCGAGGCAGAACTGGCCCGGCTGCACGACATCATCGCCGCGCTGCGCCGGCACCGCTTCGGCGCACGCTCCGAGAGCTTCCGCATGGTGGCGACGATCGCAAGCTTGAAAGGTTTACCGGCTTCGCGCAGCCGATTGGTGGTCGCGGCGAGATGCCCTTTGCCTGAGCGCGCGATGGTGAGTGCTGCCAGGTAGAGGGAGCGTCTGACGCTTGGCCTGCCGCCCGAGCAGCGTCCAGGTCGACTGGTCTTGCCGCTTTGCCGATCGAACGGCGCCAGACCGGCAAGGGCTGCAACCTGTCGGCTGGAGAGGTGTCCGAGTTCGGGCATGCGCGCCAGAAGGCATGCGGCTACGATTGGCCCGACGCCGGGTGCGGTGCGTAGCAATGCCTCCCGTGCTGCCAGATCGGGTGAGGCAGCGATGACGGAGGCAATGGCTTTTTCGATCCGCAGGGCCAAGGCCTTTAGCCGTGCGACCTGGGCGACGATGAGGCGACGCATGGCGGTATCAGCGATGCTCTCGAGCTGGTTGCCCAGTTGGACCGCCTGGGCGACAGCGAGGTCGCGCAGACGAACATGCTCGGCAAGCCTGATGGCTTCCGGGTCGTAGACATGGGGCGTGAGTTCGGCGTGCAGCGCGGCAAGGCAGCGTGCGATCACCGCGGCATCGAGCGGATCGGTCTTGGCCAGCTGTCGCTCGGCACGGGCGAAGCTGCGCACCCGTGCCGGATCTAGTAGATAGGCGGCAAGTGCCAGCCGATCGAGCAGGATAGTAAGCTTGCGCTCGTAACCGCCCGACGCCTCGAAGCCGATCCGCAAACAGGCCGTGCCGGCAAGCCGGGTGAGCTTGCGGCCGAGCATGGCAAGCCCGGTCTTGCTGTTGGCGACGCGCCACAGCATTCCGGTCGGATGAAGGTGAATAACGAGTTCGTCCTTGGCAACATCGATGCCGACAAAGAGGTCGGGCTGTGACATAATCCGGTCTCCCAGGCTTGTCGTGCGGGGTCCGTTAACGGCCCCAAGCAACTGTTCGGGGTTTGGGAAAGACGGATGCGGCCCTGCTCAGGAACGGTCTCTGGCGACCAGCCTGTCGAACGGCCTCACATCCGCCGCCTGAGCGGGGTGGCCACCCCGCTCAGGCACCTCGTGAATACACCATTTTCCACAGACAAGCCCGTCGAAGGGGCCGAGCAGCCTACCCGGCATCTCACCGGCTTCCGCGGCATGCTGCAGAGCCTGCCCGGCGAAGGCCGGGGTCGACGGCTATGCCGCATACCGCAAGCTCGCGCGCGTCGGCGACGTGCAGCTCGCCTTCTGCTGAGCACATGGCCAGAAGGCCTGCCGTGACGATCTCTCCGTCGTTTATCATCGCGCGTCCCAGCTGTTTACCATGCTGACGCTCGGCAGGAGCGATGGCCGCTAGTCCAGAATGCTGCGCGCGCTGTCGCGCGCCGATCTGCTCATCATCGACGACTGGGGACCAGAAACGCTCAGCGCCGATCGCCGCCGAGATCTGCTCGAGATCGTCGAAGATCGCTACGACCGCGGCTCCATCCTCATCACCAGCCAAATTCCCGTCGACCGCTGGTACGAGATCATCGGAAATCCCACACTTGCCGACGCGATCTTGGACCGTGTAGTTCACAACGCTTATCGCATCGATCTCACCGGCGAGAGCCTTCGCAAACGAAGCGCTTCCGCACTCGACGCTTGACCTGAATGCCGTATCGCGAGACCTAACATTACGACCTGTATGACCGTCTCAAATGGCCGACATCAGATCGGAACGCTGGCCGGCTTCGTGTCGGTACGGTGGCCGGCTTCGTGTCGGTACGGTGGCCGGCTTCGTGTCGGAATAGGTGGCCGGCTTCGTCGGAATACGCAGACGGGATCGTCTGCGGCATCTCGGGCTGGTTCACGGTACACGGTGTGCGATACCACGAGGATATACGCTCCGTAGCGGAGATCGCGCCGATGAACTGGCCGGCGTTGGTTGCGCACGCTGACGAAAGTGGATTTTCCGCAGGGCCGGAGCCATGGTCGGCGGAACCCTCCGATTGCATCTTCACCTTGCGATCACGGCGAGCGAGCGATCCCGCAAACTGGCGATCAATGACCCCTTCGAGATGCCCGAACTCTCGCATCTGATCCGCCTGACTAGGCGTGCTCTGAACGACCGCAAGGTCCTGATGCCGGAGACGCTGAGCGACGAAGTGTTGGCGGCATTGCTGGCGGCGCAGGCAGTCGGCCCTGGGGACAAACGGCGCGTCTGACGCAAGCGTGATCTGCTGGCCGGCTCTCATGGCGGCCCGAGGCCCCCCCGAAAACCAGGAACGATATCGAGGCCACCAAATGGACCAGAGGCGACATCAGGATCGGCAAAGGGTAGAAGCACACACCACGCTATGCGTAGCGATTGTGCAACGAGCAAAAAGTTGTTTGTAGACAATGATGTAGCAGAGTAACAGCATGGCTACCGGGCGGATGAAAGCTGGCAGGAGACGTGCTACAGGCCTGCTACGCTGCTACACACGGCCTCGAGGGCTACCACGACACCGGCTTGGCATCCCGGCCAGGCATAACCGTCAACGAGTCATATTCTGGCACCGCGGGACGGCCTGAAACGCGGCATCGCTGGCGTGCCCGGGGCGGCCTGCGACGTCCTGCAGATCGCCCATTGAAACGCTGGCCGAGCCTGTGATAATAAGCAGTCGGATTGCCGCCACGATGCCGGTCATGACCGACGATCCGATCGCCTCTTGCAAGCTTGCCGTGTTGATCGATGCCGACAACGCAACGCCCCAAATCACGGCGGGATTGTTCGAGGAAATTGCGAAGATCGGTGAGGCTAGCGTGCGGCGGATCTCCGGCGATTTCACCGGCACGAGGTTGAGAGGCTGGGCCGAAATCGCACCGCTCTATGCCTGCCTTCCGCATCAGAATTTCGCGAACACGGTCGGTAAGAACGCCTCCGATATCGCGCTCGTCATCGGCGCCATGAACCTCCTGCATTCGGGCCAGTTCGACGGCTTCTGCCTGGTATCGTCGGATGGTGATTTCACCCGGCTGGCAGCGCGTATCCGGGAGCAGGGTATCGATGTTTTCGGCTTTGGCGAAAACAAGGCGCCAGCGAGCTTTCGACAGGCCTGCAAACGCTTCATCTACACCAAGAACCTGACCTCATCCGGTAAGGGCGCACCGGTCGTGCCGACGAGCCAGACCGCAGGCGATTATACAAAAACGACAGGCTTGCCGGCTGCGGCTGCGGCGGCCTTGATCGAGACGGCATTGGGGCAGCTCAACGAGCAGGCCGGCTGGTATTTCCTGGGCGCGGTCGGTCAGCGTCTGATCGCGCTGACGCCGGATTTCGATCCGTGCAATTACGGCTGCGCCAAGCTCATCACGCTGATTGAGAAGATTGGCGCTTTCGACGTCCGCCGGGATGGCCTCAGGGTCTATATCCGCCCCCGCGGCCCCGCTTGATCAGCGGCGCCACCAAGGGGTTTGAGCAGCTTCATGGTAACCCTGAAGGCCTGACTGACGAGCAATGAAATAGCGGCGATCGCGTGAGCGGCGAAGCATGGTCACGAAGCTTGCCGCAGACCCAATCCAGCAGATCGTCGCGAACGGCCAAGAGCCCGAAGGAGGAAGGGCTGCGAACCCGGCAAAAAGTAGCACGACGCAAAGCGCAGCAAGCCGGTATCCGCCATGCCAGTCGCGGCGCCTGACCCACGTCCGGCGGTTGTCGTCCGCCCATTCGGCCAGGATCTTTTCGCTGCGTGGTTTCACGTCACTTCCCCTTTGAAAGCATGAGTATCGTATGACGAATGCGCCGACGTGTATCGGCGTCATCGTCGTCACCTTCATCGTACAGCGAGCGAGCCAATCTCTGGCCGCTACCAGGTTCGGGATCGAACCCGACATCCTCGCACAGGTCGCCGATCATCTTCATCAGCCGGTCGTATCGATCCCATTCGACGGGACCATGATAGCGGGTCGGCGTGGTATCGGTGCCGAAGACGAGCCAGCTGGCATCGACCTCATGATCGCGGCAGAGCTGCCGCACGACGCCAAGCGGCGGTTCGACCATGTCCTTTTCCCAGCTGATCAGCGATCGGGTGGAGAAGCCCAGCGCCTGCGCCAGTGCATCCTGACCCATCCCCGCCATGCGACGGATCGCCTTGATGCGGGCTCCAAGGGTTGAAAGCTCACTCATTCAAAGCTCATTGACATGAAGACTGCTTCACCTAGCCTAAGATGGATAGGTATCAGTGTATCCGGTCATGCTTCCGGAAGCGATGGTCTGGTGCAAAGGGGATGACGGGCATGTCTAGAACGATCCAGGTCAACATACGACTGACGCCCGAGGAGCATGCCCGGCTGCTGGAATGCGCGAACGACGCTGGCCTTGAACGCGGTGTGCTCGCGCGCGACCTCGTCCTGGGAGGTCTCGATCGCAAGACCGGCGGTGAGCCCATGGTTCAACGCCCGCTGCCCGGACCTGGCGATCTCGTCGCGATGGACGCCATGCTCAACAAGGCGATCATGGAGGTCGAACGCTTCGCCAACAAATGGGCCGCCCATGAGGCGGAACTGCTCTCGATGGAGCGCAAGGACCAGCTCGCGATGTATTCCGCACGGGCCGAGTTCCTTACCGGCTTCCCTGAACGCATCTCGCGCAGCCTGGAGCCGATCAAGACGGAGATGGCGGTTATGATGGCCGCGATCACGGACCAGCCACGTCTCGATGCTATCGACAAAAAGCAGGCAGAGCTTGTCGAGGCGGTGCGGGAAAATACCGAAGCGATCGAGGAGGTCCGGAAAGACCCACGCAAGGTAACGGGTCTCGTGCTGGGTGACGACCGCTTCTGGTCATCGGCGTACATCTGCCTGTGGAGCCTGTTTATGGCAGGTGTCGGCGCCTTGTTCATCATCGGGCTTGGTAAATCCGTTCCTGCGTTTGGTATCCCGATGGCGCACAAGATGGCGGCGGGAGATGCCGAGTTCTGCCGGCTGATCCGCTACCGCTTCGAGGTCGATGACTGTCAGGTGCCTGCCGACCATCGCATCAATGTAGCGGCATCGGCATCGGGCAAAGCCTCCCGCACGAAAGCAGGCGCGGCATCGGTCAAGGCGAAGCGCTCATGATCTCGGTCAGCGCTGTCTCATCCGCCGGCAATGCCGCGACCTATTATGCGAAGGACAACTACTACACCATCGATCAGGCCGAAGGCGCGAGCGCCTGGGCGGGGGAGGGGGCAACCGCGCTGGGCCTCGAAGGCGCGGTCGACGCCGCCCGTTTCGAGGCGGTACTCGAAGGCCGCCTTCCCGACGGCAGCGTGATCGATGCGCGGCGCGGGGGACATCGCCCAGGCTGGGACCTGACGATGTCGGTGCCCAAGTCGGTATCGGTCCTGGCGCTGGTCGGTGGCGATGCGCGGCTGATCGCGGCGGTGCGCGAAGCCGCAACGGCGACGCTCGGCTGGATCGAGCGCAACATCGTCGAGGCAAGGGTGTCGACCGCCGAGGGGCAGCGGGCGGTGCGCACTGGCAACGTGCTGGCCGCGACATTCCTCCACGATGTGAACCGAAACGGCGAACCGCAGCTGCATGTCCATAACGTGCTCGCCAATGCCACCCGGATGCCGGACGGCAGTTGGAAGGCGCTGCATTCCGATCAACTGTACCAGCGCCAACACGTCATGGGCGCGGTCTTCGCCTCCACCTTGCGGGCCCGTGTCGAGGCGCTGGGCTATGCGACGATGCCAGCACAGAACCCGGTCGACGGCGCCTTCGACATTACGGGTGTGCCGCGCGAAGTGGTCGAGGCGTTCTCAACACGCTCGGGCGAGATCGACGCCCACCTCGAAGCGCGTGGTCGTGAAGGAACCGCCCGCGAGCGCGAACTGGCGACGCTAGCGACCCGGAACGCCAAGACCCCCGAGGTGGCGTCTGCACTCCGCGCGGAAGGGTGGCGGGCGTTGGCAGCGGAGAGTGGCTTCGAAGCAAGGCTGCTGGTGGGGGAGGCGCTTGCCCGGTCAGGTCGATCGGAGACGATATGGACCCGGACGATGCGCGGCGTCCGCGGGGTCGGGGAGCGCGGGCTCGCCGTCGCGGCCCGCATGGGGCTTTCCCCACGTGACGGGGATCCGCTCGTGCCCGAACGGCTCGGGCGTCTGGATCCGGTCGGCTATGCCGCGGCGCAGGCGGTCGCCTCGGCAGCCCGTGATCTGGGTGAGAGCGAAGCCGCCTTCGACCGGCTAGACCTGATCCGCGCTGCCCTTGAACGCGGCGGGCCGGTTACGGTCGGTGATGTCGAAGCCCGCATAGCGCTCATGGAGAGCAAAGGCCTGCTGCTGGGTGACGGCGACCGCATGGTGACCACCGAGAGCGCGGTGAGGCTCGAATATGCCTATTTGGCCGGCATCGAGGCGGGCAGGGGGCGGGCGGTGCCGATCGTGTCGCCGGACGCTGCCGTCTCCACCGCGCAGGAGGCAGCGCACGAGCTGGGCCTGCGCCCGCTCAATGCCGGCCAGCAGGCTGCGGCTGTGCTGATTCTGTCGTCGTCCGACCGGATGGTGAACATCCAGGGCGGCCCCGGTCGCGGCAAGTCGGCAGCGCTGGCGCCGGTCACCGCGATCGCGAAGGCGCAAGGGCATCATGTCATCGGGCTCGCGATCGCCAGTCGCACCGCGACCGCGCTTGGGCGTGACACCGGCGCGGAGACGAGCACGATCGCGCGGTTCCTGGCGCGTCATGCCCGGGTGATCGACGGCACCGCGAGCGCTGCCCAGCTTGCCCGCGTCACCGGCGAACTGAAGGGGGCGGTCATCATGGTCGAGGAGGCCAGTCAGGTCGGCACCTGGGATATGGAGCGGATCGTCCGTCTCGCTGACATGACCGGTGCCGCCCGTCTGGTCCAGATTGGTGACAGCCGCCAGCTGGGCGCGATCGCGGCCGGCAGGCCGTTCGAGGACAGCCAGCGCGCCGGACATGCGACCGCGCACATAACCGACAATTTGAGATCTCGCTCGGACCAGATGAAAGGAATTGTTGCCGCGCTTGATGGCAAGGATTTGTCCACGGTCTTCGAGCTGTTGAAGCCCGATACGACCGAAGTGGCGGCAGTCGATGTCGCTAGGGCTGCCGCTGCCCGGTGGGCGGCGCTGCCGAAGGAGACGCGCGACAACACGTTGCTCCTTACCGCGGGCCGGGCGATGCGCAGCGAGGCCAATCAGGCGGTACAGGCCGAATTGAAGGCGACCGGCGAGATGTCGAACGTCGGCACCCGCATCGAGGTGCTCGACCGGGTCAATGCCACCCGCGAGGGTGCCCGGCTTCTGAAGGGTTATCAGCCCGGCCGGGTGGTCGAGATCCGTACCGACTTACCCTCGCAAGGCTTCGTCCGCGGCGATCGGGGTATCGTGAAGGCGATCGAGGGCGGCCGGGTACGTCTTGAGATGCGGGGCGGCGGAGAAAAGCACCTGCAGCCCGACCGGCTGGCGAAGAACCTCAAATACGATGCCGTCACGATCTATCAGCCTAAACAGATCGAACTCCATGCCGGTGACCGCATCCGCTGGACCGACAACGATCATGATCGCAAGATCAGCAATGCCGACATGGCCCGTGTCGAGGAAGTGGGCACGGGCAGGCTTGTCGTCTCATCGCTCATCGACGGCACCGTGCATGAGTTGCAAGCCGGTGATCGCATGGCCGAGCGGTTCGATCTGGCGTACGCGATCAACGTCCATATCGCGCAAGGGGTCACCACTGACCATGGCATGCTGGCATTGCGCTCGAGCGAGCGTCGGCTGCTGAGCGAGCGCTCGTTTCTCGTCGGGCTTACCCGCATTGCGGACAAGGTAGCGCTGATCGTCGATGACGGTCGCGCGATCGAGCGCGGTGTCGCGCGCAATGCCGGTGACAAGACCTCGGCGCTGGAGACGATTGGAAGGGCGGGACCGGGTCTGACGATCCGGATGCCGGCGACATCGCCGGTGATGGATACTGCGGTCGAGCGCTATGCGCACCTGTTCCTCGTTGCCGAGCAGCGGGCGATCGACGGCCGACCCGCGTCGACGGCACAGGAACGTGAGCTCGGCGCAGCTGCCGCAGCGCTCGACCGGGTGCGGGTGAACGGCGCGGAGGATCTGCGTATCGTGCTCGA
This sequence comes from Sphingomonas sp. PEI4, assembly GCF_056679955.1. NCBI lineage: Bacteria > Pseudomonadati > Pseudomonadota > Alphaproteobacteria > Sphingomonadales > Sphingomonadaceae > Sphingomonas > Sphingomonas sp. PEI4. Next base: position 104,308 of record NZ_JBWXPI010000003.1, read on the forward strand.
CCGTGAGCTTGCGTCGCCAGGCACCGTATGGACCGACCTCGGTCGGTTGACCCAGGCATGGCTGCGGGAAGGGGAGATGCGCACCGATCGCGGCGCTTATGCCGAGCGGTTCGTCGTCGACTGGAAAGCGGTGTCGGCCGACAGTATGGCGGCGACGACCAACCGTAGCGAGGTAATCGTCGAGCGACGGCAGGAACGGCTTGAGGGTCGCATGTTGGGCGAGCCGGCGCTGGAACGTGCGCTTGACCGCGTCCTGCCGGAACGTCAGCTTCGGATAGACGGGCCAGGACCCGGGGGGCTGGGGCGTGACCGGGATTTCGGCATGGAGATGTAGCGGGGTGGAGCCGGCGATCATGTTCTTCACAAGAGATGATTTCGCCGGTGTCGCCAGCACCCGCGTCCATTGGCCCGCCAAGCACTTCGAGGTCATCCTCGACCGGATGTTCGGCGATCGGGTCCGGGCTGACGGTGCTTTCGGTGTCGACCTCTGGTGCGCGCTGGCCGGTGTCGAATGGCGCAATAGGCAAGGTGAGACGGTAACCACGCCTCTTCCGCCCACACATAATTCCTTATACATTCAGGTAGCTAGTGGTCGCCTTCGTCAACCTGCTCCAGCAGCTTCTCAAGCGTGTTCTTAGTGCTGTCAAAACTCATGCGACGATCCTCCCCTATTGCCTGCTATGTCGTCGGTTCGGCTGCCGTTGGGCGGCGCGACGCCGATCAGGCGGCACAGGCCGTTGATGAAGCTTTGCGTGTTAGCAAGCTCGGGCCCGCCGGTATCGTGCGCCACTGCGCGATACCGCTTCGATTTCGGTGTCGTTCCCATGTCAGCACCTAGGGTTAGGAACGATAGCGAGGGCAGCACTGATCCCAAAACTTTCCCAATACGGGAAATTTGCTTGTTTCCCGTACTGGGAAATGATAATCAATCGATATGAGAATTATCGCCAGGAACAAGCTGATCGCTTTCTGGACGAAGCACCCCACGACGGAAGCCTCTTTAAGGCACTGGCATGAGGTTGCCGGGGCGGCTGTTTGGCATAGTCCTCTGGATGTCGTTGCCGACTTTTCGAAAGCGAAGTCGCTCAACGGCGAGCGGGTCCGGTTCGAGGTGGCTGGCGGCGATTATCGTATGGTGGTGGCGTTTGATTGGAAACGGTCGATTGCTTTCATCAAGTTCGTTGGGACGCATGCCGAGTACGATAAGATCGATGCCCTGACGGTGAGCCTGTTTTGATGATGCCTATTGGAGCTGGTGCGATGCACATTCGTCCTATCCGTACTGACGAAGACCATGAAGCAGCGCTGCGAGAGATCGAGACGCTGTGGGGAGCAGAGGAGGGCACCGATGCCGGCGATCGGCTCGATGTGCTCGCCACGTTGGTTGAAACATATGAAAGCCGTCGCTGGCCTATCGAGCCGCTTGATCCGGTGCGCGCGATCGAAGCAGCAATGGAGATGAACGGTCACACGCGTGCAGAACTGGCAGCGCTGATTGGCCAGTCACGGGCAACCGAGATACTGGCGCGTAACCGTGCCCTCACCCTTCCCATGATCCGCAAGATCGCCGGGGCATGGCACGTGCCGGAGAAGGTGTTGGTTCAGGAGTATGCGCTGGCCAAGGCGTGATTTGGGTACGGGGGTAAATTTGGCTCTATGGAATCTGAGCGTACAACGAACGGCTGTCGTCGAGCATGCTGATCGGGGTGGGCGTAATCCAGTCGGCACCATGCATTGGGTATGGTCCGTGGAACAAGTCACCGAGCGCGCGCCGGTAATGCGCGTTCCTCCAGCGTCGACGACGATGTTCGGGGCCGTCGTAAATCATGTGGCAGCGCTGGCAGAGTGCGGCCAGCTGGTGAAGCGCGCTGTCGCTGGGATCATGGTTGAGGTGAGCACAGGCCAGTACCACCGGTGTCCACCTGCCTTGGATCAGGATATTCTCCATCGGTCTTCGCACGCGCCGTCCCCTGCCATCGCGCCAGCATAGACGATTCCTGTCCCACCACCGTCCATCCCCCAAATGGAAAACCCTTTGTCCATGGGGACGCGCGCAATGCTCGCATCGTCCCTTCGCTCTGACAAAGCGCACGAGCTGCGACAGCTGCGGCCAATCGATTGGATACAAGAACACATGTTCGGCACGGATCGGCATCAGGCGTCCATTCTCGACGCCGCGGCTGCCAGCGCACGATAGAGCGTCGCATGATGGCATTTAAGCAGCTTGGCAGCTTCACGCACGGACGTACCCTCGCTTACCAGCCGCTCGCCTAGCGCGATTTGATCGGGGGTGAGCTTGGGCGGGCGCCCGAAGCGTACTCCCCTCGCTTTGGCCGCTACCCGCCCGGTGCTAGTGCGTTGGTGGATCAGCTCGCGCTCGAATTCGGCGATACCGGCGAACACGGTCAGTACCATGCGCCCCGCTGGCGAAGTCGTATCAGCCCAAGGCTCAGCTAGGGAGCGCAGGCCGGCGCCGATCTCCTTAAGCTTCTCGGCAATGTCGAGCAAATCGCGCGTGGAGCGTGCCAACCGGTCGAGCCGCGTTACCACTACCGTGTCTTCGTCGCGCAGCTGCTCGATCATCTTTGCCAGCTCGGGTCGGTCACGCTTCGCGCCCGAGATCTTCTCCTCGAACGTCCGTTTGCATCCAACCTCCTTCAACGCGGCGCGTTGCAGCCGGAGATCCTGGTCGTCGGTGGACACACGGGCGTAGCCGATCAGCATGTCGCAAAACTGTATCAGAAAACCAGCATTATGCAACCGACTTTTGCGACGCAAGCACACGAGAGAAACTGAGATTCGAAGACGCTGTCGAGAAACTCAGCACTTACGCGACAAGCCTATGTCCGCTTTCGCCCAAAGTCGGTCATTCGAGGCTTGTCCCGCCGATCCCCAAAGCCGCCGTTCGTGATGCGAAAATCAAAAGTTTTGCATCAGGACTGAGACGCAAAGCGGCCGTTCAGTCAGTGCGATCGGAGAGGGGGCTGTCCCAGTAGAGGTTCGTTTGCAAGGCGGCAGGAGTAACTACTCCCATGAGTCCGTCTCAGCCCGCCTTCCAGCACGGCACCGTTGCTTGCAATATGCCCCGCGCCCAAGTGGCAACTTCACCATCGTTGCTCGACAACGACAGCGTAGCTGGCGCGCCGCTGGGTTGAGTTACCCAGCTATAGCCACGCACTGCATAGTCAGTTCCGTGGCTCATCAGTACGCGGAGTGGTGCCCGCGATTGTGGAGTCTGCCTAATAGGACCGATGCCAAAACGGATCGGTAACCGCTCAAGCCGCTCAAGCCAGTCGAGAATTGCCGGACAGCTACTCGAATATGCCCAGCGCTCGACCGGCGCTACGGCGAGATCTGGTTCGACGGATATTCGGCGTAGCGCCCAGTGTAGCTTGCTATCCCGAAACACGGTCACGACAGTCCATCCCGTGCAAAACGGCTGTGTGGCAGTGATAATTACAGTTCCAAAGTATTGGCTCGACAAGTCAGTCTGGGGTGGCGGCTTTGCCGTTGCGCTGTCCAACCCAGCTTGCAACGTTGTACAGCGGTCCTCCGCGACCGCCTGCTGCTGCGGCGGCGGAGAGGGCAGCGCGAGCAATAGAGCCAGTAATAGCGGCATGACGTCCCTCCGACATACGATGCTACCCGCCAGCCCTATAGTCGCCTAGGGGAAATACTGGCCCGCTATTCCCAAGCTCGATCCTTTGGGGAAAGCCGTTGTGTCACCCAACGTCGGCGTACGCCATCTGCCTTTCCAATAGCGGTTGGTCCGCACCCCCATCACTTTCGCCGTTCGTGATGAAAGATTGAAACATTTTGCATCAGCGGAGGGCAAAATAGCTGGTTAGCTAATGCCCGAAGCAGCCACTTGCGGCAGACAAAGCAGTGCTTGCCAGAAGCCCGCAGATGAGCTTGATATCTCGAATGGAGGCAGTCTTATTTATCACCGCCTACGTTCTGATGCTCACAATCCCAGCGTCGGTCATCACAGCGATAGTAGTGATCTCGCTCCGGGCTTCTCGGCTGGTCCGTACTAATCGTGTACTCTGGATCGTCATAGCAGGCTCTGTCGTGCCTGGAGCTATGGTGCTTTATGGTCTGGTGCTCTCGTGGCCGTGGCCTTGGCGACAACCTGACGCTTTGCAGGATATGATACCGCCAGGGCCTGGCCTGTTGCTAAGCGCCTTCCCAGCATGGCTGTTATCTTTGACGGTGAGCTGGGTCGTTCTTCGCCGCGGCGGAGGCAATGGCAGCTAACTGCCAAAACCCTCGACTATGATGCGAAAATCACAAGTTTTGCATCATGCCGCGAACGGCTAAAACGTGACCGGACTTTGATGCGCAAATCTAATGCGTCGGAGACCGTGTTGCGATGGCAGAAAGCGCCCACTTGCGGCCGTACGTTGAGTTGTAATGCAATCCTAAACCGACTGCTTCGCTCTCAACGCTGCTCGGCGAGAAGCTCCATTTCTGGTGAAGTGCGTCCACCCATTCCGCTTATGCCGCGAGGCTGCCAAACAATGGATACGGAACGTCGCATCATTTTGTGATTGATCTCTGAAAAGCCTCCCAACACGCTGATCAGGGCATCTTGGCCATTGCAGCCAATGCCAACTCTATCGAGATATCCCAGGCTTCTGACCGCAGCATCTATGGAAACGCGTTCCGATGGTGTAAGTATATGGGATATTCCCTCAATACTCTTTACAGAGACAACTCCACGAGCAAGAGCGAACTCTGCGGTAATGCGACCGCCCGCACGACATAGCACGGATGCGCGGTAAGATTTCTCAATAGGCTGTAGTGCCGCCCAGTCTTCGAACGCGACGGGTGGCGGTGGTGGAGCGGTCATTGCAACCTGCCCCAGCGCAAAGATCATAAATAAGCTCATGATGTTCCTTGTAGCTCAATGCACCACAAGTAACACCGAACGGCAGCTTCGGCTAATGGTCAGCCGAAAGCCGTCAGTCCCCGGCCATTCAGCCTTCCCTTCGGTATAGCCTCGATATCGTCGCCTGATCGACGCCAAGCAGGGCGGCGACAGTGCGCTGCGTATCGCCAGCGGCGAGCCGTTGTAGCGCTTCGGCCTGCTGATGCGGAGTAAGGGCAGCACGTCGGCCGAACTTTACGCCACGGGCCTTGGCCTGGACCCTACCGGCAGCGGTGCGTTCGGTGATACGATGGCGCTCGTAGCTCGCCGCCACGCCTAACACGGCAATGATGACCTCTGCGAACTGGGAGGTGGTGTCCACCATCGGCTCTGCGATCGAGCGAAAGCCGGCACCAGCTTCTTTTACCGCATGCAGGATGTTCAACAGATCACGGGTATTGCGGGCAAGGCGATCGGTGGACGTTACCATCAGCACGTCGCCGGTATCGAGCGCGCCGATAGCGCGCTTGAGTTGCGGACGCTCGGCCGTCCCGCCGCTGACCTTCTCCTGATAGATCTTCGTGCAGCCGGCCGCACCTAGTTGGGCGAGCTGCTGCGCTAGGTCCTGACCGGTGGATGAGACGCGTGCGTAGCCGTAAATCATGTGCTGTTTTTGCATCGGATTTATGCATCGCGGAAGTGCCCGGTTTTGTGAGGTTTTTCGTTTGATGCAAAACTTGTGACTTCTGCATCGCGTCGCGGTTGAGGGGTAAATCGTTACGTAGGGTATTCGTCACCAGTCTAGGTGCATACTCAGCGGATCGGCAACGGGGAGACGCGGTGATGATGGCAACGATAATCACGTTCGGAATGGCCCTGATCGCATCCTTGCAGGTACAGGATACGTCAAAGCCGAATTCATCGTTTCAACAGGCAGGGCCTGCCGTACCCGAGAGCAAAACGCCTGTTTTTCCATATCCTGTGTACGTGGTGCCCGTTCAACAGAGGGACAATCGCACGCCTAAGCAGCGTTGCTGGGATAATGAGTCCGCTAGGATCGGGGAAACCCTCAGCGACCTCGATCGGCGTGCGATCGATCTGAAATGCAGCCAGCGCTAGCGATTAAAACTTTATGCAAAACTTTTGATTTTTGCATCAAGAATGGCCTGTTTGAAAAAAACGGACCAACTGTCTTCATTAGATCGATGGAATTGACTTTGAAAAATAAGCTAGCGGCCTCGCTGCCTTTCCTACGTTTGCCTCATTGGGAAACAATAAAGTTATACGTCAGCACGTTCGACGCGTTGCCACCGCCGTAGCCCATCGGGACTGCTGCAACTTTCAAGGCTTTCCTGCCGGGGTGAATGAACTGGATCCGCATATTTGTAGCATCGCGGAGCCGTTTCGCCGGGTCATCCTCCACGCGAGGAGGTTGCGTAATTTTGTAGATTGGGTCTGGCCGGGGCGTCCAATATGTTCCGGTTCCCAAATAAGCAGGTAATACGAATGCTACCGTATCACCGACCTTAACATCGATTTCCCTGCCCGCGTCGTTATAGCGGAGGGTGTGCGTGACATCGGATTTTGCAACGGCGGACGTCGACAAAGCTATAGCGATTCCGATCAGGAATTTGTTGGCGTAAAACATTTGTTTCTCCAGGTGTCATACCGGCATTGATCATGCTGCGCGGAGTCGCAAGATGGCGCAATGATAGAATGCGTGCATTTCAATCGCATCGGGCGCTTCCCGCCGTTCCTTCGCCGATGCGAAACCCGTGATTTTTGCATCATGCCAGTGGCAGTGCACTTGCCGCAGCTGGCGTTAGGTAGCCTTCAGCGACGAGGAACGAACGCAACGCCGCCGGATAGCCAGCTGGCTCGTGCCGGTAATGGGCAAGCATTACCCGCCACGCCGATACGGCCTGCCCCAGCCGGGCGGCGTCGGCAACAAAGGCCGCGCAATGACCGTTGCGGTCATGGACTGCTGACACGCAGACGCGGCGATGCGCTGGAAGGTCATGCGCAAACAATGGCCGCACGGCAGGGTCAGATGAGATGTCGATGCTGTGCCCATCGCGCACGGCGAGCACGAGCGGTGTTCCACGCGTGCAGGCGTTGCACTCGCCCGAGAAGTTGAACCCGCGCGCCTCCAACACGAAGCCGGGCCGACCGTGTTTCACTAGTTCACGAGGGAGCAGGCTTACCTTGCCCGTTAACTCGCGGCTGCCGTGATGCTCCAGCGGCACAGCTCGGAAGCCGCCAGCTTCCTGTTCGATCACCGTCACTGCGGTTAAGCCGGCCGAGCCACCCCATTGATTATCGACCACCACTGCCGACCTCCCCGTACCAGGTGCAAGATGGATGACGGCAACACGCACGAACGAAGCTTGGCGATCGCTGATCATCTGAAACGGCGCGATGCCGGGCTGGGTAACAGTTACGGTCGCTTGATTGCTGAGACCTTCGAAGCTGCACCCCTCGTTTTGTGCGGGCAGCTTACACGGAGTGGACGCAACCTCGACCTTGAGACCACCCGCGACGAGGGAGAGAGACGTTTTGGGGTGTATACCCCATGTCTGGAACACCCCCAGCGGCTCTGTTGCCGCAGGCGGCGGGGCTGCGCCCAGAAGTAGCGCGGACAGAAAACAGGCGGCCAGGCGCATGAAGATGTCCCTTGACGGTGGGTCATTCTAACAAACTCAGGATCGAGCGGGCGTGCAACTGCATTATCAGCCAATTATGCGGTGCACGTGAGAACCTGAGCGGGTATCAGCTGACCAACGGCATTGGCTGCCCCGCTGATGCAAAAATTTTGATTTTGCACCACGAATAGTCGGGATGGAGAAGAAAGCGGACATTGCTGGGTGAAAGTAAAATAGGCTTGGGGTACCATGCTGACATGCACCTACTCATCTCGAAAGGGCGATGCTTTGCACCTCGCCGGTTCCTTAGTTGCGCTCCTGCGCTCGCCTGAATGCTGATCGGGCTCGCTCTCACGTTTGCCGCCCAGGTGTCTTCATCTCTTCCAGTGCTGGTGAACGAGTTTCCCGCGACCAAGACGGACCAGGCGCTCACAAATTCAATCTCATGCAAGCCGAACGGCAACTTTTCGGTCAATCTGCGATGGCGCTTCCGACAGGGTGTGGTGAATGCCCTGGTCAAGCGCAACGGCGTAGCATTGCCGCAGAAGGAGAGCAGCAAGCTTGTCGCGGCTCTAACCAGGGCGACCGACCTGCTCTATGTTCAGATGGGTTGTTCCGGCTCACTCGATGCGCAGATTAACGTCGTATACGTGGGACGAGAGAGTGGTCATCCTTCGCCGATGATGTTGCCGGTAACCATCCGGGCAAACACCATCGAACTGCTCCCAACCGTTCAGGTGCCGTTGCTTTCATAACGGAGCATATGCGCACTGTTGGGCGTTCCCGTCGTTGCAAAAGTGACCGCTTTTGCGATGCGACACAGGCCGTCATCGGTCTTGAATGTCGCAAAAGCAGCGACATTCGAGACGTTCGAAACTCAGCACTTCCGCGACGAGCGGCAGTTCGCAGCCACAGCCGCTGTTTGGAAGGCAACCGTTGCCGCCTATCGTTCTCACTACGGTGAGGTACTAAAGGGGCACTGCTGCGGCGATTTGGAGGGAGGGCTACCGCCCATGCACACGTTGGATCGCCGCTTTCTTCAGCTGTGGGCAACCGTGACCGCGGGAGCGGGGTGCGCAATTTTCCTCGCGCCGATCCTAGTACTGCTCATTCTATCGATTATCGGCATACCGCTGGCGATGCTGCTCGGCATCCTGCCTGGAGTTTGGGTATATCTTACCCCCACTCTCGCTCTATACGGGCTGCTGCGAGTGTCGCGGAGGAGAGCCCGCCCGCTGTTGCTGCTGGTAGTCGCAGCCATACCGCCGCTTGCGGCCGGCTTCTTTGTTCCCTTGCTTGCCAACAGGGCAACAGAGGAGCGCGTCGGTGCGATCCTGGCGCAGGACCATGGCGAGCCACCAATGCTGCCGCGCGGCCTGTCGATCGTCTACGCTGTCGATCGGGGACTAGGATCTCCGGACAAGTGCTGGGACACCTGCCAGCGGCTGTTGTTCTCGCAGACCGCGGCCAGCTTTGCAGAGGTGTCTTTGAAGCATGTGCCGCTGCTCGCTTCGTTGCCGAAGCCTGTTCGTCGCTTCTCGCTTGGGCCGATAGGTACAGGGTGTGAAAACTCACGCATGCAGGCGACGTATGCGAGCGAGAAGGAGGTCGGGAGGATCCATCCGGCGCCGCTGCTGTGGGACAAACTACCCCAACTAGCACGGCAGGGATTGTGCCTTCATGATGACGCGGTGCGCGATGCGCGGCCTGATGTGCTAGTGATAAATCGGTGGAACTACGATCCCGCCTTTCGCGGCTTCCGCTTTGATGGGTCAGGCTGGCGTCTTTCGCTTCATCCCATCGCCCCCTTCCGGCGACGCGAAGTGTTTCGCCGCCGCACGCCGGAAGGTTGGACACGGCTGATGCGTCGTACGGAGGTCCAGTACGCGCGCCTTACCGCGCCACTTTGGCTTGTACCGGGATTTTCATTCGACACGGCCTCGCCGACGCATTGGCAATGGCGTAATCAGCGCACCGTCGGTAGCCCGATTGAACACTATCAACCGACGAATTGGAACGGGATCATAGCCAATGATCTCGCTGTGCAGGGACTGCGCTGACGAAAGCCGCTGCCTGCCGAAGGGGACCCGGACCGCGGCGATATGGCGCGAGCTAAAATCTGGGCATACGTGCGCGAACAATTGTTTCTTTTGCGATGTGCTTTGAAGCGGACCGGCAGGTTTCCGCCCACTCTCAGCCATCCCGCTGTCGCAAAATCGGCGACATGCGCGACGTCCGAAACTCAGCATTCTGCGGCAAGGCTGTGCCTACCCTCACTCAATCGCAGACGTCCGGTCGGCCGGTGACGCCGGCCTAACGTTGCTTGGGATAACCGGGCGAGGCGGTTGCTCCAGGCATGGGTGCGGGCTAGCCTCTGGGCGATACAAGGGGGCGAATATGCTGGCACGGTGGACAGGAATCGTGACGCTGGGTTTTGCCCTGATCGTGAGTCAGGGGGCATCAGCGCAGCTCGCCAATCCGGTGCTGACCGCGCGGGCCAACGGCATTCGGGACGAGGCCCATGCCCGGCCGCTGCAATTACGGCGGCTGGACCTGTCGGTTGAGCAACGCGGTGGCGTGGTCGAGACGACCGTCACCGCCGCCTTCGCCAATCCAGAGCGCGAACAGATGGAAGGCGACTTCCGCCTGACCCTGCCCGAGGGAGCGGTCGTCACCGGCTATGCGCTGGATATCGGTGGCCGGATGGTCGACGGTGTGCTGGTCGACCGGCCCCGCGCCAAGGCGGTGTACGAAGCGCGGGTCCGCCAGCGCGTCGACCCTGGCCTTGCTGAGGTTAGTGCGGATAATGTCTTTTCGACTCGTGTCTTTCCGATTTGGCCGGGATCCGGGCGGACGATCCGCGTGACCTTTGTCGCCCCCGTCGGTGCCAAGGGTTGGCGCCTGCCGGTGAGCTTCGATGCACCGGCCGAGGGGTGGTCGATGCGTGTGCATGCGACAGGCATGGCGGGTGCGCCAGTCGTGACGCTGGGTGATACGGCAATGGCGATGACGGCGCAGGGCGATGGCTTCCTGGCCGAACGCGCGGGTAAGGGCGCACTGCCGCCCGGTACCTTGGCGATCGCCTCCACGCGCATCGCCGATCTGGTAGAAAGCACTCATCGCAATGGCGAGCGCGACGTCCAGCTCGGCGGCGACCTTCCGGCCTCAGCCGTCAGTGCGGTGGCCCCAGCACGGCTGCGCATCTATTGGGATCGTTCGCGCTCTCGGCTGAATGCCGACACTGCGCGCGAGATCGCGCTGGTCAAGGCGGCGATCAGCGACTGGCGGCCGGCTACGATCGAGTTGGTGGCGTTCAACAGCAGCGGGGCGCTTCGCCAAACAGTCGGCACCGCCGAACAGGCCGCTGCGTGGCTGGCCACGCTGTCCTATCGCGGTGCGACAAGCTTTGCGCCGATCAGCCGCGACGGCCCGGCCGATCGCTGCCTGATGTTCACCGATGGCCGAGCGACGATTAATCGAGGTGCCAAGATAGGTGCATCCTGCCCGATCGACGTAGTCAGCAGCGCGAGCGGTGACGACCGGGCCTGGGCTGGGCATCTGGCCCGAGCGCAAGGCGGGCGTCTGATCCTACTGGACGGCGAACTGGCTGCGGCGTTGGCGCAATTGCGCGCGCCGGCCACGGGCGTGGCGGCGGTGATCGACCGCGATGGACGCCCGGTCCCCTTCATACCGCTGCCCGCCCCCGCCGGGCGCTGGTCAATCCTGACCCGTGCGCCCGCGTTCGGGCCGGTTATGGTGCGACTGAACGGTGGGCAGGCAATCGTCCGTGTGGTCGAGGGCAATGGTGTCGTCTTTGACGGTCCCGGTGCGCTGCTGGCGCAGGACCAGTTGGCCGAGCTGGGCGGCACCGACCAGCGTGAGGCCTATGTCGCGCTCAGCCGCCGTTACGGCATCGCTAGTCCCAGCCTGTCCTTCCTCGTCCTGGAAGGCGTGAACGATTATCTGGCGGCCAAGATCGACCCGCCCGCCACGCTACCCGCCGGGTGGCGCGACGATTATGAGCGGGCCCGCAAGGCGGCGGACAGCAACGACGCCTCGCAAGCACAGCGTCACCGCGAAACCCTCGTGAACGAATGGCGGGATCAGGTCGCCTGGTGGAAGACGAAGTTCGATCCGGCGGCGGTGCCCAAACGGATCGCTACCTCGCGCAGCTTCGATCGGACGGCACCGGGCGAGGCGCCACCACCTCCTCCTCCTCCTCCTCCTCCGCCACCGGCCCCCGTGGGAACGGCGACGTCACCACCGGCCGTCTATGCACCCACTGCGCCGCCCGCACCCCCGGCCCCTCGGGGCAGCCCTGCGGCGGGCGACATCGTGGTGAGCGCCAGCAGGGCGGGTGCCGAGTCCGGCCCCGCCGCGCCGTCGGTCCAGATCGATGCCTGGCAACCCGACCGCCCCTATCTGGAACTGTATGACGGCAAGCCCGCCGATTTCGTCGAACGCTTCCGCGAGGCCGAGGCGCGGCATGGGACGCTGCCCATCTTCTACCTCGACACCGCCGCCTGGCTGGCGAAGCGCGGGCAGATGGCGGAGGCGCAGGAAATGGTTCTGTCGGCGCTCGAACTGCCCACCGCCGATGACACGACGCTGGGCATGGTCGCTGACCGGCTCGAGCGCTACGGCGCCTGGGACCCCGCGGTGGAGTTGCGCGAGCGACAGGCGGCGCTCGATCCGGATCGACCGCAGCCGCGCCGCCTGCTGGCGCTAACTCTCGCCCGCCGGGCCAAGGCGCAGCCCGCCACGGCGCGCGCCGATCTGACCCGTGCGATCACGCTCCTGTACGATGTCGCCATCACGCCACAGTCGGAACTTTGGGAGGGGATCGCGCTGATCTCACTAAACGAGGCCAATGCCATGCTGCCGCGCCTGCGCAGGCTGGGTGGCACCATCGACATGGACCCGCGTCTGGTCGGGCTGCTCGACGTCGATGTGCGCGTTGTCATCGACTGGACCAGCGACGGGTCGGACATGGACTTGTGGGTCGACGAACCGACCCGCGAACGGGCGATCTACAACAACAATCGCACCGTGATCGGCGGACGGTTGTCGAACGACATGACGCGTGGGTACGGGCCGGAGGAATATATGCTCCACATCGCGCCAGCGGGCACCTACACCGCACAGGCCAATGTGTTTGCGCCCGACCGGATCGACCCCAATGGCGCGACCATCCTGACCGCGCACCTGTTCCGCAACTTCGGTCGTAAGAACGAAACTGTCGACAGCGTCGATATCGAGTTGAAGCGTGACGAAAAAGGCGCGCGGATGATCGGCCGGGTCGTGGTGCCTGCCAAGCAGGTGTCGACCAAACGATGACGGTGGCTGACGTTCGAGTTTGGTAAGGGATCGCACGTCAACGAGCGGCAAGGTAGCCACCTTGCTACCGCAACGCGGCCGCGCCGACTCCTAACCCAAAGCAGGCAGTCTGCTGTCGCAAAAGGCGGGACATACGAGACGTTCGAAACTTAGCACTTACGCAACAAGCCTATGTCCGCTTTCGCCCAATCGCGGACATTTCGACGACCCGGGGGTGACCGCGTCCTAACGGCCGGTTAGGTGAGAAGGCTAGTGGCGATCGGAAGTCGATCAGCCGCAAGGAGAGCCCGCATGCTTTTTCACACCATGGTCGGATCGAACGATATTGAACGGTCGAAGCGCTTCTACGACACGGTGCTCGCCACTTTGGGGGCAGGCGAAGGGACGCGGAACATTGCCGACAGCGGCCATACACGGCTGATCTATAATAATGGCAACGGAACCAATTTCATCGTCAGCCAGCCGATTAACGACGAACCGGCAAGCGTCGCCAACGGCAGCACCGTCGCCTTTTCGTGCAACTCGCTTGAACAAGTGAAGCAGCTTCATGATACCGCGGTCGCCAACGGTGGCACCTCGATCGAAGCCCCGCCCGGCCCGCGTAATACGGCATCGCTGGGGACAGTCGAACTTGCCTATTTTCGCGACCCAGACGGCAACAAACTATGCGGAATTCATTTCCCTGCCTGATCTGTCCGGCACGGGTCCGCTTTTGACCCTAGCGGACCCGGATTTTGCGATCGCGCGAATGTCCGCTTTCCTTCCCAAAGCAGACGTTCCGGCCGCGCCTTAGGTAAGGTGAAACCGCGCCGTACGAGGCGCTGTCTCATTTGCAGAGGCGGGTTGTGCGTTACCACAACTCGCCGCGAACGTCCGAAAACGCCCAGGCGCAGTCACTCGTCTCTATGATTGCCGAGCGTACCTAACCAGTCACCGCCGAGCGACAGCATGGCCATCCCGACGAACGGTGCGGGCAGCACCATCGTGACCCATGCCCAGATGAATACGACAGGAATGCCGATGTTGCGATTGTGGATGGCGGCTGCCTTGGCGTCTTCCAACTCGAACCCGATCCATAACGCCGCAGATAAGGCGACAAGCCAGCACAGGGCCACTCTGCGCTTGAGATGGGTTCGATGGTCAGGGATCAGCCACCGCATTGCCAAAAGAATCGCCGCAAAGACTGCCCCCCCGATGAGAACGGGAACGACCAACAGCTTAAGACGAAGCTCCAACCATCCTTCCATCGGCGTCAGGATGGTTGTCCGCCGCGGACTAGTCAACGATCGCTTGTGTTTCCAAACTGGCCACTCCGCTTACGCCCAGTTACGGACGTCAGTCGGTTAGCCGGGAAACAAATCGCGTCTTGCATCTTTGAGGCGGGGTGGTGCTACGTATGAGTAGCATACAAGCGCGAGGTCCCAATTATGCAGACGCTACGAGGCAATATGGAAGGGCCTCTTACCATCGAGACAGATACCGTTCTACGCGGCAACGTCTCGGGCGACGTGATTGTAAGATCCGGCTGTCAGCTTGAACTGCGCGGCAACCTGATGGGTGACATCATTCTTGAAGGCAACGCTCAGGCGGATGTTCGAGGTAACATCATGGGTGACGTGCGCCAGTCGCGATGACGGCGGGACATCAGATGCCGGCCGAGTGAACGCGGGACGTCTGTTCTGTGTCAGGTCGCGACGTTTAACCGTTATGAACGCGGTCGCTATTCCCCGAAGCCGACCGGGAGCTTTCAGCCGTCGGAGCGGATGGACTGGAAACACCCAATTTCAGACACTCAGCCGGTTTTGCACGCTTCTCAACGTCGACCATCCGTTCATCTGGCTACAGGGCTAACGTGGCAACGAGGGAAGGGGCCGCAAGCTGTTATACCGGATTGCAACGTCGATGGCACTGCATGCGTACAATCTGCGTTCGACCGCAATGACTGCGCCGACATCACTCGCTGACCGCCGAGATATACCGTCATGGGGGTTGATTGCGGCGATGCTGCTGAGCTTCATCGCTGCAGAATATCCCCATGCATTTTCAATTGATTGGGTCCGCGCGGTGCCTGCTGTCTTGGCGTTAGTCGCACTCAGCGTGGCTATCATCATCGGCCGGCGCACCGCTCGACCTCGCCTCGCTGCTGGCGCAATCGCCTTCCTTCAAATGACACTCTTTACGTTACTGGGCGTAGTTTTGGCTTATGCGCTGGCCGCGAAGTCGGGAGTGCTGTGGGACGACCGTCTGGCAGCGGCAGACCGCATGATCGGGTTCAACTGGCCAGTGATACTGGCTCTCCTCGACAAGTTTCCGACCGCGATCTGGGTGCTAGGATTGGCCTATCACAGTCTAACGGTTCAGATGATTGTCGTGATCGTGGCGCTGAGCAGCCGGTCAAAGTTCGACGTGCTCAGGACTACCGTGTGCGCAGCGATCCTTTCCGGGTTCGTCACGATCCTGATCTCGGGGCTGACGCCCGCAATGGGCAACCTGTTTGATCCTTCACACTACCAGCATCTTTGGCCGTCCGTGGCATGGCTCGAGCAAGGATTGATCACTGGCCTTCGCGATGGATCGCGCAAGGTACTGGATCTCACGATGCTTATGGGAATAGTCAGCTTCCCGAGCTTCCATGCAACGCTCGCCGCGATCTTCATCTGGTCGTTCCGAGCCATACCCCGGCTGACGGTCCCAGGCGCGGCATGGGCGGTACTTACCATTCTTGCGACGCCAGTTTTCGGTGGCCATTATGGGGCGGACGTCATCATGGGCCTGATCCTGGCCCCACCTGCGATCATCTTTGCCCAGCGCCTCACGCGGCGCAGGCCGTCTCCTCGTCCGCTGACCTCCGCCTTGTCGGCATTAGGTCCTCTTGATCGCCAAGGGCGGCATTAACTAGCGCCGCTGCTTCGGTCACGCCTCCGCCGGCGGCAATATCCGCGGCGAACTGGCGTGCGACTCGGCGATAAGTCGGGATGGTCAGCAGGCGTCGCAACGCCGGTTCGAGGCCGCCCCGGCGTGCGTCCGCCGGAGACACAACGCAAGCGGCGCCGATCCGCACAAGACGTGCGGCCGTCGCTGGTTGTTCAAACGCCAGTGGCACGGCCACGATCGGGATCCCGGCAGCCAAAGCGTCCAGCACGGTGTTGAAGCCGCCGTGCAGTATCGCGGCCGAGCATTGGTGCAGGATCTGGGTCTGCGGCAGGAACGCCCGGACCAACGGATCACCGGGAAGCGAGGCGGCTTCGCTGTCGCTCAGCCCGCCGCCATGCGCTACCACCGCACGAGCCCCAACAGCGGCGCATGCGCTCGTCATCGCTGCAAACAGCGCTCGTCGCGCACCCTGCAAGGATCCGAGCGAACAGAATATCAATGGCCGCTCGTCCACCGGAAGAGTTTCTGCCAGTTCACCAAGCCGCCATGGTGAACCATATCGAAAACTTGCTGGAAGTGCGGCGCGGGGGAAGTCGAGGCTTGCTGGACATTGGGCGATCTGCAAGCGTTCCGACCACTGATATTTCGGGTCTGGATCAAGACCCCAACGACGGGCGTAGGTCGAGACGGTGCCGGTGATCGGTCTCATGAGCAGATCGCTTACTGCGTAACCGCCCTTGTTCCGGTTGATGCCGACCGCATCCGGACGATACGCCCACCCAAGAAACGGCGGTGGGACCATTTCCTCCCTAAGGAGGGGCAACCCTGTAACCGCGGTGATAAACGGCAAACGAAGATGCCGAGCCACCAGCGCGCCAGCCGGTTCCACAGAGTCCGCAATTACCGCGTCGATGTCAAGCCTGGTCAAAGCTGATGGCAAGGTCTCGAGAAGCAGGCGGGTCATCGTGGCAGTGCTGCGGATCATCCTGGGGAGTCCGATAAACCCTGAAGGGTTTGCCAACGTGTACATATGTTTCGCCAGCGAACCTTCGTGGTCCGCAGGATGGTCGATCGCGGCGAAGCGCACTGCCGAACTAGATACGAGCGATGCCGCCTCAGCCATGTGAACCACGGTGATCCGGGACCCGGTCGATGCGAGCGTGGTACCCAGAGCTACCAAAGGATTGATATGCCCGGCGGTCGGCGGCGCAATGATCGCGATATGTCGCTTTCCAAAGGTCACGTTCTCACAGCTTTCCATTGCCCCCAGATAATCACCGGCTCCTATCAGCAATCGCGTCTGGCGATAGTTCCATCATATTGCCCGATGATAGCGTGGTCGTGTCCGACTAATTGTCCGGTTGATGAGCGCTAGCCTGTTAGCCAACGGTCCGCTTTCCACCAAGATGCGACATTCCGCTGTCGCAAAAGCGGCGACATTCGCAACGTCAGAAACTTAGCATTTTCGCGACGGTCGTGCGGTCCCAAGGTACGCGGTTAGTTCAAATGGCATGAACCGGAAGACCTAGAAGGGGATTGTGCCACCCGGCAGCTGACGGTCGCAAGTGAATGGCGACCTGTGCGAAGGCGGCAGGCGCTTCTTGTGGCCAGATTGTGCCCTGCATCTGGAACCTGACTGTGCCAGCGCAGTCCAAGAAACGTAGCGAGCGCTTGCTCGAACATCTGTTGCAGTGACAACACGGTCGCGCTGCCCATCAGGCGTGATCGTCTAAACTGGTTGCAGCGCCAAGGGCACTGATCCGCTAGCGGCTGTTAAAGATAGCCTAAAAACGTGTCGACCCACCAGTCACGGTTGCCGATGCTAACCCATCGAAGTGAAGAAACTTCGCGTTGTTGAATTTGGTAAGGCAGGTTAGCTCTCACTATGGATAATGCATATTCTCCGGTCCGGTTAATTCTGCCCAAGCGCTTCGGTGACGATCGAGGGTGGTTCATGGAGGCCTATGCCAAGCCTACGTTCGCAAAGTTCGGCATTGATTGCAGCTTCGTTCAAGACAACCATTCACTGTCGGTACCCCCATTCACTTTACGCGGCTTGCATTTCCAGACACCGCCACGCGGGCAGGATAAGTTGGTGCGATGCATCCGGGGGCGAATTTTTGATGTTGCAGTCGACATTCGTAAGGGATCGCCTACCTATGGGCATTGGGTCGGCGCCGAGCTCTCAGCCGAGAACGGCCAGCAGCTTTTTATTCCGATCGGTTTCGCACACGGCTTCGTAACGCTCGAGGGTAATTGCGAAGTCATATACAAATGCTCAGACACCTACGCACCCGAAAGCGATGGCGGCATTCGCTGGGATGACCCGGCAATCGGCATCGATTGGCCTATGCTGGCCACTACTATTCCCGAGCTGAGCGTCAAGGACGCGGCCCAGCCGCTACTTGCCGATTTTGACAGCCCTTTCCCCTATAACGACCGCCCGCTAGCGCCACTGGCCTGAGGATAACACATGCGCATTTTCGTCACCGGGGGGGGCGGCTTCATCGGTTCGGCCCTCGTCCGTTACCTGATTGAGAACACCGAGCATGAAGTCCTCAACTTCGACAAGCTCACCTATGCCGGCACGCTGTCGACGGTCGAACGCGTCGCAAGCTCGAACCGCTATCACTTCGTCAAAGGCGACATCTGCGATGCCGAGACGGTCAAGGCGGCGATCGCCGAATTCAAGCCCGAGATCGTCACGCATCTTGCAGCTGAGAGCCATGTTGATCGCTCGATCGACGGCCCCGGCGTGTTCGTCCAGACAAACGTCATCGGCACCTTCACGATGCTGAGCCAGGCGCGTGCCTATTGGCTGTCGCTCGGCAACGCAGCGAAGGCGGCGTTCCGCTTCCACCACATCTCGACCGACGAGGTGTATGGCTCGCTTGGCGACACCGGGCTGTTCACCGAAGAGACGCCCTATGATCCGCGTTCGCCCTATTCGGCGTCAAAGGCTGGGTCGGACCATCTCGTCAGCGCGTGGGGCCACACCTTTGGTCTGCCCGTGCTGATCACCAACTGCTCGAACAATTACGGGCCGTATCACTTTCCCGAAAAGCTGATCCCGCTGATGATCGTCAAGGCGCTCGCGGGCGCCGACCTGCCCGTCTACGGCAAGGGCGATCAGGTCCGCGACTGGCTGTATGTCGAGGATCATGTCCGCGCGCTGCACGCGGTGTTCGAAAAGGGCGAGCCCGGCCGGACCTACAATGTCGGCGGAAACAACGAGAGGCAGAATCTCGAGGTCGTGAAGACCGTCTGCATAATCCTCGATCGTCTCCGCCCGCGCGCCGATGGCCAGTCCTACGCGACACAGATCACCTATGTCGCCGACCGCCCCGGCCACGACAAGCGCTATGCGATCGACGCGACCCGGATCAAGGACGAGCTCGGCTGGGAGCCTGCCGAGACGTTCGAGACGGGCATCGAGAAAACCGTCGCCTGGTATCTCGACAATCAGGACTGGTGGCAGGCGATCGTCGCCGAGCACAAGGCGGACCAGCGTCGTGGGCTGTCGGTATGAGCGATGCTTCCGCAGCTGGGGGTATGAAGCACGTCCTCGTCACCGGCGGGAACGGGCAGCTCGGTACCGAGCTCAAGCGCTATGCCTGGCCCGAGGGCTGGGCGGTCACCGCGATCAACATCGACGAGCTCGACCTGCGCGATACCGCGGCGATCGCCGCGATGGTCGCGGGCGGCCATGACGGCGCGCCCTGGGCCGCGGTGATCTCCGCGGGGGCCTATACCGCGGTCGATAAGGCCGAGAGCGACATCGTCACCGCCTGGGCGGTCAACGCGATGGCGCCCGCGGCGTTTGCCGAGGCATGCGCGAAGGCGGCGATCCCGATCGTCCAGGTCTCGACCGATTACGTCTTCGACGGCGCGCGCGAAGGCGCATGGGACGTCAACGATCCGGTCGCGCCGCTCGGCGTATACGGCGCCTCCAAGCTTGGCGGCGAGCTCGCGGTACGGACTTCGGGCGCACGCCACGCGATCGTCCGGACGGCCTGGGTGGTCAGCGCGCACGGCAACAATTTTGTGAAGACGATGCTGCGCGTCGGCGCGACCAATCCGCGTCTGCGCGTGGTCGACGACCAGCATGGCAGCCCGACGTCCGCGGCCGATCTCGCCGCTGCGCTCGCGACGATCGCGATGCGGCTCGTCGAGGATCTCGCCGCCCCCACCGGCATCTATCATTTCAGCAACGCCGGCGCGGTCACTTGGGCCGGCTTCGCGCGTGAGATCTTCGCGCAGAGCGCCGCGCGCGGCGGGGCGAGCGCCGAGGTCGACGGCATCCCGACCAGCGAATACCCGACGCCTGCGACGCGACCGGCAAACTCGTTGCTCAGCCATGACGCGATCACGCGCGACTATGGCATCCATCCGCTCGCGTGGCAGACCGCGCTCGGCAACATCCTCGACGAACTGCTCGGGGCCCCCAAGAAGGACATTCCCCAATGAAGGGCATCATTCTCGCCGGCGGATCCGGCACGCGGCTCCATCCGGCAACGCTTGCCGTGAACAAGCAGCTGCTGCCGGTCTACGACAAGCCGATGATTTATTATCCGCTGTCAGTGCTGATGCTCGCGGAAATCCGCGACATCCTGATCATCTCGAGCCCCGAATATATCGACAATTACCGTTGCCTGTTCGACGACGGGTCGGCATTCGGCCTGGCGATCTCCTATGCCGAACAGCCCCGCCCTGAGGGCCTCGCCCAGGCGTTCACGATCGGCGCGGACTTCATCGGCGACGACGATGTCGCGCTCGTGCTCGGCGACAACATCTTTTTCGGCGCACATCTGACCGATCTGCTGGCGAGGGCGGTCGCGCGCAAGGGCGGCGCGACGGTGTTCTCCTACCGTGTCGAGGATCCCGAGCGCTACGGCGTGGTCGAGTTCGGCGAAGGCGGCAAGGCGGTCAGCCTCGAGGAAAAGCCGGCAAAGCCCAAGTCGCACCATGCGGTCACGGGCCTGTATTTCTACGACAACCGGGTCGTGCAATTCGCCCGCAACCTCAAGCCGTCGCCGCGCGGCGAGTTCGAAATTACTGACCTCAATCGCCTGTATATGGAAGCGGGAGATCTGTTCGTTGAACAGATGGGCCGTGGATACGCCTGGCTTGACACTGGGACGCACGACAGCTTGCTTGAAGCTGCTGAATTCATCCGTACAATTCAACACCGCCAAGGCATTCAAGTTGCGTGTTTAGAGGAAATAGCATTACATAAGGGTTTCATTACTGTAGAAAGGGCAAGGGAAGCCGGCAAACGCTTCAGTAATACTGCTTATGGAAAGGCAATTGTAAATGCAGCTAACGAGATATCTGATCGATCTAGTAAGAAACGAGAAGAAAGACATTTAGCTATAAACGAAAATCTCATATACAATATGTAACAAATGCAAATTAGCTAGGTATGTAAAAAATATAACTCATTAATATTACCATTAATATAGCTCCATACAGAATAAATAGAATGTTCTAAAGTTTTGTAATAGTTACCAAAGGTGACGCCTAGAATGGCATTATTGCGCAGTAAATTCCATAATCTTGACGTAGCATTGCCAAGCAATCGTACGCCCGCATTAATTGCCATTAAACCTTTAGATGCGACCCATTTTTAAAAACTTGGCCTGACGATCTTTTCGTAATTCCATTGGTGTCAGCGGTATCAGGTCTGTCAGCGCGAAGGAAAGTGCATCAGCGAGCGCGCCGATTGCGGCTGCACGGTCGCGATGCGCGCCACCAAGCGGCTCCGGAACAATATTGTCGATGACACCGAACGATTTTAAATCTTGCGCAGTAATGCGCATTGCTTCGGCAGCTTCGGGCGCCTTATCAGCTGCGCGCCACAAAATAGAAGCGCAGCCTTCGGGGCTGATGACAGAATAAACTGCATGTTCGAACATTATCACACGATTGCCAGCGGCGAGTGCGACAGCGCCGCCCGAGCCGCCTTCGCCCACAATTGCTGAAACGATTGGGACACCGGCGTTGAGGCAGGTCTCCGTTGAGCGTGCAATTGCTTCGGCTTGGCCGCGCTCTTCCGCCTGAATACCAGGGAATGCGCCGGACGTGTCAACCAACGTGATAATTGGCAGGCCGAACCGGCTTGCGAGATCTATGAGGCGGATCGCCTTGCGGTAACCCTCAGGCTTGCCCATGCCAAAATTGTGACGAAGGCGGCTGGCAATATCGTCGCCCTTTTCATGACCGAGCACCATGATCTTGCGGTTCCTGAACGTAGCGAAACCGCCAATGATAGCTTGGTCATCGCCGAATGCGCGGTCGCCGGCTAACGGGACAAACTCGGTAAAAAGTGCTGCGACGTAGTCTTTAAAATGTGGACGTTCAGGATGTCGAGCGACCTGCGTCTTCTGCCACGGCGTCAGGTTGGTAAAAATGTCTTTTAGAAGATTGTCAGATTTCACCTGCAAACGGGTAATCTCGGTGGCGAGATCAATGCTGCCCTCAGCGGCAGTATTTCGAAGATCATCGATCCGACCTTGAAGTTCGGCAATTGGTTTTTCGAAAGCGAGGAAGTTTGCCACGTCCTACGGTTACGTCTTGAGCGGCGTCAGGTCAACGTACCGGCGATGCGCAAGCATCAAGTGTAGCGCGCGCAAGTCACATTACGCGCCACCAGATAGGTTGCGGACGCTTTGCGTGGACATGTGCTGGCACGATCGGGGGCAAGTTAGCCAGCGGAACATGCTTTGACCAGCCGGTACCGATGATCCGTGAGAATGCTCTGAGGCGACGGGACAGCGTCTATATGTATTTCGGTCGTTAGCGAACTGGCATCGCGCACTTGACTGCAGCGGTGTCAGATGCGGCTAAATCAGACGTATAATGACCCTGAATTATCACGACTGTTTCTTCTTTCGCTTGCATCACGATGTAGCGGCGGGGCGGTTGCGCATTGGGAGCATCGATCACTAACCCGTCCTCAGAGGGCACCGGAGTGACTGCTACGGACCGTCCGATACAGGCCGCCATGTCTGGCACAGCTGCCTGCGTTTTGATTCTCCCCATATAGTCTACCGGTAGACGAGGGTCAGTTGAACACGCCGTAAGCACTGCCAGCGACGGCAAGAAAAAAAGGTACAAAATTTTCATACGTAGACCGTAGGCGGCGGAAGCGAGCAACGTCCAGCCCCGTCTTGTAAATTTGGGTGCAGAGCATGGCGCCCTCTGCCAGACGTATGACGCAGCCCCTAGTGCTCTCAGGAGAGAGCGGGAGAGGGCAATCGACCCTATATCGTGAAATGACATTCAATCATGCTGCGGATAACTCCCACTGATCGCAAGTCATTTCAATATTTACAATCTTTGAGTGACAGAACTAAATTTGTAATCAATCTTCGGTTTGTTATTCGTGTCCATAAAACTGACTAGACTTATCTATAATGACAACACCTCTAAGTCGTCGTAAGGCTTGGGGTAGCACTATTCAAGTCTGGTGTAGCCTGCCTTGCCATCGGCCGTAGCCTTACGCCAAAACTGACTGCTAAGGGCCAGAACAATGTGTTGCCGACATCAAAGAGGGTGTCAGTCCATCGCATGCCGTAGTTTAGATAATCCATTGTCTCGTTTGCTCCCTCGGCAAGTACGACAAAGGCGAACGGCACGAACGTCCCCAGTGATTTTCGGCTTATCAGGCGAACCATCATTAACACTGTCATACCAGCATGGATATGAAGGATGGAGTCCGGGAGACCGGTGCCGTCCCCAATCCAGATGATGAGCGAGTGATACTGCGCGGGAATGTCCATGATCGCGGCCAAAGCCGGGATCGATCGCAAAAGCAAGGAGCATACCGGTCTCGAAACCTTAAGTGGTTGTCTTGGTATCGGGTGAATCGAATTGATAATGAACGGTTTTAGCTATGGCGAGCGGCGTTGTGCCGGGCGGGCGGCAACGCGGAGACGCAGGGTAACTCACGCATGCCTTCTCGAACTGCTCAACTTTTCTCTTTACATCAAAAAGACGAGGGTGCCGTGGCGGTGGATGCTGAACGGCCCGCCGCCCTAGGCGCCGTGTACCAGCAAAAGCAACGTTGGTTGGCGTCGAGATACGTAGCAGATGGTCAATGACATGCTGGCCGACTCGAAAAACGAATGGCGGCACTAGACAAGGAAATCGCGCCTCGAGCCCGTAAGGACGCAGGTACGGTGCGGTCAGCGACCATTCCTTCGTGCTCCCACTAGAGGGATATGACTTATAGTAAATAATCATCCAATACCGGATATACCAGGTATGAGTCCAACCAAATAACAGTCTTATGCTACCTACGCTTTAACAGCCAAAGTGATGAATCTATTATTCAGTAAAATTGATATCAATTGTCTCTTTATTTGAATTCGTGTATATAGTTTCACGAGCATATTTAAGAAATCTGGCGGCCTGCCTCGGAGATACGCCTAAACGGCTGGCGATAGCTGCTGTAGATACTCCTTGGGCATGAAGTTCGACGGCACGTTGCATGGGCTCAAGGTTGCGCATTGGCGAAGGCTAATAATTTCAATTGGTATAAGTCGCAAGATAGGCCATCTCGCTCAACCCAGAAGGTTCGCAAATCCAGTCGCATGATCCAAGCTTAAGGATGAAGCTGACTTGAGGCTGCGCACGATGTGGTCGTCGACGCTGTCACATTCACGGACACCGAATGAAGGTTGTGGAAAAGACAGAGATGGCGCTCGTAAAATCAGCCCGCCCCTGCGACTGCATAGCCTACAGGTTGTTGGCGCAATGTTACTGCGGGTGCGCGCCCATGTCGGTTCGGAAGCGCTGCTTAGGATAAGAACGACGAGGCATGATGGCGTTGACCATCCCTTCGCTCTCGCGTCCGATTTGTGCATCCCAACGTTGAAAATAGACCGGCCGCGCCGAAAGCATGCCGATGACATAATGCTCCGTCACCAACGTAGCTGCGGTTGCCCTCCGGGCCTCGAAAGGCCGCAATCGCCAAGGAGGAGTGGCGGCATACAGCTTTCAAAGCGTGCATGCCTAGTTGAAATGTACTCGGGAGCCATCCATGGCCTGCATGCGCGGCATATCGTCGCTGGAGTTCAAGCGTGAAGCAGAGCGGACCTGATCGGTTGTTCCTCTCGTCTCCCCACATGGGGGGAGATGAGCGTGGTCTAGTAGAGGACGTGTTCACCAGCAATTGGATCGCGCCGACCGGGCCAATGGTTACTCTCTTTGAGGAAAAGCTGGCCGAATTGACCGGTATTGCTCATGTTGCAGCACTCTCAAGCGGTACCGCCGCGCTCCATCTCGCTCTGCGGCTTTGCGATATCGGCCCAGGGGACGAGGTGTGGGGTGCGACTATGACCTTCATCGGCGGGGTAGCGCCGATCATGTACGTCGGTGCCATTCCTGTCTTTCTGGACGTCGATGGGGATGATTTCTTGCTCGACCTCGATCTTCTAGAAACGGAGCTTAAGGCTGCTAAAGCGCGGGGCAGGAACCCTAAAGCAGTTATAACCACTGACCTTTACGGGCATGTCATTGATAGTAGGCGTATGGCGCTGCTGCGGGATGAATACGGCTTTGTTTGGATCAGTGACACGGCCGAAGCAGTCGGCGCATATCGGGCTGGTCGGCACGCGGGTAAGGGTGCAGATTTTGTGATCATGTCGTTCAACGGCAATAAAATCATCACCACGTCAGGCGGTGGGGCCTTGGCGAGTGATAACGGTGCA
The DNA here is from genome assembly GCF_056679955.1 of Sphingomonas sp. PEI4. Lineage (NCBI taxonomy): Bacteria > Pseudomonadati > Pseudomonadota > Alphaproteobacteria > Sphingomonadales > Sphingomonadaceae > Sphingomonas > Sphingomonas sp. PEI4. The sequence goes on from NZ_JBWXPI010000003.1 coordinate 129,744, forward strand.
ATGATCGAACGCGCGCGTTTCCTGTCGACGCAGGCGCGCGATCCGGCGCCTCACTACGAGCATACCACCTATGGCTACAACTACCGACTAAGCAATGTGTGTGCGGCGATCGGTGTAGGCCAGCTGCGCGTGTTAGAGATCCGGGTACAGCAGCGCCGACGGATTAATGCGCGCTACCGTAAGCACTTAGGTCACTTGCCGGGTTTCGCGTTTAGTCCGGAGGTAACGGACATGCGCGCTAACCGGTGGCTTACTACAGTGAGGATCGATGCTAGTTTGACCGGTTTTGACCGCGAGGCGATACGGCTCGAGCTAGAGTCCGAAAACATTGAGAGCCGCCCGCTATGGAAGCCAATGCACATGCAGCCGGTATTTGCTGATGCACCGTACCGGGGTGGCGAGGTGGCCGCGCGGGCATTTGCCGACGGGCTTTGCCTACCGTCGGGATCTGCGATGACTGATGACGACGTTGAACGGGTATGTGGGCTCATTCACAGACTTGTGGAGCGCTGAGACGTGTCGAAGCGCCTTATAGACGTGATCGGTGCCTTGGCGGGGTTGCTGCTGCTCTCGCCGTTCATCCTTGGTACTGCCGTCGCGGTGTGGATTAGCATGGGGCGCCCCTTGCTGTTCCGTCAGCAGCGGCCCGGCCTCGACTGTCGTCCGTTCGGCATGATAAAATTTCGAACTATGTCCGACCGGAGGGATGAGCATGGGGTTATGCTGATGGATGAGTTTCGTCTAACGCGGGTCGGACGCTTCCTGCGCTCGACTAGTCTCGACGAGTTGCCGGGATTGTGGAACGTCCTCAAGGGTGACATGAGCTTGGTTGGGCCACGGCCGCTGCTAATGCGCTACCTACCTCGTTATACGCTCGAACAGATGCGCCGCCACGAAGTGAAGCCTGGCGTCACCGGTTGGGCTCAGGTCAACGGTCGCAACGCAATTTCTTGGGAAGACAAGTTTGTTCTTGATGTTTGGTATGTCGATCACAAGACGTTGTGGCTTGACATAAAAATTCTATGGCTAACAGTGTTGCGGGTATTAAAACGGCAGGATATCAATGTCGATAATGTCAGGACAATGACTGAGTTTTTTGGAACTGAAAGAAAAAACTCATAAGGTCTATAACATTTGGGCTTTTTCGGCTTTCTTAAATTAGCAAACCTGCCCGCCTAAGCGGTTGGCCATGATGAGTAGGAAACTTACATGAAAGCCGTCATTCTCGCTGGAGGCCTTGGTACGAGGCTTAGCGAAGAGACTTCGCTTCGCCCTAAGCCAATGATTGAGATTGGCGGAAAGCCAATACTATGGCATATTATGAAAATATACTCGGCCCACGGAGTGAATGATTTCATTGTGTGCTGCGGTTATAAAGGTTATGTTATTAAGGAGTATTTTGCTAATTACTTCCTGCACATGTCTGACGTCACTTTTCGCATGGACGAAAATCGGATGGAGGTGCATCAGCGTCGGGTCGAGCCGTGGAACGTGACGCTAGTTGATACCGGCGACGAGACCATGACCGGCGGCCGGTTGCGCAGAATTGCTGATCACTTGCGCGACGAAGAGGTCTTTTGCATGACATATGGCGATGGCGTCGGGGATATCGACATCACCGCGTTGATTGCTTTTCACAAGGCGCACGGTCGGCAGGCAACGCTGACAGCTGCAGTCCCGCCAGGACGATTTGGCGCGCTTGATATGCACGGCGATCGGGTCGCCAGCTTTCTGGAAAAGCCCGAGGGCGACGGCGGTTCGATCAACGCCGGCTATTTCGTCCTGTCGCCCAAGGTGCTCGACCAGGTCGCGGATGATACGACGATCTGGGAAAGAGAACCGCTGGCCAAGTTGGCAGCGGATGGAGAATTGATGGCATTCCGTCATTCTGGTTTCTGGCAACCCATGGATACGTTACGCGACAAAATTCATCTTGAGCAGCTGTGGGCAGGCCGGCAGGCGCCGTGGAAGGTATGGCGCTGATGGTCGATCCCACCTTCTGGGCGGGCAAGCGCGTATTCTTGACCGGCCATACTGGGTTCAAGGGCAGCTGGTTGTCGCTTTGGCTGCAGGCGATGGGCGCGGTGGTGAAGGGATTCGCGCTGGCCCCCGACACTGATCCTGACCTATTCACCATCGCGCGCGTTAGCGAGGGGATGGAATCTGAGATCGGCGATATCCGCGATCTCCCATTACTAGCGGCCAGCATGGAGGCTTTCGATCCTGCAATCGTTATCCACATGGCGGCGCAGCCGTTGGTACAGCTGTCCTATCGCGATCCTGTAGGCACTTATGCGACCAACGTGATGGGCACGGTACACGTGCTTGAGGCGGCACGCAGCATCCCAGCCCTCAGGGCATTGGTCGTAGTAACAACCGACAAATGTTATGAAAATCGCGAATGGCCGTGGGGCTACCGCGAGAACGAGCCGATGGGCGGACACGACCCGTATAGTAACAGCAAGGGCTGCGCCGAGCTGGTGACGTCGGCTTATCGTCGATCATTCTTTCATGATGAGCAAGGCGCCGCGGTCGCGTCGGCGCGGGCGGGCAATGTCATTGGCGGCGGCGATGGAGCACAGAACCGGCTAGTGCCCGACATTCTGCGCGCGTTTGATACGAACGAGGCGGTGCGGATCCGTAACCCGCTGTCGACGCGACCGTGGCAACACGTACTTGAGCCGCTGTCAGGCTATCTGACACTTGCGCAGCGACTGTACGAGGATGGTCATGTCCACGCCGAGGGCTGGAACTTTGGTCCCCGCGACGAGGATGCAAAGCCTGTAAAATGGATCGTTGAGAAGATGATCGCTAAATGGGGTAAAGGTGCGCTGTGGGAACGCGACGCTGGTTTCCATCCGCACGAGGCACGTTTCCTCAAGCTGGACATTTCCAAGGCCTACGAAGCACTGCGATGGCAACCGCGTTGGTCGCTCGATACCGCGCTGGAGCGAATTGTCGCTTGGCACAAAGCATGGCGCCACGGCGAGGACATGCGAGCGCTTTGCCTGCAGCAGATTGACGACTATAGCGCCGCAGACCCGGCAACTGAAGACGGTCCGGCGACGCAACCTGTTGGGATACATGCATGATCGGCGAGCAACTCACCGGAAATGGTAACGCAAGCACGCAGGCCGAGACAACGCCGGCATGTCAATACTGCGCAACCCCCCTAGTCATCAGCTGGATAGATTTGGGCCAGCAACCACTGTCGAACAACTACGGTGCAACCGGCAAGGATGCGCTTGCTGCACCGCACTATCCCCTACATGCACGCGCCTGCCCGAGCTGCTGGCTGGTGCAGGTTGATCGGGTCGTGCCAGCTGAGGACATCTTTTCCGATTATGCTTACTTCTCTTCCTATTCGGAAAGTTGGCTATCACATTGCCGTGACTATGCGGTAGCAATGATTGATCGCTTTGCCTTGACGAGCGACGACTTAGTCATCGAAGTTGCTAGTAACGACGGCTATCAGCTAAACTATTTTGCGCAAAGCGATATTCAAGTGCTAGGAATCGATCCCGCCGCCAACGTAGCGCAAGTGGCGATTAATGCGGGCATTCCAACCGAAGTCGACTTTTTTGGCGCATCGCTTGCTCAGCGTTTGGTAGAGCGCGGCGTCCGTGCCGACCATCTCAGCGCTAAGAATGTAATGGCGCATGTACCCGACATTGGCGATTTTGCTCACGGAGTGGCGATCCTGCTGAAGCCCGAAGCCGTTTTTACTGTCGAGTTCCCGCACCTGTTAGAGACCATGCAGCGGCTGCAGTTCGACCAGATCTATCATGAGCACTTCACCTATCTCTCACTGGTCGCGGTAAAGCGTATTTTCGCTGACAAAGGCATGCGGGTGTTCGACGTTGAACAGGTCGAGACGCATGGCGGGTCATTGCGTGTTTTTATCTGTCACGACGGAGCCGAGCATGTGACGACTGAGGCGGTCGGGCGTATCCTAAGCGCGGAGAGCGCATCGGGCTTGGACCGGGCAGAGGGCTATGCCGGCTACAACGACCGGGTTGCGCGGATCCGTCGGGACTTTCTCGACTTGCTCGCTACTGCAGATGCGCAGGGTAAGACCGTGGCAGGCTATGGTGCGGCCGCCAAGGGAAATACGTTCCTCAACTATTGCGAGGCAGGGCCCAACACGCTGGCCTTCATCGCCGATCGTAGTTTGGCTAAGGCGGGTAGGTTCATGCCGGGCAGTGGCATACCGATCCTGACGCCAGATGCGATCGACGAACGGCGTCCAGACTATCTCGTCATTTTGCCGTGGAATCTCAGTCACGAAATCGCAGGTCAAATGGCGCATATTCGCGATTGGGGTGGGCAGTTCATCACTGCAATTCCCGAAGTTCGGGTCTTTTGATGCAAAGACGCGCGACGTGACGACGATCTTGACCGGTGCAAGTGGGTTCATTGGCGCAGGCGTGGCCAAGGTGTTGCAAGCTCGCGGCGACGATGTAGTCGTGATCGGCCGTACTCCGATCAAGGGTTTAGGGTTTCGTCCGCTCGACCTGCTTCACGACGATCCCCGTCCGCTGTTGCACGCTCTCGCGCCTAGTCGCCTCGTCCATCTTGCCTGGAACCCGGACCGCGCGACGTTGTGGAATGGCGTCGAAAACCTTGCGTGGGTAGCCGCCACTCTCAAACTCGTGCTCGCGTTTCAAGAGGTCGGCGGGGTGCGAGCGGTCGTCGCCGGTTCATCCGCGGAGTATGACTGGTCATACGAATTGCTCGACGAATTGGCGACGCCGCTGCGGCCACACAGCGGTTACGGCATTGCTAAACGTGCGATTTACGAGATGCTATCAAATACTCCAGCACTGGCGCCGCTGTCGATTGGTTGGGCACGGATCTTTTTTCCCTTCGGGCCGCACGACAAACCTGATCGCCTGCTGAGCCAAGTTGTCGATGGAGTGGCAGCGGGACTACCAGTGGCATTGAGTTCCGGGCGGCAGGTGCGCCCCTTCATTCACGTTGACGACGCCGCCGCCGCGCTAGTGGGTCTGCTAGACAGCGCGGTCGAGGGGCCCGTTAATATCGCGCTGGACGAGACGATTTCGGTTCGCGATCTGACGCTGATCGCCGCAGCGCAGGCGGGGGACGCAGCGCTTCTGCATTTTGGTGACCGGCCGCTCCAGGCGGGTGAGCCACAGGTCATGCGCGCGGCGGTAACGCGGCTGACGAATGAGGTCGGATTCCGCCCGAAATATTCGATCCGTGAGGGCGTTGTAGCCGCCGTGGCGGCCCGGCGTGGGCGCATGGCAGGGGAGGCGTCGTATGAGCAAGTTCGATGAATGGCACCGGACGACTGGGCTAGAATATCGTGATGGCTTTGCACAATGGTGCGGCGTTGAAAGCAAGTTGGTCGGACGCGGGGCCGATATGCGGGAGCCTGTGGTGTCGGTCATCGTACCGACTTTCAAGCGCGGACAATTGTTGGTCGACGCGCTGCGGACCGTTCTCGCGCAGAACTGGACTAACGCCTTCGAGATTGTAATTGTTGATAACGATCCTGAGTCCATACGTCATCAGCAACTGCTCGATGAGATCCCCGCTCTGGCAGCAGCGAACTACCGTTATTTCGTTCACGCCGAAAACATGGGTTGGATAGGAAATTTCAATCGCGGCATTGAACTGTCTCGCGCGCCGTGGCTGACTATCCTCAACGACGACGACTTGCTTGACGCCAATTTCCTCCAGCGCATGTTCATCGATCTCGATGCCAATCCAGAGATTGACGGATTGGCGTGCCGCAAACGGTCTTTCGTAGACGGCGCGGCGCCCGTTGAGCAGCGGCGCTCAGTCCTTCATCGTACAGCATATGGCGCCTTGACCTTCTACCGCTACCGCACGCGTCCTAGTAGGCAAATCCGACCAAGTCATTTCTTCTGGACTCCGCTTCTCGGCAACATGGTTGGATTCATCTTCCGACGCGAGGCGGCGCTGGAAATTGGAGGCTTTTACAGGGAAGACTGGCCGTCAGATTGTTGGTTCTACATCCGATTTGCCGCGCTGTTGCGGCTCGAACAGAGTCGCCAGACGCTTGCCAGCATGCGGCTGGGTCAAAATCAGTCGTTGGACCCCAAGATCGCGCGAGAGGCATTACTCGACGGGCATCTTGTCCGTCAGGCGTTGACCCGTCGCGAAGTGCCTAAATGGTATATGCGCCTCGCTCCCATGATCAGCGCGCGCAATCTTGCAGAGACCCGTGATTTCTGGGGCGTCGATGTCTCTCATCAGGAAGCAGAGACAATATTAGGTTTCGCACTTCCCCAAGATCAACCCGGCAGGTACCGGGCCGCTCGGTTTTTGCTTAGCGGCTTTTAGGTGTTCACTGGTTGGCGGCAGCGCGAAGCACCTTGTCCATCGCTGCCACGCCGGCCTCGAACGACATATGATCACGGTAATATGCAGCGCCGGCGCGGCCCATTGTCTCTCGCGCTTCGACAGGCATCGCACGTAGGCTCAGGATAGCAGAGACTAGCGCATCGGCGTCTTGGGGTGCAAAAGTCATGCCCGCCCTGGCTTCCTCAACGACCGTCGCCGCGTCACCACGCACGCCCATTAGGATCGGCTTGCCAACCACCAGATATGCCTGGGTCTTGGAGGGGATGGTAATTGCGAACAGCGGATCGTCGCGCAGGTGGACGAGCAAGGCATCTGCGTCGGCGAACACCGGGCCCATATCCTTCGGGTGGCGTGGTTCCAGGAAGGTGACCGTTTTTAGCCCTGCCGCCCTACTTGCTGCGTGTAGTACGCTGCGCTCGACCCCGCCACCGATCAGCGTAAAGCGAACGTCGGGTGCGCGATCATGCAACTGCTTTGCTGCCTCGATCACGACGCCTAATGCCTGGGCATGGCCCATGTTGCCGGCGAACAGGATGTTGAACCCTGCCGAACGCGGGACGGAAGGCTGCGCGGGAATGGCCTTTGCCTGCTCGACGATCTCCTGCGGTGCCCAATTAGGTATGACCATGATCGGCGTCTTGACGCCGCGCGCTTCTAGTGCGCGCTTGAATCCTGGCGAAAGGACCACCACGCGCGCTGCTCGGCGAAAGACGAAACTCGTCCACGCACCGACTGCCTTCATCATCCACTTGTGGTGGACCATGCCGGTCGCGGCAAGCGTGTCCGGCCACAGATCCTGCACGTCTGTGACGAACGGCACACGGCGCAGCAGCCGCAGTGCGACGGCGCCAGCCGCCGCCGTCATTGGCGGCGTGTAGACATAGACCACGTCCGGTCGTTTCAACGAAAGCGCGAGCAGCGTGGTCGAGGCCGCAAACGAGCAATAATTAAGAATGCGGCGGAATGCCGATTGGTCGTGACTAGGGTACAGAGCGCCGCGGGTTACGCGGATGCCATCCATCACCTCGCGCTGCATCGCGCGCACGCGGTAGCCATCATAGACCGTGCCACCCGGATAATTAGGAAAGCCCGTCAGGACCTCCACTTCATGCCCGCGCGCCTGAAGCGCCTTAGCGAAGGCCAAGCCTTTGAAGGTCGGCTCAGGCTGGAACCACTGAGTCAGTAAAAGAATGCGCAACGAAGCTGCTCAGCGCTGGGAGGGCCGCGGCGTGTACACGCCGACCGCTTCATGGAACCACACGACCCGTTGTTCCAGTGCATAGAACATGGGCAGACGGCGCATTCGTATAGCGATCTGTTTCATGTCTAGGGCGTCATGTTGCAGTATGATGGACATGGGCGTTTTCTGAGGCCACGTCAGTGATCGCTGCGGCCTTGGCGACAGGCAGAACCGCATTCAAACCTGCCGTCATGCTCAGCGTATAGCTTTCGCGCCAAGCGCGGATGCGTACTTCGCCGTCGCCGATGAACCCCGGGCGATCGCTGATCGCTAGTCCCTGTTGTACGGTTTCTAGTACCGGGAGATCCTCTTCAACGATAATCTTGAGGCCGTTTTCGCTATAGGTCTGATTTACCATGTCCTGACGTCCGCGGCTGCGTGCGGGTAGGCCGGCGGGCTCTAGGTATCGCAGGCGTAAATTGGTCAGCCCTGCGGTGGCCGGAAGCGCTTGGCCGACAAAAAAGGTCGTTCCTTCCGTTGACGCCACGAACAGATTGGGAAAGATAAATATGTGGAAATAACTATCATGGGTCAGCGTGCGGCCACTGAGGTGCGATAGGAACCGCCGACGCAGGCGCTCCTGTTCCTCACGCGCGACGGGCGTGCGCGGTACGTGGAAGCTGCTGTGCGGGCCGTCGATGACCACCTGCTCGGGCGGGTTTTTGCAAAACCCGTCGGCTAGGAAGGTTGTCGGATGCAAAGTTGCACAATGATAGTTGTCGAGCACATTCTCGACCAACAGTTTCCAGTTCGCGCGATGGGGGATTTCCGCAAACTTGTACTCTGGTCCGATATGCTGGCTCAGGTCCGCCAGCGTCTGGTTGAAGCTGCCAAGCCACGTTGGAAGGTCGAACGCACAGTCCACCTCGCATATGAAGACAAAGATACCGCACCTTTCGACCCGGTAGGCTTTCAGCGAGAGGCATTTGGTATCGACGTCGTCCAGCTTGTATTCCGAACGCTTGGGAATTCCGAAAGGGTAGCCGGAGGCATCATAGTTCCATCCGTGGTAACGGCACATCAGCGGGCGGTTACCGCGAACGTCGAACTGCACCTTTGCGAACTGATGTGCGCAGACGTTCTGAAAGGCGCGGAGTTCGCCCTTGAAGTTTTGCACGACGATCGCGGCACCAGCCATGTCGACTGTCACGAAGTCGCGGTCGGCTGCAAGCTCTGTGGCGAGCCCTGCAAACACGAAGCCACTCATAAACAGCGCCGTCGATTCCTGGCTGAGCACGTCCTCGTCTAGGAAAGCATTTTTGGCAATCATAGGAGCTAGTCCTTATTAAGCCGCAGCTGCTTGGGGGGCGGGGTGTACAGCGTCGTTCCGGACCTTACTGAACGATAGACGACGCATCCGGGGCCGATCACCGCGCCGCGACCAACCTTGACGTTCGGCAGCAGCACCACGCCCGATCCTATGCCAACATCCGACTCGATCCGGACATAGCCGCTGATCGCTACGCGCGAAGCAAGCACCGAGAATTCACCGACGCTCGAGTCATGGCCGGTACCCGATCCGGTATTGAACGTGACGAAGCGCTCCAGCGTAGAATCCGGACCGAGAATGCATCCCGGGCACAACACCACGCCTTCGCCGACCGTAGCAGTACCGGTGACAGTGCAGGTCGGATGAATCATCGTGGGAAACACCGCACCACGGGGCGCGAGTTTGCCGACGATACGCCGTTTGGTGGAAGGGCTCCCAATAGCAAGCACAAAACGGTCACCTTCGCGTGGGGAGACATCCTCGACCGAGCCAAGGAACGCCATGTCGTAGGCACCACGGTTGTGCAGTACGTCACCGGCATCATCAAGATAGCCAGTCAGTGGCGGCAATGTTCCCGCATCAGTACAGTCACGCAACCAGAAGTACAGCTCCCGTGCGAACCCGCCCCCACCTACGATGATCGTCCGTCCAGTCATAGTCATCCTGCCGAATAGCCGCCATCGACCGCCATTGTCGCGCCGGTCACCCAAGTTGATGCATCAGACAACAGGAATGTCACTGCATCGTTGATCGCGGCCGGTTTGCCGAAGCCGAGCGGATGACGCGCCAAGTTCATGGCAACATAATCCATCTGAGCGTTCTTCATCGTACGCTCGTGCATCTCGGTCTCAATCGTTGACGCCAGAAGCGCATTGACGCGGATCAGACGGGGCGCAAGCTCCATAGCGAGCGCGCGGGTAAGGCCCAATATCGCGGCCTTGGCCCCCGCATACGCTGTAAGCCCAGCGCTGCCATGCTCGCCTGCGATCGAAGACATGAACACGATCGATCCCCCATTGGCGAGCACCGCTTTGGCAGATGCGGCACGCGCAATGCCATAGGCACCAAATACACTGGCATTGAAGGTGGCATCGAGTTGCGCCTGCTTGGTGATCTTGGCGGGCAACACTTGGAAGAAACCGGCGGCGTGAAAAATCCCATCGAACGCACCGTCCTTTGCTGCGCTCTTCAGAAGCGCAGCGGTCGCGTCAGCATCGCTCAACGCTCCAGGTGCGATCGCATGGTCATCGCCCTCGAGCAGCATCTTCGTTTCTTGCAGCCGAGCCGCGTCGCGTCCGTTCAGAACAACGCGCGCGCCGCATCGGCTGAGCGCAATGGATACGGCACGGCCGATCCCCGAGGACGCGCCGGTGACGAACACCTTGCGCCCCTCAAGGCAGTCGTGCCGGAATACTGGACGTGAGGAGTGAGAGGGCTCCACCGGAGCGCGGCTGCCGAGCACCGTCATTGGCTACTTCGCCGCCGCGGCGCCATCAACCGCCCAGTTTGTGCCGCTGATCCAGGGCGATGCGTCGCTTAACAGAAACAGCACCGCATTGGCGACGTCGACCGGCTGGCCGTAGCCAAGCGGGTGCCGCTCGTCATAATCGCGCGTAGCCTCAGGTCCGATGGAAGCCATGTAATCGTGGTGCAGTGGTGTCTCTACCGCCGCGGCACGCAATGAATTGACCCTGATCTTGCGTCCAGCCAGTTCCAGGGCGGCACAGCGGACCATCGCGTCCACCGCTGCCTTCGCCGCGCAATATGCGCCCAGCGCTGGGCGACCACGCAGTGCAGCGGCCGACGACATGACGACGATAGAACCGCCGTCGGTCATCGCACCCTTTTTTGACAGAGCTCTAACCATGCCGAACGCGCCATAAACGCCCGCACCAAACACCTCGTCAAGGTGCTTGTCCTTAAGCAGACGGATCGGCAGCACTAGGGTAGCACCGGCCGAATAGAACGCACCGTCAAACGCCCCCCGATCTTTAACGATCTCGGCGATCGCGTCGGCAGTCGAGTCTGCGCCCTCTAAGTCGATCTGATGGATCGAATGGTCATTGCCGGGGAGGCCGATGCGTACAGCATCTAGCCGCTCAAGATTGCGTGCGACCAATGATAGGCGTGCACCATGTGCCGCCAGATGTTCGGCTGCTGCCCGGCCAATGCCGGAGGATGCACCGGTCACCAGCACATGGCGTCCGGCAAGACAATTGGGGGCAAAGGCGGTCAAGAGGCAATCACCGTTTCGCAAACCTTGAGCGGCCCGATCTCAAGCGACGCTGACCCCCAACTGTAGCCGACGCCGAAGCCAAACATAGCGATGCGCTGGCGTCCGCTTTTCAGCAGGTCGGCGACGTCGGTCGTCATGACCAACGGAATGGTCGCGCTCGATGTGTTGCCGTAGCGGTCCATGTTGATCGGGACCTTGTCCTTAGGCAACTTTGCCTTTTTGGCCAAGTGATTGAGCATGAAGGTATTGGCCTGATGGAACAGAAAGCTCGCATAGTCCTCTTGCGGCACGCCAGCTAACTCGATCGTTTCGCGCACCAGCGCTGGAACAGCTTTCAACGTAAAATTAAAGATCTCGGCACCGTCCATGTAGACCATGTCCAGGTTGCGCCCGGCAAAACGTTCGTCGCCGGTTCGGTCGCGATGACGGCTGGCAGGTACAATCAGATTATCGCCGCCGCGGCCGTCCGTGCCAAGAAGGAAGTGTGCAACGTCATTCTCGTCACCCGCCTCCAGTGCTGTCACTGCGCCGCAATCGCCGAACAACATCGCCACCGATCGATCGAGTGGGTCATTGGCGCGGGTATTGATATCGCCGACGGCTATCAGTACGCGGTTCAGTGCACCGGTTTGAATCAAGCTCATCGCGAGCCACAGACCATAGGGATAGGCGGAACAACCCAAGTTCACGTCAAACGCCACCGTAGTGGTGCGCATGCCAAAACGCTGCTGCAACAGGCAGGCGGTTGCAGGCAATGGATAATCGGGCGACTGCGAGATAAAGATGATCCCGTCGACCGATTCCGGCTCCCAGCCAAGACCCTCTAGCAACCGCTGACCGGCCGCGAAACACAGGTCCGATGTCGCCACGCCATCCTCGGCAACATGCCGGGACTTGACGCCAGTCATCTTTGTTACCTCGGCAACGCCATCGCCGAAACGCTCAACGAACGAATCGTTCTCGATCACTTTTGGGGGGAGTGCAGACACCACCCCCGCAATACGTGCGCCGCGCGTCTGTGCTTGTTGGCCGGTCTTCCCGTGCATGCGATCAGGCGCCCTGCTCAGCCGCAACCAGCTTTTCGACATCGCCGACCGTCTCGCAATCCGCCAGCTTCTCTGGACGCACCTGGATGTCGTACACGTCGTCGATCAGCGCGATGGTGGAGACGATGGCCAGTGAATCCCAGCTTTCGCCCAGTGTGAGCTCGGGTTTCACTTCCGCGGTATCGACCTCAAGAATTTCCGCCAGGCCTTCGTAGAACTCGCTCACGTGCTTCTCCGCTGTAAAATCGTTCAAAAAACTATGGACGCAGCGGCCCACGACAGGCCGACACCAAAGCCTACTAGCATCATGCGGGTGCCGGGGGAACAGCCCCCATCAGCCATTTCACGCTCCAAGACGAAGGGAATGGTCGACGAAACCGTGTTGCCAATCCGCTCAAAATGCCGGCTGACGCGCTTTGGCGGCACCGCCAGCTTCTTCTGGAGTGCGTCGAGCATGAACTTGTTGGCTTGGTGCAAGACGAACCGGTCATAGTCCTCGGCTGTCGTTTGCGTCTTGTCGAGCAGCGCCAAAACGGCCCGCGGCACTTCGCGCAACGTAAAGTTGAGCACCGCGCCACCGTTCATGTAGAGATTGTCACGGCTACGGACGTTACCGGTCGCGTCGGTCGTTTCTTCTGCGGTTAGCGTACTGCGCGGGCATCGGGCACCGCCTGCCTCGACGATCAGGTCGCGGGCGCCTGAGCCGTCGGTTCCAAACACGAACGGCCCAATTCTCGCTATATCATCGGGCTCGCCAGCGCAGATCAAGGTCGCAGCCGCTCCGTCGCCGAACAGCGTGCGCACGCTCTTGTCCTGCGGATGAATGAACTTGGAATAAGTATCGGCGGTCAGCAGGAGGATAGTCGATGCGGCGCCGCTCGCAATCAACCCGGCGGCTAGGGACAAGCCGTAGACGAAACCCGAACAGCCGAGGTTGATATCCAGCGCACCAATCTGTGTCGACAGTCCTAGCCGATGCTGGAGGATGCACGCCGATGTGGGCAGCAAATAATCAGGGGCTTGGGTGCACAGGATCAGGAAATCGACGTCTGCGCGCTCGACCGCCCCGCTATCGAACAGCCGACACGCCGCGGCGAAAGCAAGGTCCGTCGCAGTCTCGTCGTCAGCTGCAATATGACGCTCGTGGATGCCAGTCTTTTCCAAAATCTTAGCGGCGGGCCACGACGGATAAAGCGCGGCGAGAGCGTCGTTCGACAGGATCTGTTCGGGCAGGTAGGTTGCTATTCCAGCGATATGCGCGGGGATGGCGCGTCCTTTTAGGAGCGATGGGGGGGGGGGCATGCTCAATCAATCGGTCCGCTGCAGCAGCTCTTAAGAGCCGGGCTGCGATCCGTCCATGCACAATTTGCCACGTGCTTTGCTTTGATGAGGCGCACTGATACGGAGGCGGCCTATTTGGTGCACGTCTTGCGCCAGATGACACGAGGTCCTTGTCTTTGCAGATCATTCACGTCATCGCAACCAGCGTCCATGACTCCATGGGTGTGACCACGTCACTGCGAGAGATCGTCGCTGCGCAGGCCGAGGAGGGCATGGACGTCTGCTTGGTGGTAAATGGCGGGTGGCCGGGTGACGTCGATCCGCGTGTCCGCCTAGTCACGTGCGAAGCGCGTGCGCTGCCGGGGCAACTTGGCAGTTTGGCAGGCGACTGTGCGATAGTGCACAGCCATGTGCCTTGGCGGCTGCCTGCGCTGGCGCCGTTGCTGATCCGCCGGAAGGCGCGTGCATTCGTACACTCGCCTCATGGCAGTTTCGCCGCTCCCGCCCTGGCCGTTCATCGTGCCCGCAAGCGAGCTGCATGGACGCTGCTGTTTGGTCATGCGATCCGGCGCAACGATCTTTTCATCGTCAACTCGGTTGCGGAGCAGGCGGAGGTCGAGGCAATGGGGTTGCGACGTCCGGTAGTGCACGTGCCCCACCCTATGACGATCCCCGAGCCCCCCCTTCCCCCCAGTGGCGAGGGACGGACGGTTGCGTTCCTTGGCCGGATCCATCCGATCAAGGGCGTGTTAGAACTGGTACAGAGTTGGCGCTTGCTGGGCGAGTCAGCGGCAGGCTGGAGCTTACACATTGCGGGCCCGGCCGAAGACCCGGCCTATGCTGCCGAAGTTCGCGCCGCTGCCGCGGGATGTGCCAGTATCGTGTTTGTACCTGCCTTGTTCGGTAACGATCGTTGGCGTTTTCTCGCCGACGCCGATGTCGTGGCCGTACCTAGTCGGTCAGAAAATTTCTGCTACGTGGTTGCCGAGGCGCTAGCGCTACAAACGCCCGTGTTGACCACGCTGGGCGTGCCTTGGCCAGAGATCGAAACGTTGTCGTTGGGCTGGCGCGGCCCAGGTACACCCGACGGACTGGCGATTATGCTGACGCGTGCGATCGCCGCGGACGCAGGGGAGCGGAAGGCGATGGGTACACGCGGCCGTGCACACGTCGCTGCTGAATTTAGTCCGCAATCTGTGGCGCAACGCTATGCCAGCGCTTACGCCTATGCACAGGCGTTGGCCCAGTAACAATGCCGGTTGTTTCAGTCATATCTATAAATCAGAAATCAAGAGGATTGACAATCGGGAGTCATTACCGAATAAATAAAGCAAAAGTATTGAAGGTTAGCGAGAAAAAGGCGCTTCCATCGTTAAGGTGGTACTCATTGGCGCGACTTTTATCGGTGACAGTTAATGGCTAATGCTTTATTTTTCCGAAACGCATTTCTACGTGTGCGAGCGCTGCTTCCCAGCGCGCTCTATTTCACTGGTGTTGTTGGTGCGCGTGGGGGTAATACTGTCGGGCTACTGCTGGTGGCTACTTCGCTAGGCTTTGCTGGGTTCGCACCCGTGGCCGCAACTATCAGCTTCGTCACCCTATTTAGTGCGTTTATAGGCAGTGGATTAGGCACTGTGGCCCTGCGCAACGCCTCCGTCGCCTACCTGCGTTCCGCTGGCGAATTTCGCGCACTCGTGCGTTGGCTCGCCTATTGCACTCTCCTGACTGCCTTAGGCAGCGTCGCGCTGGCTGTGTTGCTCGCTTATCCGGCTTCGCGGCTGAGCTTGGGTGACGGCGCGTTCTGGAGGCTGTTCGCCCTTGCCGCGGCAAGCGTATTTGCGAACCACGTTGCGGCAGTATCAAGTGGAATTCTGCTTGCCAGCCGACGCTTCCGCTACTTGACTATCGCCAACATGGCATTCGGAGCGCTAGTGCTGCTGGCATGCGTTGTTGCGGTAAAATGGCGATCTGCAGAACTTGCGGTTCTTGGGATGGGGCTCGCTGCTATGACGCAGACCGCAATTGGGTGTTGGGGTATTTGGCGAGATTTTGGACGTAGACGTTGCCTGCGGACGCGGCCCCATACATTCTCATTGCGTGCAATTGGACCCGACTGGTTTGCCGCGTCGACTGCAGGTACGATCCTAACTGCTGGCCAATTTCTTAGCCTCGCGTTGCTCAAAGACAGCCCAACCGGGATTGGTGCGATCGGGCTGTTCAGCGTCATGCTGCAAATGGTCAACATCTTCCTGTTCGTACCAACCCAGATCAGCGGCTATTTTTTCCAGACTCTGGTGCGCTATGCAAATTCCGGGCAGCCTGCCAAAACTTGGAGGCTCACCTTCCTGGTAGCCGTATGTGGTGGCGCCTTTGGTCTAGGAAGCCTCGCACTGGTTTATGTCGCTGCGCCTTGGATTCCGATCTTCCGCAACGTGATTTCTTATGGACCAATGCAGCCAATAATTGCCGCTTTTGCAATTACTGCTGGTACACTTAATGCTTTCTTGGTTAGTCTTTATGTTGCATCGGGACAATTTCGCCGCTGGTCAATCTTTATTGCGTTAGGGACGTCGACCAACCTACTGATAGTATTTATATTGCGTAAAATCACGCCGGAGGCGGGCTTGTTGGGGGTGACCGCAGGTTACTGTGTTACTGCGTGTTGCGCGATCACGTTTATACGTATTGGCCAGCGCACTCGGCACACGAAGATGACCACCTTTGCATAATTGTTTAGCTTTGGCAGCTAGTTTTCAAGAAATTGAGCTGTAATGCTACAAGCTCTGCTCCGCGTTTGTGGATTTCGTACAAATGCCCGCCATCGGGCAGCACACCCGATTTAACGTACGACGCGCGAGTAAAGCGGGCGGCCGCGTCCGCCACGTCCTGCGTGCCGGCGCGCCAAATCCGTTCGTACTCAGCAAGGTGGAACGCTACAGGTATGTCAATTTTGCCAGCAACGGCGTCAAACCGTGTCGGCCAATCGATGCGAACGTCTTGTAGTTCGTCGGGGCGCCAGGTTTCGACCACTTTGCGCAATGCGATAGGCCCGCGCCAATCATAGCTTCCTTCGGGGCCGAAGAAGAATTCCGAAGGCGGCTCTAAGTTGGACCCTTTTAGCTTAGCCTGCGTGGCCAGCCAAGCCCAGGCTGCATCGCTGGGTGTCCTGCCGATGCCAGACACCGCCACACTACGGATAGCCAATCGCGCTTCAGCTGCCAGGGTCAGCGCGACTGCCCCGCCAATCGAGTGGCCGATTACGACAAGATCACGCGATACTCGTGGCGCCATGATCGGTGCCAGATGCCTGGGCAGCAGATCCGCAGCCTCGTCGATCGGGTGAGCCGTCCGGGGGGGCGCACTGCCGCCGTGGCCCGGCCGGTCAACGAGCAGTACGTCGAAGCCGCTGGCCATTGCCGCTCGCGCGACGGAAAAGCCGCGTATGTCGAAATAGTCGCTGTTGCAGCCGCCTCCGTGAATGCACAGCAGTAGCGGCGCGTCCCGCTGGCCGCAGGTGAGCAGCCGACTAGTCAGGCGCGGATCAGATGAAGTAATTAGTACGCCTTCCACACCGTTTGATTTACGTAATCAGTATAACTTAGAATAATGCGCAAGACCTTGGCAGATACGTTAGGCATAGAATAGTCAGCAACCAGGCGTAGCGTGCGGAGGTCGCCACGGCCCTGCGTTGCAAGTATCTCTAATGCTTGAAGTACGCGTGTATGGTCCAAGCCGACCATCATTACCGATGCTTCCTCCATCGCCTCAGGACGTTCATGTGCCTCGCGAATATTAAGCGCCGGAAAATTAAGGATGGAACTCTCTTCGCTGATCGTGCCACTGTCGGAAAGCACGGCGCGTGCATGCATCTGCAATGCATTGTAATCAAGAAAGCCGAACGGTTTCAGCAGGCGAACCTCAGGCGCGAACTTCAGCCCGTGAGCCTCGATCCGGTTGCGGGTACGCGGATGGGTGCTGACCAAAATCGGCTCGCCGTACGTGGTCGCGATTGCATTCAGCGTCTCGTGTAAGCGGCGTAGGTTTCGCTCCGAATCGACGTTCTCCTCACGATGCGCGCTAATAACAAAATAGCGGCCGAGCTCGACGCCGAGCTCATCCCGGACGCGTGACGCCTCAATGGCAGGACGATAATGCGAGAGCACCTCGAACATCGGGCTGCCGGTTTTGACAACACGATCGGGCGGCAGGCCCTCGGCAAGTAGGTAATCGCGTGCGATAGTAGAATACGGCATGTTTATGTCAGCCGAATGATCCACGATGCGCCGGTTGATCTCCTCAGGCACGCGGTCGTCGAAGCAGCGGTTTCCCGCTTCCATGTGGAAGACAGGGATGCGACGCCGCTTCGCGGGTATTACCGACAGACAAGAATTAGTATCGCCCAAAATTAGCATCGCGTCTGGGCGAACAGTCTCGAGCACCCTATCGACCTCAATGATGACCTTGCCGATCGTCTCTGCTGCGGTGCCGCCTGCAACGCCCAGGAAGTGGTCAGGCTTGCGCAGTCCTAAGTCATCAAAAAACACCTGGTTGAGTTCATAGTCGTAGTTTTGGCCTGTATGAACCAGCACGTGATCAACGTTTACGTCTAGTGTCGCCATCACCCGCGACAGCCGAATGATCTCGGGCCGTGTGCCGACCACGGTCATAACCTTGATGCGTTTCATGTCAGTCTACCTTGGCAGCGACGGTGTCGGGACGGTCGCGGTCGAAAATCTCGTTAGCCCACAGCATTGAGATCATCATATTCTCGCCAACGTTTGTAACATCGTGCGTCCAGCCTGGTACTGTTTCCACGATCACTGGCTTGGAGCCCGAGGTGCGGATCTCGTGGGTCTCGCCGCTCACGATATGGCGAAAGCGGAACAGGGCATTTCCATGGACGATAAGGAACTTCTCGGTTTTGGTGTGATGGTAATGACCGCCCCGAGTCACCCCAGGATGGGCAGTAAAATAGGAGAATTGGCCCGAAGTCCGGGTCTTAAGCATTTCGGAAAACGCTCCGCGTGGGTCCCGGTGGCTTGCGATTGGATAGCTAAACGCGGATGGCGGCAGCGCTGCTACATAGGTAGCGTACAGGGCACGCGTTAGTCCGGTGCCAACCTGATCGATTAAATTGTCGTCGCGGTCGCTGCGAAAGCCTCGAAGGATCTCGACAACCGCACCCAGTGTTGTTGAATAGACCGGTGATGCAGCAACAAAGCCGGTCAATATTTTACCGTCGAGAACGTCAAGGAACGCTTGTATCACGTCGTCGACGTAAACGAGCGAGAGCGGAGCGGCGGGATCGTCGATCCGGATCGGCATCTCACGCGCGATGTTGTGGCAGAACGTCGCTATCGCTGAATTGTAATTAGGTCGCGCCCATTTGCCGAAGACATTGGGCAAGCGAAAGACGTAAACGGGCGAGCCGGTCTGCTCGGTAAGCGCGAGCAAGCGATCTTCGCCGGCGCGTTTGGAGCGTCCGTAGTCTGTGTTGTCCAAAGCCTTGGCGGACGAGGCATAGATCACCGGAATAGCGCGCTTCGCAGCGATGACGGATGCCGCCAGCAGCTCGGCCGTACCGGCGTTGATGGCCATGAAATCGGTCGGGTCAGCGGGCCGGTTCGCACCGGCCAAGTGAACCACCGCGTCGGCTTCTGCGATCGCCCTGTGCCAGTCGTCCGCCCTACTCGCTCGGGTCAGGGGCAGTACGACGTCGCCTAGTTCTCCCAAACGTACCGCTAAGTTGCGACCTACAAAGCCGTCTACGCCCGTGACTGCGACACGCCGCGTCATCAATTCTTTCCATCCTGATTACGTAGCACAGCTTGCATGTAGTTAAGCTTGCGCAAGATCGCAGTCATCTCTTCCTGGTTCAGCAGGCGAGTATTATGAGAATTGAAATCATGCGCTTGGCTGATCTCTTTCTCGCCCTCGTCAACGAACTGTGCATAATTAAGATCCCGGTTGTCGGGCGGCACACGGTAATAGGTACCACGATCTTCGGCAATTGCCATCTCTTCGCGGCTGAGTAACGCCTCATAGAGCTTCTCGCCATGACGAGTACCAATCACCTTCATCGGGTGCCCGTCTGCGCCTAAGATCTCTAGCACCGAATGAGCGAGCACGTTGATCGTCGCCGCCGGAGCCTTCTGCACAAACAGATCGCCATTTTCGCCGTTCTCGAAGGCGTAGAGGACAAGATCAACCGCCTCCTCCAGCGTCATGACGAAGCGCGTCATGGCGGGATCGGTGAGGGTTAGCGGCAAACCTTTGCGCACTTGGTCGACGAATAGCGGAATGACCGAGCCGCGCGAGGCAAGTACGTTGCCATAACGTGTGCCAGTAATGATTGTTTTAGTGCCAAGCGCAAGCCGCGACTTGGCAACCATCACCTTTTCCATCAACGCTTTAGAGATGCCCATGGCGTTAATCGGGTAGACCGCCTTGTCGGTCGACAGGCACACGACGCGTGATACTCCCGCCGAAATTGCGGCCTCCAGCAAGTTGTCGGTGCCGATGACGTTAGTCTTTACCGCTTCCATTGGGTGGAATTCGCACGATGGCACTTGCTTTAGCGCTGCAGCATGGAAAATGTAGTCGACATCTTTTACGGCGCCTGCGATCGATCGCAGGTCGCGGACATCACCGATGTAATAGCGCAATCGTGGATCGCGGTAGTGGAGGCGCTGGTCCTCCTGCTTCTTCTCGTCGCGCGAGAAAATGCGAATTTCCTTGAATGGCTCATGGATGAAACGGTTGAGCACGGTTGATCCAAACGAGCCGGTCCCGCCGGTGATCAGCAATACCCTATTGTCAAACATGCAGATTCCTACCCGTCGCACGCTGGCGGACCATCCAAGCGCCGACGCGATTAGATGCCGACGCGAGTTGGACGCCGACGCCCTACGTGCTATCGAGAAAGCAATCAACCGCAAGGTATCTTGTCACGCAAGGCCTCTGTACCGCGCCAAGTTGAGTAACTGCGGCGGGATGATTCCACTGCCCAGCGGGCAGGGGGGGTGATTTCGTGCGCCTCGTGTTGCTGTGCGACAAGTGGAGTTGTGATGCCCGTCCGTAAAGTTTCGACTCCCCTGCTGGCACTTCCTAGGGGTTTCAAACGCCTCATGGCAGCAGGTATCGATTGTGCATTATGCGCACTCACGGTGTGGATTGCCTTTTACCTCAGGCTTGGACATTTCGTCTCATTGAGTGGGCGGCCAAGCGTCGCTGTTGCGCTATCAGTGGTTCTTGCGTTGCCTGCCTTTTACGTGGCGGGGCTCTATCGCGTAGCTTTTCGCCGGGCGAGCATGGACATCATTCCGGCAGTGGCAGTGGCATGCATGGCTTACGCACTGTGCTACGTTACAATCATTGCTGCGTATGCGTTCGACAACGTGCCGCGCACCGTCGGCATCATACAGCCAATTCTGCTGTTTCTAACCGTGTGTTCAGTGCGCATCGCAGTGGGCTATGTATTAGGCGGGCAGATGGCAACGCGGATCGAGACGCGACCACGTGGGCGCGTGCTCGTTTATGGCGCCGGATCGTCGGGTCGGCAACTCGCCGCAGCAATAGGTACTAGCCGAGAGTTCAGCGTGATTGGTTTCTTGGATGACGATCGTTCGCTTCAAGGGACGCGGGTCAACGGGCTTCCGGTGTATAGGCCTGACCGTCTGCCTGACCTGATCGAGCGCAAGAAGGCGACGGACGTACTGCTGGCGTTGCCGTCCGCCCCGCGCCAGCGTCGCCATCAGATCATCCAGGGATTGCGCGGGCTGCCCGTGGTGGTGCGGACCCTTCCAGGACTGATGGACCTCGCACATGGCCGCGTCCAGGCAAGCGATTTACGTGAACTGACCATTGAGGATTTACTCAGCCGGGACCCGGTCGAGCCTGAAGCTGATACCGTTCGCGGCAAGATTGCAGGACGCACGGTGCTGGTGACCGGCGGAGGTGGATCGATCGGCAGCGAACTCTGTCGGCAGATTTTAGCGGCGGAACCGGCAAGGATCCTTTTGTTAGAGGCCAGTGAGTTCGCGCTCTACGCGATTCATCGCGATCTAACCGGGATATCGGATATCGAAATTGTGCCGTTGCTCGGATCGGTGACCGACGGGCGGCGGGTGTCAGAAATCCTGCGCGCGTGGTCGCCTGATATGATATTCCACGCCGCTGCCTACAAACATGTGCCGCTGGTCGAGCATAATCCGCTGGAAGGTTTGCGCAACAATGTCATCGGCACCTTGCGTGTGGCAGAACTAGCGGTGCGCCTTGGAGTTAAAGATTTCGTTCTGATCAGCACTGATAAGGCAGTCCGGCCTACCAACGTTATGGGCGCGACTAAGCGTTTGGCCGAGCTTGTCCTTCAAGGGCTGGCCGCGGAAGGGGGGGGCACCTGCTTCTCGATGGTGCGCTTTGGCAACGTGCTGGGTTCCAGCGGGTCAGTAGTACCGCTGTTTCGCGAACAAATTCGGCAGGGCGGCCCGATCACCATCACGCATGCCGACATCACCCGCTATTTTATGACCATACCGGAAGCCGCCCAGCTAGTGGTGCAGGCAAGTGCGATGGCGGGAGGCGGCGAAGTCTTCGTTCTCGACATGGGTGAGCCGGTTCGGATTGTTGATTTAGCCCGCAACATGATTGAGCTGTGCGGCCTAACCGTCAGGTCACACGATAATCCTGACGGTGATATTGAGATCGCGATTGTCGGAATGCGTCCAGGCGAGAAGCTGTATGAAGAACTGCTAATCGGCAACGATCCCAGGGCTACAACACATCCGCGCATTATGATGGCAAACGAGCACCATCTGCCGTGGGATCAGCTGCGTAAGGGTTTGGATTATATGGAAACACTCATTGATGCGGGGCAGGTAGCGCCAGCGCGTTCGCTGCTTTCCGAACTAGTCGCCGAGTTTCGACCCGCCAGCAAGATCGTCGACTGGGTCGAGATGCGTCATTCAACCATGGCGAAGGAGTTAGCGGGCACAGCGCAGAATACAATCGATCGCTCTTCATACACCGTAGCCCACTGAACGGCACCGACGTATCACGGGCGGGTGACGGCGCGATAAAGGTTTCGTCTACGTCCAGGATCGCATAGGCATCGGACGCATGCGTACTCACAATCGTCTCGTCCAGCGGTTTCGGCCAAGTCTGTCCCTGATCCTGCTGGTCGCCTTATTAATCGTCCTCTGGATTGCCGGTGGTGCTTCGCGAGCGGATGCGCTTGGACAGACGGTGGTGAGGGCCAGCGCTTGGCTACTGATAATTGTCGTCATCCTGTTTGGCGAGCGTCCGGCGGTTGGTACCGCGCGCCCTGTGGCCCTGATCCTGCTGGCGGCTACGGCGCTAGTGCTACTGCAGTTGGTACCACTCCCGCCTGACGTGTGGCAGTCATTGCCGGGACGCCGGGTGCTTGCTGAAGCCGCTACAGCCAGCGGGCAGGCGCAGCCTTGGCGACCGTGGTCGATTGTCCCGGGCGCCACGCTCAATGCGCTATCGTCGCTGATCGTGCCGACGGCGGTGCTTGTCTTTGTTGCCGGGTTAAGAGCATCGGAGCGAGCGTTGCTCCTCCCCCTAATTCTATGCCTGGCAGCGGCGTCTACGATAGTCGGATTGCTGCAATTTTCTGGCGTTGCTCTAGATAATCCCTTGATTAACGAGAGTGCGGCGCAAGTGAGCGGCAACTTTGCAAATCGTAACCATTTTGCCGTCTTCCTGGCGTTCGGCTGCCTAGTAGCGCCCATTTGGGCGACGTTAAACGGGCGTCGGCCGGGATGGCGGGGACCTGCGGCGTTTGGTCTGGTACTTCTATTCGTGCTAACGATTCTGGCTAGCGGGTCACGTGCGGGCTTGGTGCTAGGACTCCTTTCTTTGGTTTTAGGACCGGTAATAGCGCAACGCGGTATCCGTAATGCTCTCAGCGAGTATCCACGCTGGGCATTTCCGGCACTGATCGCCGGCGTCGTAAGCGGCATCGCGATTTTAGTTCTTGTTAGCGTCGCGGCGGATCGAGCGGTTTCCATTGACCGGCTGTTCTGGGCCGACGAGGGCCAAGACATGCGCAGCCGTGGTCTTCCAACCGTACTGGCGATGATCAGAAACTACTTCCCGGCAGGGTCTGGTTTTGGCGGCTTTGATCCAATATTCCGGATACATGAGCCTTTCAACCTCCTGAAGCCCACCTATTTCAACCATGCCCATAACGACCTGCTGGAAATTGTGCTCGACGCCGGACTTCCTGGGCTTCTTTTGTTGAGCGTAGGGCTGCTGTGGTGGCTGTGGGCTAGCGCGCGTGCTTGGCAAGCAGGAGCAAGCATGCAACTTGCGCTTCCCAAGCTGGGTTCAGCGATGTTGCTTTTGATCCTTGTCGCCAGCGCCTTTGATTATCCCGCTCGGACCCCGATTATGATGGCGATGGGAATTATCGCTGCGATGTGGCTGAGCAGCGGAAAGCCGCTTCGCAGCGAGCACGGCTTTACCAACGAAACACCCGCACCTATAGCCGAGGCCTCCTCTCGTTATTCTGGAAACGCTTCGGTGCATGCGTAAGATCTGTATCGCCTTGTTCGTCGCAACCGCACTTGCGGGTTGTGGAGGCAAAATTCCGCTCCAATCCACTGAACGCCTTACGGTCGTGCAGGACAGCAAGGCGCTGCCCGCGCCAAACCGCACCGATCTTACTGCTGCCGACCGCCCGGCATTGATCGGGCCGCTCGACACGATTCAGGTCGATGTATTCAACATACCAGACTTTAGCCGCGAGATGCAGGTCGACGCTAGCGGACGCATTTCAATGCCGCTCGCCGGTACAATCGATGCCCGTGGCAAAACCGCCTCAGAGCTGGCGGACGCGATCGAGGCCGCGCTGCGCGCGCACTACGTCAGAAATCCTGAGGTCACCATAAACATTAAGAGTTCAGTGAGCCAAGTGGTGACGATCGATGGTCAGGTTGGCGAGCCAGGTCTGTATCCGGTCACCAATCAAATGACGCTGATGCGAGCTATCGCTTCAGCGCGCGGCCTTGCTGAATTTGCCAGCGGGGACGATGTTGTGATCCTGCGTACGGTCAATAACCAGAAGATGGCGGGATTGTACAATTACGCCGCGATCCGGCGGGGACTCTACGACGATCCCCCCATCTACGCAAACGACGTCATCATCGTTGGCGACTCGCCGCAGAGGCGCCTATTCCGTGACTTCGTGGCGCTCTCCCCGCTACTTGCGGCCCCACTCATCGCGATCCTGCAGTAAGGTCCGTCTCGTCATGAACTTGGTTCCCCCCAATCTGCGAGGCGGCTTGGGCACTCCGAATCCCCTGCTGATTGATCAGCGTGTGGTAGAGGCTGATCGCCTGCCGCTCATTCGCCAATATCTGCGCGTTGCCTTGCGCTGGCGCTATGTTATTCTCGGTGCGATCGCGTCATGCGTGCTGCTTGGCCTTATTGTTACGTTGTTGATGACGCCCAAATACACAGCCGTCACAACGGTTGAGATTTCTCGCGAGTCTGACAACGTCACCAACTTTCGCGGTGTCGGACAGGAATCAGGTAGCGCAGACCAGGAGTTTTATCAGACTCAGTACGGTCTCCTGGATTCGCGAGCGCTGTCTGAGCGCGTAGCGATGCAGTTGAGGTTGGTCGACGATCAAACATTTTTCGAGCGTTTTGGCGTGTCCGCTAAAGATCCAGCATTTCAACTCGTTAACGGCCGCTATCCTGCTTCGGGTAGGGCGGCTCGGCAACGTGTGGCAGGGGAGGTTTTGCGCGCTAACCTTGACGTTGCCCCGACCCGATTGTCGCGTCTGGTGGACATCAAGTTTACCAGTCCCGATCCCGCCTTTTCAGCGCAGGTGGCCAACGCCTGGGCCGACAATTTCATCCAGACCAACTTAGAGCGCAAAATCCAGGCGACTTCTTACGGCCGTAACCTGCTGCAGCGTCAGCTAGCACAGTTCAAGGGAAAGCTGGATGAGAGCCAGCGACAATTGGTCGGCTATGCATCTGCTCAGCGAATTATTAATCTGCCGTCTCAGTCGGGTGACGGCAAGACCACGACCGAGCGATCAATTGTTGCTGACGATCTTGCCGCACTCAACGCAGCGCTGACTCAGGCAACCGCCGATCGTATTCAGGTCGAGGCACGTTATCGGCAGGCTGGTGCTGCCGGCGCATCGACCGAGGCATTACGCAATCCAGCTATCAACAACCTACGCCAGCGGCGTGCGGAACTTGCCGGCGATTATAGCAAAGTGCTGACGCAATTCGAACCGGAATACCCTGCCGCTAAGGCAATCAAATCACAACTTGATCAGCTTGACCGCTCAATTTCGCGCGAGGAAGGTCGGGTGTCCGGCTCCCTGCAGGCTGACTATCGCGAAGCCCAAGAGCGCGAGAGCGCGCTGAAGAGTCGAGTTGACCAGCTCAAGGACAGTTACCTTGACCTGCGCCGCCGGAGCATCCAGTATAATATCTTCCAGCAAGAGGTAGACACTAACCGTGCACTCTACGATGGTTTGCTTCAGCGCTTTAAGGAGATCGGTGTCGCCGGCGGGGTGGGCATCAACAACGTTGCCGTCGTCGATCCTGCGGACGTACCACAAGGACCGTCCAGCCCACGATTGCTGATTAACCTAGCACTGTCGCTGTTAGCAGGTCTGGCTATAGGCGCCCTCGCTGCTTTCGCGCTGGAGCAGATCGACGAAGCGATCGCCGACCCGGCGGAGGTCGAGCGCAGACTGGGGCTGCCGTTGCTCGGTTCAGTGCCGAAGATCATGAGTGGAACGCCTAAGGAGGCGCTGCTTGATCGCAAGTCAGAGCTTTTTGATGCCTATTTGGCAGTGCAGACGAACCTTGCCTTCACGACCGAACACGGGGTGCCGCGATCATTCGCGGTCACATCGACACGACCGGCAGAAGGAAAGTCAACAACTGCCTTGGCCCTGGCGACAACGCTTGCACGCGCGCACCGCAAGGTCATCCTTGTCGACGGCGATATGCGTTCGCCTTCTATTCATCACCTGGGAGGCGTCTCTCACGATCACGGCCTTAGCAACTTCCTGTCTGGCCAAGACGATATCGATGCGTTGGTTTTTCAGATGATCGATCTTGGCTTTACTGCCATGACCGCAGGGCCGATCCCGCCCAACGCGGCGGAACTTCTGACCGGTCATCGCCTGTCGCTTTTGATTGAGCGTCTGTTAGAAACCTATGACCATGTCGTAGTGGATTCACCGCCAGTAATGGGTCTTGCCGACGCGCCGCTGATCGCAAGCCGGGTTGAGGGCGTGATATATGCGGTGGAATCTCACGGCATCCGGTCGAGTTTGGTTAAAACCGCTCTGCGGCGGCTCTCCAGCGCGAACGCTCGGGTCATTGGTGGCGTCCTCACCAAGTTCGAAGCGCGCAAGTCGCATTATGGTTACGGCTATGAATACGGTTACGGTTATGGTAGACAAGATAGCGGAGCCAAGGACCCGATTTCCTAATGCCGAGGCAAACGGGTTTGCCGCGGCGCTCTGCGAAAGAGTGGATCGTACGAGCGCTGCTGGCGGTCTTGGCAGCGATAACTTGCTATGTCGAAGTCACGCGAACAATCGCCTATACGCTGCGCAAGGGAAACATCGAAATAGCTCATGCCCTGTCACCAGGTGACGGTCGCATCACTGGGCTGCTGGCCCAAACGCTCATCGAAAATAACACGACGTTTGCTGGTCAAGGGCGAGTAAAGCAATTAGCTCGATCTGCCTTAAGGCAGGATCCAACTGTCGTGGCTGCAGTCTTTTCTCTCGGGTTGATCGCGCAGGTGCGAGGCGATACTAAACATTCCCGTCGGTTATTCACGTACGCCGAGACTTTGTCGCGACGGGATGTCAAGACACAACTCTGGGCAATTGAAGACGCAGTCGGCCGCGGCGAGGTGGACGATGCACTGTTGCATTACGACATCGCGCTGCGGACATCGAGTACCGCGGCCGATTTGCTGTTTCCTGTTCTAGCGGCGGCGATCTACGACCCAGCGATTCGCAAATCGCTAACCAGAACGCTTGTCAAGAAACCTGCATGGCGTGACGCCTTCATTATTTATGCCGCGGTAAAGGGGCCGGATGCTCGTGCGACTTCACGCCTGCTAATCGACCTGCGACATGCAGGTGTTCCTATATCGGGTGTGGCAAGCGGCGAAATCATGAATCTTTTGATCTTTGGCGGCTTTGTTGACGACGCTTGGGCTTATTATTCGACAGTCCATCCAGGCGCTGATCGGCGCCGATCACGTGATCCGAGGTTTGCCGATGGCGGTGTAAGCACGTCACCGTTTGACTGGATTCCGATCAACGATGCTGGCATCAGTTCCTCGATCCAGCGGGGTGAGAATGGTGGTATTTTCGACTTCTCGGTTCCGGCTAGTGTTGGTGGCCCAATGCTCCAGCAGCGGCAAATCCTTCCTCCTGGCGAATATAGGCTCGACGGCCATGCCAGTGGGATTGATCAGTCGGAGGAAGCGCAGCCATATTGGGTACTGGCCTGTTCGAGCGATCATGAACTTGGTCGTATTGCGCTGTCGAATTCTACTCAAAGTCATGGGAAATTCATGGGGAGCTTCCGTGTGCCTGCAGGATGCCCAGTGCAGACTTTGACGCTCGTTGCGAGACCGTCCTATAAAGTGTCTGGCATCAGTGGGCAGATCGATCGGGTTCAGCTATATCCGGTTCGATAACCGTATCGAGGAAGGAGCTAGTCAATGCTAAACGGGGCGTATCGAAGTAAACGCCATGTGACGCTGATTGCCGCGCTGGTCGCCGGTGCATCTCCAACCGCGGCCCAGCAAATCCAAGGCGGTCGAGTTGCGGATTCCGCGGTAGGTAAAGTTGGGCAACGGCAGACCCGCGACGCGGCGGCATCCATCGTCGTTCCGACCGGACGTATCGACGGTCGTATTCCAAGTCGTATTCAGTCACGTATCCGCAACCGGATCGACCGCTTCTACAGCCCGCAGGCCAATGCGGCATCGCCGTTTACGTTCGCACAGGATCAAGCCCGCGTGGCAGGACACTTCACGCCGAAGTGACACATCCGTAGGCAGTGCATATTAGGCCCTTCAACCTGGCGGGCCTTAGCTATGCGTATTGTATGAACTCATGAGCGCCCACTGGACTGGCGAAACGAGTGCTACGCGGCTTGGTGATCGTTTTCGGTTGCTGCGCACCGCCCTTCCAATCTCACGGTAATAGGTCGTAAGGCCGTACATATTTCCCGAGCTTACTTACCAATGGTATGATTGCAGGAGCACATTTCCTGCAGACGGGAACACTCAAAAAAACGAGAATGGCCATTATGCTGCCAGATCGCGAAAGGCAGGCACGCCCGAGCCTAGCCTAGCGTCGCTCGCCAAGCTAAGGACCCTCGGTGGAGTTTGACGATGAGTGCATACAGCGAAGACTTGTTACACGGTGCGCCAGAGATCAGTGGTGGCTCCATTGGGCGCCTCATCGCATTGATCAGTTGTATAGCAATCTTCATTTTGACAGCATTCTTCGGCGTTCGCGGTGGCTACAGCGTCCTGGCGATAATAACCTTCTGCGTCATGCTGATACTATGGCGGCATTCGCAACAAAGCTTGGGAATCGTCCTAATATTCTCCGCGATGACGCTATACGTAGTGCCGTTCGTCTCCCTCATATACGTCGATCTGCCGGTCACGCTTGCTGTTTTTGCTTTATTCTCAATGACAGCGTACGTTATGGTCAATGTTGGACAGAGTGTCGAGCGACATTCTCCGCCATTCGATCCAAGTTATAGCAGTGAGCGAAACCTGCTAATTATGGTCGCACTCTTGGTGCTAGGTTTAGTTGCCACGCCTTTTGTTGGAGACTTTGGCCAACCCCTTTTCACCGGGTTTGCGGCGGTAGCACTTGTTCATTTGGAACGGGCGCACTGGGGGCAGGGAAGCAAAATAACACGATGGGTCTGTTTGGTAATATATGCCGTTGCCATCTGCATCTATGCGGCGCTTTTCTGGGACGGCTTCGGGCGAATCGTGATTATTTCTCTTCTGTTGCTGCCTATCATTGTTTCCGTGCGGTACAGGTTGTTCCACCTAAGCCCCCTAGTATTGGCGGGGGCTGGAGGAGCTATGGTATTTATCGGACGAGTGCTGAGATTCGGGTTTAGTGAGGGAATTGCCGGTATCTCTGAAGACTCCGGTGCGACACACATAATTCTTTCCAGTGAACTATTAGCGAACCACGCCCGCAATACTAGTGGAACTACCCTGCTTCAGCAGTTCGAGCTATTTTTCTTAAACTGGGCGCCTCGCAGTATCTGGCCGGGTAAGCCAATTAATATCAACAGTCTTTTTGTAGATAGCTATCTTGGTCGCGCCGGATATTCTGAAGAGCACTCTACTGCGCTGGGCTTTTTTGGTGAGCAAATCTACCTTGCACCGGCCTTCTGGCTTTTGACCGTGCCGATTGCCATAGCTATGGCATTGGCCGTGCGGGCATTAATAGGGCGACTGGCTCAGCCCTACTACTCATCTGTCGTGATATACGATGTGTGGCTAGTAACACTGTTTTGGGGTGGGATGGCCTCATTTGCCGCCCGGGCTTGGTTTACGGTTATTCCTTTGGTTATTTATGTTATTTTTCTAAAATACCGCGAGGCCTTGCCGAGGTCCGAGTAAAAGGCAGTACTCTGCCGAAACCCAGTACGGCGCCGTTAGTATGAATAAACACCTTAAAGTTGAAGCATTACTCTTGACAATAGCGAGCTGTTTCAGACTCTGGTCTTTTATAACGCCGTCAGGCTATAACTAGTCCTTATGCTAGAGAGCAGGACAATATAAGTTCGATAGGCTGGTTCCGCAGCGTCACGATTGACCTGACGTAACCTACTATTCATCCTGTCAGCCTGATCAGCCCGTCAGAACCACGTCTGTGCGATGCATCTCGATCGAGTATCTCCGTGACGGTCTTGTCGCTGCGCGAGGCGGTCGGCGATACACCATTTTTTTCAGTAACGAGCAGTGGGCGTTGAATGATCCACATGAAAGGCTAGGCACGGAACTCGGATGCTCACGAGGGATTGCCGTCAATGTCAGAAGAACCGACGACCAGGCGCCACGTTCTAGGTTTATTGGCTACCTCTACAATCACGACCACACTTGCAGCTGACGCGCAGGGGGGGGGAGGATCTTCAACTGTCGAGTCCGGCGCCGGCGGGTCAGGGCATATCAAGTCCAATCTTGCGGCGTATCGCCTACAGTCTGATGGGCGCGACTGGCAGCCAACCTTGAGCAGAGCCTTCGATGCACTCTCGTCTACCCGGACCGCTTACCCGGGCTATCCACGGTGGGGTGTCGGCATATTGCACGCTGAGAGGGGGGTTTTGCCAATCGACCGCCCGTTCCGATTCTCGGAAAGCCAAGTCGGCTTTGGAATAGTGGGGGCGGGCCGGTTCGCAACAGTATTTACCAAAAGAGTCAATACAGGGGAAGCATTCCTACTGAACCCGTCCAGTTACTGTCACTTCTCTGACTTTACGATAGTAAACGAAACGCCCACAGACGATTCTAAAAGAGATGACGCCGCGTTTAATATACTCGGTACCAACGGTGGTCATATGACCATGTTCTCTCGTATTGTATTTGGCGGCTTTTCATTTGGTATAGTAATCTCTGGTGAAACAAATGGCGACTTCACACATGTCGTAAGCTGTGAATTTGGAACTAACGTAGGCTATAGCAATAAAAGCAATAAGAATGCGGTAAGTGCTGGCTTTGATGGCTGCTCGTTCGGGTGCGCTGGTTCGGCCTTTCTTTTAGGCGGCAGTGGTGAAGTTACAATGAGGGGCGGAGGCGCGAACCTTCATAGGTCTTTGGTCGAATATGCTGAGGGGGCTGGGATTAATGGGGTCTACCCACAGTCGGTTGCGATTGATCACGTTAAACTAGAATACAGCGGCACGAGAACAAGCGGAGCCGAAAGGCTTCTGATCGACGGCAGACAATGCGCCCTTTCCCCAGATCAGGGCGGGGCCGACACCGTAACTATCCTCCGCGATACGACTTTGGTACTAGGCGATAATCCGCCAGGCCCCCCTGTGGGGCCTGCATACGATGATCATACGATTATCGATTTAGCCGGGGGGCGGCATCGCGTTCATGCGTGGGGTGGCTATTTGCGCGGTACAATCCGCTATTCGTCCAACTTCCTAGAAAATCAGGCACGATGGCTGTTTGGCCGGATGCGGGGCGCTCCTAAGCCTTCGCGGCTCCAGCTCGTAGGGGCGGGTACGCACCCGTTGATGGAATGGTGGGGAAATGAGGGGGTTGCTGATCAGTACCGCGGCGGCCAGTCAGGCTTACGATCGATCAGGACCGGCACAGCATTGTTGTGGCGGCACACCAGTAATTGCATCGTCAACACCGGAGTCGCGGCAACGCCGTTTCGGCAGGCTGACGGCAGTTTGCGGTATGGAAGTGATTTTACAATTGATCTTGCAGAATTGGCTCTTCCTCCTCTTATTACCATCGAGGGCCTAGCACTATACATCAAGAGCAACGATTCGAACTCGTCTACAAAAATAGAGTGGTTTTACGACGCTGCATTCTCTGTAATACACGACGCCGCACTTGTGGATGGACAGGCCCGTGGGAAAATACCATTAAGCAAACAAGAGTTAACATTACGTGACGGAAAGCTACGACTAAGAATAACCAAACAGGCCAAGGGTGACAATGGCACTATTGGCGCTGTTGTAATATACTACTTTCCGTATCTTGAATAATCTGACCTCCAGGTGATAAGAACCAGATCATGCATTGCGAGATGTTTAAAGGGTATTTGGAAGGGGCGGCTGGCGGGTTATAATCTGTTCAGAACAAAGATGGCGGCGAGTCGCTTCGCCGCGCTTGCGTCGTGCTGATTTCCTCCTTTCTTTTCGCATACTCTATATGCACACGGTTGAGATAACGGAATAAGGATACCAGCCGGAACTCGTGCGGGGGTCAGTTCCGAGCAAGTAATACATAAGCTGGCTGACTTATAGGCGGTGGGGTAGGTAAGGAGCTGCTCTGCATGGCGTGGGTCGGGTTTTCGTAAATCATAGCAAAAATGATATAACATTTGACTCAAACCCTATAATTTAAACGAGAGATATAAAGAGACTAATGCACTGCTTTCTATATAGCCGAGAGAACCCATAGTCTTGCTAGAGTGCACGGTAAGCCAACGTATAACGGCATGATAGCGTGCAGACCGTTGAATTATCCAAGTCCTGGTCTAAGCCACACATGCATAGCGCGACTGTTATATGTGATCCTACATGGATCACACGATACAATACCATGTATGGATCTAGCCATTTAGCCCGTTGTCTATTTGGGTCAGTGGGATTACTTAAACTAAGAATGATCGAAAACCGAAGCTATTGGGGGGTGTGTCCGATAAGTGTCATTCTCGGACACAGGGGTGGCGCGCTGAAACCGAGCGTGGCACACGCTCTTATATGGTCGCTTCACACACCTCCGAGCCGATGCCGCTCGATCCGGACCTCGCACAGTCGCCAACCGCGCTCATCACCGTGAATTCCGATCAACCGATGTTGCCGGCGATCCTTCAGGAAAAGATCGAGCGCGCGGCCGCCTACGCCAAAGCGGCCCGCTCAATCGCCACGCGCCGCGCGTATGCGTCTGATTGGGCGATCTTCACGGCATGGTGCGCGCAACACGGCCTAGTGTCGCTGCCAGCAACGCCCGACATCGTCGCGGTCTTTGCCAGCGACCAGGCAACCGCCGGGCTCAATCCGTCGACGATCAACCGGCGTGTTGCGGCGATCGGGCATCATCATCGCGCCGGCGGGCATCCGGCGCCAACTGCGATGCCGACCGCGGGACGTCTGGCCGAAGTGCTCGCCGGCATCCGCATGGAACACGGCGGTGCCAAACACCAGAAACGTCCCGCCGATGCGGCCGCGCTACGCAATATGCTGGCCGCGATTGAAGGCGAAGGTTTGAGGGCGCTGCGCGATCGCGCCATCCTCTCGATCGGCATGGCCGCGGCCTTGCGGCGCTCTGAAATCGTTGCGCTTCAGGTCGAGCATATCGGGATCGTACCCGAAGGGTTGAGGGTAACCATTGCGCACTCGAAGACCGATCAGACGCGTCAAGGTATCGTTATTGCCATCCCTGAGGGGTCGCGTATTCGGCCAAAAGCGCTTCTTCTTGCCTGGATGGCTGCGGCGGGACATGCCAAGGGACCGCTTTTCCGCCGATTGTCGCGGCTCGACGCTTTGACCGCTACCGCTATGTCCGACCGTGCGATCGCCCGCTTGGTCCAGCATCATGCAGCCGCTGCCGGCTATGATCCGACACAATTCGCGGGGCATTCTTTACGCGCGGGGTTTCTCACCGAGGGCGCGTCGCAAGGCG
Source organism: Sphingomonas sp. PEI4 (assembly GCF_056679955.1). Classification (NCBI taxonomy): domain Bacteria; kingdom Pseudomonadati; phylum Pseudomonadota; class Alphaproteobacteria; order Sphingomonadales; family Sphingomonadaceae; genus Sphingomonas; species Sphingomonas sp. PEI4. The sequence continues at coordinate 163,602 of NZ_JBWXPI010000003.1, forward strand.
CGACGATCTTTAAGCTTCAGGAAGTCAGCCGTCATAAGTCGGTGCAAGTGCTGGCCGACTATGTTCGCAATGCGGAGTTATTCAAAGATCATGCGGGCCAACGCTTTTTGTAAGAGACTGACTATACACGTATTATATCATCAAGGCGATGGCCGCCCTTTTAGTTGCAGCTTCCACGCGCAACCTGTCCTTATCATCGACATGTCGACCGTGAGACATATCGACAAATAGACATGTCGACACGTTGCGTGACGGCGATATTAGACCGGTTTGTCGGCAATTACAGGTGTGGGGAAATGCCTTCGCGGTGCCAAATATTGGAGGTTGGACGTTTAATCCTGGGATTGCTGCCATAAGCGGCGCCTTGGCGATGGGGCAGGAGGCCCCGGCGATCTAATGTTGCGATAGATGGTCGATTGACTGCATCAATGATCGATACACGGCCTGTTCGCATCATTGCCGCCGCGGCGATCGTATATGCCGTCCAGGCGGGCGCGCCGTAGGGACAAAGGTGTGATTTTCGGGGTGTCGGTAGAGCTCGCGCATCCGCCATACGTGTCGACGCGAGCGCGAACTCCGGTTGGGCGCCCTTACGAGGTTTGACTGGCGTTGATGACGGCTCACCAGTTTCAGTTGATGCAAGGGCCGTGGCTCTCGGCGTCGCGTGCGGTATGACGGCGAACGCCCTTGGTACCGCAGGGCGCGAGGGCGTGATTCCCGAACCCGCCTCGCCTTGCGTGCGGTGTTCGGAACTTGCGATCGCATAACGTTATCGGGACCCGTGCCCGTTGGGCCGGATGGCAGTATGGATGTGGTGGCCGATAGACCTGGTGCTGGTACGTCAAGCGGTGCCTGTTGCGCAGGTAGCGTATGTCCGACGATCCTTACGGGCCGCTGGACATGTTTCGAAGCTTGGCGGCTGTCGGGCTATGTCGCTCGGTTCTTGTCGTCGCGATCGCAATGAAGATCAGGGCCGTCGTAACCGCTGCAAAGACGGGAGCCAACCTTCTGAATGATCGCGCGACAACGGGAGGATTCAGGCGTCCAGATATGTCGTCACCAGACACAGGGCAAGAATAGGTGCCAAATCGGCGTCCAAGCGCCGATCGCCAGAAGCTGCCATGATCGACATGGCAACACGTGCGGATCGGCAAGACCGGTTTTCAACCCAGCCCACCTGCAATTGACAGGATCGATCCAGTAAAAACATAAAAATTCCGTCATCACGCCAATAGAGTACCCTCATGATGTTGACTTGGCCGGCGATGGTGTCAGCATCGTTAACCACAAGCTAGGAGCGGCAAATACGTGCTGGGTTCGGTTATGATGTCCGGGGTGACGATAGCCATATCTTCGACAGGCGCGATGGCGCAAGGCATGCCGTCCCCGCTCTGGCGTGGTGTGTCGAGGATTGTCCTCAGCTGCTCGGCCGGCTTGGATGCCAAGCTGTGCAATGCCATCCGGAATGCCGCGCGCGTGCATACCGCGATCCCGGTAGAGCCGGCCACCGGTGCGGCGCCAACTGATCGCGCTACCGTCATTCTTACTATTACGCCCGCCAATGACGGTCGCAGCCTAGTCGCTTTGGCGCACCGCGCGGTCGAGATCGACGAGGCCGAAGGACCCGCCCGCTACGCTGTTGCCTGGGATGCTACCGCACCCGGGGCGGCCGTGGACGACCTTCTCACCCGTATTCTGCCGCATCGGTTCGAAGAAGGCCGGCGGTCGAAATAAAATCTGCCCGAGCGTGGCGGCTGAAAATCCATAACGCCGGGTGGGTTACCATGACAACAGGGAGAATAAGCATGGACGGATCTTTCGACGCTGTAGGCACTTATGGCTGTGCATGCGCATCGTGCGCGGCTGGTTTGACTCAACACCAAGACGATAACGGTCCCAACCCCGTTGCCGCATCGCTCGACCCCAAGGCAGGCAGCACCTTCGCCGACAAGCCGATCTGGAGCGCTACGCAGGTTGGCGAATATCTCAACCGCAGCGGTTATGACTGGTACACTAACAATTACGGCGAACTGAACGATGGTGTGCTCAACTATGGCTTCTGGCTGAACCAGGACGAGCTCGCCAATAGCTATTACGTCAATATCGCTGGCACCGCGGCCTACAGCGAATATTTCAGCTTCGGTGCCTTCAACGCCGGTCAGACCGAGCTCGCCCAGCGTTCCATGGCGCTGTGGGATGACCTCGTCGCGATCTCGTTCCAGCAGACTAAGTCGGGTTCGGCGGACATCACCTTCGGCAATACCGCGACCGGCGGTGCACAGGCCTATGCCTATCTACCGTTCGGCGACATCTATGATACCGAAAGCCTAGCGGACGGATATGAAGACACTGGCCGGTTGGGTGGTGACGTCTGGATCGATGGCGGCGTCGCGTCGAATTTCTCGCCGCTGCTCGCCAGCTACTATGCGCAGACGACGATGATACACGAGATTGGTCATGCGATCGGCCTCAGCCATCCCGGCGATTATGATGCGCTCGACGACAATGACGGTGACGGCGAGCCCGATCCGATCACCTATGCCAACGATGCCTTCTATGCGCAGGATTCGCGTCAATACAGCATCATGAGCTATTTCGACGCCTATGAGACGGGCGCGCAGCATATCGATTTCTCGCTGCTCAACTTTGCCTATGCAGCGACGCCGCTGATTCACGATATCGTCGCGATCCAGAAGATCTATGGGGTCGACCAGACCACGCGGACCGGCAACACCGTCTACGGCTTCAATGCCACAGCGGGCAACGCGGTTTACGACTTTTCGCTCAACACCCGCCCGATCGTCGCGATCTGGGATGCAGACGGCACCGACACGCTCGACTTTTCCGGATGGAATACGCCGTCAGTGATTGATCTGAACCAAGGTGCATTCTCGTCGGGCGGTGGGATTCAAGAATTCTTGACGCTGGAGCAGGTCAACGCCAATCGGGCTGCCTTGGGCTTCGCGCCTCGGACCCAGGCAACCTACGCTTTTTACGAAGATCTTAAAGACCAACTCGGACTGAAGGACGGCCTATTCACTGATAACGTCTCGATTGCTTATGGCGCGGTGATTGAAAATGCGATCGGCGGGGGCGGCAACGACCGCATCATTGGCAACGAGGTTGCCAACGTGCTGACCGGTGGGGCGGGGCGCGACGTGTTCGAGTTGCGTTCGGGCGGCAAATCGGGATCAGATCGTGTCACTGACTGGCAACGCGGTGACGTGCTAGCTACGACCAAGGCGATAAACGACTCCAATCGCGACGGCATCATCACGTGGAGCAAAAGTACGCTTTCGCTCGATGGCACGGACAGTGACCGTGTGGAACTGGTCGGTGCGCAGGGCGGCACCGGTCTACGGCTCATGGGCAACATCGATAGCATATTCTATTATGGGGATTTGCGTGTCCGTCCGGTCGCATCCAGCGGTCAGAAGGTGTATGAAAGCACCTTGGGTGATGACGTGATCCGTGGGCGGTCCACCGTCAGCGCCACCGATGTATTCTTCTTTGATACCGCCAATCCGGTTGCTGGGCTGGGACGCGACATTGTCAGCTTTACCAGCAACGATGTGCTGGTGACGACAACCAAGCTAGAAGACGGCAATAACGACGGCAGGATCACCTTCGGCAGCGACGGCCGCCTGGGCTTGCCAGGTGCAGGCGGTAGCGTGGCGTTTAATGGCACTACCGCGCTAGAATATGATGGTGTAGTCACTAACAACGGTATCGAATATTACGTCTACAGCAATGTTGGGTCTGCTATAGGCACCAGTGCATTACATTTCTGATCTATGATCGGGGCAGGACCGATTCCTGCCCCGATTTTGCTTTTACGTTCGCGCCGACATAGTTTATGGCAAGCTCGCGGTGCATAAGCGTAGAATATTCAACGCAACACAGAATTCGATCCGACTAGCATGCTAGAAAAGTGCTGCCTCATCATGCAGAGGTGCTAAACGCCTTGCCATCTGATTTCATTGATTACGCGCTGAAGAGCGAGCGATTAGTACTGGTCGCGCGATGGCCTGATCCGTAATTACGGTAATCGTATTCAACAGCTGGGTTTAAAGATCTGATCTTCATCAAGATTCGTCATGGTGTCGATCCTACAATGCGAACGCATGAGAAGATTAAGACGCGGACCGTGGTGATATGAAACCAGACCGAAGCCACCTGAATCGTGCAGCGCGTACATCCCGCAGATCCAGTCTGTCAATCAGGAAGGAAGTCCATTTGGCTCGGGTTGCATCGCTCAATTGCATGTAAGGAATGATCGGTTATCTGCTCACCTTAGGTGAGTAGATCGTAAAGATTTGTATGTCCGATGCCCCCGCCACGCCAGTGACGGGGGTGGACATCGTTTAACGGCCGATACCTATGTAGGAGAAGCCGGCAGCCTCGATTTCTTTGGGATTATAGACATTGCGCAGGTCGATCATGATCGGCGCGCTAAGCAACGACTTCACACGCTTAAGATCGAGTGCACGATAGGCGTTCCATTCGGTCAGGATGGCAACCGCATCTGCGCCCTCGATCGCCTCATACGGACCGTCGCGATAGTCGACGTTCTGGAGTACGAGCTTGGCCTGCTCGACGCCCTCAGGATCATGCGCCTGCACCTTGGCACCGGCATCCTGCAACGCCTGGATGACCGCGATCGCCGGGCTGTCGCGCATATCATCGGTGTTGGGCTTGAAGGTCAGACCGAGCACCGCGACTGTCTTGCCACGCACATCGCCGCCCATTGCAGCGATAATCTTGCGGCCCATAGCGCGCTTGCGGTTGTCGTTGACTGCAACCACCGCCTCAACGATGCGCTGCGGCGCGTCGTAATCCTGGCTTGTCTTGAGCAGTGCCAGCGTGTCCTTGGGAAAGCAAGAGCCACCATAACCCGGGCCGGCGTGAAGGAATTTTGCTCCGATACGCTTGTCGAGGCCGATGCCCCGCGCGACGTCCTGAACATCTGCACCGACCTTCTCGCACAGATCGGCGATCTCGTTGATGAAGGTGATCTTGGTCGCGAGGAACGCGTTGCCAGCATATTTGATAAGCTCGGCGGTACGGCGCCCGGTGACGAGAATCGGTGCGGCATTAATGGACAGCGGCCGATAGACCTGACGCATGACCTCGGTTGCGCGCTCGTCCTCCGAGCCGATAACAATACGGTCGGGCCGTTTGAAATCGTCGATCGCTGCGCCTTCGCGCAGAAATTCGGGGTTTGAGACGACGCCGAACTCGGCTTCCGGATTGGCGGCGCGAATGATGCGCTCAACCTCGTCACCGGTGCCAACCGGGACGGTCGATTTAGTGACAATCACCGTATAGGTGTTGATTGCACGGCCAATTTCCTCGGCTGCGGCATAGACGTAACTGAGGTCGGCATGGCCGTCGCCTCGACGCGATGGCGTGCCGACGCCGATAAAGATCGCATCCGCACCTTCCACACCCTGGGCTAGGTCGGTACCGAACGTCAGTCGTCCCGCCTTTACGTTCGTCGCGACGAGATCGTCGAGACCCGGTTCGAAGATCGGCATCTTGCCCTGATGCAGCGCGTCGATCTTGCGCTGGTCTTTGTCGATGCAGACGACGTCATGGCCAAAATCCGCAAAGCAGGCGCCCGACACTAGGCCGACATAGCCCGATCCGATCATGGTGATGCGCAAAGCCAGTATCTCCAATAGAACGGCGGACGAAATGCGCCGATGGAGCGTGACTAGAGGAAGGCGACCCGCACTGACAAGAAGGTTTGTCAGTTACTGACACATTCAAGCCGGGCCTGTGTACTGGGGAACGGGAAATGATGGAGGCGAGGCGGGTATGGGATAGTCAGAAAAAGAATAAGCTTCGAATCGCTAGCGCGAATATCGTCCAGCCGAGAAGGCCTGATCCCATCATCACTGCGAACCGGGCAGCCGGTGAAAGGTTCGCTGGGGTCTCTTGCACGACGTCGGACATCACAGCAGACCCAAGCCGCGTGATCGAAGCTTCGAGAGACTGGCTAAATGCGGCGTCCACCTGCGCGGCGGTCAGGGGTGTGTAAAAGCGGCAGCCATGACGCTTGCCCTTGTGCCAAGCGACCTGTGCGCACGCTCTTCCCGCACCGGCCAGGCCGATTCGAATGGAAGTGCCGACCGGGATCAGTACGCAACTAGTGAACGAAAAGCCGGCTTGCGACAAATCTTCTACGGTCACGTCACGCGGCAGCGCGTTGCCAGCCCGAACGGTGCTCGGGCGGGCGACCTCTGCTCTTGCCTCCCCACGCCGGCAGCGCAAGGGATCTATGACAGTTGCCGATTGCATAATGGGCCTCAGACGATCCAGCGTAGGACGCAGACAAGTGCTACGACAAAGGCCACCGGGCCGGCGGCAACAGAGCCAGCGTGGATCGCGCGCTCTAGGCGGCTCGGGCTTTCTGGCGGCAGCAACCAAGCGTCAAAGCCGATGTGATCACCGGTGAGAGAATCGCCGTCGAGGGATAGCGGTTCGACCGCCTGCGGAAGAGATGCCAGTTGTGCCATACCCAATCCATGAAGCCGGCATGATTAAAGCAGCGTGCGGAGAATTGGCTAAAGCGTCGTTAACTGACAATTAGCCCGGAGGCATGTGCGTGGATGTCAAAAAGCGTTGCGGTGGATGACTACACGCGCGGTAGATATCAGGATCGCGAAATCGCGCACTACCGACCAGCCCAGAATATATTCCAAATCCGCCTGTAATCGGAGCGTCAGGTCATCGCGTTGATGTGTGGCGCCACGGAAGCCCCGCACCTGTGCCAAGCCGGTGATGCCTGGCTTGAGCGTGTGGCGATGCCAATAGCGCTCATCGACTTCCCAAAACAATTGCTGACCGGCAAGCGAGCCGAGCGCATGGGGCCGCGGGCCGACGATGCTCATCGAGCCGAATAGGACGTTGAGCAATTGCGGCAGTTCGTCGATGCTCGTCGCGCGGATGATGCGTCCGACCCGAGTGATGCGATTGTCGTCACGCGAAGCGGACACGCTGCCGCTGGCGTCACTTTGCTCTGTTCGCATCGACCGGAACTTGAAAACCTCGAACAGAGCATTGCCACGGCCGACCCGCTTTTGACGGAAAAAGATGGGACCGGGGCTGTCGAGCTTGATGGCAATCGCCGCGACAAGAAAAATTGGCAGCATGATAACTAGGGCAGGTACGGCGATGACCAGATCGAAGGTGCGTTTGATAATTCGGTTGCGGGCGCTAAGGGGTCCGGTAGCAACGAGCAAGGTGGAGCGGCCGTCGAAAGTGCCAACGCCGATCGCACCGACCTCATCGAATTCGTTCGACAGAATTTCACCAGGAATGCCGATGCCTTTGAGCAACATTGCCCATTCGCGCTCCTTTTCGGGGCGGCAGGCGACGACAACGCGATCGATCCCGCGCAGATGCCGAGCCAGCCGGTCGAGCATCATGGGATCCTGAATGTTAGGGCGCAGATCGGCAGTGGTTGTGTGCAGAATGTGATAATGGGGCGGGACTGTTACGATGACATCATCCATTAGGATCAGATCGGACGTCAGGCTATGCCCGAGAACCCTTCCGATTATCCGGCCAAGCAGCGATCGGAACGCCACGAGCAGCAGGAAGCTGCCTGCCATGCCGATGCTGCTGGCGCTTCGCGGTTCGAATTGCGCCAACCGGAAATAATAGGAGACGAATAGAAAACTGCCGAACGCAAATAGCAGCGCCCATGTGGATCGCATGATCCCGACGCGCGCGCGGCGCAGCACATCGATAGAATAAGCGCCGTTGTTGAACGCGGCGATGACATAGACCGGCAGCGTCACGACAACCGCATCCATCGCCGAATACCAGCCAAAATGGCCGTAGCGTATGAAAGCGCCAAGTTCGAACGCGCCGATCACCGCGATCACGTCCAATATGACCAGTACAACATAGAGCAAAAGGCGGGTTTCGTCGCGACGCCTTGGCGTGGGCTGATGATGCAAGACGGCGAAGTCCTTTCCGATCTCGCGTCCTGATTTCACAGCATATCCTCCTAATCCGCGCGATGACAAGCGCATGGCAGCGTAAAGACGTCTGCCATAGGCTATCACGCCCGACTAGGGCTAGTACGTATAGGAAGTGTTGAGAAACATAACGCCACACGATGCTCACGGCTGATTGACGACGCCGCATTCGCAAAATACGACGATGGTTAAAAAGCAAACCGAAAGCTGGTGCCGTCCGCCCGGACGTCAGATCACCAAAGCGATCGCGCCGCCCCATAGTACCAACCCGACGAGTAGCGAGCCGACCAGCGCGTAGGCGGACTTGACGGAAATGATATCTTCGTGCTTGCGATCTATCTTGGCAGCGGCCATCCGACAAAAATCCTCTCGTAGCGATTATCGGTCTACGCCGATGTCCCAAATTGATACATTGCAAATAAGGATTGTTCTGTAAAGTGCACCTCGGGCATGATTTAAGTTTTTTTCTCGGAGGGTTAACGCCGTCCCCGCCAAAGTGATCCTCCCAGCGCTGCACGAGCGCTTTATCAATTACGGTTCTATTATGGGTTCCACACATTCTTCCGGTATCCATGCGTTTGGCAGATCGAGCGTAACGCGCCACAGGGTCATGCCCCCTACCCGGACAGTTCTGCAGGATGACGGCAAGGCATGTTAGATGATATTGTAGCGGAAGCACCGCCTGTCCGGCGGTCGTCCCATCGCACCGCGCTTGCCACGATTGCGCGAGCAGCGTCCGGATCATGGCAGCGCGACGTGTCGCTGGCGACGCTCGGTCGCTGGCGCATCGGCGGACCCGCCGATCTGGTCATCACCCCCGCAAGCAGTGCAGCGCTTGGCGCTATCCTCGCTGCCGTCGTCGAGACGGGCGTACCCTATGTGGTGATCGGCGACGGGTCGAACCTGTTGTTCGACGACGCGGGATTTCGCGGTGTCGTCATCCGGATCGGACGCGCCTTCGATGAATTCTCGGTTGACGACGATGGCATCGTCACCGCTGGCGCCGGTCTGTGGGTACCAAGCTTTGTCCGGCGGGTAATAGCGCACGGCATGGCTGGGGCAACCCATGCCATAGGCATTCCCGGCACGCTGGGCGGTCTGGTCACGATGAACGGCGGCAGCCAGCGGTGCGGCATTGGCGAACACGTCGAGTCGGTCGATGTCGTCGAGCGAGGCGGTAACCCTCGTCGGTTTATGGCAAGCGAACTCGGCTATGCCTATCGTACGTCAATCCTGCAGACGAACGGCGCGATCGCCGTGTCGGCACGCTTTCGTTTTCCGACGGGCGATCCCGCAGCATTGCGACGCGAAGCGCTCGTCATCCTCGCATTGCGGCGCGCCAAATTTCCGAGAATACGGGCTAATTGCGGCTCGGTCTTCGTCAGTGATCCGGCGCTCTACGATCTGATCGGCCCGCCGGGAGCGGCGATCGAGCGGGTCGGCCTCAAAGGCTTTGCGATCGGCGATGCACAGATTTCCACCGATCATGCTAATTTCATCGTCAACACGGGCCATGCCCGTTCGGCCGATGTGTTGGCTTTGATCGGTCTCGCACGGCGCCGGGTCCACGACCTAACCGGCATCGCGATGGACGCTGAGGTCCGCCATCTGGCGAGCAACGGCACATTGTGCCCCGCACACGAGATTGTCGGGCCGCCTCTCTTCTCCGACGTTTTCGGGCAGGACACACGACCATGACGGCTGTTTTTGCCAATCCATCCGACCTCTCAACCGATGGAAACACCGCTGCGCCGCGCACTCGTTTCCTTAATGTGACGCGCTCGCGCCTCAGCGGCCAGGTACGCGTCAGCGGTGCGAAGAACAGCGTGTTGCGCCTGCTCGCTGCATCGCTGCTGACCGCCGAGCGGATCGTCCTCGACAATTATCCCGATGCGCTGCTCGATGCGATCGTCCACGTCGGCATGCTTGAGGCACTCGGCAAACGCTGCACGCTGACCGATGGCGCCCTTTGCATCGAAGAGGCGACGGCGCCGGTGAACAACCTTGTCTGGGGAGGGCGGTCGATCCGCAACACGCTGCTTATCCTTGGTGCGTTGGTCGCGCGGACGGGTGCCGGCAGTGTGCCGATCCCGGGGGGCTGCGACCTGGGCGAACGCAAGACCGACCTGCACGAGATGGTGCTGACGCAGCTCGGCGCGAAAGTATGGTATGAGGGCGAACGCCTGTTTGCCGAGGCACCGAACGGCCTTGTTGGTGCCGAGATCGTACTGCCGATGCGCTCGACCGGTGCGACTGAGAATGCGTTGATCGCCGCTAGTCTGGCCAAGGGCAAAACGCGATTGTGGAACCCGCATATCCGTCCAGAAATTCTTGATTTGTGTAAATTTCTGCAGAAAATGGGCGCAACGATCATTGTCTACGGCCAAGAAAGCATCGAGATCGAGGGTGTCGAACAGCTTGCCGGCATCACCCATCGGGTCATGCCGGACAACATGGAGGCGATGACTTGGCTGATCGGATCGGTCATCACCGGTGGCGAGATCGAAATCCACGACTTTCCAGCGCGCGACCTGGAGGTACCGCTGATCTTCCTGCGAGAAAGCGGTGCCAAGCTGTTTATCGACGGCGACATCGCCACCGTCCTTCCTGGTCGCCCCTATCCGGTCGAGATCAGCACGGGCCCCTACCCCGGCATCAACTCCGACATGCAGCCGTTGTTCGCGGCTATGGGCGCCTGTGCTCGCGGCGAATCAAGGATAGTCGATCTTCGCTTCGCAGGCCGTTATGGGTATCTCGACGAATTCGCTAAAATGGGGATCGGCAGTCGAATCCGCGACGGTGCGGCTCACATTCATGGTACTGGGAACATTTACGGCGCGACGGTCTGCGCACTCGATCTCAGAGCCGGTGCCGCGCTGGCGCTGCTGGGTCTGGTGGCTGACGGTGAAACACGGATCACCGATTCTTGGCAGATCGAGCGCGGCTATGACAAGTTCGTGGCAAAGGCGCGCTCGCTTAATGCCAATCTAACGTATAGCGATTAGCTGTCTTTCAATATCGTCATATCGAACGATCGGGATCAACACACTGTGATCGACCAGCTTTACGATACCAATCCGTTGCGGGCCGCGCTGCGTGCCTGCCGGAAACATTTTATCTTTGCAGGCGCGTTCTCCGGCCTGATCAATATCCTGTATCTCGTACCGTCGATATACATGCTTCAGGTTTACGACCGGGTGGTGCCGACGCGTGGTACGGCAACGTTGCTGATGTTGTCGCTGATCTTGGCGGTGTCGCTGGTCGTGTTTGCGCTGCTCGACGCGGTTCGGATGCGTCTGTTGATGCGGGCGAGCATCCGGCTCGAGCGACTAGCGGCATCAAACATCCTGCATCGCATCCTTGGTTCCAACGCGGCATCGCCGATGCAGCGCGCCCAGGCGATGCGCGATTTCGACACGTTGCGCGGAGTTCTGACCGGACCCGCAATCGTCGCGCTGTTCGATGCGCCTTGGGCACCGATCTACATCATCATCTCATATCTTCTACACCCGCTGATCGGGCTTCTGGCCTTGGTCAGCTCGATCATCCTTATCGGGCTCGCTGTCATCAGCGACCTGGTAACACGCCGAGAGTTGGGCGAAGCAGCGCAGCGCTCGACCGCCTCCTATCGCAGTCAAGATTATTCTATCCAGGCATCCGAAGTCGCGCGGGCACTCGGCATGCGCAACGCCTTGGTTACCCGCCATTTGGTAGAACGTGCGGACATCGTCCGTCGGCAAGGCGACGTCGCTTCGACGTCAGGTATGTTCCTGGCGTTGACCAAGTTCCTCCGCATGCTGCTCCAGTCCGCGGCGCTCGGGCTCGGCGCCTATCTGGCGATTAATCAAAGCATCTCGGCTGGATCGATTTTCGCGGCGTCGCTGATTCTTGGCCGTGCCTTGCAACCGGTTGAGCAAATCCTGGCAGCGATGAAGAACGTCCTGAATGCGCAGAATGCCTACAAGGGGCTCAATGCCTTCTGCCAATTGCCTGATGTGACCGTGCCGCCGATCAGCTTGCCAACCCCCGTTGGCAAGATCGACGTACGCAATCTAACGGTTCGAGCCCCCGGCAGTGATCGGGAACTGCTGTCAAACCTCAATTTTACGATCAACCCCGGCGAGATCGTTGCGCTTGTCGGACCGAGCGGTGCCGGGAAATCGACGCTGCTACGCGTACTGGCTGGCGGCCTGGAGCCGGATGAGGGCGAGGTGCGGATCGACGATGCCCGACTGGCGGATTGGAACCGAGAGGAACTGGGACGTCACCTAGGCTACATGCCGCAGACGCCCACATTGTTTCCGGCGTCAGTTCACGGCAACATCTCACGATTCCGTGGCTTCGAAGAGCAAGCAGGCGATGAATTGGACCGCAAGGTCGTGATGGCGGCGCAGATGGCGGGCGCCCATGAGCTTATCCTGCGCTTCGCCAATGGGTATGACACGCAGTTGGTGGTGCGCGAAGGCGGCGGCCTTTCCGCCGGCCAGCGGCAGGTCGTGGCGCTGGCGCGCGCTTTGTTCGGTAGTCCAAAGATACTGATTCTCGACGAGCCCAACGCCCATCTCGACATGGCTGGCGAAGCCCGCCTGATGGCGACGCTAGGCGAATTGCGTCAACAAGGTGCGACCGTGTTCGTATCGTCGCACCGGACCGGATTGTTGCAGGCAGTGGATAAAGTCATGCTATTGCGCGACGGTGTCATCCAGGTGTTCGACGACCGCAGCAAGATAGTCCGTCCGGCCTCGGTAGACGCTCCGCCCGAGGCACCCCCGCAGACTGAGCGACTGGGCGACGAGCATCAATCCGATCAGCACGGTTCAGGCCAGCCGCGGGCAGAAGGGTAAGATAATGAACAGAATGGCTCTATCGACCGAAGGCTTGCAAGAGGTGATCCCGGCACCGCGCGGCTTGGCGGAACGGCTTGAACTGGACGATTCCCCGCGCCGTTCGATGTGGATCGGCGTCGTCATCAGCGTGTTGTTCTTCGTCGTCCTGTTGGGTTGGGCGTCTTTCGCGCGTCTGGATGCTGCAGCGATGGGTGATGGCCAGGTAGCGGTTTCGGGAAATCGCCAGACCGTACAGCACCGTGACGGCGGCATCGTGGACGCGGTGAACGTCCATGACGGACAACATGTCAAAGCCGGGCAGGTGCTGTTCCAATTAAAGGGCGCCGAAGTCGCAGCCTCCGAGCGGGCACTGGCGGGTACCGTCATTGATCTTCAGGCACAGCGGGCGCGGCTCGAATCCGATATTCGCGGTACGCCGATCGTCTGGCCGGCGTCGTTCGCAACCGCGACCGGTGACGATCGCGCGCTCGTCGAACATTCCAAGCAATTGCAATTGGCGCAACGATCCGCGCGATCCAACTCGCTCGCGTCCAATACTGCGGTATTGCGTCAGCAGCAGGCTGAAGTCGCACGCCAATCGACCGGCTATTCAGCGCAGGCGAACGCAAGCGCGCAACAGCGCGCTTCGCTCCAGCAACAACTTGCCAGCACACAAAAGCTGGCCGACGAAGGCTATGTCTCACGCAACTCGGTTCGTGCGATCGAGCGGTCGATCCAGCAATTGCAGGGGTCGGATGCCGAATATGCCTCGCGCGCAGCGGCCGCGCGTGAGCAGATCGGTCAGACCCGCGAACAGGTGATCCAGACGTCGCGCAAATATGTTGAGGATAGCGCGATGCTGCTGCGCGACACCCAGTTCCAGCTCAACGAAGCGGTGCCGAAATGGCTCGCAGCGAAGGAGCAGCTCGAACGGACCGTCATTCGTGCGCCGGTCACAGGCAGTGTCGTCGGCCTGCGCTTCTTCTCGGTCGGCGGGGTCATTCAGGCAGGCCAGCCGATTCTCGACATCGTACCGGATAAGGTGCCGCTGATCGTCAAGGCTAATTTCCAGCCGACGGATATTGACGGCGTGTTCGAAGGGCGTCAGGCCGAGGACAAGTTCCTGTCGCTGCACGAACGCGATCTGCCGATCCTGCTGGGTACGGTACGCAATGTGTCCGCCGACAGCCTACGCGACGAGCAGAGCGGCCGGTCTTATTATACCGCCGAGATCGTCGTGCCGCCTTCTGAGATCGCCAAGATCACCGCAGTTCGCGGTAATGACACCGGCATCCGGCCAGGCGTTCCAGTTCAGACCTTGGTGAAGCTGCGGGCTCGTACCGCGTTGCAATATTTCCTCGATCCCTTGACCGAGGCATTCGCGCGGTCACTGCACGAACGATAAACCGGTCGGCAACGACAGCTCGGCGGCTACGCAGCCGCTTGGTCGGTGAATCGTTCTATGATAGAAAATGCATGGGATAAGGGGGAAGAATTCAATGTATACATACGGTCGGCTGCTGGCCGGGGTGGCCCTGTTGTCTTGCGCGCTGCCTGGGTTCGCCAAGACATCCCCCCAGCAGATATCCATTCCTCCGACGCCCGTCGCCTCGCCGGTGCCGGTCGATGGAATGGAAACGCTGGGCGTGGCGATCGCCGATGCCTATAGGGCTAACCCTGAGCTGGAAGCGCAGCGCGCCCAGTTGCGAGCGCAGGACGAGCAGGTCATTCAGGCCGCGTCACCTTATCGCCTGAACGCTAGCCTTATCGGCAATTTCAACTACCGCGAACAGCAACAGCGTAATTTCTTCGGGGAATTCGTACCGACCAACGCCCGCTCGATGGGGGCATCGATCTCAGCATCGCAGATCCTTCTGAACGGTGGACGGACGGCAGCGCAGGTATCGGCGGCCGAGGCGAACGTGCTGTCGGCACGCGAGCGGCTGCGCGAAGTCGAGAATCTCATCCTGCAGGAAGTGGTAGATTCCTATGTCTCCGTACGCCGGGATACAGAAATCGTCGCAATCCAGCAGCGGTCCGTCGACTCTTATTCGCGGCAGGTCCGTCAGGCCGAGGCGCGCGAACGGGGCGGCGATCTGACCCGTACCGATATCGCGCAGGCACAGGCACAGCTCGACTTGGTGCGTGCGCAGCTCGCGCAGGCCCAGGCCAACCTGCAATCTAGCCGAGCGCGCTTCACTGCCGTCGTCGGCCGCAATCCGACTACGCTGGCCGTCGAACCGGCATTGCCAGGACTGCCGGCCTCGCTTGATTCGGCTTTTGTCGTCGCCGAAAAAGAAAGCCCTGCCCTATGGCAAGCCATTCTCAACGAGCGCTCGGCCAAGTCACAGATCTCTGCCGCCCGCGCTGAACGGGCACCCGTGCTGTCCGTCAATGGTGCCTTCGGTTATAACACTCCGACCAGCTACCAGACGCGGGACTTGGGACGTAACATCGTCGGTGGAGCAACGCTTACAATTCCATTGCTATCTGCGGGGTTGATCGGTTCGCGTGTCCGTACGGCCATCGCCAATCAACAGCAGCAGGAATTTTTGGTCGAAGCGACGCGCCGTAACGTCCAAGTCAACGTTCAGGGCGCATGGAACCAGTCCATCGCGTCTCGCGACCAGCTCGAATTGGGCGATACAGCCGTACGTGCGGCAAATTCCGCACTTGAAGGCGTTCGACGTGGTTTTGGTGAGGGGTTCCGCTCGAACTTCGAGGTGCTCGATTCGGAACAGCGCCTGCTTAACGCCCAGATTCTCGTCGCGAATGCACGGTATTCGCGGTATAGTAGCCAGGTAAGGCTCTTGTCGGTACTTGGCCGTTTGCAGGCGTCGGTCATGGATCAGGCCGTACCCGTATATGATGAGACGGCGAACTTGCGTCGTACGCGGGCGCGGCAGTTTGGCCCCTTCCAGACGATTCTGGCGCCGATCGACCGACTAAGCAAGCCCAGCGGCGTGGCGCGTAGCGCTCCGGTGTTGGCACCCGCGACCGATGCTAGCGTTCGTCCGGCGGAAGTCGCCCCACCGTCGGGAACGCTTGGTACCACGGTGCCAGTCAGCCCCAACCCCCGCCCGCCGCTGCCCGATCCCGCCCGCAAGTCCTATGGTCAGATCAAGGCCGGGAAATAATCGTCCGATCATGATGGTTGGAGGAGCATTGAAGTCCGATTGGATGACGTTCCTCCGAATCTACCAGCCCACTCGGTTGGGTGCCCACGATCGCTGAATGCCTCAATGTGATGGCTGACGGCACATAACGCATGATCTAAATACTCTGAAGAATCGCCACCGCGCAGTGACCTGCTTGCGGGTAAAACTATAGTCGGGGATCAATCAATGAGTTCTGTCGTACGGTCAGGCCTTACGCTGCCATAACAAATATCCAACATATCTTGCAAGCATAACGCAAGGCATACACTGGCACAAAATTAGAACCGGTCGTTCTTCAGCTCTACTGTGGTTAACGTATAGACTACCGGGAAAATTCACTGTTTGTGAATGCGAATACCCGAAACTCAGGCTCAAGGCAAAGCGGGGGATGCCAAACCGGGTATCTCTAGCTTGTCTTTCGAAGCGATCGGCTAACTGCCGATGGAGTGGGGGATACAAATCATGCTTCTCGACAAGATTGCGAGTGATGAGACGGTTTTTCTGCAGGGCAAGTTCATCAGCATGGCGGTGGGCAGCTCGGGTACGCTTGGAACGAAGACAGCGACGCCTTTGGGTTTCAATTCCTACAACAAGGGCGAGGTGACGAACCTTGGCATGTACGTCGATCTTGACGGCTTTGGCACGGGCAAGGCCTCGACGTTGCAGGATGCAGTGGCGATGGGTGCGGTCATTGAGCGCTTTAACATCGGCTACAGCATCAACGGCACCAAGCATGTCGAGGGCAACACCGAATTCGGCGTATCGACGATTCTGAACGGCGATTCGACCAACCTGTCCGATGCGACCGCGGCGCGCGCGGGCTGGACCGGCACGACGGCGGACAAGCTGAAGGTCGATCAGGTCATGACACTGACCGACGATGCCAAATATGTAAAGGTCGAGATCACGCTGACCAACCAGTCGGCCAGCGCGATGGCTGATCTGCGCTACATGCGCTCGGTCGATCCCGATCAGGATACTTCGTACAAGAACCTCATCAAGGTGGTCGAGCAGGGCGGCGACGGCAAGGACGGCGCGCTGATCGCCGCCTACCAGCCGAACGGCAACAACCCGTTCTTCTATTACACGGCCGACGACCGCGCCAAGGTGTCGACCTACAACATGATCAACCGCGATCCCTATGCCGACAAGGCCTATGCCTCGGCGCAAGCTGAGGGCTTCTCGGTCACTGCCGACCAAGCAATCAACATCAACTTCGCAGCCGGCACGCTGGCATCGGGGGCCTCGACCAAGCTGGTCTTCTACATGGGGTTGACCGACAATCTCGCCGCGACGATCGCGCAAATCAAGAGCGAAGGGGCGACAACCACACCGCCCCCCGTCATCGATCTTGCACCGATTGCAATCGCCGACGAAGCCTCGACGCTCAACACGGAGAGTGTGTCGGGCAATGTCTTGGCCAACGACAAGGACCCAGAAGGCAAGGCGCTGTCAGCCTCGCTGGTCAGCGGCCCGGCCAACGGCACGCTGAAGCTCTTGGCGGACGGCAGCTTCGTCTACACCGCCAAGGACGGTTTTGTCGGCACCGACGCATTCACCTATGCCGCCAGTGATGGTAACGCATCGAGCAACGCCAAGGTGACCCTGAAGGTCACCGCACCGGCCCCTGCCCCTGCCCCTGCCCCTGCACCAGTTGCGCTGGGCGATGCGGTTTCGGTGGTTGCCGGCGCTGCGGTCACTGGCAACGTGCTGAGCAACGACAAGAGCGGCACCGGCGCCGCCTTGACCAGCATTCTGTCGACAGGGCCTGCGCATGGTACGGTCAAGCTGGCCAGCAACGGCAGTTTCACCTATGTCGCTGACGCCGATTTCACCGGGACGGACAGCTTCATCTATTCGGCCTCCGACGGTTCAGCGTCCGACAGTGCGAAGGTGACGATTGCCGTTGCTGCCAAGCCCAACAGCGCACCGGTCGCCAAGGCGGACAATGCCGGCACTGTTGAAGCTGGTGCCGCGCTGACTGGCAACGTGCTGGCCAACGACAAGGACGCCGACGGCGATGCGCTGATGGCAAAGCTTGTCGATGGTCCGGCGCATGGCACCCTCAAACTGCATGCCGACGGCAGCTTTACCTACACCGCAGCCGATGGCTACAGCGGCACAGACAGTTTCACATACAGCGCGTCCGACGGTAAATCCGCCGATACCGCCATCGTCTCTATCGACGTCACCGCACCGCCTGTCCGCCCGGTACCGCCGGTCGTGTCAGCTCTGGACAAGCTGCTAGCCGATCACAATGCGATCGATGGTTCGGCAACCACTGCCAACGTGCTGAGTGGTGCGGTCGGACATAATGCCTTCTACTTCGATATGGACGTCAAGTCAGGTAACGACGCCGTTGCCAACCTGGAGGGTAACGACGTCCTGATCTTTAGCCGTGCGCTTCAGGATAACAATGGCGATGGACTCATCACCTTCAGTGGTAACAAGCTGAGGGTTGATGGTACCAGCAAGGGTGACATCCTCACCCTGACCGACGTAAAGTCACTGCGTTATCTCGGTGCCGCGATGGACGGCGCACATGTCTATGCCGATGCCGCGGTGAAGCCCAAGGGCGCGCTAGAGAGTGTGTTCGGTGACAACCGGTTGTCGGGTGACCTGACCGATAAGAAGGTGCAGAAGTTCTTTTTCGACACTGGGCTCGGCTTTGACTTGGGTCATGACACGATCGTCAACATGGGCAAGAAGGACATCGTCGTTACCACTACGGCCCTGAGCGATGGCGATCATGATGGCATCGTCCGGTTCGGCACTGACTCGCAGTTCGATCTGATGGGCCTGGATCAGGTGGCGGGTGGCGCCGGCCATCTCGGCATCTTCAACACCGCCGGCGCTGCTGTGAACGCGCTTGAGTTCGACGGCTCGGTGGTCCGCGATGGCGTTACCTATTACGTCTACAGCCTTGAAGGCTCGACCGGCGGTCTTGCCGCACTCACGTTCTGACGAGTCAACAGGTACGGCGTGGACGTACCTACCGCCAACTACAAGATAGGTGCGCTCGTAAGAGCGCGCCTATCTTGCTGTCGACCCGTACTGTCACTCGTCCGTGATAAGAAGACGCGGTAGCGAAAGTTTTTCGTAACAGGATCGCAACAAAATATCTCAAAAGCCAATATTAACCTAACCAAAACGAACGGTTAAAATATTGAATTTAGCTATTAAGTTTTAAGAGGACAGGAAAAATGCTGCATTCGACAATGAGCATTTTATGCCTACTAAAACTTGCTGATATGCAATTTAACGCAGGAGGCTGTCGGCTAGTCTCATCGAGACGTCAAATCGGCGTACCCTAATTGACTCCAGTCAAGGCATATACCACCGCGAAATGGTTAACGCGCCTCCCGGTAAAAAGTTTCATATCTTGCGGTTATAACGCAGGACTGAGTCTCATACCTCGGGTTTGACGGGAGGCCTTTTTTTGGGGTTCATGGGCTGGTATCCACCCGGATGCCGGCGTGACCGGGGGAATTTAAGATCATGCTTTTCGACAAAATCGCGAGTGATGATACGGTTTTTCTGCAGGGCAAGTTCATCAGCATGGCGGTGGGCAGCTCGGGTACGCTTGGAACGAAGACAGCGACGCCTGCGGGTTTCAATTCCTACAACAAGGGCGAGGTGACGAACCTTGGCATGTACGTCGATCTTGACGGCTTCGGGACGGGTAAGGCCTCGACGTTGCAAGATGCAGTGGCGATGGGTGCGGTCATCGAGCGCTTTAACATCGGCTACAGCATCAACGGCATCAATCATGTCGAGGGCAACACCGAATTCGGCAGATCGACAATTCTGAACAGTGATTCGACTGACCTGTCCGATGCGACCGCGGCGCGCGCTGGCTGGACCGGTACGACGGCGGACAAGCTGAAGGTCGATCAGGTCATGACGCTGACCGACGATGCCAAATATGTAAAGGTCGAGATCACGCTGACCAACCAGTCGGCCAGCGCGATGGCTGATCTGCGCTACATGCGCTCGGTCGATCCCGATCAGGATACTTCGTACAAGAACCTCATCAAGGTGGTCGAGCAGGGTGGCGACGGCAAGAACGGCGCGCTGATCGCCGCCTACCAGCCCAACGGCGACAACCCGTTCTTCTATTACACGGCCGACGACCGCGCCAAGGTGTCGACCTACAACATGATCAACCGCGATCCCTATGCCGACAAGGCCTATGCCTCGGCGCAGGCTGAGGGCTTCTCGGTCACTGCCGACCAGGCAATCAACATCAACTTCGCAGCCGGCACGCTGGCATCGGGGGCCTCGACCAAGCTGGTCTTCTACATGGGGTTGACCGACAATCTCGCCGCGACGATCGCGCAAATCAAGAGCGAAGGGACGACAACCACGCCGCCCCCCGTCATCGATCTTGCACCGATCGCGATTGCCGACGTAGCCTCGACGCTCAACACGGAGAGTGTGTCGGGCAATGTCTTGGCCAACGACAAGGACCCAGAAGGCAAGGCGCTGTCAGCCTCGCTGGTCACCGGCCCGGCCAATGGCACGCTGAAGCTCTTGGCGGACGGCAGCTTCGTCTACACCGCCAAGGACGGCTTTGTCGGCACCGACGCATTCACCTATGCCGCCAGTGACGGTAATGCGTCGAGCAACGCCAGGGTGACCCTGAAGGTCACCGCACCGCCCTCGGGCTCTGCACCAGTTGCGCTCGGCGATGCGGTTTCGGTGGTTGCCGGCGCTGCGGTCACCGGCAACGTGCTGAGCAACGACAAGAGCGGCACCGGCGCCGCTCTGACGAGCATTCTGTCGACAGGGCCTGCACATGGTACAGTCAAGCTGGCCAGCAACGGCAGCTTTACCTATGTCGCCGACGCCGATTTCACCGGGACGGACAGCTTCATCTATTCGGCCTCCGACGGTTCAGCGTCCGACAGTGCGAAGGTGACTATTGCCGTCGCCGCCAAGCCCAACATCGCACCGGTCGCCAAGGCGGACAATGCCGGCACTGTTGAAGCTGGAGCAGTGCTGACCGGCAACGTGCTGGCCAACGACAAGGACGCCGACGGCGATGCGCTGATGGCAAAGCTTGTCGAAGGTCCGGCGCATGGCACGCTCAAACTGCGTGCCGACGGCAGCTTTGCCTACGCAGCAGCCGATGGCTACAGCGGCGCAGACAGTTTCACATACAGCGCGTCCGACGGCAAATCCGCCGATACCGCTGTCGTCTCTATCCATGTGACCGCTCCCGTGTCGTCAGCGTTTGACAAGTTTCTCGCCGCACATCGGGCTGTAGACGGTTCGAATTCCTCCAGTGATGTATTGAAGGGGGTGAACGGTCCCAACGCCTTCTACTTCGATGTGGATGCGAACTCCGGCAATGACACTATCAATCTTCAGGGCAGCGATGCCTTGATTTTCAGCCGCGCGTTAAACGACGGCAACGGCGATGGCCTCATCACCTTTCGTGACAATAGCTTGCGGATCGATGGCACCAATGGTGGAGACATACTGAGCCTGCCCGGCTTAACCTCGCTCCGATATATGGGCGTCGCAATCGAAGGGGCACACGTCTATGCTGATGGTGCTATAACGCCGCAGGATGCACTCGAAAGCTTGTTGGGTGACGATCGCTTGTCGGGTGATAGCGGCGATCGCACGGTGCAAAAATTCTTCTTTGACACCGGGCTCGGCTTCGACTTGGGCGACGACACGATCGTAAACATGGGTAAGAAGGACATCGTCGTCACCACCACGGCTTTGAGCGATGGCGATCGTGATGGCATCGTCCGGTTCGGCACTGACTCACAGCTTGATCTGGTGGGCCTGCATCAGGTTGCAGGTGAGGCCGGCCATGTCGGCATCTTCAACACCGCCGACGCTGCCGTTAACACACTCGAGTTCGATGGTTCAGTAATCCGCGATGGCGTCACCTATTATGTCTACAGCCTCGAAGGCTCGACCGGCGGCTTAGCGGCCCTCGGCTTCTGACTTGGCAGGCCGGGCGTACATCCCGGCCTCCTATATTTGGCGAGTCTGCGGTAGTTTAAAATCAAGAAAATTCCAGACTGTCCCCCCTTGGATCGGACGCAAGCTGTTGTGGTCGGGAGCCAAGGTAATAAAGCGTGTAGTAATCGATGACCTGCGTATGAGATAGTCGGTGAGCTTGGGCTTCGGGGATCAACACTACCGTACTGATCTATCTACCGCGGTTATTTCAGTTTATCTGATTCACGACGCTATTCGCCTGAGGGCTGGCAAAAGATGGCACCATTACTAAAATAGGAAATGGTGTGTGTAGACCGAGGTTTCGGTAAGTATCCTGATGGACCGGGAATGGTCTACACTACTATGCTGGCCAACATGCTGTTGCCGGTCTACAAAGAGATTCCAAGAAAAGCTTGGTAATGCTTTTACTGGCTTGCCGCAATTCAAAACAAAAAGGGCGCACTCTTGCGAGTACGCCCCTTCGGTTTTCAATTTGTCTGTCGGCAGATCAGCCGGCGGTCGGAAAACCATAGAAATAGTAGGTATGATCATCAATGGTCTGCTGACCTAGGATGGTAAGCGAGCTCGGGGTTGGCGAGCCAGCGCTACCGAATACGATCTGACCACCAGGGTTCTGCGACGGGTCCGTCGAAATACCGCCTTCCGAACCTGGGAGGTCGAGAATACGGTTCCCACCGTAGGTGATCGCACCGTTGTCGTTCTGATTCCAGATTTCGCTGGTCGTCACGATCACGTCACCGGCACCGAAATTGGTGATGGTATCGCGCCCAAGATTTAGGCCGAGCGCTGTGTCGAACAGGAAGTAATCCGCACCGTCGGTCCCGGTCAACGTATTGTTGCCGACGGTACCTTCGACGACATTTGCCTGGGCGCCTGCATACAGGAACTCATTCCCTACCGCATGATCCGGCGTCAGCTGGTTAGACATGTTGAGTGAGTTATACAGATCAACGCGCGTCGCAGCGTCGGCATATACGAATGCACCGTTAGCATCCGTGCCGCCTTTGCTGCCAAGCTCACGCATCGCATAGATCGCCTGACCATCTTCGTTAATCATGTTGAACTGCGCGGTACCGCCGTTCCTGGAACTGGAGCGCTCGACATCGAGACGTGCGTTGCCACCAAGGACAATATAACCGTCATTGTTACCGTCGAAAATCTCTGCGCTGGCGAGCAGCGAGTCACTAAGCCCAAAATTGTTGAACGTCTTGTCACCAACCGATGAACCCCCACGGGTGTTATCGAAGTAGTAAGCATCAGCACCGACAGTGCCTTCTTGCACATCACCGATGTCGCCCGTGCCATCCGGGCTCGTGTCTTGGGCAAAGGTCGTAAACGTTGCGCCCTTAACGAGTGTCGAATTTGAAGCCATGCGAGCGGTCCCTTTTGTTAGAATCAGTCGGTTAACGACGCGTTAACCGGTTAGTTCCCCAGTGACGGACCGTTAAAATTCTGTCAACGAAATTAGGCAGGTCGAAGGAGCTCTGGAGGTTAGTGTCCAATATTAGTACACAACGAGAAAAGTTAAACTCATCAAGGAACCAAGCTCAGCCTTGTTGGTGGAAACGTACCTTGCAGTGCACGCGAACCTCACCAAAGTGATACAGTGGTCTGCAACCTGTCTCAAACTGGCTCGGCATTCCTCAAACGCTCCTTTCGAATTTGGCGGTGGGGAAATGAGGGAGATCTTGTAATTCTTATTGTCCGCGATCAAAGGCGAGCAGGCGGCGCTGCAATATTGACCGGGTGATCTGCCAGATAGCAGGTATCCGATGAGTGGCCCCCAGCAGCCATATCAAAGCGACATGACGCGTCAGACATTCGGCGCGAGCAGTCGTCACCAAGGCCCAGCCGGCCCTAACATCGCCTAACACCATGCGTCTTGCCCCGGTCCAAGCAATGGTACGAGCAAGCTTCGGGGATTTTTTGCGGAGGAACGCCGCCAACGGGCCGTACAGCGTCAACGGATCGTGCCCTTCGACGTGGCTGGCAAGTTGTACGGCAAAATCGGAAGCATAGGCCTGTAGCAATAGCTTGTTCGGATCGCTGCTTACACCATCTGCAAAGCGTCGGCGGATGTAGAGTACTTCCGGTACGATCGCATAGTCAGCATGCCGGCTAATCCGCAGCCACAAGTCGCGATCTTGTGCGAAGGTGAACATCTCTCGATAACCGCCCACATGGTCAAATACATCGCGTCGAAACATCACCTCCCCATGCGTGAACAGGTTGCGATCAAGCAAAGTGCGGAAGAATGGCAGACCGTCCTGCGGCTTGACCACATAGCTGTTAGGACCGATTTTGGCATCGTTTCTGACGTGGCAGCCGACCACGCCCACTTCTGCCCGGGAATCAAGAATGTGAGCTTGACGAGCGATTCGCGTCGGCAGCGAAATATCGCCGGCGCCATGAACGGCAATATAGCGTCCCCGCGCCCGGGCGATCGCGGCATTAATAGCGCGGGTGAAGCCGCCGTTGGCCTGTGCCACCACAACGAGTCGGGGATCGGCAATGGCGCGCAGTCGAACAAGTGTGTCATCGGTTGAACCGTCGTCGATTGCGATGATCTCGAAATCAGCGCCTTCCTGCATCAGCAGGCTAGCAATCGATTCAGTTACCGACGCCGCACGATTGTAGAATATGGTGACGATCGATACCAAAGGTACCGTCAGTGATGGTTCTTGCACGTTCGATGTTGTCCCCGTCGATCCTCTGATCGTGTACCACAAGCGCTTGCGATACCATTACGGTCTCACCGAACCAAATTCCCGCGGCGTGTCGAGCGATACGGCCTGGGCAACTCAGCGGATTTCCATGCTCTTGTCGATGAGTGTCACGTCATGAAACGTATGCTGGCCGTCAACGCGGGCTGGATCAGTGCCATCCAACTGGGTCAGCGGGTCTTAGAACTATGCTTTACCGCGGCCTTGGCCCGACTGCTCGAGCCTGCCGACTTCGGCGTGGTCGCAGCAGCGATGATTGTCATTCAGCTGGCGCAATTGCTTGTCGAGTTGGGCGTCGGCGCTACGCTGGTACAACTGCCGGACCTGTCGGAACGCGACGTGCGAGCTGGAGTAACTGTGGTCGGGCTTAATGCCGTGGTCTATGCGGTGGCGACCGTCCTGTTGGCCCCCGTAGCTGCGACGCTGCTTGACATGGACGCCCTAACCAAGGTTTTGCGAATCCTTGGATTGATGTTCCTGATCCAGGCAATTGGCGTCGTTCCCGAGGCTTTGCTCGTCCGCCGGCTTGAGGCACGCCGGGTGGTGATCGCACGGTTTGCCGCAAAACTCGCTGGCACCGGACTGGTCGGTGTCGGCTTGGCGATGGCAGGCTTTGGCTATTGGGCGCTGGTCGCCGCAACGCTGGTAGAAACAGGGGGCGCCGCGCTGTGGCTTTGGGCCATTGTCCGTCCGCCCATGCGTCCGCTGTTCGATCGGTTGGTGATGGCCCGCTTGTTGAAGCGAGGATCTGGCTTTTCTGCGTCGCGGCTGCTGAACTTTGCGGCGTTGCGCGGCGACAATGCGCTGGTTGGTCATTATCTCGACGCTGCCGCACTCGGTCTTTACGCCCGCGCCTACAATTTGATGAACATGCCCGCAGATCTGTATGGCACAATTGCGGAACGCCTCGTCTTTCCCGCACTCGCCTCGGTCCAGGGCGAGCCGGAACGGCTACGGCGGGCCTATTTGCAGGGGCTGGAACTCACTGCGCTGTTCGGCCTGCCGGTTTCCGCCTTGCTCTACATATTAGCGCCTGAGGTCATCGGGGTGATCCTCGGCCCGAAATGGCACGACGTCATTCTGCCATTCTCGATACTTGCGATCGCCACCTTTTTCCGGCTTGGAATGAAGATCAGCGGTTCGGTACAGCGAGCTTCCGGGGCGACCCGGCAGATGATCTGGACGCAGGCCCTCTATGCAGTGTTGGTCATTGGCGGCTGCCTTGTCGCCATGCCCGGCGGTATCACACTTGTTGCATTTGCGGTCAGCATGAGCGTGATCGTTGCATATATCGCGATCACCCTTGCCTGTTGTCGCCGGGTGGGTGTCACCATGGTCGCATTATTACGGGTCCATTGCGCGGGCTTGTTACTGGCGCTGACCGTCATAGCGATCTGTGTGCCGGTGGTCAGGCTCGCACGGGTGTCGGATTTGCCGGCGGTGCTCGTGCTGCTATTGGTGGGACTGGCGCTGCTAGCTTGGATCACGGTGCTGGTGGTGACGGCACCTTCTCTGTTGTTAGGGACGATCGGTCGTCAACTTGCGATCACAATCCGCGGAGCTGCGGCTCAACGCTGGTATTCCTTACGTAGACGACAGCGATGACACGGCAATGTCGGACATAAGCCAACATTGCGCAGCGAACACCAAAATTTGTTGCCATGGACTCAGGCGTCATGCCTACGCCATCCAGCCTGACAACGACTATTGGCCGAAGTCGACGCGTCCTTAATCTTGTGCGCTGCGGTGTGTGCCTGTAGGTATTTCAACAATGCGGTTTCCAGAACCGCACGATCAATAAGATAATGGGGTTCTACGATGACTGACACCTTTCCGTTTCAAACGGTGCTCATCACTGGAGGCGCCGGTTTTATCGGGTCGCGCGCCGTTTCGATTCTGCGTGAGAAGGGCGTTCGGGTCATCGTCGCCGACAACGGATATGTCGGCTTGCCGCTACCCGAGGCGTCGGACGGAATTGTGCCCGTCAATGTCGATATCCGCGATCAGCAGGCGATAGCCGCAGTGCTCGCCGAACACCGGCCCGATGCGATCCTTCATCTGGCCGCCGTGCATCATATCCCGACCTGCGAGCGCGAACCGCATCTTGCCTTCGACGTCAACGTGCTCGGCACGCAGGCATTGCTCGACGGGGCACTCGCAGCAGGCATCAAGAACCTCGTCTTTGCATCGTCGGGCGCGGTCTATCGCTGGGATGATGGCCCTCTCGACGAGGCCGAGACGCTAACCGGCGCGACCGACGTGTATTCGATCACCAAATTGTCGAACGAATACCAGCTTGCCGGCTGGGCAGCGCGGACGGGCGGACGGGTACATATTGCCCGTCTGTTCAACACGATCGGCACCGGAGATCCCAACGGTCATCTGATTCCCGACATCCTGGAACAGATCGGCACCGGCACAGCCAGTCCAGTGGTAAAGCTCGGCAACACTAAACCCAAGCGCGATTATATCTTCGTCGAGGACAGCGCGGCAGGCTTCGTTGCCCTACTGGAAGGGTTGCCGGAGGGCGAACCGGTCGAGTATTTTAACCTGTGTACGGGCGACGAAATGTCGGTCGGCGACCTCGTCGCCATGATGGGCGAGCTGATGGGTGTCGATGTACACATCGAAAGCGATCCGACGCGTTTTCGCAAGATCGATCGCCTCCAGCAACTGGGTAACCCGACCAAGCTGAAGACGCGCCGCAACTGGACGCCGCAATGGACTGCGCGCCGTGCCGTTGCCCGGATCATGCGAGATCTAGGCTATAAGGTCATTGATACCGATCAGGCGCCTGATCGATGAAGGTTCTGCAGGTCCACAAAGACTTTCAGCCGCTATTGGGTGGCGGTGGCACCGCGCGCCATATCCATGGCCTTGCCCGCGCGCTCGCGGCGAAGGGATGTGAGGTGCGTGTGGTCGCACCTGATGCTGAGGATATCCAGGTGCCCTATACGACCGCGCGGGCGACCGCGGGCGAACTAGGACCGCATCTTGCCTGGGCGGACGTCGTTCATGTTCATGGGGCTCGATCGGGCTATGCGGTACGCGGCGCAATCGGCGCGGCGCGGCGCGGCAAGCCGTTCTTCTACACTCCCCACGCATTTTATACCCCGCATAATAAGGTAAACGCGCTTACCAAGGCCATGTGGGACCGGACTGCGGAGAAATTCTTGCTGGAAAAGGGATCGCAGACGATCCTGCTGACCGATGCTTGGTTTGGCTGGTTGAAGGACCGCAGTATCTCCGCTGCCAAGACTTCGATTATCCCCAATTGTATTACGGCCACTGATCTCATCACACCGACCGCACCTGCCAAGATCGCAGGCCATCCGGCGATCCTGTCGATTGGTCGGCTCGATAAGGTGAAGCGAATCGACGACGTTATCCGTGCGCTCGCTGAGCCAGCGCTGGAGCAAGGCCAACTGCACATCGTGGGCAAGGGGCAGGAACGCGATGCGCTCGAAGCGCTTGCCAAGGACAAGGGCGTTGCCAGTCGCGTGACCTTTCACGGCTTCGTCGATGACGATGGCGTTGCGGCTATGATGGCGGGCGGGCATGTCTTCGTACTTGCATCAGAACAGGAGGGCCTGCCGACCGTGCTGCTCGAATCCCTAATGGCCGGGATGCCGATCGTCTGTTCGCGCATCCCCGGCAATCTGGCGATCGCCAGTGTCGGCAAGGTCGAAAGTACCTATGACGTCGGCGACGTGCCGGCTCTTGCCCGCCTGCTCGCCGCCTCGGTGGATGCCAGCATCGATGCAGGTGCCGTCGATGCGTTGCGGCACGCCTTCACCTGGGAATATCGTGCGGACGAAATCTTGTCGCTTTACCGCGCCGGACTGAATGGGAAGCAGGGAGCGTGAGCGCGGGCGGACGCAACGTCGTCTTCCTGTCCGCCTATCACGACTATCGGACGGCGAAGCGCGCCAGCATTCAACAGGTTGCTGACGGCCTAGTCGCGGCCGGCTACGACGTGTCGTTCGTCTCAACCCGGTTCAGCCGCCTGTCGAAGATCACGGGCGATTCTCGCATGTTCTTGTGGGACAAGGCAAACCAAGTCGAAACGGTCAACGGTATCCGCTGCTATCTGTGGCGGACAGCGGTGCATCCGTTCCAGTCGGGCAATACATTGCTTAATGCGGCGATGGCACGGCTGTACCCGCTGTATGCGGAAATGCCCGACCGGCAGTTCGATGCCTTCGTCCGCGACGCCGATTATGTCGTTTTGGAATCAAGTGTTGCTGCGATCTTCATGCGTCGGATCAAGCGGCTCAATCCCGATGCGAAGATCATTTATTATGCCACCGATCGGCTGGATACGGTGGGCGCGCATCCCTTCATCCGCGAGCGGCTGGAGGCCGATGCTGCGTTGATCCACCACGTGTGTCTGCGCTCCCCGAAGATGGCATCGGATTTCCAATGGGCGAAGGGCAAGCTGTACCGTGCAGAATTTGGCATCGAGCCAAACGATTTTGCCGGCATAGGCGTCAGCCCGTATGTGCCAGGCAGGCAAACGGCTGTGTCGGTTGGCTCGATGCTGTTCGACGCCAGCGTCTTCCAGCTTGCCGCTACGCAATTTCCCGATGTCGACTTCCACGTCATAGGTTGCGGCACGACGTTCGAGGCGCCGACCAACGTTCATGTCCATGCCGAGATGAAGTTTGTCGATACGCTGCCCTACGTGAAGCATGCCACCGTTGGTATCGCACCGTACCGCCCTGCCCCCGGCGTCGACTATCTAGCGGAGTCGAGCCTGAAGATGGCGCAATACGAATATTTCGCCCTGCCGGCAGTCTGCCCGTCGTTTGCCGTCGGAGACGTTGTCAGCCGGTTCGGCTATGCGCCCGGGGATGCCGTATCGATCGGCGCCGCTATGACGGAGGCCCTCGCAGCTGCGGGAACGATCACCCCCCGCACCTTCCTGACCTGGCAGGAGGTTGCCGACCGCGTGGTTGAGCCACGCCGTTACCCGGCCATCGCGATCGGCTGATTTCGGCTAAAGTTTTGACTAACTGTATATTTACCCGGTTTACTGACCATTCGCAGTGAATCTCTGAGCTAATCCTCCGTCAACAGCGGAAAGGAAGTTCGGGGCATGATCGGGGTCAATTTATCGGGCGCGGAATTCGGTAAGGTCGGTGGTGCCTACGGATATTCGTACATTTATCCATCAGCAGCTGACATCAAATATTATACCGATCGCGGCGTCGAACTGTTTCGCCTGCCTGTGAAATGGGAGCGGTTGCAGCCGACCGCCAATGGCGAGCTCGACGCGGCCGAGCTCGGCCGACTGAAAAAGTTTTTGGACGCCGCCGATGCCGCTGGCGTCAAGGTCATCGTCGATGTCCATAATTTTGGCACTTACAAGGGCGACAAGGTGGGCTCTGGCGAGGTCCCTAACGAGCAGTTTGCCGACTTTTGGAAAAAGCTAGCGAGCGAGATCGGCGACGTAAAGTCCGTCTACGGTTATGACCTGATGAACGAGCCGAACAAGATGGGCGGTGCGGATGTCTGGCCGCAAGCGGCACAAGCCGCAGTCGATGCGATTCGCACCGTCGACATGGACACAAAGATTTACGTTGAAGGCAATGCCTTCGCCGCAGTCAAGAACTGGGCGGCGAACAATGCCAGCCTTGACATCCAGGATCCGGCAGGCCTGATCGTTTATCAAGCGCATATCTATTTCGATCGCTGGTCGTCGGGCACCTATGGCGAGACGTACGACCAGCAGGGCGCGACGCCGGAAATGGGTGCGAAGGCGATCCAGGGCTTCGTCGCGTGGCTCGCGGAGCGCGGTGCCGAGGGGATGATCGGCGAATTCGCAGTGCCGGACAATGATCCGCGCTGGCTGGCCGTGCTCGACAATTTTCTGACGGCGGTGCGCGATGCCGGGTTGGAGGCGACCTATTGGGGTGCTGGGCCGTGGTGGGGAGACTATGTCCTGGCGCTGCGCAACAAGGACGGCAGCGAAAGCGCGCAGCTCGACGTGCTCGAGAAGCATATCGCGCTGGCGTCCGAAGACTCGGCCGTGCCGCCCATCGTTCCTCAAGGCAGTACCGTCATTGGCGGCAATTCGGTGATCGACGGCACCGCGATCAGCGATTCGCTGGCCGGCGATGCGCGTGGCAACGTGCTGAACGGGCATCAAGGCAATGACGTGATCGAGGGCGCCGCCGGCGCCGACCAGATCGACGGCGGAACCGGAATCGATACCGCCAGCTACGCCGGATCGTCTGCGGGCGTTCGGATCGATCTGGCCGTAGCCTCGCAACAGGGCGGCGATGCTGCAGGAGATACGCTGACAGGCATCGAGAACGTCATCGGATCTGCCTTCGCCGACGTGCTGAAGGGTGATACGGGCGCCAATCTGCTTCGTGGCGGAGCCGGTGACGACCAGCTGGTGTCGAGTGGGGGTCGCGACACGATGGATGGTGGCGACGGTATAGACACCGCGGACTTTTCAGCGGCACCATCGAGGATTACGGCGAACCTCGTCACCGGGACCGTTACCGTCAGCGATGGCAGCGTCACGATGCGTGATATCGAAAACGTCATCGGCAGCAGCGCTGCCGACCGGATCACGGGCGATGCAAAAGCGAACACGCTCGTCGGCAATGGAGGTACCGACACATTGGACGGAGGTGCGGGCGCTGACCGGCTGATTGGCGGAACAGGCAACGATACCTATGCCGTCGATAACGTTGGCGATGTAGTGGTCGAGGAACTCGGCGAAGGCATCGACACCGTACGTACGACGCTGACAAGCTATACGCTAGGCACCAATCTGGAAAAGCTGGAGCTGGAAGGGGTCGGCGACCAGACGGGACGCGGTAACGCGCTCGCCAACAGCCTGACCGGCAACGCTGGTATCAATCATTTGTGGGGCTTGGCTGGCAACGACAGTCTCTATGGCAAGGACGGAAACGACGTCCTGGATGGTGGCGACGGCAATGACGTGCTGGACGGTGGCACTGGCGCGGATATCATGAGCGGCGGGGCAGGCAATGATATCTACGTTGTCGACGATGCCCGCGATATTGTGGTCGAACAGGCCAATAGCGGCACCGATACCGTAAAGTTGGGCATTGCCACCTTTACCCTCGGCGCCAATGTCGAAAAGCTGATCCTGACCGGAACCGGTGGCCAGAGCGGTATCGGCAACGGCCTTGCCAACGCGCTGACTGGCAGCGTCGGCAATGACGTACTGGCCGGTGGTGGTGGTGACGACACGATCGACGGCGGCAAGGGCGCCGATTGGATGGAAGGCAACACGGGCAATGACGTCTTCACGCTCGACGATCTTGGCGACACCATCGTCGAGCGCGCCGGCGAAGGTACCGACACGGTCCGCACCAGCATCTCGGGTTATATACTCGCCGCGAACGTCGAAAAGCTGATCCTGACCGGAACGGGCGATCTTGCCGGCAGTGGCAATGCGCTTGACAACGTACTGACCGGCAATGCCGGAGCCAACCTGCTGCACGGTGGGGGCGGTGTCGACAAGATTAATGGCGGCGCAGGGAACGACCAGTTGTTCGGCGACGATGGCGAGGATGCACTAACCGGCGGTGCGGGTGCCGACCGACTGACCGGCGGCATGGGCAAGGACGTCTTTAAGTTCGCACTCGCCGACAGCGTCACGGGCGCACCGGACGTGATCACCGATTTTGTACAAGGTCTCGACCGGGTCGACCTGTCGGCGATCGATGCCCGCACCAACAAGAGTGGCAACCAAGCCTTTGCCTTCATTGGCAGCGCCGCTTTCTCTGGCTGTGCCGGCGAGTTGCGGTATCAATCCGGCGTGGCGGACGGGCACGGTATTACGACGGTGCAGGGTGACGTCGATGGCAACGGTGTCGCGGATTTTGCTCTAATCCTAGACCAGTTCAGCAACGCATTGAAAATTGCCGACTTCATGCTCTAAATGATTCTAGGGTCAGGACGCATTGATGTGGGAGGCGCGATCTGATTCAGGCTCTATGAGGAGACTTGGGATGATTGACCCGTACTGGCTGACGGACGAGCAGATGGCGCGCCTGCGACCATATTCCCCATGAGCCATGGCAAGCCGCGAGCCGACGGCCGGCGGGTATTTAGCGTCATCGTTTTCGTGAACCGCAATAGGCTGCGCTGGCGTGATGCGCCTATCGTCTACGGTCCTCACAAGACGCTCTACAATCGCTAGAACCGGTGGAGCAAGATGGTGTGTTCCTCCGCATAATGGAGGGGCTGGCTGCTGCTGCCGATCCAAAGACCGTCATGATCGACGTGACGTATCTGAAGGCGCACCGCACGGCATCGAGCCCGCCGGTAAAAAGGGAGATCTCGGACGCCTGATCGGTCGCACCAAAGGCGGTAGAAATGTTAAACTTCATGCCGTGACTGATGCACTCGGCTGCCCGCTCAGCTTCTTCATGCCCGCGCTGGACATGTCAGCGACTACACCGGTGCAGCCGCGCTCAAGGCACAGTGGCTGGTCGGCGACCGCGGCTACGACGCTGACTGGTTCGGGAATGCCTTGCAAGCCAAGGGCATCCAGCCGTGCATCCCAGGCCGGAGGTTCCGGCGTGAGCCCATCAAATATGCCAAGCGCTGCTACAGGCGCCGTAGCCGTGGCGAAATCATGTTCGGACGGCTGCAGGACTAGCGCCGCGTTGCGACCCGCTACGATAGGTACCCGACGGTTTTCTTGTCCGCCATCGCCCTTGCTGCCATCGTCATCTTCTCGCTTTGATCAACGAGTCCCGACCCTATAACCAACTCTTTTCCAGCGGGCAAAGCTCGTTGGCTAAGATAAACCAAGCCGCTTGGGTGATCTTGAGGCGCCCAATGTATGGCTTGCGATAACGGCTATCTGGTTTAGGCACAACGTGCGTTCTCCTGTCCTAACTTATGGACGGGCGCTTCGCTTGTAAGGTCAATCCGCTGTTCTGGCCGAGAAGGCCGTTGAGGGAGCAATCATCTGGTGCTGCATGATTAACCTGGCTACCCCGGGAACAGGGGCTTCCGTACCCGCCTTGCCGTCATTGAAACGGGATGCTGCGTGGACGGCGGTCGATACATTGGTGTCGGCAGGTCTTACGTTCCTGTTTCGGTTGACCATCGCTCGGTTCGTGGCGCCAGCCGAGTTTGGCGTTTTTGCACTTGCGCTGACAACCTTCGCGATCGTGCAAGTCATCAACGAATTTGGCATGGCGGCAACCCTGATCCAGCGACCGGCGGATCGCTTGACCGATGAAGTCGTTAATACCGCCTATGCGGCCTCGACCCTGGTCTCGACAGGACTGTTTCTGGTCAATCTTGTCGTTATCGCACCTTTGTCGGCATGGATATACGGCAGCGAGCGGGTCGGGATCGTCACGGCTGTAATCGGCATCTCGTTCCTGTTTACACCAACCGTAAGCATTTCACGTGCCCTGCTCTTTCGGCAGCGCGATTATCGTGCAGTGACAATAGTGCGTATTATCGCAACCTTGCTTAGCCTACTGGCGGCAGGCATAGTCCTTGCTATGTTTCGCAATGTCTGGGCGCTCGTCGTGCAGATCGTTTCTGCTCAGATATTCCTTGCCGTCCTTATGTATCGTGTCGGTGACTGGCGCCCACACTTCCGTCTGAGCCGTGCCGCGTTTCGTGAAATGATCGGATATAGCGGCCTCGTGTTTGCCAATGACGCATTTACAGCATTAGCAAAAAATCTTGACGTTATTGTGCTTGGTAGAATGCTGACCCAGAACCAGGTTGGTCTGTATTCGCTTGCGTTCTACATCACCGATGTAGTACGCATGAATATAGCTTCTATATTAAATAGAGTTATGTTTACGCAATATTCTGCTTTGCAAAGCGACATGGCGGGGGTTCGTTATTACGTGATCCGGACCATGTCGTGCAATGCACTAGTCTTGCTTCCCATGATGATCGTATTAATAGTTGCCGGTCCGATCCTCCTGCCGGTGATGTTGGGCGATGGTTGGCGCGACATGGGGCCGACCCTGCAGCTTTTGGCCTTTTCTGTCATGCTGGGCGCCGTCGGCGGCACGACGTCGACGGTGTTCAAGGCGCTGGGGCGTCCTGGTGTAGAACTGGTTATTGCTGTACTGACCTCCACCGTTCTTCTCGCTCCCGCGCTTATTATAGGCGTCCGTTTGGCCGGGATTGCTGGCGCTGCCGGGGCCATCGCGTTCAAGGTGCTGATCAGCGTCATTATCCGTCAGATTGTGCTCGATCGTTTAGTCGGATCTACTGCGGTGCTGATGATGAAGGCGACTGCCGGGGCGCTACTAGCCCAATTGCCGATTATCGCTGTCTGGTTGATCGTGATGCACACTCTGCCGCTGGCACAGCCTGCGCGCGCCATCGTTGCGATCATCCTGGGACTTGTCGCATATGCAGGGCTATTGCTTGCACTGCGACAGGTGGATAGCGCTGCATGGCCCGCCTTCTCGTCGGGAACACCGGGCCCCACTGCCGAAACCAATGAAGGACAGCTTCGATGAACGCGATTAGGAAGGCCGCCAAGATCATTCCCGTCCGCCAACGCGAAGCAATCCGTGGTAGCGTGCGTAGCACGCAACGATCCATCCGGGACTTCTTCCTGCGACAGGCCGTGCGCAATCGGTTTGCGGCAGCCGCTTATTACGCTGTGGCAAATCACGAAATGCTACGTGAGGCACGGGCCGTGGCAGCCGGGCAGCTGCAATATGCCGCTGACAACCGGAGTGCAGCGGCCAGCTATTATTTACTTCGCCGCAATATCCATCGGTTGGAAAAAGGGTTGATCATGCGGCCCCGGCGTCCGGTATTCGCAACGGACTTCATTGGTGAAACCGTCGAAATCTTTACGCATGCGATTACCGCCTCGCAGGGCGAATGGAATAGCGAACTGATCTGGGCGGACGACGTCCTGTCCGATTATTTTGCGGCCGTCGATACCAGTGCGCCGAAAGTGGCGACCGCATACGCTCGATTCCAAGGAGTCGAGAAATCTGTGCGGGCGCCCACCAATGCCGCGCGTCTGGTGCCTTATGCGCGTGATCTTTCCGTGCCGCCGCCCGTCGACTTTGAGGCGTTCATGTCGTTGACCCGTCGTCGCAGGTCGGTACGCTGGTTTCTGGACAAGCCGATCGATCGAACTTTGGTCGATCGTGCGCTCCAAGCGGCCGCGCAATCGCCCAGCGCCTGCAACCGGCAGCCTTTTCACTTCAGAATCTTCGACGTACCGGAAGCAGCCCAGAAGATTGCGTCGATTCCAATGGGCACGAAAGGCTTTTCGCAACAGGTTCCAGCCGTTGCGGTCGTTGTTGGCCAGCTTCGCGCCTATCCTTACGAACGCGATCGTCACGTCATCTATATCGATGGCTCATTAGCCGCGATGAGCTTCATGTTCGGTCTAGAATCGATCGGACTTGCTTCCTGCCCGATCAACTGGCCGGATCAGGAGCCGCATGAAAGCCATATGCGTAATGCACTCAACCTTGCCGATGACGAGCGCGTCATCATGCTCATTGCGTTCGGCTGGCCAGATCCGGAGGGACAGGTCGCCTATTCGACCAAGCGTGCCGTCGAAGATTTGCGTGTGTACAATTGACGCTCAGCGATGTGAGGCGGTGCTACTAAGCTGGAGTTTTAGGCGATAGGTTGCGTAGTTCCAATTTACAAACACACAGTAACCGACCACCATCGCGCGTTTTAGTAATGAAATGCTTTCCAGCTTCAACGCGCGACGAATTCGCGACCGGGGTGGTAGCGCATGACGTGCAGCGAACCGTAGCCCGTTTTTCCAACCGGGCCGGCGATCGCGTTCCCCGCCTACAGTACGGCGTAATTTGCTGGCAATTTCCTGATGCGAAACACGGGCAGGATGATCGATCGTCGCATTGGGCGCATAAACGAGCTTGTATCCCGCAGCGGCAACTCGCTGCCCCCAGTCGGCGTCGCCGCCCGACCGTAGCTGACCGTTAAACGGTCCCACCTTGTTCATCACCGTCCGGGTGGTGAACATGTTTGCGGTCGCGGCGTAATGCCCCTCTTTGACATAGGTTTCCTGCGGGAAAGCGATGGCCATCTCAAACAACTCGACTAATGTCGGTTTGTTGCCAGACATGGAGGTCACAAGAACGCGACCTCCAGCCAGCCCGATGTCAGGAGCTGTCCAGATTGCCGCGACACCGGCGGAAAGCCAGCCTGGATGTGGGCGGCAATCGGCATCTGTAAAGGCCAAAACCGTACCGGTTGCTTCTTCCAACGCCTTGTTACGGGCGTTGTAGGA
Source organism: Sphingomonas sp. PEI4 (assembly GCF_056679955.1). Taxonomy (NCBI): domain Bacteria; kingdom Pseudomonadati; phylum Pseudomonadota; class Alphaproteobacteria; order Sphingomonadales; family Sphingomonadaceae; genus Sphingomonas; species Sphingomonas sp. PEI4. The sequence goes on from NZ_JBWXPI010000003.1 coordinate 200,550, forward strand.
TCCTGGCTTTTCTTCGCGCAACAGCCGCGCCGGGCCGGAGATGGCAGGCAGGATGTCTGATCCGTTGTCCACCACTAGTATTTCAAAGTCCCCAGCATAATCCTGCTGTTCCAGTGCCTCAAGGCACCGGAACAGGCGATCGTTGTCATTATAGGTAGGAATGATGACAGATACGGTAGGCGACGTCATGCAGATGCTCCTCGCAGGGTGTCGTCAACCTGATCCCACATGTTTGCAACTTGCGCTTTCAATCCAGCGGCGCGCTCCTGCAGTCGCGCGCTATACCCCGGCCGGTCGGCAATGATCGACTGAATCAGCGCACAAACCTTCGCTTCCGCACCGGGGGTTACAGTAACCAACGCCTCCGGACAGCCGAAATCGGCCAGTAACTCGGCATATTTGTGCGACCAGCCAAATGCCACCACCGGAGTGCCATGCGACAGCGCGCCGACCAGCGCATGAAAGCGCGAACCGATGACGACCGCCGAATCTGCCAATACGCCCTTCATAACTTGTGGACGGTCTTCGGTAAGTTGATCGATCTTTCCGAGCCGTTCCGACAATTCCGCGGCCAGCGTGGCATCCTGGCGGGTATCGTGCAGAGCCACGAATGGCTCACCGAATGCCTCACGGGCGGCCGCAGCCGATGCGGCAAGAAGATCAACATAGAGCGTGCGGGTTGCGGCATCGGAATTGCGCACCATCATGTGGTTGGGCACAATCGCGGGTCTGCCTACGAACTGCGCATGACGCGGGTCACGCAAGCCCTGCAGGCCGATAGTGAAATCGGGGCAACGGCGCACATTCGGCCGGACGCCGAACGTACCTTCAACAAAGGCCTGGGTGCTGGCGTCGCGCACGAACACCAGACTTGCTTCATCGATGACGCGGGCAAAAGCGGTACGCACATCATCCTTGTCGAACGGGCCCATGGCCTGCGGCAAAAGAATGACGGGCATTCCCGTCCGTTTGCGCCGGTTCAACGCGGGATACAGACGATCACGGATTTTCTCTGCGCCCCAGTCATCGCCATAAGCGAAACCCGAGGCATCGAGTACGGCATCGATTTCCCCGTCGGTAACTAACCCGATACGGCACCGGAGCCGACTCGGCATGCGCTCGATCAATGGATTGATATTGAGCGGTCCAGCACGGCGGATGATCTGGTACAAGCCATAAGGGGCGCGGACGTCATAGTCACTCGCTGCCACGGCAGCAAGGCGGTTACCTCGGCCGACGCGCTCACGTGCCGCAAGCAGCATCATGGCAGCGCCGTGGTTGTCAAAGTTGATGCCTTTTACTTCGATGGTCTTCATCGTTTGGCGCGCGCCAGCCTCCGATATCTATGGTTTTGTAACGTGAATATGGCGGCGCAATACGCTCATCTGTGGTTTTTCGCCATGGCTGTCTGGCTGGATACTGAAAGGATAGGAACCCCACCAACCGCCACCGGCCCAATAGGTCCAGCCAAGCCACGCATCCGGTGCACGTTCTATTCGCGTCAGCATCGCCTCCAGTGCAGCTAAGCACGGCGGACTTGCAGCGACGCCGAACTCGCTTAGGATCCCTCGGGCATGCTGCTCCCTGAGCCAGGTAGTGACACCGTCGAGCCGTCGAGCAGCGGCATCGGCCTCAATGCAATCGTTATGAGTGCCGGACGAGTCGCTATCGGCATATTGATGCAGTTCGTAAGCAAAATTATTGCCGGGATCCCGGAAGCCGGTGAAAGCGACTGCGTTTGATTTGTCGCTGCCGGCGGTCCAGCTATGCGCACCGGTCCACCGTACCCCAGGGACCAGTACCAGGTTACGGGCGCCTGTCATGCGGATCGCCTTGACCACCTGATCAACGACGCTTCGCCAGGCTTGAGCGTCAATGTCATGCGGCTCGTTCATCAGCCCGAACACGATGCGCGAGTCATTGCTGTAGCGTTGGGCAAGACGCACCCACAGATCGGTCAGCAATGCCCCGCTTTGCGGATCGGCGATCGTCGTGCCCTGATAACGGGCATAATTATGGACATCCAGAATGATCCGCTCGAACCCCGACAAGGTGGCCAAGGACGCGTCGATCCGCCGCATCTCGGTCGCGTCAAGCGGCACCAGAGGCCGGGGCTGAAGTCTACCCCATAGCACCGGCACGCGCACGATGTTCATCCCCGCCGCGACGAACGGCGCCGCCTCGCGCGCATTGGGATAGGCATAATGCTTGCCGTAGATGGCGGATTTCTGCTTGGAAGCGAAACTACCCGCACCGAGGTTGACCCCAGTGTACCGCAATGGCCGAATCTGCGTAGTGCTTGTCGCCTTTCTATCATCAGCCTGCTGGGTCGATGACGCTGCCAACGCTACCAGGCTTGCACCTGCAGTTAAGAACGCCCCTACTATCATCAGGATTGGAAAAAATTGCCGCGGGATAACTCGATGCTCCTACCTAGAAACGGTAATTAGTCAGGCAGAGAAGGCGATCAACAGAATTGATCCCACTGTTGCTCTTTAACTTGTTTACAACACCGCTTTTTTTAAAGTGATAGGCTATAACGGGTCAGGCGTATCGAGGGCGTTTGCCGGTTGCAGACGGCGACGCGTTACGTACCGCGCGAGCGGCAGGATTGCTACGACCTTCCTTTACGAAATAGCCGACCATGATCCATAGCAATGCCGCCGTTTTGATCGAGCTGGAGCTGGTCCCGCCAACCAGCAGCCACAGGTACAGGTAAAAGGCGAGACCCCAGCCCAGCCGACGGTGATCTGAGCTACGGTCGGGGACGATAAGGCTAATATATACACAATATATAGCAGCCCCTAATAATGACATGGATGAGATCAAATATCCATAGCCAGTATCCATTGCTTTAAATCGCCGATTAGGGTTTCCAAGTAAGAACTCGCCAATGTTCGTTTGGACTAGGTAATTATAAGTAACCCAGAGCCGCCCAACTAACGTATCGCCGCGCTCCTCTGCATGAAATTGGAATAACATAAGCGTCCCGCACAGACTGAAAAAGCATAGTATTATCGCCAGTTTGTTGGTGACCCGTGGAAAGGCAAAATAACCTCCGATGAATACGAACATCATCAGCGTTGCCATACGGGCATTGTTGGTAAAGATAATGGCCAGCGTAGTGACGGCAATCAGGCAGCTTTCTGCCTTACTGATCCGATTGAACATCGTAATCAAGTAGATCATCAGGACGATGCCAAAGGCGTTGATGCCCGTCTGTTCGAGGAAGATGGTGGAGGTGCGCGGACCGTTCCACAAGCCTAGCGAGAAGCGCCCTGCATAATTGCCAGTGCCTACCGACAAGCCGGATTCCAGTTGCCACTCGGGCAAAGGATAGCCCCGTGTCGCGGCAAAATAATCGAGCGGACGGAACAGAAGAGCATATGTCGGCAGTGCGAACATTTCCATAAGTAGCACGGTAAGCGCGATGGCAGTGCATATGTTGAACGTCGCCCGAAGGCTACCTAAGGTAAGCCTGCTGCCCAACATCGTGAAGATGCCTACGATCATCGCGACACGCAGCCCATCAACGAACATACGCTCTGAGAACAAGGAAATTACGAGCGCCAGTGTAACGTTGAGATAGAGCAGCGCCAAAGATGGATAATCCCATTTCTGGATACCACTGGCGGCGACCAGCCCAGCTGCCGTCATCAGGATCAGCAACTCGGCAGCGGCGACGATACCAAAATTAAGAACAAGACCATGACAATTTATGATCGCCAAAATCGCATTGTAGCAGACGGCAAGGGTGGTGACCACTACCGTCCCAGCTTGGTAGCTCGAGTTATTCGCCAAGGACGCGTTGTTTCGCCTGGTAACATCGATCGTCATTCCGGTCACGCGAGATTCCTTGGGTAGCATGAACACGCGGTCGATGCCGCTGTCTTACGAAAGCGACATCAGGCATTGGCACGCAGGCATTGCTAGCACCCTATTCGACGCCTGTGGTACCTATTAATCTATAATCAAAGCTGCCAAGCTCGCAATGCCGGACGATTTCAGGCTCAGAAACCTTGAACGAGTCATGATCGAGAAGCTCGATCCAGCAATCTTTAAAGAGCCCGCGTTGAGGTATGCCCCAAGTGAAAATGGCATTGACGTGTGTCTGTTAAAGGGTTCGATGGGACGAGCCTGAAATTGTGTTCGGATGCCTGTGATAAGATCGCTTTTAGTACGTGGAACAGCAAGTCTCTGCTAGTGCACCGAGTCAGACAGAAGGTGCAGGCAGCCTGGCGAGTTTATCGAAGATTTCAGCAGCGGGCTTGGTCCAGACGAAAGGCTTGGGGTCGGCGTTGTGTTCCTTGAGGTAGCGTTTGATGGCAGCCTGAAGATCAACGATGCCGCTGAAGGCGCCGCGCCGCAGCCGCTGTCGAGTGAGGATTGAGAAGAAGCCTTCAACGGCATTGAGCCAGGAGGCCGATGTCGGTGTGAAGTGGAAGGTCCACCGCGGATGGCGACCGAGCCAGGCTTTGACCTTGGGGTGCTTGTGGGTGCCGTAATTGTCCATGATAGCGTGGATGTCCTTCCCGGCGGGAACTTCACGTTCGATGGTGTTGAGGAAGCGAATGAACTCCTGATGGCGGTGCTGCTGCATGCAGCGGCCGATCACCGCGCCATCGAGGATGTTGAGGGCGGCAAACAGGGTCGTGGTCCCATGTCGCTTGTAGTCGTGGGTCATGGTGCCGCATTTGCCGGGCTTGAGCGGCAGACCCGGCTGGGTGCGATCGAGCGCCTGGATTTGGGACTTCTCGTCGATCGACAGCACCAGGGCGTGGGCCGGCGGGTGCATGTATAGGCCCACGACGTCTTCTACCTTGGCGGCAAAAGCCGGATCCCTCGAGCGCTTGAATGTCCGGATGCGGTGCGGCTGAAACCGGTTGGCAGCCCAGATCCGCTGGATCGTGCTCAGGGACACGCTCATCACCTTCGCCATGGCCCGTCCGGTCCAATGCGTGGCCTCCCCTGGCGGCTCAGCACAGGTCAGTGCCAGAACCTTGGCAACCACAGTTGTGGAAAGCGGCGCTGTGCCGGGCGGGCGTGTCTTGTCGCGCAGCAACCCATCCACACCTTGTTCGGCAAAGCGGGCCTGCCAGCGCCAGACTGCTGGTCGACTGGCACCGGTCCGCCGCGCCACCGCCTGCACGGTCAACCTCTGGGACGAGGCTAAAACGATCCTGGCGCGCTGGGCGTGCTTTAGCGCCCGGTTCCGATCGGCGACGATCGCCTCCAACCGAGCCACGTCTTCAGGATTCACGATCACGCATACAGTCTGCGACATCCGCCCAGTCTCGCACGCCGCAGCCCAATTGTGAATCACCCGAGTGGGTCAGTGCACTAGAGTGTCGTGACTGGTCGACTTTGACACCATTCCATTGTCCAGCCTTTCTTCACTATGCTGTATCGCTCGACGGACTGCATCTGTCGTTCAGGTGCTTCCGTGTAGAACTTGTCATATAGCGCATCCGTCCACCCGCTTGTAAACGATGTACCATCAAGCCTAGAGCCAACATTGTGAAAACCTTTAAGGTTTACCTTTTTCCCAGTCGATAACGTATCGCGACGGCAGTCATAGACAAGAGAAAGCTAGGGTTGCCCACGACGTAGCGCCGGAGCAACCGGCGTGGCTCCTGTCCCAGTCGGTATACCCATTCCATGCCGTAGCGCTGCGCCCATTCAGGCGCTCGCGTCACAGCGCCGGCAGTAAAATCGAGGAATGCGCCGATGCAGCAGGTGACCACCCCAATTCTGTCGGCCCATTCGTCCGCCCATAATTCCTGGCGCGGCTGACCCATGCCGACGAATACGACTTGTGCTCCGCTGTCACGGATACGATCGGCAAGCGCAGAAGCATCTTGTGCGCCAAAGAATCCGTGTTGGGTCCCGACTACTACAACATGGCGATAGCGGTCAGCGATTACGCGACCAGCCTGTTCGGCGATGCCAGGGGGGCTACCCACAAGAAATAACCGTGTCGCCTGTGGCAGTGACGCCAGCAAACATGGCATCAGATCCGTCCCATTCAGATTGGCGGGAAAGCTGCGTCCATAGACCATGCGGCTGGCTATCTCCAACCCGATCCCGTCGTTAAACACCGTCATCCGTCGCAACGCCGCGACAAAGGCAGGATTAGCCCTCGCTACATTGACACTGTGCGCGTTGCAAAAGGCGAACATCGCCGGTTGCTGTGCTTCCACCGCCGCCAAAATCGTTCTGACCGCTTCGTCAATAGGGCTTCCGGTGACGATAACGGGGCCTATGGCACGCGTATCGATACGTGCGGTGCCGTGGCCCTCCCATATACCTTGTTTCGGCTCCTGTACGGCCATCGATCATTGCCCCAACAGTTTTGTGCTTGTTATCAGATCTATGATGCAGTGCAAAACGGCGGTCGTCCATTACGATTCGTAGTGGCGGATGTTGGTTACTATTGGCTAGCACCGCACTTTTTTTTCCAAGCCGCGTACAAGAGACGAATGTATGGCAATCAACGGCTTGCGTCACGACAGTCGGGCGCAATTGGTTAGCACTTCCTACGTTTTTTAAAAACGGCTCAGAAGCGCGCCATACGTTGGAGGATTGCTTGCGTTAGCTCGCGCCGATGGGGGGCAGGATCAGGCCTATGACAGGACCTTCGACTAGCGCGAGACGACATCGACTCTGCGTTGTCTTGCCTCAAATTTGCTGGGTGACGCCGACCGACCGTGAGCCTTACGGATAAGTATGCGCAGTTGTCCGTAAGGCACTACCGGACCGCCCGTCATCAATCCATCAGGACCGATCCGAGCAACATAGTCCGCGATGTCGTCAGCGTATCCGCGACGCGGCGTACCTCACGCATGTCGCTCGCACCCCTGCGGGTCAGCATCACCATTGCATCGCTGCCGTCGCTGGCTGCCAGTGCAACTTCTCCGCCGACCTCCAGGATGATCATGTCGTAAATATCGGTCAGGGGCTGTAGACGTCGGATCAGACGCTGGCGATCAAACAGTTCGCTGGCATTGGGTACGGTCGGACCGGCAGCCATTAGTGTCAGTCCCGGTACCGAGGTCGCCTGCCCCACGCCGTCGAGATCAACGTCACTTGCAAGAAAGGTGGAAACGCCAATTCGGTTCGGGAGTCTGAATAAGGCGTGCAATTGGGGTGCGTCGAGCACCGCATCTACTACCAATGTCCGATAGCCGGCCTGCGCGAAGGTAACGGCCAGATTGGCGGCAACCAAGCTGCGTTCCGAGCTTGCGTCGAAACCCAGCAGCGAGAGCGTACGGATCGTGCGATCGCTTTCAGTCGCACGGCGCGTGATCTCGCGGCGCAGGCGTCGAACCTCGAGTGACAAGGGATCGTTGGGATCGAACGCGGCAACAACAAGGGGATCGACCATGTCCGAGCCTTCCGGCAGGACAAAGAACTTCTGCTGTTGCTCGATTGCGCTTCGCAGTTCCGTATCTGATATCAGATTTAGTGCTACCGCCGCCTGACCGAACAATTCGCCTGTCTCGTCCTGTCGTTGCAGGGCGCGCTGCACATCTGTGTCGGACAGGACGCCGGTTTCGAGCAGGACCTTGCCAATCCGCTGCCAGTCTTCCGCGCGCGCCTGTTCCTGGAAGCCATCGGCTCCCCGGCTTTTCGGATTGGCTCGAAGTCTCATATGCTGCCCCCTTCGGCCGACAGGCGCCGGGCGATACCAGATCTGCCGAATTCGATAGACCCCAATACCGGCGCGTCAGTGGCAGAAGACAGGCCGGATAGCGTCCGTACGCGGGGCAGCAACAACTCGAGCAGTCCAGCTACCCCCACCGCGAGCATCGCGCCCAACACCAGCCCGAGCAGGATACGAACCGGAATGTTAGGAGTGGTCGGCAGTACCGGCGGACGTGCCTCGTCAAGCTGACGAACGTTGGTGCTCGGTAGTTCGGCCTGCAACCGCATCGTGCTGAGGCGGCTCATGACATTGTCATAAGCCGCTCGCGCTGAGTCGACGTCTCTTTGCAGAACGTCGAGCTGACTCCGGTCGCTACCTAGGCCCAGCACGTGGTTGCGCTGCTGATTGACAAGCGCACGCAGTTCCGCCTCACGGCCGCTTGCCGCGTTGCTCGCGACGCCGACCGACCGTGTGCCGGTTCCGATCTCGGTATTAAGCTTCGTCCGCAGCGTATTGAGTTCGGCTTCCGCGGCGCGGATGACCGGATGGTTCGGACCATAAACGGTACGCATTTGGCTGATCTCGGCGGACTTGCCTGCAATCTGCGTTCGCAGGCCTTGCACTACGCCGCTCGACTGGACCTCACTTGACGCCGAAGGACCGCTTTCAGCCTGGGCCTGAGCCTGCGCACGAGCGGCTTGCGCATCCGCAAGTTGCGTCTCCAACTGCTTCAACCGCGCAGTTTCCACATCCGCCGTCCCGATACTGATAACCCCGGTTCGGCTCTGATAATCGACGAGCCGCCGCTGCGCCTGTTCGAGACTGGCGCGGACCTCGCCGGTACGTGCCTGAAACCACTTGGTATAAGCACGCGCCGGATCCGTTTCGAGGCGCAGGCGTGTATCGATGAACGTCGCTGCAAAACCGTTTGCCATCTGCGCAGCAACATCGGGATCGCGCGCCTTGTAGCGCACCGACAGAACGTTGGTGTTGCGTTCAGGCTCGACTGTCAGGTTGCCAAGCAGAGAACGACCGATCCAGCTTTCTATCGTACCCGGTCTCCCCGCAGCCACCCAGCGCGCTCCTACGTCGGGTTGATCCGCCAGATGAAGGCGTTTGACCATATCCGTGGCAGTGGCGGCGCTAGCAATGATATCTGCTTGCGTTCCCATGACATTAGCATCGATTTTGGGCTGGGCGCCGTCCGCATCGACTGTCTGGGTTTGACGATCATCAAATAACAGAGTCGCCGTCGCAACATATTCGCGCGGTGATACGATCGTCCATGCTATAACAAGTGCTAACACGACGGCGGCAATGGCAAGTTCCAGCCGCCAGCGTGCCCGGAGGGCGGCGATTAGATCCGGCAAGTTCACAAATGGTCTCCCGCGGCAAAAGGGCCTTCGCCTTGGCGTCGTTCGGCGAGAATAAGCTTGGCGATCAGAAATTGCGGCGCAAGAGAGTCGCGAAACATCGTGCGGCCGAGTTGGCGGCCATCGGCGATGAGGGCAGCGTCGAGGCCGTGTGACACGGCATCGGTCGTCTGCTGGGTCAAACCATCATCGATCGCAGCTTGCAGGGCGATCTGCGCGAGTATGGGCCACGCTGCCGGCTCGCGGGCAAGATGGTCGAACAGAGCGCTATCCTCTTCGTTGAGCGAGGCCCATCGGCGGGTTGCAGCTGCAAGGCCTTGCAAGGCCGCTGCTTCATCCACCACAGTACTGGAACGAGCCAGCGCCGCCAGCCCAGCCTGATGGCAGAACAGGCGTACATGATAGGGCGAGCCGGCAGATGCCTTCTCGATCAGACGGGTAGCATCAAGATCAAAGACGATTCCACTTCGCTGGCTACCCCCGGCGATGAGGCTGCGAACACTGTCATCGCCGATCCGGCGCAGTCCTATAGCAACCAGATGGCGACGCAGCGAGGGATGTAGCGCAATCAGGTCGTTCACGTTACCCGCGATGCCGACGACAATCAGTTGCAACGGAACGCGGGCATCTGACAGCAACTTCATGAAGGTGGCGACGTCTTCCTGAAGAGCGCGATCGGTAATCCGGTCGAACTCGTCCAGAATGAAGAGCAGTCGTGCGGACGTTACCTCCGCAAGAACCGATACCAGTTCGCGGGGGCCAAAATCGCTACCCAACGTATTCAACCGCTGGCTGAAGCCGGCCTGTTCTTCGCGAGCGATTGCCATGCCCGGAATGAAAGGCAGATAGGGGCCAAGCAGTGCCGCGAAGCTGTCGATCGCATCGCATGCGAAATAGATCGTTACGATCCCGCGCTGATCGGCCTGCGTGCCAAATACGCGGACAAGCGAGGTCTTGCCTGACCCGCGCGCGCCGTGGATCAGCGCATGGGCCTCCTCGTCGAACACGGTTGAAACCAGCGTCGCGATTTCTTGTTCACGGCCGGCAAGTTCGGTAGCTGCATCGACCGGACGTGACGAGTTGAACGCAGCGTGCAGCGCTTTGCGTTTGTCCTCGGTATTAGGATGGACTGCCACAACCGCTGGCGCCGTTGCGACCTTGGGTACGACAGAAGGATTCGCCGCAACAGGCTTCGCCGGCACCTCGGTGGAAAGTAATAGCACGCGCTTGGATCGAGACCGGATGCCCAGCCAATGATACATCCGATTGAACAGGCCACTCATTGGGCAGGTCCATTGATTGAACGTGAGACAATGCGTTGCATTCTAGAAAAACCGTTCATTAACGAACAGAACGTCATCGGCACGCACCTCCTCATTGAGGTCGATCCGTTTCACCAACTGCCCGTTGCGGCGCAGCGTCACGCTCTTCTCGTTGCCTGCAAGCGTCAGCCCACCGGCACGGATTAGTGCCTGACGCAATGTCATATGGCCACGGATAGGATAGCTTCCAGGTGCGCCGACCTGTCCGTATACGAAGACCTGCGGCGCGGTCGGAACGACAACCGTATCTCCGGCCTCAAGCAATGTGTTGATGCCGCCTGTATCCGACAGATCGGAAAAATCGATCCTGCGTTCACCGGCTTCGCCGCTTCGGCGTAGCAAGGCAAAGTCCGCCGCGTCGGTCCTAACACCGCCACCTCGTGCGATCGCCGTAGCCAGCGTCGTTGGGCGATCGATCGGATAGATGCCTGGAGTTCCAAAACTGCCGAACAACGTGAACGACTTGCTAACATATGAGGTAACATCAACGTTGACGATAGGCTTGGCATAATAGCCTCCGGCCCGCAGCCGCGAGGCGATCATGGCTGCCAGGTCTCCTGCATGAAGCCCGGCAACCTGAACGTTGCCCAACAACGGATATGCGATGGTATCGTCCTCACGTACGCGTGTGCGCACCGTCATATCCGGTTGCCCAAACAACGTGACCTGCACTTCGTCACCGACACCCAGTTCATAGGCCGGTGTCGTCGCTACCGGCGCGGCTGGTGCAGGTGCGACGCTTGGCGCAATTGGGGCGCTCGACTGCGCAGCGGCAACGCATGCTGCCGTCATCGACTGCATCGCCAATATGATCAGCACTCGACATGCCATGGTAAACCTCATCAAAAACCGGCCCGCGCACTGAATTCAACCCGCGTACTGGAGAAATCGTAAAAAGCGTTCCTACTAACTCGTTCTCGCTGTTGAACCCCAAGACGGAGCTGGAGCGATCGCACCGAATAACGGAATGCTGCACTTGCCGCATCGGTGACGTCGGCAATACGTAGCTCAGTGCGGATTAACGGTTCCTCACCAAAGTAGCGGCGACGGGTCCGCCCTATCTGTGCAACGATGCCGCTACGCACCCCAAGCGACCAGTCGATGCCCATACCAACATCCCGCGTAAGCGCGTAATCGGCGCCGGTATTGATGTTGGCCGCGATTTGCCGCGACATAAAGGGTGACAAAATGACCGAGGGGATCGGCGCAACTCGGATGTTTGCTACGTAATTGATCCCGCGGAAACCGGTCGTCGCCAAACGTTTGGGGCTTACTTCCACGGCTGACACCGACGTCCGTATCGCAAAACGAGAGGTGATTGACCGGTCGAACTGCAGGCCGGCGCTTACAAGATCAGCACCCGTGTCCACACCCGCTTCGCCGCCCGGACGACTGAACTGTGCGGCGTTGACGAACAACTGAACCTCTCCCAAACTCGGCTTCGCGTAGACCAGACCGCCTGTAGCGTTCCAGTTCCTGCGGTTCTGGCGGACATCGCTGCCATTGTTGGTCAGGCGCAGTACGCCAGCACTGGCAACAGGATAGAACCCGGATGATCGCCGGCACTGCGCATTCATCTGAGCATCGAAAATCCTGACGGTCCGACCAACAGGCACGCCTAGATCTTCGATGTCGGCCTGCTGGACCTGAAAATTTGCCTCAGGTGCTACCCGGCAGCGTCCCCCAAAAGGAACGACCCCGGCTACTCGTACATCGGTACGAAGACGCTCGAGGCCTTTGAATCGTCGGTAGAAATCATACCCGACCGCGCCGTTGATCGAGATCGAGTTGCGTGCAAAATTCTGGCGCACGTCGAACGCCAATGCCGGCGTCACGCGCACGTCGCTGCGTGGACCCGAACTGCCGCGAGTATCATTCTGTCTCAACGGATTACTATCATATATCGTGTTGATCGCCGGCGTCAGTTGGAACTGATTCGCCAGGCCCTTCTGCGCTGGTCCTTGCGCCGCAGATGAGCGCGACGCGATACCGATGAACGGACCAGACACTTGAGCTATGGCTGGGCTTGCTGCCAGTATAGACAAGGCTGCGGCCATAACTAGCGGACAGGCGCAATCAAATTCGCCGCCATTGAGTGGTTCCGTTCGCCCCGGTTTCAACGTCAAAATACCCCAATTCACCCGGCCATCATGTCGCGCAGAGCGTCAGACGGCGCAAGCTCTTTCCTTCGCGGCGGCGGCTATGCTATTGGATAAGTCCATGATCGAATTTGGGTTCGCACGATGATGGACGAGCCATATGATCGGGCAATCCTGCTGGCGGCTTGCCCGATTCCATAACTCGTCATCGACAGCTTGAATTATATTTTTGTGCATCACGCGCGGCGCATGACCTTTGGCAGGCAGAAACGCTGATCGGCTGCTCAATCGACGATCTGCTTACGGCTGGAGCAAAGCTGCCAGCCGGCAGCTTTCAAGCATATCGTACGACAGTCCGAGTAACGGCAGGCCGGGCGACAGCGGTTCGATGTGCGCTCCGTATCAATCGGTGACGCTGGTACCAACTGCTGACACTGCATGACGTGACTGCGCATTCCCGCAACCTTGCTTGCTTGAACCGCTTGGCATTGACCGATCCTCTCACCAGCTTGGCCAATCGCCGGGGTTTTGATCGGGCATTGAGCCGCGAACATCGTTGGATGATACACGAGGGCAGCCGTTATCACTGTTAGCGATCGACATTGACGGCCTGAAGTTGCGTAACGACACATAGGCCACGCTGCAGGCGATATTTGGCTACGAGCCGTAGCTGCGGCACTTGGTGGCGTTGCGCTTCGACCAGGAGATGTAGCGGCCCGTTTAGGTGGTGATGAGTTCGCAATGATGCTCATAGTGTCATCGACCAGCTGCCCAGCTGGTTCGCCCATTATAACGAGGTGCATCCGCACCGCGCTTTGCGCTATCGATCACCACGCGACTTCATCGCGCAAACCTGCGAGGCTCTGTCAGGCCTTTAGGGGGCAACAACAGAAACCGACCCCAATCGAGCCGTCGCGCGCCTTTGGTGCTGACGTGATTGTGCGAACCGGCATGACCGTCGTCGGGCGCGGATCGATCACCGGCGCAAGGTAAAAGATGGCACGCGGGGTCGCTCGACGTGATGTCGATGTCACCCTGCACCATGCCGGTCGAAGTGACCGACGATGCCGCGTTCTTAATCTCACTTGGGTTGAAGTCTCCGAACCAGTCGTAGCGCGCGATCGGCACGATGCCGGTGTCCCTCAGTTGAACTGTTACGCACAAGCGATCGGCGGTGGCAGCAGAGATTGTCTGACGGATCGTGAAGCCAGCATTGCTACCAGTCCACGTCAGCCCATTGTTGCGACCAGCGAGCACACGTGCCGCCCGCAGAGGCCGAAGATCGATATTATGCTGCCACAAGCAATCTTGATATGGCAGCGTAACTCACAACCCAAGGCCTCTGGCAGACCCGGGGCGGTTCAACGCCGATCGGCGTGGTCAACGCTCAGGAGTCAACGCAGGCCAAACAGCAGTGTTACGAGCAAGCCCGTGAGCGGCGCGAGGCGAACGCCGATCGTCAGCAGCGAATTAAAGCAGGTCCTACCGTGCAGCAGCGTGAACGCTGGGAAGATGAGCGTGATCGCAATGCGGCGAACGCAGATCGTAAGCGCAGGGTGGCTGTAGGCCCGACTGCGGAGCAGAAGGCTCGGTGGCAGCGAGAAGCAGCTGAGCGCCGGTATCGCGCCTCAAAGAACAAGTAACGCTTTCCCTATCTACCGGCGTCGATCTAGCGGTCTACGCTGGCGCTTTTTGTGGATTTGGTCATTTGCCTCGGAATTCAGAAGCCGCTGGCCGGTATGGTGATCCGCAGATCAGATCCAAATCTCATTGGCGAGCTGCAACGCTCCGAGTCCTGAACTGGTTTTTCTGATCCAGTCTGTTCAATCGTTTTGCGCATTCGAGTCGTCGCCTTCTCACACTCCCGTTTATCCGGCCTCGGGCAGAATTCGCAAGTATAATATCATACTGCTCCTGCCTGTGCCGGAACTCGATAATCCGTAGCTTCAGATCTTCGATGATGGCGTGCGCATCGGCGACCTGAGCCTGGGCGATGGCGGCGAGGGCCTCGGCCTCGAGTTGAGCTGCACGAGCGATGACAACGGTGTGGCGCTCGGCGATCAGCAGCGCTTTGAGCGCTTCGATATCATCGGGAAGGGCCTCGATGCTACCAGCAAGCTCGCAGATACGCCGCCAGCCGCACGGATGGTCACACCGCTGAGCTCGATGACCAGCATGTCGGACGCGACGTGGTCGATCTCGGGCGGATCCGCATGAACAGCCACGGCCGCAAAGCCGGTCGGCTGCGTAAGCTTGCTGCACAGGGTACGGCGCCAACGGTAGATCGAAGAGGGCGAGACGTCGGCATCGCGCGCGATGGCGGCAACCGACGCGCCAGGCACAATGGCTGCCTCCACCAGGGCAAGCTTGCGCCCGTCGCTCCAATGGCGACGCCGCTCAACGCCGGAAAGTACAGTGATCTGGGTCATCGCCACGTCTCTAGCCACGGTGCAAACCACGGTGTTTGCACTGTGGCTAACATCTCAGCTCAGACCGTTACCCGCCAGATGCCCCTCACCGGATGCAGACGTGGGGGTGGCCGTGCGGCCGCCATGTATACGCTGATCCAGACCTGCCGCCTCAACGACGTCGACCCGCATGCCTGGCTCCGCGATGTCATCGCGCAGATTTCGGACCATCCGCAGACACGGCTTCACGAGCTATTGCCAAGGGAATGGAAAGCTCGACAGCAGCGGCCCGAAGCCATCGCGCAAGCCGCTTAACCGTGCCTGCGACAAGCCGCGTCTACACCCTGCGAACACTGCCAAACTGTTGGGCGAAACCGAGGACACCGTCTCCGACGCGGCAATCAGCATGTTTTCCGAGGATGGCGCCATCCAGATCATCCACGACAATCTTGGTAATGGGGATTAAGCCATGACGTCCGCCTTTACTAATGGAGGTCTCGAGAACCTCCGCTACATCATAGA
This sequence comes from Sphingomonas sp. PEI4, assembly GCF_056679955.1. Classification (NCBI taxonomy): domain Bacteria; kingdom Pseudomonadati; phylum Pseudomonadota; class Alphaproteobacteria; order Sphingomonadales; family Sphingomonadaceae; genus Sphingomonas; species Sphingomonas sp. PEI4. Next base: position 215,919 of record NZ_JBWXPI010000003.1, read on the forward strand.
CGAAACTAGGCTCCACGACTCGTAGCATCATCTGCGCCAACCTCCAGGCGCTCACCGAATGCATACGCTCCAACTGCAAATTGACGCTGCGCGAGTGGCCTGATTTACTGCTCCGCGATGCTGATCGAGGCTGACTTTCGCTCCCCCTCGATAGCCTTCCGTATGGAACCAGGAGGCTGCTACATAATATCGTTGTTCAGACTCGTCGCAACGAACCACCCTTACGCCCAGCTTTCAATGGTGAAGGCTTCAGGCCTTATCCCGCAATTTCATCGCCTCGATTAGTTTCTTGATCTCTTGGCTGCGACCGCGCGGCATAACTAGGACGTCGTTGCCGTTGGCGACGACAATAAGGTCCGCGACACCGACCAGCGAGACGCGGATGCCGTCGCTACGGACGAAGCAGGTTTTCGTGTCGATCGCCAGCACGTCGCTGTCGCTGTCGCTTCGGTGTGCGTTGCCCGCGTCGTTTAGATCGCTGATCGCGTGAAGCGCATCCCAACTGCCGACGTCGTTCCACCCCATGTCGACCGGCACAACTGCGACCCGGTCGGCCTTTTCCATGACTGCGTAGTCGATCGAATTGTCGGGCGAGGCGGCAAAGGCCATGGCGTCAGGATAGATCCGGGTGCCCTCGGTGTGCGCTTTGTCCATCGCCTCGCGCGTCGCGATCAGGATGGCTGGATCGAACTGTGCAAGCGCCTCGAGATAGGCGTCCGCGAGGAACAGGAAGATCCCGCCATTCCAGGTGTGGTCGCCGCTTGCTAGCATCGCTTGCGCCTTATCGAGCGGGGGCTTCTCCACGAAGCGCGCAACGCGGTTCACGCCGGGTTGCAACTCATCGCCAGTTTGAATCCAGCCATAGCCAGTCTCGGGCGCGTCAGGCGTAATGCCAAAAGTAACTAGCCAGCCCTCCGTGACCAGCGGCATCGCCGCCTCGATCGCCTCATGGAACGCAGCAACGTCACCGATCACATGATCCGACGGCATAACCAACAGCGCATCGCCGCCTCCGCCCGCAGCGATCGCGGCCAGCGCAATCGCGGGGGCGGTGTTGCGGCCGGCGGGTTCAAGGATCAACGCCTGGAGAGCGGCGCCTGTATCATTCAACTGTTGCTCGATCAGATCGGCATGACGCGCGTTCGCAACGACAATCGGCGCGGCATAGCGTTCGCCCAGCGCACGACCCGCGGTGAGCTGCAGCATTGTCTCGTCCGCTGTCAGCGCGAGCATCTGCTTAGGCATTTCCGGCCGCGACATTGGCCAAAGGCGGGTGCCCGATCCGCCTGAAAGAATAACGGGGACAATCCTACGTGCGGTCATTCATCCTCCTGATGGTGCTAAGCTACAGCGGAGCGGCCAAGCGTTAACAATTTATTGGATACGCTTTGACTGCCGTTCATTGCACCTAGGCCATTTTTGTACTGACGCAATCATTAGTGTTTGGATTAACAAACATCGACGCTTCCAACAGCAACCGATGCAAACGGCTGCCATGTTGATCCGATCATCGACAATCTGCCGGCGGGACCGACGAAACAGCAAGGGTACGAGTTTGCCTTTACCTTGATGGCTCAACAGGGCGCCCTTAATAAGACTATCTTTTTGCGGCAGTACAGCAGGCAGCGAATTCAGGGAACAAGATGGAAGGAGAAAATTGCTAGCCGTTGACGATGTCAGAGTTAATGGAGGAAGTCCATGGCGCTCCGATCACACTTACCTTTCGCGCCTGTAATCGCAACGCTATCGATAGATAGGTAAGTTAAGACCCGTGGCCCGGTTCGTCGGCGTGTAGCCCGGTGCCGTCCAGCAAGTGAACACGTTATTAGCATCGGGATCATATGCGAATTTTTGCAGTCCAAGCCTTGGTGTTGGCTTTGAACTAGGTGTCGGAGTGACGTTACAAGCATTGGCTTTCCGACGTAACTAGCACGTCGGCGCGTACAGCCGCCGCTACAGAGCAGAGCACCACATCGGTCAGCACGGTCGGATTAAGCGCCCTGCCTTCAGACAGTGCGCCAGTCTCGGCGGGATTGCCAGCGGCGACTACAGCGGCATGAACAACCGCCGACGTCATGATATCCGCTACCGTAGGGTAGACAGGTTGACGCTCTAGAAACCGACTGTCCCAAAACAGGATTGTTGCACCAATCTGTCCTCAAAAGAGGGTTTGCGAGCGTTGCCAACCAAAATTAGAAATCGGTGAAGCGTCGTACTGAGCTGCCGGGCGGATTTTGAGAGCGAGCAATGTTTCGGCAAGAAGACTACGATCCTGATGACCCTGCCGCACCAACGACGTTTGCGACGGTGGTAGGTCTGATGTTTGGAACTCTTGGAGGCATTGCGATCTGGCTGATCCTCGCGGCGATCCTTACATACCTTACTTAAACGGGTAAATTCAACGGCTGAACCGCCCCCGGGTTGTCCGAGGCTCTGACTCTTGGGAAGCCGGTTTAAGCGATGATTGCGTTCATTGACAATAACCGCAGTATCTATGGGGCGAGTCGATCTACCGCGTTCTGCTGATCGCCTCATCCACCTACTACCAGCACGTCGCACAGCGACAGGATTTCATAGTATCGGTCGGTACGAGCGCGCGAGGACCTGATCTTCAAGCCCGGGATCGGCCGCGTCTTCGCTAAGAACTTCGCGATCTACGGCGTGCGCAAAGTCTGACAGCAGGTGATGCGGAAGGGCTTTGCGGTCGCGCCCCGCACCGTGGGACGGCTGATGCGGGAGATGAGCTTTGGGGGAGGTAATGCCTGACGTGCATCGTCGAGACCTCGCTGTCAGGCCGGCGTGTCGTCCGCGAGTTGCGAGCTGTTGCTGAGCAACGCGGACTGCCTTGCATGGTAGCAAGCAACAATGCCACCGAACTGACCAGCCACACCGTCCTTGCCCAGTGTTAAGACGCAGGAATCAAGTGGCAGTACATCGGGCCGGGCAAGCCGCAACAGGACGGCCAGAACGGTCGACGACCTGGCGCGTCATCGGCGACTGCATGGACGCATTCACACCCGCAGAATGCCAAAACTACTTCGCGCACTGCGGATATGACGCCTTCTGATCGAAAATTGCCCTAGCTCTCACTGGGAACATCATGACAGGGGCTACCGGTCGTCTCGCTTGGCGCTCTTGACGTTCAGGCGGGCCGTTACTCTCTTGTTAAACCGTTTGGCCGAGGGCAGTGTTGGTCCATCGACGTCGTCTGCCGACGAAGACCGGCCTGCACTTGCCACCCGTGGGGGCGGGCCGTTACATCCGCCGGATTAAAGGCCTTATTTCGAACCGGTTCCTCTTAAAAGTTCCTCGCTCTCTGGGGCGCTGCCCGTTCCAAAAACCGAAAAGCAAGAAAGTATGACCGAGCGGCTAGGCTCGGGCTTCAGTCCGTTGCTAAAACTCAAGGAAAAGCGCCATTGCGGCGGAGTCTCCTCCGCCGCAGGCGAGCTCATTTTAGGCAGCCCACGATTCCGGCGATCGCTGCCAACGTATCCTCCGGGTTTTTTACCTTCACGACGTCGAGCCCAAGCTGCTCCGCCGGATAGTCATTCCCGCCAGGGAATATAGCGTCGCCTATGAACATCATTGCTTCAAGCGGAATCCCGCTGGCATCGCTTAATTTCTTCAAACCATACGCTTTGTCGACGCCTTCGCGGGTAATGTCGATCGAGGTCGCTCCACCCATATTGATGGACAGTCCCGGCAGCCGGCGCTTCAACTCGGCCTGAATGATCTTGCGCTTGGCGAAGTCAGGATCCCAATGCTCCTTTGCCTCGATCGGGGCCTGTTGGCCAGCGCGGAAAAGGTAATCTGGCTTCCTCGATCTTCGATCCGCTCTCCCCAAGTTTGTTCGGGCACAAACCCGGTTGCCTCAAGCGATGCATCGAACGCCAGAAGAATTTCCTGCTTTTGCTCATGGTCGAACAGTTCAGCATAGACCACCCGCCATCCGCCGTCATAGCGGTAAAGTTTTGTCCCGGTGGTAGGCATAAGCCATAGTTTCGTGCAATCCGCGCGTTCGGGCAGCCGGCTTGCCACTTGCTTTTCGAACTGCGGCCAGTCACCTCCCGAGATCACCGCGACATGCGCCACGTCAAGCAAGTCGGCCAACGCTTCTCCCATCGGCTTCAGCAACGCCTGCTTACTCTCAGCCAATGTGCCATCGAGATCGAAAGCAACCAGTTCCTTCATGTAATCACCCCGTCTTTGCCTAAACACGTAACGGATTTGCTCGTTCCTAAACACCAGTGGGACGCAATACCAGTGAGGCTGGAAAGTGCACCAATGACAGTCTACGGTGATTTTCCGCCGCTCGCGACCGTATTGCGTTACCTAGAGCGCTAGAAACATCAGACGCGACGGAGGAATTCTCCGCCGCTCACTTTTATAAGGAGCCAATCAACCAAATATCGCCTTTAGCAAGGGCATAGGTCGAGAAAATGAACAATTTGGCCAAGTATGTGGGCAAAGACCTTCAAATTTACTCCGAACTGCAATGACTGCGCCGGCGGTCAAAAAACAGATCGCTAGGAAAACGCGCCAGTCTGGTCGCGTGCCATATGTAGGCTTGAGACGCCATTCGATAACGAAAGCGATAACCCATAGCGAAACAATTTGAAGGCGACTTTCGGTCTCTTGAAACGTGTAGCGGCTCCAAACTGCGCTAACAACAAGCAAAACGGCAAGCGCGAGGTCTGTAAAACGTTTTGAGTCATCTCTTCGCATACGGAAGCTGGAAGCCTTCAGCATTACAAGTATCACGCTCAGGCGCGTAGATAGCGTGCCTTATGACACGGCAGCCCGACGAATACGGCTACTGCGCAAGCGCAGAACCACGGGACTCATCACTCTGGATGAGTGACAATTTCAGTGCCATCATCAAGTTGAAACGGCATTTCCTCCGCATCAGAAGGGTACTCGGCTGTCACGATAATCCCCAACAGCGCCGCCTCGCGCATGTAGACGGTTGCGCCTGCGGCCGTTTGGAACTCAATAAGGCGGCCGACGCTCTTTGCCTCCATTACGACGACAGGTTCGACGCTGCCCAGCACAAGGGCGGAGACACCGCATCCTCGTAAGAGCCCGTCCGTCGACTTCCCGATCAGTCAGTCCGCAGCGTCGTCGATTTCGGTCATTTCGTTCCTCTCGATCCTCAGGCCTAGCAAATAGCACAAGGCGGCGTGCACGACTAACGCGCTGCGCCGGTGGGTTCCTCTGCCGTACGCAAATCTCAGCGTATCACCTTAACGCTCACATTCTGCGGACTTAGAGCGGTTTCTGATCAGTCTGCATCGTAAGCAGCGGCTGCGAAATAGTTTGAGCATTCCTGGGGCGAGTAGAGGTCGACGATACGGCCGATGACATCCCAAAGGCCGTGGATGGCCCGCTCGGCCGCTTTTCGGAGATGCGCCTTCAGCTTGGAGAAGGCCACCTCGATGGGGCTCAAGTTGGGGCTGTAAGGCGGAAGGAACAGGAGCCTGGCACCTGCGGCTTCGATGGCGGCGCGCACGGCTGGCGCCTTATGGCTCGACAGGTTGTCCATGATGACGACATTGCCCGGTGAGAGCTCGGGCACCAGGACGCGGGTCACGTAGGTGGTGAAGGCATCACCGTTCATTGGCCCGTCAAGAACCCAGGATGCGATCATGCCCGTACGGCTCAGACCCGCAACGAAAGTGGTGGTTTTCCAGTGCCCGTGCGGCACGCCGGCCCGCAACCGTTCGCCGCATGGCGCTCTGCATAGCGACGTGCCATGTTCGTCGATGCCCAGGTCTCATCGATGAAGATGAGCTGCTCGGGATCGAGATCGAGCTGGCCGTCGAACCATTCCTCGCGCCGCTTCAGGGTAATTGCTCACGGAGTTGCGCGCGGTGACCTGATCAGGCGAGGGCGAACTTACCATCGACAAGGTCGCGCACAGCCGCGAGCGCAGATTTTCCGCTGAGGCGGGCGGCCCCGGTGACGGAGCGGTATCCGGCACGGATCTGGGCACCCCAGTCTGAGCGGAAGCCGTTGGTGACCTTTCGGAACACGACCGAGGGGCGGATCTCGCGTTCGGAGATGGTGTTGGTGGCGGGTACTTCACGGTTGGTGAGGAAGACGAAGAACTTCGTCCGCCAGGCTTTGATCTGCTTGAGCAGCGCTCTCCCTGCAGGATGCGCGACAGGTTTGCGCATCAGCTTGGACAGTTTGAGAACCGCTTTTGCGGCGTAGCTCACCAAGGTGCTGTCCTTGAGAGTGTGTCGTCGCCTGCCGACCCCGATCGCCCATCGCCCATCGCAGATGTTTGCGGATCGTGGGGGCGAAGATCGTATCGCCCCAATCGATGGCGTACTGAACGTCACGCAGAACATGAGCGAGGCAGACCTGATGCGCTCCGGCCAGATCCTGCTGGCCGGCATAGCGGTCGGACACCCAGACGTCGGGCCGGTGATCTCCGAGCACTTCTGCGGCGACACGGCGTGCCCGGCTTGGCGCGACCTTGTGCAGCACCGCCTGGTCCGAGATGAACACCCACTGCCACTGGATCATGCCGTTGGTCCGCGTCGTCGTTTCGTCCGAGGCGATGATCCGCGCGCTGCGCAGCTTCTCACCGATTGCGCTCGTCGCGGTGGCCATGTCCTGACCCATGCGCCTGAAGATGTTGGCGATAGCGCCTTCGGAGATGGTCAGGCCGAACATCTCGGCCGCAAGCCGCGACAGACGCTGGAACCCGACATGATGGCTGTGGTGCAGGTAGGCGAGCAGCGAGCGGATGCCGGGTCCAAACGGCGTACCCGGCTGCATGCCCGCCGCAGCCTCGGCGCGATAGCGTCGGCCACAGCCCCCGCAGCGACCACCGAACAGCTCTACCCGCGTCACGACCGGTCGGATCGGGGGGCAGGTCGATATGACCGTAGCGATGCCGGCAGCGCTGGGAGGTGCTCGACACATCCGTCCCGCAATGACCGCAGGCATCTGTAATCCGGCGCTCGGTCTTGTCCGGCGTCTCCGTCAGCGGCCGCGCCTTGCCTTCTCGAGCCGGCCGCGGCCCACCAGATAGCTTGCGCCTCTTCCTGTCACGGCCAATTCCGTCCTTCGACGGCGGAATATGCGAGTTGACCGACGTCTTGCGAGGCTTGCCTACGAGTGCTTCGAGCTCTGTGATCCGAGCGACCAGCCGCTCGATCATATCCTGCTGCTGCGCCAGCAGCGCATCCTTGTCAGCGTCACTCAGCCTGAAGCGAGGTGGAAGCGGCATGGCAGGATGAATCAGATACACGCGCACTCCGCAACCCTTTCCTGCCAACCCGGTGAGCAGTTACGGTTCGGGGGCAGGTGTGTGCGACACCGTTGTGCGACGATCCGCTCGGGACCGTGATTTAAACGATTGATTTACCGACGATTTTTGAAGGGTGATGCCGCTTACAGGACTCGAACCTGTGACCCCCGCATTACGAAGGCTAGTGACGCACGGGGATTAGCCGGGCGTTTACATATACTTATAGGCCAGTAGCCTACTTCACGGCGGCGGCACCCAGCCGCTTCCCAGTTTGTGGTGAGATCGCCGATCAGCCGTTTCCTTGCGAAAGCGCTTTGGCTTGGGAAAAGCCGAGAAGCCGACCTGCGCCATACCTGCGGACTGGCCCAGTCCCGCAGGTAAACGCAACCCTTTACGTCCATCTCGATCGTGGGTTTCCCGGACTGGTAAATGTCGGCCTCCTCCGGCCCCTCCTCTATCTCGCACTGAAGCTGGCTGCCACTGTATCTCAAACTCTTCAGAACTATTGAGGTCAGCCAAAGACGTCGACACCTGCGGACGATCCCACGCCGCTGTAAACGTAGTATGTTACTCCATCCCGCTCGACCGCCCCGTCATATTCAAGGGAACGGATATTAGCACCCGTGTCATTTTTTAACGCGACGTCGCCACCCTCGGTACCCGGCAGATCGAGCGCTAGGTCGCTTCCAAAACCGATAATATCGTCGCCGTTGCCGTCTCGGATCTTCGTCGTAGTCACTAGAACATCGGCCGTCCCAAAACCTGTAATAGTATCATTGCCGAGGTTCAGCCCCAGCGCCGTGTCGAAGAAAAATATCTCGCTTTTCGTGTTCTGAATTAAGCCAACCAAGACGTCATTGCTCAGCTTACTCTCGATGGCACCGAGAGGTCTAACCATTGCATCAGCATAGACGAAGACACCTTCACAGGCTTCGCCGAGGAACCGGAGGGCCGACACGCCGTCAATGGAAACTGTATTATTTCTTGCCAACGCATCGAGATCAAGCACGCCGTTTGCCCCGAACGCAATGATCCCGTCACCGTTGCCGTCACGCAACAACGAGTCTGTGACGAGGATGTCTGCACTTTCAAAATTAGTTACCCTATCATCACCTGTGTCTGCCGAGGGGGCAAAATAAAAGGTATTCGCTCCTACAGGTCCGGTTAAAAATTGATCAGGTTCAAGTGCGCCATTCTGCGTGCCGAACCGAGTAAGCGTGTAGCAGTCGGGAATCTGTGGATCGAGGTCTGGAGGCCCGTCTTCATCGACGCCATCAACGGTAATGGTCACGGTTGCAGACGCAGTCTCTTCTCCATCAAAAATGGTATATGTGAAGGACGTTGTCTCGTTATCCCCCTCGCCTAAGTCACTACCGAAGGCGCCTTCTGGATTATACGAGAAGTTTCCCTTGCCGTTATCGGTTAGCGTACCTTTCAGACCCGCGGTATTTACGGCGGTAATCGTGAAGGCATCGTCATCGTCGGGATCGAAATCATTACCGAGCACGTTGAATGATATCACAGCGTTCTCGTCGACCCTCACATCATCGCCAACTGCTACAGGAGCATCATTTCCGTCTGTGCCTACTGCTACGATCGCCGTGATGTTGAGTCCGGCGAAAAAGATATTGTCGTTATTGGACGGATTTGCCGTTGTTACGTTAAGTCCGCTCGCGCCGTTGGCCAAGAACGGTGCCGCATCCGCCGAGTTGCCCTGTGCCAGATCATAAAGTTCGTCATCGATCCGGTCGTCGCCGTCTGGGAGAGCGGTCGGGTTGGGGTTGGCTGCGCTATCGCCAATGCCGCCGATCGTCACCAAACCGCCATTCGCCTCGGCACCGTCATCCGCCCCGCCTGCCGATGTCGTCAGTTGACGCCCGCCGACAGTGACGGTTGAAAACTGAGCGGTGCCTTGAAAGCCAAAGCCGATACCGAGCGACATGAGCGCTTGAAATCCAGACTGCGTAGTATCAACCGGATCAGCAAAATCGAGAGTAAATGCGTCTCCGCTGGGATTACTAAACCCGTCAAGCAGGCTGATCGTGCGGGTGCTCTCGTCTGGATTGGAATAGACCACGACTAGCGTAAAGCCGTCCACACCAGATCCGACAATGCCGGAGAGACTGAAGTCGAACGGCGTTTCATCGCCGTCTCCGACCGCTTCCCGAACGAACGTGGTGATGTCGGCCCGCAATGCCTGAAGCCCTTCACCGCCAGCCGTCACACCAAGAGCTACAAAACCACCAACCGTGATGTCGCCGCCACCACCAGCTAAGTTGACGGACGACACGTTTCCGTTGCCGTAACTTGTGCTATAAAGAAACGCAGCTTCTACTCGCGATCCTTCGGGCACAATCGTCGAGATGACGCCGCCACCTGTTGCCTGCCCCCCAACCCCGTCAAGCGACCAGTTACCCTTACCTACAAATGTATAGTTTGTTGACAAAGACATGACTAAATACTCCTTATAAGGGTAGCGGAAGCACTTCTCTCTGGTTGAGTAGTATTCTAGTTACTTACTTGATATAGCTAATGTCTATTCATCAGGCATAAACCTGAGAACTCAAAAACGGTAGCCAGCGGACAGTTGAACAATCGGGTAAACCTTATAGTCGTTTACGTCATCTTGCAGACTGAGCCGCTCTCGCTCCAGATCGTCTCGGAACGCGGCATCGACTGCCAGTCCGCCTGTCGCGGTGAACTGTCGCACTTTGACCGCACCCTGGAATAAAACACCCGCGTCGAAGCCGAGGGTGAAGCCCTTACGATTGCTACCGCTCCAACCTAACGTAAGGGCGGGAGCAAAATTCTTTACCTCGGCTCGCCCTTTCAACGTCCCAATTTGGGTTGGTGTGTAAAGGCTATCTCCGACCTCCACATCCTGCGTCGGCATCGCGTCGAGCCGGACATAGCTCTTGTTGATGCGAGCGCCGCCGGAGATACGAAAATGCCCTCCCATCGGATAGACATCAAACATCGCGCCAAACGACTTCAGCTTGATCTTTCCGTCATATTCAATGTCATCTGAGTCGTAGTGGCCATTAATGCCAATGAAGGTTGCACTGCCGCGAAAACCAACATGATCGGAAATGCGGAAGCCCACCTCGGGACCTATGCCTAGCGTACCTGCCGTTAAGCCGACCGAGATTCCCGAGCGTTCATCATCTTGAGATGCATCCTGAGCAGCTGCCGCCTCCGGGAACATCATAGCGAACGCTAGCGGCATCGTGCATGCAAACTTCAAGATTAACATAGAAATCCCCCGTTTAATCAACGGCAGCGCTATCGCGTGACGGATCAGTTCAAGCGTTACCGTTTTCCCTTTTGGACGCCGAAATAGATGCCTAAGTGCCCGGGCGTTCGCATCCCCCAAACAGGTGATACCCTTGCATTAAGGCATTTCTTTAGTGATAAATTAGGCAAGCATTCTTTGGGGGGGGGGGCGGACAAGATGACCGACGATGATGGGAATGACGTCATCGAGCGATTTCGCTCGGCGGCAATGGGTATGTTAGAGTGGTCGGACGCGTTGACCGCTGTGAGGTCGATCACGAAGGGCCGTATCGGGCAACTCGCCGCTCTCAATGCCAGCGGCGACCTGTTGTTCAACATGGTAGTTGACTGCAGCGAGGATGAGCAGGTCGCCTATTACAAGGCCGGTGGGCCTGATCCCGCACAGAATCCTCGTACCCGTGCGCTTACCAATGCGCGGCCTCTTCACTGCATTACCGACAACGACTTTATCTCGCCCGAGATGCTGGGAAGATCAGCATTTACACGGGACTTTTCCGAGAATACGACGTGCCGATATGCGCCATGCTGCGGCTCGATACTACCGATGATTTGTGTGCAACCCTAAGCATTCATCGGCCTGCTGTGCGCGGTCTGTCGATCCTGTCGAGATGCGCTTCATCACTGCGCTCGCGCCCGCGATAAGCGCAGTCGTCAAGGCTTCCATCGTGCTCGGATCAACTATCGACCAAGCGAGCTTGGTGACCGCCGAAAACCTTGTGGGGGCGGCTGTGATGCTTGGGGCGGACATGGGAATCGTTGCCTTGTAAGCGGTTATGGAGACCTTGCTCCGTGGCGGCGGTCACCTGCGCATGATCCGTGGCCGCCTTGTTCCAACGTGCCATCGCGCGGAGGTTGAGCTGGCGCGCGCATTTGCGATGATGACACTCGACTCCACTCATTGGCATGGCGCCGTCTCGCTCACCTGTCGCGATGCAGGCCAGTCACGACCACTAATTGCTGATCTCTGCCCATTACCGCGACGTACATCCGGTCCACTTTCTCAATCACGTGCCATGCTCGTGTTCAGATTGCCCCGAGCGGTAGAGGCACCGACTGACAACACGCTGATGGCCATTTTCGGGTTAATCCAATCAGAAGCGGAGGTTGGGCGACTGTTGGTAAGCGGTGTGCAAATTCCCGATATCGCCGCTCGCCGTGGCACCTCGCTCGCCACAGTACGAAGTCAGCTAAAAGCGATCTTTAGCAAAACTCGCTGCAGTAGACAGCTTGAGCTCTCCTTAATGCTAAGACCGCATTGCTAGATCTCTAAATGTAAGAGCTACTTCTAGTTTTTAGCCAGCACGACGTTCTGAAAACCTACCAATAAATCCGCGATAGACGGCAGATACTGTTAAGTTGAGTTCGTCGGCACGACGAGGAATAGTGAAAGTGCATTGGCTTGGGAAATCCCAAAAAGTCGGCCTGCGCTATACACAGCAGCCGCTTCAAACGCCAGCCGTTCGCAGCACCAAACAGTTGCCATAAGTTAGCGGAAAGGATGCGTTCCGCTTCGTAATTGCAACGTCAGTTCGGCTTGTCTCCTCACACCGGTTTTGGCAAACGTGCGCTTCAAGTGCGTACGGATCGTTTCGGTAGAGACGCCAAGCATGCTTGCTGCTTCAGCGGGGGTCCCACCGTCCGCGACGAAGTGAGCGACTTTTGCCTCCGCTGGGGTAAGATCGTAAAGAGTGCGGATGATGTCCACCTCCATGACCGAGGAACCTCCCGGTACGTCTAAAACCACTATGACTTGGCCGTCTTTGAACACATTTTGTGCCGCTGCATTGAGTGGAGCAGCATGCAGCACGAATTGAGGAATACCATGCTTCCTGACGGCAATCGACCGACCTTGCCCGACACTCGCTTGTCGCAGCACCTCGCCGAATTGACTCTCCACGACACTATCCGAAAAGCACAGTCTGCCGCTTCGCTCAATCATTATGCCGCCCAGCCATTTCACAAAGAGCGAGTTCGCGCTGATTAGCCGCCCTTCGAGGGTCAAAACCGCGGATGCGCTCCCTACCACTGCAAGTGCATCCGTGACGGCATGCGCCTGAGCTTCCTTAATACGCGCCGAAATCGCCGCGGCTCGAGCCAAATGTGGCCTTAGAAAGTTCAGACTTTCGATCGCAGCTTTCGCAGCCTCTTGGCTCTTAAAGCCCTCAACCGTGAGCGTCAGATCATCAAGGTCGATGCCGCGTATGATCGTCCCCGCGCCTGCATCAAGGCCGCGCGGTTTGAGAAACTCCGTATAGATTGGAAGCCCTGCCAGTTCCGCAGGTGTCATCACGTCGGCATCTGTCAAGAAGCCGGGATGCTCCGCAAATGCCCTGCATCGCACAGCCCGCTCGTTATGCGCCGTCCACCCCTGCTCTACAAACTCACGCATGATTGGCGCTAGCAAAGGAGACGCTGTCCAGCGCTCGTCCTCGCCGGACTTCACCATAAGGAGCGCGCCGCGAGCGTCAAAAAATCGTGCAACTAGTTCAAGCACTTGAGGCCAAAGGCTTGGCACAAGGCCAGCCTCATATATCGGACCAATTAATGCAAGTGGATCCATTTTCATCTTTTGCCCCCAAAAGAAACGAAATGAGTTTCACGACTCACCCAAACGGGTGACGCAAGCTCGTTTACCATGTTTTACAGATGAACGCGTTAGAGATTCTGATGATCTACTAAAGGTCTCAGTAGCTAACCTGTGTTAGTTTAATACTCGACTTGCAGGCAATTGCCACTGATGATGTAATGAATCACGATCGCAGGATAACAGGGAGAAGAAGATGGCTACGAATAATACGCTGGTCGTAGGTGCTACTGTCACTAATTTCGATCTCGACGACAGCCCAAATGGCATCGACGACCCTGATGACACGCAGGTGGGCACATTTGGCGCTGATGCATATGCCTTTGATAATACGAAAGGCGGGAAATCGGTTGGTGATAAATTCTTCACCGGCTTTGGCTTCAACGACTCCCTCTTAGCCAAGGCTGAGATTTTTGATGGTAACAACGATGGATATATCGTATTGGGTGCGAACGCACGCCTAGACGTTGAAAGATCTAGCTCATCCAAAGCTGGATCGGCCCAATTTAATAGGATCAACGAGCAAAACGGAGCAATCTACGCCGTTCGAGAGCTTGGATCAAAAACCAGTGCAACCGGCCAAGATGCGTCGTTCGTTTACGCGGATGCTTCTACAAGGGTCGAACTCATAAATTACTTCAACACCGGTGTCGACGGTCCATTAGGGCAAGCTAACGGTTCTCAAGTCAACGTCGTAGAAGGGACTGTTGGTAACGATGGCCTTACCGGAACTGCGGGCGTGGACTATTTCCTCTATGATACTGCACTGGGCCTTAACCTCGGCTTTGACACTATCTCCGGCTTTGGATCGGGCGACAGGATTGTAACCACCTCTGCAATCTGGAACGAAGATGGCGACGGCTTCATCACGTTCGCCCACAACAAAGTCCTCGACCTTCCCGGAGCGACTGGCGGGGTTTCAACCGATCCTTCGCAGCATCCGGGTGGCCAAATCGATCTAGTATCGCCCGATGGAATTACCTTGACCATCCTCGGCTCGCAGGAGCTCAATGGACACACCTACTATTACTATGGGTTCCCAGAGTAGCTTGGGGGCGGGTCCGTCCTTGTACAACAGGCGGTCCACCCTGGCGGATTGCCGCCAATGATCTGCCCCGCAACCCTAATCCGGTCGCGGGGCTTGATCACACCGCCGCTCAACCAGAGCGAAAAAGCTTACGATGGGCGACTGTGCTCTTCCGCAGTGATGCGCGCCTTATACTCGTCGATGTGAACCGCCCCGGGTTTGCCAGAGACCGCAAACGCTAAGAAGGCGGAGTCATGTTGCGTGACGATCCGGACGAGCTACAACGCTGTTGATGTTCGTTGCCCTCTTGCTTTTAACCCAAGCCGTTGATGCGCTGCGTCCCGACGAAGGACTGCGGCCAGCGGCTAGCGCGGAGGTACGCGCTGCAGAACAGCGAATAAGACGGCAGCTTCCTGCAATCATCCGCATCTGTCGGGGTGCTCTGCGCAGCGCCGACCCGGAGGGTCATATAAAAAGCTATGCTGATCGGAACGGGCTCTCCACCTATGGGCGGTTGACGCTCACGATGGACTGCAACCTCTATAAGCAGGGTTTGCAGGACGGCACCCACCCTGTTCGTTAACGCAGTCGCCGATCACGGTTTACAAAGGCGATCACCCGCATAACCGCGTCGCGATCTTCATCGGCGAGGGCTGCCACAACTGCCGGCGTGTCAGGCCCCTGGCCACCGGCAGCTCGAGCACGCCGTAGCTGAAGTTGGAGGAGTTTCCGTTTGTCGGAACAGGCCGCTAACGCGTCCCTAGCCAGCGTCGGCGCGGGACGGCTGCCGAGAACAGCGACTTGTGCGTAGCGGTCCAGGCAGTCGTACCAGTCGGCGCGTTCGGCCGAAGCGCTCGAAGCAGCCGCCGCAACGGCGAGGATCGCAAGAAACGTCATAGTTCCGTGATCGTTGCGATCGGCACAGCCGTCAACCCCGGCGCATGCTCAGAATGTCCGCTGAACTTGACGTGCTCCCCGTTTTCAGGCCGCTGATAACTTAGCTTCGGTGTCCACATGCTCTTGGCGGGGGCGGTTCGTAAACTCGGTGGGTGCCGTACCTGCGCGGAGCTCCGACTCCGTCGCCCTCCGTGAACGCGCGAAGGAACTCCCAAGGGCTGGCTGCTGACTAACGGTGGCCCTTCTCTTGTCCAAACGCCTTTGCTTCGCCCACGGCACGAGCGAGGTCCGGTCGTTCAGCATATTGCTTGACTGCCGCGGCAATTGACACAGGCGCAGCATCTTCGGTCACGTTTAAAACTGTTGATAAGGCCATTGTGGACCTGAGACATTCCGAATCGACTGCAACCTTTCCGCGCGCCTTCAACAAATCAAAGCCGAAATCAGATACGCTTTGCCGGAATGGCTCGCTTCCGAGTAAATGGAGCACCGGATAGGCACAATCGGCTACGTCTTTTCCAAATTTTAGAGCTTCGTCGCGTGTGGGTAGGTAACCCTGATGAGCTACACGATTACGAAGCTCAACAGCCTTATTGGATAAGTCGGGTGCGACGGTTTTTGTCTGGAGAAGGTAAGCTGCCGCATATGCACCAAATTGCCGCTCCGAGAGTTTAGACATCGGCTTCCACGCTTCACAGGCAATGTTGGTAGGGCGCTGAATAATCAACTTTGGTTAGTGACTCACTCTGACTCCATTCTGCGCCAGTCCGTTGGACATGACGACTTCAGCGTGTATCACATGCAACCTGCGGGCCAGTACGAAGGCGATCAGCAGGCTGTGGCTGTGAGGCAGGACGAGAGCCTAGAGACTGCCATAATCGGTTTGGTCGGTGACCTGGCGAGCTACAAACCGAACGCTAAGGTCGTGTTTTTGGAAGGGGGCGGCGCAGCTCGCTTCGACGAGGAATTAGTACGTGACCTGTTCCCAGACTTTGCGGCACGGGTAAATCTTGTTTCGACGGGAGGCAAATCAAGGGTCCAGGCTGTTCAAAGTATATTGCAACAGGCTTCCGAGCAAGCTGGTCTCGCGGCACGCATCTATGCAGTTAGCGACAAAGATGAAGGGCTCTCAATAAATGATCTTCCTGGACGCGTGTTTACGTGGGATAGATACCATATCGAGAACTATCTTCTAGAAGAGAATTATATTCTTAACGCTCTGCAATATCTTAAGATGTTAGGGTATCGCGATTTGAGTTCTTGGAAAATAAATAATCTTCTTATTGAATGTGCTCGTGAAACGTTGGGCGACCTTGTGCGTCACGAGATTGAACGGGAGACGTACCGAAAGCTTGCAGGGGCAATTAAGGTTCAAACGAGCCGTGACGAATTCATTTCGGCAAAAAGTTTGAGCAACGCTGTTGTACAAAGCCAGATCGACATCAAAAAGACGATAGCCCACGATCTTTCGGAAGATGCTCTGGGTTCGAGAATCCAAGCTGCAGTGGAGCTCCGGGAAAAAAGTCTTACTGACGGGACTTGGAAGCAGGAATTCAGAGGCCGCGATATTCTTAGCCGTCTCGTAAGCTCGTTCGGTGGGATCCGGTATGACACTCTGCGTAACATTATTATCGCGAACATGAAGGCAGATCAGTTTCAACCTGCCGGAATGCGACTCGTGTTGGACACGATCAGGGATGATTGATCGACCGTTAGTTGAAATTCCCTACGAGGCATCTGCAGCCTGGCGGAAGCATCCCAAGTAGGGCCAAACGGATGCTCAGCCGAACGGTCCTTAAACTGCGGTACGACAAGTAGCTTTGTGGAAGTGCATAAAGAGGGGTGCCGGCACCCTCAGTCGCTGTGCAGAGCCGTACGCCGCTCAAGCGTAAGCGCGGTCTGAGGGCCGCCTTGCAGGGCGAGCGCTCGACGGGTTGATAGCGGCTCTTTGAACGGGGCCGTGATGTCAGACGAGACTATCGAACCAGTCGCAGATGTAACGAGTAGTCATACGACCGGTCGTATGAGCGGTCGTATCGAGATTGTCGGTCGGGTATCTGGTCGACGCCGCTGGACGGTCGAGCAGAAGCTGGCAATCCTACGTGACGCGTTTGGGCCGGATGGGTCGGTCCGGGCGGCGGTCGAGCGTCACGAGGTCGGCAGCGGCGCGATCTACACCTGGCGGCGCCAGGCGATGTCGGGTGCACTGAGCGGAGTGCCAGCCCGGCCGCAGACCGCATTTGCCGAAGTCCGGGTCAGCGAGCCGTCTGTGATGCTGTCGGCGCCGCCCGTCGAGGTGCCAGCGGACGCTCGGACCGCGGGGCAGATCGGCATCGAGCTGCCTTCGGGGGTGCGGCTGAGCGTCGACAGCTCGGTCGACGCCGAGGCGCTATCGCGCGTGATCGGCGTGCTGGCGCGATGATCCCGCAGCCGACATCGACGCGGATATTCCTGGCGTGCGGCGTCACTGACATGCGCAAGGGCTTCGATGGCTTGGCGGTATTGGTGCAGCAGGTGCTTCGGGAAAAGCCACATTCCGGTGCGCTGTTCGCGTTCCGTGGCAAGCGCGGCGACCTGATCAAATTGCTGTGGTTCGACGGTCAGGGACTCTGCCTGTTTTCGAAGCGGATGGACCGTGGGCGTTTCGTCTGGCCAGTGACCGCGACCGGCACAGTGGCGCTGACATCGGCACAGGTGTCGATGCTTCTGGAGGGCATCGACTGGCGGCGCCCAGAGCGGACATGGTCACCAACATTGGCAGGCTAAAACATAGCTTTTCTGCCATTTTTGCTCGTGTGAGAGTGCGCGAACTGCTATGAAAACGAGGTGTCGCAAGCCCCTCTTGCCCCATCTGATGCCGAGGCGCGGATTGCCGTGCTGGAGGCGTCGCTCGCCCGGGCCAATGCGGCACTCGCCGCCCGCGACCTGCTCATTGAGACACTGCGTGGACAGATCGCCCGTCTGCGGCGGATGCAGTTCGGCGCATCCTCCGAGAAGCTGACGCGCGAGATCGCCCAACTCGAACTCGCGCTCGAGGAACTGGAAACCGAGAGCGCAGTCCCGGAGACCGGCGCGGCCTCGTCAGACACGCCCGTGCGGCCAGCACCAGTCCGCGCGTTGCCTGACCACCTGCCACGCGCGGAGGTCGTCCACGAACCCGCCTCCGGCGCCTGCACATGCCCGGACTGCGGCGGTGTGCTACGCCGTCTCGGGCAGGACGCCCATGAGATGCTCGACGTCCTGCCGGTGCACTGGCGCGTGGTGCGGAACGTCCGACCGAAATATAGCTGCCGGACGTGTGAGAAGATCGTCCAGGCGGCTGCCCCGGTAAAGGCTGTCGCCCGCGGAAAAGCGACTTTTGCGACGCTGGCGCATGTCGTCGTCTCGAAGTTCGAACATCATCTGCCGCTTTATCGGCAGTCTGAAATAATGGCGGCCCAAGGCGTGGACATCGACCGCTCGACGCTGGCGGGCTGGGTCGGTCAGGCAGCCGCGCTGCTCGACCCCATCGTCAGTCGCATTCGCGAGGAGGTGCTGAAAGGCGACAAGATCCATGCGGACGACACGCCAGTTCCCGTGCTCGACCCCGGTCGCGGACGCACCGCGACCGGGCGGCTATGGGTCTATGAGGTCGACAACCGCGCCTCCGGCAACACGACCCCGCCAGCGACATGGTATCGCTTCACGACCGACCGCGCCGGTGCACATCCGCAAGCCCATCTCGCCGGATTTCGAGGCTTCCTCCAGGCCGACGCCTATGCCGGTTACGACGGGCTCTATCGAAGCGGCGTCACAGAAGTCGCGTGCTGGGCCCATTTCAGGCGCAAGGTGTTCGATCTGCACGAGCGGGTTGCCACGCCGCTGACCACCGACATTCTTGAACGCATCGGTGCCTTGTACGGCATAGAAGCCGAGGTCCGCGGCAGGCCGCCCGACGTGCGGCTGGCGGCGCGGAAGAGCCAGACGAAGCCTCTGGTCGATGCCTTGCGCGAGACACTGGACGCAGCACTGCGCCGCCTGTCGCCGAAGTCCGACATGGCCAAGGCTATTGCCTATGGCACGAAGCGATGGCTCGCGCTGTGCCGCTTCCTCGATGACGGGCGCCTGGAGATCGACAACAATATCGCCGAACGTGCGCTGCGCGGTGTTGCCGTCGGACGACGCAACTGGCTGTTCGCCGGTTCGAAAACGGGCGGCGAGCGCGCCGCGGCGATCTACACCGTCATCCAGACCTGCAAGGCCAACGGCGTCGACCCGCAGGCCTACATCGCCGACGTCACTGGAAAGATCGCAGCTGATTGGCCAGCGGCGCGATGGGACGAGCTCATGCCCTGGAACTGGGCTACCAAACCTTGGAGCCAGTGGCGCAAGCCGCATAATCCGCGGTCTCCCCGGCACGCTTACGCTCAAGCTCGTGAAGGAGCTCATCACCTACAGGGAGCGCCACCGTCGAAACGGCGGCGGGCAAGACGTCATACGCGAACGACAGCAATACACCCTGCCCGTTGCCGAGCACTCGAAGCCCTTCGTCAACCCTGCGCTCCAAGCGCCGAAGATCGAAGGAGGCGTAGAAGGCCGCCGGCGCAAGCACGCGAAAATCGACGCGCTCGGCGGCAAGCAGCGCAGGTCGGGTGGCCGGCGGGTCCTCGCGCGCCAGTATCCAGAGGCACACATAACCCAGCAGTTCGATCGTGGCGAATAGCGGAGTGTCACTCGCGATCTTCAATTCGATGAGTTCGTAATGGCCCTCCCCGCGCCGCTGCCCAAGGTCGATCGCGCGCCTCCCGTCGGAAGCGCCTCGGACGAGACCAGACGCGACCGGGATTTGATTGGCCCAGTCGGTTCGGTCTGTCGCAGCAGCAGCTGACGCAATGGCACGCTCTAGCACCACCTCGGGGCTGCGGTTCTCGGCGCCGATTTGCGGTTGGAGTGTCCAACGCCAGTTCTGGCGCGAGCGATCTTTGTTCGCATCGGCATCACCAGCCAACCAACTCGCGGCTATGGTCTCATAGACCGTGGCAGCAAGATCGACCTCGGCAGGTATCTTTAGGGAGTGAAGGGCGGACCTGTGCCGGACGTTGGCGATACTAAGCACGTCGCAAACCGCCGCCTCGACGCCGTGCAGCAAGGATGAAGGCAGAGGTGCTGTAGTTTCGCTCACGGCAGCAGCCGTAGCCGATGCAAATGCTGTTCAAAAGCTTGTAAGCTCGTTTAGGCAATTAACCGGTTATAGCGAAGGTGTGCCCGTTTCCCTACCCAAAGCGCCCCAAGCAGGACCCAAGCGAGCACCCAGCTGAATGGCCCGCCAGCCTCAGCCGCCGCCGTTTCCTTGTGAGAGTGCCATCAAGAAAGTGGTGCGCTTAAATTGGCCCATGCGATAGTGCTCTCGATCCGCATCGGTTTGTCTGGTAGAAGCGGGCAACGGCGATCATTAGGACCGACATCGCTTCTCGGAAATCGGTCAGAACATTGTCGCGGTTCAGTATGGCGTTCCTCTTCTTTCGATTTGGAGCCTTGCAATGAAAATTCGTCTTGTCCTCGCCGCATTGTTCGCCGTCTCACCGCCAGCTTTTGCTTTTGCAATTCAGTCGGCCGCTGCCCAACAAGCGGCACCATCGATGACCACCGGGGCGACCTTGGCGGAGAAGCACGTTCGAACTCTACTGAAGAGCGCCGCGCCGGGCGGCAAAATGGACTACAGCATACTGACGACCGAAGTCGGAAAGGCCGTGCGGGACCATCCTGAGGGCGGGGAAATGATCATCAAGCTGGGCACCCCGCAGACCGTCACGTATCTCGGCAATCCTCCCGGCGGCCACCTGTTCCGCATTACCTTCGCAACCACTAAAATCGACTTTTTCCTGGCCCTAAACGCGGCGGGAAAAATCAGCGCGATGTATTATCACCCGGCGGTCGACACGCCATCCTAGCTCCGGCCGAACTTCTACCGTTATCTTTTTGACGCTGG
>NZ_JBWXPI010000004.1:0-177799 GCF_056679955.1 Sphingomonas sp. PEI4
ATGGATTCGCGAGAAGTCGCTCTCACCCAGGGCAAGCTGTTCGACTATCTCGACAGCCCGCTGCACGGCAAAGTCCGTGGCGAGCAGAGTATCATGGACTTTCCACTGTTCTCGTTAGCGAAGCGGCCTCAGATGGAGGCCATGACCTACGAGATGGACGGCGTCAAAATCGAGATCAAGCCCAGTTCGAGCGGTATCGCGACGATGTGGGATAAAGAGGTGCTGATCTACGTCCTGTCGTTGATGGTGCAGCATATTGGTCGGACCGGGGGTGAAGTACAGAATGTCTTCACCTTCAATGCACATGACTTCTTCCGGGCGACCGGCGTCGGACGCCCATCGAAGCGTGATTACGATCGCTTCATCGAAGCGCTCGGTCGTCTGCAGGGCACGCAGATCCGCACGAACATCAAAACTGGCACCGTGGGGACGAAGGGCTTCTTCTCCTGGTTCGCGGAAGCGCAGGCGACCACTCGCGAAACGGCGAGCGGCGTCGATCAACTCATGCCGGTCCGCGTCCAGCTCTGTGACTGGCTCGTCCGCGCGGTCTCGCGTGACAGCCGTATCTATGACTACCACAACGACTATTTCCGTCTCGGCCCGATCGAACGACGCCTTTATGAATTGGCGCACTGCTACTGTCGTGATGAAGAATATGAAATGCCTCTGGAAATGCTGGGTGCGAAAATCGGCTCCACGTCGCCGCTCCGCACGTTGAAAAGTCAGCTGAAGAAGATCGCGGCCGAGAATAAAATGCCCAGTTACTCAATCGAAGTGCGGGAAGTTGTTCCGGAAGTCCCTGCGCGGGATAAACTAGGCCGACGGGTCGGGAAGCCCGAGACGGTCGTCGTGATGAAGCCCAAGGATCGTTTGACAGGAGGTCGAGCCGCGTTGGCCGCCTGATATAGATCCATATGCCTGACGTCCTGCGCGACTAGCTGCGGCAGACGCGTCCCGTCCGGCTTTGGAAGATGGCTTAGCGGTAGCGATGCTTCGTCGGGCACAAGGCGTTCAGAGGAGAGGGAGCCTTCGGCTTGTTGCTCCGGTGATGATCACCGGGCGACAAGAAGGAAGCCCTCGATGCGCACCTCAGCCGCAGCTCTCGAACTCGACTTCACCGAACCCTCGATCACGGCCGCCAAGGCGGTCGCCGACACCATCGCCAGGAATGGTTCGCTCCAGCGCGACACGCTGCTGTGGGTCATGGAGCAAGCCTATGGCGGATCCTCGGCCGACGGTCGTTGGTCGCTACGCGACGCTTACGACATGCTCGAACTCGCCGAGGTCATGCACCTAGCGAAGGCCGACCTGCCATCCACTCCGGGCGATTGCCTTGGCGCACTGACCGCGCTGGTCGCCGGCCTGCCCACGCATACCGTTCGCAGCGAAGAGCAAATCGAGCTCCAGCAATTCTCCACCCCTGCCCCGATCGCCTACCTCGCTGCGCTCGCCGGTAGAATCGCGGCCACGGATCTGGTCCTCGAACCGTCTGCCGGGACAGGCCTGCTCGCCGCCTTCGCGCACCGCGCCGGTGCGCGCCTGATCCTCAACGAGATAGATCCGGCGCGCGCTGAGATGCTCGCTGCCGCGTTCCCGGGCGTCGCTGTCACGCGGCACGACGGCGAGCTGATCCACGATCTACTCGAACCAACGATTCGGCCAACGGCCGTCCTCATCAATCCTCCCTTCTCGCGCAGCATCGGTCGCCACGCCGACCGCCAAGCAGCGTTCCGGCATCTTCGCGCCGCCTTGATGCGTCTCGGCACCGGAGGCCGTTGCGCCGCCATCCTGCCCGGCCGCGTCGATACATCGAGCCGCGCCTGGGCCAAGGCGACCGAGGGCTGCACGCTGACGCTGCACCTCGAACTGCCGGCGAACGCCTATGCGAAGCATGGCACCAGCCAGACCGTGAAGATCATGGTGTTGGAAAAAGGTACCGGCATGCCGGCCGAACTGATCCGCTGCGCGACGCTCGCCGAGGCGCTCGCGGCGATCGCGGCAAAGGCCGCTTCCCCCGTATCCGCGCCTGTCCCGCGCACCGCCTCGCTGCTCGCGCGCCCTGCAGGGCGCAGCTCGCTGCTTGGCGGTCTCGCGAATAAACCGCGCCTGAGCGCACCGCCCGCAAAAGCCGCGCGGTCGCAGACCGCGACCCCGATCGATTACACCGTGTTCGCCGAGCCACTCCCGACCGGCGAGTCTGTCGGTGTGTACCTGCCATACCGGCCGAGCCGGATCGCGATCGTCTGCGCATCGGCGCATCCAACCGCTCTGGTGGAATCGATCGCCATGGGCTCGATCACAGCGCCACGGCCGACCTACATCCCCACGCTCCCGCACGCCGTCGTCGATGCGAAGACGCTCTCCGACGCGCAGCTCGAGACGTTGATCTATGCCGGCGACGCCTTTGAGCGCGACATTCCCGGCCTGTTCAAACCTGTCGAGGAGGGGCTCTCGATCGCACCGTCCGAGGATGGCCGCCCATACCGGACCGGCTTCTTCCTCGGTGACGGCACCGGCGCCGGCAAGGGCCGCCAGGTCGCCGCTATCATCCTCGACCAGTGGCTGCGCGGCCGTCGCAAGCACATCTGGGTCTCCAAGACCGAGACGCTGCTCGAAGATGCGCGTCGCGACTGGACCGCCGTTGGCGGTCTCGCGCTCGACATCCAGCATCTCAACCAGTGGAAGCTGGGCTCGCCCGTAGGCGCGGCCGAAGGCGTGCTGTTCCTCACCTATGCGACGCTGCGCTCCAATCGCGGTGACAAGGGAACGCGGCTCCAGCAGATCCTTGAATGGGTTGGCGACGACTATGACGGCATGATCGTTTTCGACGAGGCGCACGAGATGGCCGGTGTCGCAGGTGGCGAAGGCAGCTTCGGCACCAAACAAGGCTCCGACCAGGGCATCGCCGGCGTCCGTCTCCAGAACCTCCTCCCGCGCGCCCGCGTCCTCTACGTCTCCGCGACCGGTGCATCCGACGTCAACAATCTTGCCTATGCAACGCGGCTTGGCCTGTGGGGTCCGGGCACGGCGTTTGCCGATCGCCGGACCTTCGTCGACTCCCTGCGCCGGGGCGGTATCGCCGCGCTGGAGCTGATCGCGCGCGACCTGAAAATGCAGGGCCTCTACGTCTCGCGCGCGCTGAGCTTCGCCGGTGTCGAATACGATATCCTCCAACACAACCTCACACTAGACCAGATCGAGGTCTATGACGCCTATGCCGATGCGTGGGCGATCATCCACAGCAACCTGCGCGCGGCGCTGGACGCGACCCGCGTGACGGACAGCTTCTCGAACGACACCTATAACAGCGGCGCCAAGGCGGCCGCGCTGTCGATCTTCGAGTCCACCAAGCAGCGTTTCTTCTGCCAACTCCTGATCGGCATGAAGCTGCCCTCACTCGTTCCCGCGATCCGCGCCGATCTCGCGCGCGGCGAGAGCGTGGTGATCCAGCTCGTCTCGACGTCCGAGGCGATGCTTAACCGGGCACTGGCCGCGCTGACCGTCGAAGAACGCGCCAATCTCGACATCGAGCTTTCCCCCCGCGAGTTCCTCATGTCGTACCTCACGGCCGCCTTCCCGGTGCGGCAGATGAAGACCTTTGTCGACGAGACCGGCAAAACCCGTTCCGAACCAATGTCGGACGAAGACGGCCGCCCCGTCTTCAGCCAGGAGGCGCTCGAGATGCGCGACAACCTCCTCGAGCAGCTCTGCGCACTGCCCATCGTCGGGTCCGCGCTCGACCATATTATCGGGCATTTCGGCACCGATGCGGTCGCCGAGGTCACGGGGCGTAGCCGTCGCGTCATCATGGACGCGCACGGTCGCCAGCGCGTCGAAAGCCGCTCGCCCCGTACCAACTTGGCCGAAACCGACGCCTTCATGCGCGGTGCCAAGAAAATCCTGATCTTCTCCGACGCTGGCGGCACCGGGCGCAGCTATCATGCGAGCCTGACGTGCGAGAACCAGTCGCGCCGCAATCACTACCTCCTCGAGCCGGGCTGGCGTGCTGACGCCGCCATCCAGGGGCTCGGACGCACGCACCGCACCCATCAGGCGATCGCACCGCTGTTCCGGCCGGTGTCGACCGACTGCCGCGGCGAACGTCGCTTCATCTCGACGATCGCACGCCGGCTCGACAGCCTAGGCGCGCTCACCCGCGGGCAGCGCCAGACCGGCGGTCAGGGCCTGTTCGACCCCCGCGACAGTCTCGAAAGCGACTATGCCAAGGAATCACTCGAACAGTGGTTTCGCCTGCTCGCCAATGGCAAGCTTCGCTCGACCACGCTTGACCAGTTCCAGAAGCTCACCGGCCTCGAGCTGGAGGGCGAAGGTGGCGGCCTTAAGGAAGATATGCCGCCCATCCAGCGCTGGCTCAATCGCATCCTCGCGCTGCGCATCGCCATGCAGAATGCGATCTTCGACGAATATCTCGGGCTGATCGAAGCCCGCATCGAAGCGGCCAAGGATGCTGGCACGCTGGATCTCGGTGTCGAGAGCATCAACGCCGAGCGCATCACAATCCTCGACCGTAGCGTCATCCGTCGTGACGAGACCAGCGGTGCCGAGACCGAGATCCTCCGGTTGGAGACCGAGGAACGCTACAAGCCGCTCGCGCTCGCGTCCGCGTTGCAGATCCTCGACGAGGACTCCCGTCCGATGGTGAACCGGAAGTCGGGCAAGGCCGCGATTCGGAGCAGCACTTATTCGCTGACCGACGACGATGGCGAGATCGTGCGCCGCTACGAGCTGGTCCGCCCCACGCGTACCGAACGGATGCGTCAGGATCTTCTTGTCGAGACGATGTGGGAGGAGGCGAGCGAGGAGGAGTTCTCGACATTGTGGCAGGCCGAGGTCGAGGAGATGGCGGGGAAAACCCGCACCAATACGCTCTACCTCGTCACCGGCCTGCTCCTACCGGTATGGGACCGCCTGCCCGACGATCACGTCCAGGTCTGGCGCTTGAACACCGATGACGGCCAGTCCTTCCTTGGCCGCATCGTCCCTGCCCCGCTCGTCGCCAAGCTCGCGGACGCTTTCGGCATCGCGGCGACCATCACCGTCTCGGGTGCCGAAAACGCCAAGCACGTCATGACGAGCGGCGAGATCGCGATCGTGGGCGCATACAGGCTGAAGCGCAGCCTGGTCGCCGGCCAGCAGCGCCTCGAGCTACTCGACTGGCCTCACACGCGACTGCCTGAGCTGAAGGCCGCCGGGTGCTTCACCGACATCATCCAGCACAAGACGCGGATGTTTGTACCCGTGGCCAGCGCTGCAGCCGTGATCGACCGCATCATCGCCTGACGAACCAACGACTTCCTCCCCGCTCGATCGAAGGGAGGGGAGGGAGCCTTCGGCTTTGTGAGCTTGATGAGCAGGCTTGCGCGACCGTCTGACGCGGCGCGCCAATTCCAGATGGAGACGACCGGTGATCCAGTCCGTGAAGGTCAAGAACCTTTCGCTGTCGAAAGACAATGTGCGCAAATCCAACCGCGAGGTCGGCATCGACTCCCTCGCCGCTAACATCGCTGCCCAGGGGTTGTTGCAGAACCTCGTCGTTACCCCGCTCAAGAAGGCGGGCACGTTCACCGTCAAGGCAGGCGGTCGCCGCCTTCGGGCGCTTCAGCGCCTGATCGAACAGGGCGCCCTCCCCGCTGACCACACCGTCCCGGTCCTGGTACTGAGCGATGACGACAACGCGACCGAGGCGAGCCTTGCCGAGAACTTCCAGCGCGTGCCGATGAACCCGGCCGACGAATGCACCGCGTTCAACTTCCTGATCCAGAAGGGCATGACCGCCGAGGACGTCGCCAAGCGTCAGGGCGTCACCACCCGCTTCGTCGAGCAGCGTGTCCGTCTCGCGGAACTGGCACCGTGCGTCTTTGAGGCGCTCGCGGCCGGCGAGATCACCCTCGGCGTGGCGCAGGCTTACGCCGTCACCACCGATGTCGACCGTCAGGCCCGCGTGTTCACGCAGATGAGCAACTCGTACTATGGCGATAATCCCGACAATATCCGCCGCGCCATCCTCAACGGCACCGTCAAGGCGAACGACGCCAAGGCCCGCTTTGTCGGTCGCGATGCCTATGTCGCCGCAGGCGGACGTATCGAGGGCGACTTGTTCGCGACCGAAGGCGATGAGAACTGGATCGACGTCGACCTGATCGAGATGCTCGCCGCCAAGAAGCTGGAAGCGGCCGCTGCCGAGCTGGCGCAGGCGGAAGGTCTCGCGTTCGTAACGCCGATCGCGGCGACGCACGTTCCCTACGACCTCGAGCGCCAGCTGCACGAGTTTCACGCCCCTGCCCGCGCCCTCACCGAGGACGAGACCGCGCGTGTCGAAGTTCTGTCGGCCGAGAACGACACGCTGATCGACCAGCTCGAGCAGGAACTGCCCGACGGCAGCGCCGAAGCCGAGGCGGCGAACGCGCGCATCGAGACGATTGAGCGGGAACTGGAGACCATCGAGGACGCCCGGCACGAGATCGATCCGGCGCTGAAAGCGCAGATCGGGACGTTCGTCTATATCGGGGGCGATGGCGAACCTCGCGTCCACACCCGCCTCTTCAGCGAAAAGCCGGTCGTGGATCCGAACGCCCCGCCCAAGGAGTCGGGCGGTGCAACCGGGGACCGCGATGCCGGCGACGCCGAACAGGGTCCGAAGCTCAGCGCCACGCTGGTCGATGAACTGGCGACGCAGCGCCGCCAGATCCTCGTCGCTCATATCGCCAGCGACCCGGGACTCGCACTCGACCTGACCATCTTCCTGATGGCGCAGAACGTGGTGTTCGAGCAGGCCCACATCCCGACCCACTCGACGCTGAAGTCGAGCGCCGCGGGCTTCCCGATCTTCGCCTTCCGCGACGAGGGTTCGATGGCGTCGCAGACGATCGACGACCAGCGCCAGCGGCTCGACACGAGCTGGGCGGGTCTGCCGACCATGACCGCCCGCTTCGACGCCTTCCGCGCGCTCGACGACGAGGCCCGGGGCGCTTGGGTTGCATACTCGATAGCACGAACTCTCGAACCGACGCTTAACGTTGCCGAGGGCTATCGGAGCAACGGCTTCCACGACCATCTTGGTCGCCTCCTCCACATCCAGGTCGAGAATTGGTGGCGCCCGACGGCCGAGAACTTCTTCGGTCGGGTCAAGAAGACCGTCATGCTCGACGCGCTCGAGGAGATTGGAGGCCCGATCCTGCGCGGCCGCTACAAAGACGCCAAGAAGGGCGACCTTGCCGGCACCTGTGCCTCGCTATGCAACGGCCAGGGCATCGTCGAAGCCGAGATCCGCGATAAGGCGACCGCCTGGTTGCCCGACGCGATGCGTTTCGACGGAATCGAGAAGGAGGCACGCACGCCACTGCGCTCCAGCTTCGTCGACGACGAGACCGGCATCGATCCGGACGAAGACGAGGATACCGACCTCGACACCGGTGACGACGCAGTGATCGATCACGAGGAAGAGGAGGATTTCAGCCAAGCGGCCTGACGCCGGCTTGCACATTTCGAGGCACCTGGGGGCGGCACTCTTCGCGCGAGTGTCGCCCCTCTTTTTGTGACCCGGCACCGCCCTTCCGGAGGGATGGATGCTCACGCGGGTTTGCCTCAACCCAATCAGGAGAACGATCGTGGCACAGACCACCGACAAGCCCTCGCCTGCCGACATCATCACCAGCACGATCATCGACAAGCTCGAATCCGGGGTGCGTCCCTGGGTCAAGCCATGGCGCCCCGGCCTTGGCGGCCGTCCGCTGCGCGCGACCGGCGACCCCTACAAGGGCATCAACTGCTTCTGGCTGTGGCTGTGTGCCGAGGGCGCGGGCTACAACTCGCGCACCTGGATGACGTACAAACAGGCGCAGGCTCTTGGCGGCCAGGTCCGCGAACGCGAGCGCTCGCAGATCGCGATCTTCTACAAATCCTACAGCAAGACCGTCGAATCCGTCGTCACCGGCGATACGACCGACGAAATGCGGCGCGTGCTGCGCTCCTACGCCGTGTTCAATTGCGACCAGATCGACGGGCTGTCTCCTGACTTCTACCCGAGCCCTGTCAGCATCGTGCCCCCGGCCGATGCGCTGCCCGTTCGCGCGCAGCGCTTCCTCGATGCGCTGCCGGCAACCGTCCAGATGCGCGGCGATCGCGCGTTCTACGACCGCACCGCCGATAGCATCACCATGCCGCCCGTCGAGCTATTCTCGGCCCGCGCCTACTTCGCGGCGACGCTCGCCCATGAGGCTGGCCACTGGACCGGCCATCCCGACCGGCTCGATCGCACGTTCGGCAAGCGCTTCGGCGACGACGCCTACGCGTTCGAGGAACTTTGCGCCGAGATGACCTCAGCGCTGCTCGGTGCCGATCTTGGTCTGCCGACGTCGCATATGGACGACCATGCCGCCTATATCGGCTCGTGGTTGAAGGTGCTGCGCAAGGATAGCCGCGCGATCATGACCGCCGCGGCGAAGGCAGAAGCGGCAGCCGGCTATCTACTCCGCGCAACCGGCCTCGACGCCTCGGCCGAACCCGAGGAACAGATCCGTGAAGCAGCATGACCGCTCCGGCCGCCCTCCCCGACCTCGGCGCCTACCGGCGCTTCGTCGTGGCATTCAGTGGCGGCAAGGACAGCCTTGCCGCCCTGCTCCACCTCCTCAGCCTCGGCGTGCCGGCACACGCGATCGAGCTGCATCACCATGATGTCGATGGCCACGGCCCGACCTTCATGGATTGGCCGTGCACCCCCGCCTATGTCCGCGCGATCGCCGAGCATTTCGGCATAGCGCTCTACGTCTCGTGGCGCGAGGGCGGCTTCGCGCGCGAACTGGCGCGCGACGACGCGCCGACCGCGCCGATCGCGTTCGAGACGCCAACCGGCATCGGCCGTGCCGGGGGCAACGGCCCTACCGGCACGCGCGGGCTCTTTCCCCAGATGTCTCCCGATCTTCGGGTGCGCTGGTGCAGCCCCGCGCTGAAGATTGACGTCCTCGCGGCCGCGATCCGGAATCAGCCGCGCTTCCTTGACGGCCGCACGCTCGTCATCACCGGCGAGCGCGCCGAGGAAAGTCCCTCGCGTGCGCGCTATGCGACGTTTGAGCCGCATCGCACCTCCACCCTCGCGCGTGCAGTCGATCATTGGCGCCCAGTCCATGACTGGACCGAGCGCCTGACCTGGGACGCGATCTCGCAAGCGCGCATCCGCCCCCACCCGGCCTACGTCCTGGGATGGGGACGTCTGTCGTGCCGAGCCTGCATCTTCGGCTCACCGGACCAATGGGCGACGCTCCGGCTCGTCTACCCTGCCGCCTTCCGACGGGTGGCGGCTCGCGAATCCGCGAGCGGGAAGACGATCCATCGCTCGCTCACCGTCACGCAGCTCGCTGATCGCGGCACGGCGTTCCCGGCTGCAACACTCCATCCCGACGAATTGGCGCAAGCCGATGACCCGGTCTGGCGTCTCTCGATTCTGACGGATCGCTGGACGCTCCCTGCCGGTGCCTTTGGCGACCATGCAGGCCCGCCATGAACGCCGCCACGCGCGTCGATCTCATGGACCTGCTCGGTCCCACGCGGGAAGACCCGCTGTGGGAAGCCGAGAAATCGGGATGGCGCTGCTTCGTCATGGGCAACGACCGTTGCCATTACCACCGAGCGAGCAAGCTCCGCACGGCTTGGCAATACGGCTATGACGCAGCCTCCCGCTCGGCCGACCCTGTAGGAGGGATGCTCTGACCAAGGCCCGGTTGACGGAGGAGAGGGAGCCTTCGGCCTTTTGAGCGCGCGTGTGCGCTCAGGAGGTCCGGCCATGCTCTACGACACTCACTACCGCCACAAAGAGGCGCTTTCCCCCGACGCGCTTGGCACCCTGCCCGCAGCACTACATGCCCTGAACGCGGGCGTCGACGACTGCAAGCGTGCCGGCAAGCCGATCGACCGCGATGCATCGGTCCTGCTGCTGATCCGCAACCTGGCGTCCGTCGCCGAACGTGGAGCGCCCAGCACCAACGAACTGCGCCTGCGCTGTGCGGAAGATCGGGGTACCGTCATTGCAGGATCCGCGCTGCTCGACATCGCCGGCAACAGCGTCGTCGGCGACGGAGCGGCGAAACGTACCTTCCATCGGCAGGCACGCCTCGCGCTCGCTTCGCTCGCCGAGACAATCGGCCTCGAGGCCCATGACGTCCGTATCGATAGCGACATGGGGGGTATCGCGGACGATGGCACGACCGAGCTGCGCCACGCCGATCTCTCGATCCGGGTGCGGCCGCACAGCTTCCTCCCCGACAGCGAGATCACCTTCAACCGCTGCCGGGGCGGCGAACACGCTGGCCCCGTTCAACGCGCGCCGATCGCCGAGCTGCTGGATGCAGCCACGTTCCAGCGCCGGCTCACCGCGACGGTTGGCGACGTGGGCGCTCCGCGCCTCGCCGCTGCCGCCTGATCCTCACGTCATCGGAGACTTATCATGGGTTGGCTCTTCATGCGCGATATGGGCGGCCACGCCTCCGCGCGCTCCTATCTCGATAACCAGTTCACCTATCAGCGTGACACGCATCGCCTGACCGTGCTCGCATCGGCCATGGTCGGATCGACCTATTACGCCGCTTGCGAGCGCCTGACGGACGACGCCGAACGGATCGTGTTCGGCATCGTCTGCCTCACCAAGACCAGCACCGGCGCACGCGACGGCTGCACGTTCGGGTACAAGGACATGGATGAAACGGTCGGGCCGAACGAAAGCGAGTGCCCGGCCGCGATCCTCGACGAACTGACCGCTACGGACAGCGAATATGCCTTGGCCTGGCGCGCGCGGTGCCGCGCCAATCTGCTCGCGAAGAAGCTCGACCGGGCCAAGCCGACCCCGAAGCCTGGGCAGATCATCATCTTCGATGAGCCCATGCGCTTCAGCGACGGCGGCGACCGCACCCGCTTCGAGGTGGTCGCCAACCCCAAGGGCAAGACGCCGCTGTTCCGCGACCCGGAAAGCCGCGCGATCTGCCGCATCCCGGCGTTTCGCAAGCGCGCCTACCGCATCGTTCATGCGGCGATCATCGTCCGGGATACGACCAATGGTTGATCGCCCGCCCGTCATCGCGGCTTGGGGGGCCGGCGTCGACTCCACCGCCATGATCGTCGAGCTCGCCGAACGCGGCGAGCCCGTCGACATGGTTCTCTTCGCCGATCCCGGCGCCGAAAAATCGGCGACCTATGCGTTCATCCCCGTGTTCCGGGCCTGGATGTCGGAACGCGGCATCCCATCCGAGATCGTCCGCTACCAGCCCCGCAACTTCAAACACTGGCCGCCCTATGCGGGCATCGCCGAGAACATGCTGACCAACGCCACCCTGCCCTCCGTGGTATTTGGTGGCGGGTCGTGCAGCCAGAAATGGAAGGCGGCCCCGCAAGATGCCTGGACCGCCCAGTGGGAACCCGCGCGCCGCTGCTGGGACGCAGGCGGGCGCGTGGTAAAGCTGATCGGCTACGACGCCTCGGGACGCGACACGCAGCGTTACCATCATGCGGTCGGGTGCGAGGATCCTCGCTACGCCTACCGCTACCCCTTGCGGGAATGGGAATGGTCGCGCGCCGACTGCGAGGCGCGCATCGTGTGCGCCGGACTCCCCGTCCCGCCCAAATCGAGCTGCTACTTTTGTGGCAGCATCAAGCCCGACGAGGTGCTGGAGCTTTCAACCGAGGAGTTGCGCATCATCGTTTTGATGGAAGCGCGAGCCAAGCCTCGCCTTCGCAATGTCGAGGGCCTGTGGCGCAAGCCGGTGCTTGGCCGTCGCGGTGCGACGCCGCGTCCCGGCAGCATCACCGAGTTCATCCGCGAACGCGGCCTCCTCTCACCGGCCGAAGTCGACCGCATCATCGAGACGGCGCCCTTGGCGCTACTCGATTTTCAGGCCGCGCAGGCTGCACTTCTCCCTGAGCAACGCGTCCCGATGGGGCGCTGGCTCGACGACTTTCATCTCGCGTCCAACGCGCTGGTCGAAGACCATCACCATGGTACTGAGATTCCGGCGAACTCTGCACCGAACCGGCACTGACTGCCTGTGGCGTCACCTTTGCCGAGGGTCACGAGGACCACGGATGGACGATGGCGCTGGAGTTTCAGGCGCATCTCAATCGCGATTGGAACGTCGGCGACCACGCGCGCGAGATCAGCAGCATCCTCTCCGCTGGTCGCTTCGGGACCCACGCCCACGAAGGCTGGCCCGCTCTCGCCTTTCCGGCCGAGCGTCCCCGCTACGAATGACCCGAACCGCTTGGGTCTCCAATTTTGCCAACCTTCAGAAGTCCGGTCTCATGAAGACCTTCACTGACCCCTTTCGAATACCCTGCCCATTACCGTGCGGAAATCACGGTCGAGGCGGAAGATGTCGTCAGCGCCTGCCGCTCCGCTTGTCGATGCGTCGCATACGACCGACGGGTGGAAGAGCCTTGGTATGGGGCATCCTACGTCGGCAGCGCTTGTCGCTGAAGGTGTGGACGTCGCGCCTTAGCGCCTTGTCCTCGATGGCGGCGCTGCCTCCGCCCTGCCCGTCCCGGGCCTCTTCTCGCAAGCTACGGCGTGCGTGGGCTATGCCGCGACCCGGAGCGAGGATCTGGTCGACCCGCTTGCGCACCATGGTCGATGCGATCGGCGCCGATGGAGCGCCCACGGATCACCCCAGCGGCGATGGTCCGCTTGTGTGCAACGTGGCAGGCGCTTCTCAACGACATCGCGACGTTCGGGTTGAGCCCCACGTCAACCGTAGCAGCAAGCGTGGTCACGTCTGCGCCTGACGCCACCTGACGCCCGACAGCCCTCCGCCAGAGAGATGCGGCCCATGGGCGGCCGCGAGACCCCCGCAACCGCAAAAATCCGGGCCGAGTTGCCGCTTTGCGGCTGCCCGCACCACCCCGGTTTTTTGGGTTTCCCTCCGCTTCGCGTCGGTGCGGGCGCCCCTCATTCGGCTGCCCAGGAGGTGCGCATCCGGCGGATAGGCCGCCGGCCTCGATCAGATGAAGGGCTTGACCCCATGACCACTTCCCTCGCTGCCGCACTCTCCGATCTGGAGCTTGGACACCTCGAACCCCGCGCCGAAGACATTTCAGGCATGTGCCCGCCCTCGACCGAAGCACTGGAGCAGACCACCACCGCCATCTGGAGCGACCTATTCGCAACCCTCCAGAACACGTCGCTCGAGCGCGACATCGAGGAGATGGGCTGGGGCCTAGTCAACCTCTTCCACCGGGCCGCGGCGAAGAAGCACGCGACCATCGACCGTCTCACCGACGAGATCAGGCTCCTCCTGGCCGAGCAGGACGGTTCGGAGATCAACACCGCCAACCTCGAGGACAAGATCGACCTTGCCAAGAAGATCGAGGAGGCCGCCACCTGCTACGAACACATGCGCGACACCGCAGCGGCTCACTATATCCGCGAGACCGGCCGTTCCTGGATCCCGTCGACCGGCAACCGCATTTCGCTCGGGGTTACGTCGGCAATCGTTGACGGACGCGCCTTCCTCCAGGCTCGGCGCGAGCGGGTCCGCGACGCCAACACTGCACAGGGCACGCCCGTAGTGTTTGCCGGGGGACGGCTGACCTTCCGGACCGATGAGGATATGAAGGCGTTTGGCGACAATCTGCTGCGTACCCTGGGTGCGGTTCGGGAGCGTGTCGGCGACATGTATCTCGTCCATGGCGGCGACATGAAGGGGATCGAGCGCATCGCGGCGTCGTGGGCCGAGCAAAACGGCATCCAGCAAGTCCGCTTCGGTCTCGATCGCAAGCTGGGTGATCGTGCCGGCTTCCGTCGCAACGAGCAGATGCTCTCGCTGAAGCCCCGCTACGTCATCGCCTTCCAGGGTAACGGCGTGACCGAGCGTCTGGTCATCGACGCCAAGAAGGCCGGCATCCGCGTGGTCGATCGTCGCGGTCCGCTGGGGACCCCGCCCGCAGCTCAGAACGCTCAGCGCGACCGAGAGGTCGCCTGAGCTTCGGCGAGGCCGCTGGCAAAGCCAGCGGCCTCGCCCCTTGCCGCCTCCCCCCGATTCCACTCACTTCCACCCCATCTGGGAGCAAACCGATGCCTCGCCCAACCCGTAACAGACGGCTGCGCATTGCGGTCGCTTCGCGTTTCGCGTTTCGCGCTTCGTCTGACGGCGATACCTGCCACGTCGTCATGACGGACAATCGCAGCGCTCCTCGCGCGAGCGGCAAGAGGCTTTTCGTCACCGTCACCGTCACGGTCGCCGGCTACGGCCCCCCGCCTGCACGGTGAGAACGCGGATCGCGCTGTCGAGGCCATGATCGGTCGTGCAGGCTTCCCAGGGCGCACAGCCGAGCGGTGATGACTGGTTACTAAGGGCAGGCTCGCGAAGGTTCGGGGCCGATAGTGTCGCGACCAGCGCGCTATTCCGCTTCGCTTCACCGAGCCCCTTAGCCGGTCTTGGCCCATTCGGGTGACGATCGACTGACGGGGGCTTACCGCGCCCGCATCGCGATTCCGACGCGGAGCGGTTCCGTGGGGCGAGGCCGGAGTCTGCCCCGCGCCGTGTGCCTCTCGTTCAGGCCACACGCCACCTCACCGCGTTGGTCTCTGCGCCGGCTTCGCCGCTCTATACCAGGGGGGATGCGCTGCCGGAATCACGACAGCCGCGTTCGGTTCCTGCCGTCCGGGCGGGGCGTTGCGCAGCACGACCCCCCCATCGTCATCTCGACACGCACGACGCGCGCGCCGTGACGGCGAAAGGCGGCACCAAGGTCCACGCCGCAACCATCATCCTTCACGACAGACACCGGCGCAGGGCGCGAGCACCAGCGAGGGAGGGTGTCAGGTCCGCCCGGATAGCGGGATCAAGGCATAGTGGCACTGCCGGACGAGCAACGCGACAAGGGCGTCCTGCTTCACGGTTCCATGTCCGTTGCCCGCCGGGGGGTCCATCCCCTCTCTTTCCTGAACGACCTAATCCGGCCGTCCACCCCCTCCAACCCGCGATCGTTCGGGCCGAGTTGCCGCTCCGCGGCTGCCCGCACCACCCCTTCGATCGGGGTTCCCCTGCGCGTCTTCGCGCTCCGGTGGAGAGGGCGTCCTGGCCGTCTTTTTTGGTGTTCAGTCGAGGGGACGGACCCCCCGGCGAGCAAAAAAGGAACCTCGAAATGCAGAACCTCGTCATCCTCGCCGGCAACGTCGGCGCCACGCCTGAAGTCCGCACCACCCAGGGCGGCACCAAGATCACCAACTTCTCCCTCGCCACCTCGCGCCCCAAGCGCGACCAGGACGGCAAGACCATGAAGGATGGCGAAGGTCGCCGGGTCGAGGACACCGAATGGCACCGGATCACCTGCTTCAACGGCGTCGGCAAGACCGTCGCGCAGTATGTCGAGAAGGGCCAGAAGGTCATGGTCCGGGGCCGCATCCACTACACCCGCTGGACCGACGATCAGAACATCGAGCGCTACGGTGTCGAGATCATCGCCGACGAAGTGACCTTCCTCTCCTACGGCAAAAGCCGCCAGGAACGCCAAGGCGCCGCGCAGGACGATGAGGCGGATGACGTCCCCTTCTGAGGGAGGCAGTACGGGCCCGGAGCTGACGCTCCGGGCCTCTTCTCGCGTTCACCGGCAATCAGGACCGCAAGGTCACAAGTTCACGAAAACACAGCTACACCGCGCGCTTGAGCTGTTCGAGTTGCTTGTTGTCCGGCACCGTCTCCGTGAGACGTTGCTGGAGCATGCGATCGTCGAAAGGCTTGCCGATGCACGTTGCTTTGTCGGGCATGTCCCCCGGACATGGCGTCACGTTGCCGCTTGTGAGCACGATCTCGATCCAGGGCCAATACTCGGCAACGTAATGGGTTCGCGCGAACCCGTCGCTGTCGCCGGGCATCGCCACGTCGGAGAACAGGAGCGTCACACCGTCGGCATCATCGCCCATGAAGGCCTTAGCCTCCTCGACCGTACCCGCTTGGTGAAAGTTAAAACCCGCTACCTCCGGAATGTCGCACGCATGCCTGAGAATGAGCGGATCGTCGTCGACTACCAATGCATAGAGGACGGTAGGGATCGCCATTCAGTCTAAAGCCTTATCATGAAGCCGGGTAGCCTTGGGTTGCTGTCTCGAAACGAGTTGGCGTCTCCCGGCAAAGCCGGGACCGTCGCTCTATTCCGCTTCGCTCCACCGAGCCCGTAGCCGGTCTCGGCCCGTTCGGGTGACGATCGACTGACGGGCGCGCAGCGCGGAAACTTCTTTCCGGAAAGCGGCAACGTCCTTCCATCTTGGCCCGGCCTGGGCTGCACCGCCGAGCAGCGCACTGTGCCCGTCGACATTGGAGCGCAGAGAAGGGGCACGGACTGGGCAGGTGTCCACCGCGCCTGCGCGATGGGGCGCGTCTCCGGCGACCCAGCGTTGCGTCGCGACGCTTCGTGCAGGCGGGCTTCACCCCGCTCTTGAGGCGCAATCCTTGGGCCGGCTCAGGGCCTTGTACGATCAACCCGCAAGGGGTCCGGGCGCTTCGCTACGGCTTTTTTCGCATGCGAAAAAAGTGATCGCGGCCCTTCCCCGTCCTGTCGGGCGCCTGTCGAGCGGGGATGAACCCCGCCGGCTTCACAGGAGCCTCGGACATGTTCAACGATATCTGGATCGCCCGCAAAAACGCCATGGGCCTCGCAAGAACCTTGATGGTGGCAACCATGGTCATCGCCGTCGGCACCCAATATTCCGTCATCACCGCCGAAGATCACGACAGCTCGCTCACGATCGTCAACGAGTACGACCCTTACGCCTGAGCCTCCCGGGGGGCTTCGGCCCCCCTCCCCTCCCCTCCCCGCGCTTCAGCCGTGAAGGCGGCGGAGCGGGCATCGAGCCCGCCCCGCCGCCGCTGCGCAAGCACGGCAGCGCCGCCGGACGAAGGGCTTCTGCCCCCTTCTATCCACCGCTTGGGTGCGGGATCCAAATTCAGACGGTATCTCTTCCGGAGGCGGGCAATCAGCTCCACGCCGTCCGGACAGGCGGCAGTTCCTCGAACATCTTCATCAGCCGCGGGTCGCGCAGGAGCGTCACCCATTCGCGGCCATAGGTTCGCGACGCCAGATAGAACGTAGACCCTTCGCACTCGACCATCCGACAGCGCTCCAGCTTGTCGACCAGCGAATAGTCAGACCCGTGGCGTGCCACGATGTCTTCCAACTCGGCCCGCATCAGCGTCCCGCATTTGCAGCACCGGGTCCGGACCAACGCCTTCATCCGGAGCATATCGCCAGCGCTGTCCATCCAGCGGGGCCACAGGGCAACGATGTTGGCAGCCGTTTCCATGATCGAACGATACGCCGCGATCGGCGTGGTCGTCCAGCATCAGCCTCGACGTGAAGTCTCCCCGTGTCGACGATCCGCGCGGCATTTCGGGCTCGTACGTCCTGGCCGGGGCGCTCCCCCGCGCAAGCCCGCCAGCGGGCTTCTCCACTCCGTTTCGACCCTATGGGTGCGCGAGCGACCTATGCCCCGGCCGTCCTGTCGCCTGTCGAAAGGCCCCGATCGTCGGGGTCAATGGCAGGAGACCATCATGGCCGAGCAAACGCCCCAATCGAACCACGCCAAGGGTGGCGCAGCGGAGATCGCCCGCCTCAACGACTGGCTGCGCGAGCATCTCACCGCCCCGGGCAACAACCGTGTCGTGATGACCAGCGGGATCGCAGACCTGATCGGCGACATCAGCCTCTTCCGGAACTTCCGCAAGCGGGCGGAGCTGCTCCGCGCGGTTCGCGACTTCGATGCCTTTGACGACGCGATCGATCCGTACGGCGAGCACGACCTGGGCCGGTTTCGGTTTGAAGGCACCGACTGCTACTGGAAGATCGACTATTACAATCACGACCTGAGCGCGGGCTCGGATGATCCGGCAGATCTCTTTAAAACCACGCGCGTCCTAACGATCATGCGCGTCGACGAACGCTGACGCGTCGCCCCGGCGTAGTGGCGCCGGGGCTTCCCATTTCTGCCGAAAGGCTCGGATCATGAATGTCGAGACCCCCCCCTCCACGCTCGTCGATCAACGCGGCCGAGCGCGCGCGGCGTGAACACGAGGTCGCCCTCGCTCGGGGAAACGTCCGTCATGAAGCGGCATTCTTCCCGATGAGATCGAGTGCCTCAATGCCCGTGACCTCGCCGCGGAGTTCGATAGCGACCAGCTGACGGTCGCGATTTGGGCAACGACGGTTGTACGGGAAGGGTGATTGGCGCGCGTGGGAGGCAAGACCGTCGCTAGGGTCGGCGCCTCCCCTGCCCTGCCAACGTCGGAAAGGCTCTGTCGTCGACTCTGTCCATCGTGACGACCGGGCGGAGCCAGCGTCAAGGATGCGCGGTTCCCCCAATTTTGACGCGGCCTTCGCTGCGCTTCGACCACGACAAAATCGGCACCCCCACGCCCCGCTTGCGC
The DNA here is from genome assembly GCF_056679955.1 of Sphingomonas sp. PEI4. Classification (NCBI taxonomy): domain Bacteria; kingdom Pseudomonadati; phylum Pseudomonadota; class Alphaproteobacteria; order Sphingomonadales; family Sphingomonadaceae; genus Sphingomonas; species Sphingomonas sp. PEI4. The sequence continues at coordinate 18,420 of NZ_JBWXPI010000004.1, forward strand.
GGCCGCTGCGCGGTCCTGTGACCCTGACCCCACCCGATCGTCAGCCGGCATCCGTCTCAACGAACAGACGGAGGTTCACATGCACGTGCAAACCGCACGCACCCAGGCATGGCTCGCTGAACTTGCAAGCATCCAAGCGGAGATCGCAGCACACGGGATGCCCGAGCGGGCACCCCTCCCCGCAGTAAAGCGAACTCGCAAGCTCAAGCCGCTCTGGGAGGAATGAGCATCGTCCGGGCGGCCTCGGCCGCCCGATTAGAAGATTGGGTCTTCTTCTTGAGCGTCGTTGTATCCGGTGTGGTGCAGGTCGTGTCGAACGAGATCGGGCCGTGGGTACTTCACGATCGATTTCGCCATTTTGCGCTTTGGTGAACGCCGATCGCGTTTGTCGCGTTCGGCGTCTCAATCTTTTGTCGATTTGTGGCTTTGCACTGCGGTTTCATCAATTGATTTGGCGACACGCGAACTGAGGGAATTTGTTCCTTCGTCTGGTAGCTGCTTGGTAGCAACGAGCTAGCGACATTGTAGCGACCTGATCGCGGATTGCGTTCGGGTAGCAACCCGATAGCTACGATCTGGCATGTTCATACACGGTTGGTAGCCTTGCCTCTCGCGCGTTTACAACCGCGTCTCGACGGTATCGCAAGGGCGAGCATCGCTGGTTGGTAGCAAGCAGCAACACGCTACCAACCAGATCGCCAGCACGTCGCCTTCCAGTCGCAACATGGTCGCATCCAAGCTGCAATCGGCTCGCGATAAACTCGCTACCAACTGGCGGCCTAGTTGCGATCAAATCGCAATTATACCGCAAGCTGCTCGCTGTCAGATTGCGTCAAAGTCGCTAGACGCTAGCTGCTAGGTTGCGATATAGCCGCTTCATGAACGCTGGCTGCTACATGGTAGCAACCTGGCCGCAACGGGAGAGCAGCATGCCAGTCATCAGCTTCGTGTCGCCGAAAGGCGGGGTGGGCAAGACCACCGCGACATTGTTGCTCGCCGGAGAGTTGGCGGAGGCGGGGGGTACCGTACGCCTGATCGATGCTGACCCGAACCTTCCGCTGGTCGACTGGGGCGAGTTACCGGGACGACCGGATGCGATAACTGTCGTGGGGTGCCGCGACGAAAACGCGATCATCGATGAAATTGAGAGGGGCGCGTCGGAGGCGCGCTTCACACTCGTTGACCTCGAAGGCGCGGCGACCGCGACCGTCACGTTCGCAATCGCGCAAAGCGATCTGGTGATCATTCCTTGCAAGGGGTCGCATCTGGATGCCACCCAGGCTGCCCGCGCTATCAAGCTCGTCAAGCAGACTGCGCGCGGCACCAGGACAGAGATCGATTATGCGATCCTGTTCAGCCAAATCCCGCCGGCGCTGCGCTCGAACAATCAGAAGGACATCGCGGAGCAGTTCAACGATGCTGAAATTCCAGTCCTTCCGGTCATGATCTACAATCGCGAGGCCTATCGCGCGATGTTCGCCGCTGGTGGAACGCTTCGCACCATCAACGACAAAGGCGTCGGTAACATGAAGGCAGCGCTCGAGAACGCCGAGGCCTATGCGGCAGCGGTGATCGCAAGGCTGCGTAAGGCGCGTAGCGTGAAGGAGGCAGCATGACCCGGTCCCGGCTCGATCTCTCGGAGTTCGATGATACGCCCCCGAACAAGGATCCAGCCAAGCTACGCGAGATCAGCGACGGGGCCGGCTTTCCGTCGCGTCCGGCTGTCCCAGCTGTAGCTGCCCCGCCTGTAGCGGCGCCCGTGCCTCAAGAGCGTCCCCAAGCCGGGACATTTCAACGGCCGCCACGCGTAACCGGCAATCGCAATATCGCGATCAACGTGAGGGTAGATCCCGAGACCGCTGCGAGACTCTATGCTCTTCGTGACGCCGACCCGGCACGCAAACGCGTGCTCGCCGACGTCGTCGCTGATGCGGCGCTTTTGCTTTACGAACGCGAGATCGATGGCGCTAGTCAATAGGTAGGGCAGGGGCCTTGCATGGCCGTTAGCGCTGCGACGCAACCCAATCCTGGTTGACCGCCCGCGCGCCGCAGAACCTCGTTAAAGGCGGCCCCACGATCGAATGGATAGGGCGTGATACCCCGCTTGGCAGGACCGAGACGGCGACCGAAACACCATACGAACGGCGCCAGCGTGCAGCGGCGCACGGGCGATTGCCGGCCACCGACACGACGCAATCTGCGGTCGGCCGGCAGGGGAGGGGACAGCCTGATTTGGCGCCGTCAATCTGCTTTCGGATATCCTGCTCGGCCGCGCTGAAGCGAGCGCCGGCCTTGAGCCCCCGTCAAAGGAACGCCCGGACAGCCCGTGGCTACCAAGATTGGGGCATCGTTACGTTCGATCCCACCCAATCCCGTTACCGCATAGAATGGCGGATCGAAGGTCATCCCTTGCCCACGCTCAGTTCGATCAAATCCCATCGGTTTCCGTAGAGGTCTTCGAAGACCGCCACCGTGCCGTATGGTTCATGTCGAGGCGCTTCGACAAAACGGATGCCCCGCTGCGTGTTAGCGAGGTGGTCACGGGCAAAGTCGTCTGTTTCGAGAAACAGGAACACGCGACCGCCGCTTTGATAGCCGATCGTCTCACGTTGCCGGTCGCCAACAGCTCGCGCTAGTAACAGTCCGTTCGCCGCACCATGCGACGCGACCACCACCCACCGCTTGTCATCAGTCAGCGCGGTATCTTCACGCACTTCGAAGCCAAGCTTCTCGACGAAGAAGGAGAGCGCGGTGTCATATTCGTCGACAAGGAGAGTGGTCAGGTTCAAGCGTTGAGGCATCCGATGAGGCTGCCCTAATCTGGATGCCAAGCCAACGCCGGCTTCTCGTCCGGAGGGTGGATCGGGAAGTCTAGCGTAGCGACGCAAGCTGGCCTGCCACCGCTTTGCCGCCGTGTTTCGAGATAGCCGTCGCGATTGCCCGGGCATCCGCTTTGTCGATCGCTGCAATTTTAACCCGCTCGAGCGCTGCGGTAAGAACCGGACGACCAGCGTCTCGAGCCGTCTGCTCCGCCGCCTTTGCCTGTTCGTCCAGATGAGCAAGTTCCGCTTTTAGAACTTCCCGCCGAGCCTCGATTGTTGCGAGATCGACGGCGTTTCTTGTTCGGGCCATTCTTCGAATCCGGTTCCAATAGAGAACAACTTAGGAGGTTGCGGGCAATCCAGGAAATAGCAGTTAGCCGTGCCTAATCGTGCAAACGCCTTGCGCCGGGACCACAACGCCGAAAGCTACTTGTCGCAAGCGCACAGTCAATCACTTTTCACCTCCGCGTTTGGAGCGATTTAGCTCCAAAGAGGTCGTTGTTTTATGAGGATAGGCAATTACTAGGGATGGCAGGATATGCCTCACGGCACCAATGTTTAACATTGGCTTGTGGGGGCCGCTGCACGGGGCTTTTAGGATGAATGTAGGCCTGCGGTTGAAGGACGAATTGGTCGCCGAGATCGACCGCGTTGCCGCGGCGAATGGGCAAACCCGCAGCAGCTGGATGGAAAGCGTACTGGCCAACGCCGTGCTGGCCCCGGAGAACGATGACATCCCGGTGCTGCCAATTCAGGGCAGGGGGCATCCCGACGACCTCGTTCGCGTCACCGTCCGACTCGACCGGAGCGAGGTCGAAGGCATCGACACCGTAGCGGCGCCGATGAAGATGACGCGAAACGAATGGATCAAACGCACGCTTCGCTGGCAGCTTTGGGACAAGGCGGGCGTGCTGAGGCTGGCTCCGGCCACCCAGGTTGAGATCGTCAAATTGCGCAAGCAGGTGCTTCTGATCGGCCGAAACATCAACCAGGCGGTCCACGCGATGAACGCAGCGAACCAGCCCGAAAGCTCGCTCGATATCGCCCGCATCGCCGGTCCCTTTATCGAAAAATGTGAAGAGCTGAACGCGCTGCTGTTTACGACCCGGCTGGCCCTCTCGGCCGTGATCGGGGCAGAGGTCGGGTACTGGACCGAAACTCACCGAGGTTCAGTAGCGTGAGCTTCCGCTTCTCTTCCGGAACGATGGACTCCATGGCGGGCGTCTTCGCGCCGCCGAAGAAGTACCGCCTCGGGACTGGAGGCGGCAGCGCAAAGGGCCCGAAAACGGGGGGCACAATGCTCGGCCTTGCCGTCGCATCGATGTTCCCGAAGGCCGCATCATCTTTGGCCACTTCGCGTCCCAGTGCGCAGGCGAAACATGCTTTCGGGGGAGGACCGCAGGCCCGGATGAGCGGCCGGGCGATCATGGCTGCGGATCGCACATCACGTCGAGTTCCAGAGGTTATGGTGCGGATCACGGGGCGTCAGCATGGCGGCGGACACGTCCTTGCCAACTTCGCCTACATCAGTCGGCTGGGGCATGGTCCCGACGAGGAACTCGGGCTTGAAACCGGCGAGGGCGTCGTGCTGCGCGACGGACGGGACATGCAGATTCTCGCGAAGGATTGGCACAACTTCGAGATGGACGGGGACGCCAGACGCAAGGGTGCGACGTCCATATCGATGATCCTTTCGATGCCGTCGGGGACCGATCCGGAGCGTCTGAAAGCGGCAGCTCTGGATTTCGCAGCCGAGGAGTTTGCGAACCGGTCGTGGGTTGCCGGCCTTCACGTCGATCGCGACCATCCGCACGTTCACCTCACGATCGCACGTCGCGATTACGATGGGCGCCGCTTCCATCCGGACCGGGATGATCTGTTTCGATGGCGGCAGCGCTTCGCCGAGAAGCTCCGCGAACGCGGCATCCAGGCCAACGCCACGCCGACCAGAGCGCGCGGTATCGACCCCGCGCATGAACACATCGCGGTACGGAAGATGCGCGACAAAGGGCAGGTTCCGCAGATCGATACGGGCCGCGCCGAGCGCGCCCGGCGCCTTCGCGACCAGGGTATTTCCGACCCGGTCGAGGCCGTTCTTGCAAGTCGGCAGGCCATCGTTCGCGCGACCTATATGCGATCCGTCGCGGAGCTGTCGGCTTCGCATTCCCTTGCCGATCAGGTGGTCGCACAGAGCCTCGAACGGTTCGTCGCGGCATTGCCGCCGCCCGAGCCCAACTCCGCCCGGGCGATGCGTGCCGTTTCACCGTCCCGCAGGCGCGACGCGGTCGTCGATGCTCGGACGCGCCCGGCTGTTGCGGACCCCGGGCGCGATCCGATCACCGCAGCACTGGAACGTTCACGCGTCATGCGTGGAAAGCTGGAGGCCAAGCAAGCACTCCGGGAGAGCCCCGAGCGGACCGAAGACACTCCGCATGAACACCGACCCTCAGTGGTATCCGAGCGCCTTCGTTCGCTTATGGCCGAGGCCGAACGGCAGGCCACAGCACCGACGCCAAGCAAGCCGGAGGAGGTCCTTCGCGAGATATTGGATCGTGATCGCTCAACTCTGGACCGCGCGCGTTCGCCGGATAGGGGGAGGCCAGAACGATGAGTACGGACCAGGTAAGCGTTGCTCTGGCGGGCGTTCTGGACGCGTTGACGCTCGTTCAGGAGCAGCTCGATGCGCTGACCGAGAGCAGCCAGCGCATTGAGGCGACACACAAAGAGATCGTCAGCAGGCTCGACACGATCGATGCGGGCCAGGCCGCCGTGACGGATCTAACGCCGATCCTCGAGATGATCCTAGCGCGATCGATCGACGATCGTGAGATCATGAAAACGCAACTGGGTACGATTGCGGCGGCGATCGGCTTCGCCCATGCCGCCGCTAACGGTAACCGGGCACCCCTGCCTGTCGCAGTAGCCAGCGATCCGCTCCTCGAGCGCTTTATCCTAACCCAGCCTGCGGATCTGGCATCGAAGGAACGGGCTTTGACGGACTGGCGCAACGCCGCGTCGACCACCACCACCGCGGAGCTTATCTCTTTCCTGAACCATCAGCAGCAGCCCTCACCAACGGATACCTCAGAATCCCGGGTCCTGCGCTACCGCCTGGTGGCAATTACGCGGGCCGAGATCAAGGGGAGGGGGGCCGCGCCGCCAGGACCGCCGGACACCACGGTTGCGGGCGATCGAACGGCCTCGGCTTGCATGATCCGGTCCCACCAACTTGCCGGCCTATGGCGAGCAGGGGAAAGCGCAGCGCTATACAGTGAACCCGAACTGGCAGGCGCAATAGATCTCTTCGACGATACGGAGCGCAGGCTGGGGTCTGCGGCTGGTGTGGATTTTCCACCCGAGCTCGGCTCGCTTCACAGCGATCTAGCAACCCGCATCGAGGCAGGCGAACGGCCGAGCATAGGTGACAGTGGCCCGGCTTACAGCAGCGAACGTGCGACTACGGTCGAGCCCAGCAAGGACCGTTAGACGGCGTCCGGTAGAGTGAATTGACGGCTTCCGACCAGATTACGAAGTTCACTGGCGTTTCGCCAATGTCCGGATCGGACAGGAGCGGCCGCCCGAGCGTCACGAAACTGTCTGCCGGCACTCGCCAAGTCCCGGTCGTTAGCGCCAAAATCTAAGAGCCTTGGAAGCCTGATTATGACACGCGGTTCTGATACCTACAAACAGACGGAAAACCGCGCTCCGGACAGCGGTTCCAAAACCGACCGTGGCTGTTGAAAAACAGGCTGCTGGGATCTCGCCTGGACGATCAAACCGCAGCCGGCCATCGATCGAGTGCCATTTCGGCGATGGAGAGAAGTTCGTTGATCGTAGCGCCGTCGCGCGCTTGAACGGACATGCCTTCCATGACCGTATTGATGAATTTGCCTAGGACGGCCGGATCAGTATCGGCCGCAAGCTCGCCCTGCGCGGCGCCCCGATGTAAACGCTCGATCAGGAGGGCCTCCGCCGCGATACGCTTGTCGCGCAGCAGGCATTCGATGGCGGCGGACGCCGGCGACACGGCTGCCGCTGCCGAATACATGAAGCAGCCGGCCGGCGTTCCAGGTTCCGAGAATAGTGACGCCGCTCGTTCCAGCAGGCCTTTGACGGCCTCGTAGGTGGACAACGCCGGATCGTTGATGGGTGCATAGAGGTGGACGCTGAACGTCGCGGCGTAGCGCTCGATTACCGCCGCAAACAGCCCCGCCTTGTTGTCAAACGCTGCATAGAGACTGGCGGCGGCGACGCCAGTCTCCGCCACCAGATCGGCCATCGATGTCGCCTCGTAGCCGCGCTGCCAGAACAGCCGCACCGCTTTGTCGAGCGCAGCGTCAGTGTCGAACACACGAGGGCGACCTGCGCGGCGCCGGGCTTTCGTCTCTGTCATCTCTGGTGCACGATATGGAACGATCGATAAATAATATCTTGAAACTGGTGCTCCGCTCTCTTACAGAACGATCATTCAATAATCAAGGATTTTCCAATGAGCCGCATCGTCCGTATCCACGAATATGGCGACGCCAGCGTCCTCAGGATTGAAGATGTGGCAGTCCCCGCGCCCGCGGCTGACGAAGTGCAGATCGCGGTGAAGGCAATAGGCATAAACCGCGCCGAGGTGATGTTCCGCAACCATGCCTATCTTCAGGAAGCCGAGTTCCCGAGCCGCCTTGGCTATGAGGCTGCCGGCACTGTCGTTACGGTCGGCGCGGACGTGACCGGGTTTGCGGAAGGCGAAGCCGTCAGCGTCATCCCCCCGCTCGATATCGCGCGCTGGGGCACTTATGGCGAGGTCGCCAACGTGCCCGCCCGCCTCGTCGTCAAACATCCGGCGGCGCTGACGTTCGAGGAAGCGGCGGCCGTGTGGATGCAGTATGTCACCGCTTGGGGTGCGCTGGTGGAGCAGGCGAAACTCGGCGAGGGCGATTTTGTCATCGTCACTGCTGCCTCCAGCAGCGTCGGCCTTGCAGCCTTCCAGATTGCGCGGATGGTCGGCGCGACGGTAATCGCGACGACGCGTACCGGCGCCAAGCGCCAGGCCCTGATCGATGCCGGTGCACATCATGTCGTCGCGACCGGGGAAGAGGATCTGGTAGCGAGGGTGATGGAGATAACCGATGGTCAGGGTGCGCGCGTGGTGCTCGATCCGGTCGGAGGCCCGTCGTTCGAGCCGCTGACCGAGAGCATGGCACGCGGAGGCATCCTGCTCGAATATGGCGCGCTCAGCGGCGAACCGACGCCGTTCCCGTTGTTCTCCGTGCTGGGCAAGAGCCTCACGCTCAAGGGGTATCTCTACAGCGAGATCGTCTCGGACGATGCCGCCCTCGATCGCGCTAAGGCGTTCATCGTGGCGGGTCTGGAATCGGGCGCGCTCAAGCCGCGGATCGCGCGCACTTTCGCGCTCGACGCCATCCAGGACGCTCACCGCTTCCTCGAATCGAACGACCAGATCGGCAAGGTCGTCGTTACGGTCTGACCGGCATACCGGGGGAGTGAGCGATCGCTCCCCCACGAATTTGCGCTGACGCAACGGCCTCGCACCAGCAATCGGTTTAACTCAACGAAGGTATCCCAACATGAAATCTCGCGCCGCTGTAGCCTTCGAGGCGGGCAAGCCACTCGAAATCGTCGAGATCGATGTCGCCCCACCCCGGAAAGGCGAAGTCCTCATACGGGTGACGCACACCGGTGTGTGCCACACCGACGCGTACACGCTGGCGGGGAGTGATCCGGAGGGTGTTTTCCCGGTGGTTCTGGGCCACGAGGGCGCGGGCATCGTTGTCGAGGTCGGTGAAGGCGTCACCAGCGTCGGACCGGGCGATCACGTGATTCCGCTCTACACCGCCGAATGCGGCAAGTGCGACTTCTGCCTGTCGGGCAAGACCAACCTGTGCGTCGCTGTCCGCGAAACGCAGGGCAAGGGCTTGATGCCCGATGGGACCACCCGCTTTTCGTACAATGGTCAGCCCCTCTATCATTACATGGGCTGTTCAACCTTCAGTGAATATACTGTCGTCGCCGAAGTCTCGCTCGCCAAGATCAATCCCGAGGCAAACCCCGAACATGTCTGCCTGCTCGGCTGCGGCGTCACGACCGGCATCGGCGCAGTCCACAATACCGCCAAGGTCCAGCCCGGAGACTCGGTCGCCGTGTTCGGCCTCGGCGGCATCGGCCTCGCGGCGATTCAGGGTGCGCGCCAGGCGAAGGCGGGTCGCATCATCGCCATCGACACCAATCCATCCAAGTTCGAGCTGGCACGCCGGTTCGGTGCGACCGAGTGCATCAACCCCAAGGACCATGACAAGCCTATCCAGCAAGTGCTGATCGAGATGACGGGCTGGGGCATCGATCATACCTTCGAGTGCATCGGCAACGTCCACGTCATGCGCGCCGCGCTTGAATCAGCGCACCGTGGCTGGGGTCAGTCGATCGTGATTGGCGTTGCCGGCGCGGGCGAGGAAATCTCCACCCGCCCATTCCAGCTCGTCACGGGCCGCGTATGGAAGGGGTCCGCTTTCGGTGGCGTCAAGGGACGGACACAGCTCCCCGGCATGGTCGAGGATGCGATGAGAGGCGATATCGATCTGGCCCCATTTGTAACCCACACGATGGGTTTGGAGGAGATCAACGAGGCCTTCGAACTGATGCACGAAGGCAAGTCGATCCGCACGGTCATTCACTACTGACCCGCCGATCCGAAGCGGCGCGAGGCGCTCGGATCGACAACTCGGCCGTCATCATGGCCCGACCCCGGCCATGATGAAGCGCGCTCTGGCAAATGGGCAACGCGTCGCGATGCGGTAACAAGCGCCGAAGTACGGTCGTTACATGTCGATAGCGGCACGGACCATTGCCGCCTACCGTCGTAGTCGTCGAACATGACATGCGCGCCATCACACAGGCGGACTGGATCATCGACCTGGGACCGGGGGCCGGGGAAGATGGAGGGAGTATCGTTGGCAGCGGCGTCCCTGGCGTCGTTGCGGAAGCGGAAGGCAGTCTCACCGCCCGCTATCTCAAGGCGGCGCTGTAGGTCGTAAATCTGGCCGAACGCACGTTCGATCAGGTGCATTTCGACCACACGTTGGAATGGGTCGAATCTGGAAGCGGGAGCCGGCGATGTGTCACCGCGGTTGACCCGGGGTTTTCTGAATGATTGAGCCAAAACAGCCGAATAACGCGCCAAATTGATGTGCTCAAGAATCTCCCGCGAACGAATGGTGCCGTCATGTCACGACACATCAACGGCGCCTTATCATTAAATTCAGAGATGTGATAAGTGCAGAAGACAATGTCATCCACTATCGCGGATGACCTGCCATATTCATTTATTCATTTCCTGATACGGCCGGTCCACCCATTCCGGATAGAAACACGAACCTTACCCTGCAATCAAACGGCAGCTTAGGTACCGACCACTCCGCTATTTCGCGGCCAGCAGGGTGAACTTGTGAATTTGCGGGGGTTCAGAAAACAGTTCTTCTGCCTTGTCCATCAGTGCGGCGGCAACCTTGCCGTCAAGGTGGGCCTGCCGATCCTCCTCTGTGTCGAACGTATCGAAGATCGCGTACGCACCGGGACCTTCCTCGATCGCATACCAGGTCAGAGTGCCCGCCTCAGCTTGAACGAGCGGCAATGCCGAGGTCAGGAAATTGGCGACATCACGCTCTTTTCCGGGCTTGGCCTTCAGTGGTACATACAGGGCAAGTTTGGGCATAAATGAATCCTCAAGTGAAACCGACAGTCATTATTCGGCAAAGTAACGGAAGAGCGGGCCGGTACGTTCCCCATGAGGCGGAGCACACGCGGCCCCGCCTCCTCGTCGAAATCAGAACTGCTGTGCGGTCGGCCGGATGACGATCGCGTTGATGTCGACGTCATCAGGCTGTTCGACAGCGAACGCGATAGCACGCGCCACCGACGCCGCAGGGATGGCCTGTTTATAGAAGTCGAGTACCGTCTCGGCAGCCGTGCCCGAAGTCGTGAACTTCAAGTCGCTTTCGACGGCTCCGGGCTCGATAGACGTGACACGGACCTTTTCGCCCACCTCTTGGCGAAGACCCTCGCTGATGGCGCTGACGGCGAACTTGGTGCCGGAGTAGACCGTGCCGCCTGGTGCGAAGACCTTGATGCCCGCAACCGAGCTCAGGTTGATGATGTGGCCGCTGCCCTGCTCGAGAAAGCCGGGAAGAGCCGCGGCGATGCCGTAGAGCGTGCCCTTCAGGTTGACGTCGATCATCTGGTCCCACTCGTCGGTGTTGACCTCGGCCATCGGACGGATCGGCATCAGCCCGGCGTTGTTGATCAGCACGTCGAGGCGACCGAAGTCGGCGATGATCGCGGCGACGACGGACTGGACCGCCGACTTGTCGGTGACGTCGAGCGCGTAGCTACGTGCCGTGCCGCCGCTTGAGGCGATGTCCGCGACAACCTCGTCGAGCCTGTCCTTGCGACGGGCGGCGATGGCCACCTTGGCGCCGCGTTCAGCGAGAAGCCGCGCGGTTTCCGCGCCGATACCGGTGCTGCCGCCGGTGATGAGAACAACCTTGCCTTCGATACCTTTGGTCATGACTGTGTGTCCTTGATTTCAGATGTTGATTTTCCGCTGGATCGCGGCCCCGCGCCAGCGGTAGCCGCCGCGTGGATAAACGAGGCCAATAAGGCCCAAGCGAAGCGCAGGTGCCAACAGGCCGATCATCCGCAGCTCCTCTACATAGAACGGTTGTGCCAGCAGCGCCGACCCCACCCATTCTTTAAGCTTGCCCATGGCAGCACCCTCAGGTCGCGGAGACGGGGTTGAGGACGAACGCGCCGCGCTCGGCCAGATCGCCGATCTGAGAGAGGTAGTTCTGGAAGTGGGGCGTCGCGCGGTGGGCGGCAACCGCATCCGAGTCCGCGTACAGCTCGTCGAGGACGAAGCGGTTCGGATCGCTCTGGTCCTGCCAGAGATCGTAGCGCAAATTGCCCGGCTCCGCACGGCTCGGCTTTAACATGGCGTCGAGCAGAGCGTGCAGGCGGTCGACGGTATCCGCACGGGCGGTGAGCACGGCGACGATCTTCACGTTGGCTGTCATGGCACCGTTCCTTGTCATGGTTATATGCGAAGCGGGGCGCATCCTGAGCGCCCCGCCCGTCATCCTGGTACTCACGCAGCGGCGCGATCGAGGGCTTCGATCAAAGCGTCGGCCATGGCCTGGTCCGACGCCGGATTCTGACCCGTGATCAGCTCCCGGTCCACGACGACATTCGAAGCGAAGTTCTTGTCAGTGACCGAGACGTCGCCACCGGCCGAGCGCAGCGCCTTTTCCATGTCGAAGAAGAGCTCGCCCTTCAGTACTTGCTCCTCGGCGATCTTCTCCTCGCTCGCCGAGAAAACGGTCATGCGGTAGCCCGAGTAGATCCAGTCTCGCGCCAGGTCGGCCGCCCCGGCGTCATCGCCTTCCTCCAGCGCCTTGCGGAAGGCCGGAGCATCGTCGAGCGTAGCGACAACGGCTACCGGTCCGTGGCAGAGGAGCGCGGTCGGCTTGGCCGCCGTGTGGAAGTGACGGAGGATCGTGCCCGCGTCGTGGTCCTGCATCAGGTCGACGACGGGAGCGTGGCCGCCCGGCACGAACACTCCGACAAAGCCGTCCAGGCCGCCCTCGACGACAGAGCGCAAGCTGCGGACGTCGTTCATCGCCGGGTGGCTGGCGAAAAAGTCCTTGGCGCGCTGGAATGCCGTCTGATCGCCGCCAAAATGATCAACCGAAACGGAGACGGAGTCGATGTGCGGCTTGGCCCCATTGGGCGTGGCGAGAACAATGTCATAGCCGGCGTCGAGCAGAGCCAGCGCGGGGACCGCCGTCTCGTTGAGATACTGACCGACCGTCGCGGTACCGCCGCCACGAAGACCGATCTGCGTTGCGTTCGATCCAAGAACGAGAACCTGTCCCTTGCTCATCTGAACCTCCATGTTCGCGGCGTCCGTCGCCGATGGATGGGAAATGGGCCTCGTTGACATATTCCAGAAGTTTATCTTTCTGATTTCAGATATAACGCTAACAGGATGACTGTATGCGCTACGATCTGAACCTGCTGCCGATCTTCGTCGCGTTAATGGAGGAGCGCAGCGTCACGCGGGCCGCCGAGCGCATGGGCATGACACAGCCCGCCCTGTCTAACGCCCTATCGCGTCTACGACTAATGCTTCAGGACCAGCTGTTCGTCCGCGAGCGCTACGGCATCCAGCCGACCCCAATCGCGCTAGAACTCGCGCCGCTGATCGCCGAGGCACTCGCGCAGCTCGACAACGCGGTCCTCGGTCAGCAGGCCTTCGACCCCGTACAGGCCGAACGGCTCTTCACCATCGCGCCGAACGGCTATGTCGAGTTCGTCCTCGTCCCCGCTGTCGTGGCGCGCCTGGAGAAGGTCGCTCCCGGCATAAAGCTTCGTCTGACGCCCTACGGCAACGATCTTGTGGAAACAGGCGTCGTATCGGGCACGACGGCGCTCGTACTAGGCCGCATCGTCGATCCGCCCGACAATCTCGTCGTCCAGCACCTGATGGACGAAGGGCTCGCCTGCGCCGTCCGCGCCGACCATCCGGGCGTCGGCGATGCCATGACGCGCGAGCAGTTCGAGGCGATGAAGCACGTTAACATCGTGCCGCCCGGACGGATGCGCGCCGGGCTGTTCCAGGCGCTGGCGCAGCAGCAGCTGAAGCGTGACGTCGCAATCTCCGTGACAAACTTCTTCGCGGTAGCCGAGATGGTGGCGGTGACCGACTATTGCGCCACCTTGCCCTCGCTCATCTGCAGGCGGCTGATGCACGACCCCCGGCTGAAGATCCTGCCGGCTCCGGTCGACCTTGGCAGCTTTCCCGTGGAAATGGCTTGGCACGTCCGCTATCGGCATGATCCCGCACACCGCTGGCTACGGGCGCTGATCGGCGCGGTCATCACCGACCTCACGGGGAAGACGGCAGCGGCAGCCACGCCGTCGCCAGCCTGAGGACGATGTCGAACCGCGACGTCGCTTGTGCGTATCCCGTACACGACAAAGTTCGCTATACAGCCCCTGACAATAGGATTTATCATGCGCGCAATCGGCTACCAGCAGCCCGGAACGATCGATCGCACGGAAGCTCTCGTCGATATCGAACTTCCCAATCCCAACGCTACCGGCCGTGATCTCCTTGTCGAGGTCAAGGCTGTCTCGGTAAACCCGGTTGACACGAAGGTGCGCGCTGGCTCGGGTTCGATCCACGGTGATTGGCGTGTCCTGGGTTGGGATGCCGCCGGTGTCGTTCGCGCTGTTGGCCCTGAAGTGCGCGGCTTCGAACCGGGCGACGAGGTGTTCTACGCGGGCAGCATCGGCCGCGATGGGACCAACGCCGAGTTTCACTTGGTCGACGAGCGCATTGTCGGGAAGAAGCCGGCCAGCCTCGATTGGGCAGAGGCAGCGGCGTTGCCGCTGACGGCGATCACCGCGTGGGAGGCCCTCTTCGAGCGATTGTCCGTGCGTACTCCTGTAGCCGGTGCAGCACATGCGCTGTTGATTGTCGGGGGTGCCGGCGGGGTAGGCTCGATGGCAATCCAGCTTGCTCGCCAAGTACCCGAGCTGATCGTCATTGCGACAGCCTCGCGCCCTGAAACGCAGGCCTGGGTGGGCGAGCTCGGTGCGCACCATGTCATCGATCATCGCCAGCCGCTGGCTCGGCAAGTGGCGAATTTGGGCATTGGCGCGCCGGCTTTCGTCTTCTCGACCACGCACACCGACGAGCATATCGAGCAGATCGCCGAGCTGATCGCCCCGCAGGGACGTTTTGCGCTCATCGACGACCCCAAGACGCTCGATGTCGTACCGTTCAAACGCAAGTCGGTGTCGACCCACTGGGAGTTTATGTTCACCAGGTCCATGTTCGAGACCGCTGATATGGAAACGCAGGGTCAGACCCTGTCGGCCATCGCCAGCCTCGTGGACGCCGGGGAGGTGCGCACCACCCTCACCGAACGGTTCTCCCCCATCAACGCCGCGAACCTCAAGCGCGCGCACCAGGCGCTTGAGAGCACTACCGCACGCGGCAAGATCGTCATCGAGGGTTGGCAGTGATGCGGTTCACGCTCACCCGCAACGTCCGCCGCGCCCGCGGCGCCCGCGGCCCCCGCTGCACCAACTGAAAGGGACCAAGCCTCGGCGTTATCGATGCCAGCCATGTGCGGTTGTGGGCGTCGCTTTCGCTGGGTCACTGATATCTACAATCATAAAAGACCATGATGTTTTGAGATAGCAGACGCGGTCCTCGGGTGAAAACTCGGGACGTCTGCTAGCTCGGCCTCTCACCAATCGGTGCCAAGAGCGGGGAGTGCTTCGGCTAAAAAGTCAATCCACGCCCGCGTCTTGGCGGCGGGGCGCCGCGTCGGGTGTGTGATGGCATATGCCGCTCCCAGCATCATAGGCGGCTCGTCCAGCTCAAGCTCGCTCAATTGGCCGGCGCGAAGCGCCTCTGCCGCAATAAAGCGTGGCCCATAAACCAGCCCTTGGCCCGCGATGGCAGCGCGAACCAAGGCCTCGCCATTGTCGGAACACATCGATCCTGAGATCGGCACTTTGATCGTCCCGTCTTTGCCGAACGCCCACGATGTCGTTCCTGCAAGCGACGCGTTGGTGTGGCCGAGGCAATCGTGATCGCCAAGATCGGCCAGGCGGGTGGGCGTTCCGCGCCGCTCCAGGTAGGCGGGGGCGGCACACAGCACGACGCGCATCGCCACGAGCTTGCGGGCAACAAGCGCACTGTCGGCAAGGCGCCCGATCCTCACGGCCACATCCCATCGCTCTTCCAGCAGGTCGACGTAGCGATCGTTGAAGCCCAGTTCGATCGTCACCTCGGAATGACGCGCGGAGAATGTAGGGACGAGCGAGGCAAGGTGCAGGACGCCGAAGGTGGCGGGCGCACTGACGCGCAGCAGTCCCCGCGCGGTGATCGATCGCGACGATGCCTCCGCCTCGGCTTCACCGATCTCCATCAGGATACGTTCGGCCTTCTCGAAATAGTCAGCGCCCGCCTCGGTCAGCGACAGTCGACGCGTCGAGCGCTGGACCAGCGTTGTGCAAAGCCGCGCTTCAAGGGCGTCGAGGTGCTTGGCCGCCATCGCAGGCGACATGTGCAGATCACGGGCGGCAGCAGAGATGCCACCGAGCCTGATCGCCCGCACGAATACGTCCATACCCGTCAACCGATCCGCCATGACTTCCTACCCGTGGTTGAAGCTGATCCTTCTACGCGAGCGATTATCATTGCGCGATAGCGGGCACATATTCCGGCCAACAGATCGATGATCCAGGCCGCCTCCGCGGCGCCTGCACCGGAGTGTATGACCATGAACGTCCAGCCCACCTACTTCATCCCGCATGGCGGCGGCCCCTGCTTCTTCATGGACGATCCGCGCGGCGTGTGGATCGGTATGGAAGCGTTCCTGCGCAACCTGCCGAACACGCTTGCCGAGAAGCCCAAGGCCATCCTCGTCGTCTCGGGACATTGGGAGACGGACGGCTTCGCCTTCACCGGCGCCGAACGGCCCGAACTGATCTACGACTATTACAACTTCCCGCCCCATACCTATCAGCTGCGCTACGACGTGCCAGGCGCACCCGCGCTCGCCGCTCGTGCCGCGGCCTTGCTCAAGGATGCGGGTATCCCCTCGACTGTCGACGCGAAGCGGGGCCTAGATCACGGCGTGTTCGTCCCCCTCAAAGTGGCTTTTCCGGATGCGGACATTCCGCTGATCGAGATGTCCGTCGAGCGGGGGCTGGACCCGGCCCTCCATGTCGCTGCGGGCCGCGCCCTTGCGCCGCTGCGTGAGGAGGGCGTGCTGATCCTCGGCTCGGGCATGAGCTTTCACAACATGCGCGCCTATGGCGACCCGCGCTCGACGCCCGGCTCGCAAGCGTTCGACCAGTGGCTGGCCGAAAGCATGGAACTCGACGGCCCGCAGCGGGCCGAGCGCCTGGCGCGCTGGGCCGATGCGCCCTCGGCACGGTTCGCCCATCCCCCGGCCAAGGAGGAGCATCTGCTGCCCCTGATGGTCGCAGCCGGTGCGACCGAGGGCGAAGGCGCCCGGGTCTATGCCGAGGAAGTCCTGTCGACCGCCATTTCGGGCTTCCGTTTCAACTAATCTTACCGCGTCACCGAAGGAGAATTGTCATGACTATCGCCGTCACCGGCGCGACCGGCCAGCTTGGCCGCCTCGTCATCGAAAGCCTGAAGCGCAAATCGACCGGCGAGCCGATCGTGGCGCTGGTGCGCTCGCCCGAAAAGGCCAGCGATCTGGGCGTCGAGGCACGCGCTTTCGATTACGCGCAGCCCGAGACGCTCGCTCCGGCGCTGGCCGGGGTCGACACGCTGCTCCTGATCTCATCGAGCGAGGTCGGGCAGCGCGAGCCGCAGCACCTCAACGTCATCGAGGCCGCCAAGCAGGCAGGCATCAAGCGTATCGTCTATACCAGCCTGCTGCATGCCGACCGCTCGCCGATCAGTCTGGGCGAGGAGCATCGCGCGACCGAAGCGCTGCTGGCGTCCTCCGGTATCCCGACGACCCTCCTGCGCAATGGCTGGTACACCGAGAACTACACCGGCTCGATTCCCGCAGCCCTGGAGAATGGTGCGCTCGTCGGCAGCGCTGGCGAGGGACGCCTGTCGCTCGCGACCCGCGCTGATTATGCCCAAGCCGCAGCCATCGTGCTGACCAGCGCCGGCCATGAGGGCAAGACCTATGAGCTGGCCGGTGACGACGCGGTGATGCTCGCCGACCTTGCCGCCGAGATCTCGCGCCAGACCGGTCGCGACATCCCGTACCGCGATCTACCGCAGGCCGAATACGCTGCAATCCTGAAGCAGGTCGGCCTGCCCGAGGGCTTCGCCGAGGGGCTTGCGGCGTGGGACGTCGATGCCTCAAACGGTGCGCTGTTTGATGACGCTCATCAGTTCTCGAAGCTGATCGGACGTCCGACGACGCCGCTGGCCGACGCCGTGCGGGCGCAACTCGCCGTGCAGGGCTGACGTTACGGACAACTCCGACCGATAACGACCATCCCTGGAGATAGCGCATGAACATCGACCTTTCCGGCAAGACGGCGCTCGTGACCGGCTCGACCGCCGGCATCGGCTTTGCGATCGCGAAGGGGTTGGCGGCAGCCGGGGCGATCGTCGTTCTGAACGGGCGCGACGAGAGCCGCACCCAGGCGGCGGTGGCCGAGCTAAAGCGTGAGGTCGGGGATGCCGATGTGCGCGGTGTGGCCGGAGACGTCGGCACGGAAGCCGGATGTGATGCCATCGTATCCGCGCTTCGGGAGGTCGACATCCTGGTCAACAATGCCGGCATCTTCGGCCCGCAGGACTTTTTCGAGACACTCGATGAGGAATGGGAGCGCTTCTTCCGGGTCAACGTGTTGTCGGGCGTACGCCTGTCCCGGGCCTATCTGCCGGGGATGCGGGACAAAGGCTGGGGTCGGGTGCTGTTCCTGTCCTCGGAATCCGGCCTAAACATCCCGGCGGACATGATCCACTACGGCGTGACCAAAACGGCCGACCTTGCCTTGTCGCGTGGGCTGGCCAAGCGCATGGCGGGCACGGGCGTGACGGTGAACGCCATTCTTCCCGGTCCAACGTTGTCGGAGGGCGTGACCGAGATGCTGGCGGACGCGGTCGCATCGGGCAAATCGTTGGAAGAGGCCGGCGCCGATTTCGTCAGGGCGCACCGACCGTCCTCGATTATTCGGCGTGCTGCCACGGTCGGGGAAGTCGCCAACCTGTGCGTCTATATCGCCTCTCCGCAGGCGTCCGCGACCACCGGTGCGGCGCTACGCGTTGACGGCGGTGTGGTGGATACGATCGCCTGACTTTCAGTTTGTCCCATCCCGATTGGAAAGGGCGGCCAGCACGACCAATGCGCGAGTTGCACGACAGACGGCAAGGCGGGTGCCGTTTCCCGAACTGTTTGTCGAGCGTGGCAAAACGGAAAGCCAGACCGCCAGAAAAACGACCGGTTTTCTGGCGATCGCTGATTTTGCCTCATCAGCGCATCCCGGCAATCGGAAAACCCGTTGCGGAAACCACCGGCACATTGCAGGGTGCCGGATGTCTTTTCTGGCGGGGTAACGATGCTCATCGGATATGTGAGGGTGTCCAAGGCTGACGGCTCGCAGACCCTGGCACCCCAGCGCGATGCGTTGCTCGCTGCCGGCGTCGATTCCTCGCGGATTTATGAAGACCTCGCGTCGGGGCGGCACGACGCCCGGCCCGGCCTGACCGCGTGCCTGAAGGCACTGCAGCCCGGCAACACTTTGGTCCTCTGGAAGCTCGATCGTCTTGGGCGCGACCTCCGCCATCTTGTCATCACAGCCGAGGCGCTGCGCGAACGCGGCATCGGCCTGAAGGTGCTGACAGGGGCCGGCGCGCAGATCGACACCACGACTGCCAACGGCCGCCTCGCCTTCGGCATCTTCGCAGCGTTCGCCGAGTTCGAGCGCGAGCTCATCGCCGAGCGCACCCAGGCAGGACTTGCTGCGGCACGCGCGCGGGGACGGATGGGGGGTCGGCCGCGGAAGATGGATAAGGCCACCCTTGCAATGGCGATGGCTGCGATGTCCGATCGCAACGCGATCGCAGCCGATGTCGCGCGCCGTCTCGGGATGACAACCACGACGCTCTATATGTATGTGAATGGCGACGGCACGCCCAAGGCGCCGGGCCAGGCACTGCTCGACGGCGTACCGTACCGTAAAGAACGACTGCGCGCCGCGTGATGAACCGGACCACGCTGCAACGGTCAGGTATATCGCCTAAATGGCGGCACGATCACGTCATGTTCGATCGACCGGGCCGAGATGGTAGCCGAGGTCAATGCCGCGGGAACGCAGACACCCCGGCGCGGCTTGCCGATCAGCCGACGTGGTCGCGCCAGTATCATCAGGTTCATCACCGCCGCACCGATCAGAAACTCTTCTTCCGCTCCGCGGATGCCGCGCAGGTGAAGCCGCCTCATGCCATGCTTCCCCTTAGCGTCAGCGAAGAACCGTTCGACCCCACGCCGCAACCGCATCGACCGCTTGTACAGGCCGGTTTGTGCTTCGGCTCTGGCAAGATCGCGGACGTCCTCATCGTCCAGACGGGTCAGGGTACGACGCCGTGCCGTCGTGCATTTCTTCCGAAGCACGCACGCCGCGCAGTCCCGGGCGTCGGCAGCATAGCGATGTACGCCGGTGGGTGGATGGAAGGCGTGGTGCCGAAGCGGCTTGCCGGTCGGGCAGGTAAAGCTGTCGGTATCCCGGTCATAGCTGAAGGCCGATCGTGGCAGCTTGCCATTGGTCTGGTGCGTCCGATCGATCACGGGAATGTGCGGGATTGCACCGTGGTCCCGCACGAAGCCGAGAAAGACGGCGCTGCCATAGGCCTTGTCGGCAGCAACCCGCTTTGGGTGATAGTCAAACCGATCGGCCGACCGCTCGAGCATGACGCGGCCTGCATCGACCTCCTCCGCAAAGCGAGCCGGCGTCGCCTGAACATCAAGCGCGACGCCGCTCGGGGTGTCTATCAGCGTGTTAAGGGCGTAGCCGAAACGGCCACGCACCGTTCGCGCCGACCAAGCCGCGGCAGGGTCGGTTCGAGAGACGCCTTGGCAGCTTTTCGAGCGCGCCATTTCCCAGACGGCATCACCTGTGTCTTGCACCCATTCCCGAACCGCGCGCGACGCGTTGGCGACATACGGCAAGTAGCCAGGAACGGTCTTGCGCTGCCAGCTCGCATCAGCCGCTATGAACGACGCATCGATCGCGGCGTCTTTTCCGCCGATCAGCCCTTCACTGATGCAGCGTCGAACCGTGCTCTCGAACAGGATCCGGAACACGCCGGCATCGCGGAAGCGACCATGCCGGTTCTTGCTGAACGTCGAGTGGTGCGGAACCTTGTCTCCCGGCCTAAGACGGCAGAACCAGCGATAGGCCAGATTGTAGCACAGCTCTTCACACAGGCGCCGCTCGGACGTGATCGCGTAGATTCGGCCGATCAGCGTCATGCGGATGAGGAGTTCGGGATCGATCGATGGTCGCCCCCGTGCGCTGTAATGACCGGTCAGTGCCTGCCTCAACTCGCTCATGTCGAGACACTGGTCGATGCGACGCAGCAGGTGGTCTGTGGGCAATATGGCTTCTATGGCGCGGTGGATCGCCCCTCCCCGCCCACCGCGACAGGCTGGTCCCATCATAGCGACGCTCCTTTCGGCAGGGGTGAAACGAAGGAGCAACCCGGCATGTCCGGCATTTTTCAACAGGCCCGACCGGTTATGACACCGGCAGCGTTACCGACTGGAATGATGAAGCAGGAAGCGTATCGGCGCGATCAGTCTGGGATCAGCGCCCAACCACGCAGCTGCAACGTCGCCAAAGTAGTCAGCGCAGACACGTCGGTCTCGACACTCTTTTCTACCGTAGCGGGGTCGATCTTGTTGCCAATAAGAGCTTGGCTGCATACCCGAACGGACACACCCGCCTTCTTCAACGCCTCAATCAAAGCAAGGTTAGGGTTCGCAGCTACTCCCGTCTTTATCGCATAGGCGCGATCTTCGGTAACGATGGGCGTCGCCGGACCGTGGACGATCACGACGACATCGCCTTGTTCTGGACGAACGCCGTCGTTGCCTAGCAGGTTCAGGAAGCGGGCGACCTTCTCCAGAGATGGATTGATCTTATCCGGCGTTGCCGCGGCCTTGGTCACATTGAACAGCACGCGATAGCGCAACTTGCGATCGGGCCGTTCCGCAGCACCTTCGATGGGTGTGATCGCGCCGTATCCCGCTATCACCGCCTGCCCGGGCACGCTGGCTAAAGCACTGACGCTGCTCATGAGTGACAAGCATCCTGCAACAGCAATGATTGGCATGCGCATCCGCTTTTTCCTTTTTCAGTCAAAATGATCAGCCAACTCTCGCAAAAACGGCCGCACCGATATTTTGCGGTCGAACCACGGAGGGCGTCTCGCGCGGTCGTACTTGGCGGAGGGCGGGGGCTGTTTGGGGGGCCGACAGATCGTCGGCTCCAAACATCGCCTCCAGGGTTCGCACGCACAATGCGGCTGCGTCGTCGGCAAGGCGGTAGTGAACCTG
Organism: Sphingomonas sp. PEI4; assembly: GCF_056679955.1. Classification (NCBI taxonomy): domain Bacteria; kingdom Pseudomonadati; phylum Pseudomonadota; class Alphaproteobacteria; order Sphingomonadales; family Sphingomonadaceae; genus Sphingomonas; species Sphingomonas sp. PEI4. The sequence continues at coordinate 40,381 of NZ_JBWXPI010000004.1, forward strand.
TTTGGCCTCACGTCTGGTCTTAACGAGTTCGGCGCGCCGTAGCTCGGCAAGCTGCTGGCTGAGCGCGGGTTGTGTCACGCCCGTGGCGGCCTCAATGTCCGCTACCTGCCGTTCGCCGTCTAAGAGATAGGACAGGATCATAAGCCGCTGAGGCTGCGCGAACACGCGCAGCTTCTCGACTGCGACGTCGGCGAGCGCGCGGGACTGGTAAATCGCCGTCACCGGTCAGCCTTCGTTTGGTGAAACCAGTCAGCGCCTGCGTGCCCCGGCAAGGCAGGAGGCAGGAGCACGTCGTCACCCGGCTGCCAGTCAGCAGGCGTATAGGCCTCGCCATCGGCCGAGCGCCGCAACGCCCTGACCGTGCGCAGCATCTCGTCGACAGACCGACCAACATTCATCGGATACCAGCTAAGCGCGCGGATGATGCCTTCAGGATCGATGAAGTAAGTCGCGCGCACGGTTGAGGCATCTCCGGCCTGCTCGTCGAGCATGCCGTAGGCATACCCGACCGCCATCGAGGGATCTTCGATTACCGGAAATGGCACCTCTACACCGAAGACGTCTTTGATCGCGCGTAGCCAAGCCACGTGCGAGTAGAGGCTGTCGACCGACAGCCCTAGCAGCGCGCAATCCAACTCTCCAAAGCGAGGTGCCGCCTTGGCCAAGGCCACAAACTCGCTGGTGCAAACCGGCGTGAAGTCGGCAGGGTGCGAGAAGAACACGACCCAGCGCCCACGATACTGATCGAGCGCAATCTCGCCCTGCGTGGTGCGGGCGGTGAAGTTCGGGGCTGCATCCCCGATGCGCAGCGAGCGCGGCATGTTCGCATCAATCATTTCCATTCCTCCCAAATGGCACGAACACCCCGTTGACGCAATATGATTACACAACTACATAAACCGTGATATTGATTAAACGGAGATGGTCATGGACCCGGTTTTGAGCGAAGCCAACGCCCAGATCAGACGCGCAAAAACGGCCGGATCGCCGGTCGTTCAGTCCTTCTTTGATGAGCCCACCAACACAGCGACCTACGTCGTTTGGGACGCGGCGACGAAAAAAGCTGCGATCGTCGACAGCGTCCTCGATTTTGACGCCGCGGCGGGCCGGACCAAAACTGCGTCGGCGGACGCAGTGATCGCTTACGTGCGGGATCAGGGACTGACGGTCGATTGGCTGTTGGAAACCCATGCACATGCCGATCACCTGTCTGCGGCACCCTATCTTCAACAGGCGCTTGGCGGGCAGCTCGCGATCGGTCGTGAGATCATCCGGGTCCAGAACGTATTTGGCAAAATCTTCAACGCTGGCACCGATTTCGAGCGCGACGGTTCCGAGTTCGACCGGCTGTTCGACGACGGCGACCGCTTTGCCATCGGCAACATCGACGCCGTTGCGCTGCACGTGCCCGGCCATACGCCGGCGGACATGGCCTATGCCATCGGCGACGCGGTCTTCACCGGCGATACGCTCTTCATGCCCGACTACGGCACCGCGCGGGCAGACTTCCCTGGTGGCGACGCACGCCAGCTATTCCGCTCGATCCGCCGGCTCATGCAGCTGCCGGACGAGACGCGCCTGTTCCTCTGCCACGACTACAAGGCGGTGGGTCGCGACCAATATGTCTGGGAAACGACTGTAGGCGCGCAGCGTGTCGGCAACGTGCATGTCCACGAAGGGGTCAGCGAAGACGACTTCGTCGCGATGCGGACCAGTCGCGATGCCACCTTGTCGATGCCCAAGCTCATCCTGCCCTCGATTCAGGTGAACATGCGCGGTGGTCATTTGCCGGAGCCGGAAGCCAACGGCACCCGCTACCTCAAGATCCCGCTGGATGCGTTGTGATGCTGGGCTTTCCGCATGCCATGCCGCTCGAAGGCTTCATCGGCGGGCTGATGATCGGTGTCGCCGCGGCGATCATGCTGCTCGGAAACGGCCGCATCGCCGGAGTCAGCGGCATGTTCGCGAGGGTTTTGGGTCTTTCCGCTGGAGGTCCACCATGGGCAATCGCGCTGCTTTTCACCGCGGGTCTGCCTTTGGGCGCGGGTATTGTTGCAGCCAGCTTAGGCGTGAAGGCCAGCTTTCCGACATCGCTTTCGCTGATCGCCGTCGCCGGTCTGATCGTCGGTATCGGAACACGGCTCGGGTCCGGGTGCACCAGTGGGCACGGCGTATGCGGCCTGTCTCGCCTGTCGCCCCGGTCCATCGCCGCGACCGCTACGTTCATGGCGACCGGCGTCGTCACGGTCACGATCATGCGTCTGTCCGGGGTAATACTGTGATGCGCCAGAACCTCATTTCACTCGCCAGCGGGACGCTGTTCGGCGCCGGCCTTGCCGTCTCGGGAATGATTGATCCGGCGCGCGTGCGGGCGTTCCTCGATGTCACCGGCGCGTGGGACCCGACCCTGGCGTTCGTCATGGCGGGCGCAATTCTGCCGATGGCGATAGCGTGGTTCGTCGTGCGGCGTTGCTCGACCCCGATCGCGGCCGAACAATTTCACACGCCCGCCACCTCGCCGATCGACCGGCGCCTCATCGGCGGTGCGGCCTTGTTCGGCATAGGCTGGGGCATCGTCGGATTGTGCCCAGGTCCCGCCATTGCCGCACTGGCGATCCAGCCTCTGCCGGCACTGGTCTTCATCGCTGCAATGGCCCTCGGCGTTGCCGTCCACCGCTTTGCATTCACTTCCCGCCGTTCGGCCTGATCAGACAGGAGACATCACATGGCTTTCAAGCAGATCACCTCGTCCTTCTCTGCCGCCCCCCAGCTGACGCAAGACGACCTCGCCGCTGCCGCGAAGGCAGGATATCGCTCGATCATCTCAAGCCGCCCGGACGGCGAAGAGGCGGGCCAGCCGAGCGCGGAAGAAATGGCCCGAATGGCAGGCGAACATGGTCTCGCGTTTGCCCATGTCCCTATCGTACCGGGCAAGGCGACTGACGCCGATGCGGATCGCATGAAGGAGGCGCTAGCCACACTGCCACAGCCTACGCTCGGCTTCTGCCGTAGCGGGACACGCGCGGCGACCTTGTGGGCGTTGGCCGAGGCCGATCGCGCCGATCCGGCGACGATCATCGCCCAGGCAAAGGCTGCCGGGTACGACCTTGCCGATTTGACGCCTGCGCTGAAGCGCCGTTCCGAAAGGGTGGATCAATGACCTACGACGTCATCATCATCGGGGGCGGTGCCGCCGGCATCGCGACAGCCTCCAGCATTCTGAAGCGCAACGCCAAGGTGACGATCGCGGTCGTCGATCCGGCCACGGACCACTATTACCAGCCTGGCTGGACGATGGTCGGGGCCGGCGTCTTCACGCCCGAGCAAACCCGCAAGGCCGAAGCCGATGTGATGCCTAAGGGCGTCCGCTGGATACGGTTGCCCGCGATCACCATCGACCCCGACCGCAACGCGATCGAGCTCCAAGACGGTGGCACATTGACCTATCGCGTTCTGGTCGTCGCGCCCGGGCTGCGCCTGGCGTGGGAGAAGATCGAGGGGCTGCCTGAGGCTCTCGGCCGCAACGGCGTCACCTCCAACTACCGCTACGATCTGGCACCCTACACCTACCAGCTCGTCAAGGAGTTGCGGCAGGGGCGGGCGCTGTTCTCGCAGCCACCCATGCCGATCAAGTGCGCCGGCGCACCGCAGAAAGCGATGTATCTCTCCTGCGACATCTGGCGGGATAGCGGCGTTCTCCCAGCTATCGACGTCGAGTTCCATAATGCCGGCGCAGCCCTGTTCGGGGTCCCGACCTACGTCCCGGCGCTGATGGAATATGTCGAGAAGTACGGCATCGATCTCAGGCTTGAGTCCAACCTGGTCGCGGTCGACGCCGATCGTCGCGTCGCCACGTTCGAGCGCAAGCAGGACGGCGTCTCCGAGCGGATCGAACGTGAGTTCGATATGCTCCATGTCGTGCCACCTCAGGTGTCACATGCGGTCGTCGCCAATAGCCCGCTCGCGGCTGCGAACGGCTTCGTCGAGGTCGACGAGACTACGCTGCGGCACAAGCGATTTGAAAACATCTTTGGCCTTGGCGATGCCGCTGGCACCAGCAATGCCAAGACGGCCGCTGCTGCTCGCGTCCAGGCGCCCGTGGTCGCCGTCAACGCGCTGGCCGCGCTCGACGGCAGACCCCCCGTTGCCGACTATAATGGTTACGGCTCATGCCCGCTCACGGTCGAACGCGGTAAGATCGTCCTCGCCGAGTTCGGCTATGGCGGAAAGCTGCTGCCCAGCTTTCCATCCTGGCTGCTCGACGGAACGCGTCCCACGCGCGCCGCCTGGTTCCTGAAGGAGCGCATGCTGCCCCCGATCTACTGGCAGGGCATGCTGAAAGGCCGCGAGTGGATGGCCGCCCCGCATGAAATCGGCAAGGCAGCATGACTCTCGAACCGATCCAGTATCTGCTTGGCGCCCTTTCGGGCAGCTTGGTCGGATTTACCCTTGGCCTCGTAGGCGGCGGGGGCTCGATCCTCGCCGTACCGCTGATGGTGTATCTGGTGCGCGTGCCCGATGCGCACCTTGCAATCGGCACGAGTGCGTTTGCCGTGGCAGCCAATGCCGCGACCGGTCTTATCGGTCATGCCAAGGCTCATACCGTAAAATGGCGGTGCGGGGGCATGTACGCCACAGCGGGCGTCATCGGTGCGCTGCTCGGATCCACCGTCGGCAAGGCCGTCGATGGCGGCAAGCTGCTCTTTCTGTTCGCGCTTGTCATGGTCGTTGTCGGCGTCCTGATGCTTCGCGGGCGGGGTGATGCAGGTAATCCCGGTGCGGAATGCAACCGGGAGAAGGCACCCAAGGTGCTGGGCTACGGCCTTGGGACGGGCTTGTTCTCAGGGTTCTTCGGCATCGGAGGTGGCTTTCTGATCGTTCCGGGCCTGATCGGATCGACGGGTATGCCGATCCTCAACGCTGTCGGCACGTCGTTGATTGCTGTCACCGCCTTCGGCCTGACGACCGCCGCCAATTATGCATTCTCCGGGCTGGTCGACTGGCCGCTTGCCTTCGTCTTCATTGGCGGCGGGGTCGTCGGCGGGTTGATCGGCACACGCATGGCCAAGCGCCTTGGCTCGGGCGGAACGCTTACCACCGTCTTCGCGGTGCTGATCTTCGTCGTGGCAGCTTACATGCTCTGGAAGAGCGCAGGCGCGTTTCTCTGATGGGAAGCGCGATTGCCATCGGACCGCTCATGATGGCGGTTGAACGCGGACTGGCGGTGCTATGCATCGTCGTGTTCCTGGGGCTGACAACCTTGGCAGGGCGGTTCCGCTTCCCGCGGGTGTCCACGGTCGCCACCAGTGCCATCGTCGCTGGACTGGTGGCGGCGCGGATCGGCTATGTCGCGGCACATTGGGCGAGCTACGTCGAAGCGCCCCTATCCATTTTCGCCGTCTGGCAGGGCGGCTTCTCCGCCATCGCCGGCATCATTGGTGCTGCCGCGACGCTGGCCTTCCAGCTTGGCCGAACACGCGCCTTGGCGGCGGGCTGGGGGGCATTGGCGATAGCGGGTGGCCTGTGGTTTACGCTCCAGGCGCTTATCCCGCCCGTGAACTACGGTCCGTTCCCCTATTATCTAACGTTGACGACGCAGCCCGGAGTTCCGCTTCCGCTTGCACGCTTCCAGGGCCGCCCCTTCGTGATCAATCTATGGGCGACATGGTGCGGGCCGTGCCGGCGCGAGCTGCCGATGCTCGACGCCGCGGCAACGCGCAATCGGGATGTGCCGATCCTGCTCGCCGATCAGGGTGAGGCTCCAGCAATCGTCACCGGGTTTCTTACCCGTGAAGGCATCGGCGTGAGCAATGTCGCGCTCGATCCTGCCCGTGGGCTTTCCCAAGCCCTCGAAGTCGCTGGCTATCCCGCAACCGCCTTCGTCGCTGCGGACGGAACGATCGTGCAGCTTCAGCTTGGCGAGCTGTCACGCGCCGCCCTCGCTGATGGGATCGATATGGCAAGGAAACACCGATGAACCGACGCAACCTTCTCTGTCGCAGCTTTCTGGCGTTGCTCGCCGTCGCCGTGCCGGCAATGCCAGCAGTCGCGCAGCAACCCGATCTGTCGCGTAAGGCGGTCGTAGACGATCCCGTTGCTCCGAAGCGTGCCGGCCGAGCCTATGACGTCACCGTTGTCGAGTTCTTCGACTACAACTGCCCCTATTGCCGTCGCATGGAGCCGGTGCTGAACGCTCTGCTTCGCTCCGACCCGAAGGTGCGGATCGTGTATCGGGATTGGCCGATATTCGGACCCGCCTCCCGTGAGGCGTCCCGGGCGGCCGTCGCGAGCCAGTGGCAGGGCAAACATGCCGCCTTTCATGAGGCGCTGCTGACCTCGCCGGCACGGCTCGATAGCGCCGGGGTCAAGGCCGCTGCCGCGAGAGCCAAGGTAGACTGGCCGCGTCTGCAACGCGATCTGAAGACCCGCGGTGCAGAAATCGATGCGCTCCTCGCTCGTACCAACGCCATCGCTCAAGCGATCGGGTTCAACGGAACACCGGCGCTGATCGTCGGCTTACAAGTGGTGGCCGGCGCGGTTGATCTGCCGACGCTACGCCGGCTTGTCGCAACGGCGCGCAGCAAGCCTCAGGCTCGCTGAACATGCCAGAGCCGCTCAATCGCAGGCAGGCAGTCGGGCTTGGGGCCGTCGTCGTGACTGGTTGGGCAGTCGGACAGATGCTGCGACGCACAGCGCCGATCGGTCGCGACGTTGGTCCGACCGCTGACCTGATTCTGGCGGGCAGCGGTTCGCCTGAATACGGCCCTGCCAATGCCACGCTGCGACTTGCCGTGTTCACCGATTATCGTTGCCCGGCCTGTCGTCACGCCTTCCCCGCACTGGAAGAGGCGGTGCGACGCGATCGCAAGGTTCGGGTCATCTACAAGGACTGGCCGATCTTCGGTCCGCCGTCCGAACGCGCCGCGAGCGTTGCGCTCGCCTGTGCCGAACAGGGCATCTACCCGGCCGTTCATCGCCAGCTGATGACCGACAGTCGTTTGATCGACGACGACATGCTGAGGGACATTGTCACCGGCGCTGGCGGGGACTGGCTGCGCGCGACGACCTGGCTTGCTTCGCATGCACAGGCTGTCGCAGCGCGTCTGCGCGCGAACGGCCAAGAGGCCTATTCGATCGGTTTGGCCGGCACCCCGGGCTTTCTTGCTGAACGCATGCTGGTGATGGGCGCGATCGAAGCAGGTGATTTCGAACGATTGTTCGCGCGTGCGCGGGCGGAAAGCTGACAGAGCGAGAGGACGAAAACATGATCGAGTATAAGCACGATGGCATGACCGTTGCGTCGCTCCATGACGAACGCACTGGTAGCTTCCAATATGTTGTCGTCGACGACACTACGAAAACGGCCGCGATCATCGATCCAGTCCTGGATTTTGACCCGCGCGCTGGTGCGACCGCGACCCGCAACGCCGATCTGATCCTCGACTATGTGCGTGAGAAGGGGCTGACGGTTGAATGGGTGCTCGACACCCACCCCCATGCCGATCACTTCTCAGCCGTTCCGTACCTCGCCGGCAAGACCGGTGGCAAAACCGCGATCGGCAACAAGATCGTGGAAGTGCAGAAGCTGTGGCGGGACATCTACTGCCTGCCCGATCTCGCCGTCGACGGCAGCCAGTGGGACCGGTTGTTTGCGGATGGCGAGCGTTTCCGGATCGGTACGCTAGACGCTCAAGTCATGCTGTCCCCGGGCCATACGCTCGCCTCGATCACTTATGTCGTCGGTGACGCCGCGTTCGTTCACGACACGCTTATGGTCCCCGATAGCGGCACAAGCCGGGCAGACTTCCCGGGTGGTGATGCTCATGCGTTGTGGCGCTCGATTCGCGCCATCCTCGATCTGCCACCCGAAACCGCAACCTATGTCGGGCATGACTATGGAAAGGATGGCCGGGACGTACTCGGTCACTCGACCGTCGCCGATCAGCGTCGCGACAACATCCATGTTCACGATGGCATCGACGAAGCCGAGTTCGTCGCAACCCGCGAGAAACGCGACGCATCGCTCCCACTACCCGACCTGATGCTTACCGCGCTTCAGGTGAACATACGTGGCGGCCGACTGCCAGATGCCGACGAATGTGGGACGGCGTTTCTCAAGTTGCCACTGAACCGGTTTGGACCTGCTGCTTCATAGCTCAGTCCGCGCTGTCTCAAGTGTCACAACCGAACGGTTGTGACACCACGTGCCGGCGGCTTTCGACCGTTCCAATCCTGAAAGCTGTCTGGCAGGAAAGTCCCCAACTGACGCCCTCCGGGGACAACCTTGCTCGTTCCCACTTTAAAACTCGATGAGAAGGCATTCCCATTGGTCACCCAGATCTGCCTCGCACCATGAGGACGCCGTCGAAGAGCTTGGCGACACGCTCGTTTGACGGAACGGCCAAGGCGGCGTTGATCGCGGCTTGGTTCAATCCATGCCGACCTACTGCGGGAGCGCCGTTAGTCGCAACCGCTCCTGCCATCGGCGCGGCGCCTGGCGCTGACGAGGCGGCATTGACGTCATCCGGGGCCTGCGTGGCCTCGATCACGCGGAGGCTGTTAGCAGCGACCGCCGGGTCGACGCGGATCTGGGGCATCTCGGGGGCCGGTATCTTGGTCCGCGCCGAGAGCTTCTTCTCGGCATAGTAGCGGACCTTCTTTCCATAGGTCGCGTACATGCCTCGCCGGAAAACGATCAGATCGTCCTCCGGCAGCAACTCGACTTCCTGAGGGAGCATCAGCGGCCGGCGCTGATCGGAGTCCGAGGTGGAGCCGCCGCCGCCACCCCACGTTCCCATCGAGCGCGAGCGAGCCTTGAACGTGTAGCTGCCGAGCTGGTCCGAAATCTTCTTCGCTTCGGCCAAACCGGCCGGACGAAGCACGAGCCGCACCGCGCAGTTCCGCTCGATGTCGGCCGCCACCTTGTCCCCATAGACGCCCTGGATCTGTTCGAGCGACTGGAATGCCGGCAGCATCCGCAACCCGTAGCCGGCGACATAGCTGAAGGCGTTCGCGAGCACGGTGCATTTGCCGAGGCTCGCGAACTCGTCCAGGGCTAGCAGCACCTTGATCTGATGCTTGTCGCCCTTCGGCAGCTCGCGGACGTTGCGGTCGATGAGTTGCTGGAAGAGCAGGCCGTAGATCGGCGCAACCCGCTCCAGGTCATCCGGCGACACGCCGAGATAGAGCGAGATCCGCTTGTCCCGAAAGTCACTGAGATCGAAATCACTCTCTGAGGTCGCCGCATCGACATATGGGTTCAGCCAGCCGTTGATCTTGGACGTAACCGACTGGCGCAATCCAGAGAATGTGTTCGCCGACGAGCCGGTATAATCCTTGATCGCCGATACGCACCCTTCCGACAGGGGCTTACCGGCCTTCTTACGATCGGCGATGATCTTCGGGAAACGCCGCTGGGCGTCGCTGGCCGCGAACTGGCGGTACACCTCGCCGAGCGTAAAGGGGAGGGCGTCCTCCCCATCGTCGACGGTTGCCGCGATATATGCGGTGATGCCGAGGAAAGCGGTTCGCGCGCCCTCGGCCCAGAACTTCTCGCCCGTGAGCGGATCGGGATAGAGCATTGCCGCGATCTTCTGAAGCTCGTTGATGACCTCCACCGGATCATGCCGGTTGATGTAGCTCAGCGGGTTCCACCGCACGGTGCGGCCCGTGGGATCGAGCGGGTTGAAGAGCAGCACCTGCTGCCCGAGCACCTTCAGCCGATACCCCGCCGTATTGTCGTAATTTTCCTGCTTGATGTCGAGCACCACGAGAGAATCGAGCCAGTCGAGCAAGTTCGGGATGATGACGCCCACCCCCTTGCCGGCGCGCGTTGGGGCTTCCAGCATCACATGCTCGGGTCCGCCAAAGCGCATCACCTTGCCGCCGAACTTGCCCAGCACGATGCCGGCCGAGGCGAGCATCTTGCCGTTGCGGACCTCGCCGACTCGTGCGAAGCGCGCCTCGCCGTGGAGCTTCTGCCGTTTGAACAGCGTGGAGAGAATGGTGATGACCGTCAGGACGAGGCCGATCCCGACGCCGATCAGGAACGGCTGATAGACGATCGGATAGCCCTTCAGCGCCCACAGCGCGGCCGGCACCTTAATCCAGGGCGTATGCGCGTTGAGGAGGTGGGCACGCCACAGGACGGCGAGGGCGCCGATCGTGGCGCTCAGCGCCAGGCCGATGATGCCGAGGAACGCGATCGCGCCCGGCTGCGACCCTTCGTCGCTTCGCACCCATTTTCCGTTCATGCCGATACCCCCTTCAGTCGGTCGGCTTGCTCGCCGGATCGAACCATACTTCGGTCATGCGATAGCGCGCCGGCTGGCCCTCGCCGGGTGGCAGGCGGTGCATCTGCACGACGATATCGACCAGCGAGCGCAGCAGCGCCCGGATGTCGTGGCGGTCGAGATCGTTGCCGCCCTCCGATTCCTTCACCAGCAGCGTCAGCTGCTCGAGCGCGCCCTCCGCCGTGTTTGCGTGGACCGTGGTGATCGAACCGGGATGACCGCTGTTGACGTTGCGCAGGTAGAAGAAGGCGGTGCCGTCCCGCAGCTCCTGCAGAAGGATGCGATCGGGCCGCATCCGCAGCGCCGATTCCAGCAACTCCTTGGCGCCCGCCTTCTGGAGGCTCTTCCCATCCTTGGCGTACATCATGTGGACGTGGTTGCGCTGGGGTACAACGAGCTCGCGCGTGTCCTCGATCGTCAGGATCCGCTCATAGTCCGGGATCAGCTTGATGAGACCCTTAGAGAAGCTCGTCTTGCCGGAGCCCGTCGCGCCGGAAATGAGGATGTTCTTGCGGGCTTCGACCGCCAGCTTGAAGAAGGCGCGCCAGTCGCCCGCCTCGCGCAGTCGCAGCAGATCGGGGTCGACCTCCTCGTACAGGCCGTGCGCGCGGACCTCGCTGAACAAGCCGGCACGCTCGAAATCGTCGATGTTCATCGTCACGCCCGACGCTTTGCGGATCGTGATCGAGATGAAGCCTTGCTCGACCGCCGGGGGGACGACGACCTGCGCGCGCTCGCCGCCCGGCAAGACCGAGGAGCAGATCGGATATTCGGAGTTGATGTCCTGCTTGGTCAGCCCCGCGATCAGCTTCGCCAGCGTCATGAGGGCCGCATTGTCGAGTGCGGGCTCCTCATGCCACTCCCAGCCGTTCCGTGTTTCGAGGCCAATCATCCCCGGCTCATTGATGACCAGTTCGGTCACATCGTCGCGCAGAAGGTGCCGTCGGATCGGTTCGGCATTATGCTCGTAGATCAGCGAGGTCGGACTGGATGCCACGGCCTTAACGCCTCAATCCTACGTCATAGACCGAGCGGAAATCGAAGTCCTTGGCGACGAAGATCGCAGCGGTGTCGCCCTGGTTCTTTTTCAGGATCGGTTTGATGTTCATGGTCTGCTGCAGGACGGTCTGCCCGGTTTGCCCGGGAACCTGCGTGGTGTTGCTCCCCTCATTGGCAACCGCCCGACCGGCAATCTGCGAGGCATCCTCCAGCACCGAGATGACGAGCCCGACGCCAAAACGTGCCCAGAACTGGGTATCGACGCCGCCTGGCAACCCGGCCCGACCAAGGCTATCCGCTGCCGGCGACCCGAGGTCGATCGCGACGCCACGCGGCGTCAGGGCGCGCGTCCACAGTACGAACAGGCGCGCTTGCCCCTGCGTGATGCCGCCGGAATATTGCCCGAGGACCTTGGTCCCCTTGTCGAGCAGGACGATGCGGCCGTTCTCGGAATAGACGTCGTGATTAATGACGCAGGACACGAAGCCGGCCTGCGTCGAGTTGATCGCCGTTTGGAGCGTGCAGGGAATGACCGTGCCGGCACTCAGCAGAAGGTTGCGGTCCGCGACCATCGTTGCCCGGACCGTCTGGATCGCGGCATGGCCGAGCTGATCGCTGAAGTCGGTCGAGCCCTTGCCCGCCTCGGCCGGACTGTCTTCACCCGGCGCTCCGAAGCCACTGGCACCGAGGCCCCGCCGTGCGACAGTGGATTGGCCGCCGCGCGTCCGGTCGTCGAGGTCCGTGCCCTGTTGGGCGTCGGCACCGGCGGAGGCGGGAAGGGCGGCCGAGGCCAGCCCGGTGTTGCCAAAGGCCATGATCGGCGACCGCCGCGCCGCATCGGCCATGGCGCGTGCCTGCTCGGCACGTCGCTGCTCGGGAGATTGCTGTCCGTTCGCCGTTGGGGAGGTTGTCCCGCTCGTTGCCGGCACCGGATTGCCGTTGGCATCCGCGACCTGCGGCCCCGGGGCTGCGGCGATCGGCCGCCCGAAGATGTCGGTTTGCGCCGCGCCGGGCTGGCCGAGCTGACCCGCGAGCGCCGCTCGCTGCGCGTTCGGCGATCCCATCACGTCGTCGACGGCACGGTCACTGGCCTTAGCGGGCTGCGCGGCAGCCGCGGTACTGGCCGATTGGTGAAACGCGCCATAGCCTATCACGATGCCGCCTATGGCACCGAGCAGGCCGATCCCCGCACCGATGAAGGCGAGGTTGCCCCACCCGCCGCTACGCGTGACCGGGCTATCCACCTCGCCTGGTGGAACGGTGTCGGCAGCGACATCGCCCCCGCGGTCAATGACGGTCCCGACCATGTTACTGCCCCTTCACTTTGCGTTCGACGACATTGGAGACGGTGCCCGTTCGATCGCCGCGATCGTTGCGCAGCGACGCCTCGTTGTAGATGCACAGCACCGTCGCCCCGCGCCGGAGGCGCAGCTGCCGGTAGACCGCATGGATCACGACGAAATCCTCGCGGACATCGTAGGGGACGATCGTCTCGGTCCCGTCGACATCGACCGCGAAGATCGAGGGAATGTCGGCGTGGCCGGGATAGCGCAGCACGGTGAACTCGCCGTTGTCCGAGATTTCGGTGGGTTGCAGCGCGCTGTCACCCTGCACGGTGTAATTCATATTCCGGGTGCCCTCGATCACGGCATGGTCGAGCGCGGCGGTGGTGATGGTCGTCTCGATCGCCTTGGCAGCCTGGCGCTGGGCAAGCTGCACCTGTAACGCCGCCATCGCCCGTTCCTCGCGCGGATAGCGGAACCGTACGCCGTACATCGTGGCGCCCGTCCCTAGTGCGAGGTTGAAATGATAGGTGCGCGGCACGCCGCCCGCGTTGGTGACGACGATCAGGTTGGTGCCTCCAGCCCTCTCGCGGGGTTTGAGAAAGACGATATTGCCTACAGGCGCGATCTGCCAGGAGACGGTATCGCCCAGGGCGGCCTGCGTTACCGTTTCGCCGGGCCCGAACTGGATCTCGATCGCGTGCCGGAAACTGCCGACGATCGTCACCACTTGATCCGGATCGTAGTTGACGTTGCGAACGCGGGCGTCCTTGGCCCCGGGGACGGGAGTCTCCGAGGCGAACGCGGGTTGCGGCGCGAGCGTGACTGCCGCGGCACCCAGAATTGAGAACGCGACGAGGCGGTGCCACACCGCCCCAACCCCGCGCCAGAACCGGTTCCTGGCGCCATCCTCTGTCAACACCAACTCCGTCGCCAGCGGTGACAGGCGGAGAATCAGCTTTTTGCGGAGCGCGGGCATGAAGGGGACGGCAACACGGTCGCCATTGTCCGACGTATTTGGCTGATCGCTCATGTCACGCCTCCGGATCAGAACGATAATTCACGACCTGGAAGCCGAGCGGATTGATATTCCGATCCTTCTCATGCTCCGGCGCTGTCGTGTATCTGAAGGTCAGTATCGCGTTCCAATTTTGCGCGATCGGCGTGTTCTGCCCGAAGGTGATGATCTTCGTGAAGCGAACCTGTGCCACGGTAGGACTGAGGAAACTGATCGTCCGGATCGAGATCGAGACGAAGCCCTTGTCGCCGTAAATGTTGGACGGCGCGTTCTTGTTGTTGGCCTGAACGCTGTTCAGGTAACGAGCGCTCTCGGCGGAATCGCTGGTAAGCATGACCGTATAGGCGTTCTCGCGCGCGGCATCGTTGAGCCAGCCTTCGCGCAACCGTACATATTGCGAGATGAAGTAGCGGTTGACCGCATCCTCATAGGTGCGCGGCTGCGGCCCTTTGAGCGCGGTCACGACCTGCGTCTCGCCCGAGCTCTTGTCGACCCTGATGACATAGGGCTCGACGGTCTTCAGCGGACTCAGCATCGCGACGGCCGCAACCGACGCCACAGCGAGCGTGCACGCACCTGCGGCGACACCCCAGGCGAGCCGCTTGGACTGGATCGCCGCACGCATACGATCGTATTCCCACGTCCTCGAGGTCTCGTAGTATTTCTCTTTATCTTCGGCCTTCACCGCGCCCATGGCGTCGATCCCTTCAGCAGGAGGAGTAGGTCGGCGCGACGTCCTGCGCGGACGTGCGTGGTGCCGATCGCGGGATATTCGTGGCCCCAGGTCCGATGGGGGCGGCAGGCGGACCTCCGGCACCGGGCGTAGGGGGCGGTGCGGGAAGAGGCGCCGGTGCTGACTCGCGTGATGGAGGAACCACCATCGACTGCCCTGCGCCCTGCTGTGACGCCGGCAGTGGCACCGGCAAGCTCGGCAGGATCGACCCGTAGAGGTTGGCGGGACGCCGGTGTTTGCCGTCGCACACCGAGACAGGTCTGATATGAGTCCCGGTGCAGCCGCCAAGAACAAGCGTGCCGATCGCCACGATGGTCAGCCTTTTCATACGGTCTCCGTTCGTAAGGTCCCGCGCCCGGCGGTTCTGTGTTTCATGGTTCTGGACTGGCAGCCGGCCTAATTGGACCGAGAGGCCGAGCCGCCCGTGCCGCTTCCTACTGCGGGGGGACGGTTCGCCTGCGTCGCGCGCCGGAACATGAGCCGGTTGGTCAACATGTTCGCCCCGGTCTGCAGGAAGCCATGGCCGCCAGAGGACGCACCCCCCGAGATGCCCGCGGCGATGGCCGGCGATTGAAAGAAGAAGATCGTGCCGACGATGTAGATCGCCGCACAGGCGATCGTCGCGACGAGCATTACGGCGGCTTTCAGAACGATGTAGCCGTTCTGCGCCATGACGAAGGACGAGCCGTCTTCGGGGATCGATCCCATGATGCCGTCCATCGCGGCTTCCTGGAGGCCGGTGATGAACTTGGTCATGATCGCCATGACGACCATCAGCAGGATGAAATTGACGGTCTGCTTCAGCCACCCGTCGAACAGCCAGCGGGAGGAGTTGAAAAGCAGACACGCCAGCGCAAGCGGCGCGAGCGCGACGCAGATCGCAACCGAAAGCTTGGCAAAAATGACGATGCAAAAGCCGATCGACGCCGATAGGAACGCGAAGATGTAGAGGACGGCGACGCACAGATAGGTGATCAGCGTGGCGCTGAGCTGAATCACGGGCGTGCGAAAGTCGGTGATGCCCTTCTGCTCTTGCGATTGAACTTTCAGGTTCGCGTTGACCAACTTTTCCGAGAGCTTGCCGGTATCGGAGACATAGGTATCGAAGGTCGTGCCCGGGTTGGTGACGGGCGTGCCCGATCCAGCCGCGATGATCTCGCTCGGCAAGTTGGTGACCACGTTCACCACAAACGCCGAATAGCCGACGGCACTGGCAGCCGCGAGGGCGAATCCGACCTTACCAGCCTGGAATACCAGTTCGCGCAAGGGGGCCTGGATAGCACCTCGCAGCACGGCGAAGCCGAGCAGCAGGAAGTAGATGATCGCCGCCAGGGCCAAAGGCGCTGCAACGAAACTGACGAGACCCGCCCCGAAGCTCGCAACCGAGGTCGCTATGGCGGTCTCCACATACGAATACATCGTCGTGAACAGCGTCATGATGTTGGGTGGGCCGGCAGCCATTGGGTGAGGTTCCGATCTTCGGCGATCAAAGCGCAGCGAGTAAATCTACTTCTTGCGGATCGTGTTCTGTTTGAAGAAGTCCGCCTCTTCGTTGCCGGCCTTGGTCTGGGCGACCGAGATGGTCGCGTCGCCGGTCGTCGCGCACATCTTGGCCTTCTGATCCGCAGGGAGATGGCTGTACTCCCCCGCATCGCACTTCGCTTGCCACTGCGAGAGGAGTTGAGGACTGGCGATCAGATCCTTGGCGGTAGGCACCACGACGTTCTGTTGGCATCCGCAGACGACGAGCAACGAGCAGAGCGATAGTATCTTGCGCATGATCACTTCCTGATCGTGTTGGCACTGAAGAAGGCTGCTTCATCGCGACCGGCCGCCACTTGCGCCGCACTGATCTGCATGTTCGCCTGACCGGCCTGCGCCATCTGGATCGCCTGCATCTTGAGCATATCGTTTTGAAGCTGTGCCTGTTCGACCGAGATCCGGGCTTGGAGGTCCATCACGTCCTTGGGATCCTTGGCATACGACAGTTGCTCGCGGAGCTGGTCGAGGCCTTGCATCCGGGTCTGGGCGATGCTGAGCGTATTCTCGCCCAGCGCGGCCGTGGCGGCCGATGAGCTGGTCGCATCCTTGAGCGCCTGGGTGTAGGCTAGGTCTGCGTCGGAGGACGACGTTGCCGGCAGCGCGTAACGAGACTGGATGCTCGATGCGAGCGAACCGAGCGAACCAATCTTCGACAGGTCGCCACTGA
This sequence comes from Sphingomonas sp. PEI4, assembly GCF_056679955.1. Lineage (NCBI taxonomy): Bacteria > Pseudomonadati > Pseudomonadota > Alphaproteobacteria > Sphingomonadales > Sphingomonadaceae > Sphingomonas > Sphingomonas sp. PEI4. The sequence continues at coordinate 56,915 of NZ_JBWXPI010000004.1, forward strand.
GCAACGTCGAGGCGTCGATCGTCGTGTTGGGCAGGATGTTGCGCACCTGCGCGTTGAGCAATTGCGGGGCGAGCGCGTTGACGTTGGTCAGCTTCTGAAGCGAGCTGAGCGTCGTCGTCGCTGTCTGGATCTGCTGCTCGCCCTGCTGGATCATTTTGATCGTGTTCTGGACCTGGGCGAGCGCTTGCACATAGGTAGAGGTGTCGAACACAGGGATGCCCTGTGCAGCGGCCGGCGACGCGAACGCGACGATCGCGACCGGCGCGGCTGCAACCATGATGATGCGCTTGAGCGACATGTCAGCTTCTCCTTTGGTTGGCATAGAAATGCGGCAGCCATGCCGCAGGATCGTTGCCCGCCAGGGCAATGGCCTCCTCCATGGCGACGAGGGTTTCCTCGCGGCCAGAAAGCACTTTCAGCTCATTGGGCATCCCGCCGAGATCGAGCTTCGCAACGATCGAGGTATGCCCTTGCTTGACCAGAAAGGTCCGGCTCTCCGGCGTCAGGTCTTCACGGATCAGCCGATACTCCGCATCCGTCAGGCCGAGCCCATCGCAATAATCCGATCGCTTGGCGTCCGAGTTTGGAAGCAAGATCTTGGTCGCGGTCTGCTCGATGATCGAGTGCGCGATCGGCGAGCGCAGCGCGTCGGCCGGGGACTGCGTGCCAAATACCATGAAGGCGTTGCGCTTACGGAAGGTCTTGAGACCGTCCTGCGCGAACGCCCGAAAGGCTTCGTCCTGAAGCGCCTTCCAGAACTCGTCGACGTCAACCACGACACGCCGCCCGTCCAGTAGCTCGTCGACGCGGTGGAAGAGGTACAATATCGTGGGAGTGCGGATCTCAGGGTTCTCCAGGAAGTCCGTCATGTCGAAGCCGATGAACCGCGCCGACATCGACACCTCGTCCTGTGGACCATCGAAAGCCCAGCCGAGCGGGCCGCCCAGACACCAGCGCTCCAGCCGCGCACCAATGCCCTCCGCATCGGCGTAGCCCAGCATCTCGCGCAACGCGCTGAACGAGCGCGACGGCGCCGGCAGCCGCATCACCGCCTCGATACCCTCGTCGATCAGTCGCTCTTCGGCGACGCTGAGCGGGCGGTTGTCCCGGCGTACCAGGACACGAATGAACTGCCGCAGAAAAGCAATGTCGTGCGGCGACGGGGTGAGACCCTTCAACGGCGCGAACCCGGTGGGCTCGCCGTCGCGCAGCGCCAGATAGGTGCCGCCACAAGCGCGGACGAAGATCTCGGCACCGCGATCCTTGTCAAAAAATACCTGCTTCGCACCGGTCTTTTCGAGCTGCGCTTGAAGGAAGTTCTGCAGCACTGTTTTGCCGCCACCCGTTGGCCCGATGATGAGCGTGTGGCCGATGTCGGCCCGGTGGAAGTTGAACCAGAAGGAGGAGCCCGCGCGCGTCTTGAGCAGCGTCACCGCCTCGCCCCAGTGGTTTCCCGACTTGCGACCCGCCGGGAAGGTGTAGAACGGGCTCAAGCCTGCGAAATTGCGCGTGTTGATGACCGCGGGGCGCGCGCGCATCCGAAAATTGCCGGGAAGCTGCGCCCAGAAGGCGGCCTCCAGCGCGACGTCCTCGCGCGCCATCACCATACCTGTATCGGCCGCTGCCGATCGTGCGATCGACAAGCGTTCCAGCAGCCGCTTCGGGTTCTCGTCGATTACCGCGATCGAGAGGTGATGCTCGCCCATGGCAAAGCGGTTCGCCATGAGATCGTCGACGCCGTCGAGCAGTTCCTCCGCCTGGCTGACGCCGGCATCGTCCGAAGAGACCATTTGCTTGTATTTTTTGGTGAACCGCTCGCTCGCGACCGACTTCACCAACGGCGCGAAACTCTGGGTCAGCACGAACGGGAAGTCGAGCGTGAGCAGGCTGTTGAACTGACCGGTCCGCGTGCTGGCGACATACTCGCGCACGCCGAACATTCCGAGGAAATGGGACGTGTGCGGAAGCCGGATCTCGGCCGCCTCGCGACCGAACACCACGCGTGAGGCATACAGGGCTTGGCCCAGCCTGCCGTCGAGCAGCGGCACGCGGATGCGGTCGCCGGTCAGGATGAAGTGAAGCACCTCCATCGGTCGTGAAAATAGAATACCGTTGTGCTCATACATCGAGAGCGGCTCCGGAACGACATCAGCAAGCAGCGTTTCGAAGTCGCGGCACTTGTCCGCCATGATCGTGAGCGCGCGATCGTCGATCTCGGCGTTCGCTTTTCGCTTGGAGAAAAGCCGCGTCACTTGCTCGCCGGCCATGCTCGACGGCCGGACGATGATCGTGACGTAGAACTCGTTGTGGTAGAGGACCTTCTCCTTCAGCGTGCCGGCGTATTTCTCCTGCAAGGTTCGCGCGAAGTCGGAGTGGAAGTCGCCGCCGAGAATGGGGTCTGTGGCTGTCCGCACGAGATGGGTCCACAACGCAACGCGATCGTCACCGATCGAGCGCCACGCGATGTTGAGCTTGTTATGCCAGGTGTTGAGATCGCCGACGTCGCTGGTCTCGAACGGCCGCCCATCGACGCGGTACATGCGCATGAGCGAGCCGTCCTCGAGCGCGACCAGCGTGTCGTCGACGTGCCGCGTGTAGGGAATGAACTTGATGTCATCCGTCTCGCGGACAGCGATCTTCTTATGCTTCAGCCTGAAATCAGTCATTGCCGAAATGCTTTCGCTTCACGCCTTTGGCGAGGCGGACGGGAGAGTAGCTCCCGCCCCCCCAGAACTTGCGGTTCTTGGATAGGAAGCCGGTCTGGAACCACAGGCCCCACAGCCGGAACGCATTGAAGTCGTAGTGACAGATCATGCGCGCCGGGAAGTAGAGCGCTCCGAACAAGGCCAGGGGGTAGAACGGATTGTGGAAAATCCCCCAAACCACCATGCAGACCATGATGATTGGCAGGATTGCCTCGAGCGGCAATCCCATGAACACCGACGGTCTGGTCAGGGCAAGGAACACCTTATCCTCGGCGAGCTTGTCTTCCATGCTACGCCGATCCGCCCATCCAGCCGACGATTGTCGCTGCCGAGAAGATGATGCCGATGCCGATCAGCACCGTGACCGCTTTCCCCCAATCCATCCGGCCGGTCAGCTTGGCATAGCCGACCGCCATGACGGCTATGACGCCGACAACGGACGCGACGGTGGTCATCCAGGTCCTGATCGTGCCGAGCCCGGTCTCGATCGACGTGCCGCTGCTCTGTGCAAGGACGGGCTGTGCGATCGAAATGAGGGCGAGCGCACCGGCAAAGCCGATGACCTGCCGCGCGCGGGCGTCGGACAACATCCGGCCCATGGATTGAGTGAACTTCATACGGGTCTCCATGGCTTGGGGTTTACCTCTCGAGATCGTGGGTGGGGCGGATCGGCTCGACCTGCCGAACAGGCGTCGGCTCGCGGACCGAAACATCCAGGCCGCGCCGCAGCACGTCCGAGATCATGTGGCGGCTCTCCAAGCTCGCGGACGTCATCCGTTCCGCGTCGCCATCGAACGCCGCACCAAGGTGCTGATCCATCGCCGCCTGCGCCTGTAGCGCGTTGGCGAGGCGCGGCTCGGCGGCAATACGCTCCGCCCCGCCATGAAGGAACAGTTCGGCCAGTTCGTCATTTTCGTGACGTCGCTCAGGCGCGGCCTGACGAAGGCGCTCCTCCCGAACGATATGGGGTTCCTGTTCGGGCTGTCGCTCGGGCGCAGCCGTCGCTTCGCCGGCCAGGCGGTCTTCGGGCGTGGCGGCGAGCGCGCCGCCGAGCGGCACGTTCGCACCGGCTTCGCGGGCGACTTCGTGCCGGTTGAGCCCGGAGCGGACGATGTAGATCGCATCGGCGACCTCGCCGTCCCACGCGCCGTCGCGCGCCATCTGGCGCAGACCGTCGGGTTCATAACCGGACCTTGAGAAGGCGTTGACCAGCGTCGGGCTTTCCAAGGCCCGCTCCAGCGCCCCGTTCAGCGCATCCCTGTTCAGATCGATACGTTCGGCCTGAACCTCCCTCCGCACGGGGTCCATGTCCTCGTTGACGGCCGCGTAGAGCGCCTTGCGATCCTGCGTGTGCACGCTCACCGTCAACAGGAGGCGCTTGTCTGCGTCGGACAATTCGGTGCTGCTTCCGCTTGGCAACGGCTGAGGCGCGCCGTTCCTCTCCGCGTCGGCCGACGGCGCGAGGACTGTCGCCTCCGTCGCCCCGACAGCCGCCGTCGGAGCGACGGGTTCGACAGTCGGCGCCGGCTTTTCCGCCACCTCACGGTCGCGTCGTGCAGCATCGGCGCGACGCAGCTCTTCCAATCGCGCCTGTTCGTCGAAGCTCGGCTCATAGCCGCGCACCGTCAGGCCTTCGCGCGACGCCGCCGTCCACACGGCCTGACGAAACTCAGGCGAACCTTCGACGTCGATGCCCTCCCAGCCATTGTGCTTGGCGATCGTGACCAGAGCCGAGACGGTCTCGGGATCCTCGTTTCGAGCAACGATGCGATCGCCGGCAATCTCGATCGACGGGTTCTCGCGATCCGTCGGCAGGAACATGCCGACGCGGCGCTCGCTGCCGTCGGACGGCTCGATGATCCGGACCTGATAACGTGTCGCCAGCTCAGGCGGGATCTGGAACGCAGCCTGTTCGGCTTGCGTTTGCGCATCGAGGCCGCCCCGCGCAACGCTGTTATCCGCGCTCATTTGAAGACCTGAACCGCGCTGGAATCGATCTGCCCCACCACCCAGCTAGCTTCGGCGATCCCTTGCTTTGCCGAGGCGGGCGTGGCGGTCGGCGCCGACGCCGACGCCGAGCCCGGGATGGGCGGGGGTGTATGGATCGTCCCCATGCCGCTCGCGGCCGACCAGACGCGACCGACATAGCCATTGTGGAAACCGCGCGTCAGCGTGCCGGTGTTGTAGAGCGAATAGGTCGCTGAGATCGCGTCCAGCCCCGTATAATGCTGGATCGCGAGGCCATATCCCGCCCGAAGGATCGAGGATGCGAGGCGCAGGTTCGTACAGGGGTCGAAGGCCTGTTCGACGGTAACGCCCAACCGCGCTAAATTGGCGGAGTTCACCTGAGCCAACCCGACATCGACCGTATAGCCGGCCGCCATGTACCGCCGCACCAGCGCGGCACCGTCGGCGATCGACGCGGCGCGGACACGCGGCCCCTTGTTGATATTGATCGCCAGATCGTCGCCGCCGCTTTCGGTCACGACCAGGGGAACAACCGCCTCGGTCGCGATCTCAGGCGCGCATTGCTGCGCGAGCATGGTGATCGCGGCGATGGCGTGGATCATTGCTGCGTCACCGTCTGGTAGCGGGTGTCGAGCGCGTACCGCGACGTTCCGCCATCGGCCTGCGTCACGGTCAGGTCGTAGCCGTGCTTGGCCTTTTTCATTTTGACGCCGACCCCGGTGCAGGTCGGGAACGAGCCGCCGATAGCGAGGGCGTTCCAGAGTTTCGTGATCGGCGGGACGCACTCGACATATTTCGTCGGCGAACCGGGTGTCGCAAGGCAGAGGACCACCTGACACCCCCAGTCCGACGCGTACGCGGGTTGTGGGGCCGCGACCGCCACGACGCCGGCCACGCACAGCGCGATGGCGCCAGTAGTGCCGCCCAGCTTGGTCGTCAGGTATCGGATCATGAGCCACCTCCATGAACTGCGCGCCACTCTTCGGTTGCGAACACGTCCCACTGCGCCGGTGCATTGGCGGCAAGCGCGAGGGCCGAGGCCGGCGCGGTCGGTGCGGGGGCCGCCTCAACTCCGGCGGGCGTCGGCGGGGACGGCGCGTCGCCTTGTGCGACGGTGATGATCCAGTCCTCGTCGCCTTCGATCGGTCGGGTCCGGTCGATGACCTGCCCGGGTCGCGCGAACGCGACATGCCAGTGGTTCGAGTGACCGCGATCCCCCGGCCCGAGCAGTTCGATGATCCGGATACCGCTCTGTGCCATGAGCGCGCGGATCTGCTCGCGGTCGATCGCGTGGACGCCGCCTGCGGGAACGAAATCGACCGCCTGGCCGAACTTGTGCCAGCTATACCGCGCGCCGAAGCTGGCGTTCATTGGGCGGATCGTATCGGTGATCCGCGAGCCAAAGGCGCGACGAACGAGGTCTGCGACGTTCGACACCGAGGGCGCGCCCACGGAGCCGATAGAAGACCGGTCGTCGTCGATATGCGAGAGCGCGCAGGCATCAAAAACCGTTGCCGGCGTGATACCGTAAGTCGCGAAATCACGGCCGCGGATCGCCAGCGGCCCCGCCTCGAAGTCCGCGCCCAACGCGAGCAGATCACGCACCGTCGCCTCTGCGTCAGCTGCGTTGACCGGCTGCCGAGCGAGGACCCCACCCGAACGAACGGAGATTGCGAGCGACGCGGGAGATGGCGTTCCGGCCACGGCTAGCCCGGCGGCACAGAGTTGAATTGCCTTCGCTAGGATACTCGCCGGAAGCACATCAATGCACCAATGCTGAATTGAACCCAAGCAGATGTCAGCGACTACAGGACATCGACACCAAAAGGTTAAACCCGAAGCAGCAGGCAAACAACAACACATCTGGAGCAATTCAATCGCGATTGTGGAGTGATACGGCGTAATCTATTGCGACGAAAGGCACGGTATTGCACCATGACCGTATGATATGTGTTTCAAACGGCTTTAGGCAATTATCAGCTAGGCCAGCTCTTAGCTGAGTCAGTTGTCGAGTGGTTTCGAGGTGACTGGAACGACGGTGGATATACGGGCCATGCGCTCTTGAAGCTGCAAGCTATATCGGGCGGATTGGCGCTCTTGATCGCCATCGGCTTCTGGTATCGGCCGTTCGACGACAAGCGGGCTGGGAAGCGAGGTGAGGTTTCGGCCTGCAGCGTCGCTGCGACGCATGACTTCTGCGACGCCGTTGCCGGCCTATCAACGGCGCTCCGCAATCCCGTCTTGCGGGTGGACCGAACCAGCATCCTGCCGCCCCGCGACACGCCAGGGGCCGTCGATCCCTTTATCACTCAGGCGAACATCGGCACGACGATTTGCCGACCCGGCTATGCCCGATCGGTCCGCCCCTCCTTCGCGGTTACCGCGCCCGTCAAACGGCGCTTGATGGACGCGCAGCATCCGGGCGAGTCCTTCGCCGATTACGAACTCGACCATCTGATCCCGATCTCGCTTGGCGGCGCGCCGCTCGACCTACGCGATCTGTGGCTCCAGCCCCGGCGCGGCCAGGCGAACGCGGCCGACAAGAATGCCTTGGCCTATGTCCTGTGGCGACTGGTTTGCGAGCGCCGCTTGCCACTTCGGACGGCGCAGCAGGCCATCCGGCGCGACTGGACGAAGGCCTACGACACATACGCGACGCCCGAGAATTTGGCGCGCTACCACTTTGCGCACCGGCAAGAGGAGCGCGACTAGGCTCGCACAGGCCCGCCGGATCCGACCCCAACATCAACCAAGGAGGAAATCATGCCACAGAATATTGCCGAGTTCCGGATCATCGGTCGCATCGGCAAAATCACGGCGCGCGAGAAGGTCACCTATGTGAGCGTCGCCGCCAATTATAACCGGCGCGACGGCGACGACTGGAAGACCGACACGCTGTGGAACAGCGTCGTGTGCTTCTCCAATATCGGACCCCAAGTCGAAGCAGCCGGGAAGGGCGATCTGGTGCATGTCACCGGCCGGGTCCGCGAGAGCAACCACGGCGAAGGCAACGAGGTTTCCTACCGCACCGAGCTGATCGCCGACACCTTCTCGATCCTGACCAAGGCCGAAGCCGAGCATAGCTGATTGGGGGTCGGAAGCGGGTTGGCGGCACGGCTCCACCTCCGCCGCGTTGCGGTCGAGCCAGCGTGGCCGTTCCAACCCGGTCGGGTGACGATCCTCGCTTGGTTGCCACCCGGACGAAAGAGATCGTCGCGCCGCGCGCGGCCCACCTTCTCATGCCGACCATCCAGAGTGGAGGATGCCGCCTGTGCCTTCGGTGATATTTTCCGGAGGCTAAAGTGACCGAAACCGACCAACTTCACAGGACATGGCCGATGACGAGACTACCGCTCGATGCCGAAATCCGAGCCAAGAACATCGTCGAACAGCTCGGCGGGGTGTGGCGCGGCACTCGCGGCGAATGCCGCTGCCCTGCCCATGACGATGGCTCACCCAGCCTGTCCGTCCGCCTCGGCGATTCGGCGATCCTCTTCCACTGTTTTGCCGGCTGTACAGCGCTCGAGGTGCTGAAGGCGCTTCAGCGCCAAAAGCTCCATGACCGTTCTGCGGTGGCAATGCCGGAGGGAAAACCAAAGCGCGACATGGGCGCGCTCGCCCTGCGTCTCTGGAATGCCAGCGTGCCGGTCGCGGGCACGCTCGCCGAAGCCTATCTCGTCGCCCGCGGCCTCTCCGCGCCCTATCCCAACGCCTTGCGCTTCAACCCGGCGACCATATTCGGCTCTGGTGCCGACAGACGCGTAATGCCCGCGATGATCGCCGCAGTCGAAAACGACCTCGGACTGGTTGCCGTCCAGCGGACCTTCCTCGATCCTGTCGACGTGCTGCGCAAGCCCATCCCAAAGCCGAAGGTTGCGCTCGGACTGCTCGGCACAGCAGCGATCCGTCTTGCGCCTGCGACCGAAGAGCTGGGCCTTGCCGAAGGGATCGAGGACGCCCGATCGGCGACGCAATGGTTCGGGACGCCGACATGGGCGCTGGGCGGTGTCGAACGGCTAGCCTTCGTCGCGATCCCGGAGAAGGTCCGCCGGGTGATCGTTTACGGTGACCGAGGCCGCGCTGCCGAACGCCTGCTCGAAAAAGCACGCGATCACCTGACAGCGAACGGGCGCGAGCTCATCAGCCGCGTGCCCGAGGATCATGACGACTGGAACGACGCCTGGCGCGCGCACCAGCGAAGCGCATGAAACCGCAACTGCGGCAGCTGAATTACGCGGATCATGGGCGTGTCAGCCAAGCCGCATCAACTGGGAAGGGTAGGGGGCGACGAGCCCCTTCAGATCGTCCCATGGTGCCGATAGCCAGTGATCATAGTCGTCGTCGTGAAGGACCACCGGCATCGCCTTTGGATGGATCGGCGCGACGATCGCATTCGGCTCGGTGGTCAAGAACCCATAGGCATTCCCGCGCTCGGTCGGTCGCCAGATTCCGGCAAAGGCAAAAATCGGGCGGCTAGGCACGTCGAACCAGTGCAGCGGCTTCTTTCCGTCCTCGCCAGGCGCGATCCCGAACTCGGAGAACGCCGTCACCGGCACCAGGCAACGACGCCCCGGCGTCGTCAGCATCGACCGCCAGAAGCTCGAACTGAGATTGCGCACGTTGGTCACGTACTTGGTGAGCTTGACCGCTGGATCGCGCTTGCTCGGCACCTGTGTCGGTACACCCCACTCCATCCGCTCGATCTTCCGGTCGGCGCCGTCCTGGATGACCACTTGGCCGTAGAACGGCGTCTTCTTGCCCGTCGGAAAGATGTCGGGGACCGGATACGTCTCGTCGGGCTCGTAAGGCGGGCGGATGCCGAATGTCGCCGCGATCTCCGCCTGCTTCGCGGTCAGCCTGTATCGATTGCACATCCGAGCACCCTTTCGGTGCCGGCAAGCTCCGCCCGCCGGCACTCTGGCCTTAGAGCTTGTCCTTCAGACCCTTGGCGGGCGTGAACGAAACCTTCTTCGATGCAGCGATCGTCATCGCCTCGCCGGTCGACGGATTGCGGCCCTGGCGCTCAGGACGATCCTTGACCGAGAACTTGCCGAAGCCGGCGATCGAGACGTCTTCGCCTTTTGCGGCCGCGCTTGCGATCTGGTCAAACACGGCGGCGATTGCGGCCTTGGCCTCTGCCTCGCTCGTGCCTGTCGTCCCAGCGACGCCCTTCGCCAGTTCACCGATGTTCATGCTACTTACTCTCCCTAGTGGATCTGGCCGGACCTTAGCCGTGCCGAGCGCCGATACAATGATGCTGCTCGACGATGCGTACGTCGCGGGCGCCCGCTCGATGGTCCGCAAACTAGCTAATCATGACGTGGACGAGGTGTATCAGGCCGGGTGCGGGCAGGGGCCGATCGCCGAGCTGGCGGCCGAGCCGATGCAAAGCCGCAGGCTGGATTTCTAACGCGCGCTGCGCTCTCGCGTGACGCGCGGATCTTCATACAGGTCGCGGATCGCGCGCAGGCGAAAGACGTTCCACCAGCGCTGCCATCGATGCTCGGCCGCATCGTGGATCATATGGCAACGCTGGCAGAGCGCCGCGAGATTGCCGGGCATGCTGTTGCCTGGATCGTGATCGAGATGCGCACAAGCCAGCACGACATAAGTCGTTCGTACCGACGCCAGAATGAAGCCGCCCTTGAGCGCGATCCGCTTGCCACGGCCGGAGCGCCAACACACGGCATCGGCATCCCACCAGCGACCATCGCCAAGATGGGCGACCCGACGCATATGCGGCCTCGAGCAGTGCTCGCAGCGCGCGCCGGCCCGATCGAACCGGATCACGTCCGACAGCTGGCGCCAGTCGATCGGGTAAAGCCAGCGGTTTTCAGGGCGGATCGGCATCTCGATTCTATGAGTCAGCCGATGGCAGAACGAAAGCAAAATCTTCTTGGTTTGTTTTTGGTCTGTTGTGTAACCGTTCCACGCGGTGCGTACCGTCAGTTTTCGTGGCGACTGCCCGCGATCGTGCGCGGCGACACTGGCAACTCACTCGAGATCGCGCTGTAGACCTAGTATTCGTTACGACTCCGTACCGTCCGGCCCTCGGCTGCGGTCAAGCCCAAAGACTCGGTCCGGCAGACATAAATCCGTTGACCAAGCGTCGGCGGTAACGGAACATAAAGCGAACACGTGGAGTCTAACCACCATGTCAGCCGCCCTCGATTCGCTTCCCCAGAGCATCGCCCATCTGCGAAGCATTGCGATGCCGATCGCCGAATACCGGGTCCTGCCGTTCGGGGTGAGTGACCTCGACAATCGTCTGAACGGGGGAGGGCTCCGGGCTGGAGCACTGCACGAGGTCGCCGCACGGACCTGTTCGCTGGTCGACGATGCGGCTGCCACGCTGTTCCTTGCCGGTGTAGCCGCGCGAGAAGCGCGGAACACTCGTGCCCCGGTGCTTTGGGCAAGCTGCCGGAACGATCTCTACGCCCCCGGCTTGGCGCAAGCCGGCTTGTGCTCGGCGAACGTGATCTACGCCCAGCCCAAGGACGACGCCGCGCTTCTGGCGGTTGTCGAGGACGCGATCCGGGATGGTACGCCGGCAGCGGTCGTGGCCGAGGCGGCAAAGGTTTCGATGGTCGCCACGCGGCGCCTGCAGCTCGTCGCTGCTGAAGCCGACATTCCCGTACTGCTCCTGCGCCGCTGGCGGGGCCGATCGCAAGACCCGCTCGGCGAGCCCTCCGCTGCCTGGACGCGCTGGCGGGTCGCCAGCGCCCCGTCGCAGCGGCTCGCGGTTGCCGGGGTGGGACGCGCCCGTTGGTCGGTCGAGCTGGCGCGTCAACGCACTGGCGGGTCCTTCTCATTGATCGTGGAGGGGTGCGATGAGACGGGTTGTCTCGCTGTTCCTGCCGCACTTGGCCATCGAGCGGCTGAGACGGCTGGACCGGCACGCTACGCCGCGGCCTGAGCGGCCCGCGCTCCAGCTTCCGGTCGACGACGATCCGGGTGAATGCTCTGTCCCGAGGGGTGGCGGATGGCGGCCGGGTGCGCGCTGGGCGCGGGCGCAATCGCCTACCAAGGCCGAGGTTGCCGGGCAGATAGCCGCGCTTCCGGCGCATGCGAAGCCGCCCATGCGCGAACTCGGGCGGCGATCGGAAGCTGCGAGCCATCCGTACAAGGACCAGTCGGTCACGCGACCGGCCATGATCGTGACACGGCCCGCAACCGCTCACGCTCCGCTGGCGCTTGTCGGCAAGGTCGGGCGTCGTGAGGAAGTTGTGGCCGTCTGTGCCGCGGCGACCTCGCTCGGCATCCATGTCGGAATGGCCGCGACGCATGCCCGCGCGCTGGTGTCCGATCTCGACTTCCGGCCCGCCGAACCAGAGGCGGACGCAGTCCTGCTCGATCGCCTGGCGCTGCTTGCCGTTCGGCGTTGGTCGCCCATTGCGGCCGCGACGCCGACCGATGGCCTGTGGCTCGACCTCGCCGGCTGCGATCACCTCTACGGGGGAGAAGAGCGATTTTGCCGACGCCTGCGCGCCTTTTGCCAGCGTGCCGGGTTTACCGCGCGCGTTGCGGTCGCCGACACGCCCGGTGCCGCACACGCGCTCGCCCGGTACGGCCGGGAAGATCTGACGATCGTGCCGGCCGGTGGTACGGTCCGAGCGATATCATCGCTACCGATCGCTGCCTTGCGGCTGACCGGCACGGCGCTCAGCGCTGCCAAGCGGTTCGGCTTCGAGACTATCGCAGACCTTTTGCCGGTCGCGCGCGGCCCGCTCGCGCGGCGGCTGGGCCTGCCCGCCATCACCCGGCTTGATCAGGCGCTCGGTGGCGTAGCGGAGCCGATCACACCGCGCGAAGATGTCACCGTTCCAGCCGTCGAGCGCCGCTTGCTCGAGCCGATCGGCACGGCCGAGGCGATCGCGCAGGTGATGGAAGATCTGCTGGGCGATTTGGCCGAGGTACTGCAGGCGAGAGGGCTCGGTGCGCGATCGCTCCGACTGTCGGGGCTGTGCGTCGACGGGACGGAACAGGTGGTTGCCGTCGGGACATCGCGGCCGACACGCGAAGTTCCCCATCTCCTGCGACTGCTGAAGCTCAGGATCGAGCGCATTGATCCCGGACTGGGGCTTGAGCAGTTCCTGCTTGTGGCGCCGCATACCGAGCCGCTCGATGCAGTGGATCTCGGCGCAGTGCTAGCCGGCGAGGTTCTGGTGCGCGACCCCGCGCGCCTCGTCGATGTCGTCGCCGGCCGCATTGGCCCGAATGCCGTCTATCGGATCGCGCCGATCCCGAGCCATGTACCCGAGCGAGCGGTCGCGCGCGCCGACCCGGTCGAAATGCCGGCAGGGTGGCCGATATGGCAGCGACCTGTGCGTCTGTTCGCCAGACCGGAGCCATTGTGGGGCGTCATCGCGCTGCTGCCCGATCAACCGCCGCGGCGCTTCGAGTGGCGTGGCGAGGCGCACAAGGTCGTCGCCGGCGATGGCCCCGAGCGGATCCACGGCGAATGGTGGCGCCGCGACGCCGAGACCTGGGCGGTGCGGGACTATTACCGCGTCGAGGATGAAGCAGGCGGCCGTTTCTGGGTGTTCCGGCGCGGCGACGGCACCCATGATGATACCGGCGATCTCAGCTGGTGGATCCACGGCGTGTTCGCATGAGCGCGCCCTATGTCGAGCTTCAGGTGCTCACCCATTTCTCGCTGCTGCGCGGCGCGTCGAGCCCCGACGAGCTGTTCGCGGCGGCGGCACTGCTCGGGTATTCCGCGATTGGGATCAGCGACATCGGTACGGTGGCGGGCGTCGTGCGCGCCTGGGAGGCGCAAAAGGCGACCGGCGTCCGCTCGATCGCGGGTACGCGTGTCAATCTTTCCTGCGGGCGCCGCCTGATCCTCTATCCGACCGATCGCCCCGCCTGGTCACGGATCACGCGGCTCCTAACCGTCGGGAAGAAGCGGGCGGGGAAGGGGGGCTGCTTGCTGCACTGGCACGACCTTGAGCCATGGTCGGAGGGGATCATCGCTATCCTGCTACCGGACGAGGCGGATCAGGCGAACCTTGCGGCACTTGCCGACCTGAAGACGGTTTACGGCCGACGCGGGTACATGGCGCTGTTCCAGCGCCGGCGGCCGGACGACGCCGTCCGTATCGATGCGCTGGCTAGGCAGGCTGGCGGCGCCGGCGTCCGCGCGGTCGCAACCGGTGACGTCCTCTACCATGCGCCCGAAGCCCGCCTTCTGCAGGACGTGGTTACGGCCGTGCGCGAGAAGTGCACCGTTGATGAGCTCGGCTACCGCCGTGAGATCAACGCCGATCGCGCGCTCAAATCACCGGAGGAAATGGTCCGGCGCTTTCGTGATTATCCCGATGCGCTGCGCGCCAGCGTCGATATCGCCCGGGCCTGTAACTTTGATCTTGGTGAGCTGGCCTATCAATATCCCCACGAGCGGCTGATCGATGGCCTGAGTGCGCAGGACGCGCTGCAGAAGCTGGCGACCGAGGCGGTCGAGCGGATGTTCGATGGCAACGTGCCGGCTGCCTATACCGACCAGATCGGCCACGAGATGCGGTTGATCGGCGAGCTCGGTTACGCGCCCTATTTCCTGACCGTCTATGCGATCGTGCGCGAAGCACGCCGCCGCGGCATCCTGTGCCAAGGGCGTGGCTCGGCCGCGAACTCGTGCGTGTGCTTCGTGCTGGGGGTGACCTCGATCGATCCGATCAAGCACGAGCTTCTCTTCGAACGCTTCGTGTCGGGCGAGCGGCGCGAACCACCCGACATCGACGTCGACTTCGAGCATGAGCGCCGTGAAGAGATCATCCAGTGGATCTACGAGACCTACGGCCGTGACCGATCCGCGCTGACTGCGGTCGTCCAGCGCTACCGCGCTCGCGGTGCGGTGCGCGATGTTGGCAAGGCATTGGGGTTGCCCGAAGACCTGACGTCCTCGCTGGCGGGGCTGGTGTGGGGCTGGTCCGCCGAAGGCGTGGGTGAGAAGCAGGTCGAGGAACTCAACCTCGATATCGGCGATCGACGGCTGCGCTTGACCCTGGAACTGGCCCGCAAGTTGATCGGCGTGCCCCGCCACATGAGCCAGCACCCGGGCGGGTTCGTCCTGACGCATGATCGGCTCGACGATCTCGTGCCGATTGAGCCCGCCGCGATGGAAGATCGCCAGATCATCGAGTGGGACAAGGACGACATCGATGCGCTGAAGTTCATGAAGGTCGACGTGCTCGGCCTCGGAATGCTCGGCTGCATGAACCGCGCCTTCAACATGCTCGAGCAGGATAAGGGCATCCGCGTCGGCTTGGCCGACCTCCAGGACGACGATCCGGCGGTGTACGCGATGATCCAAAAGGCGGATACGCTCGGCACCTTCCAGATCGAGAGCCGCGCGCAGATGTCGATGCTGCCGCGGATGAAGCCGCGACGGTTCTACGATCTCGTGATCCAGGTCGCGATCGTCCGACCAGGGCCGATCCAGGGCGATATGGTTCATCCCTATCTTCGTCGCCGCGAGGGGCTGGAGAAGCCAGAATATCCTCGGCCCGAGCTGCGCGCGGTGCTGGAAAAGACGCTCGGCGTACCACTATTCCAGGAACAGGCGATGAAAGTCGCCATCGTGGGCGCGGGCTTCACCCCGGCGGAAGCGGATCAGCTGCGCCGAGCGATGGCGACCTTCAAAGTCACCGGTGGCGTATCGCATTTCTCGGAAAAGCTGGTCGAGGGAATGGTCGCGCGCGGGTATCCGCGCGACTTCGCCGAACGCACCTTCCGCCAGCTCGAGGGCTTCGGCTCCTACGGCTTCCCGGAGAGCCACGCGGCGAGCTTCGCCAAGATTTCCTACGCCTCGAGCTGGATGAAGCATCACCATCCCGACGTCTTCTGCGCGTCGCTGATGAACGCGCAGCCGATGGGGTTCTACGCCCCCGCGCAGATCGTGCGCGACGCCCAGGCACACGATGTTGAGGTTCGGCCCCCGTGCATCAACGCGAGCCGCTGGGACTGCACGTTGGAGCCGACAGGCGGCCGCTACCTCGCGGTGCGGCTCGGCCTGCGCCAAGTGCGTGGGCTGTCGAACGCCGACGGGGCTGCGATCGTAGGCGCGCGCAGCACGACATTGTTCGACTCGGTCGAGGACGTTTGGCGCCGGTCAGGTGTCCAGCGCGCGGCGATCGAGAAGCTGGCGGATGCCGATGCGTTTCACGCGTTCGGTGCCGATCGCCGGCAGGGCCTGTGGAAGGTAAGGGGGCTTGGCGAGGCGCCGCTGCCGCTGTTCGCGGCTGCGGATCGCGCTGCAGAGACGATCAGCGCCGAAGGGATCGAACCGTCCGTCGCTCTCCGTCCGTTGACGGACGGCCGCGAGGTGATCGAGGATTACCGCTCGCTGCAGCTGTCGCTGCGGGCGCATCCGCTGACGTTCGTCCGAGGTGAACTTGCGCGACGCGGCGTGACCAAATGCGCCGAACTCGCGAACATTCGGGATGGCCGGCACGTCGAGGTCGCTGGCATCATTCTGGTCCGCCAAAAGCCCGGCTCCGCCAAGGGCGTGTTGTTCATCACGATCGAGGACGAAACGGGGATCGCGAACGGTATTCTGTGGCCGGATCGGTTCGAGCGGCAACGCCGCACGATCATGTCTGCGTCTATGATCGGCATGAAGGGCAGGGTGCAGAAAGAGGGGGAGGTGATCCACGTCATCTGCGACCGGATCATCGACCATGGTGACCTGCTGCACCGCGTGGGCGAGATGTCGTTCCCCCATCGGACCGGCCGCGGCGATGGGGCCAAGCATGCCGGATCGCCTGACCGGGGTGACGCGGGTTGGAAGCCGGAGCCCCGCAACTGCTACTGGCCGCCGCACGCCGAAGGCATGGACCCCGAGGACGCGGTGCGCTTCAAATCGCATGACTTTCGTTGAGCGATGGCAAAGCTCGCTCGCCACCAGCGCGTCGTCATCGCGCTATCGGTCCATATCCTGCGGGGCGGCGTCGTCCGCTGCTCGGACTCGCGCGTGGACGGCGTAGAGGTTCGTCTGGCGCTTCGGTGCCTCTTACCGCATTGCCCAGAGCGTTGGCCGCTTGAGCTCTACTGGGACGCGGCGTGCCAGGAGAATGAGATTGGCAGGGCACAGGGTGTGACCGCTGCGTTCAACGGCATTGTCCGTCAGCTACGCCGCGCAGGCCGATATGAGGAAGTGTTGGATCAGTGAGAAAGAGTGCCGCCCGCATCGTCTCTGAGGCATCTCAGAAATGGTGCCGGTCGGATGCATGGATCGATCCAGCTGGCGCTGCCATTTCTCGTAGTCTCAGCCCTCCACGTCGGCCGCGGTCAGCAGGATCGGAGGCTCCCCGCCGAGCCGCTTGACGAACTCGCGCTGTGCTATGCGGTGAATGTCACTCTCGAATTCGATGAAGACCTCGAGCGCAGTTTCGGAATCGAGCGTATCGCGATCGGGATCGAGGAGCTGCGTCAGGGCCTCGCTGGTGATGAGGAACTCGACGACTCCTAAGTTGGTGGTGCCCGTGAAGCCGACGCTCTCGCGTTCGGCAACCCAGTAATAGTCCCCCATTTCGAAACGGACGCTGGGAGTGGCCATGCCGGCTTACTCCTCGGTTGGGCTGGAAGCCGGCAGGTGCTCCGCCAGTGCTGCGATGCCTTCACCGGTAAAGGTCGTGCTGGAGGCACCTTCGATTTGGACAGGATGCTCCACCGTCAGGACGGCCGCGGCTTGATGCTCTGGGTCCAATCCGCGCCAATCCCGAACTGCTCGCTCGAGGTTGGTGACTTCAGCGACGTCGCTATCGCCGCGCGGGACGTTTTCGAGCGACGCGCTCATCCGCCAGTTGATCTCAGGCGTCTTTACGCTTTCGCCCCAGGTCGCTTCCGTCATGATCGTCTACCTTCTTGCGTCTGGTTCTTGGCGCAATTTCGAATGTAGCCTGACAGGGCGCGTCCGTGCCAGTCCGAAGCTTACAATCCTCGAGCTTCAAGGGCCGCGAGGGGCGACTGCGATGATATCAAGCTTTCGCAGGGCTCGTGCCATGCGTTTGGCATCGAGCAGCCCGATGCCATGTGAACGAAAGGCGCTGGCGAGTTGTCGCTCCGTCAATGGCGCTGACACCTGATCGAGAACGGCAAGCGCTGCGGCTCGCACCTCAGGGGGTGCAGCCTTCAGGGCGTCTAGGGCTTTCATTCTGCCTCGTGAAGGTTGCTCGGTCTGATCGGTAGACTAACGACATGCGCCGCGCCATGCGACTTGCACGTACCACGCCCCGCAGTGCCCGCCCCCTGAAGAGCAAGCCGCACGGCCGACGCTCTGTGTGACATTGCCGGTTCTATCGATCCCGCCCGAGCAGGCACTTGCATCCGCTCCTGTCGAACCCGGGCAACGCGTCTCGACCCGGCTATCTCGACTGGCATCTTAAGGTCGTGTATAACACACCGTATTGGCCTCATGGGCGCTTATATGAGACGCTAGATGCGATCGACTGTCGCTGATACTCTTCCGCCGCGCGTGAGGCGGAGCTTGACGAAGCTGGGCGCCGATATTGCGCTGGCGCGCAAGAAGCGCAGCCTCACGGTGGTCATGATGGCCGAACGCATCGGCGTGGCCAAGAGTACATATCTCAAGCTGGAAAAAGGCGACCCGACCGTCGCGTTGGGTACATACGCCATGACCTTCTTCGTTCTGGGTTTTGGCGAGAGCCTTGGAGAGATCCTCGACGCCAGGAAAGACGAGCAAGGTCTGTTGCTCGACGTGGAACGTATGCCGCAGCGCGTCCGTAGACCCAAACCGCCCGTTTCGCTGTGAGGCGGACGATCGGCATTCAGATAGGCGACGAAGCCCGCGGTGTCGGGTTGCTTCACTACAATCAGCAAGGGAGCCGCGAGAGCGCGGGCTTCGAATATGACGCCGGCTGGCTGGCCGCTCCCGACCGCTTCGCGCTGGAGCCTGCGCTGCCGCTCGACGCCGGTCCGCAATTCCACCGGAAGGTTGGCACCGGCTCCGCCTTCCATGCCGCCATCGCCGACACCGAACCGGACGGCTGGGGAAAGCGCGTCATTCAGCGCGACCATGCCAAGCGGCGGCAGGATGCCCGCCGCCGCGGTGAAGAGGTCGATGCTCGGGCACTGAATGGCCTCGATTATCTGTTGGCGGTCGACGACCTCAGCCGAGTTGGCGCGCTGCGTCTCGTCGACGAACAAGGGACCGCTCAGCGGGCCACCGAGGATGGTCGCCGCACCACTCCACCCCTCATCGAGCTGGGCCACCTCCTTGCCGCCAGTCGTGCGGTCGAAACCAACACCGAGACTGCAGCCGATCTCGCCTATTTGCGCGGTCGCGGGACATCGCTCGGCGGGCTTCGCCCCAAATGCACTGTCGTCGATGACGAGGGGCACCTGTCGATCGGCAAGTTTCCAAGCGTCGCCGACGAACGCTCGGTGACGCGGGGGGAGGTGCTGGCGATGCGGCTGGCTCGTCGCGCCGGGATCGACGCGGCTGACGCCCGACTGATCGACAGCGATGGCGACGCGATCGCGCTGATCCGACGGTTCGATCGGCCCGCAGGGGGCGGGCGGCTCATGTACGTCTCGGCGGCCACGATGATCGGTGCGGAGCCCGGCGATGCGCAGGAGCATGCCTATACCGAGATCGTCGATGCCCTTCGGGTAAATGGCAGCGCCCCCACCGCCGACATCGAGGAGCTATGGCGCCGGATCGCTTTCTCGATCCTGATTACGAACGTCGACGATCATCTGATGAACCACGGTTTCCTGCACGTCGACCGTGGCCTGTGGCGGCTGGCGCCAGCCTTCGACATCAACCCGTTCCCCGAGCGACTGCGCGAGTTGAAGACCTGGGTCTCGGAAGAGGTTGGACCAGAGGCAACCATCGATGCCCTGATGTCGGTGCTGCCGTACTTTCGCATTACCCTGCTGCGCGCGCAGGAGATGCTCGCGCAGGTCGAGCAGGCCGTCGCGGGGTGGCAGGAAGAGGGACGTGCGCTCGGTATGACCAATACCGATCTGGACAGCTTTGCCGAGGCGTTCGAGCATGAGGAGCGCGCGGCGGCCCAAAGGGTGCTGGTTTGAGGCGATGGCAGCAACCCAAAAAACCGTCCGCTTATTTGTAAAACGGGTGGATCACGGCCTGGCCGCTTTCGGGCGCTGGATAACGTAAGCGGCCTTTCATTCAGGCTCAGGTGATCGGCCGCTACGAACGCCGTTATCGGTCTTGGCACCCAGTTGCTTGGCTCCAACGACTACCTAACGGGCTACGTGAGCGAGCATGCGATACATTTGCTCGCAGCCTTGACATCCCCACCCGTAAGCATATCTTACCACTCGTAAGAAGTGGAGAGACATCGTGGACGCCAACACTATAAAGGCTAAGCTGATCGAGGTGCTGCAGACCGTGCAGTCCCTCAGCGGCGAGGATTGTCCGGCAATCGATGGCACCACCAAGCCGGTTGACGTCCTGCCGAAATTCACCAGCAAGATTTGGCCGGTTGCCGCCGGGATGCTGGGCATCGCGCTCGGCAAGTCGATCCCCTGCGAAGCGAACATCTTTGTCGACGAGCAGTCGAAGGCGCCGCTCGCGATCAACCAGACGGTCGCTCTGGTGCTGAAGATCCTCGAAAAGCAGGATGCGGACGAGGCTGCGGCGCAGTGAGCGTACCGCAGATCGACAAGGCAGCGACCATCCCCGCACGCTTGCGCGCCGCGCGTGAAGCGGCGGGCCTTTCCCAGGGACAGGTCGCGAAGCTCATGAACATGCACCGGCCGACTATATCGGAAATGGAAGCGGGCAACCGGCGCATCTCCGCCGACGAACTGGCGAAGTTGGCCGATCTTTACGACACCAAAGTGACGTGGCTGCTGGGCGAAGCGCCGGATAGCCTCGCGTCCGATGACCCCAAACTGCAACTGGCCGCGCGCGAGCTCGGCAAACTGAAACCCGACGACCTCGATCGCCTGCTGAAACTCATCGCTGCGCTCAAGACCGACGATGACGGGCAGGAGGCCTAAACCATGAAAGCGTTCGCCGTGCCGATGATGCCGAACCGCCGCGCCCTAGCCGATCAGGCCATGAAGGCCTCGATCACGGCACGGCTAAAGGCCGGAAAAGATCTGGTCAGCCCGATCTGCATCTATAGCCTCGCCGAGGCGCACGGGGTGCGCGTAACCTTCAATGATATCGACATGGAGGGCATGTATCAGCGTGGATCGCCGCCGCGTATCCATCTGTCGGCAAAGCGCCCGCTGGCGCGTCGCGCCTATAATTGTGGACATGAACTCGGCCATCATCTGCTTGGCCACGGTTCCGCGATCGACGAACTTCGCGAAACTCAAACGGTACGTCCGTGGGATTCGCCCCAGGAATACAGCGCCGACACCTTTGCCAGCTACACGCTGATGCCCACACTCGGGTTGCGCCAGGCCTTCGTGTCGCGCGGCCTACAGGCGGCGACGGCGACGCCGGTGGAGATCTACCGCGTGGCTTGCCATTTCGGAGTTGGCTACACGACATTGATTACGCACCTGTTGTTCGGCGAGAGCATGATAACGCGCGCTCGTGCCGACGAACTGCGCAAACATTCCCCGCGCTCGCTTCGCGCGCTGATCCTGGGGTCGCTGACCCCGCAGCCCTTGATCGTTGCCGACGAGGCCTGGGGAGCGCCGTCGATCGATGCCGAAGTCGGCCATCTCCTACTGCTGCCGGCCGGCACGCAGGCGCAAGGCGATGCCGTCATCGCAGTCTCAGACCTGCCCGGCGGTCGCTTGTTCGAAGCGAAACGCCCCGGGCTCGTCCGCCTGGCCCGCTCGGACAACAGCTGGGCCGCGTTCGGCCGGATTGCCCGGACGGCTTATGTCGGTCGCGCCGAGTTCCGCCATCTGGAGGACGACATCGATGCCTAAAGCTAAGGTCCCACAAAATCCGGCACCGCTTGTTTTGGAAGCGAAGAGCGTGTCGGAGGCCTATTCCAGGGTTTTGCTCCATATTGTCGATCATCCGGGCAAGGAGATCGCGCCGCTGGTGCTGACCATCTCCGGCTTTGGCGACGGCTATGATATCCCGGAAGACATGAAAGTCCGCTCGACCCTCGATGCCCTTCTCGTCGCCAAGGGCAAGATCGACGTCGAGGACGTCGCCTACACGATCTTTCCGCAACGCCTCTGGACCATGGCGCAGGGCAATCGCGTCAAGCTCTTCCAATTCTACAGGATGGCGTTTCCCTTCTACCGTGCGAAAAATCCCAAGGCTAATGGTCGGGGCCTGTATTTCGAGCGGCTGATGATGTTCGGCCGCGGCCCGTGTGACGGGAACCAGCTGGAGTGGATCTTGAGTCAGCACGATAACCGCCCAGGTGTGCGCCGATCGATGTGGCAGGCCACCACGTTCGATCCCGGCCGGGACCATAATGCCACCGCGCAACTCCCGTTTCCCTGCCTACAACATGTCACGTTCGTCCCGACCAAGGCAGGCCTGGTGGCAAATGCGTTCTACGCAACCCAGCAACTGTTCGACAAAGCTTATGGCAATTATCTGGGTCTGGCCCAGCTCGCCGCCTTCATGGCTCATGAGATGGATCTGCCGCTGGCTCGGCTGAACGTCACGATCGGCGTCGCTAAGCTGGAGCGGATCATCAAGACCGATCTAGCATTACGCCCGCTCATCGATGCGGCGCGGGCCTGCCTCGCACCGCCGCTGTCGGCGCGTCCGATGGCGGCGGCAGCGCAGCTCGCGGCCCAGCCTGCCTAGTCAGATGGTCAAGACGG
Organism: Sphingomonas sp. PEI4; assembly: GCF_056679955.1. NCBI lineage: Bacteria > Pseudomonadati > Pseudomonadota > Alphaproteobacteria > Sphingomonadales > Sphingomonadaceae > Sphingomonas > Sphingomonas sp. PEI4. Next base: position 79,330 of record NZ_JBWXPI010000004.1, read on the forward strand.
TTTCCCCGAGCGGTCGCAAGCGCGGCCGCCCCGCCAAGATTCGCAGCGAGCCGCCTGTCACGCTCGAACTCGCGCTAACCCCGCCCGACGCTCACGCACCGGCTACGCCACGCGCGCCGACGATCGTTTCGCTTCATCTCGCGCCAGCGAAAACGACCGAGGTCTACGACAGCTATTGGCGGTTCGCCGCTGAGCGCCAGCGCGTCTTCTACCGCCGCGCGCTGGGCCAATCATGGCCTTGGACGGACGATCCAGTCCTCGGCAGCTACAAATTCACCAACGCTTACCGGGCGTCCGATCGCGTCAGCCAGTTTCTGATCCGCCACGTCATCTACCGCAGCGACCTGCCCGACACCGCGACCGAAGTCGTGTTTCGCATCCTGCTGTTTAAATTGTTCAACAAGATCGAGACGTGGCAGCGTCTCGAACGCGAGGTCGGGCCGATCACCTTCGCCGACTATCAATTTGGGCGCTACGATGCCGTGCTGTCGAAGGCGATGGCACAGGGGAAACGCATCTATTCCGCCGCCTATATCATGCCACCGGGCAGTTCTGCCTTTGGATGCAAAGCCAAACACCAGAACCATTTGAAGCTGCTCGAAATGATGATGCGCAATGAGTTGCCAAACCAGCTCGCAGCGGCCCGCTCGATGCAAAAGGGGTTCGAGTTACTTCGGGCCTATCCGACCATCGGCGATTTCCTCGCCTATCAGTTTATCACCGACGTCAATTACAGCGACGTCACCGCGTTTTCGGAGATGGACTTCGTCATTCCAGGCCCGGGCGCGAAGGACGGGCTGCGCAAATGCTTTGCCGATTCTGGCGGCTTGAGCGACGCGGAGCTGATCCGCCTGATGGCGGATCGGCAAAACGAGGAATGCGCACGTCTGGGGCTCGAACTGCCCTCATTATGGGGGCGCCCGCTGCAGCTCATCGACTGTCAGAACCTGTTCTGCGAGGTCGATAAGTACGCGCGCGTCGCGCATCCCGAAGCATCCGGTCTGACTGGCCGCACGCGCATCAAGCAGAAGTTCGCGGCCCATAGCGAGCCTATGCAATTCTGGTATCCTCCGAAATGGGAAATCAACGATCGCATCGCGGCAGGCGCGGTGCCGAATGAAGCCTTCGTGGCGGCGCCATCAAGCGCACCGGCTCCGCGCGACGGCGAGACCTGACGTGGAGCGGGACCAATGGATCTGAAAGCCTATCAAGCCCAGGCGCTGCAAACCGACCAGGTTCCGGGCGTCGCCGACGATGAGTTCGCCACGGCCGTCATCGTCCCAATGCTCGGGCTGGCCGGCGAAACCGGCCAGCTCCTCAGCGAGTATAAGAAGCACCTGCGCGATGGCGATGCGCATCGCCTGTTCAAGGATCGTGTCGGCGAAGAGCTTGGCGACCTGCTGTGGTATGTAGCCAACGTCGCGAGCAAGTTTGGCCTCGACCTCGACGATATCGCCCAACGCAACCTGACGAAGGTGCACGCGCGCTGGTCATCACAGAGTGCAACCGCGCCTGATTTCGATTCCGCCCTGCCCGAAGGGGAGCGCCTTCCGCGGCAAATGGCGGTGCGTCTCGTCGAAGAGCCGGGCTCGGCCGATCGGCCCAAAGTGCGCATGACGATCGGCGGCGAGGGGATCGGGTCGCTTCTGGGCGACAATGCCTATGACCCGGACGGCTATCGCTTCCACGACGTATTTCACCTCGCCTATGCCGCCGTCCTCGGCTGGTCTCCCAACCTGCGCGCCTTCCTAAAGCGCAAGCGCAAGAGTCGGCCGCTGCTCGATGACGTCGAGGATGGCGGTCGCGCGCGGATCATTGAGGAGGGCGTGTCGGCCCTCGTCTTCGACTATGCCCGCGTCCACAGCTTTCTGGAGGGAATCAGCGAGATCGACTATCGCCTGCTGCGGACGATCCGGAGCATGACATCGCATCTCGAAGTCGGCAACGCGACCGCCGCCGATTGGGAGCGCGCGATCCTCGAAGGTTTCAGCGTTTGGCGCGCGGTCCTTGCCAATGGAGGCGGCGAAATCCTGGTCGATCTCGATACGCGCCAGATCCGCTATCTGGGAATGCCCTGATCGCCGAGCGCGATGACGCTGGCTATCGCGAGATCGCCTTCATGGCTGGTGCTGACGAGCCAGTGCGAGATCGCCAAAGCCTCCGCGCGTCGCTTGGCCTCGCCGTGAAGGACGATGGTCGGCGCACCCGACACCTGCGTGACGGTCTCTATGTCGAGAAAGCCGACGCCTGCCCCGAAGCCGGTGCCTAGCGCCTTCATCACCGCTTCCTTGACCGCGAAGCGCCCAGAGAGACGCGCGGCGCGATCGCCGCCGTTCGCCACGCTCGCCTGTTCTTGGATCGTGAAGCATCGCGCTAGAAACTGATCGTTCGGATCGTCCAGAAGGCGAGCGGTCGAGAGAATGTCGACCAAGTCGACTCCGTGGGCGATCATCATGCGCTGCCGTTGAATACGCGGTTCTAACAAACAGGCAAAATATTTGTCAGAAGCGTGTAGCTGTTTTCTGACAAATTGCGGAGGGGCTATGCCGATTGCGAAGGGATTTTGGAGCGGGGAGACCCTGCATCAGCGCCTCCAGCCTCTCATCTCGCCATTCGATCCCGATCGGATCGACTGCTCGGCATACACCTTGGCGATGGGACGCGAGGTCTATGTGTCCCCCAACGACGAAACCGCTGATCCGCAGGCCGTCACCATCCGCCAGCTCGGCGATGGCGAAGCCTTCACGATCCCGCCAGGGCAGTTCGCCTTCCTCCTGTCGGAAGAGAAGGTCGAAATCCCCGACACCGCATTGGGTCTCATCTCGATCAAGGCAAAGATCAAATGGCGCGGGCTTATCAATGTCTCGGGTTTTCACGTCGATCCCGGTTTCCGCGGCCGCTTGGTCTTTTCGGTCTATAACGCAGGCCCGGTGCCTGTTCACCTGCGTCAGGGGCAGCCGATGTTCCTCATCTGGTATGCCTCCCTCGACGCACCGACAAAGCTCGGCCGTCGTCAGCCGGTGCAGGAATCCTTCCCGCCGGATCTCATCTCAGGAATATCAGGCGAACTGCAATCGCTCGCCGGTATGAACAAAAAGATTAAGGAAATCGACAAGGCATTAACCGAGCGCGTTCACGCCCTCGAACGCGAACAATCCTATTATCGCTCTCTCGCCCTCGTGATCGTGCTGCTCGTCACCGCGATCGTCGGCACCTGGGTCAAGGACGGCGTACTTCACCGCCTGTTCGACACACCCGCAGTCGTTCAACCTGTTGAGGGGAGCGTCGTCGCCCCGACACCATTGCCAAGCCCCAACATCAAAGCCCCGACTGCGGTGCCTCCTGTTGCTCTCCATTCGGAGGATGCATCGCCTCGAAGCTCACGACCCAATCCGCGATGAGCGTCACCCGCGCGAACAAGGTGCCCGATACGCTGCTCCGCGCCCTGATCGCGGATTTCGAGCGCAGCACCACCGTTAGCAAGGGAGGGGTGCAATTCGAAGCACTCGACTTCGACGAGACGTTCGAGATCCTGCCGGACGCCTTCCGATTTCACCCGGAGGTAAGTCGGCGGGTGGCGATCGGACTGCTGCGCCGCGCCATCATCGATTGCCGGAACGCCGGACCGATCACGATCGATGCCTTGACCGATCGGGCGAACGCGCTGGACCGCGTTGCCAGAGCCGTGCCGAACGAGCGGTACACGATCTGGACGAAGTTCCGCGCGACCAACATGGCACATCATCCCGGCTTCAGGCTGGAATGGCAGGGGGTGCGACTGCGCTCGGCGGCCCATCTGCCGGCGCGCATCACGCAGGGAGAGTATTTCCTGAACGGCGTCGGCCGCATCTACCCGGATCGCCCGCATGGCTACGGTCACGTCATCATGACCGTCGATGCCCGCGACGAGCGATCGGCGGTGGAGCGGGCGTTGGAAGCTCTCCAGCTCATCATGGGCCTCGCCAACATGTTCGAGAACATGGGGCGATGGTCGCACGGCGGCCATCGCCACTGGACAGAAGGCAAATGGTGGCTGGGGCCGCACCACTTCGTCTTTCGAGGCAACCGCTTCCTCGGCGACGAGCGCCTCTGGTATAACGGCGATTATGACGAGACGGCATGGACGATCCATGCTCCACCGATGCGCGACGCGCTGCGCGTCATGCCCTTGGTTCGCCGCGCCCTCCGCGAGCTGGCCGATCATCCGTTACGACCGCTGCTTCTCCAGGCGATACTTCTTCTTCAGGACGGGTTCGCGGCGCGGGACGGAAGCCATCGCCTGCTGCGATACTGGTCGGCGCTGGAGCGGCTCTATGTCGAGGAAAGCGGTCGGGGATCGTCGAACCAGAAGGTCGTCGATCGCGCGTCCTTCGCCGAACTCAATCCCGCGATATCGCGCTGGAAGCTGAACCACGCTGCCCAGCTCCGCAACAATCACGCCCATGCCGGCGGGACCGACGACGATCTCCAGGTGATGAGCCAATTCCTGCGCCACCTGCTCGCGCGCCATTTGAACCACTGGATTTTCCAAGGGCGATCGTTCGCCAATCAGGCTCAGCTCCTCGCCTATGTCGATCTCCCCGGTGACGAGGTAGCCCTTGCCAGTTTGCAGGCGGCGATCGACCGTCGTCTCGACCTGATCGCGCAACGTCCCGCCCCCTCGGGAGGGACTTAGAGCCAGCAATCCCATCAAGATCGCGGCCGCTTCTTCGAGATTCGTATTTCGGTGAGAGGCAGTAGAGTGCATCGACACAGTAGCCTAAATTCCCCTCCGGCGCTGTCGCGGTTCAGTCGCGACGCGGCGTCCACATCATGTGGGTGGCGTTGCCCGCCTCGGCGAGGAGTTCGGCTACATCAACCGGTGCCCACTGATGTGTCATTGAAGAATAGGGGTGAAAATCAGGCACTCGGCTGCTCCGGCTGCCGTCTGGCGCGATGAAATGATGCGCCGCTCCAGGTAGCAGCTCTATAGCAAACCTCTCCTTCGCGATGCGATTGTGAAAGACGTTAAGGCCTTCGATCCAGCTCTCGTCGTATCCGGCGGCATTCACAATCACGCGAAAATACTTTGGCTCGCTGGCATCGGGATCGTGATCGACGACGGTCCCCTCTCGAAGCAATGCGACATTTCCGCTCCCGAACCCTGCCAACAGCCCCATTCGATTGAACTTCGAGATCGTCCCGCTCGCCGTCGTCAGGATCGCGCTGACGTGCTCGGCCCCGGCCAGATCGAAGAAGCCGGATGGTATCGGCGGCTTGTCTCCGAACTGATGCTCGGCGATCTTGCGCGCTACGACGGTAAGCTTGCCTGCCGCATCGCGCTGCGCTTCGGCTTCGAAACCGTAAACGTACCGCTCAAGCGACGACGCCGAATGCATCATCGATCCTGGCGACGAGAAATCGGCAATCGCCAGTACGAATGGCGCACCGGCAACATTTGCACGCTCCCAATAGCGTTTACGTAATTTGGAGAACAGCGCGCTGCCGAACTTAATCGGCAGATATTGATCGAGATATGCTTTGAGCTTCTCTGGCGTGTCGGTTTCGGGCGGTGGGACGATCGTGCTGCCGTCGCGCGTCGGTCCGACTGTCACCGCTTCGGCGCTAAACCGCCTAGCAAGCCCTTGGCAGCTAAAATCCGGAATGGCTTCGCTGCGGTCAAGCGTGAAGCCCTGCTCGATGAACGTGGCAAACAGATACAGTTCCCAGATTCGCTGGTCGAAGCCAGTGGTCTGAAACTGCTCAACGAAGTTGCCGTCGGCATCTTCGTACCATCGCATCATTGGCTCGATAATACCGCGAGCCGGGGAAAAACACTCGTCCTCAATGAGGCGGACAAACGCTGGGTTGAGCCGTTCGCGTTCGCGAACCGGCGTGAAAAAGTCGATCGGTTCTCCCGTCTCATCATCTTGATAGTGATCTTCGACCGGCGCTTGGACGGCGCTGTCGATGGCGACCGCCAAGTCAACTCTCGCCACTGCCTCGGTGTCGACAAAGGGCGTCATTGAAACGCTGCGGAAGCGCAATTTGCGATCTTGCGTATTGAGCGGCGATCTGGATGAGACAGTAGCGGCGATCAGGATGAGACTCTGCGGCCGTGACGGGAGCGAGATTGTCGCGGCGCGACAGGCAATGCAAGGCCAACTTTGGTCTTGATCGCCGCTCCGCGACAGACGGTGTCTCAGCTTGATTGTCGCTGGAGGGCTGCGCGGCGTCGGTAGCTCTCGACGTTCATCTCGAAGATGGTGGAATGATGAACGAGGCGATCGACAGCGGCGAGCGTCATGGCGGGGTCAGGGAATACGCGCGACCAGTCGCCGAATGGCTGGTTGGCGGTAATGAGGGTTGATCGGCGTTCGTAGCGGGCGCTAATCAGTTCGAAGAGGACGGAGGTTTCGGCCTGGTCCTTGGTGACGTAGGCGAGATCGTCGAGCACGAGCAGGTGATATTTGTCGAGCTTGGCGATCGCACTTTCGAGGGCGAGCTCACGGCGCGCGATCTGCAGTTTCTGGACGAGATCCGAGGTACGGGTGAACAGGACGCGCCAGCCCGCCTCGATGAGTGCCATGCCGATTGCAGCGGCGAGATGGCTCTTCCCGCCGCCCGGTCCGCCAATCATGATGAGGTTGGCCCCCTTCTCGAGCCAGCTGTCGCCGGCGCAGAGCGCCATGATGTGAGCCTTCGAGATCATCGGCACGTTGGTGAAGTCGAAGGTGTCGAGGGTCTTGCCTGGTGGCAGGCGTGCTTCTGCCAGGTGCCGCTCGATGCGTCGCCGGTCGCGTTCGGCGATCTCATGCTCGGCGAGCGCGGCGAGGAAGCGGGTGGCCGGCCACGCCTCCTTGTCGGCGCGTTCAGCGAACTGGAGCCAGGCCTGCTTGATGGCAGGCAGACGCAGTTCGTTGAGGATGAATGCGAGGCGCTGGGTGTCGACAGCGGGGTTCATGCGGCCGCTCCCGTCAGCAGAGTGTCGTAGACGGCAAGCGAGGGCAATTGCACCGAGACGACCGGCAAGCTGGCCGGGTCTGGTGAGAAGCGTGCTCGTAGCTGCGTGAGGTCTGGCAGGCGCCTGGCGTCCAGATCCGCTGCCAGAACATCTGCCAGCTCTGCTTCGCAACCCCGCTCATGCGCGAGCGAGAGCAACTCGACCATGATCTTGCAGGCGACGCGCTCGGGCAGTTGTTCGATAAGACGGTCGAATGTCCGGCGATACGCTTCGCGCGGAAAGATCTGGTCGCGGTAGACGAGGTTCATCAGCGCCATAGGTTTGCGCCGCAGGCTGTGAATGACGTGCCGGTAGTCGACGACGTGTCCGTGCTTGCCGTCGCTGGGCGTTCGTCCGCGACGGAGCGTCATGAGACGCGTCGCGCCGAGGAAGATATCGAGGCGGTCGTCATACAGGCGGACCCTCAGCCTGTGGCCGATGAGGCGCGACGGGACCGTGTAGAAGACCTTCTTCAGCGTGAAGCTGCTGGTCGAGGTGACGGGGACAATGCTCTCCTCATAGTCGCCGGTGCGAAGCTGCGGGAGCGGCTGCAGCGTTGCGCGCTCGGCATCGATACGAGCCGCGTTGCGTCGGTTCTTGCGCGCGACGATCTCGTCGATGAAGGCGCGATAGGCGGTCAAATCGTCGAAGTCGCCGGATCCGCGCATCAACAGTGCGTCGTTTACGGCATATTTGAGATGGCCGTGGGGGCTTTCGATAGCGCCGTTCTCATGGGCGACACCGCGATTGTTGCGCGTCGGCTCCATCGCATAATGCTCGCAAAGCGCATCATATCGCCGCGTCAGGTCAACTCTGGCGTCAGCGTCGAGATTGCGGAATGCGGCCGACAGGCTGTCACTGCGGTGTAGGCGTGGCGCGCCGCCTACCGCCCACAGGGCGTTCTGCAGTCCCTCGGCCAAGGCGACATAGCTCTCGCCGCCGAGGATGACATGGGCGTGCTCGAAACCCGACCAGACCAACCGGAAGTGATAGAGGAGATGCTTGAGCGGCTCGCCGGCGACCGTGACGGGCACATCGAGGTCGCCCATATCGGTGAAGTCCGACAGGCCCATGTGGCCGGGCTCGTGGGTCTGACGGAAAATGACTTCCTGGTCCTGACCATGCCGCGCACGCCATGTCCGGATGCGCCGCTCCAGGGTCCTCCGGATACCGGGCGACAGATCCGAATGCCGGCGAAGCATCTCCTCAAATATGGCAACGGCCCGCAGGCCGGGAGCCGCCTGGAGAAGTGGGACAATCTCGGTGTCGAAGATCTCTGCCAGCGGGTCTGGTCGGCGCCGACCTCGCGGCTCCGCCTTCTGGGACGGGAGTTTGCCGCCCTTGAGCAGTCGATAGGCGGTCGCCCGGCTGATACCGGCCTTGGCCGCTGCCACGGGCACCGGGTCGCTTTGACGATGTTTCATAAAGAGCCTCGTTTGATGATCGTTGACGTGTCGACCGCTCACCTGCGCTCTTCCCCCAAGGAAAAGCCCAGATGTAGGCCGGTCACGACCACCAAAGCCCTTCGAAAGGGCTTCCGTTTGGGGCTGTCGGCTCCGGGCTACGCCCTACGCCGACAGCCCCAAACGGAGTCTCATCTTGATTGACGCTGCTGTCTCACCTTCATCGCCGCGCAGCACTTGCGCGAATATCATCCCGAAGAACTCGTCATCTTCGATATCGCGCATCAACATGCCAACGATGCGACCGCCGTCCGCCTGAAAATAGGCTCGCTCTTCGCCAAACAGCTCCGCCTGGGGCAGACGAGCATAGCCGGCGAGGGCGTTGAACCGGACTTTTGAGATGCTTTCCATAGCGACGCTATAAGGTAGGAACAGGCTGCACACACCTAGGTGGCGGCGCAGCGATCTGTTTACCAAGCGGATCTGTCATCGTGCCCGTGGCTTGCGAGCCGTGGCGATCTCGGCCACCTTTAAACCTATGAAGTCGCTGATATCCGAGTTCTCTTACGGTTTCGCCTTAACACACGAACTGGTCGGCGCCTTGGGCAGTTTGTCCGCCGCGCCTGTGTTTCCGTCACTCATCGAGGAAGGTCGCGCCGGTGGCGGGTACGACGTGAAACTTGAAGCGCCGGGCCTTCCCCTCTTTCTGCAATTCAAGCGATCAGACTGTCTCTCGAGGCGTAGCGCGCGGGAGATCCGCCTGGGGGCGCCGTTGACGACACCATATTACCGGATCGAGATCACGGCGAAGGCCGACTCGGAACAGCATGAGATGCTCATCGACCTCGACCAGTCGCCCAACCTCGTGTTTTACGCTGCGCCGATGTTTCACCAGAAAGCCGAGTTCGACACGGCATTCCTGAGTGGCACGGTGCGGCAGCAATCCTTTTTTGTGCGCCCTCGCACGATCGGCCACTTTGCCGACACTGGCGCACATCATGTCTCGTTTGATGGGAGTCATTGCGTCGTCATGTCGGAGCCGAGGGTGATCGAAGGGTTGGGCGTCGTAGAACTGGAGGCGCTGTTGCGCGAGCGTCTCGATCAGGACAAGCGGCCCCTCCGTGCCACCGTGAATGAGGCCGTCGAAGAGGCAGAAGCCGCGCGAATCCGAGCGCGTGAGCGTCTGCGCCGGCGGTACGAGCAGCCCGACGAGAACGAATATCTAGCCGCGACAGTGGCAGGTGACGAGCCGCCAAGAATCTCGGCGGCCGATGATTTCCGCAGGCGACAAGCCGATACTCTCCCGCCCGCGCAGGCTCCCAAGGTGCTTGACGATCCCGGTGAAGCCGCACTCCAGCGGCTCGCAGATATCGGGCTGCGCGAATTTAACGCGCAGCTTTACATCGTCCAAGCGAAAGAGGCGCAATAAGGAACGGGGCCGTCAATCTTAGTCCGAAATGGTATACCGCTGCTAGACTGTCCGTGAGGCATGGTGATCCGTCTAAAGGACGTCGCTGCAAGAATTCTGGAACAGCCTGGCCTGATGGTCTAGCGTCCTAAGCTTCACATAACATTACGGCGTTGAAGTTTGACAAGTATGACGCCGTTCGTGGGTCTGTCGCCGTGCCCTTCGTGAGTTCGCACTCCTTCAGCAGCTCTTCGTTCGTTGACTTGGTGATAAATTCACTGATGGACTCGTTCACCAATGTCTCGAGCTGGCCGATAGACACGCTCTGTTCGCCAGCAATAACGTTGATCTCTTGGAGACCGGCGGCCTGCATCTTCCGGTCGGCGAGGAGCGCGGCCACAACGCCGCTCATATTTTGGACATTGGTGGGCAACGTGCCAAGCGGGCGTGCTGGATTGGAGCCGGTCACGGTGAAGATAGGCGTCGTCATCGCGCGAGGATAAGGCACCGGGCGGTTGAGCCGCAAGTGCTTGCGGGTCAAGTGGAGCTAGCTTGATTGTCAGCCGAGAGGCTTACAGCATAGCCGCCGCCGCACATCTAGAACGGCGCTTTCACCAGCCGCCGGTAGTCACCTTGAAAGCGCACGGTAACGCTGTTCCAATTTTGGCCGATCGCGATGCACCAGTGGGTCACTCATTTTAGATGAAGCAACAGCTGGAACTGGGAAGGCGAAGGCTGGCGGCGAATGGCGGAGATTGGGTCGGTTAGGTCATTGCGTTCGCCGGTGTCCACTGCGGCACCTGCTGATCCTGCCATAGTCTCAGGCGTCGCCAGTCCAGCGCATCGTAGACGGCTGTGGTGCCTACAGCATCGTTCAGTGGCAGTGCCGCAGCGGCCTCACGCAGAAAACGAGGTCGAAGCGCATCATCCTCCAGATACGCTACCTCCCACCAGCCGATGATGCGATTCCGCGCATTCGCCATCGCCGCAGCCGACGGTAGCCGGTCGCGCTTCTCGTGCTGGTTGACCCGGGCGTGCGCCGGCATCAGGTTCCAAAGATCACCGCATGGCCAGACCGACCATGGCAGGCAGTGGTCGATGTCAAAGCTGTTCGGCTTCAGCGGTCGTCCCGTCCAGACGCATTCGATCGGCTGCCCGCAAGCGAGAAGTCGCTGGGCGACGTCGCGGCCAAGAGCGGTGGTGCGAACCGGCTCTACCCAGGCCAGGGCGGCTTCTGCAGTACCGGGCGCGACCGCTAGACCCATACGGTCGGCATAGGCGCAGGTCAGGCGGGACCATTCGGCCACCAGCATGGGTTCGATCCAGGACCCGAACCGCGACATGGCCCGCCACAAGTGGCCCGGCACCTCGATTAGACCCCAGCCGCGCAGCGTCTCAAGGTCGAGCACGGTTGCGGATGCACCACCCCGCCGCCCGCGGCTGACGCCGAACACCTGGATGTCACTGTTGGGATAGCGGGTGAAGGTTGCCGGCATCTTGGCGATTGTGTGAGCAGCCCGGGACAACGCGGAAGCGATGGCGTGGGCCTGCTCGCCGGCGAAGACCGCACCGACCCGTAGCTCGACCGGTGCCGTGCCGAGCGCGAGCAGTGATTCAAACCCGTCCTTGGCGAAGCCCAGTCGATCGATGCCGACATTACCCGGCATTTGCGGGAGCCTCGCCCGAACCAGGGGCAGGTACATTCTCAGCCAGTTCAGTGCGACCAAGCCCAGCGGCACCTCGACTGCATCGCGGCCATCGGGCGCCGGCGTAGCTGCAGCAGGCGCATACTCGGCGATCCGTGCCACGGCTCGGAGCAGTGCCAGCTTATAGGTGGATGACTTCTCGTCGGACAGGACGATGCCGCGCACCAGCGGGAGCGCGCCGGTGCCGTCATCGGGCATGCGGAGCGCTATGACGTCCCAGGTCACACCGGCGCGTCCGCCCTGATCGCTGGAGGGCACAACCCGTAGCACCTCCAGCCCGTGCGCCCGGGCCAGCCCCTCAATCTCGGTGGTCGAGGTCGGGTGCATCTGCATGGCGGGCGGAGCGGGACCGTTGCGCAGCGTCATCACCAGCACGCCGCCGGGCTTCATCAGCGTGGCGAGTTTGCGGAAGGCGCGGGGCCGATCGGCAGGCGTGATGTGCTGCCAGACGGCTGACAGCAGCACGAGATCGTAGGCCAGCCCAAGCCCATGGACATGGTCGAGCGAGGGCAGGGCATCGCTCACCCACCGGACGCCGTGGCTTCTATGCTTCTCAGCTGCGATCCGGCGCATACCTGCAGCAGGCTCGGCCGCCACTACCTCGTAGCCAAGTGAGGTCAGCCAGGCCGCGTCACGTCCTGTGCCGGCACCGACGTCGAGCGCCAGCTTGCTGTCGCTGCCGTCCGGGATGACCGGCAACACCTCCCCCAGCATACGCTCAGACGATATCGCCTCGTAGCGCTCGGCTAGCATGTCGGCTTGACCGTCATAGGCAGCAACGACGTCTAGGTAGCTGTTCAAGCGTCAAGGCCTGCGAAACGGGCACGGTGCCGGGCGACATAGTCGGTGCGCGGGTGGAGCCTTGGATCGACGGGCAGGTGAACGCGCTCGCCCGGTTGCGGGAACAGCCGGATGAGCTCGGACGGCACCTTGTTGTGCGACACCAGCAGCCGGCACTCATCGTCGAGGCTGATGAGGTGACGATCGAACAACCAGTGCGCGGTCGCGGACAGAGCAATGCCGTTCTGCACGACGTCCGGGCCGCCATCTGCGACGCTCCAGATGTGCGCGGCCTGAGCTTCGGCCTTGCCGCCACCATTGACCATACGCAGCCCCGTCACCGCGCAACGGTTGTCATATGCGTCGAGCACGTGGCCGCGGAAGGCGGCGCTGCGCACCTTGCGGTTGACCAGTAGCTGCGCCACGCGCCGCTCGTCTGGCGGTGAGGCCAGTAACGCGGCCGTGGCGGCGTCGATGTGGCGGGGATCGAGTTCGAGCCGGATCGCGTGTTCAGGTGATAGCGTGTCGACCAAGCCGACGTTCACGATGGCGGCAAAGTCAGCATCATCAATTGCGCGAACCGATCTACCGCGTAGCGTCCGACCAGCGATGGCGGGATTATCGAGCTCGCGCAGCATACGCTCGAGAAAGCGGCCGTCCGGATCGCGATACGGCACGGGACGATCGAACTCGATAAAGTCGCTGATGCGGGCGTAGAAGAGCGTGCGGTAGGCGGGATCGGGGTCGATGCTGTGCACTAGGCCGGCCGCCACATAGGCCTTGCGCCCACCCGCCGAGCCGGTTTCGCGGTAGATGATCCAATCGCCGACGCAACCCTCGGCCGCGCGCAGGTAGATGCGTGGGAAATGGTACCGCTCGGCGATCAGGTCGTCGTAGCGCGATGCACCGCTGATTTCGAACACACCCTTCATGCCGAGATCCTGACGCCGATCCCGGGCTTGAGCAACCTTGCTGACAGCCCGCAACGGTCAGCGACCGCGAAGCACGATATTGCTGAAGGAACGGCCGCTCTCGGGGAATGCAAATGCTGCCTCGAACGTCCAGGTCTGGGTCGTGCTCGCTCGTTGGCGCGCGCATGTCGCCACGGCGCAGCTTGACTTCCTCCACTCGCCGCGCCAGACCAAAGCCACAGGAGTGGAAGTTCGGTAGATTCGGATTGCGATTCGGGTCGTCTGTGGATGTCCTGTGGAGCGTCGCAGCTGGGAAACCGGCGGGTAGGGCGTCTGCGCGGGGAGACCATCATGCGGACTCAGATCGGAAGCTCATCTTAGTCCTTCGAGAAGGACTTCACTGCTTTATAGCAGCCTATCGCACGGCGTAGCGTTGAGGTGCTTCGTGCCGCCTCCGTCGGTTTTGCCGGTGAGCACGTCTTTCAGGACGTAGCCGATCCCATCCCCGTCTTTGTTCATGACGTCAAAGTGCAGGCCCGGGTCGGCCTTAGCACCAAACGTGTGGTGGGCGTTAAAGAGGTGCAAGGCGTCGTCGCGGCTGGCCTTCCCGACCGTTTGGATCGACGCATGAAGCCGATCGGCTTGAAACGCGGTGTTCTGATCCAGCATGTAGGCACCCCAGAGCTTGCGCTTTTCCGGATTTCGGAAGTCTGACCTGTAGAGGTTGGCGTGGTGCGCCCTCAGAATGTTTTCGAAATTAGCGGGATTGGCCTGAATGTTGCGGGCAATCGAGTGTCCACCCATCCGCTGGAAGTTGCGATCCGGCATTAGAGCCGCGTGGAGCGACTTCGGCCTGTTGGATGAAGCGAGGAGAACGGCCTCCACGGTCGGCTCAAAGCCATCCAAGGCGGCGCGCAATTGATCGTCAGGCGGTAGCACAGGGCCGGGCAGCCGGAGAATCAGCGTCGCGCGTCCGAGCGCCTCTAGCGCGTCCGCTTCGATCTGTTCGGCGCAAACGGTCACGACCATCTGAGGACGGGCCCGCGCGCAAGCGGTTGGTCCCGCAGGATGCGGCTCGCATGCTTTGCCGCGTGGTCCTTCGCCGGCCGGCTGACGCGCGCAGCGCTGATCCAGCCTGCGGCAAAAATTAGTCGCGCCGTCTCGGCCGAAAATCAAGTCGTTCGCGTCGCGTACCACGCCGCGGAGGTGGCCCTGCCGTAAACCCTGCTTTACCGGATAGGGGCGTGCAATGACGCGGACGCCGCCTTCCTCGAAGCTCTCCTGGAGCGTCGATGCCCGGCGCTCGACGTCCCTATCGTCGAAGCCGGCGAGAAGGTAGAGTCGCCTCAGCATGATCGATGGTCTGCCGGGTGCGTGCGGTCAATCGCGGTCACGCAGGTACGTCAGTACGCTGACTGGGATTACCCAGCTTGCAGCGATGGATTGGGGGAGCAAGTCGACGACGTCCAGCAGCTGGTCGAGCCGCGTGCGCTTGCGAACCGACGCCTTCTGCTCGAGCAATAAAACTGAGAGCGGCACGCCTGCTTGGGCCGCCCATTCCACGATATGTGCCTGTAGCTTGTCCCCGTCTATCGGCGCGTGTGCTGGCAGCCCGAGGACGAACCGAGGCTCAATCTCGCGCCAGTCACCGCCGGGCGGCGGGTCTGCTGCATCCGTGAAGCCGATCTTGTCGAGGTTCAGGAACCGTCGCCTGCCCTCGAGGGGGCGGATGAACGCGGCCCATACTGCACGATTGAAGCGGAGTGGCGCAACCGCCGAAGACGTATGCTGCTGTTCGCCCGGCGGTGGCGCCACTGCGGGGCTAACGAAGTGAATGCCGCCTGCCTCCTCCTGAAGCGAAAGCAGGTCGCGACAGTGGGTTTCAACAAACGGAGCGAGCTTGCGGCGGCTACGCGGTAGCGACACCAGCCCCCTATCCGCTAAGCGGTTAACGTGCTCCTCGAAGGGTGCACCGACCGATTTTCTGAATTCCCCCCCAATAAAGGTAAGCCGAACGGGCGAGCCCGAGCGCGCCTGTGAGGCGGCGCCAACCGCGCCGGCGAGGTAAGTCCTGATGCTTTCGATGGACGTCAGGGTGTCCGCCAACT
Organism: Sphingomonas sp. PEI4; assembly: GCF_056679955.1. NCBI lineage: Bacteria > Pseudomonadati > Pseudomonadota > Alphaproteobacteria > Sphingomonadales > Sphingomonadaceae > Sphingomonas > Sphingomonas sp. PEI4. The sequence continues at coordinate 94,628 of NZ_JBWXPI010000004.1, forward strand.
CTGGGCCGGTGCTCATCGCTCCATCATAGAGCGTTGGACCAAAACTTTATAGCCTAAACGACATTTCGCGTGCGAACGCGCCCAGCAGTTTGCGGCGGACGCCCGCTGATGCGCGGGGTTATGATACGCTGCTGCGCGGGAAGCCTGATCGATCGAGCATTGAGAGGTGGTGCAAGGGGCGCCTGAACGAACGGTCGCTTTCAGTAAACGGAACTGCGGCGCTGAGTGTCCACAAGTGGGTCAGTTACAAGAATCCCTCGCCCGCATGCTCGCGGAACCGCTCATGATCCCGCACATATTCCGCTACCATCTCTAAAGATGAATGCCGGCTATGCTCCTTCATTTTGAACAAATTGGCGTTCTGGCGACCGGCCTCGGTAAGGAACCCGGCGCGGAGAGAGTGGCCTGAGAACAACTCCGGCGAGTAGCCCGCGGCGATCGCAGCCGCCTTTACTACCAATGCCACGCCTTGGGCGCTCATTGGCTTGTCGGTAAGCCGGCCCTGTGGCGTCAGTTTGCGGAATACCGGCCCGCTGGTGACGCCTGCCTGCTCGAGCCAGGCGCGGTAATGCCTCACTGGTTCAAGCCTGCGGCCGTCTGGGATCGCGACGGTGTGACCCTTGCCCTCCTGGTCAGTCTTCGATGCCGCGATGCGCACTAGCAGCCCGCGGCTATCCTCGCTCACACGCGCAACGGTTATAGCCACGAGCTCGGAACGGCGGAACGCTCCGGCCATCCCGATCGCAAGTAGCGCGCGGTCGCGGTAGCTACGCAGATCCTCACCCGTGATTGCGCGTACCATGTCGCGAAGAACGTCGCCGTCGGCAGGACGCTTCTTCCCGGGAAGTTCGCCGCGCTTGTCCTTACGAATGCCCCGCATCGCGCGCTCAAGGCGAGCCGCGTCTGGCTGCGAGGTGGGCGGCTCGACGTCGGCGGCCCGGTGCGCAAATACGATGGCAGCAAGCCGCCGGCCGATTGTCGCGCGGCCGAGCGGCACCGGTTCCTTGCGCTGCAGCACTGTGCCGCGCTTGGTCCGGCGAGGTTCTTGGGGACTGAACCCGCTCTCAGCGAGCAGCGTCAGGAACGCGGCGACCGTCGCCGGTGTCGCGGGCAACGGGCGATAGCCGCTCTCCTGGCACCAGGCGCAAAATAGCCGCCAGTCCGATTTGTAGGCGCGCAGTGTCGCGTCGGCCGACGCGCGGCGAACATATTCGTCGACGCGCTCGCGATCCTCTGGTGCGAGCTGCGGAAGATAGGGTTCAAGCGACTGAACCCGATCGACGACGACCAACGCATCAGCCACGATGCTATCCAAGTCTGCGCGATCGACGCGCGCCGCATCAATATGATCCTCATCGGCCAAACCGACCTCCTACGCTGCGCACTGACGGATCGGCACCGGCGCGGGGGCGACGGCGCATATTCTCCAAAAGCGCTAACCGACCAGCCAATTTGACGCCAGCATGTAATTCGCGGGAATCAGCGTTATCGCTATTTACACGGCGTGGTATGGGACGGGCGGAGTGAAAAACGGAGAATGAGTTTTGCGACACGGTTCGGCGCAAGAGCTGACGCGTTTCTTTGTCGATCTGCATCGATCGTATAGGTCCAAGAACATCCTCAAACGTGCGGAGACGGTCTACAATGGGAAGTGTCGATCTAATTGAGATGCGAACGAAGATCCGCTCGATGACGTTTGAACGTGGCACCCCGGATCAAATCACACTTTGGCGCGACGATCTGGCCGAAGCGCGCGCGAACCTCGTCATCGAGGGGCTTGCACCGACACTAGATGATGATGAGATGTTCGCAATGATGCTTGAAGAGGGCGTTCCACCACGATTGATGCCAACCCTTATACTTCAAATTTACCGGCAGGACGGTCGCGGATGAACTCTTGCGTTATCGGACGCAAGAATGAAGTCAGCTTTGGCAAAAACTTCTAGGCGTCTACAACGGGCGACTGGGTTGCATTTATTTCACGCCCATTCCTATCCAACTCGCCTGCGATCGCTGTCAGAGTGCTGCTTCTGCCCGTGACTGCCATTTGGCACCTTTTGGCGGTTACGTTCAAGGCCGGTTGATCGCGCCGGTCGATAAGTCCGTCGTGTCGCGCACTGCTCGATCAAGAAGCCAAGATCGTGCGCGTAAAGGTTAGAGAGGCGCTGACACGTGCTCGTCCTGGTGGCGCGATATAGCCTTATTTGCGATGCTGATCAGTCTCGAATGGTCGTCGAAAGCACGAACTCGCGGCCTTTCGGCTGACCATTCTTGAGTGGAATCTCGCGTATGAGCTTCCCGATTCGTGCTTTAGACGACCGATCACCACCGCAGGCCGTCGGCACAACGTTGCCGCTCGCGCGGATGTCCGACGTCGCGCGACGATTATTGAGGGATCGCTATAGCCCACACGATAGCTCAGATCTGCTAAAACCTTCCGGGGAAGCGGACAGGCCCACTAACCCGCCGCGGGTAAGGTGTGTCTAGATGCTGTAGGAAAAAAGCGAGTCTGCCGCGCCGGTGCCGGTAAATTGAAATCCGGGTAGAGGAGGTGTGCCACGTGGCACACCTATCTTCCGCAGGAGCGACGAGGATATTCGAGCTATGGCAAGGGCGCAGCTTACCGCAACCAGTACTTCGGTTCGCGACCCGAAAACGGGTCGTTTTCAAATGGTTCGCGGCGTTGGTGCGCTCAGCGGCCGCCTTACGATGGAAAAGGGCGTAGATCTTACCAAACCGATCGCGTCCCAGGTGTTGAAGTGCGGCAGATCCCGCAAGAATGCTGCTCCGAACCTGTAGAGACGCCTCGTCGACAATAATTAACACGCTTGCCGGCCGGTCGATAATGTCGAACGAATGCGCGGTCGGAATAATCAATTAGCAGGCGGGGCCTGCCCTTTGGTCTGCGCTTTACGCTGCTCTGTGCCGGCGCCCCGGACCTCCAATAGGCTGCCGCCTTCGCGGGTGACAATCGCTAGGCCGACGCTGGTTGCCCTGGCCGGGCGGGCGTAAGGCACGGCTTGGCATTATAAGAACAGGTCATTGACCCTCCGGTCCGGCCTGTAATGCCTCAAGGATAGGGCAGCCCAAACCGTCCCCGCCGTGCTCACACCGCGCAGAGATCGCGACCAACGTCTTCTCCAATCGCGCCAAGTCGCGCAGCTTGGCGCGCACGTCGGCTAGGTGACGCTGAGTGAGCGCATGAGCTTCGCCGCAGGCCTCGGATCCAGATCCGCCTAGACTCAGAAGCCCTCGCAGCTCGTCGATCGAGAAGCCGAGTTGACGACCGCGTAGGATAAACGCGAGTTGCGCCTCGTCGTCGGCCGAATAGAGGCGGTGTCCTGACTCTGTTCGATCCGGCGCGTTGAGCAGGCCGATTTTCTCGTAATGACGCACGGTCTCGATGTTGCATCTGAACCGCCGGGCAACGTCGCCGCGCTTCCTGGACCGTCCTCCAAACGCCATCGAAATACCTCTTGAACCTGTAGTTACTACAGACCCTATAATCTTTTCATACGAGAATCGGAACCTAGAATGGATCGACCATCAGCACCCGGCAGCCTCGGTGATCGCCGTGCCGGCTGGCTTGCCGCAGGCGGCATCGCGGGCGCGCTGCTTGCGTCGTCCTGCTGCGTGCTGCCTCTCATTCTCGTCTTGGTCGGCGTCAGCGGTGCGTGGATCGGCAATCTTGCTGTACTCAAGCCCTACACCCCGCTGTTCGCGGTCGTGACGTTGGGGCTGATCGCAGCAGGTCTGTGGCACGCCTATCATGGGCAGCCAACCAGATGCGCTGAAGGGGCCTGCGCCAGCACCCGTCGCCGGACGTTCACCCGGACAGTGCTCTGGCTTGGTGCCGTGCTGGTCATTCTCGCGCTTACCACCCGGTGGTGGGCACCCATTTTCTACTAGGAATTCCGATGAATCGACATCTTGTTCTCACACTCGCTGCGTTCTGCCTGCCCACAGCGGCCGTCGCCGCCCCTGAACGCAGCGCCACGTTTGCGGTCAGCAATCTCACATGCCCGACCTGCCCGATCGCGGTGAAGGCGGCGATGGGACGCGTGCCCGGCGTCAGCCATGTTACCGTGGACTTTTCGAGCAAGATCGCGACAGTAAATTACGACCCGGCGCGCGCGACGCCGGCTGGGATCGCGGCGGCCGCGACCAAGGTCGGCTATCCCGCACGGATTGCGACCCGATGAGCCGGGGGGCTTACGCGACGGCGATCGAACCAAAATCGACGATTACCTGTCCGGAGTGCGGACACGTTGAACCTGAGACGATGCCGACCAATGCGTGCCAATTTTTCTACGACTGCAAGGGTTGTGCCGCGGTGCTCCGGCCGAACGCTGGCGATTGCTGCGTCTACTGTTCGTTCGCCGACGTCCCATGCCCGCCCATTCAGGAAGCGCGGCTGACCGGGGGCGCGGCGAGTTGCTGCGGCTAGAGTTGCCGAAAAGAAATCAACAAGCACCAGGAAATGAGTTGCCGCTGAGTGGCACTGCTTGAGATCAGACAAACCAAGGGCCGCCCGTTTTGGGCGGCCCCGGCCTGTTAGTACCCTCTCGGGAAACGGATACGCCCGATAAGCGACCGCAGGCTCAATCCATATATAGGGCAGCGGAGGAGAACAACCGCGATACCTGCCTTGCGGCCCAACGGTCCGGCGAAACTGATCGCCAGGGCCTTTGTGCTTCTCTTAGGTCTCGCGAACTTGGCGGATCAATTTGATCGCCGGTGTCAACCCACCGCCTTGAAAGCACCATCGACCAAGCTGCCTCGCTCGACCTTACCGTTGAGCTTGCGGATCATCACGTCGGGATTGTCGCTGTCGAGCGAATAGAGGGGCACGTCCTTCTTGGCGTAAAGTCGGACACCGGCTTTTGCCAAACGTCCCGTTACCCACTCGAGCGCTTGGGTGCTGACCTTCACGTTGTGCTGGACCACCGCCTTGGAAGGCGCGGGTGCAGTCACCGTCACGCTTCCGAAGCGGGTCTTGCGCCTTCTTACCTTGCGCTTGCCGAGCTTAATGATCGCATCGGTCGCCATATCCTACCCTCCTGCGGCTAGGTTAAATCATCATCTCAGAATAACGCCTGTCTCTCTCCGCTACAGCAGGTCGCTTGATCGACGTCGATATCAAAGCACTTTCCACGATCGCCTCCGAAAGGCACCCAGCAGACGTTGCAGGTGTGCCACGTGGCACACTCTTCTCTTCGATCACGCCTGTCTGGCGATATGGCGAGCGTTCATCAATGCGACCAAATGGCCGATCAGCAGCCCATCTTCGGGCGCGATGTTCAAGGCGGTTCCGGCAACGTTGAGTTGCAGGAGCGCGGACATCCCCGGGGGAAGCTGAAAAACTGCCTCGCTGACCGGCTTTCAAATCTTATTTGAACCCTGATGCACCGACGCCTATATCGGACGCAACATGGCCGTCCCCTCTGTTGCCGCTGGCATCAAGGGGCGGCCTTCTTCGTATCTGGGCCGGATGCTTGCGCCCTATACGATGCCCTCTCCTTAGTTTTGCCGATCAGATCGCGCTTCTCAAACCGACGGCTTGGTCGTGCCGATATGGATGGCAGTCGAGGCATGGAATTTCGAAACCTTGTCCTGGTTGCTCGAGATGGCGCATCCCAACGATCGTGCGCCACCGGCAAGCGCTACGCCTTCTTCCCAACACGCTGGTGAGCTGGATCAAGACGCTCGCGTTCGTGCGCAACGCCAGCGCGCATCATGCCCGTCTCTGGAACGCAGGCATCATCAATTAGCCGTTGGTGCGCAAGCCGTTCGAGTGTTGTTGCCCCCTAAAGGCCTGACGGGGCCTCGCGGGTTTGTGCGATGTACTCGCGGGGTGAACGATAGCCCAAGGCGCGATGCGGATGCACCTCATTGTAATGCGCCAGCCATCCTGGGAGCTGCTCGATGACTGTCTGAGCGTCCGGCCTGGGGTTCACGCGGACATAGTCGCGCTTGAGGGTTCGGACGAACGCCTCGGCCATGCCGTTCGACTGCGGGCTGCTGACCGGAGTGGTGCGCGGCAGCAGGCCGATGTCGCGGGCGAAGGTGCGGGTGTCGCGGGCGGTGTAGCAGCTGCCGTTGTCGGTCAGCCACTCGATGGGTTTGGGCAGGCGGTTCACGGGTCCGTAGCGGTGCTCGACGGTGGCGACCATCAGGTCCTGCACGTCCTCGGCGGTGATGCCGCCCGTCGTTGCCACATGCCCCATCGCTTCCCGGTCGCAGCAGTCGAGCGCGAAGGCGACGCGGACCTTCTCGCCATTGTCGCATGCGATCTCCAGCCCGTCAGAGCACCAACGCGTGTTGCGCTGGTCGACGGCGATGCGGCCGTCGTGACGCCGTTCCTCGCGATGTTCGCCATCTCGCCGGAGCAGCAGCCCATGCACCTTCATGACGCGGTAGACGCGCTTTGGATTGGGGCTTTCGCGCCCGGTCTTTTCGGCCTGCCGGCGCAGCAGGGCATGCACGCGACGATAGCCGTAGGTCGGCAGATCGGCGACGAGCAACCGGATGTTGGCGACCAGTTCCGCGTCCGGCAGCGGCGGCCGTCCACGCGGTCGCGGAGGCGGTCTGTTGCGCATCGCGGACAGATGCTGGCGGGTAATGCCGAGCGCGTCGGCTACCTCGGTCACAGACCATCTCCCGGCAACGAGGTCGAGCGCAGCAGCAGTTTTTTTGGGCCTGCGGCCCGGGACACGGCCTCGCGGAGCAGTTCGTTCTCCATGGCCTTCTTGCCCAGCAGCCGCTGCAGTTCGCGCACTTGCGCCTCCAGCGCCCGGTACTCTGACGCCGGCACCACTTCCTCGCCGGCTGCCGCGGCGGTCAACGCTCCCTGGTTCATCAGCCTGCGCCACGTGAAGACCTGGCTGCCGCTGATGCCGTGCTGGCGGGCAACGAGCGACACGCTCATCCCCGGCAGATACGTCTCCTCGACGATCCGGACCTTCTCCTCCGGTGTCCACCGCCTCCGGCGCTGCACACCGGAAAGGACCTCGCCGTCATTGTAACGCCTGGTCGTACCGTCAGTCATATGCCTCACTCTTATCCAAGAGCGAGATCCTGTCAGGTCAATTAGGGGGCCACCTCATCGAGGCACCGCAGCTCGTGCTAATTGATGGCGATCTGGAGCGGCGCACGCGTGTTTATCGTGCCGCGGCCGTGGCCAGCTGCTTCGTCAGGCGGATCAATCCCGGGACATTCTGCCGTCCCGCATGAAAGGCGCACTGGGAAGCGTTCCCTACAGTACCGTTCGCGAGACCCTTCCAAAGCGGTTTCTTGGCCGGCTGGATCGCAGAAGCGATCTGGGCCCGATCCAAGGGGTTTGCGGCACGACTCTGCCGGAGCCGGCTTTATCGGCACATTTCTGCCAACCGAGCCACCGTGCCGGCGTCTCAGCCCTGACGGGTTACGATCCTCCCGTGAGGTGTGCCACGTGGCACACCTATGGCCCCGCGCCCATGCGCGGCACTGAGCCCGTCAACCGCCGCAGCCCTCCCCCGGAGGCCCGCCAGCGCAGGGACCACCAAGTGGCTGCTCGCCGAGCGTCGTCAGCATTCACGTCGACTAGCGCTAAAATCTGTCAGGCTATCCTTGGCGGGCGGTCGCAATGCTCGACAGATCCGTCGCCGTGTCGATCGGCACGCCAGCTTCCTTCCGTTCCGAGTAGCGATCGACGAGCTGGACCGCATGAGGGCGCAGCAGCACCGTGAACCGCACCAGTTCCTCCATTACGTCGACAATCCGGTCATAGTAGCTGCACGGCTTCATACGCCCGGCATCGTCGAACTCGTTGAACGCCTTGGCGACGCTCGACTGGTTCGGGATCGTGACCATGCGCATCCAGCGGCCCAGCACCCGCAGCGTGTTGACGCTGTTGAACGACTGCGACCCCGCCGACACCTGCATGACCGCCAGCGTGCGCCCCTGGGTTGGGCGCATCCCGCCCATCGACAGCGGCAGATGATCGATTTGCAGCTTCATGATGCCGGTAATCTGGCCGTGCCGTTCGGGGCTGCACCACACCTGACCTTCCGACCACAGCTACAGTTCACGCAGCTCGTGGACGGCCGGATGGTCGTCGCCGGTGACCTGATCGGGCAACGGCAACGCCGAGGGATCGTAAATGCGCGTTTCGCATCCGAAGAATTGCAGCAGTCGAGACGCTTCCTCGACACACAGCCGCGAGAATGACCGCTCGCGCAAGGAACCGTAGAGCAGAAGGATTCGTGGCGGTGGATCACTAGCGCCGAAGCCAAGAGCAGGCCGTTCGATCGCGTAGCGCCGATCAAGCGCGGGCAGATGGTCGGGGTCGGAGGGTGTTCGTACAGGCATCAGGCGGTTCGTGGTCCCAAAAGGATGATGCAGGTGCCGATCAGACAGAGAGCCGCTCCGCCGACATCCCAGCGATCGGGCCGCACGCCCTCGACGGTCCAGAGCCAGGCAAGCGATGCGCAGATGTAAATGCCGCCGTAAGCGGCATACGCCCGTCCCGCGGCATTGCTGTCCACGCGGGTCAGGAGCCATGCGAACAGGATCAGTGAGACGACGCCGGGAGCAAGCCACAAGGGTGACTTTCCCATGCGAAGCCATGCCCAGAAGGCAAAGCATCCGGCGATCTCGGCAAGCGCCGCGCCGATGTAGATCAGGGCTGTCATCCGATCGTGATCCTCAATGCCAAGGCGGCAAGCGTGACCAGCAACACCGGCACGGTGAGCGTCACGCCAACACGGAAGTAATAGCCCCATCCGATCCGCACACCTTTCTGGCCGAGGACGTGAAGCCATAGCAGCGTCGCGAGAGAGCCGATCGGCGTCAGCTTGGGGCCGAGATCGCAGCCGATGATATTTGCATAGATCATCGCTTCCTTCACCGCGCCCGTGGCTTGGGTGGCGTCGATCGATAGCGCGCCCACCAGCACGGTCGGCATGTTGTTCATCACCGATGACAGGACGGCCGCGATCACGCCGGTGCCGAACGCCGCGCCCCACACGCCGCTTTGAGCGGTGCGATCGAGCAGGACGGCCAGATGGTCGGTCAGGCCCGCGTTCCGCAGGCCGTAAACGACTAGGTACATGCCGAGAGAGAAGATCACGACCTGCCACGGCGCGCCGCGCAGCACCTTGCCGGTTGGGATCACATGGCCCCGCCCCGCGATCACCAGCAGGAGGATCGCGCCGGCAGCGGCGACGGCGCTGACCGGCACGCCGAGGGGTTCGAGCAGGAAGAACCCTGCGAGCAACAACGCCAACACGATCCATCCGGCGCGGAAGGTCGCGACGTCGCGGATCGCTTCGCGGGGCGCACGCAGCGCGCCCACGTCATAGTCTTCCGGTAAGTCGCGCCGGAAGAACAGCAGCAGCGCGCCGAGCGTGGCGACGATCGATACCAGGTCAACCGGCACCATTACGGACGCATATGTGCCGAACCCGATCTTGAAGAAGTCGGCCGACACGATGTTGACGAGATTCGACACGACCAGCGGCAGGCTGGCCGTGTCGGCGATGAACCCGGCCGCCATGACGAACGCGAGCGTCGCCTTGTCCTTGAAGCCTAGTGCCCGCAGCATGGCGATGACGATCGGCGTCAGGATCAGCGCGGCGCCGTCATTGGCGAACAACGCGGACACCGCCGCGCCGAGCAGAACGATCAGTACGAACAGCCGGCGACCATGCCCCCGGCCCCAGCGCGCGACGTGGAGCGCCGCCCATTCGAAGAATCCGGCTTCATCAAGCAGCAGGCTGACGATGATGATAGCGACGAACGTCGCGGTCGCGTTCCAGACGATTCCCCACACCACCGGCACGTCGGAGAGCGAGACGACCCCGACGAGCAGCGCGATCGCTGCGCCCCCCAACGCGCTCCACCCGATTCCGAGGCCCTTGGGCTGCCAGATGACGAACGTGATCGTTGCAACGAAGATGGCGAGGGCGAGCAACATCAGGCGATGCGCTGACCCGAGGCGTCCACGACCTGTTCGCCGTCTTCCTTGGCAAACGCACCCTGTTGCGGCTCGGGCAGTAGATCGAGGACCGCTTCGGAAGGTCGGCACAGCTTCACGCCGAGCGGCGAGACGACCAGCGGCCGGTTGATAAAGACCGGATGCGCCGTCATTGCGTCCACCAGAGCGTCGTCAGACAATGACGTGTCGCCCAGGCCCATCTCCGCATAGGGCGTGCCCCTTTCACGCAGCAGATCGCGGGGCGTCATACCGGCACGATCGATCAGCTCGACCAGCAGTGCACGCGAGGGCGGCGTCTTCAGATATTCGACCACATGCGGCTCGATGCCCGCATTGCGGATCATCGCCAGCGTGTTGCGCGACGTGCCGCACTCGGGGTTGTGATAGATCACGATATCGAAGGCCGTGCTCTCGGTGGTCATTTCGCGTCCTTTCAGCAGCAGGGGGTGAGTTCGGCTAGGAGCGGCGCGCACAGTTCAGGCGAACCGGCGCAGCAATCCTTGACGAGGAACAGCGTCAGCGCGCGCAGCCCGTCCAGATCGGCCCGGTAGATGATCGAGCGGCTATGCCGTTCGGAATGGACTAGACCGGCACGCGCGAGAATACCAAGGTGCGCTGACATAGTGTTTTGCGGGACGTTGAGCTGACGAGCTATATCACCCGCAGCCAAGCCATCAGGTTCATGGCGCACCAGCACCCGGAAGGTATCAAGGCGGGTGCCCTGCGCGAGCGCGCCCAAGGCGGAGATTGCTAATGAGTTTTCCACATATCCAGCATAACGGATGCGTGAGTTTTGGCTAAGAGTTTCCTGCGGCCTATGGGTACGACCCCTACGATCACGTCATGAGCAGCAAGGCCTATCCTGCATTCCGGATTTTGCGATATTCCGCCTTCTTCCTGATGGCGCTGATGTTGCTTGTCCGGCTCGGGCCGCTCTGTGAGACGATGGCGATGGCGATGGCGATGGCGATGGCGATGGCGATGGCGATGGCGATGGCGGCGACACCCGCTGCATCCGCGATGATCGATTGTGCCAGTGAATCTAAACAAAACCCGGCCAAGAAAATCCCACCGTCCGCCTGTGCCATGCCTTGCGCGGCGGTTGCTGGCGAAAGCGTCGAGCCAATCAAATCGATATTGTTCGGCAGGCTGGCCCCATATTCCCGGGAGCAAGCTACCCTTTTCGGCCAAACCAGCGCACCGCGACACCCCCTCCGCAAATCGTGTGAACCCGATCAATTTCACATGCTAATTTCCGGAGAATACCAATGACCAAGTTCAAGTTCATCAGCGCCGCTTTCGCCCTCACGCTCGCGACCGGCGCTTTCGCGGCCGTGGCGAACTGTTGCACCGACATGGCGTGCTGCAAGGATGGCGCTGACTGCTGCGATCATGGGGACAAGGCCAAGGGCGGCGACCATGCCGGCCACGCCATGCCGAACATGAAGTAACAAGTTAGCGGGGGGCGGTTGTCCGCCCTCCGCCATTCAATCCTTGCCAGTGGTGCGAGGGGCAGGCCGCTGCATTCGCGGCCCCCGTTTTACCCCCTCGCGCCACGGGCGCATCGTCGAGGGCAGTGAAAGGCACAGCGTTGCCGCTCTCCCGCGGATCGCATCCTGCGTCCGCCCCATGTCGCGCGCTATCTGGCCGACCGTCTGGCGTGCGTCGATCCGCTTGCGCAGTTCGACGTCTGTCTCGTCCGACCAACGCTGGCCATAGTTATGGGTCAACATCCGGGAGTCCATGGCGGGTAAGGCTGATAATCTTTCTTAAATCGATTTTCGCTCAGCGGGTATGGCCATCGCGCTTGCGAAGGTCATTATGCAAAGTTGTCGCGGCAATAGCTGCATGGCCCATGGCGACGCTTATCTGATCCAGCGACATGACGATGTCACCAGCAGCATAAACGCCCGAAATGCTGGTGCGCTGTTTGGTATCGACCACGATGCAGCGATCGTCGCTCAGCTCGGCACCGAGCTGCTGCGCAAGGGCGTTACTGCTGTCCGAACCGAGCGCTGGGTAGATCGTGTCAAACTGCAATTCTGTCTCATCGGCCAGACGCAGCGTGACGTGTTCTTCAGAGAATTCGATTTGGTCGAGCGCACTTGGCGCGACAGCGATACCTGCCTCCTCCAGCGCCCCGCGGTCGCAAGCCTCAAGTTCGAAATCCTCGTGCGCCACTAGCGTTATTCGGTCGGAGAACGTACGGAGAAACAGCGCCTCGGCGACGCCATGCGTGTCCGCGCCGATGACGCCGATAGCCTGGCCAGTCGCTTCATAACCGTCGCAGATCGGGCAGTAGCGCAGCAGGCCGCGATCCAGCGCGTCGCGATGGACCGCAGCGTCGATCGAGGGGCGTCGGTTCTCGACTCCCGTTGCGATCAGGATCGATCGCGCGAACAGGGTTATCCCAGCCCCGTGAGCGTCGAAGTCATCGGCGTTTTGTGCCACCGTGTCGATGCGACCGGTCACGATCGTAGCACCGTAGCGTTCGGCCTGTTCGCGCATCCGGTGTAAAAGGTCTTCACCCGCAATCCCGTTCGGAAAACCGGCGTGGTTGTGCGAACGCGGTATCCATTTCGCCCGGCTGTTTCCCTCATCGACCACGATAACGCGCCGATGATAGCGTGTGAGGTAGATCGCGGCGGTCAATCCTGCTGGCCCCCCGCCGATGATGAGCGCATCGCATCGATATTCCGTCACGCCACCCGGCCCATCGGAGCCCGAGTGGGCAATGGGGCACAGGGGTAGCGCAGCGTCATCGGAATGACTGCGAGCCATCATCAGGAGCCCTTTCCGGCAGCTCGACGCTCGGCAAGCCAGGCCCGCATCGTCGTGATCTCGGCCTGTTGTGTTCGGATCACCTCCTCCGCCATTTCCCGAATTTTCGGATCGGTGCCGTTGGCGATCTCGGCACGCGCCATCTCCACTGCACCTTCGTGATGCGGGATCATGCCGCGCAGGAAGTCGGTGTCCGGATCGCCGGTCGATGGCATGACCATGCTTGTCTTATCGTGCGCAGGGTTCGCCCCGTGGATCGCGTCCTTGGCATGCTGCACGTTCGATCCATGGATCGCATCGGTCGGACCGGATTCATTCGACGTGAATTGGTACGAAGGCTTCTCGGCCGAACACGCGGACAGGGCCGCAGCCACGCCCAAAATAAGCCAGCGTGCATTGATTATCGACATTTCATTCCCCTTGCTGGATCGATTGCGGCGCACGTCGGCGCCGTTTGAGGTCAGGCTCGTCACATCGCGATTTCCTCAATGAGGAGGAGCGAGAGGAAGCCGACGAAGAACATTGCGCTGATGAGCGGCGTGTCTGGCTTCTCGTGTGCTTCGGCCAACAGCTCTTCAGTGACGAGAAACAGGAGCGCCATGAGGCCGGAGCACAGGAAGCCCGCGACTACCGGAGGCGACAGGCCAGCGACAGGGATCGCCAGCAATGCGCCGATCGGCAGCAGCAGCGCGAGCGCCGTCACGGTGAGGATGATCTTGAGTTTCGAGGTAATGGATTCGGCGAGTTCCGTTGTCAGCGTTACACCTAGGAACAGCACCTCCAGCGTGAGCGCGACGGTGAGCAGGACGCCCGCCTTGGCACCGGCGACGAACGCAAGGCCCAGCACCAGCCCGTCGACGACGATGTCGATCCCGACCGCCGATATCAGCGTGACCGGTCCCGCAGCGCGGGCTTCGTACGCCTTGAGCCCCAGCATGACCGCGACCCCCGCTGAGCCGCCGATGAAGGTTGCCAGCGGTGAGCCAGCATGCAGCACTTGGGGCAGGATTTCGGTTGCCGCAGCGGCGAACACGACACCGGCAGCGAGGTGCTGCATCGCGGATATAAAGGCGTCGCCGGGCCGACGCCATATCGCAAAGATGCCGCCTAGGATCACGGCAAGCACCGGAATGATCGTATAGGTCAGCGCCAGCATGATTTTCCCCTGAACGACAGATGCTCGTTGATGCCTTGCTTGCCGATCCGCTCGAGATGGAGCCGATCTTGGCCGATCATGACCGTCAGCCGTCCATCGGCAGTCCGGACCTGCGCGCGTGGCACAGTCAGTTGCTCACGATCTTCCCGCGTCGCACCGATGAGGTCGACGACGAAGGTATTGGCACTCAGACCGGTCACGATCGACGTTCTATCTTCACAGGTGAAGACATGCATTCGCATCTCGGAACCGGACGACAACGTGTTGTGTCCATCAGAGTCGTCGTCCTGCCGGACGGGCGAGCAAGCGCCCGCCAGCACGGCGATCAAAGCCATGCCCGCGCGCGTACGCCACATGCCCTTCGGCATGGCCGCATGCACTGTCGCGCGAAGGTGCGTCATCCAAGAGGCATGCTCATGATGTCCCTGTAGGCCGACAGGAGCTTGTTCCTGACCTGAAGCGTCGCCTCGAAGGACACCGAAGCGCGGTTCTGCATCAGCGCCACGGTGGCAATATCGGTGGTCTCGCCGCGCTCGTAGCGTTCGGTGGCGACGTCCTCGGCTTCCTGTGCCGCGTTCACCTTGCCGACGATGCTCTTCAAGGTGTCCCCAAATGTCGCCGGCGCTTCGGTCCGCGGCATGGTCGAAGCCGCCCCAGGCGTCGCGTCTGGCGGCGTCAGGCGGTTGAGCGTCTGACTGCGCGCGAGGATCTGCGCACGGACGGCAAGGACGCCGGATACGGTGGGATCGGACATCACGAACACTCCTTTTTAACCTGCGGAGACCGTATCCGATGGATACGGTCTCCAGAGCATCAGGCGGTTCGCGCCACAACGAACCGATCGCGGTAGGCGAGCAGGCGCAACGCATTCACGACCACGAGCAGTGTCGACCCTTCGTGCATGGCCACGGCCGCCCCGATTCCGAGACCGAAGATCGTCGCAGGGACCAGGATCGCCACCACGCCCAAGCTTACGAAGACGTTCTGCCGGATGATCGATCGGGTCTTCCGCGACAGGCCGACCGCGAACGGCAGATGGGCCAGATCGTCCGCCATCAGCGCGACGTCGGCTGTCTCCAGCGCGACGTCTGACCCCGCCGCGCCCATCGCGATCCCGACGGTCGCATTCGCCATCGCAGGAGCGTCGTTCACCCCGTCGCCGACCATCGCGACCTTGCCGTCGCCCCGCAGCTTCTTGATCGCCTCGACCTTGTCTTCCGGCATCAGGTCGCCCCACGCCTCGTCGATGCCGACCTCGCGGGCGATTGCATCCGCAACCGTCTGGTTGTCGCCAGAGATCATGATCATGCGCGTGATGCCGAGCGAGCGCAGCGTCGCCAGTGTCGCCTTGGCGGCAGCCCGCGGCGTGTCCATCAGCCCGATGACACCCAGGTCGACCTCGCCGCGTCGCACGACCATCGTCGTCCGCCCGCCTGCGCGGAGGCGTTCGACTGCGGCTACCGTTTCATCGGTCAATGCGGCGATGCCGTCCTTACCGAACATCTCGGCCTTGCCGATCGTAACCGGATCGCCCTCCAGCGTCGCTCGGACACCGCGGCCAGTCAGACTCTCGAGATCGCTCGCCTGCGGAAGTGCCACGTCGTTCAGGCGCGTCCTACCGTCCTTCACGATCGCCGCGGCGAGAGGGTGATCGCTCAGGGCCTCCACGGCGACGGCCGTCGTGAGCAGCCGGTCCTCGGCGATGCCCGTCATCGCGACGACATCGGTGATCTTGGGCTGGCCTTCTGTTAGCGTGCCGGTCTTGTCGAAGGCGATGGCGGTCAACGAACCGAGGTTCTCCAGCGGCCCACCGCCCTTTACCAGCACACCCCCGCGCGCGGCGCGGGCTACACCCGACAGCACGGCGCTCGGCGTCGCGATCGCCAGCGCGCACGGGCTGGCGGCGACGAGGACCGCCATCGAGCGGTAGAAGCTGTCGCGGAAGGGTTCGTCGACGACGACCCAGGCGAACAGCAGCAGGACGGCGAGGCCAAGCACCACGGGCACGAACACCCGTTCGAACCGATCGGTCATGCGCTGCGTCGGCGACTTCTGCGTTTCAGCCTCGCTGACCATTTTCACGACCTTGGCGAGCGCGCTGTCAGTCGACAGTCGCGTGACCTCGATCTCGATCGCGCCGCTGCCGTTGATCGTGCCGGCGAACACGCGGCTGGCGGCGTCGACGCGGTCGGGATTGGCCCGCGCCTGGTCCGTATCGGTGACTGCGGTCTTGTCGACCGGGATACTTTCGCCCGTCACTGGCGCTTGGTTGATGCTGCTCGAACCCAGCGTCACGAAGCCGTCGGCGGGTAACCGTGCATCGGGTTTGACTACGACGATGTCGCCGACTACCAGCGTGTCAACGGATATCTCGCTGATCTTGCCTTCGCGGCGGACAAGGGCGGTTTTCGGTGCCAGCTCGGCCAAGGCCTCGATCGCCCGCTTGGCGCGACCCATCGCATAATGTTCGAGCGCGTGGCCGAAGCTGAACAGGAACAGCAGCAACGCGCCTTCCGCCCAAGCGCCCAGCGCGGCCGCACCCGCTGCGGCGACCAACATCAGCGTGTCGATCTCGAACCGGCGCATTCGCAGATTGTCGATCGCTTCGCGGACGGTGAAGAATCCACCTAGAACGTAGGCGATCAGGTAGCAGGCTAGCGGCAGCCACGATGGCGCCTCGGCGACCAGCTTCTCGATCGCGAAGCCAATGCCGAGGACGGCACCGCAGCCCAATGCGAAGAACAGCTCGGTATTCGGCCCCAGGATGCCGCCATGATTGTGATTATGCCCCTCCTTGCCATGGTCGTGCTCGCCGGGGGCATGGTCATGGCCGGCGTGATCGTCGCTAACGGCCTGCGGGACGGCTATGTCGCGTTCGAGGACGGCGCCGCGGATCATGGTTTCGTTGGTGCGTTCTCGGTCGAACTCGACCCGCACTCTGCCACTCGCAGCTACCTCAGCCTCCAGAACGCCGGACAGGGCCTTCAATCGATCGCCAAGGGTACGCGCGCGCCGTTGATGCATGGCCCCGATGTCGAACATCGCGTGACCGTAGCGCACACCGATTTGCGCGCCCGCGCCGGTCGCGACCTCGCGAATACGCGATAGCGTAAGCTGGTCTGGATCATAATGGATGCACAATTGGGCGGGCGTCTCGCCAATGGCGGGAACGACGTGCGCTTCACTGACGCCCTCGCGGTCCGTCAGCCGCTGGACCAGCCGCGCGACGCAGGCGTCCGCGGCATCCGGCACGTCGGGCAGGACGACGGCGAGGTCGATCTTGGTCTTCTCAGCCATTCTGATTGTCCTTGGTTTTGCGCGCGTCCTGTTTCGCGTCGCGCAGGATCTTGATGCCGCCCCACAATTGGATGGCGGCCGTCGCCAGCCCAACCACGAGGTCCGGCCAGTTCATGCCCAGCCACATGACGAGGACGCCGGCGATCACGATGCCGCCGTTCGAGATGAAGTCGTTAAGGCTGAAGGTCGTCGCCGCGCGCAGGTTGACGTCCTTGTTCTCCAGCTTCTGCAGGAGGCGCAGGCATAGATAATTGATGATGCCCGCCACGATCGACATCCCGATCATGGTCGGGCCGATCGGGTCGCTGCCCTGCGCAAAGCGGCGCGCGACATCGATGAGGACGGCGACTGCGAACAGGAGCAGCATGATGCCGGACACCCCGGCCGCAAGCTGCTTCCAGCGTGCACCGCGCGTCAGCGCGACGAGGCTAAGCCCGTAGACCGCGGCATCGGAGCCGTTGTCGAGACCATTGGCGATCAGCGCGCTGGAATCGCCAATCAGTCCCGTGGCGACGAACGCCAAGGCGAGTCCGGCATTGAGGATCAGGACGATCCAGAGCGTACGTCGCTGGCGATCCGTTGTGCTGGCACTCAGAGTGGGATCGCTCATAACCGGGTTGCCTTCTGGCAAAGTACCGGGCGTTTGCCAGGTGCCTCGATCTTGATCTGGTTGCCGGAGAAGGTCGCGGTCTCCGCATCGCCGACATATTGGAGGCCTTGCAGCGGTGCGGTCAGAACGGCCGCAGGTGCTTTCGCATCGCGTCGTAACTCGACCGTGAGCCCCTGATCCTTGAAGTCGACCAGGAGCGTCTTGTTATCGTCGCATCGATAGGGGTGACGCCCAGGTGCCCTGCTGGCCACGGCGCTGTCCGCGGCGTGGATCTCCTGTTCGGTCGGGGGGCCCTTCTGCGGCTGCTCGGAACAGCCGGCCAATATCAGTACGGCGCCCAGGCCCAAGCCAACATGATACATCGTCATCGCTGCCTCCGTTGATTTCGCGCGCCGATGCGCGCAGTTCCAGTCCGGCTGTTCGGAACCGGGACCGCCGACAGGCGGCGAAGCTGGCGATCCAGGCACCTGTCCGACTGCACGAGGCTCGTCTGGAGCCTGCGGCGCATCAGGGCCCAGAGCGGACGACCGAAGATGCCTGAGAAGCGCAGACTATGGCGCAGGCGGGTTCCGGCGGGATCGCTTTCCAGCGCATAGGCTTCCTCGAACATCAGGAACCTGGCCACGCCGGCCGTCCACGCGAACGCTAGCGGTTTGTCGGCGCGGATGATGTCCGCCTTGGCCGTCATGGACTTGTCGAGCCCGCCAATGCGGAACGTGTAATCGGCATCGCCACCGCAGACCGCAGCGCCGGAAAGCTGGATAAACGGCTTCCATTGCGTGTGACCGGCAAAGTCGGTGAGGACGGTCCAGACGCGTAGCGGTGAAGCATTGAGCGTCGTCACATTGTCGATCGTCATCATGGGCGAACCTCCTTCCATGGAGTGAAGCCTGAGGGAGGGCGCAGGCGCCCTCCCTCACGGTCATGCATGCTGCGGCAGCGCCGTGGCGGTTTCCGCCGTGTCCGCGTCGTCGACCTTCACCGCTCGCTGGCCGAACCGTGCGTACAGCGTCGGCAGCACGAACAGCGTCAGTAGCGTCGCCGAGATCAGCCCGCCGATGACGACGGTTGCGAGCGGCTTCTGAACTTCCGCGCCTGCCCCGCTGGCGAACGCCATCGGCACGAAGCCGAGACTTGCGACGAGCGCGGTCATGACGACGGGGCGTAACCGCTGAAGAGCGCCCGTATGCGCCGCTTCGGCCCGGTCCATGCCGGAGCGGATCAGGTCCTGTACCGAGCTGACCATGACGAGGCCGTTGAGGACCGCGATGCCCGACAGTGCAATGAACCCCACCGCGGCCGAGATCGAGAAGTCCATGCCGCGTGCGAACAGCAGCAACACGCCGCCCACCAGCGCGAATGGTACGCCGGTGAAGACGATCGCGGCATCGCGGACCGACCCCAACGCCCCGTAGAGCAGCAACAGGATCAGCACAAAGCAGGCCGGCACCACGAGCTGAAGCCGCTTACTCGCGGATTCCAGATTCTCGAACTGCCCGCCCCATTCCAGGTAGCTGCCCGGCGGCAGGCGCACCCCGCTGGCAACCGCGGCTTGCGCGTCCGCCACAACGCTGCCGACGTCGCGCCCACGGACGTTCGCCTGAACGACGACACGGCGTTTGCCGTTCTCGCGGCTGATCTGGTTCGGCCCGTCGACGACGCCGATGTCGGCGACGCTGGACAGCGGCACATAGCCACCGCCAGCGACCGGCACCTGCACCTGTTCGAGCAGTCCGAGATCTGCACGTTCTGCGTCCGACAGGCGGATGACGACCGGGAAGCGCCGGTCGCCTTCGAAGATCATGCCCGCCGTTCGCCCGCCGAGAGTGGCGGTGATGGTGTCCTGCACGTCCTGCGCGGTGACGCCGACCCGCGCCATCGCGTCGCGGTTCACCCGGATGTCGAGCATCGGAAGCCCCGTCGTCTGTTCCACCTTCACGTCGGCTGCGCCCTGCGTCTTGCGCAGAATGCCGGCGATTTGTTCGGCGGTGCGGTTCATACTGGCGAAGTCGTCGCCAAACACCTTGATCGCGAGATCGCCGCGAACGCCGGCGATCAGCTCGTTGAACCGCATCTGGATCGGCTGCGTAATTTCATATGCGTTGCCTGGAAATTGCGCGAGCCTGGTTTCCAATCGTTCGACGAGTGCGGCCTTTTCCAGCTTGGGATCGGGCCATTCGGCATGCGGCTTCAGGATGACGAACATGTCGGTCGCGTTCGGCGGCATCGGGTCCGAGGCCAGTTCGGCCGTGCCCGTCTTCGAGAAGACGAACCGCACCTCGGGCTGTTTTGAGACCATCCGCTCGATCGGCACCTGCATCGCCTGGCTCTGCTGGACCGACGTCGCCGGGATACGTAGCGACTGGATGAGCAGGTCGCCTTCGTCGAGCTGGGGGAGGAACACCTGCCCCAGCGTCGTGAAGGCGAATGCCGCCAGCACGAGGCTGACTACGCTGGCGCCGATGGTGATCGACGGCCGCTTCATCGCCTTTTCCAGGCCCGGTTCGTAGCGCTGCTTCAGCCACGAAATGATCCGACCGTCCTCCTCATTCACCTTCCGCGACAGCCAGATGGCAATCGCCGCAGGTACGAAGGTCAGCGACAGCACGAAGGCGAAGAGCAGCGCGATGATGACGGTGAGCGCCATCGGCACGAACGTCTTGCCCTCGACCCCGGTGAGCGTCAGCAGCGGTACGTAGACGAGGATGATGATCGCCTGTCCGTACACGGACGGACGGATCATCTCACGCGCCGCGGTCGCAACGGCCTCCAGCCGCTCCTTGACGCTCAGCAGCCGGCCTTCGTGATGCTGTTTCTCGGCAAGGCGCCTGAGCGCATTCTCGACGATGATGACCGCGCCGTCGACGATGAGTCCGAAGTCGAGCGCGCCCAGAGACATGAGGTTGGCCGACACGCCGAGCCGGAGCATTCCGAACCCGGTCAGCATCATCGTGACCGGAATGACCGCCGCAGCGATCAGCGCGGCGCGGAAGTTGCCGAGCAGCAGGAACAGCACGACGATGACGAGCAATGCGCCCTCGGACAGGTTTTTCGCGACCGTCTTGATCGTCGAATTGACCAGCGCGGTACGATCCATCACCGGCTGCACCACCACGTCGGGCGGCAGCGATGCGTTGATGGTTTTCAACCGGTCGGCGACCGCCGTTGCCACGTTGCGACTGTTTTGGCCGATCCGCATAACTGCGGTGCCGACCACGACTTCGGTGCCGTTCTCCGAGGCCGAACCCATCCGGATCGCCTGTCCCGTGCGGACGGTCGCAACCTGATCGAGCGTAATGGGGATACCGTCGCGGGTTGCGACGACGGTGCGCGCTAGTTGGTTCGCGTTGCGAACCAGCGCGTCCGAGCGGACCGCCAAGCCTTCACCATTGCGGTTGACGAAGCCCCCGCCGACGCTGGTGTTGTTCTTCTCGAGCGCGGTGCCAAGATCAGTCAGCGTAATCTTGAGCGACGCCAGCTTCTGGACGTCGGGAACGACCAGAAACTGCTTGGCGTAGCCGCCGATCGAATCGATGCCGGCTACCCCGGTGACGTTCTTCAGCAGCGGTGTGACGATCCAGTCCTGCGCCGTACGTAGATAGGTCGCCTTGTCCTCGGGCGTCGTCAGCCGCTCGCCTTCCGGCGTGATATAGCTGCCGTCGGGTTGCTGCCCCGGCTCGCCGGCACGGTGCTTGTCGTCCTTCCGGTGCTCGAGCCGGACGGTCCACATGAAGACCTCACCGAGCCCCGTCGCGATCGGCCCCATTTCGGGGTTCACGCCGGCCGGCAGGTTCTCCGAGACGCCCTGCAATCGCTCGCCGACCTGTTGGCGGGCAAAGTAGATGTCGGTGGAGTCGTCGAAGACCGCGGTGATCTGGGCGAAGCCATTACGGCTGAGCGAGCGGGTATTGTCGAGGCCGGGAATGCCGGCAAGCGCGGTTTCGATCGGGAACGACACCTGCTTCTCCACCAGCTCGGGCGAGAGGGCGGGCGCGCGGACGTTGATCTGCACCTGGTTATTCGTGATGTCCGGTACTGCGTCGATCGGCAGCCGGGAGAGCGAAAAGGCGCCGATGACGGCGACGATGGCGGTGAGGAGCAGGACGAGCCAGCGCTTCTCGACCGCCCAGTTTACGATGCGGGCGATCATGACATCAATCCTCGTGCGCCGCTTCGCCCTTGCCGAGTTCGGCCTTCAGGGTGAAGCTGCCAATGGTGGCGATTTGCTCCTGGCCGGTCAGGCCGGAGCGAATGATGACGGTATCGCCGGCCGCGTCGCCGAGCGTTACAGGGGTTGCCTGGAACCCCTTGGCCGTCCGGACGAAGACGACCGACTTGCCCTCGACCGTCTGAACGGCCGTCGTTGGCACGCGGACCGCGGTGCTGCCACCGCTGCCGCTGAGCTGGACCGAGGCAGTGACGGGCTCGCCGACGCGCCACTGACCGCCGCCATTGTCGAGAGTCGCGATGACCGGCACCTGCCGCGTCTGTGAATCGAGCGCAGGCGACACGAAGCTGATCCGTGCGGTCGCCTGCCGCCCCGGTGCCGTCACGGTGACGATATTGCCCGGCTTTACCCGGCCGGCGTCTTCCGGCTTAAGGTTGAGCGCCAGCGACACCCGGC
The DNA here is from genome assembly GCF_056679955.1 of Sphingomonas sp. PEI4. Classification (NCBI taxonomy): domain Bacteria; kingdom Pseudomonadati; phylum Pseudomonadota; class Alphaproteobacteria; order Sphingomonadales; family Sphingomonadaceae; genus Sphingomonas; species Sphingomonas sp. PEI4. The sequence goes on from NZ_JBWXPI010000004.1 coordinate 117,072, forward strand.
CGAGATTGGCGATGCGATAGAGTTCGCTGTCTGCTGCGACCGTCTGCCCGAGCACGACTGGTCGGGCGATGACCTGACCGCCGATCGGTGCGACGATGCCGAGCCGGTTGAGCCCGCCCCCGCCGCCGCCTGCTGCCGATACCTGACTTTGTGCCTGCCGGTAGGCGATACCCGCCTCCGTTGCCGCGGTGCGCGCGGCGATCAAATCCTGCTCGGGGGACACGCGCTGCGCGAACAGCCGCTGCTCGCGGCCAAGATTGGAGTTGGCAAGCGCGAGCCGAGCACGCGATGCCTCGACCTCACCCTTGAGTTGTGCTGCCTCGCGGCTTTCGATGACGGCGATCGTTTGTCCGCGCCCGACTGATTGGCCGAGGTTCCGGGTCAGCGAGACGACACGTCCGCCGATCGCCGCCGAGACGACCTGCGTCCCTTGCGGGTCGCCTTCGATCGTTGCCGGCAGGTCGATCGTACCCGCGCCACCCGTCAGCGGACGACCAATCTGGACCCCGGCTGCGGCGATCTGGTCCGCCGAGAGCGTCACGGCACCCTCATCGGCATGGGCGGCTTCGTTACCGCCGGCCTCGGCGCTGGCCGTGGTTTCGTTCCCGGCAGTCTCGTTGCCGCCTTCGGGTGCGCTACCGCAGGCCGCGAGCAACAGGGCAAGGCCGAACGGCAGAACGCCGCCCGTCAGGATGGTCTTCATCGGTCGGTTCCCCCGGTAATGGTTGTCGGTGCAGGCGCGGTCAGTCGCTCCAGTCGCGCACGGCTATTCTGGTAGTTGGCGAGCGCGTCGATCGCGGCGACGCGAGTCTCGGCGAGCGTGCGTTCGGCATCGAGGAGATCGAGTTGGCCGAACTTGCCTTCGCGGTAGCCGATCCGCGCGATCCGGGCGGCTTCGGCTGCTGCCGCCAGCGCTGGCCCGACCGCGGCCCGCGCCGAGGTCGCGGCATTGGCGGCTTCGGCCTGGGCGTCTGTGATCGCCTGCTCGACGTCAAGCGCGGTAACACGCCGGACGGCCTCCGCCCGTGTTCGCTCGGCCGTCGCCTGCGCGATGGCGGCGCGGCCATTGTTAAAGATCGGAATCGGGATCGAGATCGCGAACACCGCGGCGGTGTCGTTGGTCGCTTCCAGTCGCCGGAGCGCCGGTCCGATGTTGATGTCGGGCACGCGGTTCGCGCGCGCGAGCCGGATGCCGGCATCGGCAATGGCGAGATCGGCGTCCGCTGCCGCCAGCGCCAGCGTGCCGGCGGTCTGAGCTGGTGCTGCCGGGCCGAAGGTCGCCGGCGGTAGCCGATCGAGCAATCCGGCATCGAGCGTGCCGTCGATCGGACGACCGAGACGCCGCGCAAGGTTCGTCCGCGCGGCTTCGGCGAGCCGAGTGAGCCGCTCGACATTGGCATCGGCGTTGATGCGCGCGACGTCGGCGCGTTGTTGTTCCAGTGGTGACGCACGCCCCGCCTGGACGCGGACGGAGGCGCCGCGCAGCACTTCGGCCGCGATCCGCGCCTGGTCACGCGCCGTCACCAGCCGCCGTTCTGCCGCGATTGCGTCGACATACAGCTGCGTGACCTGCACGCGGATGTCGGCCGCAACGATCGCGCTTTGGAGCTGCGCGCGCGATAACTGCGCGTCGGCGACGCCGACGCGGGCACGACGCTTACCGCCCAGCTCTATCGGGATCGCGACCCCTAGCGTCGTCTCCGCGCTCCGTACGCCCCTATAGGGACCGGAGCCGACGACGTTCTCGACCTGTCCTTGAAAAACGGGGTTGGGTCGCAGGCCGGCTACAGCGCGGGCCGCCTGTGCGGCCTCGATCGACGCCGTGGCAGCAGCACCCGAAGGCGCTGACCCGCCCGCGGCCGACACGGCCTGATCGAGCGAGAAGCCGGGCAGCGGTTGTGCCGCGGTCGGCGTTTCGGCTGGGGTAGTCGCCTGTGGCGACTGCCCCTGTTGCGCCTGCGCGATCGATGCGCAGGACGCCGCGGCCAGGACGGCCGCGAGCATTGTTTTCATGGAATATCGATCCTGACAGAACACGTCGTGCCGGCAAATGCCGGCGAGCGGGTGTCGTCAGGCTGCCGGTGGCCTCAACGCAGGGTCAACCACATGCGACGCAATGGCACTGGCAGGTGTAGGAAACGGACGCAGGCCGCCTACACGGGCTATCGACGGCAGCGTATCACTTGCCGGCACATCCAGTGTTTGACCGTGGCAGGTGGCATGGTGGTGCGGCACCGCCTTATCGGCATCGCCTTGCGATTGATCGGCGTCGCCGTCGCTATGCACTGTGCCGCTGCACTCGATAGTCACCGGCCCCGGAATTTCGCGCGCATGCACGGTCGCCGTCATCACCAGGGACGACGCGATCATGACGAGCAAAAAGGACCAGAGCCTGCGTAGCATTGCAGGTCGTCTAGTCGAAATACGCCCGAGTGTCATCGCAAGACTTCCGCCGCTACCGGCCGGGCCTCTCGCCATGCCGGGATCGCTTCGGCGAGAACACGCCACGCCGAGCGCAGGAAGATGAGCGCGATGATGCCGCCTACCGCAATGTCCGGCCATGCAGCTTCGGTCATCGCGACCAGCCCGGCCGCGATCAGCACGCCGACGTTGGAGGCCACGTCGTTGCGCGAACACTCGAACGTGCTGGACATATTCACGTTTTCCGACCGGAAGCGCCACAACATGGCGAGGCAGGTCAGGTTGGCGACCAACGCGGCGCTGCCGAACGCCAGCATCAGCGAGGACGAGGGTGGCACGCCGTTCACGATCTTGGCGAAGATCTCGAACACCACCGCGATACCGAACACGAGAATGATGCCGCCTTTGGCAAGCGCCGCGCCGGCTTCCCAGCGCGGGCCACGGCTCAGCGCATAAAGGCTGAGGGCATAGACGACCGCATCGCCGAGCATATCGACCGAGTCCGCCATAAGCGCCGACGAGCGGGCGAAGACGCCACCGCCGAACTCGGCGACGAACATGACGAAGTTGATAACCATGACGGCGATCAGCACGCGCCGCTGATCGGCCTTGCGGCCGAGCTGCGCGATCGTGTCGCCTTTCCTGGAACAGCAGTCGTCCGCCATCATACCACTCGATTCGCGTGTCGGACCCCCCATATGCACCCTCATGTCACTAGAGGGTCAAGGGCTCGCACATGAAGATCGGTGAAATTGCTAAACTAACCGGTCTGAAGGTAGAGACCGTCCGCTATTATGAAGGCGAAGGGTTGATCGGCGCGCCTCGCCGCAATGGCGGGAATTACCGCCTGTACGACCGGTCGCACCTGGAACGCCTGACATTCATCAAGCGCTCGCGCGACCTCGGCTTCACGCTCGATCAGGTACGCGACCTGCTCCGCCTGGCGGACGATCCGCGCGGATCATGCGATGCGGTCGACGAGATGGCGGTGGTGCATATTGAGGAAATCGATCGCAAGCTCGCCGACCTCCATGCGTTACGTGATGAGGTTGCCACGTGGGGTCGCTGTGACGCGACGACGATCGCCGAATGCCGGCTGATCGACGCTTTATCCTCGCGGCTACCTTAAGCGCTGGCCGGACATTATCATGCGCGATATCTTCGCTCACTCTGCTCGGGCCGTTTCAAAGAGATACCGGCCACGATCGCAAGTGTAACAAGGAGATATTGGGATGACCGGCCAGCGCGGCTTACGCTGGACGGATGAGGCCGACGCCGAGCTACGCCGGCGGGTAGCGGCCAGGCAGACGATCGCGCAGATCGCACGCGAAATGGAAAGAACGATGGACGCGATACGCGGCCGGGCAGCGTCACTGCGGATCACGCTTCGCTCGTCACAACGACCATGGCGCGATGGCGTTACTCATCGCCGTAGCGAGTAGGCCCAGCTTCAAGCTGCCATGCGGCGAAGAATTGGGCAGTCCGGTCGATCGTCTCCGTGACAGCGGTTTACCAATTCCAGCAGCGTCGATCGCATATCTTCGAGCGCAGCCGCCTTACGTCCGAGTTCGTCAGCGCGCGCTTGCGCAAGCATTTTGACTTCGCTGCTCGAACGGCTGCGATCCGACCAGAGGCCGAGCAGCGTCCTAATCTCATCGATCGGAAACCCCAGGTCACGCGCGTTGGCAATGAAGCGAAGGCGGTGAACGTCCGCATCGCCATAGTCCCGGTAGCTCCCGCGCCGTGGCGGCGCGGGAACAAGCCCGATCTTCTCGTAGTGGCGGATCATGCGTTGGGAGACGCCGCTGGCATCCGACGCCGCCCCGATGTTCACAGCTTAACGGCGTTGAGGCGAAGCGCGTTCAAGACCACGGTGAAGGACGAAAGCGCCATCGCCGCACCCGCCAACATCGGCGAGAGCAGGATGCCCGCGACCGGGTAGAGCACCCCGGCCGCGATCGGCACGCCAATCCCGTTGAACAGGAACGAGAAGAAAAGGTTCTGGCGGATATTCCGCATCGTCGCACGAGCGAGCTTGCGCGCCCGCACGATTGCCGAGAGATCGCCGCGCGTGAGCGTCATGCCAGCGCTTTCGATCGCTACGTCCGTCCCCGTCCCCATCGCCAGGCCGACATCCGCAGCGGCAAGCGCCGGGGCATCGTTGATGCCGTCGCCGGCCATTGCGACCCTGGCACCGCTCGCTTTCAGCTCGCCGATGATGCGCGCCTTGTCTTCCGGCAGCAGATCGGCGCGCACGTCATCGAGACCGCCCACGGCGCGCGCGACCGCATCGGCCGTCCCACGATTGTCGCCCGTGAGCATCACGACGCGCAGACCCTCTTTTCGAAGCGCGGCGATAGCGTCGCGCGCCGAGGCTCGCACTGGATCAGCGACGGCGAGTAGGCCGGCAAGGGCACCGTCGATCGCGATCAGGACGACCCCTGCCCCTTCGCCGCGATGGCGATCGGCCGCGGCATCGAGCGGCTTAGGATCAGCACCGATTCGGCTCATTTGCGCGGCGTTGCCGATCACGACCGAGCGGCCGTTCACCGTGGCGCTGACCCCCAGGCCGGTTTGCGACGCGAAATCCGCGACCGTGCCAAGCTGGAGCCCGCGCTCTTTGGCGGCAACGACGATCGCGTGTGCAAGCGGGTGTTCGGATTGCCCTTCGACGGCCGCGGCGAGCGCGAGCATCTCGTTCTCTCCGACCGCACCGACCGTCTCGACCGCGATCAGCTTGGGCTTGCCTTCCGTGAGCGTGCCCGTCTTGTCGATGACCAGCGTGTCGACCTTTTCGAGACCCTGTAGCGCTTCCGCGTTCTTGACCAGCACGCCGGCAGTCGCGCCGCGCCCGGTGCCGACCATGATCGACATGGGCGTGGCGAGCCCGAGCGCACACGGGCAGGCGATCACCAGCACAGCGATGGCATTGAGGATGGCGTGACCCATGCGCGGCTCAGGGCCGACCAACGACCAGATGACGAAGGTCGCGATCGAGATCAGCACGACGAGCGGCACGAACCAGCCCGACACCCGATCGGCGACCGCTTGAATCGGGGCGCGGCTACGCTGCGCTTCCGCGACCATGCGGACGATGCGCGCCAGCATCGTATCCGAGCCGACCGCGCGGGCTTCCATGACCAGGCTTCCCGTTCCGTTCACCGTTCCCCCGGTGACAGCCGCCTCAATTTCCTTGAGGACCGGCGCAGGCTCCCCGGTGAGCATGGATTCATCGACCGACGACCGGCCCTCGACCACTACGCCATCGACGGGGATGGCTTCGCCGGGACGGACTCGTAGCCGATCGCCGGTCGCCACGTCGGCAAGGCCGACTTCCTCTTCAGAGCCGTCAGGGCGCAGCCGGCGCGCCGTCTTGGGCGCGAGGTCCATGAGCGCGCGGATCGCGCGTCCGGTTGCCGCCCTTGCGCGCAGTTCGAGCACTTGCCCGAGCAGCACCAGCGTCACCACGACGCCGGCAGCCTCATAATAGACCGGGACCATGCCGCCGTGCATCCGGAACGTCGCGGGAAAGATGCCCGGCGCCAGCGTGGCGACCAAGCTGTAGAGGAACGCCGCGCCGACCCCGATCGCGATCAGCGTAAACATATTGAAGTGGCGGGTGCGGAGCGAGGTCCACCCCCGCTCGAAAAACGGCCAGCCTGCCCACAGCACGATCGGCGCCGTCAGCGCGAGCTGGACCCAGGGCGAGGCGGCAGGGCTGACGACGTGCAAGCCCGTCATTTCGGCAAACATGGAGACGATCAGCAGCGGGATCGTGAGTGCGCCGGCTACCCACAAACGGCGCGTGAAATCGACCAGCTCGGGGTTTGGAGTATCGTCGAGTGAGGGTTCTTCAGGCTCTAGCGCCATGCCGCAGATCGGGCACGTCCCCGGCCCTTCCTGGCGAACTTGCGGGTGCATCGGGCACGTCCATATCGCCCCCGGGGTCGCCATCGGCTCAGGCTTTGGCTTATCGCCGAGATAGGCGTTTGGGTTCGCGACGAACTTGGTCCGGCACCCGGCGCTGCAAAAATGATATTCATGGCCGGCGTGCTCGGCATGGTGCGCCGTCGTCGCCGGATCGACCGTCATGCCGCACACCGGGTCCGTCACCTTGGCCGCACCGTCGGGCACCTTAGTCCCCGAACAGCAGCCACCCATTTTGCCGTGTTGTTGGACTTCCACCGGCGCGGTCGACGCCCCCGAGCAGCACGACGAGGGTTCAGCAGCCGGTTCGGCTAGCTTCGCTGAGCAGCCGCAACCCCCGGCATGGGAATGAGAATGAGGATCGTTCATGGCGTAACTCCTTCGACCCGAAGCCATGTAGGGTCTGACATCGTGTCAAGGTCAACCCCCGTCCATTCTCGACCCCACCTAAATGATACGCGCCCGCGACCCGTTCCCCTTGGCGATCTGTTGGAGGAGAGACGGTCGGCATACTCAACGGTCGCTACATCGCGAGTGGGTAACTAGCCGCTCGCGATAGCACCAGCGACGTGCCTCTTTTCAAGGCACGATGTGGCTAGCGAACGGGTCGTTCGAGCTCGACGATATCATGCAGCTTCACGCCGCCAGTGAGCGGGGATGCAGTCGCAAAATGGTCGTTCAAGGTAGAATTGATGCGGACGGTGCCGATTTCGGTCCGCGTAAAGCTCGCACCGCTTCGCGGCCCGGGCCGCGACACATTGCGATAGACCTTGAGAACCTGACCGGCTTCGGCGCCGTCTGCCCGCCCGATGCACACGACAAGATTCTTGCCCGACACATCCACCACGCTTCCGCGCATGAAGAAGGTGTGGCCGATGCCGGGCGCGGCGATGGCCGGCTGCACTGCGCCCATGAGGGGCGCGGCGAGAAATGCGGCTGCAATCAAAAAGCGGCGTGCGGTCATGAAGAATTCCTTGGATTTGCGGGATCGCCTTGCAAGATTCCCCGTCTTTTGGACCGGCGACCGGACACGATGAAGCGTCGGAAAATACGCAGGCCGAGAATTTGTGCCTGCCGCCCTTGGCAGCGACGGCCGATCGCTACCCGTTCAAGTTGACGCGATGGCCTGGGCAAGCTCTGCAATTCAGGATCACTGCGGTATGTAAATCCCGAGTCTTCTTAGCTCGGTCCTGCGATCGTATCGGTGGGAGAGTGTCCCGGAACCATCGTCGAGGATCTCGCTATGAAACGTCTCTTTCTCGCCAGCACCCTGCCGTTTGTCTTGCTTGGAGGCTGCGTCACGACTTCGACCGCAGAACAACGTGCGAGTTGCGAAAAGATGGAAAGCGGGATGGGAACGGCTGACCGTCACGATCACAGCGAGCAAAAGGGAATGGGCAGGAGTTCCATGAACTTGACGCATGACCAATGTCGTCAGATTCTCGCTAAAAGCCGCTGATTGGCTTGCCTCGCTAAGGAGAGATCATGGCAATTGTGTCGACACCCCACCCGGACCGCCGGGCGGTCATGGTCGGTCTCACCGCTATGGTGGCGATGGCGAGCGAAACCGTAGCGCGCGCGGCGAAGCCGAGCGCGCTGTCCCCGATGGCAGCAGCGATGCGCGCCTGTATCGACGAATGCCAGAAGTGCCATACGGTGTGTCTTACCACTGCGACCGAGCTTAGCCGCGCTCCGGCGCTTCACCGGTCATCTCCCGCGCAGATCCTCGCGATGCTCGACGCTGCGCAGATTTGCGCCACAACCGCCGATTTCATGACGCGCGGGTCGGCGCATCACGCGGCGATGTGCCGTTTATGCGCCGACATATGCGAGGCTTGTATCCGCGCCTGTACCGGTATGCCCGGTATGGAGACATGCTTGGCGGCGTGCGTGAGCTGCGCGAAAAGCTGCCGGGCCATGGCAGCCATGGGCTAGGTTAGTTTGGGGGCCTGGTCCGGCGCCATGGCAGTGTCCCTTCGATCTCGACTGAGAGCGAGGCACTGAGGAACGTCCGGATCGCGATGATCAGCGCCAGAATGCCGAGGCTACGGAACGTCGGGGTCACGGCGATCGTCCCGATGATGTCAGCGGCAACCAGCAATTCAAGGCCGAGCAGCACTCCTCTTCCGATGGTTGTGCGAAACGACAGCATCGCGTCGGTCCAGTCTGCACCGCGCCGCAAAGCCCGGCCCAGCACCATTACGGCACCCAGCGCGACCGCGACGATCGTCGCCACGGCAGCAACCTCAAAGCCTACCGAAACCCCGTGAGCAACGGAGCTGACGGCAGCGGTCGTATGGTCAAGTGTCATTGCCGGAACCAAATCGTCGCGCCTTTCGTGTCAATGCATCTTCACCCAGCCGACCCCTTTGATGTTATTGAACGAGTCGGTCTGATGACATGCGAAGCATTGCTCGACACGAGCCTTGCCCTGCCCGGCGATCGTTTTGTCCATCATCGAAAAATGCATCATGTAGTGGCTTGGGGGTGCCTTGTGGCACTGGGTGCAATTGGTCGACCGAGGACTGGGATGAAGATATCCCTCGATCTTCCAGGTCTTAACGACGTGGCAAGACGCGCAATCCTGTCCAAAATATCCTTGGTGCTTGTCGCGTGTCGCGTGACAGGAGAAGCAGTTGAGCGAGCCTTCGTGACCCGTGGTCTTAGCGGCCACCTGATCCAAGATCGCATGATCCATCTTGATCGGTCGCGCAGCAGCGGGGTTGTGCTCGACGTGACAACCCCTGCATTCGCCGATGTTCGCGTGAAATGCCGTTGCAGGTTGGCTTAGAAGCTCAGGGGCAGAGGCATGGCAGGTGATACACTTGCTGGCCGCAATCCCGCCAGCCGGCACGTGGCAACTCTCGCATTTGTCGCCGATGAATGCGTGCGCCTTTGACAATGGCCCTGGACTGACGGCGGCTGTCCAACCGGGAACAGCGTTGCTGCCGAAGCGACCGACCGCTAGCGGCACCGCAATGGCGGTGAACAACGCCAAAGCCGCCAGGACGAGGTAAAAGGCACCGGGGAGCTTCAAGCGAGCCACCGCAGGCCGTAATAGATTCCGCTCCAGATGTGCAGGATCAGCAGGGCATACATCAGGATCGCCGAAACGATGTGGAGTATTACCCACCTCGCCAGAACGCGTTTGAGGGTTTCTCGCTCGCTGAGCTGAAATTCAAGGTCCGATATCGCGCCGAGCAATTCGTCGATATCGCCTGCATCCGACCGAGCGATCGGCTGCTCGCCACGGACCAACGCGCTATACCGGGTGCGAAGAGCGCCGAGCGCCTTTTGCTGGTCGCGTAGCTCCTCGCCGATCTGGGCGAGATAGTAGCGGCCAATGAAGCCGGTCCCGACCACGACCAGCATCGAGACGACCAGGGCGATGCCAAGCGGGCTTACGAACTTATGACCTGAATGCACGATGCCGAGCAGCGCGCCGATGGCGCCCGCGTAAACGTGGAACGTCAGCAGGACACCGACCGAAACGGTATTCTTGGTGCGCTCTTTTACCCAAGGGATGCGCTTGGCGATCCAATAGCTGAGCAGGCTCACAAAAAGCAATGCGGCTGCTATTCCGGTAACGCCGCCAGCAAGGCTGCCGGGGAATCGGGGAGCGACGTGGAACAGAAACGCAGGAACGATCAGCACAAGGGCGGTCATGATTCCGCCGACGGTTACTTTTTCAGCTTCCGTCACTCAGGCCGCCACGACCAAATTGCCGGGCGACTTCGCTTGGCAGGCCAGAATCGTTCCGCCGGCCTTCTCCTCGGCGGTCAGGGCGTCCTCGACTTCCATCGTTACGGAGCCCTTGCTTAGCGGCACCTTGCAGCGCCCACAGGTTCCCACTCGACATTCAAAGTCGATGACGACGCCGATCGCTTCGGCCGCTTCGAGCACAGACTGGTCGGGAGCCAATGTTCCCGATTTGCCTGACGTGGAAAACTCGACGGTAGCCTGAGCCGAAGGTGCGCTAACCGCTGCGGCGCCAGCTCCGGTCGGTGCCGCAGCGACTGCGCTTGCCGGCGTCGGCTCTTCCGGTTCGTCCGCGGGAACCGGACCGCCCTTTGGCGGCGCAAAGTCTTCCGTCTTGATTTGATCGGGCGGGACTTTGAGTTGGGCCAGCGCATATTTGACCGCATCCATCATTGCCGGCGGTCCGCAGAGATGAACCCGGCGTTCCGCAATGTCCGGCGCGCATTTGACGATGAAATCGGGTGTGATGAACCCTACCGGACCCGTCCAGTCCGTCCCATCCGCCTTCGACACGATCGAGGCGATCGTAACATTTGGATGGCGCCGCGCCAGATAAGCGATCTCCTCTCGGAAGATCAGATCTTGGGGTGAATTGGCAGCGCAGATGAGGTGAACTCGGTGCTCATACGATCGGTCAGTTAGGTCGCGCAGGACGCTCATCATGGGCGTGATGCCCACCCCCCCGGCAATCAGCACGATACCTTTGGCTTCCGCGCCGGTAAAAAAGAATTTGCCCGACGGAGCAGTGATTTCGAGCAGATCGCCGGTTTTTGCGTGATCGTGGAGGTGTTTCGATTCAAGGCCGTGTTGTTCGCGCTTCACCGTCAGTTCGATGTACTCCCGCTGCGTCGGTGCCGAGGAGATCGTGTAGGAGCGCCGGACCTTTTGACCGTCGATTTCGGAGGTGATCGTGGCGTACTGACCGGGCAGGAACACGAAAGGGAACGGGCCTAGATTGGCCTCCATCAACCGAAAGGTTTTGACCGTTGGTGTCTCGTCGAAGATCGCTTTGATCCTCAGCACCCCCTTCCACGGCCTTTGTACCGCGGGAGGTGCGGAAGGCGGAGGAGCGACGCCTTGACCGCCAAGCGGCCCACTCGCCACGCCCGCTGTTTGTTTGCTATCGCCATTCGGAGTGAGCCGATCAGCCAGCGCGCCAATGCGTCGCAAGCGCTGCCAGCGCAGGAACAGCATCGTTCCCAGCGCGGCTGCCAGGATCAGCATTGCGGCGACGTGGAGCCATGAAAGATCGCGAAAGCCGCCGTCCATTATCATGTCTCCGTTGGGGGCTATGGCGGTCTCGTTCTTGAACCAGGTCAATGCGATCCGTCGTGGCGGCCACGACTGGTTGAGCGCCTGCAATGCGCTTATGCCACTCTCGGCCAGCGATAGACCTTCGCGGGTTGTAGCGACCGCGCTTTGCGCGCCGGCGAAGTCGTTCTTCGATTGGGCATGATGCAGGTCGAGTTGCCCTGCCGAAAGCATCTGACCGCCGGAACCTAAACGCGCGATTGCCTCAGTACGAATGGCCTGTCGGGCTTCGCGCGTGAGTGCCGGCAAGTCCATCATCGCTGGATAGAATGGCTTGCCGCCCCTGGCACCGCAGCATCCTCCAACCGTCGCCGGTGCGCCAATCGCCGCCGGCGACGGCTTCATCATGTCCATCATTCCGGCAGGACCAGCAGGCGGCGCGGATGCAGCCGACATAGGGGCTTTGCTGGCCGGGCCGGGGCTCGCGGCGCCGGGATGGTGCGACGCGTGCTCCGACGGCGCCACTTGCGCCAACGCCGCCGACGACCCGGTGGTCATCAGCAGCGCAGCTAATCCCAGCAGAAAAGAACTTTTCGCTCGGTTTATCGGAGCCCTACCGGTCTTCATGCCAGTCCTACTAGGATCACATGTCGTCGGACATCGGCTTTGCCATCGGCGCCTTCGGAGCGGGCTTCGCCGCTGTCGGCTTCGCCTTGGCACGATGGCTATGCGGCTTAGCCTTCATCGGCATCGGCGCTGGCTTGGCGGCCATGCCTCCCATGCCGCAACAACCGGGCTTCTTCGCGGGCATCTTCATGCCACCCTCCATCTGTCCGTCGCCCATCGGCATCATCTTGTCATCACCCATCGGTGCAGGGGTCGATGACGGTGCCGGCGCCATTTGCGCAGCGGCAAGCGCTGGAGTGAACAACATCGCGGTAAATGCTAGGCCGATGGTCGATGCGCGAGCGCTGAAGTGTTGTTTCATTGCGATATCCTTAGTCTCGAGGAGCCCAGTGCGGCGGCAACTACATGCTCCGCCGAAAGGCGGGGCTGCGGGTCGCGAACCAAACTCCATCAAAGATGGACCGCTAGGAATGACACCGCCATCATCGGATAATACGCAGGCCACGCACCGACCCCTCGTTGAGTGCGACATTTATTCGGCATCCCGAGAGCTTGCCGCCTGGTAGGGGATTAAGTGGCCTAGCCTGTGATTTGCGCTTAGTGTCGGATAGGCCGGAGCTGAACGGCGACCTTCAAGACCATCGGAGGTGCGGCGTTGATCGACTTTGCCTACGCATTGAATTGGGCTGCGCGCCTCGCATGACGGAGGCGCTGCCCCCGAATGACGCGAACGCCGTTGCGGCAATGGCGCGGAGCAACTCCGCCATGGCCGAGGAACTTGGCCTGCTCATCGACGGCGCGACCGGCTACGCGATCTATATGCTAGACCCGCAGGGTCGCGTGACGATCTGGAATCTTGGCGCCGAGCGCATCAAAGGATGGGCCGAGGCAGAGATCCTGGGCCGCGACTTTTCAATTTTCTATCCCCCGGAAGACGTGGCTCTAGGAAAACCACAGGCGGACCTCGCGCTCGCCAGCGCTCTCGGTCGTGTAGAGGAAGAAAGCTGGCGGGTGCGCAAGGACGGCTCGGAGTTCCTCGCCAGCGTAACGATAACAGCACTCCGCGACGATGCAGGCGCGCTTCGCGGCTTTGGCAAGGTGATCCGGGACATCACGGATCAAAAGGCGTCGGAAGCGGCGATCCTGCGGCGCGAACAGCATCTTCGCTCGATTCTCGCGACCGTGCCCGATGCCATGATCGTCATCGACGAAAGCGGGATCGTCTCCTCATTCAGCGCCGCTGCCGAACAGTTGTTCGGCTACGTCGAGGCCGAGGTTGTGGGACGCAACGTCGCCATGTTGATGCCCGATGCGGAGAAGCACGATCATGACACCCATCTCCGGACCTACCAGGAAACCGGGATAAAACATGTGATTGGCCATGTGAGGCCGCAAACGGCCATCCGCAAAAATGGCGAAACTTTCCCGATCGAACTCGCGGTAGGCGAGGCATCCATCGCCGGCGAACGCATCTTCACTGGGTTCATTCGAGATCTGACCAAACGACACGAAACCGAGCAACGCTTGAAAGAGCTTCAGTCCGAATTGGTCCATGTGTCCCGTGTCAGCGCGATGGGCACAATGGCCTCGACGCTCGCACACGAAATCAACCAGCCCCTCACCGCGATCGCGAACTACCTTGAGGCGGGTCGCGATATGATCGGCGTTACCGACGACGCCATGCTCAACGAGCTTGCTGAGGCACTCGATCTGGCGACCGCTCAATCACTCAGAGCCGGCACCATCGTTAAGCGGCTAAGGGCATTTGTGGAGGGCGGCGACACCGGATTCCAGATCGAGCAACTCGACGCGCTTGTGGAAGAGGCGACTAGCCTTGGCCTGCTCGGTGCGCACGAAGCCGGGATCACGGTTACGATGACGATCGCCGCCGGCCGCGATCGCGTCATGGTCGATCGCGTGCAGATCCAGCAGGTGCTGGTGAACCTGATCCGCAATGCGATACAATCAATGGCCGCCACGACCTGTAAGAATTTGACCATCGCGACCGCGCCCGACCGGAAGGGGTGGATGAAAATAACGGTCGCTGACACGGGTGCCGGCATCGACGAAGACGTCCGGGAGCGACTTTTTGAAGCGTTCGCGACCACCAAGGAGGACGGTATGGGGCTCGGCCTATCGATCTGCCGGACCATCATCGAAGCGCATGGCGGTCGTATTTGGGCGGACGCTGTCGTCACTGGCGGCACGGCGTTCCATTTTTGCGTGCCGCTAGCCGCCGATGGCGACGCCAATGATTGATGACCCACGAACCGTGCATGTCGTCGATGACGACGAAGCGATCCGGCAATCCATCAGCTTCTTGTTACGCAAGGCCGGATATACCGTGGAAACGTACCCCGCCGGTACGGCTTTTCTCAAAGCCGTCACCCGGAAAAGCCAAGGTTGCGTCCTGCTGGACGTCCGGATGCCAGATATCGACGGCCTGGAGGTTCAGGCCAGGCTTTCACAGCAAGGTATTGCGATGCCGGTCGTCATGCTCACCGGGCATGGCAACGTGACCCTGGCGGTTCGAGCGATCAAGGCAGGAGCTATCGAATTTCTCGAGAAGCCCTTTGAGCGACTAGTGCTGATCGACGCCATTGAAGCAGCCCTCAGACACGCTGCACGGACTGGACGTGACCATTTGGCGGCTGGCGATGCGGTCGTTAGAATCGCGGCGTTGACGGCGCGAGAGCGAGACGTCCTCGATGGCATGGTGCTCGGCAGGCCGAACAAGCTGATCGCATTCGAGCTGGGTATCGCAACACGCACGGTCGAGGTCCACCGGGCAAGCCTTATGGAAAAACTTTCCGCCCGCAGCTTGTCGGACGTGCTGCGCATTGCGTTCGCTGCGGGGCTGGGCGAGGCGGTGTAGCCTCGCCTTCTACGTACATACGCAGTCACTCGGACATGCAATCGCTTATTCCAACAAGGAATTTGCATGCCCGCTCGGACCGCCCTGAACCCCAACGCCAGTGTCGGTGTCTCGCTCGTTAACGGTGATTCCGCGACCAGGCATGCCCGCCAGATTATGCTGCGATCCTTGGGTTACAACGTCCGATCCTATGCCACATGCGTCGCCCTTCTCACCGATCCCCGCCCGCGCGATCAACAATGCATCATCATCGACATCGATACCCCGAAGGTTGACGGAATTGATCTCCTGCGCGCGATGCGGGCAGGCGGCTGGCGAGGTAAGGGCATCCTGTTGGCCCGTATCCCCCCGGAGAGCGAGGTTTTGCGCGAGGCCGAGCGCCATGGTGATAAGGTATTGGACCACGCCATTGGCGATGGTCGGCTGATCGCGGCGATTGCCACTTCTATAGGAAGCGGGCTGGAGGAGTGGAGCGCCGGAGTGTGAACGCCCGGATCAGCTTTGCCCTTCCCGCGGAAAAAGATATCTACCCGTCGGACTAAAACCGCAGGTGACAGCGCAGCGGCGAGCGCACGGGGGAATAATGGCGGCTCAACTCAGCTTGCGGACCATTGATGAAGATCACGACGGCCTCGTTCGACGCCTCATTGCACGATGGCGCGATGATCCGAGCGCAACCTATCGGAGCTGGTTCCTTTGGAATGAGCGACTGAAGAACTTCCGCTCGATCCGGCGCGGCATAGGCCAGGTGGTGGCGGAGATCGAACGCGGTACGTTCGGTGTCGCCTACCGTGGATCGTCGCTCGAAACTGTCGTCCATTCCGTTGCCGAGCAGCGCCAAATCTTCAAAGGCGCCGATCACGCCTTCCTGTGGAAGCCCAAGCTCCGCATCCCCGATATTTACGAGAGCCCGGAAAACCAGCGCGCGTTCGGCCGCTTGCTCGACGCCTGTTCGTGCTGCGATACGGCCGAGGAGATTATCGGCCATATCCACACGATCGACCGCTTGAAGATCAAGGGGCTTGGGCCAGCGGTGGCAAACCTGCTCTACTTCCTTCACCCGACGCTGGTGCCGCCCTTCAACACGGCGATCGTGAAGGGATACAACGCGCTGACCGGCGCGAACGTGAAGCTCGGGAGCTGGGAGCATTTTCTGGCAATGAGGTCCGGCGTTCTCGACTTGAACGATCGGCACCGCGACCTGCTATCGAACGACCTGGGCGCGATCGGCGGGTTGCTGTTCGACATCGGCTCCGATCGGTACCCGGCCCCTCCCCTCGACGGCAGCGGCGCGGCGCTGGCGAGCTGGGGGGAAAGGCTTGAAGCAGCGCGCGAGGAAGCGCGCACGCTCAGCAAGGCGGCGCTGCGCGAAGGCGAGAACGAGCGCACCCATACCGAAATCCAGGCTTGGCTTCGCGATCTAGGGCTGGCGCTCGGTTATGACGTGTGGATCGCATCGAACGATCGCAGCCGACCCTTTAACGGTTCGCCGTTGGGGCATGGGTGCCTTGAGCGCCTGCCCACCTCGATCGCAACCTCAAAAGGGGCGGACTCCATCCGCCTGATCGACGTGCTGTGGCTTGAGCGGGGTGGCGATCATGTCGCAGCGGCGTTCGAGGTGGAGCACTCGACCTCGATCTATTCGGGGATCGTGCGGATGCTCGACCTTGCGCTCAGCGGTAGCGACCTTCACGCGACCGCGGGGCTGTTCCTCGTCGCACCCGACGCCCGCGAGGCGGACGTTCGCGCACAGTTGCAGCGGCCAGCGTTCAGTCGCGTCGCCGACCTCGACATATCCTACCTGCCCTACAGCGAGTTGGAGAAGAACCGCGAGGCCATAGCCCGGTTCGGATCGGGACTGAAAGCGATCAAGGCGGTGTCGAGCAAGCTCGCATGACATCCTCCGGCGAGGGTTAGGAACGGAAGCCGCGTATCCTCTTAGAGTGGAGGAGAGCTGCCGTGACGATGATGCCTTCCCCGGTCCCCTGGCTCGATACGGTGCTGGTCGTATGGTTCGCGCTGACTGCGCTTTCCGTCGCTTACGTCGCCTGGGATGCCTTCATGCACAACCCCGAGCTTAAGGTGATGAAATGGGGTTGGCTGTTGGTCACGCTCTATGGCGGACCGATCATGGCCGCAGCCTATGTCCTGTCCTGCCAGGAGCCGGCGACAGAGCGGCATGAAGACTTCATTCGGCCGCTTTGGAAACAGGCGTTCGGCTCGGCTATTCATTGCATGGCTGGGGACGCGACCGGCGTCATCGCCGCTGCGGCGATCACGACGGCGCTCGGCTTGCCGATGTGGCAGGACGTGATCGCGGAGTATGTGTTCGGCTTCGCGTTCGGGCTGCTTATCTTCCAGGCGCTGTTCATGCGCGACATGGCGGGCGGCTCCTATGCCCGAGCGCTCCGAATGTCGTTCATCCCCGAATGGCTGTCGATGAATGCCGTGATGGCCGGCATGATCCCGACGATGGTGGTGTTGATGAGTCGGGACATGGCCGCGATGCACGCCAGCTCGCTTCGCTTTTGGGGCGTCATGTCGCTGGCGACGCTCGTCGGCTTCGCCGTCGCCTATCCGATCAATCTATGGCTTGTCGGCGTCCGGTTGAAGCACGGCATGGGGACGGTGCGAGCACTTGGGCATGGCGGGCACGAGGTCGCGGCGGAGCCGCGATCGACGCCACCCATGCCCGGCATGGAACACGATACCATGCAGGGGATGAGCGACATGGCGATAGGTTCGCGCGCGACCAGGCCGCAGATCATCGCGATGACGGTGCTGACACTCGTCATGCTCGGCGCGGGGGTCATCATTGCGACGCTGTTCGGCCGCTGGGCCATGTAGCTTTGCCGCGATCGACGAAATTGCGGCAAGGGATGATCGCGCGGGGCGCGTATCTATGAGCAGGCGGGGGCTCACACGGAGATAGACCGATGCACCAGATCGACCTCGCCATGAAGGCGTGTATGGACGCCTGCCACGACTGCCATGTGACCTGTCTTCAAATGGCGATGAACCATTGCCTCAAGATGGGCGGCCAGCACGCGGCGCCCGAGCATATCAAGATCATGGCCGACTGCGCGCAGATTTGCGCGGTCGCGATCGACTTCATGGCGCGCAAATCGGCGCATCACCAGCATATCTGCCGCGAGTGCGCCGAGATCTGCCGGGCGTGCGCGGCTAGCTGCGAAGGGCTCGAGGGCATGGAGGATTGCGTAGCGGCGTGCCGCAAGTGTGCTGACGCCTGCGACAAGATGGCGGGCTAATCCCCGCTCGCGCGGGCGGCTCGCCGCCCGCGCGTCAAGGACCGATTTGCTAATGCCCGATCCGAGCGATCACGTCGAAAAGCTCGACGGTAAATTCCGTCAGCAGTTCGATCGCCGCGCCTCCAAATACCAGCAGGCAGACCCCCAGGGCGATGAGCTTTGGCACGAAGCTCAGCGATTGTTCGCTGACCGAGGTAGCGGCCTGAATCATGCTGATGATCAAGCCGACGATCATCATGGGCACGAGCAGGACGACGCAGATGAGCGCCAAGACCGCCAGCATCCTGCCCGACTCGTCGAAGAGGATGGATTGATCCATCAGTGCGAAAGGCCGGGAGTCGGGAAGACCACCCGGCCAATCATCACATCGCCGAGGCAGGTGGGGCGAGCGTCCCAAGCCAGGCGACCAGCCCAAGGATGACGACGACACAGGCGGTTTCGGCTGCCAGGCTCCCCCGTAGCGCGCCGAGCGCGCCACGATGATCGGCATTGGCGATCGACTGCTCGAACGCTGGTGTCAGCCGAAAGCGATTGAGCGAGGCCAGTCCCAGCATTAAGACAAACAGCGCCAGTTTGGCGAGCAAGAGTTGACCGTAGAGCGTCGTGGCAAGTGCTGCGACGTTGTCAATCCCGACCAGCATCCATGCGTTGACCAGACCGGTAACTACGACCGTGGCGACCACAATCGTCCCGACCGTGCCGAAACCGTGCAGCGCCCGGTGCGTCAGGCCGAGATGCGCTGCGTCGACCTCAGCAGCCGGACGTGACACGAGCAAAAGCAGGCCGAGCAGCGCGCCGACCCAGGCACCCGAGGCGATCAGGTGGAGAATGTCGGCGATGAGGTGGACCCAGCCCATCGCGGCTTCGTCCATCGCCCCGTGTCCGGTCCATGGCAGCGTTCCAAGGGCTATGCCCGAGGCAAGCATAACGCCCGACAGCCACAGACTACGCTGAGCGGCGAACATCGCAGCAAAAGCAGCCACAACGAGCGCAACCATCCGAAGCTTCCAGGCGGCACCGATAGCGGAACCCGTGAGCAGCCCGCCAATCGCTTCCTGGTCGAGCGGCCAAAGCGGCGTTCCGGCCATCGAGGAAGCCATGAGGACGAGCCAGCCGATTGAAAGCAGCAGGCTCAAGATCGCACTGCCAACCAACCATAGGGGCAGCGCGAGCGCGTTGCTGCGCTCGCGTGCCCGTAGCCCATAAAGGCTGAATGCGGATAAACCGAACAGCGCCGCCATCGCAAAATAGAGCGCAAAGCGGACGCCGATCAGCGACCAATCAGACATCGGCTCACTTTACCGTAAAGGCGTAATTGCCAGCGACCTTGTGCGTGTCGGTCGAGACGATGTGCCAGTCGACGGTGTACCGCCCAGCGGCCAGCCGCCCCTTGGGCGTAACCACCAGCGTACGACCATCCGCCGCAAGCGCCGCAGTGCTCGGCATCTTCATTGCTGCCATTCCGGGCATCGCCGCCATCGTGAGGTCAGCTTTGGAGAACGCTGGCATCAGCTTCTCGCTGAACTGGAGTTTGATCTGTGCGGGCTTCGCTACGGTCGCATTGGCGGCCGGGCTGGCGGAGAGCAGCTTGGGATGGGCATTGGCTGCGCCTGCAAAAGCGACGAGTGCGGTAGCAGCGATCAGGAATGGTAGGCGACGCATGGAGGTCTCTTTCGTGTTGGTTGTCCTTCTCCTTCATACGCGGCTTCGTCGGCTACCCCTCAGATCGCTTCATCGCAGAGCGTCTCGCTCGAAAATTGGTCGTGAGATGCGATGGCATCAAATCGGCATGCTCATGATATCCTTGTAGGCAGAAAGCAGCTTGTTGCGCACTTGCAACGTCGCCTCGAAGCCGATCGAGGCTTCCTGGCGAGCGAGCATCACCTTGGCGATGTCGGTTTCCTCCCCCCGCTCATATGCTACCGTCAGAGCGCCGGCCCGCGCATTCACCGCATTCATTTTTTGCAACTGGGACTGGAATGTCGACGCGAAGCCGCCCTGCTGCGCCGTTCCGACCGGCGCCACTCCCCCGGGGCCATTGTCGTTCCGGATGGAGTTCGGATCCGCGACTTTCTGAAGCGCAGTGTTCATTGCGGCTTCAAAGGTTGGCTTGCCCGCGGCACCGGGACCGGTCAACGAGAGCGGGGTGCTCGCGACGTTGCGAAGCGCAGCGTTCTTTTCGAGAACCGCGCTGCGGATGGCCATGATGTTGTTGATCGACATGCTGCTCACGATCGCCTCTGTGGGTGGAGACAGATCG
This sequence comes from Sphingomonas sp. PEI4, assembly GCF_056679955.1. Lineage (NCBI taxonomy): Bacteria > Pseudomonadati > Pseudomonadota > Alphaproteobacteria > Sphingomonadales > Sphingomonadaceae > Sphingomonas > Sphingomonas sp. PEI4. Next base: position 137,461 of record NZ_JBWXPI010000004.1, read on the forward strand.
GGCACGGTAGCGACGCATAAATTAGAAATTGGTTAATACCGGTTATTCTCAATTGAAAAATTATTAAAGGGTACATTTCCTCATTGGGTTCGGCCAGCAAGCGTCTCGCTCGTACGTCCCGCGGCTCGCTAGCACCGGCTGGGCACCATGAGGGGTTAGGGCTTCGCTCGCGTAACCTATGCTAGAGGGTGGAGTGAACGACATGGACGACCTCGACGCGATGTTGACCAGGCTGGCGCAGGCGCCCTTGCCGAGTAGCATTGACGGAATAGAAGCCAGGGTGCTCGCGCGTATCGCTGCGCGGCCTGTAGCGAGCGCCAGCATGGGGATGGGGGCGATAACGGTTGCTGCGGCGCTCGTGTTTGGCATTGTTGGCGCAGGCATTCCCGCACGCGAGGCTCGTGCAATGACACCCCTGTCACCCTTGGGACCGACGTCGCCACTTGCACCCTCGACCTTACTTGTCGGAACTCCATGAACGGGCGCGCCCGGCTGGCGGTAGGTGTGATTGCGTGCTTCATCGCCGCGATCAGCGGTGTGTTCGTCGGGCGGGCGCTGCTCCCTTCGCAGATTCAGCCCGGAAATGAACTGCATGAGGTGCTGCATCACAAACTGGCGCTAAACGCGAACCAGCAGGCCCGCGTCGAAGCGTTGGAGCAACGGTTCTCGGTGCAGCGGCGGGCCTTTGAGCTTGAACTGAGGGCCGATAATGCGCGGCTGGCCGAGGCGATCGAGACAGAGCATGGTAACGGCCCCCGCGTCGCCGCGGCGGTCGATCGGAGCCACGCCGCTATGGGCGAGTTACAAAAGGCGACGCTCGCCCACGTATTCGCCATGCGGCAGCTTCTCCGGTCCGACCAGACCGGCCAGTTCGACCAGGCGGTGGTCAAGGCGCTCACCGACGATCATCATTAAGCCTGGGCGGTGAGCCTCGACTGGAAAACGCTGTCCGAAGCGGAGCTTGCGACACTTTGTATTGCCGGCCGAGAGACAGCGTTCGCTGAAATCATGCGCCGAAACCGGCGGCCGGTGTTCCGGGTGATCCGCGCTTGTGTGGGTGACACGGACGAGGCGCTCGACCTGTTGCAGGAGACGTTCATCGCCGCGCACCAGGCAATGCACCGCTACGACGGTGAGCGATCAATGCGCACCTGGCTATCGACGATCGCGATCAATAAATGCCGTGACTGGGGACGGAAGCGAACTGTTCGGCGCTTTCTGTCATTGGCTACGCCGATCGGCGCCGAAGCGGAGGCCGTGGGGGACAATCAGGTGGCACCCGATGACGCGGTCGGCGATCGGCAGGAGTTGAATCGAGTAGCAAGGGCTATTGCCGCCTTGCCTATCACATTGAAGGAGCCCTTGGTGCTTCGCACAATCGAAGGGCTCAGTCAGGCCGAGACGGCCGCCATATTGTCGATCAGCGAAAAGGCGGTGGAGACCCGGCTATATCGCGCCCGCACAAAGCTCCTGGAGAGTTTGGGCGGGCGCACCAGGTGACGCGCTGCCAAGCTTGCCAAAGGGCAGCTCCATCGGGCAGCTAGCCCGCTTCGCCCGCGCAATTCAGGTTTCCGAAATTCGATTATCCGGTCACCTTCGCGCACCAGTGCGAAACGTGGATGAGGGGTCAGGCTGCGCCGCACGTAATAGAATGTGAAGCGCCCTTTGGGGTGCTCGCGTCGTTTATGCATGAGCCCGAACTGACCATTAAACTCAGCGACGGCAGGACTTTCTAACATACGGCAGGACTTTCTAACATAAAGGCATCGATATGCGTCGGACAGCTGTTTTCCTCCTGGCCACCACCATCCTTTTTGCCGGCACGGCAGAAGCGCGGACGTATGACCTCGTCCTCGACCGGCAGAAAGTTGAGGTCGAACCAGGTCGAAAAGATATGGCCATCACGGTCAATGGCGGAATTACGGCACCGGTGTTGCGGTTCACCGACGGTGAGACTGCGACTATTCGGGTCACCAACCACCTGAAGGAAACGACCTCGATCCACTGGCATGGCCTGCTGGTGCCAGGATCGAAGGACGGTGCGCCCGGGTTCAATGGCTTTGCCGGCATCAAGCCCGGCGAGACCTACACCTACACCTTCAATCTCCGGCAGACCGGGACCTATTGGTATCACGCGCACTCGGCGACCCAGGAGCAGGAAGGCCAATACGGGGCGTTCATCATCGATCCCAAAGCCGGCAGCGATATCGCGGTCAAAGCGGACCGCGATGAAGTCGTGCTGCTTTCAGAGCATACGCGCACCGCGCCGGAGCGGATATTGCGCAACCTGAAGGGTGATTCGGGATATTACAATTTCTCCAAGCGAACCACGCCCGAGCTGTTTCGCGATGTTGCGAAATTCGGCTTGAAGAAGACCTTGGCGGACCGTGCGGCCTAGAACAAGATGCGGATGGATCCGACCGATATCGCCGACGTTGGCAACTACACGCTGCTCGTGAACGGGCAGCCGAGCAGCCGCAAACCTTACCTTCCGTTCACGCCCGGTGAGAAGGTGCGGCTTCGGATCATCAACGGCTCGGCGATGAGCTTCATGGATGTTCGAATCCCCGGATTGACGATGACCGTCGTTGCGGCCGACGGTCGGGCCGTCGAGCCCGTCACGGTCGATGAGTTCCGCATTGGTGTTGCCGAGACGTACGACGTGATTGTCGAGCCCAAGGCAGGCCAGGCCTATCCGCTGTGGGTGGAGACGCTTGACCGCAGAGCGTCCGTGCTGGCGGCGATTGCGCCTCGGGAAGGGATGGCCGTGACGGCACCGGCGCCGCGTCCGCGCCAGGTCTTGTTGATGAGTGAGATGGGCAGCATGGGCATGTCGATGGGCGGCGATGGCAAGCCGATGGCAGGCATGGATCATTCCAGCGGCTCGATGCCCGGCATGGACATGAGCGGCGGGAAATCGATGGACATGGCTGGAATGAACCAATCTGGAGGCTCGATGCCGGGCATGAACATGAGCGGCAATGCGGGCGCTTCGGCGAAGTCTTCAGCCAGTTCGAAGGCAGGGTCGAGCCATTCCACCTCGGGCGCCATGGCCGGAATGGACATGGGCGATAGCAAGTCGATGGCTATGGCTGGAATGGACCACTCGGGCGGCTCGATGCAGGGCATGGACATGAGTAGTAAAGCTCCTGCGTCGTCAGACCACACGAAGATGCCAGGAATGGCTAGTGCATCGATGATGGCCAGCAACACCCCTGCGCGATCGGGGAGTGCGGTCCAGGCGACCTCATCCGGCAAGAAGGAGACGCCGTTCCCCCGCGTCGATTACGGCATGGGGTCCGATACGACGGCTGGCATGGACGGGATGGCGATGACCGATGGCGGCATGCCGGGGATGACCGGCAATAGTCAGGCAATGGCCGGCGTGGACATGGGCAGCGGCAAGATGGCCATGCCCATGCAGCATACCGGGATGGCCGGGATGGCCGGCGGTAGCGGGTCTATGGCTGGAATGGATATGAGCGGTGGCGGAGGCAGCATGGCTGGCATGGCGGGCATGTCGATGACATCGCTTGCCGACGAGGGCGACACTGACGGATCGGGGCGAGTCTTCGGCTGGGCCACAGGCGCTCCTTATGGAGCGCGCGTGCTTTCGGTAAAAGACTTGCGAGCACTGGCCCCGCAGCGTGACACCCGCGCACCGACCCGGACGATCGTCATCAAGGTGTCGGGCAACATGGAGCGCTATATCTGGACGCTTAACGGCGCCAAGTTCGGCGAGGCACCGCCGATGAAGGTTGCATTTGGTGAGCGGGTTCGCATTACCTTCGTCAACGAGACGATGATGGCGCATCCGATGCACCTGCACGGGATGTTCTTCCAGGTCGAAAACGGGCAGTCGGCAGATCGGCTGCCCGACAAGAACGTCGTGACGATCGCTCCCGGCAAAACGCAGTCGATCCTGCTTACCGCAGACGAAGCCGGGGAATGGCCGCTTCACTGCCACCTGCTCTACCATATGGAGAGCGGCATGATGCAGAAGCTTATCGTGGCGTCGGTCAGTCAGCCAAACGGGATGCCCACGCCTGCAATGCAGTCGATGCCTGGGATCACGGGACGGGAACGAATTGATGTGGTTCATCATGGCTGCCGCAGCTGCGGCAGCGGCAAGCACGCCGGCCGCACCTCAGACCGTGGAGGTCCCGGCGGGTCCGCCTGCACCGCAGGAAAAAGACGTCATGGAACGCCAGATCGAGATGGGCGGAATGGGTCATGAGGAGCGGACCTTTACCTACAATCGCATCGAGGCGGACTATTCACGCCAGCGCGGCAAGAACGTCGGCAATTATGATGCCGAGGGCTGGGTCGGAGGCGACCGGGACAAGTTCTGGTACAAGAGCGAAGGGGAGAAGAATGGCCCGCGGACCGAGCAGCTGGAGTTTCAGGCGCTCTACAGCCGCAACGTCTTCACCTATTTCGATGTCCAGGGCGGCGTGCGCTACGACGTCAAGCCCGATAGCCGGGGGTATGCGGTCTTTGGTATACAGGGTCTGTCGCCGTACCGGCTCGAAACCCAGGTGCATGCTTTCGTCGGCTTCAAGGGCGACGTCAGCATCAGGTATAAGCAGAGTTTCGATCTGCTCATGACCAACCGACTGATCGTGGCACCCACGCTGGAGACCGACTTCTATCTGAACGACGCGCCTAGACGCCGGGTGAAGTCCGGATTTTCGGTCATCGAAACGGGCGTGCAGACGCGCTATGAATTCAGCCGCAAGTTCGCGCCCTACGTCGCGATCGTGTACGAGAGCAAGCTTGGCGGGACCGCCCGGTTAGCCCGGTTGGACGGCGAGAATGCGGGGGGCTGGGCGCTGAGAACAGGTATCCGTGCATGGTTCTGAGTCGCCCCCTCGCAGCGGTCATCAGCGCATTCATGAATTGCGGGGACATTGTGACATGAGAAGAACACGGGTTATCTCGGCCATGCTCTTGTTGCCTCTAGCTGTAGCGGCGTGTGGCACCAAAGATGAAACGCCGAGCATTTCTGAGGACCAGATGAACCATTATGCGGGTGTCCCCGAACACGATCACCCGACGAATGCTGCAACAAGCACGACTCCGGAGCCGACTACGCCGGAATCAGCAAAGAAGCGGTAGAGACCACGTCGTTGATCCCCAGCAAGCTTCGGGATCAACGACGCTGACCGCTCAGGCACCTTTCGGCTTGCGACCGCTATTGTGCATGCTGACGATCTTCCAGCTGCTCCCTACGCGCCTCAAGACGCTGGTGGCGACGCCAAGACGTTCAGCAACAGCTCCGGTCTTCGGCTCGATCCTGAAGCGATAGCTTTCGGTCGCGAGCGCGACCGGACCTTCGAAGCGGACGCTGACCTTGTAGTCGGAGAAGTTGAACGACCTGAACGCCGCCAGCTCGGGCCCAAGATGATGGGCGAGATAGGTCGCATAGGTGCCCTCCGATCCGCCCGTTTCAAAAATCTGGGAGTCGGCCGCGAAGAGACGTTCTGTCCCGGTCGCGTCGAGCTTTTCGATCGCCGCTTTGTACTCAGACAGCACCGCTTCCACGGCCTTTGTGTCCGCCATGCGCGACGGAGACTGCGCAGCGACCGCAATCGGCACTACCAGCGACGTGGCCACAGCCACCCTCAGTCCAAGCATCATCTTTTTCCCCTTAGAACGCCAGATGGTTGAGGCCGCCATGCATGAAAGTGCCCCCCAGGAACCCCTGTACCGATATCGCCAGCGTCATCAAACCGAGCAGCCCCCAATATGCAGTGCGAGATCGATCGGGCGCTCTGCGGTGCGCTGTAGCCAGGTAGGCGAGGCCTATCCCGAATACCGCGATCGAGGTGCCAAGCCAGCGATGGGTCATCAGGATCGGATTGCGGTCCCATAGATAGAAGCCGCCAGCGAACCAGCCGAGGAACGCCGCCACGATAGCCCCCAGCGCCCCGACCACGAGCATGACGTGCGCAGCGCGCTGGTAGTCGCGATTTTGGCGCCATAGCCCGAACAGCTCGACCGCGAAGGCGCCGATGAACATCGCGATCGGGAAATGGATGACCATCGTATGGACGCGGCCAAGCCAGCTCACGAGGCGCTCGCCGAAGCTCTTGTTCTTGTTGGCGCCCTCGTCGTGCATGCCGCCCATCGCCATGTCGTCGCCGGCGATATTCGCGTTGAGGCTCGTCATCGAACCCATGGCCATGTGATCATCTGCCTTGGCAGGAGCCGCGCTATTGGCCGCCCCGGGACCTGCGCCCAGCGCGTCATGATCCTCATGCGCGAATGCGAGCGAGCCCGTCGACAGTGCTACAAAGCCCAGCACTATTATCGTAAACCGCTTTGCCGATCGCGTCATCGCATTACCTCGTCTTGAGTGATTTATTGCTCGTGGTGTTTTGGATTGTTGCCCATCGGCAGTGATCTGAACGAGGCTCTAACCCGTCATCTTCAGCATGCCCGGAGCAAGCGCCATCCACATCGCCATGGCCACCATCATCACGTTCTCGGTCAGCGAGATGAAGCCGAGGGGCACGTTGCTATCCCCGCCCACGCAGGCGCATTTCAACTCCCGTTTGTCGATATAGACCGCTTTGAACACCGAGGCCGCGCCAATGGCGCCAATGAACAAGGCGACGGGCACTGACAGCCAGGTCAGCGCACCGGCGATCATCAGCACGCCCGCGCCACCTTCTGCGAACGGGTAGATGTACGAATAGGGCACCCAGCGTTTGGCGAGCAGATCGTACCCGAGGAACATACTGGAAAAGCTCTCGATGTTCTGGAGCTTCAGCAGCGCTAGGACGCACATCGAAAAAGCAATGAACCATTCGCCCGCGCGGATCGTGAAAGGGGTGCCGAACACGGCGTAGCTCGTGGCGAGAGACATCAGCGCCGTCATCGCAAAGACCGCAATCACGGGGCGGTAGGAGACGGCTTTGGGGTCGCTGACTGTCTTGCCGAAAAAGCGGCGCAGATCGTCATAGCCGCCTATTCGCTCGCCAGAGATAAATGTCTGGGGGGTCGTTTTGACCCCATACTCCGCCTTGAAGGCATCGGTTTCTTCGCGGGTCGTAAGCCAATGATCCTCGACCGCGTAGCCCTCGCGCCGCAGCAGATTCTTTGCTTTAAGACCGTAAGGGCACGTGTGTTCCGCCATCACCATCCGGTAGATGGTTGCCTGCTTGGCGGGGCCGGTAGCCATGTGCTTCTCCGCTTCTTTTCTCCGCTTGCAACAGCACGAGCGAATTACCCTAGGTCATCAGTTGAACCGTCCAGGGCGCAAGCTCCTGCGGAACGCCTTTCCACGGTTGCCAAGAGCACATTCAAGGCCCCTGCCCATGCGTCACGGATGCGAGAGGGTTGCCAGGAACGCTCCCGACAACCCGCTGGCAGCTATCGACGTTTACTTGTGCTTGGCTGCCGCCTTGTGCCCACCCTTGTGATGAGCGGCCTTCTTCGGGGCGGCCTTCTTGCTCTTCATGTCCATTTTCGATCCGGGCGCCATCTTCATACCGGCCATCGAGCCGCCATTTGACTGCGCCGATGCGACGCTGATGCCGGCAGTGGCGATACCGATGGCAGCTGCGGTCTGAAGGAGCCTCACGGCGATTTTCATCTTGGTCATAACGTCTCCGATCGTGCCTAGGGCAGCGGCGGTGCAACCGTCGTGCCTACAAGATGATACGCGCCACGAGCCGTTTGCCCTCGGGGGCCAGAAGCATGACAATCGCAAGCAACCATTGCGGCCTAAACCGCTCCAGGTGAACCGGACTGCCGCTTGCTCGTTGAGGATCGAACCACAAAGAAAGGAACCAGCATGACCCGTCTTCTCGGTATGATGAGCATCGCCGCAGTGACCGTCGCCGCCACGCCGGCACTTGCCCAGCACTCGCAGATGGGCGGAATGGCGATGCCCGGGATGCAGGGCATGCAGGGCATGCAGAACATGGGGCCAGCGCAAAAAGAGCTTTCGGCCGCGATGGACCGCATGAACCAGGCGATGATGCAGGGAATGATGGACCCCGATCCCGCCAAGGCATGGATGAAGAGCATGGCCGCTCACCACCGCGGCGCGATCGAGATGTCACAGATTATCATGCGTCACACAAAGAACGCCGAGGTGTTGGCAGAGGCTCGGAAGACGGTCGATGACAATCAGCGGGCGCTCACCGAGCTGCAAGCGAAAATGCGCTGATACTCAGCTGTCCCAGCGGGCCGGTGAGGGGTAGCGACAACGCCACCTTTCACACGTGCGGCTCTGCGAGACAAGATGACAGTCTCGACACTGAAACTCTCGTGAATGGTCGCTGACAGATGCATTCAGAACTGCTTCAACCAGGACGATCTACCAAGACCTCACGTAATGGAACGATGAGGAGAATGGAAATGTTTGGCAAAATGTTTGCGGCTGCCGCACTGGTTGCATCTACAGCTGCTGTTCTAGCACCAAGTGCGGCGCTCGCCCGGGATCGCAACCACGGTGGTTGGCAGAATCAAGATCGTCATTCTCAGGGCGGGTATGGCAACCATGGGTACAACCGTGGCAATGGTGGCCATCGGTATAATCGTGGCGGTGGCCATGGTTACAATGCCGGCAACGGCTATTATAATAATGGCTACTACCCTCGCCAGCATGGCTATCAGCAGCAGCATGGGTATGATCGTGGGTATAACCAGCATTACCAAAGCGGCCACGACAACTATCGCGGCCATTGACCTGGGTTCGCATCCCGAGACTTGACCGGATCGGGGTGCGAGCGCCGCGACTAGCCCTTACAGTAAATATCTCAATAGGGTCACCTGTCCCCGCTACCGCGCAGCAAGTTGTGGATCGCGGTCGCTGCCTGCGCGGCTTGGCCCATTGCGACACTGATCTGATCGAGACTTTCGACAACATCGCCCGCCGCGAACAAACCGCTAACCGAGGTCTGCTGATGCGCGTCGGTGACAACGCAACCGCCTTCGCTAAGCTTCACCCCGATCTCTGCGACGAGTTGCGTGTGCGGTGAAGAGCCAAGCGCAGGATACAGGGTGTCGAACGAGAGCTGGCGTCCATCTGCCAGTCGAACCGCGAGTTGATCGCCATCGATCGATATTTGATCGACCGCTTCTTTGATTATTTCGACACCGAGCCCAACTAGCCGCGCCTCGTCCGGCCAGGAGAGTTCGGGCGAGCGTTGCGTCAGCAGCGTCACGCGTGCGCCGTAGGGGCGTAGGAACTCAGCCTCGGCAGCGCCATGATCGTCACAGCCGAGCACAGCGATATTGGTGCCCTTCGCCTCATAAGCATCGCACACTGGGCAGTAGCGGATCAGGCCGCGCGCCAATGCGTCGTCGTGCGTCTCCTGAGGCATCGAGGGCCGGTGATTTCGAACGCCGGTCGTCAGGATCACGGTACGGCCCTGCCAGCTTGTCGTGTCCGTCGCGACCGAGAACCCGTCCTCGACGATCGCCAGGCGAACCACCCTGCCCTGCTGGATTGTTGCGCCGTACGCCTGCGCCTGCCGTTTCATACGCGACAGCAGATCCGCACCACCAATCCCGTCTGGGAAGCCTGGCAGATTGTGTGACCGCGGGATCGAACTTGCGCGGCCCGCCCCCGCGTCGATCACAACACAGTTGCGTAGAAAACGCCCGAGATAGGTCGCGGCCGTCAGCCCGGCGGGGCCACCTCCGATGATGATGCAATCCACGTTGTTCTGCGACGTCGACCCGTCAGCTGCCGTGCTCATAAAGCCATTCCCCCAAGCCGGCTCTAGCGCGCGCTCTATTCACGTTTACGCGTGCACGGCGATCGTCCCTCACGTCGGGTGTCACGCAGGATCATTCCTGTTCCGCATACGCCCATTGGTCGTCATTTGAGCAAAGTTGGATGGTGGTTCTGCGGCCGAGCTTCCCGCATGAACAAGCCCGAACAGATCGGCGCTTCAATGGCCCCCGTGACCGCCGTGACCACCACCGCCGCCGTGACCGCCGCCACCGCCATGGCTGAATCCACCGCGATGGCCAAAGCCGCCGCCGTGTCCATAACCACCGCCGTGGAGTCCGAAGCCGATCCCAACCGAACCGTAAAAGGGTGACCCATAGCCCGGATAGCCATAGTAGGGGTCGTAAGAGCCCCCGCCGCCCCGATAGCGACCGTTATACGCGAGATTTTGGGCCGGCACTGCAATCAGGCAAGATCGTACACCTTGCGTCTGGGCCGCTGGGACCGGCGCGGCTGGAGGCGCGTCCGGAGCTGACAAGGGCTGCGCTACGAAAGCTCCTGGTGTGTTACACGGCACCGCGAAATAGGCGATATTACGACTCGGAGGACCATACGTCGCGCAACCGCCAAGTGCCGCTGCGAGACCGGAAATTGCCGAAAGTTTCAAAATCTGCGGTGACATGTGGAGCCTCCATCGATTGAGCGTGGATCACGACTGTCGCCGAGGCTGCAAGGCGCATGCACGGCCTCAAACGCTGCTGCCGACCCCAGGCGCCGGCCGGACACACCGGCTGACCAGACGCGCCAGAGCCGTCAATATTAATAGATACGCATCTGGCGCGGAAATCCCTCAAAGCGCGCCGCCTGCTCACTCCATCACTGCGAGCAGATCGTCGACCGTCGTGGTCGCGAACGCGGTAAAGCTGTCCGCGACTGCATAGGGGAGCAGCAGATCGCGGCCGACAACGAGCGCGCCGCAACTGTAGACGACATTGGGGACATAGCCATCGCGCTGCTTGGGGCTGGGAGCCAGAACCGGGCGAGGTGTACGCGCCAGAAGCTTTGAGGGGTCGCCCTTGTCGAGCAGGCAGGCGCCGATGCAGTAGTTGCGGACCGTGCCAACCCCGTGCGTCAACAACAGCCATCCCTCGTCTACCTCGATCGGTGAGCCGCAATTGCCCATCTGGACAAACTCCCAGGGATAGCGCGGCTCGATCAGCTTGGCGCCGCCGCCCCAGCGGAGGATGTCGTCAGATCTCAGCAGCCAGATATTCTTGTTGTCCTGGCGGCCCAGCATCGTGAACAAGCCGTCGACCCGACGGGGAAAAAGCGCCATCCCTTTGCCCGTCGAGGCATCGCCGGTAAGCGCGCGCATCTCGAAGGTGCTGAAGTCGGTCGTGGTCAGCAGCTCCGATCGCGCCTCTGCGCCGCTGAACGCGGTATATGTCCCATGGTAAGCGACCGTGCCGTCACCTTCGTCAAAGCGGACCAGCCTGAGATCCTCGATACCCTGGCGTTGGCTAGGCAACACCGGAAACAGCACGGTTTCCGACAAAGTCTCGCTGCCGCCATAGCGGAGGCGGACCGCGTCGTCGGTATCGGCACGCTCGATGATCGGCTGCATCGACACCGAACTGGGATCATCCACGATCAACGCGCCGCCCGGTTTCCATCGCCCCGTGCGAAACGTTACCGAGGAAAGGTGGCCCTCGCCGATCCCGCGCAGCGACAGGATGATCCGAACCTCGCCATCGACAACGCCGCTTTGGTCGGGATGTAGGACGGCGCCGGGATTGAACAACGCTGCGCTCTCATAGGCATATTCCTGGCTGAAATAGGCTCCGATCAGTCGGCGTCGCGCGTCGTCGCAGCGATCGGCACCTTCGAAGTGATCCGCGACCTCGTCAAAACGCCGCCGCAGCATCGCGTCGACGTCGCGGTGGTTCTGGTCGAGTGACGCGGTGACGCCCTCCAGCTGACGGGTCAATTCCGCCTCGTCTAGCGATAGGATTAAGTCGACCGTCTCCTGAGTGCGTGTCGTGCCAGCGTCAAAGCCACGCGGATAGCCGGGCTCGAATGGCCTGACCAAGGTACGCGACGGATCGGGCCGTAGCGTGACATGAGGAAAACGGAGCTTCGCGCGCTGGATCATGTCAGGCTTTCTCGAATTGTGGCATGTGAATAGGCAGGCTTGGCCAATCAAAGGTCATCCCTATGCATCATGAAGCCTCTACCCAGGCTGGAGATGCCGCAGCACCGCAGCGTTCATCCGGCGCCGCGCCGGGATGTCGACGCGCGCGGCCATAAACCACGAGGCGATGCAGAGTGCAGACAACAGGACAAACCCTGACCATGGCGCAGGTAACTGTGGAAGACCTGGTAGAAGTTTGGGCAGGCCCATCACCCCAAGCGTAAAGACGGGGATTTGCAAGACATAGATGGGATAGGAAATCTCCCCCAGAAAAGCGCTGATTCCTCGACTTGGAACCGGGTTGCGCCCAGCCGAAGCGGCTACAATCAGCGGAAATAGAAACAGCACGCAGGCCGCATCAAATAGCCCCCGCAAGGCAGGTGGTATGGGCGCACCAAGGGCGCCGATCGTGATCACGATGATGATGGCCTGGGGTAGCTTGACGGAAGTCAGCGCTGCTAATCTTCCCTCCTCCCGAGCGCGGTGAATCAAAACTCCGACAAAGAAGGAAAAGGTGACCCTGATTGCGGCTAGATGAGCATCAGGCCAATATGCTCCTCCATTAAGATTGCCGCGAATGAGTACCAATGCCAAAAGGACCAAGCCCGATATGCTGGTGATCTTTCTCAGTCGTTCGACAGTCAGAAATCTGAAACCAAAGCCGTAAACAGCGTTGGCGAGCAGCTCGAATGACAGAGTCCACGCTACAAAGTTCGCAGGAAACAGCGGTTGATACGGGATACCCACCGGTGGCGAAGGCAACATCGCGACGTTGAATATGCCGGAGAGCATTATCTCCGCTGCGAGATGATCGTTTCGATAGTAATAAGCGAGTTCAACGATGCCCAGCGCCAAGGCCAGCAGATAGAACGGATAGAGGCGGATTAGCCGAGCAGTGATGAAAGCCCCTCCCCCCATTCCGTCTTTAAGCCTCACATCATAAGCGCGGGCGAGCACGAAGCCGCTCATGACAAAGAACAAGTCTACCGCGAGGTATGCTCCGATTGCTACGAAGGGGGCGAAGGCTTGCGGGTAATGCAACGTGATGACGCTTATGGCGGCAAGACCCCGTAAAATGTCTAGGATATGAAAGGACCGTGATCGATCCTCCGCCGTTCGCTCGGCGCGACCTGTCGCAACATCGGCCATCTCGTGATCCCCAACCGCAGGCCGACCCCAAAGTTGTCTGAACACGACAGGCCCCGTTTGATTTACGCGGCAGCGGTGTTTACCCCTCACGGCTCTAGGCGACACAGGGTCCAGAGGCGCGCGAGGAGGTTGGCATACCTCTTCGCCCAAGCCACGCGGCTGCGCATGGCAAGACATCCTGCCCGCAACATCGACGAGCATTTCCACCTAAAGACTCTCGGCGCCGAGCTCGAATCTGACCCGCAGCCGTGCGCATCTCGTACAATGAAGGGCTTATTAACCTCGTATCTTCATATGCGGATGTAGTCCCACATTTCCGCGAGAGAGCATGCCATCCTTTATTTCCGTAGCGATGGCCGCTGGCAGTGCGCCCAGCATTCTGTTGGGCATGATCGGGCTGGGCTGCGTTGTTATCTGGCCGTTCCTGCGCAGTTTGCGTCGGGTGATCGTCGTCCAGGGCGTAGGCGCGACCGCCTTCACATTTCAGTTCGCCGTCCTTGGCGCCTCGACCGCAGCTGTGGCTTGCGGCATCTCGCTAGCGCAGCTGATGATCGCGCTGACCGTACGGGACCGTCGAACGCGGCTTGCGCTCAATGTCGCGAGCCTCGTCGTCCTTGCCGCGCTGGCTCTTATCACATGGGCAGGCATATCATCGCTTCTGGCCGGTTGCGGTGGCTTAGTAAGCATGGCCGCGCGCAATCAGCCATCGCCTATACGGATGAAGGTAGGCTTCCTGATCGGGGCTCCCTTCTGGTTGGCACACAATATTATAGTCGGCGCGCCGTTTGCGCTGACGGTGGATTTCATCTCCGTCGTCACTAACATCGGTGGACTCGGCCTAGCGGCGTTCGGGGCGCGGCGGAGCCTGCAAGCCGCGGGCTCAGGCGCTGCATTGCGCAATGCAGGGGGCGTTTACCGGGCTTCTTTCAACCGATACTTGGGCTGGGCGGGCTTATTCAGGCTGAACCGCTATCGTGTCGCGGAGCAACGGAAGCGCTGCGCATGATCGATCTATTACAGGCCGTGTCGGCAGCGAACGCGTAGCCGATGCAAGCGCAATGTCATTGGATAGAGGCGGATGTGATCTTTGTGCGTCATGAAGCGCGCGCGCGAGCGAACAATCGAGTAAAATCCGCTTCGTCAATCGCGCCGATGACCAACACCGGCCCAGCAAGGTAGCCCGGCGTGCCCGGAAGTCCGATCGCGAGAGCTTGTTGACCGTTAGTGCGAAGGAGCGCCGAGATTTGCTCGTCGTGCGACGTCAGATAGGCGATGGTCCGGGTCCAATCACCACCCGCCTCAGTTACGACATTCCTGAGCATGCCATCGTCAATAGCTCTACTGTCAGTCATAAGCCGACGATGAACCGCCGGGTAGATGCCCTGCTCGGCGCTCGCGAGCGCCACCCGTGCAGCTTGCTCCGACGGTGGACCGAAAATGGGCCAGTCCTTGTAGATCACGCGCACGTCTGCGTCCTTGCGTATTGCTTCTTCCAACGCCGGGAACGCACGCCTGCACGCTGGGCAGCGATAGTCAGAAAAGACAGCGAGATGCAGGGATGCATCAGCCGGCCCGCTCATCGGAAAACCCTTTCCGTCGAGGATTTTCGCCAAAGCGCTGGACCTGCCGATGTCACGTCCGATCGGCACCGTTCGCCTTAACACCATACTGGCCGCCCATCCGCCAACGACCAATGCACCCAGCTGCATTATTTGGCGACGGGTTAGCGGCGCGGGCATGCTACAGCCCCTGCGGGAGTCTGATGGCGCGGATGCCGCTGCGCGTAAAACATTCCTGGCATGCGCACTTGGTAGCGGGTGGAGGCACGGAGCACAGCCAAACTGTTCCGACCTCATGGGCATCGAACTCTGCTGAATATATTATCGGTCGACACAGCAGCTCACTCGTGCCCACAAAGCCTCCGCTATTTTGCGGTGCGTTGATTCGCTTTGACGGCAAGGAAAGTTTTACATGAAGCTGGACGATCTTGTGAGAAGTGTCGGAACAGAAAGCGAACTTAGCACGGTAAAGGCGCGCGCGCTGATCGACCATGTGTTCGGCAGTATCGGCGATGCGGTTGCACGCGGCGAGGAAGTGTCATTGCCGGGGTTCGGCAAATTCTCCAGCAAGGGTACGAACGCGCGCACCGGACGCAATCCACGTACAGGCGAGCCAATGGAAATCGCTGCGTCGACCAAAGTCGTGTTTGTCCCCGCCAAGGCGTTCAAGGACAAGCTTCCCGTCGCAAAGGGTCGCTCATGACGACAGAGACTGACGCCGGTCCAAGCGCTATCGAACTCGCAACCGAGCTGACGATCGCATGGTTGAGTAATCCCAACACCCGCGCGTCGGCCGAGGACGTGCCGGCGTTTCTCGCCACGATGCGAGATAGCGTGCTGCAACTGATCGGTCAGCCAGATGCGGCAGGCGTCGAGGAACCTCCAGCTGACCTGTTCACCCCGGCGGTGTCAGTGCGCAAGTCGCTCGCGTCGAAGGAGCACATCATCTCGATGATCGATGGCAAACCTTACAAGACCTTGCGCCGCCATTTGGGAGGGCATGGCCTGACCGAAGAAGAGTATCGGCGCCGGTATAATTTGAAGGCCGATTATCCGATGGTGGCAGAAGCGTACTCAGCCGCGCGTCGCGCCATGGCAAAGAAAATTGGCCTGGGCCGCAAACCTGGCCTGCGGACGACACCAACTGAATCCAGTCCGCCCAAACGACAAAAGTTGAAGCTGCCGACTATCACCGGATAGTTTTTAGGCAATCAGTCGGACCCTAGCAGCCTCTTCGAGAAACGGTCGCCACGGGAGAGCTATCACGATCGGCCAAGGACGTTGAAACGGCATACCTAGCCTCCCAAAACCGCTTCTTGTTTCCTTCTCCGAAATCCGGCTGGACCGTATTGAGTTTTCGGGGAATGCCTCTGCTCGTCTGCTATGCGCGCGTGTCCACGACTAGTCGCTTAGCCAATCTGCCTAGATAGAGGCTGTCGCTCGACCACCGGGCCTTTGTCCACCCACCCAACCCTGACGCCTCGCCTTGCGGCCCGGCGTGGGCGTAGCGTTTAACCAAACAGGTCGCCGATCATGCGCAGCTCGCAACGTACGCACTTCGACCGGCTACCCCGCACAACCCGAGGGTGAGGGACAGGAGCCCCGCCCGCGTATTTCATGCTAGAGGGGCGGAGTGAACGATATGAACAACCTCGACGCAGTATTGATGAGGCTCGCGTACGCACCCGTGCCCGAAAGCCTCGACGGAATCGAAGCCAGGGTGCTCGCGCGCATTTCTGCGGCGCCAGTGGCCCGTGTCGGCATGGGCTTCGGCGCGATGACGATCGCGGCTGCGCTCGTCATGGGGATATTCGGCGCTGGCGTTCCAGCGAAGGAGGCCAGCGCGGCATCTCTCCTATTCCCGCTTGGGCCAGTGTCGCCGCTCGCGCCATCGACCTTGCTGGTCGGCACGTCGTGAGCGGCCGTACCCGGCTCATGCTTGGTGTGATCGCGTGCTTCGTCGCGGCGATCATCGGCGTGTTCATCGGGCGGGCGCTTCTCCCGTCCCGGGCGCAGCCCGGCGCGGAGCTGCATGACGTGCTGCATCACAAGCTAGCGCTGGACGCCACCCAAGAGGCGCGCCTTCAGATATTGGAGCAGCGGTTCGCGGTGCAGCGGCGCGCGTTCGAGCTGGAGTTGAGAGCCGACAACGCGCGGCTTGCCGAGGCGATCGAGGCCGAGCACGGCAACGGCCCGCGGGTCGCCGCCGCAGTCGATCAGAGCCATGCCGCGATGGGCGAACTACAAAAGGCGACGCTCGCGCACATATTCGCGATGCGACAGCTTCTCCGGCCGAACCAGACCGGGCAGTTCGATCAGGCGGTGGTCAAGGCGCTCACCGACGACGTCCATTGAGTCTTGGTGCGTGAGCCTCGACTGGACGACGCTAACCGAGGGTGAGCTTGCAGCGCTCAGCATCGCAGGAAGGCAGGCCGCTTTTTCCGAGATCATGCGTCGGCATCGCCAGTCAGTCTTCCGCATGGTCAGGGCTTGCGTCGGAGAAGCCGACGAGGCGCTGGACCTGGTGCAGGAGACGTTCGTCGCGGCTCACCAGGCGTTGCCTCGCTACGACGGCGATCGTTCGATGCGCGCGTGGTTATCGACGATCGCGATCAACAAGTGCCGGGATTGGGGGCGCAAGCGCACCGTGCGGCGCTTCCTGTCGTTCGCCGCGCCGATCGGCCCCGAGGCCGAAGCGGTGGCAGACGATCAGGTGGCAATCGACGACGCCACGGGCGACCGTCAGGAGCTGGACCGGGTGACGCGTGCCATCTCGACCTTGCCGGCGAACTTGAAGGAGCCGCTTGTCCTCCGCACGATCGAGGGCTTGAGCCAAGCCGAGACGGCCGAGGTGTTGGGGATCAGTGAGAAGGCCGTAGAGACCCGCCTGTATCGAGCGCGGCGCAGCCTGGCAGACCGACTTGGGGCGATGACCCGCTCAGCCGCGGGCTGAACAGCCGATTACGATCTACGTCACTGCCGGTTCAACAGCGGAGCCGCAGAACGCCTCCACAGTTAGGAGAGGTGACATGAACGCTTTGAGTAGAGTCGCGCTTGGGATTGGGCTGACCTTCGGTCTCGCGGTGCCCGCAATGGCCCAAAATCAGGATTGGCGGTATCAACGGGACTGGCAACATGGCGATCAGCACCAGCAATTGCGCGACGAACACCATGACGGCCATGATGCCATCGACGACGAACATGCCGAGGCGCACGCCTACGGGCTGACGCGTCGGGATCACCGTCGGCTTCATCGTGACCTTCGCCACGAGCACCGCGACGAGCATCGCGAACTCCGGCGCGAGCATGGCGACGACCATGATCGGAACTACTCCAACCCATATGGCTACTAAGCGGCTCTGTCGCTGAGCAAGATTGCAGGGAAAGGCCGCAGCACCACCTGCCCTCGCCTTTCCCTGCAAAGGCATTGAGGGGTTCGCGCTCGCGCCGCGTATCAAGGCTAGAGGGACACTCCCGTTCGAGAGCCTTGAGGACCGTATGAGCCGCATATTCGATCGCCGCCAGATGCTACGCGGGGCTGCCCTAGCGGGCGGCGGCGTGGCGCTTACCGCCTATATGCCCGCATGGGCGCAGCCTGTGTCGGGCGGGATCGTCAAGCCGTTGCCCGTCGTGTCAGGCGCTGAGATCGCGCTGACGATCGACAGTTTCAAACTTCCCGTCGATGGAAAGTCCACGCCCGCGATCGGCGTGAACGGCACGGTGCCCGCGCCTCTCATTCGCTTGAAAGAGGGGCAGAAGGTCCGCCTGTCCGTCACCAACAACCTCGACGTGGACAGCTCGATCCACTGGCATGGGCTGCTGGTCCCCTTTCCGATGGACGGCGTTCCCGGCATCAGCTTCCCCGGCATCAAGGCACGTTCGACCTTCGTGTACGAGTTCCCGATCATCCAGGCGGGCACCTATTGGTATCACAGCCACTCGGGCGCGCAGGAGCAAGGCGGGCTTTACGGTCCTATCGTGATTGATCCGGCCGGCACAGATCCGATCGGCTACGACCGCGAGCATGTGATCGTGCTGTCCGACCATAGCCAGATGACGGGCGACCAGATTTTCCGAAAGCTGAAGCAAATGGGCGGTGCCTATTTCAACTATCAGCGCCCGACGCTCGCGGGTTTGCTCGCCGGTCGGGAGATGCCCCTGAAGGACCGTATCGACTGGGGCAAAATGCGGATGGACCCCGCCGATATCGCCGACGTCACGGGCTCGACCTACACCTTCCTGGTCAACGGCTATGGGCCGTATGACAATTGGACGGGGCTGTTCAAGGCAGGCGAGCGCGTTCGCCTGCGGATCATCAACGCCGCGGCGCAGACCAACTTCAACGTCCGCATCCCCGACCTGCCGATGACCGTCGTGCAGGCCGACGGGCAGAACGTCCGCCCCGTTCAGGTGGACGAGTTTCAGATCGGCGTCGCCGAGACGTTCGACGTGATCGTAATGCCCGGGGACCGGGCCTACAGCTTCGTCTCCGAAGCGATCGACCGCTCCGGCATGGGCCGGGCGACGCTTGCCCCGCGTGAGGGCATGATCGCGCCCGTTCCTCCACTCCGTCCGCGCACGCTGCTGACCATGACCGATATGGGCATGGACATGGGGAGCATGGGCGGGATGCAAGGCATGTCCGGCATGTCGGAGGAGAGTCCGGTCGTGAAGCGCGGGGCGGACCCCACCTTGATGCAGAATGCTTCGCGCAACCTATGGAAGCTGACCGGCTGGAAGGAGCCCACCGATCACGGGACGGTCGCGGTAGGCGCTGCGATGGGAGGCATGTCCGGCATGTCGGGCATGGACCACAGCAAGATGAGCGGCACTGCCATGCCCGGAATGGACCACAGCCAGGTGGCGGCGGGTGGTGCCGGCATGGCCGGCATGGATCAGGGCCAGATGAGCAGCGGCGCTGCTATGCCCGGAATGGACCATAGCGCCATGCAGGGCGGCTCGAGCCAGGCTGGCGGCATGGCCGGTATGGATCACGGCTCAGGTGGCAGCATGAACATGAGCATGCGCGATCCGAAGAATGCGCCGGGCGTCAAGATGGGGCCGGGCGTGCAGACCATTTCCCCGATGCCGAAAGACCGGAGTGGCGAGCCGCCGCAGGGCTTGGAAGACCTTGACCACCGTGTCCTCACCTATCGTGACCTCGTGGCGCTCGCGCCCAACCCGGACGTGCGCGCGCCATCGCGTCAGTTCGAGATCCACCTGACGGGTAATATGGAACGCTACATGTGGGGCTTCGACGGTCAGAAGCTCAGCGACCCGGCCGATCCCATTCCGTTTCGCAACGGCGAGCGGGTGCGGATTACGCTGATCAACGACACGATGATGCCGCATCCGATCCATCTCCACGGTCACTTCTTCGAGCTGGTCACGGGCCACGGCGACCACGCGCCGCGCAAACACACGGTGAATGTGCCGCCCGGAGGTAAAATGGCCTTCGATTTGACGGCCGATGCTCCGGGGGATTGGGCGTTCCACTGCCATAATCTCTACCACATGACTGCGGGCATGATGCGTGTCGTCACCGTTCGGCCATTAGAGGGAGCGGCAGCATGAACCGGCTGATCCCGGCGCTCGCCGCCACCACGATGCTTGGCATGACCGTTCCGGTCGCCGCCCAGTCGATGCAGGGCATGAACATGCCGGGCATGACGATGCCAATGCCCGCCAAGAAGAAGCCGGCGAACAAACCCGCAGCGAAGGGGAAGCCCGCCACAAAGACGAAGGCTACCGCGCGCACCGCAACCCTAAGGGGGAAAGCGGCTCCAGCAGCGAAGCGCGGGGCCGCGCCAATGGCCGGCATGAAGGGTATGGATCACGGGACCATGCCGGGCATGGATCATTCGACCATGCCCGGGATGGACCAGAATGCCCCGCAGGGCTCCCAGCAGGACATGCAGGCGATGCCGGGGATGCAGATGCCCCAAAACGGCCAGACGCCCGCTCAGGGCGCTCAGCAGCCGATGCAGGGTATGGATCACTCGGCCATGCCGGGCATGAATATGCCAGCCGACCAGAGCAGCGGCCACGACATGCAGGGAATGCCCGGCATGGCCGGGATGCCAGGCATGGCGACGGAGGGGGTGCAGCAGACCGGCACCGCGCTTCCCGCCGGAAACGGACCGCCCCCGCCTATCCCGACTGACCACGCGGCCGACGGCGTTTACGGGGCGGACACGATGGCGATGGGCCGCCATCATCTTCGGCAGCATGGCGGTCAGAACTTCAGCCAGGTGCTGTTGAACCTAGCCGAGTATCAATTCCGCAACGGCCGTGACGGCTATCGCTGGGACGGCGAAGCGTGGTTTGGTGGAGACATCAACCGTCTGTTCGTCAAGAGTGAGGGCGAGGGAGCGTTTCGCAAGGGCATCGAAACTGCCGAGGTGCAGGCGCTCTATAGCCGGACGATCGGCCCGTATTTCAATCTACAAGCGGGCGTGCGCCAGGACTTGGGGCCTTCCCCGAAGCGCACTTATGCGACCGTCGGGTTTGAGGGACTGGCACCAGGTTTCTTCGAGTTGGAGGGGGCGCTGTTCCTGTCCAACAAGGGCGATGTGCTTGGTCGGCTTGAGGGATATTACGACCAGCGCGTCACCCAGCGACTGATCTTGCAGCCGCGCGCCGAGCTTAATTTCGCGGCTCAGGACGTGCCGGAAAACCGGATCGGATCGGGCCTGTCCAATGCCGAGCTGGGATTGAGGCTCCGCTATGAGATACGGCGCGAGTTCGCGCCCTATATCGGCGTGTCGTGGGATCGCCGGTTTGGCGACACCGCCCGCTACGTCCGGGCGGAGGGCGACAAGGCCACGTCCCGCAGCATCGTTGCCGGCGTCCGCATGTGGTTCTGAGCCTGCCGCCCCGAGCACCGCTAGGCGCTCGCGCGCATAATCAACTGGCATGTCGAGGGGAGAAGTAATGCAACACGAGGCATCGGGCACGCTGAAACGGCACTTGCCGAGCTTGTCCTTCGTTGCGGTGGTGGCGGTTCTTGTCGCCGTTTGCACAGCCGCATTCGTCTATTTCGGCGTGTATAATATCGCGGCCGACGAGCCGCACACGCCTGCGGTCTATTCGGTGCTCGAACGGTTGCGCGATCGGTCGATCGAGGCGCACGCCCGCGGTATCGCGCCACCGGCTGATCTTGCGTCGGCGCAGCGCGTGTCGATCGGCGCGGGCCTTTATGGGGAAATGTGTTCCGGATGCCATCTCGGCCCCGGCGTCGAGAAGTCCGAAATGAGCCAGGGCCTCTATCCGCAGGCACCGGAACTCGCGCGTGCCCAGGATCTCACTCCCGCGCAGCAATTCTGGATCATCAAGCACGGCGTAAAGCTCAGCGCCATGCCGGCATGGGGCAAGACCCATCCCGATCCCCTGATTTGGGATATGGTCGCGTTCGTGCGCAAGCTCCCCGGTATGACGCCCGAGCAGTATAAGGCGCTGGTGGCGAGCGCCCCGGCCGATCACGATGAGATGATGAGGGATATGCCAGGCATGAAATGATGCCGGCGACGACATTGATGGAGGGGCGGTTCTGAAAAGCGCAAAATTGAGGCTGCACCTGCTCGCGAGCCGCATCCATAAATGGCTTGCGATCATCATCGGCGCGCAGCTCCTGCTATGGTTCACGAGCGGCGCCTTGATGAGCTTCCTGCCGATCGAGCGGGTGCATGGGGATCATCTCGTCGACCGCAAAGCCGTGACGGCCATTCCCACCGGCATCGCGCTCGCGCCGCCATCGGCGATCGTCGCCGCGAGCGGTGCGCCGATCGAGGCGATAACCTATCGCATGTGGCTTGGCCGGCCCGTCGCCGAGGTCGCGACTGCCAAAGGCACGCGCCTGCTCGACGCCTCGACCGGCACGGTGCTTCCGGCACTAACAGCCCGCCAGGCCGAAGAGATTGCACGCTCGGCGTGGCGCGGCAGCGCCCGACCGACAGCAATGGTAGAACGGATCGAGCGCGCTAACCCCGAATACCGAGGAACGCTTCCTGCTTGGCGCGTTGCGTTCACCGATCCCGACTCCACCCGCGTATTCGTAGCGGCTGACACCGGCCGGATCATGGCGGTGAGGACCGGGACATGGCGGCTCTACGACTTCTTCTGGGGCCTCCACATTATGGATTGGACGAACCACGAGAATTTCAACACACCCTGGCTGCTCGCCTTCGCGATCGGCGGACTGGTTCTATGGTTGGGCGGGGCGGTCCTTCTCTACATGCGGTGGCCTAAGCGACGACGTCGCATCGCCGGGACTGGCGCGTAATATACGCGCCGCAGGCGTGCCGCCCTTGGAAATAAAGTCTCGTTTCTGGACGACATCTCGCGCGTTTTAACGGCGTGCGTGAGGGGTAGCGTCCCCGCACGCGTAAAAGACTTAGAACCCGAGGAGATCGACAATGCGATTTGCACCGACGTTAGCAGCTTTAGCCCTGATCACCACGCCCGCGCTCGCACAGCAGAGCGGGGGAATGCAGGGCATGGACCACAGCCAGATGGGCGGCATGAAGGGCGCCGACATGTCCAAGATGATGGCCGGCAACCCCTACGGTCAGGCCGAGATGGACATGCACCAGAAGATGATGGCGGCCAAGCAGGGCGATGCGGCCGAAATGTGGACCCGCAAGATGATCGAACATCACCGCGGCGCTGTCGCTATGTCGCGCGTCGCCTTGCGGGTTGCTAACGATGCCGAAACTAAGCGTATGGCTCAGATGGGTATCGCGGAACAGGAAAAGAGCATTGCCGAGCTTCAGGGTTGGCTCAGCAAGCACGGTAAGCGCCCGCAGTAAGGGGTGCTTACCCGCCCTGTCGATTCCCCCCAATTCCCCCGGCAGGGCGGGGTTTCTCATTCGGAGCTGACCTATGAAGCACGGCCTACGCGGCATCATTGCCGCCTTGTTGATGACGGTTCCCGCCGTAGCATCGGCTGCGGCCGACATCGCCATGCACCGCGATCCTGGGTGCGGCTGTTGCGAGAAATGGGCAGCCCAGGTTCGCCAGCAGTTCGGCCGCAAGGTCCAGATCATCGACGACGCGAACCGCACGGTTTTCCAGCGCCGCGTGGGCGTGCCGGCGCAGCTCGCGTCCTGCCACACTGCGATCATCGACGGGATGGCATTTGAGGGACACGTTCCGATCGCCGACATGAAGCGCGTGCTTGCGCAGCACCCGAACGGCGTGCGCGGACTAGCGGTCGCGGGAATGCCGATGGGCTCCCCTGGCATGGAGGTCGCAGGGGCAAAGCCGCAAGCCTACGACGTGATCGCGTTTGGCCCAGCTGGGGGCCGCGTCTTCGCGCATCACGGGGGATAAGAGCTGGTTAATCCTACGGCATTGATCTTGGCGTGTAACCGACTGCTCGTTTGGGCGAATTGACCTTTAACCCCGTTGCATTAGGTTACACGACGACGTGACCCGCTTTCTTCGCCCTTTCCTGTTATTGTTCGCGGTCGTCGGTCTGTTCGGACAGTCCACGGCGATGGCGATGAGTCCGCTTCAGAGCGAAACCATGTCGATGGCGACAATGGCCTCAATGGATTGCTGCGATGGCATGACGGCGGGACAGATGCACGGCTCGGTGCCGTGTAAGAAGATGACGCTCCAATGCATCGCGGCGATGGGATGCCCCGCCGCGGCGATCACCGAGCCGGTAGGTGCTACTCTCACGACACGCCAGCTCAATCGCCTTGATCCAGCATGGCCACTGACTGCGCGCCTTGATGGGCGGACCTACGGCCCCGACCCCGACCCACCCAGTTTCCTGATCTGACACCCGGATTCCGTCTGCCGCAGGCCTCCTTCGAGGCACTTGCGTGCTGGCGGCCACTGCTCAGATCAAGGATTCATGTCATGAATATCAAGTTTTCCGGCGTCCTCGTCGGTATGATCGTCGTGTTTGCTGCTACCTCCGCATCCGCGTCTCCGCGTCCCGATGCCGGTCATTACGAATGGCGGGCGAGTATCCAGGCTCCCGGTCCTCGCGCGCCGCTTGCCGTGGCGCGTCGCGTCTGGGTGCCGGCGGCCATTGCGATGACCGACGCCGACGCTTGCCAGTCTATGATGGCAGCCAAGCCCGGCGCTATGGCCTGCTGCGCCTCGCAGAGCTCCTAATCGAGCGCTGAAAGTCGACCGGCGGGGCTTTGACCCTGCCGGTCGGTCTTTCGCTAAACTTCGATCTGCCAGCGGGGAAACCATGTCCAGATACACGATACCGAGCGCCGCGTTGATTGCTGCGCTTACCGCCACCACAGCCACGGCCGGACCGCTCACGTTCGATGCGGCGCTCGCCGCAGCGAAAGGCCATGCGCCATCACTCCGCGCCCGTACCCTTGGGGCCGACAGCGCGCGTGCTTCACGCGGAGCCGCAGGCGCTCTACCCGATCCGAAGCTCGCGCTCGGTGTCGACAGCTTCCCGGTCTCGGGTCCGCTCGCGTTCGAGCCCAATCGTGACAATTTTACCTGGGCGCGGGTAGGTCTGTCGCAAGACATTCCGAACGCTGCCAAACGCCATGCGCAACAGGCGCGCGCCGATACCGATATCGCGGCTGCCGATGCGGAAACGATGGCTGAAGCCCGCACCGTCGAGGTCGAGACCGCAGTCGCTTGGATCACGCTCGCCTACGCCGAACGCCGCTTAGCGGCGCTCGACGCCGTGCGTGGCAAGCTCGATCGTCTGGTGCGGACATCACCAAGCGCGGTGTCCGCGGGTAGCGCTCGCCCGGCGCAGACGCTTGCCGGACGCCAAGGTCTCGCCGCCCTCGATGATCGCCGCGACGAGCTAGTGTCCGCGGTCGCGCGTGGCCGCGCGGACCTGATCCGCTGGACCGGTGATCCAACCCCTGTGGTCGCCGGCCCGGTGCCGGACTTCATGGTAGACCCCGCGCAGTTGCACAGTGCCCTCGACCGCAATCCCATGCTGGCAGCGATTGCGGCCCGTGTCGGCCAAGCCGATGCCGATGTCCGGTTGGCGCAGGCCGATCGCCGCCCCGATTTCGGTGTCGACGTCAGCTACCAGCGCCGCAACCCACGCTTTGGCGATTATGTCTCCGCCGGCGTCACCATCGGCCTGCCGCTGTTCAAATCGCACCGACAGGACCCGTTGATCGCCGCACGCGCCGCGGACGCGGCGAAACGGCGCGCCGAGCAGGAAGATACCGCCCGCCAACTCGCGGCAAGCCTCGATGCGAGCCTTGCCGATCATGTGATGCACCATGCGCAGTGGATGCGATCGAAGGAGACGCTCGAGCCGTTGGCGCGCAAGCGCGTCGATCTCGAGACCGCGAGCTATGCTGGCGGACGTGCCGGACTGCTCGATGTCGTCGACGCACATAGTGCGCTTGCCAATGCGGCCCTCGAAACGCTCGATCGCGAAGCACTGGTCGCGATCGACGGCGCACGTCTCACTCTCACCTATCGGAGCGACCCACGATGAGCCCGCGCGATCTGCTCCCACGTACGCCTGTGTCCCGCGTGGTCGTTCTTGCTATCCTTGCCAGCGGCGGGATCGGGTTCGTGGCGGCGCGGCTGACCAGCCCGGCTACGACAGCCCCGGTGACATCGGCGACCGCCGGTCCGGCCTCCTCGGCTAAACCCAAGCCACTCTATTATTACGACCCGATGGTGCCGCAGGAGCATTACGACAATCCGGACTCGCTCTCGTCGATGGGGATGAAGACGATCCCCAAATATCCGGATGCGAGTGCCACGGGAACAGATTCCAAGCCCGGCATCTCGATCGATCCGTCCGCGATGCAAAATCTCGGCATCCGTATAGCCACGGCGACTACCGGGACGCTGGCCGGCGCACTGGATGCGACCGGCACGATCGACTTTAACCAGCGCGATATCGCGATCATCCAGGCGCGCGCTGCCGGGTTTATCCAGCGGGTCTATAATCGTGCGCCGGGCGACGTGATCGCGCGCGGTGCGCCGATCGCCGACCTGCTCGTGCCCGAATGGGGCGGAGCGCAGGCGGAATATGAGGCCGTCCGGCGAACCGGCGACAGGGCACTGATCGCGGCCGCAGCCCAGCGCCTGCGCCTTCTCGGTATTCCGGGCGGCACTCCGCGCGGGCGCGGCCTGACTACATTGCGCAGTCCGATCGCCGGCGTTATCCAAACGCTCGACGCCCGTGCCGGAGTTACGCTCGCACAGGGCCAGACGCTCGCGCAGGTCAACGGCCTCGGCACGGTCTGGCTGAACGCCGCAGTGCCCGAAGTGCGCGCAAGCGTCGTCAAGGTCGGGCAGACCGCAACTGCTGACCTGGCGGCCTTCCCTGCCGAGCATTTTACCGGACGGATCATCGCCGTCTTGCCGACGACGCAAGCCGATAGCCGCACGCTCACAGTACGGATCGAGCTGCGCAACCCAGGCGGTCGCCTGCGCCCGGGCATGTTCGCGACCGTCCATCTAGGCGGCACGTCCGACACCGCGCTGCTGGTGCCGAGCGAAGCCGTGATCCGCACCGGCACGCGAACGCTGGTCATGCTCGCCGAGGACAAGGGCCGCTATCGACCAGCAGAGGTGAGAGTAGGCCGCGAGGCAAGCGGCAAGACCGAAATCCTCGCAGGACTGGTATCAGGCGAAAAGGTCGTCGCATCGGGTCAGTTCCTGCTCGACAGCGAGGCGAGTTTAACCGGCATCGCCGCGCGCCCAGTCACGGGCGACACAAAGTGATCGCGAGGATCATCGAGGCGTCCGTCAAGGCGCGCTTCCTCGTCCTGCTCGCAGCCCTCGCGCTGATCATCGTTGGGGTGGGCGCGCTCCGCTCGACCGCTGTCGATGCGCTGCCCGACCTTTCCGACGTCCAGGTCATCATTCGCACCACCTATCCTGGCCAAGCCCCACAGATCGTCGAGAACCAGGTCACGTATCCGCTCGCGACGACGATGCTGTCCGTGCCGGGCGCGCGCGTGGTGCGTGGCTATTCGTTCGTCGGCGACAGCTTCGTCTATGTCCTGTTCGACGACGCGACAGATCTCTATTGGGCGCGCAGCCGGGTACTCGAATATCTGAGCCAGGTACAAAGCCGCCTGCCTGAGGGTGCAAAGGCATCGCTCGGCCCGGATGCTACCGGGGTGGGCTGGGTCTATGAATATGCGCTGGTCGACCGGACCGGGCGTCACGACCTCGCACAGCTCCGCAGCATCCAAGATTGGTTCCTGCGCTACGAATTGAAGACCGTGCCGGGGGTTGCTGAGGTCGCGAGCATCGGCGGCATGGTGAAGCAGTATCAGGTCGTCCTCGATCCGCAGAAGCTGGCCGCCTACGGGATCACCCACGAGGCGGTGACTGAGGCGCTGAAGCGCGGCAACCAGGAGAGCGGAGGATCGGTCCTCGAGATGGCCGAGGCGGAATATATCGTCCGCGCGACCGGCTATCTGAAGACGCTCGACGATTTCCGCAGCGTGCCGCTCAAGACGGTTGGCGGCGTGCCCGTGACAATCGGCGACGTCGCCACGATCCAGATCGGTCCCGAAATGCGTCGCGGGTTGGCCGAGCTCAACGGCGAGGGCGAGGTTGCAGGCGGCGTCATCGTGATGCGCCAGGGCAAGAACGCGCGCGAGGTGATCGACGGGGTACGGACTCGGCTTGAGGAATTGAAGAAGAGCCTGCCACCCGGCGTGGAGGTCGTCACCACCTATGACCGCTCAGGCCTGATCGATCGCGCGGTCGACAATCTGCGCAGCAAGCTGATCGAGGAGTTCATCGTCGTGGCGCTCGTCTGCGCGCTGTTCCTCTGGCACGTCCGCTCGGCGCTGGTCGCCATCCTCACCCTGCCGCTCGGTATCCTGATCGCGTTCATCGCGATGCGCGTGCAGGGACTGAACGCCAACATCCTCTCGCTGGGCGGCATCGCCATCGCCATCGGCGCGATGGTCGATGCGGCCGTCGTCATGATCGAAAACGCGCACAAGCATCTCGAACATTGGGCGCACGATCATCCGGACGAGACGTTGGCGGGCACCGAACGCTGGCGCGTGATAACCGCCGCAGCGGTCGAGGTCGGCCCGGCGCTGTTCCTCAGCCTGCTCATTATCACCTTCTCGTTCGTGCCGATCTTCTCGCTTCAGGGGCAGGAGGGGCGGCTGTTCGCGCCCCTCGCCTTCACCAAGACCTATGCGATGGCGGGTGCCGCGATCCTGTCGATCACGCTGATCCCGGTGCTGATGGGGTTGCTGATCCGTGGCCGCATCCCGTCCGAAAGTGCCAATCCGATCAATCGCGTCCTCACCCGCATCTACCGTCCCGCGCTCGACTGGGTACTGGCGCGGCCGAAACAGGCGCTGGTCATCGCCGGCCTCGTGTTTGCGACCAGCCTCTGGCCGATCAGTCAGTTAGGCGGCGAGTTCATCCCCCAGATGAACGAGGGCGACCTGCTCTACATGCCGTCCGCGCTGCCCGGCATCTCGACCGCCAAGGCGGGCCAATTGCTCCAGCTCACCGACCGGCTCATCAAGACCGTACCCGAAGTGGAAAGCGTGTTCGGAAAGGCCGGCCGCGCCGACACCGCGACCGACCCTGCCCCGCTCGAAATGTTCGAGACCACGATCCGCTTCAAGCCCAAGGATCAGTGGCGCGCGGGCATGACGCAGGACAAATTGATCGATCAGCTCGACAAGGCGGTGAAGGTGCCGGGCCTCGCCAATTTCTGGATCCCGCCGATCCGCAATCGGATCGAGATGCTGTCGACCGGCATCAAAAGCCCGATCGGGATCAAGGTGGCAGGCGCGAACCTTGCCGAGATCGATGCGGCTGCGCGCGAGATCGAACAGGTGGCGAAGACCGTGCCCGGGGTCGGCTCGGCGCTCGCCGAACGTCTCACCGGCGGGCGGTATATCGATGTCGATGTCAACCGGGCAGCCGCATCACGCTATGGTCTCAACGTCGCCGACGTGCAGTCGATCGTATCGAGCGCGATCGGAGGCGAGACGATCGGCCAGACCGTCGAGGGACTCGCGCGTTATCCGATCAGCGTGCGCTATCCGCGCGAGCTGCGCGACAGCATCGAGGGCCTGCGCAATCTGGCCGTACTGACGCCGGCAGGGCAGCAGATCACGCTCGGCACTGTCGCTGACGTTCGCATCACCGATGGACCGCCGATGCTGCGCAGCGAGAATGGTCGACCGGTAACGTGGATCTACATCGATGGACGCGGCGCTCCGCTCACCACCATCGTTCGTGATCTGCAGAACGTGATCGCCGCCAAGGTGAGACTGCCGCCCGGCGTCAGCGTCACCTACACCGGCCAGTTCGAGTATCTGCAGCGCGCGGTCGAGCGATTGAAGATCGTCGTTCCGGCGACCTTGGTCATCATCTTCCTGCTGCTCTACGCGACCTTCCGCCGGCTCGATGAAGCCGCGCTGGTGATGGGCACCCTGCCGTTCGCGCTCACAGGCGGCCTATGGCTGCTCTATCTGCTCGGCTACAACCAATCGGTCGCCACCGGTGTCGGGTTCATCGCGCTTGCCGGTGTCTCCGCGGAGTTCGGCGTGGTGATGCTAATCTACCTCAAGCACGCGCTGGATGCCCGGGGCGAGACACCGAACGATGCCGAGGTCGCAGCGGCAGTGCGCGAAGGTGCCCTCCTTCGGGTCCGGCCCAAGGCGATGACCGTCGCGGTAATCCTTGCCGGGCTGTTCCCAATCCTGATCGGGACAGGCACCGGCTCCGAAGTAATGAGCCGGATCGCTGCACCGATGATTGGTGGGATGCTGACGGCGCCACTTCTTTCGATGCTGGTGCTGCCCGCCGCCTATCTGCTGCTGCGACGATCGCGCCAGCCTGCCGCTTCTACGTTCCCCCTTCCCTCTTCAATCAAGGATTAGACATGAAAACCATCGTCCTACTCATCGTCGCCAGCCTCACGGCAACCTCCGTAATAGCGCAGACAATCAAACCGATGCCGGGCACGGCGACGAAGTCCGCCAAAACCGGCAACGGTAGCGGCATCGTCAAGGCGCTTGATCCGAAGACAGCCAAGGTCACGATCCAGCACGGGCCGATCGCCGCACTGGCATGGCCCGGGATGACGATGGCCTTTGTCGCCAACCCGCCAACGCTCCTTAGAAGCGTCAAGGTCGAGCAGCGGATAGATTTTACGGTGCAGGTGACCGCGGCGGGTCCGACCATCACCGCCATCAAGCGACGTTGACGGGCTGCAGGCGGACCGTGGAGGCGGTCCGCCTCTACTCTAGGCCGAGGCAGCTTTCTGGGTCCGGCTTCCGCCACGCCGGTTCCACGCGAACCCGATGGCGATAGCGAGCGCCATGAGAATTTGCGCGAGCACCGATTGCCAGGTTGGAAACAGACCAAGCATCGACAGCCGTGGTACGTCTGCAAGCGGCGCTATGTCGATGATCCCAGCTTCCTGGAGTGCGGCAACACCCTTACCCGCAAGCACGACCGTCAACGCCGCCATCAGCCAAGAGCTATAACGGAAGAACTGCGTGATCGGCAGCTTTCTGGTGTAGCGGAGCATGGCCCAGGCGATGACGCCCAGCAAAGCAACCGCTGACCCGGCACCGGCAAGGAGCATCGCGTTGTTGCCCTGCGCCGAGAGAGCCGCATAGAACAGTATCGTCTCGAAGACCTCGCGATAGACCACGACAAACGCCAGCCCGAACAGGAACCAGCCCGAACCGCCCGAAAGCGCGCGGGACATCTTCTCGCGAATGTAACGCTGCCACTGATCGGCTTGCGCCTTGCCGTGCATCCAGATGCCGACCGAGAGTAGCACGATCGCTGCAAACAGCGATCCGAACCCTTCGGTAAGCTCGCGACTCGCGCCGCTGATCCCGATCGCATAGGTCGCAATAGCCCAGGTGACGCCGCCGGCGACGAGCGCGCCAATCCATCCGCCATGAACGTAGCGTAGCGCGTCGGCGCGATCGGCCTTGCGCAGAAATGCGATCATGGCGACGACGATGAGCAGCGCTTCGAGCCCCTCGCGCAGCAAGATTGTAAATGCCCCCAGGAAGGTGGACGCCCCCGTCGCGGCATCAGGGGACAGCACGGCTTCCGCATCGTCGAACAAACCGTCGAGCACCGATACCTTTTCTGCGAGATCTTCGGGCGAGGCACCGCGGTCGATCGCGGCGCGGAACTCGCCCATAGCGCCCTCGATACGACCCATCAGGGTCGCATCGCGCGCCGTAAGGGTCGGTTCGATCGGCTCGAACCCGTCGAGATACGCCGACAGGGCCAGCTCCTTCGCCCCGCGCGCATTACCGCGCCGGGCCGCAGCGACACTTTCGGCAAGCTTGGCACGGGCAAGCGAGAGCGATCCCGGCGCCTGTTGCACCACCTGATCGGGGTGGCGACGCAGGAACGCGAGCACGGCGTCGGCCTTGGCTTCGCCGATTGAGGTAGCGAGCGCAGCCGGGGTGAGCGCGACCAGCGTTTTCAAATCCGGAATACGTCTACGAAGCGCCGCGTCCGACTTCCACAGCCGCGCGCCTTCTCGCGCCTGTTCGTCGGTAAAGGCAAAGCTGCCAGCGCGGAACGCAGCCGCCCAACGCTGATCGTTCGGCAGATCAGCGAAGCTCTGCATCGCCGTCCCGTCAATGCCCTGCGTCACCACCTGATAAAGCGCGAACACACTCCGTTGCCGGGCGCGGGTTACATCGGTGAACGCAATCGGAGGCGTGGAAAGCTTGGCTGCGTCAGGACCGTGCCCGTTCCCTGTCATGCCGTGACAAGCGGCACAGGTCTGCTGGAACAGGGCAGATCCCGATGCGAGATCCGGCACCTTGTCGGGCGCGAGCGGCACCGGATAGGCGCGCAGCAGATCGGCCGCGAGCCCATGCGCGAGGGTAGCGACCTGTTCGGCCGATCCCTTGCGGCCAATAAGCGCTTGGAGGTTGGCGGCGCCTTGAATGAGGCTTTGCCGTTCGGGCTTTGCCGGCAAGCTCAGAAGCCGTGTCGAAACCGATGCGGCAAACTCATTCATTTCGGAATATTCGGACTTGCTCTTGATCCTGCCGGCCTCAACGGCACCACCATAATCGACCGCCACATAGTCGAGCAGCCGCCACGCGGTTTGCACATCAGCCGGATCGGCCATCGCCGCGGTGGGGACGAGCAAGGCAACTATCGTGGCCAAAAACCGAACCAAGAGCAGCGCCCTGATCACGTCGAGGAAACGCATTATCGCTGCCCTCGTTCGCGCAACGCGCCTGTGACAATCTCATAAGCCGAGTGCAGGAACAGGAGTGCGATTACACCGGCGACCGCCAAGTCCGGCCAGGCGCTCCCCGTCCAAGCGACCAGCCCGGCAGCGGCGATCACTGCCACATTAGCGAGTGCATCGTTGCGGCTGAACAGCCAGATCGCACGGACGTTGGCGTCTCCTTCCCGGAAGCGTGCAAGCACCAATGCCGAGGCGACATTGATTGCCAGAGCGACGACGCCAATCGCGCCCATCAGCTCGGCATCAGGTGCGGTAGCGTTGAGGGCTCGCCAGATCGCTAAGCAGATCACGCCCACTCCGAGAGCCCCAAGAAACAGCCCTTGCGAGAGGGCAATATTAGACCGCGCCCGGGGCGCCCAGGCGAGTGCAAGCAAGCCAAGGAGGCTGATCGAGCCGTCGCCCAGAAAGTCGAGCGAGTCCGCTTTCAGCGCCTGACTGTCGGCGATAAATCCGCCGAATAGCTCGGCAACACCGAAGCCGAGGTTGAGCACCACGACGATCAGTAGCGCGCGACGGTAGGCTGGATCGTGTTGCGCGCGAGCCGGTTCGCCGGCGCAGCCGCAGCTTGCTTCATTGGAGGTCATAGCGTCCCCCTACATGCTACAGTAACTGTAGGATCAAGCGGAATCTGCGATCAGTTCGCATTAGCGGGATGACACTATGACGATTGCACCCATGATGATCGGCCAGCTTGCGCGACAGACCGCGACAAAGGTGACGACAATTCGCTTTTACGAGACGATCGGGCTGATAGCGGCCCCGCCGCGAACCGCGTCCGGACGTCGGACCTATGCCTCTGGGGACGCGCAACGGCTTCATTTCATCCGCAATGGCCGTAGGCTCGGCTTCTCAATCGACGAGATACGCTCGCTGATCCACCTGGCGGAGAACCCAGCCCAGGATTGCAGCGCGGCATCTGCCATTGCCGCCCACCACCTTGCTGATGTGGAGAGCCGTCTTGCGCAGCTCGCATCCTTACGCGACGAGCTAGCGGCCCTTACCCGAAGCTGCACGAACGAACAGATAGCGGATTGCCGGATTATGCATGCGATTGGTGAGGTCCGTGCGCCAAAGACTTAGTGATAATCCGCAAGTCGGAGCTGACGGTCATGACCGGCCGATCCTTGAGTTTTATGACCGTTCCGGATGGCATGAAGCGCCATCGCCAACGCGCCCCGTGTGTGTAATCCGCATCGATCGGGAAGCCATTCACTGCAACGATGCGGTTTCCGGGTATCCAACCGTCTTTCCCCGCAGGGCTGTTCGCCGCCACATGGACGACGTCGAGGCCCGTTGGGGAAGCTGCGAGCCCGAGGCCGCTTCGATCCTTCAACATGGGAAGGCGGTGTCCGGAGGCAGGTGGGCGGAGCCATACAAACCCGGCAGTCACATCAAATATGGCGTCGAACTGATCAATTAACGGCAATCCGATATTGCCGACCGTGCTGGTCGAGAGCCAGTTGCGGTTTCCCAACGTCGGAATGTTCTCGGCAGAGAGCCCGCCGATAGTCAACTTGGGCGTTGTGAAAACGTCGACGGTAGCAACACCTTCGACACCCCCAAGCGCCGCAGTCGATGTCGCTCGCCCGCGAGTCAGGTCATGCGCATCGACATAAGCCGAAGACAGCATGAGCGCCGCAGAGCTGCCAAGGTCGATCATAAGCGGCACCGCGCTCAAGCCTCCGATCGACGCAGAGACATACAGCTCCTGCTTCGCACCATGCCCCAAAGCGACCGGCGTCCAGTCTGCACCGCCCGGGAAACTGCCGGTCGGCATGAGTGCGAAGCGCCGATGCCCGAAATCCAAAGCTATGCAATTGTCGATGAACATATCTGCGCCAAGCAGCATGTTGATCCGTCTTCCGAACGCGGCTGACAGTGCGCCCAGATCCGCTACCACTGCGAACGGTAGTCGACGTGTTCGATGCCCGAGCTGCACCTCAAAATCATGGATCAAGCGGACCGCAGCTTTCCCGCCCAAACCGCTTATCGTGCGCCGTTCGCCGTCCGCCATCCCGAGTGCTCGCGCCAACGACACGTCGATGATGGACGCCCCGCTCCCGCTATCCAGCACCGCCTTAACTGGCGATCCCGCTACCCGAGCCTTCACCAGCAACGTGTCGCCCGTTGCGACTTCCAGGGGCTGCCAGTCAGGAGATAGCGGACCAAAACTCCACTGGCCAAAGAGATGCGGTGCGATGGTCGCCAAGCCAGGCCTGCCCACAGCTGCAGACACACCGAAACCCAACAAACGGCCGATCAACGAGCGCCGGGACGCGCGCGGGGTTCCCGGTTGTGCAAACAACACAAAGCGATCTCCAACCCTCGGTCGACGGAAGGTGTAGAAGTCGCCTACAAGCTACAGTCACTAGAGGAGCAAGCGCTTCTGTGCCTCTGTGCCTCTGTGCATGGTTGCGGCTGCCCATAGGTAAACAGCGGGCGCGACCCTACGGGCACGGCTCTATCGACGCAGTGGCGTCCACCGAGCCGCCCCTGGCGTCTCGTCCCATATAAGTGACGATCCTCGCGTGAGGTGTGCCACGTGGCACACCCGTGGACGCGCAGCCCAAGAGCAATACCGGATTGACGTCAAATTCGGCAACGAGCGCGACGTCAGCCTCCAGAATGCTGGGTTTGCTTGGATTTGCAATGACAGCGTGTTTTCGCCTGAGCCTTGTGCCATAGCGGTTTGGCTTAGGCATGGCTTGAACACCATCCTTGGCCCGCATGTGCGGTCGAATGCTGGGTCCCCGATTTCCGTCGGGCGGCCCGCGAAATACAAGACCTTGCTACCGCTTGTCGGTGCGGGGAATACGTGGGGCGTGGTTACCAGTGTTCCCGCGTGTTCAACCGTCCCGGCTACGGGCGGTTGATGGAACGCGCGCCATGTCCTTGATCAAAAGTTTGTTTACGAGGTTCCGCCGGCGCCAAAGCCCTTCACAGGGTTTCTCCGGCAGCGGTTCGGGAATACTTCAGATCGAAGCGCTGGTGCAGGCACATGGCGACTGGCTGGCCCTTCTGGCCACGATACTGGAACGCGAACACGTGATTTCAGGCGCCGAACTCGCCCGCACCCTGTCCGAATTTGCCGCGCATACAGCCGAGGATCGCCCTGCTGAGGGACAGATCCTTTCCTACTGGGCCTCGCGCTTGAACGACACAGCTGCAACTCTTGGCGAATTTCCGTCCGTTCACTAGGGCTTCAATCGTGCTGAGTGGCGGCCGCTTCTGATCGCCGAGGTGCGCATGGGTTCGGCCCGCTTCGAAACGAGAACTCGGCGAGGCGTCGTGGGCGCTTAAACGTGACCTCTTCGTCGCGTTCGAGCGCCGACTCAACCCATTCGCGATGTCAATTTGATCGACGGGGCCCGTCAGGAGTTATCGGTGATCTGGAGCCGAATCATTCCGCGTCGCGAGTATTTTCGAGAGCATGCTGATTAACGAACCGGGCAGACGTCCTGCCGACCAGACGCCCCCAACCCCGACGCCCGATGCAAGCGCACCGGATCGCATTGCCCGCCTGACCGATCGTCAACGGTCTTATCTTCGCCTTGTGCTTCAGAACCGCAACTCGAAGGAGATCGCGGCGGCTACGGGTAGCAGCCACCGGGCGGTCGATAAGCAGCTGTTAAAGGCCAATAATATCCTCGGTGTGCCAACCCGTTTTGATGCCGCGCGGCTTCTGGCGGAGCACGACGGAGGGGTAGAGCCTTTACCCCCTGCAAACGACCTACCTTCCGCGCCACCAACGTTCCCGCTTCCCCTCCCGTTGCCGACCGCTGGGGCGGCAGCGAATATGCTCACCTGGAAGCAGGTTGCCTTCTGGACCGCGATCATCTCGATCGTGACCCCCCTGGGCCTGACTGCGGCCGGCATGGCGATTGTAACGCTGCTTCTCCTGCTCGGGCTAAAACCACTGTGATGGGCGCTCGGAGCCCAAGGAGGCCTTATGCAATCCCTTTCGAACACAAGCCGGATCGTCGCGGACGAGCTGCGCAGAGCGGAGCGATCGATCAATCTAGCCACACGCGATACGGCGCAATTTTTGGTGACCACGCTGGAGGCGACGGAGGCGCACAGCCTATCCGCCGCGATGACGCAGCGCACGGTGAAGGCGACGGTCGCGGCGCTGTCGGCCCTCGTCGATGGTCAGGATCATATGGCAATGCGAGCACATCTGTTTGTCGAGAAAGTCGGTCGCCAACTGGGTCTGACGGAGACGAACTGGGGCGAAAATTTACCGAAGCCTTCATCTGCTTCGCTCGAGGAGATCGCTCTTCCGCCGATTGTCGAGGTCACGTCAGCGCAAGGGTAACGGCGGGCGGGCCGGGAGAAATCCCATGAGCGCCCAGATAATCCTCGCGGTCATCTTCAACGTCGTCATGGTCGGCGTGCTGCTCTTCGCAGTACTCCGAGGAGGCAGGCCCGAGCGATTCGGCGCGCTCATCAACATGGCGGGGTTCGCCACGACTACGGCTATTCGATTGATCGTGGCGAGAGAAGGCTGGGCTCCAGGTGAGGTATCGATCCTAGTCATTGATGCGGGCGTCGCCGCCGGCTTCTATTGGCTGGGCGTGACGACGACCCGCTTCTGGCCGATCTGGGCTGCAGGGTTTGCGGTAGCCGACCTCTTCATGAGCATCTTCGGCGCCCTGCTGCCACGCGTGCCGCTCTTTGCCTACCACACCGGGCTTGGGATCTACGCCTACCTCGCACTCGGCGCGCTTGCGCTCGGCACGTTCCGCTTGCCGGCGAACGCCGAGCCCTACATCCGAAACGGATCAAGACGATTATGGGTGCAGCATCTGAAGGAGACGACCTGATCGACGTCGTCGTGCGGCTGCCGCGCAAGGCGATCGAGGACACTTTGCTGTCTATGCCGCCAGACGCGAGAAACCTGTCCGAGCGCAGGCTTGCCGAGGCCAGGGCGGTGTTGGTCGGCCGGCGTAGGCGGGCGACCCACTTCAACGGGGTCCGCTTCTATGATCCGAGCTGGGACATGATACTGGAGCTTTACGTGGCCACGTGCGAGCGGCGCCGCATCGCTGTGTCCCAGCTTTGTAAGCTTAGCGGAGGCTCGACGACCACCGCTTTGCGCCATATCGAGCATCTCGAGGCGCTTGGATACATAGTCAGGCAAACGGATCCCGATGACGGACGCCGCCTGATCGTCGGCACGCTCACTCCCCTTCTTGCGGCTTCGGAGCAGTGGCTCGATCTTCAGATCGCCGAGTCTCGAATACAGGATCGGAGATCGGGCTGACGATTTCTACGGGGCACACTCGACTCCGTTCTTTCGGTCACCAATGACATATCGAACGACCGAAAAAGTCCCATTCGATCTATCGCTAGGACAGAAGGCGGCAGCCAATTTCGAGCCTGAACTTGCAGTCCCTCGCCGCCTTAACTGCAATTTTCCCGCCACGCCTACCCGGCGCGGCGCTAAGGAGGATGCTCCCCTTCTGCGCTACATGGCACGTGAGACACCCAAATCGCCCGATTCTCACGCCGTTACCGAAAGCACGAGCGAGAGCGCCACGGCGTTACCGATAGCACGTGTCTCGGCGGCACGGCGTTATCGATAGCACGAGCGAAGATCGACGCTTCGTTACCGATAGCACGTGATTATTGCCCATTCCGTTACCGATAGCACGATTCATCGCGCACGACCGACCCGCCAGCGATGCTTAACAATCGACGTTGTGGATCGGCTCAACGCTGACCGCCGCCGTCCACCCGGGCGGGCGCCACAACGATCAAGGGGACGCTGTGCGGACATGAAAAACCCGGCGCGAGGCCGGGCTTTTCGGGACGCCTGCTAGGGCGGATGTGAGAACCCTCACTTAGCTGGCTTCCTTTCATATTGCTACCCCAAAGCGCCGACCGTGGCGCCACGGTGTCGCTTTGTTTGCACGGGCTCCCCTCCCAGGGAGAACGAACAATGGTTGCTGCCCAAAGCCCCGGCCGGGGACTTCGCCGGTTTGACGAGCATGCCGCCAGGGCGACGAAGCTTGTCGACGAATTTTGCGGGCTCGAGACTGGAATGGCGCCTTCCAACGCGCTTGCGGCGCTCAAACGGGCGGCTCCTTACATGGGCGTCCCCCTGCGCGTGGTCTCCGTCATCGATCTCCTGTTTGCCTGGACGAAGCCGCAGGACTGGCAGGGTGGACAGATCCCCGTCGTTTGGCCGTCGAACGACCTGCTCGCGCAAAAGCTG
The DNA here is from genome assembly GCF_056679955.1 of Sphingomonas sp. PEI4. Classification (NCBI taxonomy): domain Bacteria; kingdom Pseudomonadati; phylum Pseudomonadota; class Alphaproteobacteria; order Sphingomonadales; family Sphingomonadaceae; genus Sphingomonas; species Sphingomonas sp. PEI4. The sequence goes on from NZ_JBWXPI010000004.1 coordinate 176,476, forward strand.
GGCGTAACCGTCCGACAGGTTCAAAAGCTCTTGAATCAGGCACAGGCCTTCGGTCTGGTCAGCTTCCGGGATAGTCCGAACGGTCATCGTGGTGGACGCCGCGGGGCCGACGGCTTCATCACGTGGGGCTACGGCATCGTGCTCGCTCCGATCGGGACCAGGCTTCAAGAATTTGCTGCCCGCGCGGCCAAGGGAGCCGCAGAGGATGCGGCACTGACAGTGCTCCGCAAGCGCCTTGCCGCTGCCCGCAGGAATATCAGGGCTCTGGCTCAAACGGCATTCGACGCCGATCTTCACGATTTGAAGGCGGGTGACGATCTCGCGTTGGCGTTGATGGCCACCGACCAGATGCGTTGCGTCCGCGATGCCGGCCTTCTGACGGCCTGCGTGGAGCAGATCGAAGAGCGGGCGCGGCGTCTTGCCGGGGCTGTTTCGGCCAAGATTGCCGTCCCCAATACGAGTAGCGATCAGAATGATAGTTCATGCTGGGATGGACCTGAAGACATCCACTCTACAACTACAAATCAACTCCAATCTGCTAAAGCAGATACCCGTAGTGGCTTGGCGAAAAAGAGTAGTGGGAATGGGGACGCCCTCTCCTCTCAACCGCAAACTGCCATCGACGAGGATCTGGAGAAACACGGTGTCGATCCGGAATTCATGATGTCGATAGCGCCGGAGCTCTGTTCCGGTCTGCTCTACCGCGATGGATCGTGGGGCGAGGTGGTCGCCACCGCGGAGCGGCTTGCGGGCCAGTCGGGGATCAGCACTAACGCGTTCAAGGAAGCATGTCGCATCATGGGCCAGCGAGGTGCTGCTGCCTCCGTCATCGCCACCATCCAAAAATACCGGCGCGGCGAGGTTCAGCGGCCCGGCGCGTATCTCCGCGGAATGAGCAGCAAGGCTGGCAAGGGCGAATTGAACCTTGGACGGACGCTCCACGGCCTCAAGGACACGAGCCGCGCCGTCGCCATGCGGGGGATGTCTGATGGAACCGATGCGACGCCGATCGGTAGCCTGATGTCGCGGCTGGTTTCTCGGGGAGCCGGACTACGATGACGGGATCTCGCCATCTTTTCAAAGGCCTGGAGCTCGTACTGCACACCTGGTCTTTCAAAGGCTTTCACGGCGTTACCGATAGCACGAGTCCCGACCGAGTTTGCGGTGACCCGCACCTACCGAAATGTGAAACACACCCCGATTTACCAGCTAAATCGCTCCAAATCCTCGTGCTATCGATAACGCGGTCGCTTATCCGACTGCAGGTTTGCGGCCGATCCGCTATAAGCGGCCTTTCAAAGTGAAGCTGGTGGGAGCCCCGACG
>NZ_JBWXPI010000005.1:0-152047 GCF_056679955.1 Sphingomonas sp. PEI4
TCTATCAGGATGGTCTCACTTGCGCTCTTATCAGAGAACAGCGCAATCGCCTCGTCCGTATTAGACTTAAGATTTCGGAAACAGATGATGTTCCCCTGGCTCTTCAAATCATTTAAAATACGGTTTGTGCGCGAATACGCCTGGATCAAGCCGTGATACCGCAGATTTTTGTCAACGTAGAGCGTGTTAACCTTCTTCGCATCGAAACCCGTAAGGAACATATTGACCACTAAAAGAATGTCCACTCGGTCATCTTCGCGGAAGGCCTCCTTATCACGTGCCTTTATCCGACGTCCGATGTCTTTGTAGTAATTGTAAAATCCGTCATGCTGCTTTGTGCTAAAAGCTGTGCCATATTGCTGATTATAGTCAAGAATGAACTCATCAAGCTTCTCCCGGCTATGCTGATTGGCGAGCGTATTCGGCCCAAGATCGAAATCGGGCTCTCCAATAATTCCATCGGCGTCTTTATCGTCTTCGTTGGTACCAAAAGAAAAGATCGTGGCAACGCGAAGGTCATGCTCGCCAGCCGCCCGGCGCGCCTTGAACTGCTCATAGTATTGAATAAGTGCCGCGATGCCACTGACTGCCATGATCGAGGTGAAGTCTCTGCCGTGGGTTTTTCGAGCATGGTTGTCGATTACCCACTTCACGATTCCGTCAGTGCGACCGGGGCTCTCGAAAAACTCCTTAGTGTTTATCCCGACGACATTTTCATCGATAAGGCTTCCGTCCTTGCGTTGCAGCTTACCCCAATACTCAACCGAAAATTTCAACACATTTTGATCGCGGATCGCATCGGTGATGACATATTGATGCAGTTGTTCTCCAAACAGGTCACGCGTCGTCCGCTTGCCAAGATCATTGCGGCTGGCGTTGTCAGCAAATATCGGTGTCCCGGTAAAGCCAAACATCTGTGCATGTGTGAAGAAATTGGTAATCCGCTTATGCGTCTCGCCAAACTGTGACCGGTGGCACTCGTCAAAGATAAAGACGATTCGACTACCTTTGAGAGCAGTCATCGTTGTATCATAGCGATCCTTGCCGATTGCATGGTTCAGCTTCTGAATCGTAGTTACAATCAGCTTAGTGTCGTCGCCAAACTGCTTCACTAGCGCGGCGGTGTTGCTCGTCCCATCGACGCTACCTCTGGCGAAATGATTAAACTCACGGGTTGTCTGGTAATCCAGATCGGCGCGATCGACTACGAACACCACCTTCGTTACTTTAGGAAGCTGCGTCAATACCTGTGCTGCTTTGAAGCTGGTGAGGGTTTTGCCTGACCCTGTGGTGTGCCAGATATAGCCGTTCTTGCGTCCCGTCTTTACCTGGTCGACAATCGACTCCACAGCGTAGTATTGGTAAGGTCGCAATATCATCAATACGCGGTCAGTCTGCTGTAATACTGTATAGCGACTGATCATCTTTGAAATATGGCATTTTTCAAGGAACGAATCTGCAAACTCATCAAGATGCGATATTATACTATTGTCGCGCTTGGCCCAAAAAAACGTTTGCTTAAAACTTTGTCGACGCTGATTTGCATAATACTTAGTGTTAACACCGTTCGATATAACAAATATTTGAACATAGTTAAATAACCCGCGAGCGCTCCAGAAACTATGCCGCTGGTATCGATTGATCTGATTGAATGCCTCCTTCATCTCCAACCCGCGCCGCTTCAGTTCGATCTGCACGAGCGGAAGTCCGTTGATAAGAAGCGTTACGTCATATCGGTTCTTGTACGTTCCCTCCTGAGCAATCTGAGTCGTCACTTGATATTCGTTTCGGCACCACTCCTCCGTGTTGAGGAAGCGCAGCCAGCAGGTTGTGCCGTTGTCGCGTAGGAGGGCCATTCGGTCACGTAGCGTTTCGGCGCGGTCAAACACATTGCCTTTGTCGAGGTGGTTCAGCACACGCTCGAACTCGGCTACAGTCAGCACTACTTCGTTGTGCTTCTCCAATTGCCGCTTGAGGTTCGTAAGGAGCTCGCGCTCACCTCTAATAATGACCCGCTCGTATCCTAACCCCGTCAAACGGCTAATCAACTGCTCTTCCAAAGCATGTTCAGACTGGGCGGTCATAGCTTACCCTCCAGGCTCGCCAAATATTCATCTAGTTGGCTTTGATATGACGGAAAGTCGTTGTCATAAACTAAGCGACTGTACGGCGATGAGCCAATCGGGCTGCCTATTGCGTCTAGGAAATCGTTAAAGTCTGGGTTTCTGGCGTAGTTTGGCAAATCATGTTCGATCTCGAAGAACGTGTCGAGCATGTAGAAGGTCATAGCCTCGGCATATGCCCTGAACAGCTCGGCCAGTCCCGGAGAGCTGTTATCTTTAGGTGCCTTGTGCCCATGGGAGATATCCCCGCGCTTATTCCTGATCTCAGACAGCGCAGTGATGGGCTTCAGCAGTTTGTCAACAAAATCTGCTTCAAAATCCTCGCTCCAATTGGCCAACTGCAATAGTGCCTTCTTGACAGCTCCGCCAAATGGCAAGCCCTCAATCTGCCGCTCATCCATCCCGCGCTCAAGATATAGCAAAATGTTTTTAGCTGCCCACTCGATGATAGTCTTTGAGCAGTCCAGGACTGTGTCGGGGCTTGCACCTTCGTTCTCACATGCGTCGATAATTACCACGAGCTCGCGAAATTCGGGAAAGCGCCTGTCATTTTCTTCAATGATGTTACGTAGCTTTATCATATTTGCGGCTGTACGAAAATGTGCTGCAGCATACCCTTTTTAAACATTTGCATAGACTCTATTTGGGTCGAGACGGCATCGATCTTGACGTCAAGCGCAGCGATAAAATCGGCTATTTTCTTCTGCTCCTCGTAATCGACGGGGAGTGTCATTTTGCCCTGCAAGAATCTCGTATTCGTAATATTAATGGTGTTTTTTGCACCCTTCTGAACCAACTGTTTCAGATAATTGTGCGTGTTGACCGCGGAAAGAAAGTGCTCGTTTAGTATATAGCCAAGGGCGTAGGATTCGGGGGTGAAGACCCCATAAAGCGGTGAAACAATTGCACGTACGTTTAGCCGGCTTTGCTTTATGATCCCGAACGGAAAGTCACCGGTTGGACTTTTAGTGTAGACAAGGTCTCCAGGCTTGATCAGACTATAGTGATCGGTATTCGCAGCCGAAAAGCTTCGGCCTAAATGCTCGACCTGATCAATCACGCCTTTGTGTACGGAGACTGAGTGCACTCGCTCGCCCCCGGTACCTCGCTCTCCGTGCTCGAATAGGACTTCAGAGAGTTGCTTCTCTTGCCAATCGGGGAACGTGGTACCGTCGTCGCGCGAGAAGCGCAGTTTTCTTGATAGGAGGCGCTGCGTCATTGCCTTCTTGTATGCCTGCAGTGCCGTGCGCCGCTGCCTAAGCAGATGGATCCGCTCATCGCCACTTTCGAGGAATGCCTGAATTTCGAGCTGCTCGGGCAGAGACGGTGCGAACAAATGCAAAATCTTCAAGTCCGAGTTGTAGACGTTACTGATGCTTGAGCCTCGTGCAAGCTTTGCTATTGCCGTGCGCAAGACAGAGTTGATGTAATAGGCAGCAAAGATCGGTGAAATAATCGACCGATCTTTAGGCCGCAGGATGTTGATAGTCCGTCCGATTGCAACACCGGCCAACGTTAAGGCGGAGGCAGCACCTATATCCATCGGATCCTCACCTGCGGACGGAATTAAAATTTCGTCACCACGACTGAAAGTGAGCTCGTCTACCGGAAGGTCCGTTTTATTTACAACGCTCCGAATTACTTCACCATAAAGGTGGTATAGCTCACCGTATCGGACACACGGGATTGAGAGCTCAGGCGAAGCCTCGCCTTGCTTTATACTTTTACCCGTCGAGAAATCGAATATTTCGTCAAATTGGTGGCGACGTATTGACGAACTTTGGTCACTTGCCGTGAACCGGCGGAATCGGAGCTTTGGCGCTTCAGGCCGGTTAGGCGTTTCGTTCATGACTTCACCAACTGAAAACTAATCTTATAGCGATAGAAGTCGATCTTATCGGTCACCGATAACGCCCGACGTAGCCGTAGGTCGTCATCCATCGCAATGATCGCGCCGCGTACACGTTGGCCCTCCTCAGCCAATTCAGCTGAGACGTAGCCCATATAACGCTGAACCTGCCCCATTACCGCGTCGCTGGCGCGGCCGCGCTTCAATTCGACTACCAGCAATTCCTTGCGGTCTTTGCTGATTGCAAGAATGTCGATCGGGCCGGTGTCGCTAGGATATTGCTGCCCCGCTATCTCTCCCTCGTCGCTGAAAATCTCATAGCCGCGGCCCAATTCCGTTTGCGCCCAATTGGCGACGAGGAAATCCTCAAGATGCTTTTCCAATGCGAAGGTATTTGGGTCTTCGATCACGGGATGGCTGGCGGTGATTCCAGGCACGGCGTCGCGGCCAATTAGCAGTTCGACTGCGGCTGCATATTTGGTGATGTCGGACACCGTGCCGATCGAGCCCATTGAATTGAGCAGCGCCTCGTTCATGTCCGTCTTTGCGATGCGACTGGTAAACCATTTTACCCTTCGCCGGTGCGGCAGCACGTCACCGGCGACGTAGTAATAATCTCCAGTCACTTCCCCGGCGAGATAAGCGCGATCGCCATCGGGGGACAGGATGATATCGCCCTTTTGCATGCCTTGGCAAATTGTCCATAGCATGCCGCAGGCTAATCCCGCCGCAACCTTGGATTTTTCGGGATGATTGGCGAGATATACCGGCTTGAACTTACCGCCGAACACACGCCAGTCGGTGCCGAATTGACCAGAAAGGTCTTGGTCGAAACCCCAATACGCGCCGACGAAGCCGCCGTCATAGCATTGCTGCGCATACACGCTTTTGCGGCCCAGCATGATGCGACGATAGGACTTGCTCACAGCGGGGCCTTGACGCCCAATTCGGCGCAAAAAGCGGTAATTTTCACGTCGACGTTGACCATCTCGACGTCAATCCTTTTTAGCTCAGCGATCACTTTGTCTAGATCGATCTCCGCTTCCTCCTCGAACGTTTCGACATAGCGCGGAATGTTGAGGTTAAAATCGTTCTCGGCGATTTCCCCCATGGTCGCGCGATGGCTGAACTTTTCAGTCTCCCGTCGCTCGCGATAGGTGGAGACAATTCGGTCGATGTCTTCATCTCGCAAATTATTTTGGTTTTTCCGTTTCTCAAAATTGCCGTCGCCACTCGCATCGATGAAGAGCACATCGTCGCCATGTTCGCGGCACTTCTTGAAAACCAGGACGCATGTCGGAATGGAAGTGCCGTAGAAGATATTGGCAGGCAGTCCTATCACAGCGTCGAGCCAGTTTTTTTCCTCGATCATGTAGCGGCGAATATGCGCCTCCGCCGCGCCGCGAAACAGTACTCCGTGGGGCAGTATCACGGCCATCGTGCCGTTTTCGTCGAGATGGTGTATCATGTGCTGGACGAACGCAAAATCTGCCTTCGATGCCGGTGCGAGCCGCCCATATTGGCTGAATCGATCATCCGCCAAGAATATGTCGTTCGCGCTCCAGTGCGCCGAGAACGGCGGATTTGCGACAACGGCCTCAAACCGAGCATCCGTATCGAATAGCGGGTGGGTGAGCGTATCTTCCTGGCGCAAGTCGAATCGCGAATAATGGATATCGTGAAGCAGCATGTTCATACGGGCGAGATTGTACGTCGTCCGGTTCATCTCCTGTCCGTAATAATGGCCGACCTCTTCTACTTCGCGCGCCACTCGCAACAGGAGTGAGCCTGAACCGCAGGTGGGGTCATAGATCGACTTTAGGCGCTTCTTGCCCGTCGTGACGATACGCGCAAGAATTGTAGAGACTTCCTTTGGCGTATAAAACTCGCCCGCCTTCTTCCCCGCGCCGCTGGCGAATTGACCAATCAGATACTCGTAAGCGTCGCCCAGCACGTCGCTGTCGGCTTTCTCCAGTTCAAAATCGATCGCATCGAGATGGACAAGTACCTTGGCAATCAGCTCGTTTTTGGCCTCGGCGGTGCGGCCCAGCTTAGTGCTGGTAAGGTCGAGATCCTCAAACAGTTTATCGAAGTCGTCCTCGCTGTCGGTGCCCATAGTGGAGCGCTCTATATTCGCGAGGATCGTCTGCAGATCGTCGAGGATAAAGCGGCTAGATCCGGCCGGGCCCTTGCTGTTGCCGCGCTTGGCGATCTCACCGAACAGCTCGACGGGTTTCAGGAAATAGCCGAGCTGCTCGGTCGCTTCCTCGCGCACGGCATCAAGGATCGCGTCGCCCTCAGCTGTGCCTCCTTGCACGTCGAGATATTCGACCCCGTCCTCAGCGAGGATACTGTTCGCATAACGATGCATTTTCTCAGAGAGATACTTGTAGAAAATGAAGCCGAGAATGTAGTCCCGAAACTCGTCAGCGTCCATTTTGCCGCGCAACGTGTTGGCAATGTTCCAGAGCTGTTGCTCCAGGCGCTTTTTTTGCTCTTCAGTCACAATTTTTCCCTCGTCACAGGTCCCCCTATCGGTAGGCCATGCGTGCGCCAACCGGTTTAGCGCCTAACAGGAAGCGTAAGATAGAATCCCATGCCAATCGTGGTGCACTACGTAGCAAAATCGACACGTGTTACGCAGTCCGCCGGCGTCTGTTTATGGGCGTCCCCGTCCGTCCGAGGTCTCGATTTTACCGTACGCGGCACCGGTGCGGAAATGCCCGCCGAGCAGCTTCACGCCATAGACGATGGAATCAGTATTGTGGATGTTCGACGGCGCGCCAACGTCCCCTGTAGCGCCCGCGACCGGCCGCAGTCTGCTGCGCTTCGGCTTTGCTTTACGCGGTAACATTGCCGGCCTGGGAGCCGTGCAGCCGAACCTCCAAACCCTCGTCGTCCACCCAGCCGTGGTCACCGGTGGCGGCCATCATTAATGACGTCAACGAGCAGCGAACAAGAGGCTGCGTATGGAGCTTCAGTTCGCTCTCTCGCGCAGTAAGACATCATCATTGATGCCTCACTGGCAGCTTGCCAGGTGCTGGCTGACAAGGCGTCACACATCGGATCGCCATGATGGCTATCTGCTCCCCAATTCCGGTCAAATAAAGAACATCGGCGTAAGACGTTAGGCCGGATTTCGTGGCTGAGCGCGCTGTCCCGCGCGCCTAAGTGCCTCGTTAAACGCCAGAAACCGTCTCAAATAGAGGCTGAAAACCAACCCGCAAAATAGGGCTGAAATCTTGGCAATTGACAGCACACCCTACGCAAGCTGCGCTTGCCTTTTCCGGTGGTAAGTCAACAGCTTAGAAGTATTTAGGCATGTGGCACAACGTGCCACCCTCCGTGGCACGTTGTGCCACACTGCAAAAATCGCGGTTTTACGAAGCTTTCGCGTGGCACGCTGTGACACGTTTCCTGTAAACAAGGCAATCTGGCTATTGCTGATCTCCAGCCCGCCAGTTATACCGAACTGCTTTTCGGAAGCTCCACCAGTCCCCCTGCTAGGGAGCTGGAAGTTGAAATCCTATCGTCACTGCACGGTCCGGATGCCCCGAGACCTTTGTGATCGGATAGACGTCGAGGCAGCCTCGTTAGGTTGCACACCCTCTGACGTTATCCGTCGTGCAATCGAACATCATCTCGACCGGCTCAAGCTATTATCGGATAGCAGTCGGCGTCACCTACGCGTGACCGAGTACATGCAGGTAGCGCTCGACGCGATCATCCGGGAAAACCACCCGGAACTGCGTGAGACACTCGTCCTAGAAACCGACCGTCGCATGAAGCTTCACCATGGCGCGTGATGACCCCAAAAAGCCGCGCAAGGACATCCGCAACGACAAGCGGCCGATCCCCCAGAAGCATGACTCATCGCGAGGTGATCCACCGCGTAATTCGGGCAACTTCACCCGCGGTAGCCAGCTTCTCAACACCCAGGTTCTCATGTGGCTGCAGGGCATCAAGATGCCCGCCTACATGTGGCTCGGCGTCTTCGTCATCGCCTACACCGCGATCCTGTCGATCACCCTCGACGAGAACAACGTCCAGCTCATCTCAATGCGCATTCTGTCGTCGCTGTGGGACTGGATTTCGTTCGACCCGATGAAGAAGATCAACCTGCGGCTACCCGACAACAGCGTGCGACACACGTATATGGGTTACGTGCCCTACGTGCCCGAGGTCATTCTCGCATGGCACAAAGCCGTGAAGGGCCTCATGGGGTCCATCGCGATCGCCTCGTGCATCACGATCCCGCTGTCGATCTGGTACATCGATTTTTCAGCCCGTCGCGGGAAGGCGATGATCCAGGAACGCCATGAGCGCGGCGCGATGCTCGTCGATCGGGACCTCCTCTATTCCGAGATCGCCGCGCACAACAAAGCCGAGTTCGTAAAAGAGGCGGCCAGGCTTTATCCGGGACAGGCGCCGGAGCAGGTCCTGAAGCTCAAATTCAGGGCGCGTAAGGCCGGTGGCATACATCACCCCTACAGCGTCGCAGGGATCCCGTTTCCCTATCGTCTCGAGCAGTCGCACTTCATGACGCTCGGCACCACCGGTTCGGGTAAAACGACCGTGTTTCGCAAGCTTCTGGCGCAGATGCGGGAGCGCGAGGATACCGCCGTCGTGTTCGACCTGACCGGGGCGTATGTCGAGGCGTTCTACGATCCCGAGCGCGACACGATCCTCAATCCGGCAGATGCCCGTTGCCCGGCTTGGACGATCTTCAACGACTGCCATTCCTACAGCGATTTCACGGCCGCTGCTGGTGCGTTGATTCCATCCGATGGCGGAGCCGCAGACCCCTTCTGGGCGCTCGCCGCCCGGACCCTCTTCATCGAGATGTGCATGAAGCTCATCGAGAAGAAGCTGACGTCGAACAAGGCACTGGCGGACAACCTGATGACCGCCGATCTGAAGCTGGTCCACAAGCATCTGGCCAACACCATCGCAGATCCCATCACGGCGCCTGAGGCGGCGAAAATGGCGGAATCGATCCGTGCGGTTTTCAACACTAACGCGCAGGTCCTCCGCTTCCTGCCAGACGACGGTCCACAATACTCGATCAAGGAGTGGATGACGTCGGAGAAGAAGCCCGGTTCGATCCTCTTCATCACGTCCAATTACACCGACTTGGAGATGAACCGAGCGCTCCTCACGCTCTGGTCCAATTTGGCGATCCACTCGCTCATGACGATGCGGAAAACACGCGATCTACGGACCTGGTTCGTGTTCGACGAATTGGGAGCGCTGCATCGCCTCCCGGCGATCGAAAATGGCCTCCAGACCGCTCGCAACTTTGGTGGCGCGATGGTCCTTGGACTGCACTCATTCGACAAGCTCGTACAGGTTTACGGCGAGGAGAATGCGCGCAATCTGTCCTCCCTGGCACGTACCAAACTGATCCTCGCTGCGGCCGATCTCGACACTGCGGAGCAGGGCTCTCGCTACATCGGCAACCGCGAGATCCGGCAGATGGATGAGGGCTACAGCTACGGCTACAACAATACCCGTGACGCCTCGACGCTGACCCCGCGCAAACAGATCGAGCCGCTCGTTATTCCCGACGACATCATGAACCTGCCCAGCCTGCATGGCTTCGTGAAGTTTCCCGACGGTTTTCCCGCCGCCCGCATCCGCCTCGAATGGGAGCATTACCCGACAGTTGCGGAAGGCTTCATCGCTCGCAAACCCGGCAAGCCGGACGAACCCAGCGCAGTTGTTCGCGGAGGAGGTAGCAAGCCGCAGGGTGGTGGTGATGACGTCGGGCGTGGAGAGGCGCCGGGTCTGGATGAGGACGAGGTTGCGCCTGCCAACGAGGCCAACGCTTTCGCCACCAACATCCTGTCGCAACCGACCGAGGGCGAAGTCGATAATTCACGAGACGGCACGCCGATTGAGGCCACGGCCCGTAGCGAGCCGCAAGTACTACTCGAGGACATGCGTGATCGCGGCGGGGACGACCACCGTGACGAACGATCGCCGTTAACGAGCGTCCAAACGGAGCAGCCTCAAGGCCAAGGCAATGAGACTCACAAGAGCGGTCCCACGCCGATGGCTGAACGCACGGAAGACCTGTCGATCCGCGAGGCACGCGACGCCTTTCCCGATGGACCTGAAGACGATGGACTGAGCTACTAACTATGCACTCGATCGCATCCGTCAAATCGGCCTCAGGTGCCGCCAAATATTTCACCAAGGACGACTTCGTTGCGGGGGAGTATTACACCGACGAGAAGGCCGGCGACGTTAGCTTATGGGGCGGCGCGGAGGCCGCTGCGGCGGGGCTTACTGGCACAGTCACACAAGAGGCGTTTGCAAAGGCGCTGAACGGTGAACTGCCGTCAGGCGATAAGGTGGTCGAGCAGAAAGAGTCTCGCCGTCCGGGGTACGATCTGACGTTCTCCGCGCCTAAGTCCGTGTCGGTCATGGCCTATATCGCAGGCGATAAGCGCATCCTTGGACCAGACGGTGCGCAGACCAAGGCGGTCCAGCAGACCATGGCCTGGGTCGAGAAAAACCTTGCTGAAACTCGCATCACCAAGGACGGCAAAACCGAGACGGTGAAGACCGGCAATCTGGTCTATGCGCTGTTCCAACACGACACGAGCCGGGCACTAGATCCGCAAGCACACATCCACGCGATCGTCGCCAACATGACGCGGGGTCCGGACGACAAATTACATGCTCTCCATGCCGACCGGATCTGGTCGAGCAACAGCGTGATCGGCTCGATCTACCATAGCTTCCTGCGCGATGAGATGGAGAAGCTTGGCTACCAGGTTCAGATGACTGGGAAGCACGGCACGTTCGAGATTGTCGGCGTTCCAAAGGAAGTGCTGGAGACGTTCAGCCAGCGCCGCGAACAGATAATGGAGAAGGCGGCCGAACTGGGCATAGTCTCGGCCAAGGGCCGCGATACCGTCACCGTTAACACACGCGATCCCAAGCTGAATGTGGAAGACCGGGACGGTCTGGTGCTCGACTGGATGAAGAAGGCCGCGGAGCACGGGTTCGACGGTAAGAAGCTTCTCGAAGGGGCTTTGGGCGCGTCCGCCAAGATGGCCGAACGTGAGAACGCTGGCCCCTTAGGGCGTGGCTACACCGCGATCGCGGACGCGGTGAAGGTGGCGATGGAAACAGTGTCGGGGATGCTACGCTCCCCTGATCCGCTGGTCGATCGCGGTTTCGTTCGCATGGTGCAATCCGCCGGTCAGGCCAACGCCCAGCTCGCTGTCGCTTCGGCGATCCGCATCCACGGACAGCGTGAGGCGGCCTTCGAGACCGATCGCGTCGCCAAGACAGCACTCGATCTTGGATTGAAAGGCGTCACCATAAATCACATCGACGCTCGGATCGATCAGTTGCTGGAGAAGGAGAAACTCCTCGCGGGTAAGATCCAGGTCAACGGCAACACGGTAGCAGCCGTGACGACGCCAGAGGCGCTCCAGACGGAAATACGGATCCTCAGCATGGTTGAGGCCGGTAAAGGCGGCGCAACACCGATCGTCGCCGCAGCCGACGCTCCTGATCGGCTACAGGCGGCCTCCCCTTTCGAGCTAAACCCGGGCCAGCTGGCCGCGGCTACATTGCTCGTGTCCAGCACCGATCGCATCGTCGTCGTGCAGGGCGTCGCCGGCGCCGGCAAATCGACGATGCTACAGGCTACTGCCGCAGTCGCACGCGAGGAAGGCAAGCGCGTCCTGGGCCTCGCTTTCCAGAACAAGATGGTCACCGATCTCAGAGAGGGCCTGAAGCCGCGCGAGATGTCGGTCTCCGAGATGAAGGACGCTGGAATCGAGGCCCAGACCATCGCCTCCTTCATCTGGGACAACGAGAAGCACGTTACCAATCCCAACACACCGGAGGCGCAGGCAAAGCGCGCGGAGATGAAAGACACGATCATCGTCATCGACGAGACGTCGATGGTCTCCAACCCCGACATGCTGAAGTTGCTTACGATCGCGGACGCGCTCGGCAACGAGCGTCTCGGTCAGATCGGCGATCGACAGCAGCTCCTGCCCATCAACCAGGGCAAAGCCTTCGCGATGCAGCAGGCGGCCGGTGTGGGGATGGCGCGGATGGACGAGAACATCCGTCAACGCACCGACCAGCTGCTCACCGTCGCGGCCCTCACCAATATCGGGAAGGCTTCGGAAGCGTTGCGGGTGCTCGGTGATAAAGTCGTGGAAGATGCCAACCCGGCCGAAAAGGCGGCCGACCTATGGCTTGCGCTGTCGCCTGAAGATAGAAGTGTCACCGCGATCTTCACCTCCGGGCGGGAGGCCCGGCGTGACATCAACAGCAGGGTGCAGGCCGGTCTGGTCGAGGAAGGCACACTGAAGGGTGAAGCGCTGTTTCTCACCGTCCACCAGGCGGTCAACAGTACCCGCGAGGAGTTGCGCTATGCGCACATCTACAAGCCGGGTCAGTCCCTTCATATCCAGGGCAAGGTCCCTGAACTGAATCTTAGACACGGCACGGCCGAGGTCAAACGTGTGTTTGCCAACAAGGTGGAGATCGAAAGCAACGGCCGACGGGTGAAATTTAGCCCGCAGCGCATTGACCCGCTGATCGATCGCGACCGAATGCAGCTGACCACGCTTGAGACAATTAAGGTTCACGAGGGCGACCGTATCCGCTGGACCGCGAACGACAAGGGACGCGGCATCGACAACGCAGCAACGGCCACGATCACCGGCATTGAAGACGGGCGAGTCACCGTCGAGCTGGCGTCAAAGGAGACGCTGACGCTGGAGAAAGCCGATCCGATGCTCTCGCGGCTAGACCTTGCCTATGCCTTGAATGCGCACATGGCGCAGGGCGCAACTGCCGACAAAGGCATCGCGGCAATGCACAGCTACGAGAGCAACCTCTCCAACAAGCGTCTGACCAACGTCATCGTCACGCGCGTCCGAGACGACCTGACCATCGTGGTCGACAACCAGAAGAAGCTCGAGATGCAGCTAGACCGGAACCCCGGTAACAAGACGTCCTCACTGGAAAGCCTAGGCCGCCTCGATATCGATGGAGCCTCAGCGCAGACCAAATCGGCCGACGACGCCTTGACCAAAGCGATGGAGAGTCTCGACGCGGCCAGCAGCGAGAAGATCCTGATCGATCCAGCTAGCCTCGATATGACCGACCTGCCGCCAATGGGCGCATCGACCACCGACTATGCCGACATGAAGAACCGAGATGGCGAAATGCCTCCGGTTAAGGACGGTGATGATGCCGACCGCCGCGATGTCCGTGCCGATCGCAAGGACGACGAGCTAGGCATGCGTCCGCTCGACATGGATGACCTTAGCGCCCTGCCCGCAATGATCGGATCCGGTGACCAGATCCGCGGCCTTCCCGAGAAAAACCTCAGCCTGGATATGTGACGATGACCCACACGCCCACAACGCTGATCCTATGCGGCACCAGTGAGACTATCCCAGCAGACATCCTCAAGCTGCTTTTGACACAAGCGCGAGGAGGTCGCGGACGCTTGATGATAGTCGACGAAGGTAGCCAACTCGCACGTCTGCATGCCGCCCAGGATGCGGATCTTTTGTTAGACCCAGAAATCGGCAACTGGGACTTCTTCGCGGACCACGTCACTGAGCTTGATCTCGCCTGCGCCGGCGAAGCAATCTTAAGGTCTGACGGCCTGGAACCCATCATTTACAACCGTCTCACCTGTGTGCTCGGCGAGATGATTTGGGACGTGGCGGGAAGACCCGGTGCCCGACTGCATGACGTCTCAGAAAAAGTTCGTGCTTTCGGGTATCAATTATTGGCCGACGCGATGCGCCTGGACCTCGACGTCTCCACCGACAACCGGGCAGGCTGGACGGCGTTAGCGCGTCTTCAAGAGGATGCCGGACGGTTTGCGGCCGGTACGTCGTCCACCACAACGTCCATTCGTCGCTGGCTGACCACAAGTCCTAGATCAGTGCTGTTCCTGAACGCCGGTGCCGGGGTCAACGACGGTGCATGCCGCTCTGTCCAGGCCGCCATCGACTGCGTTTCACGGCTTGAGGTGGACGCCGGGCGGGAGGTCCAAATCGTCCAAATTCATTCCGCGACCGGCTCCGGCACGAGGTTGCGAGACATGTCACTGCAGGCTGTGCCTTGGCAGGCTCGGACCGAAGGCTGCTGCTGAAGCTCACTATAATAAAGGGGAAAAGTACGTGATCGTTAAGCCGTCGACTAAAGTAGAAGAATGCGAGGCGATCGCCGCCTTCATGGCGAATTCGGATTTTGACCAGCTGCCAGAGCGCGCGCGCAGGGAAACGATGAACCGAAAGCGCGGACTAAACGGTGAGCGATCGACCGCGCATATCCTTGATCGCCACTTCCACGACGCGTCCAACCACGCGCTCTTGCACGATCTACGGCTCCCTGACGGTATCGGCGGGTTCGCCCAGTTCGATCACGTCATTCTGTCACGTCTGTCGCGCACCGCGGCTGTTGTCGAGGTGAAGAACTATCGTGGCCGGATCTCCAAGAACGAGCATAATGAATGGCACGTCTGGTATGAGGGACGGCGACGGCCGGTCGACATCCCCAACCCATTGGAACAGGCCCGACGCCAAGCAAAGGTTCTCAGGGACTGGCTGAAAGCGCGTAGGCATGACGTCGCGTTCGAGACGATCGGCGCGTTCGTCATCATCCCTCCGGAAGGCTCGATCGACCGCTCGAAGGTCGGCGCCGACGTGCGTATTTACAAGGCAGACAACTTCATTGCAGCATGGACGGAATTCGGGGGAATAAGCCCGCTTGGTCGGATGTTCTCTACCGGCGTGTCAGTAAAGACGTTGATGGCGATCGGCAAACAGCTTGCGGCCGATCATCAGCCTAATCCACGCGGACTTGAGGAGCTGATTGGAATCCGGTTTCAGAGCGGTAAATCCGCTTCCAGCGTCGTGACAGGCGACGAAGAGAAGGAGAATGAGCCAGAAACGGCCGCCATCCACGACGCAACTCTCACGACCCATCGGAAACAGCCGGAGGCCAGTCATGGGGCTCGCTGATCGCGACTATATGCGTGAACCGAACCGGCAGCGTGGCCGAGCCACGCGCTTGAATGCCGTGCCGACGGATGGCGTCATTTTCGAAGCAAATTACGCTCATAAGCCAAGATCCATCCGTCTGCCCCGGCGCCGACGAATGGCCACGCTCTTGATTTGGCTAATCGGCGGTACTGCAGCCTTTACAATCCTGTGGGCGATCGCCTGCGCGATGATCGGCGCACAATGGCACGGCCAAGGCGCGACATTCACGCCTGCGGACATGCAGAAAAACCAAATCATCGTGGGGAGCGACCATGGCGGACGCTAAGCAGGACCAGGCGTCGGCCAAGCAAATGACGCCGGCTGAAATATGCGACACAGAATTGGCGGATAGCTTCCGAACCCAGTCATTCCACCTGATGCAGGAGCATCCGATCGCGGCTGCGCACTTGGTACTAGCGGCTGCCTCGATCGCGCCGACATGTGATGCCGAGCAGGATGTCGCGGACCAATTCTCCTACGTGATCGTCGATTTCGCGCAGCAGCTCGGTGTCCTGCACCGCCGCGCAGTCAATCGGCGAGCCCAGGACGCCAAGAGTGTCGCAAATGAGCATTGATGACCGCGACTACATGCGCGAGCGCTATCGCCAGCGCCAAGGACTGGGCGCTGGAACGACATGGTGGAATGACCGCAAAGGCCGACGGGAGCTTCATGGAGACCGAAAGGCGGTGCCGCTTGGAAGCGCTAGCTGGATTGGCGGAGGCGGCAGCGGCACCAACACCGGGGTTGGTGGTGGCTGGTTCGATGCCGCAAATCGTGGCTTCGACTATCAGAAGAACCGGCATCGACCCAGGCGCCACAGTCGGACGTACCCAGCGCAGAAATGGATATTCCTGCTGTGGGCGATACCGGTCCTGATCCCAGCCTATCGTGAGGCAAAACGCTCCGGCTGGATTCCAGACCGTGCCGCGGAGTTGCCTTTCCCCGCGTCCGGGACCGTCACGGTCAATGATAGCGTCGACCCGAAAACGGCTACTTCACAAATCAAGGTGAACGCGGCGCAGGCAAATGCAGTGGTACAACTGTTCGATCGGAAGACAGATCAGCACGTCATCTCTGTCTATGTGAACCGAAACGAGGATGTATCCGTACCGGTGCCACCTGGCACTTACCGGATGAAGATCATCGAGGGGGACAAGTGGCACGGCCTGAAGACGTGGTTCGGTACATCGACCACCTATGAGACCGTGGTGCGACCGATGGTCTTCACACGGCGAACCAGTCGATGGATCGACTTAAATCGGTCGCCGGCCGGCAACCTGCACACCAGCATCAATTTTACCAACCCAAAACCGCTCAACTGAACAAGGGGAACACACATGAACCGGACACTCGCAATCCTTGGGATGCTGGCGATCGCCGCTACCCCCGCGACCGCGCAAAAGCTTGGTAAGGGCGGCATTGGCATTGATGAGAACACGGAGGTGCCTCGCTGCGACCGTCCCTTAGGAACAATCGCCCTTGTGGAAGAACGTAGCTCGGCAAGCCCCGCGGACGGGCTCCCTGCCGGTATGGCGGCTCTAATCCGGATGGCTGAAGCCCAAAACGGTGGAAGCCAGCGTGTCGACCCCCTCCCCTTGCTCAAATTGCTGGTGGCACAGTCGGGCTGTTTCCAAGTCGTCGACCGCGGAGAGGGCTTCGATGCCCTCCAGCGCGAGCGGCAGCTTGCTGCTGGTGGATCAGTCGCTGGCGCGAACAATCAGGCCACGTTGAAGGCTGCAGATTATCTGCTGCAAGCGAAGGTCCTGTATTCCGACAACGACTCTGGCGGTAGCGGTGGCGGTCTGGGCTCGATGTTTCCGGGTGGCCTTGGCTTCAAGCAGAAGGTCAAAGCCAGTCAGACCATGCTAACCCTGGTCGAGGTGAAGACCGGTATTCAACAGGCGGTAGCAACCGGATCGGCTCGGAAAAAGGACCTCTCGATCCTTGGCGGCGGGATCTTGGCAAACGCTGGCGTAGGTGCGTTGGGTGGAACCTATACCAGCACGGACATGGGCAAAATAACCTCGCTCGCAATGCTCGACGCGTTCACAAAACTGACAAAACAGGCCCAAACGCGCCTAACGCCTGCAGGCTCGCAGCCTGGCCCAGCGGCTCCGACCGCCGCTGGAACGGCGCCGGCCCCGAGGCAATAGAGAGAAGAGGGCGAGGAGCGAGAGGTGTGGAGCGGAAACGCAGACCACCTCCCCTTCCCTTCAGCAGATAGGCCACGGCGATGATGACGCAGACAGACCTGTTCACACCGGCTGGCGAGATCGTTGATTACTCTGCCGACAATCATGAGCACGGCGCCCTCGCGGTAGACACAAGTCCAATCGCAGTGCCCTGCGGGTTTATGGACCGGCATAACAACCGCTGCCAACGACTGGGAAATTGGCCCGTCATGGCAGATGGCAAGCAAATGGTGTGTCGCGGAAGACCCATAGTTCACTGTGATCCGGACTGCTTCAAGGGCGAAGCACCGGTGAACCTATACGGCACTGATGACGATAACATCGTTTGGGAAGATCGGGCGTATGACGACCAGCAGGCGAATTGAAGCTGCACTTCAACCAAAAGCTGTCACAGGTCGCAACCTCACGCGCCAGCTGGATGTGAGATGCCCTTGCTGCGGTATCTTACCCACTGACTATCCTGCGGCCTGGCACATTGAGCCTTGCTTGAGTTGCCGAAGGCCCCTGACGATGGCCCGGACGCTAGGCCCAGGACGGCTCTATCGGCTGTGCAATGTCATCGACCTATTGGGCTCCGCTTATGGGGTTGTGACAATGATTTTGGTCGCGTCGTTCGTGCTGTCCGAAATGGAAGCGAGAACCTTCGCCAAGGCAGTAACGATACTCCTATTCGTCATAGGCTCACTTCTGCTCGTAGACGGTGCGCTGAGCATGAAAACCGCGATCGATAGAACATGGAGGATCACTAGGCGTGGGATCGTCGCCCGCCTGTTGGGCATTGGCAAAACGTTGGCGGGAACACTCGCGATCGGGTTAGTGTTTGTAGGGCTACACCTCTAAATCCAGCGTGCCCTCGTACCGAAACGACTGGTCCCCTCTCCGCTAGCACAACGCTAGCGTGTTGCTATCACGTCATCTAGGCGGCGTACCACTCCCGATAGCGGGACGCTAGCGAACTGCTAGCATGTCGCTAACTGGTCGTTATCATAACATATGGCTAGCGACAGGGTGACAAAAGCACGTCGCAAGCGTGTTGACAGGATGACGACACGAAAGCATGAGCGTCACTACAGGCTAACGAGGGGATAGTAGATGCCGATTGTAGCGCTAGCGTCCACCAAGGGTGGTTGCGGGAAATCAACTACGGCTCTGATCCTTGCCAGTGCCTTCACCGCTGATGGGTACACGGTCCACATAATAGACGCCGATCCATCGAAGCGGCTCGTGCGATGGGCCGCAAACGGGACGCTTCCAAGCGGTTTGACCGTTAGCGCAGCGGATCATACGACGCTGCGGAAGGCGATGGATGCTGCCGCAGCAAAAGCCGACTTGGTCATTATCGATGTAGAGGGCTCCGCGAACTTCAGTCTCGCTATCGCCGCGCAGATAAGTGACGCAGTCATTATTCCGGCGAATTTAAGCGCTCCAGACGTCGAGGACGCCGTAGCTACGGTTGCTCTGATAAGGGACAGCGCCGGGGTAAATAGCCGACCAACGCCTCATGGTCTTCTCTGGTCTCGTGTGCCCGCAGCGATCAGATCGCGCGAGATAGCAGCCCTCGAAGGTCAGATCGCCGAAAGCGATATTGTTGTAATTGGGCGTATCGTCGAGCGCACGGCGTACAAAAGTCTTTTCAGCTACAATACAACCTTGGCCAACCTCCCGAAGGGAGAGGTGCCGGGGCTAGATAAGGCGAACGCCGAGGCAGCGGCGCTCGCTGCGCAGGTTGTCGCGCTAATTCAAAGCACTGAGCGGGAGAACGCGGCATGACGGAGATGAAGCGTCGCAGTCTGCTGGACGGTCTGAAACCTACGGCTCGTGATACCGGCTCGGTTCCTACTGAGGACGCGGTTGCGGCTGTCGCCAAACGGCACGGAATCATCGCCGAAAGAAGTCCGGAAGCGAGCGAGACCGCAGCCACTCCGCCGCGGCGTCAAAGAAAGATCCTTGGCCGAACTCAACAGTTCAATGTCCGACTTCACCCTAGCACAGTGGAGCAAATCTACGCCGAAGCGAACGGGCGCGACATACCGATCGCTCAGGTGATTGAGGAAGCGATTGCGCTCTTACGACCTGTAGACTGAGCCCATTAAAGACTCGGCAGAGGCAGGGCAGTGAACGGTGCGACGATTGGGACTTGCCGGCAGACGGGCTGAATATGTTCCTGCATGCAGCGTCACGATCGTCACTACGTTACGCCACATCGAGCTAAAGTCTGCAACAACACTTGCGCGGAGGGTGGAATGGGCAAATTTCGGCTAGCGGAGAACACGATAACTGACTTGTCCGATGTCAAAGACTATGACGAGATAATTGCAGAGTTGCGGCAGAACCTCGTTAAAATCCATGAATATTCATGTGCATCGGGTGATATGTATGCCTCACTCGGCAGGATGACAGAGGGCCAGGTGTCTCAGATCATCGGCAAGACAAGCGAGATAAACTACGAAATCATTGTCATCCTTGAGGGCATGGTATCGACCTTAAATACGGTCGACAAATACGCCGACCTGGTTCTGCACCAGACGTTGAAGACCCGAACGCGGGTATGGTCGTGGAAGAAGGCGGCGACGTGGATGGCGATCGGCTTGGTCTCGATCATTTTGACAATGGGTGCGGGATGGGCAGTGGGGGTACGTACAGGATCCCTGGTCGGCTATAGCCGTGCGTTCGAGGACCTTGCCGCAGGCGGCATGATCGAGATGAAGCGTCACGGCAACTGGGTCGACTTGACGATGGGGCCCAGCAACCCCGTCGGGCGTGATACGCCTAACAAACCAAAGCCTACCCTGCGGCTCGACGCAGACAAGGTGCCGAAACTTCAATGACGATAACCTGCTGGCCCTGCGGACTTAATTATCCAGCTGAAATCCACGATGATGGCGCGACGATCTATGGACCATCAGTAAGACGCTATGCTGCGCCTGCGTGGTAGCGATAAGGCTTATTCTTAGTGTTATGGTCCGCGCCGGACCGACGTGTCGAGTACGAAGCGGTGTGGATCGCAGCCACATAGATGTCCCGCAAACGATCCCTAAAGATGCATCTAATCGAGCGCTTGGATGTCATGTGTGCGCAAGGTTTGACCAAAGGTCTAGACGAAATTGCACCTCCGCCTAGCGCCGCACTTGTCGCATCGCATCGCGATCATTCCAGGAACAGCTCGAAGCGAGCCATGTCGTCTAGGCTCAGCAGCTTCACCACGAAAGCGTCCGTCACGGCGATCGATCGTTCGACGAGGGACGCGAGCGCCATACGGTTCGCGTTCTGCGCGGTACTGAGCCCTGCTTTGATGGCCCCGATGTCGTCGATCTCGATCCCCCGCAGCCACGTCAGACAGGCACCGATCAGGCCGACGACAATATCGGATAGCTGTACACCCGGCTCAGCCTTCGAATCAGCGAACCGATACAGGTCGACGGGGATGCTGCGTTCCACAAAGCGGTAATTTTCTAGGATCGCGCTGATCTTATCTTCCTCGTCAAGAACGTGCCGGCTCGTTTTGAATAAGCAGATGCGGTGGATGAACATCTGGCGAACGTCCTGCATGATGATGTTGGGTGTCTCATCGAGCAAGAGCAGCCTATCCAGGGAGCGACCTGACTGGAGTACCCCCTTCAACATCATGCGATGAAAGTCGTCCATCAGGTCGTGGGCATGATCGACAAGATCTATAAGCTCGGTCAGAAACTCCCTGATGTCGTCGCCAGCGACCGCCGGGTAGGCGAATCGACGGAGAATGTCTTGCGTAACGTCAAGATCGCGGCGGAGCACGCGGTAGAGATCGTTCTTCAATATCCAGACACCGCCGGGATCGACGCCCTTGGTCAGAGGCATCGAATCGATGATATCAACATAGGAATAGTAGACCGGGTCGAGTGCCAGAAAGTGAATTAGGTAGTCCTCGGCCGTGAGCCACGTCAGGAAATGATCAAGCTTTTTAGAGCCGAGCATGGTCGGAAAGTCACCCTTGGCGACCATCTCGAACTTGATTTCAGGGGTGCTGACCTGGATGCCCATCAAGCGGCGCAAGGCCGTGAGATCGATGCGCTTTTCCCTTCCTCCATGGACGACGCCCCCTAGGACGAATGGTCTGGGGTCAGGCACGTTGAACCCATCGTCGGTAAGGTGGATCGTGCGGTCGTTGTTGGTTTCGTCGTAATAGAAGGTCCGCGGCTCGTCGGTCGCTGGCAGACCCCAAAGGTCGATTGCTGGATCACGCTGTTCGTCGATGTCAATGTTGATGAGTTCTGGCGCGCCGGCATCGGTACCCATCTTACCGCCATCATGTTCTCGCATGGTTTTCTTGATCCTCTTAGTCCCGTCAGACGATGACAATAGCGCACTGCAGCAAGACGTATAGTTCGTGGTCTAGCTAAGTTCGCTCGATCGGACGTCGGACGTCGGACGTTTGAGTATGAGATTGCATGGGCTCGATGCCCGTTCGCTCTCATTTTCCTGACGGTAGGGCAGGGGGTCTTTTGGCCCCCATCACGCGAATGGATTGCATTCTCCCGCGAGATGGGTCGAGCCTCTTGCAGAATCACCCCCTTTACGCTATCTCAACTGGGTCACGGGTCGCCACACGTCCTTTCGGGGAGTGCAAAAGGGCGGCCCTTCGCATTTTTAGATGACGCTGACTCCCTACATCAAACCGCATGCAACGGCCGCTCAGCGAGTTGCTCACCTGCGCGGCAGGGGCTTGATCGTCGCGCGCCCCAATGTCGCTGCACGCAAGATCGATCTCATTGGGTATGAGCGTCTCCGTATCTACTTCCTCAGCCGGCGCCAAGTTGGTGTGGCCAACCGGCCCTTTCAGGTCGGAACGACCTACCAGCAGATCCTGCGTTTATACGCATGCGACGCGATGCTGCGGGAGGTCTGTTTTGCTGCGGTGGGGCAGTTCGAACTGCTGCTGCGCAACGCCATATCGGAGGCGTTGAGCGATCGTCACGGCAGCCACCCCTATTTTACCCAGGCAGCGTTCCGGGATGCGGCTGCCAATCTCGAAGCGCTGCAGAGCTTCACCGCCGCCTACGCCCAAACCAAGGACCAGCGGGCGCTGCACTACCGTCAACGATACGCCAGCCCGATCCTGCCACCAATATGGACGATGAAGGAGTTCCTAACCTTCGGTCGTGTGGTCCGTATCTTCAAGACTCTAGACGGATCGCTCCGCACGCATATCGCAGCCCAGTTCGGTGTGCCTAGCGCCCAAGTCTTCACCAATTGGCTCGAATGCCTCGTCGACATCCGCAATATCTGCGCGCACCATGACCGCCTGTTTAATCGCAGCCTTCCGAAGCAGCCGCAGGGGCTCAGGCGCGCTGGTATCCCAGCCGCGCCCCGCAACAAGCTGAAGGCGATCCTCGAATGCCTCGACTATCTCCTGACTCAGCGCGGCACACCGATCGAGATCGTCGCGCAGGTTAGCCGTATCATCGCACGCTTTCCCGAGGTGCAACCTGCCGAGGTCGGCTACTAGCTGGCGAGGGAGGCATTTTGCATGCTTTCAGGGAAGCCTTGTCGTTCGTGAGGGAATTGGGGCAGAAAGGCCTCGATCGAGCTCGACCAGATTGAGGGGATAGCGACACGGCATGAGCAGCGGCTTTGGTGCGATTCCTGAGATTGTAATCGACTATGTCAGAGAGGTGTTCTCGCGGGCCAATGACAAGGTTTCGCGGGCCCTAACCGATCATCCGTCGATGCACGAGCCCATGCTTGACGCAATCCTCATCGCCGAACTCAGCGCCGCGCCCGCGGCATTCTTTGCGGCCGAGCAGATCGCGCTCAACCTCGAAACCCATTGGTTCGGCAACAGGCGGATGTACCAGCGTTGGGAGATCGCCGATATCGCGCTGATTGTGATGTTACGACGTCGAGGGCATCTGGAGCAACGGAAAGTCGCGTTGCTCCAGACCAAGCGGCTTTACTCCAAAGAGCTGCCGGCAGAGGAGGAAGAGCCCGAAGATTATGTAATTGGGATCGGTCGTCTGGGAGACCGAACGGACCCGCAGCGACCGTTCTACCAGCAGCGAACGTTCGGCTTCGATGAGGGCAGCACGTATGATGCGACCCACGCAGGCCATGACCAAGTCGACCGGATCGACGCCTATATCCGCGAACGCAAAATCCCAGTCTATTATGGGCTCTACAATCCGTTGATCCTGCCGTTCAAAGGCTTTTACCCGTCACCGCCAGACACCAATACCCAGCTGACCAATGAGGTCGGGTGTCGGGTCCTCCGCTCGGCCGATGTCCATTCCCCCATAGCGAAATTACCCGGTGGCCAAGCGCCGAGCGTCGCCAATTTGACGCTCCCCGAACCGCTGGATGTATGCGATCCGGGATCGACGCGAGGTTGGCGATTGGAGCGCTTCGTCGCGGACGAGGTTCTGCGCTGCCGGGAGGGCAGACTGTTCGACGACACTACCGATCCGAACCTCAGGGCGCTGTTCTACGCGCGGGGTGCGCCGATCACCGCCGCGATCGTGATGACGGTCGACATCGATCGTGACAGGCGGGACTAGATGAGGGCAGGGAAGGCCGGTGCTGTGACCGCTGCGTTTCTTGACGACAAAAAGCTCGGCCCGGCCATCGCGGACATACTGCGCGGCTGCGGCGTCCGCTGCGCCGTGGCCTTCTGGGGAACGGGGGCGGTCGAGCATCTGTTCGGACCGGAAGGGCTGCCGAACGATGCGCGGATTGTCTGCGACCTTTCGATGGGATCGACCAACCCGAAAGAGCTGCGCGCGCTGGGCGCGCCGAATAGCCGCAGGGTGAAGCATCTCGTCGGCTTGCATGCTAAGGTTTACATCTCGGATCGCGGCGCGATCATCTGCTCGGCAAACGCGTCGGAAAACGGGATCGGTTTCCGGGATCTCGCCGGCCTGGTGGAGGCAGGAGTTTTCCTTGCCCCTGACACGAACGGCTATGCCCGCGCGGCTGCCTGGTTCAGGCGAGTCTGGCGGCGCTCCGAAACGCTCGGTCCGGCAGCGCTTGCTCGGGCTACCGAGGCATGGGATCGGCGACCACGGGGGGGAGGTCCCAAGCGGGTATTCCCGATCGCCGACGGTGTTCCGTCGCTCCTGAAGACGGTGGCCGATGATCCGGCGCGCTTTCGTGGGATCGGCTTTGTCTTCACAAACGGTCGCGCCAACGAAACGGATAGGGATGAAGCGGCCACGGCGCTGCAGCGACGCGACGATGAGGGCGCGGTGAGATTACTTGGAAGGGACGAACGGCGGAAACTGAGGAAGTGGAACGTCGGCGACCTGTTCACTGGGTGGAGCGAGCAGGATCTCGATGCGTGGCCCCGCCGGTTCGTCTGCATCCATCGACCTCGTGTACGGGCCAGCTACTGGTTTTACCGGCGCACCCACCAAATTCTTCTGAGCGAGAATAATGGCGTGGTGTTCGCGGAGCGACCACGCGGTCTGCGTGCTGAACTCGGCTTCGTGCATGGTCGCGACGTGATGCTCGAGGCCGATGCAACGCTGCTGGATCGTCTTTTTAAACATTGCGAGGAGCGGGATCACTGGCTCTGCGAGAGCGGCGAGCGCCTTGTGCGCCTAATCGAGCAGGTCGAGAGCGATGATCGCCCCTGATCGAGCACGCGCCGACGTCAAACAGCGCCTTGTGCAGCGACTTCTGCCATTGGCCGACACCCGGGAAAGCTTAGATATTCTGACCGGTGCAGCCAGCTTTGATATTGGCCGGAAAAGCCGATCGCATCGAGCACGATGCGCGTCACCACCTCTCGCGCCCAGACGATGTGATCAAGCAGGCGCGCATCGGCGGCCGGCAGGTCGGGGGCGACCCCGGTGTGAACAATTACGTTACGAGCATCGGTGACGGCGCGCAGCCAGCCGACAGGAAGGTCGCTCGTGACGATCGCGTGGGAGGTCAGTAGCTCCTCGACTTTCTCGCGAAACGGGCGGCGGTTGAGCTCGTCCGCCTTGCTGCCCATGCGCGACGGCGCGCGCTCCGCGCGGAGAAAGCGACGCACGCGTCCGCGAAGATCGCGAAAAGCGTCAGGCGTCATGAAGAGGTTAGGCAGGTCTGAGCGGGCAAGGATGCTTTCCAGCGCGCTCATCGCATTGATGAGCCGGCTCTCTTCGTAGAAGACAGCGGCAGTCATCCAGCGGATGGCGGGCTCCAGCCGCTCGACAACGTTGGGTCGCTCGTCGAACGACGCGACCGCGGTCGCGAAAATTTGATTCATGAAGAGCATATCGAATGGAGGCATGTAGGGAGCAGGGGATGGGCTTCGCCTCACGACGCGCAACGTCTTCACGCCGTGGCGGACCGACAGCTCATAGACTGGCAGCACGTAGACACCGCTCGCGAACGAGAGGACTCGCGATAGATGGATCAGGAAGCGCTCGCTCTCATCCCACCAGCTTGGCACCTCCTGCGCCCCGGCATGCAGGGCGATGACAGCCGAGGGCACCTGGGACGGGCGTTCGGCGTGGCCGGTGAAGACCAGTCGACCAAGGTTGGTCTGCCGCTCGATACCATGAATGGTGCCAAGCTTGCGGACATACCAAGCGCGGACGTCTTGATGGTCGGGCGGCGCATCCCGGCTGAACGTGGCCAGGGTGGCGTCGGCTTCGAGCTCGACCCGGTCATCGGGCGGCCGGCGCCAGCTGGTGACGTAGAGCGCCTCGGTGGAGAACCGCCAGCCGTCCACAGATTGACCGTTAAGTGAGCAGGCGAGCTGCGGCTGGAGCAGTTCGCCTTGCGGGTGGAAGGCGGTCCCGGACCGGGCTGGCCGAATGTCGCCCAAGCTCAGCGTAATCCCGCCCTCGTCATCGATGCCAGCTTCAAAGCTGATCGGGGCGGAATGATGTTGTAAGGAGATCGTGCCTTCGAAGGCGATCGGGTCGAGGATGGGCATGATGCGAGCAGGATATCACGTCCCAAGGCCGCCAACCTACCTACCAAAAAATGACAGCAAGGATAATTCTCGTTTCCCGATTGACGCCGAGAACGCCTGTGACGCCTGTGGCCCGGGTAGCCGTGTTCAACGGCTTCTAACCGGCGCTTCAGGCGTAGCCAGGTAGGGGTCACGACACGAAAGTGAGTTTTGCGTACGCTAGGAGCGAACAGAACGTGTCCGCAAACCCGTTGCCTGCCGATTTTGTCCTGCAATCCGTCAAAACAGTGCGTTGTCGGACACTCTGACGCTGATCGGCATACCAGCGTTTGACGGCCAACGGCCGCTCTCGCCTCATTCGTGAGACGATCACGGCGGAGACACCCCGCCGCGCTCATCGAGCCGCGAAGCTACAGCGAGCTGCTATTGCTTTCGTCGAAGAGCAGATTGAGCGCGCCCATGACCTTCACGAAACGGTTCTTGTCGAACGCATGCTTGTCCTCAGTCTTCGCCAGGGCTTCAGCGAAACTGATATACCTGCTCGTTCGCTCTAATTCGGCCGTCACCTCAATTGCGGTGATCGTCGCTGGGGTCGATGCTAGCTCCCCAGTTGTGCCGATCCGAACGTAAAGCGCGTCCTGCTTTCGCCGGTCCCGTTTACCGTTCGCGACCTTGAGCGCTTCGCGATTATAATTTGGATCCTCCGCCCACACCCAATGCTTGGCGGCCCAGCGGCCGATCTTCTCGTATCGAAGGATACCAAGCGCGCTGCCGATGTCGTCTGGAAAGTGGTCCCCTAGTTCGGCGTCGCGAGCCATGATGGCCTTCAGTTCCTCGTACTCTTCCCAGTGCATAATCATGTACTCCATGATTATGCCAACCAAGTGCTTACATGTGTGGTCGTTGATTGCCTTCCGGACTGCAGAGGTCAGCGGCACGGTTCCCTCTCTAACTAGATAGAGAAGGAACGCTTTTGCGGTCTCTTCCTGCGCGATTATCAGCAAGAAATAACGGGTGGCGGCTGGAGTGCGGAATTCGAGGTCATACGTCTCCTCGTAAAGGCGACGAGCGTTATCGATCGACGCCTGCATAGACGCGCTGATCTTGTCGCGAGATTGGCTTTCCGGTGGCATCAAGTGAGCTTCGCTGATCCCGGCCTTGCTGTCGATTGTCGGAATGACACCACGGCGGAGAACTCCTCCCCTCAAATCGGGGATCGCGACCGAGGGGAACTGGCGTCAAACTCTCCACAATACACCGAAGACGTCAGCACTTTTTTCCGGTCTCGTCGGCTCACGAAGCGTTGGCATCGCTGCCACCCACCCATACCATGTCTCGATGTCACAGTTCGAAAAACAGGCGGTGGAAGCTGCCATCAACGTAATGAAGCGGCTGCTGGACATGCGGCGGCTCTGGAACGAGGCCGCGGACGCCTATTTCGAGCCGACCAAATTCTTCCTCATGCTTCAGCAATGTATCACGACCTCGCGCACCGTCACCTTCATCTTGCAGAGCAACAAGGCGGCATTCCGTGACTTCGAACCTTGGTATACGTCTTACCAGGAGCGGTGGCGCAACGATCACATCATGACGTGGGCGCGAGACGCGAGAAACACCATCGAAAAGCAGGGTGATCTAGAGACGCATAGTCAGGTCCGGGCCGAGTTGATTGCGGGCTTCCTTCCCGGCCCTGCGACCGAATGGTCACCCAGCGAGCTATTCGCTTCGCCAATCGCTATATGGCGAGGTATCCCCAAGAAGTATCGCGTCCCCCAAGTTATTGAGAACGGGACCCTCCTGATCGAGCGGCGCTGGGTGGCCTCATCCCTCCCCGGCATGGAGGTGTTGGAAGCTCTAGCTCATGTTGATGGCCAATTCTGTGATCTGATTGCAGACCTGTTGCAGCGTCACTGCATTTCAGCGCCTCCCGGCCTCATGGAGTCCCGGCCGGAGCCGATGGGGCAGCTAGCCATGGATCGGGCGCTCTACCTATCTGTAGCAACCGGAAAGCCCGTTGGAGTCCGCCTTCGAAATCGCCCCATGATGATCGACACAAACAAGGCGCGGAAGAAGTCGTTTAAGCGGTATGGCGTAAGCCCAGACTGGTCCCGGCTTAGAAACGCCACCAACTTTCGCGAGGTCGCGGAGGCATACTTTGAACATGCGCGTGTCGTCATGGCCAAGGATGGTTATCATCGCAGCATGGCGTTCCTGCTTCGCGGGACGAAGACCGTTGAAACGGTCGGCACGGAGCATCCCAGCCGCGCAAGTCGGTATGTGATGATGCGGGAGTTGGCCAAGTTCGCATCCGCGTGTCGTGCAGACGGCGTGATCCTCCTCACAGAAGCGTGGACCGCGTATGGCAGTGACGTACCAAAAAGCGGCTACGCGGCAGAAGCGCCCAACCGTGGTGAGGCGCTGGCATTGATCTCCGGCAACAGCGCCGGCGAGACATGCGCGTTCGACGCGGAAGTTACTCGCAAGAAGTCGGGTGGCAAAAAGGTCAAACGGCTGGGGCCGACGAGCGAGAATAGCGGAAAGGCTCAGTTCATCCTTATGCCCTTCCAGGCACAGTGGGGATGCTTGACCGAAGAGATGATCACTGATGCTGTGAAATCCATGGACGAGATGGGCATAGGCGAAACGGATGTCTCGGTTTGATCGGATGCCCCCTACTCGTCCTTGAACGCTCGCTGCGCCTTCTGGATCGCGTCGGCGTGCCGTATTTATATGTGACGGACGCGAAGACATTTTTCTTATCGCGTTCGCGATCCTAATCCGGTCCCTGGGTAAGTCATATTGCACTCCAGACCGTATCGTTGGGCTTCTTTCGTTCTCGAATGCGGCCGGTCCGCATTCCACCAAAGCCGGTCGTTCGGCATCCGTTCGCGTCTAGCGTACGCAAAACTCACTTTCGTGTCGTGACCCCAGGTAGTCCCAGTACGGCGTCGTAAAACGCTATTGCGCGCGGCAAGCCAGTGACGGCGATGGCAAGGTGGTGGAACATGCGCGCTCTACTGGCCGGATCTTCAACGATGGGGACGGCTGATCGCAGACTTCTAAGCACTACCGGCCGCCTCGCCGGTATACCTTAAGTGCACCAGCTGAGACCAAGCTCTAGCTGGGGCGGAACGACCGCACGACGCTTGGAGATGGTCCGATCGTTTCGAGCACATAGTCACTGCCACGCGCGCGCCGGCTAAGCTTCAGCGTTCCCGGGGAGGCGGGGGTGACCGCGAGCTCAAAGCCGGCAGGGTCAATCCACGCGACACCGTCCTCGCGGAGGACAGGCATAACGGCGTAGCGGCCGCGCTGGCCGTTGGTGCCGGTCAGGTTCGCAGCAAACCGCGAGACTGCGGTTGACGTCGTGGCAGTGCGCGGCAGTGTCTCCTGCCACTCGAGAAAACGCTGCGGATCGATGTGGTCGTCAGGCACGGGGGCGGGGTTCACCGACCGCAGCCATTGCTCGAATGCAGGGCGTCGGCCTGACGCCTCCTCGCGCGTCTTGGCGAGCCCTTGTGAGAGCGAGAAGGCGACAAGGGGATCATGGGTGCCCCACCGGAGTAGCTCACGCGCCCAAAAGCCGAACCAGGGAAGGCCAGTCGTTTCTTTCCAGTCGCTCAGCGTCGGGATCGTCAAAACGTCCGCTGCTCCGCTCGACCAGGCCTGCGCCACGACCGCCCCGAGTGCCATGCCCAGCCGGTATTCGAGATTGTCCGCTACGAATCGTTGCCAGGCACGCAGCTGATCAGCTGGGGGCGAGGCAATAGCCGGTTCGTTCAGCCACCAACCGAGGACGTCGTTCCATCTTTCGAGCAGACCTTCATCGGTGTCGGTCCGCCGCACGCGAAAACCGTATCCCCGGTCCTGTTCTATCAATCCGCCAATCCGCTCGAACACGTCGATGCGTTGCGCCGGGCTGAGGATGCCATAGTCGACCGCGGCCGCGATCTCAGCATGGACCGAAGGTGCGATCGCGGCGAACCGCCGCCCGATCACGGGCGTAAAGCCGAACTGGTAAAGGCGGCCGCGCTCGGCGCGATCAGGATAAAGCTGCGTGACGATCCCGACACCACGTCGAATAAATGCTTGTTCGAGCCATGCCTCCTGCGCGCTTGCCGCAGCACTGAAGGTTCGTTGCCAGACGCTGACAAGATGCGCTTCGACGGCAGCACGAGGCATATCGCCGTCGCTGAATTGCTGGAACTCCTCGATCATGGCGAGAGCTAGGCCGTCGATCTCATCCATGGCGTCAGCCAGGCGTGCCAGCGGATCCACCGCTCCGGTACCCGCGGCGCCGCTCACGGTGACCGGAGCGGTTACCTCAAGCCAGTTTAGGAAGTCGTCGGGCGACACTCCGAGCAACCGGAAAGCGCGATCCCAGATCAGCTCCAGCAGCATAACCAACGGCGATGGCACCGCATCGGCGTCGCGCTCCTCGATCACGAGCGCGTCGCGCAGCCGCTCATAGTCCGCGCTCAGGTCGGCCAGTTGCCGGCGCTGGGTCCGCTGTGATCCCGCCGCAGTGGTGGAGATCTGGCTTGGAAGCGCGACGAGCGTCAGGCCTTCGATCCCTCGCGAGGCGCCTGGGCGTCCCGCTCGCCCTGCCAGATTACGAAACTCCGCGGTCGCAAGCGGGGCAATGATCGGCTGCTCGGCGACGGGATCCCAGGAGCGCCGCTTCAGCGAAGTCAGGAAGATCAGATCGAACGGCAGGTTGACCCCTTCTGTCAGCGTCGCGGTGGCAACCGTGATAGGACAGATACGCTGGTCGATCATCTCGACCATGAGTCGGCGCAATCGTTGCGGCATCTGGCCGTGACTGGTGGCGATCCCCCGATCGAGCAGGAACAACTCGAAGCTGTCGTTGCCACAATAATCGAGGCAGGCTGCGCGCGCCTCATCGAACCGCGCGCGCTGCGTGCCCTCAGGCGGCTGGAATCGGAGGATTGCTCGCCAGGGGGCAAGTTCGAGCGCTTCCTTGTACCAGCGCATCGTCTGCTCTGGCTCTTGGGCCACCGAGATGAGAATGCGCTGATCTTCCTCGACGAGGTGCAGCGCCGTCCACAGCACGCTTAGCGTATTGAAGCGGTTGAGGCTGTTGCGCCACGGTGACGGCAGCTGCGGCATGGGAGCGACGCGGAGCGGCAGGAATACCGGATCGTCTTGCCCCCGTAGATAAAGCGGGCGCCCGTTCATCAGGTCGAGCAGCACCCGGCCCGCACGATTGGGTGCCGTCTCGAGGACGCCAATCACCTGCCGCGTACTTCGATATCGAACCCCGACTGCCTGGGCATCAGGGCGTCCCTCGATCCACCGCGCTACCGGCTGCGCCGCGCCCCCGGCGACCGCGGTCAGCGCGATCCGCACGATGTCAGGCTGTTTCGCGACGATCCGCGCGACCAATGCCTCCAGTCGGATCGACCGGTTGCTATGCTCGGCGAAGCTAACCCGGGTGCTTTCACTAGCGTCGGGGACGACTTGATGCGCCTCGTCGAGGATGAGGAGCTTGAGCCGCGCCAGCAGAAGCGGGCCGAGGTAGCGCATTAATGCGTCGGCCTTCTCGACCGTGGCGATCAGCACGACGGGTCGCTCGGTGGTCAGCCAGGCGTCGGTGACGCCCCAGTCAGATCCGCCGTAGAGCCCGGTGATCAGGCATTCACGGCCAAGTTCGGACGTAAGTTTGGCTTCAACTTCGTTAGCGAGCGCCCGGGATGGCACGATGTAGAGCGCGAGCGGACCAATCATGGAAGGCTCGGCGCGCAGCAGCAGCTCCTTGACGATCGCCAGGTTGGCAACGAGCGTCTTTCCCGAGCCGGTCGGCGTACACAGCGCAAAGGAATCGTCCTGCAGTAAACGCTCGAGGCCGTGTAGTTGCGAGGTCCACAAGATGCCACGACCGCGGCTGAACTGGTCGCGCGCGTAGGCGCTGAGTGTGTCGAGCCGCTCAGGACGCAAGGTGGCGAGCGCACGTAGCGGCTTGTAGATAGAGGCGGTGTTGTAGCGATCAGCGACGTCGCGAATGAGCGATAAGACAAGCGCCGCGTCGTCGCTGAAGGTGCGTGCCGCCATCTCATCGAGCGCGTGCAGCTTGGCGAGCGCTCGCTCGAGGCGCACATCGTCGCCGCGACGCAGGCAGTCGGCGACTAGTCCAACGCATCGGACAAGCTCGATCGTGAAGTACCAGGTGATACGGTCGCCATCGTCCTGTTCGGCCTCAAGCAGGGCAGAGGCGAGCAAGGTGCCTTGGTCAGTGCCGGTGAGATGCGGATGGTCGCTCCAGAATTCCGCGACTTGCGCCATCACGGCGTCGAAGTCGGCGCGCAGGAACGCTGCCAGAAGGCGCACCCCATTCTGGTCCGAGGTGGCCTGCGCAAGTAGCCCGGCCGCCATCGCGGGCAGACCACCGAGCTGGTACGCGCCAGCCGCCAGGAGTTCGATTGGCACCACCTTGCGCAAGCCATCGTCGGCGCGCGCGAGCCACTCGAGCAACTCACCCGTACGCCGATAGCAGTCGATCGCGTCGGGTGAGGACGGTCCGTCAAGCGTCCGGAAGATGTGGGCGGCATGGAGCAGCCGGCGGGCATCGCCGAGCTGACCTTCCGACTCCTCAAGTGCCCACTGGATCGTCGGAACCTGCCAGGTCGCCTGGAGGCAGCGGACGAAAGCGCGGGCTTGAGGTCGTGACAAAGCGTTTTCGATCGCGAGACGATCGCGCACCTGTTCGGCCACGAGCCGCCGCTCTTCGTCCGCCACGGCTCAGGCCTTCCAAAGCGACGAGTAGAGGCCGTCGATCAGCGCCTCACCGCCCTCGAGGATGAGCTCAACGACCTGAAGATCATGCCCAGACTGATACTCGGCGGGTGGTTGCTCCCAAGGCACCAGCACGCTGAGCTTCTCGCGCTTCTTGGCAGCGTTGCCGGCGATGACAACGAGGTTGGTGCGGGCAAGCGTTGGCGTCGCCGCGGTGATGGCAGCGTCCATCGAAGCGATTGCACTCGCGTGATTGATCGGGTCACGCAGCTCAAGCAGGCGTTGCAACTGGCGAAGTCCCTTTGGCACGACGCTGTCGCGATTGACCTCGAACCAAATGCCCTGCCCATTGTGGATCTTCTCACCCGTTGTGGGGCAGGTGGCGTTCTTCTCGCCGTGGAGCAAAGCGGCTACTGCGGAGTCGGTCAGTGAGGCACGCCATTTGGCCTCACCGACTATTACGCGGATGACGCGGCCGGTCGCGTCGAGCCGGATGCCGACAAAATCGGAGCCGAAGCGCCCGAACACCTGCCGCTTGCGGCTCGGATCGTACCGTAGATCCCACAGATAGCTTTCAACATCGGCGTGAAAGCGGAAGAGGAAGATCGGCACCGACCAGGGATGCTCGCCGACCAGCTCGTCAGCGTAGGCTTGGGTGACGAGGCCTGCGATTACCTCGCCGAACAGGCCGCGGCGCGCCACAATAGGGAGGCAATCAGGATAGCAGGCGTGAGCGCCGGAAGCGGTGGCATCGGGATGGAGGTCGATCCCGACCTGCTGATGGAAATGTTCGCGGGCATCGAGGTGCGCGGACTCGAAATACGGCTTCAATGCATCGATCAGTGCCTGATCGATGGGTTGAATCTGTTCGAGCAGAAGATGCCCGTAACGATCCTCGACCGTGCCATAGGCATCAAGCCATGCCTGAAGTGCGGAAAGAGGGGGCGGTTCGGTGTGCACGCGTGGAGCCTAGCGGATGATGACGACCTTGGTAGCGGTTTCGCCTGCGACGTCTTTCCACGCACGATCAGCGGTATAGGCGCTGACGCCGAGGCGGCGCGCCAGCGCAAGGCAGAAGCGATCACCGAGCGACAGGCCGGCGTTGGCGGTTGCGGCCCGTAAGCTTCCAGCGTCCCATGCCAAGCTGTCGTCGGCGGGTACGACGGTGTAGGGCAAGGCACCGAGCATCATACGCACATCGTGCAAGGGCGCGCCAAGATGGACGAAGTGGCTGATGACTTCGGCCTGGTTGATCGCGCACACCGAGGCGTCCGCGATCACTCCGGCGACCTTGCTCGCGCCGCGCTCACCCTTCAGCAACGCAAGGATCGCCGAGGCATCGAGCACGACATGGGTCATTCGCCGCTCTCCGCCCGCCGCGTCGCAAGGAAGGCATCGACCGAGGCGTCGGGATGCTGGGCATACCGTTTGGCGATCGACTGCGCCTTTGCCACGGCCTGATCTACCGTACGCAAAATGACGCCATCTGGCGTTTCCTCAACGAGCACCGCGCCACCATCTTCAAGGCCAAGCCGTTTGCGAATACCAACAGGAAGGCTCATGCGTCCATTGGACGTGATGTTTACTTGGAGGGTCATGGGGCACTATCCATCAGGAGTGGCATCGTTGAGTTGCCATACCATAAACTACATCGAAGGGGGAGGGACTCTATCGGTATCCACTTACCGCTATCTGCCACAATAGTTACTAGCGATAAGTCTCATTCCTGCTACTACCAAACGATCGTCAGAGCTGCGCGATGATTGGGGAGCGATCCGAGCATGACCGACATGAAAATCACCGCAGACGGCACTGATGACACGCTGCCGGCCACCATTCGGAAGCGTGGCCGTCCACGTAAGCGGCCAGCCGTGACGCCAGCGCCTACGGATGACGACAAACCTGAGGGCTGGGCCGCAGTGTTCGGCATTCTCCTCGATCTGGACCGTCGCGGGGAGATGGGCAGGGTCATAGAACGCTGGCCAGTGACCTCGCTGACCGAACTGCGTGACGCGATCGACGCTGCGATCGAGATCGTTACCGAAGCGGGCGGAACCGACATTGGCGTGGGCCCGGCCGATGTGGTGCTGGCGCATTATCCACGCGGCGAGGGAAAGCCGTACCGGGTGAGCGTCAAGACGCCTGTCCGGCCCGTCGCCGACGCATGACGAGCAACGCGGAAGGAAAGGATGGCGAAAGGGTAGGGGGCGCAAACCTCGCGCTGATCCCGGCTGCGATCGGCGTGGAGCAACCGCTGCTGACCGGCATCACCGCGGAGGATGAGGCGCGCGTGAAGGCGTATGTGGCGCGAGCCTCCGCCGCGTCGACCGTGCGCGCCTACCGTTCGGACTGGCAGTTGTTCACCGCCTGGTGCGCGGCGCGCGGCTATCAACCGCTGCCGGCGACACCCCAGGTGACCAGCGCTCATCTCGCCGAGATCGCCGAGATCGGCACTGCCTTCTCCGCGGGGCGGCCCTTGTCGAAGGCGTCGATCGAGCGCCGCCTCGCCGCGATCGTGTTCGTCCATCGTGCGGCGGGCCTCGAGCCGCCCACGACGCAGATGGGCGCCGCCACCCTCATCACAATGATGCGCGGAATCCGCCGAGCCAAGCGCACGGACAAACTCGGCAACAAGAGGCCTGCCGACGCTGACGTGCTACGCGACATCATCCGCGGCATCACCGGCGACACCATGCTCGACCTGCGTGACCGCGCGCTGCTGACAATGGGCATGATGGGCGCGTTCCGGCGCTCCGAGCTGGTGCGGATCAGGGTCGAGGATATCGCCCCGCATCCGCGCGGCCTATCGGTATCGATCCCGTTCTCGAAGGGTGACCAGGGCGGGGAAGGGCAGTCGGTCGCAATCCTGGAAGGGCGGCGGATCGAGCCCGTGCGCCATTACCGCGCCTGGATCGAAGCGGCGGGCATCAGTGAGGGGGCGGTGTTTCGACGGCTCACCCCGCACGGCCGGGTCACGGAGACCGCGCTTAGCGAGCAATCTGTTGCGCTGGTGGTGAAGAAACGCGCTGCCGCAGTCGGCTACGATCCGTCGCTGTTCGCCGGTCATTCACTCCGCGCTGGCTTCCTGACGGAGGCGGGCCGCACCGGTGCGACCCTATTTAAGATGAAGGAACACAGCCGGCATAAGTCGATTGAGATGCTGAGTACCTACGTTCGGGATGAAGAGGCGTTTCGTAATCACGCCGCAGAGGGTTTCGCATAAGTACCAATTGAAAAAGGATACAATGATGAGCGATGGATTGACGTTGTCGACCGAGGGCGCAGCGCAGATAAGCAATAACGATGTGGATGACCTGGTTCGAAGGATTCGGGCGATCGTTCAAGATGTCGAAAACTTGTACCGCCCGACGCGAGCTATGATGGATTCGAGCAAGGTTCGTACCGACTTGGTGATGCTAGGTCTGTATGGCGCACGTGACAACCTCATCGAGGCAGAGAATTCGATCCTAAAAATTGCCTTGGGCCCCGCTAGCGAGGAAAAGCTCAAAGGCGTGCACCCGGTGGATATCGAGATCGACAAACTTTTCGACCAAGCTGGCCCAGATGAGCGATCGAAGCCCTGAAAGGCAATCTGATTGGTTTACTCCAACGACTGCGGAGGTCATCCTACGGGCAACGGGGTGGAGCAAGTGATGGCCGTGGAAGATAGACGCGCCACTCGGGTTACCGCCGAAACTACGGCGGATATCAACACGATAAGAACGGGCGGGGTCGAATGAAGCGCATTGATCTAAGCG
This sequence comes from Sphingomonas sp. PEI4, assembly GCF_056679955.1. Lineage (NCBI taxonomy): Bacteria > Pseudomonadati > Pseudomonadota > Alphaproteobacteria > Sphingomonadales > Sphingomonadaceae > Sphingomonas > Sphingomonas sp. PEI4. The sequence goes on from NZ_JBWXPI010000005.1 coordinate 36,597, forward strand.
CACTACTTCAAGCTGTATCGGCTCTGGCGGTGATGACAGAACGGCTGGTGCGACCGATAGACGTTATGAAGCATGACGGAACGCTCTGGATAACTATAGGTGAAATAGGGTCGTCGCTCGGACGGAACCTGAAGACAATTGGCGATATTGTAGATCCGCTCGAGCTGCCTGTAACAGCCGGAGCGATCAACAGCTATCGCTCAGCGTTAGGAAAACTGACGGCTACCAAGAATACGAACAACGTGTTCGGCCTCACGCAAAGTACAGCTGATGCTCTGCGTCGCGCATACGATCACTTGATAACAGGGTTGAATCAGGAGATTTCACAGCACAGAGGCTTTGTCATCGACCCGATGGAGGTCAAACATATCGATCACGCCGAGGAACGGTTTGGCAAAGAGGTGCTTATCGCATTTCCAGGGATCCGCAACGACGTGGTGGCAGCTGCAAAGTGTCAGACATTCGAACTCTGGACAGCCTCCGTCATGCATTTAATGCGGGTTGCGGAGACGGGAGTCGCGGCATTCGCTGACGATCTTACCGTCCCGATCGGTAAATCATGGGGCACTACTATAAATGAAATTCTGAAAGCCTTGGACGATGCCAAGGGACAGAAGGGCGCTCCGGAATTGCAGGCTCGCCTCAAAGCCGATCCGTCGTTCAAACAATGGGCGTCTGAAGTAGCTAGCTATCTCAACTTTGTGAAAGACGCCTTCCGAAACCCGGCGATGCATCCTGGCTTGAGCTTTGATCGGGACGAAGCCACCGTAATTTCTCATAACACACGATCGTTGATGCGCGCGTTGGCTAAACGAGTAACTCAGAAGGCTCAGATCGATTAGTCGTGGAAGGGTTCGATATCGAACGCGCAATGGCTTGGTATTCCCGATAATTTCAGGCGCGCGGAGTTTTCCATTGTTGATGTCCTTCAGGCGGCTGAGATGACTAATTTGCCAGTAGCCGTCGCTATCCTGTCTGCGATTGCAGCAAGCGTGTCTGCTTTAGGCTCGCGACGGTCATCGCGCATCGCCCTAATGGCGAACGGGCCTGGTGTTGAGATCTCCGCCGGAGTGTACCAAAGGGAAGATGACACGATTGGATGGGTAGTCTTAACCAATGTCGGGGGTTCAGAGGCTAGAGACATATATATTGAACTCTTTGCTGACCCGCAAAGTAAGATTTGTGGATTAGCGTTCGACAGAGAGCTGCCATTGATAATCTGGCATCAACCGTTCCTTCGCCGGGGCTCAAGCGCACAAATCAATATGCCGATGATGGTATTTCGCGAGCTTGGGCTGAAACAAAGCAGCGAAGTCGAGCCATTTAACCACTTCTGGATCTCTTATACGGACCGTCTTGGGCGCGGTCACGGCTTTCATGCAGCTGTCGATTATATGTCTCAACCTATCGACGTAGCCAGCCTAGCGAAGACAAACGTCGCGGAGAAGGAATGGGCCCAAGCGGCAGTACAGATATCAGCGCCTCCAACTTTCGACCTTGCTACGCTGCGAACTTGGAAGCGCTTTCGTATCGTCATACCACTGGTGAGGCGGCTATTTCCTCGAATAATCCAACTGCCATCGCCGGAACGGGTGGCAATCCGCCGGATGACCACGAAGAAACACAGGCCCTTCGCGGTGAGGTCGCTACAGGTAGATTTCCCGAATGAGAAGCCTGAGTATTGGCCCGTTTTTGCGATCTACTCGGAAGACAAGCCGGGGAAAGCGCTTTGGCATGGCCAGAGTGCCGGGTCAGCTGGTAAGGTTAAGCGTCTTATTGGTTCGATATCGGGAGCTATAGGCGACGTCGAAATCGTGGAGTTTGCGGCTGGCGGGTATCTGCTCACCCCCTATGCGGCGAGGGTCGGCGCACGACGCTGTGAGATGACGTCTACGATCGCTTGGAGGGCGGTCTTGCCGTGTAGCTTTGCTGTGGCGATCACGGAGACTGTGGCAGCGTAGAACTGCGAGCCCCAGGTCGAGCGGAAGCAACCGGTTACCTTGCGGAAGATCACCGACATGCGCAGCGCGCGTTCCGAGCCGTTGTTGGTGTAGGGCACGTCGCGCCGGGTCATGAACACGAACAGGTCGGTGCGGCACCTCTTGATCGCGCGCATGAGCTTTTGCCCCTGCTTGTGCGGTACTGCGAGCTTCATCAGGCCGGTCAGTTGTCGCTCCAGCCGGGCGAGATACTGGGCAAGCGTTGTATTCTTGAGCCGGTCTCGTCGTTTGCCGATGTTGCAGGCCCGCTTGAGCAAAGCCTTGAAGCCCGGTGCGAACATCATGTCGCCGCTGTCGATGGCATATTGTGCGTCGCGTAGCAGGTGCGCCAGGCAGACCTGGCGCTGCTCGCCATGGCCGTTCTGCGCACCGTAGCGGTCCGCTACCCAGACCTTGGGCCTGGCCCCGCCCAGGAAGTCGGTGATGATCCGCGCGGCGCGGGTGTCGGCGATGATGTGATAGATCGCGGTAGTGGTGTGCATGACCCACTGCCAGTGCTTGCGCCCGCAGACCCGTGCCGACGTCTCGTCGGAAGCGATCACCTCGGCCCGGCGGACTTCCTCGCCGATCTCCTCGGCCGCCTCCAGCATCGGCTTGAGCGCGCGCTGGAGGATATTGGCGACCGCACCTTCGCTGATGTCGAGACCGAAGACCGTCTTCATGATCTCCTTGAGACGCTCGAAGCTGATCGCTTGCGTGACGTGGAGATGGATCAGCAGTGCCTGGATGCCGGGGCCAAAGGGTGAGCCCGGCTCCATCCCTTCGGGTACAGGTGCAGTGAAGGTGGCCTCGCAACACGGGCATACTCCGCTATGCAGATGGACGCGCGTCGTCACCGGCTTGATCGGCGGGATCTCGATATGATCATAGGCATGAACCTTGCGCTGGTCGTCCTGGCTCAACGCCGCGGCGCAGTTCGGGCACTGCGTGGCAAGGGCCTCGACCACCTGGTCGGGATCGGCAGCCAGCGCGCGGGTGACACCGGGGCGACCCTTGCGGTCTTTGCGCTGGCGCTCGGGCAGGTTTGGCTTTTGTCCGGCGCTCGGCGGTATCGAGGAATTGTCCGGCGTCTTCGGCGGCTTGCCCAGCTTGTCCTCCAGCTCGGCCACACGCCTCTCAAGGCGCGTGATGGATGCCGCCTGAGTCTCTACCAGGGCGCTTAACTCCGCAATTCGCGCGGCCTGAAGCGAAATAACTTCCGCCTGCGCCAGCACCAGCGCGACCAGCTCATCATGCGAAAGCGCTCGGACGGCTTCGACGTTCATGAGGATTCTGAATCAGCAAGCGCGCAACGGCGCAAGCAAAATCCGGCAGCCCCACCCAACCTCGGACTATGCAGCCCGTGTCACGCCGCCTGTGTTACCGCCGCAAGGGGGTGAGCAGATACGCTGGCGGAGGGGAGGTCGCACGGACACGCTCACGCGTTTCGTTCGATGCTCTGCTCCGTCAAATCGAGGAGATCGACTAAGCATCGCCGGAGGGTATGACCATCCCTGATCGCTTCTCGAGCCGAAGGACGCCAATCAGTCGACCTTCATTAACTGAGATGGGTATGGGGAGACGACATCACGTAAATCATCCCAATCCCCAGTCAGCCAGCGTTGATAGTCTTCGTCATGGAGGATCACCGGCATCGCTTTCGGATGAACTGGTGCCACGACTGAATTCGGCTCCGTAGTTAGAAAACCGTATGCGTTCCCGCGCTCAGTTGGCCTCCAAATACCGGCGAATGCAAAAACCGGCCGACTTGGTACGTCGAACCAATGCAGCGGCTTCTTGCCGTCCTCGCCAGGTTGGACGCCGTATTCGGAAAATGAAGTAACCGGGACGAGGCAGCGCCGTGCTGGCGTAATGAGCATCGACCGCCAGAAGCTGGACGACAAATTCCTGACGTTGGTGACATATTTTGTGAGCTTCGTCGCGGGATCGCGCTTGCTCGGAATCTGCGTGGGCACGCCCCATTCCATGCGCTCAATCCGGCGATCGTCACCGTCCTGCACGATAACGGCCCCATAGAACGGCGTCTTCTTGCCAGTTGGGAATATGTCGCCGACCGGGAAGGTTTCGTCGGCCTCATAGGGAGGGCGGATACCGAACGTAGCAGCCACGTCGGCCTGCTTCGCCGTCAACCTATACCGATTGCACATCCGCGCCTCCTGTCGGCGCCAGCGAACGATCGCCGGCGCATGTTCGTCAGAGCTTGTCCTTGAGACCCTTGGCGGCCGTGAACGCAACCTTCTTGGACGCTGCGATCTTGATAGCTTCACCGGTCGACGGGTTGCGTCCGTCCCGCTCAGGGCGATCCTTCACGGCAAACTTGCCGAACCCTGGGATAGAGACTTCCTCGCCCTTTGCAGCGGCGTCCGCAATCTGATCAAAAACGGCCGAGATCGCCTTCTTTGCGTCGGCCTCGCTAGACCCAGTCGACGTCGCAACACCTTTGGCCAGCTCGCTGATGTTCATGCTACTCATGCTCCTTATAAACGAGCAGGACCCTTACCCATGGCAAGCGACGAGACAAAGACCGTGCTGGACGAGGCGAATGCAAAGGCGGTTGCGCTGATGCTCGACAAGCTCGAGAACCACGACGTCACCGAGGTCTATGAGGCGGTCGGCGGGGTAGGGCCGATCGCTGATCTAGCGGCTCAGGCCATGAAGACGCGCAACATCGATCTTTAAGAGGCGGCGTGTCGCTCGCGGGTGATGCGGGGATCCTCATACAGGTCCCGCAACGCCCGCAGGCGAAAGGAATTCCACCAGCGCTGCCAGCGATGTTCAGCTGCATCGTGGATCATGTGGCAGCGCTGGCAGAGCGCTTTGAGGTTTGCCGGCGCACTGTTGCTCGGGTCATGATCGAGATGCGCGCACGCCAGAACGACATAGGTCGTCCGCACCCTCGCCAGTGCGAAGCCCCCCTTCATCGAAACCCGCTTGCCTTGGTCCGATCGCCAGCACGACGTATCAGCGTCCCACCAGCGTCCATCACAAAGATGAGCGACGCGGCGAAGGTGCGGCCGACGGCATTGCTCGCAGCGCCTGCCGGCACGGTCGAACCGGATCGTGCCTGACAGCTGCTGCCAGTCGATCGGGTAGAGCCAGCGGTTCTCGGCGCGGATCGGCATCGCATTTCTATGAGTCACGCGACCGGTCTTGGAAAGCGGAATTTCACCGTCTGTTGCCGGTTCGTATCGCGTGCGTTCCATTCCGAAACGATGAGCTGAGACGATCGGCGCTTGACCAACTGTCCGCATTAACGGAACATAAAGGGAACGAGTAGAGTCTTAGAACACGATGTCCTCCGCCCTCGATTCCTTCGCGCCAAGCATAGCGCATCTCCGGACGATCGCCACGCCGGTCACGGATTACCGTGTGCTGCCTTTCGGCATTGAGGAGCTCGACGGCCGACTTGGGGCTGGGGGTCTGCGTGCCGGCGCGCTTCATGAGGCAACGGCACAAAGCGGAGCATTGGTTGATGATGCAGCCACCACGCTGTTTCTAGCCGGGATCGCGGCGCGCGAAGCGGCAATTGCCGGCGGGCCGGTTCTGTGGGCGAGCTGTAGGCCAAACGTCTATGCGCCGGGACTGGCTCAGGCTGGTCTTGCGTCAGCAAGCGTGATCTACGCGCACCCTCCTGACGATGCCGCGTTGCTGGCTGTGATCGAGGACGCGGTGCGCGACGGCACGCCGTCGGCGATCGTCGCGGAAGCAAGCAAGGTCTCGATGGTTGCAACGCGTCGCCTGCAGCTGGTCGCAGCTGAAGCCGACATGCCGGTACTGCTGCTGCGTCGTCGCCGCGGCCGTGACCAGGATCCCTTCGCCGAACCGTCCGCCGCGTGGACGCGCTGGCGGATCGGCTCCGCGCCTTCGGCGCGGCTGGAGGTCGCGGGCGTAGGAAGAGCGAGATGGACGGTCGAACTGGCGCGGCAACGCGGCGGTGAGGGCTTTTCCCTAATTGTGGAGGGCAGCGATGAGACGGGTCGTCTCGCTGTTCCTGCCGAACTTAGCCATAGAGCGGCTGAGACGGTTGGAACGGCCCGCTACGCGGCCGCCTGAGCGGCCCGCCCTGCAACTGCCGGTCGACGACGATCCTGGTGCCTGTTCGGTGCCGCGGGGCGGCGGTTGGCGGCCTGGCGCCCGCTGGGCGAGAACCAGTGCGCAGTCGCGCGAAGAGGTTGAGGCGCAGATCGCGTCGCTTCCTGTCCACGCGAAGCCGCCAATGCGGGAGCTTGGCAGGCGATCGGAAGCGGCGAGCCACCCGTACAAGGCGCACGCGCCTGCATTGCGGCTCGCCACGCCAGTTATGCCCCCGGTCCAGCACGCGCCGCTCGCTCTCGTTGGCAAGGTCGGCCGGCGCGAAGAGGTGGTCGCTGCCTGCACCGGTGCGCAGTCGCTCGGCATCCATCCCGGTATGGCCGCCACCCACGCCCGCGCGCTGGTGTCAGATCTCGACTTCCGTCCGTTTGAGCCGGAAGCCGATGCAGCACTCCTCGATCGCCTCGCTCTGTTGGCGGTACGGCGCTGGTCGCCGATCGCGGCTGTCACCCCGGCTGATGGCCTTTGGATTGATCTCGCCGGCTGCGATCACCTCCATGGCGGAGAAGAGCGGTTTTGCCGTCGTCTGCTCGCCTTTTGTCGTCGTGCAGGCTTCACCGCGCGCGTCGCGGTCGCCGATACGCCGGGGGCCGCCCACGCGCTGGCCCGTTTTGGAAAAGCCGATCTTACGCGCGTCGAGCCGCACGGCACGGTCGAGGCACTCAGCCCGTTGCCGATCGCATCGCTGCGCCTGACGCCCACGGCGTTGACCGCGGCGCGCAAATTCGGATTCGAACGGATCTCAGATCTCCTGCCAGTCGCGCGCGGACCCCTCGCGCGCCGGCTCGGGCTGCCGACCATCACACGCCTCGATCAAGCCCTGGGCGGTGTCGCAGAGCCAATCACCCCGCGAGAGGACATCGAGGTCCCGGCGGTCGAACGCCGGTTACTGGAGCCGATCAGCACGGCCGAGGCGATCGAACAGGTCATGGGTGACCTCTTGGGCGATCTTGTCGTGCTGCTGCGGGCGAAAGGCGTTGGCGCACGCTCGCTCCGCCTGACGGGAATGCGCGTCGATGGCACCGAGCAAATCGTCGCGGTCGGCACATCCCGGCCGACACGGGAGGTCTCTCACCTTCTGAGGCTGTTGAAGCTGCGGATCGAGCGGATCGATCCCGGCATGGGCCTCGAGCAGTTTCAAATGGTGGCGCCGCACACGGAGCCGCTCGACGCGGTTGATCTCGGCGCCGTCCTCGCTGGTGAAACGCTGGTGCGCGACCCCGCACGCCTGGTCGACCTGATCGCAGGCAGAATCGGGATGCACTCGGTCTTCCGCATCGCTCCCGTCGAAAGCCATGTCCCGGAGCGGGCCGTGGTCAAATCCGATCCCAACGAGCTGCCGGGAACATGGCCAGAGTGGAAGCGGCCGATCCGTCTCTTCGCGCATCCAGAGCCACTGCATCGCGTGATCGCCCTGATGCCCGACCAACCTCCGCGGCGCTTTGAGTGGCGCGGCACGACGTACAAGGTGGTTGGCGGCGACGGTCCCGAACGCGTTCATGGCGAATGGTGGCGGCGTGACGCGGAAGTATGGGCGGTCCGCGACTATTACCGCGTCGAGGACGAGACTGGCGGTCGCTACTGGGTCTTCCGTCGTGGCGACGGTTTTGAGGACGACACCGGCGACCTGTCCTGGTGGATGCACGGGGTCTTTGGATGACCCACTATGTCGAGCTTCAGGTGCTGACACACTTCTCGCTGCTCCGCGGGGCGTCCAGTCCAGAGGAGCTGTTCGCGGCCGCTGCCGTGCTTGGCTACCCGGCGATCGGCGTCAGCGACATCGGCACGGTCGCCGGTGTTGTGCGCGCATGGGAGGCGCAAAAAGCCACTGGCGTCCGCTCGATCGCGGGTACGCGCATCGATCTTTCATGCGGCCGTCGCTTGCTGCTTTACCCAACGGACCGTCCGGCCTGGTCGCGGATCACCCGATTGCTGACCGTCGGCAAGAAGCGGGCGGGAAAGGGCGGTTGCCTGCTGCACTGGCACGACCTCGAGCCATGGTCTGAAGGCGTCATCGCCATTCTGCTTCCGCACGAGGCGGACGAAGAGAACCTCGCTGCGCTGAAGGACCTCAAGGCGATCTACGGCCGTCGGGGCTACATGGCGCTGTTCCAACGGCGTCGGCCGGGCGACGCGGTCCGCATCGATGCGCTGGCCCGACAGGCTGGCGGAGCGGCAGTGCGCGCGGTCGTAACCGGCGACGTGCTGTATCATGCGCCTGAAGCACGGCTGCTGCAGGACGTGGTGGCCGCGGTGCGCGAGAAATGCACCGTCGACGAGCTTGGCTATCGGCGTGAGGTGAACGCCGATCGCGCGCTGAAATCCCCCGATGAGATGGTCAGGCGTTTCCGCGCCTACCCCGACGCGTTACAGGCCAGCGTCGACATCGCGCGGATCTGCACCTTCAATCTTGGCGAGCTTCAGTATCAGTACCCGCATGAGAAGCTGATCGACGGTCTGACGGCCCAGGAAGCGCTCCAGAAGCTCGCCACAGAAGCGGTCGAGCGGATGTTCGATGGCGACGTGCCGCAGCCTTATACGGACCAGATAACGCACGAAATGCGGCTAATTGGCGAGCTTGGCTACGCGCCGTACTTTTTGACTGTCTACGCGATCGTGCGGGAAGCACGCCGGCGCGGGATTCTGTGTCAGGGGCGCGGATCGGCTGCCAACTCGTGCGTATGTTTCGTGCTTGGCGTGACCTCGATCGACCCGATCAAACATGAGCTGCTGTTCGAACGGTTCGTGTCGGGGGAGCGCCGCGAGCCTCCCGACATCGACGTCGACTTCGAGCATGAGCGCCGCGAAGAGATCATCCAGTGGATCTACGAGACCTACGGTCGCAACCACTCCGCGCTGACGGCCGTCGTGACGCGCTACCGCGCGCGGGGTGCAGTGCGTGACGTCGGCAAGGTGCTTGGTCTGCCGGAGGATCTTACCTCGTCACTGGCAGGGCTCGTCTGGGGCTGGTCGGCCGACGGCGTAGGCGAGAAGCAAGTCGAAGAGCTCAACCTCGACATTGGCGATCGACGGCTCCGTCTGACGCTCGAGCTTGCACGAAAGCTGATTGGTGTGCCGCGGCACATGTCCCAGCACCCGGGTGGGTTCGTCCTCACCCATGACCGTCTTGATGACCTGGTGCCAATCGAACCAGCCGCGATGGAAGACCGCCAGATCATCGAGTGGGATAAGGACGACATCGATGCGCTGAAATTCATGAAGGTCGACGTTCTCGGTCTGGGCATGCTCGGCTGCATGAACCGCGCCTTCAACATGCTTGAGGCGGACAAGGGGCTGCGGGTCGGGCTGGCGGACCTGCAGGACGACGACCCGGACGTCTACGCCATGATCTCCAAGGCAGATACGCTCGGCACCTTCCAGATCGAGAGCCGCGCGCAGATGTCGATGCTGCCACGGATGAAACCGCGGCGCTTCTACGACCTCGTGATCCAGGTGGCGATCGTGCGGCCAGGACCGATCCAGGGCGACATGGTCCATCCGTATCTTCGCCGACGCGAGGGACTCGAGAAGCCGGAATATCCCCGGCCGGAGTTGCGCGCGGTGCTTGAGAAGACGCTTGGCGTCCCGCTGTTTCAGGAACAGGCGATGAAGGTCGCGATCGTCGGCGCCGGCTTCACCGCGGCCGAGGCGGACCAGCTGCGCCGCGCGATGGCGACGTTCAAGTTCACAGGCGGGGTCTCGCACTTCAGCGAGAAGCTGATCGAGGGGATGGTCGAACGCGGCTATCCAAGAGAGTTTGCAGAGCGCACGTTCCGCCAGCTCGAGGGCTTCGGCTCCTACGGTTTCCCGGAGAGCCATGCGGCGAGTTTCGCCAAGATTTCCTACGCCAGCAGCTGGATGAAGCATCATCATCCCGACGTGTTCTGTGCGGCGCTCATGAACGCGCAGCCAATGGGCTTCTATGCGCCGGCGCAGATCGTCCGCGACGCGCGCGACCACGGCGTCGAAGTGCGTCCCCCTTGCGTCAACGCCAGTCGTTGGGATTGCACGCTGGAGAAGACAGGCGGGCGCTACCTTGCTGTGCGGCTCGGCCTTCGGCAAATCCGCGGCCTGTCGAACGCTGATGGCGCGAAGATCGTTGGCGCGCGTACGATCACACCCTTTGAGAGCGTCGAGGACGTCTGGCGACGGTCTGGCGTGCAGCGCGCCGCGATCGAAAAGCTGGCTGACGGCGATGCCTTCCACGGCTTCAGCGTTGATCGTCGGCAAGGACTTTGGAAGGTAAGGGGGCTCGGCGAGGCTCCGTTACCGCTTTTCGCGGCAGCTGATCGATCGGCCGAAACCTTTAGCGCGGAAGGCCTCGAGCCAGACGTCGCACTGCGGCCGCTGACCGACGGCCGAGAGGTGATCGAAGATTACCGGGCGCTGCAGCTCTCGCTTCGCGCGCATCCGCTGACGTTCGTGCGCGACGAGTTGACTAGGCGCGGCGTCACCAAATGCGCCGATCTCGCCAACATTCGGGATGGCCGATACGTCGAGGTCGCCGGCATTGTCCTGGTCCGTCAGAAGCCCGGCTCCGCCAAGGGCGTGCTGTTCATCACGATCGAGGACGAAACGGGCATCGCCAACGGCATCCTCTGGCCCGATCGTTTCGAGGCACAACGCCGGACGATTATGTCGGCGTCGATGGTCGGCCTGAAGGGGCAGGTTCAAAAGGAAGGCGAGATCATCCATGTGATCTGCAGCCGGATCGTCGACCATGGCGACCTCCTCCACCGCGTTGGTGACATGTCGTTTCCGCACCGGACCGGGCGTGGCGATGCCGCGCAACATCCGGGCTCGCCCGACCGTGGCGACAAGGGATGGAATCCTGAACCTCGCAACCAATACTGGCCACCCCACGCGGACGGTATGGATCCGGAGGAGGTCGTGCGGTTCAAGTCGCATGACTTCCATTGATCGGTGTCGAATCTGCCGAGGCATCAGCGTGTCGTGATCGCGCTGTCCGTGCATATTTTGCGCACCGGCGTCACCCGCTGCTCTGACGTCCGAGTTGATGTGCCGGAGATCCGCCTCGCTCTTCGTTGTCTGCTTCCGCATTGCCCCGAGAAATGGCCGCTTACCTTGTTCTGGGACGCGGCCGCACAGGACAACGAGATTGGTCGTGCCCAAGGCGTCACAGCCGCGTTTAACGGGATCATTCGCCAGCTTCGTCGAGCCGGCTGCTACGAGGAAGTCACGCCGCCATGACCAGTGATATGAAGCACGCGGGACAAAGAGGATGAGACTGTCTCATCCTCTTTGTCAGGGTCTCACCCACTCTGTCGGTTGCCAGTGGCAGCGCTAAACCAATCCAAGTTCACTAGCCTTGGTGAATGGGCGTCAGCGCGCGAGGATATGCGGATCACGTGCCCATGCGGCCGGACGATAAACCTCCCGGCTGTGAAAATCATCGAGCGCTTTCGATCGGATGGTTCAATCTCCCAAGCTATTACACGCTTGCGTTGCACGACGTGCCGGCGCCGCGGACACGCAACGGTTACGCCTGTTCCGGTCCTTAGGCTTTAGTCTAAGTTGGCAGGCGATGGCTCAAGACACACCAACTACAGTGGGCGAAATGCAGGATCTACTCGCCCACCTGCTTGCAGGCGCGGTTGGCAAAACCGACACGTACTGGAAAAACCTGATCGGCCCCGTCATCGCCCTGCCGATCGTGATTCATCCCAGGTCAAACTGGAGGATCGATCCAAGGGGTAAACCAGCGGAGGTCGAGGCGATCGAGAAAGCTGCGGCAGTGGTCCGCGCAGCTCATCCCTATGTCCCATCGCCCCGAACAAACGACGTGTTGAAGGGAGAGGTCAACCTTTCGGGATCAAGACCAGGACAACGGCGAGGGACATGACAAATAGCGACAGCCAGATCGCAATTTGGCCGTAGATGTGCAGAACTAACCCGACCCATGAATAGCGCTGGCGAAGCACGACGGCGCTACCGACAGCGATAAAGAAGGCGATGACAGTAGGTGCAGTGATAGATGGGGAGCGGTTGAGCGATCCCTCGACAATCGGCACCAAACCGACCGCCATGACCAACATCCACGAAAATCCAAGGACCAGATTTCCGCCGACTGTGGGCTCAGCTGAAGATCGCGGACTTAAGGTCGCGGTTGCCAAAATGACCTCCCTAGGATACCCTCAGAATTGAGGGCAATGCTATGTACGAAATAGACCAGGCACAATATTACGCTACTATCGATAGCCCCGGTGGCCCTATCGTCGTAATGAAGCCTCAACCCGACGACAACTTCGACCATATCCCTTGCGATGAGGATGGCAATCCAACGCTAGCGGGAAAAATTGGCCAAATTATCACCTCTATGGTTCTGCTGGGAATGTTCCTTTATTTCCGGTTTGGGATCTAGGACCTCACTTTCGTAGTGAGGGATCTGTGAAAAACTGTCGGTTAAGGTCCTTGTTCACATCGGACTGCACCTGAGAGCCGGCCTGAACGGCTCCGGAGCGCATCACCCCTTGAACGTCTCGTTCCGCCGTAAGCGTGTCCTTGCCCGACGATATCCTATCACGAGCTGCCGAACCGTCAGGCATAGCTGGAGCGCTTGGCAGGGCCGATAGACCATGCGGGTGATAGCGTGCTGTAACATCGGCGTCGGTAGCCACAGGTGGTGCGGCAACATGGACGAGATCGGGCTGGTGTAGGCTGGGAGCGACTTCATCGTAGATTGCTTGCCGGCGTTGAGTGAGAAATTGCGAGATCATCGCATCTCGTGTCCGGCGCTCTTGATCGGTAAAGGTAGTTTGATGAAGCCCCGGAGCGTTCAGCCCAGGTTTAGTAGCCGCTTCTCCAGCGTACCACTGCGCGAGCTCCTGGCTCAGGTTCTCACTCATTTGAAGACTATGCGACTCTGCAAAGTTTGCATCTCGAGTTAGCGATTGCGACAACTCATGGAGCTTCTGCGCCCGCTGCTCATGTGAGTAGGCCTGCGACAGGGCGTCGTCCTGACCAACACTTGAGGTGGAATCGCTGGATGCGCGCGTGAATGTGCCGCTTCGACTGTAGGTGCTGCTCGACGTGCCCGCGCTGTCGCCATTTGCATGCTCATCGCGAGAACCAGCGGTCTGACTGCTGTTATAGTCGTCGGTCTTGGACCTGTCGGAAGAATGAGTCAGGCCATCCCGTTGCGTGCCGGTCTTGGTAACACTTCCGCCAACGCTCGGGATCGGCAGCGCGCCTAGCAGACCGCCACCCGCGCCACTACCGTTTGATTTCCCCGAAGAACCCGAACTACCCCCGGCACCTCGACGTCCCAACGGGCTACCTAGGCTGACATTGCCGGAAACCTGGTCAAGAGTTTCGGCACCACGAGTACGGCCATCAGTCGACCGAAGGGATTGACCAGTGGAGGAACGGTCCTCGGTTCCAGTGGAGGTCGAACCCGTAGTCCGATCAAAGCTTTCCAACGAAGTTCCGGACTGGCCACCGCTGCCGGATTCAAACCCTGAAGAGACGTTTGTCGACCTACCGACGCTGCTCCGATCCGTGTGGGTTGCGGTTCGGATTGCCGCTGCCGCTTCGAGCTCACTTTGAGATGCGCGTTCGGCTTGGCTTGCCTGCTGACGCATTTCCGAAACGTAGCTGCTGTTCATCGCTGGCTGAACGCCCAACCGGCTCATACCTGGTGTCACGTCTATAACCGAGTGGCCATTGCCAAACGCTGCTGTCGTCGCGCCGTTATCGTGACGGAAGCTGGAAGCAAATGCACCGGTCGAGAATGCCGGTGCGTCCGACCACTGGTTGCTTTGACGCATGTTCGACGTCGAGTTCGCGAAGCTGGCATTGCCGTAGGAGTAATTGCCTGTCGTCTGCTCCGCGGCTGCAGCCTCCGCAGCGTTCTGCGCCGGCGATAGAACCGATGTCGCCTGGCCGGAGATGCTCATAGCGCCCTTGGCTAAGCCAGCTGCAAGGAACGGCACTGACATCAGCATGAAGCCCGCGATCGTCGCGGTTTCAGCGTTTACCGCGCCAATACCCGCATAGGACCCCAGTGACATACCTCCGTCCGCTACGCCCTGCGCCGCGGCTGTCGCCCGCGTCATGCAGATCATGTGGAGGATGACATAAAGCGGCCCCCACGCAGCAAGATAGAAGAACCCGGTCAGGTAGCCCTTGAGCGCGCCAACACCGGTCTGCGGCATCAGGAAAAGGGGGAAGATGACCGGGAACATCGCGTAGAAGACGACGGTCAGCACGATGTTTAGAATAGGCACCCAGCTCATCGCCTGCTGCGCGATCGAGTTGTACGTGTTGCGCGCCTGGATATCGGCCCGCGTCGTCGCGAACGTATCGATCGAGGCTGCGCCCGGACCACCAGCCATGCCGTCACGCGCCTGCATGAAGGCGTTGATGGCAGTGTTTTGCCGGACGATGTTCTCGTAGCCGGCGCTGGACGCCGTGAACGCCTGGTTGACGATCGGAACATCGGCCCGCAGCTTCGCCGAGGCGACGGCAGTCGAGAGCTTTGGATAGGTCTCCTTGGCCCAGAGCGAGGTCTGAGCGTCGATCATGCTGTGCCAAAGGCCATCGAGCATACCGTAGGCCTGCCGGCAGCTGACGATGCTGCTGGACGTTGTAGCGCCAGAGCGTTCCACCCAAGGTTGAGATCGCGCGGCAGAGCCAGGTCCCATCGTTGCCCAAAGGTCTTTCGCGGAGGCAAGATCGGTCATCGACTTCTGGCCGAGCATGACGTCGCCGAATACGCAGTTTTTGAAATGCGAAGACAGATTGGTCGCGAACTCGGCGTCCCGGATCTGAAAATTGCGCGTCGCATCGAGCAGACGGGCACCATAGACCATGCCATTCGACGAGTAGCTAAGCTGGCTCGGCATCGTGAAAACAGTTTCGGCCGTCCGCGTCAGCCAGTCACCGACCTGACTGGTGAAGCTGGCAATCACCCCCAAGCCGAGAGGTACGTTATCGACAACGGCGGGAGCCAGTGACGGGTTGATCCGGTCCGTCACCTTAACCGTGACGGTCGGGACCATGAGGCACATGTAGATGAGCGACGAGCCAAGAAACCAGTTGAGCCAGACGCGCACGTTCATGGTGAAAGCGACGGCAAGAAGCGAGTAGATCAGGCCAAGAACCATCACCACCTGAAGGAGGGAGCGGTAACCGCCCCCGCCCGTCCAGGCCGCTACCGCGTTGAACGTGTTGACGATGTATTCGCCACCGCCAATCGTGAAGACCTCAACCATGCTCCGTCACCCGTCCTAATTGAGGCCCTGGGCACTCAGGCCCCGCGAGAAATTGAGCGATGCAGACATCGCCGGTGACATGCTGTTCTGAAGGGTCGACTCCAGCATGACCGACTTGTTGATGAGCGCGATCGTCTGATTGAGCGTGTCCTTCAGCTTGATATCGCGCTGCGCGTAGCGGGTACGCGCTTCGGCCAGCTGGTCGCGCCACATTTTGCCCATTTCGGCATCGGCCGGCTGCACCTGCACGGTCGACTGACTGATCCGGTCGAGCATGTTCTCGATCATAGAAGACAGCAGATTGACCGCGACGATCTCGGCCAGCGCGCTGGTCTCGCCGTCGGCAAAGTTCTGGTGCGCCATCGCCTGGACCGCGAGCATTTTGTAGAGCGGCAGCGTCGTCATGTTGAGAAGCTGCTGCTCGGACGCATCGAGAGCTGCATCGGTGCGGATCTTCGAGTTGATCGAGTCGATCATGCCCTTGATCTTCGAGCGCAGGCCGGGTCCCGCCTGCAGAGTCTGCTCGGTCATGTTGAGGCATGCTTCTGACTCGTCGCAATGCAGGATCTTGACCGGAGTGCCCGTCGTAGTGCCGTCGAGGAGAGCGGTGACGACTGCATCCTCGGCCGGGCCCACGAAGCCGACGATCGCTCCCGCCGGGGCCTTCGGATTGATGACGATCGTACCGACCAGCGTCATGAGATATTCCGAAAATTGCTGATCGGTGCTCCCGAACTTGTTCGACTTCTTGATTGCATCCCAGGTGTAATTCCGCGGGCTACCGGGGATCTTGTCGGCCATCGCCGGATCGGTGTTGCCCTCGAGGGTGGCGTCCTGTTCACCACCGGCGCCGCAGCCCTGCCGTGACCGCGCCCAGTCGGAAAACTTACCCTGGCTGTTGCCGACCGCCGCGCAGATCGTCGAACGCGCCCCCGCCATTTTCGGCCATACCGAGCCGACCAGACCCTGTGCTGCTTCGCACGAGGAAATGTTCATCTGGTTCATCTGCTGCGCCTTGTTGGCCATGGTATCCATGACCTTGCCGATCTCGGGCGAGACGCTGTCGATCGCGAGCTGGAAGGCGAAGCCGAGCGCATTGTTTGCGGTTGCCTTCAGCATGGCGACCATCTCAGCGCCGTTGATGAACGAGAAGGAGCCGGTGAACAGGTCGATCCCACCACAGCCCGCAGAAACCTTGGGCATCTGGAGGTTGAAGGGCTGGACGCTCTTTTGCGGGAAGCGGGTCCAGACGTTGCCCATCGAATAATAGCCGGCCGTCTGTCCCTGATAGGCGCTCGGCCCCGTGACATTGGCGGCACCGCCAGCATCCTGGAAGAAGCTGTTCATCTGCCCTGCGACATCGGCGCGCGCCATCCCGACCGGGATCATGCTGGCAGCACCCAGGCTCATGGCAACCGCGGCGGTCCGGCGAAGAAGGGCGCGGAAGGGTGAAGGGCGAGGAGAGGGGGTGTTTGCCATCAGAAGTCGCTCCCGACCTTGGCGTTGGTGAGCATGAAGATCCGTTCCATGACCTCGTCGGCCGACATGACCCCAAACCCGATCGGCACGGTCTTGCGGGTCACGGTGTCGAACAGGACCAGCGCCGGCGTGGCAAGCGGCACGCCCATGCGCTGACGCTGTCCGCTATCGACGACGTAGTTGGGAAATTGCCGGCTTGGTCCACCATCCGTCGAGACCGCCATGACGGTGATCCGGTGGCTGTCGGCGACCGAGCGAAGAATCGGCGAAAAGACCTCGCACGCCGCACAGGACTGCGCGAAGAAATAGAACATGCCATAGCGCTGACCGAGCTGCGACAGGACCTGGTCGCGGGTCGCCGAGCGGTTATCGGTCCATGCCCGCTTGGCGACGGTCGAGACCGGGCGCTGCAGCGTGTAGTCGATGTCCGGGTTCTGCCAGAGCGCACGCTGCCAAGTATCGGAGAAGGTCGACGCGCGATCGAGCTGTTCGCGTTGATAACGGACGTAGGCGATGACGTTCGCTTCTGTCGGCTCGAGAATGGCACGTGCCTTCAGTTCGTCGAGCTGCCTGGTGATCGCCTTCAGCTGCGCCGTCGACGACTGCTGCGGCTGCGCGGACGCCTGTGGAGCGGACGGCTTAGCCTTGGGCTTCTCGCAGTAGAACCACTGGCCGAGTTTGCGTTCGCCACAATAGAAGTCGCCGGCCTGCTGCTGTTCCGCGGCGTCAGACGTACGGTCAAATTCGGGCTCGACCACAGCGTTGGTTGCCTGCGCATCTTCGTCACCGATTGCCTCCGCCATCGCCGCGCTCTGCAGGTCGACAGATTGCGCGAGCGCCGGCGTCGCCACGGGCGCCGTTGCTGCAAGCAGCATCAGAATGGCGGCGGTCAGCCGGCCGGCAGGCTTAGTCTTGATCGTCGTCATCATCATGCTCCCCGTCGAGCTCAATCATTGCGAGTTTGAGAACTGACATCATCGCGGCGACGTCGAGCATTCTGGTGCCCTGATCGAGCATCCGGACGATGCCGCGAAGATGGCTCCGGCCGTGCTTTCGCCCCATGATCGTTGCGCGCATCCCGGTCTCGCGGCGAACCAGCCAGCCCTTGTCCGCCATGCGCGGAAAGGCCTGCTCGACCTCGAGCGGATCGATCGCGCACTGAAACCAGTGCGAGATGGTCTGCGCGACCTCGCCTGCCGACGTGCCGCGGCCAGACCGATGAATGCGAAGGAAAATGGCAAGATCGAGCACTGACATGTCGATCGAACATGGCCCCCCCGGACCCGTCACATCATTTGCTCCCGTGAAGGTCATAATACCCCTGAATCTTGGTTTGAATGTCGGCCATCACGGAGACCTCACTGGGCAGCTTTGCTGCGTCCATGAACTCCGCATAGACCTCGGAAAAATCCATCTGGGACAGGTCGAGGCGCTGGAACTCCTCGATCGAAAAGCCCTTGCAGGTTTCGTCCTTGGGCTTCGCCCACGGCTTGCCGATCTGCTGGCGGCCCTGTTCCTGGAGGATGCGGGAGAGCTTGCTACCGAAGCAGCAATAGGCGTCCTTCGATGTGACGCAGACGCCGAGCACCTTGTCCGAACAATAGGATCCGACCTTGTGGCACAGCCCCTTGTCGTCCTTCTCGTCGAGCTGCTTTTCGGCCGAACTGCACAACCACGGCGTCAGGAGCGGTACGCCGCTGCCCGAACAGCAATTCGAGGCACCGAAGATCTTTTTGGAACAGGTGCCACGCTCGCCGGAGAACACGGTCAGATTGTTCGGGTCGAACTGCTTGCCGGCGTCGCCGATCGAGTGAAGAGCGACCAACGCGTCCTTGAACTCGGTCGACGCCTCGCGCTCGATGGTCTCGCAGCTGCCGTTCAGACAATAGACGTCGCCGCCACAGACATATTGCTTGTCAGTCGGTGCCTTATCGTCGGGCAGCGGGCAGCTGTAGACGCGCTGCGATACCTTGCAGGCGCCGCTTTGCGGATCGTCGAGGCATTCGTCACGTAGGAATTTGCACAGCTTGTTGTCGTCGAGCGCGCTGCAATCGCTGGCCGGCGTGAGGCGCTGACAGGTGAAGGAGCGCGACCACGCCCAGCACGCCTGCGTCACCGGCACACCGTCGATAATGCGGGTTTCAGGGCCTTCGGTGCAGACTTCGGCCGCTTCCGGAATGCAGGTCGTGTCGGCCGCCAGCGCCGGGCAGGTGCCTTCGTTGCGGGCGACGGTAACGCTGAGCGTCCCTTCCTTCTTCAGATAGGCCGTACCAGTCGCAAAGTTGTGGTGGCTGGCGATCTCAGCGGCCGACAATTCGGCATTGCAGGAATACAGCTGCGCCGTGCCGCTGACATTCTTCTTGCAGTATTTGCGGTAGCCTTCGACGTCGTTAGCGCCACCGCCAAGATCGATCTGCGCGTCGCAGATGTGCTTGGAGATCGGTTCTGCCCGGCAAACGCCGGCATTGACCTTCGCCTGCATGACGCTGTTTTTGGCGAACCCGTAGCCCTCGTTTTTGTCGAGAACGCCGTAGTAAAACCAGCGCGCGGTGTTGACGACGGTCGGCACGAGGTTTCCGCGGCAGGCCTCGACCGTGTCCGTAACTTTCGACCCCTTGTTGCAGGTAGCCTCGTAATAGCCCTTTGAGCCGACGGAAGGAGGAAGGGCCGTGCATGTTCCCTCAGCACCGCCAAGGCTTTGACCGCCCAGATAGGTTTCAGGATCCTTCTCGATCGCGGTGCCGCGGGAGGTCGCCGCCAGGATCTCGGCATTGCTGAAGGTCGCCCGCGTGCGTGCGCGATCGGTCACCGTGCCGAACGCCTCATCGGTGCCGGCCTTCGAACCACCATCGACCACCAGCCGGTCGGGATCGTCGAAATAGACCTTCTCTGCCAGATCGGTGCCGCCATATCCCGGCAGCTGCGCGAGCTTGGCATCGTTCGGGCCAAGGCTTTCGTCAGCACGCATCGACTTTCCAAGATCAGCGCCCTGCTTGCGTGCTTCCTCGATCGTCGTCTGTGCGACGACGCCGCTGGTGGCGCCCGCCAGGACGCTCAGTAGCAAAGAGAAAGCGACGCGCTTCACTCAGACGCCCTTGCTGAGGTTACGCAATGCGACGGATGCCACGCCGGCACCGGGGCCGTGCGCCGCGACGAAGGTGTCGAGCACATAGCGAACCGAGACGTTGCCGGTGATCTTGTCGTGTGTCGGCACCGAGGTGGTGCAATTCAGGCCCGAGCAGAGATCGAAGTCGGTCGAGACGGCGACATAGGTCGGAACCGCCTCGACGTTGAATGCACGAAAGAGCCGCGGGTCGATGCCGACATTGGACAGCTGATCTTTGTCGGTAACGACCTTGCCCAGCATGGCGCTGAAGGCCTTCATCGAGTTGTCCGGGAAGCCCCGGAAGACAACCACACCGCCCGCCTTGGCCGTGTCGGCAATGAGCTGACGAAGGGCCGCAGGCGGCATCGACAGGCTCGCAAAGGCGATGAACTGCGGCGCATCGCCCTTGGTGCCGGCGACGTTCTGGCTGGCCCCCTTGATGATCTCGTCGAAGTCGAACGCACCGTCCCCGTTCACCGGCAGATCCGCTTTCGCGAGCGCGGTGAGGTTAGTGCTGCTCTTTGCCTGAATAGCGACGGCCTCTTCGCGGAAGGCATCGCCGCGGTTGCGGACGTGCTCGGCAAAGATGTCGGCGTCACCTTGCATGGCGGCCGAGCGCCGCTTGATCGCCTCGAGATCGAGCCCGTCGACGGTCTGGGCGATCGCCTGAATGCCGGCGAGCCCGGCGATTGCAGCAATAACGATGGTGATACGGCGCATGATTGTCTCTCCTCAGAGCACGCAGCAGTTGCGCTTGCGCCAGACGAGGTAGCCCATGTCCTCGCCCTTCACGGGAAAGGAGCGGCCAGCCTGCGGTGGCATGGTCGAGGCCCCGAGCGGCGAACAGGCCATCTTGCCGCTGACCATCGGGATGGGGTTGACCATCTGGACGCGGTATTGCTGCTTGCGCAGCACCGGCATGGGGTACTTGTTGCACAGGCCCTTGGAGCCCATCGTGCCCCAGGCAAGGCCTTCGCGGTGGATCTTGAAGGCGAAGCGGGCCAGCGCGAGGCGCGACGCCTGCACATGACCGATCGAGGCCGCGATGTTGCCGTTGACCGGGTACATCGGCCCCTGGCAGCCAGCGCACCAGAAGGTCGCATCGAGCGGCAGCTTGGCGGTTGCCGCGATGCAGTCGCCGGCGCACGCGGCTTGCGCGATAGGCGACGAGAACAGCACGGCTTCGGGATTGATAAGCGCGGTCAGCGAGTCATCCTGCCAGAGCGGATCGACCTCGGTCATGTACGCGATGTCGAACGAGGCCTGCTCAAAGCACAGGAAGTCGGTCAGGATCTCCATCCAGTAGAGGAGCGGATAGACGTACCAGTGGACGTGCCACTTGGAGGTGTTCTGACCGTTCCCGCCGGTCTGCGACGGGCCGGATAGTTGGCCCTGGCCGATGTCGAACCCGGGAGCGATCCTCGTGCCGCCCAGATTGACAAAGCACCAAGGCTTGGTGGTGACGTCGGCAAGACGAACGGGTTCCCAGAAGCCGGCCGAAATGCCGATGCGCGGCACCGGACTGCCACACGCGCAGACGGGGAGGGACGGGTTTTCCGTGTCGGCGCGATTGCTCGGCCAGATCTTCAGGCCACCAACCGAAAGAGGGAACAGGCACGACCAGCAGACGTCGGTGATCGGATTCACGAATTTGCCCGAGCACTTCGATTGCGCCTCCGCGCGAGGGCTGAGAACGCTCGAAAGCACGAACGCACCCAGCATCAGCGTCAGGAAGCGCAAGAGCTTCACGCGTGCTCCTCCGACGACCGTGCGGCGTCGAGGAAGGCGTTGTCGGCGCGGTTCTTCCGGAAGACGTAGAGCGCGGTATGTAACGCCGTCGTGGCCAGGATCGCCGCCACGACGAACGAGGCGGGGCGCCCGAACAGGGCAACGAGCGGCGAGATTGCGATCACACCGATACCCGACAGGACGCAGAGTACCTGGAAGGTCCGGCGCATGGTGCGCAGGTCGTCGGTTTCAGGGGCCGCCATCGGCGTGCGCAGGAGGTCGAGCCACATCGGCATCAGCTTATTCCCTTCAGCTTGATTTCGGAGAGCTTCAGGACGCGGCCATTCTGGACGGCAACGGCCGGGGTGTGCCGAATGCCGAGTTTGCCGGTGAGCCGACCTTCCTGATCGAAGTAGAAGCGCCGCTTGCGGTTGGTCATCTCCTCGATCGGCGAGCCGTTCACGAGGATAATCTTGGCTTTCAGGTCGCTGTACTGCGACGTCGCCCATTCCATCTGTGCGGCGTCATCGCCGTCGACGAACACAAGCGCCTGATGGACCGCCACGAAATCGAGCGGGTTCACGGTCTGGCCGGCACGAGCGATGTAATTGCCCTTCTGGTCCTGCACGTCCCGCTCGATGACGATCGTGGGATCATAGGCCCAGCTGCGTGGCTCCGTTGCCGCGGTGATACCGGCGACGGGCTTCGGCCGACGCACGCGCGCCTCGGACCGCTTGGCGAACTCCGCGTTCATGCGGTCGATCCCGCCGGTGGCTTGGAGACGCTGCAGGCGGGCCTCGATCGTCGTCAGCAAATCTGGCTCGATGATCGGAAAGGCCTGGCCGACGACGCCGTGGTCACTGGCGATCGCAACGGAGGAGGTCAGAAGTGCGCTGACCGCGAACATCACACAGAGATCGAGGGCGGTCCTCACAGGATTGGGTCCCCGACGCCAACGATCTTGTTCGAGCAGGCGTAGCCGATCGCGGCATAGCGGCTGTCGAAACCGTCCTTGTGCGGGCTGCCGACATAGTAGCAGCTCTGCGGGATCACGCCCGTCGGGCCGGCCACCAGCGGCTCACCCAGTTTGGTGACAGGCTTCATGTGGCTGACGAGCTTGCCGGCGACGAACACATCCGCGCCGCGGTGCACGACGGTATCACCCGGCATGCCGTAGACGATCTTGCCGAACATCTGCTTCTTCGCACCGAAATGCTTGATGACGAGCGGCACGGCAGGCGGCACGAAAAAGACGTATTCGCCACGCTTCGGCACTGCCGTCTTGTGGATGACGAATGCCCAGTTCGGCAGCGATTCCGACGCGTTGATCAGGAGCCCGTGCGTGTCCCGCCACTCGGCGATCGCGTTCAACGATATCCCACCGGCGACGAACAGGCCAAGCGCTGCCCAGAGGCGTTTGCGGGGACGGAAGCCCTCAGCCACTGCTGGCGCCGCAATTGCCTTACTGGCCACCGGGACCACCAAAGCTCGAGACCATGGCACCGGCAACCGACGGGTCAACCGGTGCGACGTCCTGCGCAGTCGCGGGGGCAGGCACTGCGGCAAAGGGGTTCGGCGCGGCGGGAACGGGTGCGGCCTGCGCCATTTCCACAGGCGCGATCGCTGGCGCGGCAGGCACCTGACCCTGCATCATCGAACCCATCTGCGCGGGCGTCGCGGGCATCGGTGTCTTTACGCCAGACGCGTAAACGGCTCTCGCGACGTCGGCGGTGATGTCGGGCACGCTCTTGGACAGCACAGCCTCGCCGACGAGAATGACCTGGCCAGCCGCACCGCGACGCTGCAACTCGGTGTCGAGCGATGCCATGAATGTGCGCATTTGCGCCTGGACCTGGTCGGGCGGGGTCGCGCTGCGGGCTTGCGCCTGTACATACTCGCCAACGATGCGGGACAGGTCTGCCTTGACGATGTGCTGCGGCTTCTCGGCGGTCACAACCTTGGTGACCCACATCGCCCAGACCAGCGCCAGGACGAGGGCGGCAGCAATCAACAGCTGCGCGGCGGTGTAGCCGGCGAACACCGTCTTGCGCCGAACCGTCACAGCTACAGGCGAGGCCATGGGTTCGGCCGTGGGTGTGGTGATCGTCTCAGTCATGCGCGGTGCTCCCGGCGAGCAGCGTCACGCGGCAAAATGGCGTGACGGCGAAAGAAGATGATCGCGCCGGTGATGACCATATGGACGATGCCGACGATCATCTTGAACTGGTCGATCCGGCCAGCGTCCGCTGCGAGGTAGCGGCTGGTCATGTTCTGCAGATGGTTCATCATGCCATCGAGCGAGAAGCTACCGATGAGCAGGAAGAACAGGACGAAGACGCCCCACGTCATCAGCAGCGTCGTGGCCAGAAAGCCCGCGAAGTGCAGTCCGAAATAAAGAAAATAGCCGTAGTCGACCTTGC
Source organism: Sphingomonas sp. PEI4 (assembly GCF_056679955.1). NCBI lineage: Bacteria > Pseudomonadati > Pseudomonadota > Alphaproteobacteria > Sphingomonadales > Sphingomonadaceae > Sphingomonas > Sphingomonas sp. PEI4. The sequence continues at coordinate 60,655 of NZ_JBWXPI010000005.1, forward strand.
GCTCGACGTGGAGGGGCTGAAGAACGGTTGCCATGGTGGTCACTCCGCTGCGATCGCCAGCGCGTCATCGGCGCCCGGATCGGTCCATTTCTCGGGGTTGTCGGGGTAAGCGACCCGCTCGATCGCCTCTTCCATCGTCAGACCCTGCGCGAGCAGGTCATGGATCGCCGCAAACGTGCGTGGCGACGACGAGTAGACCGTCGCTGAATAAGGATCGAGGACGAGCCGGCCGACTGCCAGCGTCTCCGGGCCCTTGATCATCACGTCGGAATATTCGGAGCCGTTGCGCTTCAACGAGCGGAGCAGCGCGTCGGTGTAGTCGTCCATCTCGAAGCGATCGTGCTTCTTGAAGTCGGCGATCGTCTCCGCCTTCTGCTGCAGGATGACGAACCAGTCGCTGTTCTCCAGCGCAGCCTTGGATCCGTCCGACTTGTAATAGTCGTTGAGGCTCTGCGTGGCGGTCACCAGCGACGCGCCGTATTTGCGGCAGGTACGTGCATACGCTTCGATGAAGTCGGCCATCGAGCCGCCCTTGAGCATCTGCCACGCCTCATCGAGCAGCAGCGCCTTGGGGACCGAGCGGTCCTCGCGTCGCATCGCCTGTGACGCCATGAACATGATCGCCGTCAGGGCGACCGAACGAAGCTCCTCGCGCGATGACAGATCCGACAGTTCGAACACCGTCAGGTTGTTCTTGAGCTGGAAGGACACCTCGCCCTCGAAGAAGCGGCCATAGGTGCCGTTGGTCGAAAAGGGGCGCATCGCGATCGCGAGATTGATGGCGAGCGGGTTTGTGGTTTCGTCGAGCGCTGCGATGACGTCGTTGACCGAGCCCTGCCGGCCTTTCTCGGCCCAGACCTTGTTGATCGCGCCATCGATCAGGCCGCGCTCGGTATCGTCGAGCTTGTCGATGTGCCGCGCCATCTGGTTCACGATCGATTTCAGCATGGCGAAGCAGTCCATGAGGTAATCCTCATCGGTCTCCGCCAACACCGGATCGATCATCGAGAACGGGTTGATGCAGAACCCCGACGACATCGTAAACTCGACGAACGCGCCGCCCTGCAGCTTGGCAGAATGCTCGAACGACCGGCCATCGTCGATCACGACGACCTTGGCACCGGCGCCGACCATCGAGGCGCACAACTCCTGAAGCGCCACCGACTTGCCCGAGCCGGACTTGCCGAAGACCGCCACGTTATGGTTGCCCGCCGTGTTCTCGAATGGCGACCAGAAGAAGGGCTGGCCGCGCCGACCAATCAGCATCAGGTGCGGGTTGTTGCCGCCCAGATATTCGCCTTGGAGCGGCATGAGGCTAGCCGCCGTCGTGGTGAGGACGGTGCGCAGCCGCTTCATGTTCTTGAGGTCGAACGACAAGCCGTTGGCCATCGTCATCGGCATCGCGGCGAGCAGGCCCTGGATCTGCAGATAGCGATCGTCGAGCAGGTCCCAGCCCGCGGCACGATACACCGACTTCAGGATACGCTCATTCGCGTCGCCCTTGCCCTTCGGGCTGAATGAGGTGACCGAGTAGAACGCCTGCACCAGCTTGCGGCCTTGGCGCAGCTCGTCCTTCACGAAACGCCACTCTTCGGACTGGTCCTTCAGCTGTGGCAACATGCGCGCGGACTTGCTGTCAGCGAGACTGGTGGTGCGCATGAACTTGCGGCCGGCGCGCTGCCCGGAGGCTTCGGCGTCCGGGAAGTCGAGGCACAGGTTGGTCGACACGGGGCAGGGCATGCGCAGCTTGTCGGCGAACATGTCGCCGATCAGCTTGGCCATGTCCCACGGCGCCCAGCGCTGCGGCAGGTTGCGCACTGAGAAGGAGCGCACGTCGAACGTGTCCGGGTAGATCTCACCAATCTCGGGCGCGTGCTCGACGGTCTTGCCGGTAGGCCGGAACCGCTCGGTGCGCAGCAGAATACGGTCCGGCTCGATCTTCATCTCCAGATCGTGGCGCACTGCCTGGTCGGCGATCGGGTCGAACGGATTGTAGGTGATCGTGTCGTCACCGGGCGCCGTCGTCGGCGAGGTGATGTCATCGATCCACGAGATGAGGCCCCTTGGGTCGACGGCCCGCGCATGGACGCCGAGCGACTCCAGCGCCGAGATCAGCCCCTCCATGACCGAGGTAATTTCCTCGTTCGAGACGCGGCTCGACTCTGGGGTCGAGTAGGACAGGCCGAGGCGGTGATTGCGCAGGCAAAAGGGAGCCGATGCCGACAACGAGTTCCAGACGCCGCCCATCAAATACTCGGTACGGTGCCGCGCCATGCGCTCGTAGATGCCCGACGCGGAATAGCGCGGCATGTACCACTGTGAGAGCTTCTCGCTGATGCGCGGACTCATCCAGCCATGCACTTGCAGAGCACCCGGCGTGGGAATGCCCTCAGACAGCAGCTGGGCCAGCATCTCGTGGCTTTGCTCGGTTGCGCCGATCATCGGCGTCGCCTCGAGGAAGAACCCGCGCGAGGCGCTGTTGTAGTAGATCTGTGTCTTCGGATCATAGCTACGGTAGGGCAGCCAATGCACAAACCGCGGGACAGCAGAGTCCGGACGGCCGTTCTCGGGCTTGGCGGAGTCGCCGAGGAGCGTGGCAAGCAGACCTTTGAAGATGCTCACTGGACAACTCCGGGGAACGAGGACGCGCGCAGCACCGGCAGCGGGTTCGCACTCTTTGCCGCCTCCCGCGCTTCAGGCTCGGCGCGAGCAAGACCTGCACGGATGGCAGGGTTGGCGCCGACAGCAGCGATCGCGGTGCGACCAGCCGGGGTTGCATACTTCGGCACCGTGAGTGCCGAGGTGGACGTGAAGGCCGGGCGGACAGGCGCGGGTGACGGGAGAGGCTTGGCGTTGGTGGTCATGCCAACCGCGACCGGCGTGTTTGTCGTGGCGGCTTGCTTCGAGCCATAGGTCAAAGCGGTAGGAGTTCGGAGGGCGGAGGGTGACACTGAAAGACGGCGCGGCGTCTTCGAGAGGCGACGCGCGACCTGGTCCTTGATGTCACCAACCGGATCGGCCTGGACCCGTGCCGCGGCAACAGCAGCGGCGCTCGGCATGTCCGGATCAGCAACGGAGGAATCCTGCATCATGACGGGGGGATCGGCACGGTCGACGGCCGCTAGCAGCGTGTCGCCGCCCGTTGCAGCTTGAACCTGTGCCGGGGTCGTCGCGACAGCGTTGCTAGCCAGCGCGCGCTGCCATTCGCCGCGCTCGACGACGGCATGGACCGCGGTCTGCTCGTGCAGGCGGCCGGCAGCGTCGATCTGCGCCGGGAAAACGATGCGCAGCACGCGCTCCTGGCTACGCGCAGGCGTAGCGGCCGCTGTATCGAAGCCACGGCCTGCGCTTTGCGGCGCGCTGTAGGGACCGGCAGGCGTAATCATGCGATCACCATCCTCGCCAGCGATCATAGCCAGCGCGCGATCGTCGATCGTCGAGCTGGGCGCGCAGATCCCGTCAGGCGCAACGCAGGAGAAGCTACCCTTGATGTTGCCGCCCATCGTGGTGCAGCTGACGAGGCCCGTGCCCCCCAGGATGAGCGCGAGCGCCCCAAGTTTCATGCGCATTACGACCGGCCTCCAGCGATGAAGGAGGCGAGCGCCTCCTTGGGACGATAGCCCTCGATCATCGCGCCATCGGCGCGGACGATGACGGGTGTGCCGTTCAGACCGTGCGAGCGAGCGAAGCGCTCATTGGCGTCCAGTCCGGACGTGTCGCAGGTGGCGGCATTGCGAAGAGGCTCGCCAGCATAGGCCTGATGAAGGGCGGTCTCGCGGTTCTTGGCGCAATACACCTGATTGGCGAGGTCGCGGCTGCCTAGTACCGAGATCGGCCGTTCGACGACACGCACGTTCATCGACCGCAACGTGTTCGACAGTGCCCGGCAATAGCCACAGCGGAAGTCGCTGAAGACCGTGACCGTCTTGCCCGACTGGTTGCCCCAGACGATTGCGCCATCCCTGGGGAGACCGTCGAGCGAGATACGCGATGGCGTCGTCGGCGCCGTGGGCTGCGTGCCGGCACCGACCGCCTTGGCGATCGGCGGTTCACCGCTGTCGGCTGCATTGTTGGCTTTGGCAGCACCGCCGATCAGCGTGTCGGGATTGATCTCGAGAAGACGGGTCGCGGTCAGATCCTGACGGGTCTCCATGTCGTAGACCCGGCCGATGACGAGGTAGCGCCCCGAGCGATCGACGTAGAACAGGTTGTTGCCGGCGGTCACTTCGCAAAGGCCATCAACGACAGCGCAATCGACCTTGCTGACCTGCGTCTTGGGCAGGCGGGCCTTCAAAAGAGCGATTACCGATGCGTCGGCAGGACGAAGCGCGGCATAGGCGGCTTTCGCACCGATCGCGGCAGCGATGAACGCCGCGACGATCAGAAGGAGAACCAACACCCGCGCACCAGTCAGGCGCTTGTCGGCGCTGCTATCAGTTCCGAACATAAACACCCTCCAGGAAGACGATCTCGACGTCGACGCCGGTCGGCATTTCGATGACCGGTTGGTACTGCTCGGCACGCTCGATCAGGTATTTCGAGACGTCCTTGCCGGTCTCCTGCGCACCGCCGCCAAGGGCACGAAGCCCGACGTTGCCGAGATTTGGCGTCTGGTTGATACTGCCGTTTCCGGCAGCGGTGTTGATGACCGGCATGCTAAAAGCCGAGTTGAGCGCTGAGCCCGCCCCGCCGACGAGGCCGGCGAAGAAGGCTTGCATCGCCAGTGAGCCCTCGCGGCTGACGACGCGGCCACGAACCCCGGTCTTGCCGCCAAACGCGATGAAGCCCTTCACTTCGGAAACCGCGTAGCGCCCGCCCGGTTGCGGGCAGGTCATCTTCTGCAGCTTCACATAGACCTTTTCGCTCGAAAGATCGCCGCGCGCCGCGCCGTTTATGAGGCAACCCTGAATCTTGGTGGTGAGGAGCTTACCGTTCTGCAGTACCGACCGCGCGGGGCCGGTTACGCGCAGGACGACGGGAAGCGGATCGGTCTGGCTGTTGACGCCGGCCGCGGCATCGACGCCGACGATAACCTTGGCGCTCGCGAAGCTATTGGGCGGGAGATAGTTCGGGCTATCGGTGTAGACCGTGCTGCCTTTGGAGACGCGCGACGCGTTGCCAGCCTCGGCCGAGCCGAACGAGACCATCTTCACCTCGCTCAAGCGCGAAGGAGCGATGTCCGGGGCGTTGCCGGCGCCGGCAACGCCGGGGCTGCCGTACATCGCCGTGCTACCTGGGCCGTACATTGCCTGCGGACCCGGCGCGGGCGCTGGGGCGGCAACGCGTTCGTTGACCTGCCGGCGCAACTGATCGTTCTCAGCCTGATAGGCGGAAACGACACGCTGGCCGTCTGCAGACATCGACTGATTTTGCGCGCGCATCGCATCAAGCTGCTCGGCGAGCTGCGCCACGCGGGCGTTGGTGCCCTCGACACCCTTCAACTGGTTTTCGTTGGACTGGAAGCGGTTCTCCGACTGCGCCATCCACTCCTGCTCGGACTTGGTCTTGTTGGTCATGTCGCTGACCGAAACCGTCTTCTTGTCCGCGCTGTCGGGATCGATTTTCTTGACCGCGTCGTCACCGCCAAAGATCCAGAACGACGAGGCAACGAGAACCACGCCGCAGCCGGCCGCGAGCTTCATCTGCTGCTTCTTGCGGGTCTCGACGTTGCCATCCAGCTCCGAGGCGATCGGGGATACACCGTCGCCGTCAACGACTTCAGGAGCGTCGAGCGGCTTACGCTCGCGAGAGAAGATATCTTTGATGCCCATGGCTTAGTTTCCGTTCCGCGAGACGAGGTAAGCGGTCGTGACCCGACCCGGCGCGAGCTTGGGTTCGGCGATCGACACCGCGAGTGCGCTCGATGGCGCCACGCTGGCTTCGGTCAGCACGGTCTCCTTGGTGCCCTTGTTTTCGATCCGCAGGACGCGGCCGGTGAGGGCGTCGCCGCGATATTCAGCGATCATCTGAACCTTGAGGTCGCCGACATAGACGGGTTTCAGCGAGCGCTGACGCATCTCGAAGCCGTCGACCGTCTTGTTGGCGTACATTGCCTGCACCAAAGTCACTGCGGCCTCTTCCGGCGAGGAGGTCTGTGCAACCTTGGTGCTGGTACCGGCTTCAGCGGCGTCGGCCTTGGCGATCGCGGGGTTCGAGACGAACACCTGCACCGCCTGGTCGCCGCTGATCCGGCACTGGAACTTGTAGACGTAGCCGCGCTTGCTGGTGCCAAAGAACGACAGGAGCTGGCGACCGAAGCCCTCCGGCACCGAAAGGTAGATGTCGCCGCGGACCGGCTCGTTGACGACCGAAAAGTCGTCCGAGGGGTTGCCCGTGTTTATCTTGGACACACCGGCGAACTCGTCGCCGACGAGGCTGATGCGGGTGAGATCCTTGGCAGAGGCGTTACAGGACACCTGCGCGCCGTCGTCGGCCATCAGCGTCTGGTCGCCAGCCGCGAAGGCGGGGGCCGCAAAGACGAAGATCGCGACGGCAATGAGGGCCGCGCCAGCGATGCGGCTCAGCCAGCAAAAGGTGCGACTGGAGAGGGCAGTGCCGAGAGCGGCGCTGCCAAGGGCGTAGATTGCGGTCACATCACAGCTCCCGGACGGGTCTTGGGTTGGACCATGCTGAAGCCGACGAGCTTCAGGGTCATGCCGGCATATTCCCAGTCGTAGACAAAGGTCCGCTGCTCGGATGACACGATCTTCTGGCCAATGACCGTGTTGAGCTTGCCCGACACCGTGGACTGTAGCGCCTTGGGGTCGATCTCCATGCCTTCGAGCGTGAAATACTGCGACATGCTGGAGCCGCGCTGTTCGTCGACGATCTTGAGGAGGTCGGCTTTGATCTTGCCCTGCGACTTGGGCGAGACGATCGCGAGGACGGACTTCATCCAATAGTCGAGGCTACTCGGCGTGCGGTTGAGCGTGAGCACGGCAGTATCGCGGGTGATAAGCTCGAGATATTCGCGAGAGACGCCAGTTGTGGACAGCGTGACCGGCGAGCCAAGAACCGGCTGGAGCACGATTTCGCGGCTACGTGTCGCCGACATAAGGAGCAGGAGCGCGACGAATCCGGCAAGAACCAGTGCGGCTATGCCAAGGAGATTGCGCTGGCGAAGGACGCGCTGGCTTTGCGCGTGCTGGTAGGAAAAATCCATGTCAGCCCACCATCAGTCGGAGGTAGGAAGGTGGCGTGGCGCGAAGCGACGGGAAGCCGCCTGGCAGATGCCAATACGCCAGATGGATCAGCCACGAAGTAGCCCGCCCCGCCTTAGCTTTTCGGAGGCTCCACCATCCCAGGATGGCCAAGCCGATCCCGATGACGATGTGTTGGGACAGGATCCCCCAAGTGAAGGGGATGACCATCGCGAGGAACTCGTCGAGCGTCCAGAACCCGATCAGCTCAGGATCGTCGAGGTGCGATGGGATCACGTACTTATCGGCTGACATCACGCCACCTTCAAAGACGATGCCGGCGAAGCTGCTATCAACGCCGGCACCGGGTCGGGTCAGATGGTGGCGGTGACGGTCGAGGTGACGATGGGGATACCGGTGCCTGCACCGACGCCCACACCGACCGGGATCGCGACCTGGCCGAGCGAGAAGCGGCCCGAGGCCAGACCGACGACGCCGCCAGCCAGCGACAGGACGGTGATGATCTTGCCGCCCGAGCCTTCGAGGAAGCCGGTGAAGGCATTGAGTGCCGTGTTGAACGTAGCGTCCGCACCAGCGAATGCCGGCGAAGCGAGAACAGCGGCTGCTGCTGCCGCACCGATGACCGCCAGGGCGGTCGTCTCGGCGCGACGGCCGATCTTGAGCATGGTCTTCATGATAAGGAGTCTCCTTCGATCGAGCGCATTTCAGCGCGCCCAATGAGAGACTGACCGATAGAAATCTGACGCTGCAATCACGATTCGTCGGAACCATCTCGCGGCTGAAGATTTTTTAACTTTTAGGCTACATTGTGCCTCCTCCGAATCATTTTGCCCGGATATTCAGGGCACCTGCCCGGGAATCCCGGGCACCTGCCCGGAAATCCCGGGCGGCTGCCCGAGAAATCCGGGCATCCTATTTGGCATCGTGGACGTAACTGGTTTAGCCGTCGCCTTCCGGGATACAGGCTAGCCCTTTTACAACTAATAGGGTTAGGCTGGCGATCGAGATGGACTCAGTTTCGAAGGTTAATTATCGTGACGGCTGAAAAGGCGTACCAAATATCCGTGTCAAACCACTACTTTCGGCTGACCACGGAAAGCATACGGCTTCTCTCGAACAAGAATCAGACGTATTGTTCTCTCGGCGCAGTCTTCGACCAACGTGCAGTACGGGCTGCGGAGTTGGTTGATAGCTACGATGCCGAGGACATGCGAAACCACTTGCGCATCATTCCCACCAAAGGCGAGGTGGAAATAGAGTTCACGATTCTCGAAACCAGTGCCGCATCGATTGAGATGGCCACAGCCGCTCTTGCCGAGGCACTTGGACGAGCCGTCCTATTGCCAGATGCCCTGTCGCTACTGATGTTCGATCTCGTTGTTGAGCGCAACGCCACCGAGGTCTTGACCAAATTAGGAATGACTGCATCGGAAGCTGAGAGCTATCGGGTTTCATTGAAGAAAAAGAACCCAAACGTCATACCGCTTAGACGGTAACGTCGATTAGCATTAAGTTTCGATTAACTTTCGGTTGATTTCCACGATTAGCTGCGCCTACCCATGACCTATCAGCCGGGAGAAGGGCGATGGGCGACGCGACGCGAAGTTGGGCGGAAGAGCCGCAGAGGGCTATTCCGGGGTTTGAGATAGAAGATTACATTCTGGCGCGGATGGACCTGAGGGGACTAAGCGTCAGAGAATTGGCATCCTTGGCGAATATCGGACGTAGCCGGCTCCACGATGGACTACACCGTGAAGCCGAGAAGCGTGTTCGCCTCAAGGTCCCGGAGATCGCGGGAATCCTCGAGATATTGAGCATCAATCCGATCGAAGCATTTTTTGCAAAAGAGATACTGCAGAAAAATGCTGACGTTGGCTTTCATGACCTACTCAAAGTTATCTCTATGGTCTGCAGCATAGTCGATGGTCTGTCAGAAGAGATAATAACCGTCGTAGAACATGTAGACGGTCTTGGTTTTGACGATGTAAGGCCTGAACATGGTCAAGCTGCACGAGAGTTAATGGTAAAGGCTGTAGAAGTTGAATACCAAAAGATCGCTAAGCGTCGTTCGAGGCGCTTTGGAGGATTTGGCGAGGAATAAGATACCCATCGCGAATTGTTGCGGCCACTCGGAGCTGTCGGGTGGCCGCTTTGCGTTGCGGCGTAGATCGACACCCCAGGTCGGCGAATGATCGCACGAAAATCGAGCGCTAGATTGCGCCTGGAGAATATGTCCGTTAACCGATGGTTATGACAGAGTCGGAATCCACCAATCCAAAGGCAGCGTTTGCTCGTCGCAAGGCAAATAGCCGACGCGGCGAAGGGTGGATTCGTAACAGCTTTTGGCTGGCGCCTGTCTCGATCACCGTTCTCGATAGCGTGCGCGATCGCATGGGGCTGACCTCTCGCGAGGCGACCCTGAATGCGATCCTCGAGCGAATCGACGACGACATGTTTCTGAAGCAGGAGTTTTTGGCTGTGACCAAATAAAGAGAAGCCCGGCACGAGGCCGGGCATCCCCAAGTCGGTGGTCGGGAGCAAACCCGAACCGGTTATGTCAGCGTCGCCAAACGCCAACGGCTCTCTTCAAAGCCAGACATAGCCCCACTCGACAGCGGAATCAAGGATGCGCGTTTCGCGCCACGCTATCGCTTTGTCTGATCCGGCCTCCAACAAGGAGGAAGGCAATGGAAGCTATTACACTCGGAGGAGCGCTCGTCACGGCGCTCTCCGGCATGCCCGTCAGGTCCAGGCCTGCACGGTCAGGAGCCGTGCGTCGCACCGGCGCACCGGTTCTGCGAAACAGCGTCGAAGCAGGTACGTTCGAGGAAAGCTTTTTCGCTATTCCCGCGAAGGGTGAGACCGATGGCATGCTGCGAGCAGCACGTAAGGGGCTCGACGCAGCCCGTGGGCTACGCCGCATTTCGCGGCGGGGGGAGAGAACGCTGAGTGTTGCGGAGCGCGCACTGGCGACGCTTACGGCAAGCGCGGTGCGAGTCTTCGAGGAAATCCTGACGCTTGCTCGCCTGAACAAAGGGCGCGTCTTTCCAAGCTACGAGTATCTTGCCGAGGCAACGAACCTCGGACGCGCAACGATCACTCGTGCGCTCACGATATTGGAGAACATCGGCTTCATCGTGCGGCAGCGCCGTTTCAAGCGCGTTGCCGGACAAGGAGCAGGCCCCCGCTACGAGCAGACGTCCAATGCCTATCGGCCTCTTCTCCCATCGCGCGTGCTGGCGTTCCTGCCCCGTTGGATGCGACCGGCGCCTCTCCCGGTAGATACAGAGCAGCATCAAATCGAGCAGGTCGGCATCACCAAGGGCATGCTTGCGTCGCTGTCTTGCAAGGAGCTGGCTGAGGCCACAGTCAGTGGACCGCTCGGTAAGATCTTGGCCTTGCTCGGAGCCGGTGTCGACCGCGCAGAGCGCGAGGCTCAAAACCGTTCGGAACCGCTAAGAGATTCTATTTAATAAGGGCAAAATGAGTTGGCCTACACCGGCCAACGACGAATTATCGGGGATGACGGTTCAACGCTGACATTTAAAAAAGCGGCAAACCTCAAAATAGAACGCAGGAGTGTCGGCTAACGCCGCCACAATGCTCCCGGCTGGAGCATGCGGTTTCTGTTGTCTGCTTCATAAGCGTTGGTCACGGCGGAAACGCCCGAGTCAGAACTGGGTCAACGCAGCGATCCTCCTGTAATCATGAGGCAGCGTCGAGATCGTTGCAGGCGACCCTGCCGGGGAGGTCAGACGGGACCAGTTGGCGATGATATTCGTCACATATGCCTGTGTCTCGGTTATACGAGGAACTAAGCCACCGCGCACTCGACCCGGCCCTGCATTGTAAGCCGCGAGAGCGAGGTGTACCTGCCCGAACCGGTCGAGCTGCTGGCGGAGATAACGGGCACCGCCACGCATGTTCTGTAGCGGATCATATCGATCGACACCGAGACCAACCGCCGTCCCCGGCATTAATTGCGCGAGGCCATAGGCATTCGCTGTCGATGTCGCGATCGGGTTGTACCCGCTTTCGCGGATAATCATCGCATCGAACAAACCGGTAGGGATCCCGTGCTCGCAGGCCACTGCGCTCATCATCCCGTAGTAAGCAGCACGGCGAGTTTCCGCGCTATGCGCGAGAAACCCTGACGGGCGGTAAGCTAGCGGTGCGCAGCCTGGCTTGAATGAAACAGGCTGGGTGGCAATCCCGCCGCGAAGCCAGCCGGGAACCTGGATCGACGAAAACGCCGCAACACTCGCGGGTTCGCGACCTATAATAGGAGCACCCACCGGGGCTACCGCCGCTGCGGCCATCTCCTGCTGCATGCGGAATTGGACGTAACGGCGACTTAGATCATGGACCTGAAAGGCGTCAGGCAACGGTGATGCCTCGGCTTCTACCGCTGCCATTGAGATGTCGGGCAAAGTCGGGTCCGGGATCGGTAGGCTCCGCGTCATCGAGATTAGCTGAACCTTCCGGAATGCTGCCCCCTTTGGTGCGGCACCGGCTTGCGAACCGACGATCAGAGCGGCGCAAAGGCCAGCAGCAGCGAGTGGATAACGCACGGAAAACCCCCAATAGCCTTGATATTTAGGAGTTGAGATCAAGCGGTTTGTGCTTGTCAAGATCACCAGAGCTGCCGAAAATGATCGAAATCAGCGTCTGAAGGTCACACGAACATGTGGTTGATCCACCGCGATACCGACGGAAACAGCCGGGATCGGATCCCGCTGCCGGCACCCCTGCATGAGGCGCTAGTGCGTTGGTATGTCGGCGACGGCTCGTTCCACGACGAACAGGCTGGCGTGACGCTCGTCCAGAATGCCCGGATCGGGCACCGCTGGATCGCCTGCGGCTGCCTGGGACCGGGTAAGGCGCCGCCTATTCTGACGCCGGCATATCTCTCCGAGGCCGAAACCTACTATTTGCGCCGGTTGACCAGCACCAAGCGGCCGGAGCACCGCACTGATTGCCCCTTCTTCCGCGACCAGGCCACCAACCGCATTACGGAAGTCAGGTCCCACAACACCCCGACCGATCCACCTTCAGGCTTTTTCGAGGTCTTGCGCCCAGCGCCGGAGAAACTCGCACAGCGACCTGAGGACGACAGTCTAGACGATCGGACCCGCAACGCCTCGACCCCGCGGCTCGCGCGGCTCCTCTGGCGCCTTCTCGAAAGCGCCGGTTGTAACACGATCGCCCCATTGGGGATGGGATATGAATGGTCAATCAGGGAAGAGTTCGCAGCGCTCGGACGTGCGGCCGCCAAGATCGAGATAGCGCCGGGCGTCGAACTCGCCAGGGCATTCTGGACACACGCGCGTCCCCTCGAGACGAACACGGTCTATGGCACGCTACGCTCACTGGCGGCGAAATGGCCCAAGACACACGCTCCGCAAGGTTTCGTCGCGCTCTATGCCAAGGCGATCAAAGGCAATGAGATCCACGTGCCTGACGGTGAACCGGTCACAATCGCGACGCGCGTCCAGTCGCCCTCGATCCGGGGTAACCACATCACCGGACCGTACATCGTCCTTGTCGTCGCTGGCGAATATCCCGAGGCGCGGGGCTATGCACCGCTGCGCGCCTATGCCCAGCCGATCTACAATGGCCGTATGTTCGTGCCCGTGGAATCCGACTTCGAGCGCAAGGCGCTACGCGCGATCCTTGATACCCAGCGCATGTTGCACGCCCGGGGTGTCGACATGGCCATCAGCAAGCCACTCTTCGATTCAATGACACCGAAAGGCCCTTGCCGGCCGGACTTCATCCTGGAGGCGAGGTCGCGCATGACGGGGGAATTGCGGACGGTGGTGGTGGAGGCGATGGGGTTTGACAGCGACGAGTACGAAGCTGCCAAGGCAGTGACGCACCCTCGCATGGCGGTCCTGGGGGATCTTGTGACGCTCGATAGGTCCGAAATGGATCAGAATTCTGCGTCGACCAAACTGCTTCGGGTCCTGGACATATGAGCGATCAGCTCCAAGTCATCGTTGCAGCGAAATAGCTAACGATTCCAAGCGTTACCGGTGTCGAAAGTAGATACAGCTTCTGCCAGCGCCACCATGCCTTTGGCAGGAAAAGTACGGCGCCACGAACACTTCGAACATCCTCCCAGGCCTTGTCCCGGTACAAACCATGGACCGTTACGGACACTGACATGGCCATGGCGATTGCGCAGCACATAGCTGCTGCCAGATAAATGGCGATCCAGTTGGCAATCTCGCCTTCAGAAAACTGGTTCATCGACACCTCGAATGAAAAAGGGCGCAGTCGACAAACCTGCGCAGAATGATTCTAGTTCCAACAGCAGCTTAGCGGCGAGATTTTAGCAGCTGGTAAATGAGACGGTGCGCCACTTGGTCCGTCAAAAAAATGGAGTGGAGAGGGAGGGTAAGAAATGGGTCGCGGAAAGCGGCCTTAACCCTTCCATTCCAGGGCGGCCGGTAACGGCAGCCCTCAGCACGAGGCCTGTAGCCATGACCAAGTACGTCCTTTTCATAAGGGATCACGGCGCCAAGGACGTCCTGGATTTCCATCCGAGCGAGATGTCCGCCAAAAAGGCTTTGGCCGACTATGTGACGAAGAAGACAGGACGTGATCTGCCATCTGACCCGGAAGCGGCTGTTGAGGAGATCGCCAACTACTTCAATCGTGACAAGACCTTCTACGCGATCGCCGGCGTCCCTGCCGGTGTGCGCTAAAGGGTATCGGATATGGCTATCATCGCCAATCGACCATCCCAGCACCTCGTCGATCTGGTCGGCGCGCTTGGCGGCACCTGGCACGGGAACAGCGCGATGTGTCGGTGCCCCGCGCATACCGACGGTACACCAAGCCTCTCGATCAGGCAGGGTGACCGCGGCCTGCTGGTGACCTGCTTTGCCGGGTGCGACGCTGGCGACATCCTGCGTGAGCTGGACCGGATACCAGTCGGGCGCCGATATGAACCGCCGGTTCCGGCCCAGGCAAAGGGTACGGCCAACATCGACCGGCTGTGGAACGAGGCCGTCAGTGTCTCCGGTAACCTGGCCGAGCGCTACCTTGCCTCGAGGGGGCTGTTGCCGGTGCCAACCGACGTCCGCTTCCATCCGCGCTGTCCGCTAGGCCCCAAACCCATGACTGTCTTCGAGCCGGCACTGCTGGTCGGGGTCCGTGAAGCGCAACGCCTGGTCGCCTTTCAACGCATCTTCCTGAAGCCCGATGGAGGCTATTCCCAGAAGGCGACGCTCGGCACGCTTGGTACCGGTGCATGGCGGGGCGGTGGCCTTAGTGCGACCATAGGCCTGGCCGAAGGATTCGAGACGGCGCGGGCCTGGTCCCGGATCCGCGGTCTACCGTGCTGGGCAACGCTCGGCTCGCGCCGGCTAGATCTCGTGACGATCCCTGACAGCGTCACAAAGCTGATCCTCGCGGGCGATAATGATCTCCCCGGACGCCGTGCGGTCGCGCGAAGCATTGCCCGCTTCGCATCCGACAGTCGTGTCATCCAGGTCGATTACCCGGTGGGCTACAAGGACTGGGCCGGGGCTCTCGAAGCGGCAGAGAGGGGAGAGGGAGGAAGGCGGTGAGCTGTCGGATTGGCAGCGTAACCCGAGGGAACCTGCCATGTTCGATTTGCTCGATCTTCCGCCCGTCACCGATCACAGTGCAGCGGCACGCATTGCCGAGTTGCTGGCATCGGGCACCCAAGTCGTCCGCCGCGATCTGAACGAGGCGATGACCGCGACATTCGGCGGCTCGGACGCCGACGGTCATTGGACGCAGCGCGACAGCTTCGAGATGCTCGAACACGGCATTGCGCTCCATCTCGCGTCACGGCCGTACCAACTCAACGGCATGGCTGACGTGGCACAGGCGTCGGCGATTATGGCGATGCTGCCCACCCAAACGGTCCGCAGCGAAGAGCAGATCGACCTTCAGCAATTCTCGACGCCGGTCGATATCGCCGCGATCGCCATTCTGATGGCCGCGATCGGTCCAAACGACATCCTCCTCGAACCCAGCGCCGGTAACGGCTTGCTGATCGTTCAGGCACCGGCGTGCGCCAGCCTCCAGCTGAACGAAATCGACACGAAACGCCGCGACCGCCTCGCCGGCATTTTCCCGGACGCGATCGTCACCGGTCACGACGGCGCGGCGCTGGTCAGTCTGCACGCGCGACTGCCGAAGCCGACCGTAGTGGTAATGAATCCGCCCTTTTCGCGCAGCGTCGGTCGCGGCGCCGACGATCTTGCTGCACTTCGCCATCTCCAGGCAGCGATCCGGCGGGTCGCAAAGGGCGGCCGGGTGGTTGCGATCATGCCCGACTGGTTCGCGCCCAGCGCACGGCTAAGAGCGGCCTATGAGGCGGTGCTGACCGGCTGCACGGTTCGCACCTCGCTGCGGCTTGAGCATTGCTACCGCAAGCACGGCACCGATATTGCGGTACGACTTTACGTCATCGACAAGGTGGCAGGCGGCACCTCGCACACTGTCATTCAGCGCAGTTCGGTAGCGGATTTCCTCGACGCCGTGACCATCCCGCCGCGGGCGTCGCTGGTGGCTGATACCCCGATAGCGGCGCTGCCGGTGGTCAAACCCAGCCTGTTCGGCGCGGCCCGCAAGGCTCAGGCTACCGTTGCACGCACCTATCATGCACCGGTGCGCAACAACGTACTGCCGGTCAGCTACAAAACCCTGGCGACGGCCGCACCGCTGGCCGACCAGGTCGGTTGCTATCTGCCCTACCGGCCAAGCCGGATCGTGTTCGACATCGCCGGCGACCACCCGACCGCGCTCGTGGAATCAGTGGCGATGGGTTCGATACCCGCACCCATTCCGACGCACATTGCCCACCTTCCGGAGCGCACGGTGACGGAGCGGATGCTGTCCTCATCGCAGCTCGAGACCGTGGTCTATGCGGGCCATGCCTGGGGTCAGTTGCTCCCCGGGTCGTTCAAGCCTGCCAAGGAGGGCGTCGGGCTCACCATCGATCCCGAGGGCAGTCGTTACCGGAAAGGATTCTTTCTGGGCGATGGCACTGGGGCGGGCAAGGGCCGGCAGGTTGCGGCGTGCATCCTCGATAATTGGCTACAGGGTCGTCGCCGGCATATCTGGGTGTCGAAGAACGAACCGCTGCTCGAAGACGCGCGTCGCGACTGGACGGCGCTCGGTGGTATGTCGGGCGACGTACAGCCGGTCTCCAACTGGAAGATCGACCAGCCAATCAAACTGGACGACGGCGTGCTCTTCGTCACCTACCCAACGCTGCGCTCGATGCGTACCGATCATAGCCGCCTGCAGCAGATCCTCGATTGGGCCGGCTCCGACTTCGACGGGGTAATTGCCTTCGACGAGGCGCACGAAATGGGCGGCGTCGCCGGTGGCGAAGGTGCGATGGGCAAGAAGGAAGGCTCCCAGCAGGGGATCTGCGGCGTACTGCTGCAGAACAACCTGCCCGGCGCCCGGGTCCTCTACGCCTCGGCAACCGGCGCATCCGATGTGAACAACCTCGCCTACGCGGTGCGGCTTGGCCTGTGGGGACCTGACACCGCGTTCGCAGACCGTGAGGCGTTCATCGCCGAAATCCGCAAAGGCGGGATCGCGGCAATGGAACTGGTGGCCCGCGACCTGAAGGCGCTTGGTCTCTACACCTCGCGCGCGCTGAGCTTCGCCGGCGTCGAATACGACGTGCTGCGGCACGCACTGACGCCAGCGCAGATCGAGATCTACGACACCTATGCCAAGGCCTGGAGCGTCATTCACCAGAATATGGAAGAGGCGCTGGAGCTGACCGGCGTCGTCGACGGGTTCGAAAAGACGACGCTCAACAGCGGTGCCAAGGCTTCGGCACGGTCGCGGCTGGAATCGACGAAGCAGCGCTTTTTCGGGCAGGTCCTGCTCTCGATGAAGCTGCCGACGGTCATCGCCGCGGTCGAACAGCATCTGAAGGCTGACCAGTCGGTGGTGCTGCAGCTGGTCACGACCGCCGAGGCGATCCTTGATCGACGCCTGGCCCAGATGTCGGCCGACGAGCGTGCGGATCCTACGATAGATTTGTCACCGACCGAGTATATTGCCGATTATCTGATGCGGGCGTTCCCGACGCGGCAGATGCAGACCTATACCGACGACACCGGTACCGCGCGCTCGGCGCCGATGAGCGATGAGTTCGGCAACCCGGTCCATAACCCCGACGCGCTCGCGGCCCGCGACCAGATGCTCGAGCACATCTGTGCACTGCCTCCGATCAAAGCCGCACTCGACGCGCTGATCGAGCATTTCGGCACCGACATGGTGGCCGAGGTGACGGGGCGGTCGCGGCGTCTGGTACCGACGTCGGACGGTCGCCAGAAGATCGAGACCCGCTCGGGGCGGTCCTCCCAGGTTGAGGCCGCGGCGTTCATGGCCGGCACCAAGCGGGTGCTGGTCTTCTCAGACGCTGGCGGCACTGGGCGCTCGTACCATGCCAGCCTCGACGCGAAGAACCAGCAGCAGCGCGCCCACTTCCTGCTCGAACCCGGCTGGCGTGCCGATCGCGCGATCCAGGGGCTTGGTCGCACGCACCGTACCCATCAGGCGACGACACCGCTGTTCCGGCCGGTAACTACCGACTGCAAGGGCGAGCTGCGCTTCACCTCGACGATCGCGCGGCGCCTCGACAGCCTTGGCGCCCTCACGCGCGGCCAGCGGCAGACCGGCGGGCAAAACCTGTTCGATCCGGCTGACAATCTCGAAAGCGAGTATGCCAAGGATGCACTCCTGACATGGTTCGCCCTCCTCGATGGCGGCAAGCTGACGAGCACGACGATGGACGACTTCTGCTCGCGCACCGGCCTCGAGCTGCACGACGATGACGGCGTCCTGAAGGAAGAGCTGCCGCCCATCCAGCGCTGGCTTAACCGTCTGCTAGCCCTGCCGATCGGGCTTCAGAACCTGATCTTCGATGAATTCCTGGCACTGGTCGAAACCCGCGTCGCCGCAGCCCGCGAAGCCGGCACGCTCGATGTCGGCGTCGAGACGATCACCGCGGATACCGCGACGGTCCTCGACGACACGCTGCTGCGCACCGATCCTCTGTCGGGCGCGACGTCGCACCTTCTCACGATCGAGATCGCCCGCCGCAAGAATCCCATCTCGCTCGAACGTATCCTCGACCTCGCCAAGTGGCAGGACGACGTCGCGTTCGTGGTCAACGCCCGGTCGGGGCGCGTCGCCCTCCGGACCCGGGCACGGTCGTGGATGGACGACGATGGCCAGCCAATCGCGCGCATCGAACTGCAGCGTCCCTGCCGGCGTGAGTATCTGCGCGAGGCCGACCTGCTGGAAACGGCGTGGGACGTGGTCGACCGGGAGACCTTCGAGGCCAAATGGATCGCGGAGGTTACCGAGGCGTCGGGTCAGGTCGATACCGAGACGATCAGACTGGCGACCGGCCTGCTGCTGCCGATCTGGTCGGCGCTGCCGTCGGACCATCTCGCGGTGAACCGTATTGCGGACGCCCATGGCAATTCGTGGCTAGGGCGTCTCGTATTCGACCAGCACGTCGTCCAGCTTTACACCAAGCTCGGGATCGCAAAGACCGACGATCTGCCGGTCGACGCGATCGCACGCTCCGTTCTCTCAGGGCGCAGTGTCGACGTCGTGCGGCCTTTCCCGATGACGCTCCGGCGCTCGATCGTGAACGGCAACCCGAGGGTGGAGATCGTGGACGCACCCGCCTCGCAGTTGCCTTGGCTGAAATCGCTCGGCTGCTTCACAGAAATCATTGCCTACCGGACCCGCATCTTCGTGCCGGCAACCGATGCCGAGACGGTCCTCGGCCGCGTCCTGAAAGCGGCCTGAGCAACCCCTAGGCCACGGATCATCCCAGGGGGCCGAGGCGACAAGGAGAGGAAGGGGGGAGGAAATGGGTGTTCGGAAAAGATTCCGGATGCTCAGAAACGAAGGGTGATTTCCCATGATCCAGTCCGTGAAACTCTCGAAGCTCCGCCTCTCCGCCAGCAACGTCCGCACCGCGCCCGATGAATCGCTGCAGATCGAGCCGTTCGCAGCCGATCTCGAAGCCCGCGGCGTCCTCCAGAACCTGCTCGTTACGCCGGTCTCTCGGCCACGCGGGACGTTCGAGGTGTTCGATGGCGGCCGGCGCTGGCGTGCGCTCAACATGCTGGTCGCTCGCGGCGTCATCAATCCCGACGAGTATGACGTGCCGGTGCGCGTCCTGAAAGGTGACGATGCCGAACTGACCGAAACCTCGCTCGCGGTCAGCTTCCATCACATGAAGCTCAGCCCGGCCGAGGAATGCCGCGCCTTTCAGCATTTCCTGAACGGCAGCACCGATATCGACGCTGTGGCCAAGCGATTTGGCGTTACCCGCCGCTTCATCGACGGTCGCCTCCGCCTCGCCGATCTTGCCGAGCCGATCTTCTCTGCTCTCGCGAACGGCGAGCTGACCCTCGACATGGCCAAGGCCTACGCCTCGACCGGCAGTCACGAGCGTCAGTTGCGCGTCTGGCAGACCTACAGCTCGATGGTTCACTACAACGCTGACGCCATCCGCCGGGTCATCGCCAACGACACGATGCGGGCCAATGATCCGATCGCGCTCCTGGTCGGCGTCGAATCCTACGAGGCGGCAGGCGGCGTCGTCGACCGCGACCTGTTCAGCAACGCCGGCGAGCGCTGGACCAACCCCGAGATCGCACAGACCCTCGCGGCCGCGATGATGGAAGCGGAAGCCAAGCGTATCGGCGAAGAACGCGGTCTCGCGTGGATCCGGCCTGTCGCCAGCCACAGCACCTGGGATGCGGCCCGTAGCCTTCACCGCATCGCCCTGCCGGTCCAGCCGATGTCGCCCGCCGAGGCACAGCGCGTCGACGAGATCGAGCAGCGCATGGGCGAACTGCAGCAGGAGATGGAGAACGACGAGCTCACCGAAGAAGCGTTCACCGCTTGCGACGCAGAGCATGATGCGCTCGGCGAGGAACTCGAAGCGCTGCAACGTCGTCCCTCGGTACTGCCCGCTGAACTCGTGTCGCGGGTCGGCGCGTTTCTGACGCTGTCGCAGACCGGTACGATGGTCCTGGATGAGACCTATTACAGCGAAACGCCGATCCGCGTGACGGTGGTCGAGCCGGAACCGGTCGAAGGTGATAACGGGGAGACCGACGAGACGGACGACGGGGTTGCCGACGGCGAGGGCGAGGGCTCGGAACGGGTCCGGGCGGAGCCGACCTTCCGCATCGAGGAGGGCGCAGCGACGCCGGTGACGACGGGCAGTCTCAAGGAGGTAGACCCCGATAACGCAGCGCCGGGCGGCAAGGCACTCAGCCAGGTCCTGAGCGACCAGCTCGCGATGCAGCGTCGCGATGTCCTGGCGGCGTCGTTGATCGCCAGTCCCGGCCTCGCGCTGGACTACATGCTGTTCGCCATGGTGGATGCACGGCGCGGCACCTCGTCGAACGACGGCACGACGATCAGCGCCCATGCGCCGCAGGATCCGATCCTGTCGACCAACATGCCGGGATCGCGCGCGCGCGACTACCTCGCCGAGGTACGGGACGGGCTCGATGAATCGTGGGGCGAGTCCGACAACAAGGTCATGCGGTTCGAGGCGTTCCGCGCGCTCGGCGACGAGGTGAAGAGCGCATGGCTGGCGTACATCGTCGCGACGTCGCTGGAAGCCAAGGAATCCTACGGCTCCAATCGCCAAAACCCGCTCCACGGCCGCCTGGCCAGCATCCTCGAGGTCGATGTCGCCAGCTGGTGGCGTCCGACATCGGAGAACTTCTTCGACCGGGTTTCCAAGGGTTCGTTGATCTCGCTGCTTCACGAGGTCGGAGGCCCAGCGCTGTCGAGCCGCCACGCCAGCGAGAAGAAGACCGAGATCTCGGCATCCTGCCAGAAGCTCTTCGCTGGCGAAGCGATCGTCGAGACCGACGTCAAGGAAGCTGCCCTGAAATGGGTGCCGACCGCGATGCGCTTCAGCGACACTGTCGTCGTGGGTGAGAGCGAAGACGACGGCGCGCAGGGCGATCTCGCGGACCTGATCGAGGCGGACAGCGACGACACCGACGAGGACGATCTTGCCGCCTTGGTCGGTGACGGCCCGGACGATGTCGGGACGGACGATGTCGAGACGAACGGCAGCGCCCAGATCGAACTCGATCACCAGAACGATGACGATGTGAACGAGATCGTCGCGGCCGAATAGCGGCACGACGGTTCAATTCTGAGCAGCCTCACTGCCGGCCCGCGACTTCGCGGCACCGGCAGTGCCTTTTCCTCACCGCTAACGAGGACAGCGTCATGACCGCTACAACCCGCGACATTGCGGCCGACATCACCGCCGCCATCATCGCACGGCTCGAAGCCGGGACCCTGCCGTGGCAGCGCTCCTGGTCGGTTACCGCCGAGGGCGGAAGGCCACTGCGCCATGAAGGCGTTCCATACACCGGAATAAACGCCCTGTGGCTCTGGGCGACCGCCGACACCTATGGCTATCGCAGCCGCTACTGGATGACCGCCCGTCAGGCCCGCGAACTGGGCGGCGAGATCAACCGCGATGCGAGACCGTCTTTCTCCGTCTACGCGTCGACCTTTCGCAAGGCCGGAATGCCCAATCTGCTCGGGGCGACCGCTGACCAGATGATCCGCTTTCTGCGTTCCTATGTCGTCTTCAACGCCGACGAAATCGTTGGTGCGCTGTGAAAGCGTGAGTAACTGAGTATCTCAAATGAGATTAGGATAGCTGGAAATGTCCTATGCCTACCAGTCTTACTCTGGCTCGAAAGAGCTTGATCCCCGAAAGGGGCAGGGAAACATAGCATGGCTGGAAAAGGCCAGAACTCGTGAAACCATTGTAACGAAGGATGGTCAAGGCAAGACTTGTATGGTCAAAGCTAAACTGCCTGAACCCAAATCCCGAGCGGTATATCTCGTGCCAGCCACGCAGCAATGGTTGAGGCGTGGTTCCGAGTACTCAAAGGCGTTGATCTTTCCGATGAGGATCGATGCATCCAGCCTACTCGGCGCAGCCCTATATGGGGACAAAGGGATGAAATGGGGGCCTAACCAAGTCGGATCTCTTTACTCACGTCATCACAGGATAGCCTGTAGCAGGCGGGCTTCGTCCTGTCCTGTATGGCTACGGAGCCGGAGTAGTACTCAAACGCCCGGGGTAACGCCCGGGACAGGCGTGCCTTCGGGCACGCACGACCGGCGGTATAAGGATCGAGGTGACTCATCCGAAAGCCCAACCGGCCGGGGGAAGTCCGGCAGCTTACGTCGCTCCATCAACAAGG
The DNA here is from genome assembly GCF_056679955.1 of Sphingomonas sp. PEI4. Classification (NCBI taxonomy): domain Bacteria; kingdom Pseudomonadati; phylum Pseudomonadota; class Alphaproteobacteria; order Sphingomonadales; family Sphingomonadaceae; genus Sphingomonas; species Sphingomonas sp. PEI4. The sequence continues at coordinate 83,105 of NZ_JBWXPI010000005.1, forward strand.
GAAGGGACTAGCTGATGCTGTCACATACCGTCCTGAAGCGGATGGAGCAGTTGCCAAAGTTGTCTATCGCAGGGAAGCGGGTCAACGGGCTGTTCAATCTCATGAAGTGCGACCTCCTCTGGGAACAAGCGTACGAGCGGATTGCCCGTAACAAAGGTTCGCTGACGCCGGGCGTCGATGGTGAGACTTTCGACGGCTTTTCGCCCGAGAAGCTTCACCGGTTGATGTCGCAGGTCCTCAGCGGTACTCACCGCCCGTCACCTGTGCGCCGGGTCTATATTCCCAAGGCCAACGGCAAGTTGCGTCCTCTCGGTATACCAACGGTTGATGACCGCTTGGTGCAAGAGGTGGTCAGGAGCATCTTGGAACGGATTTATGAGCCCGTGTTTTCTAAACACAGCCATGGGTTTCGACCGGGACGTTCCTGTCACACCGCTCTGGACACCGTTCGCGGCGTCTGGACTGGCATGAAGTGGCTGGTCGAGGTTGATGTGGTCGGGTTCTTTGACAACATCAACCACGAAGTGCTGCTCAAGCTACTCGCAAAGCGGATCGATGATGAAAAATTCATCGGTCTCGTTCGCGGAATGCTGAAGGCTGGGTACCTCGAAGACTGGCAGGTTCGAGAGACGTTCAGTGGAACGCCTCAGGGCGGTATCGTTTCGCCTTTGCTGGCCAATGTCTACCTCCATGAGCTCGATGAGTTTATGGAGGAATACAGGCAACGGTTTGACAAAGGTGATCAACGGTCCGTCCCGGCTGAATACTGGCGGCTCAGTGGAAACATGCAATATCGTTGGAAGAAAGTTCGTCGGTTACGCTCCGAAGGCAAGGCTGACGATCCCGCTGTCGATCAAGCACTTCGCGAGATTGAGCAGATTGGGGAGAGGCGAGCGTCGCTTCGTGCGCGCGATCCATTCGACCAGAATTTTCGCAGGTTGCGTTTCGTCCGCTACGCCGACGACTTCCTTATAGGCGTCATTGGTTCCAAGGACGAGGCGCGTGAGGTGATGGCAACGGTCAAGGCGTTCTTGACCGACACCCTTTGTCTCGAAGCTTCGGAAGAGAAAAGTCGGATTGCGAAAGCGTCGGATGGGGTGAGGTTTCTCGGCTACGACGTTCATACACATACCCAGCGTCGAACCGGGAAAGTCGTGAGGAATGGCCGCGTTTCCAGGCCGCGTATGCCCTCCGACGTCATGCAACTAAGCGTACCATGGGACAAGGTCGCGCAATTTTGCGCTACGAGGAAGTATGGCGACTGGTCGGCCTTTGTCGGCCAGCATCGTCCTCGGCTTCTTCATTGCAGTGACGTTGAGATCGTGATGGCCTATAATGCTGAGCTACGAGGATTTGCTAACTACTATGCGCTAGCGTGGGACGTGAAGAAGAAGCTTAACAAACTGAGCCACATTTGGCAGTCCAGTTTTGGGCGGACGCTCGCCAACAAGCATAAGTGTTCGGTAATGCAGGTTTTCAATAGGCTTCGGTGTAGAACCGGATATCAGGTCAGCTACCAGGTCAATGGAACGACCAGAACGGTCAAATTATGGAAGTCGAGCGAGTTGAGTGTCGGAGAAATCCGGTACGGAACGATTGATATCGTTCCCTCCACTGCGAGGTGGGGCCTCAACCGCACTGAATTTGTCGAACGTCTAAATGCCAATCGGTGTGAACTGTGCGGCGTTCAAAACACGGCATGCGAGGTGCATCACGTCCGTAAGATGGCTGACATGAAGGTTGCGCCTTTGGGTCGGAAGATGATCTCCGCACGGGCGCGCAAGCGCATCGTGCTGTGCAGGCCCTGCCATGTGGACCTCCATGCCGGCAGGCTGCCCGATAGACGACGATTGCAACTCTGACGTAGGTGGAGAGCCGGATGCGCTGAAAGGTGCAAGTCCGGTTCGGAGGGGGGCCGAGGGACGTTCTCTATGAGACGCCACCCGGCCTACCCTACGCCTACCGGACTATTACTACCCGCGCGAGGTCGCACCGACCCCTTTGCTAATCTCAGAACGGCAGGATCGCATCGACGCCTTCTTTGCCGGTATTCCGGCCAAGGTGCGTCACGGTGGTGACCGCGCCTTCTTCCACCCAACCTTCGACTATATCCAGATGCCGCACACCGGCAGCTTCAAGTCAGGCGACGCGTACGCATCGGTTCGGGCACACGAGACCGTCCATTGGGCAGGCCATGCCTCCCGGCTCGATCGCACCTTCGGGAAGCGCTTCGGCGACAACGCATATTGCGTCGAAGAATTGGTCGCTGAGCTTGGCTCGGCCATGATCTGCGGCGATCTCGGTCTCCCGACCGAGCTGCACGACAGCCATGCCTCCTACCTCGCCAACTGGCTGGGGGTGCTCCGCGCCGACAAGACCGCGATCTTCCTCGCCGCCACCAAGGCCGAACAGGCCTTCTCCTACCTTCGCGCCTTCTCGACCGAGGCCGCAGCAGAAACGCGGCTCGCCGCATGAACCGGAGAACACGACATGGGTTGGCTCTCGATGACCAGCGCCGGCATGGCCGGCCACCCGAACCCCAAGGCCTATCTCGACGACCAGTTCACCTACAGCCGTGCGCTGGATGGTGGCGGCACGCGCGGCATGCGCGTTATCGACAGCGCGTTCGTCGGAAACCGCGTCTGGTACGCAGCAGCTGAGATCATTTCAGACGACGAGCCGCTCTACGTCATCGCACTCGTGTGTCTGGTCCGCTGGAACCCCAAGGCCAGAGACGGATACATATTTGCGTACAAGGACCAGGAGGAATCTATGGGACCCTGCGAGGCCGGATGTCCCGCCCGGATCCTGCGTCTCCTGTCGCCAACCAGCAAAGAAAGCGCGCTGGATTGGCGACGCCGTTGCCTCGCGAGGCTAAGGCTGCACGCCCGCAAAATCGATAACGGGATGCGGATCAAACTTCCCCGCCCGGTTTCGTTCAGCGACGGCCATACCGGCACCGAGTTCATCGTCGTGAAACGCGGCGAAAAGATCACCTTCCGGAGCGACAAGGGGCACGGGCATTACCGCATCTCGCATTTCCGCGACCTGGCCTGGTCTGTCGTTCCGGAAACCAAAGTTCACCGCACCGTCTTCGCGGCCCCTACCGCGTATGCGACACCAGCATAATGGATATCCCGATGTCTGCCGACACTCCCCTCTCGCCGCTGCGACGTATCCTGTGCAGCAGGTCCAACGCCGTCAGGGTCGCCGCATGGATGCGCCTTGACGGGATCCACACCGACATCGTCGCTACGGGCGAGCCGCTGCAGCCGTGGCTGATCGTCGAGACGACCGACACCCTGATCCAGGACGCACGCGCATGCGCATAACCCTTGTTCTCGCTCTTGCCCTTGCCGCCTGCGGAGGATCCGCCTCCCAGGCCGAAGACCCAGCGCTGATCCGCGCCGACGGTCGCGCGATCGACGGTGACACGGTATCGTTCGACGTCAGGATTTTTGGGGCCGATGCCTTCGAGAAGAGGCAATTATGTCGAAATGCGAATGGCTGCTGGCAATGCGGCAAAGCGGCACAGGACTATGCGTCGAAGCTCCTGAAGTCAGGAAGCAGCACCATCCGCCTGACGGGCAAGCAAAGCTACGGTCGTCCGATCGGAACGATTGAGATTGGGGGCCAGGACCTTGGTGAGAGCATGATCGCAGCGGGACTTGCCGTGCCGGCGACCAGCTATCTGAAGAACGACCCGGAGCGCGCGCAGCGTTATCTCGCCGCTTACGAAAATGCCGAGGCCAGACATGCCGGCGTGCATGCCGGCTACTTCATCGATCCGGCAAAATGGCGTCGCGGCGAACGCCTCTCGTGCGAGGCCCGGGGCAAAAGCAGCCGAGAGAGCTGAATCGCGTGGGAGGCCTCTGTGCATTATTCGGACACAGATTCACGGTAGGAATCGGTTGGCCTGAAAGGGCAGTGTCGAACGCTAAGCTTGGCGATCCGCGCAACGAACGCACCCTTTCGTTAGGCGCGATCATTCCTGCTTTCCCATCTCTGATTGGCAATTTTGGGAAAGAGCAATCGGGAACAGATTTTGGGAAAAAGGGGATGGCGCGACCGCGGCCGGTGCAATCGCTAGGGCGACTTTCCTGCTGTGCGTTCCATTCGAGACGGGGCAGGCCGTCTCGTGGGCAGTTGGTTCACGGCGAAACCCTACAAGCGTCCATAATCCTCCTTACGGGACGGGAGGTTCGAATTAATCTAGCCTGCCAGAGCCTAAACGGCAGCCCCCCGAAAGGAATGCCGTAAGAAGTCGTCGACCTTCCGGCCACGATCCCAGTCCACTCGCTCCATTGATATGGCCCAGCGCTCCAACATTGACGATACCGGCCTTCCAGTCGCGAGCATTGCGCTCGGCATGCTCGAAGGAGGCATAGGGATCGTTGCTGCTGGCCACGACGAGGGTCGGAAACGGCAACGGCGCCGATGGCGCATCGGCGAAAGTGGCGGCTGCCTCATGCGGAAATTGGGAACCGTGCGGATCGGGGACGGCGACGAGAAGTGCCCCAGCTACCAACTGTGTGAGCGCAGAGCGGGCCGCCCAATGGGCGACGAGAAGGCAGGCGAGGCTGTGCGCCACCAAAATCCTCGGCTCGACGGCCTCGTCGAGGCTGACATCAAGGGCCGTGATCCAGTCGCTCAGTTCCGGGCGGTCCCAGCTGCTTGGTTGGAACCTCGTCGAGTGAGGGTCTTGGCGCTGCCAGATCGTCTGCCAGTGCGCGTCTCCGGAACCACCGATACCAGGAAGGTAAATCATCGCCATCTCATGCCGCAGAAAAATGGGAACGGCCGGAATATGCGGCAGTTGACGTGCCGAGTATATGGATGATCATCGGCTGCGAAGCGTTCTTGTCGATGATTTAAAGGCGATCAGGATCAATTGCAGATGGCACCCCGTTCGGACCTCATTCTCGACGTAACCGATCGTGCCATTCTGGCGGCCCTGCAACAGGACGGCCGAATCGCTCTTTCCGAACTCGGACGACGCATCGGCCTTTCGCAGCCCGCCATGTCGGAACGCGTCCGTCGCCTTGAAGAGCGCGGGATTATCACGGGCTACGGCGCCCGGATCGATCCCAAGGCGATCGGCATAGCCACCTCCGCCATCATGCGGTTGCGCACCACGCATGAGCACATCGAGCCCTGCCTGCAATTATTTAGAGCCTTGCCTGAGGTGATCGACGTTTATCGCGTGACCGGCGAGGATTGCTTCGTCTTGCGCGTCATGGTGCCGGCGCCCGAGGATCTGGAACGGATTGTGGACTCGGTGGCGAGATACGGGGCGGTTGCTACCAGCGTGGTCCTCAGGAGCGAACCGCCCAAACCTGTAGAACCTTTCCTGCCCAACATGTCACGCAATTGATTCCCGAAATTCGATCCAGAGTGTGCGAAAACTTGGTTGCCTGATTCCCTCGATATGCTGACGGGTGTATGTTTTGGTGATGGCATATATCGAAGGTCATGCGCGCGAGCAGGCGCTGCTATTACCGGCGTCGGTCGAGGATTACGTGGCGGCGGACAATCCGGTGCGGTTCATCAATGCCTTTGTTGACGACCTCGATCTGGGTGACGCTGGCTTTCTTCGATCGCGGCCGAAGGCGACGGGGCGACCAGGCTTTGATCCGGGCGATCTGCTCAAGCTGTACCTGTACGGCTATCTTAACCGGGTGCGATCAAGCCGGCGCCTGGAGGCGGAGGCGATCCGCAATCTCGAGGTGATCTGGCTGCTGCGCGGGTTGCGGCCGGACTTCAAAACCATCGCTGACTTTCGGCGCGATAACCGGGCGGCGTTCAAGACCGTCTTCCGTGCGTTCGTGGCTCTATGCCGTAAGCTCGATCTGTTCGGGCGCGAACTGCTGGCGGTGGATGGCACGCGGCTGAAGGCGGTGAACAGCCAAACGCGCAACTTCACACGGGCGAAACTGGAGACGTACCTCAAGTCGGCCGACGAGCGACTGGAGCGCTATCTGACGCAACTGGACGACATCGACCGCGGCGAGGATGACGGTGGTATCGGGCCTGCCGAGGCGCTTGCGGCCAAGATCGCCAAGGTGCGTGAGCGGCGCCAGGTCAGCGAGGCGATGTTGGAACAGCTGAAGACCAGCGGCGAGAGCCAGATCTCGCTTACCGATCCCGACGCGCGCGCGATGGTGACGCATGGCAAGACGACCGTCGGCTACAATGCGCAGGTGGCGGTCGATGCCAAGCACAAGCTCATCGTCGAGCAGCATGTTACCAACGCCGGCAGCGACCTCGGCCTACTGGCCCAAACCGCTGGCGCGGCCAAGGCCTTGCTCGGTGCCGAGCGTATCGATGCCGTGGCAGATATGGGATACTACAAGGGCGAGGACATCGAGGCGTGTGAGGAGAACGGCATCACGCCCTATGTCGCACGTCCCCAGCGGGGCATCGCGGTCAGCAACGGCCACTTCCCCAAGGAGCGGTTCCACTACGGTGCCGAGGAAGACGTGTATCGCTGCCCCAGCGGGCAGCGTCTCGACACCCGCTACCACTCCGTCGTGCGCGGGCATGTCACAGTGCAATACTCCAACCCGAATGCCTGCGCCGCCTGTGCCATCAAGGCTCGCTGCACCGGCGGGCGCTACCGTCGCATCAATCGCTGGGAGAACGAGGCGGTGCTTGACCGCATGGCGGAGCGACTGGCCGCCCGCCCGGATATACTGGCGGTGCGCCGCGAGACGGTCGAGCATCCGTTCGGCTCAATCAAACAGTGGATGAACCAGGGCGCATTCCTGATGCGCGGGCTCGAGAAGGTGCGCGCCGAGTTCAGCCTGACCGCGTTAGCCTACAATCTCAGACGGGCTATAACCATCATCGGCGTGCCGGGGATGATACGGGCCGTTCAGGCCTGATTTGGCTCGAAATAACCGCTTCGCGCGGTCGATAAACCGGCGTTCGCCTCCACTAACAGCCGTTCTCGGCCTGATGGTTCGATCCGGCGCGTATGCGCGCCCAGTTCGTCGTCGAAGCCGCTCACGCGGCCCTTATCTGATCGACAGCGAGTTTACGCACACTCTGGATCCTTTCCAAGAAAGGGTGGGATCGGCAGAAAGCCCCCACTTGCGGTCATCTCCCGCGGTCTAAGGTTTTCCCGAAGGCGGAAGTTTAGCGGGCAACGATGCAACCCAGTCACCCGCATATTCTTCTTGAGCGGCCACTAACGCGGGAATCACGTCGGGCCCACTATCGAAAATGCTGACGAGATCGGATGCTTGTCCACCTACCTCGATCTTATATGCCTTTAATCCTCGACCCATGCCTCGCGACATCCCCGAAGGCCATACCTTGAGACTAGCGCCATAGCAGAAGGGTATCAGTCCCTTGGGTTCTAAAGCGCGACGCCGGATCACCTGTAAGGCCTTAAAGAAGTCCGTTTCTTCGACGGAATGCTTCTCACCTCGCACCGTACAAACCAAGCGACACGATCGATCTACTTCGCTTTGGACTAGCGAAATCTGTTCGTCATCATCCCCACCGATCATAAATAGAAAGTGCTCGACCATGCCTGTTGTTGCCCCCTAAAGGTCTGACAGGGCCTCGCAGGTTTGCGCGATGAACTCGCGGGGTGATCGATAGCGCAAAGCGCGGTGCGGATGCACCTCGTTATAATGGGCGAACCAGCCAGGCAGTTGGTCGATGACACTCTGCGCATTCGGCCTGGGATTCACACGGACATAATCGCGTTTGAGGGTGCGGACGAACGCCTCAGCCATGCCGTTCGATTGAGGACTGCTGACTGGGGTCGTGCGCGGGATCAGCCCAATGCCTCGGGCAAACGCACGTGTGTTGCGAGCGGTGTAACAGCTGCCGTTATCGGTAAGCCACTCGATGGGTTCGGGTACGCGGTTCACCTGTCCGTAGCGATGCTCGACTGTGGCGACCATCAGGTCCTGGACGTCCTCGGCGGTGATGCCGCCCGTCGTCGCCACGTGGCCCATCGCCTCGCGGTCGCAACAGTCGAGCGCGAAGGCGACACGCACCTTCTCACCATTGTCGCAAGTGATCTCCAACCCGTCGGAACACCAGCGGGTGTTGCGGAGGTCGACGGCGACCCGGCCATCGTGCCGCCGTTCCTCGCGGCGTTCGCCGTCCCGCTGTAGCAGCAGCCCGTACACCTTCATGACGCGGTAGACGCGTTTCGGATTGGGCGCTTTGCGCCCGGTCTTTTCGGCCTGCCGGCGCAGCAGAGCATGAACGCGGCGATAGCCGTAGGTCGGCAGATCGGCGACGAGCGCGCGGATGTCGGCGACCAGCTCGGCATCCGGCAGTGGCGGTCGTCCGCGTGGTCGGGGCGACGGGCGATGGCGCATTGCGGACAGGTGTGGGCGAGCAATTCCGACCGCCTCTGCGACCGCGCTCACCGTCCATCCTGCGGCAACGAGGTCGAGCGCAACAGGAGTTTTTTTGGGCCTGCGGCCCGGGACACGGCCTCGCGGAGCAGCTCGTTCTCCATGGCCTTCTTGCCGAGCAGCCGGTGTAATTCGCGCACCTGCGCCTCGAGCGCACGGTAGTCGGACGCCGGCACCACTTCCTCACCAGCTGCCGCGGCGGTCAGCGCACCCTGCGCCATCAGGCGCCGCCAGGTGAAGATCTGATTCCCACCAATGCCGTGCCGGCGGGCGACGAGTGACACGCTCATTCCGGGCAGATACGTCTCCTCGACGATCCGGACCTTTTCTTCCGGTGTCCACCGTCTCCGGCGCGGAACACCGGAGAGAACCTCGCCATCATTGTAACGCCTAGTCGTACCGTTAGTCATGTGCCTCACTCTTATCTAAGAGCGGGGACCTGTCAGGTTATTTAGGGGGCCACCTCAATGCCTGACCCTTATCTACTAAATTACGGTAGCATTGCGACCGTCTACTTTCCAGTTGAGCCGTCTCATACGCCGCCATTCTGGAAACCACCAAACCCGGCCATTCCCAAAAATTGATCCGATTTCGGGAATGTCCGGGTTGGGAAGGTTAGCGGACATTCGCGACGACCGGGTCTCGCCGGAACAGCACCGCTTATGTAGGTTTGCCGCTTCGCTCAAATTCGACCCGAAAGGCGAAAAGCAAAGTGAGTTTGACGGCTGGGGAAGGAACGGGACCGGCCGAGCGCCTGTTTCGCTACGATCGGCGGATCGCGATCAACGCTGCGAGGGCTACCTTTTCGGGTTGGCACGACCGCCTAATTGCAGCGACGATGCTGTTGTTCGCTCTGGCGGCCGCGCGCTCATGGCTTTTGGATCGCGCATGGCCGATCGCCGCGTGGACAGCCTTCGGTGCCGGCGTATTGATCGGCTTGACCACCGGCCGCCTGATCGCGGTACGCCTTGCGTTTCACGCCTCCGATGGACCTTTGGCGGCTGACGCACTGTGTCCAGCGCTCCGAAGGCGTTACCTGATCGCGTGGTGTGCGATCGGGCTGACACTGCTGGCAATTTTCACGGTCATCTCCCGACCATCCCTGCTGATTGCCAGTCTACCCGGCTATCTGATCGGTGCGCTCGTGGGGTATGTAACAGGTAGCCTCTCCATAGCCGGCTTTGGCGCGTGCAATGCGGGGATCGGCCGAATTCTCCGATCATGGATCCAGCGACCCGGCGCCGGGATCGTCGCTGCCGCGATGTTGCTGCTGTCACTGGCGTTTGCGGCTCAATACCTACGGGGTGACGCTTTGGTTGTGGTCGCTGGTATCGAGACAGCCCTATCCGGGTTGGCGCTGACCATAGTCGACGACGGCAGCGTGCGCTTCCAGACGATCGCAGGTCGGGGCGCATGGCGCATCATTGGTCGCCAAGCGCGCGGCGCTATGCTCTTCGTCGGTACAGCGGCACCGGCCTGCGCCTTAGCATTCGGTCATGCCCTCGCCGCCGTCGTCGCGGCGACCTCGATCGGGGCCCTGCTGCTGATGGTATTACGAACCCTCGCCTATCGAATCCATGGCAAGGGCTTTGCCGATTTCATCGTTTCGATACTGACGGGACTGCTCATTCTGACGGCTTTCTCAATGCCGATCATCCTGCCATTCGTCGGCATTGCCATCTTGTGGCAGTTGCAGCGCCGCTCCGCGGCAAGGACCTGGTTGCTTGCATGAATCCGATCATCGACCTTACTGCCGTATCGATCGAGCGTACTGGCGAGCGTGTCGTTCGCCACGTTGACCTGGCGGTTATAGAAGGATCGTGGTTCGGCCTGATCGGGGCAAACGGGTCGGGCAAGACCAGCCTGCTTCGCGCACTTGCGGGGCGATTGCCATTCGCCAGCGGATCATGCCGCATTGATGGCGTGGAGATGATCGCGCACCGGCCGGCGCGAGCGACGTACTTCGGCTTTTCGCCACCGGCCGACACATTGCCCGATGCGTTGCGCGGACGCGAGGTGCTGGAACTGGTCGGCGGGGATATCGAAACGATCTGGCCCCGTTTAGGCCCATTGCGCGGGGCGCTCGGTTTGGACGCGTTGCTCGACCGCTGGATCGGCGACTGCTCGGCCGGTATGCGGCAGCGGATCACGATCGCCCTTGCGTTCGCGCAGGGCCACACGCGGGTGATACTGGACGAGCCCTTCAACTGGCTGGACCCCGTTGCCGCGTTCGATCTTCGCCAAGCGCTGCGTGGGATGGTCGACAACGGACTGACGCTGATGACCGCCCTTCACGATCTCGGGACGCTCGCGGTCTCGTGCGACGCCGGCATCATGCTCGCTGGTGGCAACGTCGCAATGGAACTGGACAGCCGCTTGCTCGAAACTGCCGCTAAAGATCCGCAGGCATTCGAACGTCAGACAATCGACCGGCTGAGGTCAGCAGCGGTATGAGGGCGGCAATGCTATTCCCCCATCTCGACAGCTACGCTTACAAGAGAGCCAGTTGGTATCGGGTCAACCCTACCTATCAGCTGATTTTTCCCTATTGGGATGAGGGAAAATCTTGAGCAGCTGGCGACCGCTTTAACTCCAGTCGCTTGCTCTAACGCGAGCGTCAAAACGGTCAGATCAGGTCGTGTCCCGCGTGGTGGTGTAGCTCAGCGGTAGTGAAGCTGACCGGCCGCGCGCTATCATCCAGCGCTGTAGCGGCCGGTCAGGTTCACGGGTGGCCATCGAAGATCTTCGGATAGGGGGTCGGTTCCGGCTGAGGGCGGAATGACACCCTAAGCGCCGGCGTCCTTGGGCCAAAGGTACTCGCCAGTGAGGAGGATGTGTGCCCATCCGAGCGGCGAAATATGGGCGAGAAGATGGTCGGGGGTATCGAGCCCTTCGCGGCGCCGGGCCTCAACGGCATGGCCAAGGTGCAGGGTGTTCCAGTAGACGATGATGGCGGTGAGCAGGTTGAGGCCGGCGATCCGGTAATGCTGACCCTCCGTCGTGCGGTCGCGGATTTCGCCCTGACGGCCGATGCGCAGGGCATTTTTCAGCGCATGATGTGCCTCGCCCTTGTTGAGGCCGACCTGTGCACGGCGCTGCATGCCGACGTCGAGTATCCATTCGATGATGAACAGCGTCCGCTCGATCCGGCCCACCTCGCGCAGCGCGGAGGCAAGATCGTTCTGGCGCGGATAGGAGGCGAGCTTGCGCAAGATGCTGCTCGGCGCGACCTGTCCAGCGCTCATGGTGGCGGCGCAGCGGAACAGATCGGGCCAGTTGGAAACGATCAGCGCCTCACGCGCCTTGCCGCCCACCAGCGGGCGCAATTCGCTCGGCGTCGCGGCAGGGTCGAACACGTACAGTCGTTTGGATGGGAGGTCGCGGATGCGCAGTACAAGGCGGCAGCCGAGCATCGCGCTGATCCCGAACAGATGATCGGTGAACCCGCCAGTGTCGGCGTACTGCTCTTCGATCCGTCGCCCTGCCTCATTCATCGTCAGCCCGTCGAGTAGATAAGGTGCTTCGCTGACCGTGGCTGGAATGGTCCGCGATGCAAACGGCGCGAAGCGGTCGTTGACGTGGGTATAGGCCTTGATGCCGGGATCGTTGCCGTAGCGGGCGTTGATCGTATTCATCGCTTCGCCCTGCCGTGCGGCGGGGAAGAACTGGCCATCGGCCGATGCGGATCTGCCCATACCCCAGACCTGGGCCATCGGCAGCGCCCCTTGCGCCGCGACCACGTTGGCCAGCGCCTGGTCGATCGCCTCGCTTTCGACGTGCCAGCGAGCGAGACGGGAGAGTTGCCAATAGTCGTGAGTGTTGGAAGCCTCTGCCATCTTACGCAGACCCAAATTCAGGCCCTCGGCAAGCAGGACGTTGAGCAGGCCGATTCGGTCGCCGCATGGCACGCCGGTGCGCAGATGCGTGAAGGCATCAGTGAAACCCAGCGCGGTATCGACTTCGAGCAGCAGATCGGTGATGCGGACGGGCGGCAGCCGGCGATACAGATCAAGCACCAGATCCTCGATCCCATCCGGCGCGTCAGCGGTGAGCCGATCAATGCGCAGCGTGCCGTCCTCGATGCTGCCTTTCGGAATTGTACCGCTGCGCGCGGCGCGACCGAGCCGGGCAAGGCCATCAGCGAGACGCACTTTGCGGTCAGCCAGCCAGACATGCGGGTCGGACGGGACCGCCAGCTTCGCGGCATGCGCGACCGCCATCGGCACGAGGACGTGGCGCAGGTCACCATATCGATGCGAGCGGTCGAGCCATATGTCGCCCGAGCGCAGCGCGTCGCGCAGGTGAAACATGACCGCGACTTCCCGGAGGCGGGCATCATCATCGCCCTTCGCCCGCAACTGTCGCCGCCATTTGGAATGCGGGCGCAAGAAATCGTCGGCCGCCGGAACTGCGCCCTTGGTAGCGATGACGGTAGCCGCGTCCAGCAAAGGCCGTGCAACCGCCGCAGCTTTGAGGTCGAGGCATCGCAGCATGCGCGGGGCATACCGACGGAAGCGGTGATACCCCTGATCAACATAGGCCAGCGGATCATCGCCCAAGGTGTCCGTCAACGTCTTGGCCGTAGCGACGAGGCTGGTGAGCCGTTCCCATCCCGCCCCGCCCGCGACCGCATCTTCCAGCGACGCGCCGTCGCCATGCGCTTCGAGCAATGATTGACCGAGTGCAGTGAAGCCGTTCAAAGTCGCAGTGGTAGCGCCTCTGGTTTCTACGACCCGCGCGTCATGCAGTTGCTTCGCGTCGCGCCAGGTGCGGCCAACGATCCGGTCATGTGTTTCGATCACCGCATCCGCAGTCGCCGTGGCCCATTCAATGACGCAGACCGCCATGATAGCGCGGCGCCGATCGGCGCCGAGGTCGCGCAGGCCATCGGCGAAGTAGCGCTCGCCCTGCCGGCGTAGCCGGGCGACGCGATGCGGTGGAACACCGGCAAGTATACCATCATTGAGGTTCATCGCGCGCAGGAACTCGAGCCGGTCGAGCAGCCGGTTCGCCGCGGCGGAGTTGTTGCCCGGCTCAATCCGGCGCAGCCAGATGAAGCGGCTGATCGCCCCCGGCAGCATCTCGGTAGTCAGTCGGTCGAGCCCATCACAGGCGACGGGATCGAGACGGGCCGCGATCCGCTTCTCGATCCGACGTTCGGCGGCGACGAGCGCGTCCGCGCACAAACGCTCGATTGTCGTGATCGCCGGCAGGATGGTCATGGTTTCACGGCAGCGGGCAATGAAGCGCCGGGCAAGGTCGTCGTTTGAGCGTGCCTGCTCGGCTTCGGCGAGAAGCCAATCGCGGAAAGCCCTGGCATACGGTCCCCGTCCGGGGAACATTCTGTATCCGTAGATACGGCGCAGCGCCTCCAAGTGCTGGTGGCGGGTTTGGCGTCGAACGGCATAGGCCGCGAGCGTCTCGCCAGCGATGCCAAGCTGGGCGCCTAGAAAGGCAGATACAGTGTGGGGGATCAGTTCGCCGGGAGCAAGGGTCCGGCCTGGATATCGCAGCGCGCACAACTGCAGGGCGAACCCGATGCGGTTCTCCGGTCGGCGACGCCGGTCGATATGAATCAGGTCATCGTCTGCCAGAAGATAATGGCGCAGCAGCGCCGCTTCGTCAGTCGGTAGGTCGAGTAGGGCCGAACGCTGTCGGGCGCTGAGGATATGGCGTCTCGGCATGCACGGCTTGTCCCCATTGAACAGAAGTCTGTTTTGGACAACACTGACGCCACGTAAATCAAGAGTTTTCGAGGCCTGATTTCAGGAAGGTTCAATTGGGACAACGCGCTGCCATCTACGCCCGTGTCTCGACCGCCGACCAGTCGTGCGAGCGGCAGCTGCGTGATCTTGCCGGTTTTGCCGAACGGGGCGGCTATGAGGTGGTCGAGATCTTCCGCGAAACCGCTTCAGGCATGAAGGCCAACCGCTCGGCGCGTGGCGAAATCATGAAGCTGGCGCAGGCGCGCCACATCGATGCGATTCTCGTCACCGAACTCAGCCGCTGGGGGCGCTCGACCCAGGACCTGCTCGACACGCTCAACCGGCTGTCGGGCTGGCGCGTGTCGGTCGTTGCGATGAGCGGCATGACGTTCGAGGTCGATACGCCGCACGGGCGGATGATGGCGACAATGCTCGCCGGGATCGCGCAATTCGAGCGCGACATGCTCAGCGAGCGGGTCCGCTCCGGTCTCGCCGCGGCACGGGCGCGGGGTCGGAAACTTGGCCGGCAGATCGGCGACCGCCCCAAGTCCGACCGGCACGCATCCAAGGTGCTGGAGCTGGTCGCCGAGGGTCGCAGCTATCGCTGGATCGCGCGCGACATCGGCCTCAGCAAGAACACCGTCGCCGCGATCGTCGGGCGGGCGCGGGTGGATGCTGCACCTGTCGAGGGGGAGGCATGACCAGACAGTTTCCGCCCGATCCACGGCGCAAGGCGCGCTTCCGTGAAATCGCGCGTGGTATCGTCGCCAAGGACCGATCCGATCGGAAGTACGGCCTCACCGTCGATACCGCCGGTGCCATCGCCCAGGCACTGGAACGGGCATATCGCGACGGCGTGCGGGACGACCCGACAGCACTCGCATCGGTGCCGGAGCAATCAGATACCGGCCCGGTCGAGTGGGCGCTGATCCCGCCGCGACCCCGCGAAGGCTTCTGGAGCATTTGCCTGGCTATCCTAGGCGGTGACGGCAGCCAGTCGCGCGACGGTCATCTGGCACCTGCGATCACTGAACGCGGCACGCCGGGCTGGGCCACCGTCACAGAAGGTAGCAGCCCTGACAGGGTGATCGGTGAACGCAGCATCCGACCGCTCGTCCGCCTGAACCTGCTCGATCATCCGCCTGATCGGCCGGAATACCTGCTTCTGACCGAACGAGGACGGGAAACCTGGCATCTGTTCTGTCAGCGCGGTGGGCGTTACCCCGAGGATCTCACCGACATATGATCCGGCTTTTCCTTTTACCATCTGGGACGGATTACAGGTTGCCCGGCAACAAGCTGCGTCGCATCCTCATGCCATGCTGACGTTCGGCTTCTCCACCCTGATCGACTTTTTAAGCTGGATCGCCGCTTTCGCCATCGGCTTGAAGGTCGCGGCGACATTGTTCGTGCTGATCGTGAACAAGGACATGCGCGATCAACCCGGATGGGGATCTGCCTTGTGGTGGGTGACCAAGATAACCCCGATCGTTGCGGTTTCCTGTCTCATCTGCATTGCCCTGCGGCAACGCGATTCAGCGTTGGTCTGGTTCTACTGTGCTGCGGGGCTGTTCGTTGTAGTCGCGGTGCCGCTGAAGATCCGGCAGCGGCGAAACCGCATCGCGGCGCGAATGCCCGGTGAACGGCCGGCTCGACCATAAACTCAGACTGCGTGCTTCGTGCCCCACGCTTAGGGTGTCATTCCGCCCTCAACCGGAACCGACCCCGATAGGTTTGGGTTGCAAGACTCAACCAAAGGAGACCTTCGATGACCGACGACACGATGAACCTGCAGGCGCTGGTGGGAAAGAGCGCGGATGCAGATTTCCTGCGTGAGATGATAGGCTTTGCCGCGCAGCGGCTGATGGATCTGGAGGTCGGTAGTCTGACCGGCGCTGGATATGGCGAGAAGAGCAGCGACCGGCTTGCCCAACGTAACGGTTACCGCGAGCGCGACTGGGAAACGCGGGCCGGCACCGTTGAACTGCGCATCCCCAAGCTGAGGACGGGCAGCTACTTTCCCGCCTTCCTGGAGCCCCGGCGCCTTTCAGAAAAAGCGCTGACCGCGGTTGTCCAGGAGGCGTCACCTCAAGGTTTGTTCGCCAGACAACGATTTCTCGGACATAAGCGGAACATGGGCTACGCTACACGCTTCAACCGCGCCATTGGCTCGTTGAGTGGGTGGAATTCACCTGCTGGAAGTCGCCTGGCCTGCTCCCAGAGGTAATCGCCGGTCAGACTGATGTGCGCCCAGCCCATCGGAGAAAGGTGCGCAAGCAGTGCCGCATCGAACGTCGTGCCGACAGCGTTGAGGTGCTGGGCGGCCCGGTCGAGATAGACCGTGTTCCAGTAGGAAATCGCCGCAATCAGCAGGTTCAGCCCAGATGCGCGAAATTCCTGATTTTCCAGCGAGCGATCGGTGAACCGACCCTGCCGGTTGGTATAGATGGCGGCGGCAAGCGTGTGCCTCGCCTCGCCTTTGTTGAGACCGGCCTGACAGGCACGTCGCAGTTCCGGTTGTTCAAGCCAATCGAGCGTGAACAAAGTGCGCTCGATACGGCCCAGTTCAGCCAATGCAAAATCCAGCCTGTTCTGGCGTTTGTAGGCGGCAAGTTTTCGCAAGATTACTGACGGCGCCACCGTGCCATCCTTGATTGAGGCGACAATCCTGACGATGTCATCCCAATCGGCCTCGATCGCTGCCGTTTTGATGGTGCGGCCCATCAGATTTTCGATGCCCTTGTATGTCGATGGCGCAGCGATCGAACCCAGCTTGCGGTCGCCAATATCGCGCAGCCGGGGCGCGAAGCGGAACCCGAGTAGGTGGCAGAGTGCGAAAACATGATCGGTGGCGCCGCCGGTATCGGTATAGTGCTCATGCAACGGAAGGTTGCCGGCGCCCAGGACAAGCCCGTCGAGCACGTAAGGCGCTTCACCTGCCGTCGCGGACATGATCCGTGATCCGAATGATGCGAAGTGATCGGAAAGGTGAGAATAGATTTTCACGCCAGGTTCGGCGCCATATTTGGCATTGACGTCCGCCGCCCCTGAACGGCTCCGCCCCGACCGGAAGAACTGGCCATCGGACGACGAACTGGTGCCAGCGCCCCAATGCCGCGCGAAGGGTAATTCGTGATGGGCTGAGATGATCATGGCCAGCGCGGCCTGATAGTTCTCGGGTGAAAGATACCAGTTGTGGGTCCATGCGAGTTGGGCATAGCTGACGCCTTCGCTGGCATTGGCCATCCGCTCCAGCCCGAGGTTGGTGCCATCAGCCAGAATTGCGGCGAGTACCGTGCTGGGGTTGTCGTGCTCCTTGCCTGAGCGCAGGTCACGGAATGCGTTCAAAAAACCAGTGCGTTCGGCGACTTCAAGCAGCAGCTCGGTGATGCGCACGCGGGGAAGCAGGGTATCGAGCTTGCGATCGAGGGCTTCAGCTTCCGGTGGGGTGACAGGCGGCATTTGCTGAAGCTTGAGCCGGTCTCGTTCGAGCGACACTCCCTCAAGCTTGTTTGTTTTCAACTGCTTGGCAAATCGGCGCAGCCGCCAGTCAAGATTTCGTGCCCGGTCAGCGAGGTAGGATGCAGCATTTGAATCGAACGGAAGCACATCCGCCACTTTGGCGGCGTCGCGCCGACCCAGCAAATAGGCATCGAAGCGCTGATAGTTGCGGGTTCCCTCGATCCATACATCACCGGCGCGCAAACGATCACGCAAGGTTGCCATGATCGCAATTTCATAACGTCGGCGGTCGATACGGCCGCTTTCGGTGATGAGACGCTTCCACTGCCGATTGGGGAATGGCAGTGGAACGCCATCGGGAAGGTCGCGCGACTTTCGTGTGTTCGCATCGCGAATGACATCGATGGCTTTGATCAGTGCCGTCCTTGTTCCAGACGCCTTGAAGGTGAAGGCGTCCAGAAATGCCGGGCTGAAACGCCGTAGCGTGGCGTAACGCTCGGTTGCCGTTACCAGTGCGTCCTCGCCGGCAAGATCAGCAAGGGCATCTACTTGGGCCTTTGCCGCAACAAGCCGGTGCCAGCCCACCGCTTCGTCAATCAATTCGAGCGGATCGCCGCCATTCTGGACAGCCTCATCAAGTGCTGTAATCGTGGCGCCAAACAGCCGCATGAGTTGCCCCACCGACTGAATACTATCTTGGTAGCGACGCTCGCGCCCACGCCGCGCGCGCGTGAACATGCCGCCGATAAGTCGGTCAAACATTTGGATCGCGGCATCGGCAAGTCTGGCCTCAAGGTCGATCACTGCGGCCGTCAACGTCGCCCGCCTGCGATTGACGCTGTAATCCGAAAGCAGGAATGCCGGTGCCACGCCGCCCTCGCGGACAAATTGGGCAAAGCGGAATTCCGGAATGGCGCCCCCAACTACCGGGTGGATACCTATGCCGCGAACATAGCGCAGGCGCTCAAGCAAGCCATTGATATTGGCCGCAGTCGGGGCTTCTTCGAAATTACGCAACCACGCCAGCGGTGTCATGCCGAAATCCGGGTTGTTGATTACGAGTTCGTCTAGCCGTGTCAGTTCAGCAGAGCTGAGGCCTTCGACGATTGCGGCTGCGGCAGCTTTGCGTGCGCGTGCCCGGCCAGCAAGACCGGCGCGTTCCAGTGTGTCGCCTGACGGAAGAATGAACCGCTCACCCTTCAGGCCAACCATGAGGGCGCGAACAATCGGTTCACCTCTGTCTGTATACTCGGCGGCTTGCGCGGCAAGATTCAGGGCAAGTGCCAGGTCGCCGCGTCGAAACGGGCGTATGCCAAGATAACGCGCCACGAGATCGGCATGATCGGTACGAGTTTGCGCGCGCTGACCATATGCAGAGAAGGAGGAAGGATCGACGAATAACTGTGCCGCGAGGTACTGAAGAATGACGTCGGGAAGCCCGATCTCGGGTTGCAGACCAAAGCCGGGATGTCGCATCAAAGCGATTTGTGCAGCCAGACCGAGGCGATTTGCTGGACCATAGCGGCGCCCAACCAATTCAACATCTTCCGCAGAAAGGGTATAATGCCCAATGATCGCGGTTTCTTGGACAGGAGGATCGAACAGGCGCCGGCGCTCGTCTCCGGTCAGAAGTCGGCGTCGTGCCATTTTGCTCTCCCGCTGAGGCGAATAACAAAATTGACACCAAAGCGGCTTGCACTGGAGGGAGGCCATTCGTTGCCGGTTGATCCCCGAGCAATCACCCGGCGCAGCAAGACAGTTTGGCGACATCCTTATCAAACGTTTGGGCCGCCAGTTTGAGGCCTTCCACAGTGGTCAGGTAAGGAAATATCGTTGCACCCAATTCCAGGGTGGTCATGCCGTGTTTGATCGCCAGCACCAGTGTCTGGATCGAATCCGCGCCTTCGGGTGCCATGATCTGGCCGCCCAGCAAACGGTCGTTCGCCTTGTCGGCAATCAGTTTGATGAGACCCCGCGTATCGCGTGCTGCCAGTGCCCTTGGCACAGCATCGAGCGGGAGCAGCGAAACCTTGATGTCCAGGCCTTGCGCCCGTGCTGTCGTTTCAGTGAGGCCGGCGCTGGCGACTTGCGGGTCGGTGAAGACGACGGATGGCATGGAGGAATTGTCGTAGCGGTATTGGTTGCCCGTCACCGCGTTGCGCGCGGCCAGTTTTGCGCCATAGGCGGCCATGTAGACGAACTGGTCCCGTCCCGTTACATCGCCCGCCGCGTAAATGCCTGGAACCGACGTTTCGAGGTGGTCATCGACGACGATTCCACCATTACGGGCAAGCACTATGCCGCGCTCCTCCAGCCCAAGCCCGTCGCTATTGGGTCGGCGTCCGGTGGCGATGAGCACCTGTTCCGCCGCGACGGTGTCACAATGCCCCTCGCAGGTCAATTCGACCCCGCTCTGTGTTTGGGCGATACGCTGATAGCCGACACCTGCGCAAACCCGCACGCCCTCGGCTTCCAAATAGTTTTTCAGCGCGGCACTCACTTCCGGGTCCATTTCGGGGAGCAGGCGGCTTCGGCAGCAGATGGTGACATCAACGCCCAGACGCGAAAACATCTGTCCCAGTTCTACCCCGATCACCCCGCCACCGATCACCAGCAGCGATTTGGGCAAGCGATCCAGCGCCAGCGCCGATGTGCTGGTTAGGTAGGGCACGCTGTCCATCCCCGGAATCGGCGGCACGGCGGCGTGCGCACCCATCGCCAATATGACCTTGCCGACCTTCATGGGCGCATCGCCGACAATCAGCGCACCATCGGCAAAGCGTGCCTTGCCCTCGATATAGCTCACACCGTCATAGGCGGGCAGCAGATCGACATATTTTTTTTGGCGCAGCGTCGTGACAAGATCGTCCTTCGACGCCGCCAATACGGACCAGTCATCCATCTGGACAGCGCCCCCAAGGCCGGGAAAGCGCGCGGCGGCAAGCCCACCATGCACCGCTTCGGCGGCGCGGATCAGCGTCTTGGAAGGAACGCAGCCAACATTGACACAGGTGCCGCCAATCGTGCCGTGACCGACGAGCGCCACTTTCGCGCCCAGATCGGCAGCGGCGATCGCGGCGGAGAACCCGGCAGAACCCGCGCCGATGACGGCCACGTCAAATCCTTCCTGCCCGGGGCGGTTGCAACAGTCGTTCATTGCTTATCGCTTTCTTGAGGCGCTGGCGGCGCCCCGCTCAGTTTTGAATAGCGCGCGCCGGATAACCCGCGTTGGTTGATGCAGCGGCAATCGCAGCAGCATTGGTGCGGCGCGGGTTATAGGTTGCGCGCGCGGTCTTGGCTGCGAAATCGACCGTGACCGCCGTTACCCCGGCGACGCCTTCCATCGCCTTCTTCACGGTGATCGGGCAGGTGGCGCAGGTCATGTTCTCTATGGCAAAGGTGGTTTGCTTCTGAGCGGTTGCGGTAGCCGCGGGGCGATCTTGCGCCGTGCCACTAACTGCATAGGCGACCCCGCCGCCAGCCATAGCCAGCACGGCCATAGCGATACATACTGTCTTTTTCATGGGTATTTCCTTTCAATAGAACCAGGGTGCCCACCAGTCGATGGTGAGCGCCAGGATGGCGACGGCAAGGCCCAGCCACAGCACCGCCTTGGTGGTCCAAGCCGATTGTGGACGAGCGCAGTAGGAACCGTCTTCACAGGGCGGTTTCGGCTTGAAATAGACATGCCAGAAGCCGTAGCCGAGCAGCGCGAGCGTTACGCCTGCGACATAGGGCTTGTAAGGTTCGAGCGCCGTCAGGTTGGCGATCCACGCGCCGGAAATTCCGAGCATAACCAACAGTAGCGGGACGACGCAGCAAGCCGAGGCGAGCCCCGCGCCGATCAATGCGCCCGCCGCAACCCAGTTTGCCTGCTTCGGCTCGTGGTTTTCGGTGAGGGCTGGCTGTCCCGCTTCCGGCGTTGAGACCATGGCTTGAATCCCTTGTTCCAACTGAGTGATTCGCAGTGTAGGCTCTGTAGCCACTACAGACTCAAGAGGTATTTTCATGGAGCAACAGGTCGGCATCTTGCGTGCCCAGCTTGCCCGGAAAACAGGCTGCAATCTCGAAACCATCCGCTATTACGAGAAGGTGGGATTGCTGCCGGGGCCGCCTCGCAGTTCCAACGGCTACCGCGTCTATTCGCCGGAACTGGTGCAAAGGTTGCAGTTCATCCTGCGCGCGCGCGACCTTGGCTATGCAATGGATGAGATACGGTCATTGTTGTCGCTCACCGATACCGGTGCACAAACCTGCGCGGAGGTTATGGCGAGAACCGAACTCCACCTTGAAGATGTCCGCCGCCGCATTGCAGATTTGCAGAAGATAGAGGTGACGCTGGCGACCACGTTAGCCAGATGCACTGGAGATGACGTTGCCGAATGTCCCATCCTGGAAGCACTCCAGTTTTTACCCCATCAAGGCAATTGACGCCATCTTTGAGGGATTTGATTTCGTGATGTCAGCTTGGAGTATAGCCTAACTGGACGTCAGGGCGGTACTGCGGTTTCTGTCAGATTAGGGTGATAAACGGAATTTGTTGACGAATTTCGTTACGTATCATAGATTTCAACCTGACATTTTGATGGAGAGAGTGCGCAGTGAAGGGGCAACGGATCGGCTATGTCCGGGTCAGCACGTTCGATCAGAATGTGGATCGCCAATTGGAAGGTCAGTCGCTCGATCGGACCTTCACCGACAAGGCATCGGGCAAGGACGTCAACCGCCCCCAGCTTGAGGCTCTGCTCACTTTCGCCCGCGAAGGCGATACCGTCGTCGTCCACAGCATGGATCGGTTGGCCCGCAATCTGGATGACCTGCGCAAGCTGGTCCAGGGCCTCACCAAGCGAGGTATCCGGATCGAGTTTGAGAAGGAAAGCCTGTCCTTCTCGGGGGAGGACTCCCCGATGGCCAATCTGATGCTCTCGGTCATGGGTGCGTTTGCTGAGTTCGAGCGCGCTCTGATCCGCGAACGGCAACGCGAAGGCATTGCGATCGCTCGGCAGCGCGGCGCCTATCGGGGGCGGAAACGGTCGCTCTCGGATGAGATGATTGCCGATCTGCACCGCCGCGTTGCCGCCGGTGAACGCAAGGCGACCATAGCGCGCGACATGGGCATCAGCCGCGAAACCCTCTACCAGTACCTTCGCGCCGCTGCCTGACACCAATGTTCACATTATGTCCGGAAAACCGTTGTTCAGCGTACAAAGCTTGAGGTGACGCCCAGGAGGCATACATCCAAGGCATCTCGACCCGTTCGGTCGACGACCTGGTGAAGGCCATGGGTATGAGCGGCATCTCGAAGAGCCAGGTAAGCCGGCTTTGCGAGGAGATCGACGTCCGCGTGAAGGCTTTTCTCGACCGGCCTATCGAGGGCGACTGGCCGTACGTGTGGATCGACGCGACGTACCTGAAAGTGCGTCAGGCTGGTCGGATCGTCTCGGTCGCGGTCACCATTGCAGTCGGCGTGAACGGTGACGGCAGGCGCGAGGTGCTCGGCATGGCGATCGGTGCGTCGGAGGCTGAGACGTTCTGGACAGACTTCCTCCGCGGCCTCGCGCGGCGGGGCCTACGCGGTGTGAAACTCATCATCTCGGATGCCCACGAGGGCATCAAAGCTGCCGTCTCACGCGTGTTCAGCGCCACGTGGCAGCGGTGCCGCGTACATTTCGCGCGCAACGCTACGGCCCATGCCGGCAAGAGCGGGCGGCGCGTCGTCTCGGCCTTCATCGCCACCGCGTACGCACAGGAGACGCCCGAAGCCGCCAAGGGTCAGTGGCGCAAGGTCGCCGACCAGCTGAGACCCAGCGTCCCTAAACTCGCAAAGCTGATGGATACGGCGGAGGAGGACGTGCTCGCCTACATGTCGTTCCCGCCGCAGCATCGCACCAAGCTGCACAGCACGAATCCACTCGAGCGCCTGAACGGCGAGATCAAGCGACGCACCGGCGTGGTCGGCATCTTCCCCAACGAGGATGCCATCACCCGCCTCGTCGGCGCTTTGCTACTAGAGCAGAACGACGAGTGGGCGGTCCAGCGGGGACGCTACATGACACTGGAAAGCGTAACGCAATTGAGCGATGATCCCGCAGTCACGTTGTCGTCCATGGCGGCGTGATCGACCCGGCCATGTCCGGAGATCAAAGCGGCTACGCCGCTGAAGCTACACCACGCGGTGGGACACGATCTCAGATCATATGGCTGGCGTATGTTGAAGCTGATAATACAGCTTCCTCCACTTGGCCGGGTTCCTAAAGATGCGCGGAGATCGTGTTTCGAATAAAAACGATCGCCGGGCGCTCCACTAGCAGCCTCTGTTGTCCAACCCCCGCTCAAGAATGGTTTGTCATCGACACCGAGCTTTGTAGTCGCTTGGACGCAGACCTCTACGGCACGCGTGAATTCGCCTACGTCCACCGCAGGCACGCCCGCCGCAGCCGTTGACAAGCCAAGCGCACCAAACAGCAGGCCGAGCTTGAATTTTGGTCCCATGACGTTGTCCTCTGCCATACAGCTGTCTCTGCCGCTTAATTCGGCAACTCCGCTACGGGCAATCATGCGCCTAAACGTTGCCAGGCTGCAATTTATCAAATCGCGCGGTGCATTGCCGTTTCGGGGCCACGTGGATTCCCATTTCTCGATCCAAAGCGGGAAAGCTGCCGTTCGGCTTGCGCCCACTTGCCGCCGTTCAGAGGTCAATAAGGGGCTCCCGATTGCAGCCGTTCGTTCAGCAAGTCATTGTCGACGGTATGAACAAGCATGATCGACTGTGGGCGCGGTACTGGGCAATTCGCGATAGTCATCGAAACGGGCACCGAATGCCGATTCTATGGCATCTCGCACTTCGACGTGACACCATCGCGATGACCGAGCTGGGGAGCACTTTTGCAAAAATTGGCCGGATTGCCGAACCCTTCAGCCAAAGTGGCCTCGCATATCGAGCTTTTCGCGCTGGCAACGCTCTCGGCGCACAGCACCTTGCGATGAACGCGTTCAATCGGCGCGACCTGTCGGGCTATCGGCATTGGCTTAGTCAAGCTGCTCGACTCGGTGATGACGACGCGAAGGCGGAACACCGCCGTTTCGAGACTAGGCTGCCACACAGCAACGCTGCTCTGATTGGTCGCGGACGACCGGATCGGACATCGGACTTCATGTAGCTGCCGGTCGCCATTCACCTATTAGCCGTCATCCACGATCCGGTTCATCGAACTTGACGGCCGCCATGGGGCGGCCAGCCAATGCTCACAGCTGATGTTAAATAGCTGACTGTTTCCGAAGGAGCCGGTTCAGCTCATGCTTATATTGCTTACACGTTGTAGTGAGGCGGTCTGCTTTCTCCTCTTCCAAGCATCTTGAGCGCAATGTGCCTTCCGCGCGATACCGCCCCTCTGACAGGTACTGGCCCATTCCGTACTGGGCCGGATTGGCCGCGGTAATGGTCTGAGCATCCGAGGCAGTCCCGACACTGGCGACGAGAACGGCACCAAACAGGCTTGCGATTGTCTTCGTCATAATCCCACTCCTCTACCCACTGGCTAACAACGCTTAGCGCGAAAAATGATCATTGTCGGCTAAGTGCCAGCGTGCGCGCAAAGCGGACCTTCTGCAATCCACCAAGTTGCGACATTTAACTGCGAGACGCTGACTTTGACATGATCCACTCGCTGCTGGCGCCCCTCCTCCCGGTTTGGCTGGGAAGGCTCAAATAAACAGCTCGTGTCGGCCGCGATGTTGACACTGCCCATGCCTGCGCCATGTAGAACATCGGCTCTGCCGCCTTGTTTTGGTGCCCAGCCCGACCTCCCTCCTGATTCCGGAATACCAATGACCGAAGAGACCAACGCCGTAGAGCTTGCTACTGAGCTGACCATCGCTTGGCTCAGCAACCCAAATACCCGCACATCGGCTGATGACGTGCCGGCCTTCCTTGCTTCCATGCATCAAGCCGTCAAAGGTCTCGATGCGCCTACGACGCAAGTGGAAGCCACGCCGACAGAGGATTATACCCCGGCCGTATCCGTCCGTAAGTCGCTCGCGAGCAAGGACTACATTATCAGCATGATTGACGGCAAGCCGTACAAGACGCTGCGCCGCCACCTTGCAACGAATGGCCTTACCCCTGAGGATTACCGGGCGCGGTACAATCTCAAAGCAGACTACCCGATGGTCGCAGAGACCTACAGCGAGGCTCGCCGTGCAATGGCAAAGACCATCGGCCTCGGCCGCAAGCCGGGGCAGACCAAAAAGGAAGCGTCCGCACCAGCAGCAATCAAGGCGAAGCGCACGCTCAAGCCGTCGTTCCAACCGGCTGATCAGGCGGAAACTGCTGAATGATACGGATGGGCGGCAGCAATGCCGCCCGCTTTTCCCTCGAACCCCGGCCGCGGGGTTGCCGGCTTGTGAGCGCGACACAGTCGGTTGCTGTCGCTCATCCTCACCGTTGGTGTAGGCGCCGGCATTCTCGGTTTGCGCGCACAAACAACTTTGGGAGCGCGTCAGCATTCCCACTCGACCATCAATTCTGAGAACGCCCAACCCTTCTCGTCGGCCGTCCCCCATGGATAACATGAAGAAATCGCCGTTTGCGGACGGTGCGGTTTGGAAGCAACCCAATTTGACGTTAAGCCGCTGATAGAGATACCTAAGCCAGCATGTCTGACGACGCGAAATTATTTAGGGAGCGTGCTGAGGCGGAGCGCTCGGAGGCCAGTGCCTCGGTGTTACCTAACGTTCGAGATCGTGCCCTGCGCTCGGCTGAACGATGGGAAGAAATGGCCCGCCGCGCTGAGCGGGTCCAGGAGTTGTCCGTCGGGCGAAAAGGCTGAGCGGTGCAATCAAAAAATGATGCAGCGCAGCAATGTTTGGCTTGCATATCATTTTTAGCAGATGCAGCATGGCAACGCCTTTCAGGCATCCTCTCCAAAAACTTTGCCGGCCCCGCGCCGGCATTTTTTATGAGGCTGCCAAACCTCGTTACCCACCGTCGACGAACACGAGTCCCATTTGGCGATCCTTTGCGGGAAGGTGTAGATTGCGCCTCTCGTACCGGCTGCTAATCTCCGTTCCTGCACTCATGCCGATCCTTGAACATGGGCGGTGCCCTCACAACAGGAGATACGGTTTGTCGCGGTTCCGATTTATTGTACCTTCTCTCATTGCGATCAGCATTGCCGGGACAGCGTATGCCCAAGCCAACAAGGCCGGCAGTTCCCCAGCCAAGATTGAGGTTCCGAAGGTAGAACGCGAGGGGATGTGGCAACCAGCCCCAGGCGGTACGCAAGTGCCGCTCTGGCCTGCGAACGTTGCTTTAGCGAAGCCCGACACGGGCGATCATCCCGAAGCTACCGGCAACGGTTCACCGCTTGTCGGCGGGAAAATGTGGCATTGGGCAAGCTATGTCACCCGACCGACCATGACCATCTACAAGCCCAAAGGGCGGGACACCGGCTCCACGATGATGGTGCTCCCGGGCGGGGGGTTCTACGCAGTTGCGACCGACCTCGAAGGCACCGAAATTTGCGACTGGGTTCTGCAACAGGGCATAACCTGCGTCATGCTGAAATATCGGACACCGCAGGTGTGGCCGAAAGAGAACGGAAAGCAGCAGCGACCGAAGGTGGTGTTGGGGCTGGAAGACGCCCAGCGCGCTATGGGGTTGTTGCGGCAGCGGGCCACAACCTACAAAATTGACCCGCACAAGATCGGCGTGATCGGCTTCTCTGCGGGCGCATATCTCGTGGCAAATATGAGCAATACGGACGAGCGCACTTACCCGTTAGCCGATGCGGCCGATCAACAATCGCCACAGCCGGACTTTGCGATCGTGGCCTATACGGCACGGATGCTCGACAACAGCAAAGGGAAGAACAGCCTTGAGCTGCAACCTTGGGTGAAGATCAGCCCAAAGGCCCCACCGACGCTTATTATCCACGCCATGAACGATCCGACGGATAACGTCCGTCAAGGAATGGCCTATGCGCTTGCGTTAACCGACGCTGGTGTTCCAGTTGATATGCGCCTCTACGCCAAAGGCGGTCACGCCTTCGGAATGCGTCCAACCGCCGATCCGATCACCAAGGAATGGCCGGGACAGGTTAGACAATGGCTACAAAATCTCGGCGTGCTTTGACACCCGCTTTGGCTGGCGGCGAACAGGGTTGCGGTGACGGAGTTACGGGGTCCCGCTGGTATATGCTCCGATCCAGGTGGGCGGCTCCTGCTCTAGTCGCCCATCGACCTTCACATGCCGTGCCCGCGCCCATCGATACGCCCACATAGGGCCGAACTTCGTCGCAGCGACGGGCGTGGAATAGGCCGGATCGCGTTGCGCCTCAGTCAGCGATACGAAACCGTAGCCGGCTGAACGGAACAAGGCGAGAAGCTGCCCTATCGTCGCGGAGTTGAGCCTGTTGGCGTGCAGGAGCATGATCGCCGGAACTTCACGTCTATTGAGCGGCGATCTGGATGAGACAGTAGCGGCGATCAGGATGAGACTCTGCGGCCGTGACGGGAGCGAGATTGTCGCGGCGCGACAGGCAATGCAAGGCCAACTTTGGTCTTGATCGCCGCTCCGCGACAGACGGTGTCTCAGCTTGATTGTCGCTGGAGGGCTGCGCGGCGTCGGTAGCTCTCGACGTTCATCTCGAAGATGGTGGAATGATGAACGAGGCGATCGACAGCGGCGAGCGTCATGGCGGGGTCAGGGAATACGCGCGACCAGTCGCCGAATGGCTGGTTGGCGGTAATGAGGGTTGATCGGCGTTCGTAGCGGGCGCTAATCAGTTCGAAGAGGACGGAGGTTTCGGCCTGGTCCTTGGTGACGTAGGCGAGATCGTCGAGCACGAGCAGGTGATATTTGTCGAGCTTGGCGATCGCACTTTCGAGGGCGAGCTCACGGCGCGCGATCTGCAGTTTCTGGACGAGATCCGAGGTACGGGTGAACAGGACGCGCCAGCCCGCCTCGATGAGTGCCATGCCGATTGCAGCGGCGAGATGGCTCTTCCCGCCGCCCGGTCCGCCAATCATGATGAGGTTGGCCCCCTTCTCGAGCCAGCTGTCGCCGGCGCAGAGCGCCATGATGTGAGCCTTCGAGATCATCGGCACGTTGGTGAAGTCGAAGGTGTCGAGGGTCTTGCCTGGTGGCAGGCGTGCTTCTGCCAGGTGCCGCTCGATGCGTCGCCGGTCGCGTTCGGCGATCTCATGCTCGGCGAGCGCGGCGAGGAAGCGGGTGGCCGGCCACGCCTCCTTGTCGGCGCGTTCAGCGAACTGGAGCCAGGCCTGCTTGATGGCAGGCAGACGCAGTTCGTTGAGGATGAATGCGAGGCGCTGGGTGTCGACAGCGGGGTTCATGCGGCCGCTCCCGTCAGCAGAGTGTCGTAGACGGCAAGCGAGGGCAATTGCACCGAGACGACCGGCAAGCTGGCCGGGTCTGGTGAGAAGCGTGCTCGTAGCTGCGTGAGGTCTGGCAGGCGCCTGGCGTCCAGATCCGCTGCCAGAACATCTGCCAGCTCTGCTTCGCAACCCCGCTCATGCGCGAGCGAGAGCAACTCGACCATGATCTTGCAGGCGACGCGCTCGGGCAGTTGTTCGATAAGACGGTCGAATGTCCGGCGATACGCTTCGCGCGGAAAGATCTGGTCGCGGTAGACGAGGTTCATCAGCGCCATAGGTTTGCGCCGCAGGCTGTGAATGACGTGCCGGTAGTCGACGACGTGTCCGTGCTTGCCGTCGCTGGGCGTTCGTCCGCGACGGAGCGTCATGAGACGCGTCGCGCCGAGGAAGATATCGAGGCGGTCGTCATACAGGCGGACCCTCAGCCTGTGGCCGATGAGGCGCGACGGGACCGTGTAGAAGACCTTCTTCAGCGTGAAGCTGCTGGTCGAGGTGACGGGGACAATGCTCTCCTCATAGTCGCCGGTGCGAAGCTGCGGGAGCGGCTGCAGCGTTGCGCGCTCGGCATCGATACGAGCCGCGTTGCGTCGGTTCTTGCGCGCGACGATCTCGTCGATGAAGGCGCGATAGGCGGTCAAATCGTCGAAGTCGCCGGATCCGCGCATCAACAGTGCGTCGTTTACGGCATATTTGAGATGGCCGTGGGGGCTTTCGATAGCGCCGTTCTCATGGGCGACACCGCGATTGTTGCGCGTCGGCTCCATCGCATAATGCTCGCAAAGCGCATCATATCGCCGCGTCAGGTCAACTCTGGCGTCAGCGTCGAGATTGCGGAATGCGGCCGACAGGCTGTCACTGCGGTGTAGGCGTGGCGCGCCGCCTACCGCCCACAGGGCGTTCTGCAGTCCCTCGGCCAAGGCGACATAGCTCTCGCCGCCGAGGATGACATGGGCGTGCTCGAAACCCGACCAGACCAACCGGAAGTGATAGAGGAGATGCTTGAGCGGCTCGCCGGCGACCGTGACGGGCACATCGAGGTCGCCCATATCGGTGAAGTCCGACAGGCCCATGTGGCCGGGCTCGTGGGTCTGACGGAAAATGACTTCCTGGTCCTGACCATGCCGCGCACGCCATGTCCGGATGCGCCGCTCCAGGGTCCTCCGGATACCGGGCGACAGATCCGAATGCCGGCGAAGCATCTCCTCAAATATGGCAACGGCCCGCAGGCCGGGAGCCGCCTGGAGAAGTGGGACAATCTCGGTGTCGAAGATCTCTGCCAGCGGGTCTGGTCGGCGCCGACCTCGCGGCTCCGCCTTCTGGGACGGGAGTTTGCCGCCCTTGAGCAGTCGATAGGCGGTCGCCCGGCTGATACCGGCCTTGGCCGCTGCCACGGGCACCGGGTCGCTTTGACGATGTTTCATAAAGAGCCTCGTTTGATGATCGTTGACGTGTCGACCGCTCACCTGCGCTCTTCCCCCAAGGAAAAGCCCAGATGTAGGCCGGTCACGACCACCAAAGCCCTTCGAAAGGGCTTCCGTTTGGGGCTGTCGGCTCCGGGCTACGCCCTACGCCGACAGCCCCAAACGGAGTCTCATCTTGATTGACGCTGCTGTCTCACCTTCATCGCCGCGCAGCACACGTCCAATAACTTTCCGGACCAGTTCGCCATAATAGGCGATCTGAATACGGCTATGATCGAGATAGGCGTGCTTGATCCGCCGCATCATGGCTTTGTCGCGCTTGGCGAAAGCACGTTCATAGGCGTTGTTGAAGAGATAATCGGACGTGTCGATGGTTGAGGCGGCCAATGTGTATCCGTGATCGGCAAGGAATTTCTCAATCGCGGCACGTTTGGATTCGGTGTCGCCGATATGATTGTAAGGGAAGCGGAAGAACGGGATCGCGCGACCGACCGACGCGGCCATTGGGCGGATGGTAGTTTCTCCCCTCACGACCTCCTGCTCGATAGTTTCAGTGTTGAGATCGTTGCTGTCGAAGTGGCTGTAACCGTGATTACCGAGCGCAAGCAGCCCCTTGTTCCATTCGGCAAGCAGCCGTGGTCCGACAGGTCCCAGCGCCACCACCTTATCCTCGTTGGCGAAGCCGGTTGCTGGCACATGGGCTTGTCGTAACGTGTGAACGATGCGGTGCTGCGCATCGATCGCGGCCTTGGTCGATATGCCCGACCCTTCGCTTGCGTAGGGAAGGTCATCGAAGGTGATTGCCACCACGCGACCTGTGGCGGGGGGCGGGATGTTTTCAGCAGATAACGCGACCGAGCAGGCGAAGAATCCGACAATCGACAAGATCGACGTTAGGAGGCGAAGGGTTAGGCGGTTTGCAGGATATGCCTTCATACCAAGGCATGTAGCCGATGGTGGCCGGCCCTGAGAACCTTTCCCAATTCGGCATCGATTCCGAGAACGCTCCGGCCTTCTCGATCGCCGTTCGTTTGGGGGAAGAGCGAATAGATTGCCGAACCTGTTTCACTGGGTAAGGTAGCGGCATGCGTTTGCGTTCGCTGAGCCTCACTCTGCTATTGCTAGGCGCGTCCAACGCACCTCGCGAAATCACCGTCCCCGTGCAATATACCCTAGCGCCTGATTTATCTGGTGACTTGCTTACCGGGTTGCGCGTTCAAGTCCGCTTCCGTGCCAGTCCTTCGGGCACTACCGGGTTCGGATGGGGCGAAGGTTGGGCCGGAGAGCGCAGGCTGTGGCAGTGGGCGCGCGACTTTGACGTCCAAGGGGCAACCGCTGTCGAGAAAGATCGAGACGGCCATTGGCGCATTCTTGCGGCTCCCGGCGAGGCGCTGACAGTGACCTACCGAATAGTATCTGGCTACGATCACGACCCAACCGTAGACGACAGCCAGCAGCCCCGACCTGTTATCAGACCTAAGTGGTTTTATGCGGTCGGCAATGCAATGTTCGGCTACCCCGATGATCGCGAGAACGCACCAGCCACGTTCGATTGGTCAGGCTCAAACGGTATGGGCTTCGCCTCCGACCTCGAACATCTTGCCGGTCGAAACCGCAAGGCGAGCCGTTCCGGCACCGTGGCCGACGTGTTGGAAAGCGTCGTTATCGGCGGGCGTAATCTTCGCACCTTTGCGGCGTCAGACGGCTCAGAGGTGAGAGTAGCAACCATTGGCAGCTATTCGTTTGCCCCGGAGCAACTAGACAGCCTGGCGCGTCAGGTGATTACACTGGAGCGGGCCTTCTGGAACTCAAGCCGCCGTGCTCCCTTCCTTGTAACGGCTGCCCCGATTGTCGGCAGCCCAACGACAATGGGTTTCGCTGGCACCGGACGCGGGGACGCATTCGCGTTATGGATAGATCAGCGAACGCCTTCAACAAGTATGAAATGGCTCCTGGCCCACGAGTATTTTCATACCTGGAATCCGGGGCAACTTGGCGCCCTTTTAGAAGATCGGGAAGAGCGGCCTGCTGCCTATTGGTTCAGTGAAGGCTTTACCGATTATTACGCACGCGCTTTGATGGTGCGCGCTGGCCTGATAACGCCGACTGAGTTCGCATCCATCTGGAACGAAATGCTGGCGGCCTATGCCGGTTCTCCTGTCCGAACCATGCCGGGAGCGCAGGCTACGGCGGCTTTCTGGAGCAACGATTCGGCGCAGAAGCTACCCTATCAGCGCGGCGCGATGCTGGCGGCGATCTGGAACGAGCGCTTACTGGCAGGAAGCAAGGGCGCGGTGAATCTGGACACGGTGCTGCACGCACAGATCGCGACCGCGCGGTCTTCGAGAGAGCAGGCGACCTTCCTTTTTGAGAAGCTAATCCGCAAGAACGGTTTGAACACCACTGACGATGTAGCCCGCTACCTAATCAACGGTGAACCGATCCTGTTGCCGGCAGGGACATTCGGACCATGCGCCAAGATCGTCACCGAACAACGCCCGTCGTTCTCACCAGGCTTCGACGCGGAGCTGACCGCAAACGCCGGGAATGTCGCAACCGCCGTTGATCGATTGTTGCCAGCGTATGCGGCAGGGTTGCGAGATGGCATGAAGATACTCGCCCGAACGGAAGGCGAGCCGGATAACGCACTAGTGCCTTATGCATTGTTGGTCGAAGACAATGGCAAACACCGTACGATCCGGTATCTCCCGCAGGGAAACAAGCGAGTTACGGTTCAGCAGATTCATGTAACGAATGCCCAAACTCCCGACTGTCGACGTACGCTAGGCGGTTTGTAAACTACTGAACGCTGTTCGGGATATGTCTGACGCCATATCTGCTTTTCGACTCTAATCGACACAGCGCCGACGTCCCCCGCTCCCTGTTCGCGATCGGAAATGACGATCGGCGCTGACACCACGCACATAGTCACTTTTCTGCCTCAAAGGTGGGACATCACCGATCCAGCCGGCTAGAAATACTCGCATGATACGGGCGGCCGGCCTGTCGAGGAGTGGAGCCTACATGCGGAAATTTTGCCAAGCATCGATGTGCTTGATTACCGTCCCGCTGTTCGTTTTATCTTCTTCGGGACTTGCCGCGGATAGGAGGCCTGCTGCGGTCGGCGTCAGTTCAGAGACCGTAGATCGCCCCTCCGCCGATTGGGGCGCCCCGGTAATTGGCCGTCTCGAAAACGGTGTACGATTTGCGATCCTGCCCCGGCAAGGCAATGAACCTGGCGTTGCAGTACTCATGCGCAACGAGGGCGGCTTCATTGCGGAGCATCGTCCAGGCGAACGGGGTCTGGCACATCTAATCGAACACATTGTGTTCCACAGCCCGACCATCGGCTCGCCAGACGATTCAGACCACCTTAAGCGTATCGGTATGCCTCTGACGTTACCCGCACCGAATGCGGGTTCCACATCGTGGCGGGAGTCAAACTACTACCTTTCGACCAGAACGACGGCTTCGGCAGACCTCGATGTGCTGCTGACCCTGTTCAGAGACGCTGCCACAGGCATGACCCTTCGCGCCGATGCGGTCGATACCTCGCGGGGTGAAGTCATACGGGAAATGGCGGACAAGAAGCTCGGCAATGAGATTTACGCCGACTACATCGCTGCAATCGCTCCCGGTTCACCAAACGACAGGCTCGATGCGCAGAACTCCGACGATGTGCCGACCGCGAGTATTGATACCATTCGTGGCCTGTATCGACGCTTGTATCGCCCTGAGAACATGATGATCGTCGTCGTCGGCAATGTGAGGCCGGGTGAGGTGAAGAAGCTGGTCGAGAAGCGCTTTGGGGACTGGATATCTATAAAACCCGCGCATCGCCAAGAAACGTTCCCTATGTTCCAGCGCAATCTCATCCGTCCGGTCAGCTTCTCCGCGCTTCCTCAAGGACGTCGGACTGCGCTGGTGACAGTGGTAATGCCGACGCCGGTCCCGCCATCTTCGCGCGATCAGCAAGCGCGGGCCGACATCATGGACTTGCTCGTCACACGTGCGATCAATGACCGGCTCGCTGCCCTCCAGCTTGGAAGCCCGCCCGGTAAGGTCGGCATGTTCATCGAGAACGGTGAGCAAGGTCAGCGCCAGATCATGCTCTGGGACAACTTCGCTGCCGATCAATGGAAACCGGCGGTTACGGGTTTGCGGAAGATGACGTGCGATCTTGCCACCTCGGGATTTACGGCGAAGGAATGGGCTGCGGCTAGGCACAACCTTGAGGCCGATCTGAAGCAGCGCGCAATTAATATGCCGAGAACCGCGAACGTTGACCTTGCGAAAGATCTTTCTCACGCGCTTGCTGATGGTCGAGACCTGATCCCGCCTGATGAAATGCTTAGCTACGCCAGGATCATGCTTCCACAGATAAGTGCACGGGACGCAAGCAACTGGTGGCGCGAACAGTGGGGTAGCGGCATCGAACACCTAAGGGTGGAGGCTCCTGACTTAGCTAGAGTGCAAAATCCCGTATCCGCGATCCGGGCGGCAGCTGTTGAAGCGGCAGGCACCTCTACATGTAAATTGTCGTAACACGCTTGTATCTTCTAGCGAACGCTACCTTAACGAGAAGAGGTTGAGATATGACCGTAACCCTGATGGTCGCCTTTTTAGCCGCATCGCCCAGTTCGACTATTGTCACTCCAACTCTAGTCAATTTTGATCTTGCAAAAGTTCGGCCGCGTGAACCTACCTGCATAGACAGAGGTCAATCTGACGAGATTATTGTATGCGCTCCTAAAGGCATGGACATTTGGATATCTGATACAGGCAGATTTGCCGCGCGTCCGATACGCGCCGAGTTCACCGGTCCGCTGAATGCAGAATCGACTGTACATGTCATCCAGCATGGCAGTCCTATTGGCGTAGCGCCTGCCGCAGCCGTCACATTAAAATGGCATTTTTGAACCAGCCTTGGAAAGATCGAAACTTAAACCAGACATTCTCTGAATTCGATCAATTCCGGAATGCCATCCGGCCACCTTCGCCCACCCCCAGCGGTTGGTGCGTGTAGAAGATAATACCGATAGCAGCGATGCGTCGATATTGACGCCCTCGATCTTTCGGCCAAAATCGCTCAGTGAAAATGCTTATCCAATTTTGTGTTACCGTTTTGGCGGTGATCGGCGGTGCTGCACCAACGTGCGCAGCGGATGTTGCCGGTATATGGGCGCTCCGCGCACAGGGCTCGACGCTAATGCTTCTTGAAGTGTCGCGCAGTCGCAAGGGTTGGACCGGATCGTGGACGCAGCCAAGCAGCTACGACACCAACGGTGAATATTTCAACGACATCAAAGCTGACACTACTACTCGACGCTCTCGCGAGGCGCATAAAATTGAAGATGGCGTCGAGCTTGTCTTCGATAATCCTTGGCCTGGGGGAGCGCCGGATCGTATCGCGATCCATGCGGACGGCGCGAGTCACGCCAGCATGCAGTGGGCAGCCTTCGATTCAACCATATATGAACTGACGCGGGTGGCGTCACCGATTGGGCTGGGTCCGTGGCAGACTGATCGAGGGTATATTCCTGACACCATTCGATCGACCAGTGAGGCTATGACCTCTATCTTTGATGCCGACCAAGCTGATCGCCTCGATCCGGCGCACATTGACTGGAAAGTCGTTCTCCCTGCGGATCGCGCCCGGCGAGAGCAGACGCAAAAACTGCTCGATAGTGGTCGATTGTCGAGCGGCGACGACTTTTATCATGCTGCATTTGTTTTTCAGCATGGCGAGAAGCCCGACGATTTCATGAGGGCGCACGCACTGGCGATGATCGCTATTGCACGCGGACGCTCAGACGCGACGTGGATCGGAGCGGCAACCCTCGACCGTTATCTTCAGTACAGCGGCCGACCGCAGATATATGGCACGCAGTTCACGCGACCGACGACCACATACACCCAGGAGCCGTACCAACGCGGCTTGCTGTCTGATGCCGTTCGTAAGGCCAGCAATGTTCCACCCTTAGCCGCCCAAGAAAATCAGCGCGCGGCATGGGATCGTCGTATACCGCTCGAAAAGACGCCATAGTCATTGCCGGTCGCTTCGAAGCCCAGACCTGCCATTCTTGAAACACCATCCTCTTGGGGAGCGCGCGGTCAACCAGCCAGAGCCATATCGATCGCCGCTGCCGCATGGAGGGCGGTTGTGTCGAAGATAGGCACCGGACTGTCTTCCGGCCGAACCAGCAGCATGATTTCGGTGCATCCCAAGATCACCGCCTCCGCTCCGCTCTCAACGAGGCGGGCAATGACCGCGCGGTAAGCTTCACGCGATGCCGGCAAGATCTTACCGGCCACCAACTCCTCATAAATGATACGATGAACGATAGCGCGGTCTTCGTCGTCCGGCACGACGACGTTGAGACCATGCTGATCGGTGAGCCTTCCCTTGTAGAAAGCGTGTTCCATCGTAAACGCGGTGCCGAGCAGTCCGACCTTCTTAAAGCCGGCCGCCTTAATGCGTTCGGCCGTAGGATCGGCGATATGCAGCAGGGGAATATCTACCGCGGCCTGAACGTCGGTCGCCATGCGGTGCATGGTGTTGGTGCAGATCAGCAGCACGTCCGCCCCCGCCGCTTCGAGGCGTCTTGCCGCATCGACCATTTGCGTCGTAAGGCCCAGCCAATCGCCTCTGTGCTGCAAGTCCTCAATTTCCGCGAAATTGAATGACCACAGGAGGCAGCGGGCCGACGCGGTCGGGCCGAACCGGTCCCGCACGCCCTCATTGAGAATGCGGTAGTATTCGGCAGAACTTTCCCAACTCATGCCACCGATCAGGCCAATCATCTTCATGCCTCAGTATCCTCCAGCTTTCATGCACCGTTTGACCACAACTTATGAGTTTCGAGAACTCTGTTACGTTCTGTTTTTTCGATCCAAATCAGGAACGTAGTGGCTGAAAGGGGCATCCTTCTCCATCAGTTCACTGGGGGAATCGTAACGAAAGCGGGATCAAGACTGCTTTGCCTCCGTCTGCGAATCCTATGACAAGGTGTCTACCCTGAAGCGACCATCGGCGGGCATGTTGCATCTTCTTCCAGAACGCCCTGCCGATCCGGTCGGCCGATCCCCCGCCGCATCCTTTGGCAGTCATGGCCATGAGAGCGGGTTCTAAGCGGCCTTCGTATCCCGAGGGATCGGCAGACCATCGGTATTCTGATCCAGGCCAATCCCATCGAAACTCGTAGCCGAGCACGTTCCACCATCGCTCCGGACTGAATACCCTATTGCAAGCTAACGAACCTTCGATCCGACGATCTGCCATGAAACGCAGGGTCGGGGCGGCGTCCGTTTCAATCTGCACAGGCTTGTTATTCAGCCGGCGTAACGTCCAAGTTTGGGAAATAAGGCTATTCTGAACTCTGCCAGCGGTCGTCGAATGGTCGTCACATGCTGGGAGAGGCAGCGAGATTGAAAGCATTAGTAGGAACCGTTTCACGGCTTGCCCCTGGCATTGGATCGAGTTCCATGCATTGCGCTAGGAAGGAGCAACGAGTTGACCCCGAACAGTAGAGAAGCCGTCATCCTTCTCAATCACACACGGTTGCGCGGTAGGATATGCCAACGCTCCCATGTCAGCCAGCAGTCGCCGAGCTGGAACGGTAGCGCCATCCTCAATGGACCCCCGCGCCAAAGTCCGCAGATAGCCCGTGAGCGCAGGCGTGCAACTCCCAGCCGCTTCCATCCAGCGAGCACCCCGTTGTGCCTTGCTGCGCCCTGCAAGCGCGCTGGCGGATGGACGAACACCATCGCCGAGCGGGATGACTTTCGTGCTCTTATCCTCCGATATGCCGCCCGTCGCGGCCACCAGCGTTGCCAACGCTGCCAGGTCACCGATTGATGCTCCGCCACGGCGTGGAACGGATTCTTGCCGGTACGACAGGAGCATTGCAAGAATCCCGTCGACAGCTTGTGCTGATGGCGCGTTCGCCACTAGGCCCCGAGGCACCGCGATAGTTACCCCTTGCCCGTCGATTTCTAACTGGCGGTCCGTTACAAGTACCGTACGCACTACGCCCCGATCAAACCCAGCGGCTTCAACGATCCGATCCATTCGCGTTTGAAGCCAAGCGTCTGGCGTTGCGGGTGCTGGCGCCGCGGCCACGAGTGCAACCCCAAACACTGCTGAAATAGCGCGCATCATTAGGCCTCCTGCATCAGAACCGAATAGGTACGCCAAGCATGAAGCTGTTGCGCGTGCCGTCAAGGTGTTCGAACTCCGCGCGAATTCCAACGTGTTCCGTCAACCGGTATTCGCTACCGCCGCGCAGCACAAAGCTTCGGGTTCGGGACAGATCGTCTTGACCGGGGGTAGGATCAGAATCGATGACGCGATAATTGTGGCCGCCATAGCCTCCACCGACATACAACATCAGGCGTAGTGTCGCGACGAACCCAGCTCTGGCCGTCGCGCTAAATCCGTAGCGGGGTTTAATGCCCGATACGTAGAACTCGTTGCGTTCGATAGCGGTATGACCTCCAAAGTCGAATGCGCCTTCAATGCCAAGTATGACGCGGGGGGACACTGCCAGATCATATCCGGCAAACACCTGTCCACCTGGACCCCAACGGTTCACATTGAAGCGACGGGTCTCTCCGGAGGGGAAGGCTGTTTCTTCTAAAACGAAATGATGATCCACCGCTGTTATTGCCGCCCCGATATGGGGCCCCGTGAACGCGTCCTGCGCAGTGGCTGCCGATCCGGAAAAGGCCGTGATCGCTAAAAAAAAAATAGCTAAACCGATACGCATGAATGTTCCCCCCGTTTGAAACTGCATAGCAAGTATCGCGGAGGATTTTAAAGGCCGGATCTGGTTTGTTGGGCCCGCGCAGAGCGCGAATGTTCGCCTCTTGATCCCCTCGATTTTGCTGATGCCGGAAAGCTTAAGGCCAGACTGCGTGCTGACTCGATCAATCATTCCCATTTCGGCATTTAAGAAAGCCTGCGCATTCCCAAAATTCGATCGAATTTCGGAAAAGCTGCCCCGAAGAGCTATGATAGCTACGCATTACGGCTTGCGGACAGCACCCGAACGGTATCACTTTGTCGCAGTTCAGATCGATCGAGAGCCCAGCAATGTTCAGTCGTGCACTTGCCATTTTCCTGTTGGCCTCGGCCACGCCATCGGCCGCATCCGATCGAAGTGTTGAAAAAGCATCTAACTCCGAAATGACGGCGATCTTCAACGCCGATCAGAAAGCGCGACAAGATTCAAACATTGATTGGGCGTCGGTTGGTCCCTAGGACGAAGAGCGTCGAAAGCGCACCCAAGCTCTGTTGGATGCCGGGGCGTTGAAAAGCGCAGATGACTTTTCCCATGCCGCATTTATTTTTCAGCATGGCGGATCATCCGTAAGTCGACCGGTCTATCATTCCAATCCTGG
The DNA here is from genome assembly GCF_056679955.1 of Sphingomonas sp. PEI4. Classification (NCBI taxonomy): domain Bacteria; kingdom Pseudomonadati; phylum Pseudomonadota; class Alphaproteobacteria; order Sphingomonadales; family Sphingomonadaceae; genus Sphingomonas; species Sphingomonas sp. PEI4. The sequence goes on from NZ_JBWXPI010000005.1 coordinate 122,870, forward strand.
CCGTTACCGAACCAACTTCCGCCCTATCATTCCTTTCATAAACGACCGTCTTCGCGGGTAATGGCGGCGCTGGCGCGTCCCTACGGAAAACGTCTTTCGCAAACCCCTTTCATCCGCTGACCGAAAGGCAAGGCTAGTGTGAAAGCCAAGCCTACCGTGAATCTGTGTCCGGATAATGCACAGGGGCCTGGGAGAGAAGGGGGAGGGGAAGGGCATCGATCAAGGAGACGATCATGCCCGCTTTCACTTCGACCACCGCGCCCGTGCATACGCTCTGGGACACTCCCGATACCGCGATCCAGCGCCTGCCGGGTATCTGGTTCGTTACGACTCCCTCGCATGGTGGCTTCGTCCTGTCGGATGAGCGTCAGGCTGCCATGCCGGACGCGCTGCGCCTCGACAGCATCTACTACGAGGAGGACGTCAACTGGTCGCTGGTGGTCGTCGGGTTCGAAACCGAGTTCGCAGCGTTGAAAGACCCGCTGTTCGACATCGAGCGCAACCTTGCCCATCAAACGGCACGTCACTGGCGACCGATGCAATACGGTGCCTTCACCGGCGAGGTTATCAGCCCAAGCGATAGCTACGTCCTGAAGAAGGTAGCGCTCTACGAGGCCGCGATCGGAGAGATCGGGGTACGCTCAGCATCCGGAGATTGGGCCGACTGGGTGCCCAAGGGCAAGGTCGGCGTCACCGGGCAGCGCATCACCGGCTGCGATCACCTGGGCTTCGCACAGTATGAAGGACCGAACTTCAAAGGCCTGTGTGATGCAGCGCGCTACGACAGCTCCCGCCCGGTCAACACCTTCGCCGAACTTGATGTTGAACTGATGCCGTGACGATCGGGAGCGTCGTCGCCCTACCCCCTCTGGCCAACGGAGGGGGAGGGGGCCGACTAAAGGCCGGAAAGATGTTGCCAAAATCCGGCAACATCTTTCCCGAGACGTGCCCAAGCGCCCAGCCCTGAGGGGCTGACGATACGAGCGCAAACCGGGTGTCGCGGGAGAAGAGAGGGGGGTGAAGAGTGTGCGCCGAAAGAGCGCACGGTCCTCATTCGGAGCATGCGTCGATGATTTACGATGTGCCTTTCCGCCACCAACAAGCGCTGGACCCGAGCGCCCTCACCACTGTCGTCGCGACATTGCACGCGATCGGAAAAGCGGTCGACGACTGCCGCAATGCCGGCGTCGATCCCAACAGCGACCCCGCTGTCGTCCTGCTGGCGCGTCACATGGCAACCGTGTCGACCAATCGTGCGCCCCGCGACGTACTTCGCCACGCCTGCAGGCGCCGCCTCGAAGACCTGAAGCGGTTCCCGACGCTGCTGGCGCTCGCAATCCGCGGCGTGGAATATGATGCCGGCGCCAAGGAGCGTTTTCATATCGAAGCGACCGAGGCGATGAACGCCCTCGCCGTCTGCATCGGCCTGGCACCGGGGACATTCGAGATAGTGTCGCTTCAGGGCGAACGCGATCAATCCGGCCATGTCCTGCTGGCGGCCGGCGAGTTTGCCGTCACTGTCAGGATCGGCGCACGCCACGAGGGTCGCGAGGTAGCGTACCGGGCTGTCTGCGATAGCACGAGCCCGCCCAACCACTACGCGCCGATGGCCGATCTGCTGAAGCCGGACCGCTTCGCTGATCGCCTGCGCCGTGATCTGTCGATCTCAGTCCGCCCGGTCGCGCCTGTCGCCCCGGTCCTGATCGCCGCCTGAAGGAGTGATGCCCATGCACATCCAAGACGCGCTCGCGGTTGCACGAGCCGACGCCACGCGCATTGCGCACTTCATCGAGCGACGGGAGCGTTTCCTTGATGCGCTCGACTGGTCGATGCTCACCGAGGATCACGCGCGCCAGTCGGCGATGCTCGACGACCTGCTCGAGGGGGATATGGCCGATGCCATCCTCTATATCGACTGGCTGGTCGAGCGGCTGGCTGGTGATGCTGAACAGGTCCCCGGCGTACTCCGCTTTACGCCGCATCCGCGCCCGTGGCAGCTTGCGTGGATCACGCTCGCTTCCTGACCGACTGGGGGATCAATTGATGAGCCGTCATACTTTCACCGGCAGCGCCGGCACCACCGTGGCGATCGGTTGGGATCGACCCTTGGCGACGTTCTTTGTTCAGGTCCTGCGTCCTCACCCGACCATGAAAGGCGAGGAAGACATGGTCGAATGGCAGGGTACTGAGCCCGACGAGCTACCGACCGCAGCAGCGGCGATCGAGATTGCCGCCCGCTATGCCGACCTGCCGGAAACGCTCGGCGCGACGCTTGAGACCGACCGCCTCAAGACGCTCGGATCTGTCGACGGACCGGCGCAGCGGTTCCTTTATCGATCCTGAGCACCACGCTTCGCGGCGGTTAAAGAGAAGGGGGATGGGGTTTAGGTCGATCCAAGTGGATCGATGGAGATACCCCATGTCCTACATTATCGATATTGGTGGCGCACCGGCCAACGAGGACTGCGCCCAACTCGGCCAGACGCCGGACTTCGAGGCCGTGAACACGTTCGAGATCCTCGCCTACAAGCTGGCGATCATCGCGCGGCACGGCATGCCGCCCGCCGGCTGCAAGCTTGGGCCGCATACGAACCGACATGACTTTGGGGTCTATCGGACGATTGCCCTCCACATCGAGGACGAGGAAGACGAAGCCGTTCAGGCGTATGCCGAGGCGGTAGAGGAGGGTCTGGGGTCATGGCTCGAGGCCGGATTTACGCCCCCGGTCATCTACGCTGGTTCGGTCGCCAAGATCGAACGCCTCGACCACGTCGAGCTGGTGATCGGTGCGCTGCTTACGACGAGGCCGAACGCCGACGGGACGTTCCCGATCGCCGACTTCGGTATCCTTCACGGCCACCTCGCATCGGCCTTTCCGCAACAGGCGGAGGCCGCGCGCCAACGTCTGGCCGAAGCGTAACCCCCGCCCATCCCCTGAAGGATTGAGACAATGCTGATGCTGCAATCGCAGCCCGCCGGGATCGTCCCGGCGGGAGCGTTCCCCCTTGTCCGGTCACCGCGTGACGTCGAGGCCGTGGAGCCGGACTATTTTGATTCCACGGACATGCGATGCTGGCTGAGGCGTGGACGATCTGTCGAACAGGCGACACAGCTTGCCTTGATCTGGCGATCCTATCCGGACTTGCCACACACGGCGCCACTGGAGGAACGCATGGCACGGGGACGCGAACGTATCGCGGCGATGAAGCCATTGAACGACGCGATAGCCGCCAGGACGGAGGCCGAACGGCAGACCCGGAACTTCGCCTTCATGGAATCGCGCGCGGGGGAAGGGACGATCGTCGATAGCGAGATTGCGATCCTGCGTGGCCGTGATCGCTACGGCTATGACTGGGATATTGCCGTTGCCTACGCGAGCGGCTGGACCGCGGCCGATGCTGGATGGGAGCATCGCTTTTGCGCCGATGGCTCGCGTCGGCAGGACGCCAAGCGCGAGTCCTATGACCGTGGTTTTGCCGATGGTGGCGGTGACCAGGCCGACCTGTTCGACGCCGCGCGACGCAGCAACCTCGCCGCCATTCGCCGGGATAATCAACGCCCGGTAGCGCCGCTACCGCCGAGGGCACGACCGGCGCCGAGCAGCTGGCCCAAGCCAAACGATCATGCTCGCCCAACGCGGTGGTCAAGGCGTCTGCTGATCGTCTCTGACGCCACGATCGAAGAGGTGACGCCAGGGTTGATGCGCGTCTCGAGTCTGCGCCTCGTTGATGAGATCCGCGCCCGACCCGGCACCGAGGCCATGACGATAGTCACGATCGACCGCCATGACGGCTTCGTCGTGAATGGATGCCCGGTCGAGACGAAAGTGCCGATCGCGGCTTCCCGCGCCGACGAAATGATCGCGGATCCTAGCCACGGCGATGCCCTCCGCGCCATCCTCAGTGGACACGATTTCGACGACGTCCTGATCGCGGTACAGGGCGACTACCTTCGCATCGTCGACGCGTTCGCAAGCGCACTGCCGCTGTGTGCGAACATGGAGCGATCGCAAAACTCGCTGCTTCAACAGCGTGCGCATCTGCGCTGCTGGCTCGACCGAGGCTACGACGGCACGGACAATCTGGGCGCCGGCCACATCCGGTGGGGCAAGGCCATAAAGGGTCTGACTGGCAAGCTCGGGGAGTTCACCGCCCGCCATGTCGGTCCAGCGCCGCGCCGCGGCCACCTGATCCGGATCGAGGCCGAAGGCGGCACGCTCGCCGAAGGCTATGCCACCTCTACAGGCGAACGTCTCGCGACCGAGATCACCGTCTCTAACAAGACGAACATCCGCCGCGAAATGGCAGCGGCCCTGCGCGCCTTTGGCGGCGCCACCCGCCTGATGGACGCCTGTGGCTGACACCGCAGGCCCCGCTTTTCCACCTTCACTTGAGGAGATGACCATGCCTGACATCCGCGACCTGCCCGTGATGACCAAGGCCGATTCCGAGGCCATCGGCTTTGCCGGTTTCAACGACGTGCCGCACAAGGTCATTGACCTACCGAACGGCGATTTCACGCTTAGTGCAAAGACCAGCGACGGTCGCCGCGTCACCTTCAGTTTCCAGCCTCACAGCCCTGACGGGACAGCCAGGTTCGTCGATATTCAATTTCACGATCGCGGCACGACGATCCCAAGCGCCGATGGCGGCAACATGCCGACGTTCAACGCGTTCGCGATCACCAAGGGCGGGCGGCATATCGTCGATACGCGCGCTCTCACTGAAGACATCAAACCTTCGATACTGGTGCTGCTGATGGACACAGCCGAGGAAGAACGCGCACGCGCCGCGGTGCTGAAGAGCGAGACGCCCGGCTAACCAGCCAGGGCGGCGCAGGAGAGGAGAGGGGGTGAGGGGAGGGAGACCGGAATAGGCCGGACAGGATCCTTCCCCATGCGCACTCGCTACATAGCCACTTTCGCCGACACGATCCGGACCGACCCGGTGACACTTGCCCGGGAATATCTCTCCGCCCGCGATGCAACCGAACACGAGTTCCAGACCGACGAGGCACGCTCTGCCTATGTCGACGTCCTGTCGGCGCTAGGCCGCTTTCAGCACCGGACCGCGTTTGCACGCGCGCTTGCCCAGTTCGACGTCCGCCCCGAGGCCGTGGACACAACGCGAGAGGACAATCGTCTGCGCCCGATCGCGTGGTCGTTCGGGGAAGGAGCCACGTTCCCCGGCTTCACCGATGACACGACCTGGAACGGCTTTCTCAACGTCAGGGTGCCGGTCTCGGCATGGCCCTACGTGCTGGCCGAGCTGATCGACGGCGCCGACGGCGATGCCGAGACGATCGAGGGATACCGACGGCTGGGCACTACGGAAGGTCTGGTCTGCCTGTCCCACGGGTTCACCACCCACGAGGTGATGCCGACGTGGCCGTCGTTCTTTCCCGACTATGCGATCGACACGATGGTGCCGATCCCGCCGGAATGGTCCGAGATGAGCTGGCGGCACGAAACGGCACCGAGCTTCGGACCTTGCGTTGGTCCGATGGGCGAGGCCGCACAGATCTGGATCGACTACGAACAGCCGGCGATGCGCGAATTCCCGGAGAGCGCGAGGTTCACCTTTAGCCGGCGTGACGCAGTCGGCGAACTGACGGTCGCCTATGCGGGTGACAACTATGCCGATGCCCTTGGGCATATTGCGATCGAGACACTCGCCTGCGCATTCGCACACGGTCTCGCAGAACAGCTCGATCCGGATGAGTGGCGCCAGATGCGCTTACAGAACCAGACGATCGCAGCTGGTATCTGTGCGTCGCACGACTTCCTCGACGCCAACATGGTCATGCTGGCGGCCTGGCAAGCTACACGCGCGGCCGCGATAGTCGGGAATGGCGATGCCGATGCACTCGGCACCGACCTCGCTCACGTCAACGCCGCATGGGAAGTCGCCACACGCTATTACCTGACGGCCTCAGACGAGGCGGCCCGGTTCGACACCTGGCGCGTAACGGGGCGCGATGTGCCAAGCCTGGCCGCGGCGGGTCACGATCTGGCGACAATCCCACCGTCGGATAGCCCAGGCCGCGTCTACTCGGTCGGCTTTATCCAGGCGCATGGGACCGACTGGATCGTCGACGTAGGCAACACCAGCCGGAGCTTCGACCACCTGATCGATGCGGAGGCTCACCTCTGGTCCGTATTCGCGTCCCAAGAGTGTCGCTACGCCTGAGCGCTGGAACGTGCGCGCAGCGGGTAAAGGTGACGGGACCGGTGTTCACCCAGGCCGACCAATTAGGCCCGAGGCCCAAAGAGGGAGGGGGAGGTGACAGGCAGATGCGGGGAATGGCCCCGCCGAGCCCGAGGACACAGCCATGCTCCCTGCCATGATCGCAACCAGCGTTGCGCCCGAAACTATTGCCAAGGTCGGACGCCTTTTCAATGGATCGGCACACGACGTCCTGAGCGAGCTGCTCCAGAATGCACGTCGCGCCGGTGCCAGCACGGTCACGATCACCACCGCCGGCAGTCACGGCGATCGGCTGATCCACATCGTCGACGATGGCAGCGGTATCGCTGACCCGGCAGCGGTCGTGACGCTCGGCCGGTCGGGATGGTCGGAGGAAATCAAGAAAAGCGAGGATCCAGCCGGTATGGGCGTGTTCAGCCTCGCGGGCCGCGACGTCATCATTCGGTCTTGGTCACGGCCCGAACGGCAGGGCTGGATGACGCACATTCCTGCGGGCGCATGGGAAAGCGGTAGGCCGATCGTCGTCTCGAATGATCCTATCGTGCGCGGCACCGCAATCACGGTGCGAGTACCGCAAGAATGGTCCCAAGGGCTAGACGACGCCGTCCGGCAGGTCGCACGTCACTACCCGCTACCGGTGACCTTTGACGGCGAGCCGGTCGAGCAGGATGATTGGCTAGCTGGCGCGATCCTGGTCGAGGAGTGGAACGGTTGCAGGATCGGCGTCTTCCAAGAGGACTCGGCGCGCACCCGCCTTGGCGATCCACGCCTAAATTTCCACGGCGTGACCATTCCGCTTGCGATGATTGGTATCGGCGAGGTCGGCCGCGGGCAGGTCTGGAATGCGCGCGTTGATATCGTGGACTGCCCTGCGATCCAACTGGTCCTGCCGGCACGCAAGGAAGCCGTGCAGAATGCCGCGCTCGACGAGCTGCGGGCCGCGCTCACGGCAGCCATTTTCCGCACGATCGCCGCGCAGCCCACACACCGGCTGGCTTTTGACGCATGGTCGAAAGCACGCTCGATCGGCATCGAGATCGGCGAAGCCGAGCCGTATCTTCTCGGCTGGGTCGCGCCTCATGCCGACAGCGGCGAAAATTACCTGAGCGGCACGCGTGTCTCGGACATGTCGATGGTCATCATGCCCGACATCGACGCTCTAATTGCCCAGCCGGTCGCACTGGCGATCGAGCGCCACTCCCCATTTGGCAGCAAACTGGTCGGCGAAGAGCCGGCGTTTGCCGGTTACCGCTGGTACGATACACTGGCCCGCGTCGATATGATCGGCTTCGAGATCATTCAGGAAGATCGTTGTTTCGCAATCGATGCGGAAACCGGCGCTCCGACCGACGTCGACAATGGTTATGTCGACGTGCTGGATCTGATCGCAACGGTATCCCATGCCGGCGCGTACGTTGATGTTCGATGCCCGGCCGATATCGCGTTTGCGGCAGACCATGACCTGTCGAGCCATATCGACGATCTGGCGATCTTCATCCGGCGCGGAGCGGAATTGGTCACGGGCGATGTAGTCGATATCGCTAAACGATCAGCGTTCGATCCGGCCGGCGACGGCGACGCTGACAGTTACGATACGCAGCGAGGCCGCTTCATCAGGGACGCAACCGAGCGGGTTGTCGGTATTCTGGAAGGCAGCGACGCCGCCCTCGAGGTCCGTGTTCGGTCGCTACTGTCTTCTTATCCATGGCTGGTCCCGTCCGACCGGACGGTGACGATCACGATGACACGCGACGGACTCGCAGTCGTTGTCGCCGAACGCACGCCCGAAGTCGCGTAAGATGGATGGCCCGCCTTCAGCGCCCGTCGTCCTCGCCTACGGTGTCGGCGTCGACAGCACCGCCCTTTTGATCGAGAAGATCGCCCGCGGCGATAGGATCGATCTGGTCCTGACCGCAGATACCGGCGTCGAGAAACCGGCGACCTATGCCTATCTCGACGTCATCCGTCCGTGGATGGACGCACGCGGGATCCACCACGAGATCGTGTCGTATCTGCCGAAACGCTTCAAGCATTGGCCGCCTTATTACGGTCTCTTGGAGATGTGTCTGACGAACGCGACGATGCCGAGCAAATCGTTCGGCGGGTCCAGCTGCAGCCTCAAATACAAAAAGGCGCCGCAGGATGCCTTCCTTGCCACCTGGAAGCCGGCGATCGACGCGTGGGACAGAGGGCAACGGGTCAAACGGCTGATCGGCTACGATGCCGGCCCGCGTGACACGGCACGGGCGAACCATGCCCTGTCGATCGATGATCCACTATACGACTGCGAGTACCCCTTGCGGGAATGGGGTTGGGATCGCGCGGCGTGCACCGCAAGGATCGTGGCGGAAGGCCTGCCGGTGCCGCCCAAATCGGCCTGCTGGCTCTGCATCGCGAACCAGCCACAAGAAATCCGGGACCTGCCGCGCTGGTGTCTGCGCCTGATCGTCCTGGTCGAGGCTCGTGCAGCGCCGCGGCTGACGACGGTGGAGGGGCTCTGGCGAAAGGGCACGAAAGCCCGCCCGGGCCGGATGACCGACTTCATCCGCAACGAGGGACTGCTACCCGCCCGTGAGGTCGACCGCATCTGGAACACAGCGCCGACCGAACTGATCCGGTTTCAGGACGTCGCCGCCTCGATCCCGTTGGGGGAACGCCCGACGATGCGGAACTGGATCGACCGCTTCAACGCCGGCGTCGCTGCGATCGAGCGACCGCTGATCGCCGCCTGATCTAACCAAGGGATACTGACATGATCGCACAACCTCCGCTGGCGAGCGCCCAGACGCGTCTCGCAGCCATCGCCCGTCTCAACGACCGTTGCCGACAGGGGATAGACCGTACCGCCCGGATCATGGTGACCAGGACCTGTCTCGGCACCTTCGCAACGGGCGACAGGGCCATGGAGATTGTGGTCCAGGCACGGCTGTTTGCCGCAGTGCGTCGCCATGTGTTCACCGAAGCCGATGCGGCCGAACGAGACCGTGGCAACTTCGAGTTCGAGGGCACGACGGTTTACTTCAAAATCGATTATTACGACGCCGCACTCGAATATGGGTCGGAAGATCCCAGTGACGCCAGCAAGACCCGGCGGGTGCTGACGATCATGATCCGTGAGGACCTTTGACATGGTCACTCTGAGGGGTCGCCGTATTGACCTGATGACGCTGCTGGCACCGGCACCGGTAGATGAGGACTGGGAAGCCGAAAAAGCGGGTTGGCGCTGCTTCGTCATGGGCAACACCACACCGAGCGGCCGGTCTGGCAGTCGTATACGGACAGCATGGCAACAAGGGTACGACGCGGCTTCGCGTAGCAGCGATCCCGTCGGGCTAATGTTGTGACCCTCGCCACCTTTGAAAGGATCGTGCTGATGCGCTCTAACGCTTCACACGCGGCCTCACGCGCGAGCCGCGCCGATGTCCGCAATCCTATCCTCGCGTTGCCCACCGCGGCACGTTTCGCCAGTCTCAGCCCTGAGTTACGCGCGGAGCTACGCGCCCTCCTCCTCGACTTGCGAAGGGATGCCCAAACCCGCGCCGAGGACTGCTGGCGTCGCCACAAGGCACCGATGGCAGCCTATTGGAAAGCGGTCGCCGTATATGCCGGCCACATCGCGCGCGTGCTGCGATGAATTACAATCCAAGCATCGCGACCGTGCCGGAGCATGAATTCGACGAGCTGATGTCGATCGTCCGCGACCAGGCTATGCCGAAGCCGATCAGCGACGATGATCGGTGGCGAGCGGATTATGCGGAGGAGCAACGCCGGCGACGGATCGTCGGATATCAGCAGGATCTCTTCACCAGCACCGCCATCACCCATTACCGTCGCAGTCCCGCTGCGCCGATCGTCGAACGCCTGCCGGTCGAACCGATCGGATCGAAGCTGGAGCGGATCAGAGGTAATCCGCTGGCTACCTTTGGCCCGCCTCGCAGCGATCGGCCATCGATCCTGACGGCCCGACAGAAGCGGAGCGTTCTGAGGAATACGGCCAACTGGTTGACCGTCCGCCAGAGGGTGACACTGGCTGACGCACCGGGCTCGGTCGACCCAGCCTATGGCATTCAGCGCTATCTCGGCCGGAGCGGCGTGATCTGGCGCCTGTGTGGGACGACGTTCGCGGATCACTGCTACGTCTTTTTCGATGCGGTTGGCGCCGAGCGTACCGCAAAAATCCACATGGTCGAGATACGTGACCTCCGGCCACTGTCATGAGCGTCCGGCAACCCGATCTGTTTTACGGCGAACGCCAGCCCCCGCGCACCATGCGTCCGGAGCGTGCGTACCGATCGGAGGAGAGGAAGAGGGCGAAGGCGTTCGCATGGGAAAGCATGGGAGCCTGGGTTCGACACATGCACCGCCTGTTCGCGATCGAGAGTCCGAACAGCGATCATTATGCACGCACCCATGAAACTGCCCGGTACCTCACGACCGCGCGTATTCGGGAATGCCGACATGAAGACGACCTTGCCCGGTGCGAAGCGATGTTGGTCGATGCCCGGTCAGGCTGGTTGTACGGCCTCGATCGCGCCTTCTCGCGCGCTGAACGCGGCACACTGTTAGTCGAGGTTCGCAACCGTCGTCATTTGCTTGCCATCGGGCGGACGGATGCCAAGCCAAAAGGGCCGCGCTTTGACCTGAAGCTGTTGCCGGATGCGGCGCTATTGCGGCTTATTCAGACTCACGGCGATGCCGGATTGGTCGATCGCATGGAGCAAGAACGGAGCCGGCGTGAACTGGAAGGCCTCTAACGAAAACGGGGCCGGAACCGATAGCAGCGGTCCCGACCCCGTCGATCGAAGGATCCTCCGCCGAAACGGTGGATAGACTGGCTTAACGCATCTGCGTCGAATCCGGTCCACCACCTTCGATATACGGATCGTCCTCAATTTTCCATGAACGAGCCTGTCGGCCGTTCCACCCGCCATACGGCACTTCACCCGAAGGACTTCACCCCGAAGGGACATCAACATGACCGTCATTCCACTTTCAGCCCGACGAGGTTCACTGAGTTCCCTCGAGAACGCCTACGCCGTGGCTATTCAGCTTCGTGAGAGCACCGGCGTCGACCAGTTTGTGGTCCGCACCGACAATCCCATTCAGCCCTTCCGTGTTTCCCGGTGCCGGCCACATCACCCGGAGAGTCTTCTCGCCCTGGTCGCCTGACCGGGCGACTATTGTCAGCCCTCGGTCGTCACGTTGGCCATGATCTGCGCAGCCGTCAGGCTCTCGCACAACTGGGCGTTCGTGGCGTAAATCACCGCAAGCTTCTGCTCGCGCATCACCATGCACATCCGACCACGGCGGTACGTCAGGCTCTGCAACCAGGCGAGTTCCGTAATCGCCTGCTCGATGGGCGTATCGTACAGCAGATACCAAAGCCGCATCTGGAACGGGCTCTTGTCGCGCAGGATCTCTTCAAGATCCTTGTGGCCCTCGCCACGGCCCATGCCGTTGCTCGTTTCGTTCGCCAGCGCGGTGAACGCCTCCTGCATCTCCGTGATCGCGAAATAGGCGACGTCGAGACCGATCCCGATCGTGGCGCCTGCCAGCACCCGCCGATCGGTCGATATTTCGGGGTCGCCGTTCTCGTTTGTGCCGCTGTTGTTCAGCACGTCATAGAGCGGGAGGTCATAGTCGTACCCCCGCATCATATCCTGTACTTTCATCATATCCTCCTTCGGGTGAGGCCTTGGAGTTGACGCGATCATCATTCGATCGAGCAATACCCGGTCGCGTGACGAACATTGACAATTCCGCTGCCTGCGGCAATGTCTGTACGTCACGACAAATAAGGTCAAGCCGCCATGCAAACTTTTTCCAGTCGCGACTTCAATCGCGAACCAGGTCGCATCAAGCGCGCTGCGGTCGATGGTCCGGTCATCATCACTGAGCGCGGTCGACCTATCATCGCGGTCATGCCCTTTGCCGAGTACGAGCGGCTGAAAGCGCCTCCCGGCAACATCCTCGACGCCCTCGACATGGACGAGGTTGGAGACATCGAGGTCGACTTCAGCCGCGCAGCATCGTTCCCGCGTCCGGCGGTCTTCGACTGATGTACTTGCTCGATACCAACGCCCTATCCGAGCTGCGCAAGCGGCGCAGCGGTAAGATCAGCGCAGCCGTCGAAGCGTGGGCCGGTAGCGTCGATCAGGCGGACATGTACCTTTCGGTCATCACGATCATGGAGATCGAGCTTGGCATCGCACTGCTCGAACGGCGCGATACGCGGCAAGCCGGCGTGTTGCGACTCTGGTTACACGACAAGGTCATGCCCGCCTTTGCCGGGCGCATACTCCCCGTCGATACAACGATCGCGCTGCGCTGCGCGCGGCTGCATGTCCCGGACACCAAGAGCGAACGCGACGCCTGGATCGCCGCAACGGGCCTCGTTCACGACCTGACGATCGTCACCCGCAACGTCGTGGACTTCGCGGGCACGGATGTTACGCTTCTAAATCCATGGACCTACCCTCAGTGAAAGCCAGGAGACGATCATGAGGCCGCTTCACCCAATAACGGCACTGATCGTTGGTGCCCTACTCATCGGAGCTGCGGTGACGATGACAGCGCCCCATATCCCTGACCATTGGGGGTGGTTCCTGACGATGACCGTGTTCGGTATGGGCGGGGGCTTCTTCATTTCGTTGGCAATTGGCACGGTGACGGCAAACATGTGCCTTGGCGCTGCGTTCGGCGAATTGCTCATCATGGCTGGAAAGCCCGAACTGAATGCCAGTCCCATCGCCTGGTCGATTTTCGCAGCCTTCGCCTTACTCGGCGTGGCTTTGGTCCACCTATCGACGGACGGGAAAAACCAGAGCACGCTTTGGGCGATCAAAGAATGCCGTAACCTGGCGAGCGTAACATCACGAAGAGAACGCGACGTTTTGACGGCTGCGTTTAGTCTCGCTCACATTTTGACGATCGTCACCGGCAACATCGTCGAGTTTGCCGAAACCGGAGCGAACTTATCGCCCCTTGGACCTCGCCCGTATAGGCCGGATGAGTACGAAATGCGCAAAACCAAGACATTGCGCTGCAGACGCGGCCAGTGATTCCGGAAGTGTTCATCAGAGCGGCCTAACCTCGATCAAGTGATAGGAGGTTGGATGACTGACGCGCTTCCCGACTCCCCTTCTGCCGATCGGCAGCCAGTGGATGTCCCATTGAACCTGATGAAGATGGCGCTTGCCCTTCTCGATCGAGAGGAAGACGGGGGAAGTGTCTCGGCATGCTTGCTGCAGGAAGCGATCGAGGCACGTACCGCCCGATAAGAAACTCCCGCTACGCGCTTTTTCGGAGCCGTTCTCCGAAATAGCGGGTTCATGCTTCATGACCCTCTCTACCGCCCCTTATGCTTTGGCCGTCGACGATGACCCGCTTCTACTCATGTCTACGTGCGACATTCTTGAGGATGCTGGCTTTCGTTGCCATTCGGCCGACCACGGTGACGCCGCCAAAGCAATGCTCCCGGAGCACGCCGAGAACATCACCCTCCTATTCTCGGACGTCGAAATGCCGGGTGGCACCAACGGCTTTGCCCTGGCGCGCTACGTCGACGAGCATTGGCCATGGATCGAGATCGTCATTGTCAGCGGGCGGATCAAACCAGAGCCCGGTGAAATGCCGGAGAAGGCGACGTTCATCAGCAAGCCGTTTTCCGCGGCGATAGTCCACGAGCATCTCCGCGAGAAACTCCCAGACGGCAAAAAGCCAGAACCCCTTAAAACGGCCGTCTGAGTGATGCCGACGCTGGTCTATTCATCGTCGCTCTCGACCGACGCCGTCACGCCGCGCGCTACGAGCGCGGCAGTCAGCTGACGCCTGATGCTCATGCCGTTCAGGTGGCTGAACACGCCCTCATAACCCTCGGCGGTAAGGCGCTCTCGAATGTCCGAGACCGAGCGACAGGCGCCTTCCCTCGCCAGCTGGAATGCCCGCTCAACAGTGCCAATGCGCGTGTCGCTCAATGTCCCCCCGGATAGCCGATCGATCGCGCGAAATGCGGCTGCCGGCTTTCGCCGGTTAACAACCAAAAATTATGCGGTTCAAGTCTGTTCGCGGTTGCAAAACGATGTTCGCAGATGCAGCATGGCGACGCCTTTCAGGCATCCTCTCCTAACAACTATCCGGGCTGGCTCACGCTGGCCCTTTTTTTGTCTGCCGAACGCCACCCGGTGCGCCTGAGGGTACGTTTCGTACTAACTTGATATGACGGCAGACTACCCGGTCCGATGTCACTATCGATGCTTGAGCCATGTAGCCAACACCCTCGTCTCACGCGCGATCTGCTCTTCCATCATTGGCCAGATTTCCCGCGCCGCGGCGCAATACCCTGACCAGTCCGCCTCGATCGACGTCGACGTCCATTGGGCAATATGCGCGCGCGAAAACATCCGCTGGGTTGCGGTTGCAAAGAGTAACTCGGACAGCTCCGTCCTCAAGCCATCGTCGGCATCTTTTAGCAAAGTTGGAACGATTACCTCGCTGACATACCTGGATCGCGACAGGCTGGACGCCGTCAACTGTTCACGGGCGTCCGCCAGCTCACGACTGTTCGGGTTTTCCTCGCCGCAATGCCGTCTGATTTCGCAAAGGCCAGCCATGATGTCTCGATGATGCCCTTCCAATGTGCCGAGCATCGCTTCCGGATTCATTTTTGTAACCCTCCCCTGCCGGACGATCGCCCATCGCGAGGCATCTGCTTTCACGGTTTCAGCCACCGTCGCTGCGACGTTCGCCCTTTTAGATAGGCCACTCTAAAGACTTGATTGATGGGCTCAAGCCAAGCTTTTCCGCTACGGAAATGCGATGCTTTCTTGTTGATGGGGTCGTCTCGGATGTGGCTTATGGCCGGGGTACAGCCGACCGAATTCTTCGAAGAGTTGAAGGAAGAACAGGAAGGGTTGGGACATCCCGCCCAAGAGGGCGGGACCGTTCAATAGTCGGCAAGAGCCTCCCGGAGCCCCGCGAAGAGCGGGTCTCCGCCCTTCGGGTACAATCACTTGTCGGGCTCCCGGAACGCGCTGAGAGGGCTCGAGCGTCAGGTTCGCGGATGGCGTGGGGCGGGGTGCGGATCAACCCTGACGACACGCCCAGGACCACGACCACCGCCAAGCAGCCTTCGGCTGTGGAATCATGCGCTAGACGCATGATGTGTGCTTTGTGGGCCTGTGTTCTCATCGCACCCTTCGCCGTCTCTCAGTGTCTCGGCGTGGCAGACCCGTCCGACGGGGTCGGCGTCAAAGGAGAATTGTCCGCTGGAGCGGACAATGCTTTTGTTTGATTTGAAGACGCCTCAACAAGAATACCGGGCCTGAAGGCCCTACGGTTTCCACCGCTAAAGCGGCGGAGCCTCCGTCATTCGTGTTGACCCCGCCAGCCGTGCCTGCCTCTTGAGCCCCTGCGAGGACGGCTCCGGGTGCGATGAGAACAAAGGCCGGGCCTTGCCCATCAGCACTGTAGAAACAGAATTGCTCGCTACCGCGATCAATGCGTCTTTGATTTGTTATTTACGCCCCCTAGTCGGGGGCTTTTTTATGCTCGGACTCACCGTGTACGATGATTGGGCGTCAAGTAATCAATCAGGTTGGTCAAATAGAGTGGAGGGGGTAAAAAGAAGATGCCGGAGGGGAAAGGCCCCAAGCACCGGCAAATAGGGGGATAGGCCCCCACAAGGTGGAGTGAATACTATGAACATCGGTTCCTTCAAGTCGGTCGGCGGTCAGCTTCTCGGTTCGGTCGCAACGGCAACCATCGACCTCGCGCGGCTTGGCCTCCGCCCCGTCGAGAGCACGAACGACAAGGCCCCCGCGTTCGAGATCATGGTTTTGAACGTCGCGAAGCGTTGGGTGCAGATCGGCGCGCTTTGGGAAATGACCAGCAACAGCAGCGGCGAAGTTTTCTATCAGGGCAAGCTGGACGACCCGAGCATCAGCGAACCCCTCCAGATCATGCTTTTCGGCAATAACGAGGAAGGTTTCCGCGTCGTCTGGAACCGCCCGACCACGCGCCGCGAAAATCTGGACGGCACCCGCCAGAACCGCCGCAAGGCAACGGACGACGGTTTCGGCACCGGCAACGCCACCGACAACGGCCAGCTTTCCGAACCGCTGAACGACGAAATCCCCGCGTTCTAAGCAACCAAGACGGGCGGGGAGAGGGGTGCAACCCTCCCCCGACCCTAAACCGCAATCCCTGCCAAAGGTTGAGACCATGACCAAGAAAACGACCTCCCCGCGCCTTACCAGCTTTGCCGACTTGGGCGAAGCCATGAACGGCACCAACGCCACGCCCGCGACCGGCAGCGCGTCCGACGACGCGACCGACCCCCGCACGGCAGAGATTGCCGAGAGCTTGGCCGAAGAGACCGCGACGACCAATTTTCAGGAAGCGTTCGGCGACGTTGGCGCGCTTTCGATTGTCGAAATGGGCGACGAGCGCGCCGAACTCGACATGCCCGAGCCGATCGAGGCGCAGCACGATTGCGCGGCAATCATGGCGACGCTTTTCGACCTGTTCCGCGACACCCGCCTAGAGGCGAGCGCACAGGCGATCGCATGGGGTTTCGTCAATTCGTTTCACTACGAAGCGCAGAAGCTGGAACGCGAGGAAGACACGCTTTGCCGCGACCTTGGCGAGATGGCCCGCCGCTATGATCCGTCCGAGATTTACGCCGTCGAAATGGAGGAATTGCAACTCCGCGCGCAGACCAAGACCGAACAGCGCGCCGCCATCGAATGCATGCGCGATTATGCCGCCGACTGCTACCGGGCACAGTCCGGCCACCCTTGGTCCCCCGCGCGCGGATCGAAGGTTTCCAGCGGAGGCACCGCAAGCCAGATTGCCGCCCTCGACTTCCTGAAGGCCCGCGCGCAGGACCACCGCGAAAAGCGCAACCCCACCGGCCCGCTTGTCGTCTTTTCGGGCGGTCAGGAATGGCACGACTTCAAACAGCTTTGGGATCGCCTCGACCAGATCAAGGCCCGTATCCCGCACATGACGCTTTGCACCACCGCGCAGCGCAAAGGGTGCGATATGATCGCGGCAGCATGGGCGGCGAGCCGTGGCGTTACCGTGGTTGCCTTCACCCCGCAGACGGGCCGCTATGGCAACCGCGCCGGGTTTGTTCGCAACGAACAGCTTGTAAAACTCGCGCCCGTTGAAGCCATCGTTTGCCAAGGTTCCGGCCTGCAATCGAACCTGTTGCAGACCTTGAAGGACGCCCGCGTCCCGACCCACGCCTTCCGCATCGACGGACAGGCACCGGCACCGACCGCAACAAAGCGGCAGGCAATCGGCTAACCCTATCCGGGCGGCGCAGCCCAGAGCGCGCCGCCCCTCCTCTTTCCTTGGCAGGAATACCTAGGCCAACGACGGGCGAAATCCCGGCGCTGGCCCTTTTTGTCAGCGTTGCTGTGGGGGGAACCCTACGGTTCCCCCCACGCCAGGCGACCGGCCGCGCGGCATCCTTGGCACGGCCCCGTCGGGCCGCACCTGGACGCCGCGCAGCCGGTCGCCTTCCCCCCTCCGGTAATGAGCTTCCGCCGGTTTGAAACGACCGGCAACGTGCTGCCCGAACGTCACCGGCTGGGCGGGCGCGGCCCCCGGCTCGCTCGCGTCGGTCAGGCCCTTCGGCCTGCCCTGGCTACGCATCGGCCGGGGAAGCGCCAATGCGGGCATCGAGCCCGCCCTGGCGCTGCTGCCGCGGGGAAAAATCTATCTCAAGTCGTCCGATTATCCCGGGCGGCGCGACGAGCCTCAAGGGACGGCAGGGTCCCACCATTTTTCTGCGAAAAATCGTTGCCCCTACCGCCGCTAAAGCGGTCGCAAGAGCGATCCCTTGACCCTCGCCGCGCCGCCCTAATCCGGAATGCGTCTTGAAGAAGAAGGAGGACGAAATGCAGGTCGCGTTGTTCAGAGCACTGAAATCGGCTAATATCGACGATGAGGCAGCGGCTAAGGCAGTCGTCGTCGTCGAGGAGCAGATCGACATGGCCGTGGGTCGCGCAATAGAGCCGTTGAAGCAGCAGATCGCCGGTCTCGAGCTTAAACTCGACCAGAGAATTTCAGGTCTGGAGGTCAAGCTGGATAGCGGCCTCAAGGGTATGCAGACCTCAATCGACGGGCTCAAATGGTACATCATCGGGCTCGGCTCGCTGATGACGGGAGCGATCGCGGTCGGGGCAGCGCTCACCGCCTACGCGCAGTTCATCAAATGATCTCGGGAGGGGCTTCGGCTCCTCCCTTCATCGTTCAATAAACACAGGGTCATCCGGACGATCGGATGGCCCTTTTCGTTGCTGATGTCGACGGGCCGCGGTACCGGCTCGCTCGCTTCGGTACGGCCCCGTCGGGCCTCCCCTGGCTACGCATCGGCCGGGGAAGCGCCGGTGCGGGCATCGAGCCCGCCCCGGCGCTGCTGACGCGGTTTACCAACGTCTGACAGTAATACCCTGCACGCCTCGCTTGCCTACGCACAGCGGCTGTTCGGCCGTGCGCTGACTACGCGTCGCGGCATCGACCATGATGCTCGATCACAGGCGTCGCGAAACCTCTCCAGAGAGGAGGAAGGGAGGGATTTGCGGTTTCAACGAAGGAGGTCACCATGACCATTACGTTCCGCGTCGAAGACGGCCGCGCCATCCTCGCGCCAATGGCGGCAATCATCACTCCCGACCAGCTCGCATCGCTACGCGATCTGCTTGCCGAACAATCGCTCCGATTGGGCTTTGCCATGTTGCTACCGGGCTACGGCGTCACCGGCGATCCGTGGTTCGAGTTCGACGCCCGCGTCTGCCATCTGTCGCTCGCGGTCGTCTCAAAATGCTTCGATCATGACCCGTCCGTCATCGCGATTTTGGACGAGGCTCAGTTCCTCGGTCGACGCGTCCGGGTGGCGCAGACTGAACCCGCTGGCGATATCACGGTGCGCCTGTCTCTGAACCCGGATGCAGCCCCGGAAATAGCTCTCGCAAACCCCCAAGCGCTGGCGCTGTTAGACGGACTTGGGATCGATCGCATGGTCGCCGGCGTGGTGCCGATGACGGAGCTTCGCCGGAGGCTGACAGATCCCCGCATCAGGCGTCGGCTCGCTGCCGATCCGGACATGGCAGAGAGCATCGAAGCGCTGGCGACAATGGCGGCACTTAAACCGACCGAAGGCGAGTACCTGCTAGCGTGGATCTGATCGGTTCGCACCTACCCAAGCCGACCGCAAGGGACGCCCAGCCTACCGGCTGGCGCGTCCCTCACATGGGGATTACTTAGTCAAGCGATCGTGCAATACCCGGCACGGTCGCTTTCTTTTTGTCAGCTACTGCTGAGCCTGCGGTCGCAGTTACTGAAGCGGTTCCGCCGGCGTCGCAACATCTTTGAACCCGGCCAGCTGTAAGGCGTAAATAGCGCCCCCTATGCATCGGTAGGGTGTCTCTTCCGTAGCCCAGTTGATCTGGTGCTGCGCGGCGATGAAGGTGAGACAGCAGCGTCAATCAAGATGAGACTCCGTTTGGGGCTGTCGGCGTAGGGCGTAGCCCGGAGCCGACAGCCCCAAACGGAAGCCCTTTCGAAGGGCTTTGGTGGTCGTGACCGGCCTACATCTGGGCTTTTCCTTGGGGGAAGAGCGCAGGTGAGCGGTCGACACGTCAACGATCATCAAACGAGGCTCTTTATGAAACATCGTCAAAGCGACCCGGTGCCCGTGGCAGCGGCCAAGGCCGGTATCAGCCGGGCGACCGCCTATCGACTGCTCAAGGGCGGCAAACTCCCGTCCCAGAAGGCGGAGCCGCGAGGTCGGCGCCGACCAGACCCGCTGGCAGAGATCTTCGACACCGAGATTGTCCCACTTCTCCAGGCGGCTCCCGGCCTGCGGGCCGTTGCCATATTTGAGGAGATGCTTCGCCGGCATTCGGATCTGTCGCCCGGTATCCGGAGGACCCTGGAGCGGCGCATCCGGACATGGCGTGCGCGGCATGGTCAGGACCAGGAAGTCATTTTCCGTCAGACCCACGAGCCCGGCCACATGGGCCTGTCGGACTTCACCGATATGGGCGACCTCGATGTGCCCGTCACGGTCGCCGGCGAGCCGCTCAAGCATCTCCTCTATCACTTCCGGTTGGTCTGGTCGGGTTTCGAGCACGCCCATGTCATCCTCGGCGGCGAGAGCTATGTCGCCTTGGCCGAGGGACTGCAGAACGCCCTGTGGGCGGTAGGCGGCGCGCCACGCCTACACCGCAGTGACAGCCTGTCGGCCGCATTCCGCAATCTCGACGCTGACGCCAGAGTTGACCTGACGCGGCGATATGATGCGCTTTGCGAGCATTATGCGATGGAGCCGACGCGCAACAATCGCGGTGTCGCCCATGAGAACGGCGCTATCGAAAGCCCCCACGGCCATCTCAAATATGCCGTAAACGACGCACTGTTGATGCGCGGATCCGGCGACTTCGACGATTTGACCGCCTATCGCGCCTTCATCGACGAGATCGTCGCGCGCAAGAACCGACGCAACGCGGCTCGTATCGATGCCGAGCGCGCAACGCTGCAGCCGCTCCCGCAGCTTCGCACCGGCGACTATGAGGAGAGCATTGTCCCCGTCACCTCGACCAGCAGCTTCACGCTGAAGAAGGTCTTCTACACGGTCCCGTCGCGCCTCATCGGCCACAGGCTGAGGGTCCGCCTGTATGACGACCGCCTCGATATCTTCCTCGGCGCGACGCGTCTCATGACGCTCCGTCGCGGACGAACGCCCAGCGACGGCAAGCACGGACACGTCGTCGACTACCGGCACGTCATTCACAGCCTGCGGCGCAAACCTATGGCGCTGATGAACCTCGTCTACCGCGACCAGATCTTTCCGCGCGAAGCGTATCGCCGGACATTCGACCGTCTTATCGAACAACTGCCCGAGCGCGTCGCCTGCAAGATCATGGTCGAGTTGCTCTCGCTCGCGCATGAGCGGGGTTGCGAAGCAGAGCTGGCAGATGTTCTGGCAGCGGATCTGGACGCCAGGCGCCTGCCAGACCTCACGCAGCTACGAGCACGCTTCTCACCAGACCCGGCCAGCTTGCCGGTCGTCTCGGTGCAATTGCCCTCGCTTGCCGTCTACGACACTCTGCTGACGGGAGCGGCCGCATGAACCCCGCTGTCGACACCCAGCGCCTCGCATTCATCCTCAACGAACTGCGTCTGCCTGCCATCAAGCAGGCCTGGCTCCAGTTCGCTGAACGCGCCGACAAGGAGGCGTGGCCGGCCACCCGCTTCCTCGCCGCGCTCGCCGAGCATGAGATCGCCGAACGCGACCGGCGACGCATCGAGCGGCACCTGGCAGAAGCACGCCTGCCACCAGGCAAGACCCTCGACACCTTCGACTTCACCAACGTGCCGATGATCTCGAAGGCTCACATCATGGCGCTCTGCGCCGGCGACAGCTGGCTCGAGAAGGGGGCCAACCTCATCATGATTGGCGGACCGGGCGGCGGGAAGAGCCATCTCGCCGCTGCAATCGGCATGGCACTCATCGAGGCGGGCTGGCGCGTCCTGTTCACCCGTACCTCGGATCTCGTCCAGAAACTGCAGATCGCGCGCCGTGAGCTCGCCCTCGAAAGTGCGATCGCCAAGCTCGACAAATATCACCTGCTCGTGCTCGACGATCTCGCCTACGTCACCAAGGACCAGGCCGAAACCTCCGTCCTCTTCGAACTGATTAGCGCCCGCTACGAACGCCGATCAACCCTCATTACCGCCAACCAGCCATTCGGCGACTGGTCGCGCGTATTCCCTGACCCCGCCATGACGCTCGCCGCTGTCGATCGCCTCGTTCATCATTCCACCATCTTCGAGATGAACGTCGAGAGCTACCGACGCCGCGCAGCCCTCCAGCGACAATCAAGCTGAGACACCGTCTGTCGCGGAGCGGCGATCAAGACCAAAGTTGGCCTTGCATTGCCTGTCGCGCCGCGACAATCTCGCTCCCGTCACGGCCGCAGAGTCTCATCCTGATCGCCGCTACTGTCTCATCCAGATCGCCGCTCAATAATCTGGGCTCTTCGCCTTGATTTCGCTTCCGGACGCGCAATTTCGAGCAGCTCTGCAGTCGTGACTATGCGGTCATCCACCGCGAGGGTGCATGACGATGAGGATCCGCGGACGACCACATTGAACGGCGTCACGGCGGTGTGACTTGCGCATCCCAGCGTAGCGATCAGAAAAGCCGCTGCCACGATCGGGAAGATCAAGGGTTTCATAGTCCGATGATGCCCAAGTCGCGATCACTCGGCAATGTCTGCTACTTATCTCGGCAAAACATCCGGATCTTTATATCATGAACCGTTGCCCTCTCGATGACGGATAGCTGGTCTGAGCCTGTTGCAATAAGCGTCCCGCTGACCGGTTCGCTCTAACCTCACATCCGGTCGCCGCTCAGTCACGGCTGCACCACAATCCCGCTTGCGTCGGGTCTGGCTCAGAAGACGGGACCAACCTTTTTTTCGGCATTTCAAGCCAAGAGACGCGAACGGTCCGTCCACCTTGCATCCGGCAGGGACGATGCCCTGCAGGAACTCGTATAACTGGTTTGTTCAAGCAGCTTTGAGCAGCGCCCCCTTGGGCACGACGCCGGCCGAGGAAAACTGCCACAACGCGATCAGCAATTTGCGGGCGAGCGCCACGATCATCACACGCCTGATACGACCGCCATTTGCTTGGACCCGATCCGCGTACCAGAGGGTCAATTCGGACGCGGGCTGGTGTCGAAGCCATAGCCATGCGACCTGAATCATCATCGTACGCAACCTCTTGTTGCCCGCCTTGGAGACACCCTGCTCGCGGTCCATGGCGCCGCTTTGCCAAGGCGAGGGAGCAAGGCCGGCGTAGGCCGCTACCTGCCGCCTGTTACTGAAGCTACGGAAGAAGCCCTCCCCCTGCAGGACCGAAGCGAACTCAGGACCGATGCCGCGCAGTTCAAGGAGCCGGGCGCTTCCTGCTTTCTCGTCCCCATCTGCCGTCTTCGTTTCAAGCAAGGCGTCCCGTTCGCGTTCAACCTCCTTGATCTGTCCCATAACCAGTTCCAGCCGGTCGAGTTCACGCTCTATCTCGCGACGAACGTGTTTTGGGAGAGGACGATTGTCGCCGGTAACAAGCTCGTCCAGCCGAGTTCGGCGGTTAGCGCGTAGCGGCTCGAAGTCGCCGACGCCCTGAGCGAACAGCAGGCCCTTGATCCGGTTGACGTGGCGAACCCGTTCGGCGACCAACGAGCGCCGCTCGCGGCAAACGCGACGGCGATCTTCGTCCTCCACGCTTGGCACTGCCACCATAGCACAAACCCGCGGCTCGCCGCGTTTGTAGGCCAGCAACGTACGTACCAGAGCTTCGCCATCAAGCTTGTCGGTCTTGGCTCGCCGACTGCGTCTGGAGGCCGCGATAGAGGCAGCATCTACGACGTAACTTTCAACGCGTTCCTGGACCAGGCAACGATGTATCCAGAAGCCGTCGAGGCCAGCCTCCTGGATGACAACTAGCGGATACTGTTCGCCTGTCCGAGTCCGCGCTTTCGCCTGTAATTGTTCGAAACGCTCAAGCAGCGCCGGAACGTCGCCCCCCTTGACCTGATGTCGCGAGATACGCTCGCCCCGCCCTGGTGACAGCGACGTCACCAGCCACGTGGAGCGGCTTAGTTCCAGAGATACGAATATGGCGTTCAACTGCGTGCTGACAGCAGCATGAGATGGCACGGACATGGGCAACCTCCTTCACGACAAACGGGAAGATCAGTTTGCCCTAAACGGCACTGCCCCGCACCCATGGGATCTTTTTTTGCCTGATGCTACTAAGCCGGCTGCGCCTCTGCCCTACCGAAAAGAAAATGGCCGCCCGAGGTAGCAAACCCGTGCGGCCATTGGCGTGCGCCTCGGTCTCTAACCGTCTCAGGCTTTCGCCGTGAGACGCTTCTCGACCTCGTCTACGCCCAGCGTCTTCACCGCCTCCATCAACCGCTCCAGTCGATCCAGCGGAAGCTTGAGCAATCCTACCTTCTCGACCGTCCCAATAGCCGTGTCTCGCAGCTTCCTCAGATGCGCCTTTCGACGGTCTGCCAGCTTGCGTTCCTCGGCCTCGATCGCGGCCATTTCAGCGTCCAGTGACTTCGCCATAACACTTGCCTTTTGGTCAGGCTGATCGGGCTCTGAACGGCACCGGTATAGACACCGATCAGGCGAGGGAAAAGCGCCAACCAACAACCAGCTCAACAGACCAAGGAAAACCCCGTGACGATCATCGAACACCGACCCCAAGACACCCCGCCAGAGCGACCAGTCCGACCGTCATTCCGCCGTGAAGGCGGACCTTTGCCCCGCGGAAAATCGAGATGCCATCATATCGATCCGAAGGACCGAGGAGATCAAATCAGCACATGGGATCGGGACTACAGTAGAGCACACCCTACGCAAGCTACGCTTGCGGAATGGAAAAAAACCTAGCAAAATCAGTGCTTGTCTCTTCTAAAGACCTTGGGAGTTCTGGGTACGTCGATGGCTATCTGCTCCCTGGAAACCCGCAGAATTCTGCGCTTTACGAAGCCAGTTCCGGGGCAGATGATGGCCTTATGGTCCCCAACCGGCAAAAGCCCGGGCGCCGGGCATTCCTTGACGGTAACTACGCCCGCCGGAAGCATCCGGTTCGGGCTGGAGAGTACACGATCTGGGATACCGAGTTGGTCGGTTTCGGCCTTCGGGTTCGACCCAGCGGTAGCTGTTTCTGGACGGTCCGTATTCGGCATCGAGGTAAGCAGCGCCGTGTTACCTTGGGGCGTCCGGAAGACGTTGAGGCAGTGCTGGCGCGGACGCAGGCACGGCGTTTGCTAGCCGAAGTTGCATTGGACGGATTGCCCAAGCGCACCGTCGTCAAGGCAACGCCTTCAATGAACGACTATGTTGATATCTACTGGACCGACATCGCCCGTTATTGGAAACAATCGACCGCGAAGCGCAATGCCGCGGCATGGCGTCGCGACCTTGCACCGGTCTTCGGACAAGCTCTCGTCGCCGATGTCTCGAAGGCTGATGTCACCCGCTGGCGCGATGACTGCGCCGGGCCCGCTGAGGCAATGTACAATCGGGCACTTCCAGTGCTCGCCAGTTTGTTCAAATATGCTGAGGCGTTGCACCTGCGGGGTAAAGGCTCGAATCCCTGCCGGGGGATGCCCCGCTACAAGCGTGAGGGAAAGGAACGCTATCTTACGCCGCTGGAGTATCGTCGCCTGGGGGCAGCTCTACGTGCCGCAGAGGCACAATCTCCGGCACAGGTCGCGATCATTCGGCTACTAACCTATACCGGCGCTCGCATCGGCGAATTACGCGACCTCCAATGGGAATGGGTGAGACCGCCGCATCTGGCACTGCCCGATAGCAAAACCGGTCCAAAGACGATCTGGCTGAACAGTCAGGCCCTGACGATCCTGACCGACATTCCTCGACGTAAGGATTGCCCGTTCGTTTTCCCCAATAAGTCCGGGACAGCCCCCCTCCCGATGCAGTTCTGGTGGGAGGCGTTCCGCCGGACCTGCTCAATGCCCGACCTACGCATCCACGATCTGCGACACAGCTTCGCGTCGACCGCGATCATGGACAATGTACCGCTCGCAACAATCGGGAAGCTGCTCGGGCACCTGTTGCCTGAGACAACAGCCAAATACGCGCATTTATCCGACGATGTCATAGCTGACGCTGCTCAGCGTATCTCCAGCACGTTGGCCGACGCGATCGGATTGCGCGCATGACCTCGTTATCTCTCCGCAAGGTCGTCGCTGAGGCGTTGGCCGAAGTCGGCGCTGATCTGCGCTACCTCAAATTGCCTAAAGGCAAGGCTCGAACAACCTCATGGCTCGGGATCGAGCATGGCTTTGGCATTCGCCATTATGCCACCGGGCGTAACGTCTACATCGTCCAGACCCGCATGGCAGGACGCCTGCGGACGGTGACGATTGGGCCGGCATCGGTCATCACCCAACATCAGGCGATGATGGTTGCCCGCCGGGTCATTGCCTATGCTCAGGTGGGACATGATCCTGCGACAGATCGCAAGCGAGCCCGATCCGCTCCACGTTTCGACGATTTCCTCGACGAATATTGGAAGCGCTGGTCGCCTCATTGGAAGGAGTCCACCCGTCTTACGCACGAGACGTATCGCCGCCTCTATCTCGACAAGGCTTTTCCAGGCGTCTTTCTCGACGAGATGACCGAGGCTCATGTCACGACATGGTTCGCGGAACTCAATAACGAAACCGGGCCCGGCGCTGCTAACCGGGCCATGTCCATCCTCAACAATATGCTGAACAAGGCGGAGAGCTGGGGTTACCGACTGGAGAACACCAATCCGTGCCGGGCAGTGCGGCTGAACAGGAAGCCTAAGTGCGAGCGCTTCCTGAGCCTCGCGGAGATGAAGCGGCTGGGACAGGTGCTAGCGGAGGACAGGGAAAGCGCGGAGAAGGTGCAGCCCATCGCCGCTGCAGCGGTTGCGCTCCTTTTGCTGACGGGGTGTCGCGTGGGCGAGGTGCTCGGACTGCAATGGCAAGACGTGAAAGGCAATCGCCTGAAGCTGCGGGACAGCAAGACCGGACCACGCACGGTATGGCTTGGCGACGAGGCCCGTGCGATCATCGATGGACTTCCCCGCCTGCGGAATATTCCCTGGCTGTTTTGGAACGTCAAATTCCGAAGGCCTATCAAGGGTATCGACCATTATTGGCATGACATGCGCAACCGGGCCGGGCTCTCGCAAGTGCGCTTGCATGACCTCCGGCATACCTTCGCCAGCCATGCCGCGATGAGCAAGGAGACGTTGCCGATGATCGGACGGCTTTTAGGACATCGGAATCCACAATCGACCTCGCGCTACGCTCACCTTGATGACGAGCATGTGCTGGACGCTGCCGAACAGATCGGGGCCGCGATCGAGCGTATGATGGTTTAAGGACGGCCTCTTGTGTCATACCCAGTTGAGGCGTAAATGTGCATCAACTGAAACGGAGTAGGCTATGGCAATGCAACCGGCATCGATCGAGACGCTTTTGGGGGTCAACGCTGGCCGGCAGGCTTCGCGGCTCGCGCTCGCCTACTCGATCGAGAGCGGCCTGCCCGTCGCTGCGCTTGATCGCCTCGCTGATGTCGTTGCCCCCGACGACGCTCGATTCAAATTTCGGCTGATTTCTAAAGCCACGTTGGAGCGTCGCCGTAAATCCCCCTCCAAGCGCCTCACCAGTGAGGAGGGCGATCGGCTTGCCCGTCTTGCCAAGGTGTTCAGCTTCGCGCTTGATATCTACAAGGCACCGGAAAAGGCGCGCGAGTTTCTGGGCCGTCCCCATGCGATGCTGGATGGCAAGCCTCCTCTAGATGTCGCGCTTGCTACCGGCCCAGGCGCTGACCTCGTCATCAATCTTCTCGGGCGGGCGGCCTACGGCGGCGGAGCGTGAAGGGAGGCAGAACTGATCGCGTCCTCACAGCGTTTCGCATAGGCGATCCAGACGGCGCGCACCCGATTTATGATAGCGAAGGCGCGCGGTTGTATCCCGGCCGCTGGAACACATCCGCTAGTCCCGTAATCTATACGTCCGAGCATTACTCGACGGCGATGCTGGAAAAGTTGGTCCATTCGAACGGCGTGCTTCCTCCGAACCAGCATTACATTAGGATCACGATCCCCAACGGGACCAGCTACGAGGTCTTTCAGCCCGCAGCGCATCCGGGGTGGGACGGCAAAGATGAGAGCACTTGTAAGGCGTTCGGCGACGAGTGGTTTAAGGAGCAGCGCGCTGCGTTGCTCCTTGTGCCGTCAATCCCCGCTCGGCTGGAGCGCAATATTATAATTCATCCAACCCATCCAGATACGAAGGGTATAACATACGATCTGCCGGAGGGGATCTGGTGGGATGAACGCCTGTACGAATAAACGACGGCTTGGGTTTCTAAGTTATCGCAATCGCTAAGATCGGCATGTGGTAGCACAAGCTGGAAGTACAATTTTGTCTCGTCGCTCAACTCAACGTGGTCTACGGCCACATAAAGCAGCCCTATGGCCATAACGCTCCCGCGGCAATTCGCCCCTTCTATCGAAGCCGGGGTACTCTCCGCTCCAGCGTTTGGTGAAAGAGCGCAACCTTCATATCGCGAGGCTGTCGAAATGTTAAGCGTCGTCAAACGTCTCAATTAGCTCTAAAAGCTTCGCCGAGACCCTTTGGATGACGGGTTTGCGGTCGAGGATTTTAGGCTTAGTAAGCAGGGCCGATACTATGTCATCTCGCAGCGGCGTCCTTTGCGTGAAATGATACGTTGCGACCATTCCCTCAACCGCAGTGCGATCCAAACCCTCGTCACGGCACAATGATGCCAATCGCGCTTCACGCTGAACGTCCCAGAATTCACCGAAAGCCCCCTCTACGCGACCAGGATCTGTGATGTTAGGAAGATAGTCAGCAATGAACCTTTCGATCAGCTCGCGCTTGCTGCGGAGCTGAACCTCAGAGCCGAGCATGTCTAGAATTGCCTGCTTTCTTCCTGCGGCACTCTTCTGCTCGTGCTCATCCTCTGAGAGCTCTGCTTCTTTCACCTTACCCAGAAGCGCTAGAATATAACCAACGTTGATTTCGTCGCGCTGGATTAGCTCAAGTTCGAAATCAACCTCCTCAATGATCGAAACTCTTTCACCATCTTCCTTTCCAGATCTGGCTTTATCGTAAAGGTCGAGATATTTACTTTTATAGTCCTCAAACGACTGTTCGTCGATATCCAGATCGGACCAACCAAATTGCGAAAAACTCTTCAGGACGTTCATTGTCCGAATAAGGCTACGGAACGCCTTAATAAACTGCAGTTGCTCCACCTCAGATGGCAGCGCATCAACGCTTGATACCGTTGGCGCGATAGCCAGCAGTAACTTCACCCCGTCGTTAAATGTGGCGACGTAATCTTCATACGGC
>NZ_JBWXPI010000006.1:0-150747 GCF_056679955.1 Sphingomonas sp. PEI4
GGGACTAGTGCGTGGCCCTTTGTCCTCGGCCTACGCATCCACAAGGTGGCTTGGGCCGGATCCGCCCAACTGACCTAATACCCGAACACGGAGATTCGATGCCCAGCCCGGACCAATCACCAGTCACCAGCGACGAGCGCCTGCTATTAGAGGTCTACCATGCTTTAAGGGGGGCGGACAGCCTGCGGGAGAGGCTGACCACCAGGCTCCAGACGGGGACCCCGGCGGTCGCCGACCTAGCCTACGCCGTGACCACGCGCGTGAAGGAAGACTACAAAATCGTTGAGAAGGTCAAAGCTAAGCGCGCCGACCGGCCATCCTACGGCGTGGCCGACGTGAGCGACCTCGTGGGCTTGCGCGTCATCACGCTTTACCGAATGGACATAGTCCAGGTGCTCGAAGCGCTGCTGGACACGATCGCGCGCGACACGTTGGACGACGATGTCTTCATCAGCGGTAGCATCGCCGAGGCGTTGATCTACAGCACGAACCCGAACGGCGATGCGCAGGAGCTGCCGAAAAGGGTCAAAGCGCTGTTCGAGGGGCGTGGGATCGCTGCCGAGATCGTGGAGCGTCCGTCGAACTATACCTCGATCCACATCGTCGTGAAGGGACGTGGGCGATACCGCGACGGGTATTGCGCGCTGCCGATCGAAATTCAGGTCCGTACCGCCCTGGAAGACTTTTGGGGGCAGATCGAACATGGCCTGAAGTATAAGCGCCGGCGGGTCGAGAATGTGCGTGACGAGCAGCAACTGGAGACGAGCCTGAGCCACCTTGGCGTGCTCAAGACGCTAATCGACGGAGTCGGCCAGTACGCCGACCAGATTAAACTCCAGATAGACGAGATCGAGACCGGTCTGCGCTATGGATCATCGCGCTCCGCCGAAGAGCCCAACGTCCGGCTCCGGACGCTAAAGGACCTTCCCGAGGATCTACGCAACAGGATTGAGGTCGCGATCAAGGCCGCGCAGCCGGTGCTAGAGAAGAGCAGCGGCAAGCCCAGGGAGCGAATCGGATCACTGAGCGAGCTCGCGACCCGGCTCCAAGCTCTGGACGATGAGGTCGATGCGGCGGCGGGATTCCAGCCCCGTACGCGTAAGGAGGTGTCGTACGTCCTGACGATGCAGCGGGCCCTCGTCCACTTCCAGCTTGGAAACCTCATCGCGGAGGGGGAGCCTGAAATCCAGCGCGCCCTGCAGCTCTACCGGGAAATGGAGGCGAAGTTCCCAAAGCGGCTCGTCATCGTCTACCGTATCGCCAGGACCCTCGATGCGCTCGGCCACCGGGGTGAGGCGATCGACAAGCTGCGCGCCCTCGTGATCGCGCTTGGCGCGAAGGGCGAGCCTATCCCCAAGCAGCATTGGATACGGTCGGCTGCACCGCGCGTGCTCGGTGTCCTGTTGTGGGAAGAGGCTGAGGCACTGCGTGGCGGGTATGGAGCTGAGAGGGGCACCGCCGGGCCAAAGGCGATCGAGCTCCTGAACGAGGCGTTCTCCGTAACTCGCGACGCTCGCGAGACTAAGGTTAAGGAAGATCCCGAAGACTTAAGCTCGTCCACCGAGAGGGCCAAGGCCTCGAACAACCTGCTCTACTACTTTCTCGAGGTCGTCGAAGGCGGCGGTGCAGCGCCGGAGGGGATGGGAGAGGCGGAAGTTCGACAGTACCTCAAAGAGATGCGAGCCGACGATCCAAGCACGATGAACGACCACCAGTTCGCCGATACCGCCCGACGGGCCTACCTCCACCTTGGTGACGGCGAGAAGGCCCGCCTCGCAGCTGAGAAGCTGCTGGAGCTGACCGGATATGGCGAAGGCGCGAACGATCCCTATATCCGTCGCTCTGTCCTTGAGGCCAAATCAACGCTCGAAGGTCGAGGGCCACCGACGACGAAGGGACTAAGTGTCTCGTGACGCGTTTAGGCAAGGTTGGCTTCTCGCGCATGAGGGCAACGGGACGAAAGCGATTGCACAGACGTTTACACGAAAGTAGGCATTCTGTGAGAGATCCCACTGAGGAGAAAAGACGTGCGGCTTCCCACTAAAGACGACTAATTGCAGGTATAGCGCGCGGCGGCGGAAGCCGCAGGCGCGCTAGGCCCGTGCAAAGCGGTCGAAACGGACGAGCGCCCCCGGGTGTGTCGACAGTCGGTAATCGACGTTGGTCCCCTTCAATCACACTAAACCAACAGTTCAGGTCAACTTAGCGCCCGTCGCAGTTGGTTTCACAAGAGCATGCGTTGCCTTCGGCGCTAGCTGCGTCAGGTTTTGAAACAGTCGTCGCTCACCACCTGAACCAACGGCCGGTTTTGAGAAGTCCTCAAGCCGTTAAGAATGTCGGCTACTGGGTTTGACGAGGTTCGTGCCGAGTGCGTGAACCTCGTCGGTCCGAAGGGTGAGCTACCAAACGATCGACGTCCCAGAACTCCTATTCCGGGGTGCCAAAGGCACGGGCACAATGCGCTCGAAAGCATTCACCGGTACAAATCCATCAGGGACAGAGGCCCTTGAGGCGTTTCAGGTGGTTGCCATCGACGTGCTCCATCATGGCGAACAGCGCGGCGGCCGCGCCGCGGGTCTCCTCCAGCGTCATTGTTGAGAACGACAGCAAATCGTCGAGGTTGTCCGAATGGGATTCAACTTGGGCGAGCCGCTCGAGGGCCGCCAGCTGCTCCCTGTCCAACTCGGGGTAGTCGGTGCACAGCTTGTCGAGCTGTCCGGGCAGGCCACCGCCGCCTGGACTCTTGAAGGCCAGGAACACGTCCAGCACTCTTCGGATTACGTTGGGGATCATGTAGCCATGGTCATCATAGGCGTTGGGTTGCTCCACGAACCTGAGCACGTGGCTGAACAGGAAGTGGTACTCGGAGTCGTATTCGCGGAGCAGTTTCGACATCTCGATGATCGTCGAGGAACGACGGGGCTGCCCCTCCGGGATCGTCACGTCGATGAATAGGAACGTCGCCGCCGGGTCCTTGCCGGCAGGAGGGCGGGCTCTGCCTTTCCAGGCCTTTCTGAACTCGTTCATGCACTGCAGGTTGTGGGTAAGGATGAACACCTGCGCTGCTTTTTCGAGACGGGTCCTCACGAGGGAGCACGCGAAGTTCAATGCCTTTGTGTCCAGGCTCGACACAGGGTCGTCGACGACCACGATGACGTCCTTCAGCTTTCGGTTGTCTGCCTCGATGGACGACAGGAAGTAGGATATCGCGATCGCGGTCTTCTCGCCCTCGCTTGGGACGCCGGTGATCGGCGTGCCGTGCCGCTGTAGCTCGTAACCCTCGTTGACCGGGCTAATCGTAAGCTCGCCGTGCCCGAGATAAGCCGCGATTAGCTTGTTGATTACCCCGGCGGCGGGTCCGTGTGTCCTGATCTTCTGGCGCAATTCCCGCGCCTTCTCCCGCAGTATCGCAGCACCGTCGGTCTCGACCTTCAACTTGTTCGTCGCGTCGTCGAGTTCCTTCGCCGTCTTAGTGTAGTCGTCGCAGCAATCGACGATGAAGTGCCGCCGTATCGAGATCTCGGCGGCTTCTTTATGCTTCCCGAAATCGGTGACCGCTTGGTTGTGGGCCGCGATGGCCTCGTTGACGGTCGCGACGCCAGCGGCAAGCCGCTGTGCGGTGGCGAGGACATCCGTCTCGCTGGCGACGTCCTTCATGTCGGCTGGCGTCGCCGGACGCGCCAGCTTGGCGGAAAGGACGGTTCGCAGTGTGCCGAGTTGCTTCGCAAGCAGGCGCACGTCCTCCGATACATTCTCCCGGACGTCTTTGAGACCGGCCCGCAATTCCGTCGCCAAATCTTCCGCGGTGGGCATCTGAGCGCCAATTTGGGTCGATGACTCGATCAGGCCGCTCAGTCGCTCGGCAGTCTTGTTTAGACGGCCGACGAATTGGTCGACCCGGTCGTCGAGTGCGGCGGTGAGGAGCGCTCGGCGCTCGTCCGATATCGCGTTGCCGCAGAGGAGGCAGTCAGCGATCCCATGGGCTTCGTGGTACTCATGCCCGTGCTTGAGCCAAAGCAGCATGTCGGGGTACTGTTCCACTTCGTCGAGTGCCACGGCCATCATCGACTGGCCGCAAACGTCGGCGATGAAGCGGTAGGCAGTCTCGATAATCGCCTTATCAAACGAAATCGTTTCTAGGCGCGGCATCGCCTCCTCAAGCCGGCGCGTGTCTTCGGCCGCCCTCAGCTCGTCGTCCGTGAGCGCGGGTCGATCGTCGTCCTTCCAGGTGCTGTAGTCCTTGGCGAGAGCCAGCGCCTCGTACTTGCGACCGCCGAGATGGAGGCGGGAAGCGACCGACTTGGCGCGCTCCCTCTTGTAGTTGGCGAACGTCTTTTCCGCGGCCTTTTCGGTCGCGAACGCAGCCTCCCTCTTCGCATCTGCCTGGATGATGTCGCCTTCGACCTTCGTCAGCTCGCTCGCGGCTTCCGCTTGGTCCGCGCCTATGTAGAATACTGGGTTCGCGCGCCCTGCGGCCCATTGCAGATTTTGTTCGATGTAGTCCGAATTGAACACCAGCAGCCGCTGCTCGAGACCCATTGGATTAGTCGGGCATCCGAACGTCGAGTGGTCGTCCAGCGAAACTTCGAACCTACCGCCGGCGGGGAGTTTGGGGTGCGGTCCGCCGGCTTCGAGGCTTGCGAAGAGACGCGAAAGCGTGCTCTTCCCCGACCCGTTGAACCCATAGATGAGGTTGTAGCGGCGGAACTGGAGAGCGGGCGAACGCGCGCTTCGGTCGGCGTAGATCCCCATTCCCTGCAGCGACTTGATGTTTGTTATTATCCCCATCGCGCGAGTTCATGCTCCGGCCGTATCATTGTCAACGCACGAGTTCGTCCGAATGAAGAAGGGTCTTCGCGACCCTTCTGGCAACATCTGGCGGTAAAGCATTGGAAAGGCCGGCACGGATCTGGCCAGGGTCACTGCCGAAGGGCATTTCTCGAAGCGGTGTTTGCCAAGAAAGCGGTGACGCTCCGCTAAGCTCAGTCGGTCGCTGTAGCTGCCCAAAAAATTCTGAAACGAGCGACCGAAGTTGGGGATTGGAAAACGCGCCTTGAATGATGGGTAAGGGGCCAGCAAGACTTGGGCGGGGCGTCCGATGCTGCGCGGCGATGAAGGTGAGACAGCAGCGTCAATCAAGATGAGACTCCGTTTGGGGCTGTCGGCGTAGGGCGTAGCCCGGAGCCGACAGCCCCAAACGGAAGCCCTTTCGAAGGGCTTTGGTGGTCGTGACCGGCCTACATCTGGGCTTTTCCTTGGGGGAAGAGCGCAGGTGAGCGGTCGACACGTCAACGATCATCAAACGAGGCTCTTTATGAAACATCGTCAAAGCGACCCGGTGCCCGTGGCAGCGGCCAAGGCCGGTATCAGCCGGGCGACCGCCTATCGACTGCTCAAGGGCGGCAAACTCCCGTCCCAGAAGGCGGAGCCGCGAGGTCGGCGCCGACCAGACCCGCTGGCAGAGATCTTCGACACCGAGATTGTCCCACTTCTCCAGGCGGCTCCCGGCCTGCGGGCCGTTGCCATATTTGAGGAGATGCTTCGCCGGCATTCGGATCTGTCGCCCGGTATCCGGAGGACCCTGGAGCGGCGCATCCGGACATGGCGTGCGCGGCATGGTCAGGACCAGGAAGTCATTTTCCGTCAGACCCACGAGCCCGGCCACATGGGCCTGTCGGACTTCACCGATATGGGCGACCTCGATGTGCCCGTCACGGTCGCCGGCGAGCCGCTCAAGCATCTCCTCTATCACTTCCGGTTGGTCTGGTCGGGTTTCGAGCACGCCCATGTCATCCTCGGCGGCGAGAGCTATGTCGCCTTGGCCGAGGGACTGCAGAACGCCCTGTGGGCGGTAGGCGGCGCGCCACGCCTACACCGCAGTGACAGCCTGTCGGCCGCATTCCGCAATCTCGACGCTGACGCCAGAGTTGACCTGACGCGGCGATATGATGCGCTTTGCGAGCATTATGCGATGGAGCCGACGCGCAACAATCGCGGTGTCGCCCATGAGAACGGCGCTATCGAAAGCCCCCACGGCCATCTCAAATATGCCGTAAACGACGCACTGTTGATGCGCGGATCCGGCGACTTCGACGATTTGACCGCCTATCGCGCCTTCATCGACGAGATCGTCGCGCGCAAGAACCGACGCAACGCGGCTCGTATCGATGCCGAGCGCGCAACGCTGCAGCCGCTCCCGCAGCTTCGCACCGGCGACTATGAGGAGAGCATTGTCCCCGTCACCTCGACCAGCAGCTTCACGCTGAAGAAGGTCTTCTACACGGTCCCGTCGCGCCTCATCGGCCACAGGCTGAGGGTCCGCCTGTATGACGACCGCCTCGATATCTTCCTCGGCGCGACGCGTCTCATGACGCTCCGTCGCGGACGAACGCCCAGCGACGGCAAGCACGGACACGTCGTCGACTACCGGCACGTCATTCACAGCCTGCGGCGCAAACCTATGGCGCTGATGAACCTCGTCTACCGCGACCAGATCTTTCCGCGCGAAGCGTATCGCCGGACATTCGACCGTCTTATCGAACAACTGCCCGAGCGCGTCGCCTGCAAGATCATGGTCGAGTTGCTCTCGCTCGCGCATGAGCGGGGTTGCGAAGCAGAGCTGGCAGATGTTCTGGCAGCGGATCTGGACGCCAGGCGCCTGCCAGACCTCACGCAGCTACGAGCACGCTTCTCACCAGACCCGGCCAGCTTGCCGGTCGTCTCGGTGCAATTGCCCTCGCTTGCCGTCTACGACACTCTGCTGACGGGAGCGGCCGCATGAACCCCGCTGTCGACACCCAGCGCCTCGCATTCATCCTCAACGAACTGCGTCTGCCTGCCATCAAGCAGGCCTGGCTCCAGTTCGCTGAACGCGCCGACAAGGAGGCGTGGCCGGCCACCCGCTTCCTCGCCGCGCTCGCCGAGCATGAGATCGCCGAACGCGACCGGCGACGCATCGAGCGGCACCTGGCAGAAGCACGCCTGCCACCAGGCAAGACCCTCGACACCTTCGACTTCACCAACGTGCCGATGATCTCGAAGGCTCACATCATGGCGCTCTGCGCCGGCGACAGCTGGCTCGAGAAGGGGGCCAACCTCATCATGATTGGCGGACCGGGCGGCGGGAAGAGCCATCTCGCCGCTGCAATCGGCATGGCACTCATCGAGGCGGGCTGGCGCGTCCTGTTCACCCGTACCTCGGATCTCGTCCAGAAACTGCAGATCGCGCGCCGTGAGCTCGCCCTCGAAAGTGCGATCGCCAAGCTCGACAAATATCACCTGCTCGTGCTCGACGATCTCGCCTACGTCACCAAGGACCAGGCCGAAACCTCCGTCCTCTTCGAACTGATTAGCGCCCGCTACGAACGCCGATCAACCCTCATTACCGCCAACCAGCCATTCGGCGACTGGTCGCGCGTATTCCCTGACCCCGCCATGACGCTCGCCGCTGTCGATCGCCTCGTTCATCATTCCACCATCTTCGAGATGAACGTCGAGAGCTACCGACGCCGCGCAGCCCTCCAGCGACAATCAAGCTGAGACACCGTCTGTCGCGGAGCGGCGATCAAGACCAAAGTTGGCCTTGCATTGCCTGTCGCGCCGCGACAATCTCGCTCCCGTCACGGCCGCAGAGTCTCATCCTGATCGCCGCTACTGTCTCATCCAGATCGCCGCTCAATAGTCCGAAACGGGTGTCGGCGAAAGCACGAACTTTAGGATATTAGGTGCACAAGCCGGTCGTCGTTAAACCGCGACATAACGGCAAGCCGACGTTGTCAATGGGCAACTGCCGCGGTTTGGGCCGGAATTGACTGGAAGACGCTTGGTCCTCTTAGGGTACACCCACGCCGAACCGGCCGAATGACAGATAGGAGCGGCAGCGCCTACGGGGAGGTTCGCGCGTTAGTGCTGCATGACATTGAAGATATTACGAGCCCGACTTGCCGTTGGCGCGATGCCGTTCCTGATCGTGGGCCTCGGCGGTTTCGCTCAGGCTCATGGCACAATCATCCAGACAAGCGGCGACCCGAAAGCCGGTGTCCGCACCAAACACATCGGGATCAAAAAACACGCTGTGGCAGATCCGATCGTCCAAGCCGGTCACGTGAAGGCTGGGTCTCATAAGGTCTGGTCCGCCTCGAATGTCGAGGCTTTCGACCAGATACTCGCCGATCGCGCCCGGCACGGCCTGGACCGCGTCGTATTCTTTCCAGCCCCGGCGACAGGCGCGACGGGTGCGGTCGAGGACGCTGAACGTACCAAGGCTGCGCTCGATTATGCCGCTGCGCTCTCGCATGGCCACGTCGATCCTGCATCGCTCCACGGCGTATATACGCTGCCCCGGCCAAAGGCCGACCTCGCTGCAGGGCTCACACGCGCACTCGCCAAGGGAGACCTCATTGCCTGGTTCGATAGCCTGCCGCCGCAGGACTC
Organism: Sphingomonas sp. PEI4; assembly: GCF_056679955.1. Taxonomy (NCBI): domain Bacteria; kingdom Pseudomonadati; phylum Pseudomonadota; class Alphaproteobacteria; order Sphingomonadales; family Sphingomonadaceae; genus Sphingomonas; species Sphingomonas sp. PEI4. The sequence continues at coordinate 8,434 of NZ_JBWXPI010000006.1, forward strand.
CGAGTACAAGCTTCTCTCTGCTGCCTACCTCGCGTTCAATGCAAAGGCGTCGATCACGACACCCGGGCAGGCTATTCCATCAGGCCTGATCCACATCGGTGACCGCGATGCGCGGGTCTCGACGATCGTCGAGCAACTCGTTGAAAACGGGTATCTGCTTTCTGGGGCCGATACGCCGTCGGCAGCGGCCACCGCCCCGCAAGCGGCTGTTCCAACGCTTTATACCCAAGCGATCGCCGATGCATTGAAGGGGCTTCAGACCGACTACGGCATCGCCGCAGACGGCGTGGTCGGGCCGGAGACCCTAAAGGTCCTAAACCTCAACGACGCCGATAGAGCTCGCGCACTTGCAGTAGGGCTCGAGCGGCGACGCTGGTTGTCCAGAACGCCACCGGCAACTCGGATCGACGTCAACACGGCAGCCGCCCAACTCCGCTATTACCGCGACGGGACGCTTGTCGATCAGCGCAAGGTGATCGTTGGCGAACCCGGCCGCGAAACGCCTGCTCTATCCTCGCCGATCTATCGCCTTGTCGCGAACCCGACCTGGACTGTGCCAAAGTCGATCCAAAACGGGGAGATGGCCAACGTTGGCGAAGACTATCTGCAGGCGCACGACATGGTCCTCCGGGACGGCTGGATCGTTCAGCAGTCAGGACCGAGCAATGCGCTGGGTCTCGTCAAATTCGACATGGCGAATGACCAGGCGATCTACCTGCACGATACATCGGCGCCTGCGTTGTTCGATCGCAGCCAGCGTCATCTGAGCCACGGCTGCGTGCGGGTCGAAGATGCACTGGGGTTCGCGCAGATGCTCGCCCAGCACGAGGGCGTCGCCGACGCGTGGCAGACCGCTCAGGACTCGGGCGAGATGAGTTTTGTGCCCCTGCCGCGCCGCATCCCTGTCCGGTTGCTATACCACAACGTCGACGTCAGTGATGATGGCAAGGTGGCTTTTCGCACCGACCCTTACGGCTGGAACGATCCGATCGCCGAACAACTCGGGTTTGCCAAGGCATCGGCGAAGCGCGCCGAGGCTCAGGCGATCGATATTGGGCCTTGAATAGCGCTAGGCGACGTTTGGCGACCGGTAGCTCGCGCAATCGCCAGCGTCTGCGGCAGTGGGTGGTACAGATTCTCACGGCACACCGTTTGGCTCGCAGCGTGATCGCTGTTCCCCAAAAGAGTGTCACTTATCTCCGTCTCGATGCTCGCGTACGCCAAATTGGGTCAAGCTCGACAACCAGCGCTTCGTGCGGATGAAGACGCACGCTGGCAAGGATCTCGGCGTGCTTTCATGGGATGAGCTGGCTTGGCCTTGAATTATGAGCCGAGTGCACGGGCTCTCCCGTGGGGAAGACGATGCCTATGCTCGTACTGCTTCGTGCTTTCGACGACGCCACCGCAGATCATCGACGTCTCTTGTTCTGGGCTCAACCGGCAAGGACAACGTCTTCACGTATAGATCGTAGTTGATGTTGAAGTTCGTTCAGTGCTGCAATCGTTGTCTCGTCGAGTGATGCCGATATCCGCGGCGAGGTAAGGACCGCGCCAGTTCTGTCGGATAGGAGGTAAATCTCAATCGGCAGACCCGAGAACGATTGCAGTCGCTCGATACGGCGTTCTGACGCGCGTACCGCCGTCTGGAACCGCGCATAGTGTTCGTAATAGATAGAATCGGCTTGCTCGATGTTGAACGCGCTCAGCGCCTTGTCCGTCGCGTTACGGGCATGATCCAGGATCTCGAGGAAATGTTTAGTGATTACACGACGACGCTCGACTGCAGCCGTTGCTAGAGTTGCCTCCGCTCCCCGGGCACGAGCGTCGAGGCGGCTCAGCAGCGCCAGCGCCGTTACAACCGCTCCCAAAGTTGCAAGCGCCGAAATCCACTCCGGCAGGCTCCCCAAATCCATATCTACGCTCTCTGTTTACCGGGCTGCTTCATAGCGGGCACTGGCAATTAGCATAGCGCCACGCCACGGAAGGTCGTGTCATCGACAATGATTTTGGCTACCCCCGGGCCGACGATGGTGTTGATCTTGCCGAGTGCCGTTTCAATGGTGTCGCCAGGAAAATTGATTTCGACGACGTGTGAATTCGGCACTGGCTGGTCGTCTGCATCGATAACCATCGGCAAGGGTAAGCCTTACACGATAGCTGGCCGGCTCCGCCTGGCGGCGTACGGTCACAGGCTGATGTTCCGTTTTGCCATTTCGCTGGACGCCATATCCTTCAAGGGCGTCACCGTGTCGCCCGAGAAGATATCCGCCAGATCGAGGAGGTCCTCGTCCTTGAGTGCAGCATCCGCTGCTTCGATCTCAGCGAGCCGATCGACAGCACGCCCGCCTACGGCAGCACGCCGCTTGATCCGTGATTTGAGCATAGCCGAGCGATAGCAGGGTCGACACGAGATTGGCAGGGCGATCAGCTATCTCGATCAGTCTGCTTGGATCGGCTTTCCGAACACAGCTGCCTGATGCTGCGTGCTCGCGAGCGCGCTTCTCATGTTCTGCTAATTGCGTCACCCACGGTGCGGCGCGGGCGCATCAAATCGCGCCCCCAGACAATAGCGATCTTGCAGCACCAGCGCCGGGTTCGCCATCCGCCACAGGCGACCGCGAACCACGAAATAGCGGCCATCGAGTGTCACCGGATGGCCTACGGCGCGAGATCAACGCGCTGCGCCGCGCGCCCAATCGACGATCGTGCGCTCCGGCATGGCACCCGCCTGCCGCGCAATCTCGCGGCCCTTGCGGAACAGGATCATCGTCGGGATCGATCGGATATTATAGCGTCCGGCAATCGCCTGCTCCGCCTCGGTGTCGAGCTTGCCCAGGCGGATCCATGGCTCGAGCTGTTTAGCGGCAGCTTCGAACGCCGGCGCCATCTGGCGGCAGGGCCGCACCAGGAAGCCCAGAAGTCGACGAGCAGCGGGAGGTCAGATCGTGATGCGTGCGCATCGAAGTTGGCCGCCGTGATGGTGATCGGCCTGGCCGAGAACAGGGCGTTCTTGCAGTTGCCACAGATCCCGCCAGCGCCCAGCTTGTCACGCGGTACGCGGTTCAGGGTGGCGCAGACCGGGCAGGCGACGATCAAGCCACCTGAAGTTTGGGTTGCCATCATTCTTCCTCTCGCCGCGGTAGCCGGCCGAAGATTTCACCTACTGCTGTCTGATAGACAAATCTCCGCTTAGCGAAGGTCCGAACGCAACGGCGCTAAACATATCGATCTCAGACAAGCTGTCCTTCTAAGGCTGTGGGGCGGCATCCTTCTGTGCAGGCGGTTCGGCTTCTTGCGCCCTGTTCATGCCCTCCACCTCAGCGGCCGTCTTGAAGTCTACCAGCTCGACTTGAAACACGAGATCAGAGTTGGCAGGGATCGGGCCTGACGCTTGCGACCCATAGCCCATGGTCGCGGGGATACAGAACCGCGCGACGCCCGATTTGGCTAACATCTGCAATCCTTGAGAAAAGCCCTGGATCACTCCGTTGACAGGCAACGGCGACCGCATCCCCTGATCGAACACCGCCCCAGTCGTTGCCAGATAGCCGATGTAGTTCACTAGCGAGACATCGCCTTGGGTGGGCTTCGCGCCAGATCCAGGGCGCAGCATTGTATATCCCAGCCCGGAAGGCGTCCGTGCCGAACACAGTCGCTGCCCCGTTGGTACTATGGGGGTCAAAGGGAGTGCAATGATGGTATTGCTGGCCTTAACCGGCGCAGGCAGCGCGGCGCGCGGCCTCGCCTTACGGACCGTCGCCCCGCTGACGGGTAACGGTGCCGCCAGCAACGGCAGGACGACGGCAATAACGAGACGGTGCAAGACCCGTGGGAAAGAGCTCATAGCCACGGCTATATCCAAGGCGCCGACGGCGCGCCATTGGTTCCATCACATGGGTGTAGCGCGTATGCCGACAGCTGCGCGGAGGGGCGGCCAGGGATTCGGGGAGGGGTTGCGAACATCCGGCCACGGGTTCCAGGTTGGTCGGTTGCATCGCCAAACCTTGCTCCCCGGTGAGCAGCTTCAGCTCCAATGACGAACGGCGCCGGTATCGATGTGTACGAATCCATCATGTGGATAATAGCCGACTCCTCCACCGCGCATTGAAAGCGCTGCATCTCGGAGGCGGTTCAGCGGCACGCCGGGGATTGCAATATCAGTCGCCTTGCCGAGCATATGCTGGCTGTTGCTCGCGACCCCGTGCGAACGAGCGTGGAGAGCCCCGTTCGTCTTCGGGCTTCGGTAACCTGACACCAGTCGAACGTGGTTCTGCGGCGACACATCAAGTCGGTCACGGACACGCACTAGCAGGTCCAGGAGCGCAGGATCCATGTGCCGGGTAGCACCGGTGCGCCAATCCCGCATGGCGTGGTTGAGTTCGGCGAGTCCATCGGCACGATAGCGCCCGTTGGCAAAGTAGCACGCGTCGTATCGCTCGCCACTGTGCGGGTTAGTCAGTGCCAGGCGCCGCTCAGGAGTGCGCGCCGAAACGCGTTCCGAAAGTGCGGCCATCACGAGCGCGGCTGCTCCACCGCTAACAAGATCGCGACGGGAAAACAGTGAGTCAGCCAAGGTGGGATCCTGTCAGAAAGAGGCATTTGCCTTACACCATCACTTGGTGAATGCTTCCTTTACTGACATGCGTTCGTCACGGTGGTCGAACCTCTTGCCCGATCCAGGTCGGGGTAAACTCTCTGGGTGCATCGTCGATCGGCATCGGCAAGGCAGCGGCGCATTGATCACCTGCTATCTCGGGCAGTACTTGGAAAATGGCAAACGGCCCGCCGAACCCCGGACACCAACACACGGCCGCGGCATTTTGCCCTCTTGCTTGGCTTGACTGCTAACGCGCATGAGCTGCGACGGATAGGGAGCAACGAGCTCCTTCTGGTTCTCCTATGGCGTCGAAAGAGGACCGGCATGGCCTTCGGATGAACAGGCGCCACCAGCACGAGGTGGCGGGCATGCGGCCTGGGCTGGCTCGAAAGCACAATCTTTCAGCAGTCGGGTGGCTAATGTGATTGCCCTTAGCGGCCGATGAATGTCGTCAATCGCGAACCGACAGGAAAACGCCAAAAGCGGGTCGAAACCAGTTGGTTTCCTTCAGGTACACCCGTGCTGAACCTGCGGAAGCTGAAACCTGCCGGAACTGATAAAAGGGAGCGGCGGGCAGTGCGCAGAGGCTGGTTGCGCAAATGCCCACGCGGTACATATGGGCTATGTTCAGAACTCTTGCCGCCGCCTTCATCATGCTTCCTTCCGCGGCCCTCGCTGCCGACCTGGCGCTTGCGCCTGGCAGATGGGACGTCACGTCCAATACGGTGGAGATGTCCGTGCCCGGGTTGCCGGGCTTCATAGCGCGCATGATGCAGGGTAAGTCGAAGACGGAGCACAAACGCCTGTCGGCGGGCCAGGGCGTGGAGGCGCTTATCGCGCCCGATCCGAAGGCGCGGTGCCATGTCGACGTCCAGCACGTTGCTGATGGCAAATACGATCAGGTGCTTACCTGTCCGCAGAAGCGTGGCGAGCCCGTGCACGTCACTCGGTCCGGCACCTATGACAAGACGGGCTTCGTGGGTCGGGCAATGGTGACCGGAACGACATCCAAGGGGCCGATGCGCATCGTGCTCACCCAGCGCGCCGCCCGCGTCGGCGACTAACCACGTCACAGGCTGAAGCACATGCTGGAGATCGAGGAGGTATCGCATACCTATCCGGACGGGACCCCCGCACTTGATGGGGTGACGTTGTCCATCGGCCGCGGGCTGTTCGGGCTGCTTGGGCCCAATGGGGCGGGTAAGTCGTCACTGATGCGGGTCGCGGCCACTCTGCAATCTCCATCGAGGGGGCGGTTGCACTTCGACGGGATAGACATGCTTGCGGAGCCTCGGACGCTGCGGCGTCGGCTGGGCTACCTGCCGCAGGATTTTGGCGTCTATCCAGGCGTGTCGGCGGAGGCGCTGTTCGATCAGATCGCGGTACTTAAAGGCCTAACGGGGCGGGGTGAGCGGCGCGACACCGCCGAGCGGCTGCTTCGGCTGGTGAACCTGTGGGATGCACGTGGGCGGGCGGTATCCACATTTTCCGGCGGGATGCGCCAGCGTTGGGGTGTGGCGCAGGCGCTGATCGGGGAGCCGGACTTGCTCATTCTGGACGAGCCGACTGCAGGGCTCGATCCCGCTGAGCGCAATCGCTTTCACGAACTGCTGTTCGGCCTTGGTGAGACTGCGGTCGTGATTGTATCGACCCACATCGTCGACGACGTTGCAGATCTATGCGGGCGAGTGGCCGTGCTGGCTGGCGGCCGAGTGCTGGCCTATGATTCACCGGGTGCGCTTGCTGGCGCGCTCGATGGGAGGGTGTGGCGTGGGCCCGCGGAGTCTGACGCCGGCACCGCGACGTTGCTTTCGCGGCGGCTCTCGGGTGGGCGGCTTTCCGCGCGGGTACTGGCCGACGAGCGCCCGGGACCGGACTTCGAGCCCATCCCGGCAACGCTGGAGGACGCGTATTTCGCCGCTTTCGGGTACGAACAGGAGTTGCGGCGGTGATCGTTCGCCTCGCCTGGCACGAGTTTCGTCACCAACTCGGCGGGCGCGTCTTTTGGATCGTGTTCGTGGTATCCATGCTGATGGTTTCCGGCTCGATGGTAATCGAGGAGTTGCGCGTTGGGCTGGCGGACGAGGGCACGCGCACCGGGGCCGCAGCCATCGTGCGAATGCACCTCGTCTGGACTTTGTTCTTCCTGTTCACCGCGGCAGCGTTCGTGGGCGAGGCGGGGGTTAGGGACGAGGTGAGCGGATTTGCGGAGTTGGTCCGCGCGACGACCGTGAACCCACGGAGCTATGCACTCGGACGGTTTCTGGGCGCATTTGGGGCAGTGCTGCTTTGCTTTGTATCGGTCCCCGCCGCGATGGCGGTGGCCGGCACAGTGCTGGGGCTCGGCACTGGGCCAGTGGAAGCCCATCTGTTCGCGTTTTTCGCGCTGGCGGTCCCCAACTTGTTCCTCGCCTCGGCCTTGTTCTTCGCGCTAACGTCGGTCACCCGGTCGATGACAGGGTGCCTGCTCGGCGCGGCGGGACTGCTGACGCTGTACGGGCTGGCAAGCGACAACGGCAGTACCGGGCTGAGCGTCATAGAGCCGTTCGGCATTGCTGCGGTAGCGGACGCCATCCGGGGGTGGGGCCCTGCTCAGCGCGAGGTGATGTTGCCCGCTCTTGGCGGCGCGTTGCTGGCCAATCGCTTGGTGTGGCTTGCGGTGGCCGCTGCGCTTGTCGGGCTCGGGACATGGCTTGCCCAGCCACGCACGCCTCGACGCGGCGTGCGTGGCTCACTGCTGGTCGGCGTGGGCGACGGCGCTGACCCGCCGCATGCAGCCGCTCTGCCCGCCGACGCACGGCGGACGCGGTCTTCGCTGCACCCGCGCTCGGGGTGGAGCATCGTCGCAACGCAGATCTGCGTGCGCACCGTGTTTGAGGCTCGGCGCGTGGTCGTGACGCCTGCCTTTGCCGTGCTGCTGCTGATGGGACTAGCGGCAGCCGCAGCAGCGGCGGCGCGAGTGATCGGAACGCCGGCCGCCGTGACCGCGCTGGCAAGCTCGTTCCAACTTGTGCCAACGGTCATCGCCTTGTTCTTCGCGGGTGAATTGTTCTGGGCTGAGCGCGAGCACCATATCGCGCCTTTGATAGCGGCAACCCCGGCAGGCAGGGCTGTGCTGGTGATCCCAAAGCTCCTCGCGCTGGCACTAGTTTTCCTGTTGCTGGCAGTGACGAGCGCGGGAGCCGGGGCCGTTACCGAACTCGCCAAGGGGCAGCCGCCCGCGCTGGCTGCATACCTGACATGGTACGTCTTTCCCAAAGCCTACGAATGGCTGCTGCTTGGCGCGCTTGCGCTTTTCCTTCAGTCACTCGCACCGAACAAGCTCGCTGGCTGGGGGTACATGATCTTCTACCTGATCGGGTCGCTCGCCCTGAGCAAGCTCGGCTGGGACGACCCGCATTACAGGTATGGCGGCTACCCTGGCGCACCACTGCCGCCGAGCCTGAGCGGCGCTCGCGACGTGGGCTGGTACCGGCTCGGCTGGGGAAGCGTGGCGGCGTTGATGGTAGTGCTCGCGTGCAAACACGGGTCTTTGGACGGGCAACAAGTGCGGCAACGAAAGACGCGCCCCGCCGGAGCGAGCTCTTCGGCCTAGCCCGCCGAGCAGAGTCAGCCTTCGCGATCTACTCCGGTCGACCATAGCCTTTGCCCGTTAGGTGCGCTGTTCGGCCCGGAGCGCTAGTCTGCCTGCAAGGCTCATGGACGTAAGCGGGCTGCGCTCTGCACAGGAGAAATGCGATGGATACCGAGGGAGCCCACGCCTTCGTCGATCAACTGGCCAAGCTTCTCGAGCTTGTTGGCGTAGGGATCATCATCGGCGGTGTCGGGCTGGCCGCCATCCTCTTTGTGCGATCAGGGTTCCGAGGTGGCGGATGGCAGGCCGCGTATCAGGCATGCCGATCAAACCTCGGTCGCGGTATCCTGCTCGGGCTCGAGTTGCTGGTCGGAGCGGATATCATCTCGACGATCACTGCACCGCTCACGTTCCAGAGCGTCGCGCTTCTAGGCGGCATCATCGTGATCCGGACCTTTCTCAGCTTCTCGCTCGAGACCGAGATCGAGGGATGCTGGCCATGGCAGCGCGCCGGGAGGGAGCGGGGCGATCGGGAGGGGCGCTCCGCTCCGCCTATAGTCAATACCGGTGACCGCGCCTGAAGGATGCGGGCTTTGTAGTCATGCTGCTGAAACTCTTTTCACCATATCGACGGTGAGGAGCCCGAACTTACGGGCGAGGACTTCGAGCAAGCCAAAAACCGGTCTCTGTTTCGGGGGGCGAGGGAGCCTTCGTGTCTGCTTCTGGGTCGGCCCGAGAGGGCGGGGAGTTTGGCAAAGGGTCGCCGGGAGCGCGAACTCACCACGACCACGATGGGCAGCCAAACTCTTTCGCCTTTGCCTGACGTCTAAAGGGCAGATTGTGCCGAGTTATCCGACGCACCTATATGCCGGTGATGGCTTTGGAACCTGCAGTTCGATCTGGTCCGACTGCGTCACGGCCAGCTCGCGACCAAATCGCAGGTTCGGTAGAGCGCGTGACCTTCCACAACGCGGACACGGGCTTCTGCGTTCTGCGGTTGAAGGTGAAAGGTCAGCGAGATCTCGTAACCCTCACCGGCCACGCAGCGGCAATCGGCGCCGGTGAGTATGTCGAGGCGACGGGCGTCTGGCTTAACGATCGCAATCATGGGCTGCAGTTCAAGGCGGATCAGGTCGAGGCAACGGTGCCGACGACGCTCAAGGGCCTGGAGAAGTATCTCGGCTCGGGCATGATCAAAGGCATCGGTCCGGTCTACGCGGCCAAGCTCGTTGCAGCGTTCCAGCACGACGTGTTCGAGATCATCGAAAACGACCCAAGACGGCTTCGCGAGGTGACCGGGATCGGTCCCGTCCGCGAGGCTAAGATCATCAGAAGCTGGAGCGACCAGCGCGTGATCCGCGAGATCATCGTCTGGCTGTACGGGCACGGCGTGAGCTCAGCGCGCGCGGTGAGGATATTCAAGACCTACGGTGACCAGGCAATCGCGACGATCAAGGCTGATCCGTACCAGCTCGCACACGACATCACCGGCATCGGGTTCAAAACTGCAGACGCGATCGCGGCGAGTATCGGCTATGGCAAGGAAGACCCGCGACGGGTTCGGGCTGGCGTCAGCTATGCGCTGACCAGCGCTATGGATGACGGCCATTGCGGCCTTCCCCGGGATGACCTGCTTCGATCGGGCGCAAAGCTTCTGGAAGTCGCCGAGCCGCTGATCCAGCGCGCGCTGGAGGGCGAACTTGCCTCAGGCGAGGTTCTCGCCGGGGTCACGGAAGGGCGTGAGGTCATGTTCCTGGCCGGGCTCTACCGCGCTGAGCAGTCGATCGCTGATCGGCTGCTCAGGTTGCGCGAAGGCTGTCTGCCTTGGCCCCCCATTGAGGCTGAGCTGGCAATCCCCTGGGTTGAGAGCAAGACGGGCCTGGATTTGTCACCTAGCCAGCGAGAGGCAATGCGCCTGGCGCTCGTGTCGAAGACCTGCGTCATCACCGGCGGGCCCGGTGTCGGCAAGACCACGCTGGTCAACTCGATCCTGAAAACGCTTGCCGCAAAGCGGGTGGTCATGGCGCTTGCAGCTCCGACCGGGCGTGCTGCCAAACGGCTGGCCGAGTCCAGCGGGATGGAAGCGATGACATTGCACCGACTGCTGGAGACAGACCCGGCAGAGGGTGGCTTCAAGCGCAATGAACATAACCCACTCGACTGCCAACTGCTCGTCATCGACGAGGCTAGTATGATCGACGTGATGCTCATGCATGCGACGCTAAAAGCGCTGCCGCCAAGCGCGGCGCTGCTCCTGGTCGGTGATGTGGACCAATTACCTTCGGTCGGCGCGGGCCAAGTGCTGAAAGACATAATCGGAAGCGGCGCCGTGCCGATCGTGCGGTTGACCGAAGTGTTCCGGCAGGCAGCCACCAGCCGTATCATCATCAACGCACACAGGATCAACGCCGGCGAAATGCCGGACCTGTCCGCCCGCGGCGAGGGCGACTTCTTCTACGTCGAGGCTGAGGAACCAGGCGATGTCGCGGAGAAGGTCGTAGATCTTGTCTCCCGACATATTCCGCGTCGCTTTGGCTTTGATCCCGCGCGCGACATCCAGGTCCTCGGACCGATGCAGCGAGGAGGAGCGGGCGCACGAGCGCTCAACACGCTGCTGCAGCAGCGCATCAACCCGCCTACCGACCAGTTCGTGGAGCGGTTTGGTCACCGGTATGGACCGGGAGACAAGGTGATGCACATCGTCAACGATCGGGAGCGCGACATCTACAACGGCGATCTCGGCGTCGTGACCCGGGTCGATCACGCAGAAGCCGAGCTGACGGCCACGTTCGGGCAAACCGAAGCGACCTTTGACTTTGGCGAGCTAGACGCTCTCCAGCTTGCCTACGCAACGACGATCCACAAGTCGCAAGGGTCGGAGTACCCGGTTGTAGTCCTGCCGCTCACGATGCAAGCCTACACCATGCTGGGGCGCGAGCTCATCTACACCGCCGTGACGCGCGCACGTAAGCTTCTGGTCCTAGTGGGATCGCGCAAAGCGCTCGCGATCGCCGTCAAACGACGACAGCCGCGTCGATGGTCGCTCCTCCGGGAGCGCCTTTCGAAATAGGATATCACCGCGGGCGAGTGGCGAGAGTTCCGGGCGAAGGCTAATGCTCTAACCATGGCTACGGCACCAGACGTTCACCCGATCGATGGTGCGCCTGATCTTGTACGGGATGTGGCGCGGCTCCGATTAACGGGTTGATTGACTTGATGCACCATGTCGCGGGAATATGAATCGAGAGGATCTACCGCGCACGCCCGCATCGCCGATCATCTGGCAGATTACCTTGGCGAACTGCTACCTTGGACTGGCGCAAGCCGCGAGTCCTGCTATCTCAAGCCGCATGACTGCCAAGCGGGCCATCGACAGCTTCACTGAGATCGCCACGTTGCGTATCGATCTGAAGGATAGTGATCCGCCAATTTGGCGCCTGGTCGAGGTCCCGACCTCTGTCACCCTCAAAGTCCTACACAATATCGTTCAGGTCACCATGGGCTGGCTGGATTACCATCTCTGGGAGTTCCGCATCGCCGGCACGTCCTATGGCTTGCCAACGGAGCAGGATTGGGGAACGGCACCGCGCAAGATAGCCGACCGCACCCGCCTGCGTGACGTCATCACGCCCGGCACCACGAGCATCGACTACATCTACGACTTTGGTGATAACTGGGAGCACCGGCTCATCATCAGCGACGTGCGCGCCGGTGATCCCGCTACCGCCTATCCCCGCTTCATCGACGGCGCACGCGACTGCCCGCCGGAGGACTGCGGCGGCCTCGCCGGGTTCCGCGATATGCTGGAAGCGCGCGCCGACGCCGATCACGCCGATCACGCCGCAATCAGCGATTGGCTCGACGAATATGATCCCGCCGACTTGGACGTGATTCCAATTCAGTTCGCCCTCGGTCGTATCGCCGCTCGGCGCAATGCCGCTGCAAAGCGCATCATCAAGCCCGCAAATGACTGACGGCCTCCGGCAGCCATTATTGGATTGATACTCGGCACGAGGATACCAAGCGTGCGATCCCGACCAACTGGTCTTCGGCGGAACAATGGGACGAGCTAGAGAATGGTCGTCCCGCTCGGAGCGCTTCGCTCGCGCCGTGGCGGACTCAGGCTCGGCAGCACGTCGGCTTAGGTTCCTACTGTGGCTTGTCGGGGACTGGCGCACCGAGCTTGGCCGCGATACGCGCGACTTCCTTGTCACTTGGCTCCTCCAGCAGTTCCTCGCCCGGCATCAGCGCATCATCCGGGATGCCGGGTGCGGTACCCGCGATCGGCTCGTCGATGGCCCGCTCGTTCGCGCCGTCAGTGATCTTCTCTCTGTCAGCCATGGTCGTCTCCTCTGTTGTGCTTCAAACGCACGAATAACGTTCGGGAGCCAAGTGTTCAGCGACGAACAGGCGCTACTGCTTGGACGCCGCGGCAATCACATCTACTGCGGCCGCAACCCGGCGCCAGTCCTGCGGATCGGCGATGTCGCGAAGAGTATCGACGAGCCGTGCGGCGAAATGCTCAACCTTGTCGTTGCCAAACTGCGCGACGATCAATGCGGCTTTCTCCCACACCTCGCGCTCCGCCATCATTGGCTGCTCAGGCATTAGAGTCGCCTTTGCGGGTAGGAAACACCGGTCCCCGCACAGTCATCTGGTCGGCCGGGTACGGCTTCTGCAACGCCAGCACGTCGTCATAGCTGCCCGTCAGCCATCGCTCGTGATCGTCGGGATGCAGGATCGTGATCATGGCTTTCGGGTGTATCGGTGCGACGAGTTCGTTCGGGTCGCACGTCAGCATCGCGAACCAGCGCTTTGCCCCCAGTTGCTGCCAGACGCCGGCTACTGCAAACACGTCCTGGTCAATGACATCGAACCACATCTCGCCCTTGATCGGCCGCCCTTCACCCACCTTGAAGCTTTCTGGCGTCCACTGGCAGAACTCGGCCAGCGGAATCAGGCATCGGCCTTCTGGTTTTTCTAACCGTGGTCGCCAGCGCTTCAGGTCGCGAACGTTCGTGATCGGATAGGCTGCGCCTTGGCCGAGGAGATCCCAGCTCATAACGTCGAGGCCGTTAGCCTTGCCGTCGCGCCGGATCACATAGGCCCGACCGCGCGGGAACAGTTCGACCGGGTTGAACCTGTTGTCCATCGGCTTGTCGGTTAGCCATCCTCCACCGAAGCGTTCGATCAGTGTTTCGGGCTCGCCGAGGTTGCGCGCGCGGTTGCACATCGCTCAGTTGCCGAGATTGCGGCGCTTGTTCTCGCCCAGGAGCGCTTCGGCTACGGCATTGCCGACGTCGCCGCCGGATTGCTGATACGCCTTCTCGAGGTCGGCATCCGAGGCATTGCGCAGGAGGTCGCGCACTTCGGCGCTGAACTCGTCAACTTCCTCAGCCGCAGCCTGAGCAGCGTCCTCGCTAGTCACGGCTGATTCCTCGCCAAGTGCCGGGGCGTGGGCCATCACGGCGTCTTGCTTGAAGACGTCGAACGCGTCCGCCGCTTCGTTACGCTCTTCGAGAGCGACTTCGAGCAGGGTGAAAAGGTCGAGCGGCGATGCGATGTTTTCCATGCGGTAGCCTACGCGCGGTCGGGTGGGTCGAGCAAACTGTTCCCATCAGCATCGACCAAGCCGAGATCGACCTGTTTCAGGAGGTCATGCCGATGGGTCATGCAGTATCTCGCCGCCAACATCGACTTCTTCGCATTGTCGATTGCGCGGTGATCGAAAACGACAAAAACCTAGCGACCTCGTAACAGCTGCGAAAGGGCGGCGAGGCCGCGGTAAAGCACATTGTGCAGGTGCGCGAAGGGACTGACTACCTCAGCTTAATTGACCGCGCAGACGGACGCGTCCGCGACGACGCTGGCAACCTTGCTGGCGCCGCGCTCGCCTTTGGGCAGTGCGAGGATCGCCGAGCCATCGAGCACGATATGGGTCGTTCGCCGCTCTCCGCGCGTCGCGCTGCAAGGAGGCATCGACCGAGGCATCGGGATGCTGAGCATACTGCTTGGCGATCGCCTGCGCCTTTGCCACGGCCTGATCTTCCGTACGCAGAATAACGCCATCAGGCGTTTCCTCAACAAGCACCGCTCCGCCGCCTTCAAGCCATAGACGTTTGCGAATGCCAAAATGGTGGTCCATGCTGCCACAGGACATGATGTGTACCTAGATGGTCATGGAGCGATATCTGGCGGTAGTGGCATTGTTAAGTCTCTATACCTTAAAACACGTCGAAGGGGGAGGAGCTCTGTCCGTGGCCAATCTACGCTATTTGCCACAATAGTTACTAGCGATAAGCCTGATTCCCATTAGCAACTTTGGCTGCTACGGCCGGTCGGTCAAAACGACAAAAGCGGGTGGAAAAATGCGGGAAGCGCACAGCGAAGCGGGCCGGGACGGCTCAGCGCGACGATCGGCGATCAGCCCGACGCCGTGGCGGTCCGGCGCGGCAATGACCGCCCTATCGGCGTCACCGGTGGCAGTGGCATGATGGACGATGATGGTCGCGATCGGCCAGACGGGCAGGCGATCGTGCGGCTGTCCGACGACCACGCACTGCAGCCCTGGCTTCCCGATCTTACCCATGAGGATCAGTCGCGCGTCGATGACTTCATCACCCGCGCCTCGGCCACCGCAACCTTGCGCGCCTACCGGTCCGACTGGCAGCTCTTTTGTACATGGTGCGACACGCGCGGCTACCGCGCGCTGCCCGCAACACCTGCCATTGTCGCGGCGTTCCTGAGCGAACTCGCGACGACCGGCAGCGCCTTTTCCAACGGACGCGCCCTGTCAAAGGCCTCAATCGGCCGGCGCCTGGCGGCGATCGTCTTTGCCCACCGCGCCGCAGAGCTTGAACCGCCCACCACACAGGCCGGCGCCGCAGCGCTCGAAAAGGTCATGCGCGGGATCCGTAATACCAAGCGTGGTGAGCGCCCCGCCAAGAAGCGGCCTGCCGACGGTGATGTGCTGCGCGATA
This sequence comes from Sphingomonas sp. PEI4, assembly GCF_056679955.1. Taxonomy (NCBI): domain Bacteria; kingdom Pseudomonadati; phylum Pseudomonadota; class Alphaproteobacteria; order Sphingomonadales; family Sphingomonadaceae; genus Sphingomonas; species Sphingomonas sp. PEI4. Next base: position 23,585 of record NZ_JBWXPI010000006.1, read on the forward strand.
TGATGCGGACGATCACCGGCACGACCCTGCAGGACTACCGCGACCGCGCGCTGCTCAGCCTCGGCATGATGGGCGCGTTTCGGCGCTCAGAGCTGGTGGCGATCGAAGTCGCGCATATTTCTGAGGATCCGCGCGGTCTGATCATCCATATTCCCGTATCCAAAGGCGACCAGGAGGGCAGGGGGCAATCCGTCGCCATTCTCGATGGTCGGCGCATGGAGCCGGTACGGCATTATCGTGATTGGCTCGCGGTGGCGCAGATTACTGCCGGCCCGGTCTTTCGACGGCTGACGCCGCACGGTCGCGTGACGGCGCATGCGATCAGTCCACAGACTGTGGCCCTTGTCGTCAAGGCACGCGCCGCTGCGGCCGGCTATGATCCAACCCTCTTTGCCGGCCACAGCCTGCGCGCCGGGTTCCTGACCGAGGCGGGGCGGCAGGGCGCCAATCTGTTCAAGATGAAGGAGCATAGCCGACACAAGTCGCTGGAGATGCTCAGCGAATATGTGCGCGATCAGGAGGCTTTCCGGAACCACGCGGGCGAGGGGTTCGCCTAAGCGGCGTTGGATCGCGTGCAGCTTGTACACAGCAGGCATCTACCTGATTTCATCGCGCTACGTTGTACCGATTGAGGGCGAATTAGCGCCGGCGCCCTGTACCATCGCAGTATAGCCACCAGTCTGCTCGTGCTTTCGGGCACGCCTAGGCGTTCGACGGCACCTCTTAATTCAAGGGGAGGAATGTCCCCGTCGCGAAAGCCCGTGGATCGGGGCTAAGTGGCAGCGTCCCTTTGGCGAGAAAATGCGAGGCTTCCACGCCCAACAACCCATCGGGGCAAGCCGATCAATCGACTCTGTAGATACCCGCGCTGAGTAGGGGAGCGGGCACCTGGCTCACCTAAGTCCGAGCCATTCTAGCCACTCGCGCATTCCCGAAATTCCATCATCGTTGGGTAATTTCGGGAAAATCGATTTGGGAACAGATTTCGAGAAAATGGCTCAGACGCAGGACAATAGAAGCCCAGCTAGGTGTCAGAGTCTCTTGTGTGGTTCGTTTGTAGGAAGGCCCGCGCGGCTGGTATCGTCCAGACCCGGTCGTTCACGCTGGCGATCCGAGCTCCCGATAACAGCCATCCGTTCAGCGCGCTCAAGGGCACGGTAGAAATGGCAGCCGCCCTCACGCATTTATACCATCGACGCCGCTGGGTTATGACAGATATGCCGACGTGATGAGCCGTGATGTTCCGTCAACACCCCAAGATTTGAAGCACGATTTGGAGGTGGCACTCGAACTCGCGGATCAGCTCGGCCTCACGGTTGTCGGAGCGTTGCTAGCTTCAGCGATCGACGTGATCCCGATTGATAAACTTTAACGTGTGGACGCTGCGGCATGAAGCGCAGGCAATGATCGAGCGCGCGGAGGACCGGTTTGGCGTCTGGCCTGAACGGCTGGCAGCGGACACCGGTTATAGCTCGGCCGAGATGCTGGCGTGGGTTGTCCACGGACGCGACATCCACCCGCACGTCTTAGTGTTCGACAAGTAGGTCTGCCGCGACGGCAGCTTTGAGCCGGCAGACTTCGGCTATGACCTAGGCGACAAGATCTATGTCTGCCCTGCCGGCAACCGCAGGCGTCCCCGCAGCCGAAACTTCACGCAAGCACGCGGCAATGTTGGCTAGGAAGGCTTCATCCGATATCGGGCCGGCCACCAGGAAAGGACTGCGACCTGCGGCAACGTTGCACACCCAACACGCCGGCACGGAAGGTAACTAGGTTCATTTATGAGGGCGCACGCGATCTAGCGCGCGATATTGGCCGCTACCGACGCCTATCTGTCCGATTTCCACGACGTTTTGGCCGTTCGTGATGCCAAACTCACAATTTCTCTATCATTGGAGATGGCAAGATCGGATTGGTAGAAATCGGCCTCACCCGGGCTCCCGATAACGGCCATTCGTCCAGAATGATGATTCCCATTTTTCTATCTCCGAGCTACAATTTCTGGATAGAGAAGGCGGCTAAACTGACGTATTGGAGAATATACCTAGCAATACTAACTTAAATAACGAGCTTTTGGTCAATAGTCCTTACAAATTCGATGCCGACTCTGCCATCGACAACCCATCGAACGTTCCCGGATAGTATATGTCCATGACCCAGCTCAATCGATACAGCCGCGCCTAAGTTGGCGTTGTTAAGGGCAGAGCCTTCAATCATGACTCCGTTCGGCGAAACGTTGCGTACGATAATCTGAGTGCGGCTGCCATTATGCAGAAGCTGCGCCTTGCGGAGCACCTTCTCGCAAGGTGCGCGGCTGACCTTATAGCCGATTGCTTCTGCAGGACCACCATAGTCCGATAAACAGGCCATCACGTGTTCGATCTTCGCCGGCCGTCCAAAGACATAGCCCTGGATGTGACTGCAACCGAGTTCTCGTATGAACGCAATCTCGTCCTGCTGCTCCACGCCCTCCGCCGTGGTCTCCATCCCCAGCGCATCTGCCAGCGTGACGATCGCGCGGATGATGGCTGCGTTGCGGTTGCCTGCTACAATCGCACCGCGAATGAAGCTCTGGTCAATCTCAAGAATTTGGGGCAAAGTGGCAGCACCAGCGTCTAAGGACTGGCTGCATAGCTTCTGGCGTATATGACTGGAAATATAAGTGATATTCCCGTTGGAATCCGTCTCCCAAAACCATCCCGCTTCTTCTGCTTCAAACGCGTCCACAAGCCGAATCGACCGGGCCGCCTTTGTCGTAGGTAACGGTTCATCCGACCGGATGAGCTGGCGAAAATGGCGTAACATTGTCCTCTTGATAACATTCAACCATTAGCATTTCGTTCATATCAGTCAGCAACCCAACCCATTCTAATCCTTAACATACAGCGTTCTTCATCATTGTCGGAATGGCAGAAATCACCGCGGCATCCTGCCGCGACGATCAGAGGTAGCAAAGCGTGCTCCTTGACCGTGCAATTCTCGAAATAGTATCCAGACCGTGCGAAAACTCGCTGGGTGATTCCACAAGGTTGCTGACGGGCGTATGCTGTGGCCATGGCATACATCCAGGGTCATGCGCGCGACCAGGCGCTGCTGCTGCCGGCATCGGTAGAGGATTATGTGGCAGCGGATAGTCCGGTTCGGTTCATCGACGCGTTCGTTGATGACCTCGATCTGGGCGAGGCCGGTTTTCATCGGTCGCGGCCGAAGGCGACGGGGCGGCCAGGCTATGACCCGGGCGACATGCTCAAGCTGTACCTGTACGGCTATCTCAACCGGGTGCGGTCGAGCCGACGGCTGGAAGCCGAGGCGGCACGCAACCTCGAGCTGATCTGGCTGCTGCGTGGGCTTCGGCCAGACTACAAGACCATCGCTGACTTTCGTCGCGACAACCGGAGCGCCTTCAAGGCAGTGTTCCGCGCCTTCGTCGTCCTATGCCGCAAGCTCGACCTGTTCGGGCGCGAGCTGCTGGCGGTGGACGGCACGCGGCTGAAGGCGGTGAACAACCCGGCACGCAACTTCTCCCGTGACAAGCTGGCCAGGTATATTGCCGCGGCCGACGAGCGGCTTGAGGGGTATCTTGCCGAGATGGACGCCATCGACCGCGGCGAGGATGGCCATGGGCCTGGCCGCAGCGGGGCGCTGGCCGCAAAGATCGCCAGGGTGCGCGAGCGGCGTCAGGCCCAGGAGGCGATGCTGCACGAGCTGAACGCCAGCGGCGAGAGCCAGATATCGCTAACCGACCCCGATGCGCGCGCGATGGTCACGGGTCGAAAGACCACGGTGGGCTACAACGCGCAGGTAGCGGTGGATGCGAAACACAAGCTGATCGTCGAGCAGCACGTTACCAACGCCGGCACCGACATGGGTCTGCTGGCACCCACTGCTGGGGCGGCGAAAGACGCGCTAGGCGTCGAGCAGATCGATGTGGTCGCCGACATGGGCTATTACAAAGGCGAGGACATCGAAGCATGCGAGGCGAATGGTATCACACCCTTCGTCGCCCGGCCGAGACGGGGCAGCGCCATCGCCAATGGCCGTTTCTCTAAGGATCTCTTTTGCTACGATGCCGAGGCGGACGCGTACCACTGCCCGGGTGGCCGGACCCTCGACATCAGCTATCGCGCAGTGACGCGCGGCCACGCCAACATCCAATATTCCAACCCCGCCGCCTGTTCGGACTGCGCAATCAAGGTGAACTGTACCAGCAGTCGCTGGCGGCGCATCAACCGTTGGGAAAACGAGGCGGTGCTGGACCGCATGGCGGGGCGCTTGGTTGCGCGCCCTGATATTCTTGCCGTTCGCCGCGAGACGGTCGAACACCCGTTCGGCTCGATCAAGCAATGGATGAACCAGGGCGCATTCCTGATGCGCGGGCTGGAGAAGGTTCGCGCCGAGTTCAGTCTGACCGCGCTCGCCTACAATCTAAGAAGAGCCATTACCCTCATCGGCGTGCCGGGGTTGATCAGGGCCGTACAGGGCTGATCAAGCTCGCCAAATCTGCTGCGCAGCGCTCAATGGCCTCCCCTTGAAGCCACCACAGCGCCACCAGAGCGCCACCAGAGCGCCACCAGAGCGCCACCACGGCAGTAACTCAAAAATATTTGCGCCCAGCTCCACGGTTTAACAAAAGACGTCTGTGCCCATGTGACGGCGAGTTCTCGCACGGTCTGGATCGGATTTCGGGAATGTCCGAGTTGGAAGGAAAGCGGACTGGCGGCTTTTGAGCGCTCCAGCGGCGTAAGAAAACTCAGCCAGCAGGCGGTTGCTTGATTAATTGCTTTTTTAGAAAGAAACGAGCGTGGCCAACCGGGTGATCTTCCAGCGTACCAAACACCGAGTAACCGCACTTTTCATAGAAGCCGCGCGCCTGCCAAGAAAACGTATCGAGCCATACCCCTATGCACCCGCGCGAGATCGCAAGCGTCTCAGCTTCCTCCAGTAGTCTGCGCCCTGCGCCCGTGCCTCGTATATTCTCGGGAACAGAAAGGTATTCCACGAAAAGCCAGTTGTGAGCGGAACGCCCTATAAGGCCGCCGGACAGCGCTCCGTCATTGCCGGCCAAAGCGAGGACCATTTCCTCCGACTTACTGGGCGGCGCAAACCGTTGGTTGAAATCCGCGAGAGGTGCGAGAATAGCTGCCCGATCCTCTGGCGTTAGGGTGGCAGCTATCATGACTTTGTTGCTCATAAGCACATCCATACCGACGCGCACAGTAATGCCCACCCCCCCATTCCAATGCGCGTCCGGTTGTAGGTACGCAATCAGTAGCTCGAATGACCGACTTTGGGCGTTCTTGCCCGATCCGGAATTCTCGCGAGGGATGGTTCAATGAGACAGGTCGAGGCTTCTCAAAACCCGGACTAGCTCGTCACCCTTTCTATAAACCACCCACGGCACACATCTTTGATGCGGACCTTTCCTGCATCAACCAATGGCTGGATCAGCGCCTCTACGTCGGTGAGATCGCTCAAACCGAACGCTTCCCTGACCTCAATCGGCGAAATTAGCGGGTGGGGGTCTATCAGTTCACGCACACTATCCGTGGTCGCAATGGGAGGGACTGCCACCAGCTCACCGTCGGTTAGCGTCTCAAACGTTGTGATGAAGTCGGCGTAGGTTAAGGACGCCACCTGCAAGCAGCCTTTTGTCGCCATACTCAATGAGATAGGCCGGAAGTCCCGTGACGCCCAACGACCGTCGGAGGGTGAAATCCTTGTCCAACTCCGCTTGTGCGCTCCCATCGTCACGGTGCTGGATGAACGCCGCTGGAGCTAACCGCATGAACATCCCCACCCCGCCCGTCCTCCCCGATTTCGCGGGTGCGGTGGCCAAGGTCGACCACGCCAATCGGCACATCGCCGCGTTCGCGCAGGAGGCGGATCGCTACTTCGCCAAGCGGCCATACGAGGCTATCCAGACTCAGCACACCGACACAGGCAAGCCCGGATTTTATCTCTACGAAAGGTTTACCTTCCCGGATCGGCGGTTGGCGCTCTTCATCGGCGATGCCCTGCATAACCTGCGATCCGCGCTCGATCACCTCGCTTGCGCTTGCGCCTGCGCGATCGCGCACGGCGAGAACCCCGGCCACACGCAGTTTCCGATCCTTCTCAACACACTCAGGCTATCCCACGGCATTTCGCGCCAGGGACGAACGACGCGTACCATCTGAGGTGCGCTTGCGGATGCGACGATTAGGCGCCCGGGCGCCGGCTGAGCCCAATCGCTTCGGGGTCGACCTCGTCCGGTTCCCTCACATGGATTGCAAACGAGGCGGCCCCACCTGTCTCGTTGGCCTTTCGTTCCGACACCACGACGATGCGAGTTCGGCAGGGAGGCACTTGCACAACGGTTCGGTTAGATTTCGGGCTTTGCTATGAGGGCGTTCGCCCGTCATGAACGGCGGCACCATGTGCCTGTCCGCGCACATAGGCCCAAAAACAGAAACACCAGGTGAGGCGGAGCCTGACCTGGTGCCCTATAATTCTGTGTCGAGGACGCATAGCTTGCGCCAGTGGGGTCGCTTCGACTGCTATAGTTAGATAGGCGTAGACATGGCCGAAAGTCAAGTACCCTACCCCAATCTGCCTCAGCAGGTCGCAGCCATCCGAGCGTCGTTGTCGGAACCACGCTTTAGCAAATATCTCGGCTTGGGGGGCGGCAACGAGGGATATGCCTTGGCGCTGTATCTCTACAATGCGCGCCTCGCCAGATCGTTTATATACCCCCTTGGGGTGATAGAGGTAACGCTTCGTAACGCTATCGACGAGCTGTTAGTGGCTCGACACGGCCCTATGTGGCACGTCGATAGGGCTTTCGTTGACGCTGTGCTGATGCCTGAGGGACAATCGACCCTGCAGAAGGCGATCAATCGCGCGGGCATTGGTGCCTCACGCGGCCAAGTCATAGCCGAAATGACGTTCGATTTCTGGTCGAACCTCTTCCGACCGGAATATCATGATCTCTGGCGCACTGACCTCAACCTAATGTTGCCGAACCTGCCGCGTAAGACCGTTGCATCGCCCGGTATGTCTCGCCAAGACGTCCAGAACTTGGTGCGTAAGATCAACCACTTCCGCAACCGTATCGCACATCACGAGCCTATTTTGCACCTCGACATAAACGCGATGCTCGCGACGATCGTCGAGATGATCGGCTACCGCTGCGCCGAAACCGCGGCGTGGGTCAAACATCATTCGACGGTGAGCGCGGTGCTACGCACGCGTCCACGCGGCCCCGTAGCCGGCTTCGTCGCGCTCGGGACGAGGCTTGCACCCGACTTCATTGCCGTCACCGAGGCAACCATGCTCGACAGCGTCCTCGGTCAACTCGATCGCAAGGCGCAGGCCGCAATCTGCTTTGATGCGGCCAACAGACCGATCGCGGTATTCGGTGCTTTTGAGCTTCTGCGCTATCTCGCCGATGACGCAAAAGCGAACGCCGGACTGACCGCACCAGGCGAACGATCCGTGGCCGACCTGCTGGCGGTGACTAACGTCAGCAAGGCCTGGGTTTCGATGAACCAAAGCGAACCCTTCGGCGACGCGATCGAATTGCTGAAGCTGCCGAACATCAACGCCGTCATCGGTTTGGATGCAGCGGGAAAGGTGACGGGGATAATTCTGCGCGCGCATCGCCGCTACTGAGAATCCAGGACGATCGGACCGTTTATGCGAGGTCTGGCCCGCCCAGAATCACGCCTACCATCGTTAGCTCGGCTACATCTTCCGCCAGCAGCGGGATGCTGGATCGGCGGGCGATCCCCTCCACAATATCGCGGCCTACCGCCAGCGGGACATATCGATGAGGCGTAAATTTATCGGCTTCAGCCATCATCACTGCACCGTCGAAGTCGCGGTAATGATCGTGGCATGAGGCAATCGTGGTCATCAAAGTCGGCTCGACGATTTCCCCCGTCGCCAAGGTGATCCAAGCATGTACGTTTAGCCCCTCCCCCGATTTCAGATCAGCCATGCGGATACCGTGCGCTACCCATCGCATCACATCCTCCGCCGCGGGGTCGAATACTGCCGCCTCGCCTTTCCAGAGCTGGCCGAGCGTTACCCAAGCCGGACAGCCGGCAACTTCGGAAACGTAGGGCGCAAGAAAATGTGACCACTTCAGGCACTGACCGGCTGACCCACGCGCATCCGACAACCCTGCTGCGCCAAGGCTGCGCCGTATGAGTTCTTCGCTATGAAGTTCGACCGGTCGGGCACAAACAATCGGGGGGACGGCGAAGCCCAGGCTGCGCGTGAAACGCACAGCATCAATAAATTCGGATCGATAAACGCTATCCGAATTTCGGGTGCGCCAGGTATCGCGCCAATTGCGCAAAATATTTATCGGACGAATAATGCGAAAACTCCCTCACACATTGCCGGTATCACAGCTTCACGCCGAGTGGCGAGACGACCAGCGGCCGGTTGATGAGAACCGGGTGCGCCATCATCGCATCGAGCAGTGCGTCGTCGGACAGGGACGTGTCGCCCAGACCCAGCTCCGCATAGGGTGTGCCCTTCTCGCGGGCTGTCATGCCGGCGCGGTCGATCAGCTCGACCAGTAGCGCGCGTGCGGGCGGGGTCTTCAGATACTCGACCACATGCGGCTCAATGCCGGCATTGCGGATCATGGCGAGGGCGTTGCGCGACGTGCCGCACTCGGGGTTGTGATAGATGACGATATCGACGGCCACGGGGCGTCCTTTCAGCAGCAGGGAGCGAGTTCGGCGATGAGCGGCGCGGGCAGTTCCGCGTTGCCTGCGAAGCAGTCCTTGACGAGGAACAGCGTCAGCGCGCGCAGGCCGTCCAGATCGGCGCGGTAGATGATCGAGCGGCTATGGCGTTCGGACTGGACCAGTCCTGCACGGGCGAGAATGCCGAGGTGCGCGGACATGGTGTTTTGCGGCACGTCGAAATAGTCAGTCAATCAATCGCCATGCCGCTTTCTTCATTAGCATCCGGCGCTCCGCTGAGTTTCACGAGCCCCTCTTCCCGCAATTCCACCGCCGCGTTTTTGATAGCTTCTTCATCAAAGCCCGTTTGCACCTCGATATCTTGGCCGTCCATCGCGCCAGCTGCCCGCAGAAGCACCAGAAGCGTTTCCGCTTCACTCGATAACATTGAATTTCCTTCTTATTCGAAGACACCTGTTACGTGCCTGATTGGCGAAGGATACTGACCGAAATTTAACGGGCTTGCGACCACTAGGCTCCACTCCGCGCGCGGGAAACAAGTGTCCTTACGTTCTCCCGATATCCTTGCTGAGTCCTAGATTTTGCCCTAAGATCTTTAAGAGCCATTTCCTCGCCTTCGTCAAAGGAGGGATCCAGCCTTTTCAGGTCATCAATTATTATATTTCGAGAGGTAGGCACGATCATGGGCGCAAGAAACAAGGACTTAAAACCTGCTATTACTAGTTTCTTTTCACGTTCATCGCCCTCCTCAAAGCATCTTTCGAGAAGGTCCGAGACCGCTGAATAGCGCATCTCGGTCCAGTTAACCGGCATAAGGGGTAGCATTCGGTCCAACCGCAGTGAATGAACGACGAACCAAATTATTTCAGCTCGATCTGGTGTTTTAAAATTTCGACGTAGTATGATCCTGCTAGATAACGCCCCCAACACAGCACCTAGCCCAGAAAGGAGCGCGGCCAATGCTGTAAATAGGTCTTTAGTTTGTCTATTTGCGATGCTGCTAGGGTATTCTAGCACGCCCCTTGTGTCGTCGCTTCTGACGTTGAAAACCGGACTGCTGCCGCTCGCCGGAGTTCGGACCAGCATCGTCATAGCAGCACTTTCCCCTCTGAGGAGAGTTGGCACTGTCATCTTAACCGAACCACCCACCTTACTAACTGCAAGATCGTCACGTTCCGGCGACGAGCTAACGACTTGCTGGAATGTCCCGCCCTTGATGTGCCCGATTGCCTTGATACCTGAGATCTTAGTATCGCCAGCATTCGTAACGGTAACGTAGTAGATGCGATCTTCTACATTGCCAGACGGTAAAGCAGGACCCGTCACAATATAGTACGTGAGCTTTGCGTCTGGAGATGTTAGTGAGCTATAGATATTTGGCAAGAGGCTGAACAAGCCTGCGATAAGTGCTGGAGGTATGAGCAACGACCAGGGTCTAAAGCGCGAGTAGTCGGTCAGCCCGCTGGCTTCCCCTTGTGTTGTTGCCGTCACCCGTCGTCCCGATTCAATTAATTGCTTCAGCATCCTAGTGGTTATGGCTCCCACTCCAATAGCCGGGCTTTTGTTTTTTTGCGGCGCGACAGTCTTTTTTAGGTATGCCTTTCGCAGACCTACCAATAGTCGGTACTTTATACCTGTCTGAACGGCGTAAAAAGGACTGGACTAATAAGCACCACTTATAGCAGACTACCAATGCCCATGATCGACGGGGTCTACGCCAACTGAGGCCCAGCTCCTGATAGTCGCCAAGATCGGCGATTTGCAGCGATCGGCCTCCTCCCGGCTCATCATCACTAGCAATTCGGCGCCGTCATTCAGGCCGCTGGCATTGGCGGCGGTGACGGTGCCACCTTTCTTGAAGGCAGGCCGAATCCCAAAGATGCTATCGATTGTCACGCCGCTACGTATATTCGTCGTCGGCAATGATCGTATCACCCTTGCGGCCCTCGACGGTGACGGGTGCAATTTCGGCCTTGAACCGACCTGCAGCCCGGGCGGCCTCCGCCAGATTTTGCTAGCGAATGGAAAAAGCGTTCTGATCTGCGCGCGTCACCTGATATCGCTCGGCCAGATTCTCAGCCGTGATGCCCATCTGGTAGCCGTTGAAGGCGTCGGTCAGCCCATCCTTCACCATCGTGTCAATAAGGCTAAGGTCGCCCATTTTCTAACCGCTGCGGATCTGTTGGGCATGGACGGACATCGACATGGACTCTTGGCCGCCCGCGACAACAACAGTTGCATCGCCTGTCGCGATTGCCGGGCGGCAAGAGCAACTACACGCAGGCCTGACCCGCAAACCTGATTAACGACTCACGCAGGGATTTCCTTGGAACGCCCGCTGCCATCGCCGCTTGGCGGGCAGGGTTCTGGCCCTGCGCTGCAGTCAGCACCTGCCCCAGAATGACTTACGAAACGCCCTCCCCGAAACGCACGCCTGTTCGAGCGCAGCCTTGTTCGCAGTGCGGCCAAGCTCGTGTGCCGTAGTGGTTGCGAACACGCCAAGGAAGCTTCCGACTGGCGTGCGCTTTGCATCGGTGATGACGATACCGATCATGATGCGGTCCTATATCATTGGCGGCAGATGAAATGCGCTGTCGTGAAGCGCGCGACATGCTCGACCGTGACGCCTGGCGCACATTCCAGAAGTTCGAAGGGAGATCGGTGATCCGATCGCTTGAACACCGCGAGATCTGTCACGATCATGTCGACTACGTTCCTGCCAGTCAACGGCAACGTGCATTTGCGTATGAACTTCGGACTGCCGTCCTTAGCGGTATGGTCCATGACCACGATGATCTTTTTCACGCCTGCGACGAGATCCATCGCGCCACCCATGCCCTTGATCATCTTGCCGGGGATCATCCAGTTGGCGATGTCGCCGCCTTCGCTGACCTCCATCGCACCGAGCACTGTCAGGTCTATATGGCCGCCGCGGATCATCGCAAAACTGTCCGACGATCCGAAATAGGAGGAGCTTGGCAGTTCGGAGATCGTTTGCTTGCCGGCGTTGATCAGGTCGGGATCGACCTCGTCGTCATACGGAAATGGGCCGATACCCAGCATCCCGTTTTCCGACTGCAGCGTCACTGTGACGCCCACTGGGATATTATTAGCGACCAGAGTCGGGATACCGATCCCGAGGTTGACGTAGAAGCCGTCCTTTAATTCGCGCGCGGCGCGCGCGGCCATTTGATTGCGGTCCCAAGCCATTATGCGCCCTCCCTGTCGCGAACAGTGCGAAATTCGACTTTCTTGTCATACGGCGCACCCAGGATAAGCCGCTGCACATAGATGCCGGGCAAATGTATCGAATCCGGATCAAGGCTGCCGACCGGTACGATCTCCTCCACTTCAGCGACACACACCCTCCCCGCGGTTGCCATCGGCTGATTGAAGTTGCGTGCCGTCTTGCGAAAAATGAGGTTACCCATCTCATCGGCCTTCCAGCCCTTGATGATGGCAAGATCGGCGCGGATCCCGCGCTCGAGGATGTAGTCCTCGCCGTCAAAGCTCTTCACCTCTTTGCCGTTAGCTACCAGGGTGCCGACGCCGGTTTTAGTGTAGAAGCCGGGGATACCGGCGCCGCCCGCCCGGCAGCGCTCGGCGAGCGTGCCTTGTGGGCAGAACTCTACCTCGAGTTCGCCGCTTAGATATTGCCGTTCGAATTCCTTGTTCTCGCCAACGTAGGAGCTGATCATCTTTTTGACCTGGCGCGTCCGCAGCAACTTGCCGAGCCCCTCGCCGTCGATGCCGGCATTGTTGCTGGCTATCGTCAGGTTATTAACCCCCGACGCCTCGATTGCGTCAATCAGCCGTTCCGGAATACCGCAGAGCCCGAAGCCTCCGGCGCAAATCATCATTCCTTCGGTCAACAGCCCTTGAAGCGCGGAGGCTGCGTCAGAAAATAGCTTGTTCATCAGTTTCTCTTTCGATCGAGAAAGGCCAGGGTTCGATATGATCGAGCGCAAACCGGCGCGTGGTGTCCCGAATGGCTTCCGCCATCTCGCCCAATCCGGAATTCATCTCCGCCATCGCCGTCTCCTGCCGTCGTTGCAACGCATTTACGCGGTCATCAGCCGACGACAAAATTGAAAGAAACGGGGGGAAAGCATAGAAATCGTCTATGATAGACCGTCACCATCTACGCTATTTCCTCTGGGTGCTGGAAACCGGTAACTTCTCCAGAGCGGTGGCAGCCTGCAATGTATCGCAACCGATCCTTTCGGTCGGAATCTCCAAGCTCAAAAAGGTCTCGGCCAATCTCTCTTCGTTAGCACCAATCGCCGCGTGGAATTGACCGAAATTCAGAGACTGATTTGCACAAAACGGACTTTGCGCCCTGGCTACCGGTAGCTTTAAGGCTGCCGATTATTTGTGTAGGATGACGGCAATGAACCTTGGACTGTCCGGGCGGACGGCACTCATATGCGCTTCGTCGCGTGGGCTAGGGTTCGCCTGTGCAAGCGCGTTTGCGCGTGAGGGATGCCATGTACTCATCAACGGGCGCGATCCGGTCGCTTTGCGCGAGGCAAGCGCTATTATAGCTCTCCATGGTGGGAAAGTAACACCTGTGATTGCGGACGTCGGCAGCGCCGGGGGCCGCGCAGCACTGCTGGCCGCTGCCCCTGAGATTGATATTCTAGTGACGAACAATGGCGGGCCAAGGCCGGGGCGGTACGACCAGTGGGACGAAGACGCCTGGATCGCCGCGCTGAAGGCCAACATGCTCAGCGCCATCCTGTTGATCACTCAGGTCATCCCGGGCATGCGCGCGCGCCAGTTCGGGCGGATCGTCAACATTACGTCGGCGATGGTGAAGTCACCGCACCTGCCCATGGGACTGTCGACCGCGCCACGGGCGGGCCTGACCGCCTTTTCGAAGGCGCTGTCGCGCGAGGTGGCGTGCGACAACGTAACGATCAACAACCTGCTGCCCGAGCGGATCGAGACCGCCAGGCTGCAAGGCATGATCGCTCGTGTCGCGCGACACGAAAAGATCAGCAAGAACGAAGCCCGCGCCGACATGCTGCGGCCCGTACCCGCAGGCCGGTTCGGCACGCCCGAAGAGTTCGGCGACGCCTGTGCCTATCTTTGTTCCGCGCAGGCGGGCTATATCACCGGGCAGAATGTGCAGATCGACGGCGGCGCCTATGCGGGGCTGATATAGCGGAGCGTCGTCAGCCGCCGGGCTTGTGAAACGGCGCGGCGCGCTGCGTGATCGCGGAGATCTCGCGCCCCGCGTCGCTCGAGTCGTCGTCGCCGTAGACGCATTCGATCCGGTCGCGTTCGGCGATCATGGTGAGGTACAGCCCCGCGACGGCATCCGCGGCCGCGCGGTCCATGCGCGCGAGGACGGGGACGGTGCCGACATAGATGCCGCTGTCCTTCAGCTCTTCGCCGAGGCCGTAGACATAGTTGCGCAGCGCCGCCGATCCGAGGCCCATCGAGCCAAGCAGCTTCATCGGCAGCAGCGAGGACCGGCCGTTCGCGAACAGCAGGGCCCCCTCGCCGCGCAACTGCATGTCGGGTAGCACCTGCCGCACGGCGTTGATGGCGCCGATGGTGAGAAATTCGAACGCCAATCGCGCAACCTCTGCCGTCACCTGCGACGGTGACACGAACGCCATTGCGAGCGGGCTAAATTCGAGCACGTTGACCCGCCCGAATCGCGTTTTGATCGCCACGAATGCAGCCGCGAGCTGCGCCTCGTCGGTGAGATCCGCGACGAAGCCGGCAGCGTCAATGCCGTCGACCGCCAGTTCGTTGATCAACGCGTCGAGCGCGGTCTGTCGCCGGGCGATCAGCGCCACCGCATAGCCCCGCGCGCCGAATGCGCGCGCGACCGATAGGCCAAGCATGGGCCCGGCTCCAACGATGGCGATCGTCTGTTTCATGCAACATCCCAGACGACATGAACCGAATCTGGCCCGCGCAGGCCGACGCCCTTGACCCGAGGCGCGGGCATGTCGGGATCGAACCGGACGTTCGGCAGCAGGTCGAACACTGCATTGACCGCGGCTTCGATCTCCGCCTTCGCGACGAAGAGCCCGATGCACATGTGCACGCCGTAGCCAAAGCCGAAGCTGGGCTTGGGCCGGCGATCGATGTCGAACGTGTCGGGATTGTCGAAGACGTCCGGATCGCGATTGGCGGTCTGGATCACCATCGACACGATCGAGCCCTTGGGGATTGCGACTCCGCCAATCTCGACGTCGCGCGCGGCTTCGCGCGCCTTGAAGGTCGCGACCGGTTCGAACCGGACTGCTTCGTCGATCGCCTTGCCGATCAATTTGCGATCCGCACGGACGCGGGCGAGCAGCTCGGGACGTTCCAGCAGCAGGATCATCAGGCTGCCGAACGTCCGCGTCGTGGTTTCTGCCGCCGCGGGCAGCAGCATGCGCACGAAATCCGTCACTTGCTCGTCGGACAGGGTCGTCCCTTCATACTCGGTGCGCAGCAGACGTCCGATGAGGTCGTTACCCCCTGAACCCTCGCCGCGGCGCTTCTCTACCAGCGGCTTCACATGGTCGTGGAGCGCCTGCGATGCCGCGAGCGCCTCGGTACGGGCGCGCATCGCGTCCTCGGGGTCGCGCTTCGGGCCGGACAGTATCTTGAGCGCCATCGTGGCGAACACCTCCATGCCTGCGGGATCGTCGGGAAAGCCGAGAATGGCGTAGATCACGCGCACCGGAAATCCGAGGCCGACGTCCTTGATCAGATCCGCCTTGCCGTGCGGCACCAGCGGCCCGATAAATTCGTTACGGATGACCGGCTCGATCAACGATTCGCGCCATTCCTTGAGGACCGGAGGCATGAAGCACGGCTGCAGCAGCGCGCGCATACGGCGGTGATAGGCGCCGTCCATCGCGGTCAGCATGAACGTGCCCATGAAACTGCCGAGCCCCTCGCCAATCAGGCTGCTCGTGAAGGAATCCTGGTCGCGCAGCACCGCACCGATATCGGCGTGGCGGAACAGCGTGTAGACCGGCCGCCCCTTCGCGTTGCCGAAGATCGACGGAACGCCCAGCTCCTCGAGGATATCGCCCTTCATCACTGGCGTCTCTCGCATGCGTTCGCGATAGAAGGGCAACGGATCCTCGAGCGTCCCGCCGAAATTGTCGCTCACGGACTGGAAGCTCTTCGCCATCGCACGCGCGTCCTGTGGGTCCATTGCGGTAGCCATCGAATCTCTCCTGGAGTTCTGGTTCACGCTGCCACGGCCTGTTCGCCGCGCACGTCGAGCTTCAACAGCTCGATCGCGTTCGTGCTGCGTATCTTTTCGCGGTCGGAGTCCGACAGGCCGATGCCTGCGGTGAGGTCGCCGTAATCATAGGCCCCGCCGAAATTCGTGCCGTAGACCAGCCGGTCGGTGCCCACGACCTCGACGACGCCGCGCCGCAGGGCCGGATGATGGACGTCGAGGTCGAAGTAGAAATTCGGCATGTATTCGAGCAACGGTCGTTGGTTGCGCGCATCGGGCGCCATTGCACCATTGAGTTCGGACAGGCGCCCCAGCTGGAACACTGCCATGCCGCCGGCATGGGTAATATAGGATTTTAACGTCGGAAATGCATCGAGCGCGCCCCCGCAGATCAGATACCAGAAGAACAGGGTCTCATCAACGCAGTCGCCGACGATCGACGTCGTTTCGAACCGATCCTCGTGGTGTCGGTCGCCCAGGTAGATCGACTGGTTGAAGCCGTGGACCATGATCGGAACGTCGAGCTCAGCAAGCTTCTCCCATACCGGGAACAGCCGTTCGTCGTAGGTCTGGATACCGTCGAAATTGGTGCCACCGACGCACAGGCCCTTGGCGCCGAGGACGCGAACCGCACGATCGATCTCTAGGACCGCGGCCGCAGGATCCGCGAGATTAGCATGCGCCCAGAAATCGAAACGGTCGGGCATCACCCGACAGAAGGCGGACAGTTCGTCGTTACAGATACGGGCATAGTCGTTGCCGAAATCGCCCGCCCAATACATGAACGCGTGCGAGGGAACCGACAGCACCAGCTTGTCGACACCGCGCGCGTCCATAAGCTTGATCCGCGCCGCATGCGTCATGCGCGCCAGCAGGTTCGACTCGGCCTCGGCATCGCTGGCCGCCTTGGTAGGCTGCTTGGTGCCGAGCGAGAAATGCCCGACGGTCAGCCCCTGCATCTTCATGAAGGGCCCCCAGAACGCGTGGCGGTTCAGCATGCCCGGCGAGAGCAGGTGGGCGTGCACGTCGATCAGCATATGCATCCTCATTTATATTATTGTTAGAACCATATTCTCATATTCGAATAGACTTCCGCAAGTGCGTATTGATCGAGGTCGGCAGCCTATCCAGAAAAGGACTAAAAAATGGCTTCAGCAGAAGTGGTGCCGCGTCCGCGCGCCCTGCTTGTTTCAGGCATCGTGTGTACGGCGTTCTCCCTGCGAATGATCTTTACGAGCCTGTCGGTACAGCTGCCCGAGATCATTCAGGCCTTGTCGCTGTCGGTAAGCCAGGTCGCGTTGCTCACTACCCTTCCCGTGCTATGTCTCGGACTGTGTGCGCCGCTAGGGCCAGTCATCGCCCGCCGGTGTGGCACCGAGCGCACACTGTTCGGCGCGATGGTGTTATTCGCCGCCGGTACGGCGCTACGCGCCACCGGGGCGTTCTGGACGATCTTCGTGTTTTCGATCCTCGCCTGCGGGGCAACCGCCACCGCCAACGTCCTGTTGCCGAGTCTGGTCAAGCGGGATTTCGCCGACCGGTCTTCGCTGCTGACAGGATTATACGTCATGGCGATTTCGGGCGGCGCCGCGTTCGCCGCCGCGGCGACCGTACCGTTGGTCGATACCCTTGACGCAGGCTGGCAGTTCGGCCTGGCGATCTGGGCAGTGCCGGGGACGGTGGCGGCGGCCTTATGGGTGCCGCAGCTGATACGACGTGGTGGATCGATCGATCCCGTCCGCGCGGTCGTCGGGCTGTGGCGCGACCCGCTGGCGTGGCAGGTGTCGATGTTCATGGGCCTTCAGTCGGCGCTCGCCTTCTCGGTGCTGAACTGGCTGGCGCCGATGCTACGCGAGCGCGGACTGCGACCGGTTGACGCGGGCTTGGTCCTGTCGATGCTGATCGTCGTGCAGCTGGCCACCTGCCTTACGGTCCCGTCGATCGCGATGCGGAGTCGCAACCAGCGCGCGCTTGCAACGATCCTGGTAGCCGGCGGGGTCTTCGGCCTGCTCGGCCTGATGTTCGCGCCGCTCAGCGGGGTCTGGGTCTGGGCGCTGGTGCAGGGACTGGCTCAAGGCGGGCTGTTCTCGTTGGCGCTGACGATGGTGCTGCTCCGCTCGCCTAACGAGCATGTCGCGGCGCACCTGTCGAGCATGGCGCAGTGCGTCGGCTATGTCCCCGCCGCGCTCGCGCCGCTGTTGATAGGCTTGCTGCACGCCTGGACGGGCGGCTTCGCCGCGACCGGCGTGCTGTTCGGCCTAATCGGACTGGCACTGGCCTGGAGTGGCATGGGCGCCGGCCGCGATACCCTGATCACGGCGCGGGTGGCGGACCCTGGACGATCTGCTTGATCGGCACGCCGGTATCCGCCAGCAGGTCCGCGTCCACCACCCGCTTCTCGCCGACCAGCGTCCGGCCAGCCATGAACTCCTGCGGCATGTTGACCGCTTCGACCGCGAGCACCCGCCCGGTGTCCGATAGGTGAAAGATGGCGAACTTCGCGTCGGGAATCGATCCGCGAACGACCAGCCGGTGCGAATCGAAGGGCACGCCGACGATCTGAAGTTTCAGGTCATATTGCTCCGACCAGAACCACGGGACGTCATGCGGCGGCGGCGCCTTGCCGACGATGTTGGTCGCAGCCCGCCTGCCCTGCTCTACCGCGTTGGGTACGCTTTCCAGCCGGAACATGCGTCCGCCATAGAGCGGCATCGGCCGCCAGGTCATGTCACCGACCGCATAGATGCCGGGAACCGAGGTCCTGGCATCGTCGTCGACCACGACTCCCCCCGCCTCGCAGGTGAGACCCGCGTCGCGCGCCAATTGGTCGCAGATGGTCGCGCCGACGCCGACCAGCGCGGCGTCGCAGGCGATGACATCGCCATCGCCCAGCCGCACCCCAGAGACGCGGTCCTCCGTCCCTTCGAAACCCTCGACCTGCGCGCCGGTGACGATTCGCAGCCCGTTGCCGCGGTGATAGGCGTCGAAAAACATGGCGAGCGGTTCGCACGCGACGCGCGACAGGATACGCGCCTCGCGTTCGAGCAGGACGACCTCGGTCCCGAGCGCCAGCGCCGATGCCGCCGCCTCCAGCCCGATATAGCCGCCACCGACGATCACGAGACGCCGCCCCGGCCCGACCGCGTCGCGGATCATGTCCGCGTCGCGTAGGTCGCGGAGATAATGGATGCCGTCCAGGTCCGCGCCCGGGATCGTCAGCCGGCGCGCGCGCGATCCGGTGGCCAGGATCAGTACGTCATAGGAAAGTGGCGTCCCGTCAGCGAGCGTTACGGTGCGCGTCACCGGATCCAGCGTCCGAGCCTCGCGCCCCAAATGCAATGCAATGCCGTTGTTCGCGTACCATCTTTCGGGACGGAGCTTCAGTGTCTCCATCGCCGCCGTGCCCTTCAGATACGCCTTGGACAAGGGCGGCCGGTGATAGGGCACGATCGGCTCGTCCCCGATCAGGTCGATCGGCCCGAGATGCCCCGCTTGGCGCAACGCCGCGGCGGCGTTCCCGCCGCCATGGCCGGCACCGATGATGACCACGCGGGCCTGAAGAGAATCGCTCATTGCGCCACCTTATGACGTTCGAAAGAGGGGACGTCGCGCATCAATGCTGCTGACCGCTGGCGTAGAGGCGCAGGTGCGGCACATTGGCATGGAGCGGCTGATCGACCATGAAGCGGACGGCGGCGGCCACGTCGGCCGGGGCCAGGGGAGTGAGTCCGGCAGTGGCGGCGGCACGGCGATCGGCGGGCAGATGGTCGAAGATCCCCGTATCGGTGCTGCCCGGCGCGATGATCCCGACCCGGACGCCGCTGCCCGCGAGTTCTATCCGCAGCGCATCGCTGGCGATTTCGAGCGCGCGCTTCAGCCCCCCATACACGCCGGCGGTGGCTGAGCTCAGGTTCGCCCCGATGCTCGACACGTTGACGATATGGCCCTGCCCCTGCGCCTTCATGGCACGCGCGAAGACGTAGCTGGCGCGCACCGGTGCCTCGTAATTCAGCGCGATCATCGGCCCGAGCGTCGCCAGCTCGAAGGTGTCTAGCCCGCCCACGCGGAAGACGCCGGCGTTGTTGACCAGGATGTCCGCCCGGCCGAAGCGCTCGATCACCGCATCGAGCATGGCCTCCGCCGCGTCCGGATGCGCGACGTCCAACGACAGCCCGGACGCCCGCTCGCCGATAGCGGCGCACAGCCCGTTGAGCACGTCGCCGCGGCGCGCGACCAGCAGGACCCGCGCGCCGCCTTCCGCCAGCGCACGCGCGATCGCTTCGCCGATACCGGCTGACGCCCCCGTCACGACCGCCACCTTGCCGTCGAGTATCATACCCATCCTTTCAGAAGCTGTTCGCACCGATCCGAGCGAAATAGTCGCGGATCGGCGCAACGGTCGGCACATGGCTGGAAAAGCCGCCATCGACCGGGATCGTCGTTCCGGTGACGAACGCGGCCTCGTCGGAGGCGAGGAACGCGACGACATCGGCGATATTGCGCGGCTGACCGAGTTCAGGGGTAAGGTGCGCGTCGAGGATGATCTGGCGCAGCTCGCCCTGCACCGAATGCTGCGCGTTCTCGCCGAGGACCAGGCCGATCTGGATCGTGTTCGACCGGACCCCCTGCTTGCCATATTGCGCGGCGATCGACTTGCTCATCAGGGCAATCGCGGCCTTGGACATGCCATAGGCGGTCAGCGTCAGGTCGCCCTGCGCGCCGAACCCCGAACTGGAATGGATCAGCGAGCCGCCGCCGCGTGCGATCATGTGCGGAATGACGTGCTTCGAGCAGAGCAGCGCGCCCCCGGCATTGACCTGCATCGTGCGCAGCCAGGTGGCGTGATCCACGTTGCAGACGTCGCGGTCGCTCGAGCGATGATCGGGCGTCAGGATCGCGGCATTGTTGTGGAGGATGTCGATACCGCCGAACGCCGCGACGACGCGCGCGACCATGTCCCGGACCTGCACCTCGTCCGAGACGTCGACGGCGATCCCGATTGCTTCGGCACCGGTGGCGCGGATCTCGGCGGCGGCATCCTCGGCGCGGGTGGCGTCGAGCTCCGCGATCGCGACGGCCGCGCCGTGGCGGGCCAGCGTGCGCGCGGTCTCGCGGCCCAGTCCCTGCCCCCCCCCGGTGACGATCGCCACTTTGCTGGCAAGCTTACCCGTCATCGCGCTCTCCTGTCCGCAGGGCGTTGGCCGCCCGTTTGATCGTGGATCTTTAGCGGGAACAGCCCCCCTCCTGTCAACGCCGATCAGTTTAGGTATCAGAATGCAATTCCGATATTGAACGAATGCATTCCACTGCTAGAGCGAAAAGAAAAGGAGACGATGCATGGCTTCCCAGACCGTCCAGAGTGCGCGCTACCGCTTGCTCGGCCGCTCGGGCCTGCGCGTCTCCCGGCTGGCGCTGGGGACGATGACGTTCGGCCAGGCGCCCTGGGGGTGCGACGCTGCCGCGGCGGCCGAGATCCTCGACCGCTATCTCGACTGGGGCGGCAATCTGATCGACACCGCGGACCATTATGCCGGCGGCGAAAGCGAGCGGATGCTCGGCACGATGCTGGCCAAGCGCGGCGCGCGCGACAAGGTGGTGATCGCCGACAAGTTCAGCCTGGGCGCCGGCGAGACCGGCCCCAACGCCGTGGGCAACGGGCGCAAGACGATGATGGCGTCGCTTGAGGCGAGCCTGAAGCGGCTCGGGACCGACTTTATCGACCTCTATACGCTGCACGTCTGGGACGGCGTGACGCCCGCCGAAGAGGTGATGCGCGCGCTGGACGACGCGGTGCGCGCGGGCAAGGTCCGCTATGTCGCGCTGTCCGACGTGACGGGCTGGTACGCGGCGCGCGCGCAGACACTGGCCGAATGGCGCGGCTACGCCCCCGTCTGCGCGCTACAGCTGGAATATTCGCTGCTGGAGCGCGGGCTGGAACTGGAGTTTCCCAGCCTGTGCGACTCGGTCGGCATGGGGATGTTGGCATGGGCACCGCTGTGCAACGGACTGCTGGCGGGCAAGCATCGCCGTCCCGAAGACGGCGGGCTGGCGGCGGGGCGCGTCAAGGCGGTGTCCGAATTGGGGCGCTTCGATCGGCTGACCGAGCGCAACTGGACCATCGTCGCCGAGCTGGAGCGCGTCGCCACCGCGCTCGACCGGCCGATGGCGCAGGTGGCGATCAACTGGGTGGCGAACCGGCCAGGCGTCGGCGCCGTGATCCTAGGCGCGACGCGGGCGGCACAAATCTCGGAGACGCTCGGCGCTCTGGATTTCACGATTCCCGACGATCTGCTGGCCGACCTCAACCGCGTGTCGGCTTTGCCGAAGATTTTTCCGTATCGATTTCTGGAGCGGATGCAGCCCATGCTGCAACCCTGACAACTCAATGAGAGGATAGGCCATGAACATCGACTTGAGCGCGAAACGCGTCATCGTCACCGGCGCGTCGCGCGGCATCG
Source organism: Sphingomonas sp. PEI4 (assembly GCF_056679955.1). Lineage (NCBI taxonomy): Bacteria > Pseudomonadati > Pseudomonadota > Alphaproteobacteria > Sphingomonadales > Sphingomonadaceae > Sphingomonas > Sphingomonas sp. PEI4. The sequence goes on from NZ_JBWXPI010000006.1 coordinate 45,943, forward strand.
GGCGGGGCATCGCCACCGCCTTTGCCAAGGAAGGGTGCCGGCTCGCGATCGGCGCTCGGACGGACAGCGCGATCCAGGCGACCGCAGACGAATTGCGCCCCTTCGCCGGCGACCTGATTGTCCGTCGGCTCGACGTCGCCGACGATGCGTCGGTCGCGGATTTCGTGGCGGAGGTGACCGAGCGTTGGGGAGGCGTCGACGTGCTGGTGAACAACGCGGGCCAGGGGCAGAGCGGCACGCTGGAGAACTTGACCGCCGAGATGCTGCTGGCGCATGCGAACATCCTGCAGATGGGGCATTTCCGGATGGCCCAGGCGGTCGTGCCGCACATGCGCAAGCAGCGCTGGGGCCGGATCATCGACATCAACGCCGTCGCCGGATCGATCCCCACGCCCGACGGCATCCCGTCAGTGATTAATCGCGCGTCGTGCATCGCGCTGTCGAAGCTGCTCGGCCAGGCGCTCGCGCCCGACAATATCCTGGTCAATTCGCTGAACATGGGCTGGATCAACACCGGCCAGTGGGACCGGCATTACCGCGAGATGCCGCCGGGCGTTTCGCGCGATGAATTCGACGAAATGGTCCTGAAGGTGGTGCCACTCGGCCGATTCGGCACGCCCGAGGACGTGGCCGGGGTGGCGCTATTCCTAGCCAGCGACCTGGCGTCGTTCATCAGCGGTGTCGAGATCAACGTCTCCGGCGGCCTTGGCGGCCAGATCACCTATTATCCCAAGTTAAAACGCGAGTTCAACCAGGCCATGCAGGAGCGTTACGATCGGTCGCAGGAAGCAGTGGATATCGATAGCATCGCGTCGTGACCAAGGCCGGTTGCGACGAGGGTGTTCACGCCGTCGTCGCAACCGGAAACCCCAGCCGACCGACCGCGCGGTTCGCGCCAAGCCGACGCTGCGGACCGACAACGTTCTCCAGCACGCCGATGCCGGCGATGCGCGCTTCCAGCCGGTCGCCCGCTTGCAGGAACCGGCCATCCTCCAGGCCGACCCCGCAGGTGGATCCCGTGAAGATCATGTCACCCGGGCGCAGCCGGATGCGCGCGTCGACGAAGTTCAGCACTTCATCCATCGCGAAGATCATGTTCCGGCTGTTGTCGCGCTGACGCAGTTCGCCGTTGATCCGCATCTCCAGATCTACCTCGGGCTGCCCCGGGCCGCCCATCGCATCCAGCGTCGTGATCCAGGGCCCCAGCGGCGCGGTGTCGTCGAGCGCCTTCTGCGTGAACAAGTCGAGCGAGCCTAGCTGCCTGCCCGCATCGCGCGCGCTGATATCGTTGCCGATCGTATAGCCCAGCAGGCAGGCGCTTGCCTGGACCTCGTCATCGAGCGGCCGCGCCACCACCGCGACGAGCTCAATCTCGAAATCCAGCATCGCGGTCACGGCCGGGTAGACGATCGTGCCGCCCGGATCGACGATCGCCGAATCTGGCTTGATATACCCGATCGTATGCGGCGGCGCTTCCGTGCGTCCGAGCCGGGTGAGGTGCTCCAGATAATTCATCCCGACGCCGAAGACGCGGCTGCCGGGATGACGCGGCGCCCGCAGACGGACCGTCGACAGCGGCACCGCCACGTCCGCCCGCAGGACATCCTCGCCATCGGTCGCGACGAGCGGCGCCCAGGCCTCGAACGGCGTCCGAATGCGCCGGGCAGTCTGCTGGTCCGGGTCGATCACCGCCCAGACCAGATCCTCCGCCAGCCCGGCGACCCGCGCGATATGCACCTCAGCCGACCTCGCCGAGCTCGGCGAGCTTTTTCACGCTGGGCCCGAGCACCGGGCCGACCAGCTGATGCCCCCAGCTGCTCAGCTTCTCCGGATTGAGCTCGAACATCTCGGGATGCCAGGGTTCGACCTCGTAGATCGTCTCGACCGCGAAGCCCGACGGGGAATAATGATAGAAGGACAGATGCGGATCCTGGGTATGCTGGCCCAGCGTGAACATCATCGGGATCTGGCGCTCCTTGACGATGTCATAGGTCTTGCCGACGTCGTTCACGGTGTTCACGTATAGCCCGATATGCTGGATCCCGCGCATGCCGGGGCCGTGGCCATAGGCGATGTCGTGGCTGGTCTTGTCGTTGAGCTTGGCACGGAAGAAGCCGGTGCGGCCCTTGCCCGCGCCCGAGCCGTACCACGAGAACCCCATGATCTTGGTGAGAAAATGCTCGAGCTCATCGGTATATTCCGGGGTGATCACGACCAGATGGCAGATGCCGCGCTCCGCCGTGTTGAATCCGGCGTGGGGTCGCGGGGGAAGGAAGGAGCCGGGCGTGTATTTCTGCCCGTAGAAGAGTTCGTGCTGGAACCCGACCGGATCCTTGAACCGGATGAGTTCGCGCACGCCGCGCCGCGCCGCCAGAGCCGCATCGCCGCGCTCGACCGCGATGCCTTCGGCCTCGAACTTGGCGATCGCCGCCAGGTACTCCATGCGCCCTCGCGCTTCCCAGCCGATATAGGCGAGCCGATCAATCGGGCCGGGATGGAAGGCAAGACGGTGCCGTCGGTCGTCCAGTTTGAAATACAGCGATTCAGTATCGTCCTCGGGTGATGCGGCCGTCGAAAACGCCAGCACGTCCGGCCCGTAATCGCGCCACTGCGCGATCGTGGCGCTTTCGAAACCAAGATAGCTGATACCGACGATATCCATGTCGTAATCTCCTGTTGGCGAGCGCCATAGCGCTTGCAGATTTAAACCGCACGACTTCCACCATCGACGAGAATGTCCGTACCGGTCAGAAACGACGCCTCGTCGGAGGCGAGGAACAAGGCGGTCGCGACGATCTCTTCGGGCTCCCCCGGCCGGCCGAGCGGGATCCGCGCGGTCAGCTTCGCCCGGATGTCCGGATTTTCGAGGAACGCCGCCGTCCCCGGCGTGCGTACGAAACCGGGGCTGAGGCTTACCGCGCGAATGCCGTCCGGCGCACCTTCGACGGCGAGCTGCCGGGTCATCGCGATCACCGCGCCCTTGGTGGCGTTGTGCGCCAGCGTCCCGGCGCCGGGCGAGCCCGCCCAGCCCGCGGTCGAGCCGACGTTGATCACCACCCCGCCGGGCCGCGACAGGTGCGGCCAGGCGGCGCGCGAAACGAAGAACACCAGATCAAGCTCGTTGCGCAGCGTGAAATGCCAGTCGTCGTCGGTCATCGCGGCGATCGGCGCGAAGCGCGCGGCCGAGGCGTTGTTATAAAGGATGTCGATACGGCCGTGTTCGGCGACCGCGTCGCGGACCCACGCCGTGGCTGTCGCCGACGTGGCCAGATCGACCGCGCCGCGCGTGCCGTGCATCGCGCCGCCGGCCTGCTGCACCAGTGCGATCGTTTCGTCCTGGCCGTCGGCCGTGACGTCGCAACCGATGACGATCGCGCCTTCCGCGGCGAACCGCAGCGCGGCGATGCGGCCCTGACCGCCGCCCGTGCCGGTGATCAGGGCGACCTTGCCCGCAAGCCTTCCCGTGGTGGTCGTCATTCGAATGCCTCCCTGCCGCGCTGGGCGATGCCCAGCCGGCCGGGATCCTGCGGTCGCGCCGCGGCCGCGCGGTCATGCTTGTCGAGCTGAACCCGGATGTCGGCGCAGCGCGCTGCAGTCAGCGGATATCGCCAACAAAGCAACGCGCCCAGCAGTCCTGTGAGCGCGGGCGTTCCCGCGAAGAGCCATTGCAGCGCCGACAGCGCCGCGGGCGCGTTGGCCGCACCGATCTTCGGATCGTAGCCAATCAGGTCGAGCGCGATAAAGCCGATCCCGACAGACACCGCGCCGCCCAGCTTCCAGCTGCTGATGAGCAAGGCGTAGAGCACCCCGGTGCGATCGGCACCCGACGAGAGCCGCAGCTCGTCGCCCGCATCCGCCATCATCGCCCGCGGCAGGAACGTGACGCCGCCATAAAATATGCCCCAGATCGCCATCACAATCGCCGCCGGGACCAGCGCGCGCGCCGGCACCAGGAACATCACCGGGCAGATGAGCAGCGTGCCAAGCCCGCACAGGCCGAGCGTGACGTGCTTGCCGATCCGCGCGGCGAGCGCACCCATCAGCGGTACCGCCAGCACACCCGCCGCCATCTGGGCGATCAGCAACACACCCAGAACGCTGCGGTCGAAGCCCTTGGCCGCGGTGAAGAAGAAGACAAGGAGCGAGGACGCGACGCCGAACCCGATGCCGAACAGCAGATCCGCGATCACGAGGCGCGCGACCGCGGGGCGAGCGACGAGCGCGATATAGCCGCGAAGGCCGATCGCATGGCGCTCTCGCGTCACGGCGCGTTCGGGCACCGCGAACGCCGCAAACAAGGTTGCGGGTACCGCGACTCCGATGATCAGCCAGCCCATGCCGCGCAACGCCGTTGCGGCGTCGTTCGCCCGTGCACCCATCAGCAGCGGCAGCAGCATGACAAGACAAATACCGCCTAGGAACGCCGCTTGAATCCACGCATAGATACGCGCGCGCTCGGCATACCCCCGAACCAAACCTGCCGCGAGCGACAGCTGGGCCAGCGACAGGATCGACCAGCCGAGATAGGCAAGCGCCAGTCCGACGACCAGATCGGCCGAACCGGCCCCTGCGCGCGGCATGAACAGCAGGACCGTACCGATGATGAACGGCACGAGCCCCGTGACCAGCCACGGCCGGAACTTGCCCCACCGCGTTTCGGTGGCGTCCATCAGGAAGCCGAGCGCCGGATCGATCACGATGTCGAACACGCGCACCGTCATGAAGATCGCGCCGACCAGCGCGAGATTGAGGCCTAGTGCGTTGCCGAAGAACTCGGGTACGTTGACGACCAGCGGCAGCGTCAGCATCGCCATCGGTATGCTCGCGCCCGCGATCGCGACCTTGGCAAGGGCGGACACCGAGCGCTCGGGAAACGAAGCGTTAGGATCTTGGCTATCGGTCACGCGGCATCCTCATATTGGTCGGGGACGTTTTCGCCCTCGCGACAGGTAGTCAGCTCGCAATCGGCTCGAGGGTCAATGCAAGTTGCGGACAAGCCTCGGCGGCTTCACGGGCCCGGTCGACCAGATCGGCCGCGACGATATCATCGTCGAGATAGACGATGCCCGCCTCGTCGAGCTTGAAGACCTCAGGACAGATTTCGGCGCAGACGCCATAGCCGCAGCACGCGCCGCGATCCGCCACTGCCCGCATTCCCACGCTCGCCCCATCGCCAGAATTCATCGGTTCATCCGCTCCTTGCCCGACGGCGCGCACGAAGATGATCCTCCGCGGCGCTCGACGCCTCGTTCGACACATTGTTGCATCTTCTGAACAGAGATGGCATATCTGTATTGAAATTACCAGCCGCCGAGCGAGCGGTTCTTTCGGAGGATGCAATTATGCTGACACGCACTAGCGCTACGCTTTCCGACGGTACTCGAATCGAGGATATCGTCCGGCCCGACACCCGCGAAGTCGAGCTCCGGGCTTTGTCGGACAAGGAAATCTACGAGCTCGAAATGGAGCGAATCTCCGGCAAGACCTGGCTGCTGCTGGGCCATGCGAGCGAGATTCCGAATTCCGGCGACTACATGATGCGCGACATGGGCAGCGACTCGGTGATCGTGACGCGCGATCGGGAAGGCGAGGTCCACGTTTCGCTCAACGTCTGCCCGCATCGCGGCATGCGCGTCTGCCTAGCAGATCGTGGCAATACCCAGGTACACAAATGTATTTATCATGGATGGGCGTTCAAACCGAACGGCGACTTCATCGGTGCGCCGATCGCTGACGAGAAGATGCACGGCGAAATTTTGCCCAAAAGCGAGCTCGGCCTAAAGAAGGCCCGGGTACATCTGTATGCCGGGCTGATCTTCGCGACGTGGAACATCGACGGACCTTCGTTCGACGAATTCCTCGGCGACATGAAATGGTATTACGACATGATCTTCCAGCGCACGGCAGGCGGCTGGGAAGTGATCGGTCCGCCACAGCGCTTCATCGTCGACGCGAACTGGAAGGCGGCGGGCGAGCAGTCCGCGGCCGACGGCTATCACACCCTGACGCTGCACCGCTGGCTCGAGGAGATGTTCGGCAACGGCGGGAGCGAACTCAGCAGCACCATGTACGGCGTCGAAGTGGGATCGAACCACGGCCACGCGTTGCGGTGTCAGTCGCTGTCGAAGAAGTTCGAACGCGCGCGCGATTTCGATTTAGGCACCCTATCGGTAGAGGAGCGCTGGAACATATTGCCCGCGCCGGGCTGCACTCCCGAGATGTTCGCCGAGGTGCAAAAGCAGCTAACGCCCGAGCAGCTGGAACAGCTGATGACCAACCCACCGCAGGTCGGCGGAATGTTCCCGAATGTCCTCCTGGCGTGCATCTATGCGCCGCAGCCCGACGGCCGGATTCTCGGGTCGATGGCGCTCCACACGTACATCCCCCGCGGGCCCGACCAGCTGGAATTCGTCAACTGGGTGTTTGCTGAAAAAGGCACGTCGGAAGAAGACAAGGCCATCATGCTGAAGAACACGGTATTTATGCTGGGTACGTCGGGCCTGGTCGAACAGGACGATTCGGACACCTGGCCGCACATGACGATCAGCGCGCGCGGCGCTCAGGGCCGTAAGATGACGATGAAATACCAAGCCATCAACAAGCTGCCGCCGCCCGCCAACTGGCGGGGTCCAGCCTATGCCTATGACGGTTTCACCAAGGACGACACCCAGTGGAACTGGTGGATGTACTGGCGCGAGCTGATGAGCACGCCCGCTTGAGATATTCGACGGTCCATCCATCATTCTGAAGGTAGCATCATGACACCATTGTCCGCCGTCGTTGATCCGGAACCCGTCGAGGTACCCGCCACGCGCCGCGTTCCCATTGGTTCGCCGCTCTATAATCGCCTGCTCGAAACCTATTATCAGGAAGCGGAGATGCTCGACGAGTTGCGCTTCGCCGACTGGACCGACTGGCTGGCGACCGACCTGCGCTATACCGCGCCGCAACGTCTGACCCGGCTACTGGCCGACCATGACAAGTCGATCGACCGGTCGGTCATGCATTTCGACGAGAGCTACAACACGATCAAGGCGCGCGTTAAGCGCCTGAACGGCAACAGCGCGTTCGCCGAGGATCCACCCTCGCGCACGCGCCGGCTCGTCACGAACATCCGCGTCGAAACCACCCCGACCGCAAACGAATACAAGGTGCGCGGGTATTTCCTGCTAACGCGCAGCCGGTTCGAACAATCGAAGCTGGCGGTGATGAGCGGCGAACGTCACGACATCGTCCGCGATTTGGGCGACCGGTTCGAACTCGTCTCGCGTGAGTCGATCCTCGACCAAGCCGTGCTCGGGATGCCCAATCTCGCGATATTCCTCTGACGCCTCGGTTAATCATTCTTCTATAAGACTGTCATTCTAGAAAGAGAATTGACAATCAAAGGGCAAGCGGCGACTTGTCCTTCAGGTGGATCGATATCCACAGGAAGGACAGGAATATGACGTTGAATCGCAACCACACGGTCGCCGTTGCCGGTGCTGGTCTCATGGGCACTGGTATTGCGCATGCTTTCGCCACCGCGGGCTTCCCGACGATATTGGCCGATATCGACGGCGACGCGCTGGACCGTGCGCGCGCCGCCATCGACTCGATTGTCGACGGCGGCGTGACACTCGGCAAGCTGACGGCAGAGGCGGGAGCGGCGGCGAAGGCCAACCTGACCATCGCGACGACGGTGGCGGAAGCAGCCGACGGTGCCGCGCTATTCGTCGAGACGGTATCCGAGCAGCTGGCTGTCAAGCTGGCAGTGATCCGGGAGGCCGAACCCGTCCTCGCACCCGGCGGCATCCTGGCGACCAACACGTCCGCGCTCAGCGTGACCGAGATCGCGCGTGGCACGGCCGACCCGACCCGGGTCGTCGGCATGCATTTCTTCAATCCCGTCCACAAGATGAAACTCGTCGAACTGGTTCGCGGGCTCCAGACGAGCGCCAAGACGCTGGAGGCGACGCGCGCCTATTGCGACGCGATCGGCAAGACGTCGATCGTCGTCAACGAGGCGCCGGGGCTCACGACGAGCCGCATGTCGGCTCTGCTCGGCAACGAGGCGATGTACATGCTGATGGAGGGCACGGCGACCGCCGAGGACATCGATACCGCTCACCGGATGGGCTTCAACCATCCGCTCGGTCCGCTCGAACTCGGCGACGTCACCGGCTGGGATACGCGCCTGTCGGTGCTGCGCTACCTGCACCAGACGCTGGGCGAGAAGTTCCGCCCCTGCCCCCTAATTATCAAGATGGTCGCCGCGGGTCGACATGGTCGTAAGACGGGCGCAGGGGTCTATGAATATGAAGGCGCCAATAAAATACTTGGTTCCGGGCTGAAGGCAGGCGTGTTGTGAGCAACATCGTCATCGTCGAAGCCGCGCGTTCACCGATCGGTCGGTTTCGCGGCAGCCTGAAGAATGTCCGGGCGGATCATATGGGCGCCCTGCTGATCGACGAACTCGTCAAACGCGCCGGCATTCGGCCTGATAATGTGGACGACGTCGTCTTCGGATGCGTCACCCAGATCGGCGAGCAGTCCGCCAATATCGCGCGAACCGCGCTTTTGGGCGCGGGGTGGCCGAGCAGCATCCCGGGCATGACGATCGACCGGAAATGCGGGTCCGCCGAAGCGGCGGTGCATGTCGCGGCAGGATCAATCGCGATGGGGGCGACCGATGTCGTCGTCGCCGGAGGAGCGGAATCGATGACCCGCGTCCCGATGGGCAGCAACCGCGATCTGCATGGCGAAGCGTTCGGCTGGAGGGTCACCGATGCTTATAATCTCGTTTCCCAGGGCGAAGCTGCCGAACGCGTTGCCGACCTTTACGACGTCACGCGCGACGATTGCGACGACTTCGCGATCGAAAGCCATCGGCGAGCGGCATCGGCCGCGGACGCCGGCTATTTCGACCGGGAGATCGTGCCGATACCTCTGGCCAGCGTACAGGAACGCGGAGCCCAGAGCGGGCTGGACTGGCTGCGTGGCGACGAGACGATCCGCCGCGACACGAGTCGCGAAAAGCTCGCGACGCTGAAGACCAGCTTTCGCGAGAACGGTCGCGTTACCGCGGGCAACGCATCGCAGATATGCGACGGCGCGTCGGCGTTGTTGCTGATGTCCGGAGAGGCCGCGCGGCGGCTGAGAGTCAAGCCGCGGGCACGGATTGTCGCGACGGTCACCGTCGGATCCGATCCGGAGCTGACCTTGACCGGACCAATCGACGCCACCCGCAAGCTGCTGGCCCGCACGGGGCTCCGCGCCGACGACATCGACTTGTTCGAGGTGAACGAGGCTTTCGCAACAGTGCCGATCGCCTGGATGAAAGAAATCGGCGTCGGCCACGACCGGTTGAACGTCAATGGCGGCGCGATCGCACTGGGTCACCCGTTGGGAGCAACGGGAACCCGGATCATGGCGACCATGCTAAACGAACTGGAACGGCGGGAAGGCCGCTACGCTCTTCAGGCCATATGCTGCAACGGCGGCTTGGGCACCGCCACGTTGATCGAACGCATCCCTTGAAAATCGAACCGCAGGTGTCAACGCCCATCCGGGCCATTGTGCGTCGCGAAGGCTTGGGTTAGGCCGTTGGTTTTCGTTGAACTGTGAGCGCCATGTGGATCCGAGTACCAGTATCGTGAGCCATAGCGACGATCAGAATACGACGCTCGATCTGGATATAGACGGTGATCCGGAAGACGTGTCCGACGCGACGCGGATCGACGGCGACTCTAGCAAGACGGTGGTGGTCAAGCCGGTCGTCAACGCCATCCGGATCATGCGGTATCTTAGTGAGGTGGGCAATCCTTCGCGTGCTATTACGATCGCGCGCTCGCTGTCGATCAATGCGAGTACCTGCTTCAACATTCTGCGCACCTTGGTCCTGGAAGACATCGTCGAATTCGACCCGCTGTCGAAGACGTATTCGACCGGGATCGGCCTGACCCGTCTGGTGGAGAATTTCCTGACGGTCGGACAGCGCGTCGCTGCGGCCGCGCCGCACATTGCTGACCTGGCGTCGCGGTACAGCGTCACGATGGCGCTGTGGAAGCGTGTCGCCCCGGACCGGATTGTGCTCATCAAGAGCATCCCGAGCCCGACGGACGTGCGCATCGAAATGGCAGAAGGCCAGCGGCTGCCGATGATGATGGGCGCGACCGGGCGGTTGTTCGCCCCCCGCCTGGACCTGACCAGCGCCAAGCTGCGATCGATGTTCAAGACGCTCCGATGGCAGCGTCCGCTGAGCTTCGAGGAATATTGGGAGCAGGTCGAACGGGCCGAAGAAATCGGCTGGGCGATCGACGAGGGATATTTCTCTCGCGGGGTAATGAGCCTTGCCGTCCCGATCGACGACCCCGGCGGAAATCTGAGCTTCACACTCGTCGCGATCATGTTCCGCAACCAGCTCGACGAGTCGACGCTTGAGGAACTAGGGACCACGATGCGCGACCTGGCACCACGCCTCGCCGTCATTCTCGTCTAGACGGTCCTATCCCGCATCGGCCGAGGCCCCGCGCCGATGGAGTGGCTAAAATAAAAGAGTGGACGGACGCCACCAATTGCCCATATTGAGAATGCTATTCTGATATAAGATGTAGGCGGGCGAGGGCTTGAAAACGATCCATGCTGTCCGAGTGGCACGACCGGCGTCGCGTCGTATCAAGCCTGCGTTCGCACTGCGGGTCCGGAGTTCGATCCCATGCGGTTGACCGACTTCGCATATGCCGCGATCCCGCCGGACGCAGAAATCCTTCGCCACGAGGTGCGGGCGTTCCTGGCTCGTGAAATGGAGGGCATAGCACCCGTCGTTCGTGCCGACAGCTGGATGGGGTACGACGAGGCGTTCAGCTGTAAGCTGGGCGAAGCAGGGCTAGTCGGCCTCACGATGCCGGAACATTTCGGCGGACGAGCGGGCAGCGCCTTTGCCCGCTACGTGGTCAGCGAGGAACTGCTAGCGGCGGGCGCTCCGGTGTCGGCACATTGGATCGCCGATCGGCAGAGTGCACCCCTGTTGCTGCGCTACGGGACGCAGGAGCAGCAGGACCGCTACATTCCGGCCATCGTCCGCGGCGAAAGCTATTTCTGTATTGGGATGAGCGAGCCTAATTCCGGTTCGGACCTGGCGTCGATCGGCAGCCGCGCGATACCCGACGGCACCGGGTGGCGGCTGAACGGTCGTAAGGTCTGGACGACCAACGCGCATCGTTCGCATTTCATGATTGCCCTGATCCGCACCGAAGGCGGCGGCAACGACGACCGGCATGGCGGCATGTCGCAATTCCTGATCGATCTGCACGCACCGGGCGTCACCGTCCGCCCGATCCGCGATCTCAGCGGGGGGGAGCATTTCAACGAAGTCTTTTTCGACGATGTGGCACTCGACCGCGCGGCGCTGGTCGGCGTCGAAGGTCAGGGCTGGCAGCAAGTGATGGCGGAACTGGCCTTCGAGCGGAGCGGGCCGGAACGTTTCCTGAGCTCTATGGCATTGATGCACACGCTGCTCGACGAGGTGGGTCCCGAACCCGACGCGTTGCAGGCCTTCCAGATCGGCCGGATCACCGCTCGGCTGATGGCGCTCCGGGCCATGTCGCTTTCGGTGACCGCGCAACTCGATGCCGGCGAGGATCCCGCCTGGGCTGCATCTTGCGTCAAGGATATCGGCACCGCGCTGGAACAGGAGCTGCCCGAGGTCGCGCAACTGCTCGACGCGACCGAACCGCGCGTCGACAGCGGTAGCGATCACGCGCAGGTGCTGGCGTACCTGACACAGCTCGCGCCGTCGTTTTCACTCCGCGGCGGGACCCGTGAAATCCTGCGCGGGATCCTTGCACGCGGATTGGGAGTGCGGTGATGCAGGCGATGTTCGAGGAAACGGTCGGCCGCGTGCTCGCCCATTACGTGACACCCGAAAGCCTGACCGCCGCCGAGCGGGGGCGGTGGCCTGCCGAGCTATGGGCGGCGATCGTGGAGAACGGACTGGCGATCGCCGCGGCGCCCGAAGACAGGGGCGGCGTGGGTGGAAGCTGGCACGATGCCTTTGTGCTGATCCGCGCGGCCGGCCGATTCGCGGCACCGCTACCGCTTGCCGAGACGATCCTCGCGAACTGGCTGTTGGGGTTGGCGGGAGCGGACGTCGCACCCGGCGCAGCGACGCTCGCCATCAGCGCTGGAACGCTCGACGACGATTGCTTCACCGGCACGCTCGACGCCGCCGCTTGGGGGCGGCAGGCGAGCCATGTGCTTACTGCGATCGGCGATGGGCGCACGCTGGTATTGCTGCCCTGCGCCGACGCACGGATCTTGCCTGCGTTCAACACCGCGCGAGAGCCGCGCGATTCCTTAGTCTTCACCGGCGCGCGCGCCACGACCGTCGCGACGCTGCCGGAGGCGATGCCGACGGACACGCTGCTGCTTGGCGGCGCGATGATTCGGTCGGCTCAGATCGCAGGGGGGCTGTCGCACCTGTTGGATACCGCGATCGACTATGCCAACCAGCGCGTACAGTTCGGCAGGCCGATCGGCAAGTTCCAGGCCATCCAGCATCAGCTGGCAGTGCTGGCGGAACAGACCGCGCTTGCCTCGGCTGCCGCCGAACTGGCGTTCGCGTCGAGCGAACGCACGCCGTCCGTTCCGGCGATCGCGGCGGCCAAGACGATCGCGAGTGACGCGGCTGGGCAAGGTGCGGCGATCGCGCATGCCGTGCTGGGCGCGATCGGTTTTACGTACGAGCATTCGTTGCATTTCACCACGCGCCGGCTCTGGTCGTGGCGCAGCGAGTTCGGATCGCAGACCTATTGGGCGCAGCGGCTGGGTCGCGAAATGTGCTCGCAAGGTGCGGACGGCTACTGGCCGAAACTGACGTCGGCAATGGCGCCGGCGTGATTGGGAACGCGACGACATGCCACCATTTCTGACGATCGAGCGCGACGGTGCGATCGCGACGGTCACGCTGAACCGTCCCGACGAACGCAATGCGATCTCGCGGCCTGAATATATTCAGGACATCCGCGACTTCTGCGCCGATGCGACGCGGGATCAGGATCTGAAGGTCGTGATCGTCACCGGCGCAGGATCGGCGTTCTGCGCCGGCGGCAACGTCAAGGACATGCGCGACAGGGCGGGCATATTCGCAGGCTCGCCGTATATGCTGCGCAACCGGTACCGCGATGGCATCCAGCAGATCCCGCTCGCCTTGTACGAACTCGAAGTCCCGACGATCGCGGCGATCAATGGGCCCGCGATCGGCGCGGGCCTGGACCTGGCCTGCATGTGCGACGTCCGGATTGCGGCCGAGGGGGCGATCTTCGCCGAGAGCTTCGTGAAACTCGGGATTGTCCCTGGCGATGGTGGCGCGTGGCTGTTGCCGCGGATCGTCGGCAACGCCCGCGCGGCCCTGATGACGCTCACCGGTGACGCAATCGGTGCGCCTCAGGCGCTCGAATACGGCTTGGTCAGCGACGTCGTGCCTGGCGACCAGTTGTTGTCGCGCGCCAAGGCAGTCGCGCAGCGGATCGCGAGTAATCCGGGCCATGCGCTGCGGCTGGCCAAGCGCCTGTTGCGCGAAGGGCAGGACATGAAGCTCGGCCCCCTGCTCGAACTCTCGGCGGCGTACCAGGCGATCGCCCACCACACGACCGACCATGCGGAGGCGGTGAACGCGTTCCTCGAGAAGCGGCCCGCCGATTTCCAGAACAGATAAACCAGATTCAAAAGGGGGTAGCGCGATGCGCACCGTATTCCGCGACGACCACGAGATGTTCCGAGATCAGGTCCGCCGTTTCGTCGACCGGGAGATCGTGCCGTTCCATAACGAATGGGAGCATCAAGGCTTCGTCCCACAATCGGTGTGGCGCACTGCCGGACGGGAAGGTCTGCTGTGCGTCATGGCCCCCGAGGCGTACGGCGGTGCAGGCGGAGACTATGGCCATGCAGCGGTTTTGATCGAGGAACTTGCGCGCGCCAACGCGACCGCCATTGGCTTTACGACGCATAGCGAGATCGTCGCTAACTACGTGGTGGCTTACGGCACCGAGGACCAGAAGCAACGCTGGCTACCCGGCATGATCAGCGGTGACCGGATCAGTGTCATCGCGATGAGCGAACCCGGGATCGGCAGCGATCTGCGGTCGATGCGGACGACGGTGCGACGCGACGGCGACGACTATATCATCAATGGATCGAAGACGTTCATCACCAACGGCTTCAATTCCGGAATGGCGGTGGTCGCGTGTAAGACCGACCCGGCCGAGCGGAATCTCACGCTCGTCTGCGTGGAAGAAGGCACGCCCGGTTTCACCAAGGGGAAGCGGCTCGAGAAAATTGGCCTGAAGGGACAGGATACGTCGGAGCTGTTTTTCGACGAAGTACGTGTCCCGGTCGCCAACCGGCTGGGCGAGGAGGACAAGGGCTTTACCTACCTGACCCACCAGCTAGCCTGGGAGCGGCTGATCATCGCGGTTCGCGCCGCCGCCTCGATCGAGGCGTTATTGGAGGAGACGATAGAATATACTCGCGGCCGGAAGGTGTTTTCACAGACCGTATTCGATTTTCAGAACACTCGTTTCAGCTTGGCCGCGTCGAAGGCGGAAGCGATGATGCTGCGTGCCTTCGTCGACGAATGTCTGCGCGAAGTGATGGAAGGTACGCTGACCGGCGAAAAGGCCGCGATGGCGAAGCTCGTCGGGTCGGAGATGCAGGGGCGGCTGCTCGATCAGTTCCTCCAGCTGCACGGCGGCTATGGCTTCATGAGCGAATACAAGATCGCGCGCGCCTGGGTCGATGCGCGCGTCGCACGGATCTATGGTGGCACGTCGGAAATCATGAAGGAAATCATCGCGCGCACGCTCTAGGCGGTGACGTCCACCTCGTCCTGCGCGTCGTCGATATAGCCGCGTTGGACATAGGTCATCCGTCCTCCCGCCAGCATCAGCGCGGCGAACAGGTTGAGTTCGACGATCTGCGCAGTGGTGAAATGTCGGGCGAGCGCCTCGTACACCGCGTCATCGATCGCGAAATAATCCGCCGCGAACAGGTCGGCATAATGCAGCGCGGCCTGTTCGGCGGGCGAAAAGCGCGGATCGGCCCAGTCGAGACACGCGATATCGGCTTCGCTGACGGCGTCCGACTTGCGCGCCACCTGACACGCAGTGCACCGGGTGATGCTCGCGATCTTCAGGCGAACGAGTTCGCGAAGCCGGGCTTCGAGCACGCCGTGGCTGTGCATCTCCTCGATCGTCGCCAGCCAGGCGAGTGCCACCTTCGGCCGATGCGCCCAGATCTGCACCGGCAGCGTGGAGCCGAGCATACGGGTTTCGGTACCGCGTGCGATGGCGGCGGCGAGATCGGCGGGCACGGCATTCAACGGCACCGGATCGATTCTGGGCATGGGGTTTCCTTCAGGCGGCAACAGGTTCGAGGGGCGGCGTGCGATAGGCGCCGATCGCCGCCCAGATCGCCGTGGTGACGATGACTGCGGACCCGACGATGGTCCACGGACCGGGCACGTCGCCAAACGCGACATAGCCGGTCGCGATCGCCATCGGCAGGCGGACGTAGTCGACCGACGCCAGCTTCGCGGCATCGCCCAGCGACATGCCGTGGATATAGGTCGCCGTGGTCCCGACGCTGAGCGTGCCCAGCAGCGCCAACAGCGCGAAATCCATCCCAGTGGGCCAGCGCCACCGGTCGAACGCGAACGGGAGCAGGAGAATCACGCCGAGGATTGACGACCAGACCATGATCGTCGCGACGCTGTTGCGGCGCGTCAGCAGCTTGATGCCGGTGACGCTGAGCGCGAGCAGGAACGCTGACGCGATGGCAGCGATATGGGCCCACCCGATCGACGTCGCGGTCGAAGGCCGTGCGATCAGCAGGACGCCCCCGAAGCCGATCGCCAACGCCAGCCAGGTCCCGCACGACACGCGGTCGCGAAGCACCAGCGCCGCCAGCGGGCCGATCCACAGCCCGCGCGTAAAGGATATCGCATTGGCTTCCGCCAGCGGAAGCCGTTGAATTGCGTAATAGGACAGCGTCACGCCGAGCGCGGCAAACAGCGAGCGCCCGAGTTGCATCCAGATGCCGGATAGCCGGGGCACGGCGCCGCGACTCCGAAGGATCAACGGCAGGAACAATATCAGCCCCGCCGTCTGGCTGTAGAGCGCCTGGACGGATGGCGGATAGTCGCGCAGCAGCTTGATCATCAGCGTCATCGCAGTGAAGATCACCGCCGATACCAACAGCCAAAGGGCGCCGCGGGTGTCCGCAGGCAGGTCGTCGAACCCTGCGCGCAACGGCCTGGATCCGCTCATCTTCGACCGAATGGGCATATCAGCGCGACGGGGCCATGGTATTGGCCTTCCAATCGTCGGGAGGCGTCTCGCCGATGTCGAAATCGAGCTCGACCTCTGCCCCGTTCGGATCCTCCACGAACAGCTGCCAGCGCGAGAACGGGCGCGGCGCGCGCAGGAGACGGTACAGGGTCTCGCCGTCGCGCAGCGTTGCAATGATGCCGGACAGCCCCTCGGCGGCGAACGCCATATGATCCAGCACGCCGCGTCTGGGTTCGGGCAGATGGTCTACGGCGACTACATGCAGCAGCGGACGGTCGCCTGCATAAAGCCAAGCGCCGACGATACCGAAATCGGGCCGTGGCCCATCGACAAGCCCGAGAGCTGCGTAGAAGCTCCGTGTTTCTTCCAGACGATCGGTCAAGATCGTGAAATGGTCCATTGTCCGGATCATCAGGCACCTTCCCCCGTGGATGGCGGGGTCGTCCCCGATCTCATTTGATTTCGTCTGTATATAGGACTTTGATCTGATATTAGATACCTGCTAGCAGCCGCCAAATCAAAAATGCGTGCGACAACGATCGATTTGCAGGAGAGCGAGATGTCCAAGTTCGAGATGCTGCTGAGTGCAGACATGATGGTGCCGGATCCCGACGGGATGACCGACCTACTAGTGTCCAAGCTCGGCATCCACAGCCATCCCAAATGGCGTCAGGCGTTCGACAATCACCCGTACATCGCGCATTTTCTGCGCGTGCAGAAATCGCTTGCCATCGCCCCCACGCGGATCGAGCCGCAGGTGCATCTCGACCGTCCGAACCCCGGCGACCCGCTGTTCCACGATCATCTGAAAGGCCTGGAACGCTTCCAGGGCTGCCACCGCCCGATGCTAACGCATTCGGTCGTGCTGGTGGCATGGCGTGAGAAAATGGAGGCACTGATCCAGCGGCTGCACGAACGCAAGCTGCGCTTCCGGCTGGCGCAGCGGACACCCGAAATGCCCTTCGACAGGCTCTGGCTCGGCGTAACGCCCGAGGATCTGCAATATGACCCATCGGTTGACGGCGGCCTGTGCATCGAGTTCATTCCGTTGGAGCCGACGCAGATGCCGGCGGAGGTGTTCGACGTCCCGCCACCCAGAGTCGCCAATCCGGCACCGGGCGAGCTTCTCCGCGTAACCGCACGCGGCTTCCTGGTACGGGACCTGGACTTCACGATCGGCAAGCTGCGCGACAATCTCGACTGGGAGCCCGACCTGGTCAACGAGCTTCCGGGCGAAGGGTATCGCCGGGCGCGCATGGGATTCACGATCGGCCACAGCGCGACACTCGACATCGTTGAACCAACGCGGTGGGACAGCTCGGCTGGGCTTTACCTCAACAGTTGGGGACCCGGACCCTATTTTATCCGCCTTGGCGCATTCGACCTCGTCGCAAAGGCCGATCAGCTCAGGGAACAGGGCATCGCGTTCGAGTGGGTACCCGAAAGCGACGCGGTGGGCGGCAGGCCGCTGATCCGCATCGACCCGCGCGAACTGGACGGTCAGATCTTCGAGATCGAGGGACTGGAGGCGTAACCGCCGGCCGGGCGCCCTGCGCTCACACAGGGTGCCCGGCCGCCATCAGGGCTTGATGAGGCGGCTGCGCAAGATCCCAATCCGTTCAACTTCAAGTTCGATCACGTCGTCGGGCTTGAGGTAACGCATCTGTTCCAGTCCGCACCCGGTGCCGACCGTGCCCGATCCCAGCGCCTCGCCGGGATGCAGCGTCTCCGACCGCGAAACATGCGCGATGACCTGTTCGAAGGTCCAACCCATGTCGCGCGTCGTGCCGCGTCCCCATTCCTCGCCATTGACACGCGCGATCATGGTAAGGTCATAGGGATCGGGGATCTCGTCCGCGGTGACGAGGCACGGGCCCATCACGTTGCCGGTGTCGAAATCCTTGCCCTTGGCCGGCCCGAGTTGGCCGCTCATCTCCCAGGCCTGCGCGTCGCGAGCCGAGAAGTCGTTATAGATTGTATAGCCAAAGATCGCGGACCGCGCGTCCTCGACCTGCACGTCCTTGACAGTGCGGGCGATATAGCAGGCCCATTCGAGTTCGAAATCCATCGCGCGCGAATAGGACGGCCAGACGACGTCGTCGTCCGTCCCGACAACCGAGAAGCGGTTCGCCTTGTAGTAGATCGGCTGCCGCTTGAAAGTGTCGAGTACCGCGTCTTCCTCGGCGGTGCCGAGCGCGCGATAGGCGGCTTCGGGATCGACAGCCTTACGAACCTTTAACCGCCGGGCGGCGGCGAAGCTATTGCGCAGATGTTGTTCGAAACAGGAGAAGTCACGCAACTGCGGCGGAGGCTGCAACGGCGCGTGCAGGTGCGCGCCGGCGCGCGCGACCAAGGCCGAGCCGGCGGGATTGGCGAGCATTTCGCGCGCCTGTGCCAACGCGTCCTCTCCCCCTTCAATGAGGCCCAGGATCGTCGTCAACGACGCGGGCGCCGCGCCGCCATGCCTGGCCTCGTAGGCCGCGGCGAGATCGACGATGCGCGTATCGCCGTCGATCAGTACCCCCGCCCGCGCAGGCCCGCTCGCGTTCGACCAGGTAACGAATCTCACAATTAATCCTCCATGTCGACCGGCGAGCGCACGCCCGCCCGCCATGCCAAGATGAAATGAAGGCAACCCCACGCTCCGGTAAGCATGAGCGCCGCAAGTCCCCAGCGAATGCCATCACCGCCACCGACTTGGTCGCTTACCGCCCCGGCGATAAACGGCCCAAGACCATAGCCGATTAGATTTGTCGCAGTCTGCAGTGCGGATACGCTGACGCCGCGCATCTGCGGCTGGACGCTACCCAGGATCGCGCTGTATCCGGGCGCGGTGTAGGCTCGTGCGATCAGTTCGAACACCACGAGGCCGCATAGTGATGCCACCAGACTGTCCGTCAGAAGAAACACCATGCCCGTAACCACGGACAGCAGGGTCGTGCCCGCCGCTGCCAGCGGTAGCCCGCCGATCCCTGCGCGCTTGAACACGTGGTCGCCGATCGGCCCGCCGATCAGCGACCCGAGCCCACCGAATATCCCCGCGGCGACGCCCGCCAGCAGCCCCGCCTGGGTGAGCGACAGATGATGGATGCGGATGAGAAACGATGCCTGCCAAACCAGCACGCCGGACAGCATCATCGAATTGAGCGTCATCGCGACGAAGACATGAACGAACAACGGCTGACGCAGCACATAACGCAGCGTTTCGCGCAGTGCCGGTGCGGCAGTCCCCTCGCCTTGCGTACACTCGCGTTTCGGCTCGGGCACGGTGAAGAACAGCAGCGCGGCGATGGCCAGTCCGGGAATGCCCGCGATCAGGAACGCCGCGCGCCAGCCATGATGCACGACGATGATGCTACCGAGGATGAAACTCGTAGCGGTGCCGAGAGCCGTACTCGCCCAGAAGATGGCGATAGCGGTGGAATGCCGGCGCGGCGGAAACAGGTCGCCGATCATGGACAAGGCGGTGGGCGCGCCGCCTGCTTCGGTGAGCCCCACTGCAAGGCGTGCGGTCACGAGCGCTCCATAGCTCTGGGCGAGCCCGCACAAGGCTGTGCATCCACTCCATACTGCCACGAGGACAGACAACAGCTTGCGGCGGTTGATCCGGTCGATGAGATAGCCCAAAGGCAGACCCGCGATCGCGTACGTCAGGCCGAACGCGAGCCCGGTCAGCACGCCCATTTGCGAATCGTTCAGGCGGAACTCGCTTTTGATCGGTTCAATGACAATCGACATCACCGATCGGTCGACAGAATGCAGCGTGTAGATCAGCGTCAGGATCGCCAGAGCATACCATGCGCTACGCCCGATCAGGCGTTCGTCATGCCGTGATTCGGAATGGACGCACGGACCTGAAGTCATTCCCGTTCGATCAGTCCTGCCCACTCTGGTCATCCCCCGGCGCCGTATGCTCGCCCCCTGCATCGACCTAGCGCGACCGATCGGGCATTGCAATCTTGTCACAGTGCATCATTCTGATATGGAAATGACATCAACCTATCGCCGCGGGTCATGCCCTCACTGAAAAGGCAGGGAACGTTCCACGATGCCACGCAAGCTTCCATTGTTGACCGCCGAGAACCGCGCGTTCTGGCAGGGCGGCGAGCGAGGCGAACTGCTCGTCTATCGCTGCCGATCGTGCGAGACGTGGTTTCATCCGCCAGCGCCCATATGTCCACGGTGCAACGCGGTGGAGGTCGGCCCCGAACCGGTATCGGGGCGCGGCACCGTCGCCAGTTTCACAATCAACGTACAGGCCTGGACACCCGAGCTGGCCGCCCCCTATGTCGTGGCCATCGTCGAACTGATCGAACAGTCCGGTCTCCGATTCGTAACCAACATCGTCGGCTGCGACCCCGACCAAGTGACGATCGACATGCCCGTCCGCGTCACCTTCGTGCCATGCGACGATGTCTGGCTGCCATTATTTAAAAAGGACGCGTGATGCCTCCCATTGGCGCTGCCATCACCGGGATCGGCCAGTCCGAAGTTGCCCGGCCATCCTCGCGCTCGGCGATGCAACTTACCGTAGACGCAGCGTTGGGCGCGATGCACGACGCGGGCCTGACCAGCGCCGACATCGACGGGATCGCGTGCTGGCCTGGCGACAACGACAACGGCAACCCGTTCTCACCGGTCGGTCCGCTGGCGCTGAAGACGGTGCTAGGCATCGACACGACCTGGTTCGGCGGCGGCTATGAGGCGCCCGGCCCGCTTGCAGCGATCATCCATGCGGCGATGGCGGTAGCGTCGGGCATCTGCCGCCACGTGCTCGTATTCCGGACGATTACCGAATCGACCGCGCGCCAGGTCGATCGATCCGTCTCGTCGCTGGCCAACAAGACCCAAGGCCGCGACAGCAGTTATTTCTGGCAATGGTATACGCCGTTCGACGTGCGATCTGCGATCAACCTGATCGCCATGTACGCGCAGCGGCATTTCCATGAATTTGGCACGACTCCGGAACAACTTGGCTGGATTCCGGTGACGCTTCGGTCGCATGCGGCGCTGAACCCGAAGGCGATCTATCGGAAACCGATCACGATTGACGATTACATGGCTTCCCGAATGATCTCGACGCCGCTGCGGCTGCTCGACTGCGACGTACATTGTGACGCCTCTACCGCGATCATCGTGTCGCGCGCGGATGCGGCGCGCGACGGCCCGAATCCGCCCATCCGTATCGAGGCGATCGGCTCGGCGCTGTCGCAACCCTGGTCCTGGGATCAGATTTCGCTGACCGAAATGGCGACCCGCAACGTCGGCGACATGCTCTGGTCGCGAACCGACTATACGCCGTCCGACGTCGACACGGCGCAGCTCTACGACGGCTTCTCGATCCTGACATTGATGTGGCTGGAGGGTTTGGGCCTGTGCCCCCGCGGAGAGGGCGGACGATTCGTGGAGGGCGGTACGCGCATCAGCTTGACCGGGGAGTTGCCGCTCAACACCAATGGCGGCCAGTTATCCGGTGGTCGGACGCATGGTCTGGGCTATGTTCACGAGGCTTGCATGCAATTGTGGGGACGTGGGGGCGACCGGCAGATCGCGAAACACAACGTCGCCGCCTGCGCAGCCGGCGGCGGTCCGCTCGGCGGAGCCTTGCTGCTCGTTAAGGACTGACGGATCAAATGCGACAGCGGCCACAGCCGCCGTCGCGTTTGTGGTTCAGGGTCGCTGGCCGATCACGTTACGCAACGTGCCGATGCCCTCGATCGTCGTTTCCATGATTTCGCCGGGGTTGAGATAGCGTCCGGTACCTTGGCCGACACCCTCCGGCGATCCGGTGAACAGGATGTCGCCACAGTCGAAGCTGGTGCGCGCGTCGATGAACCGGATCAGCGCGTCGACGCCCCATGTCATGTCACCGCTGGATGCCGACTGGCGGAGGTCGCCGTTGACAGTCAACGACATCTTGAGCGACGGCGACCCGGCGGGAAATTCGTCGCGCGTGACAATCCAAGGGCCGACAGGCGTCGTGGCATCCTGACTCTTGGCGGCGAGTAGATCCATGCCAACCCCCTTGGGACCGCTGCGCTGCAGGTCCCGCGAGCTGACATCGTTGCCAATGGTATAGCCGAGCACGCTGGACAAGGGGTCGTCCCGGTCCACCATTTCCGAGCCGATCACGGCGACGAGTTCGACCTCGTGATCCAGTTCGTTCGTCAGCGCGGGCCACCGGATCGCATCGAAAGGCCCCGTCAGCGCGCGATACGCCTTCAGAAACGCAAAGGGTTGCGATGGCGGCGGGACGCCGAATTCGGCGATATGCTTGGTATAGTTCACCCCGGCAATCATCACCCGCGCTGTGCGCTCAATCGGTGCCAGTAAGGTGACCATGTCCAGCGGAATCGTCTGGCCCGTAAACGACAGCGCCGCCTCCCCTTCACCACGCGTGATTGCCGGTGCCCAGTCCGCGAACCCGCCGACAATGGGGCGGATGGCGGATGCCGCGGCATCAACCAATCCCCAGAACGCCGCGCCACCGTTCGTGGCCCGTGCGATACGCATCAGGCGGCGACGGCCGAGCGTGCGCGCCCGATCTTAGCAAAATCGAGATTGCACAGATCGACCGCGTTCTTATAGCGGATTTTCTGCAGATCGTCGTCGGAGATGCGCAGGCCCTGCGTAAGATCGTGGCGGACCGCATCGCTACCGCCGAAGTTCGTGCCGTATACCAACCGATCGGCACCAATCAGATCGAGCACGGCCTGGCGCATAATGACCTCATGCAGTTCCAGATCAAAATAGAAGTTAGGCAGATACTCGATCAGCTCTTTCTTGTTGTATTTCGTGTCGAGATTTTTGTTGGTCTCGTTCAGACGGCCGAGCTGGTACGGCACGTAACCACCGCCATGGGTGATGTAGACCTTCAGATCGGGAAAGCGATCGAACACGCCGCCATTGACCATGTACCAGAAGCACCGCGTCTCGTCATATTGCATACCGACGATTGCTGTCGTCTCGTACTTGTCATCGTTCGCCTTGGCGCCCCACGAAACAGACTGATTGTAGCCGTGCACGAACATCGGCAGGTCGAGGTCGCACAACGCGGCCCAAACGGGATCGAACGCAGGATCGTCGAATTCGAGGCCACCGAAATTCGCCCCGCCGGCATTCAGACCCAGGAAGCCATGCTCCTTAACCGACCGGCGCAGCTCCTTGGCGGCTTCTTCCGGGACGTTCAACGGCGCGTGCGCCCAAGCAAACAGGCGGTTGTCGCCGCCGGCGCAATATTCGGCGAGCGCGTCGTTGACGGTGCGGGCATAGGGAACCGAAAACTCCGGCTCGGTCCAGTACATGTAGCAGTGCGACGGTACCGACAAACACTGCGCGTCCTGACCGGCCGCGTCCATGTTGGCGAGCCGCCGCTTGGGGTCGGACCAGCTGGCGAAATACTCCTCGAGCGAGGGTGCTTTGCCGGCCTTGACCGCCGCCTTGCGCTCAGGCGAGCCGAGCGTCAGGACCCAGTCGCCCACGCGCAGGCGGATGTCGCCATCGTCGCATTTTTCGAAGAACGGCCCCCAGTGATCGTGCTGATTATAATAGCCGGGCAACGGAGCATGGGCGTGCAGATCGATGAGCATCGAAAAGTTCCTTTCTGATATCCCCGGCAGCAACCTCTTGCCTGTCCCGGCAAGCGGCTCCGCCATTCCAGCCTCGAGAATTGCGCGCTTCACAACTCCGAGTCAATAACGCCTTATCTGTTCACAACACTTAGAGCTGGTACGTCCCGCTGACCCCGAACGTCCGCGGAGCGCCAATCACGCTCGAATTGTAGTTCGCCCCGTAGAACGATCCCGAACGACCGGCATAATACTCGTCAGTCAGATTCTTGCCGTAGATCGCAATCGTGACGGGTAGCGATTGCACGTCGAAGGCGATTTGCGCGTTCAGCAGACCGTATCCACGCTGGGTAACCGACGCGATCTGGAACTCGCTGTATGGCACCGCCCCCGTCGCGGTCACGCGGGCCGTGTTCAGGAAATACACCTTTGACTGATGGGTGTAGTCGAGATGCAACTTCATAGTGCCGAAATCCCCCACCACGACGGGAAGGTCCCCGCCCAGGCTGAACGATGTTTTCGCAACCGTGGGCACCTGGGATCCGACGAATGGGCCGCCTGTGAACTTGGGATGGATCAGGCCCAGCGATCCATTCAGACGCAGCTTGCCAAGCAACGCCTCCGCCTTGAATTCGCCGCCATAGATTTCTGCCTTACCGGCATTGATCGTCGTGATTATGATCGGCTGCGCCTGCAGGACTGCGTTCTGTTGGATGTCCGAATAGGTCGTGTAATATCCCGCAACGCCCAACCGGAGTCGTTTCGAGAACAGGCTGATCTTGGCCCCCGCCTCCCAACTGGATACCTCCTCAGCGTCGAACGGGGTGTAGAAGGCTGCGGTGGTACCGCTGGCCTGCTAATAGCCGCCTGAACGGAAACCCTTGGCACATTTGGCGTAGAGCAATCCGTCCTTCGGCAAGCGGTAATCGACGCCCACAGTAAAGGGGACATAGTTGAAAGTAATGGGCGCAGGCCGGTACGCGCAACTTCCGCGGGCCTGATTCAGACCGAGGGCCGTGAACGGGCATGCCGCCGGGGTTATCGCGGATACCGGCGGCGACGCGACCAGCGTATAAGGCGCACTCACCGCATATCGCGCCGGCGTGTAGATCATTTCCCGCGCGTCATGCACGTAGCGAAGGCCGCCGGTCAGGCGAAACCGCGGCAGCAGCTCATAGGTGAGCTGTGCGAAAACGCTCATCGATTCATTGTCGGGATTGATCGTGTTGTCTTGAATTGCGGCTCCGACATGGGTGATCGGCGAATTCAGCATCTGTTCGCGAAAATAATAGGCACCGGTCACCCAGGCAAGCTTGTCACCGAACGCGTTGCCGAGCAGTTGAAGCTCCTGCGACACCTGATGTCCGTCCAGCGTGAAAATGCCGACATCGGCATTGGCGATGGGCGTGGCGTCGAGATCCGAGGCCCCCTCGAACGCGAGATGGCGATAGGCGGTGATCGATTTGAAGACGACGTCCCCGATCTTCCCCGTAATCGTCCCAGAAAGATCGTAGATCTTCGAATGGTTCACCGGGTTTATGCCGCCGTAGGTTATTCTCGATCCGTCTGGGACGACATAGGGTGCGAGACTTGAAGGCGACAGACCGGCATCGAAATAGTTGAGCACCCATAACGGCTGGCGGTTCCGGCCGTCATAGTAATCGGCGCTAAGATCGATGCGCAGGTCATTTGTAATATCGGCACGTAGGCTACCGCGGAAATAGTCGTCGTTCTGATCTGCGACCCTGTTGCGGGTCGTCCGGTTATAGCCGTAGCCGTCGTGCTCGGCATGGACATAGACGACGCGCGCGGCGAGCCTGTCGTCCACTATCGGCACGTTGGTGACGGCCGTGACGCCCAGAGCGTCGTAATTGCCATAGGCCAGCTTGACAGACCCTTCGGTCGTGAATTTAGGCCGGGCGGTCGTGATGTTGAGTGCGCCCGCGATCGTATTGCGACCAAACAGCGTTCCCTGGGGCCCCCGTAACACCTCGACCGACGCAAGATCAACCAAGGCAAAGTTGCTGCCCTGCGAGCGCGCATATTTGACCCCGTCCACATATACTCCGACGGCCGGATCGACGTTAGGAAGCACGCCGCCGGGCGATACGCCGCGGATCGCGAGGATCAGATTGTTGCTGCCGTACGGCGTCGCAGTAAACGTGACTGCGGGTACGTTCGCAGCCAAGGTAGCAACATCGCCGATCTGGCGCGTTTCCAGCGCTTGCGCGCCGAACGCTGTCACCGCAACCGGCACATCCTGAAGGCGCTCTTCGCGGCGTTGAGCGGTGACGAAGATGTCAGCCAGACCTTCGCTGCCGGCTTCCTGGGCCGCCACCGCGGGTTCAGGCGAAACTTGGGCTGCCGAAGCAGAATCCGGCGAAACGCGCGCTGCCGGGGCAGTACCCGGCCCACCCTGAGCTTCTAGCGCTGCCGGATAAACGGCACTGGCCGCAGCGCACAGCAGGCAACGAATCGATTTATGCACAAATCCTCCCCAATAGGATGCCGCCCGGTTTTGACCGATGCTGCAACGTCGTTCGAGCGCCGATATTCTGAGTCGGCATCTTCCACAAGAATGGCATTCCGAGCCTAGAATATCCGGGAATAACGCGTTACCGTTGAAAAAACTTGTGTGAGAGGAAGCCGAATGCCGTTCAAAGGGGGGAACGACGCCACATGTCGTCCGACGGATCCCAGTCTGGGCGGTATTCAAGGCTTTCCGTTGATGCGAAAAGCATGGGCGGTCATCGCCATCCTGTGGTTTGTCACGTTGTTCTCGCAACTCGACCGTCAGCTTCCGGCGCTGCTCGTAACGCCGTTGAAAAGCGAATTCGGGATTACGGATACGCAGTTCAGCCTTTTGCAGGGGTACGCGTTCGCATTGGTTTATACCGTGATGGGACTTCCGTTCGGGCGCCTCGTTGATCGCACGAATCGGCGCAATCTGATTATGTTTGGGATCGTCGTGTGGAGCGCTATGACGGTGTTTGCCGGCTTCGCGACCAGCTTCAGCGAATTGCTGATCGCCCGCGTCGGGGTGGGCGTCGGCGAAGCGGTCTTGGCACCAGCCGCCTATTCAATCATCGCCGACTATGTCGCGCCGGCGCGTCGGGGCCGCGCGTTGAGCATCTATTACGTCTCCCTCGCAATCGGATCGGGAGCTTCGCTGCTGCTCGGCGGCATGATCCTCCACATGCTTCCTGCCGCGGGGCTCCAGGTTGGCGACCTTGTCCTTACGCCGTGGCGGATGACGTTCATCCTTGCCGGTCTGCCGGGACTCCCGCTGTTGCTGCTCCTGCTGTTCATTCGCGAACCGGAACGCCATGAGACACACGGCATTGCCCGCGCCTCGATCGGCGATTTCCTTGCGTATCTTCGGCAGCATCAAGCCACGTTCTGGCGTCTGCTGACCTATCCGGCGCTGATCGCGGCGATCGGCTATGGCATGCTCGCATGGGCACCGGCCTATTTTGAACGTCGCTTCGGCCTACCGATCGCGCAGGTCGGCGTCACGCTAGGGATCATCGTCGCTGCGGCGGGCCTGATCGGCACGTTGGCCAGCGGCGCGCTGAGCGATCGCTGGCTCGCTCAGGGCAAACCCGCCGCGCGGTTCAGGGTGACGCTGGTGGGCTGGATGCTTATCGTTCCATCAGCTTCGTTCTGGCCGCTGATGCCGAGCGCGGTGCCGTCCTTTGCGCTACTGGCCGTGCTGGTCACCGGCACTGCGATCGCGCAGTCCGCGGCGCCTGCGAGCGTGCAGGACGTCTTCCCCAACACCATGCGCGGCCAGGCCATCGCGGTCTATCTGTTGCTGGCAGGGTTGGTCGGCATCGGCCTTGGCCCCATGCTGGTCGCACTGGTCACCGACCACGTCTTCGGTGACCCGGCCAAGCTAGGCTATTCGCTGGTCGCGGTCGCGGCGCCGATGACGCTGTTCGGCCTATGGCTCTCGATCTCGGGTCAGCGCCCCTATGCCCGAACGGTCGAGGCGATTCGGCGCGGGTGCCCGTGATGTTAGCCGACGTGCATCGCAAGCTCCATCAGCTTGCCGGCCAGCCCCTTGTGTCCTTGCGTTACGGGCACAAGCACGTTGCTGATCAGCACGCGCATGATGAATTCAGCCAACAGGCGGCGGTCCAACTGCCGACCGAGCTGGTTGCTCCAGTGATCGAAGACCGGATCCAGCGCATCTCGCACCTTCGAGACGCCGTCTTCGAAACTGCGGCGAAAATAGCCCAGCGCGAACTGGGGTTCGGCCTCGAGAAAGCGGCGCGCCTGGTCGGAATTGAGATATTCGTCGAAGAAGCCGAGAAAGGCGTCCAGCCGGGCGGCCGGCGCCGTATGGGGCAGGATGGCAGCCTGCAGCGCGGCGTCGAAGCGCTCGCGCATATAGCCGGTATATGCGTCGAGCAGTTCCTCCTTGGAGGAAAAATACCGGTACAGCGTGCCACGCGCCACGCCTGCCTCGGCGACGATGGCCTGGATGGACATGCCGTGGACCCCGGCGCGCAGCATCACGCGCGTCGTTGCCTCGAAGATTCGCTTCTTGGTAGCGATCGCGCGGGAGTCGGGCTTACGCTGTCGCTTCGTAGGGCGGAACGCGTTGCCGGGCATGCCCGACCGCATGGCCGCGTCGCCGTTCGCAATCACTGTCACAACGTTCATGCGGCTCCTTATAGTCGGCCATTCAGACCCGTCTCGCTACCCTCTACGGCGGCGGTCGTCCACAACCGGCGCTGCGCTCGGCCCATGTTCGGTGCAAATCCTTAACCCTAGCCCTTTTCAGGAGTAAACATGTCCATCAATCCTTGGGGTAGCGGTGAACGCGACACCGTCATCGCCGCGCTCGACAGGGCCATCGTAGCCCATCCTGGTCGCATCATGCTCGATTTTGGCGGGGAGACGTACAGCTACGGGGATATCGACCGGATTTCGACGGCGTTCGCACATGAGCTCGCCGCGCTGGGGATCGTCGCGGGCGACACCGTCCTGTCGATGCTGAACAATAATGTCGATGCGGTGATCTGCTGGCTCGCGGCTAACAAGCTGCGCGCGGTCAGCGTGCCGATCAACACGGCATTGCGCGGCGAGTTTCTGCGGCATCAGATCGGCGATTCGGGCGCCAAGGTCGTTATCGCGGAGGCGGACTATATCGCGCGGATCGGTGCGGTCGCCGGCGGGCTTCCCGAAATGCACACGCTATTGCACCGTGGCGACTTGGCCGTCATTCCGGAAATCGTCGCGACCGTGGCGGCGCTGGACGCGCATCGCGGCAACGTCACGGATATCTTCCCGGACAAGCCCGAGCCGTCGGATCTGGCGATGCTGGTCTATACGTCGGGGACGACAGGGCCGTCCAAGGGGTGCATGATCCCGTATAACTACATGTGCAATCTTGCCCGACTGCAGCTGCGGGCTGGGCCGGCGACCGCAGACGACGTCACCTATACGCCTTTGCCGCTGTTCCATCTGAACGCGATCTGCGTCGGCGTCGTCGCGACGATCCTGACGGGCTCGAGACTGGTGGTAGCGCCACGATTTTCCGTGTCGGCATTCTGGCCCGAGGTCGAGCGTTCGGGCGCGACCATCGCGTCGATACTGGGCGGCATGGGCGCGTTGCTCGCGCAGGCCGTGGACAGCGACGTAGCGACGCGCTGCCGCGGCCAGATCCATACGGTGCGGGGCAACCCGTTCACCGAAGAAACCAAGGCGATCTGGCGCGAGCGGTTCGGCGCCCGCCAGGTCGGCGGCAACGGGTATGGGCTGACGGAGGCTTCGGTGGTCACGTCGCTGGCCGGCGGCGACTATGCTGCGCCGGGATCGTCGGGCATCCGCATCCCCGATTTCGATGTGCGGATCGTCGACGATTCCGGCCGCGAGGTTCCGCCCGGCACCGCGGGCGAAATCCTGATCCGCCCCAACCAGCCAGACATCATGTTCAAGGGCTATTGGCGGCGCCCCGACGAAACGCTGAAGGTCATGGCGGACCTCTGGCTCCATTCAGGCGATATGGGCAAGTTTGACGAGACCGGCTTCTTCTATTTCGTTGATCGCAAGAAGGACTATCTGCGCCGGCGTGGCGAGAACATCTCGAGCTTCGAGATGGAAGCGGCGTTCAACCAGCATCCCGCGATCGAGGAGGCCGCCGTCCATGCCGTCTTCTCGCCGCGCGGCGAGGACGACGTGAAGGTGACCGCCGTGCTGGCGGCGGGCGCGACGCTGACCGAAGAGGCGCTGTTCCACTGGTCGACCGACAAGGTCCCCTATTATGCGCTGCCCCGCTATATAGAGTTCCGCGATACGCTGCCGAAGAACCCGCAGGGCCGGGTGCTGAAGTACGAACTGCGCGAGGAGGGCAAAACCGCCAAGACCTGGGACCTGGAGGATACCGACATCCAGGTCGCCAAGCGCTGAGCGAGGGCGCCGTCGGTATCGCCGACGGCGCCCCGCGATCAGGTGAGCGCGTCGAGCGCCTCGAGATTGCCGGGCTTCGAGTTGAAGCCCCAGAGATGAAGGCCGCCATCGACGTTGATTGTCTGGCCAGTGACGAACCCGGCCATGCGGGACGCGAGGAAAACCGCGACCGGCGCGATGTCTTCCTCCGGATAGCCGACGCGGTTTAGCGGCTTGGCGGATGCGGACACCTTTTCGAAACCCGGATGTTCGCGACACAGACGTTCGAAGCTCAGCCCCGCGGCGGCCGGTGCGATGGCGTTTACACGGATGTTGAACCGGCCCCATTCTGACGCCGCGCTATGCGTAAGCCCACGGATCGCCGATTTGCCCATATTGTAATCGGCGTGGCGCCAGGCGCCAGAATCGGCGTCGATCGAATAGAAGTTGATCACGCTGCCACCGCCGCGCGCCCGGAAATGCGGGTACGCCGCCTGCATCGCCCACCATGTCGCCCACATCGTGGTGTCCAGCGTGCGGGCAAGGATGGCGTCGGTCTTCTGTTCCAGCAGTACTTCCGGGCTGGGCGCGAAGGCGTTGTTGACCAGCGTGTCGAGCCCGCCGAAAGTGTCGACGGCTGCCTGGATCGCGCGCTCGACGCTTGCCTTGTTGCCGACGTCGGTATGGACGAACAGCGCCGAGCCGCCGAGCTCCTCGCATTCGGCCGCCACCGCGCGTCCGCGGTCCTCGTCAAATTCCGCAACCACGACCCGTGCGCCTTCGCGAGTAAACAGCCTCGCGATGCCGCGCCCGATACCGGCGCCCGCACCGGTGACCAGCGCTACGTTGTCTTCCATGAGCCCCATCGATCCATATCCTCTCAAAGATTTTTTCTAATTGGACACAAAGGCCGATGGCGCCTGGTGTCAAGCGCGCGCCATCCCGCCAAAGCCGCCGCATGCGCAATTCCGACACGAGAAGGTTGTTCTGCCCTTGGTAATCTGTCGCAACTGCGCTAAAGCTGTCACTGCGCGACAGCCGGCACAGACCGTTCGTCATTGGAGACTGGAAATGAATTCCGAAGACATGATTCTCATCAGCGTGGATGATCACGTGATCGAGCCGCCAAACGCCTTCACGCCGCACTGGCCAGCCCATCTGAAAGGCCGCGAACCCCATATCGAAAAGCGCGACGGTCGCGACGTCTGGATGTTCGAGGAAAAGGCAGCGGGCTATATGGGCCTGAATTCGGTGGTCGGCCGTCCCAAGGAAGAATACGGGATGGAGCCGCTGAACTACGAACAGATGCGCCGCGGCACGTGGGACCTGAAGTCCCGCGTTGAGGATATGGACGCGAACGGTATTCTTGGTTCGATCTGTTTCCCGACATTCCCCGGTTTCGCCGGACAGCGCTTCCAGGCGGCGTCGCACAATGATCCCGAAGTCGCGTTGGCCGCGATCCGCGCTTATAATGACTGGCATTATTACGACTGGTCGGAAGCGGCGCCGGGGCGCTTCATACCGTTGATGCTGACGCCGTTCTGGGATATGCCCGCAGCCGTCGCCGAGGTGAACCGGCTCGCCAAGCTCGGCGTGCACGCGCTGTCCTTCTCGGACAATCCCGCGCTGTCGGGCTGGCCGTCGATCCACGACCCCTATTGGGAGCCGCTCTGGAAGGCCTGTGCGGACAACGACGTCGTCATCTGCTGCCACATCGGCACCGGCGCTGCGGCGATGCACGCGTCGGACCTTTCACCGATCGACGCCTGGATCACGTCGATGCCGATCTCGATCGCCAATTCCGCGGCGGACTGGATCTGGGCTCCGATGTGGAAGAAATACCCGACGCTGAAGATGGCGCTATCCGAGGGCGGTATCGGCTGGATTCCCTATCTGCTCGAGCGCGCGGATTTTACCCATGGACATCATAATGCCTGGACGAATTCCAATTTCGGCGGAAAGATGCCCAGCGACATCTACAAGAAGCATATTATCAGCTGCTTCATCGAGGACCGGT
Organism: Sphingomonas sp. PEI4; assembly: GCF_056679955.1. Classification (NCBI taxonomy): domain Bacteria; kingdom Pseudomonadati; phylum Pseudomonadota; class Alphaproteobacteria; order Sphingomonadales; family Sphingomonadaceae; genus Sphingomonas; species Sphingomonas sp. PEI4. The sequence goes on from NZ_JBWXPI010000006.1 coordinate 78,249, forward strand.
TCGGTTTGGCCAACCTTGATTACATCGGTGAAGACATGGTGATGTACGAGTGCGACTATCCCCATTCGGACTCGGTGTGGCCGCACTCGGCGGAAAAGCTGTGGGAGGACGTGAAGGGCCTCGCGCCGGCGACGATCGATAAGATCACCCATCTCAACGCGATGCGCGAGTTCTCCTATGACCCGATCAGCAAGCTCGGTCGTGAGAATTGCACGGTCGGTGCCTTGAAGCGCACCGCTGCAGCCGTCCCGGTCGAGACCGATCCGATCCTGGGTATGGGTGGCGCCAAGCCGAACCGCGAACCAGGTAAGGCGGTGACGTCGGGCGACATCAACCGCATGTTCGAAAGCGCGGGCGCAGAATCGACCGTCTCTGGCCGCCGTTAAGCACGCGGACCGACGAATAGGCTGCGGACGCTGATGCGTCCGCAGCCTATTTTTTCATCGTCGCCGCCTCAACGGGCGTTGAACTGGGGTGCCCGCTTTTCGCGAAATGCCGTCGCCGCTTCGACGCGGTCTTCCGTCGTCAGCAGCAGCGCGAACAGATGGCGCTCCAGCGCCATTCCTTGGCGAAGCTCCAGTTCCCCGCTCGCATAGGCCGCCGTGCGCACGAAGGCAGTTGCCGTCGGCGGTTTAGCTGCAATCCGGTACGCCAGCGCATCTGCCGCCTCGAACAGCGCGTCCCGGTTCTCGTAGAGCCGGGTCACGATATTCAGGCGCTTGGCCTCCGCCCCATCGATACGGTCGTTGCTGAGCATCAGGTCCAGAGCGGCGCCGACGCCGATCAGCCGCGGCAGGCGCTGTGTGCCGCCCGCGCCGGGAATCAGACCGAGGCCCGTCTCGGGAAGTGAAAACGACGCGTCCGTACATGCCACGCGAATGTCGCACGCCAGTGCGATCTCGAACCCGCCCCCCATGCAGGCACCATGGATGGCTGCGATCGTCGGCGTCGACATCGTCTCGAATGCCGCGATCCAGGGGTCCTGGGACATGCGGCGATGCGCCTCTACGGGCGTTTCGACACCCCGCTGCTCGCGAATGTCCGCACCTGCGCAAAAGCCGCGCGCGCCGCTTCCGCGGATGATGATCGCGCGGACCGCACTATCCGCGTCGAGCGTCCGCAGCGCCTCCGGCAAGCCTTGCCGAATCGAATCGTCGATAGCATTGATCCGATCCGGCCGATTAAGGATGATACGGCCAATCGCGCCGTCGCGCTCGACCAGAATAGCGTGGGATTTCATCATGATGTCGCCGCAGTTGATGTGTCGTTGGAGCGCCGACCGCCTGGCCGCGGGCCGACCATCGTAATCGGCCTGCCCGCAGAGGTCATTTGCCTCCGAAACGAAAGGTCACGCCGCCGCCGAACGTGAAGGGATCACCGACCGTACGCTGAACGAAGCCGAGCCCTTGGGTATAAAGATCGGCGAAAACACGGCTGGTATATTTCTTGGCGGTCAGGTTGCGGGCGAACAAGAAGACCTCCGCGTTGGGCGATTGCAGCTGCAGACTGATACGCGCGTTCAACAGCCCATAGCCGGGCAACCGGGTGAGTTGGTTCTGAGTCGCATAAGTCGCGAGGACGGCAGCGGACACGCCGGGTGGCGCGGTTACCGGACTGATCACCATCGACCCGATATAGGCATAGTCCATGTGCAGACGCAGGTCACCCAGCGAAACCGGGACCGTCTGCGTACCGCCGATCGAAAATTGCTTCTTCGCAAGCTGCGGCAGCGGCTCGCCACTCCGGTCGACCGTGACGTTCACGCCGTTGACCGACTGAACTTCGTTGAAGCTGCCCTTCTCATACTTGCCGTCAAGCAGGCTCAGCGAACCGTTCAGCTCCATCCCGGTCCAGGGAACGGCGGTCACCTCGAACTCGGCACCCCAGATCCGGGCATTGCCAGCGTTCACGAGATATTGGGTGGGCTGCTGCGTGCCCGGCACCAGCGCGCCGATTTGCTTTTGCAGACCGTTGGTCCAGCTGTTGAACAGCGCCACATTGGTCCGCAGACGGCGATTGAACCAGTCCAGCTTGGCGCCGACCTCGACGTCCTTGACCTTTTCGGGATCGAACGCGGGGATCGAGCCCGCGCGGACGTTCCAGCCGCCCGACTTGGACGCGCCCCGGGTCTGGGCATACAGGAAAACGTCGCTGTTCGGCCGATAGTCGAAACCGACCGTCCACGCCGGATAGTCGAAAGTGGTTTTTTGAGTCTGGTCGCAGACCGATCCGGCATCCTTCAGGGCCACGGTGCAGGTGCTGGGGTCGCCAAGACGCGACTTGTTGTGCAGCACGACGTCGCGATTGTCCCAGGTCCAGCGGATTCCGCCGGTGAAGCGCAACTGTTCTGTAATGTTGTAGTTGCCCTGCGCAAACAACCCCTTGGTGATATTGGTAACGTCGGCGGCGTTCTCGGTGATGAAACGCGGAGCGGGGATGAAACCGAACGTCTGCGAAACGCTCGATTCATAGCCGCTCTCGTGGCTGTAATAGGCACCCAGGATATAATTCAGGCGCGTCCCGGCCTTCCCCGCGAGCTGGAATTCCTGCGAAACCTGCTCGGATCCATATCCCGAGCGCGTCGTCAGCAACGGAACCGGCGTACCGTCGGTATCGATCAGGCCGGTGGAATTGCTGTATCGATACCCGGTGATCGACTTCAACGAAATGTCGCCGACATCCACGTTGATTGTCGCGCCAAAGCCGTAAGCGACTACCTGGTTCTGCGGTTTCTCCAGATACAGGTTGCGGACATCAGCCGGCAGGCCGTTGTAGATCGCGGTACCGGCCGCGTTGACCGTTGGGAGGACGAACGCAGTTCCGTTGGTTTCGTACCAGGTCGATTTCGTCTGGAGATATTGATTCAGGACAGGGACGATCGCCGCACCGCCCGGCAGCGCCGAGAACACCGCCGGGTTGAAGGCGACGAGGCCGATCTTCTGGCCATTGTCATTGATCTTGTTGTAGTCGCCCGACAGCGTGACGTCCCAACCCGATCCCTGGTACCGCAATTTACCGCGGACGAAATAGCTTTCGGGATCGTCGGCATAGCCGTTCAGCGCGACGTTCTTCACATAGCCGTTGCGTTCGTGATAATTGCCGCTGATCCGGGCCGACAAGCCTTCGGCGAGGGGCGCGTTGACCGTCAGCCCGAGGCTGCGATAATCATAGTTGCCGACTTCCGCCTTGGCGATGACCTCAAGATAATCCTTGGGCTGGGCAGTGATGATGTTTACCGCGCCGCCCGTCGTGTTGCGGCCGAACAACGTGCCTTGCGGCCCTCGCAGGATTTCCACCCGCTCAAGATCGTCGAGGTCGGTTTGGCCCTGCGACGGACGCGGGATATAGACGCCGTCGACATAGGTCGCGACGGTCGGGTCGTTGGCGGTCCCCGGGTTCTGATTGTTCTGACCGCGCAGCGAAACAAAAACGAGACCAGAAACCGACGGCCCCCCGGTCTGGATGGAGAAGCTGGGCGTAACGCGCTGAAGGTCGGTCGCGTCCTGAATCTGCGCGGCTTCCAGCTGCTGGGAACCGAGCGCGGTCACGGCGACCGGCGTGGACTGCAGGCTCTCTTCGCGGCGCCGGGCCGTGACCACGATATCTTGGATGCCGCCCTGCAGCGCCGCAGGCGCCGTCGCAGCACCGTTCGGGCTGGAGGCTGCCGAGTCGACGGATACCGGCGCCGGCGGCGTCGGATCGGCCGGCGGACTGGCTTTCTGCGCCAGCGCGGCGGCGGATGACAGAATCGAAACGGTTCCCAGCAGCACGCGGATTTTGGCCGTAGATACATGCCTCATGGCGACATCCTCCCAAAGTGATTTGCCGAGCTCTTCCGGTTCGGGCTTAATAATCTCTAGCGCCTATTTTCGTCGCTGGGAATTCTATAATCAGAACATTGGATTGGTGTCAGATGTTTTTACGCCGAGCCAAGCACCCTTACAGCGAAACGAAGGCTCCGAACCTCCGGTCCTGGGCCTATCCAAGGCTCACCTAGACGCTGCGCGCGTCGCTGCCGATACCGGGCCGGTTAGCATGGCGACGAGCGAGTCGAGCAGGTTCTCCATCGTGTTCGGACTCGTCCAGAATCGTAGATGCTCGCGTTGGTGGTCCAGCGACGCCTCGCGCGCCGCCATGATGGCGCGCAACGAGAGGCTGAGGAACACCAGCCGCTGTTCCAGCAACGGGGCGGGCACATCGCTGGCCAGCCGGCGGATATGGATCAAGGCGCGTTGATATCCCCCGTTCCAGCGGCCCGCCAGCGTGTCGCTCAGCATGGCGCGCTCCTGCAGCCCCAGATTGCTTATGAAGCGGATATAAGTGTCCTCTTCGCCGGGACCATCTCCCAGATCGGTCGATGGCCACACGAGCACTTCCACCGCCTGGCGGACGCTATGGGGCCCGCCCGACGCCTCGGCCGCATCGAGTCGCGATTGACGCCTCTCATCGATCACCTGCGCACCGTCGACGATCAGCTCGCGAACGAGCGCCTCCTTGGTACGAAAATAATAGTGCAGCGACCCGCTGTTCTTCTGCCCCGTCGCCGTCACGATCTCGCGGGTCGACACGCCATGAATTCCCTTCATGGCAAACAGCCGACGCGCCGCCAACTTAATTTGATCGCGGGTCTCGTCACCCCGGAGACTTGACTTGCACTGCATCTCGCCTGATTAGGTCAATCGCTTTAGCGAATCAACCTAGTCGGGCTTTTACGATGTCGGATCTCGATTTTAGCAGAAAGACGGTGCTGATCGTCGGTGGCTCCAGCGGCATCGGCAACGGCATCGCGCAATCGTTTCGTATGCACGGCGCTACCGTTTTCATCACCGGGACGCGGGGTTCGCCCGCAGATTACGACTTGGCCGACGGGTCTGATCTCGAAGGCTTGGCATATCGCACGCTTGACCTCACCGACCCGCTGGCGATCGCTGACTGGTCGTCGCCGTTCGACACGCTGGACGTCCTGGTGCTGTGTCAGGGCGCGGCCCGCTATGGTCGTGCCGAATTCGCGCTCGACGCCTTTCGCGAGGTTGTCGAGATCAATCTGAACAGCGTTATGGCCTGCGCGACGCGGTTCCACCCTCTGCTCGCCAAGAGCGCTGGATCGGTGATCGTCATCAGTTCGATCGCCGCGTTCGGCGCGCGCATTGGCAACCCCGCGTACGCAGCCTCGAAGGCAGCCGCCGTGGCACTCGTCAAGACGCTGGCGGAGGCCTGGGCGGCGGACGGGATCCGGGTGAATGGCATAGCGCCGGGGCTGGTCCCGTCCAAGCTCACAACGATCACCACCGGAGACTCGAAACGGCTGGCCACCACGCTGCGGCGCATTCCGATTGGGCGGCTCGGCACGCCGGCCGAGATCGCCGGCGCGGCGCTGTTCCTGGCCTCCCCGCTGGCGTCCTACGTCGTCGGCCACACCGTCGTGGTCGATGGCGGCAAAAGTTTATCCTGAGGAACGATCATGGCGTGGGACTTCGAGACCGATCCGACATTCCAACCCGAGCTAGACTGGATCGAGGCGTTCACGCGCACCGAGATCGAGCCGCTCGATCACGTGCTTGGTAACCATTACGACGTGAACGCGCCGGGCTTCGTGAAGCTCGTTCGTCCGCTGCAGGCGCGGGTGCGCGAACGAGGCCTGTGGGCCTGCCATCTCGGCCCCGAACTCGGCGGACAGGGCTATGGACAGATCAAACTCGCGCTGATGAACGAGATCATCGGGCGCACGCGGTTCGGCCCGATCGTGTTCGGCGCGCAGGCACCAGATTCCGGCAACGCCGAGATCCTCGCGCACTACGGAACCGCCGACCAGAAGACTCGGTATCTGCGTCCACTGCTCGACAACGTGATCGTCTCCTGCTTCTCGCTGACCGAACCGCATGGCGGCGCAGACCCGCTGATGATCCGGACACGCGCAGTCCGCGACGGCGATTCATGGGTCATCGACGGCGAGAAATGGTTCGCCAGCAACGCGCGCTACGCCGCCTTCTTCATCGTCATGGCAGTCACCGACGAGGGTGCGGCCCCGCTTCTGCGCGCGTCGATGTTCATCGTGCCCGGCGACACGCCTGGGATCGAGGTGGTGCGCAACGTAGGCTATGGCGGTGATACGCCCACCCATGCCTACCTCCGGCTGAGCGGTGTACGCGTCCCCCTGGATCATATGCTCGGCAAACCGGGCCAAGGATTCGTCGTCGCGCAGACCCGGCTCGGTGGCGGTCGTGTTCACCACGCCATGCGCACGATCGCCAAGGCGCGCGAGGCGTTCGACCGGATGTGCGAGCGCGTCCTGTCCCGCAGCACCAAGGGCGGGCTGCTGGCCGACAAGCAGATGGTGCAGGAGAAGATCGCGGACAGCTGGATCGAACTTGAGCAGTTTCGCCTGCTGGTGCTGCGCACCGCATGGCTGATCGACAAGCATGGCGACTACAAGCTGGTCCGCAAGGACATCGCCGCCGTCAAGGCGGCCATGCCCAAGTTGCTGCACGACATCGCCAGCCGTGCGCTGCATCTGCACGGATCGCTCGGCCTGTCCGACGAGATGCCGTTCATGCACTGGGTCAACGAATCCTATTTCCTGGCGCTGGCGGACGGCCCGACCGAGGTGCACAAGGTGACCGTCGCGAAGCAGGTCCTGCGCGGCTACCGGGCGAGCACGACGCTCTTCCCAGACTATCACCTGCCCCAGGTCCGTGCCGCCGCCGTCGCGCGATACGGCGCCGACCTGGAAGCGTTCGAGACCGCCTTCTGATGGCGATCGACCGCCCCGTTGGACTGGAACTGGTCGATTTCGCGGCGCTCGCGGCGTGGATGGACGGCGAGAGACTGGGCGGGGGGGCGATATCCGACATCGTGCCGCTGACGGGCGGATCGCAAAACGTGATCGTGCGCTTCGCACGCGGGGGCACCGACTATGTGCTGCGCCGTCCGCCTGCCCATCCCGGCGCGGACGGCAACGCGACCATGCGGCGCGAAGCGCGGATCCTTCGGGCGCTTGCCGGGACCGACGTGCCGCACCCCCGCCTCATCGGCGCCTGTGCGAACGAATCGGTTCTGGGCGCCGCCTTCTACCTGATGCAGCCGGTCGACGGCTTCAATCCCGGCGTCGGTCTGCCGCCGCTGCATGCGCGCGCGCCCGCCGTCCGCCATGCGATGGGCCTTGCAATGGTGGACGCCATCGCGGCGCTCGGTGCGCTCGATCATCGTGCACTTGGGTTGGACGATTTTGGCAATCCCGAGGGTTTCCTAACCCGCCAAGTCGGGCGCTGGAAGCGTCAGCTGGAGGGGTATGACCGCTATGATGGCTGGCCTGGTGCCGAAGCGCTACCGGGCGTAGGCGAACTGGCACACTGGTTGGAGCGGGAACGTCCGACGCGGTTCGATCCCGGAATCGTGCACGGTGACTTCCATATGAAGAACGTCCTGTTCCGGTTCGACGGTCCCGCGATCGCGGCGGTGATCGACTGGGAACTGGCAACGATCGGCGACCCGATGCTGGATCTCGGCTGGCTGCTCGCCACCTGGCGCGACCAAGGCGCACCGGCGTCGGAGGCTCAGATCGTGGTCGAGCCCTGGGACGGTTTCCCGTCGCCGGAGGAACTGATCGCGCGCTACGGCGCCGAGAGCGGCCGCGACGTCTCGCGCGCCGACTGGTATGCGGTGCTCGCCTGTTTCAAGCTGGCGATCCTGCTCGAGGGCAGCTTCGCGCGCGCCTGTGCCGGCAAGGCGCCCCGGGAGATCGGCGACCGGCTCCACGCAAGCGCGGTCCGGCTGCTCGGTAAGGCTGCGCGGATCGCCGCGGGATAGGAACATGAAATGGAACTGACGGGCAAACGCATCATCATTACCGGCGGGGCTAGCGGCATCGCCGCGTCGGCGGTTCGCGGCCTGGTCGCACGCGGCGCCCGGATCGCCAGCATCGACGTGTCGACCGAAGCGGGCGAGCGGATCGTCGCCACGGCGAACGCTGCGGGGCCCGGTTCCGCCACGTTCCACACGGCAAGCGTGGTTGATCGCGCCGGGTTTCTGGCGGCCGTCGAGCAGGCCGTGCAGGTAATGGGCGGCCTCGACGGGCTGATTCATGCGGCGGGCGTGCAGCAATACAAGCCGGCCGAAGACCTGAACGACGACGATTGGGACCGAGTCGTGGGGATCAACGCGCGCGGCACGATGATCGCCAACCAAAACGTCTTTGCCCATCTGAAGGCCAATGGCGGCGGCAGCATTGTCAATTTCGCCTCGGCGGCGGGGCTGGTTGGGCTGCCCGGCGCGCCACATTATTCGGCATCCAAGGGTGCCGTGCTCGGTTGGACGCGCGCGGTGGCGCAGGCTTGGGCGGAGCACGGGATCACGGTGAACGCCGTTGCGCCGGCGATGTGGACGGCGATGTACGATGCGACACGCGGCCAACTCACGGCTGCCGAACTGCTCGCCCATGATGCGATGATGGCGCGAGCGATCCCGCTGGGCGGCAAACTAGGCGATCCCGATACCGACATGACGCCGGTGCTGGCGTTCCTCGTCGGCGAGGGCGCAAGATTCATCACCGGGCAGACGCTGCCGGTGGATGGCGGCACGGTTATGACGCGATGAGCCTGCCTCCGGCGACCGAGATGCCGGCCCAGATCCTCACCGGCCTTCGCGTGCTGGACCTGTCGCGCGGCATATCCGGACCAATGGCTGCGCTCCAGCTGTCGGAGGCGGGCGCCGACGTCGTGAAGGTGGCGGTGTCGAGCGGTACGCTCGAAGACGACTCGCCCGACATCCTCGCGGCGGTTCTCGATCGTTTCAAGCGGCGGATCGTTCTGGATCTTCCGCCGGGCGGCATTGATGGCGAACTCGACCGTCTCCTTGCCCAGGCGGACGTGCTGATACACGACCTGACGCCCGCAGCCGCCCGGCGACGCGGCCTGGACGACGCCCGGCTGTTCGCGCGGTTTCCACGCCTCATCGTGTCGGCGGTCACGGGCTGGCCCACAACGCATGAGAAAGCCGAGGCGCCGGCGCGCGAAACGCTCGTCCTGGCCGCGCTCGGCATTCTGGACGAACAGCCGGGTCATCGTCCGGGTCCGGTCTTCGTCCGGATGCCGTTCGCCAGTTGGACCGCCGGCTGGCTTGCGGCGATCGCGATCCTGGCGCGGTTGATCGCGCGGACCCGCGACGGGCATGGCGGTGCGGCGCACACCAGCCTGGCGCAGGCGGCGCTCGTGCCGATGACGATGCACTGGTCGCGTGCCGAGACCCCATCGCCCACGTTCGCCAAGGGGCTGGCCAAGGATATCCCGATCCCGCTCCACCAGGCGTCCGACGGCCGGTGGATCCATGTCCATTATTCCCCCGACAGGGCACCGTGGATGGCGGACGCGCTGGCTGCGATGGGGCCCGACGCGGTCCGCCGGGAGAACGCGCGCTTCGCGCCATCGCACGTCGCGCCCAATTACGGAGCCAACAAGGCGGTCATCGCCGGGCGAAGCGCCGCAGACTGGGTCGCGCATTTCTGGGCGCACGACGTCGCCGCGCAGATCGTCGCGCCGTTCGGCGAGATCTACGCAGACCCCCAGGCGGTGGCCAACGGCTTCGTTGCCACCGTCAAAGACCCGGTACTCGGCGCGACGCTCCAGCCGGGCGTCCCCATCACGGTCACGCCGGCGTCGCGCATCCGGCATTCCAGCGATGGGCTCGAGACTGACCCCGACGCGACCCTTCAGCATTGGACGCCGCGAGCGGCGGTCGCCACGTCGACGACAACCGAGCCCCTTGCGCCGCTCCACGGACTGAAGGTCCTCGACCTCGGCGCGTATCTGGCGGGTCCGTTCGCGACCATGTTGCTGGCCGATCTCGGTGCGGAGGTGATCAAGGTGGAGCCGCCTGCCGGCGACGCCATGCGCCGGCTTGAGCGCCAGTTCGCGGGTATCCAGCGCGGCAAGCGCGGCCTCGCGATGATGCTCGGCCGTCCCGAGACCCAGGCGGCGACGGCGGCGCTCGCGCGCTGGGCCGACGTCGTGCACCACAATATCCGCCGCCCGGCGGCGCGCAAGCTGGGCGTCGACTACGACACGCTGAAGGCGGAGCGCGCGGACATCGTCTATTGCCACGTCAGTTCCTATGGTCCTCTCGGCGAGCGCGCCGACTGGCCGGGCTTTGACCAGCTGTTCCAGGCGGCGTGCGGCTGGGAGGTCGAAAATGGCGGCGAGGGCAATCCCCCCCTGTGGCTACGCTTCGGCATCGTCGACTTCTACGGCGGGCTCGCGTCCGTGTTCGCGACCTTGCTGGCGCGCGTCGAGCATGGCCGCAGCGGCACGGGACAGGCGGTCGCGGCATCGCTGCTGGGCGGCGCAATGCTGACGATGGCGGAGGCGATCGTGCTGCCCGACGGCGGCCTGACGCCAATCGCGCATCTCGACCGCTCGCAGATGGGGGTGTCGCGGCACCACCGGCTTTACCGGACCGGCACCGACCTGATCGCGGTGGCCGCGCTCGATCGTCGAGAGCGCGGCGCGTTCGACGCAGTCGTGGGCGAGCATCCGGAGGCCTGGCTCGCCGCGCTCGACGCCGATAAGGCGCTTTTGCGGCTGGCGGAGGCCGGCGTCCCCGCGGAACGCGTCGCGCGCGCGCAGCACGACGCGTTTCTCGATTCGGCGGTTCATGAGGCAGCCGGGCTTCACGCCGACTATCCTCACCGGGATTACGGGCGTGTCCGGCAGATCGGCGCCTTCTGGGACTTTGGCGACCTGCCCCTTCATCTCGGCCTGGCGTCGCCGGCGCTTGGCGAACATACCGCGGAGGCGCTGGCCATGGTCGGCATCGATGCGGCGGCGCGCGAGGCGTTGTCGGCGCAAGGCCTGATCCACCAAGCGTGAGGTGCCGCCCCGGCTCGTCAGTCGGCGGCTGCGTCTCGTACCGCGCGGTGCGCCTTCAGCCCGGCCTCGTGACGCTCGAAATGGTCGCTGCGGCGCTCCACCCATACGCCGCGCGCGCGCGCCAGCGGAGCCGCATCGCCGACCAGGCTCAACGTGGCCGAGAGCATCCAACGCCGCCCCTCATGCGCGTCGATCGACACTGCGATGGCGAGCGGCTCCTCGACCGGTACGGGCTTCAGAAAGTCGGTCGTCAGCGACGCCGTCACGGCGGGAACGCCGCGCTGAGCCAGCGAACGCCCCATCACGTCGTCGAAGACCGCCGCGGTCCAGCCGCCATGCGCGACGCGCGGGCCCGCGTGAAAGGTCGTGGCGCACACGACCGGCGCCAGCGCGGTGTCGTCCGTCAGCGCGATCGGCCCCACCCCCAATCGACAGCGACCATGTGCGCGGCAGCTGCCGCACAGGAAGGCAGCGCCATTCGCCTCGGACTCAGACATGGATCGCGTGCCCGAGCGCGGCAAGCGCGCTTTCGTGTATCGCTTCGCCGAGCGTCGGATGGGCGTGGATGATGCCGGCGACGTCCTCCAGCACCGCACCCATCTCAATCAACGTACCGAACTCGCCGGCGAATTCGGATATGTGCGTGCCGACCGCTTGGATGCCGAGGATGCGGTGGTCCGATGCGCGCGCCGTGACCCGGACGAAGCCGCCATCGTTACCCACGTCCATCGACAGGGCGCGGCCGTTGGCGAGAAAGGGGAACTGGCCGACCACCGTCGCGGTGCCCGCCGGTACCTCGTGCGGGGACAGGCCGACGCTCACGATCTCCGGCTCGGTGAAGCACACCGCCGGGATCGCCAGCGGGGCGAACCGGCGCGTCTTGCCCGCGATGATCTCCGCGACGCATTCGCCTTGCGCGGACGCCTTGTGCGCCAGCATCGGTTCGCCGACCAGGTCGCCGATCGCCCAGACATTGGTGGTCGAGGTCGCACAGCGATCATCGACGCGGACGAAGCGTCCGTCCATCGTCAGGTTCATCGCCTCGAGCCCCCAACCTTCGATATTGGGCGTGCGCCCCACCGTTACGAGGATGCGATCGGCGGGCAGCACGCTGTGCGTGCCGTCCGCCGTCTCGATCGCGAGGCCCTCCCCCTCTTCGCTGACCGCGCGCGCGCCGAGATGTACCGCGACGTCGTGCGCCTTCAGCCAGCGGCGGACCGGATCGGTCAGTTTCGCATCGTAGAGCGGCAGGATGCGATCGGCCATTTCGACGATCGTCACCTCCGCGCCGAGCTTGCGGTACGCGATTCCGAGTTCGAGCCCGATGTAACCGGCGCCAACGACGACGAGCGCGTTGGGCACCTCGGACAGCGCCAACGCTTGGGTGGACGAGACGACCTTGCCGCCGAACGGCAGGAACGGCAGCTCGACGGGCAGCGAGCCGGTAGCGAGGATCACGTGGTCGGCCTTGATCGCGACCGTTCCGTCTCCGGTTGCGACGCTGCACGTCTTGGCGTCCGAAAACACCGCGTGGCCTGCGACGACCCTGACCTTCGCCTTGCGCAGCAATCCGGCGACGCCGCCGCTGAGGCGGTCGACGACGCCGTCCTTCCACGCGATCGTCGCGCCGAAATCGAGCGTCGGTGCAGCGGACAGGCCGATGCCGAAGCGGGGCACACGCGCCGTTTCCGCCATCTCGGCGTGGAGCGAGGCGGCATGGATCAGCGCCTTGGACGGAATACAGCCCCGGATCAGGCAGGTGCCGCCTAGCCGATCGGCATCGACCAATATCGTATCGAGCCCGAGCTGGCCGGCGCGGATCGCCGCGACGTAGCCGCCGGGACCGCCACCGACGACGAGCACTTTAGGAGCGAGATTGCCGACCATCGGATTAGTCCATGAACAGGAGCGCGGGGTGTTCGATGAGCCGCTTCAGCCGCTGCACGAACACCGCGGCGTCGTAACCGTCAACGATCCGGTGATCGAACGACGACGACAGGTTCATTATCTTGCGGACCGTCACGAAGCTGCCGTCGACGACCGGCCGCTCGACGATCTTGTTGGGACCGATGATCGCGACCTCGGGGTGGTTGATGACGGGCGTCGTCGTGATCCCGCCCAGTGTGCCCAGGCTGGTGATCGTGATCGTCGAGCCGCTCAAATCTTCGCGCGATGCGGTGCCGTCACGCGCCGCCGCGGTAACGCGCGTGACCTCTGCGGCAAGGCCCCAGAGGTCACGACTTTCGGCATGGCGGACGACGGGCACCATCAGACCGCCCGGTGTCTGGGTCGCGATGCCAATGTGAATGCCGTCATAGGCGTGGAGCACCCCCGCATCGTCGTCGTAACGCGCGTTGATCTGCGGGAAATTAGGCAGTGCCTTGATCAGCGCCTGCATGAAAAAAGGCAGTAACGTCAGCTTCGGCTGCTCGGCATCGCGATGCACGTTCAGATCCTGTCGAAGCTTCTCCAGCTCGGTGACGTCGGTTTCCTCGACATAAGCAATGTGCGGGATGCGGCGCTTGGCCTCCTGCATCTTCTCGGCGATCTTTCGCCGGAGCCCGATGATCTTCGTATCCTGTACGCCGTCGCGCGCGGCGTACCGCCGGTCAGCCGCAGCGATGGCGCCATCGCTCGCCAGATAGGCGTCCAGATCGTCCGAGGTGATCCGCCCGCCGGGCCCCGTGCCCGGCACGAACTGCAGCGCGACCCCGCGCGCGAACGCCCTTGCGCGTGTCGCCGGCGAGGCCAGCGGCGCGTCGCGCTCCGAGCGCGACGCGAACGCCGCGACAGCCGCACGCGTCGGTGCCCTGGCAGGCGACGCAGGCGACGCAGGCGAAACCGGCGCGGGTGGCGGAAGCGGATCGCTCGCCGGCAACCCGGCATTGGGGAACGGTGCGGCTGCGGCGGAAACCGCATCTTCGATGATCGCCGCCGCATTCCCGTCATCGGCCACTGCCAGTTCTACCAATATCGATCCGACCGGGAGCATCGCGCCTATCTCGCCGTGGATGGCGGTGACGACACCATCGACTGGCGAGGTCATGTCGACCGTCGCCTTGTCGGTCATCACGTCAACCAGGCTTTGGTCCTCCTTTACCGCGTCACCCGGCTTTACGTGCCAGACGACGATCTCGGCCTCGGCGACGCCCTCGCCCACGTCGGGCAGCCGGAACAAATAGCGGCCCATCAGCGATTCTCCATCGTACGCACGAGCGCCTTAGCGAGCCGCGCGGGCCCGGGAAAATAATCCCATTCGAACGCGTGCGGATACGGCGTGTCCCACCCCGCGACACGCTCGATCGGGCTCTTCAGCGCCCAGAAGCATCGTTCCTGCACCAAGGCCGCAAGCTCGCCGCCGAACCCGCCGAACTTCGACGCCTCGTGCAGAATGACACACCGGCCGGTCTTGGCGACCGACGCGACGATTGTGTCCACGTCGAGCGGCACGATCGAACGCAGGTCGATCAATTCGGCATCGACGCCGCTGTCCGCGATCCCGGCCTTCGCGACATGAACCATCGTGCCATAGGCAAGTACCGTTGCCTCCGCCCCCTCGCGCACTACCACCGCCTTACCGAGCGGCACCGTATAATGCCCCTCTGGAACCTCGGCGGTCGGATCACCCGCCCAGGTCTTCAGCGCCTGATCGTGGCGCCCGTCGAACGGCCCGTTGTAGAGCCGCTTGGGTTCGAGAAAGATGACGGGATCGTCGTCCTCGATGGCCGCGATCAACAGCCCCTTCGCGTCGTACGGATTGGATGGAATCACAGTTTTCAGCCCGGTGATGTGCGCGAAGATCGCCTCGGGACTCTGGCTGTGCGTCTGGCCGCCGAAGATGCCACCGCCATACGGCGAGCGCACCGTGATCGGCGCCCAGAATTCACCGTTTGAGCGATAGCGCAGCCGGGCCGCCTCGCTGACCAACTGGTCGAACGCCGGTAAAATATAATCCGCGAACTGAATTTCGGGTATCGGCCTGAGGCCGTACGCGCCCATCCCGATCGCAGTGGCGATGATGCCGCCTTCGCTGATCGGCGCGTCGAAGCAGCGCTGCATCCCGTGCTTCTTTTGGAGTCCGTCGGTAACGCGGAACACGCCGCCGAAATACCCCACATCCTGCCCGAAGATCAGCGTGTCGGGATCGTCGCCGAGCTTCACGTCGAGTGCGGAGTTGAGGGCCTGGATCATGGTCATGGTTGCCATGTCAGATCCCCATCTCGCGGCGCTGCTCGATCACGCGCCAGTCGGGTTCCTTGAAGACGCCCTCGAACATCTCCGCGACGCTCGGCTTGGACTGACCGAGCGTTCCCACCGCATCTGCCGCGCGTTGCGCGTCGCGCAGAGTTTCGGTCAGCTCGGCCTCCAACTGCGCATGCCTCTCGTTGGACCATTCACCGATGCCAATAAGATGCGTCTTTAGCCGTTCGATTGGATCGCCGAGTGGCCAGTGATCGGCCTCATCAGCGGGCCGGTATTTGGTCGGATCGTCGCTCGTCGAATGCCCGGCGACGCGATACGTGACGAATTCGATCAGCGTCGTGCCAAGATTGTCGCGCGCACGCTCGGCCGCCCATTTCGTTGCAGCCCACACCGCTAGGAAATCGTTGCCGTCGACGCGCAGCCCCGGCAGTCCATAGGCGATCGCCTTGGCAGCGAACGTCGTCTGCTCGGCGCCCGCGATGCCTGCGAAGCTGGATATCGCCCATTGGTTGTTAGTGATCGCCAGGATCGCCGGCGCACGGTAGACGCTCGCAAAGGTCAGCGCCTCGTGAAAATCGCCCTCCGCGGTCGTTCCCTCACCGATATAGCCGAGCGCGATGTGTCGCCCGCCCTTGTACGCCGACGCCATCGCCCAGCCGACCGCATGGCCGAACCGGCTGCCGACATTGCCCGACAAAGAATAGAAACCATATTCGCGCGCCGAATAGAGGATCGGCAGCTGACGTCCCTTCAGCGGATCCTTCGCGTTCGAATAGATCTGGTTGATCATTGCCTCGAGCGGATAGCCGCGTGCGATCAGCCAACCCTGTACGCGGTAGGTTGGAAAGCACATGTCCCCTGCCTCCAGCGCCAACGACTGCGCGACGCCGATCGCCTCTTCTCCAGTCGACTTCATAAAGAAGCTTGTCTTGCCCTGGCGGTGCGCGCGGAACATCCGGTCCTCGAACAGTCGCGTCTGGAGCATCGCTCGGAGCCCAACACGCATCGTCTCTGGGTCGAGCTTCGGATCCCAGCCGCTGTCCGTCTCGCCCAACACCCGGATCAGGCCGTAGGGCAACTCACGCAGGTCCGGTTCGGGCACGTGAGGGTCGGGACGGGTCGCCGCCGCGCCCACCGCAAAGCTCAAATGGTCGAAACTGGCGGTTTCGCCGGGACGTGCGGCAGGCTGCGGAATGTGAAGAGTCAATGAAATGTCGTCGGACATAGGCGACGCGATCCTCTTGAAAACGATCTTTCACTCGCCTGTGTATGTTCCGATACCGGAATGCAATTCCAAATGCAGGTTGCATAATCATTCCGGTATTGCCAATAATCACGCCATGGTCGGGCACGACACCGGCGTTCGAGGAGCGGATATGAAAGCGGCAGTAATCGGCTCGCACGGCGCGGCGCCGGCATTCGAGGCGTTCGAAGAGCCGCAGCCACGCAAGGGATGCGTTATGATCGACGTCGATACCGCCGGTCTCGGCGGTTGGGACGTGCTGGGCGCCTATCGCCTCGCAGTCCAGTATCCGTGCGTGTTGCGCGGCGAGGGCGTTGGTCGCGCCGAAGATGGTCGTCGCGTCTATTTCGGCGAGCGGTCGATCGCCCCCTGGGGCGGCTGGGCGGAGCGGACCATCGTACCCGCAGCCGAGGTCTGGGACGTGCCGGACGACATCGACGACAAAACCGCAATCACGATGGCGATTGCGGGAACCGGCGCGTTCGTGCCGCTGGAGCAGGCGGCGATCAAGCCGGGCGAGACGGTGCTAGTGCTTGGTGCCACCGGTACGCTTGGCCAACTCGCGCTGCAGTTCGCGCGCATCTTGGGTGCGGGCCGCGTTGTCGGCGCGTCCCGCAACGCACAGGCGCTGGATCGACTGCGTGAACGCGGCATCGCCGACGCGACTGTTATCATAGGCGGCAACGACGATCTCGCTGCGCTCAAGTCGGAAGCCGGCGATGGCTATGACGTCGTGCTCGATCTGGTGTGCGGCGCACCCATGGTTGCTGCACTGAAGGCGACGCGTTGGGGCGCGCGAGTCGTAACGGTCGGCACCGGCGCGGGCACCTCAATCAACCTGACCGCCGGCGACCTGCTGTTCCGGACGCTGACCGTGGTCGGCACCGGGCAACGCCCGCCGGCCGATCGCGAGTTCATCTGGCGGCGCCTGCTCGATATGACGCGCGAGCACGCCATCGAGGTCGACCAGTTGGAATATGACCTGCCGGAGATCGCCACAGCTTGGGCGGTGCAGAAGGCCGGGCCTCACGCAAAGATCACTGGTAAGGTCGCACGCATCCCTATCTTGCTATGACGACGACCATACCTGCCGTGCGAAGGACCGAGCAGCGTCGACCACCGCCGGCCCTAGGCCTTTCTGCCGTCATCACGGTGTTCAGCGTGTTGTGCGTGCTGCTGCTGAAGGTGGTGGCGACCTATTGGACCGGGTCGATCGTTATGTTGGGATCGCTGGTGCATGCCGCGATCGAGGTATTCGGCGCGATCCTTGCCGTCCGCGTCCGGCTGATGGCGAAGCTGCCCGCCGATCACGACCATCGGTTCGGGCACGGCAAGCTTGAAGCGCTTGCGGCTCTGGCGCGAGTCGGATTAGTAACGGGTGCGGCAGTGGCCATATTATGGTCCACTACGCGCGCCTTTGCGACGAATGACTACCTACGCGATGTGAACTTCGGCATTGCTGTCTCGCTTATCGCCATCGCTTGGCGCCAAGCCTTGCACGGTCGGCGCGGCCACAGCGCTGTCGACCATCTGGGGTTCTCGTTGCCCTTGACGGACGAACGCTTTGGTCTGGCGACAATCCTCAATCTGCTCGTTATCGCGGCGCTGGTTCTTGATCAATATTTTGGCCTGCACGGTGTGGATGCCGTAGGCGGCGTCCTGATCGCCTGCTGGTTAGCCTTTCGTGCATTTCGTGAGGCCACTATTGCGCTTGACGAGCTGATGGACAAGGAATGGAGCGAGGACAAACGCTCTCGCTTCCTGGCCATTGCGGCAGGGCATTCTGGGATCAAAGGCATCCACGATTTCCGGACACGCCGCTCGGGATCGCGCGACTTCGCTCAATTCCATCTGGAAGTCGACCCGGCCCTCACCGTCGTCGGTGCGCATCAGATCGTCGAAGCCGTTGAAGCCGCCCTTGCCACTCCGTATCCGGACGTCGAACTCTTCATTCATATCGACCCAGAAGGACACCGGGATACCATGGACGTTCTACTTGAAACTGACGTAATCCCTCACCGGTTAAGCCAGATCACCTACCTCCCTCCGCCTCAGTGACCTGCTCCCCAGAATTCATGCCATTGGTAAGTTAGCTCGTCAGATGAGACGAGTGATGCGGCGAGGCCGATTTACCGAGGATCAGATCATTGGCGTGCTGCGCGAGCATGAGGCCGGCGTGAAGACCGCCGAGCTGTGCCGGAAGCATGGGATCAGTGACGCGACGTTCTACAGCTGGAAGGCGAAATACGGCGGGATGACCGTGTCGGAGGCGGCGCGGTTGCGGGCACTCGAGGACGAGAGCCGCCGGCTGAAGAAGCTGCTGGCGGAGTCGATGCTCGACGTGTCAGCGCTGAAGGATCTGCTGGGAAGAAACTGACCCAGTATGGAGATCGCTACGCTGCGGTGGAGAAGCTGATGGCCGACCACAGCTTCTCCGAGCGTCGCGCCTGCAGGCTGATCGGAGTTAACCGGTCGGTGTGGCAATATGAGCCGCTTCGCGGGAAGGACGATGCTGTCCGCGAGCGGATGCGCGAGATCGCGAATGAACGTCGTCGCTTCGGCTATCGACGGCTGGCGATCCTGCTCAAGCGGGAGGGCAAGGGCATGAACCTGAAGAAGGTGTATCGGCTGTATCGCGAGGAGCGACTGACGGTGCGCAAGCGTGGCGGTCGCAAGCGCGCGCTGGGCACGCGGGCGCCGATGGCTATCCCGCAAGAACCCAACCAGCGCTGGTCGCTCGACTTCGTATCGGACTCGTTGCCTGCGGCCGGCGGTTCCGCATGCTCAACGTCATCGACGACTACAGCCGGGAATGCCTGGGATGCATCGTCGACACCTCGCTGTCGGGTCGGCGGGTTGTTCGCGAACTGAGCGCCATCGCCGAGCGTCGCGGGCTGCCGTGCATGGTGGTCAGCGACAATCCTGTCCTGAGCGAAGCCGAAGGGGGCACCGAGCTGACCAGTCATGCCGTCCTCGCCTGGTGTCAGGACACCGGGGTCGAGTGTCATTACATCGCCCCAGGGAAGCCGCAGCAGAATGGCTTTGTGGAATCGTTCAATGGTCGCTTGCGCGACGAGTGTCTGAACGAACACCTGTTCCCCTCGCTGGCTGCGGCGAGACGGATCATCGAGGCATGGCGGACGGACTACAACACCGTGCGTCCGCACAGCAGTCTTGGCGGGATGGCACCCGCCGAGTTTACGAACCGCCCCCGACAGGGGCATATGGACACCGAAGCTAAGTTATCAGCGGCCTGAAAACGGGGAGCAGGTCACTACGTCCCCACCGGAGACGCGCGACCTTGACGATCTTATAGTCATTGCCGATGCCGCTCTCTATCGCTCGAAACAAAGTGGTGGTGGAATTGCCCGCGGCAACTTGGCCGCCGTTGCCGCGTAAGCAACACGTGTGGATCGGCACCGAAAGCGGAACCACGCCCTAATCTAAGCAACTTCCTGTTATCCTATAGAAGACTTGGGTTATGAGGAGCCCCGATCGACGCCGATCGGGCCCCCTGGCATGCAAAGCTTTGAGGCAAGTTCAATAGCTAGCGCGACTGTGCCGGAGTCTCATTTTCGGTGCCGATGCACAGCAGAAGCCCTCCACTAGCTGTGAAAATGTGCCGTTCACTAGGTCAGGACGACTTTCTGTCAACACCTCGATTGTGATCGCCGGGCCCCCGCATTCGCCCCTCAGCTTCTGATACGCGACAGAACGCGAGCGGCGACATTACTGCGCGCAGCGAGCTTGCGGCCATAGCGCAGCGCGGTAGACGGCGAAGACCAGCGCAGCGCCTGTGCAATGCCGACGCCGTCCTCGCCGGCCGCAAACAGGTCCTGCGTAAGCCCGACGCGCAGCGAATGGCTCGACAGGGCACGCGCCGCCTCCTCGACCTTGGCGATCGGCATCTCGACCAGCCCCTGATCGAATGCACTCAACGCTACGCGCCGATAGATCCCGTTGACACCCTGCCGACTCAGTGAGGCCGTCCCGACGGTGTAGACCGTCCTCGCCGGTTCGGCCTTCTTGCCCTTGAGCTTCTCCTGCCAGTGCCGCGTGTGCCCCGGGATTGCCTCGTACGCCATCGGCGGAACCGCAGCGCGCAGACGGCGCCGATCGACCCCGACGCGGCGGAAGACGGGCCCCTCGGTAATCGCACTCGCTACCAGCCAGGCGCCGACCCGGCGCATCGTGTCCGCGGACAGCCAGCCCCACGCCCCCTGCCCTTCCTGATCTGTCTTGGACGACGGAATGAACAGGAGTGCCGAACCGTCGCTGTGCGGATCGATATGCGCGACGGTGACGGCGACGAGCTCGCTGACGCGCAGTCCAGCGTCATAGCCCAGTGATAGCAGCGCGGCATCACGCAGCCCCTGCAGATCGCCGCCACAGGCACCGAGCAGCGCGGTCAGCGTAAACCCCTTTGTGTGCGGATCTAGCGAGGCGCCGAGACGCAACGGGGCCGCCTGGCGCTGGGCCGCGCCACGGCGTCGGCGCAGGCCTTTGAGCGCCGCACGGACCATCACGTGGCTCGTGGGGGCATGCCCCCTCTCCTGCAGGCCTGAAAGGCCGTGTGCGGTGGCAAGACTGGCAACCCGCCGGGCGACCGTAGCCGGCTTGGCGCCGCGCGCCTCGAGCATGGCAATGTAGCGGACCAGGTTTTCGGGCTCGGCAGGCAGCGGGGCGGCACGGGTGTCCTCACACCAACGCAGATAGCAGGCCAGGTCCGACGCCAGCGCCGCCTTGCTCGCCGTTGCCATAGCGCCAAGCTGCGCCGCGAAACCGATCTCGCTGACAGGGCCGGCGTCGACCGGGAGCGCTAGCGCCAGCAACCGGGTCACACGCGCATCGATCGGCTCAACGATCCCACGCCGCGCGCGGACTGGCAGCTCTTCCCCGTCGGCACGATGGACGACGATCTCGCTCATACCGCACCTGCCCGCTGGTCCGTTTTACCCTACATTTCACCTTCGTAGCACATCGCTGTAGTTACCATAATGTCCGATTATGGTAAGTGGAGTTGATTGCAAAAAGGCGCTGCCTAGTGATCTGCAGATTACTAGCGTACTGCTATTTCTTTACCGTCATTCGACCTCACAGCGCTTGGCTACGCGTTCGGTCGACTGGCTGGCGCAGCGCGCTTTGCGTCCCCGGAAATCCGCGGGGTTGTCGGCCTGGCAACCGTCGCTGGCGCCTGGCGTGCGTATCGGCTCGACGCTGGCGCTGGCGCTGGCGATGTCGGTCCAGCGCATCAGCCAAGTAAAGGGCAAGGCGTGATCCTACGCTGATCAACGCTAACATCTGCTTACTGGTATACGCAGTTATGTCATTTTATAATCGTAGGAATGCTATAGCGCCCGCTGCATGACCGGCAGCCGTCCTCCGCAAGCGTCCAACCGACGCTTGTTCGGAGTGGCCCACGCGGCGCGGTCGATCGGTTGATCAATCGTCAACCACGCAGCCTACATTGATGCGGATGCCGCGTATGTAAGACGCTGGAAATAGGCATTGGCAGATGGCAGCTACAAGATCGTAGAGTTGGCGCGCTAAAGCGTAATATAGCTTCATCCTAACCTTTTTGCGCTGCGCTCTTACGTTTTGAATTCCATGTGCTTATAAATCCCATCTAAAGCTTCAAATGAGCGATCGGACCGGTTCATGAATGCCATCGTTAATCACATCGGCGAACTCGCCGACGCGGGCGAGCGGATGATTGAACGCTTACGGCGCAAGGCATTCCTGCCCGAAAGCCGCAAGGGCCTCAACGTCCGCTTCGGGATTGCCGAGGCGGCGCAATTGCTCAGCTGTTCGACCAACCGAATCCGCATGGCCGAGGACGACGGTCGCCTCCCCCCTGCTCCGGCGGGTGAAAATGGGCGGAGACTTGGCTATTCGGTCGAGGAACTGCTGCAGATGCGCGAGGTCCTTGGCGCCTCTCCTGCCCGCGCGCCGCTTGATATCCCCGCAATTATCGCGGTGCAGAATTTCAAGGGCGGGGTGGGCAAGTCGACGGTCACCTGCCACCTCGCACATTATTTCGCGGTGCACGGGTACCGTGTGCTGGTGGTCGATTGCGATAGCCAGGCGACAACGACGACGCTGTTCGGGTTTAACCCCCATTTCAATATTACACGAGAAGAAACGCTCTACCCCTATCTGTCGATCGATCCGACCCAGGCGGACCTGCTCTATGCAGTCAAGTCGACACCGTGGCCCAACGTCGACCTTATCCCATCGAACCTCGAATTGTTCGACGTCGAATATGAACTCGCCGCGGCGGGATCAGATGGGCAGTCGGTGCTCGCCGCGCGCTTCCGCAAGCTTAAACAGGGGCTAGCCGATCTCGCTCGCAATTACGACGTCGTGCTGCTCGATCCTCCGCCTGCGCTCGGGACGATCAGCCTCGCGGTGATGCAGGCGGCAAATGCGCTGCTCGTTCCGCTCGCAGCGACGACGCCCGATTTTTGCTCGACCGTCCAGTTCCTTTCGATGATGAACCAGGTGCTGCAGCAACTTGCACATGCCGGAATCGAGGTCGAATACAGCTTCCTCCGGCTTATATGTTCGAAGTTTGACAGCAACGATCCCAGCCACGCGATGGTTCGCACAATCATGGAACAGAGCTTCGGCCCAGCCTTACTCCCGGTGCCAATCCTTGAATCTGCCGAGATCAGCCACGCCGCGATGCGGATGATGACGATCTACGAACTTGAACGCCCGATCGGCACGCCCAAGACGCACAGGCGCTGCCGTGCGAATCTTGACGAGGCTATGGGGCAGATCGAGCAGCTCGTCCGCCAAGGCTGGGGCCGGGTCGAGCCCGCACGCGAGGAGGATCTACTACATGTCGCGTGAGCTAGGATTGGTGCAGTTCTGCACAGCAACGTTCCATATATATGCAGTGCGGGAGGTGCCGCATGGCGCGTAAACAATCCGATTATCTCGCGGCGTTGCTGGCGGATGAACCAGCCGAGACTGACACCGGCGCACCCCCTGCCCCACCCGCGCCCGAACGGACGCGTGGGACGACGCTGCTCAACCGTGAAACTGCGCTAGCGCGCGTGACTAGTGGGGAAGTGAGACAGGTAACGCAGCTGCTACTCGACCCCGCGCGAGTGCGGATCTGGCCGGGTAATGCGCGCAGCTACCAGCATCTGACCGAAGAAGGCTGCCGCGAGCTGATCGATTCCATCATCGCCGAAGGCGGGCAGAAGGTTCCTGCAGTGGTACGCCGTGTCAACGGCGATCCTACCCATGACTTCGAGGTGATCGCGGGCACGCGACGCCACTGGTCGATCAGCTGGCTACGCGCGCACTCCTATCCCGAGATGCAGTTCGTGGCGCAGGTTGCCAACCTAGACGACGAAGCCGCGTTCCGGCTCGCCGATCTCGAGAACCGCGCACGGAAAGATGTGTCAGATCTTGAGCGTGCCCGTAATTATGCCGAGGCGCTCAAGACACATTACGGCAACCACCTGACGCGGATGGCGGAACGGCTCAAGGTGTCAAAGGGCTGGCTGTCGAAGATGGTCAAGGTCGCTCAGATCCCCGACGTGGTGATCGCCGCATTCGCCTCTCCCGCCGACGTCCAACTCAAGCCTGCTTATGCATTGGCGCAGGCGCTCGACGACAGGGTTGCCGCCAAGGCTATTCAAGGTGCTGCACGAGATCTTGCGCGTGAACAAGCCGCGCGACGCGATCGGGGTGCGGCCCCCTACCTTGCTGCCGACGTGCTGCGGCGGTTGCTTGAGGCGTCAAATGATACAGCCGACATGCCGCCTCGGTTCACATGGACCACGCCGCATGGTCGCCCCGGTCTCAGCATTCAGTCGATCAACCGGCAGGGCGTGACGATTCGGCTCCATGCCGGGTCGGGCGCTGGGAACGACGAGTTGGTCGACGCGCTGCGGCAGGCGCTCGTGCATCTGGAGGCCGAAGGCCGCGGACTGCAGCGGTGAGCGTGGGTTCCTGGGGAAGCACGCTGCGTTCCATATTAACGCGGACGGTTGCCGCCGCCGGCGCGACGATGTTTCCCCGGGGAAACACTCAGGACATGGCGGCATGACCCGCCCCGATCGCCAGAGGGTGTCTGAGCAGTTCGACCTGCTCCTCCCCTATCTCGCCGATCTGCCGCTGCGCGACCAGCGCGAGATGATGGAGCGTCCGTTCTTTAGCCTCGCCAAGTCGAAGCGAGTCAAACCGATCGATTATCACAGCCCCGACGGCAAGCTGTGGGTACACGTCTCGGGCAACCCCGATTACGGAATGGCGACGATCTGGGACGCGGACATATTAATCTATTGCGCGAGCGTGCTCGCAGACATGGCCCGACGCGGAGTCAATGACGTTCCGCGCAAGCTCCACCTTACGCCCTACGACCTGCTCCGCGCGATCGGGCGGCCCACGACGGGACGCGCGTATGAGCTGCTCGGCCAAGCGCTCGACCGGCTGGTGTCGACTACGGTAAAGACTAACATCCGCGCCGAGAACCGCCGTGAGGCGACGTTCAGTTGGCTCGACGGCTGGACCCAGATGGTCGACGAAAAAACTGAGCGGTCGCGTGGGATAACGATCGAGGTGTCGAACTGGTTCTGGGAAGGCGTGATGATGCAGGGCGGGGTGCTGTCGATCGACCGCGCCTACTTCGCCCTGA
This sequence comes from Sphingomonas sp. PEI4, assembly GCF_056679955.1. NCBI lineage: Bacteria > Pseudomonadati > Pseudomonadota > Alphaproteobacteria > Sphingomonadales > Sphingomonadaceae > Sphingomonas > Sphingomonas sp. PEI4. The sequence continues at coordinate 103,207 of NZ_JBWXPI010000006.1, forward strand.
CCGGCGGGCGCGAGCGCTGGCTGTACCGCGTCGCGCGCAAGCATGCTGGCGGGGCAGGGGAGGTCGGCTTCGCGATCACCATGCCGACTTTGTTCGAGAAGTCCGGCGCTGAAGGGCAATATCGCCGCTTCAAGTTCGAGATCGCCAAGATAGTCGAGCGCAACGAGCTGCCGGGTTATGCGCTCGCCTTAGAGACGCCGGCTGGCAAGCGTGAGCCATCGCTGCGAATGCAACGCCGCAGCGATGTCGAGCGCCCGGTGAAGACCGTGGCGGCGCACGGGGCAGGATGCGTTAAGCCTGCAGCAAGGCCAACTTCAACCAATTCCGCCACGACCGGAAATGCGAATGAGACGATTGACGTAACAGCGCTACTGCGACGGTCGCGCACCAGTCTAGCGACACGCGCGACCGCTGGCGAAATTACCGACGTGACGATGGCCACGCTGCGCGCAGAATGCCCCGGATGGGATTACCAGACGTTGCATGATGAGTTTCGCACGTGGGTTGAGGCGGACAGCGCGCGCACGCCGGTCAGTTATCAGGCCGCGTTCATCGGCTTTGTCCGGCGCTATCATGAAAAGCACCGCCACGAACTTGGGCGTTAGCACTTCGTCGTCTTAAGAACCGCCTCTTCCTTGGGAGGGTAGGGGAGCCGTACGTACGTCAAAACCGATAGACCGGCCTCACTGTTCCCGAAGTGTCGTGAGTGTAAAAGTTCTTCACGCTTGATGCTCGGGTATATGTCGCAATTGAACGTCCCTTCAAACAAACCTTAGCGAACTGATTCAATTTCGATTGAAAAACTACCCAATCGGGCGGCCTTTCGACATTCCGGGAACAGCGTTCGGTTCTTCAGGAACGCAAAGTCGATCCTTCAGGAACATACTTGTCGACATTCCAGGAACGAAACGACGACACATCCGGAACACCGTTGTCAAGCTAACTCACGGAAAACAAGGCGTTTAAACGCGGTAAGTAGCCGCTTAACTCATTAACATCAGGTATAAACCCTCTAACCAGTGAGTTTCTATATCTTTGAAGAATAGACTTAGATTGTACCCGTTGACGTCGCGTTACGACCCATGTCTGCAGGTGGATGCCGTCTGCAGGTCAGTCGGCGAGACGCTTGCCGACTCGGCGGAAGCCGGCCGTCTGGACCTAGTCGCAACGCGGCATCGAATGGCGCGAGATACTCGGTGACGAGCCGCGAAATCCTCCCCCGAGCACGCAGTTCGTAAACTACGTCGGCAGCCTTAAGCTTCTTATCCCGGCTGGCATTGGCCTGTTGCGCATGGCGCGGGACCAACGGTGCGGTCGCATGGCTGGTCGAGATGGCCGCACGGTCCGAAACACGGCGAGATCGATGATCACGCTGCCGACAAAGGTGTTCTTTGCGAAGCGCGCTGCGGGGCCGGAATGCTGGATTGTACGACTTCAGTCACGTTCGGCTCGGTCCACGCGGTCGCGTCGCGCTGGACTGAACTGCCGGATGACCTCCGTACGCACGTTTCATGTGAACTTGCCATGAGTCCGGACACGGCGCGCGCGACGGCAGGTGCTCGAGCCGATCGTACTGGCGATCGCCGACCGGATGGAGCAGGCGTTCGCACACCTGCTTGCGGCCCGGATCAGTCCGGCCCATCGTTACCATCATCCAACACCTGAGCGAGCAGTGAGACGGGATCGACCCCGATCGCTTGTGCCACCGCGACAAACTCATCGACCGCCAGCATGCGCTCGCCGGTCTCGTACCGCGATACATAGGCCTGCTGCCAGCCGAGCCGCTTTGCCAGATCGACTTGCCGCAGCCTCGCCTCCTGGCGCGCGACTGTCAGTGCGGCGACGATGCGCGCGTGAAGATCGGGTAGGGCAGGGGACACGGGCATGCTCGCGCATTAACCCGACTTGCTATAAATGCGGAAAGCGTATATCTTTACATCGTCGTCACCGGGAGCTTGGTGTACCTCATGAGACTACTGACCCGCATCGTGTCGTTCTTCGACGAGTGGCATCCTTCATCGCGCGGATCGGCCATCGACGATCCCGCCATCAATCCCGCGACGGGGTTGCCGATGACCGGCGGGATCGACGTCGCCGGCAACCCGTTCGGTACCGACCTGTCCAGCCACCATCATGATGACTGGCAACACGATCTGCAGTGTTCAAGATCGTCGTTCGACGATCATCGCACGGGATCGCACGACCCATTTTCAGTCGGCATGGGAGGCGGGCATGACCCCTGGCGAGACTGACACGGGCACACAGGCACGCACTGGCATGCTCGACCGGATCGCGGTGCGCAGCGACATGGCCAACTGGCGGATGCCGTCACCTTGGGTAATCGGGTTCGGCATCAGCAGCGGCATCGTCGCGTATCCGGTCATCAAGGTAACCGGCAGCCTGACGATCGCCGGAATATTGTTCGTCCTTTCGCTGGTGACGGTCGTCTGGCTGATCGCCCTGATGATCCGCCGGGCATGGTGCGAGCGTTATCCCTATCTGCCGCCACGCTGGCTGGCGGTAGCCAGGGCGACCATGGGTGACGATCTCATCGATACAGCATTGGAGCGGTTGCGTGACACCCCGCCGCGCGGTCATGACCGGGTGTTGCGCCGGGGCGAGCTGATCGAGGCTATCCTCGACGAACGCCGCGCCCGTCTCGATATCCGCAGGGCCGCGACCGGGGTACGGCTGGGCGATGCAGCACCGCGGTCATGACTGATGCTCCGACCAGTCCCGACGGCGATCTGGTCGGCCTGTCGGTGACGGGCGGAAACGCGCACTTCCCGGGCCTCGCCACCGAACGGACCGTGGCTCTCGGTGTGCTCGAACCCGAGCGTGTGTGCACGCTACTGGAAGCTGCGGATGCCGCAGCCTTCTTCAAGCGCCCGAAGGCCGGTAAAGGCCCCGTACGGCCAGATGCGCGCATCTGGGTACTGCGGATGAGCCACGACGGCCGATCGCGTCTCCTGGCCCTGCCGGAGCCGTTTTCTGATCCTCGCCTCGCAACGTTGGTGAGCCTTGCACGCGGCTGCCTTTCCGAGACGCGAATGGTCGGCGATGAAACACCGCGGTTCGGGGCCGGCGCCGGAATGGTCGGGAGGAAGCCTGCGGCGGGTTCCGCAAACATTCTCGACGCGCTGGACACGCCCTGTGCAGGGAATATCGAGATTAGTTTCGACCGACCAGTCAGTTACCCGCACATGGCCATATTCGACTGAGAATTAAGGGCCATTTCGAAATAGGAAACCACGACCATGACGGACGGGATCGTAGTCGGAGTCTCGGGCTGGTTCACCCCCCACGGTGTGCGATACCATGAGGATATCCGGACCATGGCGGAGATCGCGCCGGCGGACTGGTCGGCGCTACTTGCACACGCTGACGAAATCGGATTTTTCGAACGACCGGAGCCGAGACCGGCGGGGCTGTCCGATCGCATCTTTCACCTCGCGATCACGGCGTGTGAGCGATCCCGCGAACTGGCGATCAACGACCCCTTCGAGACGCCCGAACTCGCGCATCTGATCCGCCTGACCAGGCGTGTCCTGAACGACCGCAAGGTCCTGACACCGGATACGCTGGGCGACGAAGCGTTCGCGGCATTGCTGGCGGCGCAGGCAGCCGGTCTAGGGGTGTAAACCTGGGCGTTTGACGAGCGTGATCTGCTGGCCGGCTCTCACGCCGGCCGCAGGCCCCACCGGAAGCCCAGAACGGTATCGAGGTCAGCAATTGGACGAACGACCTCATCAGGATCGGCAAAGGGTAGGGGCACACACTACGCTATGCATAGCATTTGGGTGTCGTGCCAAAATACGAGGTATTTCAGACAGGTAGCCGGATATCCGGCTGGTTAGCCGACCTAGAAAAAGCTGATCGTGGCGTGGTCCGGGATATCCACCGTGCGGATACCGACCGGATATCCGCCGGATTGACCAAGGTTTCGACATCGGTAACTTCTGTCACGGGGGGCTTCTCGATGGCGAAACTGGATATCTCGATCGGGTTCAAGATCGACAGGGAATACGAGGTACAGCTCGATCAGGCGCTGGCCATTACTGGCGAGGACCGTGCGACATTCGTACGGGAAGCAGTGCGTGTCGCGATGACCCGCACGATCAAGAGCTCTGAGCCATCCGACAGTGAACCGGAGCCCACGCCCCAGCTCAGCTTCGAGAACGCCGCGGTGACGATCCGCTGGCTCGAACGTACCCTCGTCGATTTCAAGCAGGTGGCTGATGACCTGCAGCGCCAGTCGTCCGACTTGCAGGTGCTGAAGCGCGGCGATGCGGATGCGATGCACCGAGCCCGCGCGGAGTTCCTCGAGGGCTATCCCGAGCGGATCATGAAGAGCCGGAAGCCGGTCCATGACAAGCTGATCGAACTGTCCGGCAAGATGGATGATCTGCCGGGTATCGCCGACATCCTGGCGGCCGTGACACGGATCGAGGGGGAGGTCGTCGCCGCATTGGCGAGCATGATGAAAGCCGCCCAAGCGGACCGCAAGACGGCAGCTTCCGAAGCCAAGGAAACACGGGCCCTGATCGAGAAGGCAATGGCGGAGCCGCGCACGATCAACACGATCGATCTGGGAGACAGAAGCTATTTCCACCTCGGTGTGCTTGGGGGTATTTTCTGGCTCATCTCCGTGGCGGTGCTCTATGCCGTCATCATGCTCCTGCCGGCGGACTGGATTGCAGTCAGAACCGCCAATCACCTGCTTGGCGGTGGCCAGCAAGCAGTCTGCCAGCTGGTGAATTTCCGCGAGAGCACCGACACCTGTCGCTACCAGATCGATGGTAGGAAGGGTGTCACCAAGGTGAGTGCGGATAGAGATACGGAGCGATGATCCGCCCCAAGACGATCGCCTCCCCTAGCGGTGCAGCGGATTATTACGCGAGGGACAATTACTACACCGCTGACGAGGGGCAGGCGATGAGCGCATGGGAGGGCGAGGGCGCAGCCGCGCTCGGCCTTACGGGCCAAGTCGACGCGCAAACTTTCGGCGAAATTCTGTCCGGTCGTTTGCCGGACGGCAGCGTCATCGATGCCAAGCAGGGCGAGCACCGCGCAGGCTTCGACCTGACGTTCTCGGTATCCAAATCGCTATCACTGGTAGCGCTGCTTGGCGGTGACGACCGTATCGTCGCGGCGATCAGGGCATCGGTCACTGCGACGCTGGCCTGGGCGGAAAAGAACCTTGCCGAGGCGCGCGGCATGGAAGGTGGAAGGCAGGTGGGCGTGAAGACCGACAATCTGGTCGTCGCGACCTTCCTTCACGACGTCAATCGTAACGGCGAGCCGCAGCTGCATGTCCATGCCATCGTCGCCAACGCGACGCGGCGATCGGACGGGCAATGGCGGGCGATGCGCAACGATCCGTTCTTCGATCGCCAGACGGTGCTCGGCACCGTCCACAATGCCGATCTGCGCGCCCGGATCGAGGCGCTCGGCTACCGTACTGAGGCGGCAAATAACCCGACCGCCGGATCATTCGAGATCGCCGGTGTGCCGCGCGCGACGATCGAAGCATTCTCCACCCGCTCGGCCGAGATCCGCGCCGCGCTTGAGACGACCGGCCGCGGCTCGGCGCGGGAGCGCCACATCGCCGCGTTGAGTACCCGGGCGGCAAAGACGCCCGACCTTGCTGCGGACAAGCGCGGAAGCGAGTGGGCGGCGCTGGCGGCGGTGGTCGGGTTCGACGCACGGGCGCTGGTCGAGCAGGCGATTGCGCGGGGGGAGCGGCAGGAGACAATGTGGTCGCGCGTCGTCGAGGGCGTGCGCGGGGTCGGGGCCAGGGGCATGGCGCTGGCCGCGGCGATGGGGCTCAGCCCGCGTGACGGCGATCCGCTGGTGCCCGAACGGCTGGGCCGGCTTGATCCACGTGCGTTCGCGGCCGCGCAGGCGGTCGCGTCGGCGTCGCGGGAATTGTCCGAGCGTGAGGCGGCGTTCCAACGTTTCGATCTCATCGGTGCTGCGCTTGAGCGCGGTGGACCGGTACTTGTCGGCGATGTCGAGGCGCGGATCGAACTGCTCGAGCAGAAGGGAGTGCTGATCGGCGACGGCGGCCGCCTGATGACGCCGGAATCCACGGTCCGTGCCGAACAGGCCATGCTCGATATGGCAGCTCAGGGCAGGGGACAGGTGGCCCCTGTACTGGATGCGATGTCCGCGGCCGTCCGTGTCCAGCAAGCGGCAGGCGAACTGGGTCTGCGCCGGCTCAACCCGGCACAGGCGAAAGCGGCCACGCTAATCCTGTCCTCGTCCGACCGGGTGGTGGTGGTGCAGGGCGTGGCGGGGGCAGGCAAGTCGGCAGCCCTGGCGCCGGCCGCACATGTCGCCAAAGTTGAGGGGAGGGCGGTGCTCGGGCTTGCCATCGCCAGCACGATCGCAGCCCAGCTCAAGCGCGATATCGGCACCGACAGCATGACGATCGCAGGCTTTATCGGGCGTTATCAGCAGATCCTCGACGGCACCGCCTCGCCGGCGCACCTCGCCAAAGCCCGGGCGGAAAATGCTGGCGCGATCCTGCTGGTCGATGAGTCATCGCAGATCGGGACCAACCAGATGACGGCGCTGATCGAGATTGCCAACCGGCTGGAGGTCGGACGGCTTGCCCTGATCGGCGACACCCGCCAGCTGGGCGCCGTGGAAGCCGGCAAGCCGTTCGCACAGCTTCAGGCGAACGGGCATGCCGTGACCGAGATGCCGGAGAACCTGCGCGCTCGCTCGCCGGTTATGAAGGCGGTCGCGGCCATGCTCAACAAGGGCGACATGGCAGGCGTCTTCGCCAAGCTTCAGCCGGTCACACACGAGGTGCCGCGCGACACCGTGCCTGCGCAAGCTGCGGCGATGTGGGCCGCGCTGCCGGCTGCCGAGCGTGACGCGACTCTGCTGCTGTCATCAGGACGGGCGATGCGTTCGGCGGCTAACCAGGCAGCGCAAGGGCATCTGAAGGCGATGGGCGAGATCGGCGCGCACGCTCACCGCTTCGAGGTGCTCGACCGCGTGACCGTAACGCGCGAGGCGGCGCGCGATCTGCGTGCCTACCGCGAAGGCCGTGTCGTCGAGGTGCGGACGAATCTGCCCAGCCAGCGGCTGACCCGCGGGCAGATCGGCGTGATCGTATCGAGCGAGAAGGGCGTCGTCCGCCTCGCCATGCGCGACGGTAGCGAGCGATTGTTCGAGCCGGGACGGCTACCGCGCAACCTCGACCGTGATGCGGTATCGGTTCACGCGGTGAAGGCGATCGACTTGCACGAAGGCGATCGCATCCGTTGGACATCGCGCGATCCGGCGCGTGACCTGCTCAATGCCGGACTGGCGAAGGTGGAAGCGATCCGGGACGGGGTAGTGACGGTGTCGTCGCTCGCCGACGGCAGTGTCCACGAACTGCCGCGGGGCGACCGGATGCTGGAGCGGTTCGACATTGCCTATGCGCTCAACGCGCATATCGCGCAGGGCATCACCACCCCGCACGGGATCGTCATGATGAGCGCCGGCGAACCAAAGCTGGCATCGGCCAAGACGCTGCTAGTCGCGATGACGCGGATCGCCGATCAGGCGACGCTGATCGTCGACAGCGGGCGTAACCTCGAGCGTGCGGTGGTACGCAATCCCGGCGCCAAGACGTCGGCGCTCGACGTGGCCAAGCAGGTGCCGGAGAAGAATCTGTCGCTCGACGGACCCTCGGGCGGGCGGGAGCGGTCGCGTGACTTCGGCATGGACATGTAGGCGCGAAATGACATTTCCGAACCGAAGCAGACTGCTCTCCATAGCGGATGTGTGGGTTGTTCATCACGGGTGAATCTTCTGCACTGACATGCAGCGACGAATGTATGCCGGCCTGAACGTGCCGGCGTCAGTGGCAGGGCGCGACTGCGGCCTGCGGCCTGTTCCTCTGTGACGGCACGACCTTTCTCCTGAAAACTGCGCTGCAATGCACAATAACAGACCGTGCGAAAACTCGCTGGGTGATTCCACAAGGTTGCTGACGGGCGTATGCTGTGGCCATGGCATACATCCAGGGTCATGCGCGCGACCAGGCGCTGCTGCTGCCGGCATCGGTAGAGGATTATGTGGCAGCGGATAGTCCGGTTCGGTTCATCGACGCGTTCGTTGATGACCTCGATCTGGGCGAGGCCGGTTTTCATCGGTCGCGGCCGAAGGCGACGGGGCGGCCAGGCTATGACCCGGGCGACATGCTCAAGCTGTACCTGTACGGCTATCTCAACCGGGTGCGGTCGAGCCGACGGCTGGAAGCCGAGGCGGCACGCAACCTCGAGCTGATCTGGCTGCTGCGTGGGCTTCGGCCAGACTACAAGACCATCGCTGACTTTCGTCGCGACAACCGGAGCGCCTTCAAGGCAGTGTTCCGCGCCTTCGTCGTCCTATGCCGCAAGCTCGACCTGTTCGGGCGCGAGCTGCTGGCGGTGGACGGCACGCGGCTGAAGGCGGTGAACAACCCGGCACGCAACTTCTCCCGTGACAAGCTGGCCAGGTATATTGCCGCGGCCGACGAGCGGCTTGAGGGGTATCTTGCCGAGATGGACGCCATCGACCGCGGCGAGGATGGCCATGGGCCTGGCCGCAGCGGGGCGCTGGCCGCAAAGATCGCCAGGGTGCGCGAGCGGCGTCAGGCCCAGGAGGCGATGCTGCACGAGCTGAACGCCAGCGGCGAGAGCCAGATATCGCTAACCGACCCCGATGCGCGCGCGATGGTCACGGGTCGAAAGACCACGGTGGGCTACAACGCGCAGGTAGCGGTGGATGCGAAACACAAGCTGATCGTCGAGCAGCACGTTACCAACGCCGGCACCGACATGGGTCTGCTGGCACCCACTGCTGGGGCGGCGAAAGACGCGCTAGGCGTCGAGCAGATCGATGTGGTCGCCGACATGGGCTATTACAAAGGCGAGGACATCGAAGCATGCGAGGCGAATGGTATCACACCCTTCGTCGCCCGGCCGAGACGGGGCAGCGCCATCGCCAATGGCCGTTTCTCTAAGGATCTCTTTTGCTACGATGCCGAGGCGGACGCGTACCACTGCCCGGGTGGCCGGACCCTCGACATCAGCTATCGCGCAGTGACGCGCGGCCACGCCAACATCCAATATTCCAACCCCGCCGCCTGTTCGGACTGCGCAATCAAGGTGAACTGTACCAGCAGTCGCTGGCGGCGCATCAACCGTTGGGAAAACGAGGCGGTGCTGGACCGCATGGCGGGGCGCTTGGTTGCGCGCCCTGATATTCTTGCCGTTCGCCGCGAGACGGTCGAACACCCGTTCGGCTCGATCAAGCAATGGATGAACCAGGGCGCATTCCTGATGCGCGGGCTGGAGAAGGTTCGCGCCGAGTTCAGTCTGACCGCGCTCGCCTACAATCTAAGAAGAGCCATTACCCTCATCGGCGTGCCGGGGTTGATCAGGGCCGTACAGGGCTGATCAAGCTCGCCAAATCTGCTGCGCAGCGCTCAATGGCCTCCCCTTGAAGCCACCACAGCGCCACCAGAGCGCCACCAGAGCGCCACCAGAGCGCCACCACGGCAGTAACTCAAAAATATTTGCGCCCAGCTCCACGGTTTAACAAAAGACGTCTGTGCCCATGTGACGGCGAGTTCTCGCACGGTCTGAATAACCTTGCAAGAAGAAGTCGACCGGCAGAACATGGCTGCGCCTTTCAGGCATCCTCTCCTAAAACTCGGCCGGCATGACCGGCCTTTTTTGTGTCACGGTCTTTGTGGGATTGGGCGTCAGTATCCCGTCGCCACGCTCGCGTCGTGCAACGATGGCTGCATGGGTACCGCCTGCGCGCTGCCGAGCAGCGCCTCATAGTCACTGAGCGGCGCGAGCCGGACGACTACGCCGGGAAGTGCTGCCGGGTCTGGCGCGAAGCCGACTCGAAGCGCTGCCATATCGGGTCGGCGAGCGTCCCAGCATCAGGAACGATCAAGGGGCGTATGATCGTCGAAAATACCGGCTTCCTGATCGAGGTCCGCCATCCGTTGAAGGGCATTATGGCGAGCCATATCGGTAGACCCAGCTTGGATCAGCGTTGCCCAATCATCGGGAGGATTTCCCTTGTCGAGCATTCCCTTGAACACGGCATAGGCATCTGTTTTGGAGCCGTAGGTTCGCAGCGTGGTGTCGTCGTTCACCCAGGCGAAGATGATGACCTTGGAGCGGCTGTCATAGCGAAAGAACAGGCGGAAGCGCCCGTTGCCGAACTTTGCCCGAAACCAGTGCTTTCGGGCGGCGCCCAGTGTGCCGCCCTGCCGATACTCGGGTCGAGTAGGATCGCTGGGAACTGTCTCGAACATCAGGGATCGCACAGCCGCCAATACCTTGGCGTTAGCGGTCCGAGTCCAGCCATGCGAGTCTTTTGCCCTAGCCTTCTCGACGGCTGTGGTCAGCTTTTCCAGCTGATCGAGCAGCAGTGGGTGCGCGTAAATAGTCCAACCGTTGACGACGATCATGAGTCAGAGCGCAACCGGTCCGTCGATCTGCTCATCCAGGTCGACCCGGACATGCTCGGCTAGCGCTGCCATGCGTTCGGCCAGAATGGGCGGGAAGGCGACAACGTTCTGCGAAGTGCGCAGCATGTCCTGTTCCAAGAAGCCTAGGAACGCTCCGATCACCGGATCGGCTTCCTCGACCTCGACGCGCCGAACGCTGACGCCATGCTCATCGACTACAAAGGCGATCTCACCGCCATAGCTGACCCCAAGCGCCTGGCGCACAGCCTTCGGCACGGTTGTCTGTCCCTTGGCAGTGATCCTGCTGCGCTCTTGAACGATGGTAGCCATGACAACCTCCAGATAGGGAATGTAAGGAATAATCCTTACTTTTACAATAAGAGGTTTTAGCTTGTAGCTGAGGCCGTCGTCGTCACTCTGGATGCCTGGCAGCACTCAACGCATGTAGGCATATAACGATCGGCTGTCGTCGAGCATGCTGATCGGGGTGGGGGTGATCCAGTCGCCTCCCAGCATGGGGTAGGGACCGTAAAACAGGTCGCCGAGCGCGCGCCTGTAATGCGCATTCATCCAGCGCCGGCGTCGATGTTCGGGACCGTCATGGATCATGTGGCATCGCTGGCAGAGCGCTGCCAGCTGGTGGAGCGCGCTGTCGCTGGGATCATGGTTGAGGTGAGCACAGGCCAGTACCACTGGGGTCCACCGGCCCTGTAGTAGAATGTTCTCTATAGGTCGTCGTACGCGCCGGCCTCGGCCGTTGCGCCAGCATTGCCGGCTCCGATCCCACCACCGTCCGTCGCCGAGGTGGAAGACCTTCTGCATATGGGGACGCCCACAATGCTCGCAGCGCCCCCCTGCCCGCACGAAGCGTATCTGGTGCGAGAGCTGGACCCAGTCGATCGGGTACAAGAACACGTGCTCAGGACGGATAGGCATCAGGCGCCCTCTTCCGAAGCGTCAGGTTGCGGAGTGCCCGGCATTATGGGGTCAGCGCCGCTGCGGTCAGCGCCCGGTGGTGAGCTTGGGTGGGCGGCCAAAGCGGACCCCCCTTGCCTTGGCTGCTACCCGCCCGCTGCTGGTGCGCTGGTGGATCAGCTCACGCTCGAACTCGGCGATGCCGGCGAACACGGTCAGCACCATGCGGCCCGCAGGCGAGGTCGTATCCGCCCAAGGCTCAGCCAGCGAGCGCAGGCCAGCGCCGGCCTCCTTCAGCTTCTCGGCAATGTCGAGCAGGTCGCGGGTGGAGCGTGCCAATCGGTCGAGCCGTGTCACTACCACCGTGTCTTCGTCGCGCAGCTGCTCGATCATCTTGGTCAGCTCGGGCCGGTCACGCTTCGCGCCCGAGATCTTCTCCTCGAACGTCCGCTTGCATCCGGCCACCTTCAACGCGGCGCGTTGCAGCCGGAGATCTTGGTCGTCGGTGGACACACGGGCGTAGCCAATCAGCATGTCGCAAAACTGTATCACAACAACAAAATTATGCATTCGACTTTTGCGACACCAGCACGTGAGAGAAGACGAGCGTCTGGCGCACTGTCGCGAAACTTAGCAGAATCCGGAACGGATACGGGGAGTCTAGACGATCTAGCATTCTGGGACGAATTCTGTGGACGGGTTTTCCGCGTGTTTTCCGCCCTGAGACCGGGTGTCCACAAAACCGTTCGTTTGCGGGACGTTCAATGCAAGCTTTTGATTATAATAGATTTTACTCGTTCGCGTTGTTTAGCGGAGGATTAGCGCTCTGCCCTCAGTAATGCGCGGGAGGTTCTATATCTATGATGAGATCCAGAAGTTCACGACGGACTTGATCAATTTCAAGCGCGCCATCGAGGTCTCCTCGCCTGATTTTGGTATCGACTTCACGCTGGGCGAGGAACGCAGCATCCACCCCGTACCGACTAATCATAGTGTAGGCAGCGGACTGTGCCGCAGGGAAGTTAGGTCGGTGGGAGACATTCATGATGCACCTCATTGATAGTCATCAATGTTCGAGCGATCGACTCATATCTTACGCAGAAACCTAAGACTGTCCTTGATATACCGTTATGGTAAAGAAAGTATTAATGGCCGCGTGGCCCTACAACACCGCACGCTGGCAGCGCCTGCGCCTCGCGCACCGCTTCCTCTTCCCCATGTGCGAAGGATGCGAGGCGATGCAGCGCCTACGCTCGCGAACACTGTCGATCACCGTGTAGATATCAGCGCTAATTGGCATGGTTCTGTCAGGGGTAAATGTTATTCCACGGCGTTCAATCAATCAGACTTTAGCCGGCGCGGTCCATTCGATCCGCGCAAGCGTGCCGAGCAAGGTCGAGCGCGGCACCTTGAAGGTTCGGCAGACAGACGCTTTGCTGGCCCCGCCATCGAGCGCGGCGGTGATCCGTTCGAGCGTCTCGGCGTCGATCATCGGCGGGCGACCACCCTGGCGTCCCCGGCGTTTGGCAGCGGCCAGTCCCGCCATCACTCGTTCGCGCGTAAGCGCGCGCTCATACTGTGCCAACGCGCCGAACAGCGAGAACAGCAATTCGCCGTGCGGCGTCGTCGTATCCATTTGCTCGGTCAGCGACCGGAACGCGATGCCTCGCGCCTTCAGGTCGGTGACGATCGTCAGCAGATGCGGCAGTGAGCGCCCGAGCCGGTCGAGCTTCCACACGATCAGCGTGTCGCCAGCGTTCAAATAGGCAAGGCACGCTTTCAGCCCCGGCCGATCGTCGCGCGCGCCTGATGCCTTGTCGGTATGGAGATGACGATGATCGACGCCGGCCGTGACCAGCGCGTCGCGCTGGAGATCGACCGTTTGGCGATCATCGGCCGACGAAACCCGCATATATCCGACCAGCATGTACGACAAACCCTCGAAAGCAAGTTTCCGCACACCCTATCAAAGCGACAGGGTTTGTCGATGGTTATGGGCTGAGGTGGGTATGGTTCGGCGAAAGAGTAGGTCCGGGGGTGTCGGCTATCATGTGTTTTCCGACAGTCTCAAGACGCTGCGGCAACCTATACCGGCGTCATGACCAAGATACTCGATACGGACAGGAGATCGCAGGGTTCACCTGAACCCTCATTTCTGCACCTGAACGACAGCGCTCGGCATCATCGGGTCGCCTGACGCAATGACGAGGTACCGGCGCATGTCGCCCTTCGCGTCGCTGACGATCTGGCGGAGCGGTCCGAGCGTGTTGACGATCGCGCCGCCCGCGGGATTGGTCATGAACTTTGCCAGAGGCTGGATCACGCCGCCACCATCAGCGCGGGAGGATAGCCCAAGGACATAGGGCATCTTTGGGCTGAGGCCCGCAACCGCCGCCTGCAGGATCTGGACTTGGCCTTGATCGAACAGCGTGACCTGGCTGCGGCCAGTCCCGGCGAGGGTCAGCTGGATCTTCATGCCGGCCTGTGCGAGCGGTATCAGGTTTGCACGGCCTTCGCCTACCGGCACCGCGCCGGGAACATAGGCCACGCCTTGCGGCCCCTGACCGATCGGAATCGTCGCGATGACGGTGTTGCTGGCGGTGTCGATCGCCGCAACAGCGTCGGCGTTCTCCAGCCCGACATAGATCCGCGAGCCGTCGCCCGACGGCCACAGACCGTGCGGCAGCGCGCCGACCGGGATGCTCGCGACCTGCACGAAGTCGGTGGTGCGGAACACCTTCACGACATTCTCGGTGCCGACCGTCACATAGGCGAACTGGCCGGCCTTGGTGCGGGCGATGTTGACGTGGTTGGTGATCGCGCCGGTGTCGAACGTCTTCAGCACTGCGAAGGGTGGCTTGGCGTCGAACACCATGACCTTGCCGACGTCCTTCAGCGTCAGCCAGACCTGCTTGCCGTCGGGCGTCGCGGCGATGTCGGGGCAGAACGGGCTTGCCTGCTTGACGCGACCGACGATCTTCTTCGAGGCGGTGTCGATCACCACGGTCTCGGGTGAGAAGCTCGAACAGACATAGCCGTATTTCCCGTTCGGCGAGAAGATCGTCATGCCGGGGCCGTTAGGTACGGGAATGCGCGTCGTTGGCGCGAACGTCTTGCCGTCGAGTACCTGAATGTAATCCTCGCCGCGCACCGCGACCCACACTTCGCGACCATCGGGACGGAAGAACGCCTCGTGCGGCGAGCGCCCGACATAGGTCGTGTGCTTCACGGCGTTGGTCGCGGTGTCGATGAACGTCACCGAGTTCGACCCGATGGAGATCACCGCCAGCGTCTTACGGTCGGGCGAGAAGCCCATGCCGTGGACGAGCAGCTGCCCCTTGTAGAGTGGGCTGAGATTGGCGGGGGTCTGGTCACCGAGCTTGATGACGCCGAGCAGCGTGTTGGTCGACGGATCGATCACCGACACGGTGTTGGAGAACTGGTCCGAGGTGTAGAACCGGTCCTGCGCGCTGACGGGTATGTCGGGGCTCGCGTTCGGAACCTGCTGCGCAAATGCCGGGGCCGAGAAAGACAGGGCGGCACAGGCGGTTAAGGTGAAACGCTTCATGGACGGTCTCCTTGATGGGGGTGACCGGTCGCGGTCGGTTCGGTGTGGGGCGGCAACGCGCCGCCTTCGGATAGGATGCTCTGCATCACCGCGATTTCCTGTCGTTGTTCGACGATGATTCCCTGCGCAAGCCGGCGCAGGCGTTCGTCTTTGCCATAGCGCAGTTCGACTTCGGCCATGTCGATCGCGCCCTGATGATGGGGAATCATCATCCTTGCGAAGTCGCGATCGGGATCGCTCGAATAACCGGTCATCATCGCGCCGTGCATCCGCGTCATCGCCGCATCCATAGCGGACGCGAAGCTGTCCGTTTGCGCTATAGCGGCCGTCGATCCGGACAAGGCTATCGCGATCAGCAAGGTCGTGCGTGATTTCATCGTCATGCCCCTAGTCATCCCATTTACGACACGCGAGCGATGATGCCGATAGTCGTTGCTAGCACGGCCATGCAGCCCGGGAGAAAGAGCATCTGTATAGCCGCTTCGCGCCCTGTGATCGTGCCCGTCAGGATATCGACCGGGCCCTTGATGAACTCCGAGAACGAACGGAGGGGTTCGCCGGGGGCGGGAGTATCGCTGAGTACGATGCCGCCAGCAATCAGACCGAAATACAGGATCATGAAGACCGACACGACCGTCAGGACGAGCGCCGTAGCTGCATCACGTGCGAAGAAGGTCCAGAAAGTCAGCAACATTGCTGCATACACGCCGACGAGCAAGCCCAACGTGGCAGGATGGACGCCGCGCGATGCGATGCCTGGAGCCGTTCTTTCCAGCTCGTCATAATTGCCTACATCCGGCACGATTGCGAGATGTCGACGCACAGGCTTAGGAGCAACGAGTGTCTCGGTAGCGAGATCGTAGATCGGCTGTGTTGCCATGAGGAAGTCTCCGCGCGTCTCGATGAATGCCGAGCGTGACAGGATAGATGATTGCGGCGGGGCGGTCGGTCCAACGCATAACCACGGTCATTCCAATCATTTAACAGGAACGGTCGGCGATCTATAATCGCGTTTTCGTATTGAAATCATCGCGACCATGCGTTGGACGCGAGGGACATATCGGTCGATCTAGCGGCATCGGACCGGCACGATCACCCGCCGGGTCCGTGATAAGGATCAAACGATGAAAGCTGCGATCGTTTTGGTTGCCGCGATGTTGGCCTCCGTAGCGCCAGTCCCGGCGATCGCTCAGGCCTATTGGGCTGCACCTGCGGCGGACGACTTTCCCTACGATATCAAGGCGGTTCAGGCACCGTGGTCGAAGGCTGATATCGACCTCAGCCATCATGACCGGATCTATGTGTCTGACCCTACATCGACGAAGATCGTTGTCATCGATCCTGCAGCGGGCAACGAACTGGGACGGATCGACCTCGCCAAAAGCGCGATAGCTGAGCCCAGCTTTTCCAGCCCCAAAGTCCAGCACCTGGCTGCAACGCGTGACGGGCGGACCCTGGCGGTATCGGCATTAGCGCAGCACAGTGTGACGCTCGTAGATCTGGCCACGAACACGGAACGAGGCCGGACCGTGTTCCAGACGTCGCCTACCGCCGTCGCGTTTACGCCCAATGGGCACGAACTCTGGGTTTCGCTCGGCGATGAACATGCCATCGCGGTCGTGGATCCTAAGACCGCGCGGGAGATCACCCGCGTACCAGCAAGTGGCGGAGCGGGCGCGACCATCCTGTCGCCAAACGGACGTTATGCCTTTGTATCGCTTACTGAAAGGCCGTCCATCCTGGTTGTCGACGTCGAGCATCGGCGCGTCGTCGGACACGTTGCCAGCAACGGTGCAGGTGCGGGAGCAATCGCGGTCTCGCCAGATGGCAAACAAATCTGGGCAACACGCCGCGAGAGCGGCACGACCACGGTCTTTGCTGCCAAACCGCCGTTTGCGGTACGCGAAGTGATAAACACTGGTCCAGCAACGGGCGCGGTCAACTTCGCCCAGCGCGCGGACGATTCCTTTGCCTATGTCAGCGTTGGCGGCGATCAACCTGCAATCAAGGTCTATAGAACCGACAGCCTGGAGGCTGTGACAACCATCCCGCTACAAGCGGCTCCGAGTGCGGTTTGGCCGTCGGGCGATGGTACGAGGATCTATGCCAGCCTGGCCGGAACCAACAAGGTCGCTGGGATCGACACGCTGACGTACACCACCGCGTCGACGATCCCGATCAGTACGGATGCGCAAAGCCTGATCTACGTTCCTGGTGCCGTGCGATCAGGAAAAGGTCTCGCCAATCTAGTGCCATCCGGGCGCGATGCGGCGCTTGCCCTGGCGGCGCGTTGATCGGTCTTACACCGTCTGTAATCTTCCAACGAAAGCCCTTTCCAAAATGACCAAGCCCCCCGTCAGGATCGCGATCAGCGGTGCCGCAGGACAAATTTGCTATTCGCTGCTCTTCCGGGTCGCGCAGGGTGACGTGTTCGGACCGGACCAGCCCGTTATCCTTCAACTGCTCGACGTGCCGCAGGCGATGGACGCAGTACGCGGCGTGGTCATGGAACTGGAGGATTGCGCGTTCCCGCTGCTGGCAGATGTGATCATTACTGATGATCCGATGGTGGCTTTCAAGGACATCGATGCGGCCATGCTGGTCGGGTCTCGTCCCCGCTCGAAGGGCATGGAGCGCCGTGATTTGCTCGCTGCCAACGCAGCGATCTTCAAGACGCAGGGCGCAGCGCTGGACGCAGTGGCCAAACGCGACGCCAAGATCCTGGTCGTCGGCAATCCCGCCAACACAAATGCCTGGATCCTTGCGCAAAGCGCACCGGGTTTTCCTGCCGAAAACATCACGTCGATGATCCGCCTCGATCACAACCGCGCGCAAGGACAGCTTGCGGCCAAGGCGGGTGTCGGTGTCGATGCGATTACGAAGCTCGTCGTCTGGGGAAACCATTCGCCAACGATGTTTGCCGACTGGGGGAATGCCGAACTCGATGGCCAAAAGCTTGCCGACCGTATCGGAGACGAGCCTTGGTACCGCGAAACGTTGATCCCCACCGTTGCGCAGCGCGGAACCGCGATCATCGAAGCACGGGGTGCGTCCTCGGCCGCGTCGGCCGCAAATGCAGCGATCGACCATCTGCGCGACTGGGTGCACGGCGCAGGCGATAATTGGGTGTCGATGGGCGTGGTGTCAGATGGCTCCTACGGTATCCCGCAAGGACTGGTGTGCGGCGTGCCGGTGCACTGCATGAGCGGTGGGTATGCGCTTATCGAAGGCCTTACCTTCGATCCGTTCCAGCGATCGATGCTCGATCGCACGATTGCCGAACTGGTCGATGAACGTGAGGCGGTTATCGACATTCTGAAATGACCAATCGGTATATCTGATTGGAATGACCGTAATCTTTGGTTGGTTCGATTGATCTCCTTTCCCTATCATTGGGGCAAGGAGATCGGGCATGACCCTCGAACAACTCAGGATTTTCGTCGGTGTCGCAGAGCGCGAGCACATGACGCGCGCTGCCGAAGCGCTCAATGTGACGCAGTCGGCCGCAAGCGCTGCCATCGCCGCGCTAGAAGCTCGGCACGGCGTGCCGCTGTTCCACCGGGTCGGCCGCGGGATCGAACTGTCCGAAGCGGGCCGCATGTTTCTGATCGACGCGCGCGCCGTCCTTGGCCGTGCGGCGAGCGCGGAACTTGCACTGGCCGAATATGCCGGGCTGGAGCGCGGCACACTGCGGCTGGTCGCAAGCCAGACGATCGCGGGCTATTGGCTGCCCCGCCAGCTAGCGGCGTTCCATGCGCGCTACCCCGCGATCACGATCGAACTGGCGATCGACAACACGGAAGGGGCCGCGGCGCGCGTGCTCGACGGCGCAGTCGAGCTCGGCTTCGTCGAAGGTGTGATCGACGAGCCCGCGCTCGCGCATTGGACGGTCGCGAACGACCGCATGGTGCTGGTTAGCAACCGCGCTGCCGACACGATCGACGAGGACTGGATCCGCGCCGCGCGCTGGATTATCCGCGAGCAGGGATCGGGCACGCGCTCGTCGTTCGAGGAGGTGTTGCGCCAGCGCGGCGTCGATCCGTCGGACCTCACCACCGCGCTGACCCTGCCGTCGAACGAGGCGGTCCGCAGCGCGGTCGAGGCTGGCGCAGGCGTCGCGGTCCTGTCGCAGCATGTCGTCGCACCTGCAATCGCGGCCGGAACGTTGCACGATCTGCCGCTCGGTCTGCCGCGGCGTCCGTTCTACGCGCTGAGGCACAAAGAGCGCTATCGTACCCGGGCGGCCGATGCGCTGACCGATCTCATCAAGGAGACTGGCAAGTGACCGCCGATTTGAAACCCGTTCTCGATGGCCTGAAGCCGCTCAGCCGGCTCGACTCTCCACGCGAGATGATCCGGCAGTTCACCCCCAACTGGTTCGCCGCGACGATGGGCACCGGCATCCTCGCGCTGGCCTTGCCGCAGGTTCCGGGGGTCGGCGCATCGCTGCACCCGGTCGGCGAGGCACTGTGGTATTTCAACATCGCGCTCTTCACGCTGTTCGCCGGGCTCTACACCGCGCGCTGGACCATGTTCGGGCACGAGGCGCGGCGGATCTTCGGGCACAACACCGTATCGATGTTCATCGGTACGATCCCGATGGGCCTCGCGACGATCATCAACGGGTTCCTGGCGTTCGGCCTGCCGCGGTTCGGCGCCGGCGTGATCCCGATCGCCGAGACATTGTGGTGGATCGACGTCGCGATGTCGCTCGCCTGCGGTGTAGCGATCCCCTACCTCATGTTTACCCGGCACGAACATTCGCTCGACGGCATGACCGCGGTGTGGCTCCTGCCAGTGGTCGCGGCCGAGGTCGCAGGCGCGAGCGGAGGCCTGCTCGCACCGCATCTGGCGGACGCCCATCATCAGTTCGTTGTGCTGGCGACCTCCTATGTCCTGTGGGCCTATTCGGTGCCGGTCGCGTTCGGCATTCTTGCGATCCTGATCCTGCGGATGGCTCTCCACAAGCTGCCGCACGAGAGCATGGCCGCCTCGAGCTGGCTCGCGCTCGGTCCGATCGGCACCGGTGCGCTCGGGATGCTGGTGCTCGGTAGCGACGCGCCCGCGATCCTCGCCGCCAACGGCCTCGGCCAGATCGGCGCAGTGGCGCAAGGAATCGGCACGATCGCCGGGCTGTTGCTCTGGGGCTTCGGCCTGTGGTGGCTGGCGCTCGCGACGCTGATCACGATCCGCTACTGGCGCGCGGGCATTCCGTTCAACCTTGGGTGGTGGGGCTATACCTTCCCGCTCGGCGTCTACACGGTCGCGACCTTCAAGCTCAGCACGACGCTCCAGCTCGGCTTTTTCGGGATCGTCGGCACCGTCCTCACGATCGCACTCGCCGCGATGTGGCTGCTGGTCGGCGCCAAGACGGTCGCAGGCGGCTGGCGCGGAAACCTGTTCGTGTCGCCCTGCATCGCCCAAGCCAATTAAAGGGCCGAACTGATCGTCCTGCCGGATCGAACCGGCGCATCCGATCGACCCGTACCGGGCAGACCGGCGGACAGGTCGCGCATACAGATCATGACAGAAACGGGAGAATGCTGGTGGACAGCCTGGATATGAAACTGGCGCAGGCGACGAACCGCCGTCGCTTTCTCGCAGAGGCTGCGATCGGCAGCGGCGCGTTGATCGCCGCACCCGCGCTGGCGCAGAGCATTGTCGATCTGCACCTGCCTGGCGGTCCGTCGGAACGACCGATGACCAGTGCGTTCCCTGGCAAGGGCAACATGATCCTCCAGCGTATCCACCCGCCTTTGCTGGAAACGCCGATGAGCGTGTTCAATGGTGACGTCTTCACGCCAAACGACCAGTTCTTCGTCCGCTGGCACTGGGCTGACATCCCCACCGCGATCGATGTCGAGGCGTTCCGGATCAAGGTGCACGGCGCGGTCACGCGGCCGCTGTCAATCTCGCTCGCGCAACTGCTGAAGTTGCCACGCGTCGAGCTGGCGGCGATCAACCAATGCTCGGGCAATTCGCGTGCGCTGTTCCAGCCGCCCGTTGCCGGTGCGCAGTGGCGTCACGGGGCCATGGGCAACGCCAAATGGCTCGGCGTGCGCCTGCGCGACGTGCTCGACATCGCCGGCGTGAAGCCGGGCGCGGTTGCAGTGCGGTTCGGTGCGCTCGACCAGCCGGTGGTCGCGGGTGGACCGGATTTCGCCAAGTCGCTGTCGATCGACCACGCACGCGACGGCGAAGTGATGCTCGCCTTCGGGATGAACGGCGAACAGATGCCGCTCCTCAACGGCTTTCCGGTCCGGCTGATCGTACCCGGCTGGTATTCGACCTATTGGGTCAAGATGCTGAACGACATCGAGGTGCTCGCCGCGCCCGACGACGGTTACTGGATGGCCAAGGCGTACAAAATCCCTGACACTCCAGGCGCGAACGTGCGGCCGGGCCAGAAGGATTTCCCGGCCGTTCCGATCAACAAGATGATCCCGCGCAGTTGGGTCACGAGCCTCGACGAAGGGCAGGCGATCGCGTTCGACCGGTCGATCCCGCTGGGCGGCATTGCGATGGGGGGCGATTGCGGCGTCGCCAAGGTCGATGTGTCGACCGACAACGGCAAGACCTGGTACAAGACGACGCTCGGCCCCGATCACGGCAAATACAGTTTCCGCCGCTGGGACGCGCAGGTGCCGCTCACGCATGCGGGCCCGACCAGGCTGATGTCGCGCTGCTGGAACACCGCCGGCATCGCGCAGCCGATGACGCCGATCTGGAACCCGGGCGGGTTCATGCGCGGCAACATTGAAACCACCAACATCGTCGTCGGCTGAGGAGCGCTCCCCCATGAAAACGCCTTCCATCGGCACGCTGTCGTTTGGGTTCGTCGGCGCGACCGTCGTTCTGCTACTTGCGATCGGTGCCCCGAACAGCCGCATAGCCCCGCCGCCTGCCGCCCCGGCCGCACCACCGCCGCCAAGCGTTTCGGCGCGCGGCTTCTCGCTGGCGTCCACCTCGGTCGATCTCCCGACCGACGAAGGGCAATATCCGGCTGGTCCGCATGCGGACGTCATCAACGCCAACTGCACCTCGTGTCATTCGGCGAGCATGGCGCTGAACCAGCCGCCACTCTCTTCCGACCAGTGGACCGCGGAGGTCACCAAGATGCGCGAGGTCTACAAGGCTCCCGTTGCACAGGCTGACGTGCCGGCGATCGTCGCTTATCTGACCGCCATGAGCGCAAAGCAGCCGGGTGCCGCGAAGGGCAAGGCGCAAGACCCCGATCCGAAGGCTGCGCCCGACGTATCGGGGGGATCAGGCTAAGCCCATCAACTCACGACACGCGGTTCTGCGCGCGAAGTGCTGTGCAGCGTGTACGTGTCTCGCGCAGTGTTGCATTGGGGGCAAGGCCGTTCGCGGGCACCTTGGGTATCGCAACGCGCTGCGACAGGTAGATGCCGTTGTGGCCCGAGCAGAGATAGGCCACGAAACAGGCGACGGCGATCGGCACCGCATAGCCGGCGCCGAACAGTTCGATTCCCATGAAGGTGCAGGCGAGCGGGGTATTGGCGGCCCCGGCAAAGACCGCGACAAAGCCGATCGCGGCGAACAGGCCCGTCGGCACGCCCAAGAAAGGCGCCAGCGCGTTACCGAGCGCTGCGCCGATGAAGAACAACGGCGTGACTTCACCGCCTTTGAAACCCGCGCCGAGCGTAACGACGGTAAACAGGAGCTTGATCGCCCAACTCCACGGATGCGTGTCCGGTCCGAAGAAGCTGGCGATGGTAAGGCTGTCGGGCCTCGCTGCCAGGACACCCAGGCCCAGATAGTCGCGCGTGCCGAACAAGAAGACGAGCGCGATAACGAAGACCCCGCCGATCACTGGACGTAGCGGACCATAGGGAACAATCCGCTTGAGCCATCCCCCGACCAGGTGGTTGGCTTCGGCGAAGGCCAGACCAACCAGTCCGAATATGATCCCCGCAACACCTGCCTCCGTCACGAGCAGCGCATCGACCGGTATCGACGCGCCGATCGGGTAGACACCGTGATGGATACCCCAGGCGAGGCACGTCCAATCTCCGACCAGCGCCGCAACGAGGCAAGGCACTAGCGCGGAGTATTCGACGCGGCCGATCGCCAGCACTTCGAGCGCGAAGACCGCGCCTGCGATCGGCGTGCCGAAGACCGCGCCGAACCCGGCTGCGATACCCGTCATCAACAGGATGCGCGTGCCGCCCGCATCGAGGCGGAGCGCGCGGCCGAAACCGCTGGCAAGGCTTCCGCCCAATTGGACGGCGGTGCCCTCACGTCCGGCCGAGCCACCGAAAAGATGCGTCACCACTGTGCCGAAGAAGATGAGCGGCGCCATCCGCAGAGGCACCCCGCCACCAGGCTCGTGGATCTGCTCCACGATCAGGTTGTTGCCGCCCTCCACCGAGCGCCCGGTGAGATGGTAGAGCAATCCGACCACGAACCCGCCCACCGGCAGCAGATAGAGCAGCCAGGGCGATGCGAACCGCAGTCGCGTAACGGTATCGAGGCTCAACAGGAACGCCGCACATAGCGTCCCGACGAGTGCCGCCATGGGCAGCAGGATCAGCGCCCAGCGCAGGACAGAGATCGCATGGTCGTGACGATCGCGCACGAATGCCGCAACGTTCAGCGTGTCGACCAGATTGCGAAAGGTAGCGCGCACAATTCCTCCTTGCTGCCTGACGGCGCCAAGTAGGAATCATCAGCTCATGTCAGAGCGGTTCGGCCAAATTGCCCGGCAGAAATCCAGTGCCGAGATCGATCTATGAGACGTTTGCCCCAACCGTCAATGGGCATGTTGGTCGGGCAAATGCTCGGACCTGTCAGTCGCCAGGGTCTATCTGAGCCCGTTATATGGACCGACCCGGGTACGCTACATGCGGGACCGATCGGTTTCGACCCGCGCGTCGTTTTCGGGCTGCGTCACAAGGGGCGATACCGCACGAAAGCCGCCGATGCGCTGCCGGGTCTGATCGGCCCGTAGCGTGGTTAGCGCTGCTGCGCTACGAGCGCGCCGTCCAGATGCCGACGAGCGCGGCCAGCGACACGAGCATAAGAAACCCGTTCATTACCAGGAGCAACGCCGCTGGCAGGCGCTTGATGTCGGGTCGTGGCGGCGGGGCGCCGGCACCCATCTCGCGCCACACCGCGGCGACAAAGCAAAAGGCGCTGAACAGGATCAGCATGGTCCCGGTCGCCGTCGCCAGCCACGGGAACACGACGTCCTTGAGCAGCGCGCGCGCGCCGATCCCGGAAGCGAGCGCCGCCAGTCCGGTACGCACCCAGGCGGCATAGGTGCGTTCACCGGCGAGGATTGTGCGGTCTGCGGCAAGCTCCGTGCGACGATCAGCGCTGTCCACCTGCTGGACTGCGCTGTCCTTCAGCGTGCTCGCGCTCTCCGCCAGCTTCGCATGGGCCCGATCGGCGTCGTGCGGCGCGTTCATCAGCCGGCGGTGACGGTGATGCGATGCCAAGCGGTCGAGAGATAGCCGGCGAAGTTCCAGATCGCCTCGGGTCGTTCGGGCTGCATCTGCCCGGCACCGTCGACGGCGCGCACGACCAGGACGTGGAGTCCGGGAGACAGATCGACCGTGACGTGCCACTGTGTCCAGCTCCAGGGTGCATCGGGTTCCGTGGTCAGTTCCGCCTGCAGCCAGTCGGTGCCTCCATTGACGGAGACCTCGACGCGAGAGACCGCTCGGCCGAAGGCGATCGCATAGCCCGCGATTCCGCACGCGCCGGCGCCGACATGCCCGCCGTCCACGGGCGAGCAGATCGCAGCGTTGAGCGGCATCTCCTCGATCGTCAGGCCCTCATCCCAGTCTGCGTCCTCCTTCGCTACCGATGCCGGAAAGAGTTTATAGTCCTTGGCCTGGATCGGCGCATCGGATGGGCGATCGCGCACCTCGATGCGCGTCAGCCACTTGGCGCTACGAACGCCCGCATAACCCGGCACGACGAGCCGCAGCGGTGCGCCATGTTCGGGGGCCAGCGCCTCGCCGTTCATCGCCCAGGCGATCAGCACGTCAGGCTCTAGTGCCTTGGCGATCGAGATCGAGGCACCGAACGGCGCCGTCTCACCATCGACATCGACGTCGTCGGCACCCGTAGTGCCGACGAACGACGCGCCGTCCTGGATGCCGGCCGCGGCGAGCACGTCGCGCAGTGCGACGCCGGTCCAAGCCGCATTGCCGATCGCGCCCACGTCCCAGGGATCGCCCGAAGTCTTTTCCACGTCTTGAAGATGTGCCCGACGATTGCCGGCGCACTGCATGGTCGCGGTCACTGTCCGGGTCGCAAATGCCGTTTGAAGTTCGGCGACCGTGTAGGAGCGCGGGCGGTCGACCAAGCCGTCCAGCGCTATACGATGATCGTCGGCCAGCTCCGGCGTAGGTCCGTGACTGCGGATGTAGAAATTCGCCTGCGGCGTCAGGAAGGACGTGATCAGTTTATCCGGAGGCGTTTCCGCATTGAGCGGCTCCGGACAGCGGAGGATTAGATTCTGTTCGGCGCGATCGGATGCGGTCATGCAAGCGGCCTACCATGATGAAATCAATAGCGAAATTGATCGTTTGGCTGGACGATGTCACCCAGACTCTTTCGATAGCCTATCCCTTTCTAGACGGGGGGAGCGATCGCCATGCCGTCGCGCAAGAGGCGCCGAGTGCAAGACAGCCTTTCCCGTAGATCGACTCAATGTGGCTGAGCTTGCTACGACGGCTTTGTCCCAAAAGTCGTCGCTAGGCACCAGGGATGACGGAAAACCCTATCGCCATCGCAGATGCGCGACAAACGGGTGTTTTCGGACACCCAAGCAGACCTGTCGGCGCTTAGCGTATATCTGGGTCCGTTCTATGTACCGACCCCAAAGTAGTGTTAGCAATTACGGAAAAAAGTCAGGCGTTGACAATAGAGCAGAGTTCGAGGGCTTCTTCGGCACTAACGGGCCGCCAATCGCGTTAGAGGAATAGGGCGGCAAGCTCCAGATTTTCGATGTTGCCATAACGTTCAGCATCCGCCTGGGATAGTGCTAGCTTCGATTGGCCGATCAGTGCTGGAATATAGATCCATAATCAGCCCAAGGTTCAGGCCGGCACCATCACCTCCAGTATGTCGTCCACCTTACCCACCGCGAACGCAGAATATTCGTCACCGATCGCATAGGGCAGCAGAATGCGACGGTCGTGGAGCATGCCGCCGCAGCTATAAGTGACGTTGGGTACGTAACCGCCGCGATGTTCGGCACTGGGGAACAGCAGAGGCGACGGTGTTCGGGCGAGGACCTTCGAGGGGTCGTCCCGGTCGAGCAGGCAGGCACCGACGCAATAGCCCCGGACCATCCCGACGCCGTGCGTGAAGACCAGCCAACCCTCGTCGATCTCGATCGGCGATCCGCAATTGCCTAGCTGCACAAATTCCCATGGGTATTTTGGCGCCATGATCGGCGTGCCGGTTTCCCAGGTGTAGAGATCGTCAGAACGTAGCAGCCAGATATTTTCGCTGTCCTGCCGCCCCAGCATTACGAACTGCCCGTCAATTCGACGGGGAAACAGGGCCATGCCCTTGTACCCGGTCATCGCGCCAGCCAGCGGCCGCATCTCTACCGTGCGCAGGTCGACGCCGCGTAGCATCTCCTGCCGCGCGTTCTTGCCGTCAAATGCGGTGTAGGTGCCAATGATGCTACGTACGCCGTCATGATCAGTGAAGTTGACAAGGCGTAGATCCTCTACCCCTTGTCGTTGGCTAGGCAGGACCGGGAAGATGATCGTTTCCGACACGTCTTCGCTATCTTCGCACACCAGTCTTACCCAACCATCGTCTTGCCGGTCGATCCGGGGCGGGACCGCTTCCGAACTGGGCGGATCAACCACGAGCCGATCGCCTGGCCCCCATTCGCCGGTGCGCATCGTAACAGACGAGATATGCCCTTCGCCGATTCCGCGCAGCGACATGACGAAGCGAACGGCACCCGGTACCGACGGGTCCTCCTTGGTCAGTGCGACGAGGCTGGGATTAAACAGGGCGGCGGACTCGAACGCATATTCTTGGCTGAAATAAGCACCGATCAGCAATTGCTCCTCCGCATCAAACTCGCCGTCACCGATGTCGCCCCGTACCTCTTCGAAACGGCGAAGTAGCACTTGTTCGACGTTGCGGTGCCGCTCACGCATCGGAGTCAGCAACGAATCGCGCATTCTTGCGCGCATTTTGGGCTCCAGTGCTCGGATGCGATCGACCACCACTTGCGGACGCGGCGGGTGATCACCTGCGAAGGCGGCGGGGTAGCCGAAGCTGAAAGGCCGGATCACGGTGCGCGACGGATTGGGTTTCAACTCAAGATCGAGCTTGGAGAAGACATCGGCAGCGTTCATCGGCAGCGGACCTTTCGGGCGGGGTCGCCAACGGATGTTGAAGACGCAAGGGATAACTGCGCTGGATCACTCACGATCCCTGGCTTTGTGACGATCTTGTGCCGGTCGGCATTTGCGGACTGATAAAGATTGAAAAGTTGGTCAAATTAAGCTGGTCTTCCTAAGGTATACTCTAAAGGAACCCGATTCGCACTGATTTGGGCAAATTGAGGGCGGCCGGACATTAACGCACCTTTTTGCCACAAGAGACGCGCGATGACACAGTCTGGCCAGGATTGCCGTCGCGCTTGTAAGCGGCTAATCAGCGTCGACGATGCTGTGTGCTGAGGTGGGTGCCGTCATGACGTTACAGATCAACATAACTCCGAACGGGCGCATGAGCCTGCCCGCAGACGTTCGTAAAAGGTTGGGTCTAACTGACGGCGGTGCGATCTATCTCGATGAAACTGAAGACGGGGTCGTCCTGCGAACCGCGAACCAGGCAGTGGCGAGAGCGCAGGCGCTGGCCAAGCAATATACCGGTGGAAATCCCGATGCCTCGGTCGACGCATTTCTCAACCGGCGCCGCGAGGAGAGCGGCGAATGACCGTGGTGCTGGACGCGTCCGCGCTCATCGCCATGATCAAGGGTGAGAAAGGATCCGCCAAGGTAGCGGCTGTGATCGCCGGTGCGCGGGTGAGCAGCGTGAATTACGCGGAAGTGGTCACCCATTTCATTCACGCTGGAATGCCTGAGCGGGAAGTCGATGCCATGCTCGACCCGTTGCCACTGACCGTGGTGCCGGCGGACAAGGTTCTGGCGCAAATCGCCGGGCGGCTGCACGCCATGACGGCTGAGGCGGGGCTTAGCCTTGGTGATCGCTTTTGTTTGGCACTGGCGCAGCGGGACGGGTTACCGGCATGGACGAGCGATCAGAACTGGAAGAAGATCGCTGACGCCGTCGAGGTCAAGGTTGTGACGATCCGGTAGCATCGTACGACCACGCGTCTGCTCCTTACGCATCACCAGCTAACTGCATCGGCAGGTACGGGGTAGGGCAGGGGAGACGGGTCCGTTCCCCCAGCTGTCCTTCCATCACTAGAAAGCTCTCATGCTACGCCTGATCCACACGGCTGACTGGCAACTCGGCAAGCCCTATGGTCGCTTCGACAGTGATGTCCGTGCGGCGCTCAGCGAGGCGCGCTTCGACGCGATCGATGCCATCGGCAAGGCCGCGGCCGAGCATGACGCTGCGCATGTCTTGGTCGCTGGCGACGTCTTCGATACCGAAGGGCCCGAAGATCGTGTCATCGTGCAGGCAGTGTCGCGGATGCAGCGATATGCCTGCACGTGGTGGCTGCTCCCCGGTAATCACGACTTCGCCCGCAACAGCGGTCTTTGGGACCGTGTCCGCGCAAAGGGGGCAACGAACATCCGCATCGTCACCGAGCCGATGCCCTGCGAGCTTGAGCCAGGGTACTGGCTCCTGCCAGCGCCGCTGACCCACCGGCACAATCTGGATGACCCGACGGCCTTGTTCGACACGATGGAGACGCCGGGCGCGACGCTTCGCATTGGCCTGGCCCATGGTTCGATCCGTGACTTCTCGTCGCGTGGCGAGGCGCAAAACCAGATTGCTCCCGATCGAGCCCAGCGTTCCAACCTGGACTATCTGGCGCTCGGCGACTGGCATGGAGCGCTGCGGGTCGACGCGCGCACCTGGTACTCGGGCACCCCAGAAACAGACCGCTTCCAGCGAGACGAACCTGGATATGCCCTGCTTGTGGCGCTTGAGCCAGGCGTGGAGCCCGTCGTGTTGCCGATCCGGACGGGCAGGTTCCAGTGGCTGATGCGGGAATGGACGATACCGGACGCGGATGGCTTTGCTGCTGAGTGCGAACGGCTGCTCGGACCGATCGAACCGTCGGCAACGCTCCTGCAGCTGTCGCTGGCCGGGATCGTCAGCCTGTCTGACCGGATCGCGATCCTCGGCAGGCTGGACAATGACCTGCGCCATCGTCTGCGCCATTTGGCGGTGACGGCGGATGATCTCGTCGGACGGCCGAGCGAGCAGGATCTGGCAGACCTTCAGGTCGAAGGGATGATCGGAACGGCTGCCGCAAAGCTGATGAGCATGATTGAGGTGGGGGGTGCCGACGGCGTCACCGCCAAGCGGGCGCTCGAGCGCCTGTTTGTAGAATATCAGCGCGGACAGGACGCAGCATGAGCCTCAAGATCCGGCGCATTGCGCTGACCAACTTTCGCAAGTTTCGCGATCCGTTCGTTCTCGATGGGCTCACCGACGGCCTGAACGTCATCATCGAGCCGAACGAGACCGGCAAGTCGACGCTGCTCGAAGCCATGCGTGCAGCCTTCTTCATTCGGCACAACACAGCCAACCGGCTGGCGCGCAGCTATGCGCCGCACGGTGAAGCCGTCGCGCCCCAGATCGAGATCGGCTTCGAGGCGAGAGGCGAAGAGTGGCAGGTCAACAAGCGCTTCCTGAAAGGTGCGTCAGTCGAGGTCCGTGGACCAAACGGCCGTGCACAGGGCGAAGATGCCGAAGCCCAGCTGCAGGCATTGCTCGGCGCGCGTCGCGACACGAGCCAGGCCGGTGATGCGGCAGCGCACGGCGCGCTGGGGCTGCTTTGGGTAGGCCAGGCCCAGGCGCTCGAAGTCACGGCTCCGGGTGACATAGTCCGTGACAGCGTGCGCGCCACGCTGGAGGCCGAGGTTGGTACGATCATGGGCGGTGCAGCCTACCAGCGTGTGAGGCCCCGCATCGACAGCCAGTTCGCAGACTATTGGACCACCACTGGCCGGCCTAGCGGTCGCCAGACGACAGCACGTACCGAGCATGACGCGGCCGAGAGCGCTGCGACCGAGGCGGCCACCCGGCTCGCCACCCTTGAACAGGGCTTCTCCGATCTTGAGGCAGCTCGGGCCAGGCTGAAGGTGTTGGACCGTGATCTTGCCGATACGACGGACGCAGATCGGCGAAAGGTTCTGGTTGGTCAGATCGACGTGGCGCGGTCCGCGGCGCAGCTGCGCGATACCCGACTGGCTGAGCAAGGCCGCCTTGCTGATCAGGTCAAGGGACTGGAGGATCTCACCGCGCGTCTCGCCGATGCTCGGAAGGCCGTCAGTGACACGGCCGCAGCGCTAAGCAAGGCCCGTGAGAAACGATCCGGCCTGGAAGAGGAATTGACCAGCACGCGGGAGCGAGCGGGTACGGCGCGTGATCGGCTGGCGACCGCCCGCGGCAACCGGCGCAAGGCGCACGCGGCGCTCGAGGGTTCCACCAAGTTGGTTGCCGCACGAGCACGTCACGTCGAGATCGCCCGGGTACGCCAGCGGCACGCCGAACTGCTTCCCCTCGAAGCCGAACTGGAGGCAGCGCGCGAACTTGGTGCGACAGTGATCCCCTCCAGCGTCATCAAGACGCTGGAGGAACGCGAACGTGGCGTCGACAAGGCGCGCGCGGCAGTTGAGGCGGGCGCGACCCGGATCGAGTTCGCAGGCGATGTCAGCGGCGTTCGGATCGATGGAATGCCGGTCGAGCGCGGTGACCAGACGCTATCGCGTGAGACGCGCATACAGCTTGGCGGCGCCGAGCTGATCATCCGGCCGCCAGCGGGGCTGCAAAGCGCCGAGACGGCACTCGCCAACGCCCGCGACGATCTGGGCGCGGCCTTGGCTGACCACGGGGTGACGAGTGTCGCTGACGCCCGATCACGTAACGAGGTCGCGCGTGATGCTGTCGCCAACGTGCGAACACTCGAAGCGCGGATAGTAGGACTCACGCCGGCGGTGCCGTTGCTCGGTCTCGCCGCCGGTGCTTCGGCCCTGAAGACCTTCATGGCAGGATTGCCGAATAGCGCGGAAGGGGAGGGCAGTGAGGAGGGACCGGACGTCAACGCATTGACGGTGATTGCGGCGGAGGCGGACTCAGCGCTCGCAAGGGCGGAGGGTGTGGATGAGGCGGCGTCTGCGCAACTGCGCGACCTGGAAGCGCGCAATGCGCCGCTGATGGTTCAGGCAGCTGGCGCCGAGCGTGATGCTGTCAACGCCGTAGCGCAGCTCGCTGCTCTGCAAGCTAAGCCTGAGGTAGATCGCCTGGATGAGGCTCTGCTGGAGGCGCGTCAGCGGGAAGCGGCAGCACTCGTCAGTCTGCAGGACGCCGAACGTGCTGCGACGGCGCATGACGTGGCGGCGATCGAGCGCCAGATCGGGGTGTTGGACAAACGTGTCGAGGTCGCCAGGACGCAGCGCATCGATCTGGAGAAGGTGATCGCCGGGCTCGAGGCGCGGATCGAGGCGGAAGGCGGCAAGGGACTGGCGGACCGCGCCGCGGCTGCGCGAGAAGAAGCGGATGCTGCGGCCGCCAACCTGGCGCGCGTGACGCAGGAGGCGGAAACGCTGAAGCTGCTTCGCGACACCCTGGAAGGTGCGCGAGCAGAGACCTCACGGACGTTCGTCGGGCCGGTTGCGCGGCGCGCACGCCGGCATATCGAACGGCTCCTGCCTGGCTGCGATCCGAGCTTCGGTGATGATCTGGGCCTCACGTCGATCATGCGCGGCGGGCTCGGTGAAAATTGCGGTGACCTTTCCCGGGGTACTCAGGAACAGCTTGCGGTGCTCACTCGGCTGGCTTTTGCCGACATGCTGCTGGAGCAGGGTGTGCCGGTGTCGCTGATCCTGGACGATCCGCTCGTCTATTCGGACGACGCCCGCCTTGATCTGATGACCGAGATCCTGACCGATGCTGCGACGCGAATGCAGGTCATTCTGCTGACCTGTCGCGATCGGGCCTTTAGGCATCTCGGCAGCCGCATAACGCTGACGGGAGTCGAGTAGCGACGCAAAGCGGAACGTCGGTTTTTCGGCAAAACTGGTGGATAACAGACTGACCGTTTTGGAGCGGCGACTGCCGTAAGCTGCCGTTCATTCAGGTGCCGCCGGGCGCTGAACAGCCGCACTCTGGGACAATCAACGTAAGCGTGGTCTGAAGGTCGCCTTGTAGGCGGAGCGTTCGACGGGTTGATGGCGGCTCTTTGAACGGGGCCGTGATGTCAGACGAGACTATCGAACCAGCCGCAGATGTAGCGAGTAGTCATACGACCGGTCGTATGAGTGGTCGTATCGAGATTGTCGGTCGGGTGTCGGGTCGACGCCGCTGGACGGTCGAGCAGAAGCTGGCGATCCTACGCGATGCGTTTGGGCCGGATGGGTCGATCAGGGCGGCGGTCGAGCGTCACGAGGTCGGCAGCGGCGCGATCTACACCTGGCGGCGTCAAGCTATGTCGGGTGCACTGAGCGGAGTGCCGGCCCGGCCCCAGACCGCATTTGCTGAAGTCCGGATCAGCGAGCCGCCCGTGATGCTGTCGGCGCCGCCCGTCGAGGTGGCAGCGGACGCCCGGACCACGGGGCAGATCGGCATCGAGCTGCCTTCGGGTGTCCGACTGACCGTCGACGGCACGGTCGACGCCGAGGCGCTGTCGCGCGTGATCAGCGTGCTGGCGCGATGATCCCGCAGCCGACATCGACGCGGATATTCCTGGCGTGCGGCGTCACCGACATGCGCAAGGGCTTCGATGGCCTGGCGGTATTGGTGCAGCAGGTGCTCCGGGAGAAACCACATTCCGGTGCGCTGTTCGCGTTCCGCGGCAGGCGCGGCGACCTGATCAAGTTGCTATGGTTCGACGGTCAGGGACTTTGCCTGTTTTCGAAGCGGATGGACCGGGGCCGTTTTGTCTGGCCGGTGACCGCGACCGGCACAATGGCGCTGACATCGGCGCAGGTCTCGATGCTTCTGGAGGGCATCGACTGGCGCCGCCCCGAGCGGACTTGGTCACCAACATTGGCAGGCTAAAAACATAGCTTTTCTGCCATTTTTGCTCGTGTGAGAGTGGGCGAACTGCTATGAAAATGAGGTGTCGCAAGCCCCTCTTGCCCCATCTGATGCCGAGGCCCGGATTGCCGTGCTGGAGGCGTCGCTCGCCCGGGCCAATGCAGCACTTGCCGCTCGCGACCTGCTCATCGAGACACTGCGTGGTCAGATCGCCCGGCTGCGGCGGATGCAGTTCGGCGCATCCTCCGAGAAGCTGACGCGCGAGATTGCTCAGCTCGAACTCGCGCTCGAGGAACTGGAAACCGAGAGCGCAGTCCCGGAGACCGGCGCAGCCTTGTCAGACACGCCCGGGCGACCGGCATCAGTCCGTGCGTTGCCCGACCACCTGCCACGCGAGGAGGTCGTCCACGAACCCGCCTCCGGCGCCTGCACATGCCCGGACTGCGGCGGTACGTTACGCCGTCTCGGGCAGGACGCCCATGAGATGCTCGACGTCCTGCCGGTGCACTGGCGCGTGGTGCGGAACGTCCGACCGAAATACAGCTGCCGGACGTGTGAGAAGATCGTCCAGGCGGCTGCCCCGGTGAAGGCAGTCGCACGCGGAAAGGCGACATTCGCAACGCTGGCCCATGTCGTCGTCTCGAAGTTCGAACATCACCTGCCGCTTTATCGGCAGTCCGAGATGATGGCGGCCCAAGGCTTGGACATCGACCGCTCGACGCTGGCGGGCTGGGTCGGTCATGCAGCCGCGCTGCTTGACCCCATCGTCAGTCGCATCCGCGAGGAAGTGCTGAAAGGCGACAAGATCCACGCGGACGACACGCCAGTCCCGGTGCTCGACCCAGGCCGCGGACGCACCGCGACCGGGCGACTATGGGTCTATGCAGTCGATGACCGCGCCTCCGGTAACACGGCTCCGCCAGCGACATGGTATCGCTTCACGACCGACCGTACCGGTGCACATCCGCAAGCCCATCTCGCCGGATTTCGAGGCTTCCTCCAGGCCGACGCCTATGCCGGTTACGACGGGCTCTATCGAAGCGGCGTCACAGAAGTCGCGTGCTGGGCCCATTTCAGGCGCAAGGTGTTCGACCTGCACGAGCGGGTTGCCACGCCGCTGACCACCGAGATTCTTGAACGCATCGGTGCCTTGTACAGCATAGAGGCCGAGGTCCGCGGCAGGCCGCCTGACGTGCGGCTGGCGGCGCGGCAGAACCGGACGAAGCCGCTAGTCGATGCGCTGCGCGAGGCACTGGACGCAGCACTGCGCCGCCTGTCGCCAAAGTCCGACATGGCCAAGGCTATCGCCTATGGCACGAAGCGATGGCTCGCACTGTGTCGCTTCCTCGATGACGGGCGCCTGGAGATCGACAACAACATCGCCGAACGCGCGTTGCGCGGCGTTGCCGTCGGACGGCGAAACTGGCTGTTCGCTGGTTCGAAAACGGGCGGCGAGCGCGCCGCGGCGATCTACACCGTCATCCAGACCTGCAAGGCCAACGGCGTCGACCCGCAGGCCTACATCGCCGACGTCACTGGGAAGATCGCAGCGGATTGGCCGGCCGCGCGATGGGACGAACTCATGCCCTGGAACTGGTCCGCGCAAACCGCAGAGCCAGTGGCGCAAGCCGCGTAATCTGCGGTCTGCCGGCCACGCTTACCAATCAACTCTTCACTGTTCGGGCGTTAGGACCTGTTTCCGCATGCTTCCATGAGATAGAGGACGACCCTAGGTCCTACGGCCGCGTTTTTAGCTTGAAGGGGCCGAGGTGCTCGTGCCGTCGGATCTCTCGACGGAGACGCGCGGGAGCCAGCAGCAGTGCGCCATGTTCCTGTTCCAGGGTTACATGTCAACGGCGGAGCAAAACCAGGCCAGCGGGGCGGAGTAAAAGCAGGCCACTTGAGGCGCGCGCTGACTATATGAAAAGGGCCCCGATCGGGGCCCTTTTCATATAGTTGCCGTCATCGGTCTAGCGGTCAGGGCGATAGTATCTCGCCGGTGTCCGGGTCGGACAGGACACAGGCCTGGTTTTGCTCCGCCCCGCGTCGTCGGCGTCCGGTGGACTGCTTGAGGCGGTAGCTGTCGCCGTTCATGGTCAGGATGGTGGCGTGGTGGGTGAGCCGGTCGAGCAGCGCGCCGGTCAGCCGCTCGGAAGCAAGCACCTGCGTCCAGTCCTCGAACGGCAGGTTGGAGGTGATGATAGTCGAGCCGCGCTCGTAACGCTGCGACAGCACCTCGAAGAGCAGCTCGGCGCCGGTCGGGGACAACGGAACGTAGCCCAGTTCGTCGACGACGAGCAGCTTCACGGCTGCCACCTCACGCTGAAGCTTGAGCAGCCGTCGCTCGTCTCGTGCCTCCAGCAGCTGGTTCACCAGCGAGGCGGCGGTCGTGAAGGCGACCGTGAAGCCCTTCTGGCAAGCCGCCAGGCCGAGCGCGATGGCGACATGGGTCTTGCCTGTCCCGCTGTTGCCGAGCGCGATGACGTTCTCGCGGCGCAGGATATATTCGCACCGGGCAAGCTCGATGACCATCATCTTGTTCAGGCTGGGGATGGCGGTGAACTCGAACGTGTCGAAGCTCTTCAGCGCCGGAAAGCGGGCCGCGCGGATCCGTCGCTCGATGGTCCGGCGCTCGCGGTCGATGAGCTCTAACTCGATGAGCCGCAACAGGTAGCGGGTGTGGTCGACCCCGCCTTGCGCGCATTCGCGCGCGACCTTCTCATATTCGCGCAGGATGGTCGGCAGTTTGAGCTGCTTGAGATGATGGGCGAGCAGAACCTGTGGCGTGCCGGCCATCGTGCCTACCGGCATGGCGTCCTTGGTCGTCATGCTGCCAGCACCGCATAGTCGGCCGCGCGCGTCGTCTTGACGTCCATCTTGGGCACGTGCGGATACGCCGCCAGATCAAGGCGCGGCGGACGGCGCTCGATACGCGCCAGCGCGATGAGTTTGACCGCGTCAAAACCGGGAGCGCCCAACTGGATGGCCTCGGTCACCGCGTCTGTGACGATGGGAAGCGGCATGGCTTCGAGCAGCCGCAGCACCTGGATGAACTCGCGTTTGCCCTTGTTCCCCATCCGGGCCTCGAGCAGGTGCCGCAGATGCTGGAAGATGTCCGGCAGGTTCCAGTCCCGAAGGGCCGCTGCCTGGTCGAGTGCGCCGGGCTTGGTCTCGATAAGCGCCAGATAGTGCAGCGGATTTGAGACAAATACGCCTTCGCCGTAGCAACGCGTGTGCCGGGCGATCTCCTCGCCCGCGCAGAGGATGACGACCTCGTCGACGAACCCCTTCACGACCACGTCGCGGAAACCGTACGCGGTCGGTACCGAATAGTCGTTGGTCCGGTAGCGCACCAGCGCGGTCGACGACACGCGCCCGGCGCGCTTCTCACATGGCTCCAGCGGCACGGCTGGCAAACGGCGTAACGCTGCTACGTCAGCCGCCAGCCGCTCGGCGATTGTCTGCGCGTGCTGACCGGCATGCTCACCCTGACGCGCGCGGCAGGACTCCTCGAACCTGGCGTTCAAGACATCGAAATTGGCAGCGACCGGCACGGGCACCATGAAGTTGTTGCGCGCGAACTTCACTAGCCCCTCGACCTTGCCTTTGTCGTTGCCCCGCGCTGGACGCGCAAAACGGTCCTGAAACAAATAGTGGCTCACCAGCTCTGTGAAGGAACGCGTGCGCTCGCGCGTTCCGTTGCCGCAGATCTTTGCCACGGCGATGGTCGTGTTGTCGTAGAGGATGGAGAGCGGCACGCCCCCGAAGAACGCGAATGCTGACACGTGCCCGTCAAGAAACGCCTCGGTCGTCTCGCGCGGATACGCCTTGAAGAAGCACGCATCCGACTGCGGCAGCGACATGCAGAAATAGTGGATCTTCATCCGCTCCCCGCCGACGACCGCGACCGCCTCGCCAAAGTCGACCTGTGCATGCCCTGGCGGGTGCGCCAGCGGCACGAAGGTCTCGCGCCCGCGTGCCCTGCACAGCCGGACATGGTCCTTCACCATCGTGTAGCCGCCCGTATAGCCATGCTCGTCGCGTAGCCGCTCAAAGATCCGCTTGGCCGTGTGCTGCTGCTTGCCCGGCGCCTCGCGGTCGGCTGCCAGGATTGCGTTGATAACCGGTAGCAGCGTCCCGAGCTTTGGCTTGGTCGGAGGTTTCGTCCGACGGTATCCAGGAGGCGCCGAATACAGGCACATCTTGCGTACCGTATCGCGGTTCAGTCCGAACACTTCCGCCGCTTCCCGGCGACTATGACCCTCGACAAATACAAACCGTCTGACTGCTGCGTAGCTCTCCACGACAAACATCCCCGCCGCTCCGCAAAGGGAGCAGCTTAACAAATGGCCGGATTTTACTCCGCCCCCGAAGGCACTGCGCCGGCGGTCCTGTGGCCTGGTTTGTCACCGCCCTTCACAGTTACAGCTCGTACCTTCGCAATACTCATGCTCACCAGATCAAAGAGGCGACGAGACCTTCGCTTTTCAAGCTGTGGTATTCCTATCGATCCTGGCCAATATTTTAGCGTCCTCTACCGTGGTCGAAGCCGAAACAGTGGCCTAAGATCGCATCCACTCTGTCGTGCCGTACCGGCCCAATAGTGACGCGGGCCAATTTACCCTTCACCATGCGAAGTATGAGACTTCGCTGCCAAACTTTCGGTTAGCTAGGCAACATGCTCAGCTGCGCTTGATGGGCGACCTTACCGGCCATCTTTCCCTTGGTTGGATGTGCAGCCGTAGCTGTAGCAAGTTCCACAGCTGTAATCAGAGGACCATTGAAGACGGCTTCCAGCAGCTTTGCTTGCAACGGCTCCATCTCTACGAGACGGCCAAGCACATGCAGCAAGTTCAGCAGATCCGTGGTGTACTCCGCTATCCAACCCTGCGGTTTGATATCGCCGAGCGGGGAAGGGGGACGACGGTCGCCCATGATCGGTCGGCTTCTATCGGCTTTTCTATAGCTGAACCATTGACGCAGAATGGGCTTCCCACCGACTGCGTAATTCCACATCTCGCTTGTGACGTTGTCAATGACACCCTTTCCGATACGCAACTGACGGCTTGCGGCGTCATAATGCATTTCGTCTGGCATTTCGGCCGAAGAGGACGGTATCGCACCGCCGGCGAGTATCGTCGGCCCGGTACCCTTGGGCAATCGAGGATTGCCGTGGGATCGACCCGACCCAACATCGATAAATCTCTCTCCGAACGTCTGTAGCCAGATGATCGTACGACCGATTTCGACCGCTTGTTCGAACAGTTTCGGATCCGCCGTCAGAGGGATACGCAATGGAGGAGTTCGGAGATCAGCGGCGAACCGGGCAGTGTAGGCAGAGCTCGACCCTATCGCCGCAATATATCCCATTACCTCCTGTGCGCTGACGGCTGTGCCAAGGCGAGTGCCTAGAATTTCGATTAGCGCTGGATTTATCTCGCTTATGGTTGCGCCGGCGTCATTCCACAGTCGGAATACGCGACCGCCGAACGATCCCTTGAAGTGATCGAGATCAGGAATGTTTGCTGCTATCGTGAATCCTGGCCCGGCCGATGGTGCCGGGTGGTCTAAGACCGTCAGATAGACTTGCTCGTTGGAATGCCCTGACCAAAGAGAGGGATTCGCCTGATTGATCAGACGGGCGTCCGGAATGATGTACTGACGGTCGAAAGACCGAAAGGCATACGGAACAGGCTCTATCGCCTGCATGGTATCACCTGAAACTGGGCTGGATCGTTGCTCGTGACCGTGGAGTCCTCGGGCTACATGCTTGTCGATATGTTTGTCGCCCGGCTTTCCCTTGCGAAGATGGGGATGAAAAAGCGCTGCTTTTTTGGCGTCGTCCTTCTCACGCGTTAATCGGGCCCATCGATCTTTAAGGCTGCTGACATCAGGTGCGATGACCCAGGTTCGACCTGGCATTACACCCGATCGGCTATCGACGAAGTATTGCTCGATCGCCGGGAAGGTCGCCCAGGCTCCTACCGACGCTGGGAGAAACGGATCACGCCATTCGGACGAGCACACCGCCCAGCCAGAGTCATCCAGCGATATGTTTTGGAGATCAACGAACTTTGCGGTTCGTGGACCGGCGGTCAGGGCACGGTATCGAACAACCGCAGGTTCGGAAGGCGACTGTTTCCCGGTTCGCGAAGCTAGCACGATGCAGACCGGCTGCTGAACACCTTGGAAAACACGTGAGGCAACACCAGGCTGATGACCCTCGGGCGAACAGTCGATGACCCATATCTCGTCCGCCGACCTCCGCAGGTCCTCTCGCATCTTCTGAAAACCATCGCCGGCAAGATAGCCCGCGACAGTGATGAAGCAGACGATGCCGGCCTTGGCTTCGGTGCCGTTTCCGCTCGGTAGTCCTGCATACGCCTCGGAACCCGCATTGGGTCCGAACACCTTCCATGTCGCCCACCGCCAGAAAAAGATATACAGATTGTACAGGTGCTTTGTATGTGCGCCAACGCCCCACGCGGGTGGCGGCACCCAGTCGCCAAGCGGTGCGGCGTTGTTGCCGTCCCCTGCCTCAATCCATCCGCCCCGTCCCTTCGCCTTTTCCTTGTACGGTGGGTTTCCGATCACGACTGTTATCGGATCGGAGCGCTTGATCTGGTTGGCTTCCATTCTTGATTGGGCAAGCGGCTCCAGCATTGTCGGGATCCACTCCTGTTCGGCATACGGGTTGCCCAGGGTGTCAGTGACGAAAAGCCGCAGCGGTGGCGCTTCGGTGGCGTCCTCTTTTTCGTCGAGTACTGCTAGCTCGGCGAGCATGCGCAATTGGGCCACAGCGAAAGGCCCGAACTGGATCTCGAAACCGATGAGCCGGGACATGGCCGCCGCGACCGCCGCTGGTACCGCACCGAGGCCCTGCTCGTCCTCGATGGTGCTTGCGATCTTGCGGATGATGCCCAGGAGATATGTGCCGGTGCCGACCGCGGGGTCGGCGATCGTCACGTCGGAGGACGCGAGGCCGGTCGCCCGGTTGAACCGAGTGGGGCTCCGCAACGCCTCGTCTACCATGCCGACCATCGCCTGCACGACCTCCGGGGGCGTGTAGTATGATCCGGTCTTCTTGCGGAGCGCGTTGTCGTATACCTCGAGGAACTGCTCGTAAAAATAGAGCCATGCCTCGGGCTGACCCTTGCTGACCTTGTTCCAGTCCACCTTGTCGAGCACCCGGGTAAGCGTCGCGAGCGACGTCTTCAAGGCGTCGCGGTTCTCAGCCTGGTCCGTCAGCAGTCGTAGGGCCGTCCCTATGAGTGAGTTGGTTTTACGAAGTTCGGCCGCGGCGGCATCCAGCCCCTGCGCAAGGCCGATCTTCTTCGCACGTGCCACGAGCAGACCAAAGGTCACAGCCTGCGCGTAGCCGTCGGCGAATTCGACGTCGCTTGCGGTCGGGAAGAGCAGCTTGCGCCAGTCTTCCGCCAGCCCGGTCAGAGCGGGGTTGCCCTCATCCATCTGCTCGGTGACCTCGTCGCGTAGCAACCGAC
The DNA here is from genome assembly GCF_056679955.1 of Sphingomonas sp. PEI4. Taxonomy (NCBI): domain Bacteria; kingdom Pseudomonadati; phylum Pseudomonadota; class Alphaproteobacteria; order Sphingomonadales; family Sphingomonadaceae; genus Sphingomonas; species Sphingomonas sp. PEI4. The sequence goes on from NZ_JBWXPI010000006.1 coordinate 143,855, forward strand.
AGAGGCGGGCGCTCACGCGCGCCAGTTCGGGTACGGACCGTGGTGGGATCGGTTCCCACGCCAAGAATGAGGATATTAGCCCGAGAAGCGCTTCTGGCGCTTCGAGGTCGGCGCCGGATGTCTCGACGTCACCGTCAAGGTGAACGACCTTGCCGTCTATTTCGCCGTTGCGCCACAGGCTGAAGGAGTTGCCGTCAGTGTAAAGGAGGTTGGGCAGCGACTTGAGCTTTTCCCATTGCGCCTTGTCATGCTTGTCGCCGAACTTTCGTGGATCTGCGCCCTTCGATGGGGCCTTCACCTCGATGAATCCCACGAGCGCGTCCTTGACGGATACCGCATAGTCCGGTCGCGTCTTGAGATCGGCGAGCGACGTCTCGCCGATGAGCACCATGGTGCCTTTCGTAAGGCCGATGATGTCGGCAAGCGATGCAAGGTATTCCTCGAGCGGTGCCCGAAGCTGATCCTCTGGCGCGCCGGTGATGGCGGGGCTGTTCAGCTTCTTCCTGGCGGCCACGCCGAATGTCGATGTCGCAGACGCCAGTGTCACGTCGTCGCTGCCCCTTACCCCGTTAATCGACACGGGTTCTAGGATGGGCACCGGCGAGCGACAAGCATAGCAGTCAAACTCTATCGGACTCGGATGGTTCAATCGCGGCCCTGTCGGGCCTAGGCGGCGTGCTGTCCGAGTATCGAGAACAGGCTGGGTTCGCGTACTGGCTCGATGTGATCGTCCCAGGCGAACTGCTTGACCGATCGTCGGACTGACCCGTCAGCGGCTGTAATCACGATTTCCTTCTGCTCCCGCAGGAAGGACAGCTGACTGTCGACGATATCTCCAGTCACGGGCGTATCGTTGCAACGCGATGTGAAGATCTGCTGCTTGGTGAGCGGTTTCCCGCCTTCTCTGGCGCTGGCATGGATGAGCCGGGGGAGCTGGTCCAGGACGGCAACTTCCGATCGCGTCCGGGCATTGTCGTTGAATCCGAAGTCGAAGTTGTCCTCGCGCACGTCGACCCCGGGAATGAATCCAAGGGCATTGAACCCCGTGCGACCGAAGTGCTCGAAGGTGTTCTCCATGCCCCAGTGCACCTTGCCCATTTCTTCGCGGGCCTGATGATGCTTGAACAAATGAATGAGCCAATAGTCACGGTTCGACTTCTCGGGGTGGATGAAGAACGGGGTATAGAACGCCGCGCCCGTTCGCGCCTGAATGTGGCTGTAGACGGTATTCTGGATGATGCGCTTCCAGCCCTTCTGCTGTTTCAGCGCCATTAGGGCCCGGATGTCCTCACGATCGTAGTCGATCGCGGTCAGGGCGCGGAAATCCGACATGCGCTCGTGAAGAAGGTTCACGAGATTGTCGACCATGAAGGTCAGGATAACCTCAGGGTTCGCCAACTGACTCATAATATGCCGCACCGTTGCGAACGTGACGTCGCTCCAGCCATACTGATCGAGGAAGAACAGTGATCGGTGTGCACTACCCTTCTTCCGGATAGCCTCGATGACCGTGGGGCATGCGTCCTCGAACGTCGACTGGATGATTCTGATGTCGCGGCCGATGCGATGACCGTGGCCGCGCTGCTCCAGGAGGTCGCGTAAAAATTCGATATGGTTGGGGTTGTCGTCGATGAAGACAAAGTCGGCTTTGATCTCGAAGCCCATTGCGCGCGCGGCGCTCAGTTCCGTTTGCGCCCGTTCGACGGCGGCAAGCATACGAAGCGGGGATCCATCGACTTCCTGACCATCGAGACTGTAACGACCGCCGCCACAGAAACCATCGACGATGGTCAGGTTCAACGCTCGCTTAAGATGGTTGCGGGTGAGCGTGCGGATGTACGCCGCAATATAGCGATCGAAGACTTCGTGCTTGGCAACGCTATGACGGCCAAGTTCGGGCAGATCACCGCCCAGTATCCAATCGTATGCCGGACGCTTCCCCATTGATCAGACCTCACCGACGCCCCGCCGCCGGAGGACGGAATATGGGTGTGCCCTAGCGTTTCTGTCTAGCGGAAACCGTCGCAGGCATCGCGAAATCGCCATGTTCGCCTGTCAATTTCGTTGCGCCGCGAATCGCAATGTGGCAGATTCACGGTTCGTTCTCTGGGGCGCGAAAACTATGGCTGATGGCAGTGCAATCGAGTGGACCGATGCGACGTGGAACCCGGTCACGGGCTGCACGAAGATCACGGCTGGCTGTGACAACTGTCAATCGGCGTCCAAAAAGGACCCCCTATCGGCGTCCAAAAGAGACCCCCTTCGTCGGGCAGCGTGACGGTAACGGACGCGCCGTTCGCGCTGGTTGCGGCGTAGGGCGGGCGTAGCCCGTCCGGAGGCGTAACCAGCGCGAAGCGTTCCTCTGTCGGGTTCCCGAGGGCTAGCTGCGGTGCTTGAAGCGCCAGCTGTCGTTGCCGGTTTCGACGATGTCGCAGTGGTGCGTAATGCGGTCGAGCAGCGCGGTGGTCATCTTGGGGTCGCCGAAGACAGTCGGCCATTCGCCAAAGGCAAGGTTCGTCGTGACGATGACCGAGGTTCGCTCGTAGAGCTTGCTGACCAGGTGGAAGAGCAGCTGGCCGCCCGAGCGGGCGAACGGCAGATAACCAAGCTCGTCGAGCACTACGACCTCGAGGCGTGACAGCTGGGCTGCAAGCGTGCCGGCCTTGCCGAGGCGGGTTTCCTCCTCGAGCCGGTTCACTAGGTCGACCGTATTGAAGTAGCGGCCGCGGGCGCCGTTTCGCACGACGTTGGCGGTGATGGCGCTGGCGAGGTGCGTCTTGCCGGTGCCCGTACCACCGACGAGCACGATGTTGCGCTGGCCGGCCAGGAACGCGCCGTTGTGCAGCGAGCGCACCAGGCCTTCGTTGATGGGCGTACCGTCAAATACGAAGGCGTCGAGGTCCTTTACCGCCGGCAGTTTGGCGGCTGACATCCGGTAGCGGACCGACGCCGCATGGCGATGGGTCGTCTCCGCACGCAACAGGTCCGTCAGGATTTCCATCATCGTACGTTTGCGCTGCAGGCCGGTGGTGACCGCCTCGTCGAAGGCGCCGGCCATGCCCTTGAGCCCCAACTCGGCCATGGCAGCCATCATCTCATGCCGCTGCATGGAAACCTCGCAGGCTGTCGTAGCGGCCGCAGTCGGCACGAGGCGGATGGCGCAGCGCCAGGTCCTCGGGTGTGACGATGGCCAACGGTCGTGGCGGCTCGCGCCGACGGGCGAGAATGTTGAGAATGACGTCGTCGCTGGTGATACCCGCCAGCAGTGCTTCACGGACGGCCGCCTCGACGAGATCGAGCCCGTCGTCGAGCACCGCTGCAAGCACACGCACGAACCGCCGGTCGGCATCATCGCCAGCGCCGAGCTTGCGCCGCAGTCGTGACAACGCAGGCGGCAGCTCCCAGTCCTGGAACGGCGCGCCGTTACGCAAGGCGCCGGGTTTGGTCACGAGCACCGGCAGATAGTGCCACGGGTCGTAGATAGTGCGGTCGCGACCAAAGAACCGAGGATGGTCGGCGAGTACCTCACCGCCAAGGCGCACGACGATGCGGGTAGCATAGGCACGGACCTGAACCGTGCGCCGCACGGCTTTGGCCGAGACGGAATAGCGGTTGCGGTCGAAGCTTATCAGGCACGTGCCGCTCACCGCATGCTCACTCTCGTAGAACCCGTCGAAGGAGGCAGCAACCGGCTGGAGCACGCCGCGCTCAGCCGTCCATGCCTGGGCGACCGTCAGTTCCTTCTGCTCAGGATGCTGGTGCAGGTCGGCCCAGCGGCGACATTCCGCCTCCAGCCAGCCGTTCAACTCCTCGAGACTGGCAAAACGCAAGCGCGGTTGGAAGAACCGACCGCGTGCCGTCTGGACCTGGTTTTCGACCTGGCCTTTCTCCCAGCCGGCTGCCGGCGAACAAGCCGTCGGCTCGACCATGTAATGGCTCGCCATGACCAGAAAACGCCGGTTGAAAACCCGTTCCTTGCCTGTGAACACGCTCGTCACGGCGGTCTTCATGTTGTCGTAGATGCCGCGCGTCGGCACGCCCCCGAAGAAGGCGAATGCCCGCGCATGGGCATCGAACAGCATCTCCTGTGTCTCGCGCGGATAGGCTCGCACGTACATCACCCGCGATGCGCATAGCCGCACATGTGCGACCTTCACCCGCATTGGCTTGCCCGCGATCTCGACGTCTTCGTGGCTCCAGTCGAACTGATAGGCCTCGCCCGGCCGGAACAGCAGCGGGATGAACGCTGGCGCGTCCATTACGTCGCGACGTCGAGCTTGCCGCCAGCGGGTAGCGTAGCGGCGCACCGCGTCGTACGAGCCGTCGAACCCCTCGCGCAGCAGCAGATCATGGACACGCGTAATGCGCAGCTTCTCGCGCCGCGGTCGTGCCTCATCCTCTTCCAACAGCGCATCGAGCCGCATCTGAAACGGCCCCAATTTTGGCAACGGCTGTACTTCTCGCCGGTACTTGGTGTCCGCCTCCGGCGCCCGGATCGCCCTGCGCACCACCCCGCGTGACAAATGCAGGTCCCGCATTATCGCCTTGATGGCTTTGCCCGACGCGTGCTCGCGCCGGATCCTCAATACCGTCTCCAATACCAACATCCCGATCTCGCCGCCTGACATCTGCCAAGCGGACAGCCTTAGACCAACGGAATGAGGGGTCCTTTTTCGACGCCGATCACCCCGCTACCGGGGTCCTTTTTCCACGCCGATCCACAGTGACAACTGCTACGCGGCCCGCTTCTCGGAGAGGTGGCGCGGTATCCCCGGGCACCCGTTCGAGAACGGTTTCGATCTGACGCTCCGTCCCGAGCGCATTGACCAGCCGTTGCTGTGGAAGCGTCCACGAATGATCTTCGTGAATTCCATGAGCGATCTGTTTCACAAGGACGTGCCGAGGACCTTCATCGACAGCGTGTTCGACACAATGGAGAAGGCGGAATGGCACGTCTTTCAGGTGCTGACCAAACGCAGCTCTCTGATGCGAACCTATCTAAAGCGCCGCTATCGCGAGGTGACGCCCCCTGAGCACATCTGGCTCGGCGTGTCGGTCGAGGATAGTCGATCAGGCGCACGTATTCAGCATCTTCGCCAGTCGCCAGCGGCCGTCCGCTTCCTGTCGATCGAGCCGCTGATTGGCGCCGTTGGACCGGTAGACCTTTCGGGAATTCACTGGGTGATCGCCGGTGGCGAAAGTGGCCCTGGCGCGCGACCGATGGCAATAGAATGGGCGCGAGAGATCCGCGATCAATGCGCCGCGCAGGACGTGGCTTTCTTCTTCAAGCAATGGGGCGGAATCAGGCCGAAGACGGGCGGTCGTGATCTCGATGGCCGCGAGTGGAACGATCTTCCAATGCCGGTCGCATCGCGAGCTGCCTGATGCCTCTGGATCTCGCGAATTATCAAGGGCGCGAGCAAGCCTACGTGAAGCATCACTTCCTCGCGGGTTATCTCGAAAGCCTTATCTTCAAAGTCGCCAGCGCATACGACGAGATTGTCTATGTCGATGGTTTTTCCGGCCCATGGAAGAACAGCGGCGAACGCTTCGAGGACACCTCGTTCGGCATCGCGCTCAGAGCGTTGACGCTCGCGAAGCATACTTGGGCGAGCATGGTTGATCCGGCCCAACGCCGTCAGGTGCGCATGACGGCGCATTTGGTCGAGAAAAATAAGGCGGCGTTTGCAAAGCTAGATGGGCTTCGCGAGATGTTCCCCGAGGTCACGATCATCGCACACAACGACGACTTCACAGCCGTTGCACCGACGATCGCTACACAGATACCGGCGCGGGCGTTCTCGTTCGTCCTGATCGACCCCAAGGGATGGACGGTCGATCTGAAAGCGATCGCTCCCCTGATCGGGCGGTACAACTGCGAGGTTGTGTTCAACTTCATGTTCGACTTCATCAATCGTTTTGCGCTGTCCGAGGAGGCGGCGATCGCAGGTCAGCTCGATCGCCTGACGCCTGGTCGCGACTGGCGCTCGCGCATACGGTCGCTCGACCGGCAGCACGCATCGACTACCATGGGCCACCGCGTCTCCGATGCGCGCAAGGGAGCGCTCGTGGATGAATTTCGAGCGGCGCTTGCGGACGTCGGCGGGTATCCATTCGTGTCCGATGTGGACGTCCTGAAGCCAACGAAGGACCGGACATTGTACTTCCTGGTCTACGGCACTCGTCGACCGAAGGGGATCGAGGTCTTTCGTGATTGCCACGTCGATGCGCTTGACGTGCAGAGCGACATTCGTGGCCGTCGAAAATTGGAAGGGCGGGAAAGTCGCAGCGGTCAGTTCGAATTGCTGGCATCTACGCACGAGATGGGGCCGGACCGTAGTTCCATCTCGCTCGTAGACGAGAATCGTCGAGCCCGAGATCTGCTTCTGGATTTGGTGCCTCAAGGCGGGCCGGGCGTTCGTTGGGACAGTATCTGGCCGATGGTGCTAACGCGGCATATTATTAGGCTGAAAGACTTGAAGCGTATTGCGAACGAGTATCGCAGAAGCGGCGTGCTCGAATTTCCGGATTGGCCGGCTGGAGCCAAAAGAACGCCCGAGGACAGGTATCTTGTCCGACGTAGCGGGACGGAGATGGTGCAGGCATCGCTGATCTGAATGGCGCAGGCGAGCTACAAGAGGCCTAATCCCTAAAGGAACTCCAAAAAACGAACGGATGTTCGAAGTTGGGAGGCGGGGAGGGGCACGTGAATGATCGGTTGTGGGTCGAACTGCTCCAGGTCAACGGCCGCCCCTCGTGTGGAGACGGAGCCGGACCGGTTTGTCTCCCGGCTCTAGTCCGGCCCGGCCTTTCCATTCCAGAACAGGAATGTAAGGTGATTTAGGGATTCAAACTTGCAAACTCGTGGTGGAACCCCTGCAACGCATCCGCAT
>NZ_JBWXPI010000007.1:0-52637 GCF_056679955.1 Sphingomonas sp. PEI4
ATCCCAAGCCCCCCTGTTCGATTCTCTTGGCGACATCGCCGGCACGACCGACTGGTCCCCGGAGCGATCGAACGGTCTCAGTGACCTGGCGGGCATCCGCTTCCAACTGCCTCATCCGAGGTCGTGCGCGCGAAACCGACTGCCCAAAAGACACGGCTGATTTGTCAGCCGAGTCCAGCGACCTAGAAATACGCTCACGAAATCCTCCACGTGACGCTTCAATGCGTCGGCGAAGTCTCGTTGCACCATCCCCTGTATTGGCGATCTGCTTTGCAAAAGCATCGAGCCTGTCCGTCTGTGGCAACCGTCCCGCCACTTGACCGACTTTGCCAGTCCAGCTCTGCGAGTTGCGCGCGAGTTCGTCGAGACGCTTCTCTATCGAACGCAAACCAACGGGATCGAGCTTTTTAGACACGCTTTCAGCGTTCGACGAAACCTTCGCAATGAGGTCTGCTGGACCACCGCCGCCCAAGAGTCCTCCGCCCTTTGCTGGTACGATCGGGAACTGCTGCCCCTCTCGGGCCGCGAGCACCGGGTTGCGATTGTTGTCGCCGCTCAGGCTCAGTTTTGCCGATCCATCAAATAACGACCGTTCGATCGATGCTGTCACACCTCGATGAAGAATCGTGTCACTGGTCAGCACGAACCGCACGGTCACGAAATCTGGATTTTTGGGCTGAACCTTGATCTCAGTTATGCGACCGATGGCAACGCCGAGAAGGTTCACGGCCGACCCCGGTTGCAGGCCATCGACGGATTGTTCAAATCGTATCTCGTACGTCGGCCCCTTGGCATCGCTCGCCTGGAGAAGCCACAAAGCGAATCCGATCGCAGTGACCATGAGCAGGCCCACGATCAGGCTCACCTTCAACCAGTTTGAATGCGTTTCCATCGGGAGCTAGGAATCCCGAGACCTGTCGCGCCAGGCGCGATGCTTTGCGGTCAGCTCTGCGTGCGCCGCGCTCATCGCCGCCTCACACCTTCCAAAACGGCCAGTGCAACAGCGCCGAAAGCCAACAGTCCCGCCAGGAGAGGCTGCGAGGAAAACACTATCGCGGCGCAGATCGCGAGGGTGGCAGGATAGAGCTGCGGAGTACCCCTGCCGGCACGCTCTCTTCCGCGTAGACGCTCAAGGTCCTTGGGCGCGATACTGACGGTGATCGAGCCGGTTCGCGCAACCTTCTCGATCTGTCCGACGAGGTTCGGCGTTGACAGAACCGCTCGTCCGAGCGCTGCGAGCAGCTTGCCCGCCTCGCCGCGCAGCCGGGCAGGGCTCGCCCGCTCCCGCATCATTTCCTTTGCTATGGGAGCAAGCTCGCGAGCAATGTCGAATGCCGGATCGATGCGCCGGACGAACCCCTCGGCGGTCAGCAAGGTCCGGAGCACTAAAGCGAGGTCAGGCGGAAGCGCGAGATGAAAGTCGCGCAGAATCGCGAATACCATCTGAAAAATGTCGGCGAGGTCAATCTGATCGAGCAGGACGTTGCTGAAGCGGTCGATCAGTTCGGCCATTGCCTCTTCAAGCCGGACCCGGTCCACGTCCGGATCACCGGCCCAGAGCATAAGGATATCGACGACACCGCCGGTGTCCTCCGAAGCGATCGCGAGGCCAAGCCGAACGAGTTCCTCCCGGCGTCTCGGCAGGAGGGTGCCCACGGCCCCGAAATCGATCAGGCCAAGCGTCCCGTCTTCAAGAAAGAAGACGTTGCCGGGATGCGGATCGGCGTGGAAGTGACCGTTGATGATGATCATGCGCAGGATCGCTTGCGCATATGTGCTGGCGAGCGCAGCCAGATCGAGATCGCTCCGGCGTGCCGCATCCAGATCGCTTGCGGGAAATCCGCGGAGCCGCTCCTGGATGTTCACTCGCCTACCCGAAAGCTCCCAATCGAAGCGCGCGGTCCGAACCCCGTAGTTTTTAAGATATTCACCGATCGCGTCGCTGGCGCGCGCTTCTGCGCTGAGGTCCATCTCCCGGGCGAGGCTCTCGGCGAAATGGCGCAGCAGCTCGTCCGGCTTCAGTCTTGCGATCTCGGGGATACGGCGCTCCGCGACCCGGGCCAGTCTTCGCAAGAGCCGAAGATCGGCATCGACGATCCGCTCGATGCCTGGGCGGCGAATCTTGACGATGACGTCCCGCCCGTCGAGCAGCGTCGCCGCATGCGCCTGAGCGATCGAGCCTGCCGCAAGCGCTTCGGTGTCAAAGTGGCTGAAACTTGTTTCGATTGGGCCGCCGATCGCTTCCTCGATCAGCGGTTGCACGGCCGCGAATGGAAGCGGAGGAACGCGGTCCTGCAGTTTTGAAAGTGCATCGACCCATGCCGGCTCCAGAAGGTCGCTTCGCATCGCGAGGATCTGTCCGAATTTGACCGCGACAGGACCGATATCCCGCAAAAGCGCGACAATCGCTTCCGGCCGGGTATCTTCAAGCGGCTCGTCCCCCCCCACCCCCAGACCCAGCCGAGCGGCCAGCCCCTTGAGACCGTGCCGCCCGAACAGGACGAGAATCTGTGCGAACCGCTCCCTTTCTTTTAGAGCAGTCGTATCGGCTTCATCGGTAGGAGCTCGATCAATCATGCGCCCGGCTTTTCGGGGCGGGAACTTGGGTCTCGGGAACGCTGGCCTTCGTCTCCAGATGGTCGACGAGCCGGTTCAAATGCTTGATCGCCGCGTCGAGGCCCTCGAGTTCATCCGCTGTCAGGCTTCCGAAGGTCTGCCCCACGATGTCGTCGTAGAGCGGCATGGCCAGTCCCAACGTGGCCCGGCCGGCGTCTGTGATCTGCACCAGTTTGGACCGGCGATCGTCCGGAGCAGGCGATCGTGACACGAGACCATTTTGTTCGAGCGCGTCGATCGCCTGGGTGACAGTGCGGGGCGCCTGATCGAAAAAGCTCGCAATGTCGGTGGAGCGGCGCGGTTGTTCCGCGAGATACGCGAGCAGTTTTAGTTGGGCCATCGATGCACCCTGACAGGCAAGATAGGCGTCGATCAGTCGCCGCATCCTGTACCAGGTCCAGCCGAAGGTGGTTGCGATCCCACGTATACCCGATTGGTGAGGTTCCATATAATGTGGTATTGCCGAAGCTCGGCCGCCGTGGCAAGTCCCCCGGTTCTTTGAATCGATAGTTGATCGGGAATAGAATGGTGGAAGATCCCCCAGTCGGTTCAGGCGACCATGACGATGTCGGTGAGCGGCCCGCCGGTCCGCTCAAGTCGGTACGGGTTCGGTTGGCGCTATTGATTGTCGCGATCGCGATCGTGGGAGCGGGGTTGGTATGGTATTTTGACCATCAGAACCGCGGCAAGTTCATGCAGAAAACCGACAACGCTTATGTGGCGGCGGACTCTGTCGTGGTGGCCCCGAAAGTTGCCGGATATGTCGAGCGCGTGTTTGTCAGCGCGAACCAAGCGGTCCGCAAAGGGCAGCAGTTGGCAGAACTGGACCCTCGCGAATATCGAGCCCAAAGCGAGCAGATCACCAGCCAGATCGACACAGCGAAAGCTGCGGTCGAGACGAGCCGTTCGCAGATCGCTGAACAGCAGGCGACAATCGTCCAGGCGCGTGCTCAGGCGGCCTCGGCGCGCGCCGAGGCCGCCTTCGCGCGGCAGCAGGTTGCGCGCTATCAGCCGCTGGCGGCGTCTGGCGCAGAGCCAGGCGAGCGATTTGCTCAGCTTCAGACGCAGGCACGACAGGCAGATGAGCGCGCCAATGCTGCTCAGGCCGGCCTTACCGCAGCAGAAAGGCGCGTTGGCACGCTTGGTGCGCAGGTACGACAGGCGCAATCGCAAGCCGAAGCCGCTCGCGCTCAGCTCTCCGCCGCGCGTGTGAACACCGAATCGACGTTGCTCAAGGCAGCGATCGATGGTCGCGTCGGCGATCTCGCTGTCCGGGTAGGGCAGTTCGTACAGCCCGGAACGCGCCTGATGACGCTGGTGCCGGTGGAGCGCCTCTTCATCGAGGCCAATTTTAAAGAGACGCAGCTAGGTCTCATGCGAGTCGGCCAGCCCGTCAGCATCGACGTCGACGCGCTCCCCGGGGTCGAGCTGAAAGGGCGGGTTGCCAGCTTCGCACCGGGCACAGGTGCCCAGTTCTCCGTGCTCCCGCCGCAAAACGCGACCGGCAACTTCACGAAGATCGTTCAGCGCGTGCCCGTCCGTATCGCGATCGATGCGCCGCCCGAAGTCAGGCCCCTTCTGGTTCCCGGAATGTCGGTCGGCATTACTGTCGATACCCGTTCGGCGAAAGGCGACCTGGAGAGAATCCGGCAGGCCGTAAGTCGGAAGCGCTGAGCGTGGCGACGGTTGCTGCATCTGCGGGGACGTTACGCGCCGAGCGAGCCGACTCGACGGCCTGGATCGCGGTCGCGGCCGGCGCGCTGGGCGCGCTGCTCGCGACACTCGACATCTCGATCGTCAACTCGGCGCTGCCGACTATCCAAGGGGAGATCGGAGCGACCGGCACGGAAGGAACGTGGATCGCCACGGCTTTTCTCGTTGCCGAGATCATCATCATACCGCTGAGCGCGTGGCTGGAACGGCTTTTAGGGTTGAGGACACTTCTCCTCATCTCGGTGACCTCTTTTACAGGATTCTCGGTCCTGTGCGGCACGGCTACGGATCTGATGACAATGATCGTCGGAAGGGCGGGTCAGGGGTTCACGGGCGGCGTGCTCATCCCGACAGCGATGACGATCGTCGCAAAGCGCCTCCCGCCATCGCAACAGCCGATCGGCATGGCCCTTTTTGGAATGACCGTCATTCTGGGTCCGGTTCTTGGCCCCCTGCTCGGAGGCTGGCTCACGGAAAATCTGAGCTGGCATTATGCCTTCTTCGTCAACGTGCCGGTCTGCGGTCTGCTCTTGCTGCTGCTGCTGCTCGGCCTGCCGCACGAGAAAACGAACTGGGTCTATTTCCGCGAGGCGGACTGGTTCGGGATCGTCGGCATGATCCTCGGCCTGGGAGGACTGACGGTCGTGCTTGAGGAAGGGCACCGTGAAGAATGGTTTGAATCGACGTACATCGTCCGGCTGACGATCATGACCCTGATTGGTTTTGTCATGCTGGGTATCGGACAATTCAGGGCCGCCAAGCCTGTGCTTAAGCTGCGGATCGTGATGAATCGACAATTCGGCAGCGTCGTCGTCATGGCGCTGGCGCTGGGCATGGTGATGTACGGCTCGACCTTCGTCATCCCGCAATTCCTCGCGCTGATCGCTAACTATAACGCCCTTGAGACGGGTCAGGTGATTTTCCTCATGGGTGTGCCTGCCTTCCTACTGATGCCCGTCATCCCGCTGCTTATCCGCGTCGTCGATATCAGGATCGCCGTTGGCACAGGCCTTGCGCTCATGGCCGCCAGCTGCCTCGTCAACACCAGCCTCACCGCGGAATCTGCCGGAGAAGCCTTTACCGCCGGACAGTTACTGCGTGGTGTCGGCATGATCCTCACCATGCTGTTCCTGAACCAGGCCACTATCGCTTCGGTCAGCAAGGAGGATGCCGGTGATGCATCAGGCATCTTCAATGCCGCACGAAATCTCGGCGGGTCGTTCGCTTTGGCCGCCCTGGCCTCCTTTCAGGACCAGCGAATGTCGCTCCATAGCCGACGGATGGAAGAGACCCTTTGGGCAAACGACCCAAGGTTGCAGGATTATCTCGCCGGCATGACCAGGACGTTCGGCCAGATGGACGCCGCCCTTCAGTCGCTTGCCGGGACCATTCAGCAGCAGGCCTTCATCATGACGTACAATGACATTTTCCTGGCGATGGCGCTTGCGACACTAGCCACGCTTCCACTCGTTTTGTTCCTGCGCCCGCTGCCTAAAGGGCAGTCCATGGCGATGCATTGAGGCTGCGATGATAAACTTCAGAGGTCTCGTTCTCGCCCCCTTGCTGCTCGGCGGATGTGTCGTTGGCCCGGACTACGCCGGACCGCCGGGGTTGGATCGCGCCGCCCCCCAATCCAAGTTCGTGCGCCAGACCGCGAGTACGAGCACCAATGACCCCGCAGTTGCTGAGTGGTGGACGGCCCTTCAAGATCCGGTCCTGAACGAGCTTGAGCAACGCGCACTTGCAGCGAATCCGTCGATCGATGTCGCCCAGGCGCGACTCCGTCAGGCGCGTGCATCCGTGCGCCAGGAGCGCGCTAACCGCTTTCCGAAAGCTGGGGCACAAGCGACCGGAATCTTCGCCGACCTTCCCGGGATCGATCTGCAGTCAGCTCAGGGGAACGGCGCAACGCCCCCTTCCCAGGACGCGGATTCCTCTCTCCAGTTTTTCAATCTCGGCCTGAACGCAAATTGGGAAATCGATTTTGCGGGAGGCCAGATCCGAAAAATAGAATCCGCTAACGCACTAGCCGCAGCGGCGTCCTACAACGCGGCAGATGCACACGTTCAACTCGCAGCCGACGTTGCGCAAAGTTATACGAATCTGCGGGACCGGCAGCAGCGCGCCGCTGCACTTCGTGGGGGGCTGGACCTGCAGAAGCAGCAGCTAGGCCTCGCTCGGCAACGCTTTCAGCAGGGCACGGTGCCGGCCTTTGCCATTGGTCAGGCGAACCGCGCCATTCAGGCTACCAACGGCGATCTCGCTACGGCTGAGGCGGAGATCGGAATTTATCTCAATGCGCTCGCCGTGCTTGCAGGGGAGGCGCCAGGGAGGCTCGATTCCTTGCTGGCTATCCCGCGTGACGTCCCCTTGCCACCACAGGTCGTCGCCATCGGCGATCCCGCCTCTCTACTTCGCCGTCGACCCGACATACGCGCCGCCGAGCGCAATCTGGCGGCCACGACCGCCCGGATTGGCGTCGCTGAAGCAGCGCGTTTTCCCAAGATCAGCTTTATGGGGATCCTAGGCATCGGCGGAACGTCTGTCGGAGACCTGGTCGATCTGGGAAATATCTCCAACATTGCCGTGCCCCAGCTACAATGGGGGTTGCTCGATTTTGGACGAACTTCGGCCCAGATAACGCAAGCGCGCGCTGGACGAGACGAAGCTGAGGCACAGTATCGACAGGTCGTTCTAGGTGCGTTCCAAGACGCCGAGAATTCGCTCGCGCGCTTTGCACAGCAACGTCGCAATGTGGCAGCGCTCGCCGAGATCAAGCGATCGGCCGACGAGTCAGACATTTTGACACAACAACGCTTCCAGCGACAGGTGATTTCCCGCAGTGACGCACTCGAGTCCGGTCGTCAGAAAGTGCTTGCTGCATCAAACCTTCAAAGCGCTGTTGCGGCTCTTACGGCAAGTTATGTCGCCATCCAAAAATCACTAGGACTCGGGTGGCAGGAATCGACCTATCAAGGATTGGCACCCGATGCCTCGCCCAGGTCTCTCGGAACAACCAAGTAGTTCATCAGCCAATCCCGCCCGTGCGGCCCTTGTATTGCTGACGTACAGGAATGTCGGCATCGACAAGCGGGGTGCCAGCCGCCTTGCTTCACCTTTCGCCAAACGGGTCTTCAGCTTTAGGGCGCGACCCTGCCGGGCACGGCTCTATCGGCGCGATTGCGCCGACCAAGCCACCGTGCCGGCGTCTCGGCCCTGAGGGGTGACGATCCTCGCGTGAGGTGTGCCACGTGGCACACCCGCGGACGCGCACGGCGCGAACGATCCTCGATTGGCGTCGACGCCCTCCCCCGGAGGCCATCCGACGCGGGGAACACCAAGGGCTGCTGCCCTTTCGTTCCCGAAGGAAAATAGACAGCCCCGTGTGGTCCGCCAAGCGCGGCACCCGCCACCCTATGGGGTGTCGGCCGCGCTAGGCGGCCTGCCCGCACCAGGCCGTCGATTTTCCTCCTCCCTCCCCATCCCGCTCCTCGCCGGAGAGGCAGACCCGGTTGCTGCGGCAACCGGCTTTCAGCCTCGAAGGAAAGGAGACAGGACAATGACTTACACTCGATACAAGGGCGACCCGTATTGGAAGCGCGCGAAGACTGACGGGACCAGCGCGGACGGCATTCCCTACGCCAAGGGCGAACGTGTTTTCTTCTACCCGCGCACCGGCGCGACCTACGCGGGCGACGGCGCGACACGCGCATCGGTCGAGTTTGACGAACTCGCAGCCCTCGAAGGCTGACCCCCTCCCCATCACCGAACTTAACTCAGATCAGGAGTTTTCAATCATGGCTATCACCTATCCCAAACTGTCGCAGCTTCGCCTTTCCCCGCTCAATCAGCGCTGCGTGAAGCCGTCCGCCATCGAGAGCATGGCCGACGATATCGACGCGCACGGCCTCATTCAGAACCTTGTCGCCTACGAAGAGGACGGGCTGTTTTGGGTTTTTGCCGGAGGACGCCGCTACCGGGGCTTGAAGCTGTTGGCGAAGCGCAAGCGGATCAAGAACAGCGACACTTTTCCCGTCGAGGTGCGGGACAAGAGCGAGGCCATCGAGCTTTCTCTGATCGAGAACGAGCAACGCGAAGACATGCACCCCGCCGACCGTATCCGCTCCTATGGAGCGCTCCGCGATACCGGCATGTCCGCCGAGGATATCGCCGCCCGGTCCGGTGTGGCGGTCAGCTTCGTCTATAAGATGCTTCGCCTTTCCGCGCTTGCACCGTCGTTGATCGACCTTATCGCCAAGGATCAGCTATCGCTCGACGCGGCGCGCGCGCTTACCCTCACCGACGATCACGACCAGCAGATCAAGGTCTGCAAGGCGGCGAACGGCCAAGCCCATACCATCCGCCGGATGCTCACCACCGAGAAGGTCGCGACCACCCACGGCGCATTCCTGTTCGTCGGACGCGAAGCCTATGAGGCCAAAGGCGGGACCATCACGGCAGACCTGTTTTCGCAGGGCGACGCCGGTTATGCCGACCAGCCCGAGCTGGTGCAGGAACTGGCAGAGGAAATGCTGGACGGCATCGCCGCCGAATATCGCGCGATCGGTTGGCACGAGGTTCGCGCCGAACTGGACCGGCCCCACGACCTTTACATGAAGGGCAGCATCTATCCGGCGACCCGCGAGCCGACCGAGGCCGAGGCCGAGCGGCTTGCCGCGATCGATACCGAGATCGAGGCCATTGCCGAGGCCGAGGGCGCGGACAGCGAGCGCATCGAACCGCTATCCGACGAGCGGGACGCGATCACCGGAGGCCTTCGCGGCTTCAATGCCGAACAGGTGGCAATCGGGGGCGTGGCGCTTTGGGTTTCCCACGACGGTTCGCTCGGCAGGAGCTTCTATCGTGCCAAGGCCGAGCCTAAGCCCAAGACCACCAGCGACGGCCCGGCTCCGCTCTACAGCAACAGCCTGTTCGCGGACCTGTCGCGCATCAAGACGCAGATCGTGCAGGAAGCCGTTGCCGCCGACCCGGCGCTGGCGTTGGATATCATGCTGGACAGCCTTGCGGGCCAGTTGCTCCACGGCGCGCACAACTTCCAGATGGCGCTTGAGGTTCAGGCCAAGACGGTTGCGACCGACGTTCCCGACGAGCTTATGGCGACAAGCGATGTTCGTCCGGTTGAGGAAATGATGGCGACCCGGTTCGCATCCATCCCCGCCGAAGGCCGGTTCGAGGCCATCCGCAGCATGGAGGCCGACGACAAGATGGCGTTGCTTGCCGGGCTTGTCGCGATGACCGTGGACGGCACGGTGTTCGCGGGCGGTTCCCCCGGGACCCGGCATCACCATTTCGAGCAGATCGCGCGCGCGAGCGGCGTGGACATCGCCGCGCGTTGGTCCGCACCCATCGGCCTGTTCGACAAGATGCGTCGCGCGGCGATGATTGACCTGTTGCGCGAGGAATGCGGTGCCCCCAGCGCCGAGAATTGCGCGAGCATCAAGAAAAAGGCGGACCTTGCCGTCAACGTGTCGGGACGACTTCCCGGCAACTGGCTTCCCGCCCCGATGAAGATCGGTGCGTTCGACCAGCCCGAGCGCGACCCGGAGAGCATCGACCCAGACATAGACGGCGACGGCATCGAGGGTGTCGAGAATGACGAGATGGCCGACGACGAAATGGCGTGAAGTTTGGGGGGCCGGTGTTCATCGGCCCCCTTCCATCACCATCACGCCTACGTGCGGCCCCGTCGCCAGCGCGCCCGCCCTGCCTTCTGCAGGCGGGCGCGCCTGCGTTTCCTGGCGGAACCGCGCGGCGCCGCCCGACCAAGGCCGGGCGGCGCCTGGGCGACTTCACGACAATGTGACCGATCGAGTCAGGGAATTATCGTCAGACGGTGCGGGGATCGGGTAGAATGGCCTCGACTGGCAGTGGACGGATGTAGCAGCTCCCCCGCAATCTCGCCGGTCAAAGGAGGTGAATTGGATTGACAACATTCGAGACCATCATGGTCGTGTTGGCTGCATTTCGCTGGTCGTCGCGATCGTCACGTTGGGGAAAAAGTAATTCGACCCTGACGGGGGCGGGGGCCTAGCAGGGTTCCCGTCCCTTTTTTTCGCTACCATAAAGTTTGAGCCCGCCGAGTAGCAGCTCGACGGGCTCAGGATGGTGCATCGGACTAACGTCGATACGAGACCGACTCCGATATACGCCTTTCGGGCTTAACAACCAATAGCAGGATGGCACTTCATCCTGAAACGGGGCGGGACAGAATGAGCGAGCAGACCGAGAACAGCATTAGCATGATCGAGCTGGCGACCGAGCTAACCGCCGCATGGCTCGGAAACCCCAACACGCGCGTCGAGGCCGACGCCGTGCCCGCCTTCCTCGCCGCCATCCACGCCGCGATCGTCCAACTCGACGCTGGCACGGGATCGGGACAGGCCGCGCCCAATGCTACGCCCGAGGGTGACGTCCAGCACATGCCGGCAGTCACCGCCCGAAAGTCGCTCGCCTCGCCGGAGCGGATCATATCGATGATCGACGGCAAGCCGTATCGCACCCTTCGTCGCCACCTTTCCACGCACGGCCTCACCCCCGACGAGTATCGCGCGCGCTACAATCTGAAACCCGATCATCCGATGGTCGCGCCTGCTTACAGCGAGGCGCGCCGCGCGATGGCGAAGAAGATCGGACTCGGCCGCAAGCCGGCCTCGCCTCCCCCGTCGCCAGCACCTGAGGCAGCGGCGCCGAAGCCGCGCCGGCGCAAGCTCAGCGTCTCGGCGACGGGCTGACGACCCGCTGCCGGTGTGCCACGTGGCACACTTGACCCCGCTGACGCCGCATCGAGCCGGGCGAGCAGATCGCCCAGGGCGCGACGGCGATAGGCGTTGAACCAGCGCCTACGTCGATGCTCGGCCGCGTCATGGATCATGTGGCACCGTTGGCAGAGCGCGGCGAGGTTTCGGGCTGTATTGTCGGTCGGATCATGGTTCAGGTGCGCGCACGCGATGTAGACCCGCGTGACGCGCACGATCGCCGCCACACCTGCGTCAGGGGCTCGCACGCGCCGTCCCCGCCCGTCGCGCCACTGGCGGCGATCGGCGTCCCACCAGCGGCCATCGCCGAGGTGGAACACCCGCTGACCATGCGGACGCTGGCAATGCTCGCAGCGCCCTTTGGCGCGGCCGAAGCGGATCAGCTTCGACAGCTCGGGCCAATCGATTGGATAAAGCCAGCGATGTTCGGCCATGATCGGCATGACGATTCTATGAGTCAGCCAAGTCGAGAACGGAAGCAGAAAATCGACCCGCAATCCGCCACTCCGATCAGCGGACCACCCGTGCCGAGTGGGCGTGATTTTAGAGGCAGTCCGTCAGTCTCTTCCTATCGTGAGGGACGCAGCGCGCCGCCTCAAGGATCGGCGGTTCCCCCCAATTTGCTGCGCAAATCGGCTCCCCCGCTGCCCGGCACGCCGGCCCGCTGCGCGGTCCTGTGACCCGGCGCGCTGCGCCCCTCCCGCTAGGTGTCGCCAATCACGGCAACACGGAGGTTTCCATGTCCCATCATCGTTTGTTCGAGCAGCTCGCATTCGAGCGCGCGCTTGGCATGGCCGCGATCAATGCGCTGGCACAGGCTATCGTCGACAGTGACCAATTCCGAGCCGAGGGCCGCGACCGTGACCCGCTTCACTTTTGGGTCCTCGCCGGCGAGCTTGAAGACGTCGTGCAGGATCGCATCCGGGACGTGCTGGATGGTCCGGGCATTGCCGCGATCGAGCGCGGCGAGCTGTTCCATCAGCCACGTGTCGTCGAGCTGGTCTTTGCTGCTCGCGACGCACGTAACGCGCCCTCGTAACGGGGGCGCGCTTGCGCGCGAAAATGCCGTGCGGAGATCCGCACGGTGTTTCTGTGCCGCCCGATCGCCGCGACGATCGGCGCGCAGGGGAACGCCAAGGGCGCTGCCCTTTCGTTCCCGAACGACAATCGACCGCCCGAGTAATCCGCCAAGCACGGCACCCGGCGCTCCGCACCGGCCGCGCTAGGGCGGCTCGCCCGCGCCAGCGGTAGATTCTCGCCCTCCCTCCCCATCCCGTTCCTCGCCGGAACGGCAGGGCCGCAGGCCGTGGCCTTGCGGCCCATGCCAGAAGGAGGATCAGTCATGCGTAATCCCGAACACCTCGACATCATCCGTCGCCTGAACGACGCCGCCCGCAGTAGGCCGGGCACAGCATCGATCGCGAACGTGACGATCGGCTTTCAATCGCTTCCCGACGCGGACCGCTTCGCCGCGCTCGCGCAGATTGTGAGCTTCACGCAATTTGACGGCAACAATGACCCTTATGGGGAGCATGACTTCGGGGCGATCTACCGCATAGCGACCGGGGAATGGACGCAGCAGCGGCCGAGTGACGAGAAGACCATTGCAACGACCGTGTTCTGGAAACTGGATTACTACGATAACAGCCTCACCTTCGGCAGTGACGCACCGTGGGACGAGCAGCGGACCAAGCGCGTGCTGACGATCATGCTCGCGAGTGAGTATTAAGGTTTGAATCTGGTGCGATCCGCGCTCGCAGGAGCGCGGATCGCGACATGACGGGGTTGCAGCGGGCCAGTGATTTGTTGAGAAATCACGCCGGAAAGCGTAGGGTTAATGTTGGAAGGAGAGGACGTGATGGGCGACATCGATCTTGAAGCGCTTCGCGGTCGTATCCGCTCGATGACCTTCGAGCGTGGCACTCCGGAGCAGATCGCCCTCTGGCGCGACGACGTTTCAGAGTCGCGGGCCAACCTCGTCATCGAGGACATGACGCCGACCGAGGCCGAGGATGCGATGTTCGCGCTGATGCTGGACGAGGGTGTGCCTCCCGCGCTGATGCCGTCGATCATCCTCGACCTCTACAAACCGGGAACCAGCCAGATCGCCGCTTAGCCTTGGCGAACGATCCATATACCTACCCCGGCACGGACACGCTCCGTAATCGGCTCGGGATTACCGATGATAAGACGCTGGCCGAGGCCGAGCGGCGACTTACGCAGGCGCGCGGCGCGGAGGCCGCGCGCTTGACCTTTCCGGCGACGGCGGACGGCTACCGCGCCCTCCATAAGCATCTCTTTCAAGACCTCTACGAATGGGCGGGCCAGGACCGCACCGTCGACACCGCCAAGGGCGGCGCGCGCTTCGCACACGTGCCCTACATCGCGCGCGAACTCGACAAGCTGTTTGCAGACGTGGGGGCGAAGAACGGCCTTCGCGGACTTCCTCGAGACGAGTTTTTCGACAGGCTCGGCAACCACATCAACGAGATCAACGCCATTCATCCTTTCCGCGAAGGCAATGGTCGCACGATGCGCCATCACGCCGCGCAGCTCGCGCGCGATGCCGGCCATCCGATCCGTATCGCATCGATCGACAAGACGGCATGGATGGACGCTTCGCGGCATGGCTTTCTGACCGGCGATCATCGTGGGATGACCGCGGTCCTCGCCGGCTCAGCGATCCGGCGCGACCTCGCGCCCGAGGCGCGCATCGGCCCCGCCGGTATCGCCATGCTCCCCCAGCGCGCGCCGCCCGAAGGGCAACGCTACCGAATGACGCTCGCCAAGGTGCGCGAAGAGCTGGAACGCTATCTGCCAGCCGCCCGCCAACAGGCGGCCGACCGGCTGCGCGGCTTGATAAAGGACGGTGCGCCGACCGCGACCATCGCGAACGCGCGCACCGAGCTTGCCTACGTCCGGCACGCCAAGGGGCCGGTCTATCAGTCCCACCTTCTCACCTATTTCGGTGTTCGACAGGTCGATGCTGTCATCACAAAGGAGCAATCACCGCTTGAGCGGGTGCGGGAGATCGGAGCCGCGCTAGGCGTGCAGATCAACTCCCAGCAGCCGGCGCAGCTCCAAAAGGCGGTCCGCTCCCTTGAGCGGCCCGCCCTGCCCCCCGGCCATTCGCCGGGACAAGAGCGGTTGGCCGAGCTGTTCCTGAAGAACACCCCGGAAAAGAACAACGCGGACCCGCGTCTCGCGCCCGCCCAGGCGATCGTCGACGCCGCCATAAAGACGGCGCGCGATCGGGGAGAGAGCGTCCGTATGGTCAGCACGATCGGGGACTCGACCCGCCAGCTCCTCGCCGATCGCATTAAGACGGGCGGTGCCCTCGATGCGGAGATCGGACGTGGCCCTGATCAGGCGGCAGCGCCCGTGCCCCCTAGCCGCGATCGGACCCGCTAGCGCACGGAGACGCCCTATCGGTCGGTCTCCGCTTCAGCGAAAGCCTCTACGATCTGCGCTGCCTGCTCGAAATCGTTCTTTGGGTTTGCCATCCCGCGAGAGTGCCTGACCTGTGGCGGATCAGCAATGACGTAGGTATTTGGCAAGGGTTGGGTGCCACATGGCACATCAGGTTGGGCAAGGGCCACGATGTTGAGGGTTGAATCATTAACCCCCAGGTCTTAAATGACCCCCTGGAACGACAGATCGGTTGAGTCGCTGAAAGGTGACGACAGCGTTCCCCCGCCCTCGCAAGAGGGTCCACGCGTGATGCGAGATAGGGGCAACCCTAAGCGGATATCGAGTGAACTTAAGGGGCGCCTCTGGCGCCCCTTATCGTTTGTACTGCCGACGCACCTTCTCACCGCGTAACGTCTTGTCGACGAGGACAACGAAGCGGATCTTGGTCATATCGCGTTCGGGCACAGCTTGGCCGACCGTAGGGCTATAAGCGCTTTCCACCCGAAGCCGCAGATCGCAACCAGACCCTTTCTCGGCCTTAGTAATCCTAAAAAACATTCGATAATCGGCACCGGCCGTACCCCCGGGCATGGTGATGCGAACGAAGTTGGATTCCGGCGTGAGGAATACAGCCGAGGTTGGCAGACCCTGTATGATCCCAGGCAATGCCTTGGATAGGTCATAGCGCACCTGGTCGAATACCCGACGCTTGTCGCGATCCCAGACATCGACATCTCCCCCAAGGTGTACCTGCGCATCGAACGTTTCGGAGAAGCAGTGGTTCGAAAACACAACGTCGATACGCACGCCCGCTGCCTTGGTGGCTGTTGGTACCACCAAGCTGAACGGCTCGAGATGATCGAAACCGATCTCTTGGCCAGCAACGGTAAGGGGATGAAAATACGACAAGATCAGCCGGCCTTCTTCGCGGTCGCGCGAATGCGATGGCCCGGTCGCTCGGGAGAGCGACGGGCCGCTTTAGCCTCCTCGCGGGCCTTCATCATGTCCTCGGCAATCGGGCCAAGCTTCTCGACTAGCGGTGCCAGATCATAGATGTTGCTGGTCTGCCCACCGAGGCGATTGTGGCGTGCCACACGGCGGATAAGGCCTTCGGATTCCAGTCGCCCTACCGCACGCTGGATCGTCTTTTCGGACACGCCGATACGCTCCCCCAATCGCTTCTTCGATGGGAACGGCATATCCTCGTTTTCCCACCAGTGATCGATCATCTGGAGCAACACGCTGAACTCGATCGGTCCGACGTGCAGACGTACCAGCGCTCGCAGCAAGACGGACGGGATAAGGGTGAATCCCGGCTCCAGCACCTTCTTGGTCCACCGCTTTTCGAAGCTCTTGGCTTCAGGGGGAATTGGAGCGGCAGGCCGAAGTGGCACCACCTTTTCAGTTTCTGACGACATTGCTTGCATCTCCGCGTTCATAGAGGCTAAATGCCTCGTACGCGGCACGATTTAAAGGTCCGCGGCGGGTCGACCCCCGGGACTTTAGTGTCCGCCCCCCAGGTCATCGTTGCCCTTGAGCCCTGGACCTGTATGACCCGCGAAGCAGTACGCGTGTCCATCCAGCATGCAATCGCGCAGAACGCGATCAGAGTACATAGTGGGTCCTGGTCAGGTTTGACCTGGGGGTCAGCGTGAAAACGTACGCTATCGCGCAGCTCGCCATCGATTCTTTGCCCCTCCGTTGCGACGTTGGTGGGCCAGGCGCAGGCCCACCAACGTCATTCCTGCTTCAAGGCACCGATCGTATCGCCTCGGCCATGCCGAGAACGACCCGTTCGAAAACGACCGGTGTCGATAGTGCAGCGTCGACATCATGCGCCCACTCTGGGGTGTTCGCCGTCCAGGCCATAAGCCGGCTCGAACCCACTAAGCCCAAATGCTCGGCAAAATAGGCGTTGAGGATAATAGCCGGGATCATACCCCGGATCAGCTCCTTGTCCTTCGGCCAGATCGTCGCCGACAGATCAAAGAAGCGCGCGAATGCCTGAATGCGACCAACCGCCGCCAGATCCCGGAGGGTTTCCTTTATGGGACCAGACGGCAAGATATAAGCTTCCCCACCATATTGAAGGAGGGTTTCCGCAAGTCGGAGAGCATCGTCGATCCCGATCGCCGCCAGTGCGTCACGCAGCGCGTTGCTCGCATCGCCGGCATATCCCGGTTCGCTAAGCCAATACGTTACCTTGTCGATCTTATCGCGCAGTACGCGATCGAGGATTTCGTCGCGATCGGGCGGGACGATGGCGACATGGTCATCTCGCACATCGATGATGCCGGCATCCTGAAGGGTCTTCAACTCGACCGCGAAACGCGGGTGAAGCGCGTCCTTGCCGAACACCTCTTCCGGCGTTCCCTCGAACACCATCGCCAGCGTGTCGGGTTCGAGCCGGGCATATGGGCGCTCGCCGCCATTGATGTTGAGAAGCACACCCGGGACAAGCTTCTCGCGCAGTCGTTGGCCCGGCCCGGAGCCTCGTCGGATCGCCGGATCGTGACGAAGCATCGCAGCGGCCGTGAACTGATAGGGAAAGACGTAGCGATACCATCCAGCGGGAACATCGCCGGCAGGCGCTTCTTCCCTGGGCTCCCGATTGAGCCAAGCCCTGACCGGAGCTTCGCACGGGGCCGGCAACGCTTCTAACAGCCGGCGCCGGAAGGTTTCCGGGTCACAATGGCGCTCTTGTTTCTTGAGAGCGCTAGTCATGTCGTGCCAGTCCCGAAAACCGCCACCGCGGGCCACGGCGTGCTGCGACTTGCGCAATGGATACGCAAAACCGCTGGTTTTCATAATTCTATCGAGCGAATTGGCGCGCTGTTTTGCACCGTCGATTGTCGAATACATACGCATCTCCTTCTCGGCCAGACAGAGACGCGCTGCTCGTCTCCAACGGCCGGATCAGGGTGCGGACGCAGGAGCATTCAAAACTCGTTGGACCATGAGATCCTTCGCCAAGGCAGCGGCCGTGCCAACGGTGGTGACACGGCTAACAGGTAGGATCATCCATCCAGGCCGGCAAGGGCTATGTCGCGATCGGTATCTCCCCGATCCGTGTTGTCCAGGCCGGGCTCTTCTGTGATCGCTTGGTATCGAACGATCGCGCCCCGCATCCTTGTGCGGCAAGGATGACGGTGTTTCGCCCGAACCGGTCGTTGAGCCCGTCCATCGCGGCTAGCAGTGCCGGTGCCTTTGGGTCCGGCACTGCGAAGAGGTCAGTCTGCCCCTGCCCTTCCGGCGTCAGATCCTCCAGCAGCACTCCGCATTTCGTATAGACGCCTCCCGGCTGAAACATCGCCTCCATCATCTTCGCTGCGATCCCAATGATGACGCGGGGATCGTTGATTGGGGGAGATAGCCGCGCCGATCGCGACGCCGATGGTGGGTTGGCACGGTATCGAGACCCATGCGCGAACGCGATCAATTGGCTCGCCGCCAGCCCTTGCGCTCGTATCTTTTCGGCCGCTCGCGCAGCGCGCCGCGCCATCGCCTCGCGCAGCTCGTCGAGCGCGGTGACAGGCTCGGATCGAACAGGCGCTCCGCGCTAACATAGAAGTTGGAGACGTCGACGATCGCCCACGACATACCGTCTAGCGCCGGTAGTCGCGGACGCCTGTCCGCACGACGCTCCATATTTCCACGCCTTCGGCCGACGTCGGTTCGTAGCATTGCTGGCTGTTACGGGCCTCGTGGAATGCGCCGCCGCGTCGCTCGACGAGCTGGCGGCAAACGAAGCTACCATCGACGATCGCTATCACAATATGCCCTTGTGCAGGGCGGGTGTCGCGATCGACCACGACTACATCGTTATCGTAGATCCCGGCCTCGATCATGCTGCTGCCGCTGATGCGGAACACGAAGCTCGCGGCCAGATCGAGCCTCAACAGCTCTATCAGGCTTATCGCGTCGTCCTGCCAATCTTGGGCAGGGCTTGGAAAGCCGGCGCCCGCAGCGCCGACGATCCGTAGAAGAATCCCCGTCGGCACCTCGGCGATCGGCACCGGCTGCATCAGTGGCAGCATAGTGATTCCCTTCGCGCCCCTTGTAGCGCCCGATGGAACGGAAAGGGAACACGCAGATGCTCCGTCTGGCTCATTGTGTTGAAGCACGCGCCGTCCGGAAAACGGTCGTATTCTGGACACCGTATAGACGCTGGACGCAGCGAACACCGTCCCAGCGCTTTGGCGCTGGCGACCGTCCACCTTTCAGTCTAGGTATCAGCGTCTAGATAACGTCGGGTGAACTCGAATGCTGGACAATGACAGCGCGGCGATCAAGAAGGCAGGCCCGATGCGGGTGGGCTACGCGCGTGTGTCGACCGACGACCAGAACCTAGCAGGGCAATTGGACGAGCTGCGCGCCAGCGGATGCGCCGATATCTATTCGGAGCATGGCAGCGGCAAGAAGGACGACCGGCCCGAGTTGGCGAACGCGCTGCGCACGTTACGCACTGGCGATACGCTGGTGGTGACGCGGCTCGATCGGCTCGGCCGCAACCTGCCCCACCTGATCGCTACGGTGAATGCCCTCGCCAAGCGCGGCGTCGGCTTTGAAAGCCTTGCCGAACGGCTCGACACCACCAGCGCCGGGGGCGAGCTGATTTTTCATATCTTCGCCAGCATGGCGCAATTCGAGCGCCGGCTTAACAGCGAGCGGACCAGGGCCGGGTTGAAGGCCGCTCGCGCGAGAGGCCGCAATGGCGGCCGTCCCCCGATCCTGTCACTCTCGCAACTGCGCCAGGCCAAGCGGCTGCTGGACGATCCAGAGGTGACGGCCCGCGAGGTCGCGCACACATTCGGCGTCAGCCGGTCGACGCTCTACAACAACCTCGCCCGCCTCGACATGCCCGCCGGCGAGCGCGTCACATGAGTTTATCCGCGAAAGCACGAATCCTAGCCCCTAGGGCGGCGTCGACAAGGACGGCCCCACAGGCCCGCCCTCTGTCTTCGTGCTTTCCCGGATCAATTCCCCGAGCTGGATTCGTGCTTTTGCGGATCAATGCAAAGGGGGCGAGAATGGAACCGCGTCATTGGCGCCATGATGGAGACGAGGCCGATGCCGCCAACCCAAGCTGATCTTTTCGCCCTCGACAGCCCGCTTATGAGCGAAGTGCGAGGCGAGCGATCCTTGATGGCGTTCCCGTTCTTCGCACTCAGCAAGGGCAAGTGGACCAAAACGCTTTCCTACAAGACCGACAGCG
This sequence comes from Sphingomonas sp. PEI4, assembly GCF_056679955.1. Taxonomy (NCBI): domain Bacteria; kingdom Pseudomonadati; phylum Pseudomonadota; class Alphaproteobacteria; order Sphingomonadales; family Sphingomonadaceae; genus Sphingomonas; species Sphingomonas sp. PEI4. The sequence goes on from NZ_JBWXPI010000007.1 coordinate 19,732, forward strand.
TTTCGATAGAGATCGTGCCTACGGCAAAGGGCGTTGCGACGATCTATGACAAGGAGATCGTCCTTTACATCGCCAGCTTGATGGTTGCGAAGCTCGAAGCTGGCGGCGAAGTCTCGCAGGACTTCTATTTTACCGCGCATGACCTGTTCACCGTGACGGGCAACAATCCTTCCGCGCGATCCTATACTCGCCTCTCGCAAGCGCTTGAACGGCTTCAGGGTACGCAGATCAAGACCGACATTGAGGCAGGTGGCGAAGGCGAGGAGGGGTATTTCTCGTGGCTTTCCGAGGCGAAACTTTATTACACGAAGAACGGTGACCGCCCAGGAGAGAAGCGTCTGAAAGCGGTCCGGGTGCGCCTGTGCGATTGGCTCTTTCGGGCGATCCTGCGCGACCGGCAGGTTCTCGACTATGCACCCGCCTATTTCCGGCTCGGTCCAGTCGAGCGCCGCCTATATGAAATCGCCCGTTCGGCTTGCGTCGATGGCGCTTACGAATTGAGCCTCGACGACTTACGTCTCCAGCTCGGCTATCAAAACTCTCTCGCCCATTTTCGCCATGCTTTGAAGGCGATATTAGAGGCCGATGCCATACCGGACTACCGGGTAATACTGTGCGACGCCCCGCCCAGCGGCGCGAAGACAGCGCCTCGACCCGGTAGAAAGACCGGATACTGCCAAGTCGTGATCGAACCGAAAGTCATGAAGCTAGCGAGCGCATCCGCGCTCGCCTGATTCGCGGCAGGGGGGCAGCGCGCGGGTCGATTGATCCGCGAAAGCACGAATCCAAAACCCTCATTGATCCGCGAAAGCACGAATCCCAGCGGCATTGATCCGGGATAGCACGAACGATTTTCGGCATTGATCCGGGATAGCACGAACCGCCAGCGCTTCCGCGTCGCCGTTTAATTCTGCAAAATCCTCTCGACCGGCAGCACGTCGGCAAGATCGAGGAAAGAGCGGCTGTGACCACATAAACGAATGCCCGGCACGAAGGCCGGGCACCCTGGAACGTGATGAGCGATGCTTGGCGGCATCGATCAGGTCGTAAGACACCTCTCTCATACCCGTTCCCGAGCCTCGGTTCAAGGGAGCGCGCTTCGCGCCACGCTCTAGTTTTGCCTGGTCCCAGCCCCGAAAGGGGACGAAAGATGGGAGCTGTTTCAATCGCGCGCGCGAGTTTCATGGCGCTCGAAAGGGTGACGAACGAGCGGGCCAGGTCGCGATCGGGCGCCCCGAACCCGACGCGCGCTCACGTCCATCCTCACAGCCGGAAAGCCGGCACGTTCGAGGACGACTTCTTCTACACCTATGCGAAGGGCGAGACGGACCGGCTCTATCGCAACGCCGTCGAGCTGCTGAAGCGTAAGAACGCGATCAGGCGCCTTGCCCGCGCCGAGGCCCGTCAGCTCACCGAGGCCGAACGCCTCGTCACGCTGATTACGCCCGCGGCCGTGCGGGTGTTCGAGCAGCTAACGCAGCTCGCCCGCACATGCGCCGGCAAGGTGTTCCCGACATGGGAATGGATCGAGACGCACACGGGGTTGTCGCGCGCGAGCGTCGGGCGCGGCCTCAAGATCCTCGCCAGTATGGGGATGCTCGACAGGCAGCGGCGATGCGTCCCGGTCGAACCAACCCCCGATCGCCCAAAGGCGCGCTATGAGCAGACGTCAAACGTCTACCGGATGCGCTTCCCGAACAGCCTTGTCCCTTTCCTTCCGCGATGCTTCCGTCCGTCTCCCCTGCCCGATGACGTGGTGCAGCGGGAAGCCGACCGTATCGAGGAGATCGAAGCGATGCGCCTATGGCGCTCCCCCCGCCAAGTCGCGGCCGAGGATATTGATGACGCCGGCCTGCGCAGCATCATGATCCGCCTCGCTATCGGCATCGAGGAACGAGAGTCTCAAAAAAATGGTCAACCGCTCCATGATTCATCTATTCTATGTTCAGATGGAGTTGGCCTAGTCGGCCAACGCTCTGGCGCCTGACGGCGAGAAGCGCCTAGACCAACCCAAAACCCACGCAATAACCGGTAATACCAAGCCGAAGCGTCGGACGCGCCTACGGCGCGGTGCTCCCGAGGGGAGCATGCGACTTCTGTTGCGCTCAAATGGTTGAGCTGATGCCCGGTCGAACCGTTTTTCGTCCTTGAGCGCCGCCGTAGCGCCAAGCCCCAAGCGAGGGCGGCGCGATTGTCGTCGGCATCCTTCCCTTTCCACGTGGTCGACTCCCAATTTCCCCGCGGCCGAGCCGAGCTTGCGCCGATCGTTACCTGATACCGAGATCCTTGCGCCTGCCGACAACGCACCGATCGCGACGGCCCAGGCCGAGTCCTTCGTCTGGCTATTCCTATGTCGATGGGAAAATGGGCGCTCGCCGCCTTCTACGATCAAGAGAATAACCGGCTTCGCCTACGGTTTCCGCTTCGCGGACCCTCCGTTTTTTCTCTTGATCGCGGCGCCTTCGCTCCCCTTCAAATCCCATCAGGAATTAGCCTGATCGATCGAAGGACAGGACCATGCAGAACATCGCGGAGTTTCGGATCATCGGCCGGGTCGGCAAGATCACCGAGCATGACAAGGTGACGAAGGTCAGCGTCGCCGCCAACTACAACCGCCAGGAGAATGGCGAGTGGGTGACGGACACGCACTGGAACGAGGTGACGGTGTTCGGCAAACTGATCGAGCGCGCCGGCAAGTCGCAGAAGGGCGATTTGGTGCATATCACTGGCCGGGTCCGGCAGAACTCCTACGACGCGGCCGAGGGCAAGCGCTACACCGTCGAGCTGATCGCCGACGGTGTAGCTATCCTCGCCAAGGGTTCGGAGGACCGCGACTAATCGCGGTCGGGGCCGCCTACCGGCGGCCCTTCCCGCCTTCGCAATTCCAGCTCGACGGCCTCGCGCAGCAAGTCAGCCTGACTCTCGCCTGGCCGCAGGACGGATTTGATGCGACCAAGCGTTCCTTTCGGAAAGCGCGCGAGCGTTTGGTCCTCCATTGGAGGGCGACCGACTGACCGGATATTGCTAGACGTCATCCAATGCCCTAGTAATTACCGATACCGCATATTGACGGCATTAGCGGTATCGTATATTACAGGATGCGCCTTTCATCAAGGCGACGGAGGCAAAGGCCATGTTGGGAAATCTGCTGGTAGTCGGGCTCTTCGTCCTAATCGTGTGGGCCATCGCTAAGGGCGGCTCCGGCTACAACGGCGCGCGCACGTGGAGCGGCGACACCCCGGACGAGGAAGGCCGTCGCAATACGCGGACGGACTCCAACTATCAGGGGCATGACCGCTGGACCGACAACCGCTCCGATCGCGGCTGGTAGAGCGTGCAGACTATCGCCATCAACGTCGAGAAGGGCGGCGCCGGTAAGACGATGATCGCCTGCCATGTGGCATGGCATCTTGCCGACGCCGGCCACCGCGTCCTGTTCCTCGACCTCGACCGCCAGTGCAACGCGACCGATGCGCTCGCCGACTTCGAGAGCCTTGGGAGCTGCAAGCCGCTGTTCGAGCCGGGCTACACACCGCCCGCCACATTCCCGCGTCTCGCGATCTACTCGAACCGCATGGGCGGCGAATATGACGCGAACTATCCGCCCGCGCTGTCCAACCTGAACGCCAACTTCCCGGTGCTCGATAGCCTCTTCGATTATTGCGTCATCGACACGCCGCCCTCGTGGTCGTGGATCAATTATGCGGCCCTGTTGGTGTGCAACCACCTGATCGTCCCCGTCGAGCTGGGGCCGTTCGGCCCCGCATCGACGAAGCAGGTTTCGGACTCGATCCAGACCGTAAACGCTAAGCGCCGCACGCCCATCCACATGGTCGGGTTGATCCCCAACCGCGTGCGCGCCAACGATCGGCATCAGATGGACATGCTCGCCGCGATCAAGAGCAAGACCGGCCGCAATCTGTTTTCGACCTACCTTCCCGAGCGCGCGCATTACAGCCAGGCCATCCAAGAGCATGTGCCGGTGTGGCGGTTCGACAAGGACGTGCGCACCTCTCTTCCGCCAATGCGCGCGTTCCTCGAGGAAGCGATGACCCGCATCGGGAGCAAGGTATGACCGACTTCTCCGGCTTTGACGTTTTCAGCGAGAAGGCGGCCGTAGCGGACGCCGATCGCGTCCAGCTTCTTGATCCCGAGCTGCTGTATCCCGATCCCGAGAACGTCCGCAGCGAGATCGACCCGGCCAAAATCGACGAGATGGCCGAGACGATCAAGGAGCGCGGCCAGCTTCAGCCGATCACCGTCGCACCTAGGGATGCCGACGGGCGCTATCGGATCAAGTTCGGAGAGCGGCGCTGGCGCGCCTGCCACAAGCTCGGCGTGCAGGTCCGCGCGATCGTCGACAAGACCGACGACATTGAGCAGGTGCGCATCGACCAGTTCATCGAGAACGATCAGCGCGAGGATCTGTCGACGGCCGACATGATCCGGTTCGTCACCGGGCAGGTTGCGAAAGGACGGTCCCTCGCCGAGCTGGCGCGCGCGACGGGGCGCAACCGCACGTTGCTGACCCGCTATCAAGGTCTCGCCAAGGCGCCAGATTATATCACCGCGCTCTTCGCCGACATTTCGATGCGGAGCGCGGTCGCACTTACCCAGGCCGCGAAAACGGACGAGGCGGCGACCCGGGCCTTCGTTACGGACACCGCAGCCGAGGACATGACGGTGCTGGCGTGCGAGCGGTTTGCGCGTGAGGTCGGGGCGAAAAAGACGACTGCCGCGCCCCCTGCCCCTTCGCCAGTGGAACCGATCAGGACCGACAGCGCAGATGCAGGTGGCGCTACCGAACCCGTGTTGATCGAGGATGCGGACCCGTCTTCCGCGCCGACGACGGACGAGATCAGGGACGACGAGGCGGACCGCGCGCTTGCCGAGACGCCAGTCGCGGTATCGGAGTTGAGCGTTGCGCCGATCGCGACCGACGCCCCTGCCCCACGGTCATCGCCCAAGACGAAGCCCGGCAAACCGAAGGTGGAGCGCCCAACGATCGAGATCGACGGAAAGCGCGCAATGGTCGTTGAGGCGCTGTTGCACTTCGACGGAGAAGAGCAGCCGCGTATCTTGAGCTGGCGCTAATCGCGTCGGCGCAGCGGAGATCGTCGGCAATGACCGACGCTCGCACCTAAGGCCAATCTTTCCTTCCGCGACTTCATCGCTTCCGGACAGATCCGAGTGTGCCACGTGGCACACTCGGATGCAGATTTAGGTGGGGGATGTTTAATGGCAGGATAGGTATTGCGGCGTTTGTTGTATTACATTATCCCTCCGGGCATGTCATCGGCGCCGCAGCTTGCATCCCCCACCAAAGAGACAGCGATGCTGACGGCGCGCGTCGATCGCGAGCTGCTGGCTGCGTTCGACGCGCTTGCGGAGGGCAGGGGAGGGCGGAGCGCCTTGCTCCGGACTGTGCTGCAACAGTCGTTACGGCACGTCGCAGACGCGCCGCGGATTGCGCCTCGCGCAGACAGCGCCGGCAATCGTGTCTCGCTTCGCTTCACCGACGCCGAGACCGCTGTTCTCGATCATCGAGCCGCCGATCGAGGCATCGATCGCGCCGGCTGGATCAAGGCGCTCGTCCGCCGGCATCTCGCCTTGAAGGCAAACGTCGACGACGGGATGCGTGATGCCGTCGCGCCGATCCGGATGCAGCTTCAGCGCATCGGCCGGAACCTCAATCAGGCGATGAAGGCTGGCAACGCCGCGATGATGGCCGATAGCGGCTTACAGATTGACCGCGAGCTTCGCCGGATTACCGACATGCGGGAGGAGATCAACGAGCAGATCGCGGCACTAGGCGACGCGCTACGCGGTGACGCCGCATATTGGCGGGTTGCCGACTAATGCCGTTCGGAGATCGCGAGGATGAGCTTTGGGAGGCTATGAAGCCACGCTTCAAGCCTCGCACCGTAAGCGATCCGAACATCAGATATGCCCGGCACCTGGTCAACGGCACCGGCCCCTTCGCCGCTTCTGCTTCCAGTCCGGCGCCGATCGCCAACGACGCAAGGGCCACCCTCGCGCGCGTCGTCAGGCGTACACCCGAGGTCGTGGTGAAAGTCACCGGCAGAAAGAAGGGCGCGGGGCATCTTGGCGCGCACCTCGACTATATCGGCCGCCACGGCGATGTCCCGCTTGAGACGAGGGACGGCGAGCAGATAACCACCAAGGCCGACGCTGAGCGGATTGCGGACGAATGGTCCGACGCGCTCTATTGGCGCCAAGGCACCACCGTATCGGCCGTGGCGATGGTGTTTTCGATGCCGGCCGGGACCGATCCCGAAACCGTCAAGCAGGCGGTGCGGGAAGCGGCCGAGCGCATGATCGGCGACAACCACGATTATGTCATGGCGCTCCACACGGACACCGATCGGCCGCACGTCCACCTTACCGTTCAGGCCGAGGGCCTGGACCGCAAGCGGTTCGATCCGAGGCGCGAGGATCTGTTTCGGTTTCGCGAGGCGTTTGCCGAGGCACTACGCAGCCGCGGCGTCGAGGCAGAGGCGACGCCCCGCTACACCCGCGGCCAGGGCAGGGCAGGGACCAGCATGGCCCTCACCCAATTGCGCGCGCGAATACGCAGCGGAGCGTCGCGGCAACCGACCGAGGCCGATCTACGCCAAGCCCGCGAGGCCATGCAGATCGCGCTCGGCAAGGCGCAGCAACCACCATTCGTCTCGAAAACGCGCGACCGCTGGAAAGAGACCAAGCGGAAGTATGAAGCAGCGGCCCAGCGGCTCGACCGCACCGGCGATCGGGATGATCGTCGGCTTGCGCGCGACGTGCGGCAGTTCATCCAAGAACGCGCCGATATAGAGACGGTCCCTGACCGGATGCTACGAGACGCGGAAAAGCGTGTCAGGGACGCTCAGGCACGCACAAAGCCCGACCAGCAGCCCGACAGGGGTGTGCCACGTGGCACACCTCCGCCACCCACTAGACGGCGTTGATCGGTGGGAAGGTGTACCCGGTCTTGCTAGAAGGTCGTATGCGTCAGCAGCTCACCGGCAATGCGGGCCTCTACCATGTTGCGCGCGAGCTATCGCGAAGAGGGTGGCATGTTATGCCGACCGTGCGCAACGCGCGGGGCGCTGACCTCTACGCTGCGAGCAACGACGAGCTGCGCGTTCTCCCAATCCAATCTAAAGCCTTGTCGAAGCGTGCGCCGGTGCCGCTTGGCGGGTCGCTCGATCGGCTCTGCTCGCATTGGTGGATCATCACCATCAACGCGAACACGGCCACGCCCAAGTGCTACGTCCTGACGTTAAGCGAGGTGAAGACGGCCGCACATCGCGGCGTCAATGCGGCAGGCACCGTTTCCTATTGGCTTCAGCCGAAATCCTACGCCCTTCCAGAGTATGAGGAAGCCTGGGAGCGGCTTGGGTCGCCGGTCGACGGGGTTGAGGCTTTAGGCGGTCAGTAACCTTGCCGCCCGCGACCGCGGTCCGCATCGTCATCATCGTCCCCCGATCGAGCGGGACTTCTGCAATATCTGATCCTGCGCCATTTCGCGGACACGCTGCGCCTGTTGCTGCTTCACCTCGATGCCGGCGATCCGCTCGCCGCGACTGATCCGAGCCGCCACGTCCTCTTTGCGCTCAGCCACGAACTCGCGTTGCTTCACAGGCTGGCCTGGGAATCGCCCTTCTGCGACCGTCGTGGCGAATGCGACGTGGCTTTGCGCCTTGCGCAGCTCGGGATCTTTCGCGTTCTGGACGTCGGTCTGCCGACGGAACCGCTCGGCCAGATCGACGCGCGGGTCGACCTGTTCTTTGCTATCACGAGCTTGGTTAGCGGTGCGGGGCGTCGGTTGCGTCACCCCCGACACCCCGGCCTGCCGAGACTGTTCGCGATCGGCAGCGGCTTTGGTTTTCTCGTCGGGCTGATACCCGTCGATCCTGATCCCTTGCGCCGAGGCGGCAAGGTAGGCGGCGCGCTTGAACTCTTCGTCGCCGGTGATTTTGAGCGACGTCCACCCGTTTTCCTTCGCGAGCCTCACAAGGTCAGGCAGTGACTCCGGACCCTTTGCCTTGATGCGATCGGGGGTTATCGTCGCGATCGGCTCTTTGTCGTGCGCGCTGCGATAGAGCTTGTTGCCGACGCGCAGGAAGCGAGACTCGAGATCGGCCGGCACTTCCATCGGCCGCCTGCGACTGTTGCTGCCCTCGATGCCAGCGCCGGCAGCTTCGACCTTCTCAACCATGTCACCGCTCCTGTTCGATTACACCAACGACTTCGTTTCCGCGCTGCTCGGCCGACACGTCGATGAGCATGTCGGGATGGTCTTCCGTTACGACGCAATCCATCGCAAACGACAGCGGGTCCGGATCAGTGAGCTGGTCGAACGTCGGCATCGCGCACTCGGGAAGATCCTCGTCATCGCGAACCGTCTTCGGGATAGGTGGCACCACTGGCGCCGCCATGACGCGGCTGCGAAACAGCCCGTCCGCATAGAACCGTATCTTGTCCCCGTGGATTGGCGGGACGCCGCCTCGCAGCAACAGCAGCTCGCCGTCCGGAAACTGCATCAGCTCTTGCGGGAGCAAGAGGGCGCGGCGCTGGTCCGACATGGACTTGGAGCGGTTTGCCAGGATGCCGTGGATCGTGAGTGACTTCGTGACGGATTCCTGCCCGACATAGCCGATGCGCTCCGACAGCTCGTTCGCGACACGCAGCTCCTTCGGCGTGAACGCGACCTCGACGCCGCAGTTGGCGACGATCTCGTTCGCCACATGCTCGCCATAGACCGCGCGGAGCTGCGATCTGGACTGGATCACCGGCAGGAGACGGATGCCGTAGCCAGCGACGTAGGAGAATGCGCTGGCGATCACTTGCGCGCGGCCGATGCGGGCAAACTCGTCGAGTATGACGAGAACTTGGAGCGGCGTTTCGCTATCCGGCAGATCACGCACGTTTAGGTCGATGAGCTGTTGAAATAGGAGATTGTAAAGCGGCGCGACGCGATCCAGTTCGTCGGGAGACACGCCCAGGTAAATCGACATGGGCTTGGTGCGCAACTCGCGCAGGTCGAAGTCGCTTTCCTCGGTCGCGGCATCGACCCTCGGGTTGAGCCATAGGCTCAATTTCGATGTGACGGTCTGGACGATGCCGGCGAACGTGTTGTCCGCTCCCGACGTGAAGTCGGCGAGCGCGTTCCGGCATCCTTGCGACAGATCGAGCGCACGATCGTCGAGAACCTTGCGGAAATAGCCGCGCGTGTCGCCGGTCGTCATGAGCCGATAGATCGAGCCGATGGTGAACGGCAAGTCGGCAACCGCAAGGTAGGCGCCGACGCCTACAAAGGCGGTCCGCGCCGAGTCCGTCCAGAACGGTTCCCCCCGCTCCGGTGCCACGAATAGCATGGTCGCAATTTTCTGTAGCTCGATCACCACCTGGTCGGGATCGGTGCGATCGATATACCCGAGCGGGTTGTAGCGCGCGGTGCGGCCCTCCGGGTCGGTCGGGTTGAAGAGATAGACGGCCTGCCCGAACTTTTTCCGGAAACCCGCGGTCGCGTCCCAATTCTCGCGTTTCACATCGAGAACGACGACGGACGCCTGCCACGACAGGAGGTTGGGGATGACGATACCGACGCCCTTGCCCGAGCGGGTAGGGGCCTCGACGATGCAATGCTCGCTACCTCCGAAGGTCAGGAACTTCCCGCCTTTTTTGCCAACCACGATGCCGTTGTCGGCGCGAAATCCGGCGCGACGGATTTCCCCTTCCTTGGCGAAGCGAGCGGCCCCGTGGAGCGGGGGCTTCTGTTTCAGAAGCCACCACAGCATGATCCCGGTCAGGACCAGGCCGACGACCATGCCAGCGCCGAACGCCTTCAACACGACCGGATCTTGCCGATAATACCAGAAGAAAGCCGGCATTTTTAACGGATCGAACTTCGCGCTTGGAAGCCCGAGATAGATCCACGCGACGACGCTCGCGACGAAGAAGGCGAGGACGATCGCGACCGGGATGCCGGCCGCGAGGATGGCGCCTCGTTTAGGCTGCATGACGCCCTGCAGGGTCATAATAGATCTCGGTCATGCGAAACTCGCCGTCGACCTTCTTCATCTGGACCACGACATCGACGAGGATTTTCAACAGCGAGCGTATGTCGTCGCGGGCGAGGTCCGCGCCGCCCTCACTTTCCTTCACCAGCAGCGTCAGTTGCTCGAACGCTAGCTCAGCCGAGTCTGCGTGAATGGTGGTGATCGAGCCGGGATGGCCGCTGTTGACGTTGCGCAGATAGAAGAACGCGGTGCCGTCGCGCAGCTCTTGGAGCAGGATGCGATCGGGCCTCATGCGCAGGGCGCTTTCCAGCAGCTCCTTGGCTGTCACCTTGGCGGTGCCGGTGCCGTCCTTGCTATAGATCATATGCACGACGTTCTTGTGCGGCACGACCAGCTCGCGCGTGTCCTCGATCGTCAGCAGGCGTTCGTTTTCGGGGATGAGCTGGATCAGCCCCTTGGAGAACGTCGTCTTGCCCGAGCCGGTCGCGCCGGAAATGAGGATATTGAGCCGGCTGCGCACGGCCATCTCGAAAAACTCGACATGCCGGCCGGCGTGGAGCAGCCCGAGCAAGCGTTCTTCGACGGTGCTGACCCGCTTGCTCGCGACCTTTGTATCCGTGAACAGCCCGCTCGCCTCGAAATCCTGCATCGATAGCGTCTTCGTCGACGGCTTCCGCACCGTGATCGACACGGTGCCGTCAGGCACGACGGGCGGCATGACGAGCTGGACGCGCTCGCCGGTAGGGAAAACCGTCGAGCAGATCGGATTCTCGCGCGTCACATCCTGCGACGTGAAAGCAGCCGCGGCGCGCGCCAGTTGGTTGAGCGCATCGAGCGTTAGCTCGTCTTCGCGCTCCCAGGTCCACCCGCCGCGCCGTTCCACGCCGATAAGCGTCGGTTCGTTGATGACGACTTCCGTCACCCCTTCATCATCGAGATAGCGGCGCAGCGGGCGCACGGCATGATCGAGGATCGCCGTGTTGCGGAAGGCCGCGACGGTCATCGGAGACCGAGTCCGTAAACTTGCGAGAAGTCGAAATCCTTGGCGACGGTGATAGCCATCTCGGTCCCTTGATTGACGCGAACGATCGGCCGGATTTGCTGCGTGTCCTGTAGAACCGAGGACGTGGTGTCCCCAGGGGTCCGGAACACGGTCGACCCCTGCGGGCTGACAGCCTGGCCGGCGATCTGCCCGCCCGCATCGAGGACGCTGAACAACAGCGCTGCCCCGAACCGTTGCCAGAAGAACCGATCGATCTTGCCGGTAATACCGGCGCGGCCAAGCGAGTCCGAGGCCGGCGAGCCAATGTCGATCGCCACGCCCCGCGGTGTGACGGCCCGCGTCCACATCGCGAACAGCCGGTTTTGCCCGCGCTGCAATCCGCCCTGATACTCGCCGAAGACGCGCGTGCCCTTCTCGAGCAGCACGACCCGGCCGTTGTCCGAATAGATATCGCGGGGGATTACGCATGTCGTGTAGCCGGGGACGGTGCTGTCCATCGCGGTCTGGAGGGTGCAGGGAATGATCGCCCCGGCTGTGACGAGATAATTGCGATCACCGATCATCCGCGCCGTGGCGGTGCCGATGGCCGAGGTTTGCTTGAGGGTATCGAGAGCTGTCGCTTTGGGAGGAGCGTTCTCGCCATCGCCCTGCGAAGCACCGGCACCGCCACTGGCGCCTTGGACGCGCCCAATGCCCCCTTGATCGCCGTTGTAGGCGATGAGCGTCGATCGCCGCGCGTTGTCGCGCAAAGCTCGCGCGTCGCTCGCGCGACGCTGCGCTTCGGTCGCTTCCCGGGATTGCTGTTGCGGTGCCGTCGACGACCCGTAGGGCGTGATAGGCTGACCATCGGGGCCGATTGCCGGAACTTGCTCGCCGGCGAGCTGCACCGGCGCGTTGGGATCGCGCGGTGCCGCCGCCAATGTGGGGGCGATCACTGTATTGGGATCGTAAGGCGCTTCGACCGCAGCAGGCGCTTTCTTCGGTTGGATCGCTTGTTGATTGCCCGAGCCCGTGATGAGCGTCAGCACCGTGAAGATGCCGGCAGCGCCGAGCGCCGCGCCGACAATCACCTTCTTGTTATCCCATTGCGAGGCATTGAGGGACGGGATGCGGCTTGGCCGATCGGCCGCGGGCGTGCGATCGATTTCACCCATATCGGGCGTCGCATCGACGTCGAATCTCTTGTCGGACACGTCAGTTCTCCGTCGTGCGTTCAACGACTTCCGAAGCCGTGTCCGTCTTGGGATCGCGGCCGTAGAAGTTCGGGCTTTCGTTGTAGATGCACAGCACCACCTTGCCCCGGCGAAGCCGCATCTCTTTGTAGACGCCGTGGACGACTACGAACTCGTCCCGCACATCGAACGAAGCTGTCGCCTCGCTACCGTCGGGATTGACGGTGAAGATGGCGGGGATCTCGCGTTGGTTCGGGAAGCGTAGGACCGTAAATTGTCCATTGTCGCTGACTTCGGAGGGTTGCAGCGCCGTCGCGCCCTGAACCTTGTAGTTCAGGTTCCGCTTGCCTTCGAGAACGCCGATATCGAGCGCCGCCTTGATCGCGCCGTTCTGCGCGGCGAGGGCGGCTGTGAGCTGTGCGCGCTGCTGCGCCAGACGCGCTTGCAGTGCCTCATACTCCGGGTAGCGAAGCCGGACCTTGAAGAACGTCCCAGGGGAGCGCGCGCCGGCAACGGCCGAAAGCTCGAAGGTGTAGTTACGTTTCGTGCCTTGGAAATCCGTCACCACGATCAGGTTCGTCGCCCCGGCACGCTCGCGCGGCTTCACGAACAGCGAATTGTCAGCGGGCGCGACCTCCCACGACACGGTATCGCCCATCGCGACGAACTTGATGACCTCGCCGGGAGCGAACTCGATTTGTGTCGCTGTCCGGAAGGCGCTGCGGATTTGGATCACGTTGCCGTCGGTATAATTGACTTCGCGAATGCGGTTATCAGCGCCGCGCTGGATCGGGGTCTGAGCCAGCGCTGGCGCTGCCGACAACGCGCCGATCGCCGCGGCCAGTAGCAAGATGGATTTCATCGGGTCGGAACCTCCGCATCAGCTCGGTAGGATTTCACCTGAAAACCGAGCGGGTTTGCATACCGGCCGGACTCCGTTTCCGGCTTCGACAGCACATCGAACGTGATGGTCGCGATGGCAGGCGTCTCGATCACCTGCTGGTCGCGCTGCAAACGCTTGACGAAGCGCACCTGGGCGACGTTGGGCGAGATGAAGGCGACGGAGCGGATTGCCACGAAAACCGCGTCGCTGGCGGTGAGCTGGTTTTGCGGTGAGTCCGGATTGTCCTTCTTGTAGAAGGCCGTCCAACGGTTCTGTTCCTCGCGCGTCGAGAGAGCCAGCACCTTGCGGTAGAACTCTTCCCGGGCTTGCGGAATCCACCCCTCGCGGGTCCGCACATAGTCGGCGAGGAAATACTTCCGGATCGCCTCGTCATAAGTGATCGATTTATCGCCGCGCAGCCCTTGAGCGACTTCGGTCGCGCCGGTCGATTTATCGACGGTGACGACGTAGGGAACGACGGTCTTGAGCGGCGAAAGCGCCATGACCGATCCGACACTGACGATCGCCAGCGCGCTCGAAACACCGGCCACGATCCACGCGATACGCCGCGAGCGCGCCGCAGCAACAAACCGATCCCGATCCCAGCTTTCCGCTTCCGCGAAATACGCTTTGAGGTCTTCTTCTTTGTCTTTGACACCGATCGCCATGTCAGCAGCTCGCGTATGAGGTCGGAAGCGCCGCGGTAGGGCCGGCTCCAGGCCCTATGGCGCCGATCGCCGGCACCTTGCCGGCTTGCGATGTGTCCGGGCCTTGCGGGGCCGGTGCCTCGCTCGCTGGCGGGAATAGGTTGGTCGTGGGAGGGACCGAGGGCGTCGGCGCAGCTTGGGGGCTGGGTGTGCCACGTGGCACACCCGCCCCGCTTGACGAGGTTGCGGCTACGGGAGCCGAACGATCCGGGATCGTTGGCAGAATCGTCCCATACAGATTGGCGGGACGCTTCTGGCGGCCGTTGCAGCGCGGAAGCTTGTCGTCCTTCGCTGCCGTGGCGGGCATCGTCGGCGTGAGAGACGCGAGGGCGAGAATCGCCAATGCAGAACCGAACTTCATTCCAAATCTCCTGATTAGCTGGTGCGGCGCAGCTCGCCACCGCCGGAGCCACCACCGCCCCCGCCGCCGCCACGACGAGCGGCCCGCCACGCCCTCGCCACGGCCGAAGACGGGGCGTTGGATACCGCCCGCCCTATGATCGGCCCGATATTCCCCGTTGAAGCGTTCGCGAACTGTGTCGCGAGCGACGCGCCACCCCCGCCCAGGCCAGCAGCCATGCTTGGGATTTGGAGGAAGAAGAAGAAACCGAGAGCGTAGAACCCCAGCGCCTTGACAGCCGCGAGGATCAGCGAGTCATTCAACGTGATCGCGTCGATGAAGGCGTCGGCGGTATTGGCGATGAACACAGTCACAAGCAGCGCGAAAGCCACGAGGATTATGTAATTCACAACGCTCCCGAGCCACTGAAAAAAGAACGATCGCGTCGAGTCGAATAGTAGCGCCGCAACAAAGACTGGACCAACGGCCGCCAGTAGGGCCAGCGCGAACAAAGCGAACGCGCAAATTGCGAAGCCCAAGGCGGATGCCAGAAGGGCCGCGAGCATGATGACGATGTTGATTATCTCGCTGGCGATAATCTCGTCCCAATTATTGGGGATGCCAGCCCAATTCTCGCCTTCCTCGACGGTATGAGCATGAACAATGTCTTTAATGTTCGCGATGGCACGAACGGCACCTTTCAGGATGCCGTCGAAGAACCCTCCCAGGCCATTAACATCCTGCGCGCCTACCGCGTTCGCGACCTCTCTCGGCAAACCGTTCATGGCCAGCAGCCCGACCGCGGTGCCGTAAAGCGTCGTTACGGCGAAGACGAGCGCCGCGAGCTTCATGCCCCGATATACGAACTCGCGAAAAGGATACTCGACAGCCCCGCGCATGATCGCGAGGCCGAGAAGTATGATGTAGATGGTCACACCTACACGGAGAGGGCCGGAAATCCATCCGATGACGCCCGCATATGCGGCTATTATCCCTGCTAATGCCCCGTTGAGAGCATTGAACATCTCCGTGTAAATATTAAAGCCCATCACGCGACCCCGGAATGTTCAGGTGGAACTAGATGCCTGCCTCTTTCCGAAGCTTCTGTGTCTCGGCATCGTTCGAAATCATTGTCTTTGCGGTGTTCACACTGTTGCAATTGCCAAATACGACGGAGGGCCAGGAAGCAGCGGGCCGTTGCGAGGCCCGCCATGCACCGCAGACTGTCTCCATCTCCGTCAGCTCGTCCCGATGCTCGACGTAGAAGCTGGCGCTCCGCGCCGGCATGTCGGAGCGCAGTTGCGGGTCCGACGAACCTGACTCCTTCGTCCCACATGCAGCGAGCGCCAGCAGGCAGGGGACTGACCAGCGCGCCCAGGTCATGGATTAACTCCAGCCTCGGTCCGTAGCTTATTGGTCTCAGCCTGGTTCAACGCCAGGTGCCGCTGATAGTCAGCCTCGACCTTGGCGCGGCGTTGCAGCTCGATCGCTTGGAGCCCCATCTGATCGTTCATCATCTGCGCCTGTTCGAGCTGTAGGCGGGCCGACATGTCGGCCCGCTCTGCGGCCGACGACGCCCCGTTAAGGCGGGTGCGCAGCTCTTCCAGACCCTCGCGCCGGCTCGTCACCGCGTCGCCGACATTGCTGGCGAGACCTGATGCGACCCCCGCCTGTCGAGCGCCGGCCTCATAAGCTGCGCGCTGCTCTGCCGTGGCGGACTGCGGAACCTTGCCAAGCAGCTCCTGATAGACCTCGTTCGCCTTACCACGCAGGCCACCTACAACGTCGACGTTGCCGTTCACGTAGCCATCAAGACTGCTGGACGACACGTTGCTGGTGCGCAGCACGTCGCTCTTCAGGCGGTTGGCGATGTTGCCAATGTCGGTCGCCTTGTTGAGGTCCTGGTAGAGCTTCTGCGCTTCCTGGATTTGAGCGGCGCCCTGCTGGAGAACCTGCACGCCCTGCCGGACCTGTTCGATCTGCTGGACGATCGACGACGTGTCGATGACCGGAATGCCCTGCGCGTGCGCCGACCCGGCGAGCATGGACGCTGATCCTGCCAGCGCGAGGGCGAAAACCTTCAAGCTACGCATGTCCCTTCTCCTTCTCAGCTTGGACGACGACGTTTGTGGAATACGGGGAGCCAGGCCGCCGGATCGGGGCCGAACTCCGCTGCTGCCGCGACGGCGATCGACGTCGTTTCGGCGCGCCCTGACAGGACCGCCAGCTCGTCATCGAGTCCGGTCAGGTCCAGCTCGACCACAACGCTGTCATGGCCTTGCTTGACGAGGAACTTGCGCGATTCCGGCGACAATTCTTCGCGGATGAGCTGATATTCCGCCTCGGTCAGCGAGAAGCCCTCAACATAGTCGCGGCGCGCGCCCTTGGGGTTGGGGAGCATCACCTGGGTTGCGACCTGTTCGAGAATCGAGTGCGCAATGTCGCTCTTGAGCGCATCGGCCGGCGACTGTGTGGCGAACACCATCATCGCGTTGCGTTTGCGGTATGTCTTCAGGCCGTCTTGCGCGAAGCCCCGGAACGCTTCGTCCTGTAGCGCCTTCCAGAACTCGTCGATGGCAATGATCGTCCGCTCGCCGGTCAGCATCTTGTCGATGCGATGGAACAGGTAGAGCATCAGCGGTGCGCGGATCTCGGCATTGTCGAGAAAGTCCGTCATGTCGAACCCGATGAACCGCGCATCGAGCGTCATTTCGTCCGCTGCGTTGTCGAACACCCACCCCATCGCACCGCGCGAAGTCCACTTCTCGAGACGGGCGCCGATGCCGCCTGCGTCCGCCATGCCGAGCATGGTCCGCAGCGCATCGAGCGATCGATCTTCGCGGGGGAGCCGCATCACGGCGGCCACGCCCTCGTCGATCATCCGCTCTTCTTGAACCGTGATCGGGCGCTGCTCGGCGCGGACGAGCTGGCGCACCCACAGCGATAGCCACGCGCGATCCTCCGCATTGTTTTCGAGCGCCTTGAGCGGCGCGAAGCCCGTCGGGGTGCCGTTGGCGAGCGTCAGATACGTGCCGCCCGAGGCCAGGACGAAAATCTGTGCGCCGCGATCCTTGTCGATGAATATCTGGCGCGCGCCCGTCTTCTCGGCTTGCGCCATGAGGAAGTTCACGATGACCGTCTTGCCCCCGCCAGTGGGGCCGACAACCAGCGTGTGACCGATGTCGCGCTTATGGAAGCTGAAGAAGTAGGGGCTGCGCGCGCTCGTTTTCATCAGCGCGATCGCATCGCCCCAATGATTCCCGGCAGCGAGGCCGGCAGGGTAGGTGTGGAACGGCGAGAACGCCGCGAAATTGAGTGACGTAATCGGCGCCGGTCTTGCCCGCCACGCGAAATTGCCGACGAGCTGGCTCCAATACGCGGCTTCCAGCGCAGCGCCCTCGCGCGCCGCCACCATGCCGGTGTCGGCGAGCGCGGCACGCGCGATCGACAGGTTGTCGCGCAGCCCCTTGAGGCTGTCCGAATACACCGCGAGCGTGAAGTGATGATCGCCCAGGACGAAGCGGTTGGACATGAGATCGTCCGCTGCGTCGACAAGATCGAGCATCTGACTGACGGCGCGATCGTCGGCGTTCTCCATCTGCTTTTGGCGAAGCCGGAACCGCTCCGATGCCGCGGCGCGGCCGAGGAAGGTGAAGGATTGCGTCAGCACGAACCCGAAATCGACCGCCAGCAGGGACTCGAATTGGCGCGGCGTCGTGAACGCCGGATATTCGCGGATGCCGAAGATGCCGCCAAAGGCGCTGCGATCGGCGTCGCGGACCTCGACGGTCTCTCCGCCGAAGATCACGCGCTGGCGATAGAGGGCGCTGCCGAGGTGGCCCCGGATGATCGGGACGCGGCGATGCCGGCCCGTCATCACCATTTCCGCGACTTCCATCGTCTCGGAAAACTTTAGGCCGTTGAACCCGTAGATCGACAGCCGGCGCGGCGAGCAGCGATCGAGCAGCTTCTCGAAATCGCGCGCCTTATCCTCCAGCAGCTCCAGCAGATCGGCGTCGACCTCGTCGGCCTCGGCCCCTGCCTTCGCCTTGCTCTTGAAGAGCTGGACCAGCTTGTCGGCGCCGTGGATCGCGGGGCGCACCACCAGCGTCACGAAGAAGCGGTTGATGAACATCCGCTCGCGATTCATTCGGGCGAAGTAGGCCGCATCGAGATCGCGCGCGAAGCGCGAGCGGAAGTTGCCGCCCGGATATTGCTCGACGCGCGCGCGGACGAGATGCGTCCAGATCGACAGGCGATCGTCATGCAGGTTGCGAAGCATCCCATTGAGCTTCGAGTGCCAATCGTTCAGATCGCGCACATCGGCCGTCTCGAAAGCGCGACCTTGCAGCTCGAAAGTCAGCATGATCGCGCCGGAATCGAGCGCCACCACCTCGTCGTTGACGTGCCGTGCATAGGGCAGGAACTTGGTCGGCAGCACTTCCTTGAGCGCGACCTTTAACGGCACCTGGTCGGAGAGGCGGTTTGCCTTAGCCATTGCGGCCGAACCCCTTGCGCTTGATGCCCTTGAGGGGGAGCGGCGTGTAGCTCGAACCGCCCCAATATGCCCGGTTGCGGTTCGCCGCCTTGGTGCGGCCCCACAGGAAGATCAGCCGGAAGGCGTTCACGTCGTGCCGCACGATCAGGCGCGACAGGCCGAACATCACGCCGGCGTTGACCGCGGCATAGACCGGATTGTTGAACCCGATCAGGATGCATACCGAGGAGATGAGGATCAGCACCGCCGCCTCGATCGGGATGCCCGCGAACAGCGCGGGCCGCGTCACCGCCAGGAACAGCGGGTTGCGCGCCATTGTCTCCCGATCTTCGTCCACGTTCTATACTCCACACGAGAAAAGCGGGAGCGGGGCGCGGATCGCGCCCCGCTCCCTTGACCATTAGCCTCCACCGCTGAGCTGGGTGACGATCCACGGCGCCGAGAAGATCAGCGCGATGCCGATGATGACGGTGACGAGGGCGCCGGTGTTGACGCGGCCGGTCAGCCAACCGAACCCCGCTGCGATGATCGCGAGGATGGCAACGGTGCGCAGAAGGCCGTTGCTGAGAAGCCCTAGGACCGCAGTGCCGAAACTCTCGAGATTGGTCTGAGCGAACGCAGGCTCGGCCGATAGCAGCGTCGCCAGACCCACCATGCCGAACATCGACAGAAGTTTGCCGGCCTTGCGTTGGCGAGGCGTCATCGCCTCCACGCGGTTGGTCACTCTGGATCGAAGGGCGAGCGCCGGCCCACCGATCGAAGATGCGAGGTTCATCGTTCTTCTCCTTCTCCGGCGAGACGCGCTCGCTCATATTCCGCCTTCGCAAACACGTCCCAGGCTGGCGGCGGTGGGGGTGGCGCAGCTTTCAACTGCCCCGCGACGGACGTGTTTTCTGCCACCAGCGCGGCGAGCTGCGCTGTCGCGCTCGCCGGGTTGGAATCGTTGGAGCCGGAGAACGCGGCTACCTTGACCGCTACGGGTCGAATGCCGTCGGATATGCCGGCGTTGCCGACCACCCTTCCGACATAGCCGTTGTTGAAGCCACGCGACTGCGACCCGGTGTTATACATGGACAGGGCAATGCGAAGCGCGCGCTGGGGGTGCAGCCCGGCGCGAACGCTATGGTAGTTGCCGGAAATCACCGCACCGGCCGCGGCGATGTTCGTGCAAGGCTCGAACACCGTGTCCCACGTCAGGCCGAGCGCCTTCATGTTGCGGGAGTTGATCTGGCCGAGGCCCAGATCCACCGAATACCCCTTGGCGACGTAGAAGCGCGCGACCTCGATCGCCTGCGCAACGCTGGTCGGCTGCGCGACCTTGCTGCCGAGCCCGTTGACGCCGATCGCCAACTCATTGCCGCGGCTTTCCGTCTGGACGATCGCCGCGATCGTCGCAGGCGCCACGTTCGGCGCGCATTGCGCCGCGAGACCCATGACGACTGCGGCGGGGAGCATCATTACCGCTCCAAACTTCGCGTGCCCGCGAGCGGGCCGGGTTGTGCCGTGGCCTCCGCCTGATCGACCTGCGAACTGGTAGGGACCGTGTAGCGGGTCCGCGTGCCATCCTGCATCGTCATCACGACGTAGCCAGGCCGACCGTTCTTCGGCTTGGTATAGTCCGCTTTGCTGACTCCGCCCGCGCTACACGTGGGAAAGCCGCCACCGAGGCCGAGATGCGTGATGAGCTTGCGGATCGGCGGGACGCATTCCTTGAACTGCATCCACCCGCCCGGATTGCTCGCGCAGAGCAGAACTTCACAGGCCCAGGTGTTTTCAGCGCGAGCAGGCGCTGCCGCAAGGGAGGTCGCTACCAGTGCAGCGACCGAGAGAGACGAACACAAGCGATTTGCCATGTTTTCACTCCTAGAGTGACAACAAGCTAAATCGCTGAAACGGGATTGCCTAGCCCGAAAATGACCGAAACTTCACATTGGACCCAACGGCTTGGCGCGTCAGAACGCCTTTTGGTCTCTCACGTCTGCGCAGGGATGAAGGTGGATCACGTCATCGTAGCCATAGCCAAGGACGATATGGCGAATGGCCGAAGATGCCTTTTTATACAGCCTGATACGCTTTTTGTCATAAAGCCCCACGTGGAAAAGTGCTGTCCCGCGCCAGCTAACCCGGACGTTGATGTACCATCGCCCGCAGTCGCGCTGGCAGACATGGACGTCCGTGATCGACCCACCAAGGGGCCGAAGCGTCGTCAATTCGCGTTCGAGCAGCAGCTCCAAATCCATTCATTCCCCCAACAGTGATTACTATGCTTTTCGCTGGTGCTTTGCACCGCTCCCCGATAGCAAGTATGCGTCTTGAACCGGGAGTGTCTTAGATGGCGGGACGGCAGACGGCTACGATCGAGGAGCAAGCTGACCGCATCGTCCGCCAGCTCGGCGGGAAGTGGAAGGGCGACTTTGCCATGTGCCGGTGCCCGGCCCATGCCGACAGCACCGCCAGTCTCTCGGTCCGCGTCGGCGAGCGCGCGGTGCTGTTTCATTGCTTCGCCGGTTGCACGGCCGATGCGATCATGGCGGCGCTGCGCTCGGGCAAGATCCTCGCGCCCGTCGACCATGACCCGGGCCAGCGGCAAGAGGGCAAGGCCGACCACAACAAGGTCGCGTTGGCGGTCTGGCGACACGCAGAACCTTACGCCGGCTCGCTTGCCGATCGCTATCTGCGCTCGCGCGCGATCATCCCCGCTGGCATCAACGCTCGCTATGATCCACGCTGCCAGTTCGGCGCCGGCGCCGCCAAGGCGTATGCGCCGGCGCTGATCGTCCCGATCGAGGAAGATTCCGGCGTGGTCGCGATCCATCGGACCTTCCTGGCGCCCGATGGGCGCGGCAAAGCCGACATGCCCGAACCAAAGTGGATGCTTGGCAACCCCGGCAGCGGCGCGGTCCGATGGGGCGGTATCCCGACAGACGGCGTGCTGCGTCTCGCCGAAGGCGTCGAGGACGCCGCGAGCGTGATGAACATGCTCGGCGCTGGGCTATTCGTGTGGCCCGTGCTGGGGATCGAGCGGTATCAGGCTGTCGCGATCCCCGAGAGCATCCATACCGTCGTGATCTACAGCCAGCATGGGGGCGAGGCGACGCGCGCTATCGCGCGCGCCACCCCGCACCTGACGGCCAACGGCCGCCAACTCGTCAGCAAGCTGCCGCCCCATGCAGGCGATTGGAATGACCTGTTACGCGAGGTCCGGGGAATATGAAGCTCTTTCCCGGAGCGACGCCGTTTCAACGATGGATGATGGGCGCGACGTTCGTAATCGTCGCAGTCTATTCGATCGCGCAGAACAAGGAGTCGATTGTCGAAGCGTCGCAGACAAGGCTTACTTCGGCGAATCCAAGGATTATCGATGGCGATACGGTCGATTTTACGAATGGGCGGGTGCGAATTGTCGGCATTGATGCGCCAGATGATGACTTGCCGTTGCTGAAAAATCTGTCGAGCGATGCGTTGAGAGCGTTAGCGTTGCGCGATGGTGGCATGGATTGTTCGGTGTCGATGTTCGATTACGCGTTGCGGCATGAGAACCAGTGCCGGACTAATCCGAAGAGCTATGGACGGTTGAACCTAGCGTGTCGGTTTCTAGCCAATAAAGCTAGTGTCGGGGCTACGATGGTGGCTCAAGGATATGCAGTCGATTACCGAGTCTATTCGGGCGGAGCTTACGTAGATTTGATGCGAAAGGCGGCAGCACAGCGAGCAGGACTTTGGGGCGTTGACTATGAAGGGATGCGACAACTTGCGGTGCGACAGGCCCAGGTGCCGGAAGGGTGCAGCGTAGGCACGATCAAGAAGTGATCGGGGCCTGCCTTCGGCCCGCGCTCTATTCCGCGCCGCTTTCGCGGCGCTCCACGGAACCCCGCGAGCGGGTTTCCGCCCATGCGGGTAACGATCGACTAGGCTGGCGAGGACCGCCCTGGCGGGCGGGCGTAATCTGTTCATGGTATCATGCGGGTGTTTAAACCCGGCTCCCCGATTGCGGTCGTGATCGGCCGCTGGGGGATGGCCGTCACTCTCGTGATCGGCGCTGTCCTCGTCGGGCGCGTCATTCGCCGCTTCCCCTACCTGCTACCGAACCGTCTGCCCGGCCTCGTCCTCTACGAGTTGGGGCCCGGCCTGGTCCTCGCACTCGCGATCGGCGCGGCGGTCATCATCACCGGCGACAGCAGCCCGCGCCTTCGTGCGCCGAAGCGGCTCGCGCTGTTCGCGCTGTTCGCGCTCGCCGCGGTCGTCGCTGGCGTTGCCGTGTTGGGATGGGAGTTCGCCGAGATCCTTCAGAGGCAGTGGATCTAACCGCAGCGTAGCGGGTGTGCCACGTGGCACACCTACAGACGCGCCCAGGGCGCGACGTGGACCTGTTGGCGCCAATGCCCTCCCCCGGAGGCCAATCGACGCAGAGGGAACACCAAGGGCGGCTGCCCTTTCGTTCCCGAACGACAATCGACCGCCCGAGTAATCCGCCAAGCGCGGCACCCGACGCCTTACCGGCGTCGGCCGCGCTAGGGCGGCTCGCCCGCGCCAGCGGTAGATTCTCGCCCTCCCTCCCCATCCCGTTCCTCGCCGGAAAGGCAGAGCCGGTTGCTGTTGCGACCGGCTTACTGCCTCAAAGGAAGGACAAAATCATGGGACGGATCACCGACAACCGAGCTGACGTCTATCAGGAAATCACCGATCAGATGATCGCCATGATCGAGGCTGGCACCCGGCCTTGGTCGAAATCGTGGAACGGCAGCACCGCGCCGAATATCCCGCTTCGCAGCACCGGCGTTGCCTACCGTGGCATCAACGTCCTGACCCTTTGGGTTGCCGCCATGACCAAGGGTTACGCCGCCCCGCACTGGCTGACCTTCAAGCAGGCGATCGCGATGGGCGGTTGCGTCCGCAAGGGCGAGAAGGGTTCCGTTGTAGTCTATGCCAACCGGATCGAGCGGACCGAAGAGAACAATGCGGGCGAGGAGGTCAAGCGCGGCATCCCCTTCCTGAAACGCTATACCGTTTTCAACGCCGAGCAGATCGACGGCATCGAGGCGAAATATCCCGCTCCCGCGCCAATCATCACCGCGACCAATCCCGACGAGCGGGACGCCGAACTAGACGCGCTCTTCGGTCGCGTTCCCGTCACGCTCAAGCATCACGGCTCGCAGCCCTATTATCAGCCGAGCGGCGATCACGTCGTCATGCCCGAGTTTGCCGATTTCCACACCAGCGACGATTACTATTCGACCTTGGCGCACGAGCTGACCCACGCGACCGGCCACGTCGATCGTCTTGCCCGTCCGTCACTCATTTCCACGAAGCGCGAGGACTATGCCCGCGAGGAATTGGTTGCCGAGCTAGGGGCCGCGTTCATCAGCGGCGCGACCGGGATCAAGCTTCACGATCGCGAGGACCATGCCGCCTATCTGGCGAACTGGCTCCAAACCCTCCGCAGCGACAAGCGCGCGATCTTCGCCGCCGCGACGCAGGCGCAGGCCGCAGCCGATTGGCTGTTGAGCAGCATGGCGATCGAGACCGCTGCCGAAATGGAGCAGGCGGCGTGACCGACCCCGACGACCCCGGCCCCGAGGGGGGCCGGGCAGTCGCGGGGCGACTGATCTATGACCCGAGCTTCGCTACCGTGAGCGAGGAGGAGTTCAACGAGCTGGTCGCGCTTATGCGCGACGGCGCGCGCCGCAAGCCGCCGACCCCCGGCGCGTTGTGGCGGCGCGCCTACCATGAGGCGATGTTCAACCTGCGCTTGGTGGGAGTGCAGCACGATCTATTCGGCGCGAAGTCGACGACGCACATGCACAAGGCGAAGCCGGGGCCGGTCTCGGATTGGAAACCCGAACCCGTCGAGGAGAAGTTGTCGCGGTTCGCGCTCGACCACAGCGCGACGTTCGGCATCGGCCGCCCCGACTTGAGCGAGGATGAAAAAGCCGCCGTCATAAGCGGTGCTGCCAACTGGCTACGGCTAGGGCAGCGCGTCCGGATCGTCGGTTCGTTCGCCTCCTATGATGGCCGCGCCGATCGCCGCGTCGGGCGCAAGGGCGTCATCTGGCGCTTGTGCAGCCCCGTCTTTGCCGACCGCACCTACGTCTATCTTGATCCGGTCGGCGCGGAACGCGCCGAGAAGATCGCGCAAGTCGAGCTGCGCGACATCGCGCCGATCGAGGACGCGCTGTTGGTCCCCGTTCCCTTCTCCGCATGAGCGCGCCAAGATGCCGGTTGGAGCCGCCGCTATGTCACCACCCCAACGCCGTCCCGCGATCCGCGCCGTCGCCTTCGATGAGGTAGGCGAGGCTATCACCCGCCTGATCGTCGTCGCGGGGTCCGACGCTGGCCAAGCGGCGCGCGCGGCCGACTTCCTGTTGGCGTGGTGGAATGGTGGCGACAACGGCCATTTCCCGGTCCTTCACCTTTGCAACTGCGACGCGATCATTGCCGAGGATATGCTGATCGTCATGGCGTATCTCGCGCAGGAGCCGACCGTCTATCCCGATGCCTGGGGCTACCGCGACGCGATGGTGGCGCTAGTCGAACAGTGGCGCGAGCCATGATCGCGCTGCGCACCGCGATCCACTTCATCACCGGCGAGCCGGTCGATCGCGACACCCGGCGCGCCCGGCTACTCGCCGCGCGCCGAAAGCCGATCGGCAACATCACCCGGCGCGGCGTTCTGTCCGGCCATTGGGATCAGGGGAGCGTCGTCGGCGCGTTCCGTGGCAAGCTCGGCTCCTTCAATAGCCGACCGCCCTTAAAGTCGCGCCGCTCCCCGCAAGCGGGGGAGCGGCGCGATAGCGTTAACCGGGACTTGGGCGTCCCACTCATGAAATAACCTGGAAACTTTTGCCTCACAGACAACCGAGCGGGCATTCTAAACAAACGATGGACGCACTGCGTTATTGCGCAGGCGTCAGGCCCGCAGGCAGCATTTGCTTGGCATGCTGCAAATGCCGTTCGATCACAGGAACTGCGGTGGAAGCCACCTGCTTCAGGGCAGCATCAGTCCCGTCAGTGGCATAACCCTTGTGCAGAGCCCAAGCCGCCTGATGCGCCTGTGCCTGCTGCTGCAGATAAAGATCATCGAACGTCGCCTTGGGCGCTTTTTTCAGCAACGCGATTTTGGCCGCGTTGGCCGCGGACAGCTTTGTCGAGGGCCGTGCGATCGTGCGGTCGTCATTCTTCAGCGCTGCCATCAGTGCCTTCGTCGTGCCGGTATGATCGGTGATCATCTGCTGGGCAAAAGACTTGATGTCATCGCGCTTGCTTTTCGTCAGAGCCAGACGGCTGGACTGAATTTCGTAATTGTCCGAGTCAGCCGCCAATTTGACATAGTCGGTCGCTGATGTTGCCGAGAGGGGCGACACCCCCACCTCTGTCGGCGTCAGGGATCCGGTAGAAGCCATCATGTCCTGAGCGACGACAGGCGTAGCCATCATGATTGCGGCAGCGCTGGAAAGTATAAGAGCTCGAAGCATCGTTTTCTCCTGTTAATATGTTCTTTTGAACGTCTCGTCATTCTTGCCGGTTCCGTCAGGCAAGGGGGGGCTACCGAGCCATATGATGGCTGCGGGAAGCAATGCGGCAGCGCCGGGTCAGGTTCCGGAACTCAAGCTGATTGTGGGTGCAATGCGAAGGCGACAATCGCGAAGTTCATACCCTGTGATCAACGCGTTCCAGTTGATCTTCGGCGGTGCTTGCAGCGTTAAGTCCGCAATGCGCAGCAGGCGATCGAGAAAGATTGCGGTTTCGAGAATTGCGATGCTCGCACCAGGGCATCGATGCGAACCATCACCGAACGCAAGCCCCGCGCTACCGACCCGCGCTGCCAAGGCGCGATCAGGATCGACTGCATGCGGACACGCGCCCACCGCCGCAACATCAGCGTTCGCCTGTCGAATATCGATTTTGAAAATCTGGCCCGTATTTGGATTCCGTCGCGAAAGCTCCCCGACGACAGGTTCGAGCCTAAGGATCTCTTCCAAGATGGCGATCCGCCCGGTCTCATCTGTGGCAAGGAAGCGTTTCCGAAGCTCCTCGCGCTCGAGCAAATGCCATCCCGCCATCGTGATGAATTCGCGTGTCGTCACCATGCCGGCGGCAGCGTAGGTCACGCACTCGGTAAGTATCGCGCGGTCCGAATAGCCTTCGGCGATCAAATGCGAGATCACGTCTTCGCGCGGGGCACGGCGACGCGCGAGAACCGCTGGGAACACGTCTCGAACGTAAAAATTAAGCATGTGGATCTGAGCCCGCGCGAAGCGTGGCAGATCGAGGATCGACTTGCCGAGCGCGACATTGCCAGCCTGAAAAAAGCGTTCAAGCCGACGCGCCATCCCGGTGCGATTACTATCGGTAACACCGACAACCTCGGCCGCAACGGACACCGCCAGCCGCATGCTCATGTCGTCAAGCTTTGCGTGGCCGCGACGCTGCATGTCGCCGATTAACGCATCGGATTCACGTTCGATAATCGCACGGTAGCTGGTGTCGACGGTTTTGGGGGTGAAGAACCGAGCGGTCGCAGCACGCTGACGGCGATGGCGCTCACCGTGCTGGAAAATGATTGGCGCAAAGCGCTCGTCGCTGAACCTTGCCATCAGATCAGCGCGGAAACTGGCCTGATGCAGCTCATCGTCCCGGAGTAGCGCGCGTGCTTCTGAAAAAGACTGGACTGGGCAACCGCGACCCATGGGCTGCGATGGAATGCTTTTTCGATCGTCACGGAGATCGTCGACCCCGCTGGACGGTTTGCGCGATAGCGTGGAATACGAACTCATCGCTTTGCTCCTTTACTCCAAGGTCCGCTATATATGATCTACTGTGGCTCATAAAAGGGGTAATAGCGAAAAGGGCGTGGACGCTCGTGTCACGCGAACCCGTTCGCTGCTGCGCGACGCGATGCTGGCGCTGTTGCAAGACGGCGACGCGCATTCGATCACTGCGCAACGTATCGTCGCCCAGGCCGGAGTCGGCTACGCGACCTTCTTTCGCCATTATCCCGGCGTCGACATGCTGTTGCTCGACGTGGCGGACGAGTTGATGGGACGGTTGGTTAAGCAGGTGGCCCCGGCTCTCGTACGTGGAGATGTGGGAAACGCCGTGCGATCGGTCGTGGAGTTCGTCGATCTACACCGGCACGCGTCGGCAGCTCTGCTGGTTGGCGGTGGCGATGCAGTGCGACAGGAAGTGACGGCTCGCGCCATTCAATACGCAGAGGGGCTCGATCTCCCGTTTGATTCATCCGTGCCTCGCGGACTCGCTGTTCGCGTCGTAGTGGGCGGAATAATCACCATTTTAAGCTGGTGGTTGACGGAGGGACTGACCAGTTCAGCCGATGACGTCAGCAGCTTGATCGAACGATTGACGATACGCGCTCTTGTGAAGCCGCAGACGTAATACCGGAGTACTGGTCGGTGTGCTCCCAAGATTGGCGAACGCGTGCCAAACGCTCCCCTACAACCTGCTCGGACGCAGGCGTATAGCCTGGTATCAAACCGGTCTAATTACGCTCGATGCTCCAGCCCGCCAGCAACGCGCGCAAGGCGGCGACGAACGCCAGCGGCTGATCCAGCATCAGATGGTGCCGAGCTTCGGGTACAGCGATGATCGGAATATCGATACCGCCGAGCTCGCGCACGTAATCACTGGAATCGTTTGTAAAAAGGAGGCTTTGCTCGCCGTGTACTATCGCCTTGCGGCCTGGTGCCTCGACCAGCGTTCTGCCCATTTCAAGCCATTCGCTGGGCACATTATCCCGCTTGAACACTGATGGCGAAAACTTCCAGGTCCACGCTTCGCCTTCGCGTCGAAGTGAGTGATAGGCCATGTAATCCATCAGGAACGCCTCACCAACGGGCTGTGGCGGAGATAGAACGTACCGCTCGCGCGCGCTGGCGTAATCGGGGTAGCGCTTATGCGGGCGATCGGGGTCGCCTGATCCCGGGCCGGTGCGGCCGCCGCCCCAAACGGCGTCAAAGCTGGACGGACGCAGCACCATCAGATCGCAAATCACCGTACCGGCAAAGGCATCCGGCGCCAGCGTGATCGCCTGGAGCGCGACTGCCGCGCCAAAGCTGTGTGCGACGATGATCGGCTTGTGCTCGTGGCCAAAAATATTGAGCGGCGATCTGGATGAGACAGTAGCGGCGATCAGGATGAGACTCTGCGGCCGTGACGGGAGCGAGATTGTCGCGGCGCGACAGGCAATGCAAGGCCAACTTTGGTCTTGATCGCCGCTCCGCGACAGACGGTGTCTCAGCTTGATTGTCGCTGGAGGGCTGCGCGGCGTCGGTAGCTCTCGACGTTCATCTCGAAGATGGTGGAATGATGAACGAGGCGATCGACAGCGGCGAGCGTCATGGCGGGGTCAGGGAATACGCGCGACCAGTCGCCGAATGGCTGGTTGGCGGTAATGAGGGTTGATCGGCGTTCGTAGCGGGCGCTAATCAGTTCGAAGAGGACGGAGGTTTCGGCCTGGTCCTTGGTGACGTAGGCGAGATCGTCGAGCACGAGCAGGTGATATTTGTCGAGCTTGGCGATCGCACTTTCGAGGGCGAGCTCACGGCGCGCGATCTGCAGTTTCTGGACGAGATCCGAGGTACGGGTGAACAGGACGCGCCAGCCCGCCTCGATGAGTGCCATGCCGATTGCAGCGGCGAGATGGCTCTTCCCGCCGCCCGGTCCGCCAATCATGATGAGGTTGGCCCCCTTCTCGAGCCAGCTGTCGCCGGCGCAGAGCGCCATGATGTGAGCCTTCGAGATCATCGGCACGTTGGTGAAGTCGAAGGTGTCGAGGGTCTTGCCTGGTGGCAGGCGTGCTTCTGCCAGGTGCCGCTCGATGCGTCGCCGGTCGCGTTCGGCGATCTCATGCTCGGCGAGCGCGGCGAGGAAGCGGGTGGCCGGCCACGCCTCCTTGTCGGCGCGTTCAGCGAACTGGAGCCAGGCCTGCTTGATGGCAGGCAGACGCAGTTCGTTGAGGATGAATGCGAGGCGCTGGGTGTCGACAGCGGGGTTCATGCGGCCGCTCCCGTCAGCAGAGTGTCGTAGACGGCAAGCGAGGGCAATTGCACCGAGACGACCGGCAAGCTGGCCGGGTCTGGTGAGAAGCGTGCTCGTAGCTGCGTGAGGTCTGGCAGGCGCCTGGCGTCCAGATCCGCTGCCAGAACATCTGCCAGCTCTGCTTCGCAACCCCGCTCATGCGCGAGCGAGAGCAACTCGACCATGATCTTGCAGGCGACGCGCTCGGGCAGTTGTTCGATAAGACGGTCGAATGTCCGGCGATACGCTTCGCGCGGAAAGATCTGGTCGCGGTAGACGAGGTTCATCAGCGCCATAGGTTTGCGCCGCAGGCTGTGAATGACGTGCCGGTAGTCGACGACGTGTCCGTGCTTGCCGTCGCTGGGCGTTCGTCCGCGACGGAGCGTCATGAGACGCGTCGCGCCGAGGAAGATATCGAGGCGGTCGTCATACAGGCGGACCCTCAGCCTGTGGCCGATGAGGCGCGACGGGACCGTGTAGAAGACCTTCTTCAGCGTGAAGCTGCTGGTCGAGGTGACGGGGACAATGCTCTCCTCATAGTCGCCGGTGCGAAGCTGCGGGAGCGGCTGCAGCGTTGCGCGCTCGGCATCGATACGAGCCGCGTTGCGTCGGTTCTTGCGCGCGACGATCTCGTCGATGAAGGCGCGATAGGCGGTCAAATCGTCGAAGTCGCCGGATCCGCGCATCAACAGTGCGTCGTTTACGGCATATTTGAGATGGCCGTGGGGGCTTTCGATAGCGCCGTTCTCATGGGCGACACCGCGATTGTTGCGCGTCGGCTCCATCGCATAATGCTCGCAAAGCGCATCATATCGCCGCGTCAGGTCAACTCTGGCGTCAGCGTCGAGATTGCGGAATGCGGCCGACAGGCTGTCACTGCGGTGTAGGCGTGGCGCGCCGCCTACCGCCCACAGGGCGTTCTGCAGTCCCTCGGCCAAGGCGACATAGCTCTCGCCGCCGAGGATGACATGGGCGTGCTCGAAACCCGACCAGACCAACCGGAAGTGATAGAGGAGATGCTTGAGCGGCTCGCCGGCGACCGTGACGGGCACATCGAGGTCGCCCATATCGGTGAAGTCCGACAGGCCCATGTGGCCGGGCTCGTGGGTCTGACGGAAAATGACTTCCTGGTCCTGACCATGCCGCGCACGCCATGTCCGGATGCGCCGCTCCAGGGTCCTCCGGATACCGGGCGACAGATCCGAATGCCGGCGAAGCATCTCCTCAAATATGGCAACGGCCCGCAGGCCGGGAGCCGCCTGGAGAAGTGGGACAATCTCGGTGTCGAAGATCTCTGCCAGCGGGTCTGGTCGGCGCCGACCTCGCGGCTCCGCCTTCTGGGACGGGAGTTTGCCGCCCTTGAGCAGTCGATAGGCGGTCGCCCGGCTGATACCGGCCTTGGCCGCTGCCACGGGCACCGGGTCGCTTTGACGATGTTTCATAAAGAGCCTCGTTTGATGATCGTTGACGTGTCGACCGCTCACCTGCGCTCTTCCCCCAAGGAAAAGCCCAGATGTAGGCCGGTCACGACCACCAAAGCCCTTCGAAAGGGCTTCCGTTTGGGGCTGTCGGCTCCGGGCTACGCCCTACGCCGACAGCCCCAAACGGAGTCTCATCTTGATTGACGCTGCTGTCTCACCTTCATCGCCGCGCAGCACAAAAAGTCCAAGGGCCTCCGCGACCCCGATCATCTCCCGTCCTCGCGCGACCATGTCACAATTCTCGCGAACGTCGCTGTCGCCCATTCCTGAATGGTCGTAGGCGATCACATGGTAATTTTCAGCTAGGTAAGGCGCGACGAACGCCAGGCACCGTGCATGAGAGAGAAAGCCGTGGGTCATCAGTAAAGGAGGCGCGGAACGATCTCCCCAGCGGAAGTAATGCATTCTCACACCAGAGACCTCGACGAAGCCTTCCTCCCGCGGCACGGATAGCGCGTCGACAAACCAATCGGGCAGGTATGCAGGGTCTGGCGCCCACGTCTGTACGATATCGGACGGGATTTCACGCATGGTGTTCCAGTGCCTTTCTTTGACTGAATCAATTATGTGGCCTTGATCCGGCGTGACGCGATTGAAACCGAACTGTCCAGGCTGCGGCGTATTCATCCTATTGTTCTCGAACCGGATCTTTTCCAGTTTCGGTATACGTTAGCATCGCTTGTTTCAGGAGCTTCGCACGCGGGCGCGGGGAGCGTTGGTAGCTGGCCCAGGAGAGGCGGATCGGTTTCAAAGCCGTCAACGAGCACCCGACGGGCTCGCGATACGCGACTTTTAACGGTGCCAAGCGGTACGCCGAGACGATCCGCGGCTTCCTCGAATGTCAGCCCGTCTCGTGTCACCAGCTCGAAGGCTACGCGTTGTCCATCAGAAAGCGACGACACGGCTTGGTTGAGTTCATTGGAGAAAATCCCTTCGTCCTGCGTGGCAGGGGCAATTAAAAGACGTTCTGCGATTGCCGGATCCCACGATACCGAGCGCCGATCCTTTCGCTTCCCAGACAGGAAGCTGTTCCGTGCGATCCGCATAAGCCAAGCCTTAAGGTTCGTCCCGATCTCGAAACGCTCTCGCGCGGCCCAGGCGCGCACCAATGTATCCTGAACGAGGTCATCGGTATCTGCCTCGTTACGCGTCAGTCGACGCGCATAAATCCGCAGGTTTGGCATCACCCTGCGCACAGCATGGCTAAAACCGCGCTGGCTTATAAACGGATCAGTCTGATCAATGGCGGCGGGAAGTGTCATCCTCGTCACCTTTGCAGAATATGCAAATTGGATGAGAAGACCGCTCCAACCACGAAAGCCGACGCGATCCCATTATTCTGTGGCCTTTTAGAGGAGGTCGGACTGGGCAAACGCATCGACGCGGGATGCCGTCGAGTCAGCCTTTGGTCGATATTTGAGCCACGCCGCCAATCCCACTCAACGCTGTGATCGCAGCTTCGAATTGTATCGCCGGTAGCGTGAATCCGAACGCATCGGCTTCCGCAAGGAGGACGAGCAGCGCAGCGATGAGTGTCGCCGCTTTGTCTTTTGGGTCGGTATTCGGCATCGATCACTCCGATGGTTGCTGCCGTTGTTCGGGAATAGCACCTTCTCGCATCGATCCCGGGTCGAACCACTCGCCAGCAAAACCGTGCCGGGGATCGGCACACGCTGTTCATGGCTTCGATCCATTTTTCGCCGCAGGAGTCTCGATCTCGCTTGGTTGACCAGCAGGCGAGGGTTTGAAATCAGGCAATTTGGTCG
>NZ_JBWXPI010000008.1:0-31852 GCF_056679955.1 Sphingomonas sp. PEI4
CGGCATGATCTCATTTCCGACCATGGCCTGACTGCAAACGCGGATTGAAACACCGGCTTTCTGGAGAGCGGCAATCAGCGCAGCGTTCGGGTTGGCCGCTACCTTCATACGCGCCGCATATGGCGCGTTCTGCAGGACGAGCGGGGTCGCGGGACCATGAATGATGACGGCGATGTCACCAGCCGGATGGACCTTGTCCGCGCCTAGCAGGTTCACGAAGCGCGCGACCTTCTCAAGGCTGGGATTCACTTTGTCGGGAGAGCTTGCGGCCTTGGTGACATTGAACAAGACGCGGTAGCGAAGCTTGGGATCGGGCCGCTCGGCAGCACTGGGCACGGCCACGATCCCGCCAAATCCCGGTATTACGGGATAAACCAGATTATCCTGTGCAGCTAGCGAGGTGCCGCCGGTCAGCATCGTTGCCGCGAGCAGAAATGTGGCGAAAGCTCTTTTTGGCAACCTTGCTCTCCTGTTGGACGGTAGGCGCTGCATAAACTCTCCAGAAGTGGGAGCCTACGCCTACGCAACACTGAACTGGCCCATCATTCCATTATCCTCATGTTCAAGGATATGGCAGTGATACATGAAGGGAGCGCTCTTGGCCGGCTGATCAAATCGGATGAGAAGCTCCACCGGTTCCTTGACGAGGACCGTGTCGCGCGGCCCCTGGTCGAGAACATCGGGCTGCCCGCCACCGCGGGTGAGAACATCAAAGTGGACGCCGTGAATATGGATCGGGTGGCGCATCATTTCGCCAGACACCTCCCATATTTCGGTGGAGCCTAGCTTCACCGTCTCATCGATGCGATTCATGTCGAATGGCTTGCCATTGATCGTAAGGCCGCCACCGCCGCTTCCTGAGCCCATCATGCCGCCCATGCCCATGTTGAGGCTCAGACGGCGACGGCGCACCGCCTTGCTGGCGTCGGGCCCAGTTCGTGATGCCAGAAGGGTCGGCACGACGCCGCTGGCACGAGCCTGTCCCAACGGCCGTGGTTCAAACCGCAGCACGGTCGCTGGTGCCGCGGCATCGGTCCTTCGGGCGCCACGCCCCATCATACCCATGCCGCCCATCATCGAGCTGTTGGTATCAGCCGCCGTCACCAGCGAGGCGGACCTACCGTCCGTGAAGTCCACGAGAAGCTCGGCACGTTGGCCCGGCGCCAAGGTTATGGCTTCCAATGCCACTGCGTGTTCGAGCAGCCCCCCTTCGGTTCCAATCCAGTGAAAGCTCCGCCGATCGGAAAACGACAGCTCATAAATCCGCGCGTTCGATGCGTTGACGAGCCGCAGGCGAACCAACCGATTTGGCACCGCCGCCAGCGGATTCACCGCGCCGTTCACAAGGATCGTGTCGCCGCGCCGGCCCTGCATGGCGACCATCATGCCGCCTGGCATGACAAGGCGACCATTTTCGAACTGGCGATCCTGGATGAGCAGGGGCAGATCGTCCACGCCATATTCTGACGGGAGCCCCAGGCCCTGCTCTTCGTCGTCGGTTACCAGCAACGCCCCAGCCAGGCCCGAATAGACTTGCTCGGCCGTCAACCCATGGACGTGTGAGTGATAAAGGAGGGTCGCTGCGGGCTGCCGGATCGGGAGCGTGGGCCGCCAGGTCGCGCCCGGCGCGATGATCTGATGGGGGCCGCCATCCAGCTCTCCGGGGATCAGAAGCCCGTGCCAATGCACAGTCGTGTCCGCGTTGAGCCCGTTGGTCACGACAGCCGCCACGTCGTCGCCACGGCGCACCCTGATCGTCGGTCCGAGATAGCTGCCATTATACCCGAGCGTGTCACTCGGCCGGCCTGGATAAAATGAAGTCGTTCCGGACTGGACCCGTAGCGCGAATGAGCGGCCAGGCCGTGCGTCCAACAGCGGCGGCATCGGAAGCGGGTTTGCACCTCCCCCGCCGAGGCCCGGCGTGGAGCGCGAGCAAGCGGTGGTTGCGAACAATGCCGCTCCGCCAGCCAACAGCGAACGTCGATCGAGCATCTAAATCTGTCCCAGCGTGCAGCGCAGCTCGGAAGCGATACGGACAGCCTGGTCGATCAGCATGGGGTTACCTCGCACTCCGGCGCTTCGAAGGAGCCTCGATGGCTTGGCGAAATAGTAGCTCACGGGGGGAACCTCCTAGCTGGCGCTTGATCGAACACCACTCCATCATATATGCTACATATAAGATGTTTGGAGCAACTGTGCCACCTTCCCTCGTTAAAATGTCTCCGGAGCTTCTGGAGGAAAAGGCCGGCGAAGCGGAAGCGTTCCTCCGTTCGCTTGCGAGCCGGCACCGTCTGATGATCCTGTGCAGCCTGCTCGGCGGGGAGTTGTCGGTAACCGATCTGGGCGAACGCCTCGGACTGACACAGTCGAATTTGTCCCGCCATCTGGCCACGCTGCGCGACGAAGGCCTGGTCGGAACACGGCGGGAGAAAACGACGATATTCTACCGCATCACGTCCGAGCGCGTGCTGCCGATCCTGACGGAACTCTACGCACTCTTTTGCGCCGGTGACGAAGCTGAGAGCAGAGAATCCTGACGATGGAGGGTTTCACCCCATTCTCGGCCATCGTGGGCGGCGCGCTAATCGGCCTCTCGGCTTCCTTCCTGTGGATCGCCAATGGGCGCATCGCTGGAATCAGCGGCATCGTCGGCGGGGTGCTTGCGCCTGTCCGCGGCGAGATGGCCTGGCGCGCAACATTCCTGGTCGGCCTGCTCGCCGCGCCCTTGCTCTACCGGGCGGCGGGCGGCCTGCTACCGGACCTCACGTCGCCGGCCCCAGTCGCCGTCGTGATCGCAGCCGGCCTTCTGGTGGGATTTGGGACTCGGCTCGGGAGTGGTTGCACCAGCGGGCATGGCGTCTGCGGAATAGCGAGGCTCTCGCCCCGCTCGCTCGCCGCGACAGGCGTCTTCCTCATCACAGCGGCCGCGACTGTGTACGTCGCCCGACACGTCATCGGACTCTGAGCAATGAGGAAGCTGCTCATCGCGCTCGCCTCGGGGCTCATTTTCGGCTTCGGCCTGATCGTCTCCGCCATGATAGCCCCCAGCAAGGTTCTGGCGTTTCTTGATGTCGCCGCGCCGTCGTGGGACCCGAGCCTTGCCTTGGTGCTGGCCTCGGCCGTCATGGTTTCAGCGTTGGGATTTGCACTCGGCCGAAGGCGCGATGCTCCGCTTTTCGCACCGGCGTTCAATGGGCCATCGTCCCGGTCCCTGGACAAGAAGCTTCTCTCGGGCGCGGCTTTGTTCGGCGTCGGATGGGGCCTCGTGGGCTACTGCCCTGGTCCGGCCCTGGTCGCCCTGAGCCTCGGAGCGCCGGCGGCGCTGGTGTTCGTCGTGGCGATGCTGGCGGGCACGGGCGTCTTCGCCCTTCAGGAACGTTATCGCGCAGCCAGGCCCGGGGCAAACCCATGACGCCGGTCGACATCCTCACGCTCATATCCGGTGTCGTCGTCGGCTTTACCCTCGGGGTGATCGGCGGCGGCGGCTCGATCCTTGCCCTGCCGTTGCTGCTGTATGTCGTGGGCATGAAGGACCCGCACGTCGCGATCGGCACGAGCGCGCTGGCGGTGGCCGCCAATGCCTTCGCCAACCTGATCCAGCACGCCCGGGCCGGAACCGTGAAGTGGCCCTGCGCCCTCGTCTTCGGGGCATCGGGCGTCATAGGCGCCCTGATCGGCTCCACCCTGGGCAAGATGGTGGCGGGTCAGCATCTCCTGGTGCTGTTCGCAGGCGTGATGATCGTGGTGGGGGTTTCCATGCTGCGCGGCAAATCCGGCGGCGGCGACCCGGGCGTGCGGATCACGCGCCCCATCGCTGTGCGGCTCGTGGCGATCGGCCTTCTCGCCGGCCTCCTGTCAGGGTTCTTCGGCATCGGCGGCGGCTTCCTGATTGTGCCCGGCATCATGCTCGGCAGCGGCATGCCCATCCTCAACGCGGTCGGATCGTCGCTGTTTTCGGTGGGAACGTTCGGATCGGCGACAGCCCTCAACTATGCCCTGTCAGGACTCGTGGATTGGCGCGTGGCCGGCTTCTTCATCGCTGGCGGGGTCGCTGGCGGCGTCGCCGGCATGCAAACCGCCATCCGGCTCGCCGATCATAAGGGCTTGCTCACCCGCATCTTCGCTTTCGTCCTGCTGGCCGTGGCCGCCTACATGCTGTTCCGCAGCCTGGGCGGGATCGGCGGCTAGACACCATTGGAGACCGATCATGATCTTTCGTCAGTTGTTCGAGCCGGAGTCCTCGACCTACACCTACCTCCTCGGTTGCCCGGAGACGCGCAAAGCCGTCCTGATCGATCCTGTCCTCGAAACGATCGAACGCGACCTTGCCGCGCTTCAGGAACTGGATCTCGAACTGGCTTATACGTTGGAGACGCATGTGCATGCGGACCACGTCACATCGGCCTGCTATCTGCGCAGCCTTACCGGCTCCAAGATCGCGTACCCCGCCATGGACGGCCTTCCCTGTGCTGACGTGGGGGTCGCCGAGGACCAGCCTTTGACTGTCGGCGCGCTCAAGCTTCAGCCGCTGTTTACGCCGGGGCACACCGACGCCCACCATACCTACCTGGTTGAGCAGCCCGATGGTCTTCGCGCCTTCACCGGCGACGCCCTGCTAATCGACGGCTGTGGCCGCACCGACTTCCAAAACGGTGACGCCGCCACCCTTTATCACTCCGTCACGCAGAAGATTTTCACGCTGCCGGGCGATGGTCTGATCTACCCGGCTCACGACTACAATCATCGCCACATCACGACAGTGGCGCAGGAGCGTGAACGGAACCCGCGCCTTGCGGGCAAGACCGTTCAGGAATTCGTCGCGATCATGGCCGCTCTCGATCTTCCCTACCCAAAGAAGATCGACGTTGCCGTTCCGGCAAACAAGCTTTGCGGTGATTGCCCGACAGATTTGCCGGAAATGCTGCGCCAGATAGGCGGCAAGTCCGAGCAGGGCTGAGCCATCCGATACAGGTTCATTTACAGGAGAAAGTCGATGCCAACACGCACCTCGAAACAACTGGTTTCCGAAGCGAATGCGATTGTCGAAACTATCGCGCCTGACGATGCAGCCAAACTTGTCGGCAATCCCAAGGTCCAGTTCGTTGACATCCGCGAGCCAGGGGAAGTCGCAAAATCGGGGCTGGTGGCTGGTGCGGTGCATGTCCCGCGTGGCCTTCTGGAATTCCAGGTCGATCCTGAAAGCCCCACCCACAATGCCAAACTCGCCAGTGGATCGCGGTTGGTGCTCTATTGTGGGTCCGGCGCCCGCTCGGCGCTGGCCGCAAAATCACTCAAGGAGATGGGCGTGGAGAATGTCGCCCACGTCCCCGGCGGGTTTGCGGCGCTCAAGGATGCCGGCGCTTCAATCGCACCGGAATAACCCATGGCGCGCTCGAGCGCCGCTTCTCGCAGGCAGGATACAATCCTTGGATAGCCATATCGCATTCGCCAGCCTCGGATTGAGCCCGATAGCCATCTCCATAGGCCCGCTCGACATCCGCTGGTACTCGCTGGCCTATATCGCCGGCATCATTGCCGGGTGGTGGTATCTGCTGCGGCTGCTGGCCCAACCAGCGGCCCCGATGAACCGCGCACAAGCCGACGATCTCGTGTTCTACGCGACGTTGGGCGTTATCCTCGGTGGCCGTCTCGGCTATGTGATCTTTTACGGTCCTGAGATGATCTTCGACCCCCTGCAAATCCTCAAGCTGTGGGACGGCGGCATGTCGTTCCACGGGGGTGCAGCTGGCGTCTCGCTCGCGCTGATCCTGTTCGCGCGACGACACGGCCTCGAATGGCTGCGGGTCCATGATTATGTCGCCTGCACCGTGCCGATCGGCCTGTTCTTCGGCCGCCTCGCTAATTTCGTGAATGGTGAGCTTTGGGGAAAGCCCACCGATGTGCCTTGGGCGATTGTGTTCCCCGGAAGTCGCGATGGCCTCGCGCGTCACCCGAGCCAGCTCTACGAAGCCGGGCTGGAAGGACTGGTCTTGTTTGCCGTGCTCGCGTGCCTTTTCTGGTTTACCAACGCCCGACGTCGCCCTGGCATGCTCGTCGGCGTGTTCCTTCTTGGCTATGGGCTCGCTCGCTTCATTGTCGAATTCTTCCGGGAGCCGGATGCCCAGCTTGTCGGCTTCACAGCCAGAACAGGGCTTCATATGGGTCAGTGGCTCACCGTGCCGATGATTGCCGCAGGTATCTATTTGATAGTCGCAGCTTGGCGCGCCGGCTCGCGCAACCAGCAGGGCAAATCAGTAAAAAGTGAGCCAGCAATCATGCCAAAATCGAGTTGCAGTGAATAGGAACTAGCGGTCGCTATCCTGCTGCTCCTCAAGGCTAGCACCAACTTTGATTGTGCATCGCACCGTCTCGCGCGTTCGGGCTGCGGCCTTGCTGCACCCTTCGATCGTTTCGCGATTGGCCAACACCATCCTGTCGGCCGCTATGATCGCGCGGAACGCGGTGGGCGAGGCGGCCTGCATCATCCGCTGCCCGCCTTCCCACATTGACAGGTCGAGCGCTCGCGCCGCCATCTTTTCCGGCCATTGCCAGCTCGCCGGCACGGCACGCGCGACGACGCCGGCGAACGCCGCCCAAAGCACCATGCCGAGCACCACTCCGCCGATCGCCGTCCACATCAACCAGCGGTTCTGCTCGTAGCCCCGCCGCGCCGATGCGGTGACGCCCTGAAGCGCCCGAGTTGCATCCTTCAGCTCTGCGGCTGCGGTCGCGATCGTCCGCCGGTCCTCGGCGCGGGCGTCACCGCCTGCCGCTACGATCCGGTCAACAACGTGACGCGGCGTTGCTCCGTCCCTGGCTGCCGTCACCAGCGCGTCGGCGCGCTGCAAGGTGGCGTCGATCTTCTGCACCATGCCCGCCAGCGTCTCGCTATAGTCGGGCTGCTCGGGAAGTTCGGCGCGCTCGACCGCCATGCGCTCGACGGCGCGGCGTAGCAGCGCCAGCTCACCCTCCACCCGCGCGAAGGCCTCCTGGGCTGTCTCGGGTTCGTGCTCGTCCTTGCTCAATCCTGCTTCCTTTTCATACCCGAAAGCACGAATGCCTACCGGCTCAATCCCCGGTCGCGCTCGCGGTCCGGCCCCAGCGATTTCGCCAGCGCATCCCCGATTGCGCGGTCATTCTCCAGTTTCAGCTCCAACTCGGGCGCGCGGCGACGCAGCGCGGATTCAAGTTGCGGATCGCGGCCGATCGCACCGGCGACCTTCGCCATGTTGCCGCGCATCCGCTCCGCGCCGGGGCGGTCGCCCGCCCGCTCAAGGGCAGCACGATCGCGCTGCATCGCCTTCCAGGCTTCCACGAAGCGACCCGCGCGCGCCTCCGGGTCGAGCCGCACGCGCTGCTCCTCGGCCATCGCGCGCACGGCCCCTCCGGTGTTGCCGCCAGCGGCCTGCTCGATGAGACTGGGATCGCGCCTGAGCGCGGAAGCGAGATCACGCGCGGCATGGGGCCGGTTCGCGTCCAGCGCCTCGCCAGCCTTGCGCAATGCGCTCTCCTGATGCGGCAGCACCGGCAAGTCCTTGGCGCGCATCCGGCCTATATCGGCCGCGGCGCGCGCATAGCGTTCGATCGCCCCGGCCTGGTCGGGCTTGCCCCCGATCGCCGGCTCGGCCTGCGCCTTTACATCCGAAATGGATGTTTCTCGCACCGCTTTGGGCCGGAAGCCGTCGAACATGCCCTTGGCCTTGTCGCGCACCTTGGCGGCGATCTCCCGTGCGAGTTCCGGGAACCGGATCTCGCGCCGCTCGGCGAAGGCGCGTGCCCGGTCCTGGTCGGACGGCGCGGCATAGTCGCCGGCCATATCCTTGGCGCGGTCACGCGACAGGACGCGGGCGAGCTGGCGCTGATCGGTGAAGTCGTCGCGGCCATAGTGGAACGCCACCCCGTCGCGATGCCGGGACAGGGCGACATAGGTACCGTGCCGGTCCATCCCCGGCGTCGCCAGCACATGCGCGCGATCGACGGTCACGCCCTGCGATTTGTGGATGGTGGCGGCATAGCCGTGATCGACATGCGCATAGTCCTTGAGGTCGAACGCGACGCGGTTGCCGTCATCGAGCCGTACCGCCATGCGGCGCTCGCTGACCTGCTCCAGCGTGCCCAGCGTGCCGTTCTTCACGCCCATGCTGCGCTCATTGCGCAGGAACATGATCCGGTCGCCGGCCGCGAAGTCGCGCCGGCCACGCTCCACGGTTACGCCCACGTCCGCGCCCAGCTCGCCGGTCGCTCGCATCCGCCCGCGCGCCTCCTCGTTGAGCGCGCGCACCTCGGCGTTGGTGTGGGTGAGAATGATCCGGGTCTTGTCCGGCTCGGCCTGGCGCTGGCGATCCCAACCACCCACCAGCTCGCCCCGCGCCCCCTCGCGCGTGTCGGCCGCCTGCACCATGCCCCGGCTCTCATAGGCGTGCAGCGCCGCGCCTGTGCGGCCTGTGGCGAGCGAACGCGTCGCCTCCTTCTGCCAGTCGTCACGCTGCCGGCGAACCTCGGTGATCTCGGCCGCGCCATGCCGCTCGGCCATCGACCGGAACGCCGCGCCGGCTTCGATCGCCTGCAACTGCTCGGGATCGCCCACCAGCACCACCTTGGCGCCGGCATCACGGACATGAGACAGCACCCGCTCCATCTGGCGGGTGCCGATCATGCCCGCCTCGTCCACCACCAGCACGTCCTTGGGGCCAAGCTGGTCGCGCCCCTGCCCCCATGCGTGTTCAAGACTGGCGATGGTCCGGGACTGGATGCCCGATCCGCCCTCCAGATTTTCGGCCGCGATGCCGGACAGCGCCGCGCCGCGAACGGTGTAGCCTGCGTGCTCCCATCCATCGCGCGCGATGCCCAACATGGCGGATTTGCCGGTGCCGGCATATCCGACCACATTGGCGATGCCGCTCGACGCGGTTATATGCTCCAGCGCGGCTTGCTGCTCGTCCCCGAGCACGAGCCCTTCACTCCCGGCAACGGCGCTCGCTCGGTCGAGAACCGCTGCCGGGAGACCATGATCCCTCCGCGCCGCCAGCTCGTCTCCAGCACGCTCAAGCCGCGCTTCGGTCGCGATCATATCGCGGGACGTGAACCGCTCCTGGTCACGCCCGTCCTTGCCCAGCGCCACCAGCTCGGGACTGGCGCGCACCGCCGCCATCACCTGGTCGAACTGCTCCTTGCCGTCCGAATGCCTGAACGCGAACGTCGCAAGGTCGCGGGTAGTGA
The DNA here is from genome assembly GCF_056679955.1 of Sphingomonas sp. PEI4. Taxonomy (NCBI): domain Bacteria; kingdom Pseudomonadati; phylum Pseudomonadota; class Alphaproteobacteria; order Sphingomonadales; family Sphingomonadaceae; genus Sphingomonas; species Sphingomonas sp. PEI4. Next base: position 9,220 of record NZ_JBWXPI010000008.1, read on the forward strand.
ACGTGGCCTGCTGCCGGGTGATGGCGTCCAGCGCGACATTGGGATTGGCGATAATCCGATCGCCGTTCTCACGCGCGATGCGCGTGTGATCCTCGATCCGCTCCGCCTCAAGCCCCTGCTCCGGTCGCCGCGATGCTGCCGGGCCGATCTTGTGCTGCGGCTCCAGCTCGATGCCCTGCTCCTCATAGGAGCGATGATCGATCCGACCCTCAAGCCCCAACTCGGCCATGCGCTCGTTGACATGCGCGCTCCACGCCTCACGCCAGTCTTTCAACAGCTCGGTGCTGTTCCAGTCGCGATTCTTCTTCCCGAACCCCTCCGGCCCCACATCGCGCATCGCCAGCATGACATGCGCGTGCGGCTTCGGCGTGCCGTCCTTCGCCTTGTCCCAATGCACGTTCAGGTCCGCGACCATCCCGCGATCGACAAACTGCTGCTTCACGAAATCACGGGCGAGCCTCACGCCCTGCTGCTGATCCATCTCGCGCGGGATCGAGAACTCCACCTCGCGGGCAAGCTGCGCGTCCTTGCGCTTCTCCCCCGCCTCCACCTCGTTCCACAAGGTCGCGCGGTCGTTTAAACGCTCCGGCGCGCCTTCCGGCAACATGATCTCGGAGTGGGTCACGCCCGCCTTGTTGCTGAAATCGTGATCGCGGTTTAGCCGATCGTCATGTAACTCGGACGCGGAACGATAGGCGGCGCTCGCGACGGCGCTCGATCCGTTCGCGCGGCTGACAACCTTGGCGGAGAAGTGGTAGATCGCCATGACGCCCCGCTTATTGCACTTCTGAGCGCACGTCGGCAACGACGTATAAGCGCGCACTCACAATCCGCTACGCTCCTCGTGACTGACTCGCTGGCGCTTTCCGATCGTTCTGGCTTTACCCTCATACCGGGTGCGCTAAGGTGCTGTCGTTCAAGGCGCGGAAGCGACACGATGCCGACACTGGGTACACTGACTGCAACCGGCGTGATCTACGCTATGGCGGCGCTCGCTGAAATCGCGGGCTGCTTCGCTTTCTGGGCGTGGATAAAGCTCGGGCGGTCGGCATGGTGGATCGCGCCGGGCATGATCGCGCTGGCGCTGTTCGCGTTCCTGCTCACCCGTGTCGATGCCGATGCTGCGGGGCGGGCCTACGCTGCCTATGGCGGCGTCTATATCGTCGCGTCGCTGCTATGGCTGTGGCTGGTCGAGAACCGCGCGCCTGATCGGTGGGATATGATCGGTGCGACCATGTGCATCGTCGGCGCCGGCGTGATCCTGCTCGCGCCACGATCTGCTTCATGATGGAGGAATAGATGCGGAAGGTTCGCGATTACGATGCCGAGCTGAAGGCGCTGAACGACAAGGCCCGGACGCTCAAGGCGAAGCGGGTCGAACAGCTCGGGCAACTGGTCGCCGCTACGGGTGCGGATGCGCTCGATGCGGAAACCCTCGCCGGGGTGCTGCTCGATGCGATCGGATCGAAGGATGCGGGCGCGAAGGAGGCATGGCGTGTGAAGGGCGCTGCCTTCTTTCAGCGGCGCGGGCGCAAACCTGTCCCGAGCGAAGTCGAGGGGGGTAGCGGCACTGCTGCAATCGACGGATCGGGCGCTGCGACTGAACCGGGCGGCGACGCTGCGCGCGGAAGCGGCGGAACGTCGTAGCGATACGCGGGGCTGGGTCATGCAACGCCGCGAACGCACCCGTCACCTGATCGAGCTGGGCGGCCTCGTCCAGAAAGCCGGCCTGGTCGAGCTGACCGACGACGATCGCGCCACGCTCTACGGCGCGCTGCTCGACCTAGCGGGACGCGCGCGCGGCGATGATGCCGGCGACGCGCTGGCGCTCTGGAAGCGGCGCGGCAAGCGAGCGTTTGATGCGGACGCGGAAACGATGGAAGCGAGCTGATGGCGGATTTCGATATCGAGGCGGTGCGGGCGGAAGTCCGGGCGATGGATTTCGTGCGCGGTACGCCCGTGGAAGTCGCCATGTGGCGCGAGGATATGGCGGAGTCGCGCGCCAACCTCGTCATCGAGGACATGATCCCGACGCCCAACGATGATGCGTTTTTCGATATGCTGCTAGACGAAGGGGTGTCCCCTCCCCTCGTCTCGCAAATCCTGCTCCGGCTGCTCGATCATCCCGACGCCGATCGCTCGTTGCCGATCACGCCCATGATGGCGGCGGAAAGCCGCTAGGATGGGCATCGCGCGCGCTACCCGTAACCTTGCCCGCACTGCCCGCGCCAATCCGATGTGGGCGCTGCTCGGCATCCTGCTCGCCCCCTTCCGGTTCGCCCGTCACATCATCGGCATGGGCATGTTCGCGATCGTGCTGTTCCTCGGGCTGTTCGCCCTGCTGCTGCTATCGATCTGGTTTTTCGAGCTGGATAAGAACGGCGTGGTCCCCCAGCTCGGCTTTATCGGGATCGGCGGTGCCGTGGTGCTGGTCACGGCCTGGATGTTCGTTCTGCCCCTGCTCCGCCGGTTCGACTATGACGATCGCGCCGACACGCACGGCTCGGCCCGCTTCGCCAGCGCCGGCGAAGCCCAGGCCCTCAACGACGATCACGGCCTGCTGATCGGCCGCGACGTGAAGACCGGCAAGCCGCTGCGCTATGCCGGCCCCGCGCATCTGCTGACGATCGCGCCGGCCCGCACCGGCAAGGGCGTCGGCACCATCATCCCCAATCTGCTGGAATATCCGTTCGCGGTCGTCTGCATCGACCCCAAGGGCGAGAACGCCCGGATCGCCGCGCGCCAGCGCGGCAAGTTCGGCGCGGTCCATGTCCTCGATCCGTTCGGCGTCACCGGCCTGGCCTCGGCGGCGTTCAATCCGCTCGATCGTATCGACCCCAACGGCCTCGATCTCGCCGACGACTGCATGACGCTCGCCGACGCGCTGGTCCACGACGCGCCCGGCGAAGCCGGCGACGCGCATTGGAACGAGGAAGCCAAGGCGCTGATCGCCGGTATCCTGCTCCACATCATCACCACCGAACCGCCCGCCACTCGCACCCTGGACACGCTCCGCGACCGGCTGACGCTCGCTCCGGCCGCATTGGCGGCGCAGCTCGCGGCGATGCAGGCGCAAGGTGGCCTGGCCGCGCGCGCCGCCAACCGTCAGCTCGGCAAATCCGACCGCGAAGCTGCCGGCGTGCTGTCGGCCGCGCAGCGCCATACCCACTTCCTCGACTCCCCACGCATGGCGACGGTGCTGGGCGGCTCGGATTTCACGTTCGCCGGGTTGAAGGATGCGCCGGCGACGGTGTTCCTCGTGCTGCCGCCCGATCGGCTCGCCAGCTATGCGCGCTGGCTGCGGCTGATGGTGGCGCAAGCCCTGACCGAGCTGGCGCGCGCGCCGGGTCGTCCACCCTGGCCGGTGCTGTTCCTGCTCGATGAGTTCGCGGCGCTCGGCCGTCTCGAACCGGTCGAACGCGCGATGGGGCTGATGGCGGGCTATGGCGTCCAGCTCTGGCCGATCCTGCAGGACGTCCACCAGCTCCGCGCCCTCTACGGGCAACGCGCCGGCACCTTCCTGTCGAACGCGGGCGTCCTCCAGGTGTTCGGGGTCAACGATCAGGACAGCGCCAAGCTGGTCTCCGATCTGGCCGGGGAGGAAACCGTCGTGTTCGAGACGATGAGCCGCGCGATCGACGCGGAAGAAAGCGGCCTCTCGTTTGGTCAGCAGCATGTCGGCCGCGCGCTGCTCACCCCCGATGAAGTCCGCACACTGCGCCCCGACCGCCAGCTCCTGTTTCTCGCCGGGCAGCGCCCGATCATCGCGGCCAAGCTGCGCTACTATGCCGATCGCGAGTTCGCCGGGCGGTTCGATCCGGCATGATCGATCGCGGCTAAGTCGCTGGGCTGCAAACTAACGGGTCGATTTAAGCCCCGCTGGTGAGCTTGGGCGCAACCAGCGCGGGACAACATGTCGAAAGCCCCTTCCCTGCCCTCACCGCGCTCCTGACGGTCGCTACGGCACGTTCCGGTCGCGACCTCGCCCACTTTCTTCCCGCCAAGCCTGCGGCCGGTAGGCCGCCCGGTGACGCCGAAGGCGGCACGAAACGAACTACGCATTGGCCGTTAGGCCAATTCCGCATTGTATATTTCTAACTCTGGCTGGATTCATTCTGCCTCTCTGAATCACGTTCCTGGTCCATGATTGCTCGCCCGATCCGGGCAAGGATCGCGGCTAGGCCGGGATCGTCGATGAGCTGGCCCGGCTGCTCATCGAGCGGTAGCCTGGCAATCATCACCCTGCCCTCCTCGGCCGCTGCCTGCCGCCGATCGCTGTCGTCTTCTGGCGGTGGAGGCGTCATGCCACGCTCGACCTGCGGCGGGAGCATCAAGCGGTAGGCGTTCGAGGTCTGTTTGACCTGGGGGCCGCGCATTCCTGCGTTGCCGGTCGGCACATAGCGACGCAACCAGTCGAGGAAGCCATGCGCCTTGAGCCGCTTGAGCGCATCCACCACGGCCGCGATCGAGCGGCCGATGCGAAGCGCCAGCGTCGCGATGGCCGGATCGAGTCGGCCTGTCTTGTAGTCGATCAGGCGAAGCAACTCGCGCAACACCTCAAGCCCGACATGGCCGATCGCGCCATTCTCGCGGTTGTTGCGCTCGCGCCGGTGGGCAAGCCGTTTCAACCGGTCATATTTCTCGGCCGCCTGCATGAAGCGAGCGACGTTCTTGGGACTGAACGGTTGCCAGAACCGCCCTTCCCGGCCCTCCTCGGTGCGGCTGTAGCGGTGGACCCGCTGGCCGGTCTGACGGCCGGGCCGCCTACCCTTCGCCCCTCCAAGGGCCTCGAACACAGTTTGCATGGAACCTCCCGTCGTTCGGTCGGCCCGGCTGCTGGCGGCAATCCTTCATGGACAAAGCTCTCCCGTTCTCGAAAACAGCGTTTTCGAGTTGACTTCGCGTCCGATCTGCGGGAGGCTGTTCCTGCTACAGAACGCGGGCCTCCGCCCATCAGACTTTCCGAGAGCCCGGCCGCCAAGCCGGGCTTTCGTCGTTTTGGCCCTAGCGGTGCCACCCGCTACGATCGCCACGGCGAATCGGCGAACGTGTCCGCCGACACCAAAGCCTGTCAGATTCCTATGTCTTTGGGAAGTGCGCTCTATAATGCTGGCGCAATAGGTCAGGTGTTCACGTGTTCACACATTCACACGTGAACCTGTTCACTTCTCGATGGGCTGATTGTATTTCTGGAGAATGTCGAGGACGGCCTCGGTCAACATCGCCTCGATCGTGCTGTCTTCCTTGACGGCGAGGATCGCGAACGCTCGGGCAACCGCCGGATCGAAACGACCGGCGATCGACTTCTTGCCGATGCGATTGCGCTGGCGACGTGGCGCTTCGATCGGCAGCATCGGTTCTTCAACCTCTGCGGGCGTGCCGGTCGATTTCCTGGCGTTCGTCGATCTTGCCACCCCCAAAGCTCCTAATCTTGTGTTCACACGTTCACATATTCACACGTGGACAGTTATCGCTCGCCAAACGGATGCTTGCCGTGCTGGCGCATGAGCAGGTCGATGGCTTCGCCAAGGAGCGCCTGCAACGTCGTTCCCTGCTCGGCCGCCAGCATGTTCAGACCGCGACTGACCTCGGGGCTGAAATAGGCGCTCACGGCCTTCTTGCCCTGCCGGGTCTGCGCGCGGGTGGCGGGCGTCGCCGTCGCCTGGTCGGGGCTGTCGCCGATCGCGCCAGCCTTCTCCACCCGCTGCTGCTTCATCGCGCCAAATTTGCTCATGCCGCGCCCCGCTTCTTGTTCATCCGTGAACGTGTGGACACGTTCACCTGTCCACTTGTCCACGCCCATAGCGCGGCGACCTCCTCGGCCGCTTTACCTTCGGGTTCCAGCTCGATCGCGGTTTTCCCCTGCGCCGTGCTGTGATGATAGATCGCCCGCTGGGTGAGCATGACGGGCGCAACGTCTACGCCCATGCCGGCGACGCCATCGCTGCCCTCGATCAGCTCGCGGGCATCCCGGTAGGTTGTCGGCGCGCGCTGGGGGCCGCCCATGAACAGCACGAACGCGGGCTTGCCGCTCGCCTGCACAAGCTCGGCCGTCATCTCGACGGCTTTGAGGTCGAAGGCTTGCGGACGACACGGAATCAACACCAGGTCTGCGACCTTGCAGGCCTCCCGCGCCATGATGTCGGCATGGGGCGGGGTGTCGATCACCACCAAGTCGGCCCCGAGTTCGGCCGCTTGTTGGAGCTTGCGGGGCAAAAGGGGAGGGGAGGCGCAATCGACCACCTCAAGGTCCGACGATCCGCGCCACTCGCTCCAGTGGCTTGCCGTCGCCTGCGGGTCGGTATCGAGAATCAACACGGCAAGCCCCGCGCCCGCCCCGGCCGCGGCTAGGTGGATTGCCAGTGTCGTCTTACCCGCGCCGCCCTTCTGACTGATGACGGTGATGACCTTCATGTGAACCCCTGAACACGTGAACGTGTGGACTTGTGAACACGTTCACGTGTGGACGTTCCATGCGTCTAGGTCAAGGCGGCGATCCGCTGCGCGGATCCTCGCCCCCGCCAGCCGATCGGAACCCGGCGGGCCAAGACCGCTTGAGCGGCGGTGCCGCGCAGCGGCAGGCACCCCATGTCCTGCTGCTATCAGCGACCTAAACGAGTTTCGTCGTCGAGGGCGTCAAGGAGTTCCTGCGGATCGGTGAAGCCGACGCGGTGCGCCTTCATTGTAACGCGCGCCGACTCCATCGCCGCGCGCGTCTCGGCGTTCGGCATTTCGGATCGAACGGCGTCCTCGTCGATCGCCTTGGTCTGTGAGTCGGCAAGAAAGCCTTCCTGCTCAAGGAAGCTGTCGAGGGTTGGCCCTCGGTGTTTGTTGTCAGCCATCTTCAATCTCTCTCGGTGCGTGCCGATCAGGCCGGATGAAGGTGAAACCCCGCCTGACCGTCCACCTTACGCGGCAATACCGATACCGACACCTGCACGTCGCGATTGAGCCGGTCGAGAATCGTCATCAACCGGTCGATGGTAAAGCCCTTGAGCTTGGCCTGGCGGATGCGCGAAAAATCGGCGGCAGCGACGCCGGTGATCTTCTCGGCCGCCCGCACCGTCAGATTGTCGGTCGCCAGCGTCTTGCTGATCTCGCCCGCCAGAATGGCGCGAAGCTGGCGCTGTTCGGGTTCCTTCATGCCAAGGTCGGCATAGACGTTGCCAGTGCCTCGGATCAGCTCGAAGTCGTCATCGTCGGTCATTGCAGCGCCTCCTTCAGACGCTTGATGCGCTCGCGCACCAAGTCGATTTCCTGCTTCGGGGTGGCGATCCCGCTCTTGGACTTCTTCTGGAAGGCGTGAACCACCCAAATGTCGTCGTCGAGCTGGAGGGCGTAGATCACCCGGAAGGCTTCTCCCCGTTCCTTGATCGCCAGTTCCCATATGCCCGAACCCAACCCGGTCATGGGCTTGGCGATTTCCGGCGTGTCGCCCTCGGCGATCACCGTGAGAGCGTCGGTCGCCTGGTCCTGCGCGTCCTCGGGAAAGCGGCCGAACTCTTTGAGCGCGCCCTTGATCCACGAAATGTTGCGCAGGGCTTTTCGATGCATTGGCTCAAATGTAGTTGTATCTCACAACGCGGTCAAGAGATAAGCGTTGCTCGGCCCAAGGGTCGGGTGGGTAGGATAAAGACGCGGACGTCGAAACGACGACCTCCATCAAGCCGGGCAGGGCAGGGGGCTACACTCCCGCCAATCGCGCCCGATGTTCGCGCAATACGCGCTGCACGGTCGATCGCGACACGCGGAACAGGTTGGCGAGCTGGGCGGGGGAGCCTTGGCCGGATTCGGCCTTGGCGATGATATCGGCACGCTGGGGGCCGGTGAGGCTCGGCCGACGTCCAAGGTGCCGCCCCGCCTGGCGCGCATGATGCAGCCCGTTCATGGTCCGCTCGCGGATCATGGCGCGCTCGAACTCGGCGAACGCGCCCAGGGTCTGCGTCATCAAGCGCCCTGCCGCCGTGGTGGTATCGACGGCCTCGGTCAGCGATCGGAACCCCGCGCCTGCCTCGGTGATCTTCTCCAGCGTGAACAGGAGGTCGCGAAGCGAGCGCGATAGCCGGTCCAGCTTCCACACCACGAATACGTCGCCGGGCTGCAACGCGCCGATCGCGCGCGCCAGCTCGGGCCGATCGGACCGGCCGCCCGATGCCTCCTCGCGGTAGATCGGATCGCATCCCGAATCGGTCAGCGCGCGAAGCTGCGGGTCGAGGTCTTGCGAGTCGCCGCGCGACACGCGGGCGTAGCCGATCAGCCTGCGACCATTTGGCACGGTTTCCATGCTGTCATTGTGGCACGGGTTTATGACACCTGCAAACCCTTGGAAAAGCTGGGGTGGCGAGTTGGTGTCAGAACCGACCGTGGCTGTTGAAAAAGTCCTACTGAAGGCTGCCGATCGTCTGTCGAAATCGCCTTTTTAGATTATGCGAGAGGTTTGCTTATCCGGTTCCACCTGAGACATCAGGAGCCACCTTGGGGTCGGGATCCTGTGCCTTGCCGGTTGCGGGTGCCGCTTTCTGGCTCGGCATAGCGGTGAGATAAGCAACGATCGCGTCAACGTCCTTCTCGGCCACCGGCGCCTTGTACACCTCACGCATCTTGGTGACGGTCGCCTTCCACTGGTCCGCCGATAGCGCAGGCTGAGTTAGCGCCATGCTGGCCGAGTGGCACGAAGTGCAGTTGGCGTTGATGACGTCGGCGTGCGGACCATCGGGGTAGGTAGCGTCATCGACCGGCAGGTCGACGCTGGTCGAGGCGAGCGAAAAGCCGCGGGCTGAGACGCTGGTGGGCGGTGCCGGCTCGGATGTCTCGGAGATCGGGGCAGGCGCCTTGCGGCTGCTCGGCGCCCCGATCGAGACGAGGATAATGCCGGTCAGGCCGATCAGGCCAGCGGCCATGATGCCGGGAGACGGGGTCTTCATGCTACTCGCTCCTCAGGCCGCGATGATGGTGGTGGTCTCGATATTGCCGCGCATGAACCCGCCCGGGTTCCAGATCGGCTTCATCGGCTGGGCGACACCGTTGGTGTTCCAGCAGCGCACCATGATCGGGTTGGCACCGCGTCGCAGCGGCACGCGACCATCCCACCGACGGAAGCTGTACCTGCCCTCGTCCGCTCCGAGCGTCGTCCTGTACCAGGTGCGGCCTCCGTCCGACGATACATCGACCTTGGCGACGCCGCAGTCGCCGCCCATCGCGATGCCGCCGACCGGGATCGATGCCTCATAGGCTATCGTCTGGCCATCGGGCAGGCTGGTCATCCAGCTGCGCGGGATCATGCGGTTGATGGGGACAGTCGGGAAGTCTCTGGCGCCGGGCGCGACATTCGCGCCCGGCGTCGCGGGGATCTTGTAGGCCTTGGCCATCCAATACTGGTCGTCGGGGCCGGGCAGTACCTCGATCGAGTTCAGCATCTTGACCCAATAGGTCGAGTACCAGCCCGGCACGATCAGCCGGCAGGGAAAGCCATTGAGGAGCGGCAGCTGCTCGCCGTTCATGCCGAAGGCGATCATCACTTCGCCGTCGCGGGCATGGTCGATGTCGAGCGCCTTCTCAAAGTCAGGGGCGCCCGCCACGACCGGTTGATCGAGCGCACCGAAGCGCACCTGCACCGCGCCTGTCTTGACCCCGGCGAGGTCGAGCACGTCGCGCAGGCGCACACCGAGCCATTTGGCATTGCCCATCGCGCCGTTGCCCCATTGCGCGCCGGCAACACGTGGCTGGAACAGCCCACGGCTGTTTCCCGAGCATTGGTTGACCGCCGCCATCTCGACCCGCGGCAGGCGCAGCAGCTGGGCGAGGCTGATCGACAGCGGTCGGTTGACGTGGCCGAAGACGTTGAGGCGGAAAGTCTCGACATCGATCGAGGTCGGGATGTCGGCCCAGTGCCAGCGGACGAAGAACTGGTCGTTGGGCGTGAACACCGACTTGTCGAACACGTCCATCGGCGTTTCCAGCAAGGGCGGATGGACACGCTGGAGGATCATGCTGCCCTTGCCGGGAAAGGCGCTGGTCATCGGCCGTTCGGCATTGCCGCCAGGCAGCTTCAGGTCGACGAGCTGCTGCGCCAGTGCCGGCGCGGCGGCAAGGCCGGCGGTACCGAGCGCGGCATGCCTGAGAAAGCGGCGACGGCTGGTCTCACTCGCCAGTTCGGCGTCGAAATTGTCCATGACAAGGCTCTCCTGTGGCCAGCCACGCTGGCGGATCGAAGGGGCGTTTCGCAAGTGATCGGACCGACTGATCCGATCATCATGGCGGATCAGTTCGGGGTGGCGATGCAGGGTGAGACGAACAGGTTGCCGCGCCATGCGCCGGCCAGCGTCTTGGCGCCGACGAGCAGCCACATCGCCGCAAGCGCGACTGTCAGCACCGTGCCGACGAAACCGAAGAAACCGAGGTTCAGCGTCGTGCCTAGGCGGAAGGTGGCGACGGTGTAGACGCCGAGCGGAAAGGTATAGCCCCACCAGCCCAGGTTGAACGGGACGCCGGCGCGCCAGTAGCGGATGGTGATGAGCGTCGCGAGCGCCAGCCACCACAGGCCGAAGCCCCACAGGCAGAGTCCGGCCACAACGCCGATCCCTTCCGCGACGGTACCGACACCGGCCAGCCCGTGCGCCGCGAGGATCGCCGGCGCGTCCGCCCCGAGCACCAGCATGCCCAGAGCACCCGTGCCGATCGGTCCCAGCGCCAGCCAGGAGGACGCCGCCATGCTCTCATGCGGCAGCCTGTGGAGCGCCATGCGCAGGATGAGGATGGCGAGGATGCCGAACGCGACCGGCACCGAATAGGCCCACAGCACATAGGAGGTCGCAAGCGTGACTAGCTGCGCATGAGGATCGGTTAGATGCGGCGCGAGCAGCCCGCCGCTGGCGCCCGCCACTTCGGCAGCGACGACCGGCAGCAGCCATACGGCGGTCATGCCGTCCAGGCTGTGCTCGTGGCGGGTAAACATCAGGTAGGGGATCAGCACGCCGCAGGCGAGCGACATGGCGACGTCGATCCACCACAGGATATGCGCGACCGGCACGATGCCATTTCCGAACCGCGCGATGCCGAAGGCGAGACAGCCGTTGATGATCGTCGCCAGCCCCATCGGAATGGTCCCGATGAACATCGACACGGTGTTGTGCCCGAAGATGCGCCGCGCCTCGTGCCCGAACATCACCCAGCGCGCGCCATAGAGGCCGGCGAACAGCGCGAAGAGCGCGATATTGAAGAACCACAACACCTCGCCGACAGGTTTAAGCGAAGGCCCGATGCCGGGCACCTGCGGCAGCGCGAGGGCAAGGATGCCCGTGCCCATCGTCGCGGCGAACCAGTTGGGCGTGAACTGGCGGATCATCTCGCGGGGGTGATCGAGCCGGCTGAGCGGCTTGAGGCCGCTGAGAACGGAGTGCGTGTCGGCAGTCATGCGACCTGCTCCTTGATGAGATCCGTCAGCGCGTCGGCCGCGCGGGTGCGATAGCGTTCCTTGTGGCGCAGCGCGTGAAAGGCGCGGTCGGGCAGCCCGAGCGGCAGCTCGACGAGATCGCCAGCCTTGAGCGCGCGCGCGACGACCAATCGCGACAAGACGGCAACGCCGGCACCGGCCTCAACGGCGGTGCGCACCGCCTCGTTGGACGGCAGCGTCATCGCTATCGTCAGCTGGGCCGGATCAAACCCGCGCGTTCGCAGCACGTCCTCGAAAGTCGAGCGCGTACCCGATCCCTGCTCACGGACGATCCAGCGTGTAGTGCGCAGCCAGGCCTCGTCGATGCGTTCGGCTTCCTCGCGGCCGACCAGCACCATTGGGTCATGCCCGACATTCCAGTGGGCAAGCGCCGGTTCGTCCACCTCGCCCTCGACAAAGCCGAGTTCCGCCGCGCCGCTCAACACCTGCGCTGCCGCGCCTTCGGTGTTGTCGATCGCCAGCTCGACCGCGATCTGTGGGTGGCGTTCGTGGAAGGCGGCGAGCTTTGCCGGCAACCAATAGCTCGCGATCGTCTGGCTGGCGACGATCCGCAACGAACCACGCGCGAGCCCGGCATAGTCCGCGAGCATCGTCTCGGCATGCGCTGCCCGCCCCAGCACCGCGCGCGCTTCCTCCAGAAAGCCGCGGCCTGCCTCGGTAAGCTGGATGCCACGCCCGACGCGGTGGAACAGCGGAACGCCGTAGCGCGCTTCGAGGGCCGCAACCGCCCCGGAGGCAGCAGACTGCGTGACGTTCAGCGCCTCCGCTGCCTTGGTGACGTGTTCGCGCTCCGCGACACCGACGAATATTCTGAGCTGCTCCAAAGTCATGCAGCATATATCGCGTACTTAGATCGATACGACCAACCGTTTGATATGGTCATTCCAATCTGGATATCGGAATGGTCGGCAGCCTTTCGTCTGCGATGGTCTCGAAGACTTGAAGCGTTACGCGTGCCCGCGACGTTTGATCGTCCATGACCGATATGATCGAGCGCAGTTCTGATCCCTACAATGCCGAGCCGACGCCCGGTGCGTTGATCGAGCGGTTTCTGACGCCGCAGGCGCTGTTCTACGTGCGCAGCCACGGGCCGGTGCCGGATCTGCCCGCCAATCATCGGATCGAGGTGAGCGGGAGGGGCATGGCGAGCCGCTTCTTCTCGGTGCAGGAACTGAAGAGCACGTTTGCCACGCGCACGGTAACGGCGGTTCTCCAGTGCGCCGGCAACCGGCGTACCGATCTCCAGCAGGTCGCCAACACCTCCGGCGATCCGTGGGACGTAGGCGCGATCGGCAATGCGGAGTGGACCGGCGTACGCTTGGCCGATGTGCTCGATGCGGTCGGCGCGCCGGATGCGTCCGAGCTGTTCGTGGCGTTCACCGGCGCGGACGAGGTGGACGTGGAGGGTGAAGAAGCCTTGTTCGGGGTATCGATCGCCATGAGCAAGGCGCGGGAGCCCGACGTACTCCTCGCCTGGGCGATGAATGGCGAGCCGCTGACGCCCGAACATGGCGCCCCGCTCCGCATGGTGGTGCCTGGCTATGCCGGGGTCCGCAGCGCCAAATGGCTGACACGGATCGAGGTGCGTGAAACGCCCTCCGAGGCACCGATCCAGGCGCACGACTACAAGCTCTTCCCCGCCGCTGTGACGAGCGACACCGTCGACTGGAGCCAGGGTCTGACGATCAATGCCATGCCGCTCAACGCCGCGATCTGCTCGCCCGGTGCGGGCGAGAGTTTGGCCGCCGGAGAGGTGCGGATTGAGGGATATGCCATTGCCTATGACCGCCGTATTTCTCGGATCGAAGTGTCGGTGAACGGCGGTCGCGACTGGCAACAGGCGACCTTCGCCGATGATCCGGAGACGCGCTGGGGCTGGCGGCGCTGGATCCTTGACGCCACACTTGCCAAGGGACGCCAGCACCTTGTCGCCCGTGCCTTCGACGAGACCGGGCAGGGACAGCCCGAGCGGCCGGATACGATGTGGAATTTCGCCGGCTATCTGTGCACCGCCTGGCATCACGTTCACGTGCTGGTCGAATGATCGAAGCATCAGCGGCACCGGACGTCGCTTTCTGGATCGATGCGATTGGCCGGCTGGTGGTGGCGACCGCGGCCGGGATGGTGCTCGGCTGGGAACGCTCGCGTGAGAACCGGCAGATCATGGGCCTGCGGACGCTGGGTCTGGTCGGTCTGGCGAGTTGCATCGCCGTTCAGGCGATCGTGCATAGTGGCTTGCCGAACGTGAACGCCGATGCCGCAGGACGGGCGATGCAGGGCATTCTGTCCGGCGTCGGCTTCATCGGTGCCGGTGCGGTGCTGCGGGTCGGCCAGGGTCAGGAAGTGCATGGATTGGCGACCGCCGCGTGCATCTGGGTGACAGCCACGATCGGCGCGGCAGCAGGGTTGGCGGTGTGGCCGCTCATCATCGGCGGGGTGAGCCTTGCAATGCTCGTCCTGTTCGTCGGCGCGCCGCTGGAACGCCGCATCCGCGAGCGAGCCCGTCTGACGCCGGCCGAGACCGACAGGAAGGATGTCGAGCGCAAGCCGTGATCGCGCTGGACCGCCCGGTGCCCGTCGGCGCCGGGAGGCGGCAAGGCGCTATCAGGACACAAGCGCGGCATCTGCCTGACGCCGGACTTCATCGGCGATCGGATGCAGTTCGGCCGCGGGTCGCTCGCCCACCACACTATAGCCGATCCCGTCGACCGCCCATGTGACCCGGCCCATGGTCCCGCTGGACGTGCTGGTCATGCTCGCGGTCTTGTCGATCTGCATGGGCCTCGTCAGCACCGCAAGTTTCGACGCTTGCGGTCCGTCGTAGAGGAGCAGTGCCGCAGGGCCGTGGGGCGTCGCGACCAGTCGCCCCCCGCCATAGCGATAGCCGGCCGTGCTGAGGTCCGGGATCGTGACGCGCTCACCCAATCGAGCGGAGGTCCATCGGATCAGCATGGCGCGCTGGTCGGGGCCGATCTCCGCCGGTCGTATCCGGTCGGCGGCATAGACACGGAAATTATCACTCGCCTCGTTGGCCAGCGCCGCGATGCCCGCGCGGGGTTCGCCGCTCCACCGCGCGCTCGACCAGCCACCGCCAAACCCCAACGCCAGCAGAAGTGACGCGGCGATGGCGAGCTGCCAACGCGGTTGCCGTTGCCGTCCCCTGATCGCTGCCACGCGCATCGTCGCCGGGATCGGTTCATCCGCGACGGGGGCGAACAGGGATGCAAGGGCTCGCGCCTGCTCCGCCTGCTCTCGCACACGGGCATGCACGTCCGGCTGGCCTTCAAGATAGGCGTCGACCAGGCGCTGCCGCTCGGGCGACAGCCTGCCATCGATCCATGCGGCCAGATCGTCCTCGCCGATCGGGCTGGTCATTGCACGCTCCTCAATCGCGGCCGTTCACCCTCCCGGAGGAGGGTCGCCAGACGGTCGCGCCCCCGCGATATGCGCGACATTACCGTGCCCAGCGGCACGCCGACTACGGCAGCGACCTCCGCATAGGGCAGGCCCTCGACCGAGACCAGGAGCAGCACCGTTCGCTGTTCTTCAGGCAACGCATCAAGCGCGCGCAGCAGGTCGCGGTGGTGCAGGCCTGTGTCCTGATCGGCCGGGCGGCCGAGCGCGGCGTCGTCCACGAGGTGGAGCGGAACCGCCGTACCTCGCCGGCTATGCTGCCGCTGATGATCGACCAACAAATTGTGCAGGATCGCATAGACCCACGGGCGGACCTCCGCACCCCGTCGCTGTCGCCAGCGCCCGACCGCGCGCTCCAGGCAATCCTGCACCACGTCATCCGCCATCACCCGGTCGCGCAACCACGACCGGGCATAGCGGCGCAGCCCGGGGATCAGCGGTTCGATCGCGGCGGCAAGCGGGTCCATCTCAGTCGCGCTGCACCTGCACGATGCGCCCCGGCGCGCCGTTCACCACCTCCGCAACCGCCAGAAAGCGCCGGGGTGTCGCGGTGCTGCCCTGAACGATCTGGCGGATCGGACCCGATGCGTTGACGATCGCCGCACCTGCCGGGTTGCTCATGAAGTTCGCAAGCGGCTCTACAGCGCCGCTGCCGTCCGCATTGGCGGTCAGTACGAGCATGTAAGGCTTCTTGGGCTGCAAACCGGTAACGGCACTCTGCACGACCTGAATGATGCCCTGGTCGAAGAGGGTGATGCTGCTTGCCGTACCTTTGCCGCCAATCGGCCCCATGGTCAGATGCAGCGCCTTGCCCGCTGTGCCGAGCGGCTGGAGATTGTCGGTGCCGGGGCCTGTCGGAACTGCGTTCGACACATAGGCGATCGCCTGCGGTGCCTGTCCGACCGGCACGGTAGCGACGACCGTGTTGCCGGCAGTGTCGATCGCGGCCAGCTCATCGGAATTCTCTAGCCCGACATAAACGCGCCGGCCGTCGCCCGATGGCCAAACACCGTGCGGCATCTTGCCGACCGGAATTGTTGCCACCGGCGTGAAGTCGGACGTGCGGAACACCTTGACCACATTCTCTCCGCCGACCGTCACATACGCGAACTGCCCCTTGGCCGTGCGGGCGAAATTGACATGGTTCGTGATAGGCCCGGTATCCAGCACCTTCAGGATCGCGAAGGGTGGCCGAGCATCGAATGCGACCGTCTTGCCGATGTCCTTCAGCGTAAACCACACTTGCTTGCCGTCCGGCGTCGCGGCGATGTTGGGGCAGAAGGGGCTTGGCTGCGCCACCTGTCCGACCTGCGCGTGGGTCGCGACATTGAACACAGCCAATACCGGATTGAACGAAGAGCAGACATAGCCGTACCGGCCATCGGGAGAGAAGATCGTCATGCCCGGACCACCGGGCGTCTTGATGCGCCCCGTCTCCTTGTACGTCGTGGGGTCGAGCACGGCGATATAATCCTCGCCGCGGACCGTGACCCACACCTCCTTGCCGTCCGGCGTGAAGAACGCCTCGTGCGGACTGCGCCCGACATAGGTCGTGTGCTTGACGGTGTTGGTGGCGGTGTCGATCCACGACACGGCGTTCGATCCGATCGACACGACCGCCAAGGTCTTCCCGTCCGGCGAGAAGCCCAGGCCGTGAACCAGCACCTGTCCCTTGTAGAGCGGGGAGAAGTTCATCGGCTGGGGATCGCCGAGTTTGATGACGCCGAGCAGCCGGTTGTCGGCCGGGTCGGTCACCGACACCGTGTTGGAGAATTGTTCAGACGCATAGACGCGGTCGCGGTGGCTGACGGGCATGTCCTTAGCGTTCCACGGCGCCTGCTGGGCCATGGCGAGGCCCGGTGCGGCGCTCATCAGCAAGGCGGCCGAGCGCAGGATGGTCCGGATCATGTCAGTGCTCCATAGGGCTATGGTGGTCGCCGCCCTGCGTCGGGGCTGGCGTCGAAGGCGGTAGCGGCTGGCCGATCGCCAGCTTCATGGCGGCGATCTCCTGCTGCTGATCGATGATGATTTCCTGCGCGATGCGCTTGAGCTGCTCGTTATGGCCGTAGCGCAGCTCCGCCACCGCCATATCGATGGCACCCTGATGATGCGGAAGCATCATCGCCACGAAGTCGCGGTCGACGTCACCGGACGGCTTGACCATCATGCCCGCCATCATCCGGTCCATCGCGACAGACATCATGGTAGCGTAGCCATCGGCGGGGGCGGCCGCGACTGCGCCGGTAAGTAGGGCCGAAGCCGTCAGACCCAGCATCCAATCTCGTCTACGCATAAGCCTCCAGCGCATCGGTCTCGAAAGCGTAGACGATGCTCGTCGGGGTTTATTCCGTGGCCAAAGCCATTTTATCGGTCCTCACCAAAACGATAGTCTCATGCTTCTGCGGTTGGTTGACCGGGTCGCGGTCGGACAGCATATGCGCAGGCACGGCGATGGATTTCCGCCGGGCCATTCGGTCGAACCGCCCTCGCAAGGGCCGATGATTCCTACCAGGCGCCGCAAGGCAGCAAGGAGGAATCGTGCGCGCGACATTTCGCAATCTCTATGACCAGTTCAACATGGCAGCGTTCATTCGCGATCGCCGCACCCATGCCACGTCGGTACTGCGGTGGGCTTTGATCCTGGTCCCGATGGCCGCAGCGGTGGGAACGCTCTGCGCGGCCTTCCTGCGGAGCCTCGACGCCGTAACCCGGCTTCGCTTCGCCTTTCCCTGGCTGCTCTACCTGCTGCCGATCGGCGGGTTCGTGGTCGGACTGCTCTACCATCTGACAGGGCGCTCGGTCGAAGGCGGCAACAACCTCATCGTCGAGCAAATCCACGAACCGGGGGGCGGCGTGCCGCTGCGCATGGCTCCGCTCATCTTCTTCGGCACGGTCGTGACACATCTGTTCGGGGGATCGGCGGGACGTGAAGGCACCGCCGTGCAGTTGGGCGGCAGTCTTGCCAGCGGGTTTGGACGCGCGCTCAGATTGGATGCGGAAGCGACACGCACCCTCCTTATGACCGGGATCGCGGCTGGGTTCGGCGCGGTCTTCGGGACGCCGATTGCGGGCGCGGTCTTTGCACTGGAGGTGCTGGCGATCGGTCGGGTCGAGTATCGCGCGCTGGTGCCATGCCTGGTCGCGGCGCTGGTCGGTGACTGGACCTGTCTTGCCTGGGGCATTCATCACGGCGTCTACCATGTCGATGCGCTGGTGCCGGTCGACGCGCTGCTCGTCGCCAAGGCCGGTGTCGCCGGCATTGCCTTCGGTCTGACCGGGCTGACCTTTGCCGAGGCCAATCACGCGCTGGGCGGATGGTTGAAGCGCGTGATCCCCTATGGCCCACTACGACCCGTTATCGGCGGGCTGGCCGTGATTGCGCTGGTCTGGCTGCTCGGAACCCGCGACTATCTTGGCCTGGGTACGCTCGCCGCGACACCGGACAGCCTGACCATCGCCAGCTTCTTTGGTCCCGATACGCACTCGTGGAGCTGGGCGCTGAAGCTGCTCTTTACCGTCGTGACCCTGAGCGCGGGCTTCAAGGGGGGCGAGGTCACGCCGCTGTTCTTTATCGGCGCGGCGCTCGGCAATGCGCTCGCGCCGATGTTCGGAGTACCGTCGGGGCTATTCGCAGCGATCGGCTTCGTCGCGCTGTTCGCGGGCGCGGCCAACACACCGCTGGCTTGCACGTTCATGGGGATCGAGTTGTTCGGCGCGGCCTATACGGTGCCGATCGCAGTCGCGTGCTTCGTCGCCTACCTCTGCTCAGGCCACAACGGCATCTACCTGTCGCAGCGCGTCGCTGTGCCAAAGGTACCTGCCGCACACCTCACACCCGACGCGACCCTGCGCGATGCCCGCACGCACCGCGCTTCTCGCCGGCGCACGCGCGCCTGATCCTGTTTCCTGTCGAAAGCCCGTCATGCCCAATCGTTTCACCGTCCATCACCGCGAAGTCGGGATGCTGCGCATCTATCTGAAACCGTCCGACAAGATCGGCCCGCGTCGCTTCTGGGGGGCAAAGCCGCTCTATCGCGAGCTGATTCGCACCGCGAAGGCGGACGGCATCATCAACGCCGTCGCGCAAAATACCCATTACGGCTTCAGCAATCACGAACCGATCCGGGAGAACGGCTCGGAAATTGCCGATCCGCATCTGACGATCTGTGTCGAACTGGTCGGCGATCGCGATCAGCTCGACCTCTTCTGTCGCCGGCATGGAGATCTGATCGGCGACAAGGTGATCGTCTACAAACGACTGGAGCATTGGACTATCACGCGCAAAACTGAGCTAACCAGAGCCTGATCGGCGTTCCCGTAAAGGAACCTCCAACGGGACGACCGTGACCGACACAAAAATCCGCTGTATGCCCGCCGGGGCTTTCCCAAAATATGTTCCCGAAATATGAGTCCCGAAATTCGCTGTTTG
Source organism: Sphingomonas sp. PEI4 (assembly GCF_056679955.1). NCBI lineage: Bacteria > Pseudomonadati > Pseudomonadota > Alphaproteobacteria > Sphingomonadales > Sphingomonadaceae > Sphingomonas > Sphingomonas sp. PEI4. The sequence continues at coordinate 28,515 of NZ_JBWXPI010000008.1, forward strand.
AGATGGGATAACGGGACTCATGCTGGTTGGTTATGCGCGTGTCTCGACCTCCGACCAGGACCTGACGCTACAAACCGATGCTCTGACCAAGGCAGGGTGCGAAAAGTTGTTCACCGACAAGGTGAGCGGCGCGAAGCTGAACCGGCCCGGTCTGACCGAAGCCCTCAATTTCGTGCGGGCGGGTGACACGCTGGTGATATGGAAGCTCGATCGCCTTGGCCGTTCGATCGGGGGCCTGATCGAACTGGCGGCCGACCTGTCCGCTCGCAAGATTGATTTCCGGTCGCTGACGGACGGGTTCGACACGGCCACCCCATCGGGCCGGCTACTGTTCCATATCCTCGCTTCCGTCGCGGAGATGGAGCGCGAACTGATAAAGGAACGGACGATCGCCGGATTGGCAGCGGCACGGGCAAAGGGCGGCACGGGTGGAGGCCGCAAGTCTGTAATGACGCCCGACATGCTCGACACAGCCCGCAAGCTGCTCAAGGCCGGCGACAAACCAGCGAAGGTCGCGAAGCTGCTACAGGTCGGCCGTTCCACCTTCTATCGCCACTTCCCTGCGGCCGAGCGCGAACCTGGCTAACCGGCGTCAGAAGATTGTCGCGTAGTAGGATTGCTCGAACCGGCCCCGGCTGATCCGGGCCATGTGGTCGATCCGTTCCGGCACCGGGGACGGGCGGCGGGTCCGGGCCGGTCTTGCGTTGGTGCGGGCCAACAGCATGAGATTGGCAATGGCCGCACCCAACAGAAACTCTTCCTCGGCACCGCGCAGACCGCGAAGGTGCAGGCGGGTTAGCCCCCGCTTACCCTTGGCATCGGCAAACACTCGTTCGACGCCCCGACGCAGCCGCATCGACCGCTTGAATAGGGGCGTCTGCATCTCCCCGCGTACCAGCTCGCGCACGTCCTCATGTTCGCTGTGCGTGACCGACCTGTTGCTGCCTGCGGTGCATTTCCGTTTGAGGTGACAGGCGCGGCAATCGGCAGGACTGGCGCTGTATCGGAGGAAGCCGGCCCGACGATCGGCACCGCGAAAGGGCAGTATCTTCCCAGCGGGGCAGACATAGCGGTCCTGCTCCCGTTCATAGCGGAAGGCTTCGCGGGGGAATTTGCCCTTGGTCTGTTCGGATCGTTCCAGCACCGGGATATGCGGGATGGTGCCGCGATCGGTGACGAACGCCAGGAACGCGGCGCTGCCATAGGCGGTGTCGGCCGCGACACGCTTTGGCCGGTAGCCGAACCGATCGTCAGCCCGTGCCAGCATGGTCCGCCCCGCATCGACTTCCGCCGCGAAGCGGGCAGGACTGGCCTCCACGTCAATCGCCACCCCTCCTGGCGTGTCAATCAGGACATTGAAGGCATAGCCGAACCGGCCCCGCGCCGTGCGCGCAGACCAAGCAGACGGCGGATCGGTGCGTGACACCTCGGCCGGCTTACCACGCGGCACGCCGTGTTCTTGCGGTGGAGCATTGGCCTGATCCGCCAGCCATTCACAAACCGGGCGGGGAAGCCGGGGCGCGGCCATGTCGGCGTCCCGCATCTTGCGCTGCCAGCTTGCATCGGCCGCGACGAACGATGCGTCGATTGCGGCATCCTTGTGGGCGATCAGCCCCGCGTCGGCGCAGCGCCGAACAGTCTGCTCGAACAGGATGCGAAAGATGCCGGCATTGCGGAAGCGGCCATGCCGGTTCTTGCTGAACGTCGAGTGGTGCGGCACCCGCGCGTCGATCGGCAATCGGCAGAACCAGCGATAAGCGAGGTTGAAGCGGACTTCCTCGCACAGCCGGCGCTCCGACGTGATGCCATAGAGGCGAGCGATCAGTGACATGCGGATCAGTAGTTCGGGCGCGATCGAGGGACGCCCATGGCGACTGTAGTGCGGGGCGAGCGCATCGCGCAGTTCACCCAGGTCGATCAGCCCGTCTATCCTGTGCAGGATATGATCGGCGGGGATCATCGCTCCCAGCGCCCGCCAGCTTGCGCCCTTGCCGCCTCGCTGTTGCTCACCCATCATGGCCGCTGCTCCCGATGTGTCGAAGCAGGGAACCCGTTAGGAACGCGATCGGATCACCCGGCCTTTTTTCAACAGCCCCGACCGGTTTTGACACCTAAGTGGTTGTATATTGGTCAAGCAATTCGATCACGGCACAACTCGCCGCCCCGTCGCCCTCGCAACGGTCGATCGTCGTGGCAAGCAGGCTTTCGAGTTGCGCTAGGTCTGCCATTTTCGCGCGAACCCGCTCCAGGTGGTGGGCCGCGATCTCGCGGACCTCACTGCACGACGCCTGCGCGGGACCGCCAAGTGACAGGATCGCGCGCACCTCGGCCGGGGTGAAGCCGAGTTCACGCGCGCCACGGATGAATCCAAGGACGCGGACGTGGCCGGCCCCATATACTCGCCGGCCCCCGCTCGTGCGGGGTGGGGTCGCCACAATGCCGACGCGCTCGAAATAGCGGATCGTCTCGATGTTCACGCCGGTTCGGCGCGACAACTCGCCGATAGCTAGGCCTTTCTCATCCCTCATAATTCGCTTGCTCCTGTAGCCGCTACAGGAGGCATTAGGGGGTTATTCCGCCGGAGACGACTGATGAATAAAAGGATTTTGCCGCACGAAACCCTGGCCGCTTCCGCATCGCCACGCCGCGCCGACGCGGGGCTATCCGCCCTGGGTGCGCTGGCGAGCTTCGGCGCGGTCCTAGCCGCCGCATCCTGCTGCGTCTTGCCGCTCGCGCTGGCGGCGCTGGGCGTGGGGGCGGGCCTGTCGAGCACCTTCGCCGCGCTGATGCCTCTGCGCTGGGCCCTGACGGCGCTTTCCCTCGTCGGCCTGGCTGCCGGGTGGTGGGCGTATGTGCGGCGTCGGAGGACCTGCGCTGCGGATCGGTCCTGCACCGTGACCCTACCGTCCCGCGCAACTCCGATCATGCTCACGATCGGCACGACCCTGACGCTGACCGCGCTGATATGGGATCGCATTGAAGCGCCGCTTATAAAGGCGCTTTCCTGATGCAGCTCACCTCCACGCTGACCTGTCCCGAGTGCGGCGGTGTCGCGACCGAGACGATGCCCACTAACGCCTGCCAGTTCTTCTATGATTGCCGACATTGCGCGGCGGTGCTGCGGCCCCTGGCCGGCGACTGCTGCGTGTTCTGCTCGTTCGGCGATGTCCCATGCCCTCCGATTCAGGAGGCGAAGGCGAACGGGACCGTGGCGGGCTGCTGCGGGTGAGGGGGTATCGCACCTTTCAATCCGGGATGAGCGCGTAACCCCGGATTTGTAGATTCGCCAAGGTTGTAAGCGCCGAATCATCGATCTCAACGCCCGAAGCCACTTGGTT
>NZ_JBWXPI010000009.1:0-28718 GCF_056679955.1 Sphingomonas sp. PEI4
AGCTTGCCATCCGGCACGTTGAGCAGACCGCGCAGCTCCTCAAGCGTGAACTCTTCCCGTTGCTTGTATTCGAGGCCGATACGACGCTCGATCATCTCATAGAGGCACAGCGCGTATTTCGACTCGAAACAATACATCACCTGCGTCTTGAGGCGGGCATAGACCTCGCTGTTCCGCAATATCTCGATTAGCTCTTCGGGAATCCGGTAGTGAAGAAAGCCGTCCTTTTCGAGGCTTTCGTCGCTCGGGCCGAGAAGCTGGACGCGGCGCTTGTAAGTCTTGCCCGCCTTGCGGATGGTGACGATCGCGATGGTGCCCATCAGGCGCAGCAGCGAGCTTTCGACCCGCTCGTTGCCTTGGTGCGTGCCCTTGAGCGCCGATTTGGCGATGCGGTGGACAATCGGTTCACCGATCCGCTCCCAAGCGTTGGCGATCAGCAGGTTGTAGATGCGGCGATCGGCAAGGGTGAGGGGACTCAGCTCGACAATATCGACCAGCTCGCCGGGCTTGACGATCTCGCCATAATTGGCGGGATCGAACGGGTTGCCGCGCCCCTTTTGCGCCAAGGTGCGGTAGGTCAGATCGACGACGGCGGGCTGTGACGACATAGGCACGTCCAACGGTGAGTAAGAGAAAGTTACCGGCTCACCTTACTGCCAATTGTGAGCTAAGCAAATCCTTTAGCTCCCCGATCAGCGGGGAGGGCCTACCCCAAAACTCACCGACGACCAGGACGGGGGAGACCGCCTACCCGAAAGCTCACCGGACCCCGCCCCAACACTCACTTTAACCGACCCCAAAGCTCACCACAGGCTACCCCGAAACTCACGCGACTCATCCCCAAAGCTCACCTTTCGAGGCGGTTTTCCTCAGAAATCCAACGGTTTCTCGACCCTGAATCTTGAATCTAAGAAGAATCATTGAATCTGAACACGAACGGTGAGTTTTGGGGTAGCCTCACCTGTGGATAAGTCGCAGCTCTAGCAACCGAGGAAGGGAGAAACGGAATCGGCCTAGCGGCCGATACGCCTTCGCTCGTCGCCGGCTACGCCGACGAGGATGCAGCCGACGATCGCACCTCACCACGACCGCCAGCACCAAGCTCAACCGTTCAAATGGCTTTCCAGGGAAGCCAAGCCCGACCGGAAGTGCATCATCGCGACCGAAGGTGTCTAGTCAAACGGTCACAGGAGGCGATTTGTGAGCCGTGGAGCCTCAAAACGGGCAGGGGAGGGATCAGCCGGCCTTCGCTCGACAAACCGTCTCTACGAGGCTCTATCAGGGACCGGTGTGTAAAACCCCGATACGCCAAAGGTGAGGCGATACCCCAAAACTCACTTTTCGCCGCTGCGTTGGCGCGAGTGTATACGCCTATACGGGTATGCCCGCGTCGCGCTTCGTGCTTTCGAGAATCGATCACGCCGGATCGAACCGCCCGGCGAACTCGCGATCGGCATAGTAGCGAAGCTTGGCGGCGATGATCGGGCGTTGCCCGGCGAGGAACAGGAGCTGGCGATCGGGCTTGAGGGTGCGAACCTCATCAGGAGTGAGGAGCGCGCGACCGACATGCTGCTGCCCGTACGAAATCCCGGTCTGCTCCGCGTCGAGCGCGCGGCTCATGGTCTCGAACACGACGGTTTCCTGCCCGGCCAGATCGGAGACGAGCTTGGCGCTGTCCTGATCGTTGACCCCGAACACCTGGAGGACGCCGGCGTTCGACAGGAAGGTGCCGGCGCGCTGCCCGTAGAGCGCGCGGAGCTGGTGAACGTCCTGCAGGATCGGCCAGAGCTGGACGCCGTAACCCGCCATCAGCCCCATCGCACGTTCGACCGGTTCAAGGCGGCCGAGCGCCGCGAACTCGTCGAGCAGGAACAGCACCGGCCAGGGCGGGCGACTCGGCGCGCGCGCCAGCTCGGTCAGGGCTTGCGCCACCATCAGCCGCAGCCAGCGGGCATAGCTGGCAAGCCGGTCGGGCGGCAGCACGAGGAACACCGTCGCGGGCGTATCCTTCAACCCTGCGAACGTGAAATCCGATCGCCCCAGCACCGTCGCCATGCGGGGTGAATCGAGGAAGTGGGTATGGCGTTGCGCGGCCGACAGCACGCCAGCGGCTTCGCGATCGGATTTGCCGAGCTGGCGGTTGGCGGCGCGCGCGACCAGGCCACCTTGTCCTTGCATCGCCGCGAGCTGCGCCGCCAATGCGGTCGGGGCGAGCGTCAGCCGGTCGCGCAGCGTTTCCAGGGTGCGGGTGGCGGGCGGTTCAGTGGTGACGACGTGGAGCAGGATACCGGCGATCAGCGCCTTGGCTTCCTCGTTCCAATGCGCGTCGCCCGCTTCGCCGGGCGCGTCGTGGACCAGCGCATCGGCGAGCGTCATGCAGTCGTCGGCGAGATCGAGGCCGTGCGGGTCGATGCGATCGAGCGGATTGAACGCGGCCGAGGACAGGCCGGTGACGCTGAACGGATCAAGGATATGGACCGCGCCGAACTTGCCGCGCTGGCGCGCAGCGATGCGGGCGTTCTCGCCTTTGGGGTCGATGCAGACGACCGCGAACGGATATTCCAGCAGGTTGGGGATGATCGTGCCGACACCCTTGCCGGTGCGGGTGGGTGCGATCGTCAGCAGATGGGCGGGACCTGCGTAGCGCATCGGCTTGCCGGTCTTCACGTCACGACCGATCAGCAGGCCGTGATCGTCGTTAAGCGCCTGGGCTTCCCCGGCTGTGGCAAAGCGGGCCGAACCATGCGTGTCGGCGCTATCACCATAATCGAACCGGCGAAGCAGGGGCAGGACGAACATCCAGACCATGACCAGGACCACGGCACCGCTGATCCCGAATACGCCAAGCTGAGCGACAGCGCCGTTCTTATCGAGGCCGAAATACCAGATCGCCAGCATCAGCAGGAGGAATAGCGCCACGAACAGCACCATGGCGAACAGGACCACGCCGATGATGTGCCGGGCGAACCGGAAAGGGGCGAGCAAGATGCCGAACAAGGCCCACATCGGGTTGGCACGGGCGGTGCGGGCGAGATTACGGGTGGCGCGCGCAAGGCCCATGCTACTTCCCCAGCGGGAGCGTAATGACCGGGGCGTCGTTACGCTCGGAATATCTCAAGATCAGAATACGATAGCGTTCTGCAAAGGCGAGCACATCAAAAACCCGGTCTCTCCTGATCGCTCGGCTCCAATGCTTGCAGCGTGCGGATCGGAGCAAGCATCCTCGCCAGCGCGTCGGACAGGTCTTGGATGCGACATTCAAGGTCTGCCGCCAGGTCGAACATTTCTTCGGCCATGACCGGATCGGTTTGCGCATCATTGACGAAGCGCATGGCTAACCCGTGCAGGCGCAGCAGGTCGTGCCGCATCTCCGGTGCATTGAAATTATCGCCTTTAAGGTGATCGCGCATCACGTCCAGATCATCCACCGTCCGCAGCAAAGGGCCTGTGTCGAAGGACGCAATCTGTTCATTCCGATCGACGGTTTTGGGCATCATGTCGTCCGTTGAATAGGCGTGATCGATAGAGACCGATCGGCGTCGGGATGATCGAGCAGCCGGAGCAGGATTTGCGAGACGAGGGGAGGGGGCACGCCCTCGTCCAGCATCATCGCGAAGAACGCATCGTCGTTGGGCGTCGGGATCATGTCCTCGATGACCAGGTTAGCGCGCGAGTCCGCCATGTCCTCGTGCCACATGGCGATTTCCGCCGGCGTGCCGCGTACGAAATCCATCGCGCGGACTTGCCTACGGATTGCCTCCATATCGAAATCGCTCATTGCGCTTCGCTCCCTTCAGCTTCCGCATCGAACGCGCGTTTTCCGCGTCTTTTCCACAGCGCCAGCATGTTGCCGGCTTCGTCGCCGCGACCACGCCCGGCAAGATCGAGCAGCGCGCCGTAAAGGGTGGCGCGATCGTCGTCCGTCAGCTCAACCAAGCCGGCTTTCTGGACCAGCCCGCCCAGCTCAATCAGGTGGCGCGTTCGTTCGCGACGCTGCACGACCCAGCCCCTGCTATCCGTTCGCCGTTCCGCCGCTTCCGCCCGCAGCGTTGCCGCCCGGTTCAGTCGCAGCGCCCGATCCGTCGATTGCAGCAGCGCCAGCACCTTTGCGCCCGCGCCGTTGAAAGAAAGCCACGCCCTTCGCGCGCCATGCCTCCTTCGCGCTTGCATCCTTCGATCCAATCGCATCGAGCAGAACACCGGCGAGGGTTTCCGCATCGAGGGCATCAGCTCCGGTCGCGGCGACGAGCTGGCCTAGCTGTTCGACTCGCTTCGCTTTCAAAGCGCGGGCCTTGTCACCCAGCGCTTTCAGCTCGGCGTCGTAATCGCGAACCTTCCGCATCGTTCTCACCTTTCCGCGTATCGGTCAGCAGCATCTTAGCGCATCTGGCATATGGGTAAAGCCGGAACGAGTAGAAAGCGGCACCAAGTCAATCAGGAGATGCGCAGCAGATTGTGAGTGCGCGCTTATACGTCGTTGCCGACGTGCGCTAAGTAGGGCAGTGTGCGGAACGTCATGGCGATCTATCACTTCTCCGCCAAGGTCGTGAGCCGCGCGAACGGATCGAGCGCCGTCGCGAGCGCCGCCTATCGCTCGGCATCGGAGCTGTTCGACGAGCGGCTTGGGCGCGATCACGATTTCAGCAACAAGGCAGGCGTCATCCACTCCGAGGTGATGTTGCCGGAGGGCGCGCCGGAGCGTTTAAACGATCGCTCGACCTTGTGGAACGAGGTGGAGGCGGGCGAGAAGCGCAAGGACGCGCAGCTTGCCCGCGAGGTCGAGTTCTCGATTCCACGCGAGATGAGCGAGAAACAGGGCGTCGCGTTGGCGCAGGACTTCGTGAAGACGCAGTTCGTCGATCGCGGCATGGTCGTGGACCTGAACGTGCATTGGGACAAGGCGAAGGACGGCACGCCGAAACCGCACGCGCATGTCATGCTGGCGATGCGCGACGTGGGGCCGGAGGGGTTCGGCCAGAAGAACCGCGATTGGAACTCGACCGAGCTGTTGAAGGACTGGCGCGAGGCGTGGAGCGCCCACGTCAATGAGCGCATGGCCGAGCTGGGGCTTGAGGGCCGGATCGACCATCGCTCCTATGAGGCGCAGGGGATCGAGCTGGAGCCGCAGCACAAGATCGGCCCGGCGGCATCGCGCAGGCCGGGGCAGGGGCTTGAGGCCGAGCGGATCGAGGATCACGCGCGCATTGCCCGCGAAAACGGCGAGAAGATTATTGCCGATCCCAATGTCGCGTTGGACGCGATCACGCGGCAGCAGGCGACGTTCACCACCCGCGACCTTGCGACGTTCGCGTTCCGGCACAGCGACGGCAAGGATCAGTTCGACCAGGTGATGGGGGCGGTGCGCGCCAGCCCGGAGCTGATCGCATTGGGGAAGGACGGACGCGACCAGGAGCGGTTCACGAGCCGCGACATGATCGCGGTGGAGGCCCGGCTTGAACGCAGCGCCGGCGAGCTTGCCGGGGCCGATCATCACTTCGTCGCCGGCACCCAGGTCTATCGTGCGTTGGAAGCCGCCGAGGGCAGAGGGCTTGTCCTTTCGACCGAGCAGCGCGACGCGCTCGGTCGGATCACCGAACGCGACGGGCTGGCGTCCGTCGTCGGCTACGCCGGCAGCGGCAAGTCGGCGATGCTCGGTGTCGCGCGCGAGGCATGGGAGGAGGCAGGCTACACCGTGCGGGGCGCGGCCTTGTCCGGCATCGCCGCCGAGAATCTTGAGGGCGGGTCCGGCATAACGTCGCGCACGATCGCCAGCCTTGAACACGCATGGGGGCAGGGGCGCGAGCAGCTTGGCCCCAGGGACGTGCTGGTCGTGGACGAGGCCGGCATGATCGGCTCGCGCCAAATGGAGCGGGTGTTGAGCCAGGCGCGCGATGCTGGGGCTAAGGTCGTCATGGTCGGCGACCCCGAGCAGTTGCAGGCGATCGAGGCGGGCGCGGCGTTCCGCAGCGTCACCGAGCGCCACGGCGCAGCCGAGATCACTGAGATACGCCGGCAGCGCGACGACTGGCAGAAGGAGGCGACGCGCTCGCTCGCCACGGGGCGGACGGCCGAGGCGATCCATGCCTATGACGGTCGCGGCATGGTCCATGCGGCCGACACGCGCGAGCTGGCGCGGGGCGAGCTGGTCGACGGTTGGGATCGCCAACGCCAGGCCGAACCGGACAAATCCCGCGTCATTCTCACCCACACCAATGCCGAGGTCCGCGAGCTGAACGAGGAAGCGCGCGGCCGGCTTCGCGCGACCGGCGACCTTGGCGACGACGTGGCGTTCAGCGCCGATCGGGGGTCACGCGACTTCGCGCGCGGCGACCGCTTGATGTTCCTGCGGAACGAGCGGTCGCTGGGGGTGAAGAACGGCACGCTCGGTACGATCGAGCAGGTCAGCCCCGAGGGCATGACCGTCCGGCTGGACGGAGGCCGGAGCGTCGCGTTCGAGGCGAAGGACTATGCCGCGGTCGATCACGGCTATGCGGCGACGTTCCACAAGGCGCAGGGCGTGACGGTCGATCGCGCGCACGTCCTCGCCACCCCCGGCATGGACCGCCACAGCGCCTATGTCGGCCTGTCGCGGCATCGCGACAGCGTGCAGCTTCATTATGGCCGCGACGACTTCGCCGATCAGCGCCAGCTCGTCCGCGCCCTGTCGCGCGACCGGGGCAAGGACATGGCGGGTGACTATGCCGCCGATCGTGGCGACCAGGATCAGGCCCGCGCGTTCGCCGATCGGCGCGAGATCCGGTTCCCGGAACTCGCGCGCCAGGCCGTCGAGAAGGTGCGCGACAAGGCCAAGGGGATGTTCGCCGGGTTCCGGCCGAAATCGACCCCGGAGCAGGCGACGTCGCCAGCGATCGAGCGCGCTCCCACGCCTCACCAGGCGAAGGCGATCGAACGCTATGCGCGCGCCACGGTCGATATAGGCCGGATGGCGGAGAAGGGGTTGCCGGTGCTGGCGCACCAGGAAACGGCGTTGCGACAAGCCGGCGAGGCGCTGGACCGGACCCGCTACCAGGGCGCGCGCGACCTCGCTTCCGCGTTCGAGCGCGATCCGCGTCTCGCGCGCGACGCGGCGGCGGGCGATACCCGTGGCGCATCACGCGCGATGGCCGAGGAAGCGCGGGTGCGGACCGCCCCGGAGCTTCGTGCCGGCCGGTTCATGGAACGCTGGCGGGCGCTGGAGGCCGAGCGCGGCGATAGCGGCACCGGCCCGGCGGCCGACCGCATGGCCGAAATGGTCAACGGACTCCGCGACGACCCGGCGTTGCGCGTGGAGCTGGAGCGGCGCGCGCCCGAGTTGGGGCTGGGCCGGGACCGCACGCCGTCGATCGAGAAGATGCTGGAGCGGTCGATCGAGATCGACCGCGACCGGCAGCGGGATCGCGGCCTGAGCCGATAGGGAACGGGAATGACGGACGACAGCGAGGACCAGGCGGCACAGGCGTTCGAGACCCTTCGCGCGGAAGTGTCGTTGATGCGCCGCGCGGTCGAACGGCTGGCGGCCGAGCGCGCCGAGGTGCCGGACGTGCCGGACTATTCCGAGACGCTGGGCGTCATCTCGCGCAATCTCTCCGCGACCGCGCAGCGGGTCGATGCGCTGGTGAAGAGTCCGGCCTTGTCGCTCACGCCCGAGGAAACCGGCCGGCAGATCGACGCTGCCAGCTTCGCAGGCCGCAGGGAGGATCATCGCCTGTTCCTCGCTGCCAAGCAGGGGATGGACGAGGTGGCGGCACGGCTTGGCCGGCATCTGCAATCCGACATCGCGGCCGGGGAGCAGCGGCGTCGGCTCGGCTATGCCGGTCTGATCGGGCTGGTGGCGGGCATGGCGCTATGGGCGATCCTTCCCGGCGGACTCGCGCGCGCCATGCCGGAGAGCTGGCATTGGCCGGAGCGGATGGCGGCGCGCACGCTTGGGCTGCCGATGTGGGATGGCGGGCAGCGGTTGATGGCCGTCGCCGCTCCCGATGCCTGGCGCGGGATCACCGGAGCCGCCACCCTGGCGCGCGACAATCGCGACGCGATCGGCGCGTGCCGCACCGCCGCCGCGAGGGCGAAGAAGGCGGTGCGTTGCACGATCGAGGTCAAGGCGGAGGAATGAGGATGGAGTCTCCCGAGCTTGACCGGGACGCGCTGTTGACGCTGCTCGACCGGATGCTTCGCGCCGAGGCGGTGACGGACGCGCCACCAGCGGCCGAGCGCGGCAACTGGCTATACGGCAGCGCCGGGTTCACCGAACCCGACGAGCATGGCTGGATGGCACCCCTTCCCTCGACCGAAATGTGGGTGCCACGGGCCTTGGTGTTTTGGCGCATGGCGATCCTGTCGGATGCGCCGGTCAGCGACGAGCAGATGCGCGACCCTCGCCATTCGCTGGTTCGCTGGCCGGCGATCGAGCGAGCGGTGAAAGTCTATGTCGCCGAAGTCTGTCGAGAACACCGAAGACCCAGAGCGACTTTCTTAGGCTAAACGGCTAACATTTAGACGCTCGCTAACGTCACTCGGCGGGCGCGGGGTCGAGCGCCCGCGTCCCCTTGCGCCGATTGAGCGAGAAGCCGGCGACGATGGCGAGCGCCATGAGGAGCTGGGCGACAATGGATTGCCAGGTGGGGAACACGCCCAGCATCGACAGGCGGGGCGCATCGGCGATCGGGGCTATGTCGATGATACCGGCCTCTTGCAGCGCCGCCACGCCCTTGCCGGCGAGCACGACCGTCAGCCCCGCCATCAACCACGAGCTATAGGCGAAGAACTTGGCGATCGGGAGCTGGCGGCTGTAGCGCAGCATGGCCCAGGCGATGACGCCGAGAACCGCGACGGCCGTGCCGGCGCCGGCGAGCAGCGCGCCGCCATTCCCTTGCGTCCATAGCGCCGCGTAGAACAGGATCGTCTCGAAGACCTCCCGATAGACCACCACGAACGCGAGCCCGAACAGGAACCAGGCGGAGCGGCCGGACAGCGCGTGCATCATCTTCTCCCGAATGTAGCGCTGCCATTGATCGGCTTGCGCCTTGCCGTGCATCCATATCCCGACCGAGAGCAGGACCACGGCCGCGAACAGCGAGCCGAACCCTTCCGTCAGCTCCCGGCTCGCGCCGCTAATCCCGATCGCGTAGGTGGCAACCACCCACGTCAGCAGGCCGGCGGCGAGCGCCCCGGCCCAGCCGCCATGCACATAGGGGAGCACTTCCGATCGCTCCGCTTTCCGCAGGAACGCGATCATCGCGACGACGATGAGCAAGGCTTCCAGCCCTTCGCGCAGCAGGATCGTGAACGCCCCCAGGAACGTCGAGGCGGTGCTCGATGCGCCGGGGGCCAGCGCCGCTTCGGCATCGTCAAAGAGCCCGTTCAGCACGAGGGCGCGGTTCGCCAGATCGTCGGGCGCGGCCCCATGATCGACCGCCGCGCGATATTCGCCCATCGCGCCCTCGATCCGGTTCAGCAGCGTCGCGTCGCGCGCGCCCAGCGTCGGTTCGACCGGCTCGAACCCGTCGAGATAGGCCGACAGCGCCAGTTCCTTGGCGGCGCGACGATCGCCCTTGCGGGCGGCGTCGAGACTTGCCGCCAGCTTCTGGCGAACGAGGGAGAGCGACGCCGGAGCCTGTTCGATCACGGCTTCCGGGTGGCGGCGCAGATACGCCATGACCGCCAGCCCTCGCTCTTCGCCGATTCCGTTCGCGAGCGAGGCGGGCGTGAGGCCCACGAGCGTTTTCAGGTCGGGAACGCGCTGGCGCAGCGAGGAATCGGCCTTCCATAGCCGTTCGCCTTCGCGCGCCTGTTCATCGGTAAGCGCGAAGCTCCCCGCGCGGAACGCCAGCGCCCAGCGATCCCCGCTCGGCAGATCGGCGAAGCTCTGCATTGCCGTCCCGTCGATGCCTTGGGTGATGACCTGATAGAGCGCGAACACGCTGCGCTGGCGCGCGCGGTCCGCGTCGGTGAATGCGATCGGCGGTGTGGTGAGCTTGGCGGCGTTCGGGCCGTGCCCGTCCCCGGTCGCGCCGTGGCAGGCGGCGCAGGTGGAACCGAACAGGGCCGCGCCCCGCGCGAAATCAGGAGGCGAAGCCGGCGCGAGGGGTACGGGATAGGCTTGCAGCAGATCGGCCGCCAACCGGTGCGCGAGCGTCGCAACCTCTTGGGGCGTGCCCTTGCGGGCGATCAAGCCTTGCAGGCGCGCAGCGCCCGCGAGCAGCGCCGCGCGTTCGGGATTGGCCGGCAGCGTCGCGAGCCGCGACGACACGGAACCCGCGAACTCCGTCATTTCGGCATATTCCGACGCGCTCTTGATCCGACCGCCTTCGACCGCCCCGCCATAATCGACCGCCATATAGTCGAGCAGTCGCCACGCGGTTTGCACATCCCCGGTATCGGCCATTGCACTGGTCGGGATCAAAAGCAGCGTCAGCGACGCGACCAACCCGAGTGCGGACTTGAGCAGCGCGGCAGTGAGTGAGGATCGGCTGACTTGCTTTCAGATTCACGCATACGGTCCTTGTGCGAAGGACTCTCATTAGCAGGAGTTGCGTGTATTTACAACGATAGGCTACCCCCCTATATTACGCGAGTATAAGGGAGGCCATTGTGGCGCATACGATCCGTGAAAAGTCGAAGCTGATCGCCCGCGTGCGCCGCATTCGAGGCCAGGTCGAAGCGGTTGAACGCGCCTTAGAGGCTGAAACCGGCTGCGCCGACGTGCTCCAGCTTATCGCCTCCGTGCGAGGCGCGATGAACGGCCTGATGGCCGAAGTCATGGAAGACCACATTCGATTGCACGTCGTCGATCCTGCGCACGAAGCCGACCCCGACCGGGCTCGGGGTGCGGAAGAGCTGATCGACGTCGTGCGGACCTATTTGAAGTGAGAGGATGACGAGCATGGCCGATCTAGCGAGCCGCGATAGCGCAACCTTGGCCGACCAGGCCGAAGCGCGCACCACCGCGCCAGCGGCGCTGAACGACGCTCCGCACGCGCATGGTAGCCATGACCATCACCGCCACGGGCATGACGACCACGACCACGACCACGAAGACGGGCACGACCACGAGCATCCGTTCGAGTGGCAGGAAGCCGTTCGCATCGGATTTGTCGCGCTTGCCGCAGCGCTCGTCTGGTTTCGTGCTTGGGAGCCATTCGCCGCCGTTAGCGTGATCGGCGTCGCGGGCCTCCTTGTCGGCGGTTGGCCGATCGTAAAGGAAGCTTTCGAGAACATCCTCCAGCGCCGCATGACGATGGAGCTGTCGATGACGATCGCCATCGTCGCGGCGGCGGCGATCGGCCAGTTCTTCACAGCGCTGGTCATCACGCTGTTCGTGCTCGTCGCTGAGGTATTGGAGGGCCTGACGGTCGGGCGCGGCCGCAAGGCGATTCGCGACTTGCTGGAGTTTCTGCCCAGCGAGGTTTCGGTCCGCCGCACCGGTTCAATCCGCACTATCTCCGCCAATGAGCTCAGCATCGGCGACGCCATCCTTGTCGCGCCCGGCGGACGCATCCCCGTGGACGGCGCGGTGCTGTCGGGACATTCCTTCGTCGATGAGTCCCGCATTACCGGCGAGTCGATGCCGGTCGAGAAGGTCGAGGGCCGGCCCGTCTTCGCCGGCTCGATCAACCAGTCGGGCGCACTTGAAGTGCGGGCCGAACGCATCGGCCGAGATACGAGCTACGGCAAGATCATCGAGGCGGTAGAGCGGGCCGAGCGTTCGCGCGCGCCGGTTCAGCGGCTCGCCGATCGCATGGCGGGCTATCTCGTTTATTTCGCGATCGGCGCGGCGGTTCTGACCTATCTGATCACGCAGAACATCACATCGACGATCTCCGTCATCATCGTCGCGGGCGCCTGCGGCATCGCGGCCGGAACCCCGCTCGCGATCCTTGGCGGCATCGGCCGTTCCGCACGCCTTGGCGCGATCATCAAGGGCGGTGTTCATCTGGAGACGCTGGGCAAGGTCGATACCGTAGTGCTCGACAAGACCGGCACGCTGACCTTTGGCCGGCCCGAGGTGCAGGCGATCGTGCCCGTTGCCGGCGTCTCGCTCGAAGAGGTTCTGGATGCGGCAGCGTCAGCCGAGCTGCGTTCCGAGCACCCGCTCGGCAAGGCGATCGTCGCCCACGCGCAGAGCAAGGGTTGCAGCGTCGTAGAGCCGGAGCACTTCGCCTACACGCCAGGGCGGGGCATCACCGCGCAGGTTGGCGGTTCGACGGTGCTGGTCGGCAACCTGCTCTGGATGAAGGAAAAGAAGGTCGCGATCCCCAGCTCGCTTAGCCACGGGGTAGAAGCCGCATCCGAGGTCTATGTCGCGCGTGATGGCGCGCTGCTCGGTGCGGTGGCCGTAGCGGACACGGTTCGGCCCGAAGCCAAGCGGGCGATCGAAGCACTGAATGCGATGAAAATCCGGACCATACTGCTCACGGGCGACGCCATGCCTGTTGCTCAGGCGGTTGGAAAAAGCCTTGGCATTACGGAGATCGAAGCAGGGCTGCTGCCCGAGAACAAGCTCGATCGCATCCAAGCCCTCGTCCGTCAGAAGCGCACGGTGGCGATGGTCGGAGACGGGGTCAACGACGCGCCCGCGCTGGCCGAGGCGAGCGTCGGCATTGCGATGGGATCGGGCACTGACGTTGCGCAGGAGAGCGCGGACGTGGTGTTGCTTGGCAACGATTTGGTCCGGTTGGTCGACACGCTCAAGGTCGCGCGCCGCACCCGTGGGATAATCTGGCAGAACTTCGCGGGCACGATCATCGTCGATCTGGCGGGCATTATCCTCGCGTCGGTCGGACTGCTCAATCCGCTGCTTGCGGCCTTCATCCACGTCGTTTCCGAACTGACCTTCATCCTCAATTCGGCCCGGCTGCTCCCGCAGCGGTCGCAAGCCGGCGAGGCGCGCACGACGGCCGCCCCCATGTCACAAGGCAAGCCTGTCGGGGCGCACCTGTGAGCACGGATTCGCCCTGCATCGACATGTGCGGCATGGATCGCCGAAGCGGCTGGTGCAGGGGATGCGGGCGCACCGCCCCGGAAATACGCGCGTGGCGGAAGATGCAGCCTGGCACCCGCAAAATGGTTCTCAAGGATATAAAGCGTCGGCTACAGCGCCTGATGGATCAGGGTAGAGCGCAGGAAGTCACCTCGAACGCTCATCCCGGAACCAGCCACCTCGGCGCGCGAGGCTTCTCGCCGCGCGCCGCAAGCCAATCGGCAGCGTCACCCGACGCAGCATCCTGTGCGCCCATTGAGACCAGGGGAACGTAGTCGGCACCTTCGGGCCGACGAGCCCTAAGACCGCGCTCGGCCGCTGCTCATTGTATCTGCTCGCTCATTTTCCCGTTTCCTTCAGATAGTCGGGCCGTTCTCCGGCTGGACATCAGCCGCGACGCCCAGGCGGTGATCGCCGGCAACACCAGCAAGGTCAGCGCCGTCGAGGTAATGAGTCCGCCGATGACGACCGTCGCCAGCGGCCGTTGCACTTCAGCGCCGGTGCCGGTCGCGAGCGCCATCGGCACGAATCCGAGCGAGGCTACCAACGCCGTCATCAGCACCGGCCGCACGCGCTCCATCGCCCCGTCGATGATCGCCTTATCCTCGTCCTCGCCGTCCTCACGGTGTTTTCGGATCGCGCCCATCATCACGAGTCCGTTGAGCACGGCCACGCCCGACAGCGCGATGAACCCGACCGCCGCGGTGATCGAGAACGGAATGCTGCGCAGCAGCAGCGCGAAGACGCCGCCCGCCAGCGCCATGGGCACGGCCGAGAACACGATCGCCGCCGGCACCAAGCCGCCGAGCGCCATGTAGAGCAGCCCGTAGATCGCCAGGAAACAGATCGGCACCACGATCATCAGGCGCAGCCGCGCCGATTGCAGACTCTCGAAGGTGCCGCCCCAGCCCGTGTACATTCCCGGGGGGAGCTGCATGGCTCCGATCTTCGCTTCCGCGTCTTTGACGAAGCTGCCGAGGTCGCGGCCGCGCACATTGACCTGGACGATCACCATGCGCTTGCCGTTCTCGCGGCTGATCTGATTCAACCCCTGAGTGTAGCTGAACCGCGCCACCTCGCGCAGCGGGATCGAGCGCGCCGTCTGCCCTTCAGCCGTCGGCAGCATCACCGGGATCGCGCCCAGCGTCTCCAAATCGTCGCGTTGCGCGTCGGGGAGGCGGACCACCACCGAAAAGCGGCGATCCCCCTCGAACAGCAGCCCCGCCTCACGCCCGCCGAGCGCGGTCGACATGGTGTTCGCCACCTCCTCGACCGACAGCCCATAGCGGCCGGCCGCCTGCCGATCGACCTGGACGTCGAACGTCGGCGCGCCCGAGGTCTGTTCGGCGCTGACATCGCCCGCACCCGGGATGGTGCGGACCGCCGCGGCAATGCGTTGCGCCTGCGCGCTCATCGCTTCGAGATCGTCGCCGTAGAGCTTGATGGCGACGTCCGCGCGAACGCCGGCGATCAGCTCGTTGAACCGCATCTGGATCGGCTGCTGGATCTCCGTCCGGTTGCCGATAAGCAACTTCATCCGCTCCTCAATGCGGCGGATGATATCCTCGTTGCTCTTCACCTCGTCGGGCCACTGGTCCTTCGGCTTCGGGATGACGTAGGTGTCCGAGGCATTGGGCGGCATGGGATCGGTTCCGAGGTCGGCGTTGCCGTTCTTCGAGAAGACCAGCGCCACTTCCGGCAGCGTCTTCAAGGCGTCCTCGATCCGCATCTGCATCCCGGTCGACTGGTCGATTGACGCCGAGGGAACGCGGAAGTTGGTGACGGTGATGTCGCCCTCGTTAAGCTGCGGCATGAACTCCTCGCCGAGCAGGCCGAAGGCCAGCACCGCTGCGGCGAACATCCCGACGCCCCCAAGGATGAAGGGCATCGGCCGCTCGACCGCCTTGCGCAGGATGGGCGCATATTTCTCCTTGAACCAGCGGATCGGCCTCACCTCCGTCTCGCTGACCCGGCCCTTCACCACGATCGCGATCATCGCCGGCACGAAGGTCAGCGACAGCACGAAGGCCGACGCCAGCGCCAGCATCAGGGTGATCGCCATCGGCGCGAAGGTCTTGCCCTCCACCCCCTGGAAGGTGAGCAGCGGCACGAAGACGAGGAAGATGATGAGCTGACCATAGACGGTCGGCCGGATCATCTCCTGCGCCGCACCGACCACTTCGCTCAGCCGCTCGCGAAGGCTCAATAGACGGCCTTCATGCTCCTGTCGTTCGGCGAGACGACGCAGCGTGTTCTCGACGATGATAACCGCACCATCAACGATCAGCCCGAAATCGAGCGCGCCGAGGCTCATCAGGTTCCCCGACACGCCAAGCCCGTTCATGCCCGCCGCGGTCATCAACATGGTGATGGGGATGACGGTCGCGGTGATGAGCGCGGCGCGGACGTTGCCGAGCAGCAGGAACAACACGACGATGACCAGCAGCGCGCCTTCGATCAGATTCTTTTCCACCGTCGCGATGGTCGCGTTCACCAGCTTCGAGCGGTTATAGACCGGCTCCGCGAAGACGTCGGGCGGAAGCGCCTTGTTGATTTCGACCAGCTTGTCGGCAACGCTGGTCGCGACGATCCGGCTGTTCTCTCCTACCCGCATCAACACCGTCGAGATGACGGCTTCCGACCCCATGCGGCTTCCCGAGCCGGTGCGAACCGCACCGCCGATGACGACCTGGCCGACGTCCTTGACCCGCACGGGAACGCCGTTGCGGGTCGCGACGACCGCCTCCTGAATATCCTCGATCGACTTCAATCGCGCGTCGGCGCGAACGAGGAAGCTCTCGCCCGCGCGCCGCACATAGTTCGACCCCGCCGACAGGTTCGCCCGCTCCATCGCGTCGGCCAGCTCGGTGATCGAGAGGCCATAGGAGGCGAGCGCATTGAGGTTGGGTTCGATCAGGTATTGCTTGACGTATCCGCCATTGGAATCGACCCCGGCAACGCCGGCCACATTACGCATCTGCGGCCGGATGATCCAGTCCTGCACCGTGCGCAGATACGCCGCCCTCGCCAGTTCGGTCGTCAGCTGCTCGCCTTCCGGCGTCAGATAGCTACCGTCCGATTGCCAGCCCGGCTTGCCGTCGACATACACAGTCGCCTTGCCGTCAGGGTGGCGATAGGCGACCGAGTAGAAGAAAATCTCGCCGAGCCCGGTGCTGAGCGGCCCGAGGTTGGGTTGCACGCCCGCCGGAAGGCTGTCCTTCGCTTGGCTAAGCCGCTCCGTCACTTGCTGCCGCGCGAAGTAGATATCGGTCGCGTCGGTGAAGACGGCCGTGATCTGGCTGAAGCCGTTCCGCGAGATCGAGCGCGTCATTTCCAGGCCGGGGATGCCGGCCAGCGCGGTTTCGACCGGGTAAGTCACCTGCTTTTCGATATCGACCGGCCCCAGCGTCGGCACGAAGGCGCTGATCTGGACCTGCCGGTTGGTGACGTCGGGCACGGCGTCGATGGGCAGCTTGGTGATCTGCCACGCCCCCAAGACGACGACGAGCAGCGTCAGGAACGCTACCAGCCAGCGCATCCGGACGGAAAGCGAGAGGATGCCGGCGATCATTGCGCGGACTCCTTCTCGAGCTCGGCCTTGAGCAGGAAGGCATTGGCGGTCGCGATAGGCGTGCCGACAGTGAGGCCATCGATGATGCCGACCATGCCGCTCGACCGCGCACCGAGTTTGACGGCTTGCGCGCGGAAACCGCCGCGCGTGCGAACGAACACGACGCTCTGGTCGCCGAGCGATTGAATCGCATCTTGTGGCACCATCACGCCATGAGGCGTGGCCCCGCCACTGGCGAAGATGCGGGCCTGAACGAGCTGGCCAGGCAAAAGAACGCTGCTCCCCGCGGTGGGGGTGACGACGACCGTCGCGGCGCGTGACCGCGGATCGACTACGCCGGTCGCCGAGCGGACCCGGCCCTGGATCATCTGTCCGTCGTTGGTCACCAACTCGACACGATCGCCCGTGCGAACCCTGGTGGCATCAGCAGGCGGCACGTTAGCGGTAATCTGGAGTCGGCTCGGATCGACGATGCGGAACAACTCAGCCTCGGCCGCGACGAACTGGCCGAGCGCAGCGCTTGCGCTCGTTAAGCGTCCCGATACCGGACTGACGACCGCGACCGAGCGCCCGTCGCCGATCACGCCCGCTGCCCCCGCCGCGGCGCTCGCACGCTGCGCGTCGGCCTGAGCGACCGCGAGATTCGCCTGTGCGGTTTCATAGTCGGCCCGTGGGCTCACACCTTGACCCAGAAGCGTGCGTTCGCGCGCGAGCTGGCGGCTCGCCAGCGTGACCCGCGCCGCTGCTGCTGCGCGATCGGCCGCGATCTGCGAGGCGTCGCGGCTTTCGACCAGTGCGAGCGTCTGCCCGGCGCGAACGGGATCGCCGATCCGCACGAAAATGCGCGTCACCGTGCCAGGTGCGCGGGCCGTCAGCACCGCTTCCGCATCAGGCGCAGCATCGACCGTTGCCGATGCGAGGACCGCCGCATCCAGCTCCCCGGCCGCGGCAGGAGCAACCGTAATTCCGGAAGCGGCAACCGCTTGAGGTGGCATCGCCACGATCGTGTTGGGCTTGGTTTTCGCTGCCGTATCGGCCGTAGCAACCGGAGCGGGTGGCGGAGCCTGGGTGACGCGCGCGACACCGAAGCCGAGTGCGGCAGCGGCGACGAGGCCCACGGCTGCGCCGGCATAAAGACGATTTTTATCGGTCATTGAACCGGTTCTCCGGTGATGGTGAGGCCCTGTAGGCGGGCCAGATTGGCGCGAGCGTCGAGGCGGCCGGCTTCGGCATCGAGGAGCGTGCCCCGTGCCAGGCCAAGGCTGCGCCGCGCTGCGATAAGTTCGATCAGTGGCGACTTGCCCGCCTCATAGGCGAGGCGCGCGAGCCGATAGCCCTCATTGGCGGTCGCCAGCGTCCGTTCGGCTGCCGCGGCGCGCTGGTCAGCCGCCTCGACGAGCGCCAGCCCGGCGCGCACGCCGGTTTCGGCATCGAGCCGCGCCGTAGCCGCCCGCGCTTCGGCACCTTGCAGATCGGCGCGCGCCGCAGCGACGTTGCCCCGATTACGGTCGAAGAAGGGTAGCGGGACGGCAATACCGGCGACGATTGCCGGGCCGCTCGCTACCCGGAGCTGGCGCACGCCGACTTGCGCGGTGACGTTGGGAATGGCGAGGCGCTGTTGCACCGTCACCGCCCGCGCCGCGGCTTCGCGCTCGGCTTCCGCCACGCGCACAGTTGTCGCCTGCATCGGATCGATCGGCCCGATCACGGGCTTCGCCTTCAACCGATCGAGGAGCGATTCCGAGATGCCGGTGAACGACGTCGGGACGCCCGCCAGCGCCGACAGGCGCGCCAGCGCGACGGTTTGCTGCGCGCGGGCCGTCTCCAGCTCGGCCTGGATCGTGTTGAGTTCGGTTTCGGCCTGGAGCTGTCGCAGCCGGGCTTCTTTTCCCGCGCCGACGAGAGCGCGTGCGACCGCCAAGTCCTCGCCGGCCTCGTCAACCTGGCTTTGCGCGACACCGATCCGACGTTCGGCGATCTCGGCACCGGCATAGGCGCGCGCCAGCTCGGTCGCATAGGCAAGGCGTCCGTCAAGTCCGCGCGCCTGTGCGGCAACGATGCCGGCCTCCCCGGCTGCGATCCGTGCCGATCGCTTGCCGCCGAGTTCGAGCGGCTGATCGATCTGGAATGTCGTCTGTTGCTGGTCGGTCGCGTTCCGGGAGCGGTCGCCGATGAAGTTCTCGGCATCGACACTGAGCGAAGGGTTCGGACGCGCGCGCGCTTGGAGGGCTAAGCCCTCAGCGCGCGCGACATCTGCATCGAGCGCCGTGACCCGAGGTGTATCGCGCGCTTGGCGCAGAAGTTGTGCGAAAGGGGGCGCGGTCTGCGACCACGCCGTGCCCGCGGGCAGCAGCGCCGCGAGCGTGCCGATCAGCGCAAGCGTGCGCTGACGGCCATGTTTGCCGTTCATTCCTATAATCCTCCGGGGGGTGAACCTGCGACGCTCGCGCGCCAGCTCGGGTCAGCCTTTCGGAGGTCTCAATAGCTTGGACGGGTCGAGACCGCTTTGCGAAACTGGCAGGACAGTCGTCCAGATCAACTGCCTCAACAGCACGAAATCGGGCATCAGCAGCTGCCCCGCTGCTGCGAGCCACTGGCCGGTCGCATGTGCCAGGACATGGACGGGGCCATCGGAATCGCTTTCACCGGACTTTTCGTGCGAATCCTCGGCCGATGACGTCTGAACGGGGGCATGGTCATGGATGGATGCGCTATGCCAACCCGACAGCGCGCTCAGCCCGAACATCGCCACAAGCGCCAACAAGGCGCCGAGCAGCGTGGAACAGGGATGGTGAACGATCACGCTCGATACCCTACGGTCCGGACCGGTGAGCGACAAGGCCGTCACGCGCCCGGCCATTTCGGATGCCGCCGGTCGATCACATAGGAATGGTCGCCCTGCGCATGGACGCGCCGATGCGGATCGTCAGCATCGAGATCGCCATGTTCGTGCGCAACCACATCGGGATCGTTCGATGGCCACAGCCAGAGCGCGGCGACCGTTCCGATCGCCGCGAGTGCCGCCATCGCGCCGAATGCGGCCGTCATGCCGAAGCGGGCGCCGAGTTGCCCAACCAACGGATAGCAAAGCAGCCAGCACACGTGACTGAGGGCGAATTGCGCTGCGAACAAGGTCGGGCGGTCCTCCGCGTTCGCCGATCGCTTGAGCAAGCGGCCCGAAGGCGTCACGCTCGCCGAATAGGCGACCCCCATGACGAGCCAGCCACCGAGCAGGACGTGCCAATAGGTCGTCCCCGGCGCCATCGTCGCGGTGATCCCAGCGAGCGCTGCAAGCGCCAAGGTCAGCACGGCCGCGGCGATCAACATGACCGTCCGATCCGCGACGCGATCGAGGATGCGTGGCAAGGTAAGCGCGGCGGTGATCGACCCACCCCCGAACGCCGCGAGCGTCAGCGCGACATCGCGCTGCGTCAGCCCTAACCCCCGCACGATGACGACGGTGTTGACGATGACCATCGCGCTCGCCGCTGCCGCGGTCAGCGTCAGCGCGAGGAGGCCGCGCAGTCGCGGCGTCGCGAGATAGATGCGCGTGCCCCGCGTCGTCTTGTCGTAGATGCCGCCCTCCGCCTCGACAGGTGCCGGGCGGGGCAGAACGGTTGAAACCACCAGCAATGCCGATGAGACGAAGCCGATCGCGGTGCCCGAGAAGAGCCAGTGATAGCTCATCACCGTGAGCAGCCCGGCAGCGAGAATGGGGCTCGTGAGGCTCTCCATGTCATAGGCGAGCCGCGAAAGGGACAAAGCGCGGGTATAGTCGCGTTCCTCTGGCAGCACGTCCGGGATCGTCGCCTGAAAGGTCGGCGTGAACGCGGCCGATGCCGATTGCAGCACGAAGATCAGGACATAGACCTCCCAGACCTGATTCACGAACGGCAGGCAGAGCGCGACTGCGGCGCGGATCACGTCCATGCCGACCAGCAGCGCACGGCGCGGCACGCGATTGGCGAAGGCGCCGGCGATCGGCGCAACGCCGATATAGGCGACCATCTTAATGGCGAGTGCGGTGCCCAGCACCGCGCCGGCGTTGCCGCCCGCGATGTCGTAAGCGAGCAGGCCGAGCGCCACGGTCGCGAGACCTGTTCCGATCAGCGCGATAACCTGCGCTAGGAAGAGGTGGCGGTATGTCCGATTGGCGAGAACGCTGAGCATAGCGCCCACTATCCCCCCAGGGGGATAGTGTCTATCCCCTATGGGGGATGCTCGACAGCACCGGCCGACAGACCTTACATAGGGGCATGGCTCACAATGCTCACACCAGTCACCCGGCTATCATCAAACGCCTGAATCGGGCCGCCGGCCATCTGCGCAGTATCGTCGGGATGATCGAGGAGGAGCGCCCCTGCGTCGACGTCGCGCAACAGCTTCAGGCGGTCGAGAACGCTGTCGCGAGCGCCAAGCGGGCACTCATCAACGACCATATCGACCATTGCCTTGTCCACGCCGAGGAAGGCGAAGGCACTCAGCACGCGGTCGCTCAGTTCCGTGCGATTTCTAAATACTGGTAGACCATCATCACCGGCCATCCAAGGTGCAGCCGCCGCCAGCTTAATCAGGACTGCTTGCTGTTACTGGGTATGGCTGATCTCACCTTAGACTAGAGAGTCGAAGTGAATATTCGCCTTCATAATTGAGGGATCGTTAATTAACGTCAGTCCGGGCAGGATGGACAAGGCAAGCTTACGTCTATTGGCTACACCAGCTTCGGCCCGCGAACGGCCGTTCGCGGGAGGTCACAACCGTTCGGATGAGACTGGGGTGGGCGGCGCTGCTGTTCAGCGCCGTTGAGAGGCGCAGAGCCCCGGTTCACAATCACGCTACCTCGAAGCCGTGGGGATGCCCGACAGATCGGTCGCCGGGTCGATCTGCACTCCGGCTTCCTTCCGTTCCGAATAGCGATCGACGAGCTGCGCAGCATGGGGTCGAAGCAGCACCGTAAACCGCACCAACTC
Organism: Sphingomonas sp. PEI4; assembly: GCF_056679955.1. Taxonomy (NCBI): domain Bacteria; kingdom Pseudomonadati; phylum Pseudomonadota; class Alphaproteobacteria; order Sphingomonadales; family Sphingomonadaceae; genus Sphingomonas; species Sphingomonas sp. PEI4. Next base: position 21,521 of record NZ_JBWXPI010000009.1, read on the forward strand.
CTCCATCACGTCCGCGATCCGGTCGTAATAGCTGGACGGCTTCATGCGGCCCGCTTCATCGAACTCGTTGAACGCCTTGGCGACGCTCGATTGGTTCGGGATGGTGAACATCCGCATCCAGCGGCCGAGGACGCGCAGCGTGTTGACGCTGTTGAACGACTGCGACCCGGCCGACACCTGCATGACGGCGAGCGTGCGGCCCTGGGTCGGTCGCATCCCACCCATGTTAAGCGGCAGATGGTCAATCTGCGTTTTCATAATGCCGGTGACTTGCCCGTGACGCTCGGGCGAGCACCACACATGCCCTTCGGACCACATCGACAGTTCGCGCAGCTCGTGGACGGCCGGGTGATCGTCGCCGGCGACCTGATCGGGCAGCGGCAGCGCCGAAGGGTCATAGATGCGCGTTTCACACCCGAAGAATTGCAGCAGGCGCGCCGCTTCCTCGACACACAGCCGCGAAAACGACCGTTCGCGCAGGCTCCCGTAGAGCAGCAGGATACGCGGCGGCGGATCGCCCGCGCCGAGGCCAAGGGCGGGCCGATCGAGCGCATAGCGGCGATCGAGCGCAGGCAGGTTGTCGGCATCGAGGAGCTGGCGAAGCGGCATCAGGCGGTCGCGCCGCGCTCATACCAGCCCCGCGACCGCTTCACGATCGACACAACCGAGAGCATCACCGGCACTTCGACCAGCACGCCCACGACCGTCGCTAGCGCCGCGCCGGACTTCAATCCGAACAGCGATATCGCCGCGGCGACCGCCAGCTCGAAAAAGTTGGATGCGCCGATCAGCGCGGCCGGGGCGGCGACGCACCAGGCGACCCCGAACCGGCGCGAGAGCCAATAGGCGAGGCCGGCGTTGAGATAGACTTGGATGAGGATCGGCACGGCGAGGAGCGCGATCACCAGCGGTTGTGCGATGATTTGTTCGCCCTGGAATCCGAACAACAGCACCAGCGTCGCCAGCAGCGCGACCAGCGACACCGGCCCGAGGCGGGCGAGCAGCCGATCGAGCGCGGGCTTGCCCCCGCTCGCCAGCACGCCGCGCCGGATCACTTGGGCGACGATCACCGGCACGACGATGTAGAGCACGACCGACAGCAGCAGCGTATCCCACGGCACCGTGACCGAGGCGACGCCGAGCAGCAGCGCGACCAGCGGCGCGAACAGGAACACCATCAGCACGTCGTTCAGGGCGACTTGGGAGAGGGTATAGGTCGGCTCCCCCTCGCAGAGGTTCGACCACACGAACACCATCGCCGTGCAGGGCGCAGCGGCGAGCAGGATCAGCCCGGCGATGTAGGACGGTCCCTCTCCCGCCGGGAGCAACGGCGCGAACAGGTAGCCGATGAAGAAGGTGCCCAGCGCCGCCATCGAGAACGGCTTGACCGCCCAGTTGATGAACAGGGTCACGCCGACCCCTTTCCAATGTTGGCGAACGGAGCCGAGCGAGCCGAAGTCGATCTTGAGCAGCATCGGAATAATCATCAGCCAGATCAGGACGGCGACGACCAGGTTGACCCGCGCGACTTCCGCCGTGGCGATCGACGCGAACAGGCCGGGCAGGAGATGCCCCAGGGCGATGCCGGCGACGATGCACAGCGCCACCCAGATCGTGAGATAGCGTTCAAAGGTGCCGATGCCGGGGCGTGCCGGCGCGGGGCCGGCGACGGGCGCGATCGTGGACATGAGATTATTCCTTGGCGTTTGCGGCGACGTGCGCGCCGCGTTCATCGACAACCCGCTCGCCATCTTCCTTGGCGAAGGCCCCGAGCTGAGGCGCGGGGAGCAGATCGAGCACCGCTTCCGAGGGACGACAGAGCCTCACGCCGATCGGCGACACGACCAGCGGCCGGTTGATGAGGACCGGATGCGCCATCATCGCGTCCACTAGCGCATCGTCGGAGAGCGAGGCGTCGCCCAGCCCCAGCTCGACAAAGGGCGTTCCCTTTTCGCGCAGCAGCTCGCGCGGGGTGATTCCGGCGCGGTCGATCAGCTCGACCAGCAGCGCGCGCGAGGGCGGGGTTTTCAGATATTCAATGACGTGCGGCTCGATCCCGGCATTGCGGATCAGCCCTAGGACGTTGCGCGACGTGCCGCACGCGGGGTTGTGGTAGATAATGATATCGGTCGCCATCAAGCCACGTCCGACCGCGGCGAGGACGCGCCTTCGCCCTGCCCAATCTCGCGCACCTTGGCGGTAAGGGCAGAGGATTCGAGTTTGTCGATCGGCAGCGACGTGAACAGGTCGATGCGGTTTTCGAGATAGCGCAGCGCCATGACGAAGGCGCGCCGGCGCTCCATGTCGCTTCCCTCGATCGAGGACGGGTCTTCGATCCCCCAATGCCCCGTGACCGGATGCCCCGGCCACACCGGGCAGACTTCGCCAGCGGCATCGTCGCAAACGGTGAACACGAAATCCATGACCGGCGCGCCAGGCGCTGCGAACTCATCCCAGCTTTTCGAGCGCAGACCCTCGACCGGATAGTTGCAGTCAGCGAGCAGGGCGAGCGCGTCGGGGTTGACCGCCCCCTTGGGGAAGCTCCCGGCAGAGAAAGCGCGGAACCGCCCTCCCCGCTTGGCAAGCGCGCTTTCGGCGAGGATCGAGCGGGCGGAGTTGCCCGTGCAGAGGAATAGGACGTTGAACGTGCGATCAGCCATGACGTGATCCTTTCAGGCTGCCCGACAGGCCAGCAGCTCGTCGGCAAGGGGGTGGCACAGCTCGGCGCGGCCCTCGCAGCAGTCCTTCACCAGGAACAGCATGAGGGCGCGCAGCGCATCGAGGTCCGCCCGGTAGATGATCGAGCGGCTATACCGTTCGGAGCGGACCAAGCCGGCGCGCGCGAGAATGCCCAGGTGCGCCGACATGGTGTTTTGCGGCACGTCGAGTTGGCGGGCTATCTCGCCAGCCGCGAGGCCGTCCGGTTCATGTCGGACCAGCAGGCGGAACACGTCTAGGCGCGTGGCTTGGGCCAAAGCACCTAATGCGGGTATAGCCGACTCGTTTTCCATATATCCAGCATAGAGGATATGTTTGGCGCGTAGCAAGGCAGGCGTGATTGGGGACGCTCGATCGAGCGTCCGCGTTCTTGTCCCACCCACCCAACCCTTGGGACTTGGCCTGCGGCCCAGCGGGATTCACACGCCCCTCTACATATGATAATGTCCTTTATCGGATACTCTTTCTTGCCCAAAACCTGCTTTCGTGCGAAGGTGAATCATGGCTACCGTGGTCGATCCCACCCTCACCCGCTTCCGGGCGACGCTCGCCGAGCTTTACGGCGCGCGGCTTGACCGGGCGGTGCTGTTCGGCTCGCGTGCGCGCGGCGACGCGCGGCCGAGCTCGGATTACGACGTGGCGGTGTTCCTGACCTCGCTCCCCGACCGTTGGGCGGAGCTGGACCGGCTCGCCGACTTGCGGGTCCGCTTCCTGGACGAGACCGGCGCGTTCTTCGACGCCAAGCCCTACCCCGCGAGCGCCTGGCGCGACAGCTCACCATTGATGCACGAGATTCGCCGCGAGGGCGTGGAGCTGTGACGCCGCAGGCGGCGGCGTTCCTGGAGAAAGCCCGCAAGCTCCTCGCCGATGCTGACATCATGCTTGGGGCCAGCCTCAACGACGCGGCGGGGCGCAACGCCTATCTCGCGGGCTTCCACGCCGCCCAGGCGTTGATCTTCGAGCAGACCGGCAAAGTGCTCAAAACCCACAATGGGGTGCATAGCGAGTTCCAGCGGTTGACCAAGGACGACGCGGTGATCGGCGCCGCGCTGCGCTCGTTCCTGTCGCGCGCTTACAATCTCAAGGCTGTAGCCGATTATGAAACCGGCCCCGGATCGAGCGTGTCCCCGGAGCGAGCCGCCGAAGCGACCGCAACGGGCAAGGTATTCGCCGCCAAGATTGACGAGATACTGTCGGCAATCGGTCGACCCGACGCATGAACCAGCTCGCCCCCCTGCCCTCACCCGCGTTCACGCTCCCTGCGCTGGTCGCCGCGGCCGACGATCGCGCGCAATGCCGCTTTCTGGAGTTTTTCGCCGTTACCATCCGCAACCCGCATACCCGGCGCGCCTATGCGCGCGCGGCGGGCGAGTTCCTGGGTTGGTGCGAGGCGCGGGGCGTCGCGTCGATCGCGGCGGTGCAGCCACTCCACGTCGCCGCGTGGATCGAGGCGTTGGGGCGCGAGGTGAGCGCGCCGACCGTCAAGCAGCGGCTCGCGGGCGTCCGTCACCTGTTCGATTGGCTGGTAACGGGCCAGGTGGTGCCGACGAACCCGGCTGCGTCGGTGCGCGGCCCGGCGCACAGCGTCCGGCGCGGCAAGACCCCCGTGCTGGCCCCCGACGAGGCGCGCCGCTTGCTCGATGCGATCGACGTGACGACGCCGGCGGGGTTGCGCGATCGGGCGCTGATCGGATTGATGGTCTATTCGTTTGCGCGGATCGGCGCGGGCTTGGCGATGCGGGTGGAGGACGTGTTCGTGCAGAACCGGCGCCTGTGGGTGCGGCTGCACGAGAAGGGCGGCAAGCGCCACGAAATGCCGTGCCACCACAATCTTGAGGAGTACCTGACCGCGTATCTCGACGGATGCGAGCTGCGCGGCCAGGCCAAGGGCCCGCTGTTCCGCACGATCGCGCGCGGGACCAAGCGGCTAAGCGACACCCCCCTGCCCCAGGCCAACGCTTTTCAGATGGTGCGTCGGCGCGCTGGCGCGGCGGGCATCGCGACGGCGATCGGCAATCATTCCTTCCGCGCAACCGGCATCACCGCCTATCTGAAAAATGGCGGGACGTTGGAGCGCGCGGCGACGATGGCGAACCATGCGTCCACCCGCACCACCCAGCTTTACGATCGCCGCCCCGACGACGTGACGCTGGACGAGGTGGAGCGCGTGCTGATCTAGGCCGACCGGGCGCGCCCGTGCCGGGCCGCGCTCTATCTCCGCTGCGCTCCGACCGAGCCCCCGTGCCGGCGTCTCGTCCCTGACGGGCAACGATCGCTCGCGCGGGCGGGCCGAGGCCCGCATGAGGTCGGCGGCGTCGCCGACGAGGATCCCCGTCAAGTGGGGAAAGGGAGCGCCGCCCCCTCTCCCCAGCAACGGCAATCAGCCTGGCCGTGGCTCGCTGCGCTGCGCCCGCACCACCCCGGCAGATTCCCGTTGCCCCCCTCTCCCCCGCTGTTCGCCACGAGGCAGGGCCGATGGCGGAAGGCCATCGCCCCGAGGGCGATTTTGAGAAGGGAACGATGACATGGAGCAGGACAATCGCGAAAGTTGGCTGAACCGGGTGGCGGCAGGCATGGCTCCGCTGTTTACGGCATTGGGAACCCCCCTCCCCGACCGCGTGCGCGTCGCGATCGGGTTCACCAGCGCCGGGCGCAACGGTAAGGCGATCGGCGAGTGCTGGGATAACCGCCGCAGCGCGGACGGCCATTTTGAAATCTTCATCCGGCCGGACCTCGCGCACGCGCCCGACGCCATGCCGGCGCAGATCGCGGCGATCCTCGCGCACGAGTTGTCCACGCCGCAGTCGGCATCCCGGCCGGACACGGAAAGGCGTTTAAACGTATCGCGCTGGGCCTGGGGCTGGTCGGGCCGATGCGCGCGACGACGCCGGGCGATGCGTTCCTTGCCGCCGTCGCGGCGATCCTTGCCGCCGCAGGCCCCCTACCCCACGCCCGGCTCGATACCGGCGGACAGACCACCGCGCCGAAGAAGCAGGCAGCGCGGATGCTCAAATGCGAGTGTCAGGCTTGCGGCTACACCGTCAGGACCGCACGCAAATGGCTTGAGACGGCTGGCGCGCCACTATGCCCGATCGAGAGGCACGGGCCGATGCACCATGACCCGCTCGACAGCGATGGCGATGGTCCAGAGCCGTGATGCTCCCCTTTCCATTCAACCCGTATATGCGTATACAAGTATAACTCTATACCGGTAGGAGTGTAGCATGAAGGTTCTCGCCATCCTGTCGCAGAAAGGCGGCGTCGGAAAAACGACGCTGGCGACGTGCCTTGCCGTGGCGGCCGAGCAGGCAGGCAAGGAAGCCGCGATCATCGACCTGGACCCGCAGGCGACGGCCTCGTTCTGGAAAGATGTGCGCCAGCTCGACACGCCCGCTGTTGCTTCGATTCAGCCGGTGCGGCTTGCGGCAATGCTCAAGGCCTGTGCCGACGCCGGCACTGACCTTGTGGTGATCGACGGCGCGGCCGTCGCGCGTGATGTTGCCTACGAGGCGGCGCGTCACGCCGACTTCATCCTGGTCCCGACGAAGACGGCTGTGTTCGACACGATGAGCATGACGCACACGCTGGACGTGGTCCGGCAGCTCGATCGCGGCTTCGCCGTCGTGCTGACGTTCGTCCCGCCCCAAGGACAGGAGACGGGCGATGCGATGAAAGCGGTCGAGGAGCTGGGCGCGGCGGTCTGTCCGGTGACGATAGGCAACCGCAAGGCGTTCTTCCGCGCGCAGGCCGCAGGCCAGGCCGTGCAGGAGTATGAGCCGAACGGCCCGGCCGCAGCCGAAATCAACCGGTTATACGAGTATACGGCTATACGCCTATACGACAAGGTGGAGGCAGCGTAATGGCAAAGGGCAACACGCTTCAGGCGATGCTCGACCGCGCCAAGGTCGGCGGCGAGACGCCGGCGACGGCCGCGCCGATCGCCTCGACCGCATCATCGCCCGCCAGAATTACGCCGGGCGGTCGACAGGGCACCAAGCTGATCGGCGGGCACTTCGCGCCCGAGGTCAGCACGCAGCTCCGTATCCTCGCGGCCGAGGAGGGAACGACGGTGCAGAGCCTGTTGGCGGAGGCGCTGGACGACTTGTTCGTGAAGAAGGGCAAGGGCCGCGTTGCGCGCAGCGTATAGCCGTATATCTGTATACGCCTATACGAGCGGCAATGAAAAGTGAGTTTTGGGGTAGGGGCTCACCTTTCGCCGAGTGGTGCACTGAAATCGACCAGGACCGGCATTTCGGGGATTCCGCCGCGCAGCTTGGCGCGCCGCACGATGCTGTGCTGGTCGATCAGATTCTGTGCGTCGCGCTTGCCGGTGGAGGTTTTCGGGAACCAGTGAAGCGCGACCCGCTCGACCTTGCGGCCCTTCTTGATCGGCGTGAAATCGACATAGAAAGGGCAGAGCTTGTTGATTTCTTCGACCGCGACCTTGAGACAGTATTTGTTGAGGTCGGCAAAGCGTTCG
>NZ_JBWXPI010000010.1:0-16991 GCF_056679955.1 Sphingomonas sp. PEI4
CGACAGCCAGGGTCGCCTCTGGGAAGTGGAGATGGGTCCGCGCGGTGGTGACGAGCTGAACCGGCCGGAGGCGGGCAAGGACTATGGCTGGCCCGCTATCGGCTACGGCGAAGAGTATTCGGGAAAGCCGATCCATAAGGCGACCCAGGCCCGAGGCATGGAGCAGCCCACCTACTATTGGGACCCGGTCATCTCGCCGTCGGGCATGACGATCTACTCGGGAAGCCTCTTTCCCGAGTGGCGCGGCAACGTGTTCATAGGCGGCCTGTCCAGCAAGGCGCTGGTGCGGCTCGTGATGGACGGCGATCGCGTAGTCGGCGAGGAGCGCCTGCTGACCGACCGCAACGCCCGCATCCGCGAAGTCGTCCAGGGACCGGACGGTGCCCTATACGTGCTCACGGATGCGGAGAACGGGAGTCTGCTGAAGATCACACCACAGGCCTAGGGCTACAACACACTCCACCGGAGCCAACGCACGGCCAAACGGTTTTCGCCCTCTGTCTTGACACTCCCGCAATCGGTCGATTGCGGGAGATCAAAACTTCCTTGGTCTTTGAGGCCTTAAAAGCCGCCCGTTACCCTTCACCCGGCCCGAACACGTCCCGCGCGATCGCCACCGCGTTCAGCGCGGCGGGGAAGCCCGCATAGGGGATCATCTGAATCACGGTTTCGATCAGCTCTTGGCGCGATGCCCCTAACGGGGTTGCCGCCCTTCTCCCGCGAACGCTCGATTGCGCGAGGGTCGCGCCGATCGCGGCCGAGGCCGTTGAAACGGCCCGTTTAGCTTCCGAAAACCGTCCCTTGTTTCCTTCTCCGAAATCCGGCTAGGTCGCGTCGAGTTTTCGGAGAAGCCCCTTGCTCGTCGGCTACGCCCGCGTGTCCACCAGGGACCAGTCCCCTGCCCTACAGCTCAATGCACTCCGCGAAGCCGGATGCGAGAAGGTGTTCACCGAAAAGGCGTCGGGCGCGCAGCGCGATCGGCCGGAGTTGAAGGCAGCGCTCGATTATCTCCGCGCCGGCGACACGCTGGCGGTGTGGAAGCTCGACCGGCTCGCGCGATCGGTGCGCCAGCTCGTCGAGACTGCCGAAGATCTCGCCAAGCGCGAGATCGGCCTTCGCGTGCTCACCCAGGCGATTGATACCACCAGCCCCGGCGGGCGGCTTGTGTTCCACGTCTTCGCGGCCGTGGCGGAGTTCGAGCGCGAGCTGACGTTGGAGCGCACCCATGCCGGGCTTGCCCAGGCGCGGGCCTTGGGGCGACGCGGCGGGCGCAAGCCGGCGATGGGGCCGGCCGAGATCAAACGCGCCAGGGCCATGCTCGCCGATCCGACCATCACCGTCGAGGAGGTCGCGCAGCAGTTCGGGGTGCAGCCATCGACGCTCTACCGGCACATTCCAGGCGGGCGCAGCTCGCTTAGTCAACCGGCATAGCGGAGGCCGTCATTCGACGGCCGCGTCTTTGTCCCACCCACCCAACCCTTGGGCCGGGCCTCCAGCCCGGCAGTCAGGCGAACAGGTCGCCGATCGCGCGCAGCCGGAAGGCGTTACGCCACCGGCGCCTACGATGTTCGCTGGCGTCGTGGACCATGTGGCAACGCTGGCAGAGCGCGGCGAGGTTGCGCGGCCGGTTGTCGCCGGGATCATGGTTCAGGTGCGCGCTGGCGAGGACCACGCGCGTCACCCGCATCGTCGCGGGCGGGTCGATGCCGGTAAGTCCCGGTTGCGCGCCCGCAAGCTCGTCCGGCGACGGCAGGCGGCGAAGCCCCCTGCCCTGCCCGTCGCGCCAGGTCGCGGCGTCCTCGTCCCACCAGACGCCATTGCCGAGGTGCAGCACGTCGCGGCCATGCGGGCGATGGCAATGCTCGCAGCGCCCTTTCGCGCGGCGGAAGCGAATGAGGTTCGACAGCTCACGCCAGTCAATCGGGTAAAGCCAGCGATGTTCGCGCGCGATCGGCATAGGCCAATTCTGAATCATCGCACCCAAGAACGAAAGCAGAAAATGCCTAATTTGCAGTCTTATCAGCGACCCTCGGCGATCGGCATCGAGGGCCGCGAAGACTCAGCGCCCCCATTTGCAAGCCGCGCATATTCTTCGGCCATCTGGAGGTGTATCGCCTTGATCGCCGGATCAACGCACGACGCCGCCAGCTCGCGTTCCTGTTGTTCGCGCCGCTGATAATATTCGGGGCTGTTCAGTTCCGACATGGCGATAGCTCACTACAACAAGGTCGGTTCGGAAGCGAATCGAACGAAGTTGCCAGCCTGACAACCTACAGCCCTTTGCACCTTCTTAGGATAACAGGAATGAAGGACCATAGGTGATTAGGCCGCAGCGTGCTTCCGAGGCCGACCGCCCTTTCGACCGTTCTCGCGCGAGGCGGCGACCTTGACGGCAGTGCGGGAACGCCCCCCTTCCGCGCCGAGCTGGCGGGCCATCCATTGCTTGGAGCCGAACACGCCTTGAAGCAGCGCCGGAACGTAGAGGTCCGCATCGAGCTTGGGCCAGTGAAGGCCCAGCCCCGCCGGACTGACCTCGATTTCCGCCAAGTTGTCCGGCGACGCATCGGCCAGCCCTTCGGCGAGCTGCGTCGGAAACGTCAGCTCGACTCCGGTGTTGAGCGCGACCACGACCCGCGACCGCCGGCGATCATAGCGGGCGGACACGGCATGGCCCGCGGCGCGGATGGTTTCCATGCGCGCTTCGGCTTGCGCCAGCTCCTGCTCAGTAATTGCCATGTATCGTCCTCCATTCCGCGCATAGCGCCGGCACCAGCTCGACCAGCGCGGCCTCGATCTTGTTCACGTCCGGCACCTTGAAGCCGTAGCTGTCCCGCAGCTCGGGCGGGCCATCGGGACAGTTCAGGTTAAACACCGCCTCCCCTTCCGCGCCCTTCACATGGACATGCGCCGGTCGATGATCGTTGGGCCAGATCACGACCCGCAGGCCACCGATGCGATTGACGACGGGCATGAGCCGACATATCAGAAACCCAAGCGCTAGGGAATAGTTGCACGGTGAGCGCGTCCCTTGCGGGACCGCGCTCTATCTCCGCTGCGCTCCGACCGAGCCGCCTTGCGTCTCGGCGCTTCGCGTGACGATCGCTCGCGCGAGAAGGTGCGAAGAGACTTTCCTTCTTCATAACTCACCTTCATAGTGTACGAGGTAAGAGAACAAGAAGGGGCGAAGGTGCAAATCTACTCACTCATCAGCCAGAAGGGCGGGGCGGGTAAAAGCACGCTTGCCCGTCAGCTCGCGGTTCTAGCGGGCGAGACAGAACCGAGCCTTATCATCGACCGAGACCCGCAGCGCACGACGACGAAATGGTGGACGCGCCGCGAGCAGATCGAACCGGCGTTTGAGCGCCCCGAGCTGATCGACCTGGACGGCACCACCCTAACCGACGCGGCGAAGAGTCTCCGACGCAAGCCCGAGGGCGCGCTGTTCATCGACACGCGCCCGGCCGTCGAAGAGCCCGAGGCCGAGGCGGCGCGCGTCGCGGACTTGGTGATCGTGCCGGTGCGGCCGTCCCCGGACGATTTGGAGGCGGTCGGCGAGACGTTGAAGATCCTTCGTCGGCTCGACCAGCGCGCGGTCGTCATCGTCAACGCGGCCAAGAATGACTCGCGCGCGACCGCAGCGCGCGCCGCCCTGTCGCGCTACCCGGTCCCGGTTTGCCCGACCCACCTGTCCGATCGCACCGTCTATCTGGACGCGTCGCTTGAAGGGAGGGGCGTCACAGAAATGCGCGGCCAGGCGGCGCGCGACGCGGCCGACGAGTTGCGCCAGGTTTGGAGCTGGATTCAGGAGATACGACATGAGCAGTAAGCGCACCGGCCGCGCGCTCGCCGACGTGATGGGCGAGCTGGACGAGGAGCCGGCCGCGGCTCCGATCGCCGCGGCGACGGCCGAAGCCGCGCCCGTTCGGGACACCGCATCGCCGGCGATCGTGCCGATCAACGTGCAAGTCACCCCGCGCGACCGCAAGCGGCTCCGCCAGCTAAGCCTCGACACGGGGCTTAGCTTGCAGAAGCTGGGGCATGAGGCGTGGAACCGGTTGCTGGAGGCGCGCGGGCTGGAGCCGCTTGAGGCGGTCGCCGCGAGCGTTCCGAGCGGCCGATCGCGCCGCTGACCTTGGAGCCTTTATGACTAAGAAGGGCAGAAGGAAAGAAGGCGAACCCGTCGGCTTGCTCGACCAGCTCGACTTATTCGTGACGTTGCCGGGCGACATACCGACCCACGACGAGCAGGAGATGATGGAGCGGCCTTTTTTCAGCCTCTCCAAGCAGCGCCGCAGCGAGCCGATCGACTATTCGGTTCAGAATGGGACCACGACCGTCACCGTCAACGTCACGGCCCCGGCCGAGATCGGCATCGCGACCATTTGGGATTGCGACATCCTGATATGGGCGGTGTCGCAGCTCCGGGCGGCGAAGGCGGCGGGCCAGCCAACGACGCCGCACTTCCACGTCCCACTCTATGAGCTGCTACGCGGCATCGACCGGCCAACAGGAGGAGACGAGTATCGTCGGATCGTGGAGGCATTGGAGCGGCTGAGCGCCACCCTGATCCGCACCAATATCCGCCAGGGCAAGAAGAAGCGTCCCGAGGGCTTTCACTGGATCGAGCGCTATTCGGCACCGACCGACGACTTGGGACGATCGACCGGCGTCGAGTTCACCATATCCGATTGGCTCTACGAGGGCGTGTTGACCGATCGCCTCGTGCTCGGCATCGACCGGGCCTACTTCAAACTGACCGGCGGGATCGAGCGGTGGCTTTACCGCGTCGTCCGCAAGCATGGCGGCCACCAGGCGGCGGGTTGGGCCTTCACCATGAAGCAGCTCCACCACAAGAGCGGCAGCACCCAGCGCCTAGCAGACTTTGCCAAGGAATTGCGGGTCGCGGTCGAGCGGCAGCGACTACCCGGCTATTGGCTGGAATTGGTGAGGAACGATGAAGGTGAGGAGGTTCTTAACTTCACAGAGCGATGCCAGCTTTCAACCGATCACCCAGGGTTCCAGTTCAAGCGCCTACCGCGGCCTCCGATGGGGTTTCCGGCCGACTGATCGCCAGGGGCCAAAACCCCGATAGTGACCAAGCCCCGACTATCGGGGGAATGGCCCCTGCGAATCACGGGGTTTTGGCCCCGCGAATCACGGGGTTTTGGCCCCTGAAACTGCCGCTAACCCATTGAGAGAACAAGGCTAAACAGCTCCGTAAGAGTCTTAAACCTCCTATTACATAGGAGATTCTTCTTAAAGACCCGGGCTTGTGGATAACCCATAACAACCCGTCCAATCGGGGGCCAAAACCCCGATAGTGCGCGACACAACACGCCTCAGCACGATCGACCGAAGGAGAAGGGGTCAATGGAATCGGCCTAACGGCCGATGCGCTTTCGCTGCGTGCCGCCTTCGGCGTCACAGGAGCGGCGCAGGCGCCGCAGGCTAGGCGGGAAAGAAGTGGGGCAGGGTGGCGACGGAATCGCCCGCTACGGCCACCCAGGAGCGCCGTGAGGGCAGGAGAGGGGCTTTCGGGTGGTTCGGGTGCCTGACACGGCGAGCGTCGTCAGCAGGGCTTAAATCAGGCGGGGTCGAACAGCCCCGCGAACTCGCGCTGGTCGTAGTAGCGGATTTTCTCGACCGGGAGCGGGTGTTCGCCCTGGCGCAGCAGCAGGAGCTGGTCGGGCCGCATCCGCATGATTTCGTCTGGCGTGGCAAGCCGGCGGGCGGAGACGTGCGCGCTGGTGCTTTCCGAGTAGGAGCCGTCGGAGAAGATGCTGGACGGCCCCGAGCTGCCGACCGTCTGATATTCGATGGTGGTGTCGCCGATCGTGCGCGAAAGCATGTCGGCGGTGGCATGATCGTTGACCCCGAACGCCTGGATCACGCCGGCGTTGGACATGAACGTGCCGGCCTTGTCGCCATAGTTCGCCTTGAGCTGGTGCATGTCCTGGAGGATCGGCCAGAGCTGAATCCCATAACCCGCCATCAGCCCCATCGCGCGTTCGATCGGTTCGAGACGGCCAAGGGACGCGAACTCGTCCAGCAGGAACAGCACCGGCCGGGGAGGGCGGGCGGTCGATCGCGCCATGTCGGTGACGGCTTGCGATACGAGCAGCCGCAGCCAGCGCGCATAGGTATCGAGTCGATCGGGCGGCAGGCAGAGGAATACCGTGGCGGTCGATTCCTTCAACCCGGCGAACGTGAAATCCGATGCAGCCGTGCTGGCGACGATCCGCGGGCTGTCGAGGAAATGCGTGTGGCGCTGCGCCGAGGACAGCACGCCGGCGGCCTCGCGGTCGGACTTGCCGAGCTGGCGATTGGCGGCGCGCGCGACCAGGCCACCGGCGCCGGTGCTGTCCTGCATCGCCGCCAGCAGCGCGGCGAAGCGGGCAGGGGCGAGCGTCAGATAATCGCGCACGGTCGCCAGGGTGCGGCGATCGGCGGGCTCGGTCGTGACGACGTGCAGGATCAGCCCGGCGATGAGCGCCTTGGCTTCCTCGTTCCAGTGCGCTTCGCCGGATTGTCCCGGCGCGTCGTGAACCAGCGCGTCGGCGAGCGTATTGGCATCTTCCGCGAGATCGAGGCTGGCGGGATCGAGCCGGTCGAGCGGGTTGTAGCGGGCAGGGGTGCGCCCCGAGACGCCGAACGGATCGAGGCACCAAACCGGCCCCTTGGCGGTGCGTGCGCGGGCGGTGACACGGGCGTTCTCGCCCTTGGGATCGATGCAGATCACCGAGCGGTCGAGGACGAGCAGGTTGGGGATGATCGTGCCGACGCCTTTCCCCGAGCGGGTGGGGGCCATCGTCAGAAGATGCGCCGCGCCGTCATAGCGCAGCAGCTTCCCCGACTTCGCCGAGCGGCCGATGAGAAGATCCCCGGTCGCTTCGAGGCGTTGCACGTCGGCGCGCGATCCGAAGCGGGCGGACCCTAGCAGCTCGTTATGCCGGTTGGCGGCGCGGCTGTTGATGCGCCAGGTTGCGGCGATCAGTCCGACGAGGACCAGGAACGACAGCGTGCCGGAAATGTCCCCGGCTCCGAAGATGCCTTCGAGCCAGCGGGCGGTCGCATAGGCGGCGACGAACGCGACGACGATCGCGAGCCGCCAGCTTATCGGCCGACGCCCGCCGATGAGGGGTCCGGCCATCAGCGTGCCGCCGTGGCAGGATGATCGTGCAGGTCCCGCACGACCTTGGCGCACAGGTCCGGGGGCAGGGCTTCATCCATGAACATCGAGAACAGATCGTCCCCGACCGGCGCGGCCATCAAACCCTTGGAGAGCAGGTAGGTGCGGCGATCCGCGTCGGCTTCGCGCCACCCGACGACTTGCGCGGGCGTTCCCCGAACAAAATCCATCGCCCGAACCTGCGCGCGCACGGCCTCGGCATCGGCTCGCACCACGACCTGTCCGTCCGCGTCATAGCCGTGCCGGGCCAGGTGATCGGCGAGCAGATCGGCATCGAGCAGCTTACCAACAATTTGAACACCCAGTTCCGGCGACACGCCCTCGTCCAGCAGCATGGCGAACAGCGCATCCTCGTTCGGCGTCGGGATCATGTCCTCGATCACCAGGTTGGCGCGGGAGTCCTCATAGGCCATGCGCCACTCTTCAATTTCGGCGGGCGTGCCGCGCACGAAGTCCATCGCTCGGACATCAGCCCGCACCGCCTCGATATCAAAATCGCCCATCAGCTCGCCTCCGTCGTTTCCGCTTCCGCATCGAACGCCCGTTTGCCGCGTCGCTTCCACAACGCGAGCGCATCGCCGGTATCATCACCGCGAGCGCGTCCGGCGAGATCGAGCAGCGCGCCGTAGAGGGTGGCGCGATCGTCGTCGGTCAGCTCGACCAGGCCGGCTTTCTGGACGAGGCCGCCCAGCTCGATCAGGTGGCGCGTTCGTTCGCGGCGTTGCACGACCCAGGCCCTGCTATCCGTTCGCCGCGCTGCCGCTTCCGCCCGCAGCATCGCCGCCCGGTTCAGCTTGAGTAGCCGATCCGTCGATTGCAGCAGCGCCGCCACCTTTGCGCCCACGCCGTTGAAAGAAAGCCGCGCCCTTCACGCGCCACGCCTCCCTCGCGCCAGCATCTTTCGACCCGATCGCATCGAGCAGCGCGCCCGCCAGCGTCTCAGCATCGAGCGCATCGGCCCCGGTCGCGGCGACGAGCTGGCCTAGCTGTTCAACCCTTTTTGCTTTGAGTGCTCGCGCCTTGTCGTTCAGCGCCTTCAGCTCGGCATCGTAATCGCGAACCTTCCGCATCGCCTTCACCCTTCCGCGTATCGACTAGAAGCACTTTAGCGCGCTCAGCATAGGGGTAAAGCCAGAACGTCAACACAAGCACCCGCAAGTCAATCACGAGGAGCGCAGCGGATTGTGAGTGCGCGCTTATACGTCATTGCCGACGTGCGCTAAGTAAGGCAGTATGTGCGGTAGCATGGCGATCTACCATTTCTCCGCCAAGATCATCAGCCGCAACACCGGCGCGAGCGCGGTGGCGAGCGCCGCCTATCGTTCCGCATCCGAGCTGCACGACGACCGGCTCAATCGCAATCACGACTTCAGCAACAAGGCGGGCGTCATCCACTCCGAGGTGATGTTGCCGGAGGGCGCGCCGGAGCGTTTAAACGACCGTTCGACCTTGTGGAACGAGGTCGAGGCAGGAGAAAAGCGCAAGGACGCGCAGCTTGCGCGCGAGGTAGAGTTCTCGATTCCGCGTGAGATGAATGAGAAGCAGGGCGTCGCGCTGGCGCAGGAGTTCGTGAAAAAGCAGTTTGTCGATCGCGGGATGGTCGCGGACCTGAACGTGCATTGGGACAAGGCGAGGGACGGCAGCCCCAAGCCGCACGCGCATGTCATGCTGGCGATGCGCGGCGTGGGGCCAGACGGGTTCGGCCAGAAGAACCGCGACTGGAACAGCACCGAGCTGTTGAAGGACTGGCGCGAGGCGTGGAGCGCGCACGTCAACGAGCGCATGGCCGAGCTGGGGCATGAGGGCCGGATCGACCATCGCTCCTATGAGGCGCAGGGCATCGAGCTGGAGCCGCAGCATAAGATCGGCCCCGCCGCATCGCGGCGACCGGAGCAGGGGCTTGAGGCGGAGCGGATCGAGGATCACGCGCGCATCGCCCGCGACAATGGCGATCGGATCATCGCCAATCCCAATGTCGCGCTGGACGCGATCACCCGGCAGCAGGCGACGTTCACCACCCGCGACCTTGCGACGTTCGCGTTCCGGCACAGCGACGGCAAGGATCAGTTCGACCAGGTGATGGGGGCGGTGCGCGCATCCCCCGAGCTGGTCGCGCTGGGCAGGGACGGGCGCGACCAGGAGCGGTTCACGTCGCGCGACATGATCGCGGTGGAGGCCCGGCTTGAGCGCGCGGGCGACGAGCTGGGTGCGCGTCGTGAGCATGGCGTCGCCGATCGGCAGCGCGGGGCGGCGCTGGCGTCGGCCGAGGGCAGGGGCCTTGTCCTGTCCGGCGAGCAGCGCGACGCCTTCGATCATGTAACCGGAGCCGAGGGACTGGCGTCGGTCGTCGGCTATGCCGGCAGCGGCAAATCGGCGATGCTTGGCGTCGCGCGCGAGGCTTGGGAGGGGCAGGGCTACACGGTGCGCGGCGCGGCCTTGTCCGGCATCGCAGCCGAGAATCTTGAGGGCGGGTCAGGCATCGCGTCGCGCACGATCGCGAGCCTTGAACACGCATGGGGGCAGGGGCGCGAGCAGCTAGGCCCGCGCGATGTGCTGGTGGTGGACGAGGCGGGGATGATCGGCTCGCGCCAGATGGAGCGGGTGTTGAGTCAGGCCCGCGACGCCGGGGCCAAGGTCGTCATGGTCGGCGACCCCGAGCAGTTGCAGGCGATCGAGGCGGGCGCGGCGTTCCGCAGTGTCACCGAGCGGCACGGCGCGGCCGAGATCACCGAGATCAGGCGGCAGCGCGAGGACTGGCAGCGCAACGCCACGCGTGCGCTGGCGACCGGGCGCACCGGCGAGGCGGTCCATGCCTATGACGGCAAGGGCATGGTCCATGCAGCCGACACGCGCGAGCAGGCGCGGGGCGAGCTGGTGGACGGTTGGGATCGTGCGCGTCAGGCCGAGCCGGGCAAATCCCGTGTCATCCTCACCCACACCAACGCCGAGGTCCGCGAGCTGAACGACGAGGCTCGCGGCCGACTTCGCGCGACCGGCGATCTTGGCAGCGACGTGACGTTCAGCGCCGATCGGGGCGCGCGCCAGTTCGCGAGCGGCGACCGCTTGATGTTCCTGCGGAACGAGCGGTCGCTAGGGGTGAAGAACGGCACGCTTGGCACGATCGAGCGGGTATCGGCCGAGGGGATGAAGGTTCGGCTCGACAGTGGCGCGCACGTCGCGTTCGACGCGAAGGACTATGCCCATGTCGATCATGGCTATGCGGCGACGTTCCACAAATCGCAGGGCGTGACGGTCGATCGCGCCCATGTCCTCGCCACCCCAGGCATGGACCGCCATAGCGCCTATGTCGGCATGTCGCGGCATCGCGACGGAGTGCAGCTCCATTACGGTCGTGACGACTTCGCCGATCAGCGCCAGCTTGTCCGCGCCCTGTCGCGCGACCGGGGCAAGGACATGGCGGGCGACTATGCGCGGCCGGAGCAGGACCAGGCCCGCGCGTTCGCCGACCGGCGCGAGATCCGGTTCCCGGAACTCGCGCGTCAGGCGGCGGAGAAGGTCCGCGACAAGGCCAGGGGCATGTTCGCCGGGTTCCGGCCGAAGCCGGCGACCGAAAAAGTGACGTCGCCGGAGCGCATCGCGATCGATCGGCCGCTGGCGCCCTCGCAGGGGAAGGCGATCGAGCGCTACGGGCGCGCCGCGGCCGACATGGACCGGATGCGCGAGCAGGGGTTGCCGGTGCTGGCGCATCAGGAGGGCGCGTTGCGGCGCGCCGGCGAGGCGCTGGACGAGACCAGGCCCCATGCCGCGCGCGACCTCGCCAGCGCGATCGAGCGCGACCCGCAGCTCGCGCGCGCCGCGGCCGAAGGCAACACGGGCGGCGCGGCGAAGGCGATGGCCGAGGAGCAGCGGGTCAGGCTCGACCCGGACGCGCGCGCCGAACGGTTCGTGAAGGACTGGCGCGGCATGGCGCAGGTCCGCGCCGGCATGGAGCGCGCGGGCGATCGGACGGGGGCCGAGAAGTTAGGCAAGCGCATGGCGGGCGTCGCCGGCGGGCTGCATCGCGACCCGCAGCTTGAATCCGCCTTGAAGCGTCGCGCCCCCGAGCTGGCGCTGAATATGGACCGGGGCCGGTCGATCGGCGACGAGCTGGCGCGGTCGATCGGTCCCGAGCGCACCCGCGACCGTGGCATGAGTCTGTAGAGGGAGCGGGATGGAGGAGTTCGACCAGGAGCAGGGCGATCCGGCCGAGGCGTTCGAGAAGCTGCGCGCCGAGGTTGAATCTTCGCGGGGCGAGCTGGCGTTACTCCGTCGCGCGATCGAGGGCTTGGCGTCCGAGCGAGGCGCGGTCGACGCGCCTGACTATTCCGAGACGCTAGGGCGAATACAGCAGGGCATGGACGCCACGGCCGAGCGTATCGCGGTCATCAACGACGTGATCGCCCGGAGCCCGGCGCTGGCGATGACGCCCGAGCAGATGGCGCAGCGCATCGCCGCAGCGGGCAACGCCGCCCGGCGCGAGGACCAGGCGGCGCTGGCGACCGCGCGCAAGGGACTAGAGGACGTGACCCGCCAGCTTCACGCCTTTGTCGTATCCGGGCGCACAGGCGATGAGCAGAACCGTTGGCTGGCGTTCGTCGCGATCGGCAGCGTGATTGCCGGCATCGTGCTATGGGCGGCGTTCGCTGGACCGATCCTACGCGCGACCCCGGATAACTGGCGATGGCCCGAGAGCATGGCGGCGCGCACCCTTGGCGGGACGACATGGGAAGGCGCGCGCCGGCTTGCCGTGGCGAGCTACCCCGACACTTGGAACGCGATGGTAACGGGCGCGGTGATCGGCCAAGGCAACGAGGCGGCGCTTGAGCGTTGCCGGCGGGCCGCGAACAAGGCGGGCGAGTCGGTGAGATGCACGGTCAGGATCGGGCCGGAGGAACAGCGCTGAGCCGTATGAGCTGATCTAGCGGTTCAGGACAGGATCACCGCGCCCGTGATTGCGCCCATCCCAAGCACCACCGGCGTGCTCAATTTGCTTTTCCAGCGGTACATGACGACAAGCGCGACGGCGAAGATGGCGAGGCTCGCGAGCAAGCTAGGCGTGCGATCCGCCGTGGAGCGCGCGAGATCGACTACCGTTACCACGATCACGCCCACGACTCCCGCCGCCACGCCCGCTAGGAACAGTTGCAGCCGGCGATGCTCCACGACCGCCTCCAACCGTTCATAGAGCAGGAGCGAGAACGCGAACGCGGGCAGGAACATACCTGCCGTCATTGCCAGCGCACCCGCGAGCCCGCCGCTGATCCAGCCCACGAAGGTCGCGAAGATGACTAGCGGCGCGGGCAGGATGCCCGACAGGCCGAGCCCGTCGAGAAACTGCCCATCGGTCATCCAGCCCCGGCCCACGGTGTCATTTCGGATGAACGGGATCGCGGTATAGGCACCGCCGAAGGTGAGCAGACCTCCCTTCAACCCGGCCCAGAACAGCGCGGCCACCGAGGGCGCGACGCCGACGCCCGCGGTCGCGCCGGATGTTTCGGGTCGGCCGAGCCATAAGCCTACGACGGCAAGGGCGGCGAGCACGACGACACCTCCCGCGAGCGCGTAGCGCCGCGTCGCAGCGAGCGCGTAAGCCGCGCCGGCGGCTGGCAGCACGATCCAGAAGCTCGCGCCCGCCAGAACGGCGAGCGCGGACGCGATACCGACGATCCACAGCCAGCGGTCGACAAGGATGTGTTCGCCGATCCGATGCACCGCGCGGACGATCACGGCGAGCACCGCCGCCTGGACGCCCAGGAACATCGCCCCCAGCATGGTGCCCGCGATCGGCAGCCTAGTATAGGCCCAGGCGAGCGCCAGCATCAGCACCAGTCCCGGCAGCATGAAGCCGAGCCCCGCGAGCAGCCCACCGATCCGGCCCTTGGCGCGGATGCCGAGATGGACGCATAGCTCATGCGCTTCCGGCCCAGGGAGCACCTGCATGACGGCGAGCAGCTTGTTGAACCGGTCGCTCGGAATCCAGCGCTCCTCGTCCACGAGTTCGCGCCGGATCATCGCGATTTGCGCCACGGGGCCGCCGAACGCCATCGCGCCGAAGCGCAGGAAGCGGAGGAATAGCGCCGGGTAGCTCAGCTCGGGCGGACGGGCTTCGTCGGCAGCCGCGGCGGTGGCGGGATGTTCGATACTCGCCATGAGCAGGCTCTCCCCTATGCGTCGCGTCGTTTGATGAAGTGCGCGTAGAAGCCGTCGAGCGCGCCCGACCCTTGGACGATCCGCTCGATATCATCGTCGGTGCCCGCGCAGATGCCGTTGATGAGCGCGGCGACACCCGCCGTCTCCGGCCGACCAAACTTGTCGTCGGCGATGTCGAGGTCGTGGACGATTTCGGCGAGCGCGCGGAGCGCATGGTCGCCGTCGAGCCCGGTTCGAGATACTAGCGTCTCGAAGGTGCAGCGGTCGCCCTCGTGCGTGAACTCCGCACCCGCCATGTCGAAGCGCAGCTCGCCCGCCTCCGGCTGATATCCCTTGCCTTCTACGAACTTGAACCGAGCATCCGGGTCGATGAAGCGGCGGATCAGCCAGGCCGACGCGATGCGGTCGACGTGAACGTGCCTGCGCGTGACCCAGATGCGGTTCTTCAGCTCGCCGATCACCGCGTCCGGTGGTGCCGTCCCGCTCACGTCCGGGTGTTGACCGGCGCGGCTTCCCGCCTGCGCGATTAATGCCTCGGCACCCTGACCCCCGTGTGCGCCAAAGAAGTCGATCGCGGCAATTTCATCCAGCCGCTTGCGGAGGCGCTTAACATCGGCGTTCGACACATACTCCGCTTCGGCGATCGCCCGAGCCTCGCGCGCCAGTTCAGCATATTCCTCATCCCTCGCGGCATCGAACAGCCCCCGCAGTTCCGCGTCCGACATGCCCCCTGCCAAGCGGACTTCCAGGATCAGGGCCTCACCGCCGTTGTCCGCGATTTCGCGGTGCAACTCCTCGAACAGAGCTCGCATCGCCGGCTGGTTCGGGAGCGCGTGGACGGCGTTTTTGAGCGGCGTAGCGCCGATCGCCTGCAAGCGCCGCCACACCTTCACGCGCAGGTAGGCGGGCTTGGCCGGGAGCTGGGGAATCAGCAGCAGCCAGTCATGGGCGATCAACGGAACAACAGCAGCCATGTAGCACTTGTATCACATCGCGGAAGCGAATGAACACTTGTATCGTTTGGGCTAGGTGAACTAAAACTGCGGGTGAGGAGAACGTGATGCACGACCCCCGATCAGGCGTTCTCGCCATGCTGGCCTGCTTCGGGCTAGGAGGTGCCGCGCCGGTCGCTGCCCAGCCGCGCTACGAGACGGTCGGGCAGTTCTATCGAACATGCGTCGACGAGACGAACAGGAAGGTGAACGGCCGTTGCGAAGCCTACCTTGCCGGCGCGGCTGAGACGCTTTCCGCGTTCGGCAACGGCGGTGCCGAGGCCGGCATCTGCGGCCGGGGTGTCCAGTCGGGCGAGCTGAGCCGCATCTTTCTGGCTTGGGCGGCCGACAACCGGCACACGGCCAACATGCCCCGGCTCGCTGGCGTGACGATGGCGTTGCGCCAGCGTTTCCCATGCGGGCCGACCAGCTGAGATCGAGGAGAGAAGCATTGCGTCACGTCCTGTTCCCGTTGGCGGTCGCACTTGCCGCGCCGGTTGCGGCCCAGAGTAGTCCCCCGGCCGCGCCCGCCCAGGCGACTAATGACAGGTGGGCACTCGTGGACAAGAGCCTCGGCCGACCCGGCACCACGCAGCCCGATGGTGTCCGCCGCTACGGCTTTCCGCGCTCCGACCTCAACGTCCAGCTCGACGGGGTGACAATCAAGCCGGCGTTGGCGCTCGGCTCCTGGACGGCGTTTCACCCGATGGGTGACAAAGTGATGGTGATGGGCGACCTCGTGCTCACGCATGACGAGGTGAACCCGGTCATGAGCCGGCTGCTCGCGAGCGGGTTCACGATCACGGCGCTCCACAACCACCTTCTTCGTTCCGCGCCGGCAACGATGTATATGCACATCTCGGGGCACGGCGACCCGGTGAAGCTCGCAACCGCGCTGCGCGCGGCGCTCGCCGCCAGCCGCACGCCAATGGCTACGCCGTCCCAGGACTCGCAGCCGCCCTCGGCAGGGGCAGGATCGTCGCCGCCGATCGCGCTCGATACCGCTGCGCTCGACCGGCTGATGGCCGGCAAGGGCAAGCCGAACGGCGGAGTGTATCAGTTCAGCTTTCCGCGGGCGGAGAGGTTGACGGACGGCGGCATGCCGACTCCGGCGTCGATGGGGACGGCGACTGCGATCAATTTCCAGCCCACCGGCTCCGGCAAGGCGGCGATTACCGGCGACTTCGTGCTCACCGCGGCCGAGGTCGATCCGGTGCTCCGCGCGCTTAGGCAGAACGGGATCGAGGTCACCGCGCTCCATAATCATATGCTGGACGACCAGCCCCGGCTGTTCTTCATGCACTTCTGGGCGAATGACGACGCGGCCAAGCTCGCGCGCGGCCTTCGCGCGGCGCTCGACAAGACCAACGTGCAACGGAGCTGACCTAATGAAGCGCGAATTTTGGATGACCTTTCTCGCTGCGGCGGCGCTGGCGCCGACAGGCGCTCTCGCGCAGCCGGGAACCCCAATCAACATGCAGGGCGCTGCGTTGCTCGCGAGCTGCCGGGCGGGCGAGCCGGGCTGCGGCGCTTACCTTCAGGGGATCGTCGACATGATGATCGCGCGGCAGGATGTCTGCGATCCACCCCGCTATGACCGCGACCGGTTGCGGGCCGCCTATTTGCGCTGGGGGGAAGCCGATACATACTTCCGCGACAAGCACATGATGGCAGGCGCGGAGCGCGCGATGAGCTTGGCCTGGCCTTGCAGGGCCAGTTCGCCACGCTGACACTCAATGTTATTGCAGTAGCTAAGACCGGGCAGCTCCGACGAGATGACGTGGGGATCACTTACGAGTAATACCCCGCAAGAATATTGGAGATTTGTCGATGCGGGCCGTGATGACCTCTGCCGCCTTATGCCTTCTGATCGCGTGCGGATGCGCGGAAGCCCAGAATAGCAATCAAAGCGGTAATCTCGCGCCGGGTGGTGGCTCGAAGGAGCAGAGCAGGCCCACCGACAAGGCCGGCGCACCGGTCGAGACCGGCCCCAAAAGCGTGCCCGAGTTCGAGCCCGCCTTTCCCGGCCAGACCCGCGCCCCGGCGGTGAAGACCCGCACCACGCTCCTGGTCACGGAAATTGCTGACGGCTTCAACAAGCCTTGGGCCATCGCCTTCCTGCCGGACGCTCGCATGCTGGTGACGGAGAAGCCCGGCCAGCTCCGCATCGTGACCGCGCAGGGCACCAAGTCCGTGGCCGTAGCGGGCCTGCCCCGCGTCGACGCCCGAGGCCAGGGCGGACTACTCGACGTGGAGCTCGCCCCCGATTACGCCCGCAGCCGTCAAATCTACTGGACCTACTACGAGCTTCGCCAGGGTGGGAACGGCCTCGCCGTCGCGCGCGGACGGCTTGTCGACGGTCCCGAGCCGCGCGTCGAGAACGTCCAAGTTATTTTCCGCATGATGCCGACGCTCGAGTCGACCTTGCACGCCGGCGGCCGCATGGTGTGGGCACCGGACGGCAAGCTCTTCGTGACGCTCGGCGACCGCTCCATCTTGCCCGGCCGGGTCCAGGCGCAGCGGCTGGACAGTCATTTCGGCAAGATCGTCCGCATCAACCCCGACGGCAGCGTTCCGCGGGACAACCCGTTCGTCGGCCAGCAGGGTGCCCGGCCAGAAATCTGGTCGTCGGGCCACCGCAACATCCTATCCGCAGCACT
>NZ_JBWXPI010000011.1:0-7530 GCF_056679955.1 Sphingomonas sp. PEI4
GATCGGATACAGGACACGCTTGACGAACTGATGGATGTGAAATTCCAGATGCCTTCGACCTCGGCCCAAGGGCGCGTCGCGACCCTTACCGCTGCCCTGCTCGCCTGGACGCTTAACGAACATGCGGAGGATGGCCGGGCTACTGTCGAATGGGAGTTCACAGCGCCTGCTCGGGCCATCCTGCAAGGGAGCGACTACTATGCCCGGTTGAACCGGGCGGCACTGCTCGCATTCCGGTCCAAATACGCCATCACCCTCTATGAGATGGGATGCTTGCTAGCCGGCCGTCGCGAGCCTCGATGGTCAGGTACGATCGAGGAATTGCGGGAGCGGGTCGGCGTGGCCCCTAAGACGCTGCTCAATTTTTCCGATTTCCGCCGTTTCGTCCTCGATCTCGCGAAAGCCGAAATCGACCAGCTCGCCGCGTTCACCATGGAATGGTCGGAAAAGCGTGGTGCCCGAGGTAAGATCACCCACGTTACCCTGACCTTCACACCGAAGGACGACGATGCCACGGACGCAGCGGCCGATGAGGCCGGGCGACATAGCGGCGGTCGGAAAGCGCGCCGGGAGGGCACGACGGAAACTATCGTCGATACCGCCAGTCTCATCGCGTCAGCCGCCTCCAGGCTATCTGTTTCCGATGTTCTGCGCTGGCCTGCCGACGACCAAATAGATGGGTTCAAGACTCCGGAGCTTCACGCAATCGGGATAGCTCTGGGCGGGGGGCATGCCGTCCAGCGATTGGCGGATCAGTATGCCCGCGTCCGCCCCGAACATCGCCGTAAGCTGACTGGCGACGCTCTCAAGGCTGATTGGACGAAATGGGTTACGGGGTGTGCCTCTAAGTGGGGTAGAGCCTAACCATTCCTCCACTACCCCGTTTCTGCTAACGGTTAGCTGACCGTCGTTTGAAACGATCCGCAACAGGGGCAGATACATGGCTTACACCCTAGGAGAAGCTGCCAAGGCAACGGGTATCAGCAAGGCTTCCATATCTCGCGCCATCAATAGCGGCCGGATATCTGCCATAAAAAAGGAAGACGGTTCTTTTTCGATCGAACCGGTAGAACTTCATCGGGTCTACCCTCCAAAGTCAGCCGTACCGGTTGCTGAAACAGTTACTGGAACATCACGCAACGCTGATGCTGACACCCGTAACGGGTCAGATTCCAACGTGTTACAGGCCCGTCTTGATGCGGCTTTGGAACAGTTACGCGACCGGGAAGGGACAATCGATGATCTTCGTCATCGTCTCGATCGATCGGACGAAGAACGGCGTGAGGCACAGGCCCGGGTGATTGGCTTACTGGCCGGACCTGGCCCTACTGAATCCAAGCGCGGTTTTTTTGGTCGCCTGTTCGGCCGCGCAGATGAATGACGGCGCAGATCAATCGCCGTTGCAAATGTCGCATAGTGAAAATTCTTCCGTAACCACCCCCGCACCCGAGCTGAACGGGTTGCCGCAATGCCCACAGGTTGGCGATGGGGTATAGTCTTCATCAGTGGATTCCCCTGCACGACGATCTGCATGCCATTGCTGCTTTTCGGCCTCGGTAAACGCCATTCCTAATCTCCTTTGCGGTTACTATGCTCCGCACTGATTTAACGGCTCGTTTCCAGCGATCATCAGCCCTGCTTTCGTGACAATCGTGATATTGTCGCCTGATCTACATCGAACAGCGCCGCGACGGTGCGTTGCGTGTCGCCGGCTGCAAGGCGCTGTAGCGCTTCGATCTGCTGGTGAGGGGTAAGGGCGGCACGTCGGCCGAACTTCACGCCACGGGCTTTGGCCTGGACCCTGCCGGCAGCGGTGCGGTCGGTGATGCGCTGCCGCTCATAGCTCGCCGCTATCCCCAGCACGGCAATGACGACCTCGGCGAAGTGCGAAGTGGTATCCACCATCGGCTCCGCGATCGAGCGGAAGCCCGCGCCGGCCTCCTTCACCGCATGGAGGATGTTCAACAGGTCACGGGTATTGCGAGCCAAACGATCGGTGGCCGTCACCATCAGCACGTCGCCGGCATCGAGCGCGCCGATCGCGCGCTTGAGCTGGGACCGCTCGGCCGTCGCGGCGCTGACCTTCTCGCGGTAGGTCTTGGTGCAGCCGGCCGCGTCGAGCTGAGCGAGCTGCTGTGCCAGATCCTGCCCGTTGGATGAGACGCGCGCATAGCCATAAATCATGTTCCAATTGTGCATCGGAATTATGCATCATGGAAGCGCTTGAATTTCAGCCTTTTTCCGGGTGATGCAAAACCTTTGATTTTTGCATCAGCTCGGTCGCTTCCTATGACGCGAGGAGAAGGCAACATTGGGAAAACGCGTTTACCTCCTCACGAAAGGAGGCAATACATCCGAAAGTGACCAAAGAAGTTCGATAGTCGGGCCGTTCGATATCGCGAATATATGGGGTAAAATGATGTTTTGGAATAAAAAGAAAGATCATTCCGCTGCTATCGAACAAATAGCTTTGTCTCTCATAGAAAACAAACAGGAAACAGGGGTACTTCCATTTTTATCCTTAAAAGAGGCTGCTGATTACGCCAAAGACAAGAGTCCATTGTATGCGCCTGAATTTGTTCAGTGCCATGCTATCATTGGGCGAGGGTACTACAATCTCGAATTCAAACCCCATCCAAGTAAGGGCGTTTATATGAGTGCATTTTACTATGGTGATGCAAGCACCATAGGAGGCATGGCGAGCGGCTTAAAAGGTTCACGTAGCTGAAATGACATTCAGTATCAGAAACTGCCTTAGCTAGGGACGGCAGAAAGCCAATCGGATGTTGATAATCGCGCTTCTCCTTAGCGTCTCTGCCGAGCCATGTTTGACCCGCCCGCTCGGTTGGTCTTGCGCCGCCGAGAATATCCGTAAGCGGCCATTGGAGGAGCGCGGGCTAATCTACATGATACTGGAGGCACAAGCTGCAAAGGATGCAAAGCGCCTGGCTGTAAGTACATCAGTTGATCGTTGTTGGACCGCCAAAGTCGTCGGTTTTGAATACGTTATGCTGAGAATGGCCACACTACCTGGCAGTGGGATGTACACCTATTACAGCAAGGTCAGTATGGCCTATCAAGCTCGTGTCGCAGGAAAACTTGATGATGATGGTCTTGTCTCGGTGCTGAAGGCTTTACCGCGCCCCACTACGTCCGCGCCAACGGAGGCTGCTATGAAGTCTGCGCTAGATGGAGAACTAAGTTCACTTATTCCTGGAGCTGCTGATGCGCTCATTGCAGGCGCGAAGACTGCAGCTTCGTCATTCAAACGGCAATGCGTCATCTAGCAATTATCTATTAACAATTTTGAAAAAAGAAGGCAGAGCCGGTATTAGACCAACTCCACCTTCAATTGCCTACCAACACTAGTCGCCGCACGGGCAAGCGTGTCCAAAGTAATATTATGTTCGTCCGGGTCAAGAACCCGGTCCAGCTGCTTACGGCTGGTTTGCATTTTATCTGCCATGGCTGCTTTCGTGAGACCATGCGTCTGCATGGCCTCACGGAGAGCGAAAGCGATCACTCGCTTGAGAGCCACGGCGGTTACTTCTTCGCGAATCCCATCCTCGTCCAGAAAACTGTCCAAGGTCTTAAATGCGCGGGGATCACGGCGATCCCGAGTTTCCACCATTTCTCAATTCTCCTTCTAGAACTCTTTCTTCCTCTTTTCGGCAAGGTCGATGTCAGACTTCGGCGTTGTTCTTGTTGTCTTGATAAAAGCATGAACGACGATGATTTGCTGGCTCGCGCTGTCGAAGAAGTAGAGCAGCCGCGCTTCCCTTTTTGAGGGAAGAGAGCTGCGGAGTTCCCAAATTTGGGATCGCAACGGTTTGCAGAGTGGCATCCCCATGGGGTAGCCATATTGCAGTGTTGCGAGGTCTTCACCGATCGTCTTACGATCGTCCCTCGGTAGCTTACGAAGAAAGTCTTGGACTACCTCGTTGCCACCTTCGGTCTCATAGAATGTAACCTGGTACATTTGTAACAATTCCCTTCATACTCTTAGATTTTTTCATATTTTCACTCCTCAATGCCTCTCGGGATGAGAGGACTTTTGCCACTTGGGCGAGCCCGGACCGATGCCCGGTATCCGCACATGTGTCATATATGGTACGTTTTGTCAAGCCGAATGGTTCCGGCAGCGGGGAATTTTATGCGCTGCGCGCACCATGCAGCGACGTTATCGCTCGAAGCCGATATCCGGCTCGTGGTCGCGCTGTCGTTCCCGCTCCTGCCGCTGCCCATCGCGATCAGCCTGCCCTGGCTGATCTATCTCGATCCCCGGCGTCTGCTGCTGCCGGGGCGACTGGTCGAGCGCCGACAGCTCGTCGAACCCGTTGCCGGTGCTGGTCTGCAACCCCGACCGCATCGTTCGCGCCGCCCCCTGCACCAGACTGGCCATGCTGTGTGCTGCCAGCTCGGCTCGCTCCCTTAGCCGGTCGCCCATCTCGTGCAGCCACTCCCGGCCGCGCTCGATATAGACCCCCAGCCCCCGTACTTCCTGGATCGCCTCATTCATCCGCCCGCGCGGCGTCACCGCGTGCGGCTCCTCGCCGGCCGCAATCTGCTCGCGCTCGGCACGGCGCTCGATCGCGGCCGAAGCGTGGCCCATCTTCACGGTCGGCTCCATCTCGACGCCCTGACGCGCATAGCTGCGATGATCGACCCGCTCGGCCACCTGCGCCAGTTCCAGCGCATCGTTGACCTGTGCCGCCCAGCTCGCCCGGATCTCCTCCACCTCGATCGACGCCGATGATCGCACGTCGAGCTGGCGCGTCTTCGCCCCCAGCCCGTCCGCGTCCACCACCCGCGTCGTCGTCATAACGTGCGCGTGGTGATTGCGATCGTCGCCGTAATCATGGGGGGCGTGGATCGCCGCATCGACCGCCACCCCGTAGCGGTCTCGGATATCCTCCGCGAAAGCACGAACCAGGTCGCGGCGCTGACCGGCGTCCAGCTCCGCCGGTAGCGCCAGCTCATACTCCCGCGCCACCTTGGCGTCCTTACGCTTCTCTGCTGCCTCCGCTGCGTTCCACAGCGCAGAGCGGTCCTGCGCCCACTCCGCGCCTTCCGGCGTGACGATGAACGTGTCCTCGACACCGCCCCGCCGCGTGTAGTCGTGCACCAGGCCGTCGCGGTCGTTCTCAAGACAGTCGCCTGACCGGTACGCCGCAGCCGCAACCGCGCTGCGCCCGGTCGAGCGCGACACTGATTTCACCGCAAGATGGTAGATTGCCATCGTCCGCGTGCGCCTTCTCAAACGTAGTCCAGCGGCATGACGCTGGTCCGGGTGTGGGGACGAAGCCCCGCTGTCGCTTGCGACATGGGTGCAGGGTGTCCCTGCCGCACGCATTACGTAGTAATGCTAAAGTGCGCCCTTGTCTCCTGCTGTCGTCTCGGGTGGCTTCGTCCGTTGGTTTGCGCTATGCTCGTTTCGTGATCGTGCTTTGACGCGGAGAAGGTATGGCGGCTCCCACCCCCGAAGCTCTCGAACTGGCAAAGAAACGGGTCGCCCAGGCCAAGGCTCGCCTCGATGCGCTCAACGCCCGGATCGCCACCGAAGGTCGTCGCCTCGATACCCGCCGCAAGATCATCCTGGGTGGCCTGCTCCTCGATGCCGCCACCAAGGATCAACGGTTCGCCGGCATCGTCTCCGAGCTGACCCACCGCATCAGCCGCGATCAGGACAGGAAACCGTTCGAGGGGTGGACACTGCCCGGGGAGGACCGCTGATGGACCGTGACCGCGACGACGATCCTCGCCGCCTGCTCGAACAGGCGCGCCAGCTCCACGATCAGGTAAGGGGACGTGGCGAGGACCGGGCCGATCCCACGGCTGGCAAGTTCGACCCCGCCGAGTTCGACATGCCGGCCGATCCCCCGCCCTCTGCTGCCGGTCGCGCGCGCGGTGCCGCCGACGCCGCCCAGGCGCACAGCTTCTTTTCCCACCTCGATACCAACATCCAGCGCATCCTTGCCGGCTTCGGCACCCTGCGCGACCTGGTGACCGACGTACGCGCCAGCCTCGCCGATGCCGCCGCCAGGGACGCACAGCGCGCCGAGGACGAGGAAGCCCGCGACAAGGCCATAGCGGCTCGCCTGGTCGATCCTGCGGTTCTGGCAGCCCGTGCGGAGGCCGGAGCGCGTCATGGGGCCGCAGATGGCCTTGCCGGGGCGGGAGAGACCCTGCGGCGTCGGATCGATGCTGACACGGCCGCACACGCCGCCCTGAACGATCGTCTTGCCGCCGATGCCGCCGATCGCCGCGCCCATGAGCTGCGCCGGCGCCGGTGGGACAGGTGGTGGAACGGCGCGCTCGCCGGCTTCGCCCTGCTGGTGCCTGTTGCGCTGGGTTATGGCTACCACCTCGGAAACAGGGCCGGTGAAGCATCGGGCTATGCCCGCGCCCGCGACGAGGTTGCCGCCGCGAGCTGGGCCAATACCGTCAACGGCAAGCTGGCCCGCCAGCTCGACCAGGCCAGCACCATGACCATCCCGGATATCGCCGGCTGTCCCAAGGGCAACGGCTGGCGCAGCGAGAAGCGGCAGGGCGTGCGCTACTGCTTCGCCACCAACGCCGATGCCAAGTCGATCACTGGATGGCCCATGCCATGAGCCTCGATGATCGCACCCGCACCTGGCAGCTCGTCATGACCGGCCACGATCTCCGGCACGTCACGCTCGACACCCAGGCCGACATGGTACGGCTGCTCGACCTCGATCCTTCGATTTCGCACCTGACGCTCGAAATCGGCGACGATCGCGTCCACGTCGCCCGCGACTGGCCCAGCGACCAGTACGAGGAGGCCGATAACCTGATCGATCGCATCGCCGCCTCGGGCGTGTCCGCGATCATCTTCTACGATGGCAACGGCAAACCTCCTCGCCGCGTGACGCCCGGCGAATGATCGCAAACTGCCCTCGTTCCGACTCCTTCCTCGCCAAGCTAACGGCCGAGAGGCCGCCCCTGTGACGGCGTAGCCGGCACGCGTCATTAGCGCATCGGCCGAAGGCCGATTCCGCACATCATCAGGCTATAGTTGCCTCGTGCGCACCCGCGGTGATTCATATTCTCTTTGATTCTATGATTCAGGGGCGCTCAAACTATTGATTTTGTTCTTGGAAAGACCTCGACCTACGATGGATGGGGTGCGCAGGTACGAGGAATGGGGTGCGCACCTACGAGGAATGGGGTGCCCAGTTACGAGGAATGGGGTGGGGTGTTCCGCACAGAAGCGAGGTGCGAATAGATATTGATTCGTAGCTCGTTTCTGATGCACTTTGGGCTATGTCCGATGATCCAATCCTCGGCCGCACCATGAAAGCGGCTTCCACGGCGTCAGTCCGTGATGGTCGCGCCATCGTCAAAGCTGGCGAGTTCATCGAAGCCCGTTTCGGTGCGGGTTCATCACCTTCCCTTGCAGCCCGCAAAACCTTGGCTCTCCTGATCGCCAAGGCTGCCGGCGAAGCCTGGCAGCCAGGATCGCACGTCATCGCCAAGCGTGAACTCCGAGGCACCCACAATGCCAAC